>NZ_CP157668.1:0-2095000 GCF_056824575.1 Pseudogulbenkiania sp. AW2-16 | reverse complement strand
CCCCGACCCCCACACCGTCAACGCCTTTTTGCAGAAAAATGACAGAAAATCGGCACGAAGATCGCAAGTCATTGATGCACAAGCAAAACCCACACAAAAACAAAAAGGGTTGGCCGAAGCCAACCCTTTTATGGACCCAGAAATCGGGCCGTATTTAGCTGACTTTGCGCTTTTTCTTTGCCGCCGGTTTGGCTTCGGCAGCCGCTTCGAACTCCGGCACCAGCACGAAATCGATGCGACTGCTTTCCAGGTCGGCGCGTACCACCTTGACGGTCAAGCGGCTGCCCAACTGGTAGCGAGCCCCGCTCTTCTCGCCAATGATGGCCTGGATGTCCTTGCGGTAGTGGAAATAGTCCTTGCCGAGTTCGGAGATGTGCAGCAGGCCCTCTACATAGATACCGTCGAGCAACACAAATACGCCAAAGCTGGTGACCGCACTGATTTCCCCGGTGAACACCTCACCGATCTTGTCGCGCATGTAGTAGGTCTTGAGCCAGGACTCCACATCGCGACTGGCATCGTCGGCACGACGTTCGGTCATGGAACAGTGCTCACCCAGTTGCGACCATTTACCCGCCTTGTAGTGACGTCCGGCTAGCACCGCCTTGATGGAGCGATGCACCAGCAGATCGGGATAGCGGCGGATCGGCGAGGTGAAGTGGGTATAGGCGTCATAGGCCAGACCGAAGTGACCGATATTGTCCGGACTGTAGAGCGCCTGCTGCATGGAGCGCAGCAGCATGGTCTGCAATACCGGGGCATCCGGGCGGCCGTGGATCTGTTCGGCCAACTTGGCGTAATCCTTGGCGGTCGGGGTTTCGCCCCCGCCCAACGCCAGCCCCACCAGCTTGAGATAGGTGTTGAGGTTTTCCAGTTTTTCCGGCGTCGGCCCTTCGTGCACGCGGAACAGGCAGGGATGCTCGTGCTTGAGCAGGAAATCGGCCGCGCAGACGTTGGCAGCGAGCATGCACTCTTCGATCAGGCGATGGGCGTCGTTGCGCACCACCGGTACGATCTTGTCGATCTTGCCGCTCTCATTGAACACCATCTGGGTTTCGGTGCTGTCGAACTCGATGGCTCCGCGCTCTTCCCTCGCTGCCAGCAGCACTTTGAAGAGGCTGTACAGGGTTTGCAGGTTGGGCAACATCGGGTGATCGGAGCCATGCTGCAACCAATCCCACACGGCGTTATAGGTGAGACGCGCCTTGGACTGCATCACCGCCGGGTAGAAACGATATTGTTTGACCTCGCCTTTGGTGCTGATCTGCATGTCGCAGACCATGCAAAGACGCTCGACGTCGGGGTTGAGCGAACAGATACCATTAGAGAGGGCTTCCGGCAGCATCGGAATGACGCGGCGCGGGAAATAGACCGAGGTCCCTCGCTCTACGGCATCTTGATCCAGCGCGTCCCCCGGCATGACGTAATGGCTGACGTCGGCGATCGCCACCACCAGACGGTAGCCGTTGTCGACCCGCTCGGCGAAGACGGCGTCGTCGAAGTCGCGCGCGGTTTCGCTGTCGATGGTGACCAGCGGCAGCTCGCGCAGGTCTTCCCGGCCCTTGTGATCGCTCTTGCGTACCTTCTTCGGCGTCTCCTGGGCCTGCTCGACCGCCGCGTCCGAGAAGACGTGAGGCAGATCGTGCTGACGCAACGCGATCTCGATTTCCATGCCGGGGTCGGCGTAGTTGCCGAGGATGTCCACCACCCGGCCGATGGGCTGACGATAGCTGTCCGGTTGCGATGAAATTTCGACGATCACCACCTGGCCGTGCTGCGCGCCGCCTTCGCCACCTGGTTCGATGAGGATGTCCTGATTGATGCGCTTGTCTTCCGCCACCACCAGCCACACGCCGCGCGACAGGTAGATGCGCCCGACCAGCTTCTGGACCGCCCGCTCCAGCACTTCGACGATGCGGCCTTCGTTACGACCACGCTTGTCGGTACCGGTGATGCTGACCATGACCCGGTCGCCATGCAGCACCTTGTGCATTTCGCGCTCGGACAGAAAGACGTCTTCGACGCCGGCTTCTTCAGGAATGGCGAAGCCGTAACCGTCGCGATGGCCGGATACCTTGCACTTGATCAGTTCCAGTTTCTCGGCAACGCAGATGGCGCCCTTGCGATTGATGATGATCTCGCCGGAACGCTCCATGGCCTGCAGGCGACGTTCGAAGTAGCGAAACTCATCCTTTTTGATGTCGAGCATCTGGGCGAGCTCGTCCTGCCATAGAGGCACACCCTGTTCGGTGAGCAGCTGAATGACGAACTCCCGGCTCGGCAAGGGATTGTCATACTTGAGTTTTTCCCGCTCAAGATGGGGATCCTGCAAACGCAGGGAAGCATTTTTCTGTTTTTTTGTTTCGAAGGCATTGACAATTTCTGGAGGCTCCTTATAATTCGCATCTCATCGCAGCACTGCTGTGGCGCAGATGATACAGCAAAGCGATGCCCAGGTGGCGGAATTGGTAGACGCACTAGGTTCAGGTCCTAGCGGTGGCAACACTGTGGAAGTTCGAGTCTTCTCCTGGGCACCAGCAAACGCTGATGCCGTAGCAAGTGATGTGATGTAATACAATTTATACTCCGTGCCCAGGTGGCGGAATTGGTAGACGCACTAGGTTCAGGTCCTAGCGGTGGCAACACTGTGGAAGTTCGAGTCTTCTCCTGGGCACCACGGAATAGTTTGAAGATGGGCTAAGCATAGCCGGTCTGTAGTTACAATTTAAAGTTTTATGCCCAGGTGGCGGAATTGGTAGACGCACTAGGTTCAGGTCCTAGCGGTGGCAACACTGTGGAAGTTCGAGTCTTCTCCTGGGCACCAGACAAAAGCCGTTGAGTTCAACTCAACGGCTTTTTGTTTTTCCGCCCCTCTCCCCTATCGGCCGGTCCAAGCTCCGCGCACCGCGATCGCTGTTGCTCAGCGCCTATTCCAAACAAAAAAAACAGTCGTTCCGACTAGCACACTCTAAAGCGCTTACTATAATTTTTTCAAGCAAGTCGTTGAGTACAACGCCATTATAGGCAGCGCCATGTACACGAACCACTATGGCTTGGCCGATCCGCCGTTCTCGATCGCGCCGGATCCGCGCTTCCTCTTCATGAGCCAGCGGCATCGCGAAGCGCTCGCCCATCTGATGTACGGCATCGGAGGGGACGGCGGGTTTGTGCTGCTGACCGGCGAGATCGGGACCGGCAAGACCACCATCTGCCGCTGCTTCCTGCAGCAATTGCCTGACAATTGCGACGTCGCCTTCATCTTCAACCCGAAGCTGAACGTGCTCGAGCTGCTGTCGACGATCTGCGAAGAGCTCCACATTCCCGCCCCGCCCGACCACACCAGCAACAAGGCCTTTACCGACAGCATCAACGACCATCTGTTGGCGGCCCATGCCCAGGGGCGGACCACCCTCCTCATCATCGACGAGGCACAGAACCTGGACAGCGACGTGCTGGAGCAGATCAGGCTGCTGACCAATCTTGAAACCAACCAGCGCAAGCTGCTGCACATCATCCTGCTGGGCCAGCCCGAGTTGCGCGACAAACTGGCGCGGCCGGAATTGCAGCAGCTCTCGCAACGCATCGTCGCCCGCTACCACCTCGGACCACTGCAGCCCGAGGAAATCACCGCTTACGTCCACCATCGGCTGGATGTCGCGGGGAGCCGGCGCGCCTTGTTTTCCCCCTCACTCAGCCGCCTGCTGTTTCGCCTGAGCAGCGGGATACCGCGCAAGCTGAACATTCTGTGCGACCGCGCCCTGCTCGGTGCCTACGTGCAGGGCAAGGATGAAGTCGACCGCGAGATCCTGCGTCAAGCGGCCAAGGAGGTGTACGGCCAGAGCGCGCCCCGGTCGTGGCAGAAACTGGTGATTGGCCTGGGGGCCTTGCTCAGTGCCACCACCCTCGCGACGGCCTTGTTTTATTACGCAGAGCCCTTTGCCCCAAACCGCCCTGTTCCATCGCGTCCGGGCCTGAAACCGTCCCTCGCCAAACACGCCGCTCCGGCCATCTCGTCGGCCCGTGCCATGGGCACGGACACCTCGGCCGTATCGACCCCGGCCGTTATCGCGCAGAGCGCAGGCCCGGACGGAGTGAGCCTGGCTTACCGGGCTCTGCTGGCACGCTGGGGCATCCGCTTGCCCGTCGACGACGAGGCCAGTACCTGCCTGCAGGCGGAGGCGTTCGGGTTGCACTGTCTGAGCGAGTCCGGCGACCTGGAGCAATTGCGCCGCCTCGACAGGCCGGCCGTGCTGCAGCTGCGCCTGCCGGATGGGCGCACGGGGTACCTCTTGCTTTCCACCTTGCAGGACGACCACGCCGTCCTGATCTCCGGCACGCAGACGTTCACGCTGCCGGTTTCTGCCCTGAGCCAACTCTGGAGTGGTCGCTACACGCTGTTATGGAAGGCGCCGCCCAACTACCGGGCACCACTGGCGCGCGGCAGCCGGGGATTGATGGTGTCCTGGTTGAACCATCAGTTCGGCCAACCTCTGGAACCTTTGGCGGCCACAGCCAAGAACCCGGTGTTCGATGCCCGACTGGAGGAACAGGTGATGCGTTTCCAGCGCGCGGATGGTTTGCCGAGCGACGGCATTGTCGGGCCGCACACGCTGATCCGCCTGACCCGCAACAGCGATACGACCTCTCCGCGCCTGCTTGGCATGGCCACGAAAAATCCAGGGATGAAGGGGTAGCCACCATGTCATACATTCTCGACGCCTTGCTGAAGGCCGATCAGGAACGGCAGCGCTCCGCAGCGCCCACCCTCAATTCGGTCCACGTGACCGGGACCATTGCGACCACCGGCCCACACAGGCGCTGGCCCAATCTGGCGCTGCTGGCGCTGCTGGGCGGAGGCCTGCTGGCCGGTGGCGCCCTGCTCATGATGCGCCCACCAGCGGCAAATCAGTTGGCCCAGGCTTCACGCCCCCAGGCCGATGCGCCGGCCTTAGCGAAAAGCCAGGCCTGGCGGGGAAATCAGGACGGCCGTGCGGTCCCGCCACGGCAGGAATTGGACCAGGCGGCCCCGACCAGCCAGACGCCCCCTCTGCCCGCCACGACAGCGGAGAAAAAATCGCCCCCCAGCAGCCGTCCAGCCAAGCCCTCCCCCTCCCCTCCGTGGCCAAGATCCGGCGCGAAAAGCCCTCCACTGAAGCGCGGCACCATGCCGAGACCCCAGTTCCAGCGCAACCCGCTGCCACGGAGGCGGCCACCGCGACGCCAGCCCCTGCAGCAGCCGACCCCGCTCCTTCGGCCAACCTCAAGCGCAGCAACCGGGTCATCGATTTCGGCGAGCTGCCGGCGGAGCTGCGCAAGGAGGTGGAGAAGAATGTGACGGTCTCCGGAGCCTCGTACTCGGCCGACGACAATGAGCGCATGGCCATCATCAATGACCGGGCGCGACGGGCCGGCGATGAAGTCGCCGCCGGCATCAAGCTGGAAAGTATCTTGCCAGACGGCATCATATTGAATTACAAGGGATATCGCTTCCGTACCGGGATGTATTGACAACGACAAGCCGCACACCGGACTGAGCTTCTTGATCAGTCTCCGATGCAGCAGAGGAATCACCATGAACGCCCGTTTTACTCTTTCACCGCGCTTGGCGGCTCGCCTGGCCGTGCTGTTGCCGGCGCTCCTCCTGACAAACGGCGCGTGGGCCGACATCTATGCCTTCAAGGATGCCGACGGCACGCTGCACTTCAGCAACGTGCCACAGGACAAGCGTTACGCTCTGCTCATGCGCACACCGAAGGAGGCCCCGGCCACGGCCGACAGCTCGGCGCCGGCAGGCGAGCGTTCCGCCCGACCGGCGCCTGCCATCGACCCGCAGCTGCGTGCCCGCGTCGCCGGCCTGATCGATGACACCGCCCGCGCCCTGAACATGGACGCCGCACTGCTGCACGCCGTCATCGCCGTCGAGTCGGGCTACAACCCGAGCGCGGTATCCCCCAAGGGCGCCATCGGCCTGATGCAGCTGATGCCGGCGACGGCACGCCGTTATGGCGTGGCCGACCCCTACGACCCGGCGCAGAACATTCGCGGCGGAGCGCAGTACCTGCGCGACCTGATGAGCCGCTTCGACAACGACCTGAAGCTGACGCTGGCGGCCTACAATGCCGGCGAGCAAGCCGTCGCCCGCTATGGCAATACCATTCCGCCGTATAAGGAAACCCTGAATTATGTCCCTCGCGTCATGAGCGGCTTGGCTCGCAATCAACAGCAACCCTGACACGCTTTAAGCGACGTTCCCACCCCGAAAATGCCAGCATCAGCAGTATTCCGCCGCCGTATTGCCACGCTCATATTTTAAATATTTTTTTGAATTACTTGTTAGAGAATACTAGCATTAAGCATGTGGCTTGCCCGCATGGCATAGGAAGCATCCAAGCCTCCCCCCATGCCGGCATAGCGCCTTGCTCGCGAGCGAAGCAGAAACCCCCGCGTGTCGTTTGGCGATTTATCGTGCGAACAAAAATAACGAAGATAGATAGCTTTGGTGGAAATTTGGCAAAAGTAGGGGATCTTGCGTGCGATTCCTTTAGGGAGGAACCGCCTTTGAGTGTTTCAAAGGAGGTGTATCGTGGGTACACATTGTTTCAAGAAGCTGCTGGGAACGCTGTTGATGGGAGCGGCCTTCTCACTAGCGGGCACGGCGCCAGCGTTGGCTGACAACCCGGCCGACAACTTCCAGCTTGATGGCGACATCCTTTCCAGCACCGGCGGCCCCGCCGGAAAACCCGACTGGTCGGATATTTTCACGGGGCTTGCCCCGAGCGCGGGAGCCACCGCCAAGTCGCCCTTGCCGGCCGGCTTCACTTCGGCCAGCTTCCTTGTCGATTTCTTTCCGGCAACCACTGCCGACAACAGCCTCTACGCCACCGGGAGTAAGGACACGCTGAACATCACCCCGGGCTGGCAGTGCAAGAAGACCAACAACGTCAACGACAAGGTGGATATCAACAACGCCTACGCCGTTGCGTACACCAAAACAGTCGGGACGTCGGACGGGAAACCGCACCTGTTTGTCTACTTTGGCCTGGATGTGGCGTCCAACGACGGCACCAAGGACGTCGGTTTCTGGTTCCTCAAGGATCCGACCGTCAGCTGCCCCGTAGGCAACGGCACGACCAACTTCACGGGCACTCACACGGACGGCGACATCCTGATCGTTTCCGAATTCACCAACGGCGGCCGCGTTAGCACGATCAATGCCTACCGCTGGAACGGCGGGGCCGATGGCTCGCTGGGCCCGACCCCGGTGGCTTCGGGCGGTGAATGCGACGGTACCGCTTTCGACGTTTGCGCCAAGGTCAACGGGGCCGTGCTCAACGGCGACGGCACCTCTCCGGACGTGCCCTGGCTGGTGAAAACCAAACAGTCCAACCCTAGCAGCACGGACTACACCAGCTCCAAGGACCTGGACATCGGCGAGTTCTTCGAAGGCGGCATCGACCTGACCTCGGCGGGCATCTCCGGGTGCTTCAACCGTTACCTGGCCGATACCCGTTCCTCGACGTCGCTCGGCGCGACCATCTTCGACTTTACACTGGGCAACTTCTCGAACTGCAGCATCGCCGCGTCGAAGACTTGCTCTGCCGCTACGGTGAATAGCGACTTCACCACCTTTACCAGCGGGTTCACAGTGACCATCGCCAACGACAGTGCTTCCGGCACGGTCTATGACGCCAGCTTCAAAGAGACCTACAACTTTGGGCAGACCGGCGAGACTTGCAAGATCAGCAGTGTCACTGGCACGGGTACGGCAGTGGTGGATACGTCTGTCGTCAATACCCAGCTCGAATCGGGTAACCTGGTCAAAGTGGCCAGTTCTCTGGGCCCGAACGACAGCGTGATTGTCGGGGTTTCGTGCACGGGTGCGCTGAACAGCTTCCAGGATTCGATCCATGCCGTGGCCGGTTCGTCGGCAGGCTTGAGCGATATCCAGAAAGATGCCGTCGTGAGCAGCGCCAGCGCCACCGCCTGCCAAGCCACAGTCCAGGCCGACCTGCAAATCACCAAGGTTTGCAAAGGCATGCAACTGGTTGCCGGCACCAACTCGCTGATAGCACTGAAGGCTAACGTTGAGGTAACCGTTACCAACCCGAGCACCTCCAATGAACTGGTCACCATCTCCACGCCGACGGATACCAAGGTCAGCAGCTTTACCCAGGTCGACTGCTCGACACTGGCCGCGCTGCAGACCCCAGACCTGGTGCTGTCGCCGAACGAGACGGCCTGCTTCACCGGTAGCTACAACCCGACCAACACCGATCTGGCGAACCCGCCGTCCACTGCCGCCTTCTCCGATGGAGCAAGCGTCACCGGTACGGGCAGCATCAAAGGGACGTTCACCGCCGGCCCGGCAACCGCCACCTGCTACCTCTGCGACGCAGATGTTGACGGCATCCCGGATGTCATCGACTGCCTGACCGACTCGCAGTGTGGCAAGACACCACAGTAAGCGCCTCCTCCTGAGAACCAGGAAAAACGAGGGCGATGAGTCGCAAGACTCATCGCCCTTTTTCATACCTACGACAAATCGACCTGCCGTGCCGCAAAGAGGCGGCAGCCCGAATCTTCTATCTTACTTAGTACGACCCTTGCCTTTGGTCGTGGTCGTGGTGGTCGACGAGGTGCCGATGACGTAGCTGGCCGAGCCGCTACCGCTGTAGGCCGTCGCCGCCGTGTTGGTTGCTGTCCCGGCAATGCTGTAGGTGCCCGCGACCGCCGAGGAGGACGAGGTGACGGTATAAGTGGTCGAAGACACACTGCCCGGGCCGATGTTCAGACTGGCGGCGGCCCAGGTGCCACTCCAGCCGCTGGGCACGGTCCCCTGCAGGTTGAAGGTGGAGGCGCTACAACCGCTGCTGTCGTTGTTGGTGACCGCCACGGTGTAGGTCACCGCCGTCCCCGCGAGGACGGAGGAACTCTGAGCGGGGGATATCGTCACCGAGGGATTGGCTCGAGTACATGCCGTTTTGGCAAACGTCACATCGACGCCGATGCCGGTGCCATTGGCCCAAGTGGGGGTAATTGTCACCCCGGCAGAGGCATCCGTATAGCTTTGTCCCACCACCAATGCAGGATCCGCCAGATCGGCTCCAGTAGGGGAGGAAAGGCTGCCGGGAGTCATGTCGAGGGCGAAACTGCTCGAGGCATCGCCATCCGTTCCGGTACGCACCAGAACACCACCGAAAATATTGGCCGGCTGGTAAATGCTGTTGGTGCTGAAGTAATAATCGACCCCGATCGGCTGGCGGTATTCCAGGTAATACCAGGTCTTGGCACCGCTAGTGGGATCGGTGCTCTTGAGAATCTTCAGCCCCTTGGGGTTGCCCCCACCCGCACTCTCCATAGGCTCGATCACGTAACTGCCGCTGCTTTGCACCGTGGCAATAGGTGGCGACACGTTGTAGTTCAGCCAGCCCAGTCTTTCTTTTTGGAAGGCGTTGAAGTGCCCGGTTTGCCATCCCATGAGATCGACATGGTCGCCATACTCGATGTAGCTGCAACTGTTTCCCGTGGGGCTTACATCGCAATCGAGCCCGTGCGAGTGCCACAAGCCGAGCGCATGACCGAGTTCGTGGCCAACCACATCCAGCTTCATGAAGCCATTGATGAAGGATTGGGACGGAACAGTGCCGACCGACGACAAGCCCCCCAGGAACAACTACTGGTATTGGGAAAGACATAGACCAAGTGAGCGTAGCCGGAAAGGTCGACCCCGGCGGCGCTGGCCGCCGTTTTGGCCGCTGCCGCGATGTTGTCGGTGTTGCAGGCATCCGTGCTGTTGATCGGCAGCGTGTACCAGCCGTATACGTTGCCGGCAAACCAGGTCTGCTGGTAGGAGTTTTCCAGATAGAAGTTGTTGACCGTGCCACTGGCGGTACCGAAGACAAAGCTGTTCCAGTCGGCGAGCGTCCAAGGCTTATTGGTGGGCTGGTCCTGGAAATTGACCAGAAGTACCGCGGTCTTTTGTTCGCCCAGCGCGTTCAAACCGGATGCGGGGGCAGCGAGCACCTGGTAGCTGGTCGTGCCCGTCGACTCCAGCATAATGGTGTTGCCGCTCTGTGTGCCCGTGACCCGAACCTTGCTGCCCGGGGCATTTCGAGGATGGCCCTTCTTGAACTGAATCTCGTAGCGTACGCCCGCATCTGTTTTCAGGAAGTAGCGGTTATGGCTCTTCTTGTTCTTGAGATCATCTGAGTGCAGAACCTCCAGGGTACCCTGGAGTTGGACTGACTGCGCGGAGGAGGAGGCCTGAGGGCTGTTTTTCAAGCCAGCCGTAGATTGGGCAAAGCTGGGGGAGGCAAAAAAAGCAGCGTCAGCCAGCAACACATCAGGATGTAGTGCAGGCCGACGCGCTGGCCGGATAATCCCCCTGAATGGCGAAGCATGAGATTCCTTTCTTCATTAAAGGAAACCCCACCGCAACCTGACCGGTCATTTCGCCAAGGCTATCAGGATAAAAAAATGCCCCTATCGCAATAACAATAAACCCTTTTTTGTTTTGCCATTTTTATTATCGTGATAACCATTTATTGTTTTTGGTACCCAATAACCTTCCACGACAAGGCGCTCTTTTTTTCGGCGCCGTCAGCGGTGAATGTTTCCTATGTTTGCTTAACATTGGCAGGCTCACTATACACCGTCAGCCACAAATGGCAATCGACTATCATGGAGCCGGCAAAAACAAGACATTTGAATGGAACAAACCACAAAAAGAACAAAAAATCATATTTTTATCACGTAAGCTCGTCACTCCCACAAAAACCAGTGATCCAATTGCTGTATTTACATATCAATTAATATGTTATTAACATAACAATTTAGTAAAAAAACACTCCTGGTAAAAACCATTGAGCATTAAATAAAAATACCCCTTGGCGAACCAAGGGGTTTTCACGTGAAAAATCTGAGCAGGATTATTGCTTGGCGACGTTCTCACCCAGCAATTGCTCAATCCTTCCGGCAGGAACAGCACCGGCGACACGGGTGCCGTTTTCAAAAATCATCGTCGGTGTACCGGTAATGCGACGGGAGCGGCCGAATTCGGCCAGTTTAGCGACGGGATTTTCACACTCCCCTTTTCCTTCAGGGACAGTCCCATCCTGCATGGCGCCCAGCCAGGCTTTGGCCCGATCCGGCGCGCACCATATCTTCATGGATTTGGTGGTGGAGCCCGGGTGCAGCTGTTCCAGCGGGTAGAGGAAAACGTAGAGCGTCACGTCGTCGACCTTGCGCAGCTCGGTCTCGAGTTGTTTGCAGAATGGGCAATCCGGGTCTTCGAAGACAGCCAGCTTGCGTGTCCCGTTGCCTTTCACGATCTTGATGGCTTGATCGAAAGGCAGTTTGTCGAAGGGCATTTCGGTGAGTTTCTTCAGCCGCTCTGCGGTCAGGTTCTGGCGGGTCTTGGCGTTGACCAGGCTGCCCTGGATGACGTAATTGACCCCTTCATCGGCATAGAGCACCTGCCCGCCCATAAATATCTCGTACAACCCCGAGAGCGGTTCTTTCGTTACCGACTCGGCCTTGGCTCCGGGAAAGCGCTGCTCGAATAAAGACCTGACCGATTTCTCATCGGCCCAGGCTCCATTTGCTATCCCTACCATCGCAATGACCGCGCTCAGCAATAAGTGCTTCTTCATGACCCTCTTCCCTTTTTTTCCCAAAAATACGGAACAAGTAAAACTAGATATAGTTCAAGGGGGGAAATGATGTCCAGAATTCATCGTACAAATAACCCGGCGCATCGAAAAACCCGGGGCACAAACGGGTGAGGGTTGCCGAGCGACATTGCTTTTGGCATAACGGGCGATCCAGCTGCCGTCTTTTCGCCGGTCACCACGCTCGCAATTTTCTATCACCTGCGAACAAAAAACCTCCCATCAGCAGCGTGGCTATTCACCTATATGGATGTTTATTTCCGATAGTTGCCAACATTATATTTTAAACATGACGTTGAATCTTTCGAAACCACCTCCTAATATTTACTGTGTGTCTTTCTCTTACGCTGGAGGCAAGCCTATCGGTATGTACCGCTGCACCCGCCAATAAGCCTATGCCCCATCGGTCCATTGCGCAGGACAACTTGTTCAGTGCCGAATGAGGGAATAACCCGATAAGAAGTAACATCAATAAAACATCCTGGCGATATTGTCGCTGGTCATAGGGGAATCAAGCGTGCGATTCCTTGGCAGGAACCGCCTTTGAGCAATCAGAGGAGGTAGAAAAATGGACTCCAATTGTTTCGGGAGACGCCGGAAAGCTCCCAGAACGCACTCATCCGCCACGGCGATGACGCCGGGTGGCGACAAACGACCTTTTCTAACGTTTTTCAGACTGCTACTCACTACCTTGCTTCTGGTGCTCGGTGCGAGCCCTGCGTTCGCGGCTGATCCGAGCCATGTCAATTTCACACTGGAAGGCTGCCGCAACGACGGCTCCATCACCTTCCCACCTGGAGGCCCCTTTGTTTGCCCTGATGCGGCCTATACCACGGGCAACCTTGGCAAGGGCTGGAATGAGCTGGACCTGGTTCCGCACCGCGTGACAGCGGCTGCTGGCAATTCGGCACCATCAAACCAGAGCTATACCATTGCCGTAGTGGCCGACAACCTGAGCGGAACCGCCTTGGGCTATGACGTCATTTCAGTCCCCGTGCTGAATACCGCGTTGTCTAGCGCCTCGTGTACCGCCCCCACCGTCGGTCCTCAAACGCAAATGTCCCCGGGACTGGGTGGACTTACCGCGTCGATCTATCGCCTGCTCACCATCAATCAGGCCCAGAACACGACCTGCGTGTATGACTATCATGAGCGCCTGGCACTGGGTTCCCATTTGTTCCCGGGATCGTCGCTTCACTCGAACCTCGCACTCCAGACCGGAGCATCCACTGTTGATTGCTCTGGGCTTGGTTGCCGCGATGTTTCCATCCCGGTGAAGGAAATCCTGCCGCAGAAGCTGGACAAGAACATGAGTGCGGCACAGGGTGGCGACCAGGCGTGGAGCCTGAAAAAAGAAGCCAACCCGGCGGAAGTCTCGTTCGGCGATGTTTGCGTGAAAGATGCGCCGCTTGAAAAACCGGTCACGATTACCGTGACCTGGACAAAAGTCAGCATCATTCCGGGAACGATCTCGGTGACGGCCAACATTACGGCCACCAACCCCGCATCGCGCACCATTACCGTGGCAGTAAGCGACACGATCTACCAGGGTACGACACAGTCGGTAGCACTGGACACCGCCAACCTCGGATCGTTTGACGTGCCCGCGAACTCCTCGCATGTGTTCACCCACACAGTCACGCTGCCATCCTCGGACGGCAATATCGGTGACTTCCTCAACGATGTAGCCACGGCCACGTATACCGACAAGGATACGGGTATTACCGTACCGGGAAACACCAGTGCGACGGCCAAGGCACAGATCACAGCAGGGACCATCAACAACTCGACGGTCAGCATTACCGATACCGAGTCCATTACGGGCACCGGTCTGACGTTCTCGGTAGCGACACCATCGGTTGGCAGCTTCACGGGTGGATATATTGCCGGCACTCACACGGTCGGTCCGGTAGGGTGGAGTTCGGGTGCCCAGACGGATAGCGGTTCGGTGAGCTTCAACAAGACGATCTACCTGGCAAGCCTGCAGGTCACCAGTGGCGTATTGAGTGACTCGGCCACTCTGACGGGTGACAATAATGTCACCTTGGCGACCGCCGGTCCGCTCAATGTCAATATTTCCTCGTCGGCTTCTGTTGCGCTGACAATTGACAAGGTGATCGATAACTCCAATCCAACGTTCCTGTTTGCGGGTGACAAACTTGACATTCTGTTCCATGTCTCGCGAGCCAATGACAGCACGTATGGAGAAGACGTAACCATCTCGTTCACTGGAGGAGGTGCCACCGAACTGACGTCGACCCTGACAGGTCTGGTGCCGGATAACTACACGGTGGTGGAACAATCGGCGACGTTCACGCCGGCTGGCTCCAATACCGGCCAAGTCATCGGCCTATCGGATCCATCGGGTACAACGAAGACCCAGGACCTCACATTGCCCAACTGCTCGGGTACAGTTAAGTACAATGATCAGCTACTGGCTGGCCCGGCATCCGCACAGGTTCAGAAAATAACCGATCCGCTATTGCAGTCTGGCGATCCGGATTTCACCTGGACCTTCACCCTGCAAGGGCCGGGACTTCCGCCAGCCGGAATCCAAGCTACGGCCAATGCCGGCGCGGGCTATGTGGACATTGGTGGTGCCCTGCAAGAAGGCACGTTCACCATGACGGAAACGCTGAAGAGCGGTTGGCAGTTGGATAGTGCGACACCGAATGACGGTGCCACCACCACCATCTGCAGCTTCGCGGTGAATTACCCAGCTGACGCAGGCAAGCTGTTCCAGTGCTCGTTCCACAACACCAAGCTTGGCAAAGCAACCGTTGTCAAGACGCAGAGTGGCGCGGCGCTGACAGGCACGGAGTCGTTTGACTTCCAGTTGAGACAGGGAGCCAGCACGACGCAAGCCGGGACTACGCTGGAAACGGCCACCGCCAATGCCGCCAATAATGGCACGTTCACCTTCAGCACCCTGCTGGTTCCGGGTACGCACTACCAGCTTTGCGAAGCGGTACTGCCGGGATGGCAGACCTCGCTGAGCAGCGCCTATACGGTGTTCAACCCGGATGGTGATAACAGCGTGCTGTGCACCGACTTTACGGTAGCGGCAGGTGAAACCAAGTCGTTCGCGGTAGACAACACGCCGCCTCCGGGAGGTAACGCTCGGACCATCGGCTTCTGGAAAAACTGGACAGCCTCCTCTTGCAAGCAAAGCAACGGGAAACAAGCTCCGGTACTTGACCAGACCCTGGCCTTGGCAACGCCTCCGGGCGAACAGGTTGGTACCCTGTACCTGGATGGTTCCAGCACTGATGTTTGCTATGCAGTCTTGCTGCTCAACAAGTCCGACATCTTGACGGGCAAGAAGATGGCAAGCAATCCGCTGTACGGTTTGGCAGCCCAGCTTCTGGCCGCTGAACTGAACGTCACGGCAGGTGCGGCGATTTGCCCGGCAGTGAGCTCTGCCATTACTCAGGCGAACGCCCTGCTAGTGAAGTACGGCTTTAATGGCACCGGCTCGTACAGCAACCTGACCAAGGCGGATGCAACCACCGCCAACAATCTGGCCTCCAAGCTGGACGCTTACAACAACAACCTGCCAAGTGCTTGCCAATAAGGGATGGCAGCTTTGGCACCTTACGAAAGCCCGGCTTCGGCCGGGCTTTTTCACGACTAGCCGTTTTCTTGCCCCCATCACCCGACATCACATCCGGCTTGCCGAGCATGAGCGGCACGCTGGGGACAGCGACCGAAAGAAAAAAGCCCGGCTTGCGCCGGGCCTTCTAATCAACCTTGCTATGCCCATGATCGGCTTGGCAGGTTGCCCCCTTGTTCGTCTAGCGGCTGATCTGGATCGATACCATGGCAGAGGCGGTGCTGCTGCTGTCGCTGATGGTATAGCTGAAACTGTCGCTGCCCTTGTATTTGCCGTTGGGCGAGTACGTCACGGTGCCGTCGGCATTGATGACTGCTTTCCCATGTGCGGCAGCACCGACGGCGGTGACCGTCAGTTTCTTGCCGGCCGGATCTGAATCATTGGCCAGCACGGGAATATTCACCGGCAAGGCTACTTTGGTTGTCGCACTGTCATTCACCGCCACCGGCGGCTGGGTGGTAGTAGTCGAGCTTGTCGCGAGTGCGTAGGTTGCTGAAGCCGATGCCTTATAGCTGGTGGCGGAGCCATTGGTGGCCGTCGAGCTCACCCCGTAGTAACCGGTCGTGGCGGTCGAGGGCGACGTCACCACGACCGAGGTGCTGCCGCTGCCCCCGGGAGCCAAGCTCAATACCGAGCTAGTGGAACTTGCCGACCAGCCGGACGGAACCACCGAGCTCAAGTTGAACTGAGAGCTGGGGCAAGCACTTGAGTCCGTATTGGTGACGCTCAAGGTATACGTTACCGCCGTGCCCGGAGTTACCGTGGGACTTTGCCCGGGAGACAGGCTGACAGTCGGGTTGGCGTGGGTACAGGTCGGCGTCGATACCGTTTGGCCTGCCAGGCTCACACTCACACTGGCGCCAGTGGAACTCACCGACTGGACGGTGACGGTGATGCCGGCCGTGCTGTCGGTAAAGCTTTGGCCCGCCGTCAAGGCCGGGTCAATCCAGTCGTTGGTCGAACTGTTCGGCGTCATGTCGAGCAGGTAACTGCTGTTGCCATCGCCATCGGCCCCCGTATGGACCAGCACACCGCTGACCACATTGGGATAGCTGGAGAGATAGGTATCTTGCCCCAGCGCCTGCCTGAGTTCGACGTAATACCATGTCTTGTATCCCGTAGTCGGATCGGTGCTCTTCAGAATCTTCAGCGCCTTGGCGCCGGTGGTACTGGTTTCATATGGTTCAATCGCATAGGTGCCGGAGCTGCTCACCGTCGTGATTGTCGGCGAGGTGCCGTAGTTCAACCAGCCAAGCCGTTCCTTCTGAAAGGCATTGTAGTGGGCGGTCCCGGCCGGAGCCCCCATCACATCGAAAGGGTCTCCATATTCACTGCTAGTGCAACTGCTGCCGATACTGGTCGCGCCACACTCCATAGAGTGGGAATGATACAGGCCAAGATTGTGGCCCATTTCGTGGGTTACCGCCGTTGTGGCCAAACGGCCATTCAACCACGCATCGGAAGGAGAGCCACCGACCGTCCCCATGCCGCTCCAGCCGCAGGTACTGTTGTAGGGGAAGATGTAAACGAAGCGGGTGTACGGGGAGAGATCGATCCCCGCATTGGCCGCAGCGGTATTAGCCGCAGTGGCAATATTGTAGTAACTGCAGGTTTGCGTCATCGGGAGGGTGAGCCACCCGTACACGCTCCCCGTCAGCCAGGTCTGTTGGCTGGAGTTTTCTTTGAAATAGTTGTTGGCCGAGCCGAATACCGTGCTGTTGACCTGGGTCGTGGTAAATGGCTGAGTGGTATTGTCAGTGAAATTGACCAGCAGCACTGCCGTGTTCTGTGCACCAACCGCGTTGGGCGCGGGCATCGCAAGGACCTGATAGGAACTGGTGCTGGAATCAAGCGCCAGTACGTTACCACTTTGCATCCCTCTCACCTTGATTCTGGTGCCGGTCAGATGGGACGGGGCATGCTTCTTGAATTTCAGCTCAAAACGCTTGCCGTCGTTGGTGCGCAGGTAACGTTTGAAGGAGCTGGTTTTGTCGAGGTTATCCCAGTGGATCACTTCGAGCACACCTTCGCGTTCGACGGCCGAACCGGTTGTTGCAGCAACCTGATTTTGAGAGGTGGTGTTGGTTGATTGGGCAAGGCTTGGGCCAGAAGCCAGCAGCGCCAGGCCCAACAGCAGTCCCGGCATGACGCGGGTAAACAAGCCCCTTTGGCCGCAGTTCGCGGCGGCAGTTCCAAACATGAGGTTCCTTTCTCATTGTCTGGGAAACTCACCTGCCAACCCGACCCGAATGCGAACAAGACGAACCCGCCCTTTCCTGTACAGGAACGTGACCCCCTTTGGCCCCCCTGAGGAAATGACTGAGCAGCGATCGCTTCTTGCTGCGGCCACACCTTATTTATTGCCTTGGCTCCTGTTTTTATAAAGAGAGCCTGGTGTGCGCCAAAACGCTATCAGTCAAGTCATTGCGAATGCCCTGGAACCGGACATCGCCAGTGATTTTTCCCTGATTTCTAATAGATCAGGCCCTCACTATACACACCAAAACCGGGTTGCCGAGGCCGTTTCCCGGCCTCGCCGCCAGATAAAACAGACTCACTATGCCTTTGTTTTAATTAAGAATATGTCATTAACAAAATAAGATAAAACACGGCCAGTTACGGCAAAACTATGGGGTATTTACAACGCTCGCCAAATGGTTCGAAACCGGAGGGAAGATGATGATGAGCTAGGCCGATGAACAGCTGGCGCGAGGGCGGCGGTGCGCGGCGATACGGTCTGGAAGCCTTGAATTCACTGCCCGGCGGGCGCCTGGGTCTGATCGTCCGACGCGTCCTCGCTGTCCTGCGCGTCGGATGTCGACGGGGTATTTTGGCTGCCGTTGGCACTACCCGGCTGCACCAGCTGATAGCTGAATTGCCAGCGGGAATAGCGCTGCGCGCCCTTGAAGGCGGCATCCGGCGCCGTGAAGTTGTCCACCTTGATCGGAGTGCCGCGCGCCGGGCTATAGACCCCGGCGATGCCTTCGTCCGGCGCCTTGAGCAGCCCCCATTCCTGCTTGCCGGTCACCGGGTCGAAGTAAATCTTGCGCAGATAGCGCTGGGTGGTGGGATAGCGCTTGTCCAGCAGCAGGTCGTCGAGGGTGCGCGGGTAGCGCTTCACCCCGCCGGGAGAGCGCTCGTAATACTGGCGGATGGCGTCGCGGAACTGGTGGCCGACGAACAGCAACTGCTGCTCTTTCTGGCGCCGGATCACGGTGGACCAGACCTCGCCGGTGGCGGCCAGCAAGGCCCCCATGATGGCGACCAGCATCAGTACGCCCAGGTAGGTGAAACCCGCCCGGTGCCGGCCTGCCGTCCCCCTCCCCTGGCCCGGGAACCGTTCTTCGGCCAACCTTGCGCCATGCTGTTGCGCCTCGCCATGACTACCACTCGCTATACGCCGTGCCGTCCTGCCCCTTGCCGGGGGCACCGCTCTTCACGTCGTACACCGCGCCCTTGGACGGATCGTCCGGGGGCACCACGACCCAGGTCGTCTGGCTGTCGGTGAACGGGTCTTTGGGCAGGTTGCGCAGGTATTTGCTGGACACCAGCTCGTCGAGGGTATCGGGGTACTTGGCGCGGTCGCCGTAGTACTTGTCGATGGCTTCGCGCAGGGTGGTCAGGTCGCTGTGCAGCACCGCTTCCTTGGAGCGCTCCAGGCTGCTCAGGTAGCGCGGCACGGCAATGGTCAGCAGCAGGGCGATGATGCTCATCACCACCATCAATTCGATCAGAGTGAAGCCGCGTCGATAACGCCGGCGCCCACCGCATCGCTTGTCCTGTTTCATCCCATGCACCCAGCTTGTCGATGGCGTGGCGTCAGCCAGGGCTGGCGCCGCACCGCAGAGTTTGTCGTCCACCCGGTCGCTCCCCGCGCACCGGCCCGACGCCCTTGCCCGAGCGGCGGCAACGCCGAGGGGTCGCGTCACCATTGCCGGTAGGGAATGCCGTTCAGCCCGCGCGCCTCCGTCTTCGAGTAGACATCGTAGACATCGTCGCCCTCTTCCGGCGCGTCGGCGGGGCTGGCGTAACTGCGCTTGCCCCAGGTATCGGCGGCGGCGACCAGGGCATCGTCGCGGGCCATCGGGTCGCGCGGAATGCGGCGCAGGAAGTAGAACATTTTCTTCTTGTCGGGGTCCTTGGGGTCGGGCACCCCCTCCACCAGGATCTCCAGCGTCTTCGGGTAGCCGGACTCGTCGGCCGCCTTGGGGATACGCCCCTCGTCCACCGCCTTCTTGTAGGCGTCGATGGCCTCCCGAATCTGGGTCAGGGCCAGACGCAGTTCCTGCTCTTTCTCGCGCTGTACCGCGAGTTCGGCCATCGGCACGGCGACGCTGGCCAGCAGGGCGACGATGGCGACCGTCACCATCATCTCGATCAGCGTGAACCCGCCGCTGCCGAGACGAGTGCGGCGCGATGGCTGGATCGGTGTCACCTCATCGCCCTCCTCCGCCCGCCACGCTTACTTGGCCGGTGCGGCCGGGGCCGCTGGCTGGCTGGGCGGCGCCGATTGATACGGCACGATGCCGGGTATCGGCACCATGGCCGGCGCGCTCGGCGCGCTCGGCGCCGTCGGAGCCGGAGCGGCCGGCGCAGCCGGGGCTTCAGCCGGTACGCCCGGAACCACGGGAGATGGTGCGCTCGTGGGTGCTCCCCCCCACTACCGCCCCCATGCCGCCGATGCTGCTTTCGGTACCGGCGCGGAATTCCGAAATCTGCCGGTCGGGCAGGTCCAGGTTATGCACGATATGCGGGGTGATCAGCAGCACGATTTCGGACTTGGAACGGGTGTCGTTGTTGCTGGAGAACAGGCGCCCCACGATGGGGAGATCGCCCAGCCCCGGAATCTTGGTGATGGAGCGGCGGTCCTCGTCCTGGATCAGCCCGGCCAGCACCTGGGTTTCGCCATCGCGCAGGCGCAGCGTGGTATCGGCGGCGCGCGAGCCGATCTGATAGGCGGTGCTGGTGCCAAAGTCCACCTGCTTGACGATGCTGCTGACTTCCAGCCCGACGTCGATGGTCACGTCGTCGTCCAGGCCGATGCTCGGTTTCACCTCCAGTTTGACCCCGACATCGAGATAGGACACCGACTGCGCGATACCGGCGTTGACCACGGCGGTACTGGTGAACACCGGCACCTTGTCGCCGATGTGGATCTTGGCCTTTTCATGGTTCTTGACGCGGATGCGCGGGTTGGCCAGCACGTTGGCGTCGGTATCCTGGGCCTGCAAGTGGAGCACCAGGGCCGGGTTGGCGATGAACGTGGTCAGGCCGAGCGGATTGTTGCGCAGGTTGATCACCCCGCTGGCCACCGTCGCCGCCACCCCCGGCGTGACGATCGGCGTGACGGCACCGGTCGTCGGGTTGGTCACGGTGCCGGTCTGCGTGCTGGTGCCGCCGTTCAACAGGCCATACCCCACCTGGCTCGGCCAATCGATCCCCAGGCTCTGCAGACGCGCCCGGTTGACCTCGACCACCTCGACATCCAGGATCGCCTCCGGCTCGGCCAGGTCCTGCGAGGCGATCAGCCGTTCGGCCACCTTGACCGCCTCCGGCGTGTCGCGCATCACCACCAGGTTGCGCTTGTCGTCGACGAACACGTCGCGCGTCTTGAGCAGGGCGCGAATCAGGTTGGCGGTGTCCTTGGCCTCGGCGTTGGCGAGATAGAAATTCTTGATCACCAGCTCCTGGTAATCCTTCTGCTTCGCCGGATTGTTGGGGTACACCATGATGGTGTTGTCGTTGAGGACGCGCCGGTCGAGCTGATTGGTCACCAAGAGCAGCTGGATGGCGTCCTCGATGGTGCTGTTGCGCACGAAGATGGTGGCCTTGAGATCGGGCCGCACGTCCTTGTCGAACACGAAGTTGATGCCGGAGGTGCGCGAAATCACCTCGAACACCGCCTTCAGCGCCGCATCGCGGAACTCCAGCGTGATCGGCCGCGACAGCGCCGACTTGAGCTGCGGGCTGGCCAGCGTGTCGCGCGGCTTCGCCTCGTTGAGCTTGCGCTGCAGAATCCTGGCCTCGCGGTGGCGCGGATTGTCGGCCAGCACCTGCCCCACCAGCGCCATGGCCTGATCCACCGCCCCCTTCTGCTGCAGGGCCCGGGCGTCGTCCAGCAGCTTGCTGTGGCGACGGTCCATGGCCGAGGCTGTCCAGCCCGGAGTTGGCGCGCTGGTTATATGGGTCGATCTTGAGGATGCGGCGATAGCCGGCCTCGGCCTCGTCGAAGTTGCCGTTCAGCTGCGCCGTCACCGCCTGCGCCAGCCACTGGTTGACGGTACGCTCGCGCTGGCTGAACAGGTAGGCCTTGTATTCGGCATTGGTGGGGGATTCCTTGACCGCCTGCTCCAGCTGGGCGAAACCTTCTTCCACCTTGCCTTCGGCCAACATCCGCTTGCCTTCGACGAAGGACTTGTTGCTGGCGCACCCGGCCAGGACAGACAGGGCGACCAGCATGAGAAAGAGTAAGCGTTTCAATTTGCTCCCCCTATTTCCAGGGATTGCTGCATGCTCAGCGGCAGGAAAGTGAACGTCATCGTCGGTGGCGCGATGTTGTCCACCCGGTAAACCCCGTCGACGACGTCCCCCGTTTTCAGTGCCAGGTTACGATCCCCCTGCGTCACGAACACCGTGACCTGATTGCCGTCGATCACCTTGCCCAGATAGCTGAACGGCAAGGGCGGTGGCGCGGGCGGCGCCGGCTTGGGCGGCGGCGGCGGCACGAACCAGGTCTGGCGGGCAAAGATATTCTTCACCTCCTTGTCCTCGCCCTCCGCGCCCGCGCTGCGCTGCAGCGTGTCGATGCTCATGGCCAGCAGCACCGGCGCCTGATCCTGCGGCTTGGCGCCGGCATGGCTGCGCGGCTCGACCCCGACCACCGCGCGGGAGCCCTCGTCGCCGCCATCCGGCCACACGGCCAGCAGCAGGGTGAGCGCCAGCGCCCCGCCCAGCAATGCCCAGCGTTGTCGTTGCGACAGCATGCTCATGCCCCCCGTAGCAGCACCACCAGGCGGACCGTGGCGTCCAGCTGCTCCTGGCCGATGTTCTCGCGCCTCAGGCGCAGGTCGGCCAGCACCGCCGCCGGATTGTCCTCTAGCACCTGGGCCAGGAACGCCCGCAAGCGGGTATACGAACCGCTCACCGGCAGGCTGATCTCGTAGCGCCACAAGCGGCCGCTCTTGTCCGGGGAGATCTTGTACTCGCCCTTGGGCAACACCAGCGACTGCGCCTCGGCGGCGGCATAGATCTTCTCCAGCCAGACCGGCGCGCTCTCGCGCGGCGGGAACGACTGGTAGAAACGGGCCAGGCGCAGCTCCGGGCCGAGCTCGGGCTTGCGCGCCGCCTGGCGCAACCGGGCGATGTCGCGCTCCTGCTCCTGGCCTTGCTGCAGCAAGGCGGCCTCGCGCTGCTGCAGCGGCAGCGTCACGGTGAGGTGAAACAGCCCCGCCCCCAGCACGGTGACCAGCAATAGCGCACCCGGCCAGCCCAGCTGCCGCAAGGTGTAACGCAGGCGTGGCAGCAGGGTGTTCATGGCTCGGGCTTCCACGCCGCCAGCACCGAGAAGCGGAACGGCTTCTCGTTATCCTGCTGATTGATGTGATGCTCCAGCAGCACCACGCTGCCCAGCCCCGGCTGCTGTTCCAGCCGTTCGATGTAGCTCAGCATCGCCTCGCGCTTCTTCACCTCGGCGGTGATGCGCACGCTGTGCTTGAGCGGATCGGGCTCGACCGCCAGCAGCGCCACGTCGTCGGTCTTGCTCTGCTCCAGCGCGGAAAACAACGCCGGCCAGGGCTGGTTCAGGCTCTGCCAGACCGCGTTGGCCTGGTTGATCGCCTGATCGAGGCCCTTGTCGCGCGGGCGCTCGCGCGCCGGCTGCAGCCGCTGCAGGGTGTGCCGGTTGTCGGCCACCCGCTGTGCCCGGCGCTCCACCTCGTGCGAGACGGAGAGGTAATACCAGGCGCTCAGCAGCAGCACCAACAGCGCCGCCAGCACCATCAGCAGGGCCTTGCCGGCGAGCTTTTCATGCTTGCGCACATAGTCCAGCTCGATCGTGTGCATGTTCACTCTCCCATCAGCGCCATGGCGTACTCGGCGCCGGCCTCCGGCGGCAGTCCGGGCAGGGGTTCCAGTGGCAGCAAGCGGATGGTCGTCCCGTCCGTCTGCGGCCACGCCGCCTCGGGCACCTCGGCCGCGAAGGCGAAGATGTCGTGTGGTGCCCCCCCGTCTCGAGGCGCAGCAACATGCGCTGCAGCAACTCGGGAAGCACGGTGGCGGCGTCGGTGGGCGGCAGGGGCTCGAACACCAGCCCGCCCCACTGGCCATCGTGGAAACAGGCCAGCCCGATGCGCCCCGGCTCGGTCAGCAGGAAGCAGCCGCTGTCGCTGACCATGCGGCGGCGCCAGTGATTGAAGGCGGCCATCAGGTAGGGCTGTACCGAGTCCAGCTTCACCCCGCTCTCCTGCGCCACCTGATGCAGGGCCAGCAGCAGCTCCGGGTCGATGGCGCTGGCGATCAGCGGCGTGCCGAAGCCGCCGCCGCTCCAGCGGCACTCCCAGCGCTCCGCCTCGTCGCCGTAGACCTGGCGGAAACAATGGTGCACCATCGCCCGCCACTCTTCGTCCGAGCTCAGCTGGTCGTTCCAGGGAATCAGCAGATAACGCACAAAGTGGTTGGAGATCACCAGCGTCGCCGTCGCCTTCTGCCACTCCGGCGCCTTCAGCGCCTCGCGCAACACCGCGACCGCCGCTTGCCAGCCCGACGCGGCCTCCGCCTCCGGACAAGGCACGATGCACTTGTCGAGCAGGTGCGGACGCAGTCCATGGGAAAACCGCATCAGGATCACCCGGTCCGGACACAGCGCCATCTTGACCCGGTCATTCAACGAAAGTAACACGGTTGATTTCCTGTAAAGTGGTTTCCCCGCGCTTCACCAGCTCGACCGCGGCCTGACGCAGAAAGCGCGTGCCGTTGCGGCGCGCCACCTCCTTGATGTGCCGTATCGGCTCGCGTGCCACGATCAGCTCGCGGATCTCGTCGGTCAGGCGCAGCATCTCGCCGATCGCCTTGCGGCCCTTGTAGCCGGAGCCGCGGCAGTGGCCGCAACCGCGGCCGCGGCGGAACTCGATCGTCGCCGCCAGCTCGGGCGACAGGCCGGAAGCCGCCACCAGCTGGGCGTCGGGTTGATCCGCCTGGGAACAGTACGGGCAGTTCAGCCGCACCAGGCGCTGGGCGAAGATGCAGTTCAGCGCCGAAACGAAGCTGTAGGGATCGACCCCCATATGAACGAAGCGCCCGATCACGTCGAACACGTTGTTGGCGTGCACCGTGGTGAACACCAGGTGGCCGGTCAGCGCCGCCTGCACCGCGATCTGCGCGGTCTCGGTATCGCGGATTTCGCCCACCAGGATCTTGTCCGGATCGTGCCGCAGGATGGAACGCAGGCCACGGGCAAATGTCAGCCCCTTCTTCTCGTTGACCTGGATCTGCAGCACCCCGGACAGCTGGTACTCGACCGGGTCCTCGATGGTGACGATCTTGTCGTGCCCGGTGTTGATTTCGGTCACCGCCGCGTACAGCGTGGTGGTCTTGCCGCTCCCGGTCGGTCCGGTCACCAGCACCATGCCGTAGGGGTCCTGGATGTAGCGGCGGACTTCCTCGATGGACGCGGCGTCGAAGCCCAGGTTGTCGAGCCGCAGCCCTTGCAGCTGGGTGGTCAGAGCGCGCCGGTCCAGGATGCGCAGCACGGCGTCCTCGCCGAAGATGCTGGGCATGATCGAGACGCGGAAATCCACTTCGCGTCCCTGGATGGCGATCTTGAAGCGGCCGTCTTGCGGCACGCGCCGCTCGGCGATATCGAGATCGGACATCACCTTGACGCGCGACACCACCTGCTCGGCCAGATCGATGCCGTTCAGGCTGCCGACGGCGTCCAGCACGCCGTCGATGCGGTACTTCATCACCAGCCCCGCGCCGTCGCTCTCGAGGTGGATATCGCTGGCCCCCACCTTCAGGGCGTCGTAGATGATGGAGTGCACCAGCTTGACCACCTGGCTGGTGTCTTCACTGATCGACTTGTAGGAAATGTCCTCCACCAGGGAGGTCGCGGCGGCCTGGTCGGCTCCGCCGGCCAGCAACACGTCCACCGCCCGCCACGACGCCTCCTGGCGCGTCAGGAAGGCGCTCAGGTCGGTCCGATGCACCAGACACCAGCGCGCCGGACGAGCGACGACGTGGTCGGCCCAGGCCTGCAGATCGGCGTTGAGCGGGTCGGCGAACAGCACCAGCAGATCGCCCTCGCCGTCGCGACACGCCAGGCACTCGTGACGCACCGCCTCGGCGTAGGGAATGACGTCGAACGCCGGCTGCAGGGCATCGAGATCGGCCATGGTCAGGGCCGGATAACGGAAGGTCTCGGCCAGACTCAGCACGAAGTGTTCATGGGTCAGGCCGGAGTGCTCTTCCAGCACGTCCAGCGCGGAACGCTCGCGACGGCGCGCCTCCTCGCGGGCCTGCTGCAGCTGTTCGGGCGTGAAGCGGGCCGGCGCCTCCGGCATGGGGGACAGATCGCTGCTCATTGGATACTCCCGGCCAGCTCGAATATCGGCAGGTACATCAGGATGACGACTCCGCCGATCACCAGCCCGATAAAGGCCATCAGCGCCGGCTCGAACAGGCGCGTGAAGCGTTCCACCGCCTGCGCCATTTCCTCTTCGTAGAAACTGGCGATGCGCTCCATCATGCCGCCCATCTGACCGGTGCGTTCGCCCACCCGCAGCATGCGCAGCGCCACCGAGGTGGTCAGGCCGTTGCTGCTCATGGCGAGGGAAATCGAGCGTCCCTCGCGGATGTCGCGGGCGGCCTGCAGCAACTGTTCGCGCAGCGAGGCCTGCAGCAGACCGGACACCATCCCCAGCGCCTGCACCACCGGCGTCCCGCCGGTCAGCAGCATGCCCAACATGCGGTAGAAGCGGGCCAACTGGTAAATCCGCATGCGCTGGCCGACGGCGGGAATCTTCCACAGCGTCGTGCCGATCCAGCGCTTCACCCCCGCCAGCGAGAACAGGTACACGCTCCCCCCCAGCACGGCGAGCAGCGCCAGCAACAGGGTGATGGCATGGGCTTCGATCAGTTGCCCCCAAGCCAGCAGCAAGCGGGAGAACAGCGGCAGTTCGGTACCCATCGCCTCGTAGACGTGAGCGAAGCGCGGCACTACATAGGACAGCAGGAATACCAGCACCAGGCAGCCGACGGTGATCAGCAAGCCGGGGTAGATGGACGCGTTGATCATTTTCTTGCGCACCAGGTCGGCCTGCGTCTGGTACGCCACGTAACGACCCAGCGCGTCTTCCAGATCGCCGGTCTTTTCACTGGCTCGTACCGTGGCCAGATAGAGCGGCGGAAAGATGTCGGGGAACTGCTGCAACGCCACCGACAAGGTCTGGCCTTCGTACAGGCGCTGGATCAGACGCTCCAGCACCCGGCGCGATTCCGGCCGCGGCTCCTTCTCGTTGAGCGCTTCGATCGCCTCGACCAGCGCCAGCCCGGCCTCCAGCAGCGACAGCAGTTCCTGGGTAAACAGCAATAGCTGGAAGCGGCTATGTTTCAGCGTCGGCAGGGCGAGAGACGACGACTTCTGCTTGATCGCCAGCACCGTGTAGCCCTGGCTCTTGACCTGGTTGACGGCCTCGCCGTCGTTGAGGGCTTCCAGCGCCAGTAAGGTCACCTCGCCACTGTTCTTGACCGCTTTTATCTCGAAGCGCATGAGCTGTCGTCCTACCAGTTGCCGATGTCAGCATCCTCGCCGCTGCCACCGGCTTGCCCATCCTTGCCGTAGCTGAACAGATCGTATTCACCGTGCTCACCCGGCTTGCGGTACTGATAGGCAGTGCCCCACGGATCCAGCGGAACCCCTTCTTCAAGTACGGCCCCTCCCATTTGGGCTCGTCGCTGGGCCGGGTATAGAGCGCATTCAGGCCCTGTTCAGAAGAGGGATAATGGCCCGTGTCGAGGCGGTATTGGTCCAGGGCCTTCTCCAGCGCATCGATCTGCGCACGCGCCGTCTTGACCTCCGCCTTGCCCACCTGGGCGAAGTAACGCGGGGCGACATAGCCCGCCAGCAGGCCGATGATCACCATCACCACCAGCAGCTCCAGCAAGGTAAAGCCTCGCTCCAGGCGGTGTTTCATAACACAGGACACCCGCTCTGCCTCCACGCCCTCGCTCCTTCCAGCCGTCTTGGAGCCTGGGGCATCTTTCAGCGCCCCTCGCTGCTGACACTCCAAGTTTTCACAATTTATTACTACACTAACGACAGAAACCACATTGATCTCGTTATAGGTGCCCCCCTCACTTTTTTCTATAGATGAATTGTGATTTAAATCATTTTTAAAGAAATGACGTTGGATAGCCCTTACTCATTTGACAGAAAGTGCCGTGCCCCTGCCGCCACCCGATTCAGCCGTGCGCCGCCTCCGCCAGGGGCGACAATAACCGGCCCGGGAACGCAACCGGGGACGAATGCCGGCCAGGAAGGCGACACGAGGGCAAAAAAAACGGACCCCGTGGGGTCCGTTTAAGCGGCTGACAAAGTACCTTGTTCAGATTCTGCCGGACCCGGCAAAGCCGGGCCGCTCCTGATCAGTTATTCAATCCGCCGCCTTCCTGTTACACGACAAACCCTTTCCGTTTCGCAGAAGGGGTTTGTCGAAAATACAAGAACGGACCCCGTGGGGTCCGTTCTTCGGCCAACCTCGCAACAGTCTTACAGACCGAACGGGTGACGCATCACGATGGTCTCTTCGCGGTCCGGGCCGGTGGAGATGATGTCGACCGGCGCCTCGCAGATTTCGGCGATGCGGGTCAGGTAGGCGCGCGCGTTTTCCGGCAGGTCTTCCCACTTCTTCACACCGAAGGTGGAGTCGCTCCAGCCCGGCATGGTTTCGTAGATCGGCTCGCACTTGGCCACGGCTTCCGAGCCGAACGGCAGGATGTCCACTTCCTTGCCGTCGATCTTGTAACCGACGCACAGCAGGATCTCTTCCAGGCCGTCCATCACGTCGAGCTTGGTCACGCACAGGCCGGACACGCCGTTGATCTGGATCGAGCGCTTCAGCGCGGCGGCGTCGAACCAGCCGCAACGACGCGGACGGCCGGTCACCGAGCCGAACTCGTTACCGCGCTTGGCAAGGAAGGCGCCGATGTCGTTTTCCTGCTCGGTCGGGAACGGGCCGGAACCGACACGGGTGGTGTAGCCCTTGACGATGCCCAGCACGTAGTTGAGCATCTGCGGCGCCACGCCGGCACCCGGAGCGGCCGCACCGGCCACACAGTTGGACGAGGTCACGAACGGGTAGGTGCCATGGTCGATGTCGAGCAGCGTGCCCTGGGCGCCCTCGAACAGCAGCGGCACGTCGGCCTTGTTCAGCTCGTACAGCGTGCGCGACACGTCGGCCACCATCGGCTTGATGCGCTCGGCCAGCTGCATGGTGGTTTCCAGCGTGGACGTGAAGTCCACCGGCTCGGACTTGAAGTACTGGGTCAGCTGGAAGTTGTAGTAGTCGAGGTTTTCCTTCAGCTTGGCGGCGAAGAGCTCGGCATCGAACAGGTCGATCACGCGCAGCGCGCGGCGCGCCACCTTGTCTTCGTAGGCCGGGCCGATGCCGCGACCGGTGGTGCCGATCTTGCCGGCGCCCTTGGCCGCTTCACGCGCCTGGTCCAGTGCCACGTGGTACGGCATGATCAGCGTGCAGTTCTCGGCGATCTTCAGGCGCGAAGCCACGTCGATGCCGGCGCTTTCCAGCTCGTCGATCTCCTTCAGCAGCGCCTCCGGCGACAGCACCACGCCGTTGCCGATGAAGCAGTCCACGCCTTCGCGCAGGATGCCGGACGGGATCAGGCGCAGCACGGTCTTCTTGCCACCCACCACCAGGGTGTGGCCGGCGTTGTGACCACCTTGGAAACGCACCACGCCACGGGCGTGATCGGTCAACCAGTCAACGATCTTGCCCTTGCCTTCGTCACCCCACTGGGTACCGATCACGACAACGTTCTTGGACATTGGAAAGAACCTCTTCTCTGTCAAACACTAAAACTCAGTTAAACGGAACCACCTGCCAGCCATCGGCGGCCAAGACCAGCTCGCGGTCGCAATCCAGCGCCACGGCCGATTCCCCCAGGTAATCGATGATGACCCGCTCGCCGCCGGCACGCAGCGCGGCCACGGCGTCACGCGCGGCGGCCAGGTCGCGCGCCTGCACGCGGATGCCCTGCGCGGCGTCGCGCTCGGGCAGGATGCGCACCAGATCGCGCAGGTCGAGACTGAAGCCGGTCGCCGGGCGAGCCCGGCCGAACTTGCGGCCGACGTTGTCGTAACGTCCACCGCGCGCCAGCGCCTCGGACCAGCCGGGGGCGTAGGCGGCAAACATCAGGCCGGTGTGGTAGAAATCGCCACGCAACTCGGCCAGATCGAAGCTCAGCTCCACCTGCCCGTCCAGCGCGTTGGCGATCGCGGTGAGCTGCATCAGCCCCAGCTCCACTTCCGGCAGCGACGGCAGCCGGGTGCGGGCCTTGTCGAGCACCTGGCGCGGGCCATACAGCTCCGGCAAGGCGAGGAAGGCGCTCTTGTACGGCTCGGCGACCTCGGCCACCAATTCGCGCACCGTGGCGATGTCCTTGGACTGCAAGGCACCGAACAGCTCGCGCGTGTCTTCGGCCGCGAGGCCTGCCGCCGCGGCCGGGCCGCGGAAGATGGCGATGTGACCGACGTCCAGGCGCAGCTTGTCGACCCCGACCTGACGCAGCGTGGCCAGCATCAGCTCGATGATCTCGAGGTCGGCCTCGATGCCGGCGTAGCCGTACAGCTCGGCCCCGACCTGCAAGGGCTCGCGCGAACTCATCAGGCCGCTCGGGCGGGCGTGCACCACGCTGCCGGCATAGCACAGCCGGGTGACGCCGGTGCGGTTGGACAGCAGATGGGCATCGATACGCGCCACCTGCGGGGTAATGTCGGCGCGCAGGCCGAGCTGGCGGCCGGACAGATGATCGTCCAGCTTGAAGGTCTTGATATCCAGCGCGCTGTCGCCTTCCGACACCAGGGCATCGGCGTATTCGATCAGCGGTGGCAACACCAGCTCGTAGCCGGCCGTGCGGAACAGCTCCAGCATGGCAGCCTTGGCCGATTCGACCTGGCGCGCGGTGGCGGGCAGGATATCTGCAATATGTTCGGGGAGCAGCCAGTTACGCATAAGTACTCAGTACAGAATAAAAGGCGGGGGTGGTTGCCCCGCCTTGCCGTCAGCAAACCGGCCGAAAACATCTCGGCCGGTCACGATTATCGTCAGATTGTTATTTGGCCTTGCCGGCCACCTGCGGGCTCTTCAGATAACGGAAGAACTCGCTGGACGGATCCAGCACCAGCACGTCGCTCTTGTTCTTGAACGACTCCTTGTAGGCATCCATGCTGCGCCAGAAGGCGTAGAACTCGGGGTTCTTGCCGTAGGCTTCGGCGTAGATCGCCGCCGCCTTGGCATCACCCTCGCCCTTGGCCTGCTGCGCCTTGTTATAGGCTTCCGCCAGGGTCACCTCCCGCTTGCGGTCGGCTTCGGCGCGGATGCGCTCGGCATCGGCGGCACCCTCGCTGCGCAGCTGACTGGCCACGGTGCGGCGCTCGGACTGCATGCGGTCGTAGACCGAACTGCTGATTTTATCCGGAAAATCGACGCGCTTTAAGCGCACATCGAGAATTTCTACGCCGATTTTACGCGCATCCGCGTCTGCACGCTTGCGAACAACCTCCATGACTTGGTCACGCTGCCCGGAAATGACGTCCGCAACGGTCTTCTGGCCGAATTCGGCGCGCAGGCCGTCGTTGATGGTCTGTCGCAGACGCGCCACGGCCGCCGCCTCGTTGCCGCCGACGCTCTTGTAGAACTGCTCGACGTTGATCACGCGCCACTTCACGAAACTGTCGACCAGCACGTTCTTCTTCTCGCGCGTATTGAACAGTTCCGGCGTCTCGGCGTCGATGGTCTGCACCCGACGGTCGAAATAGCGCACATCCTGCATCAGCGGCACCTTGAAGTGGATTCCCGGCTGCGTAACGATCTTCACCACTTCGCCAAACTGGAACAGCAGGGCGAACTGGCGCTGGTCAACGGTAAACAGCGACAGGCTGGCCAGCAACAGCAGGCCGCCGATCGCCACGACTACAGATACCATTTTTTCCATCGCTTAGCGCTCCGCTCCGAACATGTCACGTCCCCGGGTCACATCCCGTCCTTCCCGCGGCGGAGTGGCCGCAGCAGGCGGTGCGCTCGGTTCGGCACGGGAAGGCGCCGGCGCCGCGGGGGCCGGGCTGGCCGGAGCGGCCGCGGCACCGTTGCCCGGTCCGGTCGACTGGATCAGCTTGTCGAGCGGCAGGTAAAGCAGGTTGCTGCCCCCCTTCTGGTCCACCAGCACCTTGCTGCTGCTGGTCATGATCTGCTGCATCATGTCGAAGTAGAGCCGGTCGCGCATGACCTTGGGCGCCTTGTTGTACTCGGACAACACCTGCTTGAAGCGGGCGGCATCGCCCTCGGCGCGCGCCACGACGCGCTGCTTGTAGGCTTCGGCCTCCTCGGTCAGGCGAGCGGCCAGGCCCTCGGCCTTGGGCACCACGTCGTTGGCGTAGGCCAGCCCCTCGTTGCGCAGCTTGTCCTTGTCCTGGCCCGCCTTGACCGCGTCCTCGAACGCCGCTTGCACCTCTCCCGGCGGCTGCACGTCGTTGATGTTCACCTTGGCGATGTGCACGCCCAGGGCGTAGCGGTCGACCACGCTCTGGATCAGTCGCTGCGTTTCCGCCGCGATCTGGGCGCGCCCCTCGTTGAGCACGAAGTCGACCTTGTTGCGGCCGACAATCTCGCGGATCGCGGTCTCGGCGGCCTGCTTGACGATGTCCTTGGCGTCGCGATCGCCGGTGGCATTGTTGAACAGGAACGCCCTGGCGTCGCGCACGTCGTACTGTACCGAGAGCTGCACATCGATGATGTTCTGGTCCTCGGTCAGCATCAGCGACTCTTCCGGCACCCGGTTCTTGGCGCTGCTGCGGTAGCCCACCTCGATGCTGCGCACCTCGGTCAGATTGACGATCTCCACCTTCTCGAACGGGTACGGCAGGTGCCACTGCAGCCCCGCTTCAGTGGTGTGGTGATAACGCCCCAGACGCAGCACCACGCCCTCTTCGCGCGCATCCACCACGTAAAAGCCGCTGGCCAGCCACAGCGCCACCACCACGCCCAATGCGGCGCCGACGCCACCCTTGAACGCGGCGCGCGGCTCCGGTGCCTTGCCGGACGGCTTGGCCCCCAGCAGGCGGGCCAGTTTCTGGTTGAGTTTACGGAACAGTTCGTCAAGGTCCGGCGGTCCGTCGTTCGGACGCCGTCCCCACTTGGGATCATGCTGCGACATTATTGTTTCTATCTTCGCTAGGGTGAGGGGGGCAAGCAGCTGCACCCGTTCAGCAAGAGCCTCGCGCAGGAGTTCCAGGCCGTCCCCGGTCAGCGCCGAAACCCGCACCGCCTGCGGCAGGTTGTCGGCGTCGCGCTCGATGAGCGGCTCCAGTCCACGCAGATCGCTCTTGTTCCAGACGATCAGCTGTGGAATCTCGTCGGCGCCGATTTCCTCCAGCACGCGGTTGACCTCTTCGATCTGCATGTCGCGCATCGGGTTGGCCGAATCGACCACGTGCAGCAACAGATCGGCCTGCACGGTTTCTTCCAGCGTGGCGCGGAACGCTGCCACCAGCGTATGCGGCAGATCGCGGATGAAGCCCACCGTGTCGGACACCACGATCGAGGCCTGCTCGTTCAGGTACAGCTTGCGGCTGGTGGTGTCCAGCGTTGCAAACAGCTGGTCGGCGGCGTAGCTCTTGGCCTTGGTCAGCGCGTTGAACAGCGTCGACTTGCCGGCGTTGGTGTAGCCCACGATCGACACCGAGGCGATGCCGTTGCGAAGGCGCCCGCGGCGCTGCGTCTTGCGCTGCTTCTGCACCTGCTCCAGCCGCGTTTTCAGCAGCTTCACGCGGTTGCCGAGCAAGCGGCGGTCGGTTTCCAGCTGGGTTTCACCCGGACCGCGCAGGCCGATACCGCCCTTCTGCCGCTCCAGGTGGGTCCAGCCGCGCACCAGTCGTGTCGCCAGATGCGACAATTGCGCCAGTTCGACCTGCAGTTTGCCCTCATGGCTGCGCGCGCGCTGGGCGAAGATGTCCAGAATCAGACTGGAGCGGTCGATCACCCGGCATTGCAGCACGCGCTCGATGTTGCGCTCCTGACCGGGCGAGAGCTGATGGTTGAAGATCACCACGTTGGCCGAAGTCGCGCGCACCAGCGCCGCGATTTCCTCGACCTTGCCCTTGCCTGCAAAGAGGGCCGCATCGGGACGCTGGCGCTTGCCATGGATCAGACCCATGACTTCGACGCCAGCACTCTTGACGAGATCGACGCACTCATCAACGTTTTCCTGGAAATCGGGGTCACCGAAATCCAGGCACACGATGATGGCCTGATCACCTAAATCGGGACGGTCAAACACCTGAGATAACCGGACTCACAAAAAGAAAGGCTGGAAGGCCCCCGTTCATGGGGAACCCGGCCAACCTTTCGGGGTTTGCGTAAGCAATCAAGCGTCTTGCTGCTCGGACTTCTGAGTAGCAGGCTGCTCGTGCGGAATGGATACCGGGCGGGCCGGCACGACGGTGGAGATGGCATGCTTGTAAACCATCTGGGTTACCGTGTTTTTCAAGAGGACCACATACTGGTCAAAAGACTCGACCTGGCCTTGCAGTTTGATACCGTTAACCAGATAAATGGACACCGGCACATGTTCCTTGCGCAGGGTGTTCAGGAACGGGTCTTGTAACATTTGCCCTTTAGAGCTCATTCGTTTTCTCCGAATCGATGATTGTTGTATTGAAAATCTTGTATCAGCCCGACCACTAGAACCAGCTATCTTTCTAGCAGAAAAGCGGCGGGCGTACTACGAACCAGTTTCAACAGACAGGCGAGCCGCGGCGGTGTGAACACCGCCGCAGCCCGGAAACTATTCGGCACCTCTCAGGCCGGAGACTCCCGGCCACACTGCGGCCAACACGGCGACAATCCGGTCCAAAACGGCCAGCGACGCGCCTCAAGGCTTGTTGCGCAGCTTGCCCTTCTTGCCCAGCGTCACCAGCTTGCCGGGCTTGCCGCCCTTGCTTTCCTTCTCGCTGTCGAACGGGTTTTCCGCCGACTTGAACTGCACCCGCAACGGTGTTCCTTGCAATTTGAACACTTTGCGGAAGGTATGTTCCAGGTAACGGGTGTAACTATCCGGCACCTTGGTCAACGCGTTGCCATGGATCACGATAATCGGCGGATTCATGCCGCCTTGGTGAGCATAACGCATTTTCGGCCGCACCTGCCCGACCCGCGGTGGCGCCTGGCGCTCAACCGCCACCTCCAGCACCCGAGTCAGCTTGGGCGTTGCCAGCTTGACCATGGCGGCGCGGTAGGCTTCGTCGATCGACTTGAATAGGTCGGCGATGCCGCGCCCCTCGATGGCCGAGATGAAATGGAACTTGGCAAAGTCGAGGAAACCCAGCTTGCGCGCGATCTCGCGCTTGACCAGTTCCTTCTGCTCGGTATCGATGTTGTCCCACTTGTTGACCGCCACCACCAGCGCCCGCCCCGCCTCCAGCGCAAAGCCGGCGATGGTGGCATCCTGCTCCGAGATATCGAGCTGGGCATCCAGCACTAGAACGGCCACATTGGCATCCTCGATGGCCTTCATGGTCTTGATCACCGAAAACTTCTCGATGGTCTCGTTGACCTTGCCACGGCGGCGCACCCCGGCCGTATCGATGATGGTATAGGTGTGGTCGTCGCGCTCGAAATCAATGTAGATGCTGTCGCGTGTGGTTCCAGCCTGGTCGAACGCGATCACCCGCTCTTCGCCCAAGATGGCGTTCACCAGCGTCGACTTGCCGACGTTGGGGCGGCCGATCACGGCGAACTTGGGATGGCGCACCTCCTTCTCGTCGGTGGCGGCCGGGAACGGCTCGAGCACCATCTCCATCAGCTCGCGCACGCCGTCGCCGTGTGCAGCCGAGATCGCCAAGGGCTCGCCCAGCGCCAGCTCGTGGAACTCGGCCCCGGCGATCGACTGGCTGATGCCCTCGGCCTTGTTGACCACCAGGAATACCGGGCGATCGTTCTGGCGCAGGCGATTGGCAATGATCTTGTCCTGCGGCGTGATGCCGGTGCGGCCGTCGACCAGAAACACGATGGCATCGGCCTCGTCGACCGCCTGCAGGGTCTGGCGGGCCATTTCGAACAGGATGCCTTCGTCCACGACCGGCTCGAAGCCACCGGTGTCGACCACCAGGTAAGGCTTGTCGCCGACGCGGCCATGGCCGTAATGACGATCGCGGGTCAGACCCGGCTGATCCGCCACCAAGGCATCCCGGCTGCGGGTCAGGCGGTTGAAGAGGGTCGATTTGCCGACGTTGGGTCGGCCGACCAGGGCTACAGTTGGTTTCATCAAGAGACTGCTTTATTCCAGTGACAGCATGGCCAAGCGACCGTTACGGCCTAATACCAGCGCCGTATCGCCCAGCGATACCGGTTGTCCGGTCAGACGTTCGGTCCCGACCTTGGTGCGACCCACGATGCGGCCGCTGTCAGCGGCGACCAGATGGGCATACCCTTCGCCATCCGTCACCAGCACGTAGCGGCCCAGCATGGCCGGACCCGACACGTTGCGATACTTCAGATCATCCAGCTTCCAGATGTTGCGGCCGGTACTGCGGTCGAACGCCCACAGACTGCCATCATCGCCGGTGACATACACATTGCGCGCATCGACCGCCAGCCCGTGGCTGGACGACACGTCACGCGCCCACAGCAGGTTGCCGCCGCGCGCCTCGAAGCAGGCCACCCGCCCCTGGAACGCCACGGCGCACACCTGGCCGGCGTCGAACACCGGGCGCGACACCACGTCGGTGACGCGTTCCAGTTCGGTGGCCCCGCGCGGACTGGCCACGCTGGCCTCCCACAACACGTTGCCGTTCTTCGGGCTCAATACCACCAGACGGCCACCGGCCTGGCCGGCCAGGATGGCCTCGTCCCCGGCACGCTGCAGCGAGCCATTGTTTTCCACCGTCAGCTGCGGCAAGACACGGGACACCGACCACAGCTGCTTGCCGTCGGCCAAAGCGAAGCCGGTTACCCGGCCGTCGTTGGTGCGCACCGTGACCACCTCGCTGCCGGCCTGCGGCGCTTCCAGTGCCAGGCTGGTCAGCGTCTGTTCCCAGCGGACCGCGCCGCTGGAGCGATCGACCGCCAGCAAGCGGCCATCGGTGGTCGGCACCAGCACCAGCGTGTCGGTCACGCCGGGGCCGGCACTCAGCTCGCGCTTGAGAGCCAGTTCGCTGACCTTGCGCCCGCTCAGGGCGTCGAATACCTCAATGTGGCCACGGGCCTCGGCCACCACCACGTTGCCGTTCTGGTAGACCGGCAGGAAACCGCCATGAGCGACATCGCCGACCGAGTCGGACCATTTGAGCTTGAGCGGCTGCTCCACGCGCACCGCCTGCAACGGCGTCGGCTCGACACGTGTGGAGCTGGTAAACCAGCTGGCGCAGCCAGACAGCACGCTGGCGGAAATCAGGGCAGAAACCAGTACACGACAGCGCATCGCTCAGCCTCCCAGGGCATCAAGTTTGGTCTGAATATACTGGCGGTTGGGCGAATCCCCCGCCAGCTTGGCCAAGGCCGAGCGGTACTGGTCACGCGCGGCTTTGCTGTCGCCCTTGGCGGCGTAAACATCGCCTTTCAGGTCGAGAAACAGGGCATCGTAGGCACTGACATGCTCCTGGCTCAGCTCGGCAATGGCGGCGTCGTAGCGCTTTTCATCGAGCAGCACCGCCGCCAGACGCAGGCGAGCTACCGCCTGCAAGGCAGGCTCCTTGGCATGCTCCACGGCCCAAGTCAGCTGCGATTTGGCCAAGGCCAGATCCTGCTTGTCGAAGGCGGTCTTGGCCGCCAGCAAGGCGGCACGGCTGGCGTAGGCGGTGCGCCCGTAATCGCTCTGCAACACTGCCATCGAGCTCTTCATCTTACCCAGGTCGCCCGCCTGCGCCGCGCCCGCCACCTCGTCGTAGACGGCCGAGGCCTTCTCGGCCTGCGACTGCTGGTAGTAGGTCCAGCCCTTGGTACCCAGGTAGCCCAGCGCCGCCGCCAACACCGCCGCCGAGATCCACTTGCCCCACTGCGCCCAGAAGGCCTTCAGCTCGTCGATCTGTTCTTGTTCTTGCAAGTCGAACGCCATCGCGTTCCCCCTTATGTTTTCAAGCCTTGATTCGGGTGATGGTTTCGGCCACCGCCGCCAGCGCGACGGTTTCCTGAGCGGCCTCGAGGCGCAACGGCTTGACCACCGCCGTGGCGTTGGCCACTTCGTTTTCACCGACGATCACGGCAAACTGCGCGCCGCAGCCGTCGGCCTTTTTCATTTGCGACTTGAAACTGCCTTCGCCGCAGTGCTGAATCACCGACAAGCCGGCGGCACGCAGGCTGGCCGCCAGCTGCATGGCGTACAGCGGCGCGCCAGCACCCTGTTGCACCAGGTAGACGTCCACGCCGCGCGATGCCGGCAGGCGGTTCTTTTCCTGCAACAGCAGCATCACCCGCTCCAGGCCCATGCCGAAGCCGATGCCGGGAGCCGGCTTGCCGCCGAGTTGCTCGACCAGACCATCGTAACGACCACCGGCACACACCGTACCTTGCGCTCCCAGCTCGGTGGTCACCCATTCGAACACCGACTGGTTATAGTAGTCGAGCCCGCGCACCAAACGCGGATTCTCCACGTAGCGGATGCCGAGGCCGTCGATCATTGCTTTCCAGCCCTCGTAATGGGCACGCGACTCATCGCCCAGATAGTCGGTGAGACGCGGCGCGGCGTTGCAGATTTCCTGCAATGCCGGGTTCTTGGTATCCAGCACGCGCAGCGGGTTGCTGTAGAGGCGGCGCTTGCCGTCCTCGTCCAGCATGTCGTGATGGCGCTCGAGATAGGCAATCAGCGCCTCGCGGTGTGCCGCACGCTCGTCCTTGTTGCCCAGGGTGTTGAGCTGCAGTTCCACGCTGTCGGCCAGGCCCAGGCGCTTCCACAGGTCGGCCGTCATCAGGATGATTTCGGCGTCGATATCCGGCCCGGCAAAGCCCAGCGCCTCGATACCGATCTGGTGGAACTGACGATAGCGCCCCTTCTGCGGACGCTCGTGACGGAACATCGGGCCCATGTACCACAGACGCTGCGTGGCGTTGTACAGCAGGTTGTGCTCGACCACGGCACGCAGGGTGCCGGCGGTGCCCTCCGGGCGCAGCGTCAGGCTGTCGCCGTTCAGGCTGTCGGTGAAGGAATACATTTCCTTCTCGACGATATCGGTCACTTCGCCGATGGAACGCACGAACAGCCGGGTTTCCTCGACGATCGGCGTGCGGATGTTCTGGTAGCCGTAATCGGCCAGCCAGCCGCGCAGGATGTTCTCGAAATACTCCCACTGGTGCGAATCGGCCGGCAGCACGTCGTTCATGCCGCGAATGGCCTGGATCTTTTGCGTCATTGCTCGCTTCTTCTCAGTCTTTATTCGGTTCAGCCGACCGTCTTGATCGGTATCGTGCGCACGGCGGCCTCGCGGCGCTTGGCCCCGCCTTCGCCGTAGCGGGTGCGCACGTAATCGTCGACCAGCGCCTTGAAATCGGCGGCGATGGTATCGCCCTTCAGGGTCACGTTCTTCTCGCCGTCGACATAGACCGGCGCCACCGGCACTTCGCCGGTGCCCGGCAGGGAAATGCCGATATCGGCCAGCTTGCTCTCGCCCGGGCCGTTCACCACGCAGCCCATCACGGCCACTTTCATGTCTTCGACGCCCGGGTATTGCAGGCGCCACACCGGCATCTGCTCGCGCAGATAGCTCTGGATGCTGTCCGCCAACTCCTGGAAGAAGGTGCTGGAGGTGCGGCCGCAGCCGGGGCAGGCAGTCACCAGCGGGGTGAACGAGCGCAGCCCCATGGTCTGCAGGATTTCCTGCGCCACCACCACTTCCCGGTTGCGCGACTCGCCCGGCGCCGGGGTCAGCGAGATGCGGATGGTGTCGCCAATGCCTTCCTGCAGCAACACCGACAGCGCCGCGGTCGAGGCGACGATGCCCTTCGAGCCCATGCCGGCCTCGGTCAGGCCCAGGTGCAGCGGAAAATCGCAGCGCCGGCCAAGATCGCGGTACACCGAAATCAGGTCCTGCACATGACTGACCTTGCACGACAGGATGATCTTGTCGGCCGGCAGCCCCAGTTCCATCGCCTTACCCGCGCTCTCCAGCGCCGACACGATCAGCGCCTCGCGCATTACCGCGTCCGGTGCCAGCGGCTCGGCACGGCGGCTGTTCTCGTCCATCAACCGTACCGCCAGGGCCTGGTCCAAACTGCCCCAGTTGACGCCGATACGCACCGGCTTGTCGTACTCGATGGCGGCACGGATCATGTAGGCGAACTTGTCGTCGCCCTTGGCGCCCTTGCCGACGTTGCCGGGGTTGATGCGGTACTTCGCCAGGGCACGCGCGCAATCGGGATAGTCGCGCAGCAGACGCTCGCCGTTGAAGTGGAAGTCGCCCACCAGCGGCACGTTGCAGCCCATGTCGTCGAGGCGTTGGCGCACCTCGGCGACCGCCGCTGCTGCCTCGGGGGAGTTCACCGTGATGCGCACCAGTTCCGAGCCGGCTTCGGCCAACTCGAATACCTGCTGGGCGGTCGCAGCCGCATCGGCGGTATCGGTATTGGTCATCGACTGCACCACCACCGGCGCCTCGGAGCCGACAATAACATGCCCCACTCGTACCTGACGGGTGGGGCGTCGCGCGATCAGCACGCTATCCATGTGACAGATTACCTACTTGAGTTCTAGTCTGGCGGTGGTACCGCGAATCTTGCCGGTCATCACCACCGGTTGGCCGTTGAAGGACACATCGACCTGTGTGGCGTTGCCGACCGTGAGCTTGAACGGGGGCTGGCCGACCACTTCTTTGGCGGCACCAGCCTTGAGCGTCTCAAACACCAGTTTCTTGCCGCTGCCATCGATCACCGACACCCAGGCATCCTGCTTGGCAACCAGCTTGACCGTACCCCCCCCGCCGTGGGCGGCGCGGAGACGGGAGCGGATGCCGGCGCAGCCGCCACGGCGGGAGCCGGCTTCGCAGCTGGGACGGGAACGGGTGCGGGAGCCGTCACCGCAGCCGATGCGTCCTTGATAGGCTCGGCCTCGACCGGGGTCGAAGCCGTCGACTGTTCGGTCAGCATCGGAGCCAGGTCCTGTTTGGCTTCGTCCTTGGCCGGCTCGGACCCTGGGCGGGCAAACCAGAAGGCGCCGGCGGCCAAGACGACCACCAGAACCAGCAGGATCGCCCGCTTCCCCAGCAGTCCGGACGTTTCCTCCGGCTCGCTGACCACGGAAGCCGCCTCGACCTCCTTGGAGAGATTCGCCACTTCCTTGACGGAAGAGGGGAACCGTTCCTCCAGCCGAGCCATCAAGGGTGCGGCATCCAGGCCCAGAAACCGGGCGTAATTACGCACGAAGCCACGAACGAAGGCGGCACCAGGCAACGCCTCGAAACGGCCGGCCTCGATCGCCTCCAACTGCTTGAGCGACAGCTTGAGCCGGTCCGCCACCTCACCCAGGCTAAGACCGGCAGCCTCACGGGCCGCCTTGAGCGCTGCCCCGACGCTATCGCGGTCTGGCGGCAGGGTACTATTCTGTTCGGTTTGTGATTCCATCAAAGACCACTCAACAACTCTTGCGTTTCTTTCGAATCGGGATATCGGCTCTTGAGCCTTGCGGCATAGAGATCGGCCTTGCCCTGCTCATTGGACTTGCGGGCGATTTTCACCCCCAACAGCAACACGTCGGCCGGCATCTCGCCAACGTTGTCGGCCAGGCGATCGAAATAGAACGCGGCCAGTTTGGCGTTACCTTGACCAAAGTGCAGCGCCGCCAGTTCCTTGAGCGCGGGCGGATAATTAGGAGAAACGCGCAGGGCCGACAATAGATAGTCGTTGGCCTGGGCTTTCTGCCCCAGCAAGGCACTGCACCGCCCCAGGTTCAGGTAGGCGGTCTGCGGGGTGTCGTACAGCGGATTGGCCAGGGCCTTGGCAAAATAGCCCATGCCGTCCTGAGCACGCCCATGGTCGCACAGGAATTCGCCGTAATTGTTATTGGCTTCCGGATTGGCGGGCTCCATCGCCAAGGCCTTCTGGTAATTCTGCTCGGCGTCGCCATCCACCTTCAGCAAGGTCAGCACATAGGCCTTGGCCAGGTAAGCCGGCACGTAGCGCTGATCGGCGGCGATGGCCTGATCGGCGGACAGCAGCGCCGCCTTGTAATTACCGACCCGGGAATACTCCACGGCCAGTTGGGTGCGGATCTGAGCCAGTTCGTTGGTCGGTGCGGCAGCAAATACAGTCATGCCAAAAGCCATCAAGCATCCAGCAAGCCACATTTGCCCTTTCTTCATGCCGCACCATCCTCCTCGATTCGGATCCACTTTGTCTTGCGTCGCGTCTTGTCCTGCACCTGCCCCGCCAGCTGGCCGCAAGCGGCGTCGATATCGTCGCCGCGCGTCTTGCGCACCGTCACCACATACCCCGCCTCTTGCAGTATCTCCCGGAAGCGATGAATGGCGTTGTTGCTGGAACGCTCGTAACCCGAGTTCGGGAACGGATTAAACGGGATCAGGTTGAACTTGCACGGCACATCTTTCACCAGCTCAATCAACTGGCGAGCATGTTCAGGTCTATCGTTGACATCGTCAAGCATCACGTACTCGAACGTCACGAAGTCCCGCGGGGCCTTTTCCAGGTAGCGCTGGCAGGCTGCCATGAGTTCGCGCAGCGGGTATTTCTTGTTGATGGGCACAATCACATCGCGAATGGCATCGTTCGGTGCATGCAGACTGACGGCCAGCGCCACCGGGCAGGCTTCGCGCAGACGGTCCATCTGCGGCACCATGCCAGAGGTCGACACCGTGACGCGGCGACGGCTCAAACCGTAGCCGTGGTCGTCCAGCATGATCTGCAGCGCCGACACCACGTTATCGAAGTTGGCCAGAGGCTCGCCCATACCCATCATGACCACGTTGGAGATGACGCGTTCATTCTTCGGCGTCACTCCCATGGCCTTGTTGGCCCACCACAGCTGCCCAATGATCTCGGCGGTCGACAGGTTACGGTTGAAACCCTGGCGACCGGTGGAGCAGAAGGTGCATTCGAGGGCGCACCCCACCTGGGATGATATGCACAAGGTGCCGCGATCATCCTCGGGGATGAACACGGTTTCGACACCGTTGCCGGTGCCGACGTCGAGCAGCCACTTGCGGGTACCATCACTGGAAGCCTGTTCGACCATCAGGTCGGGCACGCGCACCTCGGCCGACTCGTGCAGCTTGCAACGCAAGCTCTTGGCAATGTCGGTCATGGCGTCGAAATCGGCCTCGCCCATCTGGTGCATCCAGCGCATCACCTGCTTGGCGCGGAACGGCTTTTCGCCCATCGCGGCAAAGTGATCGGTCAACTGGGCCAGATTGAAGTCGAGCAGGTTGGTTTTCATGCAATCCTCATTGACAGGGCAGCCGCCATGGCGGCCACCCCGGTACAGCGATACGGCTAATTAACGCGAGCAAACTTCAGAAGCGGCGAAGAAGTAGGCCACTTCGATAGCAGCGTTTTCAACGCTGTCGGAACCGTGTACGGCGTTGGCATCGATCGACTCGGCGAAATCGGCGCGGATGGTGCCGGCGTCGGCTTTCTTCGGATCGGTCGCGCCCATCAGTTCGCGGTTCTTCAGGACGGCATTCTCGCCTTCCAGCGCCTGGATCATGACCGGGCCGGAGATCATGAAGCTCACCAGGTCGTTGAAGAAAGGACGCTCTTTGTGCACAGCGTAGAAGCCTTCGGCTTCGGCGCGCGACAGTTGCTTCATTTTGGCGGCGACAACTTTCAGGCCGGCCGACTCGAAACGATCGTAGATCTTGCCGATAACGTTTTTCGCTACGGCGTCCGGTTTGATGATGGACAGAGTGCGTTCAATTGCCATAAAAAATCTCCCTAATTCCAAGACAAATGGCTAAACTAGTTTGCAGCCTAGCCATTCGGGCTACCCAATTCTGAGGAACCCGGTACTTTACCAGCCTTTTCAAGCCTTTGCTGCACAAAATTTAAGCACAATGAGCCCAGACACCCAGACACCCCCTCCGCCCAAAGGCGGCGAAGAAAAAGATATCAGTCGAAAACTGAAGAAGCGCCTGCTCATCGCCGGCGGCTTGGTAGCGCTGGCGCTAGCCGCCATCCCAGTTCTGGACCATTTCGGCAAACGCGACGAAGTCGCCATGACGGCCACCGAACCACAAGGCAGTTCGGGCAAGATCGCCAATGTCGCGTCAGCCCCTGCAACAGAGCCCCCCGCAGCGATTGAAAGCAGCGCACCGGCCGCGATGGAAGCCAGCCAGCCCACGCCGCAAGCGGCCCCGGCCAGCCCGACTCCATCGGGCCATATCGCCCCGCCCGCTCCGGACACCAGCAAGACCCCCGGTGTCGCGGCCATCCATGCGAAAGCGCCGACCATCCCGCCCCAAGCCAAGGCACCGACCATCACTCCAGCGCCAACGACCAAAACGGCTCCGGCAGCAAAAGAAGAGAGCACGGAGGAGAGCAGCGTACCCCCCAAGCCTTTAAGCCGCAGCCCCAGAACGAACCTCTCCCTGCGGCTGCGCCCGTCAGCAAGGCCAGACCGGCTGGCTCCTCGCTGGGCTACAAGGTGCAGCTCGGCTTGTTCACCAGCCTGGGCAACGCGCAGAAACTGGTCGAGACCCTCAAGGCCAACGGCATCGAAGCCCACACCGAGACGAAAGTACACGTCGGGCCATTCCGCACCCGCGCCGAAGCCGAGGAAACCATGAGCAAGCTGCGCCAACTGGGCTACAGCCCCTTGCTAGCGCCGCTGACACAATAACCCCTGCCGCCAAGAATCACCGGCAAGACACGACTCGCGGCCGACAAACACCACCCAGACACCGCCGCGACAACACGCCCAGCACGCCCCACGGCAGCGGGCTCAGGCGAGACAACCGGAAATAAAAAAAGCCTGGCATTGCCGCCAGGCTTTTTTCTATATGGTGCCGGTAAGAGGAGTCGAACCCCCGACCTTCGCATTACGAATGCGCTGCTCTACCAACTGAGCTATACCGGCAAACCAAACTTGGTAAAAAAGCCTTGACGTATGCTGCGCATCAAGGCTTTTTTGAATCTGGTCGGGGTGAGAGGATTCGAACCTCCGGCCTCTACGTCCCGAACGTAGCGCTCTACCAGGCTAAGCTACACCCCGACTTCTGAATAAAATTCAGAGGAAACACATTTTACAAAAATCATTTGATATCCGCAAGCGTTTTATCAAATTTGTGGTCGGGGTGAGAGGATTCGAACCTCCGGCCTCTACGTCCCGAACGTAGCGCTCTACCAGGCTAAGCTACACCCCGATTCCGATTTTTGCGACTCCAAGTTATTCACCGTCAGGCACCGCTTCTGCGATACAATGTTCGGCCTCAGAGGACGCGCATTATCGGGCAAATATGTGGTTTAAGCAACTATCTTTTTATCGTTTGAACGGGGATGCCATCCCCGAAGTGGCGCAACTGACTGATGCACTGGAGAAAAAACCGTTTCTTCACTGCAGCGGCCTGGACTGGTTCAGCGAGGGCTGGGTGACCGCTGCAGGCCACCAGGAGTCGCCGGTGTACAGCGCCCGCGGCTGCCAGCTGGTCGCCCTGAAGCGCGAAGACAAGGTTCTTCCGGCATCGGTAATCCGCGAGTTTGTCGATGCCAAGGTAGCGGAGATCGAGGACAAGGAACTGCGCAAGGTCGGCCGCAAGGAAAAGCTGGCCCTCAAGGAACAGGTGACCGACGACCTGCTGCCACGCGCCTTCGTGCGCAGCCACCGCCTCAACGCTTACCTGGATGGACGCCGACAATGGCTGATGGTGAATTCCGCCACCGCCAGCAAGTCGGAGGCCCTGGTCAGCAAGTTGCGCGAAGCGCTGCCGCCCTTCCCCGCCGCCTTGCCGCGTACCCAGATCGCCCCCCATACCGCGATGACGGCCTGGTTGGCCGAAGGCGAGGCACCGGCCGGTTTCGAACTGGACGCCGAATGCGAGCTGAAGGACGGCAGCGAGAACGGCGCGGTGATCCGCTGCACACGCATGGACCTGACCGCCGATGAAATCCGCCAGCACATCGCCACCGGCAAACAGGTGACGCGGGTCGGCCTGATCTGGCGCGAACGAATCCGCTTCGTGCTGACCGACACGCTGCAGCTGAAACGCCTGCAGTTCCTCGATGTTCTGCAGGAAGAAGCGAGCCAGGCCGGGGACGATCGCGACAGCCTGTTCGAGGCCACCTTCACACTGATGGTGGAAGAGCTGGGTGAACTGGTGGACGAGCTGGTCGAGGCCCTGGGTGGGCTGGAAGAAGCGCAGCAGGCCAGCTCGGCCGCGGCGCCTCCCCGGCTGCCTCCCCGAGCGCGGCAACCCGCACGGAAGCGACGGAAGCGGTGGATGTGCCGTGGGAGGAATGAGCGCGTTATAGCCCTCGACCGAAAAGAGCCGGAAATCCGGCTCTTTTTTTACTGATAGCCTCCCCTGGACAGCCCACCGGGGTATTGCCGCGCCCCTCCCATGTGACGCAGGGCACGCCGTAACGGAGACATGGGGCAATCGGCACGGCGCCGTGGGCGAGGTGAAGGAAGCGCCGACCCGCTTGTGCCTGCCCAGGGCGGGTCGGCACATTCGCTGCGGCCACGCCTTGCCGAACAGATCGCCCACAGGCGAGTTCCCCCTAAGGGTTAGCGCTACCATGGCCAGAAACAGATGGGGAACGTGGGGCTCCCCTGCCCGTTTCTGCCCATCTTGGCCTTACATGCGCGACTGCTGGTAGTTTTCCAGGCCGGTCAGCTCGATCAGCTTGAGCTGCTGTTCCAGCCAGTACGCGTGATCGTTTTCGGTTTCCTCCAGCAGCACCATCAGCTCGTTGCGCGTAACGAAATCCTGCACGCTCTCGCAGTGTGCGATCACCGACTTGAGCAAGTCGCCCACTCGGTACTCGACCTCGAGATCACTTCGCAGCATGGCCGGCACGTCCTGGCCGACCACGATGGGTACGCGCTTCGCCACGTTCGGGACACCACCGAGGAACAGGATGCGGGCAATGAGGATGCGGGCATGTCCCAGTTCGTCCTCGCGCTCATGGTCGATGCGTTGGAACAGCTGCTGCAGCCCCTGATCCTTGTACATTTCGGCGTGGATGAAGTACTGGTCGGCGGCCGACAGTTCCTCGGCCAGCAGAACGTTCAGCAACTCGATGGTTTTGGGGTGACCTTGCATGTGTAGACGTCCTCGGACAGGCAGAGCCGGGGGCGAGCCGGCGCTTGCCAAAGTGAATAAAATCAGGGCGGATTGTAGGATGACGAAAGCGTATTGTCAGCAAAACACCGCCCCATCCGGACTAGCTCGTCGGTACACTGGCCTAGATGGCGGACGGAAGGGTAAAATCTGCCGATCGTCACTCTCCCCCAGCGCCTTCCCGAGCGCCCTTCCGACAATGAGCATCAAATCCGACAAGTGGATCCGCCGCATGGCTGAGCAGGACGGCATGATCGATCCGTTCGAACCGAACCAGGTCAAGATCAGCGAAGGCCAGAAGATCATCTCCTATGGCACCTCGAGCTACGGCTACGATATCCGCTGTGCCGACGAATTCAAGGTATTCACCAACATCAACAGCACCATCGTCGACCCGAAGAATTTCGACCCGAAGTCGTTCGTCGAAGTATCGGGCGATGGCTATTGCATCATTCCGCCCAACTCGTTCGCGCTGGCGCGCACCGTGGAGTACTTCCGCATCCCGCGCAGTGTGCTGACCGTGTGTCTCGGCAAATCGACCTACGCGCGCTGCGGCATCATCGTCAACGTGACGCCGTTCGAACCGGAATGGGAAGGTTATGTCACCCTGGAATTTTCCAACACGACTCCGCTGCCGGCAAAGATTTACGCCAACGAAGGCGTTGCACAGGTGCTGTTTTTCGAGTCTGACGAGGAATGCGCAGTGTCCTACCGCGACCGTGACGGCAAGTACATGGGGCAAAGCGGGGTCACCCTGCCGAAACCGTGAATACGCCGGTTTTCAGCCCAGCCCTCCCGCCCTCCCGGCGGGATTTTTTTGTGCTTTCGGGGTGCAAAAGTGACTCGCAATTTCCGGCAGGTGAACTACGATAAACACTAGGTTCTCAATGGTTTATCGAAGGCAAACACGCAAGAATGTGTGGGCAAACCTTTCTTACTGGGGCGTTGCGGTTCCCCCTTGCCGCTCGTCCCTTTTTTTATGCCAAAACATGTATTTGGTATAAATCTAGTTCGCCGTTTCCGAGACGCACGGCCGGCCTGCCGCCGCACAAACTAGGAAGCGGGGCCATTACTGGCTACCATGCAAGGCCGTTCACCCACGACACCCGATCATGTCCGCCCCACTCTACGCCTTCAACTTCACCCTGCTGGATGGCTCTCCGGCCAAGCTTCAGGACTACGCCGGCAAGGTTATCCTGGTGGTGAATACTGCCAGCCAGTGCGGCTACACCCCACAATACGCAGGCCTGGAGGCGCTGTACCGGCGCTACCGCGATCGCGGGCTGGTGGTCATCGGTTTCCCCTGCAACCAGTTCGGCCGGCAGGAGCACTGGCAGCGATGCCGAAATCGGGGCTTTTTGCCAGAAGAACTACGGCGTGAGTTTCCCCATGGCGAGCAAGGTGGACGTCAACGGCGCCACCGCGCACCCATTATGGCATCACTTGGTGCGGGCCAAGCCGGGCCTGCTGGGCACACGCCGCATCAAGTGGAATTTCACCAAGTTCCTGATCGACCGCCAGGGCCACATCGTGGCGCGCCACTCGGCGCTGACCAAGCCGGAAGCACTGGCCAGCAAAATCGAAGCCTTGCTCTGACCGGATAGCCGCTGATCAAGGCGAGGCAGTAAGAACGACGCAAAAAAAACCGGCAAGCCTGCCGGTTTTCTTGTGGCCAGTTCACTGCTGAAATGGTCGGGTACCGCTAGAGTTCCTCGCTGGCGATCCCGACGCACGGGTCGTTGACCAGTTGTTCGGCGGCCGCGGCCAGCTTGTCGAGGTCGTCGTCCAGATGTTCCTGCAAATCGATGCAGGCTGCCCGCAGGATGGCACTGGCCAGTTCGGCGGGCTCGCAGCTGAATACCTGCGCCAGCGCCCGCAATTCGCCGCAGGTTTCGTGATCGATCGGAACCGACAGGTCCCGCGTGGCCACCACATCCAGTACGGCCTTGGCACAACGCCCCTGCTCGCGACAGTGCTCCAGACGGGTGACCAGTTCATCCAACGCCTTTGCCATCATCTTCGCTCCTAAAACTGAAAGAAAATGCTTTGCAATGCCGAACAAATGCCCGGGCCGCGCAAAGCAGGCCGCTCTGCGCTGTTGTCCTGTATTGATTCAGATCTTTTCACGTCCAATACGGCAGCCATCACGGCCGGAAGCGCCGTCCGTGAGGTACCGGTACCGATGCGGGGCGGACAAGAAAAGCTCAAGTACCGCCGCTGTTGAAAACGACGCTGGGATTATTTTCTGGCCGGCTGGCGTCCAGAATGACCTGGCACTCCTGCTGCACCTTGCCGAGCAGCGCTTCGCCGAGATGATCTTCCAGATCGACGATGGCAGCATTCAGGATGGCGCCTGCCAGACATTCCGGAGTGGTGTGCAGCACATGCGCCATCGCCTCGAGCTGCAGACTCAGGTCGGCGCGCACGGGCGCCTTCACCAGGCGAATGGCTGAACTGGAAAGGTCGCAGGACGGCTCGTTCTGGCCTGTCGACTGCGAAAAACCGGACAACAACTGCTCCATGGCGTTACCCATTTTCCCCCTCTCACACGCTTTACTAAAACGTCCCTTCTAACAATAGGACAGCAGGAGGGAAACGCCACGATGGATAGGAAAAAAACGGGCGTGCCCTCCGGGCGATAGTATATGCCAATAGAATGGATTTAGTGCTCGTGCAGTGCGCCGTCGAGATAGAACCAGCGGCCGTCATCGCGCTGGAAACGGCTGGTTTCGTGCAGGCGATGGGCTCGCCCGCCCACCTTGTAGCGGGCCACGAACTCCACAATGCCGGTCTGGTCGTTCACCCCGCCCTGCTCGGTGCGGCGGATGTCCAGTCCCAGCCATTTCACCTTGCCGGCATCGTCGGCGAGGTCGAGCCCGGCCGGACGCGTGGCCTCCTGCCAGGTCGCCAGCAGATAGGTTTCGCATCCCAGGGTGTAAGCGGTATAACGCGAGCGCATCAGCGCTTCCGCCGTCGGAGCGCCGCACTCGGGGTGCTCGATGAAGCGGCCGCAACAGTCGGCATAAGGATGGCGACTGCCGCAGGGGCACAATGTCGTGGATGGCGTTTTGGCCATGGTTCATTCCAGAAGGGATGGGAAGCAAAATGCAAGGAAGCGAGAACACGTCGACGGCGGTAGGAGCACGCAGCGCCACGGGTCGCAGCGTGGCGGTCCACTCCCGCGCCGAGCCGATCACCCCACGCTACCGGCCGGGTTCGCGGCAACGACGGACACCGAATCAATAACCCAGCGGTGGCAAGCGATAGACCTTGAGCAGGAAGTTGGTGAAGGCCGGATCGGCTGGCTTCTGGCGCAGCTTGGGCCAGGCGCGCAGCCATTCGCGCAGTTTGACTTCCATCTTGTCCTGCGCCTCGGCTGGGTTCATGCGGCCGGCATCGCGCTCCACGGCAATGTATCGGTAGGCGGCGAAGGTATTGTCATCCACCAGGTTGGGGCCGGCGACACGCAAGCGGTAGGCATTGAGCTGATCGGCGGCGGCGGTGCGGCTCAGGCGCCCGGCTTTGACTTCTTCGGCCAACCTGTTGGCCTCCTTCAGCAGCAGGTCCACCTTGGTGGGAGCGGCAACCGGCGGCCGACGGTGCGGCTGCGGGGCGCCGGACTCTGGCAGGGTCGGGAGCACGCCGCAGGCGCTCAGCACCACGGCGGCCGCAAGGGGAAGGACAAGCTTCTTCATCGTCACGTTTCATGTCTCTCAGGAGCGCGGGCGGCACCGGGCCGCCCGCACCGGCCGGGGAACTCAGGCCAGGTCTTCGAACAGCGCGGTGGACAGGTAGCGCTCGCCGAACGAGGGGATCACCACCACGATCAGCTTGCCGGCGTTTTCCGGCTGCCGCGCCAGTTGCAACGCCGCCCAGACCGCCGCACCGGAAGAGATGCCGACCAGCAGGCCTTCCTGGCTGGCCAGCGCACGGGCGGTGGTGAACGCGTCGTCGTTCTTGACGCGGACGACCTCGTCGTAGGCGGAGGTATTGAGGATGGACGGCACGAAACCGGCGCCGAGGCCCTGGATCAGATGCGGCCCCTTGGCGCCCCCGGACAGCACCGGCGAGCCCTCGGGCTCCACGGCGACGATCTTCACGCCGGGCTTGCGCGCCTTGAGCACCTCGCCGACACCGGTGATGGTGCCGCCGGTACCCACGCCGGCGACGAAGATATCGACCTGGCCGTCGGTATCGTTCCAGACTTCCTCGGCGGTGGTGTTGCGATGGATTTCCGGGTTGGCCGGGTTCTCGAACTGCTGCGGCATGAAGTAGGTGTCCGGGTCGGATTCGACCAGCTCGCGCGCCTTGGCGATGGCGCCGCCCATGCCATCCGGCCCCGGAGTCAGGATCAGCTCGGCACCGTAGGCCTTGAGCAGCATGCGCCGCTCGCGGCTCATGGTTTCCGGCATGGTGATCAGCAGTTTGTAGCCGCGCGCGGCGCACACCATGGCCAGCCCGATACCGGTGTTGCCCGAGGTCGGCTCGACGATGATGGTGTTCGGACCGATCTTGCCGGCCTTTTCGGCGGCGTCGATCATCGCCACGGCGATACGGTCCTTGACGCTGTGCGCCGGGTTGTAGAACTCCAGCTTGGCCGCCACGGTGGCGCCACAATCGGCGGTGAGGCGGTTGAGGCGGACCAGCGGAGTATTGCCGATCAGATCGGTAACAGTATTGGCGATGCGCATTGCTTATTCTCCCTTAACCCAAAAGTGGCCACACGTTATCACCTGTCATCATATAGTTGCTATCGACCGTGACCAAGACCGTTTGTTTATATCGTAGGAACGCGCAGCCCGCCGCAGCGCGCGACGGCGGCGAGAGAGTCAGACAAGACGATGGCCGGTCGGTTCACCCCGGGAGTGCCAAGGCGGCCAGCGCCTGCTCCCATTGCTGACGGATCGCCTCGCCATAGGCGACGAAGCGCACCTCGGTGATGGTATGTTCGTGGCTCTGCAGCCAGGTGGCGACTGTCTCGCAGGCGATGGACAGGGCCGCAGGCACGGGGTAGCCGTAGACGCCGCAGCTGATCGCCGGGAACGCCACGCTGTGCAAGCCGTGTTCGGCGGCCAGCTGCAGGCTGGCCCGGTAACACGAGGCGAGCAATTCGGCTTCGCCGGATACCCCGCCGTGCCAGACCGGCCCGACGGTATGGATGACGTGGCGCGCCGGCAGGCGGTAGCCCTGTGTCAGCCGCACCTGGCCGGTCGGGCAGCCGCCCAGAGTGCGGCACTCGGCCAGCAGTTCCGGTCCGGCGGCGCGGTGGATGGCCCCGTCCACGCCGCCGCCGCCGAGCAGGCTGCTGTTGGCGGCGTTGACGATGGCATCGACGTCGAGCTGCGTGATGTCCCCCTGCCAGACTTCCAGCACGGTCGGCCCCATTTGCCGTTTCATGGCCCCCTCCTTCCCGCCAGCACCAGGCGCGCCAGCTGCTCCGCCGCCTGCTCCAGTAACGGTGCGGCCTGCTGTATCGCCGCCTCCAGCGTCATCGGGCGGCTGCACAATGAGAAGCATCCGTCGAAATGCGCAGCCAGCTGTCCTTCGGCATCCGGCAGCACCGCCCCGGACAGCAGGCTGACCGGCACCCCGGCCGCCCGCGCCAGTTCGGCCACCCGGGCCGGCGCCTTGCCGGCCAGGGTCTGGCCGTCGCTGCAGCCCTCGCCGGTGAGCACCCAGTCGACCTGGGCGATGGCGTCGCTCAGGCCGGAGAGTTCCGCCAGCGCCGTGGCGCCGGAATGGCAGCGGCCGCCCAGCAGGTGCAGGGCGTACCCCAGGCCGCCCGCGGCGCCACTGCCGAGCAGCTCGGCACAAGGTTGGCCGAAGGCGTGATCGGCAGCGGCGGCAAAGCGGGCGATGGCGGCGTCAAGCCGCGCCACGGCATCGGGGGCGACGCCCTTCTGCGGGCCAAACACCGCGGTTGCACCGCGCGGCCCCAGCAGCGGATTGTCGACGTCGGACCACAGCTCCAGCTTGGTCACCTCCAGCCGTGCGTCCAGCCCGGACAAGTCGAGCGCCGCCACGCGTCCCAGCTGATCGGGGAGCGGCGCCAGGGTCTGCCCCTCGCGGTCAAGCAGGCGCACCCCCAGCCCGGCCAGGCAGCCGGCGCCGCCGTCGTTGGTGCTGGAACCGCCGAGGCCGACCGCGATATGGCGTGCCCCGGCGTCGAGGCAGGCGCGAATCAGCTCGCCGACACCGCGCGTGTCACGTTCGTGCACGCTGGCGGGGCCGACGTCGGGCAGGCCGATCACGCGCGCCACTTCGACCACCGCCACGCCGTGCGGCAGCAGCAGCCACTCCGCCTCGCACGGACGCCCCTCGGCATCATGCACGCTAGCGCGGTGCCATTCGCCCCCGAGCGTGGCGTGGAGGGCGTCGAGCGTCCCCTCGCCGCCGTCCGCCATCGGGCACAAGCGGCAGTCGGCGGACGGCTCCGCGCGCCGGATGCCGCGCGCCATGGCTTCGGCCACCTCACGGGCGGCGAGCGAACCTTTGAAGGAGTCAGGGGCGATGAGCCAGCGCATGCGCTTGTCCTCGGAAACAATCGTGAGAGAGCATCCTACCGCGGTTACGGCCTGCACCGGTTTCAGTTTAGACCCGGACATGAAAAAACCCTCCGGCCACAAGGGCACAAGGAGGGTTTTTTGCCGGCGCCGCAGCGTCTGGCTTATTCGGCCGGCTGCTCCGTGGCAGCGGCAGTTTCGGCCGGAGCCGCGACGGCGGCCACCTTGGCGGCCATCTGGCCCTCGGCGGCCTGCTTTTCTTCCGCCGTCACTTCGCCGGCCGGCTTACAGGCCAGGTCGAAACGCTTGCCACCGCGTGCCAGCGCCTTGACATAGCGCGGCTTGCGGCAATGATTGGCGACCACGCGGGCGATCAGCACGGCGTCGAACTGCGGCAAGGCGGCGATCAGGCTTTCGTGGATGCCGATGGCCAGAGGACGGAACTGGCGGAACACTTCGAACTTGCTGTACACATGCTCGGCGATCATTTCGGTCTGCTTTTTCTTGCTCAGACTCTGCACAGCGTTCTTGAGAGCAGCACCCAGTGCCGTTTCGGTATTTGGCTTCATGAACTTCAATCTAGTCGGTTGATGGCCGGCGGAACATCCTCCACCCGACCGAGGCTTGCTGATGCACGCCTCATTTTCCAAACGCTACCGCCGGCTACAGGACCGGTAACGCCCACAGAAGGCGTATCTTATGCCAGAACTCCGGCAAAAGTGAAACCCCAGCTCGTCCGGCGCCCATCTTCGTGGGCAGGAAAACATCACGTTGCAGGTGCCCACGGCGAGACAGTCTCGCCACGGCACCCCGGATACAAAAAAGCCGCAGCTGGCGCTACGGTCTCGTCTGTCACTCAGTTCAGTATGGTGCCCGGGACCGGGGTCGAACCGGTACACCTTGCGGCGAGGGATTTTAAGTCCCTTGTGTCTACCAATTTCACCACCCGGGCATGGAGGCGAGATTCTAGCCCAGAGCGCCCCCACAGGCAATCAGACTCAGGCCCGATCAGGCCCTGACGGGTGTTTGCGTCAGTCCGGGCCTCCCGGCCAAGGCCGGCGATCGCGTGCTTTCCGTCGCCCCTCACGGTTCGTGAGGCCCCATCCCGGAAGCCGGGCCGCACGTTCCACGGCCGGCGCGCCATGAACACGCACAGGGTAAAAAAGAAAAAAGCCCTGAATTATCAGGGCTTTTTATCTGGAGGCGGGGGTCGGAATCGAACCGGCGTCCACGGCTTTGCAGGCCGCTGCATAACCACTCTGCCACCCCGCCATTGACTGGCGTATCGACCCGCTAGGCGAATCGATGAAACTGGAGCGGGAAACGAGGCTCGAACTCGCGACCTCAACCTTGGCAAGGTTGCGCTCTACCAACTGAGCTATTCCCGCATGGTGCGATTACATCTGACAGACGCTGGAGCGGGAAACGAGGCTCGAACTCGCGACCTCAACCTTGGCAAGGTTGCGCTCTACCAACTGAGCTATTCCCGCGTCTGTGAAACGAATCTGTTTTATCCGGTGTTTGGAGCGGGAAACGAGGCTCGAACTCGCGACCTCAACCTTGGCAAGGTTGCGCTCTACCAACTGAGCTATTCCCGCATCGCCGGATATGCCATGAAAGAACTGGAGCGGGAAACGAGGCTCGAACTCGCGACCTCAACCTTGGCAAGGTTGCGCTCTACCAACTGAGCTATTCCCGCTTTGTCTTTCACTGTCTCGCTGCATTGCTGCGTCGAGAGACTGCGAATTATAAGGATTTATCGACCCCTGTCAACAGCTCAGAGATCGATTTTTTTACCGGCAAACTCGCGCGCCGCCATGCGCAGGTAGTAAACCATTGACCACAAAGTCAAAATCACCGCCAGCACCATGAACACGTTACCCAGCACCAGGGTACTCAATCCGGGCACGATCGGGCCGGCGTAGAGCAACAGCAGGATCGCCACCATCTGCGCGGCGGTCTTGAGCTTGCCGATATAGGCTACCGCCACGCTCTTGCGCGTACCCATCTCGGCCATCCACTCGCGCAGGGCGGAGATGGCGATCTCGCGCCCGATGATGATCATCGCCATCCAGCCGGGGGTGCGCGTCAGCTGCACCAGCAGGATCAGCGAGGCGGCGACGATGAGCTTATCGGCCACCGGATCGAGGAAGGCGCCGAAGGCCGAGGTCTGCCCCAGCTTGCGCGCCAGGTAGCCGTCGAGCCAGTCGGTCACCGCGGCCAGCGCGAAGATGACGGCGCCGGTGATGTTGCGCATGTCGGCCAACAGCAGCGAGTCGGGCAGAAAGAAGATGGCGACGAAGATCGGGATCAGGGCCACCCGGAGCCAGGTCAGAAATATCGGCAGGTTAAACGGCATCGTTCTGGTCTTGTTGTGTTCAGTGCAGGGCGTTGTAGATCTTTTCGGCCAGCGTCTGACTGATGCCTTCCACTTGGGCGAGGTCGTCGATGCTGGCCGCCATGACCCCGCGCAATCCGCCAAACCGGGTCAGCAGCCGTTGGCGACGCTTGGCTCCCACGCCGTTGATCTCTTCCAGCGAGGAGGCGGTTCGCGCCTTGCCGCGCCGGGCGCGGTGGCCGGTGATGGCAAAGCGGTGCGCCTCGTCGCGCACGGTCTGGATCAGGTGCAGCGCGGGATGGTCGTGCGGCAATTGTAGCGTCTTTTCCCGGTACGGGAGGATCAGTGTTTCCAGCCCCGGCTTGCGCTCTTCGCCCTTGGCCACGCCGACGATGGGGAGGTTGAGGCCGATGTCGGCAAACACCTCCAGCGCCACGCCGACCTGGCCCTTGCCGCCGTCGATCAGCACCACGTCGGGCAGCTTGCCTTCGCCTTCGGCCAACTTGCTGTAGCGGCGCGTCAGCACCTCGCGCATGGCGCCGTAATCGTCGCCGGCCTTGGCGGTGGTGATGTTGTAGCGGCGGTATTCGGAGGGCTGCATGTCGCCGCGGTCGTACACCACGCAGGAGGCGACGGTGGCCTCGCCCAGGGTGTGGCTGATGTCGAAGCACTCCAGCCGCTCCACTCCTTCCAGCTCCAGCACCTCGTTGAGCCGGGCCAGACGCTGGCTCTGCGTGGCGTGGCTGGCGAGTTTCTGCTGGATGGCGAGTTGGGCGTTCTTCTCGGCCATTTCCAGCCAGACGCGGCGCTCGCCGATGGGGTTGCCCACGATGGCCAGGCGGCGCTCGGCCTGCTGCTCGAGGTAGTCGCGCAGCGTGGGCGAGATCGTGCCGTTGACGATGATCACCGGCGGCAGCGGCGCCCCCAGATAATGTTGCGCCAGGAAGGCCTCGAGGTTGGCCGAAGTGTCGCTGCCCTCGCTGTTGAGCGGGAAGAAGCTCTTGTCGCCCAGGTGGCGGCCGCCGCGCACCATCACCAGGTTGACGCACACCACGCCCTGCTGTTCGGCCACCGCCACCACGTCGGCGTCATGGCTGACGTTGCTCGACACGAACTGCTTCTCCTGCACCCGCGACAGCGCCTGGATCTGGTCGCGCAGCGCGGCGGCCTGCTCGAACTCCATCGCGGCGGAGGCGGCCAGCATGCGGTCGGTCAGGCTATCGATCAGCTCGTTCTGCTTGCCCTGCAGGAAGGCGACGGCGTTGGCCACGTCGGCGCGGTACGCGGTCTCGTCGATGTGGTCGACGCACGGTCCCGAGCAGCGCTTGATCTGGTACAGCAGGCAGGGGCGCGAACGGTTGGCGAACACCGCGTCTTCGCAGGTGCGCAGGCGGAACACCTTCTGCAGGATCTGGATGCTCTCGCGCACCGCGTAGCTGTTGGGATACGGCCCGAAATACTGGTGCGGCTTCTTCGGGTCGCCGCGGAAATAGGCCAGCTGCGGGTAGGCGTGCGCCGACAACATCAGGTAGGGATAGGACTTGTCGTCGCGGAACAGGATGTTGTAACGGGGCGCCAGCGCCTTGATCAGGTTGTTTTCCAGGATCAGCGCCTCGGCCTCGGAGCGCGTCACGGTGGTCTCGATGGCGGCGATCTGGCGCACCATGAGCTGGATGCGCGGGCTCAGGTCGTTTTTCTGGAAATAGGAACTGACGCGCTTCTTGAGGTCGATGGCCTTGCCCACGTAGAGCACCTTGCCGGCCGCGTCGAGCATGCGGTAGACACCGGGCAGGTTGGGCAGGTGGGTCAGGATGGCTTTGGGGTCGAACGTCGTGCTGCTAGTCACTGAAACTCTCGTCTTGGAGCGGGGGGAAGACATCGTCCCACGGGGATTTTCTGCGGTCACCGCCGCGCCGCCAGGCTGGTTGGAGAAGCGCTGCCGTACCTAAAGTACAGCGAGCTTCTTTGGACCGGGATGGCGGACGCCGCCGCTTTATTTACCCGCGCTCACTTGCACCAGGTTGCCACGTCCTGTTCGGACTGGCGGATCATGTCGTTGCGCTGGGCATCGCTGGCCAGCGCGTTGCTGCCCGGCAGGCGGATGCGGCCGTTGAGCTGCAGGCTGGACAGGTTGCTCTTGGCGCGCAGGCAGTTTTCGGCACGGATCTTGCGGTTGAGCTCCTCGGCCTGCCGGGCCAGATCGGCCTTGTCGTTCCCCTTGTCCACGGCCTTGGCGGCGGGCGTCGACGCTTCGGCCTTGGGCGGCGGCGTCACCCTGATGTTCAGCTGGCTGGCCTTTTGTCCCGGCGGCGGCTGATCGGAATACACGGTGCGCCCGGTGGCGTCCTTCCAGGTGTAGACCTCGGCCCAGGCCGGCAAGGACAGCAGGATAAAAGTGCACAGCCACCACCGATGTTTCATGTCACCCTCCCCCTCTTAAAATACCGCGGCAATGCCGGGCATTGTACGGTCACGTCGACGGCCGCGGCAAAGCGCTGCACGCGGCTTTTGCCAAGCGCCCCCGTCTTTCGATATAATGTTTATTTGCCGCAAAGGAAACGCCAGATGCGTATCATCGAGAAAGCCTATACTTTCGACGACGTTCTCCTCGTCCCGGCCCACTCTTCGGTACTGCCGCGCGACGTTCAGCTTCACACCCAACTCTCCCGCAACATCCGCCTCAACCTGCCCATGCTGTCCGCAGCCATGGACACGGTAACGGAAGCCCGACTGGCCATCGCCATGGCCCAGGAAGGCGGCATCGGCATCATTCACAAGAATATGTCGATCGAGCGCCGGGCCCAGGAAGTATCCAAGGTGAAGCGCTACGAGAGCGGTGTCGTCAAAGACCCGATCACCATCGCCCCGGACATGCTGGTGTGCGACCTGATCAACCTGACCCGCCAGCACCGCATCTCCGGCCTGCCGGTGGTACAGGATGGCAAGGTGGTGGGCATCGTCACCAACCGCGACCTGCGCTTCGAGACCCGCCTGGAACAGCCGGTATCCTCGATCATGACCCCGCGCGAGCGTCTGGTGACGGTCAAGGAAGGCGCCAGCATCGACGAGGCGCGCGAGCTGATGCACAAGCACCGCCTGGAGCGCGTGCTGGTGATCAACGACGCGTGGGAGCTCAAGGGCCTGATCACCGTCAAGGACATCATCAAGACCAGCGAACACCCGTTCGCCTGCAAGGATAGCCAGGGTCGCCTGCGCGCCGGCGCCGCCGTCGGCGTCGGGGCCGGCACCGAAGAGCGCATCGCCGCCCTGGCCGCCGCCGGCGTCGACGTGGTGGTGGTGGATACCGCCCACGGCCACAGCCAGGGCGTGCTCGACCGCGTGCAATGGACCAAGAAGAACTTCCCGCAGATCGACGTGATCGGCGGCAACATCGCCACCGCCGACGCCGCCCTGGCCCTGCTGGACATGGGTGCCGACGCGGTGAAAGTGGGCATCGGCCCGGGCTCGATCTGCACCACGCGTATCGTGGCCGGCGTCGGCGTGCCGCAGCTGACCGCGATCCACAACGTGTCGGAAGCGCTCAAGGGCACCGGCGTGCCGATGATCGCCGACGGCGGCATCCGCTTCTCCGGCGACATCGCCAAGGCCCTGGCGGCCGGCGCCAACTGCGTGATGCTGGGCGGCATGTTCGCCGGCACCGAAGAGGCACCGGGCGAGGTCGAGCTGTATCAGGGCCGTTCGTACAAGTCCTACCGTGGCATGGGCTCGCTGGGCGCCATGACCCAGGGCTCGAGCGACCGCTACTTCCAGGACAACGAGGCCAACGTCGACAAGTTCGTGCCGGAAGGCATCGAAGGCCGCGTGCCGTACAAGGGCCCGATCGCCCAGGTGATCCACCAGCTGACCGGCGGCCTGCGTTCCTCGATGGGCTACCTCGGTTGCCGCACCATCGAAGAGATGCACGCCAAGGCCGGCTTCGTGGAGATCACCTCCGCCGGCATGCGCGAGTCGCACGTGCACGACGTGCAGATCACCAAGGAAGCGCCGAACTACAACGTCGACCGCTAAGCAACTGACGTTTCTGTACGGCAAAAAACCCGCTTCTCCGGAAGCGGGTTTTTTCATGGCTTCGGCCAACCCTGTCACCGGGGCGGTCGATGACGCTACACTACGCCCACGTCTTTGACCGATCGCCCGCGCCATGTCTCAACCTCTTCTCCCGTCCCGCTCCGAAACCGTGATCCTGCGCCAGCACCGTTACCACGTGCGCCACTGGGGAGCGGACGGCGCGCCACGCTTGTTCATGCTGCATGGCTGGATGGATTCGTCCGCCACCTTCCAGTTCCTGGTCGACGCGCTGGGCGACGGCTGGCACGTCATCGCGCCGGACTGGCGCGGCTTCGGCGACAGCGAATGGAACCGCGGCAGCTATTACTTCCCGGACTACCTCGCCGACCTCGATGCGCTGCTACAGCACTACGCGCCCGACGCCCCGGTGACGCTGATCGGCCACAGCATGGGGGCGATGATCGCCGGCCTCTACGCTGGGGTGCGCCCGGAGCGGGTCGCGCGGCTAATCTGTGTCGAGGGCTTCGGGCTGGCGGCGACGCGTCCGGAAGAGGCGCCCGGCCGCTACGCGCGCTGGCTACGCGAACAACACACCACGCCGGGCTACCAGCCGCTCGGCACGCTGGACGACGTCGCGGCGCGCCTGGTCGAGCGCAATCCGCGCCTGGACAGCGCCCGCGCCGGCTTCCTGGCGGCGGCGCTGACCCACGAGATCGACGGCGCGCTCCGCTACCGCGCCGACCCGCGCCACAAGATGGTCAACCCGGTGCTGTACCGGCTGGAAGAAGCCAAGGCCTGCTGGCGGCGCATCGCCTGCCCGGTGCTGTGGGTGATCGGCGGCGACATGTGGGACCACCCGATGGCCAAGGGCGTGTTCGCCACGCTGGACGAGCGGCGCGCCTGCTTTGCCCGGCTCAGCGAAGCCACCGTCCCCGAGGCCGGGCACATGATCCAGTGGGAGCAGCCGGAAAGGTTGGCCGAAGCCCTGCGCCCGTTCCTGACGGCGTGAGTACGCCCCGGCGCCAAGCGTTCGGCATGGCGGCATGGCAGCCGCTACCCCGCCCGGCTAACGCCCCAAGCAGCACCGCCTCGAGGCCACACAGGCAGTGAATTTGTCTGCTTTTCGGCCAAAAATCATGGCTTTTATGCTGCACTGCAGCGTCGTTACGCGGTAGAATTTATCCCATAGACCGCTCGTGGCCAGGGCACACGCCGTGGACGGTCCGATAACAAGCCAAGCCCGGCACAGTCCGGGCCTTATCGTTTCAAGATCGATCGTTTGGAGATCCCATGACCCTCATCAAGATGAGTTGCATCGCCGTGGCCGTCGCCGGCCTCGCCGCCTGCGGCCAGAAGGCCGAAACCAGCGCCGACGCCGCCAAGACCGCCCCCGCCGCCGACGAGCTGGTGGTGAAAATCGGCCACGCCGGCCCGATCACCGGCCCGGCCGCCAACTACGGCAAGGACAGCGAGAACGGCGCGCAGGTTGCCGTGGACGAACTGAACGCCGAAGGCGTCTCGCTCGGCGGCAAGAAAGTGAAGTTCGAGCTGGTGTCGGAAGACGACCAGGCCGACCCGAAAGCCGCCACCCAGGTCGCACAGCGCCTGGTGGACGCGCAAGTGGCCGGCGTCATCGGCCACGTCACCTCCGGCGCCACCATCCCGGCATCCAAGATCTACTCCGACGCCGGCATTCCGCAGATCTCGCCGTCGGCCACCTCGCCCAGCTACACCCAGCAGGGCTACAAGACCGCCTTCCGCGTGATCGCCGACGACGCCGCCCAGGGCCAGGCGCTGGGCGCCTTCGCCGTGAACGAGCTGAAGGCCAAGAAGATCGCCATCATCGACGACCGCACCGCCTACGGCCAGGGCCTGGCCGACGAGTTCGAGAAGGCCGCCAAGGCCGGCGGTGCCGAAATCGTCAAGCGCGAGTTCACCAACGACAAGTCCACCGACTTCGCCGCCATCCTGACCACCCTCAAGGCGCTGAAGCCGGAGGTGATCTTCTTCGGCGGCATGGAAGCCCAGTCCGGTCCGCTCACCAAGCAGATGAAGCGCCTTGGCCTGACCGCCAAGCTGCTCTCCGGCGACGGCACCCGCACCCCGGATTACCTGAAGCTTGCCGGCGCCGACGCCGAAGGCAACTACGCCTCCACCGCCGGCCAGCCGAACGACAAGATGCCGGGCTTCACCAGCTTCAGCGAGAAGTACAAGGCCAAGTTCAAGCAGGACGTGGCGGTGTTCTCGCCGTACAGCTACGACGCCGTACGCACCCTGGTGGCGGCGATGCAGAAGGCCGACTCGGCCGAGCCGGCCAAGTACCTGCCGGCACTGTCGAAGGTGGAATTCGCCGGCGTCACCGGCCCTGTGAAGTTCGACGCCAAGGGCGACCGCCTCAACCCGACCGTAACCATCTACCAGGTCAAGAACGGCCAGTGGGAAGTGGCCAAGGTGCTGGGTGGCGGTACTGCGCCGGCGGGCAACGCCTCCGCCGCGCAGTAAGCGTCGACGCACGTCAGATCAGAACGGCATCCGGGAAACCGGGTGCCGTTTTTGTTTGCCCGCCCCTCTTCTCCTCAGGCCCCGGCAAAGCGGATCAGCCGGCTGCGGTCGATGCCGAGCCCGATGTTCTGCCCGGCGCGCAGGCCCTCGGGAAACTGCGCCGCCTCGCGCGCCGACAGCGTCAGCGTGAAACGCGCCGCCTGCTGCGTCAGCTCGACGCGGATACCCTCGCTGAGGCTGTCCACCCGCTCCACGCGCGCCGGGGGATGCGCCGGCCCGAGCAGGAAGGCCTGCTCCGGCAGCACGCCGTCGTCCAGCACGTTGTGGTAGCCGATGAACGAGGCCACCCAGGCATTGCGCGGCGCCGCCAGCAGCTCCTGCGGCCGGCCGCACTGCACCACCTTGCCCTGCTGCAGCACCGCCACGCGGTCGGCCAGCGCGAACGCCTCGGCACGGTCGTGCGTGACCAGGATCGCCGGGATGCGCGCGGCGGCCAGCCGGCGGCGGAACTCGGCCTGCAGGCTCTGGCGCAGGTGGGCGTCGAGGCTGGAAAACGGTTCGTCCAGCAGCAGCAGGCGCGGCGACGTCACCAGCGCTCGCGCCAGCGCCACGCGCTGCTGTTCGCCGCCGGACAGCGTCCACACCCTGCGCGCTCCGTAGCCGGCGAGCCCGAGTTCGGCCAGCGCACGCTCGGCCTCGGCGTAGGCCTCGCGCCGGGGCAGGCGCCGCTCGATCAGGCCGAAGGCGACGTTGTCGCGCACGTCCAGATGCGGGAACAGCGCGAAGTCCTGGAACATCAGCGCCACCTGGCGCGCCTCCGGCGCCAGGGCGGTGAGATCGACCCCGCCGAGCCGGATCTGCCCGGCGTCGGGCCGCTCCAGCCCGGCGATCATCTTCAGCAGCGTGCTCTTGCCGCAGCCGGACGGCCCGAGCAGCGCCAGCGTTTCGCCGTCGGCGACGGTGAGCGACAGGTGGTCGGCCACCACACGTTGGCCGAAGGCCTTGCACAGGTTGACGAGCTCAAGCATGGTCGGAATCCTTGGCCGGGCGCCCGGGCCATTCGATGATGACGAAGGCGCTCACGGCAAACAGCATCAGCACGCTGGACAACACCAGCGCGGCATCGAGGTTGGCGGCACCGGGACGGCCCAGGCGCTGGTAGATCAGCGTGGTGAGCGTGGTCCACTCCGGGCGCGACAGGAACAGCGTGACGGCGAATTCGCCCAGCGCGGTGGCGGCGGCGAACGCCAGCCCGCGCCGGAACGCCGGCTGCAGCAGTGGCCACACCACGCGGACGAAGGCGCGCGGCGCGCTGGCGCCCAACGTGCGCGCCGCCTGCGGCCATTGCGGCGGCACGCCGTCCAGCGCCGCCGCCACGCTCTTGGTGACGAAGGGATAGGCCAGCAGGGCATAGGCACCGAGCAGCAGCGTCAGGCTGGCACTCCACCCCGGGTACAGCAGCAACAGGCCGAACGCCACGCACACCGGCGACAGCACGAAGGGCAGGAAGGCGGCGGCGCGCAGCCACAGCCAGCGTTGCGCCGCCAGCGCGTGCGCCAGCCCCAGCACCGCGGCCAGCGTCAGCGCCAGCGCCGAGAAGCGCAGGGTGTTGGCCAACGCCGCCAGCGTATCGCCCTCGCCCAGCACCGCCCACGCCTCGACCCCGGCCGACAGCGCACGCCCGGCCACGGCCAACAGCGGCGCCGCGGCGAACAGCGCCAGCAAGGCCAGCGCCCCCGCCAGCAGTGCCCGTTCCGGCAGGGTCGCCACCGGACGCGGCGGCAGCGGCTCGACCTTGACCGGCGTGGCCAGACGCCGCTCCAGCCAGGCGTAGCCGAACGCCACCGCGCCGCTCAGGCACAGCAGCAACAGCGCCAGCGCGCCGGCGTCGGCCAGGTTCAGCTCGTACGCCACCAGCGAGTAGATCTCCACCTCCACCGTGGCGTAACGCTGCCCGCCCAAGAGCAGCGCCAGCCCGAAACCGGAGAAGCAATACAGAAACACCAGGCACAACGCCGACGCCAGCCACGGCCGCGCCACCGGCCACTCCACGCGCCAGAACGCACGCCAAGCGGTGCAGCCGAGCGTGCGCGCCGCCGCCAGGCGCGAGGCCGGCACCGTGGCCAGCGCCTCGCTGGCGGCGCGGATCACCAGCGGCAGGTTGTAGAACAGGTTGCCGTACAGCAGCAGCCACGGTGTGTCCTGCAGGTTGAGGCCGGTGACGCCATGCGGGCCGAACAGCGCCAGCACGCCGAGCGCAGCCACCAGCGTCGGCATCACGAACGGCAGCAGCAACAGGCGCAGGATCAGCGCTCGCCCGGGAAAGGCGAAACGCGCCAGCACCCAGGCCAGCGGCAGGCCGATGGCGAGCGCCAGCACACAGGTGACGACGGCCTGCGTCAGCGACCAGAGCAGGCGCCAGAGCAGGTAGTCGTCCTGGAAAAGGTTGGCCGAAAAGCCGCTGCCGCCCTCGTACAGCAGCCGCGCCAACGGCGCCAGCGCCATCAGGGAGAGAAACGCCAGCGGCAGCAAGGCCAGGGCCTGGCGGGAAAACACGGCACGCATCGCGGCCCTCGACAAAGACCAACGGCAGACAGGCTGCCGTGTTGGAAACACCTAACGTAAGGCCCGGGAGCTTGTGAAGAAATCGTCCCACAGGGATTCTCTGCGGTCATCGCCCCCCCAGGCCGGTTCAACCCGAGGAAAATCGACTGACTCAGCCATGCAAGTGGTACGGCGAGCATCACAGGGTTGGGATAGGGGTACGCGGCAGAGTTATTCCAAGCTCTCAGTAGCCGGACTTCAACACCACGCGGGTCCAGCGGCTCACCCAGCCGGCGCTCTTGGCGGCGATGGCCCGGCTGTCCGGGGTATCGTGCGCCGTCGGCTGTTGCGCCAGCGCGAACACCGGGTTCAGCTTGACGCCGGGCAGCACCGGGTACATCCACATCTGCGTCGGCAGGTCGGCCTGCACCGCGCCGGAGCGCAGGAAGTCGACGAACTGCTGGGCCGCCTGCTTCTGCCCGCCGCCCTTGACCAGCGCCACGCCCTCCACCTGCTGGAACACGCCGCCCTTGAGCAGCAGGTTGCCGGTCGGCGCTTCGGCCAACTTCTCCTTGCTGTAGAACACCTCGGCCGCCGGGCTGGTGGCGTAGCTCACCACGATCGGGCGGCTGCCGCCGTTCTTGCTGAAATCGGTGTAATAGGCTTCGCTCCAGCCCTTGGCCACCTTGACGCCGTTGTCGCGCAGCTTGCCCCACCAGGCGAAGGCCGGCTCCTCGCCCAGGCCCTTGACGGTGGCGAGCAGGAAGGCCAGTCCTGGACTCGACGTCGCCGGGTTTTCCACCACCACCAGGTTCTTGTAGGCCGGGCGCGTCAGCTCGTCGAGCGAGGTGGGCAGCGCCAGCTTCTGCCCGGCGAACCAGGCCTTGTCGTAATTGAGCGTGACGTAGCCGTAGTCGACGCTCACCATCCCCGGCAGCGTCTGCTTCACGGCGGCGCCGGCCGGGCTCGCGGTCGGCTCCAGCACACCGGCCTGCTGCGCCTTGCCGAGCAGCGTGTTGTCGATGCCGTAGACTACGTCGGCGATCGGATTGGCGCGGGTCAGGATCAGCTTGTTGACCATCTCGCCGGCGTCGCCGGCCTTGATCACCACCACCTTGACGCCGGACTGCTGCTCGAACCCCGCCAGCAGTTCCTTGGACAGCGCGAACGAGCTGTGCGTCAGCACGCGCAGTTCGGCCGCCTGGGCGCCCAGCGCGCTCGTACACAACGCCAGCCACAGCACTTTCTTGAACATAGGAACACTCTCCTTGCCGATCGCGGGGCCTCCGCCTCCGTCTTGCCAGGGCAAAACGGGGCAAACACGGCCCCGGCCTCGGGCCGCCGCCACGGCCGGCGCCGATGCCTGACGGCACCGTCACGCTCCCTCCGCTGGCACGACCCAGATCAGGTTGCGGGGTCTCTCTCAGCCGCGACGAATCGCGGCACCCCCGGTGACGAAAAACGGCAGTATAGCGCCAAGCCGTGCGGCACGGCAGGCCGGGAAGACGGGCAGGCGACGGGCAAAAAAATGGCCTGAAGGACGAATCCTCCAGGCGAGGCTTACACACGTAAAAGAGGCTAACGAAACGAGAGACTGACTCGCGCGGCCCACGCACAACAAGACCGCAGGAGAACTCTTTGCAAACGCCATGCCAGCCCTGGAGCCGGCTTGTGCCGCTGCCGGATTTGCGCAATGCACCACAAGAAGACCGTGGCGCACCACAACATCACGGGGGTGGGCCACCCGGGCGCCGGTGGCCTGCGTTATGATTGCGCCATGGATAGCCTGCCCAACACCAAGAAGCCCGTCGTCGCGGCGGCCGAGAAACCGGCGCTGCCGGCGCCCGAGAGCGAAGCCTACCTCGCCAGCCAGGCCATGCCGCTGGGCGAGACCGTGCTGATGCTGTCGCGCGATGGCGTGGCGATCTACGGCATACTGCACCGCAGCCGCGCCATGACCGGCCAGTCCGACTACTTCCGGCTGCAGTTCCGCGGCTACGCCGCCGCCGCCGGCACCCAGTGGCAGCCGTTCGGCGGCGACGACGCGCAATTCCACACCGTCTACAACAGCGCCTGGGTGCGGGCCGACCACCCCAGCCGCACCGCCACCTTCGGCCCCAAGGGCGGCGTCATGGCGAGCGAGACCTTCCGTCACGCCGGGCTCGACACCTTCCTGCTGGCCCAGGTCATCGGCTGGATCAAGGGCATCTATCCCGATTACGCCGTCAGCCCCGGGCTGGTCACCCTGCCCGCCACCTGCAGCGAGGACGAGCGCCTGCAGCGCAACGCCTTCTTCGCGCGCCAGGGTTTCGAGTTCGAATGGCAGGACAGCAACCAGAAGAACGCCCTGTTCTTCAAGGACAAGGTCAACAAGCTGCTCGGGGTATGGGACAAGGAACACATCACCGAATACAGCGGCGAAGCCATGTTGCAAAACATGGCGCAGCTGGAAGAGACGCGCGCCCACCTGGAACAGCGCGTGAGCGCCCTGGAGTCGCGCCAGACGACGCTGCAGCAGGCGCTGCAGAAGGAGCGCAGCACCGCCCAGATCATGACCGGCGTCGTCATCCTGATCCTGATCATCGGCATGTGGGCGGTGCTGTAAGCGGGGATCGCCCGCGCCATGGCTGAACCCGTTTCATCCATGCCATGAGCAGCCATCGTTTGTCCGCCGGCGCCCGCTCTGGCCTAATACGGCCATTCGCCCTCCGGGCGCCAAGGAGCACGCCATGATTCACGGCAAAACCCTGCAACAGTGGTACCGCGACCATCCCCTGCTGGAAAAGCTGGTCGCGCTGGAGGAATGCAGCTGGTTCAACCCGGCCGTAACCTCGTTCGACGACGCCCTGCCCCACGTCGGCCTCGGCGTGGATGACGTGGCCGAGGCCAGCGCCCGGCTGCAGCGCTTCGCCGCCTACTTCCGCGCCGCCTTCCCGGAAACCCGCGACGCCGGCGGCATCCTGGAATCCCCGCTGCAGGCCATCCCCGTCATGCAGCAGGCGTTGTGCCAACGCTACGGCATCGACCCCGTCGGCACCCTGCTGATCAAGCTCGACAGCCACCTGCCGATCTCCGGTTCGATCAAGGCGCGCGGCGGCATCCACGAGGTGCTCAAGTACGCCGAGGACCTGGCCGTCGGCGCCGGCCTGCTGCACCTTGAAGACGACTACGCCCGGCTCGATAGCGACGCCTTCCGCGCCTTCTTCGGCCAGTACGCCATCGCCGTCGGCTCGACCGGCAATCTCGGGCTGTCGATCGGCCTGATCGGCGCCCGGCTCGGCTTTCGCACCACGGTGCACATGTCGGCCGACGCGCGCGAATGGAAAAAACGCCGCCTGCGCGAGCACGGCGTCACCGTGGTGGAATATCCCTCCGACTACAGCGCGGCGGTGGCCGAGGGGCGCCGCCGGGCGGCGGCCGACCCGCGCTGCCATTTCGTCGACGACGAGAACTCGCCGCAGCTGTTCCTCGGCTACGCGGTCGCCGCCGAGCGGCTGAAGCGCCAGTTCGACCAGGCCGGCATCGTCGTCGACGCCGAGCACCCGCTGTTCGTCTACCTGCCCTGCGGCGTCGGCGGCGGCCCGGGCGGCGTGGCGTTCGGCCTGAAGCTGGCGTTCCAGGACCACGTGCACTGCATCTTCGCCGAGCCGACCCACGCGCCGTGCATGCTGCTGGGCGTGCTCACCGGGCGGCACGACGAGGTCGCGGTGCAGGACTTCGGCATCGACAACGTCACCGCCGCCGACGGCCTGGCGGTGGGGCGTCCCTCCGGCTTCGTCGGGCGGGCGATGGAACGGATGCTGGACGGCTACTACACCGTCAGCGACGACGAGCTCTACCGCCTGCTCGCCCTGCTGCAACAACAGGAAGGCATCGCGCTGGAGCCGTCGGCGCTGGCCGGTATGCCGGGCCTGGCGCGCGTGCTGACGGAAAACCAGGGCTACCGCGAGCGCATGGGGCTCACCCCGCAGCGCCTGGCGGCGGCGCATCACCTGGTGTGGGCCACCGGCGGCAGCATGGTGCCGGCGGAAGAAATGGCCGACTACCTGCAGCGCGGCCGGGAAGCCTGATCCCGCACCTCGCACGGACAATACGCCCTTGACGCTCCCCGGACACCCCACCCGCCTCGACAGCGGCCAGCTCGCGGCTCTACATACCTTCGAGTGCGCCGCACGCCACCTGAGCTTCACCCTGGCGGCGGCCGAGCTATGCCTGACGCCCAGCGCCGTCAGTCACCGCATCCTCAAGCTGGAACAGCAACTCGGCTTTCGTCTGTTCCAGCGCCGGCCCCGGCAACTGCAGCTGAGCGACGAGGGGCGGCGCCTGTTCGCGCTGCTCAACGACTCGCTGCAGCGCGTCGGCCAGGAGATCGACGACATCCGCCGCCACGAGCTGTCCGGCACGCTGACGCTATTCGCCCGCCCGTCGCTCGCGCAGTGCTGGCTGGTGCCGCGGCTGGCGGACTTCGGCCAACGTTACCCCGCCATCCGACTCGACTTGCGCACCGGCAACGAGGAGGTGGATTTCCGCACCCAGCCGGTCGACCTGGCGCTGTACTACGGCACCTTGCCGCCAGCCGGGCAACGCGTGCTGCCGTTGATGGACGAAACCCTGACGCCGGTCTGCTCGCCCGACTACGCCCGCCGCCGGCAGCTGTTCGAGCGGCCGGAGCAGCTGGCGCACTGCACCCTGTTGCACGACGCCCGCGCTTGGCCGCAGGCCGGCCACGACGCCGAATGGCAGACCTGGGCGGCGCAGCATGGCATCCACGGCCTCGACGACGCACCGGCGATGATCTTCGACCGCTCCGACCTGGCCGTGACGGCGGCGCAGCATCACGCCGGCGTGGCCATGGGGCGGCGGCGCCTGGTCGAGCAGGCGCTGCGCCAAGGCAGCCTGGTCGCCCCCTTCCCCGCGCTCTCCAGCCGCGCCGCGCAGCATTACTACCTGGTCTTGCCCGAGCGCTCGCCGCCGTCGCCACGCCTCGGGGTGTTCATCCAGTGGCTGATGGCGCAGGCCGGCCATGCCCAGCCCACAGCGCCGCTCGGCTGATGCCGACCCAGCCTTGCGGCTGAAAAGCAGAAACCCCGAGGATCGCTCCTCGGGGTTTCGTCTGCTGGCGCCAGCGGCGCTCGCCGCCCGGCTTACTCCGGCAGGGCCACGGTGTTGTCGGTGCTGAACTGGTAGTCGCGGAACACGTGCTCGGCGCTGAGGATCTGGTAGGTCCCATCCTCGTTGCGGCGCGTGGTGTCCTTGAGGCGGTAGGTGTAGTGGCCGCAGGTCCAGCAATCGAAGTTGCGCATGTGGGTGCACAGGCAGGTCTTGTCCCACACCTTGACGCGGCGCGCATCCGGGTGCGCCGCCACCTCGCGGTTGTAGGCGTCGATGTAGGCGCAGCTGCCCTTGGCGTCGAGCAGGTAGCCGTAGGCCTCGCAGTTCGGACGGATGCCGTCGCCGATGGCCGGGCAGTGCTTGATCATGCGCATCGGGTAGCCGGTCGGGGAAATCTGGTTGACCTCGATGTCGTCCTCGTTGGCCTTGAAGTACTCCTGCTGCACTTTCTCCGGCAGGCCGCACTCGTGGGTCACGGTGAAGCGGGTCGCCACCTGCACCGCCGCGGCCCCCATTTCCAGGAAGCCCACGGCGTCGGAACCGGTGAAGATGCCGCCGGCCGGAATCAGCGGGATATCCAGCTGCTCGGCTTTCAGCCAGTCGCGGATTTCGGCGACGATGGTCGCCAGATCGTACTCGGCCCAGTCCATGCCGAAGCCCAGGTGGCCGCCGGCCAGCGGGCCTTCCACCACCACGTAGTCGGGCAGGCGGTTGAGACGGGCATTCTTCTTCAGGAACAGCTGCAAGGCGCGCAGCGGCGACACGATGATGCCGAGCTTGGCGTCGCGGAAGCGCGGGTGGTCCTCGATCAGCGCGAACGAGCCCAGGTGCAGGCCGGCCGCCAGCGTGATGCCGTCGATGCCGGCATCCAGCGCCGCCCGCATGCGCACGCGCAAGGTGTCCTTGGGCGCGTTCATCGTCAGCTTTTCCATGCAGTTGATGAAGATCAGGCCCTCGCCGCGCTTGGCGTCCATGGTGCTGCCGACGTGCATCTTGGTGGCTTCGGCCAACAGGCCGAGATCGAACTGCACCACCGACTTGTCGGTGTTGGCGACGTTGAACTTGTACTGCTGCAACTTGTTCTTAACGTACTTGGTGTTGAAGCGGCGATCGGCAACCGTCGGCACCATGGCGTCCGAGATATGGCCGATGCCGCCGAGGCGGGCCGCCTCGAGGGACAGAGCAGAGGTCGAGATATCCACCCCCATGCCACCGACCATGATGGGCACCAGTTCATGCTTGCCCAATCTCAGGCGAAAGTCATCCACGCGCTTCATTAGTTGCCTCTCCGTATTTCGTAACCCCACATTATCACCCAGGCGGGGCCCGAAAGCCAAAAAAGCCGCTACATCAAGCGTTCGAATCACCCAAAATGGCTAGAGACGAGGGGAAAAACGGCAGCGCCGCCCGCCCGGGCCAAGACCCGCGCCAGGAGCCATACGCGGCGGCAACACATGATGTTGGACGGTATAATACCAAGATCAATTGTCACCCACGTTGCGATTTCATGTCTTCACTGGATCCACACCACCGCCGGGCGATCACCCTGCTCTCCTGCGCCGCCTTTGCCAGCTCCGCCTCGGCGCGTCTTTGCGACCCGATGCTGCCGAACCTGGCCAAGGCCTTCCTTGCCACACCGGCCGACGCCGCCCAGGTGGTGTCGTCGTTCTCCGTGGCCTACGGCCTGATGCAGTTGTTCTTCGGCCCGCTGGGCGACCGCTTCGGCAAGTACCGCATGATCGCCTGGACCACGCTGGCCAGCCTCGTCGGCAGCCTGGGCGCGGCGCTGTCCTACTCGCTGGGCTGGCTGGTGCTGGCGCGCCTGCTCACCGGCGTCACCGCCGCCGGCATCATCCCGCTCTCCATGGCCTGGATCGGCGACACCGTGCCCTACGAGCAGCGCCAGGCCACGCTGGCGCGCTTTCTCGGCGGCCAGATCATGGGCGTGATCGGCGGCCAGTTCATCGGCGGCCTGTTCACCGACACCCTGGGCTGGCGCTGGGCCTTCGCCGCGCTGGCGCTGGTCTACCTCTTGGTGGGATGGCGCGTGCTGGCCGAGTCGCGCGCCAACCCGCTGGCGCGCCCCACCCCGGCGCCGGCCGGGCGCACGCTCGGCGTCCTCGCCCAGGGCCGCACCGTGATCGGCGTCGGCTGGGCGCGCGTCATCCTGCTCACGGTGTTTCTGGAAGGGATCGTGGTGTTCGGCGCGCTGGCCTTCGTGCCGTCCTACCTGCATCAGCGCTTCGGCCTGTCGCTGACCATGGCCGGGGCCCTGATGGCGTTTTTCGGGATCGGCGGCCTGTCCTACATCCTGTTCGCCCGGCATTTCGTGCGCCGCTTCGGCGAAGTGGGGCTGGCCGCCGGCGGCGGCGTGCTGATCGGCGGCGCCTGGCTGCTGCTGGCGCTGGGCGATGCCTGGGCCTGGGCCATTCCGGCCAGCTACCTGGTGGGGCTGGGCTACTACATGATGCACAACACGCTGCAGACCAACGCCACGCAGATGGCGCCGCAGGTGCGCGGCACCGCGGTGTCGCTGTTCGCCTCGGCCTTCTTCCTCGGCCAGTCGCTGGGGGTGGTGCTGGCCGCAGCCCTGCTGGCGCGCTCCGGCGCCACCATGGTGTTCATCGCCGCCGCCGCCATCACGCCGGTGCTAGGCACCGTCTTCGCCCGCCGCATCCGGCAGCAGCATCGCCGGCTGCAGACGGCTCAGGCCTCGTAACGCCGGCGGCCGGCCGGCACGTCGGTTCGGCCGTCAGCGCGCGGCCAGCGCCCGCTCGATGAAATTGCGCGGCACCCGCGGGCGCGGCACCCGGCCGTAGAACCAGCGCCGCACGTCCTCGTCCAGCGCGATGCCGTGCATGTAGTTGTACAACGCCTTGTTCAAGGCCTCGCCCATGGCGTCGTGATCGACCCCGGTCGGGTCGATGAAGCCGACGTCGTTCTTGGCGAAACTCACCGGCGGCAAAGGCTGCAGCGTCACGCCGTACTCTTCGGGATTTTGCCCGACCGGCGAATGCACCGTGCAGGCGAAGCGGTGGAAGAAACCGGACTGGATGCAGCCGTTGTCGAACAGCTGGCGCACGTATTCCAGCGCGTCCACCGTGTCCTGCACCGTCTGGGTCGGGAAGCCGTACATCAGGTAGGCGTGCACCAGGATGCCGGCCTCGGTGAAGCCCTGCGTCACCCGCGCCACCTGCTCCACCGACACGCCCTTCTTCATCAGCTTGAGCAGCCGGTCCGACGCCACTTCCAACCCACCCGAGATGGCGATGCAGCCGGATTCGGCCAACAGCTGGCACAGTTCCGGGGTGAAGGATTTCTCGAAGCGGATATTGCCCCACCACGAAATCGACACGTTGCGCCGCAGCAGTTCTTCGGCCAGCGCGCGCAGCATCTTGGGCGGCGCGGCCTCGTCGACGAAGTGGAAGCCGGTCTGACCGGTCTCGGCGATGATCGCCTCAATGCGGTCCACCAGCGTTGCGGCCGAGGCGGTTTCGTAGCGCGAGATGTAGTCCAGCGTGACGTCGCAGAAGCTGCACTTCTTCCAGTAGCAGCCGTGCGCCACCGTCAGCTTGTTCCAGCGCCCGTCGCTCCACAGCCGGTGCATCGGGTTGAGCATGTCCAAGAGCGACAGGTAGCGCTCGATCGGCAGGCCGTCCCAGGTCGGCGTGCCGACCTCCTCGAACGGGATGTCGGCTTCCATCAGGTTGACGTAACGTACCTGGCCCTCCTCCCGCACGAAGGTGCGCACCAGGCGCGAGGTGGAACGCTGGCCCTGCAGGTGCTCCAGCAGCGCCAGGATCGGCTTTTCGCCGTCGTCCAGCGTGACGAAGTCGAAGTAATCGAACACGCGCGGCTCTTTCAGCTCGCGCAGCTCGGTGTTGACGAAACCGCCGCCCAGCGCGGTCTTGATGTTCGGCCAACGTGCCTTGATGGTCTGCGCGATACGGAACGCCGCATACACCGAGCCCGGGAACGGCACCGACAGCAGCACCAGCTCGGGCTGGTGGCGCTCGATGGCGTCGAGCGTGAGCGCCTGCAAGGTGTCATCCACCAGCGAGGGCTTGGCGGCCAGCGCCTTGGCCAGCGGCTCGAAGGTCGGTTGGCTCATCGCCAGCGACTCCGCGTAGCGCACGAACTCGAAACGCGCGTCGACCGCCTCGCGCAGCACGTCGGAGATATCGTTCAGGTAGAGCGTGGCGAGATGGCGCGCGCGGTCCTGCTGCCCCAAGGCGCCGAAGGCCCAGGCCAGCGGATCGCCGCCGTAGGGATCGTCCGGATCGACGTACGCCTCCAGCGAGGCGAAGCGCGCCCCTTCCGGCAGGAAATGGCGGCTGCAGATGCGGTGGCTCACGGTGGAGTCGCGCCCCTGCAGGAAGGCCATGGTGGGCGTGATGGTGGCGAGATAGCGCTCGAACTGCTCGACGAAACCGTGCACCTGGGCACTGCGCTTCTTCGGCGGGATGGCGTCGATGCGTTCGCGGATCGCCTGCAGCCCTTCCGCGGAAAACAGCCGCAACACCAGCGCCAACGCCAGGTCCTCCTGCACCGCGGGCACCCCGCGCGAACGCAGGAAGCCGGTGATGTAGGCGGTGGACGGATACGGGGTATTGAGCTGCGTCATCGGCGGGATGAGCGACAGCACGCGCAGGGACGAACTGACCACGAAGAAACCTCAGGCGGATGGACCCGCCATTCTGCCAGAATCGGCCGACGCTGGCTGGGCGAGGCAGAGGGTGGCCGGGCCGTATAGAATGACAGCATCCCCATCCATTCGAGATCGAACCGACGTCATGACTCCCGAACCGCTGTTCCGCTTCCTGCACCTCGCCAGCGTCGCCCTATGGGTCGGCGGCATGTTCTTCGCCTACGTCTGCCTGCGCCCGAGCGCGGCCGAGCTGCTCGACCCGCCGCACCGGCTGCGGCTGTGGCAGCGCGTGTTAGCGCGCTTCTTCGTCTGGGTGTGGGGCGCTGTCATTTTGATCCCGGTGAGCGGGCTCGCCATGATCGCCCGCGTCGGTTTCGATGCCGCCCCGCTCAACTGGCACCTGATGCTGATGGTCGGGCTCGCCATGATCGCGATCTACCTCTACGTGTTCTTCGGCCCCTATGCCGAACTCAAACGCGCCGTGGTTGCGGAAGAATGGAAAGCCGGCGGCGACGCGCTGGGCCGCATCCGCAAGGCGGTGGGCATTAACCTCTGGCTGGGCTTCCTGACCATCGCCACCGCCACGCTGGGGCGCTGGCTGGCCTGATGCGCGGCCATTCAGCCGAACGGCCGCACGCCGATCAACCAGCCGTGCAGCAGGAATGCAAACAAGCCCCAGAGCACGAGCCCGGCGACCACGGCGGCGACATCACGCTCCAGCCTCCCGGGCAGATAGCGCGTTCCCGCCACGCGGTCGCGGCGGCGCGCCGAGACGAAGTCCACCACCGACCAGAGCAGGAAGGCCCCAAACAGCACCACGGCTGCCAACGTACCCTTGGCGAGCAAATGCGCCACCGCCCAAATCTGCACGCCCAGCACCATCGGATGGCCGAGCACGGCCTTGATATGATTGCCCGGCACTTTCGCCGCCGCGAACAACACGAAGGACACCGCGGTCAGCAGCGCGGCAAGATGGCGCGCCCAGAATGGCGGCGCCCACAATACCGCTGTCTGCTCGCGCGCCAGCCCATAGCCCCAGACGACCAACACCAGCCCCACCAGCGCCATTAAAGTGAACGCCCCTTTCCACACCAGAGGCCCCCAACGGGCGATCTGCGCTTCGCGCCAAGGCGCGGCGACGATACGCACCGAATGCCCGCCCAGAAAGATCAGCAAACCCAGCAGTAATACCGTCATGGTCCTCCCCCTGCGAATGCGTCGGCATGATTGATGGCCACGGCGGCGCAAGTGCGCCGTCGTCTCCTCAGTACAACGCCTTGGCGATGTCCGGCTGATCGATATTGCCCTTGGTCACGAACACCACCCCGGTATCGACGTTGCGCACCTCGATCGTCTGGCCCTGCGCTCTGCGGTAAGCCAGGGACACGCCCTGGTAGCCCATCTCGCGCGGGCGCTGCACGACCAGCCCGTAGAGATCGCCCAGGCGCACCGAGCTGGCGAGATACTGGTTGCTGTCGAAGCCGATATGCAGCACTTTCCCGGCCAGTCCCATCTTCTTCAGCTGGATCACCGCCCCCAGGGTGGTCGACTCGTTGGGGGTAAACACGCCGTCGATCTTGCCGCGCAGCGCCGTCAGCACTTTTTCCGCCTCGACCCGTGAATCCCCCACCGAGGTGCCGATGTAGGCACTGCGCACCACCTTCAGTCCGGCACGGGTGGCCGCCTCGATGAAGCCGCGGGCGCGCTCTTCCGTTGACACCACGTCGGCGCGCTCCCGCAACACCGCCACGCGTTTTCTCTTGCCCAACGCCCGCGCCATTTCCTCCCCGGCCAGCTGGCCGGCCCGGAGGTTATTGGTTGCCACCACCGCCGCGACGTCGGCCCCGCCGGTATCGCGGTCGATGTACACAGTGGGGATGCCCTGAGCCTTGAGCCGCTCGACCAGGCGCGCCCGCTCCGGCGCGTTGGGCGCCATCACCAGCGCCTGGCAATGCAGATCCCACATCATGTTGGCGATGGTTTCCTGGGCGTCGCGATCTTCTTCCTTGGACGGGCCGCGAAAGTAGATGTCGATGCCCAGCTCCTTCCCGGCCTGATTCGCCCCCTCGCCGACCGCCTGCCAGAAGGCATAACCGCCACCGGCGGACACCACCTCGATGCACTCCCGGGCCTGTGCGGACACGCTCGCTGCGGCCGACCCCAGCAGCGCGGCCAGAATGACTCGTCTCAACATGGTTGTGATGTCTCCTCGTTGGCAGCGCCAACCCCATGACGGCGATACCTTTTGCCGGCAGCCGGGCTGTCGCCGCCGCTCCCCGCTTTGACTGTAGCCGATGCCCACCCGCTCTGGTGGAACACCGGGACCTCCTGCCGACACACAGGGTGGCAAGGCGTCGTTGCAGCTACGCTTCTCGCGCCGGTCACGCATGAGCCACGGCATGCCCAAATCAAAGGCAAGAAGAGGCACGGCTGGCATACCGGCGGCCAGGCCTCGCCATAACGCTCCTGATGGCGTAAGTTAGTATCGGACTTACCCACCCTGTGCCGACTCTTTCGCCGGAATTCATTCTCGTGAAAATCCCTATCGAGGCTGCCCTCACGCTACTGCATGAGTCCACATATGGGACGCTGGCGACCAACTCGTCCCAATTGCCGGGCTATCCATACGCCACCGTCGTTCCCTACGTCCTGGATGAGAGCCACTGCCCGGTGCTCTACATCAGCGCCTTGGCCGAACACACCAAAAATCTGCTGACCGACCCGCGTGTGAGCCTGTCGGTGGTGCAGCCCGGGGCCACGGATGTGCAAGCCACAGCCCGCCTCACGTGGGTGGCCGATGCGGAAAAACACGAGGCGACACCCGCCTTCCTGGCCAGGTATTTCCGCTATGAGCCAGGCTCGGAACAGCTTCTCGACCTTGACTTCATGTTCTTCAGACTCAATCCCAAACGCATACGCTTCATCGGCGGGATCGGCCGCATGGGCTGGCTGGAAGAGCCGGAGTGGAAGGCGTTGACCCGACTGCCCGCTGCCGACGAGGCTCTGCTCGTAGATGAAGTATCGGCCGTGCTTCCAGGCCGCGCGCGCGTGCTGGGCATCGACCACTATGGCATCGACTACGAACTCGCAGGGCAGCGGCAACGGCAAGCGCTACCGGGAGAGACGTTGTGCCTTGAAACCGTCAAAGAAGCGGTACGCGCCCTAGCGGCCAAACTCGAATAAGGCGGAGAAAGCGGCTTCCCAAGCGGATGCCTCAGCCAGACGGGACCCGCTCCTGCTTCACGCCCCCTACGCACACCATCACCTTGCCGAAGAAAAAAGCCCCAGGCTCAGACAGCCCGGGGCTTTGTTTTACTGGTCCAACACCTCAAGCGGGCCCAAACCTCACCCGCATGCCCCGATATGGCCGCAGGCGGTGCAGAACTCGCAGCCGTCCTTCTTGATCAGCGCGTGGTGGCCGCATTCCGGGCAGGGTTTGCCGGCGACCGGGGCGACGGTTTCCATTTGCACGCTGTCGAACAGGTCGCCCTGCTCCGGCACCATCACGCCCATGTTCTCCACCGGCACGCCGTCTTCGGTGAGGAGACCGAGCATGGCGAAGCGGTGGATCAGCAGGCGCGCGACGTAGGCGACGGTGGAGGGCCAGCTTTGCGATTTGTCGCTGCCGGGCACGCGGGCGAAGAAGTCGCCTTGCGGTTCGGCGTAGTTGAGCAGCTTGCGCAGTTTCATGCCGATCCAGGCCGGATCGATCACGCGCATGTCGAGGCTCAGCATCTTGCACAGGCCATCCAGCTCGCGCGGGTAGCTGCCGGCGAGCCACATCGAGAACGGGCGGCGCTGGCCGTCGGGCAACACCAGCTCTTTCAGGAACAGCACGAAGTCGTCGCCGGTTTGCGGATTGCTGACGTCCACCGACCAGCTCATGGTGCCGTCGGTGCCGGTCTTGGGTTCTTTCTTGGCGAACAGCGCGTCCATAACCGGGGAGGTGTCGTCGGCGTGCATGTCGAGCGCGCCGAGCTGCTCGACGCGGTGGCGCACCACCTGGCCCAGCACGGCGGCGGCGGAGCTGGCATGCAGCGTGCGCTCGCCCAGTTCCAGCGTGTAGCGCCGGTCGCCCATGGTGTGCGCCAGGGCGTCGAGCTTGAGCGCGAGCCGGGCCTTGTCGCGGCAGCGCATGTCCATCGACAGCGTTTTGGCCAGGGCGCCGAGGCCGCGCGGCTGTTCGTTGCCGTTGACCCAGCATTCGAAGGGCTGGGTGTGGCCGTTTTCGACATGGCCGACGAACACAGCGAAGGCGCCGTCGTCGTGCTCGATCATGTAGGTCCACGACGGGTTGCCGCCCTTCAGGCGCGGGCGGTGCGGCCACTTCAGGCTGGCGAGCGCCGGGCTCGGGGTGCTGACCAGCGCGATGCGGCGGTCCGGATCACCTTCCTGGCTCGCCAGGAGGTCCTGCGGCGCGGCCTGGGCCGGCTCGACCGACAGCACCGAGCCCAGCACGCTGTTGGGGCGGTAGGTGGTGATGCCCTTGAGGCCGGCCTTCCAGGCTTCGAGGTAGAGGTGCTCGAACTCGTCGAAGGGGTAGTCGGCCGGGACGTTGACGGTCTTGGAGATGGCGGTGTCGATGTACGGCGCCACCGCAGCCACCATCTGCATGTGGTCGAGCGCGCTCATTTCCAGCGCCGAGACGAAGTACGGCGGCAGTTTCTCGACGTCGCCGCCGTTCAGGCGGTACAGGCGGTAGGCGTGGTCTTCGACGCGGTATTCCTGCTGCGAGCCGTCGGCCATACGCTTCTTGCGGGTGTAATACCACGAGAACGGCGGCTCGATGCCGTTGGAGGCGTTGTCGGCGAAGGCCAGCGAGATGGTGCCGGTGGGGGCGATGGAGAGCAGGTGCGAGTTGCGGATGCCGTGCTGGCGGATGCGCGCCTTGATCGCTTCGGGCAGGCGGCTGGCGCAGTGCGGTTCGGCCAGGTAGTTGTCGGCGTCGAACAGCGGGAACGCGCCCTTCTCGATGGCGAGGTCGACCGAGGCGTCGTAGGCGGCGTCGCGCATGGTCTCGGCGAACTTGGCCGCCATCTGCCGCCCCTGCGGGCTGTTGTAGGCGATCTGCAGCAGGATCAGCGCGTCGCCCAGGCCGGTGAAGCCGAGGCCGACACGACGCTTGGCCTGCGCCTCGCGTTGTTGCTCGGGCAGCGGCCAGACGGTGAGGTCGAGCACGTTGTCGAGCATGCGAATGGCGCTGCACACCACGGTCTCGAAGGCCTTGAAGTCGAAGCGGGCGCGGCGCGTGAAGGGGTGCTCGACGAAGGCGGCGAGGTTGATCGAGCCCAGGTCGCAGCAGCCGTAGTCGGGCAGCGGCTGTTCGCCGCAGGGGTTGGTCGACTCGATGACCTCGCAGTAGCTGAGGTTGTTGTCGCGGTTGATCTGGCTGAGGAACAGCACCCCCGGCTCGGCGTGGTCGTAGGTGGATTCCATGATCTGGCGCCACAGCTCGCGGGCACGCACGGTGCGGTACACCCACAGACCGTCGTCGCGGCGGAAGGCCTCGGGGAAGGCGTCGCTGGCCGGCTCGACGGCGTGTACCAGCTGCCACGGCCCGTCGGCCTCGACCGCCTGCATGAAGGCGTCGGAGACGCCAACCGAGATGTTGAAGTTCTTCAGGTCGCCCTGGTCCTTGGCGTGGATGAAGTCCTCGACGTCGGGGTGTTCGATGTTGAGCACGCCCATCTGCGCGCCGCGCCGCGAGCCGGCCGATTCCACCGTTTCGCAGCTGCGGTCGAACACGCGCATGTACGACACCGGGCCGGAAGCACGGCTGTGGGTGCCCTTGACGCGCGCGCCCTTGGGACGGATGCGGCTGAAGTTGTAGCCGACGCCGCCGCCGCGGCGCATGGTTTCGGCGGCCTGCAGCAGCGCCTCGTAGATGCCGACCTTGCCGCCCTCGCTCTCGCTGACGGCGTCGCCGACCGGCTGCACGAAGCAGTTGATCAGCGTCGCCTTGAGTTCGGTGCCGGCGGCAGAGTTGATGCGCCCGCCGGGGATGAAGCCGCGCTGCAGCGCGTCGAAGAACGCCGCCTCGTAACGCGCGGGTTCGGCCTCGATGCCGGACAGCGCGCGCGCCACGCGGCGGCGCACGTCGGCGACGCTCTGTTCGTCGCCCTTGGCGTATTTCTCCAGCAGCACTTCACGCGAGATGGCCTGTTCGCTCATGGCGGCCACGTTTTCCTGTTTCACTACTCCCCCTCCCTAACTGGCATTCGGTGCGGCAAAACCGGCATTTCACGCTATCCAGCGCGGCCGGGCGTTGATGTTGGTCAAGCTCCCTCGGTGGCTGGAGCGAGGACAAGAAATCGTTGCGAGTGCGCCATCCCGTCGGACGCGGGAACGGCGCTCCGCAGGATGGGTGACGTGCAGCGCAACCCATCCTGCGCCAACGACGCGGCGTACCGCCGATCGTTCGCCGGCGCTCAGCGGCTGCCGAGCGCGATGGCCAGGGCCACCCCGTCGCCGTCGGCCTTGACCCGCTTCGCCTCGCCCAGCGTCAGCCGTTCGGCCAACGTCGGGTCGGTCTTGAGCATGGCCTGACGCGCCGCCGTAACGCGGGCCTGGGCCAGCGCCTTGAGCTCGGTTTCGGAGACCGGCTCGGCGGCGATCAGCTGCTCGCGCAGCGTCTTGTAGCGCGCCACGTTGTCCGGCAGCGAAAGCAGCCGCTGCACCAGTTTAAGCCGGCCGATGCGCTGTGCGAAGACCGATTTCACCGCCGACTGCACCGCGGGGTCGTCGAGGTCGGGCAGCGGCAGCGGCTCGCCCGCTTCCAGCTTGTGGCCGGCCGCCTGCAGGATGGCGCGGTCGGTGCGCGCGCGCGCCAGTTCGCGCGTTTCCACCGCCGGGTCGTAGGTGCCCGCCAGCACCAGCGTCATGCGCGGGCGCTTCACCAGCACGGCGGCGAGCTTGTCGAGCTTTTCGCGCTCGGGCGGCGCCACGTTGGCTTCGCCGGCGACGAAGCGCACTTCGTCGAAGCCCTCGCCGCCCATCAGCGCCCCCAGCGCCCTGAACGGCGCGGTGACGATCTTGGTGATGACGTTGACGAAGGCCTTCCACACCACGCGGCCATAACTGAACTGCGGGTCGTCGAGGCTGCCGCTGATCGGCAGGTCGAGGTCGATGCGGCCGTCGCTGTCTTCCAGCAGGGCCACGGCCAGGCGCAGCGGCAGGCGCGTCACGCCGGGCTCCTGCACTTCTTCGCCGAGCTGGATCGAGTCGATCACGACGCGGTTCTCGGCCTTGAGCTGGCGCTTGTCGAGCAGGTAGCGCAGATCGACCGACAGCCGGCCGTCGTTGACCTTCCAGCCGGCGAAGTTCATCGAATACGGGTTGAGGCTGGTGAGCGGGATGTTGCGGAACGCCAGCGTGATGTCGGCGTCGTCGGTCACGGCCTGCGGCGCCAGCGCGCCGCGCACGCGCACGTCGCCGTACTGGTCGACGTCGCCGTCCAGCGTCACCGTGCCGCGTCGTCCCGGCTGGCTCGACAAGCCCTGGATCGAGCCGCGCAGGTTGTGGATGCGGGTGGCGAAGCTGGGCTTCATGCCGAGGTCGGCGAACTCGATGTCGCCGCCCTGCACGTGCACCGTGCGCACTTCCACCTGCGGCGCGCCCGTCGCGGCGGGTTTCTTCGCCTTGACCTCGACCCTGGCCGGCGCGGTCGGGGCCGCCGGCGTGGCGGTGGGGACCGGGGCGGGAGCCGCGGCGGCGGGCTTGCCGGCCAGCAGGTTGCTGACGTTGAGCTGGCGCTGCTGGTTGAGGATCAGCCGCGCCACCGGGTCGCTCAGGCGCACCTCGCGCAGCTGCACCTTGAGCGGCGTGCCGCTGCTGGCGCTGAGGCCGTTGAGCGCCAGTTGACGCCAGGCCAGCAGCGGCTGGCGGTTGTTGGGCTCGAGCAGCGAGAACCGGTTCAGCGCCCCCTGCCCGCCCACCTTCCAGCCCTTGCTGCCGGCGTCGACATCGAGGTTGGCCGAAAGGGTACCGCCGGCCAGTTTCAGCACGGTGCCGCTCAGCGCGTACGGGGCGAACGGCGCCAGCGGCACGGCGCTGGCGGTGATCTTGCCGCCCAGCGCGGCGCCATCCGGCGAAAGCGTCAGCTTGGCCGCCAGCCGCCCGGACTCCAGCCGGCTGTCCACGTCCAGCGCCAGCGCGCCCGAATCCTGCGGCGCGGCGTTGACGGAGAGCTCGCTCAGCGTGGCGCGCAGTGGGCGCGGCAGGGTCTGGTCGAGCCAGTTGAGGCGGCCGTTTTCCAGCGTCACCGTCGGGTAGTGCAGCTGCCAGGCAGGGGCGTCGCCCTCGGCTGCCACCGGTTTGACCACAGGGTTGGCCGAAGACTTGGCGAACACTTGCTGCAGGTTGATCTCGCCCTGGCGGTTGCGCTCGACGTCGGCCACCGGGCCGCCCAGCGTCAGCGCCCCCAGGTGCACCTCGTGCTTGGCCAGCCGCAGCTCGCTGTCGGCCAGCGCCGCCGTGGCGAGCCGGATGACGGGCGCGCTGCCGGCGGCGCCGACACCGATCTCGGCCAGCTGCGTACCGAGCTTGCTCAGCACCACGCCGTCCTTGGGCCCGACGGCCAGCTGTGTGCTGAGCAGCGGCATGGCGGCCTGCACCTCGAGCGGCTGGACGAATCCGGCATCGCCGAAACGGTAGCGCCAGTTCTCGGCGCGGATCTCGCCGACCTTGACCTGCCATGGTGACGGTTTGGCCGGCGCCGTTTCGGGCTTGGCGGGCGGCAGTGCGGCGAGCCAGTCGAGCTGCCCGGCACCGTTGCGCTGGGCGGAGAGTTCGCCGTCGGCCAGGCGCAGCCGGGTGATGTCGACGCTGGAGCGAGCCAGGTCGAAGCGGCCGCCTTCCAGCGCCAGCTGCTTCAGTGCCAGCGCGCTGCCGCCGCCGGGGGCGGCGAGACGCAGTTGGTTGAGCGTGGCGTTGAACGGCGCCACCTTGAGCTGCGGCGTCTTGCCGCTGAGGTCGAACTGGTAGCGCGCGCTGGCGGCCAGCTCGCCTTGTGGCGGGGCGGTCTGGAAGAACGGCTGCACGTAGGGCCAGAGGCTGGCAAGCGTCAGCTTGTCGAGCCGGGCCTCGCCGGACGACTGCAGCGGCTGCAGCCCCACGTTACCCTTCCAGGCCAACTTCGCGCCGTCGCCAAGCTCGGCGGTCAAGGTGTAACTGCCACCGTCCACCGGCAGCGTGCTCAGTTCCTTCAGCGTCAGGTTGACCGGTTTGAGATCGAAGGCACGCGTCTCGCCGCCGAAGTGATCGACCATGCGTACTTCGCCGCCATTAAGCTGCAACAGGTCCAACACCAGCTTGGGCAGCTCGCCCTTGCTCTCGGTGGCGGGCTTGGCCGGACCGCTCACCGCCTTGACGAAGCGCGCCCAGTTCCATTCGCCCTGGGCATTGCGCTCGACGAACCACTGCGGCTTGTCGAGCTGGAACAGCGCGGCGCGCCAGCGGCCGATGAACAGCGCGGTCGGCTCGGCATCCAGCACCAGACGCCGGGCGGCAAACAGCGGCGCACCGTTGCCCTCGGCCAGGCGCACGTCGCCCAGCTCCACCTTCATCGACCACGGTTCGATCTTCATCGTGCCGATGCTGAGCTTCTGGCCCTTGCCCTGCGCCCAGTCGGCGGCGGCGTGGCGCGCCACGTCGGGCACCACCCAGGCCAGCGCTCCCCAGCTCGCCGCCACCAGTGCCAGCGCGCCACCGCCGACCCAGTACGGCCAGCGGCGACGCCTCATCACGCCCTTGTCCTGCTCACTTTCGCTCACGGCATAACCCCTTGTTGTTTTCATTGTCATTATGACAGCCTGCCCGATCGATTTCAGCGCCTACCCGCCCGCCAAGCAGGCAATAAAGCGCTCGGGATGGGGGTGCCGGCGCGATGCGCCCGCCTGGTCGGGAGGGCGCCGCGGCATCGATATGACGGGACTGGCCCGCGTCGCGATTGTTCCCTTCCCGTCGCGGTCATGTGCCCGGCGAGGCCGCAGGCGCCCCCTGGGGATGGCGCCCCCCTGCCCGGCCGGATGAAAACGCGTCATGACCGGATCGCCGGCGGACACGGGGCAAAGTGTGGAAGCGAAGGCGGAGCGGGCACCTCAAAGCCGCACGCCACGGCCGCGGCAGCAGCGTCAGCCGGTGGGCGCGTCGTTACCGGCGTGGCTGCGTGCAGGGTTGGCCGAAGCCTCGTCCGGGCCGGGCGGCCCGCGGTGGATCAGCCACGGCCGGCACGCCTCGGCCGTCAGCGGCGGCGAATAGTAGTAGCCCTGGATCTGGTCGCAGCCGGCCTCGACCAGGAACCCCAGCTGCTCGCGATTCTCCACCCCCTCGGCGATGACGGCGATGCGCAGCGAACGCGCCATGCTGATGATGGCGCGCGTCATCGAGGCGTTTTCCGGGTTGACGTTGACGTCGTCGATGAAGCTCTTGTCGATCTTGAGCTGGTCGAAGGGATAGCGGCGCAGGTAGCTCAAGGCCGAGTAGCCGGTGCCGAAATCGTCGATCGACCACTTCAGGTGCAGCGCCTTGAGCTCGGACATCACCTGCTGTGCGGTATCGACGTTCTTCATCAGCAGGCTCTCGGTGACCTCGAGCTTGATGGCGTCAGGGGGCAGGCGGCGGCTCGCCATCTCGGCCGCGATATAGGGCACGATGCCGGCTTCCTGCAGGCTCAGGGCGGAGATGTTGATCGCCACCTCGCCGGGGTCCAGCCCCTCGGCGCGCCATGCCTCGACCTGGCGGAACACCGCGCGGATCACGTAGCGGTCGATCTCGCGGATCAGCCCGGTTTCCTCGGCGATGGGGATGAACTCGAGCGGGGAGATCAGCCGCTCCCCCGGCGCCAGCGCAACAGCGCCTCGAAGCCGCACAGCCGGCCGCTCTGCAGGTCCAGCTGCGGCTGGTAGTACATCGTCAACTCGTCCTGCGCGATGGCCCGGCGCAAGGCGCCCTCCAGTTCCACCCGCCGCTGCACCCGGTCGTTCATGTGCAGCGCGAAGCAACGCACCTGGCTCTTGCCAAGCGCCTTGGCCTGGTACATGGCGGTGTCGGCGTTGCTCAGGAGTTCGTCGACGCTGCTGCCGTCGTCCGGGTAGAAGCAGCAGCCGATGCTGGCGGAGAGGAACAGCTCGGTGCCGCTGAGCTCGACCGGCTGGTTCAGCTGGTCGGTGACGTTTTTGAGTGCGAGATCCAGCTGCTCGGCGGTCTTCACCCCGGGCAGCAGCAGCACGAAGTCGTCCCCGCCCAGCCGCGACACCGTCGCCAGCGCCGGCACGCTGCTCTCGATGCGCCGCGCCACCTCGATCAGCAGCGCGTCGCCCAGGGTATGCCCCAGGCTGTCGTTGACGTACTTGAAGTTGTCCAGGTCGAGCAGCGCCACGGCGAAACGCTCGTCCTTGCTCCTGGCCACGGCGATGCCCTGGCCCAGCCGGTCCTGCAGCAGGTTGCGGTTGGGCAGGCCGGTCAGGGTGTCGAAGTTGGCCTGGCGTTCCAGCTCCTCCTGATAGCGCTTGGCCTCGGTCACATCGTTGAGCACGCCGATGTAATGGCTGACCTCGCCCTGGCTGTCCCGCACCGGCGCCACCCGCAGCTCGTTCCAGAACATCGAGCCGTCCTTGCGGTAGTTGCGCAGCAGCGCCTTGCCTTCGTGCCGGTTCTCCAGCGCGCGGCGGATCGCCGTCAGCTCCGGCTGGGCGGTGTCACGGCCCTGCAGGAAGCGGCAGTTGCGGCCGATCACCGCCGCACGGGCGTAGCCGGTGATGCGCTCGAAGGCCGGGTTGACGTAGATGATGGGGTTGTCCGGACGGCGATTGTCGGTGATCAGCACCGCGTTGACGCTGGCCTCGATGGCGCGCTGGCGAACGCGCAGTTCCAGGTCGATCACCTGCTGCGCCGTGATGTCCTGCTCGACCAGAATGCCGCCCCGGACCTGATTGTCGTCGTCGGTCAACGGCACCTCGGCGTCGAGCACGGTGCGCGCCGCACCGTCGAACGACAATATCTGGCGCACCAGGTTGTGCACGGTGCCGTCGTGGCGGATGGTGCGCAGCAGCTCGCCGTCGTCGGCGGCAATCTGCTGGCCCTGCGGGCCATACCAGCGTCGTTGCGGCTCGCTACCCGGGTTGGCCCCCCAGATGCGCTCCCCCTCGGAATTGTGCAGCAGGATTCCCCCTTCTCGTCGGTTACCCAGACCCCGACCGGCAGCGTCTCCAGCACCTTGTGCAGCAGCGCCTCGCTCTGGCGCAAGGCCGCCTCGGCACGCGCGCGCTCGCCCATTTCGCTACGCAGGGCACGGGTGCGCTCGGCTACCAACGACTCCAGGCTCTCGAACATCCGGGCCCGGGCCAGCGCCACGGCCAGCTGCCGGCCGATCATGGTGAAGGCGTCCAGCGCCGGCTCGTCCCACGGCACGCGGCCGGCCCGCAGCACGTTGAGCACCCCGATCACCTCGTCCCCCAGCAGCAGCGGACTGCAGGCGTGCCAGTGCCCTTCCCCGGCGTCGCACAGGGCCGGGCATTGCGCGATGTTGAACGCCTGCCGCAACTCCTCCTGGCGGCCGGCGTAAAGGCAGGGACAGCCGTCCGCGATGGCGCGGCGCAAGGCGGGCTCGTCCAGCCGGCCATTCCACCCCGCCAGTTGCATCGGTTCGGCGAGGGCCTGCGTATCGGCCAGCAGCAACCAGGCGGCGGCGCCGTCCGGGAAGGCCAGCACCTCCTCCAGCGCCCGCCCGATCACGTCATGCTCGGTCTGCGCCGCGGACATGGCGGCCGAAAAGCGGAACAGGCCGTCCAGGAGGGCGTGCGAGCGCGACAGTTCGGCATGCTTGGCCTTCAGGTCCTGGTTGAGCTGGATGCTTTGCTCGTAGGTCGAGATCAGCAGGTCGAGGATTTGCTGACGCGCCGAGGTGATGAAGTGGCGCTCGCCCTCCAGCATCACCTCCATGCCGACGGCCGCGCGCTCGGGCTGGCGCAAGGCCTGGTTGGCCAGGAAGTAATGGATGCGCGACAGCAGGTATTTTTCGTCGTAGGGCTTGAGGATGAAGTTGTCGGCGCCACAGCTCAGGCCGCGCATGACGTCGCGCGGGTCCGACAAGGTGGTGACCAGGATGATCGGGATCATGGCCGTGGCCGGGTCCGCCTTGAGCTGGCTGCACAGCTCGTAGCCGTCCATCCCCGGCATCATGATGTCGCTGATCATGATGGTGGGGGGCTGTCCGGCGACCTCGCGCAAGGCCTGGTAGCCGTCGCGCGCCACCCGCACCCGGCAGCCGTGCCCTTCGAGCAGGGCCTGCAACTGGAGCGCCTGGGTCGCGCTGTCTTCGACGATCAGAATGTCGGTTCCCTGCAACATGGACTGCCTCTCGATCAGCAATGGTTCAGGCATGCCGCATCAGGCCGTTGAGCGTCAATGCCATGGTTTCCGGCGACTGCACGCGGCACGCCGCCGACAGTTCGATCGCGGCGGCGGGCATGCCGCTCACCACCGCGCTATCGGGCTGCTGCACCAGGGTGAGCGCCCCCTTGGCCTTGAGGCGGGCCAGCGCCGCCGCGCCGTCGCACCCCATGCCGGACAGCAGGATGGCGAGCACCTCCCCCTGCAGTTCGTCGGCCAGTCCGTCGAACAGATGGGAGATCGACGGGCAGGCCGTCTCCTGCGGCTCGCAACGTGCCAGCCTGAAGCGCAAATCGCGGCTCACCGCCAGATGGTGCGCCTCCGGCGACAGGTACAGATGACCGGGCTGCAGCGGCTCACCCGGCCGCGCGATGTGGACCGGCAGCGTCGACTGCAGGCTGAGCCAGTCGCGCAGGCTGTCGAGAAAGCCGCCGGCGATGTGCTGCACCAGCAGGATCGGCCACGGACAGGGCGGATCCAGGCCGCCCAGCAGCACCTTCAGCGCGGCGGGGCCGCCGGCCGAAGCGCCGATGGCGACGAGCCGGATCGGCTTGTCCCAGCGCGCCGGGTCGGCCCCGGTCGGCCCCGACCGGGGCGGCGGCGAGCGTACCGTGAGCGTCTGCACCCGCTGCAGCGTCTGGATCAGTTGCACAGCGTGCGGGTAGAACTGCGGGTGCAGCGGCCCGCGCGGCTTTTCCACCACGGCCAGCGCCCCGGCGGCGAGTGCCCGGATGACCGTCGCGGCCTCCTTGGTGTTGGCGCTGGCGGTGACGATGACCACCGGCACCGCATAGAGCTCGAGCAGCCGCCGGGTGGTGTCGAAGCCGTCCATTCCGGGCATGTGGACATCCATGGTGACCAGGTCCGGTTGCACCCGGGTGACGAGTTCCAGCGCCTGCAGGCCGGAGCCGGCCTCGACCACGTCGTAGCCTTCGCTCTCGAGCAGGGTGCGCAGCAACTGACGCGCCACGCTGGAATCGTCGATGACCATTACGCGCATGGGACTCTCCCCAACAGGCTCTTAGCGCCCCGCTCAGAGCAGGCGCTTCACCGCCTCGAGCAGCGTGTCCTGCTCCAGCCCGCTTTTCACCAGGTAGGCGTTGGCACCGACATCCAGCCCGTGCGCCCGGTCTTCGGCCGACTGCAAGGCGGTGACCAGCACCACGGGCAGCTCGGTCAGGGCGCGGTCGGCGCGGATCTTGCTGGTCAGGGCGAAACCGTCCAGCCGCGGCATCTCGATATCCGACACCAGCAGGTCGAACTGCGCCTGCTTGAGGGCGTTCCAGGCATCCAGCCCGTCGTTGGCGGTCTGCACCTCGTAGCCGGCACTCTCCAGCAACGCCTTCAGCAGGCCGCGCGAGGTGAACGAATCTTCCGCCACCAGGATGCGCGGCCGCGCCACGCGACGCTCGGGCGGCGTGACGGCGAAGGCCGTGCCGGCGCAAGACAGCGCGCTGCGCTGCAAATCCTGCGGGTGCAGCACCGGCACCAGCGTGCCATCGCCCAACACCGTGGCGCCGAGCAGGTTGCGCACCCGCTTGAGCTGCGCCCCCAGCGACTTCAGCGTGATTTCCTGGTCCCCCAGCAACTCGTCGACCTGCAGCAGGTAGCGCATCCCCTCCGCGCCCAGCAGCAGCAGCGACACCTCTGCCCCGCCCTCGCCGGCCGGCTCCAGCCCCAGTACTTCGGCCAGCGACCACAGCGGCAGCACCTGCCCGTCGAGACTGAGCGTGACCTTGTTCTCCACGCGCCGCAGTGCCGCACGCGGCATCCGCAGGGTGCGCTCCACCGCCTGCACCGGCATGCCGAACAGGCGCTCTCCAACCCGCACCAGCACGGCGCGGAACGACGAGCGGCTGAGTGGCAGGCGCAGGCAGAACTCGCAGCCGCGGCCGGGCTCGGAGTGCACGCTGATGCGCCCGCCCAGCTTTTCCACCGCCTCGCGCACGATGGCGAGCCCCAGCCCGCGCCCGGACAGATCGGTCAGCAGCCGGCTGGTCGATAGCCCGGACTCGAAGATGTAGGACAGGGCCTGCGCCTCGTCCAGTTGCCGGGCCTCGTCGGCCGCGAGCAGGCCCAGCTCCACCGCCTTGGCCTTCACCCGCGCGGCGTCGATACCGCCGCCATCGTCCTGCAGCCGCAGCACGAAGCGGCTGCCCGGCTCCTGCCGGATGTCCAGCGTCAGGGTGCCGCTCTCCGCCTTGCCGGCCGACAGGCGCGCCGCCGGCACTTCGATGCCGTGGTCGATGGCGTTGCGCAGCAGGTGCTGCAGCGGCGTGCGCAGCTCATCCAGAATGCGCTTGTCCACCTGCAAGGCGGTGTCCGGCAGCACCAGCCGCACCCGCTTGCCGGTCTGGCGCGCCAAGTCGTCGACCAGCGGTGGCAAGCCGTCCAGCAGGGTCTGGCAAGGCAGCTGCAACACCTCCTGCAGGCCCTGGGTGAAACCGTCGCTCAGGCTGGCGAGGCCGGCCGCCAGATGCGTGCCGGCACGCGCCTGCTGGTTGCTGTTGAAGTGCAGGCGGTCGAGCTGGTCCTGATTCCAATCCAGGTAGTCGAGCAAGCCCTGCAGCGTGTCCGTCGCGGGCGCCACGCCGTCGGCCAGGTTCTCCCGCAGCAGCCGCAGCAGCGACGCGAGCGAGGTGCGGCGCTGCTTCAGCGCCTGGAAATCCTGCTGCGCCGCACGCAGCTGCTGGCGCAGGGCCTGCGCCTCGAGTTTGCTCTGGGTCAGCTCCTCGCCGTGGTACAGCAAGGCGTCGAGCAAATGCACTGGCACCCGCACGCTGTCGCTGACGCTCCGCGGCGCTTCGGCCGGCGGCGCCACGGTCATCTGCGGCAGGGGCGAGCGCGGCGGCGGAGGCTCCCCGGCGGCCACCGCCTCCAGGGCCCGGCACAGCTCGCCGTACTGCGCTTCGGCCAACGTTTCACCGGCGTGGGCGCGCTGCAACAGGCGCAGCACATCGCGCGAGACGTCGCTCAGCAGCGGCTGAAACGCCAGCTGCCCGCGCTGCAACGCCGACAGCAGCGTCTCCCAGGCATGGCTCAGGCGCTCCAGCTCGGTCAGCCCGACCGCCCGCGCCGCCCCTTTCAGGCTGTGCACTTCGCGAAACACCGTCTCGAGCGATTCCTGCTGCGGCGGCGCCTGCTGCCAGCGCTGCAGTTCGTGCTCCAGCACGCCCAGACGCTCCGCCGCCTCCTCGCGGAAGCTGCTCAGCAGGCGCTGGCGCAGGGCTTCACGATCGATGGCCATGGCGCATCACAACTTGAACAGGCTGGCCTGCTGCTGCAGCCGAAGCCCCAGTTGATGCAGGTTGCGCGCCGCCTGGTCCACCTGGCGGGTACCCGCCACGTTGTCCTGGCTCGCCTGACGGATGTTGCCGATGGCGCTGGCCACCTGGTCCATGCCGATCAGCTGCTGTTGGCTGGTGGCGGAGATCTGCAACGCCACGTCGTTCGAGGTATCGATACTGTCGGTCAGGATATGGATCGCCTCGCCGCTGAACTGCGAACGCGCGAATCCGGCCTCGACCGCCTTGCCGCTTTGTTCCGCCGCCAGCACCGCCTTGGTCATCGCCCGCTGCACGTCGCCGAGAATGGCCCGCACCTGCGCCGTGGCCTGCTTGGACTGTTCGGCCAGCACCTTGACCTCCTGTGCCACCACCGAGAATCCCTTGCCGACGTCCCCCGCCTTGACCGCCTCGATCGAGGCGTTCACCCCCAGCAGGTTCGATTGCTCCGCCAGGTCGTTGACCGTGGCGACGATCTCGCCGATGGTCTGGCTCTGCTCGCCCAGGCGCATGATGCTCTCGGCCACCGCGCTGACCTGGCGGCGAATCTGCGCCATGCTGTCCAGGCTCTCTTGCACCGCCTCGCTCCCCTGCTGCGCCACCTCGCGGGTATGCGCCGCCGCCTCGGTCACCTGGCGCGCCCGGCTGTTGGCCATCACGGCGGTCTGTTTCACTTCCTCCACCGTGGTGGCGATCTCGGTCACCGCCGTGGCGGTTTCCTGAGCCCCCACCGCCACCTGGCTCGCCACGCTGAGAATGTCCTCGCTCGCCGCCGCCAGCACCGCGATGCCCTCGTGCATTTCCTGCACCAGGGTGCGCAGATTGGCCACCATGCGGGCGAAGGATTGGCCGAGCAGGTCGTGCTCGGAGCACGGCCGCACCTCCCCCCAGTTCACCCGCCGCCAGCCGTTCGGCCTGGTTTGCCAACTGTTGCAGGTAGCCGGCCATGCGGGCAAAAGACTGGCCCAGTTGCCCCACCTCGTCGTGGCGCGCGGTGAAGTCGATCTGCCCGGGCAGCTCCCCGACGCTGATCTGCTCGGCGTAGCGGGTCAATTGCTGCAACGGCCGGGCAATGCTGCGCGTCAGCAGCCACGCCAGCAGCGCCGTCAACAATAGCAGCCCGCCCCCCACCGACAGGAACAGCTGCTGCTGACGCACCACCAGCGCGCGGCTCCTGTCGTCGAGCCGCTGCTGTTCGCGCGCGATCACCATGTCGAGGCGCCGCGCCAGTTGGCGGAACGTATCCACCCGCTCGTTCTGCGCCCCGACGACCAGCCGGCGCGCCTCCTCCAGCCGGCCGTCCTTCATGCGCGACATGAGCTGCTGGTCAAAACTCTCCACGTAGGTCAGCCATTGTTGATGGATTTCCGCGATCAGCGGAGTCAGATCCGGAGAGGCGGCGGCACGGAGCTGCAAGCGCGCCAGCGTGGCCCGGTCCTCCTCGGTGCGACTCCGGAAATCGCGCTCGAGGCCGTCCAGTTCGCGGTCGCCGCGTATCAGTGCCTCCATCGTCTCCGCGCGCATGGTATTGACGTTGATCCGCAGGTCCTTGACGTCGGCGATGTCGCGGTCGAGCTGTGCGATCGCCTGGCCCTGTTCATGGCTCTGTCGGATGCTGTCCTGCGCCAGATACAGCAGGCCGACAAAACTCCCCGTCACCACGGCGAAGGCCAGCAGCAACTTGGTACCGGTACGCAGGTTCACTAGCAGCATGGCCTCTCCTTAGGTGTTGAACTCCACCTGCAGTTGTTCGTTGCCCAACAGCTTGGCGCCATCCAGGATCACCCATTGCTGCGGGGTGATGCCGAGCAGGCAGGACGGCAGGATGCCGCTCAGGCCGACCAGCTCGGGCTGCAAGGTCTGGGGCAAGACCCACTGCATGCCGAGGATGGCGTCGGCCAGCACCCCGAACTCCATGTCATCGTGCTGCAGCAGCACCAGGTGGTTGCGCTCCGACAAGCCGCGCCGGGGAATCTCGAACAGCACGCGCAGGTCGAGTACCGACACGATGCGCCCGCGCAAGTTGACAATGCCGAGCACGAACGGCGGTGTTCCCGGCAACGGCGTGAACTGACGCAACGGGACGACTTCCGCCACGAAGTGCGGCACGATGCCGTAGCACTCGTCCCCCAGCGAAAAGCCCAGCACCTCGAACGGCGCTTGCGCCGCCGCCACGGCTTCCGGCTCGGCCCAGTAGGCGGTACGCTCGCGCAGCTGCTGCTCGAGCGCCGCCGGATCGCCCTCGCCATCGCCCGCCAGCAGGCTTTCCAGGCGGGCCAGCCGCGCGAACACCGCCGCCCACAGAGCGGCGTCACCGGCCGACGATGCCGCGTTATCGTCACTCATGACCTGTTCTCCATCGGCTGCAGGCCCAACGCCAGGCATTGCAGCCGCAGCTGTTTGACACTCAGCCCGTCGCCCTCGGCCACCAGGGCATCGTCGGCGTGCCCCGCCAGCAGCGCCAGGCAACACTGCCGCGCCCGTTCGGCACGCTCCCCTCCCCCTGCCGCAGATGGATCTGCAGTTCGAGAAAGGGGGCCAGCACGAAGCCCGGCTCGAGGTAGCGCACCCTCTGCAGGCCCGCTAGCGCCTCGTCCTGCCGGCCCTGCTGGTAGCGCAGCAGGCTCAGCAGCCAGTACGGGCGCGGATCCAGCCGGTCGAGCGCGCGGGCATGCGCCAGCCACTGCTCGGCCTGCTCGGGCTGGCCGCCGTTGATGCAGGCGTGGACCAGTTCGAGGCACGTTTCCATGCGCTCGTGAGCCGACAGGCCGTCGCCGGCGAAACGGCGCTGCAGCAGCAAGGCCGCCTCCGCGTAGCGTCCGGCCGCCATCGCCCGCTCTGGCTCCGTCCCCGGCGTCCTCTCCTCTGCCGGAGCCGCCAGCGGCGACAACGGCGCCGGATGGTCGCGGTGACGCACGCCAGGCGGCATCCGGGCCGACGCCCGCCCTGAGAGCGCCGCCGTCGCGACGGGCTGCCGCAGGGCGTAGCCATCTCCCAGCCATGTGCCCACCCGGCCGGCGTCCAACGCGATCCCCGCTTCCACCGCCGACAACAGCAGCACCCCGTCCGGGGCCAGACACGCCAGCAGCCGCTCCAGCACCAGGCCCGCCTGTTCCGGCGCGAAGTACATCAGCACGTTGCGGCACAAGATCACATCCAGTTCGGCCAAGCCACGCCGGGCATCGGGGTAGTCCGGGCGGGACAGGTTCAGGTTGAAGAAACGGATGCGGTCACGCCAGGGCGGCGCAACCCGCCACTGCCCGTCGTCCTCCACGAAATGCCGCGCACGCCGTGCAGGGCAGGCCTGCCGGAAGGCGTAGCCGCCGTACACGCCGCGCCGCGCCCGGGCGAGAAAGTCCGGGTTGACATCGCTCGCCAGCAGCTCGAGTCGCCAGTCGTCGCGCTCGTCGCCCAGCAGCTCGTCCACCATGAACAGCAGGCCATAGGCCTCTTCGCCGGTACAACAGGCCGCACTCCACATCCTCAACTGCGGCTGCCGCCCACGACGGGACTCGACCAGCGGCTGCAACACGGTGTCGCGCAACGCGGTGAAGCTGGCCGGATCGCGCAGGAAATAGGTTTCCCCCACGGTGAGATAGCGCGCCAGCTGCTGCACCTGCGCCGAACTCCAGCGGTGCGCCGCCAACTCGGCCAGCCACTGCGCTGCCCGCCCGCCACCCAGCTCGTGCGCGGCCTGGGCGAGCTGGTGCGCCAGTTCGCCATGACGCGCGGGCGGATACGCCAGCCCGAGTTCCACGCGGATGCGCAGGGCCAGCCGCTCCAGCAAGGGCCCCGTCGGCAACGGCGGAGCCTCATTCCGCCGCGTCGCGTGCGTCATGATCGGCCAGGGCCCGCTCAAGGGCTCGCTCTTCGTCGGAGGAAAGAAAGGCGTCCAGGTCGTACAACAGATACAGGCCGTCGCTGGAGCGCAGCACGCCGGAAACGTTGCCCTGCACCTTGGCCAGCTTGGCGGCCGGCGTCCAGTCGGCGGCACCGGCACGCCGGACCGGCATCACGCTCTCGACCGGCAGCAGCAGGTCGCGCCGCTCGGTGCAGGCCCAGATCCAGGGCGACCAGCGGCGCAGCGGCGGTGCCGCCCAGCCCAGCCGGGCGCACAGATCGACCACCGTCACCAGCTGGCCGCGCAGCGCCACCACGCCGGCCACCACCGCCGGCGCGCCGGGCAACGGAATCGCCTTCAGCGTGGGCAACACGCGCCGCACCTGGGCCAGCGGCAAGGCAAAGCGTTCTGCCTGCAAAGTGAACGGCAACAGCTGGATGTCCACACTATCCCCTCGTCGATCACGGCCCGCCGGGCCGCACGGCGGCGCGCAAACAGGCCCTTCCTGAGAGTAAGCGTAGTCCAGCATTAATCGATTCGCTTATGCCATTCGTATTTATAGGCCGCCTCCGTATTTTCATGGCACGGCATTCCGGTCCGCCGGCCCGCCACGGCGCCCTCCGCGCGCCTTGACGGGAGAGAAACCCGCCGGACGCCGTCGCCGGTGGTATCCTCGGCAGCGTTTCCACTTTTCCCCGCACTCCATGCCGCACCGCCCTGCCGCCCGCCACTGGGACATCTTCTGCACCGTCATCGACAACTACGGCGATATCGGCGTCACCTGGCGGCTGGCGCGCCAGCTGCAGCGCGAGTTCGGCCAACGTGTCCGGCTCTGGGTCGACGACCTGGCGAGCTTCGCGCGGCTCTGTCCCGGACTCGATCCGGAATGCGACGTACAAGAGCGGCAAGGCATCACCCTGCAACGTTGGCCGAAGACATTTCCGGACGGCATCGCCGCCGCCGATGTGGTGATCGAAGCCTTCGGCTGCCAGTTGCCCGATGCCTACCTGGCCGCCATGGCGGCACGCCCGGTCAAGCCGGCCTGGCTCAACCTGGAATACCTCAGCGCCGAGGACTGGGTGGAGGGCTGCCACGGCCTGCCCTCGCCGCATCCGCGCCTGCCGCTGACCAAGCATTTCTTCTTCCCCGGCTTCACCGAACGCACCGGCGGCCTGATCTGCGAGGCCGACCTGCTCGTCGAGCGCGCACGCTGGCAGGCGGATGCGGCGGTACAGGCAGCCTACTGGAAGGGTCTCGGCGTACCGCCGCAGGCAGAAGGCGAACTGCGCGTCAGCCTGTTCAGCTACGCCACCCCGGCCGCCGGCGAGCTACTGCGGGCGTGGGCCGCCGGAAACCAGCCGGTGCGCGTGCTGGTGCCGGAAGGCAAGGTGCTGGGCGACGTGGCGGCGGTGTTCGGTGACGAGACCTTGCAGGCCGGCGACATGCGGCAGAAGGGCCGCCTCGCCGTACACGTACTGCCGTTCACCGACCAGCCCGGCTACGACCGGCTGCTGTGGTCATGCGACGTCAACATCGTACGCGGCGAAGACAGCTTCGTGCGCGCGCAGTGGGCGGCGCGCCCCTTCCTCTGGCACATCTATCAACAGCAAGAAGACGCGCACCTGGTCAAGCTTGATGCGTTTTTGTCACACTACGGCGCCACCCTGTCCGCCCCCGCCCGCCACGCCCTCGTCGCCGCCTTCCACGCCTGGAACCGCGGTCAGGGGATGGCCACAGCGTGGGCCGCGCTAGCACCGCAGCTGGCCGAACTGCGACGCCACGCCCAGGGTTGGCCGAAGCAGGCGCTGGGATCGGCCGACTTGGCAAGCCGGCTGGTGCAAATGGTTGAAAACACGCTACAATAGCTGGTTTTTACGGAAATCCGTTTCCGATTCCGACTCAAGATTTGGGACTTTGAAGCAATGAAAACCGCACAGGAACTCCGCGCAGGCAACGTATTCATGGTCGGCTCCGAGCCGATGGTCGTGCAGAAGGCCGAATTCAGCAAATCCGGCCGTAACGCCTCCGTCGTCAAGATGAAGATGAAGAACCTGCTGACCGGCGCCGGCTCCGAAACCGTTTACCGCGCCGACGACAAGTTCGACGTGATCGTTCTGGACCGCAAGGACTGCACCTACTCCTACTTCGCCGACCCGATGTACGTGTTCATGGACACCGAGTACAACCAGTACGAAGTGGAAGCCGACAACCTCGGCGACACCATCAACTACATCGTCGACGGCATGGAAGACGTGTGCCAGGTCACCTTCTACGACGGCAAGGCCATCTCGGTCGAACTGCCGACCAGCGTGGTGCGCGAAGTGGAATACACCGAGCCGGCCGTACGCGGCGATACCTCGGGCAAGGTGCTGAAACCCGCCCGTCTGGTCGGTACCACCTTCGAAGTTCAGGTTCCGGCTTTCGTCAACACCGGCGAGAAAATCGAAATCGATACCCGCACCAACGAATTCAAGAAGCGCGTGTAATCGCGACGCTCCTCGTCAAAAAAGCGGCCTGATGGCCGCTTTTTTGTTGTCTTGCCAACGAGGTTGCCCTCCTGGTGGCGCCTCGCCGGGCACCATTACAGCGCGATCGACTGCAGCGACTCGAGCTTGAAGTTGTCGACCAGGTGGGGCAACTCCAGGTAGCTGCTCGACTGCATCTCGGTGAGACGGCTCGCGGTGCGGAAGAACTCGCTGGCCTGCATCCCCTCGGTGTAGATATCGTCGATCTCCACCGCGCAGCTGGCCACCAGTTTGACGCGGTGGTCGTAGAACACGTCCACCAGCCAGGTCAGCCGGCGCGCCGGCGAAGCGTCGTTGGCCGACAGCCTGGGGATGCCCGAAACGAACACTGTATGATATCCGGCGGCGATATCGAGGTAGTCGGTCTGCGAACGCGGGCCGCCGCACAGCGTTGCGAAATCGAACCAGATCACCCCCGGCGCGTGGCGCTTGACCATCAGCTTGCGCCCCTGTATCTCGATCTGGCGCGGCGACTCCGACGCCCCGGCGGTGAGACGGTCGAACATCGCCTCCATGCGCGCGTCGCTGTCCGCGCCGGACGGCACCATGAACAGCGGCTCGCGCGTCAGCTCGCGCAGCCGGTAGTCGTTGCCGCCGTCGAGGTTGAACACCGCCAGGTGCTGCTTCAAGAGTTCGATCGCCGGCAGGAAGTTGTTGCGCTGCAAACCGTTGGGATAGAGCTGGTCGGGGGGATAGTTCGAGGTCAACACCATGATCACGCCATGGCGGAACAGCTCGCTCAACAGGCGCGACAGGATCATGGCGTCGGCGATGTCGCTGACATGGAACTCGTCGAAGCACAGCAGCCGCGTCGCCTGGGCGATGCGTGCCGCCACCGTCACCAGCGGGTCGGTCTCCTTGCTCAACGAGCGCAGCTGGTTGTGCACCTCGGCCATGAAATGATGAAAGTGCACGCGGCGCTTGCGCCGGTACGGCACGCAGGTGAAGAAGGCATCCATCAGGAAGCTCTTGCCGCGCCCCACCCCGCCCCAGAAGTACAGACCCTGCGGCACCTCGGGGCTTCTCAGGCTGCGCCCGAGGAAACGGTTGCGCTTGGTCTTGAAGTCGACCAGCTGTTGCCACAGCGTGTCGAGCATGCCCACCGCAGTCTCCTGCACCGGATCGTGGATGAAGCCATCCTTCTGCGAAGCAGCCCGGTACCAGGCCAGCGGGCTCATCGAGCCGTCTTTGTCGGGAGAAAAAGCGTGTTGTGCCATGCGGACGGTGTCAGAAAATCGAAAACAGGCTCAAAGCGGGTGGAAGGAATCGTGGCGAACGCCCCGAGACCGGTTAGCGCGGCGAACGCCACGACAGCGGAATCGGCGCGCACCGCCGCTTATTCGCACGCGCTCAGGGGAACAGGCCGGTGGACAGGTAGCGGTCGCCGCGGTCGCAGACGATGGAGACGATCACCGCGTTTTCCAGCTGCTGCGACAGTTGCAGCGCCACCGCCAGCGCCCCGCCGGACGACGGCCCCGCCATGATGCCCTCGATGCGGGCCAGGTCGCGCGCGGTCTGCTCGGCCAGCTGCTGCGACACCAGCCGGAGCTCATCGATGCGCGAGTAATCGCAAATCTTGGGCAGGTACTCGTCTTCCCACTTGCGGATGCCGGTGATCTGGCTGCCCGGTTCCGGCTGCACGCCGACGATCTGGATCGCCGGGTTCTTTTCCTTCAGGAAACGGCTGGTGCCCATGATGGTGCCGGTGGTCCCCATGCTGGAAACGAAGTGCGTCACGGTGCCGGCGGTATCGGCCCAAATCTCCGGGCCGGTGCCCTCGTAATGCGCCAGCGGATTGTCCGGGTTGGCGAACTGGTCGAGGATGATGCCCCCGCCCGCCGCTTCCATGCGCCGAGCCTCGTCGATCGAGCCCGGCATCGACAGCGCCGCCGGCGTCAGCACCACCTCGGCACCGTAGGCACGCATGGTCTGCACGCGTTCGGCGCTGGAATTGTCCGGCATCACCAGGATCATGCGGTAACCCATCATCGCCGCCGCCATCGCCAGCGCGATGCCGGTGTTGCCGCTGGTGGGCTCGATCAGCGTATCACCCGGCTTGATGTCGCCACGCGCCTCGGCGCGGCGGATCATCGACAGGGCGGGACGGTCCTTGACCGAGCCGGCCGGATTGTTGCCCTCCAGCTTGACCAGCACGATGTTGCTGGTATTGCCGGGCAGACGCTTGAGCTGGACCAGCGGGGTGTGGCCGACGAAATCTTCCAGATGCTTGAACGTGGGCAGGGTCATGCGGATTCTCCGTATAAGCCGATCATTATACCGGTTGCGCGCCAAAAAAATCCACGGCCTCGACAGGGCTTTGCCACAGGTGCCGGCTACCGCACGATTTAATTCAATATTTCTGTAATGTTCAAAATGTACGATGGCGCTATCCGGGAATCACGGCAAGGGATGTCCCCTTCGACGCACTAATATTCCCGCCTTTTTCCATAAGCGAGTCCGCCATGAAACAACGTGTTTTTGCTTCGAAACTGGTAATGGCCTTGCTGGCCGCCACCTTGCTGCCGGCCCAGTTTGCACTGGCCGACGAGGCGGCCGATGCCGCGCTGGCCGCCAAGGTCAAGACCGCCATCGACGCCAACCCCACGCTCAAGGCGTTCAACCTGAAGGTCAGTGGCAAAAACAACGACGTCACCATCGAAGGCAATGTCGATGAAGGCCTGCAGATGGCCGAAGTCGGCGCCATCGCCGAGAAGGTCGACGGCGTGAAGTTCGTCTTCAACAATATCATGCCGAAGAACTGATCTAGCTCTCCAGGCACTTCGGCCCCAAGACAAACAGCCCGCGATGCGGGCTGTTTGTCATTCCAACGCTGACCAAAGCGATGCAGCGCTTGGAGAAGAAATCGTCCCACAGGGATTCCCTGCGGTCATCACCGCGGCCCCGGCCGGCTCGAGAAGCACTGCCGTACAAGTGGTACGGCGAGCATCACAGAACCGGGATGGGGATGTGGCGCTCGTGCCGCGGATTTAGAACTGCTAACAAGCACCAGCGCAGCGGTCTTGGCTAGGCGCGCGGCCGCAGACAGTACAAGTAGTACGACAAGTGCTTGCTGGGCGAATCTCCGCGTGCAAATCTTCAATTTGCCCAGTGATAGATTCGCACGCGAGCGCAACAACGCCAAGAGGGGATTTGTTCGCAGTTCTGCTCAGCGAGTCATCAGCCAGTCGACGTACCTATCCACCCCCTGCTCCACCGACAGCATCGGCTCGTCGTAACCGGCCTCCCGCAGCTTGCCGATATCCGCCTGGGTGAAGCTCTGGTACTTGCCCTTGAGCGCGTCCGGGAACGGCGTGTACTCGAGGATGCCCTGCTCCACCAGCTCGGCATGGCTCAAGGCCGGCTTGCCCTCGTGGCGGCGGCAGGCGTTGACGGTGGCCACGGCCACGTCGTTGAACTGGCTGCGCCCGGCCGGAGCCGAGGTTGAAGATGCCGGACAGTTCCGGATTGTCAAGGAAGAACAGGTTGACCTTGACCACGTCCTCCACCGACACGAAGTCGCGGCTCTGGCAGCCGTCGCCCCAGCCGTCCCAGCCGCCGAACAGCTTGACCTTGCCGGTTTCGCGGTACTGGTTGAAGTTGTGGAACGCCACCGAGGCCATACGCCCCTTGTGCTGCTCGCGCGGGCCGTAGACGTTGAAGTAGCGGAAACCGGCCACCTGTGCGGTCAGGCCTTCCTTCATGCGCTGGCGCAGCACCTGGTCGAACAGGAACTTGGAGTAGCCGTAGACGTTGAGCGGCCCCTCGAACTCGCGCTCCTCCTTGAAAGTGTTGCCGCCGCCGTACACCGCCGCGCTGGAGGCGTACAGGAACTGGATTTCCTCGCTCTGACAGTAGTCGAGCAGCGCCAGCGTGTACTGATAGTTGTTGTCCATCATGTACTTGCCGTCGTGGTTCATGGTGTCGGAGCAGGCGCCCTCGTGCACGATGGCCATCAGCTCGCCGTCGTACTCGCCGTCCAGCAGCAGGTCGAGGAATTCGTGCTTGTCGAGGTAGTGGCTGATCTCGCAGTCGACCAGATTGCGGAACTTGTCGCCGGAGCTCAGGTTGTCGACGGCAATGATGTCGGTGATGCCGCGGCCGTTGAGCGCCTTGACGATGTTGGAGCCGATGAAGCCGGCTGCGCCGGTAACGACGATGGTCATGGTGTAGTCCTTTTCAGACGGATTCTTCAGAAGGAGGAACCGGGTTCCTCGAGGAACGCCGCTTCTTCCGCGGTGCTTTCCCGACCCAGCGCGGCATTGCGATGGGGAAAGCGCCCGAAACGTTCGATTACCGCTCTGTGGCGACGGGCGTAATCGATCACATTGTCCTGGCCGGGGTAGCCGGCCAGCGCGGCAAACAGCCGCACCGCCTCGTCCTGGTCGGCAAGCGCCTCGCTATGCTCGAACGGTAGGTAGACGAACCAGCGCGCCACCGGCGGCAGTTGGGTGTCGAGCCCGGCCGCTACTGCCTGCCGCGCCACCTCGCGCGCCCGCGCGTCGCAGCCGAAGGCACGCGCCGTGCCTCGAAACAGGTTGCGCGGAAACTGGTCGGCGACGATCAGCCAGGCCAGCGTAGCGCGGGCATCGCCGAGATCGGGCGGCAAGGCCCCCGCCTCCAGCGCCTCGACCAGCGTCAGGAAGCGCTGCCGGATCGTGTCGTCGAATGCGGCATCCTTGCGGAACCAGGCGCCGCGTTCGCGCGCCACGCTTTCCTCCTCGACGCCGCCGAACCAGAATGACAGCACCTCGTCGTGCCACAGCATGGCGTGTCCCCTTTGCCAGCCGATTACAACGCGAACAGTTCCGGCTGGGTGCACACCGCGGTGCCCAACTTGCCGACCACGATGCCGGCGGCGGCGTTGGCCAGCGACATCGCCAGCGGCAGCGGCAGCCCGGCTGCCAGCGCCAGGCCCAGCGTGCCGATCACGGTATCGCCGGCGCCCGATACGTCGTACACCTCGCGCGCCAGGGTCGGCTGGTGCAACGCGCCGTCGGCACGGAATAGCGTCATGCCCTCCTCGCTGCGCGTCACCAGCAGGGCGTCGAGGCTCAGTTCGGCACGCAGCGCCTCGGCCTTGGCGACAAGCTGTTCCTCGCTCTGCCAGCTGCCGGCCACCTGCCTGAATTCGCTGCGGTTGGGGGTGAGCAGCGTGGCCCCGGCATACTTGCTGTAGTCGTCACCCTTGGGGTCGATCAGCACCGGCTTGCCAGCCGCGCGCGCCAGCTCGATCATGCGCGAGACGTGGGTCAGCCCGCCCTTGCCGTAATCGGACAGGATCACCACGTCGTGGTCGGCAACGATGGCGGCGTACTCGTCCAGCTTGTCGGCGAGGATCTCATGGCTCGGCGCATCTTCGAAGTCGAGCCGGATCAGCTGCTGCTGACGTGCCACCACGCGCAACTTGATGGTGGTGGAGATGCCGGCGTCGCGCTTGAACGAGGTGGCGATGCCGTCGGCATCCATCAGCCGTTCCAGCGCGCTGGCGGCCTCGTCGTCCCCGACCACCGACAGGATGGTGGCCTTGCCGCCGAGGCCGGCGATATTGCGCGCCACGTTGGCGGCACCGCCGGCACGCTCTTCCATGCGGCCGATCTTGGCCACCGGCACCGGCGCCTCCGGCGAGATGCGGGAAACATCACCGAACCAGTAGCGGTCCAGCATCACGTCCCCCACCACCAGCACGCGCGCGCGCCCCATGGCTTCGGCCAGGCTGGCCGGCTGCAAGGCCAGTGCCTGCAACAGTCCCGTCGTCATGGTCTTACCTCCCGATCGCCAGGTAATCGAAGCCCTGCTCGCGCAGCCAGGCCGGATCGTACATATTGCGCCCGTCGATGATCACCGGCACCTTGAGCGCGGCGCGGATCGCCTCGAAGTCCGGGGCGCGGAACATCTTCCACTCGGTGACGATCAGCAGGGCGTCGGCCCCGTCGAGCGGGCTCATCATGTCCTCGGCGAAGCGCAGGTGTGGATTGTCGCCCATCACGCGGCGCGCTTCCTCGGCGGCGACCGGGTCGTACGCCACCACCTCGGCGCCACGGCGCGTCAGCTCGGCCACGATCACCCGGGAGGGCGCCTCGCGCATGTCGTCGGTATTGGGCTTGAACGCCAGCCCCCACAGCGCGAAGCGGCGCCCGGACAGGTCCTCACCGAAACGTGCCACCGCCTTGTCCACCAGTGCGCAGCTTCTGCGCGTCGTTGGCGGCTTCCACCGCGTCCAGCACGCGCAGGGTATGGCCGTGGGCCTTGCCGCTGCTGATCAGCGCCTTGACGTCCTTGGGGAAGCACGAACCGCCGTAACCGGCGCCGGGGTACAGGAAGTGGTAGCCGATGCGCGGATCGGAGCCAATGCCGCGGCGTACCAGCTCGATGTCGGCACCCAGCGTCTCGGCCAGGTTGGCCAGTTCGTTCATGAACGAGATGCGCGTCGCCAGCATGGCGTTGGCAGCGTACTTGGTCAGCTCGGCGCTACGCACGTCCATGAACAGGATGCGCTCGTGGTTGCGCTGGAACGGCGCGTACAGGCGGCGCATCATCTCGACGGCGCGCTCGTCCTCGGCGCCGACCACGATGCGGTCGGGCTTCATGAAGTCCTCGATCGCCGCACCTTCCTTGAGGAATTCCGGGTTGGAGACCACGCTGTAGTCGAGCTGGGCGTCGCGCTCGGCCAGCACCTCGGCGATCGCCGCCCTGACCTTGTCGGCGGTGCCGACCGGCACCGTGGACTTGTCGACGATGACCTTGTAGCCGTCCATGTAGCGGCCGATGTTGCGCGCGGCGGCCAGCACGTACTGCAGGTCGGCCGAACCGTCCTCGTCCGGCGGGGTGCCGACGGCGATGAACTGGATGTCGCCGAAGGCGACCGACTCGGCCACGTCGGTGGTGAAATGCAGGCGGCCGGCGGCGACGTTACGACGCACCATGTCGTCCAGGCCCGGTTCGTAGATCGGGATGCCGCCGGCTTGCAGCAGTGCGATCTTGGCCGGGTCGACGTCGAGGCAACACACCTCGTTGCCGACTTCGGCGAGGCAGGTGCCGGTGACCAGGCCGACGTAGCCCGATCCGATTACGGTGATTTTCATGCTTGGGTCGTCCGGAAGTGAGCGATATCCTGGTTGATCTTGCATAGCACCTCCAGCGGCTCGGCGGCTTTGGTGATCGGGCGGCCGATCACCAGGTAGTCGGCGCCGGCGGCAAGCGCGGCGGTCGGCGTCATCACGCGGCGTTGATCGTCGGCGGCGCTGTCTGGCAGGCGGATGCCCGGGGTGACCAGCTTGAATTCGTTCCCCAACTCAGCCTTGAGCAGCGAGGCCTCCTGCGCCGAACACACCACGCCGTCGAGACCGCTGTCGCGCGTCAGGCGAGCGAGGCGCAGCACCTGCTCCTGCGGCGGTACGGTAATGCCGATTTCGGCCAGGTCGGCGGCCTCCATGCTGGTGAGCACGGTGACGGCAATCAAGAGCGGGCGCTGACTGTACTGTTCCAGCGCCTCGCGCGCCGCCGTCATCATGCGGCGCCCACCGGAAGCGTGCACGTTGACCATCCACACCCCAGCCTCGGCCGCCGCCTTGCAGGCGTGCGCCACGGTGTTGGGAATGTCGTGGAACTTGAGATCGAGGAAGACCTGGAAGCCGCGTGCGGCCAGGCTTTCCACCAGCGCGCGGCCGGACGCGGTAAACAGCTCCTTGCCCACCTTGACGCGACATTCGGCGGGGTCGAGGCGAGCGGCAAAAGCGAGCGCGCTGTTGGCGTCGGCGAAATCCAGCGCGACGACGACCGGAGACACAGACGCTCCGGACAGGTTGGCCGAAACCAAAGGATTCATGCAGACTCCTGAAACGATTTAAAGCCCGCTACAGTCGGCGAGCACGCCAGGACAGCGAGAGAGCCGACAGCACGCAGGAGCCACATGTACCACGTCGTACAGGAAGACTCCACACACCGTCGGTGCTCGGGTTGCCAAGGCGTAGCCGCCTGATGAAATGGGCGCTTAGTGAATCTCCGAGCGGTTGGGGGTGAAGCTCTCCCATTCGCCACAGGCCGGGCAGTGCCAGAAGAAGGCGCGCGAACGGAAGTTGCAGCATTTGCAGCGATGCACGGTGAGCCGCTGCGCATGTTTGGAGACCAGGGTACGAATGACCTCGGCGTCGGCACGGCCTTCCGGCGTCAGCCCGTCCATCTGCGACTCGATCAGCCGGTACACCCCATTCAGGCTGGGCCGGGCATGCACCGCCTCGCGCGCCGCTTCTAGGGCACGCGCCTCCCCCTCGTAGGTGGCGACCTTCTGGTACAACAGATCGGTCAGCTCCAATTGCGGGAAGGTTTTCTGATAGCCGCGCAGCAGTGCAATCCCCTCGCTCGGCTTGCCAAGTTTTTCATACGCGTCGAACAGCCGCTCGGCGGCCATCGACAGGTATTCGAAATTCTGTTTCTCGATGCCCTGCCAGGCGGCGATGGCCTCTTCCAGACGGCCTTCGGCGAACTCGATGTCTCCCAAGATCAGGCTGGCGCGCACGCACTTGCGATTGGCTGCCAGCGCCTCGGTGACGTGACGACGCGCCTCGGGATAATTGGACTTGTACAACTCGCCCTGGGCCAGTTCACAGTGGTACTGGGCCACCTCGTGTTGGTAGGAGTGGGCGTCGCTGCGCAACTCCTTGGCCGTGGCGATGGCCTTCTCCCAATCGCGGTCCTGCTGGTAGATGTCGAGCAGCTGCCGCCGCGCCGAGCGCCCCATGTTGCCACTGAGCAGCTTGAGCAAAATCTCTTCGGCCCGGTCGACCAGGCCGGCCTTGCGGAAGTCCTGTGCCAGTTCGAAACGCACGGCGTCGCGTTGCTCGGACGGCAAGTCGGTCGACTCCAGCATCCGCTGGTGCAAGCGGATGGCACGGTCATTCTCGCCACGCTTGCGGTAGAGCTTGCCCAAGGTCAGCGGCAGTTCCTGCACCGCCGGTTGCTGCCGGGCCACTTCGGCCAGAGCCTTGACCGCTGCCCCACTGTCTTCTTCCACCAGGGCATCGAGACCGCGGAAGAAACCCGCCGGGACTTCCTTTGCCTGCTTCAGCACCGAACGCATGTCGACGCGCGCCGCCAGCCAGCCCAGGGCAAAAAACGCGGGGAACAGCAGCAACCACCACAGATCGAGCTCCAAGGCCATCCTTTCTCTTCAACGACAAAAATACGGCTGCCGCCCGAAGGGGCGGCAGCTTGCAACGGTCATCTTCAATCGGCCAAGGCGTCGCTGGGGTCGTGCACCACGCGCGGCGAAGGCGGTCGATTGCGCAATTCCTTTTTCAGCAGCGACAGCTGCCGGCGCAAGCGCAGGTAGTAGGACAGGGTCGCCAACAGGCCGACCGCCGCTCCGGCAATGAAAAACACCAGCAGAAACACGATCAGCGGCGCGCTCCAGACCTGTCCAAAGAACAGCTTGAAATCGACCTGATGGCTGTTCTGCACCGTCACGGCGATCAGCAGCACCAAGAGGACAAGTTCGATGATACGCAGCACATAGCGCATGGTTTTTCTCGGGGTAAGGAGTAAGCCGGAGTGCAAGTTTAAACGATTGGCTGACACAACCCAAGCCGCGCGGGAGGCGGCAACGAAAAAGCGCCGCGATGAGCGGCGCTTTGCTTGGGCTGGTAAGACAGCAAGGGCAGGCCTTTCAGACCTGCTCCTGGGCAAGCAGCGCGAGATCAACCCGTTCGCGCAGTTCCTTGCCCGCCTTGAAATGCGGCACAAACTTCTCAGGAACCGAGACGCTGCTGCCCGACTTCGGGTTGCGCCCGACCCGCGGCGGCCGGTAGTTCAGATCGAAACTACCGAAGCCGCGGATTTCGATGCGCTGCCCGGTGGCCAGGCTGCCGGCCATCGCATCCAGGATGGTCTTGACGGCCAGCTCAGCATCCTTGTAGACCAACTGAGAATTGCGCTCGGCAAGATGTTCCGCCAGCCTGGCAATCAGCTCAGATTTGGTCATGATGCCATTACTCAGCGTTGTTGCCCGAAGACAGCTTGGCTTTCAGCAGCGCGCCCAGGCTGGTGGTACCAGCGCTGACGTTGGCATCGCTGGCAGCCAGGGAGCGCAGGGCAGCGCCTTCTTCCTGGGCATCCTTGGCCTTGATGGACAGGCTGATGTTGCGGCTCTTGCGATCGACAGCGATGATCACGGCCTCAACTTCGTCACCTTCCTTCAGGTGGGTGCGGATGTCTTCCACGCGGTCGCGGGACACTTCCGAAGCGCGCAGGTAGCCTTCGACGTCACCGTCCAGCTGAATCACGGCGCCCTTGGCGTCCAGCGACTTCACGGTACCCTTGACCAGGGCGCCCTTGTCGTTCATGGCAACGTAGTTGTTGAACGGATCGCCTTCGAGCTGCTTGATGCCCAGGGAGATACGCTCTTTTTCCACGTCGATGGACAGAACAACGGCTTCAACCTCGTCGCCCTTCTTGAACTTGCGCACGGCGTCTTCGCCGGTTTCGCTCCAGGAAAGGTCGGACAGGTGAACCAGGCCGTCGATGCCGCCCGGCAGGCCCACGAACACGCCGAAGTCGGTGATCGACTTGATGGCGCCGACCAGCTTGTCGCCCTTCTTGTAGGTCGCAGCGAAATCGTCCCACGGGTTGGCCAGGCACTGCTTCATGCCGAGGCTGATACGGCGGCGGTCTTCGTCGATCTCGAGGATCATGACTTCGACTTCGTCGCCAACCTGAACCACCTTGGACGGGTGTACGTTCTTGTTGGTCCAGTCCATTTCGGACACGTGCACCAGACCTTCGATACCTTGTTCGATTTCAACGAACGCACCGTAGTCGGTCAGGTTGGTCACCTTGCCGAACAGGCGGGTACCGGACGGGTAGCGACGGGACAGACCAACCCACGGGTCGTCGCCCAGCTGCTTGAGGCCCAGCGAAACGCGGTTCTTTTCCTGGTCGAACTTAAGCACCTTGGCTTCGACTTCGTCGCCCACGGCGAGGACTTCGGACGGGTGCTTGACGCGGCGCCATGCCAGGTCGGTGATGTGCAGCAGACCGTCGATGCCACCCAGGTCAACGAACGCACCGTAGTCGGTGATGTTCTTGACGATACCTTTAACCACAGCGCCTTCGCACAGGGTTTCCAGCAGAGCTTTGCGCTCTTCGCCCAGGGTTTCTTCCAGCACGGCGCGGCGGGATACCACCACGTTGTTGCGCTTGCGGTCCAGCTTGATGACCTTGAACTCGACCTGCTTGCCTTCGTACGGGGTGGTGTCTTTCACCGGACGTACGTCAACCAAGGAGCCCGGCAGGAAGGCGCGGATGCCGTTGACCATAACGGTCAGACCACCCTTGACCTTGCCGCTGATCAGGCCGGACATGATGGTGCCAGCTTCCAGAGCTTCTTCCAGCTCGATCCAGGCGGCCAGGCGCTTGGCTTTTTCGCGCGACAGCTTGGTTTCGCCGAAGCCGTTTTCCAGCGCGTCGATGGCCACGGTCACGAAGTCGCCAATAGCCACTTCGATAACGCCGCTATCGGCCTTGAATTCTTCAACCGGAATCAGCGACTCGGACTTGAGGCCGGCGTTCACGGTTACAAAGTTGGAATCAAGGCCAACAACTTCGGCCGTGATCACTTCGCCTACGCGCATGTCGTGAAGGGTGAGGCTTTCTTCGAACAGCTGGGCGAAGTTTTCCATAGCGAGGGTAGTCATTAAGATTACTCACACGTGCATGCCTTGCGGCACGCGGGTTAGTGGTTGAGATACCGTCTTGCAATGCAGCAAAGACGGGTGCTAAAAAAATTAGAGGCCGGAGGCCTGTTGCTCCCTGAACCACTGAACGACTGCCTCGACCGCTTGGTCGATGGTCAGTTCGGTGGTATCAAGCAGTTTGGCATCCGGCTCCTGGCGCAGGGGGGCGACCGTTCTGGCGGCATCGCGCGCATCACGATCGACTATGTCCTGCTTAATCTTTGGAAGGTTAGCAGATTCCCCCTTGCCGATCAACTGCTTATAGCGCCGGCTGGCTCGCTCGTCGGCACTGGCGGTGAGGAAAACCTTGAGCGTCGCGGTGGGAAACACCACCGAACCCATGTCGCGCCCGTCGGTGACCAGGCCGGGTGCTTGACGGAAGGCGCGCTGGCGCTCGAGCAGCGCTTCGCGCACCGCCGGCAGCGCACCGACACGCGAGGCACCCATGCCGATTTCTTCGCCGCGGATGGCGTCGCCGGCGTCTTCGCCGTCGAGCCAAACCGTGCCGTCGGCAAAGGCGACCGGCAGTTGGCGCGCCGCCTCGGCCAGCGTGGCCTCGTCCTCCATGGGGATGCCGCGACGGATGGCAAGCAAGGCCACCAAGCGGTAGAGCGAGCCGGAATCGAGATAGTGGAATCCGAGCTGGTCGGCCACCAAAGCGGCCACGGTGCCCTTGCCGGAGGCGGAGGGTCCATCGATGGTGATGACGGGTACGGTCATGTCGAGAAAAACCTGAGCAATAAGGTTGGCCGAAGCGAACCGGAAAAAAGGGATCATTCTAGCTCAGCCGACACGGCCCCGGGGCTCGGGAATAGCGCGGCGAGCCACGCGCCGTCCGGGCAAGAGCGGGCAGGAAGAAGAACCGGCCGGGCACGCGCCGTGTCAGTGAGGTCTTCCGCGCCGTCCCGGTGAGCGCTTCCTGGCGGACAGGCCCGGTTTGCCTAGACGGCGGCCACACGGGTACAGTGGAGTGCCGAAGGCGGTACGATCCGATGTCGTGCCGCGATGACCCAGACCGAACCGTTCAAGAATCCGATCCCATGGAACAGCTGCTTCTTTCGCCCTCCCCCGCCTGTCGGGCACCATCCGCCTGCCCGGCTCCAAGAGCATCTCGAACCGCACCCTGCTGCTGGCCGCGCTGGCCCAGGGCAAGACGCTGGTGCGCGAGTTGCTCGACTCCGACGATATCCGCCACATGCTGGGCGCGCTGCGCCTGCTGGGCGTGACCATCGAGCAGGTCGGCGACAGCCGCGACTTCGTGGTGCACGGCGTGGGCGGGGCGTTTCCAGTGAAACAGGCCGAACTGTTCCTCGGCAACGCCGGCACCGCCTTCCGCCCGCTGACCGCGGCGCTGGCGCTGATGCAGGGCGAGTACCAGCTGTCCGGCGTGGCGCGCATGCACGAGCGGCCGATCGGCGATCTGGTCGACGCGCTGCGCGTGGCCGGCGCGGACATCCGTTACCTCGGCAACGCGGGCTTCCCGCCACTGGCGATCGCCCCGGCGGCGATCGACGCCGGCCGGGTGATCCCGGTCAAGGGCAACGTGTCGAGCCAGTTCCTCACCGCGCTGTTGATGGCGCTGCCGCTGACCGGCGAAGCGGTGACTATCGAGGTGGTCGGCGAGCTGATTTCCAAACCCTACATCGAGATCACGCTTAACCTGATGGCACGCTTCGGCGTCAAGGTCGAGCGCCAGGGCTGGCAGCGCTTCACCATCGCCGCCGGCCAGAGCTACCTCTCGCCGGGTGAGATCCACGTCGAGGGCGACGCCTCCAGCGCCTCCTACTTCCTTGCCGCCGGCGCCATCGCCGGCGGGCCGGTGCGGGTGGAAGGCGTCGGTCGCGACAGCATCCAGGGCGACGTCAAGTTTGCCGACACCCTGCGCGAGATGGGCGCGACCATCAGCATGGGCGACAACTGGATCGAGGCCAGCGCCCCGGCCGGCGGCCTCAAGGCGCTCGACGTCGACCTCAACCACATCCCCGACGCCGCGATGACCATCGCCGTGGCGGCGCTGGCGGCCGACGGCACCACCACCATCCGCAACGTGGAGAGCTGGCGCGTCAAGGAAACCGACCGCCTGTCCGCCATGGCCACCGAGCTGCGCAAGGTCGGCGCCGCGGTGGAGGAAGGCCGCGACTACATCCGCATCACCCCGCCGGCGGCGCTGACGCCCAACGCCGAGATCGACACCTACGACGACCACCGCATGGCGATGTGCTTCTCGCTGGTAGCGCTGATGGGCACCCCGGTGGTGATCAACGACCCCAAGTGCGTCGCCAAGACCTTCCCCGACTATTTCGACGTACTGGCCTCGCTGACGCGCTGAGCGCCTGCTTATCGGCACAGGAAAGCGCCCGCCATCGGGCGCTTTTTTCATACAAAAACACCTTATATTGTTATAGACAGGCAAATCGATGACAATATATTGATCCAAATCCACTACTTCAACGCCATGACCGACTTCTTCGCCCTGCGCCGCGAGTTCATGCAGCGCTTCGACCTGACCCCGCCCGCCCAGCCGACGCCGCAGCCGGCCGACCTGACCTTATGGGAAACCATGCTACGCGAGGAACTGGCCGAATTCTGGCAGGCGCTCGCCGAGTACAAGGCGCTGGCCGGCGCGGACGAGGCCGAGCGCGTGCGACGCATGGCGGAGCTCGCCGCCGAAGGAGTGGACGTGATGAACGTGTTGACCGGGCTGTTGCTGTCGCAGGGCCTGCCGGTGGCCGAGATGGCGCGGGAAATCCACGCCGCCAACCTGCGCAAATGCGTCGACGGCCAGGTGCGGCGGCGTGCCGACGGCAAGATATTGAAGCCGGACGGCTGGCAGCCGGCCGACAAGGAAGGGGTGATCCGCGCCGCCCTGCCGCAGGAGCGCTAGCGCCGCCTTGCCAGCAGCCGGTCGAGCTGGGCGGCGAAGGCCCGGCGCTCACGTTGGCCGAAGGGAGCCGGGCCGCCGGTGGCGACGCCGCTGTCGCGCAGCTCGGTCATGAAGTTGCGCAGCGCCAGCGCCTCGCGGATGCTGGCGTCGCTGTACAGCTCGCCGCGCGGGTTGAGCGCCAGCGCCCCCCGCTCCACCACCTGGGCAGCGAGCGGAATGTCGGCGGTGATCACGATATCCCCCACCTCGACCTGCTGCGCGATGTAGTTGTCGGCGACGTCGAACCCGGCCGGCACCTGTACCGTGCGGATATGCGCAGACGGTGGCGTGGCGAGCAAGCGGTTGGCCACCAGCACCAGCGCCGTGGCGGTACGCTCCGCGGCGCGGTACAGGATGTCCTTCACCACCACCGGACAGGCATCGGCATCCACCCAGATCGTCATCGTTCTTGCCCTTTCTTGCATAGCCTATCCCTGGCGCATGAAGCGCTGATTCCACGCCACGCGTGCCGCGCGCGCGGTGTCGAACACCTCGGCCAGACCGGTACCGTCGCCTGCCGCCAACAGGGCATGCAACCGGTCGAGCGCCTCACGGTAATCGTCGAGCTCGGCCAGCAGCGCCGCGCGGTTGGCCAGGCTGATGTCACGCCACATTTCCGGGTGGCTGCCGGCAATGCGGGTGAAGTCGCGAAAGCCGGTGGCGGCGAAGTCGAAGCAGCGCGCGGCGTCGTCCTTGCCGGCGATCATGTCGACGTAGGCAAAGGCCAAGAGATGCGGTAGATGGCTGACGGCGGCGAACACCGCGTCGTGCTCGGCGGCGCTCATCACGTGCACCTTGGCTCCGCAGGCCTGCCACAGGCGGCTCACCAGCTCGCTGGCGTCGGCGCCGGTTTCGGCCAGCGGCGCCAGCACCACCTTGCGGTTTTCGTACAGGCCGTACTGGGCGGCGACGGCGCCGGACAGATCGGAGCCGGCGATCGGGTGGGCCGGCACGCAGCGCGCCAATTGCTGCGGCAGATGCTGGCGGAACAGTGCGACCACGTCGCTCTTGGTGCTGCCGGCGTCGGTGACGATGGTGTGCGCCGGCAAGGTGTCGGCCATGGCCGCCAACAGTGCGCCCATCTGCCCGACCGGCGTGGCGAGCAGCACCATGTCCGCCTGCGTCACCGCGTCGGCGATGTCCTGGCTGATCTCGTCCACCACGCCCAGTTGCAGGGCGCGCTGCAGATTCTCCAGCGTGCGGCCGACGCCGATCACGCGCTCCACCAGGCCGGCGCGCTTGAGCGCCAGCGCAAACGAGCCGCCGATCAGACCGACTCCGACCACCACCAAGGTCTTGATGCCTTGCTGCACCGTTTTTCCCCTTCAACCCGGCAAGACCGCTCCGGCAGGCCGGCGCGGCGTGTGAACTATGGTAAAGGGGCTATCATAAGCGATTTTGCCGGGCGGCTGCCGAGCAAAGGTCGATTCAACATCCCGGGGAGAACACCATGACGCATTCGCTGTACCTGTACTACCAGGTCGCCGTGCCCGACGCCAGGCTATACCAGACGGTGCAGGCGCTGCAGCAGGAGCTGTGCGCGCGCTGCGGGGTGAGCGCGCGGCCGCTGCGCCGGCGCGACGACCCCACTACCTGGATGGAGGTTTACGAAGGAATCGCCGACGACGCGGTATTTGCCGCCACGTTGGCCGAAGCCGAGCAACGCCATAGCATCGCGGCCTTGAGCGGCCCCCGCCACGCCGAATGGTTCCAGCCACTGGACGAAGCCGGCCCGGCGCCCTGAGCGGCGCCGCGTGAAACCGTGCAGCGCCAAGCCGTTGGCGAAAGATCGGAGGGGCGGAATACCGCGAAGTGCATCGTTGCAGGAGCCCGGTGCGCTCCGCGCCACGACCGTGTGTGCTTTTCAGGCCGCCGCCGCGAGCTGTGCCATGAGCGCCCGCAAGGCTTGCGGAATCGGCCAGGTCCGCTCCCCCAGCCGCACCACCGGCCAGATCCCGATCAGGCTGTTGCACAGGAACACCGCCTCGGCGGCGTCGAGATCGGCCAGCGTCAGGCGTGCCTCACGCACCGCCAGGCCGAGCGCCGGGGCGTTGTCCAGCACCCAGGCGCGCAGCGCACCGGCCACGCCGCTGCGGTCGAGCAAGGGCGTGGCGAGTTCGCCACCGCGCAGCAGGAACAGATTGCTCATGGTGCCCTCGACCAGATAACCCTCGCTGTCCAGCAGCAGCCCCTCGTGGATCGCGGGGTCGCTCCATTCCGAGCGCGCCAGCACGTTCTCCAGCCGGTTGAGGTGCTTGATGCCGGCCAGGCATGGCTGCTGGCCGAGGCGCAACTCGCACCGCCGTACCGTCACCCCCTGCTCCGCCAGTTCGGCCGGGTAGCCAGCCCAGGCGTTGGCCGAGACGAGGCGCGTCGGCACCGCGTCGGCCGGCATGGCGTAACCGCGCCGCCCGACGCCGCGCGTCAGCACGATCTTGGCCACCGCGCGCTCCAGACCGGCCGCGGCCAGCGCCAGTTCGGCCAGGACCAGACGCTCGTCCGGCAGCGGCAGGGCCAGCCCAGCGCAGTCTTCGGCCAACCTTTGCCATTGCCAGCGCCACAGCCGGGGCCGGCCGGCCAACAGCTCCAGCGTGCGGTACACGCCGTCGCCGTAGGCCGTGCCGCGATCGAGCGCCGAGACCTGCTCGCCCGGCACGCCGTCGATCAGCATCGCCATCAGCCCTGCTCCACGCCCAGCGCGCGCAGCAGGCCGCGCGCCTTGTGCCGCGTCTCCTGCAGCTCGCGCTCGGGGTCGGAGTCGGCCACGATGCCGCCGCCGGCGCGGAAGCGCAGCTGCTGCCCTTCCTGCATGAAGGTGCGGATAAGGATGTTCAGGTCCATGCTGCCGTCGCGGTTGAGGTAGCCCAGGCTGCCGGTGTAGGCGCGGCGCGCACCGGCTTCCAGCTCGCGGATGATCTGCATGGTGCGCACCTTGGGGCAGCCGGTGATGGTACCGCCGGGGAACAGCGCGCGCAGCACCTCGGCCGGCGTCACCTCGGGGCGCAGCCGGCCGCGCACGTTGGATTCGATGTGGTGCACGTAGGCGTAGCTGGCCACCGCCATCAGCTCGTTCACCTCCACCGTGCCGGGCTGGCTGATGCGGCCGAGGTCGTTGCGCTCGAGGTCGATCAGCATGACGTGCTCGGCGCGCTCCTTGGTGCTGGAGATCAGGCGCTGTTTCAGCGCGGCGTCCTCCGCCGGGTCGGGCGAGCGCGGATGGGTGCCGGCGATCGGCCGTGTCTCGGCCCAGCCGTCCCGGACCCGCACCAGCCGCTCCGGCGACGAGCTGACGATCTGCGCCGCGCCGAAATCGGCCAGCGCCGAGAACGGCGCCGGGTTGGCCTCGGCGCAGCGCGGCGAACAGGTCGGCGGCGCGCACCGCGTCGGCCAGCGTGGCGCGCCAGCCGCGCGAGATGTTGACCTGGAACACGTCGCCTTCGACGATGTAGCGCTTGAGCCGCACCACGGCGTCGGTGTACCAGCTCGGGTCGTCCTCCGTCAGGCTTTGCAGCGCCACCGGGCGCGGCGTGAACGGCGCCACGGCCCCCACCCTGGTGCGCAGTTCCGCCAGCGCCTCAGCGCTTTCCGCCACCAGCCAGCCCTGGCCGGCCGCGCGGTCGAGCAGCACCGCCGCCGGTACGCGCGCGAGCGCCGCCTGCGGGAAGCTGTCCGGCACCCCGGCCGGCACGCTGGGCTCGAACTCCGACAGCAGGTCGTAGCCGAGAAACACGAACCAGCCGCCGACGAAGGGCAAGCGGTGCGGGTTGTCCACCGGCTGCGGCGTGATGGCGCGCACCGCGTCGAGAAACGCGCCGCCCTCGCCGTCGTAAAACAGCCGGGTCTCGCCCGGCAGGGCGAACAGCATGTCCCAGCCCTGCTCGCCAGAAGACATCAGCAGGTAGGGGAAACGGGCCCGGTCGGCGGCGTGCAGCGCCAGCAGATCGGGGGAAACATCGAGTCGTTCGGTAAACATGACCGGTCCTGGGCCCGCGTCGGGACGACGTTGGCCGAAAAAGAAAAACCGCTGCGAGTGTAACGCAGCGGTTTCGGCTGTCAATGACGCTTCAGGACGCTCAGACGCGCTTGAAGACCAGCGTGCCGTTGGTACCGCCGAAGCCGAAGGAGTTGGAGATCGCCACGTTGATCGGCATCTCGCGCGCGGTGTTAGCGACGTAGTCCAGATCGCAACCGCCCTCGACATCCTGTTCGAACAGGTTGATGGTCGGCGGCGACACCTGGTTGTACAGCGCCAGCACCGAGTACAGCGCCTCGACGCCACCTGCGCCACCCAGCAGGTGACCGGTCATCGACTTGGTCGAGTTCACCACCAGCTTCTTGGCGTGATCGCCGAAAGCCAGCTTCAGTGCGGTAGTCTCGTTGGCATCCCCCAGCGGAGTGGAGGTACCGTGCGCATTGACGTAGTCCACCTCGTCCGGGTTGACACCGGCATCGCGCAGCGCGTTCTTCACGCCACGGGCCGGGCCTTCGCTGTTCGGCGCGGTGATGTGGTGCGCGTCCGAACTCATGCCGAAGCCGATCAGCTCGGCATAAATGCGGGCGCCACGCTTCTTGGCGTGTTCGTACTCTTCCAGCACCAGCACACCGGCGCCCTCGCCCATCACGAAACCGTCACGGCCCTTGTCCCACGGACGGGAGGCGGTAGCGGGATCGTCGTTGCGCGTCGACAGTGCCTTCATCGCGGCAAAACCGCCGATGCCCAGACGCGAGATCGCGCCTTCGGCACCACCTGCCACCATCACGTCGACGTCGCCGTACTGGATCAGACGCGCGGCGTCACCGATGCAGTGCGCGCCGGTGGTGCAGGCGGAAACGATGCCGTAGGTCGGCCCCTGGTAGCCCTTGAAGATCGACACGTGGCCGGCGATCAGGTTGACCAGCGAACCCGGGATGAAGAACGGACCGATCTTGCGCGGACCGCCTTCCATCAGGGCCACGCCGGTTTCCTCGATCAGCGGCAGGCCGCCGATGCCGGAACCGATGTTGACGCCGACGCGGGTCTTGTCGAGATCGGGAACGTCCTCGAGCCCGGCATCGGCGATGGCCTGGAAGGCCGCGGCGATGCCGTAATGGATGAACACGTCCATGCGGCGTGCATCCTTCGGCGCGATGTAGTCGCCGATGTTGAAATCTTTCACCTCACCGGCGATCTGGCACGCCAGGTCGCTGGCGTCGAAACGGGTGATGGTGCCGATGCCGGACTTGCCGGCCAGCAGGTTGGCCCAGCCGGAGGCAACATCGTTGCCAATCGGGGACACATGGCCAAGGCCGGTTACTACTACTCTACGTTTGGTCACGGGGCTTTCTCCGCAAAGGCAGGGAGGGCGTTCTCCCGATTGTTTCGAAACGGCCGCACCCAGATCAGACAAAACCGGGGCGCACATGACACCCGTTTCGAAGTCGCCAACAAAAAGGACCTCTGCTGCGAGCGCATGGCGCTATCGGGCAGAGGTCCCTGGGTACAGCGAAAAAAATTACTTGTTCAGATGAGCGTTGACGAAGTCAATCGCTTGCTGAACGGTGGTGATCTTCTCGGCTTCTTCATCCGGAATTTCGCATTCGAACTCTTCTTCCAGAGCCATCACCAGTTCAACGGTATCCAGGGAGTCAGCGCCCAGATCGTCGACGAAGGAAGATTCGATTTTCACTTCGGCTTCGTTCACACCCAGTTGTTCGGCAACGATCTTCTTGACGCGCTGTTCAATGTTTTCCATTTGTATTAACCCTTTACCTTTCTGATTCGGGATAACAAAACCCGAGTATTCTACAAAAAAAATTTAGAGTAGCCTACCTAAATGCTTTAACCGCCCGCGAACAGGCGGATTAGGGCATCAGCATGCCACCATTCACATGCAATGTCTGGCCGGTGATGTAGGCCGCGCGATCCGATGCCAAAAAGCCCACGGCATCGGCGATGTCCTTGGCGTCGCCGAGGCGGCCCAGGGCGATCTGCTGCACCAGCATCTCGCGCTGCGCTTCCGGCAGTGCGCGGGTCATGTCGGTGTCGATGAAGCCCGGCGCCACGCAGTTGACGGTGATGTTGCGGCTGCCCACTTCACGCGCCATCGACTTGGTGAAGCCCATGATGCCGGCCTTGGCGGCCGCGTAGTTGGTCTGGCCGGCGTTGCCCATCGCGCCCACCACCGAAGCGATGTTGACGATGCGGCCCCAGCGCGCCTTCATCATGCCACGCAGCACGGCCTTGGAGGCCTTGAACACCGAGCGCAGGTTGGTGTCCATGATGGCGTCCCAGTCCTCGTCCTTCATGCGCATCAAGAGACCGTCGCGGGTGATGCCGGCGTTGTTGACCAGGATGGCGATGTCGCCGTATTCCTTGGCGATGGTGTCGATCAGCGCCTCGATGGCCCCCTCTTCACCGACGTTGAGCACCATGCCCACGCCGCCTTGCGCCGCCAGGCGCTCGCCGATGGCGGCGGCCCCTGCCTCGGAGGTGGCGGTGCCGATGACTTTGGCTCCCTCGGCGGCCAGTGCTTCGGCAATCGCCGCACCGATGCCGCGGGACGCGCCGGTCACCAGCGCCACTTTACCCTGCAGACTCATCAACTTTCTCCTCGAAATGCCCCACCGCCGGAATGACACGGCGACGGAGAAGTGTCTCTTTTTTACCGCAGATCGCGTTATTTCAGCTCTTCACAAGCCGCTTGCAGCGCCGCGGCATCGGTCAGCGCCAAGCCCTTGACGTTGCCGTCGATGCGCTTGGCAAGCCCGGCCAGCACCTTGCCCGGGCCACATTCGGCCAGTTGCAGCACGCCGTCGGCAGCCAGTTTCTGCACCGTTTCGGTCCAGCGCACCGGGCTGTAGAGCTGGCGCACCAACGCGTCGCGAATCTGTGCCGGATCGCTGTAGCTCGCCACGTCGGCGTTGTGCAGCACCGGAATCGACGGTGCCTTGATCTCCACCTCGGCCAGGGCCGCGGCGAGACGCTCGGCGGCCGGCTTCATCAGCGCGCAGTGCGACGGCACCGATACCGGCAGCGGCAGCGCGCGCTTGGCGCCCTTGGCCTTGCACAGCTCCATGGCGCGCTCCACGGCGGCCTTGGCCCCGGCGATCACCACCTGGCCCGGCGAGTTGAAGTTGACCGCTTCCACCACCTCGCCCTGCGCGGCTTCGGCGCAGGCGGCGCGGATGTCGTCGTCGGACAGGTTGAGAATGGCCGCCATCGCACCCTCGCCCGCCGGTACGGCTTCCTGCATTGCCTGGGCGCGCAAGCGCACCAGCTTGACGGCATCGGCGAAGCCGAGCGCCCCGGCGGCGACCAGCGCGCTGTATTCGCCCAGGCTGTGGCCGGCCACGGCGACCGGCAGCGCACCGCCGACGGCCTGCCAAGCGCGCCAGGTGGCGACGCCGGCGGCCAGCATCAGCGGCTGGGTGTTGACGGTGGCGTTGATGGCGTCGGCCGATTCGGCCTTGAGCATGGCCCACAGATCGTCACCGAGCACAGCGGAAGCTTCGTCGAAAGTCTGCTTCACGACCGGCAGGTCGGCGAAACCGTCCATCATGTTGAGGCTTTGCGAGCCTTGCCCCGGGAAAACGAAGGCAAACGACATGGTGAATCTCCCAAGAAAACGTCAGGAACGATGAACGCCAAGGGGCGCCGTCCCGACGCCGATCGCGTCAATTCCGGGACGGCGCACGCCTTGGCGTGCTTGTGTCATCAGAAGGTGAGCAGTACCGCGCCCCAGGCGAAACCGCCGCCGATGCCTTCCAGCATCACGGTCTGGCCACGCTTGATGCGGCCGTCGCGCACCGCGGCGTCGAGCGCCAGCGGGATCGAGGCGGCCGAGGTGTTGCCTTGCTCGGGCAGCGTCACCACCACGCGCTCCATCGGCAGGCCGAGATGCTTGGCGGTGGATTCGATGATGCGCAGGTTGGCCTGATGCGGCACCAGCCAGTCGACCTGGTCCTTGCTCATGCCGACCTCGCCCAGCGTCTTCTCGGCGATGTCCGACAGCGCCTTGACGGCAAACTTGAAGACCGCCGGCCCGTCCATGTGCAGGTAGGGCATGCCCTGGATCTTGCCATCGGCGATCTGCGCCGGGGTGTTCAGGATGTCCTTGTAGCGGCCGTCGGCGGCCAGCTTGGCGTGCAGGATGCCGGGTTGGTCCGACTCGCCCAGCACCACAGCGCCGGCGCCGTCGCCGAACAGGACGCAGGTGCGGCGGTCTTGCCAGTCGAGGATGCGCGACATCACCTCGGCCCCGACCACCAGCGCCTTCTTGGCCATGCCGGACTTGATGTAGTTGTTGGCCGTGATCAGCGCATACATGAAGCCGGCGCACACCGCCTGCACGTCGAATGCGGCGCAACCGTGCACACCCAGCTTTTCCTGCAGCAGGCAGGCGGTGCTGGGGAAGACCATGTCGGGGGTGGTGGTCGCCACCACGATGAGGTCGATTTCGTCGGCGGCGACGCCCGCGTCGGCAAGCGCAGCCTGAGCCGCCTTGAGTGCGAGATCGCTGGTGGTTTCGTGCTCGTCGGCGATGTGGCGGGCACGGATACCGGTGCGGGAGACGATCCACTCGTCACTGGTATCAATGCGCTCAGCCAGCATCGCATTCGTAAGCACGGTCGGCGGCAGGTAGCTGCCGGTGCCGAGAATGCGTGAATAGGCCATGTGTCTCAGTTCGCTGCTGCCTCGGATTGCTTGATGTGTTGTAGTTGCTCGGCAACCCGCTCGGCGATGTGAGCAATCACGCTGGAGCCGGCTTCCTCGCAAGCCTGTTCCAGCGCGTACCGGAATCCCAGCGCGTCGGTGCCGCCGTGGCTTTTCACCACGATGCCGCGCAAGCCCAGCAGGCTCGCGCCGTTGTAGCGGCGGGCATCCACCCGTTTCTTGAAGTGGTTCAGGACCGGCATGGCGGCCAGCGCACACAGCCGTGTCCACCAGCTTCGGGTGAATTCTTCGCGCAGGAAAGAGGCAATCATGTGCGCCAGACCTTCGGAGGTCTTGAGCGCCACGTTGCCGGTAAATCCGTCGCAGACTACCACATCCACCGTGCCACGGTAGATGTCGTTGCCTTCGACGTTGCCGTAAAAGTTCAGCGCGGCGTCTTTCAACAGTTCGGCGGCTTGCTTGACGGTCTCGTTACCCTTGATGTCTTCGGAGCCGATGTTGAGCAGGCCCACCGTGGGGTTGGCCTTGCCCGACAGACTGGACACCAGTTCGGAGCCCATGATGCCGAATTGCAGCAGTTGCGCCGGCGTGCAGTCGACGTTGGCCCCCAGGTCCAGCATGCAGCTGGTGCCCTTGCTGGTGGGCAAGAGCTTGGCGATGGCCGGGCGGTCGATGCCGGGAATGGTCTTGAGTACGAAGCGCGCGGTGGCCATCAGGGCACCGGTATTGCCGGCCGACACAGCCGCCTGCGCCTCGCCTTCTTTGACGAGGTTGATCGCGACCCGCATCGACGAATCTTTCTTGTTCTTCATGGCCAGCTGCGGCGATTCGTCCATGCCCACCACCTGGGATGCGTGGTGGAGGCGCAGACGGTCGCGCGCGACGGAGCCATGCAGCGCCAATTCCGCCTCAAGGGCGGTCTGGTCACCTACAAGAATGAGTCGTGCGTCGGGATGGTCTTGGAGAAACTGGATCGATGCCGGGACGGTGACCTTGAGGCCAACGTCACCGCCCATTGCATCAACCGCTACGGTGATAGTCATCAACGTGTACGGTGGTGAAACCTACCTGTTGTTTGACAGGTAAAGTTTGTGCGGAGAAAAAGCGATTACTCGCCCTTGGTCTTGACGACCTTGCGACCACGGTAGAAGCCGTTCGGGCTGATGTGGTGACGCAGATGGGCTTCGCCGGTGGTCGGCTCAACGGCCAGCGCCGGGGCGATCAGGAAATCGTGGGCGCGGTGCATGCCACGCTTGGACGGGGACTTTTTGTTCTGTTGAACGGCCATGGTCAACTCCTAAGAATTTCAAGTAGATTCTATTACACGAATCCGGTTTACTCGGACTTGGTGCCCTTGAGCGCCGCCAGCACCGCGAACGGATTCGGCTTGTCGGTCTTGGCGCGCGCGAGAGCATCCGTACCGCAATCGTCGTGTTTCGGCGACAGCGGCAAGCCCATGATGATTTCGTCTTCGACCAGCCGAACCACGTCCAACTCCGGCTCGGCCATGATGGCATCGAGCGTTTCGTCGGCCTCGCAGGCCGCCTCGAGCTTTTCCTCGTCGGTGAACAGCGTCATCGAGGAGTCGGTCTTGAGCACGTACGGCATGCTGGAGAGGCAACGCTGACAGCGCACGGAAATCGTGGCGTCGAGCGTGAGCCGGAGCACGGCACGACGCAACGGGTCGACGTGGCCGGAGAGGGTATACTTTACCTCGCCGTCCGTATCGGACAGGTCGTCGTGTATGCGCTGATCCAGCGCCGAGATGGCCAAGGTGCCAGTCTGCGAGCGGCCCTCGCGGGCAAACTTCAGCGGATCGATCAAAATCGGTTTAGACATAAACCTCGCATGATATAATTCGCCTCCCCGATTTGTCAAAAGAATCAAGCATTCACACCATGCAGATTGTCCTCGCTTCCACCTCTCCCTACCGCCGCGAGATCATCGCGCGCCTGGGCCTGCCGTTCGAGGCCGTGGCGCCGCATTGCGACGAAACCCCGCTGCCCAATGAGACCGCGCTCTTGACCGCCACCCGGCTGGCGCGCGCTAAGGCCGAATCGCTCGCCGGGCGCTTTCCCGAAGCGCTGATCATCGGCTCCGACCAGGTGGCGCTACTCGACGGCCAGCAGATCGGCAAGCCGCTCGAATTCGAGCGCGGCGTGGAGATGCTGACGTGGATGAGCGGTCGCACCGTGCTGTTCCACTCCGCGCTAGCGCTGGTGAACAGCGCCACCGGCCGGGTGCAGGAGACGGTGGGCCTGACCCGCGTGACACTGCGCGCGCTGTCCGAGACGCAGATTCGCCACTATCTGACACGCGAGCCGGATGCGCTGCATTGCGCCGGCGCGGCCAAGAGCGAGGGACTGGGTGGCGCGTTGATCGCGCGCATCGAGTCGGACGACCCCAACTCGCTGATCGGCGTGCCGTTGTTCGAGTTGGTGACGATGCTCGGCAACGAAGGCGTGGAGATTCTGTAATGGCCGGCACCCTGTTCCTGATCCCCACTCCGCTCGGCGACGAGGCCACGCCCTGGTTGCCGGAGCCGGAGCGCGCCCGCGTGATTCATCTCACCCATTTCGTGGTGGAGGCGGAAAAGACCGCGCGCAAGCACCTGAAGGCGCTCGGCGTGACCACGCCGATCCGCGAGCTGACGCTATCGACGCTGAACGAGCACACCAAGCCGGCCGAGGTGGCGGCGCTGCTGCAGCCGTTGGCCGAAGGGCTCGACCTGGGCCTGGTGTCGGAGGCCGGCTGCCCGGCGGTGGCCGACCCCGGCGCGCAACTGGTGGCGCTGGCGCACGAGAAGGGCTACCGCGTGGAGCCGTTGATCGGGCCGTCGTCGATCCTCTTGGCGCTGATGGCGTCCGGCGCCAACGGCCAGTGCTTCGCCTTCCACGGCTATTTGCCGGTGGACGCCGCCGAGCGCGCCAAGGCGGTGAAGGAGCTGGAACAGCGTTCGCGCCAGCGCAACGAGACGCAGATCTTCATCGAGACGCCGTACCGCAACAACGCCTTGCTGCAACAGCTGCGCGAGACGCTGAGCCCGGCGACCCGGCTGTGTGTGGCGGCCGATCTGACGCTGCCCAGCCAGACCATCGTCAGCCGCCGCGTCAAGGACTGGCCGAAGGACGCACCCGACTTCCACAAGCGCCCGGCGCTGTTCGTGGTTCACGCCGGCTGAGCGCTAACGTATCAAAGCACTTTGTCAGCAGCCTGAAACCGGCCGACATCGTCGGCCGGTTTTTGTTATCCCCCACCCCGCTTCACCACGCTCTCCATTTCCAGCGATCGCCACAGGTACTGCAGCGTGGACTTGGCCCGGCAGGCATACAATCGACCAGGCCATCGTTCAGCGACGGCGCCGCTCCGTCTCAACTCGGGGAGTCTAGCAGCCTCGCCAGTTCTGCCCGCGCCGCCTCCTCCAGCCGCTCCCCAGCCAGCCGCAGCGTCGCCCGCCCCATGGCACGGTAGGCGTCGGCGCACAGCGCGTCGTCGATGACCGCGAGATGCCGCGCCACGGTGCCGGCGTCGCCGCGCACGATGGGGCCGGTGAGCGCCGCCGCCGGTCCCAGTGCCAGGGTGTTATCGAGCGTCTGGCGCATCAGCCCGCCCACCAGCTGCGACGCCACGAGTGGCTCGATGCCGGCCCCGGCCGCCACCTGCAAGGCCAGCGCGTTGAGCGTCACCAAGTAGTTGGATGCCATCGACAGCGCGGCGTGATAGGCCGCCTTGCCACCCGGAGCGAGCCGGAACGGCCGGGCGCCGAGGGCTTCGGCCAACCTTTCCAGTTCGGCGCAGACACTTTCCTCCCCTTCCAGCGCGCACAGCGTGCCGCCGAAGCCCGCCACGGCGCGCGCCGGCTCGGCGAACGAAAAGGCCGGGTGCAGGCTGCCGATGCGCACACCTCGCGCCGTCAGCGGGGCCAGCAGGCTCGCCTCGCCGGCGCCGCTGGCGTGAAACACCAGCGCCCCGGACGGCACTACGCCGGCGTCGGCCAGGCCTTGCGCCGTGGTGGCGATCGCCGCATCCGGTACCGCCAGCAGGTAGAGTTCGGCCGGGGCCAGCGGTGTCAGCTCGGTGACGGCGCGACCGGCGCCGATGAAGGCGAGCGCCTCGGCGGCGTGCGCCGCGTCGCGGCACAGCACGTCGACCACGGCGTAGCCGGCATCGTGCGCCAGGCGTCCCAGCGTGCGCCCCAGACGCCCGGCACCGATGATGCTCAGACGCGCCATGACACCTCCTCGTCCGCGCTGCGCGTCAGCGCAACGTCATGCCATACTGCCAATGACATCGTTGAATTTCCCGACTGGATGGAAAACATGAAACTGATCCTGTTCTTGCTGCTGCTCACCCTGCCGCTGCTGTACGCAGCCATCCTCTACAACGCGCTGGTCGGCCTCAAGCACCAGGTCGGCAAGTGCTGGGCCAACATCGACGTGCTGCTCAAGCAGCGCCACGACGAATTGCCCAAGCTGGTGGAGGTATGCCGCCAGTACGCCCAGTTCGAACAGGCCACGTTGACCCGGGTGATGGAGGCGCGCGCCGCGATCTCGGACGCGGCACGGGCCGGCAACCTCGGTCGGCTCGGCGAACTCGAGAGCGGGCTGTCCGGCCTGCTCGGCCGTCTCTTCGCCGTGGCCGAGGCCTACCCCGAACTCAAGGCGGACCAGCAGTTTTCGCACCTGGCGCAGCGCATCAGCCAACTGGAAGAAAACATCGCCGACCGGCGCGAACTCTACAACGAAGCGGTCAACCTCAACAACGTGCGCATCGAACAGTTCCCCGACGTGTTCATCGCTCGGCTGTGCGGATTCCGCCCGGCCACGCCGCTGCGCTTTGCCGCCGCCGAGACGCGCGACGTCGACCTGACCGCCCTGTTCCAGCGTTAAGTGAGGAAGCGGCTGATTTACCGGCTGACCAGCCACGGCTGGCTGGGCTTCACCGGCTATCCCTTGGCGCTGCTGCTCGGCTTCAAGCTGCAGCCGGCCATGCTCTACACGCTGGGCTTGCCGCTTTGCACCACCTTCGGCCTGCTGGCGTGGTGGCTCAATTACCGCCGTTACCGGGTGATCGCCGATACGCCCACATCGCGCGCCGGCGCAGTGGCTCAGGGTTACGTCGAGCTGTTCGGTTGCGCGCGCAGCCATGAACGCGCCCCGCTCTACAGCTCGCTGAGCGGGCGGCGTTGCGTCTGGTTCCGCTGGGAACGCCGCTACGTCGGTCGCGACGGCCGGCTCGATCCGGCCCAGCAGCAAGAAAGCGACGCCTCCTTCCTGCTGCAGGACGGCCACGGCGAGGTGGTGGTCGACCCGGAACAGGCCGAGGTCCATCCCGCGCACCGCGCGAGCTGGCACGATCAGGACTATCTGTGCTGCGAGGAATGGATCGCCGACGGCGACCCGCTGTACGTGATCGGGGAGCTGGTCGCCATCGGCGGCGATGCCGCCGCCGACCCGCGGCGCGACGTGGCCGCCCTGCTGGCGGAGTGGAAGCGTGACCAGCCGGCGCTGCTGCGCCGCTTCGACCTCGACCGCAGCGGCGGCATCGACGAGCGCGAGTGGCTGGCGGCGCGTGCCGCCGCCGAACGCGAGGTGCGGCAACGGCAGCAGGAGTTCGCCGCCACGCCGCTCACGCTGCACCTGCAGCGTCCGGCCGACGGCCGGCCCTACCTGATCACCACCTTGTCATCCCATGACGGCGCCCACGCCTTCCGCTGGCGCGCCTGGCTGCACCTGGGAGCCGCGCTCACCGGCCTGCTGCTGTGGCTGCGCACGGGCTGACCCCGTCCGGCCACCCGCGCTCCCGGCTTGCGGCAAGGTACGCCCGCTTCATTCGTGGCGCAGCGCCTCGATCGGATCGAGCCGTGCCGCCTTGCGCGCCGGGAAATAACCGAACACCAGCCCCACCGTGGCGGAAAAGACGAAGGCGACGGCGACGATGGTGGCGTTGAACACGAACGGCACGTTCAGCACCGAGGCCAGCACCGCCGAGGCCACCAACGCCAGTGCGATCCCGATCAGCCCGCCCAGCGACGACAGCACCGCCGCCTCCACCAGGAACTGCAGCAGCACCTCCCGCTCCAGCGCGCCGATGGCGAGCCGGATGCCGATCTCGCGCGTGCGCTCGGTCACCGACACCAGCATGATGTTCATGATGCCGATGCCGCCCACCAGCAGGCTGACCGCCGCCACCGCGCCGAGTAGCGCGGTCAGGACCTCGGTGGTGGAGGTCAGCATCTTGCTGATCTCCTTCATGTCCATGACGTTGAAGTTGCTTTCCTCGTTGGCGGAGAGATGGCGCCGCTCGCGCATCAGGTGCTCGATGTCCTGCTGGGCGCGGCTGGTGGAGGTGCCCTCGCGCACCGACACCTGGAGCTGGTTGACGTCCTGGTTGCCGGCGATGCGGCGCTGGTAGGCGCGCAGCGGCATGATCGCCAGATCGTCCTGGTCGCTGCCCATGGCGGACTGCCCCTTGGGCTCGAGCAGGCCGACCACGCTGCAGGCGATGCCCTGCACGCGGATGCGCTCGCCCAACGGATCCTGCCGGCCGAACAGCTTGTCGCGCACGGTCTGGCCGATGATGCAGGCCGGCGCGCCGGCGCGCAGCTCGCTGTCGGAAAAGCGGCGCCCGCTGCGCAGCGTGAGGTTGCGCACGGTGAAGTACTCGTTGCTGGTGCCGATCACCTGGGTCGACCAGTTGGCGTGCCCGTACACCACCGTCAGCGAGCGCGACGCCATCGGCGCCACCGCCACCAGCGCCGGTATCTCGCGCACCAGCGCCTGGGCGTCGCCGATGCTGAACAGCGCCGCCCCGACGTTCTGCCCCGGGCCGAGGCGCCGGCTCGGGCTGATGATGAGCAGGTTGCTGCCGAGGCTGGCGATCTGCTGGGTGACCTGCAGCGTGGCGCCGCCGCCGAGCGTCACCATGATGATCACCGCCGCCACGCCGATGACGATGCCGAGGATGGTGAGGAAGGAGCGCAGCACGTTGCGGCGGATTTCGCGCAGGGCCAGGGCGAAGGCGTTCCAGAGCATCACCCGCCCCCTGGTGTGCGCGCTCCGCTGCCGGCACCACCAGGCCGTCGCGAAAATGGATGGTGCGGCCGGCGTACGCCGCCATGTCCGGTTCGTGCGTCACCATCACGATGGTGATGCCCTGCTCCCGGTTCAGGCGCGTGAGGATGGTCATGATCTCCTGGCTGCGCGCGCTGTCGAGGTTGCCGGTCGGCTCGTCCGCCAGCAGCAGCGCGGGACGGGTGACGATGGCGCGCGCGATCGCCACGCGCTGCTGTTGCCCGCCGGACAGTTCACCCGGGGTGTGGTCCTCCCAGCCCGCCAGCCCCACCTCCGCCAGCGCCTCGCGGGCGCGCTGGTGGCGCTGTTCGGCGGGATCGCCGCGATAGATCAGCGGCAGCTCGACGTTCTCCAGGGCGCTGGTGCGGTTGAGCAGGTTGAAGCCCTGGAACACGAAACCCAGGTAGTGGCGCCGCAGCAGCGCGCGCTGGTCGCGCGTGAGCCCGCCCACCTCGACCCCCTGGAACAGGTAGCTGCCGGAGCTCGGGGTATCGAGACAGCCGATCAGGTTCATGCAGGTGCTCTTGCCCGAGCCGGACGGCCCCATCACCGCCACGAACTCGCCTTGGGCGATGACGATGTCGATCCCGCCCAGCGCCTGCATCGCCGCCGCGCCGCGGCCGTAGGTCTTGGTGACCCGGCGCAGTTCGACGAGGGGGCGGCCGTCGGGCGTCATGACGGCTTTTTCACCTCGATCACGTCCACCACCACGGCGCGGCCCGGCGCCAGCGCCCCGCCCTTCACCTCGGTCAGGCTGCCGTCGCTCATGCCGGTCTTGAGCGTGACCTTCTGCAGCCGGCCCTGCTGCAGCACCCAGACATGGGGCTGCTTGTCGTTGCCGCCGGGCGGGCTAGCGCTGCGGCGCGGCGGGCGCGGCGGGCGCGGCAGCAGATTGGCGACCAGCCCGCGGCTGGCGGGCGCCGAGGTTTCCTGCGGCGGCACAAAACGCAGCGCGGCATTGGGCACCAGCAGCGCATCGCGCGCCTGCTCGACCACGATGCTGGCGGTGCCGGTCATGCCCGGGCGCAGCAGCAGGCCGGCGTTGTCCACCTTGAGCACGGTTTCGTACGTCACCACCCCGGCCACGGTCTTGGCGCCGAAACGCACTTGGGACAGGCGCGCCGGAAAGGTGCGCTCGGGGTAGGCGTCGACGGTGAAGCTGGCGGCCTGCCCTTCCCGCACCTTGCCAACGTCGGCCTCGTCCACGTCGACGTGCAGTTCCATCTGCGTCAGGTCTTCGGCCAACGTGAACAGTACCGGCGTCTGGAACGAGGCGGCCACGGTCTGGCCGGGTTCGGCGGCGCGTTTCAACACCACGCCGTCCACCGGAGAGCGGATCACTGCCTTGGCCAGGTCGGTGCGCTGCGCCTCCAGCGTGGCTTCCCCCTGGGTCACCGTGGCCCGGCTGTTGGCGGCATCCGCCACGGCGCGCTCGAAGGTGGCCTGGGCGGTCTCCATCTCGGACTGCGACGGCACCTTGCCGCCGCTGACCTGCTGCACCTCGGCGCAGCCGCCCCAGCTTGGCCTTGGCCTCGCTGACGGTGGCCTGCGCCTGCTGCACCCGGGCGCGGGCGGCGGCCAGCGCCGCCAGGCTCTGCTTGAGCTGGGCCTCGAGCTTGCTGGTATCGATGCGCGCCAGCACCTGACCGCGCTTCACCCGGTCGTTGTAATCGACCTCCACGCTCTTGATGGTGCCGGAAATCTCGCTGCCGACGTCCACCTGGTTGGTGGGCTGCAGCGTGCCGGTGGCGGAGACGGCCACGGTCAGGCTGCCGCGGCGCACCTCCTGCGTCAGGTAGCGCGGCTGGCCCGTGGCCTGACGGCTGTTCCAGTACAGCGCCGCCAGCCCCGCCGCCACGACCATGCCCCCCAGCAGCAGCCAGCGCCGGAGGCGCGAGACCACACGGGACTGCCGGTCGAGGCCGAGCTTTTTGGCCATGTCGCCGGGTTGCTCCATCATCCTCCTTTCGCCGCAGCCGCGTCCCAGCCGCCGCCCAGCGCCTTGTAAAGCCGTACCAGGTTGGACACCGCCGCCGCCTCGCTCTGGCTCAGCTGGTCCTGCAGCGACAGCAGCGAGCGTTGGGTGTCGAGCACCGCCTGGAAATCGACCAGGCCGGCCTGGTACTGGCTCGAGGCCAGATCGGCCGCCCCTTGCGCCGCCGTGACCGCATCACGCAGCGCCACGCCGCGGTTCTGCTCCTCGGCGTAGGCCACCAGCGCGCCCTCGACGTCGCGCAAGGCCGTGAGCACGGCGGACTGGTAATTGAGCAGCGCCTGCTGCTGCAGGGCATTCTGCACCTCGATGTTGTGGCGGACGCGGCCGGCGTCGAACACGACCTCGCCGACGCTGGCGCCCAGCGCATACAGGCCGGCGCTGGAACGCAACAGCCGGCCGCCGCTCAGGGCTTGCAGGCCGAGCGTGCCGGACAGCGACACATCGGGGTAGGCGGCGGCGCTGGCCACCCCGACCTGCGCCGTCGCCGCCGCCAGCTGGCGCTCGGCGCGGCGCAGGTCGGGGCGCTGGCGCAGGGTGTCGGCGGGGATGCCCACCGCCACGGTGGCGGGCAGGTGCGGGATGGCGGCCGGCTGGTCCAGTTCGCTCAGCTCGCCGGGCGCGCGCCCCAGCAGCACCGCCAGCCGCTGTTTCGACTGCGCCAGCCCCTGCTGCAATGCCGGCAGCTGGGCCCGCGTCTGCTCCAGGTTGAAGCGGGCCTCGGTCTTCGTCCAGCTGCGTGGTGAGTCCGGCCTGATGGCGCCAGCGCGTGATCTGCCAGGTCTCGTCCTGGGTGGCGAGGCTGCCGCGCGCGAGCGCCAGCCGGGCCTGAAAGCCGCGCGCCTCGACGTAGCCGAGCGCCACTTCCGCCAGCAGGCTGACCCGGGTGTCGCGCAGCGCCTCCTGCTCGGCGTCGAGCGTCGCCGCGGCGGCTTCCTGGGCACGGCGCAGGCCGCCGAACAGGTCGAGCTCCCAGCTGGCATCGAGCTGCGCCGACCAGGTCTCGACGGCGCGCCCCTTGCCCTGGCTCATCTCGTCGCTGGAACGGTTGCGGTTGACGGCGGCGCGGGCGTTCAGGGCAGGATAGCGCTCGGCCACGGCCAGCCCGTAGCGGGCGCGGGCCTCGCGCAGGCGGGCCTGCGCCAGTTTGACATCGAGATTGTTCGCCACGGCCTCGCCGATCAGGCGCGACAACAGCGGATCGGCCAGTGCGCTCCCACCAGCGCGCCAGTTCGGCCGCCGGCGGCATCGCGGCGTGCACGCCGCCCTGCAGCGGGCTGTGCCACGCCGGCGGTACCGCCATGGCAGGGGGTCGATAGTCCGGACCGACGGCGCACGCCGTCGCCAGCAGGGGCATGACAAAAACGGCACCACGCCGCCACGCGCGGCCGGCCGTGGGCCGCACGCCCTGGCCCGCGCCCGCCCCGCTCCGCTTAGGCGCCTCCCCCATGCGCATCCACCCGCTCAGGCCGACAGCGCGCGGCGCACGATCGGCGCCAGCGCCAGCGTCGACGGCAGGCTGCCGAAGCTGCCGCCCCAGTCCTCGCCCAGGCGCGAGGCACAGAACGCCTCGGCCAGCGCTTCCGGCGCGTGGCGCAGCAGCAAACCGGCCTGCACCAGCAGCACCATGCGCCGCACCAGGTGACGGGCGTCGGCCTCCGCCACGGGGCGCTGCAGCTGGTCGCTCAGGCGCCCCAGGGCATGGCGATAGAGCGGGTGACGTCCCGGCACCTGCGCCAGCTCGGCCAGCAGCACCTCGCGCGCGCGCGGATGCTTGGCGAGGGTGCGCAGCACGTCGAGGCACATCACGTTGCCCGAGCCCTCCCAGATCGAATTCACCGGCATTTCGGCGTAGGCCCGCGCCGCCACGCTTTCCGCCATGTAGCCGTTGCCGCCCAGCGCCTCCATCGCTTCCGCCGCCAACTCCGGACCACGCTTGCACACCCAGTACTTGCCGGCCGGCACCAGCAGCCGGCGCAGCAGCGTTTCGCCCTCGTCGTCCGGGGCGTCGGCGGCGCGCGCCAGGCGCAGGGCCAGCGCGATGGCGGCCTCGGTCTCCAGCGCCATGTCGGCCAGCACGTTGAGCATCAGCGGCTGCTCGATCAGGCGCCGGCCGAACGCGCGGCGATGGCGGCAATGGTGCACCGCCTGCGCCAGCACCTGGCGCATCATGCCGGCGCTGCCCAGCAGGCAGTCGAAGCGGGTGTGCCCGCCCATTTCCAGGATGAGCGGCACGCCCCGCCCCTCCTCGCCCAGTAGCACGGCGTAGGCGGCGTCGAACTCGACCTCGGCCGAGGCGTTGGAACGGTTGCCGAGCTTGTCCTTGAGGCGCAGCAGGCGCACCGCGTTGCGCGTGCCGTCGGGCAGCCAGCGCGGCAGGAAGAAGCAGGACAGGCCGCCCGGCGCCTGCGCCAACACCAGGTGGGCGTCGCTCTGCGGCACCGAGAAGAACCACTTGTGACCGCTGAGGCGGTAGCTGCCGTCCGCACACGGCTCGGCACGCGTGGTATTGGTCCGGACGTCGGAGCCGCCCTGCTTCTCGGTCATGCCCATGCCGACCAGGCCGCCGTGCTTCTGCGCGAGCGGCAGGTCGCGTTCGTCGTAGTCGTGGCTGCACAGCGTCGGCAGCCAGTCCAGCGTCAGGCCGGCGTGCTGCGACAGCACCGGGATGGCGCCGAAGGTCATGGTGGTGGGGCACAGCGTGCCGGCCTCGACCTGGGCCTGCAGCAGGAAGGCGGCGGCGCGCGCCACATGGGCGCCAGTGCCGGGGCTCCTCCCACGGCGCGCAATGCAGGCCACGCTCGACGATGCCGCGCATCAGCATGTGCCAGGCGGGGTGGAACTCCACCTCGTCGAGCCGAAAGCCCTGAGCGTCGAAGCCGTGCAGCAAGGGGGGATAGCGATTGGCGAGCCGACCCAGCTCGAAGCTGTCACGCCGCCCCAGCAGCGCGCCGCAGTCGAACAGCGGCTCGCGCGCCCACGCCGCGCCCTCGCGCACCACCCCTTCCTGCAAGGCGACATCGCTGCTGAACAGGTTGTAGTCGACCAGAGGCGGCGGCTGGTTCAAGACTTCGCGGGCTGACGGGGGCATGCAGATTCTCCTGGCGGAGCACGCTGGCCGAGGGTGCGCCGGCCACCATGTCCTTTTGCAGCCTAGACCCGCCACCCGCCCCCGGCAAGCAGCAGACCGGCAAACAAAAACGGCTCCCCGCGATGGGGAGCCGTTTGCCGTCAAAGGTTGGCCGAAGCGGTGCGACACACCGGCTGCGACAGCGCCTGACGCTTACTCGTACTCTTCGACCGACGGGCAGCTGCACACCAGGTTGCGGTCGCCGTAAACGTCGTCAATGCGGTTCACGCTCGGCCAGAACTTGTTGTCCAGCACGTACGGCAGCGGGAAGAAGGCCTCGTCGCGGCTGTACGGACGGTCCCAGTCGGCGGCGATGTCGGCCTTGCTGTGCGGCGCATTCACCAGCGGATTGTTGTTGAGCGGCCAGACGCCGTTCTGCACCTTGTCGATTTCCTGGCGGATGGCCACCATCGCGGCGATGAAGTGGTCCAGCTCGGCCTTGGATTCCGACTCGGTCGGCTCGATCATCAGCGTGCCCGCCACCGGGAAGCTCATGGTCGGGGCGTGGAAGCCGTAGTCCATCAGACGCTTGGCCACGTCCACCTCGGTGATGCCGGACGCCGCCTTGAGCGGACGCAGGTCGATGATGCACTCGTGCGCCACGCGACCGTTGCGGCCGGTGTACAGCACCGGGTAGTGCGCCGACAGGTTCTTCATCAGGTAGTTGGCGTTCAACAGCGCCATCTCGGTGGCGTGCTTCATGCCTTCCGCGCCCATCATGCGGATGTACATGAAGGAGATCGGCAGGATCGACGCGGAACCGAACGGTGCCGCGGCAACCGCGCTCTGGCCGGCCACGGCGCCCGGTACTTCGGACACCACGTGGTTGGCCATGAACGGCGCCAGGTGCGACTTCATGCCGATCGGACCCATGCCCGGGCCGCCGCCGCCGTGCGGGATGCAGAAGGTCTTGTGCAGGTTCATGTGCAGCACGTCGGCGCCGATGTCGGCCGGGCGGGTCAGACCCACCTGCGCGTTCATGTTGGCGCCGTCCATGTACACCTGGCCACCGGCCGCGTGCACGATCTCGCAGATTTCCTTGATGCCTTCCTCGAACACGCCGTGGGTGGACGGGTAGGTGATCATCAGCGCGCCCAGGTTGGCCGCATGCTGCTCGGCCTTGGCACGGAGATCGGCCATGTCCACGTTGCCGTTGTCGTCGGTCTTCACCACCACCACCTGCATGCCCAGCATCTGCGCGGTAGCCGGGTTGGTGCCGTGCGCGGATTGCGGGATCAGGCAGACGTTACGGTGCGCTTCACCACGGCTGGCGTGGAAGCGGCGGATCGCCAGGATACCGGCGTATTCGCCCTGCGCGCCGGAGTTCGGCTGCATCGAGATAGCGTCGAAGCCGGTGATGGCCAGCAGCTGCTGTTGCAGCGCCTCGATCATTTCCAGATAGCCGGCGGCCTGATCGCGCGGGGCGAACGGGTGCATGTTGGCGAATTCCGGCCAGGTGATCGGGATCATCTCGCTGGTGGCGTTGAGCTTCATGGTGCAGCTGCCGAGGCTGATCATGGAGTGGTTCATCGCCAGGTCGCGGTTTTCCAGCTTCTTGAGATAGCGCAGCATCTCGTGTTCGCTGTGGTGGGTGTTGAACACCGGGTGCGACAGGATGGCGGATTCGCGCTTGAGCCCAGCCGGAATGGCGTCGGCAGCGACGGCATCCAGTGCGGCAACGTCGGCCGGCTTGCCGGTGAAGATCTCGATCAGCTGAGCCAGGTCGGCTTCGCTGGCGGCTTCGTGGAAAGCCACGCCCAGCACGCCGTTGCCGGCGTCGCGCAGGTTGATGCCGGCAGCCAGCGCGGCGGCGTACACCTTGGCCGCATCGGCGCCCAAGTCGACCTGCACGGTGTCGTAGAAGCGGTCGAACACCAGCTTGCCACCAGCCGCCTTCACCGCGTGGGCGAAGATGGCCGCCAGGCGATGGATGCGCGCGGCGATGCGCTTCACGCCCTCGGCGCCGTGGTACACGGCGTACATGCCGGCGATGTTGGCCAGCAGCACCTGCGAGGTACAAATATTGGAGTTGGCCTTCTCGCGGCGGATATGCTGCTCGCGGGTCTGCAGCGCCATGCGCAGCGCGGTCTTGCCCTTGGCATCGACCGACACGCCGATGATGCGGCCCGGAGCGGAGCGCTTCATCTCGTCCTTGAACGCGAAGTAGGCGGCGTGCGGGCCGCCGAAGCCCATCGGCACGCCAAAGCGCTGGGTGTTGCCCACCGCCACGTCGGCGCCCATTTCGCCCGGCGACTTCAGCGCCACCAGCGCCATCACGTCGGCCGCAACGATGGCCAGCGCGCCCTTGGCCTTGACCGCGGCGATGTACGGGGTCAGGTCCAACAGTTCGCCGGATTCGCCCGGGTACTGGAACAGCGCGCCGAAGTAGTCGCCGTTGCCGGCCTCTTCCGGATGGCCCAGCACCAGTTCGAAGCCGAAGTACTCGGCACGGGTCTTCATCACGTCCAGCGTCTGCGGCAGCACGCGACTGTCGACGAAGAACTGCTCGGACTTGGACTTGGACACGCGGCGCGCCATAGCCATGGCTTCGGCGGCGGCAGTGGCTTCGTCCAGCAGCGAGGCGTTGGCGATTTCCAGCCCGGTGAGATCGATGATCATCTGCTGGAAATTCAACAGCGCTTCCAGGCGGCCCTGGGCGATTTCGGCCTGGTACGGGGTATAGGCGGTGTACCAGCCCGGGTTTTCCAGCACGTTGCGCAGGATCACGCCCGGGGTGAGCACCGGGTAGTAACCCAGGCCGATGAAGGATTTGTTCACCACGTTCTTGCTGGCGACCGCTTTCAGGTCGGCCAGCGCGTCGGCTTCACGCTGCGCCGGCGGCAGGTCCAGCGCGCGGTTGAAGCGGATGTTGGCCGGTACGGTCTGGGCCACCAGGTCCTCGAAGGAGCCGGCGCCGACGTAGGCCAGCATCTCGGCCTTCTCGGTCTCGCACGGGCCGATATGGCGTTCGATGAATTCGTTGTGGTTAAACAGGGTAGAGAGTGTCATGTTGCAAGTATCCGGATGCAAGAGGACTATGGGCCGGCGCCGCCGGCCCCATAAAACAAAAGCCTCGCGCCCTGGGACGCGAGGCCGGTTCGGCTCGATCAGGCGCCGATTTCCTGGGCGTACTGTTCGGCGTTGAGCAGCTTGTCGAGGTCGGCGACATTGCTCGGCTTGACCTTGAAGAACCAGCCCTGGCCGTACGGCTCGCTGTTGGCCAGTTCCGGCGCGGCTTCCAGTTCACCGTTCACGGCCACCACTTCGCCTTCGATCGGCGCGTACACGTCGGAAGCGGCCTTCACCGACTCCACCACGCCAGCCTGTTCGCCGTCACCCAGCACGGCACCCACTTTCGGCAGCTCGACGAACACGATGTCGCCCAGCAGTTCCTGGGCATGTTCGGTAATGCCCACGGTCACGGTGCCGTCTGCTTCCAGGCGCAGCCATTCGTGGCTGGATACGTATTTCAATTCGGCGGGGATTTGGCTCATTACTGCATCTCCAATGTAGAAAAGGTTGATGACGGGGCCTTGCCGCCCCGTCCGGAAGCGGGCCTGGCCCGCCTCCACTCAGTCCGGATACTCGGCTTAATTAAAGACTTTTTTGCCGTTGCGAACAAACGGCATCTTGACCACGCGCACCTCGGTCAGCGTGCCGCGCAGATCGACCTGGGCGGTCTCGCCGGTCGCAGCCGGTACGCGGGCGATGGCGATGGAATGCTTCAGCGTCGGCGAGAAAGTGCCGCTGGTGATGACGCCTTCGCCGGCGCCCTCGACCACCACCTTCTGCCCCTCGCGCAGCACGCCGCGCCCTTCCAGCACCAGGCCGACCTGCTTCATCGCGACGCCGGCGGCTTTCTGCGCTTCCAGCGCCTGACGGCCGATGAAGTCGCGCTCGGCCGGTTCCCAGGCGATGGTCCAGCCCATCCCGGCCGCCAGCGGCGACACGGTCTCGTCCATGTCGTGGCCGTACAGGTTCATGCCGGCTTCGAGACGCAGCGTGTCGCGCGCGCCCAAACCGATCGGCGCCACGCCGGCCGCCAGCAATTCGCGGAAGAAGGCCGGCGCCTCGGTGGCCGGCACCATGATTTCCAGGCCGTCTTCGCCGGTATAGCCGGTTCGCGCAAAGAACCAGTCGCCTGCAGGCAAGCCCTGGAAGATTTTCAGAGATTTAATAGCGTCTGCCAGCGTCGGCTTCACCGAGCACACTTTGGCAATGGCGTTGGGGCCTTGCACGGCCAGCATGGCCAGATCGCGACGCACCTTCAGCGTCACATCGAAACCGGCTTTCTGCTGCTCCATCCAGGCCAGGTCCTTGTCGGTGGTACCGGCGTTGACCACCATGCGGTAGCCGTACGAAGTCAGATAGACGATCAGGTCGTCCACCACGCCGCCGTCGGCGTTGAGCATGCCGGAATACAGTGCCTTGCCCTCGAAGCCCAGCTTGGCGACGTCGTTAGCGATCAGCTTCTGCAGCCAGGCCTTGGCGTCCGCACCGGTGATGTCGATCACGGTCATGTGGGAGACATCGAACATGCCGGCGTCGCTGCGCACCTGCTCGTGCTCTTTCAGCTGCGAGCCATAATGGATGGGCATTTCCCAGCCGGCAAAATCGACCATCTTGGCGCCGGCGGCGAGGTGTTCGTCAAACAGGGGGGTACGTTTCGGGGCCGTCATGCGGAGTCCTTCAGGGTGCGTTCATCCTTCTATACACCCCTCTGTCCCTACACCTGAGATTTTCCGACTGGTGCAGCACCAGCCGTTAGCCCCTTCGGTGGGCGCCTGGAACCAGGCGCCGCTCTCCAGATTCGGCGGGCCGCCCATGGAACGACGGCCCGATCCTCGCAGTCCTTTTGCCTGAGCGATTGCGGGTGCACTTGCGCCTTCGGCGGCGGCCGGCTTGCGCGGCCACTCTCTCCTGCTAGATGGGGCAAGATTATCGGCGCTGGCCGCCGGTCTGGCAAGCCGCACGCGGCTGCATGCCGCGATTATGTAGGCGCAGCGCCACGTTACTTCCCCACACAATAACCAACAGCAGCCCTTCCCCGACCAAGTTGGCCGAAGCCCGGCTCACACCGTCACCGGCCCGGCCGGCACCTTGTCCAATGACCAATGCCCGCGCGCCCAGGCCCACAACTCGGCCAGGCTGCCGCATTCGTTCGGCGGCACATGCCCGAGACGCTGCAACGCACGGCGCAGCTCCGCTGCCGCTGCCGCCGGGGCAATCGCCGGCGCCAGCGTCTGCTTGGACAGCTTCTCGCCGGCCGCGTTGACCATCAGCGGCAAGTGGCAGTAACTCGGGGTAGACACTCCCAGCGCCCGCTGCACGGCGATCTGGCGCGGCGTCGACACCAAGAGGTCGGCGCCGCGCACGATATCGGTGACGCCCTGCGCGGCATCGTCCACCACCACCGCCAGCTGGTAGGCCCAGAAGCCGTCGGCACGCAGCAGCACGAAATCGCCAATGTCGCGCTCCAGATCCTGGCGGTACTCGCCCTGCAAGCGATCGACGAACACCGTCTCGCCCGGTGCCACGCGTAGCCGCCAGGCACGGCCGGCGCGCCCCGCCACGCAGCCGTTGCGGCAGGTTCCCGGGTAGACGTAGCCGTCCACCCCGCGGCGGGCGTGTGCCGCGATCTCCTTGCGCGTACAGCCACAGGCGTACGCCAGTGCCATCGCGGGCCAACTGGTCCAGCGCGGCGCGGTACAGCTCGTGGCGCCGGCTCTGGTATTCCACAGCGCCATCCCACTCGAAACCCAGCGCCTCGAGCGTCTGCAGGATGGCCGAAGCAGCGCCGGCCACCTCGCGCGGCGGGTCGAGGTCCTCCATGCGCAACAGCCAGACGCCGCCGCGCGTGCGCGCCTCCAGATAGCTGCCGACGGCGGTGGTCAACGAACCGGCATGCAATAAACCGGTCGGACTGGGGGCAAAACGGCCACGATAGGGCAAGGAGGGAGCGAAGCCAGACATCATCGGAAAACAGCCGGGAAAATCAAATGATGGCAAAATTGGCTAGACTGTTGAGTGTCAGCGCCCAAATCGCCAAAGGAAAATGCAATGGCCTACGTTGTAACCGAAGCTTGTATCAAATGCAAATACACCGACTGCGTCGATGTCTGTCCGGTCGACTGCTTCCATGAAGGCCCCAATTTCCTCGCCATCGACCCGGACGAATGCATCGATTGCACCCTGTGCGTCGCCGAGTGCCCGGTCGAAGCGATCTACGCCGAAGAAGACGTGCCGGCCGACCAGTTGCATTTCATCGAGATCAACGACCGGCTGTCCAAGGTCTGGCCGGTGATCGCCGCCAAGAAGGACCCCCTGCCGGATCACGAAGACTGGGCCAAGGTCACCGGCAAGACCCAGTATCTGGAAGAATAATTAAGGGGCCATCAGGCAAAACCCTGCTGGCGTTATTGCACTCGCATGCGAATCCTTCGCCGGACAAATCCCTGCGTGCCAATCTTTGAATTGGCTCAGCGATGGATTTACACGCAGAGATTGGCCCGGCAAGCCCTCGCCATCCTGCCTGTACGGTGCACACACCACGACCAGTGCCCATAGCCGTGATCGCGGGGACGGCAAGCGGCTCGGCTCACGCTAGCGGCAGCCGCACCTCGAAGCAGGCGCCCCCGCCCTCGCGGTTGCCCGCACACACGCTGCCGTGCAGTTCCTCCACCACTTTCTTGACGATGGCGAGCCCCAGCCCGGTTCCCCCGGAGCGCGTGGTAAAGAACGGTTCGAACACCCGCTCCAGCAACTCGTCGCCCAGCCCCGGGCCCTCGTCGACCACGCATAGCCGCACTGCGCCGCCCTCCAGCCGGGCGCCCAGCTCCACGCACTGGCCTTCTACGGAAAAGTGCAGCGCGTTCTCCAGCAGATTGACCAGGATTCCCACCAGCGCCTTGCGATCTCCCGCCACCCGCACCGGCTCGCCCAGCGCAAAGTCACAGTCCAGCCGCACCGCCCGCGCGGCGTAATGAGGCTGCACCACGGCACGGACTTCTTCCAGCAACCCGGCCACGTCCAGCAGCTCGAGCTCGCTCACCTGCCCCCTGACGAAGCTCAGCATGTTCTGGATCAGCCCTTCCAGCGCCTTCAACCGGGCCAGGCTCTTGTCGATGAAGCGCTCTCGCTCCGCCTCGCCCAGACTCGGCTGGCGCAGGTTGGCGGTGTAGAGCATGGCGGTCGCCAGCGGGGTACGCAGCTGATGCGCCAGCGACGCCGCCATGCTGCCCATCGAGGCCAGTTTCTGCTGCTGCGCCAGCTCGCTCGAGAGCTGGTGCAGGTGCGTGACGTCGTGCAGCAGCACGATCTGCCCGCCCAATTCCGGCAGGTCCTGGTACTGCAGCGTGATGCGGCGCGGTGGCTGCTCGCCACAACGCGGTAACAAGAAGGTGTTATCAATGTCGGTCGGCTGGAAGCCGGCCAGCACCTCCGGCCATGACCGTCCCCGCACCGACGCCCCCAGCATCGCCTCGGCGGCGGAGTTTTCAGTCTGCACCCGACCATCGACCAGCAACTCAACCACGCCGGCCGGCAGCGCCTCCAGCAACATGCCGAGCCGCTCGGCCAACGCCGCGTTATTCGAGAGTTGACGCCTAAGCTCGTTATTGGCCTCGTCCAGTTGCGCATTCAGCACATTGACCTGCCCCTGCAGCTGGTTGTAGGCATCGATCAATTGGCCGGAAACGGCATTGAACTGGGCAAACGCCTGCTCCAGTGTTTGCTGGTCGTGCAAGTTTGAAACAGTTTTTGTCATTCACCACAACACATTTGTAAAAACTGATTAATCAGTATGATAATTATCCAAACCGGTTAAGCCAATCTGGGGTACATTTGCCGTAATGGACGGAGCCAGTGGCCCCCGACACCCCTAATAACGGGCGTATCGACACTCCAAACGATACTCCCAAAAAACATGATGCAGCGGAGGTTTCCGTGTCAGAACTTCTTAAAAAGATTGATGCCCGCACCAAGCTCGCCGGCACCAACAAGCTCGAAATCCTGTTGTTCTCCCTCGGAGAAGATCAACGAACCGGGCGCAAGGAAGTTTTCGGGATTAACGTCTTCAAGGTGCGCGAGGTCATGCGCACACCTGAAATCACCTCCGCGCCAGAAATGCCGTCTTCCGTGGAAGGCATGGTCAGCCTGCGTGGCGCACTCGTGCCCATCATCGATCTGGCCAAGTACGCCGGCATCGTCACCGAGAAGAAACCCGAAATCATGATCGTGACCGAATATAACGGTCACACCCAGGGGTTCCTGGTCGAGGCCGTCGACACCATCCTGCGGCTCGACTGGTCGGCCATGCGCGTGCCACCGGAAATGATCACCAACCGCATGGGCGGGCTAGTCACTGCCGTAACCGAGCTCAACAACACCCTGGTCATGATGATGGACGTCGAGAAAGTCCTGGCCGAGACCTCGCTCACCGACGACGCCCATCACTTCCTGAACATCGAGCCGATCAAGGAAGAGCGCATGATCTTCTTCGCCGACGACTCGGTCGTCGCGCGCAAACAGATCGAACGCACCCTGGAAGCCATGAACGTCAAGTACGCCTACGCCATCAACGGCATGCGCGCCTGGGACGAACTCCAGCGGATGGCCGCCCAGGCCGACCTCTCCGGCCGCAAGCTCTGTGACATCGTCAACCTGGTACTGACCGACGTGGAAATGCCGGAAATGGACGGCTACATGCTGACCAAGCTCATCAAGAGCGACCCGCGCTTTGCCGGCATTCCGGTGCTGATGCACTCCTCGCTGTCGGGCAACTCCAACCAGAAGCTCGGCGAATCGGTCGGTGTCGACTCCTACGTTTCCAAGTTCGAAGCCCAAAAACTGGCGATCAAGCTGCGCGAAATGCTGCACATCGGCAAGTAACGCACCACTGACGACCGCACTCAAAAAGAAATCGGGAAAGGTTTGACATGCCAGCCACCGACGCTACCCTGCTCGCCAATATCGATGCCCGCACCAAGCTGGTCGGCTCCAACAAGATGGAGATCCTGCTGTTCTCGCTGGGCACGCGGGAAACCTTCGGCATCAACGTCTTCAAGGTCCGCGAAGTATCGCAGACCCCGACCATCACCAAGACCCCGAACATGCCGTTCGGGGTGGAAGGCGTCCTCTCGCTGCGCGGCAACATCATCCCGATCATCTCGCTCGCCCGCTTCATCGGTGCCAACGATCCGGCCAAGAAGTATGAAACCATGATTGTCACCGAATTCAACAAAAGCACCCAGGCCTTCCTGGTCGACTCAGTAGACCGCATCATCCGCGTCGACTGGGACAAGGTGCGCTCACCCGACAACATGATGTCGGGCAGTGCCGCGACGGCTGGCGAAGTGGCTTCGGCCAGCGGCATGAACCTGATCACGGCCATCACCGAACTGGAAGATGGCAAGCTGGTATCGATTCTGGACGTGGAACAGATCCTGGCCAGCGTGGTGGGCGAGCCGCGCCTGCCCGAGCTGCCTACCGCCCAAATGGAAGCCGATCAGTACGTGTTCTTTGTCGACGATTCGGTGGTGGCGCGCAAGGAGATCACCGGCGTGCTGGAAAAGATGCGCATCAAGTTCCAGCAGGCCAGCAATGGCCGCGAAGCCTGGGAACGGCTGCAAGCGCTGGCCAATCGCCACCAGGGCGATGCCGCGCCGCTGCACGACACCCTCAAGACCATCCTGGTGGACGCCGAGATGCCGGAAATGGACGGCTACGTGCTGACCCGCCTGATCAAGTCCGATCACCGCTTCAACGGCATTCCCGTCGTGATGCATTCCTCGCTGTCGTCCAACGCCAACCGCGCCATGGGCTCCAGCGTCGGCGTCGATGCCTACGTCGCCAAATTCGACCCTGCCGTGTTGGCCGAAACCCTGATTCCATTCCTGCAAAGGTAGTCGCTACAATAGCGGCCAGGAATCATTGACAAATTCAGGATAACCCTCGATGGCAGACAAGAATCTTCGCTTCCTTGTAGTGGACGACTTCTCAACCATGAGACGGATCGTACGCAACCTCCTCAAGGAACTCGGATTTACCAACGTCGATGAAGCGGAGGACGGCCAAGTTGCCCTTCACAAGCTCAAGACACAGCATTTCGATTTCATCGTTTCCGACTGGAACATGCCCAACATGACCGGAATCGAGCTGCTGAAAGCGGTACGCGCCGACCAGCAACTCAAGCCCCTGCCGTTCCTGATGATCACGGCCGAGGCCAAGCGTGAGAACATTATCGAAGCTGCCATGGCAGGGGCAAGTGGCTACATCGTCAAGCCGTTTACTGCCGCCACGCTGGAAGAAAAGCTGAACAAGATCTTCCAGGCAATAAACAAATAAGAACCATTGCACGGCTTGTCGGGCCAGTATTCAGGAGGATTTATCGTGCCAGACCACGTTTTGGAAAGCGGGGATACCCCGGATCTCGAGGCCCTGTTTGACAGCATTGCCAAGCAGCACCAAGCCGGCACGCCACAGATCGCCAGTGAAGCAGACAGTGCCACGGCGTCCACCTCCGCCGCCGAGGGCACCCCCTCGGTGATGTATGAACAAATCGGGCAACTGACCCGCAAACTACACAGTGCGCTGCGCGACATGGGTTACGACAAATCGCTGGAGCGCGTCGCGAATGCGATTCCCGACGCCCGCGACCGCCTCTCCTACATCTCGACACTGACCGAATCCGCAGCAGAGCGGGTACTCAACGCCACCGATATCGCCAAGCCGATCCAGGACGAGCTCGAAAGCAGCGCCAAGCAGCTGTCCGAACGCTGGAACCGGCTGTTCGCCAATATGCTGTCGGTCGACGAGTTCCGCCAGCTGAGCCAGGACACGCACCGTTATCTGCAGAGCGTGCCGGAGCAGACCCAGGCCACCAGCGCGCAACTGCTCGACATCGTCATGGCGCAGGATTTTCAGGATCTGACCGGCCAAGTCATCAAGAAGATGATGGGCATGGTCAAGACGATCGAAACCGATCTCGTCGCCTTCTTGATCGAATTCTCGCCGGAAGAGAAGAAAACGGAAATCGACCCGACTCTGCTGAATGGTCCGGTGATCAACCCGGAAGGACGCAGCGATGTGGTCACCAACCAACAACAAGTCGACGACCTGCTGGAAAGCCTCGGCTTCTGAGACCACGGTCGCAACAAGAAACAATAAATAACGGTGCGGGGTAAAAAATGAGCGAATTCGGCGGCATGGAAGAGCTGTTGCAGGACTTCCTGATGGAGTCCAACGACCTTCTCTCGGACGTTGACAACAAGTTGGTCGAACTGGAAAAAGGCCAGAAGACCGCGCCTTGCTCAACGACATTTTCCGCGGCTTTCATACCATCAAGGGCGGCGCCGGCTTCCTCAACGTGGCGCCCATGGTGACCCTCTGCCACCGCACGGAAAACCTGTTCGACAAGCTGCGCAACGCCGAACTTCAGCTCAACCCCGAAGTAATGGACGTGATCCTTGACGCCACGGCCTCCGTGCGCGACATGTTCGGCACCCTGGGCCAGGGGCTGATACCGCGAGACGCCGATGGCGCATTGCTCGCCGCCCTGGATGCCGTCTTGTCCGGCCGCATGCCGCAAGCACCAGTCCTGCAAGCCACCCCGGCCACACCGCCGGTGGTGACCGCCAGCACACCGCAACGCAGCGACGAACCGGACTGGAACAGTCTCTACCAGGCCGTCGTCCCTGCCGCCCGTACCACCGCGCCCACTTCGCCGGCCCCTGCACCGGTGGAGGTAGTGCCTGCTGCGGCGTTGGTGCCGGAAACGGAGCCGGTAACGGCCGTGGCGGCAGCCAGCCGGGCTGCGGCGCCGGCCAAGAACGTGACGGCGAGCAAGTCGGCCAGCGGCGGCGGGCATGAAAACACCATCCGCATCGATACCAACCGCCTCGACATGGTGCTCAACCTGTCCGGCGAAATCGGCCTGACCAAGAACCGCCTCACCACGCTACGCACCGAGATTCTGCAGGGCAACAACGACAGCAATACCCTGCGCTCGCTGGACGAAGCCATCAGCCAGCTCGACCTGCTGGTCGGCGACCTGCAGAACGCGGTGATGAAGACTCGCATGCAGCCGATCGGCCGGCTGTTCCAGAAGTACCCCCGCCTCGCCCGTGACCTCGCGCGCCAGCTCGGCAAGGACGTCGAACTGGTACTGAGCGGCGAAGAAACCGAACTCGACAAAACCATGATCGAGGACCTGAACGACCCGCTGGTGCACCTGGTGCGCAACGCCGTCGATCACGGCGTCGAGTCCACCGCGGAACGTATCGCCGCCGGCAAGAAACCGCAGTCGCTGATCCAGCTGACGGCCGAACAGGTCGGCGACCATATCCTGATCGAGATCACCGACGACGGTCGCGGCATGAATGCCGACGCCCTGCGCCGCAAGGCAGTGGAAAAGGGCCTGATCGACACCGAAGCCGCCAACGCTCTGGACGAGAAGCAGTGCCTGCAGTTGATCTTCCTGCCCGGCTTCTCCACCAAGGACCAGATTTCAAGTGTGTCTGGCCGCGGTGTCGGCATGGACGTGGTTCGTACCAACATCCAGAAGCTCAACGGCCGCATCGACATCAACTCGATTCCGGGCGAAGGCACCCGCATCAGCATCTCGCTGCCGCTGACGCTGGCGATCCTGCCGGTGCTGGTGGTACGCGCCTGCAACCAACCGTTCGCCGTGCCGCTGGCGATGGTGCGCGAGATCATCACCATCGATCCGGAAGCCATCCAGGAAGTTTCGGGCAATCCGACTATCGTGGTGCGCGACGAAATCCTCCCGCTCAAGACCCTGGCCGGCCTGCTCGGCTGGGCACCGACCCAAAAACCGGGGTTCGGCGTGCTGATGCAATCGGCCGAGCGCTCCTTCATCCTGGCCATCGACTCCTTCGTCGGCCGCGACGATGTGGTGATCAAGCCGCTGCAGAACATCCGTCCCAAGGGCGTGGCGGGTGCCACGCTGTCGGGGGACGGCTCGGTCGTACTGGTACTCGACATGGAAGACCTGTTGACGGCGAAGGACGGCGTAAGTGGGATGGTCAAGACCTCCGAACTGATTACGATCTGACGCTTACCCCACACTGAACGGTACAGAATGACAACAAGCAGTGCCTTCATCGGACGCCAGCCTGTATTGAACCGAAATCAGCAGCTCATCGGCTATGAGCTGCTGTTTCGCCCCTCCCTCGAGGCGGAAGGCGCCGGCCCGCTGGCCGCGCTTCAAGCCGACACTCAGGTTCTGGTCAACACCCTGCACAATATGGGAACCAGCTGGCTGATCGGCAACAAGCTGGCCTTCATCAACGTCGGCGAAGCCATGCTGGCCAGCGAGTTTCTCGAGTTGCTGCCGGCACGTCGGGTCATTCTCGACCTGATGCCCGAGATCACCCCCTCCAACGAGCTGATTGCCCGCATCAAGTATCTGCATGCCCAGGGTTTCGGCATCGCCATGGATGGTTTCTCGTTCAACGCGCCTTCAGCCCAACTGCTGGAATATGCCAAATACGTCAAGCTGGACGTTCAGAAGCACGGCACCAGCGACTTCCAGATGCTGGCCGCCCAAGTGCGCAGCTACCCGGTAATCCGTATCGCCGAGAAAGTGGAAACGCACGAGCACTTCCACCTCTGCCGCGAACTGGGTATGGATGGTTTTCAGGGCTATTACTTCGCCAAGCCGGAGACCCTGTCCGCCAAGGTCATCCATCCCTCTTTCACTCACACGCTGGAGCTGCTCAACCTGCTGCGCATGGATGCCGAGATCAAGGAAGTCGAGGCGGTATTCAAGCGAGACATCGCGCTGTCCTACAAGCTGCTGCGCTTCGTGAACTCGGCCGCGGCTGGACTCAACACCACCATCAGCTCGTTCAGCCACGCGGTCACCGTGCTGGGCTACAAACGGCTCTATCGCTGGCTGACCCTGCTCTTGGTCACCGCCAACGAAGATGGCAAGACCCCACCCGCCCTGCAAAAGACCGCCATTACCCGGGCACGCTTCATGGAACTCCTGGGCGGTGCGCTCAACCTGCCTAACGATGCTTGCGAATCGCTGTTCGTGATCGGCATGTTCAGCTTGCTCGACGTGCTGTTCGACATGCCGATGACCTCCGTGCTGGAACACCTCCACCTCTCCGACCAGTTCAAGCAGGTGCTGCTGGAGCAACCGGACCGGCTCACTCCCTTCCTCCAATTGGCCAAGGCCTGCGAAGACAAGGAGATGCGCGACGTCCCGCAACTGTGCCGGGAACTGGGTCTGTCGCCCGAACCGTTCAATCAGGCTCACGTCGAGGCGCTCGCCTGGGTGGAGGAACTGGGCTTATAATTCATGGCTTTTCCCCGTCAGCCCTCCGGAAACGCCATGAAACTGCTTGCCATCGATACCTCGACGGACTTCCTGTCGCTTGCCGTCTTAAACGATGACAACACCGTCGTGTTTCATGAGCACGTCGGCCAGAAACACGCCGAACAGGCGCTACCACATGTACAGAGCCTGCTGTGCGATGCCGGGCTGACGCTTCAGCAACTCGACGGCGTCGTGTACGGGCAGGGTCCGGGCTCGTTCACCGGGCTGCGCATCGGCTGCGGCCTGGCCCAGGGCCTGGCGTTTGCCGCCGGCCTACCTGTCATCCCCATCCCCACCCTCGACAGCGTGGCGGAACAGACCGGCGCGACGCGCGTTGTCGCCTGTAGCGATGCCCGCATGCAGCAAGTCTATCTGGCGAGTTACGACCTGGACACGCCGTGCCGCCTTTCCCCTATCCTGCTGCTCGACCCGGAGCAGGCCGGCAGCGAACTGCAGCTGGATGGCGAAGGCTGGGTGGGTGCCGGCGACGGCTTTGCCGCCTACCCCATGCTGGCAAGTGGCACTTGGGGCTCACAGCTTGGCGCCATTCACAACGACATCCGCCCCCACGCCGCCAGTTACCTGCGGCTGGCGCAAAGCGGGCGCTACCCCCGCCTCCCCGCGCGCGAAGCCGATCTGCTCTACGTGCGCAACAAGGTGGCGCTGACCTCGCGCGAGCAACAGGCACGCCAGCGATGATCGCCTTCCGCCCGGCCACTGCGCCCGACCTGGCAAAACTAGCCTCCCTGGAAGCGGCGGCCACTCCCCATGGCTGGAGCGAGCGGCAGTTCCACGACTCCCTGGCGGCCGGCCACGCCTTCCTACTGCTGGAGATCGATGGCGAAGTGTGCGGACACGCGGTCAGCATGACGGTACTGGACGAGGCGGAGCTGCTGACCATCGTGATCGCCCCCGAACGGCAGGGGCTGGGGCTGGGACAGGCCTTGCTGGGCGAGCTGCTGCAGCGACTGCGTCGGCAAGGGTGCTCGAGGCTCTTTCTGGAAGTCAGGGAAAGCAACCAACCCGCCCGTGCACTCTATGCCAAGAGCGGCTTCGTCGAGACAGGCCTTCGCAAGCACTACTACCCCACCGCATCCGGGCGCGAGCATGCCGTGTTGATGGAGCTTGGGCCATGAGCCGCCGCCAGCTGATCGGTGAGGTCATCGGCCTCGGCCCGCTGTGGCGCGCGCGCGACGCGCGCTTTGACGACCACCCGGCTCGTCGCGTATCGCCGCCGGCCGCGCCCTTGGCCGACGCCCCGGTCGAAACGGCAACGGCAGAAACCGCCCCCGCTCCTGCCGCCGCCACCCCGGTGCCCACTGCCGTCCAGGCGGGCACCTCGGCACCCGCCCCTGCCGCCCCGGTTCCGGCGGTACTCGCCGAACAGGCGGCCCCCATCCTCCCCGCGCCGGCCAAGCCCGTGCTGAGCTGGGACGAACTGGAGCAGACCGTCGCCCGCTGCAGTCACTGCCGCTTGTGCGAGACGCGCACCCAGACGGTGTTCGGCCGCGGCAATCCACAGGCGCGCTGGCTGATCATTGGGGAAGCGCCGGGTGAACAAGAGGACAAACAGGGCAAGCCATTCGTCGGCCGCGCCGGCCAACTGCTCGACAACATGCTGGCCGCCATCGGTCTCGACAGCAACCACGATGTCTACATCGCCAACGTGCTCAAGTGCCGCCCTCCCGGCAACCGCAACCCTTCGGCCGATGAGATCGTAGCCTGCCAGGATTACCTGCGTCAGCAGATTGCGCACATCCGCCCGACCCTGATCCTGGCGCTGGGACGCTTCGCCGCGCAGACCCTGCTCGACTGCAACGACAGCATCGCTCGCCTGCGTGGCCGCGTACATCGCTACCAGGATGTGCCGATGATCGTCAGCTTCCATCCGGCCTACCTGCTGCGCAATCTGCCCGACAAGGCCAAGAGCTGGCAGGATCTGGTGTTCGCGCGGCGCACCTTCCGCCAACTCACCGGGCAGTGAACGGGGCACGCCCCCTCTGCCCGCACACGGCAGGTGCCGCGCTCGCGCCACGCGCCCCTCACTTCCACTCCCGCTCACGCTACACTGACGTCCTCGAAAATCCGGCGGACGGCCAAGGCGGGGGCACAACCCTGCCAGACGCCCCGGCGACAATAAGACAGAAAACTCCGCTCTTTTCAGGAGAACATGCATGAGGTTCAAGGCTAACGACTCTCTTACCGAGCAGATTGCCCAGCACCTGGGCAACCAGATCATCCTCGGCGTAATGCAGCCGGGGGAGCGCATCCAGGAGCTTCGCATCGCCAGCGAACTCGACGTCAGCCGCGGCTCGGTTCGCGAAGCGTTGCTGATCCTGCAACGCCGCCACCTGGTCAACATCTACCCGCGGCGCGGCGCGGTGGTGGCGAGTATCAGCGCCCGGGATGTGCACGACTTTTTCGGCCTGTGGTTTTTGCTGCTGGAGACGGTGGTGGGCAACATGGCACGGCAGTGGCAGAACGACGACCTCGCCCGCTTCTTCGAACTGCTGGGGCAACTCGAAGCCAGCCGCCAGCACAACGACATCCAGGGCTTCTACCAGCAAGGGGTGGCCTTCCTGCAGGCTTTGTACGGCTTTGCCGACAACCACTACATCGAAAGCACGCTGCGTGACCTCTTGCCGCTGACGCAGCGCTGCCTGTACGCCATCCTGCGTGCTGGCTCGCCGCAGGTGGAGCGCACCTACGCCTTTTTGGAAGAACTACTGAAGGCCATCATCGCGCGTGACACGCTCCGGCTCCAGACGATGATCCGGCAGTTCGGTGCCGATTACGGCCGGCTCGCCGCCGCCTCGGCCGAGGCGCTGGAGGGAGTGCAGTAAAAAGCGCTGCCGGGCGGAGGTGCCGGGCAGCGCTATCGGTTCGCCAGGGCGCTCAGCAGCGCAGGTAGCTCACGAAGGCATAGTCGAGGCCCTGCTCGCTGCGATGCGACTCGCGCTGCACTTCCTGCCAGCCACCGCTGCCGAAGTCGGGGAAATGCGCGTCGCCCTGATAGTTCCCCGCGATTTCGGTGAGCTCCAGGCGGTGTGCCAGGGGCAAGGCCTGACGGTACAGGTCGGCACCGCCGATGATGCAGGCGGATTCCGCCTCCGCAACCAGCGCCAAGGCCGCCTCCAGGCTGTGCGCGACCTCCACGCCGGCAGCACTCCAGTCGTGCTGGCGCGTCACCACGATATTGCGCCGGCCCGGCAAGGGGCGGCTGATCGAATCATAGGTCTTGCGGCCCATGATCACCGGCTTGCCCAGCGTCACCGCCTTGAAATGCTTCAGGTCCTCGGGCAGATGCCACGGCAGCCGGTTGTCGATGCCGATGACGCGGTTGGCCGCCATCGCCGCCACCAGGGTGATGCAGGGTGTCGTCATACCGCCACCTTGGCCTTGATGTGGGGCATCGGATCGTAGCCTTCCAGTTCGAAGTCTTCGAAGCGGAAGGCGAACAGATCGGTCACGGCCGGGTTGATCTTCATCACCGGCAGCGGGCGCGGTTCGCGCGCCAGTTGCTCGTCGGCCTGCTCCAGGTGGTTGCTGTAGAGGTGGGCGTCGCCCAGCGTGTGCACGAATTCGCCCGGCTTCAGGCCGCACACCTGCGCCATCATCATCGTCAACAGCGCGTACGAGGCGATGTTGAATGGCACACCGAGGAAGATGTCGGCCGAACGCTGGTACAACTGACACGACAGACGTCCGTCGGCCACGTAGAACTGGAACAGCGCATGGCACGGCGGCAGCGCCATCTCGTCGACCAGAGCAGGGTTCCAGGCCGAAACGATCAGCCGGCGTGAATCCGGGTTGTTCCTGATCATCTCGACCACGTTGGCGATCTGGTCGACGTGACGGCCATCCGGCGCCGGCCAGCTGCGCCACTGGTAACCGTACACCGGACCGAGGTTGCCGTTCTCGTCCGCCCATTCGTCCCAGATCGACACGCCGTTCTCCTTGAGATAACGGATGTTGGTGTCCCCGGAGAGGAACCACAGCAGCTCGTGCACGATGGACTTCAGGTGCAACTTCTTGGTGGTCAGGAGCGGAAACCCGTCGGCCAGATCGAAGCGCATCTGGTAGCCGAACACGGACAGGGTGCCGGTACCGGTACGGTCGGATTTGTAGTGGCCGTGCTCGCGCACGTGACGCATCAGGTCGAGGTACTGTTTCATGTCGACAGCGCAAAATGGAATGCGCCGATTGTAACCGATCTGCCTGCTCTCGGCAGACCGGATAAGCGTGTCGCCGGGGACCGGGCAAGTCGGGATTCATGGTAGGCTAGCGGCTGTCTCACTCCTCAGCACATCTGCATCGACAGCTTCAGCATGGCAGAAGATTCCGACCTCGAACGAACAGAAGCCGCGACCGGACGGCGCCTGCAGCAGGCGCGCGAGGAAGGCAACATCCCGCGCTCGCGCGAGCTGTCGACGTTTGCCGTGACCATGGCCGGCGTGGCGCTGCTGATGGCGATGGGCGAGCGTCTGGGCAACTTCATGCTGCAACTGATGCGCCGCCTGTTCACCTTCGACCACGACATGGTGCAGCACACCGATCCGGTGCTGCTGCGTTTCAAGGAGTCTCTCACCGACACCCTGCTGCAGCTCATGCCCATTTTCGGCGGGCTGGCGCTGGTGGCGGTGGCCACCCCGCTCCTAGTCGGCGGCTGGAACCTGACCTTCAAGGGCATCGAACCGAAGCTCTCCAAGCTCAATCCGGCCCACGGCATCCAGCGCATGTTCTCGCTCAGCGCGCTGACCGAGGCGCTCAAGGCCATCCTGAAGAGCGTGGTGATCGGCGGCGTCGCCACCTGGGTGATCTGGAACGAGCGCGCCGAGCTGATCGGGCTGATCGCCATGCCGCTGGAGACGGCGCTGGGCAAGATGATGCAGCTGACCTTCCATACCTTCCTGCTGGTGGTCGGCGCCATGTTGCTGCTGGTCGTGGTGGATGTCCCCTTCCAGATCTGGAACTACCACAAGCAGCTGCGCATGACCAAGGAAGAGGTCAAGCAGGAATACAAGGAACAGGAAGGCTCGCCGGAGGTGAAGGGTCGCATCCGCCAGTTGCAGCGCCAGGCCGCGCAGCGGCGCATGATGCAGGAGATTCCTTCGGCCAACGTGATCGTGACCAACCCGACCCACTACGCGGTCGCCCTCAAGTACACCGAGGGCATGCGCGCGCCGCAGGTGATCGCCAAGGGCCGGCTCAAGTTGGCCGAAAAGATCATCGACACCGGCCGCGAGCACCGTGTCACCGTGATGCGCGTGCCGAGCTTCGCCCGCGCGCTGTATTTCCACTCCGAGCTGGGCGAAGAGGTGCCCTCCCGTCTGTACGGCGCAGCGGCGCAGATTCTCGCCTACGTCTACCAGCTCAAGCTGTACGAATACAACGGCGGACTGGCCCCGGTCTACCCCGAGCACGTCGAGGTCCCTGCCGATCTTGACCCGGAAAGCAAACGCCAGCAAGATGCGGCGCCGACGGCTAACCCTTAAGCGGGCATGGATACTATTCTCGAGCAACTGAAACGCTTCAACCTGACCCGCCTGGCGGGCCCGGTCCTGATCATCCTCATTCTGACGATGATGGTGTTGCCGTTGCCGCCGATCATTCTCGACATCTTCTTCACCTTCAATATCGCGGTGTCGGTGATCGTGTTGCTGGTCGGCATCAACGTGCGCCAGCCGCTGGATTTTTCCGCCTTCCCGTCGGTGCTGCTGGTCACCACGCTGCTGCGGCTGTCGCTCAACGTCGCCTCCAGCCGGGTGATCCTGCTGCAGGGCCATACCGGGCCCGACGCCGCCGGCAAGGTGATCGAATCGTTCTCGCATTTCCTGGTCGGCGGCAACGTCGCCATCGGCGTGGTGGTGTTCGTGATCCTCACCATCATCAACTTCGTGGTCATCACCAAGGGTGCCGGCCGTATCGCCGAAGTGAGCGCGCGCTTCACGCTCGACGCCATGCCCGGCAAGCAGATGGCGATCGACGCCGACCTCAACGCCGGCCTGATCGGCGAGGAAGACGCGCGCAAGCGCCGCTCCACCATCGCCGAGGAGGCCAACTTCTTCGGCGCCATGGACGGTGCCTCGAAGTTCGTGCGCGGCGACGCCATGGCCGGCATCATGATCATCCTGATCAACATCGTCGGCGGCCTGATCGTCGGCGTGGTGCAACACGACCTGGCGGTGGGACAGGCGGCCGAGAGCTACACCCTGCTGACCATCGGCGACGGCCTGGTGGCACAGATTCCCGGCCTGATCATCTCCACCGCCGCCGGTATCGTGGTGTCGCGCGTCGGCACCGAAAAGGACATGTCCGAGCAGTTCCTCGGCCAGCTGTTCACCAAACCCTCGGTACTGTATATCACCGCCGCGGTAATCGGCCTCATCGGCATGATTCCCAACATGCCGCACTTCGCCTTCCTGCTGATCGCCAGTGTGTTGGGCGGACTGGGTTGGCTGATGGAAAAGCGCCAGCGCGAAAGCGAACAGCTGGCAGCGCTGGCCAAGGCCGCGCCACCGCCGCCGGGCGAACAGCAGATGGCCGAAGTCAGCTGGAACGACGTGCAGCACGTCGACCAGCTCGGGCTGGAAGTCGGCTACCGCCTGATCCCGCTGGTCGACCGCAGCCAGGATGGCGAGCTGTTGCGCCGCATCCGCGGCATCCGCAAGAAGATCGCCCAGGAGCTGGGCTTCCTGGTGCCGGCCGTGCACATCCGCGACAACCTGGAGATCAAGCCGAACGCCTACCGCATCCTGATGAAGGGGGTGGAGATCGGCAGCGGCGAGGCCTATATCGGCCAGTTTCTCGCCATCAACCCGGGGCGCGTCAGCGGCGAGCTGAAGGGTCTGGCCACCACCGACCCGGCCTTCGGCCTGCCGGCGGTATGGATCGACGGCGGCAAGCGCGACGAGGCGCAGACGCTGGGCTATACCGTGGTCGACGCCAGCACCGTGGTGGCGACCCACCTTTCCAACCTGCTCAACACCCACGCCGCCGAACTGCTGGGGCGCGAGGAAGTGCAGGCGCTGATCAGCCACCAGTGCCAAGGAGTCGCCGAAGCTGATCGAGGACCTGGTGCCGAAGGTGGTGTCGGTGGCCACGCTGCAGAAGGTACTGCAGCATCTGCTGACCGACGGCATCCACATCCGCGACTTCCGCACCATTCTCGAGACCCTGGCCGACCACGTCGGCGTGACGCAGGATATCGACGAGCTGACCGCCGCGGTACGCACGGCGCTATCGCGCGTAATCATCCAGCAGCTCTTCCCCGGCGAGGCGGAACTGCCGCTGATGACGCTCGATCCGGCGCTGGAAAGCGTGCTGCTGCAGGCGGTCCAGTCCAAGGCCGGCGGCGGGCTGGAGCCGGGTCTGGCGGAGAACCTGCTGGCCAGCGCCGCGCAGCAGTCGGAGCAGATGGAGAATCAGGGCTACAATCCGGTCCTGCTTACGCCGCCGGGGCTACGCCCCCTGCTGGCGCGTTTTTTACGCCGAGCCCTCCCACAGTTGCGTGTGATCTCGCATAATGAAATACCGGACAATAAATCCATTCGTATAATCGCGGTCATCGGGGGCAGCAAAGGCTAACTATAGATGGTGGTCAAAAAGTTCTTCGGCAAAACCACGCGCGATGCGCTCAGACAGGTCCGTGAGGAGCTGGGCGCCGACGCGCTCATTCTGTCCAACCGCCCCACCATGGGCGGGGGGTGGAAATCATGGCCGTGGCCGATGCCGACGTTGCCAACCTGGCCACCACCCTGTCCACCTCGACCAGCAAGCATCCGCCGCGCCACGTACCCGCGCCGGTCGCCCCGGCCGGCGGCGCGGTGAACCGTGCACTGGCGCGCACCTACGCCCTGCCGGTAGAGCCGCTGGACGCCCCGGCCCCGGCCGCCGCGCCGACACCCAGCCAGCTCGCGGCCAGCGCCGCCTTCCCGCCACGGCGCGAGACGCTGCCCCCCTCACCGCCGCCCGCCTCGGCCGCCCCGACGCCCGCCCCCGCCCCGGTGCCGCCGCTGCCGGCGGCCGCCGCGGCGACACCTCCCCAGACGAAGCCGGCTCCCGCGCCTGCCGAGGAACCCGAAGAGGTCTCGCAGGAGCTCAAGCACATCGGCGAGGAGATCAAGCTGCTGCGCAGCCTGCTGCAAAGCCAGCTGGCAAGCTTCGCCTGGTCGGACATGGAAGAGCGCGCGCCCAACCGTATCGAGCTGTTCAAGCACCTGCTCTCGGTGGGCCTGAGCGCCACCCTGATCCGCCAGCTGATCGACAAGATGCCGGCGCAGTATCAAGGCGAAGTGACGCTGAAATGGGCGCGCTCGGCGCTGATGCACAATCTCAAGTGCGCCGACGCCGACCGCGACGTGATGGAACGCGGCGGCATCTACGCCCTGGTGGGCCCCACCGGCGTCGGCAAGACCACCACGGTGGCCAAGCTGGCGGCGCGTGCCACGATGAAATTCGGCGCGCAGCACGTGGCGTTGATCACCACCGACAGCTACCGGATCGGCGCCCAGGACCAGCTGCGCATCTACGGCAAGATCCTCGGCGTGCCGGTGTACTCGATCCAGAACGAATCCGAGCTGCAGCTGACGCTGGCCGACCTCGGCCTCGCGCCATATCGTGTTCATCGACACCGTCGGCATGGGCCAGCGCGACGCCCGCGTCGCCGCCCAGACCCAGATGTTCGACGGCACCGGCCGCGAGATCCAGCGCATCCTGCTGATGGCGGCCAACGCCGACGGCCATACCCTGGAAGACGTGGTACGGCATTACCGCGGCCACGGCCTGGCCGGCTGCATCCTCTCCAAGATCGACGAGAGCGTGGCGATGGGACCGAGCTTGGACGTGATCATCCGCAACCGCCTGAAGATGTTCTACATCACCAACGGCCAGCGCGTGCCGGAAGACCTGCACCTGGCCAACGCCGCCTTCCTGATCGACCGTGCCATGCGTTCCCCGCACCTGAACTCGCCGTTCGCGCTGCAAGGCGACGAGCTGCCGATCATGAACGCGGCCCAGGCCGGCTGGTTGTGACATGCAGGATCAGGCCGCCAGTTTGCGCCGTCTTGCCGCCCAGCCGGTGCGTGCGCCCAGCTTCGCCTTCGTCGGCGCCGAAGGCAGCGGGGTCAGCACGCTGGTGGCCGGACTCGGCACCGGGCTCGCCTGGGCCGGCTGCCGGCCGCTGTTGATCGACTGCCGGGCGGGGCAGCAGCTGGCGCGCCAGCTCGGCGTGCCGACCACGGCCACGCTGGAGACACAGATCGTGGGCCCCGGCGGGCTCGACACCATGATGACGCAGTCGCGCCATGGCGTGAACCTGCTCAATCTGTACGCGCGTCCGGAAGACCGCGCACGCTTTTCCGCCCAGCTGTGGCTGCGGCTGGGCAGCGAGTTCGGCTCGCTGGAGCGCGACAGCCACATGCTGCTGGTGGATGTGCCCAACCCGGCGCACGACCCGGTGCCGGCCAGCGTGGCCGACAACCTGGTGCTGGTACTGACGCCGGCGCCGGAAGCGCTGACCATGGCCTACGCCATCATCAAGCGTCTGGCGACGCAGTACGGCCGCCAGCGCTTCAACGTGCTGGTCAACCGCGTGCGTCACCTGGAAGAGGCACGCGAGCTGTTCCAGCGGCTGTCGAGCGTGACCGGGGAGTTTCTCAACGTGGCGCTACGCTGGGTCGGCTTCGTGCCGCAGGACAGCGCGGTGAAGCGCAGTCGCAGCCTGCATCGGCCGCTGATGGAGGCCTTCCCGGACAGCGAATCGGCCATCGCCTTTTCCCAGCTGGCCGCCATGCTGCCGCAATGGCATTCACCCGAAGCCACGCGCCCGGAGGCCGGCTTCATGGACGTACTGATCGCGGCCTCGCGTGACTGGGCCGAGGGAGGAAGGACACGATGACCCTGCCGTCGTTGAAATGCAGGGCGTATAGCAGCCGCGCGCTCCACGGCGACATCGACGTCGAGCTTCACGCCCCGCTGGTCAAGAAGATCGCCAAACTGCTGATTGCCGTGCTGCCGGCCTCGGTCGAACTGGACGACCTGGTCCAGGTCGGCATCATCGGCCTGATCGAGGCGGCACGCCAGTTCGACCCAACTCAGGGAGTGCAATTCGAGACCTTCGCCAGCCAGCGCATCCGTGGCGCGATGCTGGACGAGCTGCGGCGCGAGGACTGGCTGCCGCGCCGGGCACGACGCCACTCCAAACAGATCGAGGACGCCATCCACCAGCTGGAACAGCGCGAAGGACGCCCGCCGCAGGAGTCGGAAATCGCCGACTTCCTCGGTCTGCCGCTGGCCGAATACCAGACCATGCTGGGCGAGTGCAAGGGCGTTTCGCTGCAGCATTTCAGCGACTTTGACGATGATGACGGCGTCGGCGCCGAAGCGGCCGTGGCCAACGTGGCGGACGACAACGCCGTCGACCCGTTCGCCAGCCTCGCCGACGGCGATTTCCGCGGCGCCCTGGTGGACGCCATCAAGGCACTGCCCGAACGCGACCAGCTGGTGATGGCGCTGTATTACGAGCAGGAGCTCAACCTGAAGGAAATCGGCGCGGTGCTCGGGGTCTCCGAGTCACGCGTCAGCCAGTTGCACAGCCAGGCCATCGCCCGCGTGCGGAGCAAACTCAGGGAATGGCTGTAAGCCCCACCCGGCACCAGCATAACAACCACAACAACGGAACACCGTTTTGGACAAGATCAGTATCATCGCCATCATCGGGGGGCTGGCCGCCATCATCGCCGGCCAGGCGCTGGAAGGCGGACATATCGGCTCGCTGTTCCAGTTGACCGCGTTCATGATCGTCATCGGTGGCACCGCCAGCGCCGTCATGCTGCAAAGTACCCCGAAGCAGTTCGTGACCGGGCTGCGCATGGCACGCTGGGTATTCCAGCCGCCCCAGTTCGACCACGAGAAGACCATCCGTGACGTCATCCACTGGAGCCAGAGCGCGCGCAAGGGCGGCCTGCTGTCACTGGAGGGCTACGTCGCCCAGCAGCAGGACCCGTTCCACCGCAAGGCGCTGCAGATGCTGGTGGACGGCACCGAGCCGGAGACGCTGCGCTCGGTGATGGAGGTGGAGATTTCGATGTTCGAGCATGCGCGCCGTCAGTCCACGCGCATCTGGGAATCGGCCGGCGGCTACGCCCCGACCATGGGCATCCTGGGCGCGGTGCTGGGGCTGATCCACGTCATGGAGAACCTCTCCGACCCCTCCAAGCTGGGCTCCGGCATCGCCGTGGCTTTCGTTGCCACCATCTACGGCGTCGGTTCGGCCAACCTGCTGTTCCTGCCGATCGCCAACAAGCTGAAGAACCTGGTGGCGGCCGAGATAGCGATGCGCGAACTGATCGTCGAAGGCTTGGTCGCCATCGGCCACGGCGAGAACCCGCGCATCATCGAGAACCGCCTGCGCGGCTTCCTCGCCATGCACGACTGAGCCGTCAAGGTTGGCCGAAGAGGCTCGGCCAGCAGCCCCTCCGCCGCGAGGCACGTCCCCAATCACGGCAGGCCGGGATCAGCCGATCACCCCGGAAAACACCATCTCGCCCTCGTCGAGCAAGCGCAGCTCGCTCGACGGCGTCGGCTTCTTGAGATAAGCGCTGAACAACTTGTAGCTGTCGAGATCGAAGCTCGGCTGCCCCTCCAGCGTCTCGCTGGCGGCATGGCGCGTCCCCAGATAGCACCAGCGGTCGAACACGTGCTCGACGCGCTCGCCGGTCACCTCGTCCCACTCCACCACGGCCACCGCGCCGGGAAACGGCCAGTTCTTCACCCGCACCCGCGACAGCGCCGACATCAGCCGCGTGTTGTGCTGCATCGCCGGCTCGCGACCGATGCAGGCGCCGCGGCACAGCCCGGCCTGGAAGCCGCCGCACGGCGCCCCCTTGCGGCTGGTCATCTGCTCCACCCCCAGCACGGCCTGGCACAGGCCCTGGGCGCGCGCCATGTCCTGCAACATCTTGCGCGCCTCGCGCGGGTGGCGGAACAGGCCGTACAGATCGGCGGTGCGGCTGAAGTCGAGTTCGTGCGCCAGCACGATGCGCGGTCGCACGAAGCCGTCCGCGCCCTCGCCCAGCTGGATCGAGCACAATTCGTCGCCGGGCCCGCCGCGCCGGTTGTGGCGCGGGCGATGGGCACGGATCCATTGCAGTTCCAGCAGCATGGCACCGAACTCGCCCAGCGTCTCGCGCCACTCCACACGGCGGATCGGCTCGGCGATGTGCAGTGTCTTGCCGTGCGCCTTGTCGGCGTAGAAATGCGCCAGCACCTGGCGGCGCAGGTTGGCACCGCGCCCGACGTACAAGGGCAGCTCGTCGTCGCCCAGCAACAAGTACACACCGGGCACGTCCGGCAGGCTGTCGAGCAGCTCCGGGTCCAGCCCCGGCGGCAAGGCGGTCGGTGCCAGCAGCGCCGTTGCCGCCCCCTGCACCGCCTCCGGCCCCAGCTCGGCCGTCGCCGCCTCGATGAAGTGGTACACCGCCAAGGCGTCGGCCATGGCCCGGTGGCGATCCGCCAGCACGATGCCATGGCGCGCGATCAGGCTGTCGAGACTGTGCTTGAAATGCTGCGGGTAGAGCCGGCGCGACAGCTTGACGGTGCACAGCACCTCGCTCTGGAAGACGTGCCCGGCGCGCTTGAACTCATTCTTCAGGAAGCCGTAGTCGAAGCGCGCGTTGTGCGCCAGCAGCAGGCGGCCCTGCAGCTTTTCCAGCAGCGTCTCCACCAGCGCGGCGAACGGCGGCGCCTCGGCCACCATGGCGTCGGAAATGCCGGTCATGTTCTCGATGAAGGGCGGGATCGGCTGGCCCGGATTGACCAGCGTCTCGTAACGCTCGATGCGCTCGCCATCGATCAGCAGGATGCCGATCTCGGTGATGCGGTCGCGGGTGATGTGGCCGCCGGTCGTCTCGAGGTCGACGATGGCGCAGGGTTGCTCAAACAGCATGCTCAATTCGCTTTCACCACCGGGATATCGTCCCAGCGGGTGGTGTAACAGGGAGAAAGATGGTCTTGCTTCATGCGCCAGGGCTGCTTCGTGCCTTCGGCCAACAAGCGCACGGTGCCGCGCCCCATGCGCTGGTTGATGGCGTCCATGGCCTGCATCAGGCGCGCGCTCTTGGCGTCGAGCGGATCGCCGGCAAAGAGATCGGCCTGCACCTGCCCCGCGTCGACCAGCTCGAACGCCATCACCCCGGCCTTGTGATAACGCACGCCGCGCTGCCACAAGCGTGCCACGGCCTGCTGCGCCGCGCGTGCCAACACCCGGCTATCGTTGGACGGCGGCAACAGCGCCACGGTTTCGCTGGCATCGCCCCCCCGCCCCCAGCCCGGTACGCCGGAGCGTATCCCCACGCGCAGGAAATGCGCCAGCGAACCCTGACGGCGCAGACGCTCGGCGACGCGGCTGGCATGCATCGCCGCCGCCTCCTGCAACTCGGCCAGCGCCGTCACCTTGCGCCCGAACGAGCGCGTCGACATCACCGAACGGCGCGGCTCCAGCAGCGACTCCAGCGCCAGGCAAGAGACGCCGCGCAGCTCGTCGGCGATGCGCGCCGTCACCAGCCCGAAGCGCCGCTGCAGCCAGCCGCGCTCGGTTTCGGCCAACTGCCGCGCACTGCCGATCCCCGCCGGGCGCAGCCGCTCGCCGAGACGACGGCCGATGCCCCATACCTCCTCCACCGCCACCGGCTCCAGCCGCTGCAACAGCGCCGTTGCGTCGAGCGAGCCCAGGTCGAGCACCCCTTCCAGGGCCGCCTCCTGCTTGGCCAGGTGGTTGGCGAGCTTGGCCAGGGTCTTGGACGGGCCAAGGCCGACGCAGGCCGGTAACCCGAGCCCCTGCAACAGCGCGTCGCGCAGGCGCCGCGCCAGCCTCAGCGGCTCGGCTTCGCCACTCAGGTCGAGGAAGCACTCGTCAATCGAATAGACCTCCTGCGCCCGCGCGTAACCGGCCAGGAGCCGCATCGCGCGGTTGGAGAGGTCGCCGTACAAGGCGTAGTTGGAGGAAAACACCGCCACGCCCTGCCGCTCCAGCTGCCCCTTGAGCGTGAAGTACGGTGCCCCCATCGGCACGCCAAGCCGCTTCGCCTCGGCCGAACGCGACACCACGCAACCGTCGTTGTTGGACAACACGACCACGGGCCGGCCAGCCAGCGCCGGGTTGAACACCCGCTCGCAGGCAGCGTAGAAATTGTTGCAATCGACTTGCGCGAAACAGGAGGTCATAGGGGAATCGGCGCGGCATGGGGCTGCGTTCATTGTACTGGCTCGCACACAAAATGCCCAACGACGCTTGACAGTCGGAAACAGCCTCTATAGAATCCGCCTCTCTCGAAAGACGCCAGCGTCTGAAGAGAAACAGCGCACCCGTAGCTCAGTTGGATAGAGTATCTGGCTACGAACCAGAGGGTCGGGCGTTCGAATCGCTCCGGGTGCGCCAGCAGCGTCTCCATCGTCTAGCGGTTAGGACATCGCCCTTTCACGGCGGTAACCGGGGTTCGATTCCCCGTGGGGACGCCAACAACGCACCCGTAGCTCAGTTGGATAGAGTATCTGGCTACGAACCAGAGGGTCGGGCGTTCGAATCGCTCCGGGTGCGCCAGCTGTCTCCATCGTCTAGCGGTTAGGACATCGCCCTTTCACGGCGGTAACCGGGGTTCGATTCCCCGTGGAGACGCCAGGATTCCACAAGAAGCACCAGCACGCGCTGGTGCTTTTTGCTTTTCCGGCTTCGGATTTCCCCCTCCCCATCATGCCGCACTCGCCTCTGGCGAGACGGGTTCCCGCCATCCACTCCGGAAAATCCCCAACTTTTCATCCCCCCCGTTTGCCCTGTTACACTGGCGCTCTTTTTCCAGAACAACGCCATAACCATACAGGGGACACTCTCCATGCTCTCACTCCTCTTCCGCAGAGGGGCGCTGGCCTGGCTGCTGGGGACGCTGCCGCTCGTGGCCCACGCCGGCGTCAACGGCGCCGAGCTCACCACGCTCTGGGCCGTGCCGTTCGCCGGCCTGCTGCTGTCGATCGCCATCCTGCCGCTGCTGGCCCCGGGCCTGTGGCACCACCACTTCGGCAAGATCGCCGCCGGCTGGGCGCTGCTGTTCGTCGTGCCGTTCGCGCTGCAGCACGGTAGCGGCGCCACCGGCCATGAACTCTTGCACACGCTGCTGCTGGAATATCTGCCGTTCATCATCCTGCTGGTGGCGCTGTTCACCGTGGCGGGCGGCATCTACCTGCGCGGCAACCTGCACGGCTCGCCGCTGGTCAATACCACGCTCCTCGGGATTGGCACCGTGCTGGCCAGCTTCACCGGCACCACCGGTGCCTCGATGCTGCTGATCCGCCCGCTCTTGCGCGCCAACGACAACCGCCGCCACAAAACCCACGTCGTGGTGTTTTTCATCTTCCTGGTCGCCAACATCGGCGGCTCGCTCACGCCGCTGGGCGACCCGCCGCTGTTCCTGGGCTTCCTCAAGGGCGTCAGCTTCGGCTGGACCCTGCGGCACCTGCTGCCGCTGATGGCCTTCGCCAGCGCGATCCTGCTGGTGCTGTTCTACCTGCTCGACCGCCACTACTACCACAAGGAAGAAAACCTGCCGCCGCTGGCGGACCCGACCCCGGATTCGAAGCTGCGCCTGGAAGGCAGCATCAACCTGTTGCTGCTGGGTGCGATCGTCGGCGCGGTGTTGGTGTCCGGCACCTGGAAGCCGGGTATCAACTGGACCATCGGCGGCCTGGAGATCGAGCTGCAGAGCGTGGTGCGCGACGTGCTGCTGTTGGGGATCGCGGCGCTGTCGCTGGCGCTGACGCCGGGTCGCTGCCGCGCCGCCAACGCCTTCAACTGGGGGCCGATGCTGGAGGTGGCCAAGCTGTTCGCCGGCATCTTCGTCACTATGATCCCGGTACTGGCGATGCTCAAGGCCGGCTCGGCCGGGGCCTTCGGCAATCTGGTGGCCATGGTCAACGACGGCAGTGGCGCGCCGCTCAACCCGGCCTACTTCTGGCTGACCGGCGCGCTGTCGAGCTTCCTCGACAACGCACCGACCTATCTGGTGTTCTTCAACCTCGCCGGCGGCGAGCCCGGCCAGCTGATGACCACGCTGGCACCGACACTGACCGCGATCTCGGCCGGCGCGGTGTTCATGGGGGCCAACAGCTATATCGGCAACGCCCCCAACTTCATGGTCAAGGCCATCGCCGAGGAGCGCGGCGTGGCGATGCCGTCGTTCTTCGGTTACATTGGCTGGTCGCTGGCCATCCTGATCCCGGTGTTCCTGCTGGTGACGCTGCTGTTCTTCTGAATCCCGGCCGCGCCACGTAAAACGGGCTGCCTGAGCAGCCCGTTTTTCCTTGCCGTTACGACAAGATCACAGCCGGTAGCTGGCCGAGGTCATCACCTTGGAGGTCAGCTTCATCAGGCCGCGCACCGGCAAGGGCAGCTTGGCGGCGCCGTGCTCGTGCGCCATCTCGGCGTGGCGCACTTCGTCGTCGCGCATCTGCTTGACGATGGCGCGGCTCTTCTCATCCTGTTCCGGCAGGTCTTTCAGGTGGCCGTTCAGATGCGCCTCGACCTGGTATTCGGTCTCTTCCAGAAAGCCCAGGTTCCACTTGTCGCCCAACAGCCCGGCGGCGACACCGATGGCCAGCGAGCCGGTGTACCACAGCGGGTTGAACACGCTGGGATGGCCGCCCAGCTCGCGGATGCGGCTCTCGGTCCAGGCCAGGTGCTCCACTTCCTCGAAGGCGGCATGCTTGAGCGCCTCGCGCGCGGCCTCGTTGCGCGCGGTCAGCGCCTGCCCCTGGTACAAGGCCTGGGCGCACACCTCGCCACAGTGGTTGACACGCATCAGGCCCAGCGCGTGGCGCTTTTCCTGCTCGCTCATCTCGGCTTCGGGCATGCCGGCATCCGGGTGCGGACGGGCGCTGGCGGCCGGGGCAAACAGGGTACGCACCCCCTTGTCGAATTCGATGATCAGCTTGTCCAGCATGGTGTGGCGTCCCGCTTGTAGCAAAAAGAAGCGTTGGATTATACCTTGGCGCCCCGCAAGCGACGACGGCTTGCTGTTATAATCGCGGGATAATTCGGCAAATGTGTTCAACGCTCAACCAAAGGACCTCCCAGATGAATCTCGACCGCATCGCCCCCGGCAAGGACATGCCCAACGACATCAACGTGGTGATCGAAATCTCCGCCAACAGCGCCCCGATCAAGTACGAGTTCGACAAGGACTCCGGCGCCATCTGCGTTGACCGTTTCATGGGCACCTCGATGTTCTACCCGGCCAACTACGGTTTCGTGCCGCAAACGCTCGCCGGCGACGGCGATCCGGTGGACGTGCTGGTGGTGACCCCGTTCCCGCTGCCGCCGGGCGTGCTGGTGCGCTGCCGTGCGCTGGGTCTGATCAAGATGGAAGACGATGGCGGCGTGGACGCCAAGCTGGTGGCCGTGCCGGTCGAGAAGCTGTGCCCGATGTACAAGTCGATCCAGCAACTGGAAGACCTGCCGGAACTGTTGCGCAACCAGATGGTGCACTTCTTCCAGCACTACAAGGACCTGGAGCCGGGCAAGTGGGTGAAGATCCAGGGCTGGGGCACGCGCGAAGACGCCACCAAGGAACTGGTGGAAGGCATCGAGCGTTACAAGCAGGAAGGCTGAGCCCTCCTCTGAACGACCAGCAAGCCGGCGATTCGCCGGCTTTGTTGTTTCCGCTGGCCGCTTCGGCCAACGTGCCGGTGACACCCATACCGCTGCGCGGCCGACAACGATACCCCCGCTGGCGCAGCATCCCGAACCGTCCCCGTCGCACGCCATCCGCCATGACGGCGCCAGGCGATACTTCGCGCAGCGGCTGGCACGCTCGTCGTTGCGGCGCGAAAGACAGGATGCGCTCACCACCACCCTCTCTCTCGCCGGCAAGTGGCAGTTATAGCTAAAGGGACTCGGCGCCGGCTATTTGTCGCTTTCGCTGGCCCAGCCCTACGTGGATAATGGGTAACTGATCGTGAAACGCGTCGAAGACGGCAAGGAGCCACAACCTGACAGGGCACTGGGCTGGTTCATCCCGTGCCTCATGCAGACCCTCGACTCCGCGCCCCTGACGTCTTGAGAAGCATGCAAATCATCACGCTCGGTAACGAGCCCTACCTCGAATGGATTCGACGCCGCCTGACGGCGCAGGGGTTCGGCTTGCCGGCCGAGCCCTTCCCCTCCCCGCCGGCTTCCGACGCTTTTGCCGCCGACTGGCAGGCGCTGCAGTACGGCGGCGTGCTGCTGGACCTGAAGCGCGCCACCCCGGACAGCTGTGCCGCCCGGGAACGGCACTGCCGGGAGTTCGGGCTGGGCTACGTCGACGTGGCGGCCAACTGGCAAGCCCCGGGAGTGCAGCAAGGCTTCGCCCTGTTCGTGGGCGGCTCGGACCGCGCGCTGGACGGTGCCGTGCCGGTGCTGGATGCGCTGGCGCCCTTGCCGGGTGCCTGGCTGCACTGCGGCCCCGCCGGCAGCGGCCATTTCGTGGCTACGGTATTCGAGGCGCTGAGTTACGCCTTCGGCTTGCTGCTGCAGGCGGGCTGGACCGCCCCCGGCGAAACGCCGCGCCCACCGGACTGGAACCATTTCTTCAGCCAGCAAAAGGAGCTGGCCGCCAACCTGTTGCAACTGTCCCGGCTCTACCTGGCGCAGCACCCGCCGCAGCAGGAAGCACACGATCCCTGGCAATTGCTGGCACACTTTGCCCTGCCCGCCTACCAGCAAAGCCACTACGCCCTGATCCTGGCCCAGCTGATCGAGCTGGCACTGGGCCAGGGTCTCGCCCTGCAGGCCATCTTCGACTCCCTCAGCCAGCCACGCCCATAAAAAAACCCGCCTTGCGGCGGGTTTCCAGGCTGCTGCCAACGTATCCTGTCGAGACGCTACCGGACCCGGCAAAGCCGGACCGCTCCCGATACGTTATTGCCTCCACAGCCTTCCCGTTTACACGACAAACCCCTTCCGCTGCGCGAAAGGGGTTTGTCAAAATCAAAAACCCGCCTTGCGGCGGGTTTTTTTGCTTCGGAGCGGTGCCAGCCCGATCAGGCCTTCTTGGCAACGGCAGCGGAAGCGACCTTGGCGGACTTGGTCGCAGCCTGCACACCGGCTTCGGCTAGTTCGCTGCCGACTTTCTTAGCGGTCTGCGACACGCTTTCGAAGGCGGCGTTGGACGAGGTCACGAAGTTTTTCAGCGCGCTGACGGCAACATCGGAACCGGCCGGAGCGTTCTTGGCCAGCTTGTCGATGGTGGACAGCACGGCCTTGTTGGACTCGGCAACCTGCTCTTCGACGAAGGCGGTCAGTTCGCCCTGGGTGGTCACCGCGGCGTCGTACACGCTGCGGGCGGCAACGAAGGCCTTGTCCAGGGCCGGCTGAGCCAGACCTGCCGGCAGCTCGACCAGAGCCTTCGGATCCTTGATGTCGACCAGGGTCTTGAACAGCTGGGCGTTTTCGGCCAGCACCTTGCGGCTCAGGTCGAACTGCAGAGCGGCGAAACGCTCGGCGCTGCCCAGCAAGAGGGAAGACAGGCGTACAGCTTTATCGAATTGCGCCTGTCCAAGAGCGGTCAGTTCTTGAGTAGTAGTAAACATAATGACTCCTGAATAGTTGGGAAGTAACCCAGCGACAACAGCAACAAACCCTGTACCTCTGTCGCATTGTGCGATGCAGCAATTGCACTTTAACCAAAGCCTGCCTTCCGGTCAACCTGTTTGTTGCATTGCACAATCTACTAAGCCCCTAATCTGTTGGGTTTTTTGCAACACTCCAGACGGCAAAAAACCCCGGCAGCGGGGCATGAGGGCATGACAGTATCACAACACGTGAGCATTACAAATCCATGACGGCAGCACACCCGCCAGAGCGTGCGACTTTCATTGAAAGCCCCGCCGCAAGCCAGTACACTCGCCTTCATAGAAGAAATCTATCTTTAGGTATTATTACAGCGACATGAGCCAGACGGCGAACACCTACGACATCAAATCGGCCAGCCTCGACGTGCTGGCCTTCGTACTGCGCAGCAACCATCTCGACGAGCTGACCCTGGCACTGGAAAGCCGCTTCGGCAACCGCGCCAAACCTTCCGCCGCCGAAGCCGTGGTGCTCGACGTGGCCGCGCTCGACAACCCCGCCGACCTCGCCCTCGACCACGTGCTGTCCCTGCTCGGCCACTACGGCTTCCGCGCCGTGGCGCTGCGCCACCCGGACCCGGCACTCGAGGCGCTGGCACACCGCTTCGGCCTGGCCCACGTCACCGGCCAGGTGATCGCCAGCAAGCCGGCGGCCAACGAGGCACCGGCGGCGCCGGAGGGCCTCGCCAGCGCCCCGACGATGATCATCGACCGCCCGGTCCGGGCCGGCCAGCAGATCTATGCCAAGGGCGGCGATCTGGTGGTGCTGGCGATGGTCAGCGCCGGTGCCGAAGTGATCGCCGACGGCAACATCCACGTCTACGCCCCGCTGCGCGGCCGCGCCCTGGCCGGCGCGCGCGGCAATACTGCGGCGCGCATCTTCACGCAATGCATGGAAGCTGAACTGGTGTCGATCGCCGGCGTCTATCGAACCATCGAGCAGGCGTTGCCCGACAGCATCCGCGGCAAGCCGGCTCAGGTCTTCCTCGAGAACGAGCGCCTGGTGATCACCGCGCTCGGCGAATAACGAACACTCCATCACTGGTTAATTCAAGGGAATCATCGTGGCAAAAATCATCGTCGTGACATCCGGCAAGGGCGGCGTCGGCAAGACCACCACCAGCGCCAGCTTCGCTTCCGGGCTGGCCCTGCGCGGCCACAAGACCGTGGTCATCGATTTCGACGTCGGTCTCAGAAACCTCGACCTGATCATGGGCTGCGAGCGGCGCGTGGTGTACGACCTGATCAACGTGGTCAACAACGAGGCCACGCTGAACCAGGCGCTGATCAAGGACAAGAACTGCGACAACCTGTACGTGCTGCCGGCCTCGCAGACCCGCGACAAGGATGCGCTGACCGAAGAAGGCGTGGAAAAGGTGCTGAACGAGCTGGCCACGATGAACTTCGACTTCATCGTCTGCGATTCGCCGGCCGGCATCGAGAAGGGCGCGCTGATGGCGCTCTACTTCGCCGACGAGGCGCTGATCGTGACCAACCCGGAAGTGTCGTCGGTGCGCGACTCCGACCGCATCCTCGGCATCCTGTCGTCCAAGTCGCGCCGTGCCATCGAGGGCCGTGAACCGGTCAAGGAACACCTGCTGATCACGCGCTATTCGCCGAGCCGCGTGGAAAAGGGCGAGATGTTGTCGGTCGACGACGTCAAGGAAATCCTGCGCGTGTCGCTCTTGGGGGTGATCCCGGAATCGCAGGTGGTGCTGCAGGCTTCCAACTCGGGCACGCCGGCCATCCACCTCAAGGGGACCGATGCCTCCGAGGCCTACGCCGACGTGGTGTCGCGCTTCCTCGGCGAGGATCGCCCGATGCGTTTCCTCGACGTCCCGAAGGTTGGGCTCCTCAAACGACTGTTCGGAGGCTAAGCCATGTCGCTGATGGACATTTTGTTCGGCAGCAAGCGCAAGAAATCGGCCGAGGTGGCGCGTGAGCGCCTGCAGATCATCCTGGCTCACGAGCGCAACGGCCGTGCCGGCGCCCCGGACTACCTACCGGCATTGCAGCGCGAGCTGATGGAGGTGATCTCGCGCTACGTGGCGGTCAACCTGGACGACATCAAGGTCAACCTCGAGCGCCAGGACAACTTCGAGGTGCTGGAGGTCAACATCGTGTTGCCGGAGCACGAACGCTAAGCCATGACGCTGACCGAACTGCGTTACATCGTGGCGGTGGCGCGCGAGCGCCACTTCGGCCGCGCGGCCCAGAGCTGCTATGTCAGCCAGCCGACGCTGTCGATCGCCATCAAGAAGCTGGAGGACGAACTGGGCATCACCCTGTTCGAACGCGGCGGCCCCGAGGTGGCGGTGACCGATATCGGCGAGCGCGTGATCGAGCAGGCCCAGCGCGTGCTGGAAGAAGCGGAGACGGTGAAGCGACTGGCCGGCGAACACCAGAACGAGCTGGTGGGGCCGCTCAAGCTGGGGGTGATCTTCACCATCAGCCCTTACCTGCTGCCCAAGCTGATCCCGGCGCTGCGCATCCTGGCCCCGGACATGCCGCTGATTCTCGAGGAGAACTACACGGCGCGTCTGGCCGAGATGCTCAAGCGCGGCGAAGTCGACGCCATCATCGTGGCCGACCCGTTCGAGGAGCCCGGCACCGTGGCCTACCCGCTCTACGACGAGCCGTTCGTGGTGGCCACGCCGAAGGGGCATCCGTGGGAGAAACAGCCGATGGTGCGCCCCAGCCAGTTGGCGGAGGAAAGCGTGTTGCTGCTCAACCAGGGCAACTGCTTCCGCGACCAGGTGCTGCAGTCGTGCAGCGAGCTGGCCACGCGCCAGCACCAGTCCGGCAGCCTGGCCAGCACCCTGCAGGGCAGCTCGCTCAACACCATCCGCCACATGGTGGCGAGCGGCATGGGGGTGACGGTGCTGCCGGCCACCTCGGTCAGCCCGGCCGACGATGCCCTGCTGTCGGTGGTGCCGTTCAGCCTGCCGGCGCCACAACGGCGCGTGATGCTGGTGACGCGCAAGCAGTACTTCCGCCGCAAGGCGGTCACCACGCTGCAGCAGGCGGTGTTCCGTTCCGGCCTGCCGGGCGTCACCATGCTGGAAGAAGACGCACAGCCGGCCTGAGAACCTGTTTTACGATCTGCTGCGCGTCGGCGATACGGCGTTGAAACCGTCTCCGGAATGCTCATTTACCACGTGTAAGCTCCGCTTCCTCAGCCGTTTTTGCCTTGTCTCGCTCTAGCTCGCGAGATCGTAAACAGGCTCTGAGCGAAGACGCCAAAGACGAAAAAGCCTGACCGGAATGCCCCGTCAGGCTTTTTGCTTTTCCATCGGGCGGGGAAGGACGGTGGCTTGCCCCCTTCCCCTGCCCTGACTTGTCTCGCCGGCGTCAACCCGCGCGGATCAGGCCGGCCAGACGTGCGATGCCTTCTTCGATGCGTTCCGGGGTGGCATGGCTGAAGTTGAGCCGCAGATGACCGATGCCGGTGTCCGGATCGGCGTAGAACGCCTCGCCCGGCATGAAGGCGACGTTGTGCTGTTCCAGCGCCGGCTTGAGGAAGGTGCGAGTGTCGCGCTTGTTCTTCAACGTCAGCCAGAAGAACAGGCCCCCTTGCGGCACCTGCCAGTCGGCCAGATCGGCGAAGTGGCGCTCCAGTGCGGCTTGCATCGCATCACGGCCGACCTTGTAGTTCTGCTGCAGACGCTTGAGATGAGCGGGGTAATCACCGCTCTTCAGCCACTGTGCGATGAACCACTGGCCCAGACGGTTGGAATGCAGATCGACCGCCTGTTTCAGCTTGAGCAGATGCGGCATCAGTTCCTTGGAAGCGATCAGGTAGCCAATGCGCAGGCCCGGCGCCAGCGTCTTGGAGAACGAACCGCAGTAGATCCACGGCGCGCTCTTCAAGTGCGTGACCAGCGGAGCCGGTGCGTCGCCGTCGTAGGACAGCGCGCGGTAGGGATCGTCCTCGATCACCGGCAGGTGGGCGTCGTCCAGCACGCGCGCCAGCGCCTGGCGCGTCTCGACGCTGTAGCAGGCGCCGGACGGGTTCTGGAAGGTGGGGATCAGGTAGGCGAGCTTGGCCTTGCTGTCGGCGATAGCGGCCTGCAGCGTGGCGGCCGGCAACTGGCCGTCCTGCTGCTCCACGGTGTGGAACTGCGCGCCGAACAGACGGAACACCTGCAGCGCGGCGAGGTAGGTCGGACCTTCGGTGATCACCGGGGTGCCCGGATCGACGAACAGCTTGGCGGCGAGGTCGAGCGCCTGCTGCGAGCCGGACAGCACCAGCACCTGCGACGCGTCGCAGCTCAGACCGATGCGCGCCACGTCCTTGGCAATCTGCTCGCGCAGCTCCGGTTCGCCCTCGCTGGTGCCGTATTGGGCCAGCGACGGCGGCACGTCGGGAAAGTCCAGCGCCGGCAGGCAGCTGGAAGCCGGCAGGCCGCCGGCGAAGGAAATCACCTCGGGGCGCTGGGCGGCGGCGAGGATTTCGCGGATCAGCGAGCCGCTGAGTCGTTCGATGCGTTCAGAAAACATGCTACCCTCGTAGTGGCTGGACTTATAAATGTCAATTTTTTTGACCCAATTTACGCCTGCACCAGGCCCTCGTCAACATGCCCGACACGCCCGTTTCCCCCGACCTGCGCGCCTCGATGGAGGCCTTCTTCCACGCCTACATGGCATTCACCGCCAAACCCGACGAGATGCTGGCGCGCCGCGGCCTGGCGCGGGTGCACCACCGTATCCTGTTCTTCGTGGCTCACACGCCGGGGCTGAGCGTCAAGGCGCTGCTGGCGGCGCTGGGCGTGACCAAGCAGGCGATCAACATCCCGCTGCGCCAGCTGATGGAGATGGGGCTGGTGGAAGCGCGTGCCGCGGAGCACGACAAGCGGGTGAAGGAGCTGACGCTGACGGCAGAGGGGCGCAAGCTGGAGGAGTCGTTGTACCGCGAGCAGGCGAAGCTGCTGCTGACGGCGTTTGCCGGCGCCGGCAAGGATGCCCACCAGGGCTGGCTCGACGTCAACCTGCTCCTGGCGAGCCACGCCAAGTAGCACACACCGCGCCGCGCGGCGGGAGCGGCCGGGCGCCACGCCCCCTCCCCACACGGCAGCCGGCCAGAACGGCCGGCGACATACGGCGGCCGGCTTTCTCAGGCACGCGAGCGGCGCGCCTGTCCCCGGATCATGGTCAGCACCATGTGGCGGCGATAACACAGCAGGTAGGCGACGTGCAGCCCCGCCAGCAGCAGGGTGAGGTTGGCCGAAGCCTCGTGCACCTCCTTGGCGCTATCGCTCGCCTCGCCTTCCTCACCATCCGCACTCGCCATGGCGGCGTCAGCCGTCTGCGCCGCAGGCAGCCCCAGCACCCGGGCGTTGTCGACCATCATCAGGCCCGATCCCCCGGTCAGCACGGCGCCACTCAACAGCAGCACCGTCAAGAGCTTGCCCAGCAACGGAACACCTCGCGCCTGCCACTGGCCGGCAGTCGGCAGCAACGGCGGAAAGCCGCGGATTTTCGAGAGATGGGCCAGCAAGCGCAGCAGCAGCACCGCGATCAGACCGTAACCCAGCCAGACGTGCAGCAAGCCACCGTCGTCGCCGCTCAGGTAGCCGAACAGGAAGAAGGCCGCGACCAGCCAGTGCAACAAGCGCAAACGATTGAAGGGATTCATGATGCTTCTCCGCCATGTGACCCTGATACGCTAAGGCGGAACGCTTAAGTCGACATTAACCATTGAATCGACAGGGTTTTAAGCGCAACTTAATGCTCCGCGCCTAGGCTGGAAGCTCTTCCTGCTTGCCGGAGTCTGCCCATGTCCCGTCTCTTCCTGCTGTTGCTGGCCGCCAGCCTCGCCCCCCTGGCCCAGGCCGCCTCCTCTCCTGCCGAGCTATTGCAGGGCTACGCCGCGGAAGCGCGCCAGGCCGCGCCGGGGTTCAGCGGCTTTTCCGCTGAACGCGGCAAGGAACTCTACTTCCGCCGCAACACCAAGGATGGCAAGGCGATCAGCTGCGCCAGCTGCCACTCGGACGACCCGCGCCGCAGCGGCATGACGCCGAGCTTCCGCAAGATCGGGCCGATGGCCAGCGCGGTCAATCCGGAGCGCTTCCGCGACCCGGCCAAGGTGGAAAAATGGTTCCGCCGCAACTGCGACGACGTGCTGTCGCGCGCCTGCACCCCGCTGGAAAAGGGCGACTTCCTCACCTTCCTGACTACCCTGCGCTAGGAGACGAACATGCGCTATCTCGCTTCCCTCATTGCCGCTTCCCTGCTGCTGGCCGGCACCACCCACGCCGAGGAACATGAAGGACGCCGTCTGGCCATGCCGGCCAAGGTCAACGCGGCGTGGAAAACCGAGTGCGGCAGCTGCCATATGGCCTACCCGCCGGGCTTGCTGCCCGGCCGCTCGTGGAATGCCCTGATGGACAATCTGCCGCACCATTTCGGCAGCAACGCCTCGCTCGACAAGGGCACCGAGGCGGAAATCCGCCAGTTTCTGCTGTATGCCTCGAGCGACCGCGACACCCGGCCGGCCAAGGCCGCGCCGGGCGAGCGCATCGTCACCCGCATCACCGACACCGCGCGCTTTGCCGACTGGCACGAGGAAGTGCGGGCGGACGTGTTCCGGCGCCAATCGGTGGGCAGCGCGGCCAACTGCATGGCGTGCCATCGCGGCGCGGAACAGGGCAACTTCGACGAGCATCAGGTGCGCATTCCGCGCTGAAGCCGGGCTCGCAGCAGGCAGCCATGCGTCCGGGAAGCGTGTGGCTGTTTTTTTGCGGTATCCTCCTGCCAACGACATACCCGTGGGTTTAGCCATTTCTCATGCACTATCAGGAATCTCATGAAGCCGGCGATGCCGGCGCCCGCAACCAGGCCGTCCAGCGCAGCACCTGGGTCAGCGTGGGTGTCAACCTGCTGCTGACGCTGGCCCAGCTCGCGGCCGGCCTGTTCGCCCATTCCTCGGCGCTGGTGGCCGATGCCATGCACTCGCTGTCGGACCTGCTGGCGGACTTCGTGGTGCTGCTCGCCAACCACCACAGCGCCAAGCCGGAGGACGAGGACCATCACTACGGCCATCGCCGCTACGAGAACGCCGCCTCGCTGGTGCTGGGCGTGCTGCTGCTGGCGGTGGGGCTCGGCATGCTGTGGAACGCCGCCGGCAAGTTCCTCGACCCCCACGCCCTGCCGCAGGTCAAGCCGCTGGCACTGTACGTGGCGCTGGGCAGCCTGTTGGCCAAGGAGCTGCTGTTCCGTTACATGCTGGCGATCGCCAAGCGCGTCGGCTCCAGCCTGCTCATCGCCAACGCCTGGCACGCCCGTTCCGACGCCGCCTCGTCGCTGGTGGTGGCGGTGGGCATCATCGGCAACATGGCGGGCTGGACCTTCCTCGACCCGCTGGCGGCGGCACTGGTGGGCTTCATGATCAGCCGCACCGGCTGGGAGTTCAGCAGCGAGGCGTTCGGCGACCTCACCGACCGCGCGGTGTCGGCCGAGGAACAGCAGGCGATCCGCGCCGAGATCGCCGCCGTGCCGGGGGTGGTGGAAGTCCACGACATGCGCATGCGGCGCATGGGTGACCTCGCCCTGGTGGACGTGCACATCGTGGTGCCGCCCAGCATCAGCGTGTCGGAAGGTCACCAGATCGCGGCATTGGCGCGCCAGCGCGTGCTGGCGGCGCACCCGGTGCTCAACGTCACGGTGCACGTCGACTCCGACCTGAGCCACGCGCCGGTGCGTTACGAGCTGCCGATGCGCCCGGAGCTGGAAGCGCGCCTGAACCGCGCCCTGGGACGCCCGCTGCTCGACAGCGAGACGCTGCAATTGCACTACGCGCCGGACGGCATCCATGCCGTGCTGCTGCTGCCGGCCGCCGACAGCGCGGCCCTGCCGGCTTTGCAGGCCGCCCTGGCGGCGGAGGCGGACATCGTCGCCACCCGCGTCTACCTGCGCCCAGCCGCCTGAACCGTGCCGCAAAGCGCTTCGGCCAACCTCACAAGGTTGGCCGAAGCGGTGATACGGGGTTGCCCGCGCTCAGTCGATGCGCTCGTAGCGCACTTCCAGCACCTCGATGGTTTCCTCTCCGTCCGGGCCGCGAAACACCACCTCGTCGCCTTCGCGCGCCTTGATCAGGCAGCGCGCGATGGGCGAAATCCAGCTGATGTGGCCGCGCGGCAGATCGATTTCGTCGACGCCGACGATACGCAGCAGCTGCTCCGAACCATCGCCACGCAGGATCAGCACGGTGGCGCTGAAGAAGATCTGGTCGGTCGCCTCGCGCGTTTCCGGGTCCACCACTTCGGCGATTTCCAGGCGCTTGGTGAGAAAGCGGATGCGCCGGTCGATCTCGCGGAGGCGGCGCTTGCCGTAGAGATAATCGCCGTTCTCCGAGCGGTCGCCGTTGCTGGCGGCCCAGTTCACCACGTTGACCATCTCCGGCCGCTCGCGGTGCACCAGGTGGTAGAGCTCGTTCTTCAGCCGCTGCCAGCCTTGCGGCGTCAGGTAGTTCTTGGTCGCCGCCGGCAGACGCTGTTCTGGCGGCAGGTCGTCATCGTGCTCGCCGTCGTCTTCCTTGGTAAACGCCTTGCTCATGCCGTAGGGTCTTTCCTGATTCGATGGGTGCAACGGAGGCAATAAAAAACCTCCAACACCCAACGATAGGGCCTTGGAGGCGGGCTTTCAAGTCATACTAGTGGCTCATTGGCGAAACCGGAGCGGGAGGGAGAAATCGTCGTGAGCAACCCCAGGCCGGTTCGAGAAGCACAGCCGTACAGATGGTACGGCGAGCATCACAGGGCCGGGATGGGGATGCGCAGCAGATTTATGCCCCCGCTCTTAGCGGGATTTGGCGCGGCCGGTCACCGTCAGGTCCGACCACTTCATCACCGCCGCCACTTCGGCCGAGTTGAGCTCGTAGAACTGGCCGCGCTTGAGGCGGGCCGGCAGGCCGATGTTGCCGAAGCGCACGCGGATCAGGCGGCTCACGGTGAGGCCGAAGTGTTCGAATATGCGGCGCACTTCGCGGTTGCGGCCTTCCTTGATCACCACGCGGTACCAGTGGTTGACGCCCTCGCCGCCCTGCTCGACGATGCGCTGGAAATGCGCCGGGCCGTCTTCCAGCTCGATGCCGCGCGTCATTTCCTTCATCTGTTCCGGCTCGAGCTGACCCAGTACGCGCACCGCGTACTCGCGCTCGGCTTCGAAGCTCGGGTGCATCAGGCGGTTGGCCAGTTCACCACTGGTGGTGACGATCAGCAGACCGCTGGTATTGACGTCCAGACGCCCAACCGCCACCCAGCGGCTGCTCTTGGCCTGCGGCAGACGGTCGAAGATGGTGACGCGGCCTTCCGGGTCGTCGCGGGTGACCAGCTCACCTTCCTGCTTGTGGTACAGGATCACGCGCGGCAGGCGGTCCGGCCACTTCAGGCGGATCGGGTTACCCTTGGCGGTGACGCGGTCCTGCGGGCCGACGCGGTCGCCCAGCGTGGCTTTCTTGCCATTGACCAGGATCAGCCCGGCCTCGATCCACTCTTCCATCTCGCGGCGCGAGCCGACGCCGGACGCCGCCAGCGCCTTCTGCAGGCGCACCGGCTCGATCTGTTCCATGTCGACGCGGGTGTCGCGCAGGCGCTGGGCGCGGTCGAGGATCTGCTGGTTGGGGTCGCGCACGCGCAGCTTCTTGGCGCGCTCGACCTTGGGTGCGCGCTTGTCCTGCTGGCGAGACGCCGGCTGACGCTCTTCGTTCCAGTCGCGGCGCGGCTCGCCCTGGCCGGCCTGCCCCATGGCCGGCTGACGCTCGTCGCGGCCAGCGTTGCGGTCGCGCTGGCCGAAGCCCTGCTTGCCCTGCTGACCCTGACCGTCACGGCCGAAGGACGGCTGACGCTCGTCGCGGCCGGCGTTGCGGTCGCGCTGGCCGAAGCCCTGCTTGCCCTGTTGGCCCTGACCGTCGCGGCCGAAGGACGGCCGACGCTCGTCGCGGCCGGCGTTGCGGTCGCGCTGGCCGAAGCCCTGCTTGCCTTCCTGCCGCTCGTCGCGGCCGAAGCCCTGCTGACCGCGCTCGTCGCGACGGCCGAACGGCGCCTGCCCCGGCGGCGTGCGATCACGTTGGCCGAAGCCGGGTTTGCTGCGTCCCTGACCCTCCCGGGCTTGGGGCGCCTTGCCGGATGCCGGAGCACCGACGGCTTTGATCAGCGAAGAGCCTCCCGGCTTGCCGCTTCTCGATTGACCGAAACCGCCACGATCCGGCGCCGGCTGGCGCGGTTGCGAGGTTTCACGGCCTTTGACACGCGCCACCGGCTGGCGGGCGTGATTACGCTGTCCTTTAGACATCATCGTTCCTGTTCAATTACGTTGTCCGCCTCGTCGTCGAGGGGCACCGCGTCGGCTTCGCCGACGCTATCAGGCTGGACTTCCGGCAACACCAGCGTGCCAAGATCGGCCAGCGGCGGCAGATCGCGCAACGACACCAGTCCCAGATCATCGAGGAACTTGTGCGTCGTGGCGTACAGCCCCGGCCGGCCGGGCACGTCCTTGTGCCCGATCACCTCCACCCAGCCGCGCTCCAGCAGCGTCTGCATCACGCTGGTGGACACCGAGACGCCGCGGATGGCTTCGATGTCGCCACGCGTCACCGGCTGGCGGTAGGCGACGATGGCCAGCGTCTCCATCACCGCGCGCGAGTAGCGCGGCGGCTTTTCCGGGGTGAGCCGCGCCAGGTACGGCGTGAACTCGGCCCGGGCGCGGAAGCGCCAGCCGGAAGCGAGCTTGACCAGCTCGATCCCGCGTCCCCGCCAGTCCTGCTGGATCTCCGCCAGGAGATCGTTGATCAGTGCCGCCTTGACGTCTTCGGTGAACAGCTTTTTCAGGGCTGATACCGAGAGCGCTTCGGCCGACGTCAACAACGCCGTCTCGAGCACGATCTTCAGGTACTTCAGGTCGGTAATGGTGGACATGAATCAGTGTAGTCCAGAGGGTAAAACGCGGGAAGGTGCGGATTTTACACGGTTTTTTGACAAAAAGATAACCGCTATGACAATGTGGGCCGTTAGACAAGCGCCAGCCGCACGTAGATGGGCTGGTAGGCGGTATCCTGGCTGACCTTGACCAGCCCTTCCTTGACCAGCTCCAGCACCGCGATGAAGTTGACCACCAGGTGCGGCACGCCCAGGGCCAGGTCGAACAGCTCCTCGAACGCCACGTACTCGCGCCCTTCCAGGTAGCGCAGGATCCAGGTCATCTGCGCGCGTACCGACAGCTCGTCCTTCTCCACCTTGTGGTGGCGCGTGTTCCGCGCACGCGACAGGATGGCGAGCCAGTGCCTGGCGCAGGTCGACCGCGCACACCTCGGGGAGGCGCTCTTCCGCCACCTGCTCAATCAGCACCGCCAGCCAGGCGAAGTCGCGGTCGGCCTGCGGCATCTTGTCGAGCTCGAGCGCGGCGAGCTTCATCTGCTCGTATTCCAGCAGCCGTCGCACCAGTTCGGCGCGCGGGTCGTCCGGCTCGCCCTCCTCGTCTTTGGGCGGACGCGGCAGCAGCAGGCGCGACTTGATCTCGATCAGCAGCGCCGCCATCAACAGGTACTCGGCCGCCAGCTCGAACTGCTCGCGCCGCATGGCGTCGATATAGGCCATGTACTGCGCGGTGATCGGCGCCATCGGGATGTCGAGCACGTTGAGGTTCTGCTTGCGGATCAGGTAGAGCAGCAGATCGAGCGGACCCTCGAAGCTCTCCAGGATCACCTGCAAGGCATCGGGCGGGATGAACAGGTCCTGCGGCACTTCCAGCACCGGCTGGCCGAAGACGTGAGCGATCGGGATGCCGGACGGCAGGGCCGGCGCGGTCAGCTCGAACGCGGATGCGCCGTCAGCGGCAGGGGTATCGTTCGGCGTGCGGACGTCCATGGTTACCTAGCGGGGACAGATAAAAAGGGCGAGGAACCCCCCGCCCTTGCCTGATTATTTCGGCCAACAGGCTATAGCTTAGAGCCTGTTTCAGTAGGCAAGCGAGCCAAAGCAGGTTGAGCGGCGCCGGAGCACAGGAACCGGAATGGTCACGCAGTACATGAGGATTCCGCATCACTGAGCGCATCGAAGATGCGCACGCAGTCCGCCGACTCTCAAGATGCAAAGGCGTAGCTGCCTAATGAAATGGGCTCTCAGTAGCCCAGCCCCATCGCTTCCCGTACCTCGCGCATGGTGTCCTGGGCGATCTTGCCGGCGCGGGAGCAGCCGTCGGCGACGATGTCCTTCACCAGCTGCGGGTTGTCGAGGTACTGCTGGGCGCGCTCGAACATCGGCTGCTGCTCCTTCAGCACGCCCTCGATCACCGGCTGCTTGCACTCCAGACAGCCGATGCCGGCGCTGGTACAGCCGGCTTGCACCCACTCGCGCGTGGCGCTGTCGGTGTAGACCTGGTGCAGCTGCCACACCGGGCACTTGGCCGGGTCGCCCGCGTCGGTGCGGCGCACGCGCGCCGGGTCGGTCGGCATGGCGCGGATCTTCTTGCTGACCGCGGCCGGCTCTTCGCGCATGGTGATGGTGTTGCCGTAGGACTTGGACATCTTCTGGCCGTCGAGCCCCGGCATCTTGGAGGCTTCGGTCAGCAGCGCTTCCGCTTCCGGCAGGATGATCTTGCCCTTGTTTTCCAGGTAGCCGAGCAGGCGCTCGCCGTCGACCGCGCCGAGGTTCTGGCTGGCGCCGAGCAGCTCGCGCGCCTTCAACAGCGCTTCGCCGTCGCCGTCCTGCAGGTAGCGCACGCGCAGCTGCTCGAACTCCTTGCCGCTCTTGCCCATCTTCTTCACGGCGGCCTTGGCCAGTTCCTCGAAATTCGGCTCGCGGCCGTAGAGGTGGTTGAAGCGGCGCGCCACTTCGCGCGTCAGCTCGATGTGCGGCACCTGGTCTTCGCCCACCGGCACGCGGCCGGCCTTGTAGATCAGGATGTCGGCGGCCTGCAGCAGCGGGTAGCCGAGGAAGCCGTAGGTGGTCAGGTCCTTGTGGCTCAGCTTGTCGATCTGGTCCTTGTAGGTCGGCACGCGCTCGAGCCAGCCCAGCGGGGTGACCATGGACAGCGCCAGGTGCAGTTCGGCGTGCTGCGGCACCTTGGACTGGATGAAGATGGTGGCCTTCTCCGGGTCGACGCCGGCGGCGAGCCAGTCGATCACCATGTCCCAGATGCTCTTCTCGATGATGCCGACTTCGTCGTAATTGGTGGTCAGCGCGTGCCAGTCGGCCACCATGAACAGGCACTCGTGCTCGTTCTGCAGCGAGGTCCAGTTCTTGATCACGCCATGGTAATGGCCGAGGTGCAGCTTGCCGGTGGGGCGCATGCCGGAGAGAACGCGGTCTGCGAACATGGTCGTCATTCCAGATATTTAGGGTTGGGGGCGTGCCGCAGCGCGCCCCGGAAGGAGTCGGTGCCGGCCGTGATCGGCTAATGATCGCGGCCGCTTCGGCGTGATTTTGCCAGCAAAGCCTTACAGAAGCACGCCCAGCAGCGAGTACATCAGGTTGATGAAGGGCCGCAGGATCGGCGACAGCAGACCGGAGAACACCAGCGCTAGCAGGATCCACAGGCCGTAGGGTTCAAGGCGCGCGTACTTCCACGCCATGCCGGGCGGCAGCAGGCTCTCGAAGATGCGCCCGCCGTCGAGCGGCAGGATCGGCAGCAGGTTGAGCACCATCAGCACGATGTTGATCTGGATGCCGACCTGGCTCATCAGCGCCAGGGGCTCGCTGAAATAGCTGTCGACGTTCAGCGCGAGCTTGAACAGCAGCGCCCACATCAGCGCCATGCCCAGATTGGCCAGCGGGCCGGCCGCCGCCACCCAGCGCGTGCCGACGCGGCGGTTCTTCAGCGCGCCGAAGTTGACCGGCACCGGCTTGGCCCAGCCGAACAGCACGCCGCCGATGACCAGCCCCAGCAGCGGCAGCAGCACCGTGCCGACCGGGTCGATGTGCTTCAGGGGATTGAGCGTCATGCGCCCCATCATGTAGGCGGTGTTGTCGCCGAAGCGCCGCGCCATGTAGGCGTGCGCCGCTTCGTGCAGGGTGATGGCCAGCAGCACCGGCAGCGCGTAGATGGCGATTTTCTGGATGAGGTTGTAGGAATCCATGGTGTTAAAAGGAGGTCCTTCTCGCGAAGAGGGATTGATGAGTGAGAGTAGCGGCCCCCCCTTTCGTTCCGGCCGTCAGGTTGGCCGAAGCCTCGGGGGGCGTGAAAAACATCCCCGCGCTCAGAAGCCGAACAGCGCCGGGTCGCCCTTGCCGCGGCGCACCAGCTCGGCGCCCTCGGTGAGGTCGATCACCGTGGTGGGCTCGGTGCCGCACCAGCCGCCGTCGATCACCAGGTCGACCTGACGCTCCATCCGCTCACGGATTTCATAAGGATCGGTGAGCGCCTCGCTGTCGCCCGGCAAGGACAGGGTACAGGACAGGATGGGCTCGCCCAGCTCGGCCAGCAGCGCCAGCGCCACCGGGTGCTCCGGCACCCTGAGACCGATGGTGGCGCGCTTGGGGTGCAGCGTGCGGCGCGGCACTTCCTTGGTGGCCTGCAGGATGAAGGTGTAGCTGCCCGGCGTGGCGGCCTTGAGCTGACGGAACTGGCTGTTGTCGACGCGGGCGTAGTTGGACAGCTCGGAGAGGTCGGCGCACACCAGTGTCAGGTGATGCTTGAGGTCGAGCTGGCGGATGTCGAGGATACGCTCCATCGCCGCCTTGTCGCCCAGCAGGCAGCCGAGCGCGTAACAGGAATCGGTGGGGTAGACGATCACCCCGCCCGCGCGCAGGATCTTCACCGCCTCGCGGGTCAGACGGGCTTGCGGGTTGTCGGGGTGGATCACGAAGAACTGGGCCATGAGGTTTCCGGTTGGGTCGGGTTCAGGCGAGTACGCGGCCGTTTTCCAGCAGGCGTTGCCACACCGGCCGGCAGATCGGCGGCAGATCGTCGGTGCGGCCGACGTCGCGGCCGCCCTCGCCGGGGGCATGGAAATCGCTGCCGGCACTCGCCAGGAGGTCGTAGCGCTGGGCGATCAGGGCGTACTTGTGCAGATCGTCCAGGCTGTGGCTGCCGCTGGCGACCTCGATCGCTTCGCCGCCGGCATCCTTGAAGTCGAAGATCAGCCGCTCGGTCAGGGTGCGCCCCATGTCGTAGCGGCCGGGATGGGCGATCACCGCGATGCCGCCCGCGCTGCAGATCCAGCCCACGGCATCGGCCAGGCTCGCCCATTCGTGCGGCACGTAGCCCGGCTTGCCAGGGGTCAGGTACTTGCGGAACACGCTGCGCACGTCCTTGACGTGGCCGCTGCTGACCAGATAGCGCGCCACGTGGGTGCGGCCGATCATTTCCAGGTTGTCGCACAGCGCCGAGGCGCCCTCGAAGGCGCCCTCGATACCGACCTTGGCCAGCGACTCGGCCATGGCGCGGGCGCGGTTGATGCGCCCGTCGCGGATGCCCTGCAGCCCGGCGGCCAGGGCGTCGTGGTCCGGGTCGATGCCGAGACCGACGATATGCACGGTGTGCTTGCCCCAGCTGACCGAGATTTCCACGCCGTTGAGGAAGGCCACACCGCAGTCGCGCGCGGTGGCGGCGGCTTCGGCCAGCCCGGCGGTGCAGTCGTGGTCGGTCAGCGCCAACAAGGTGGCGCCGCGCTCGGCACCGCGGCGGATCACCTCGGCCGGCGACAGCGCGCCGTCGGAGAACAACGAGTGGAAATGCAGATCGATGTCGGCCATGTCAGGCTCCGTCGCCGCCGGCCTGGCGCGCCGCTTCGCGCACCTGCCATTCGGCCAGTTTGCGGCGGTAGTCGTTCAGCTCGGTGGTGTAGGTGTCCCACACACACGGCTCGCAGCCGCTGCCGCAGCACATGTCGTCGCTCGGTTCGATGGGCGCCTCCGGCATCGGATCGAACACGTCGTCGTCAGGCATCGGCGGCCTCCACGCGCAGCGTGAAGCCGTCGCCGCTGACGACCTGGCCGGGACGGATCTTGCAGGTCTTGCGCAGCTCGATCTGGCCGTCCACCGACACCAGCCCTTCGGCGATCATGTGCTTGGCCGCGCCGCCGCTATGGGCCACGGCACAGGCCTTGAGCAGGTCGCACAGGGCGATGTATTCACCACGCAATGAGAAGGTTTCGTTCATTTTTTCACATTCGATAGGGACAGGGCTGTGAGCCAGCTGTGGATAGGTGACGCAAGCCCTTCATCGGACAGTCCTTTTTTGGACTGCCCATTTTTTAATCAAGTTTCCAACTCTATCCACGACCGTCCGGGACAGCCTTGTGAGCGAACTGTGGATAGCTTCGCTAAGATGCTGGCCGGCAAGGGGATTTTTCGTTCCGCTTAAATTTTAAGCAATCCGACCTGGCGAATCGCCGTCAGCGCCGCCTCAAGCCGGGCCGTCCCCTGCCCGCGAACCGGCCGTGGCTCCACGCCGGCTCGTTCCAGCGCCGCGCGGTACAGGCCCCACAGCCAGTCGCGCTGATCCGGGTGGCTGCGCAGCGGGTCGGGCTGCCACGGCAGGTCGGGACAGGCCAGCAGCGTCAGCGCGTAATCCCGCGGGCGGTTGAGCGCCGCGAGTTCGGGCGCCGCGCGGCCAAATGCCACCTCGGCCCAGATCACGCAGGTCAGCGCCGTGCTGTCGCACACCAGCACCTCGGCGTGGCGTGCCGCTTCGGCCTCGCGCGCCAGCTGGCCGCGCGCGATGGCCAGCACGTCGTGCGGCGTCGGCGCGTAAACACGCTCGGCGTAATAGTCGCGGGCGTATTCGTCCACGCAGCATGCCGCCACACCGGCCCCGTTCAGGCTCGCCGTCAGCGCCTGCGCCAGCGTGCTCTTGCCGCAGGACTCGGGGCCGACGATGGCCAGACGCAAGGGAGGCGGAGGGTATGCCGTCATAATAGAGTGGGCTAAACGGCCATTATACGGCGGCTTGGGGATAATCCGGAAATTCTCACAGACTGCGGGGACAGCGCTGTGGGCGAGCTGTGGACAAGCGGGCTAAGCCCATGACGGGGAACGCTTTTGCATGGGCTGATCATTTTTTAGTCAATCCTGCCGGTGCAGGGGCGGCAGAAGGCCCCCGGCGAGCCCCGCCAGCACAGGGCCCGATCCCCTGTCGCTGGCGTTGCCACGGCGCCCTGGCGGCCGGTCGGTGCCCGTCGCCGTGCCGTCCCCACCGCCGCAAGAGCCGGGCCGGCGCCGAGGGGATCTTCGCACTCCGGGGTGCTCGCACCGTTCCGGCCGGCACCCGCAACGATTCGCCAACGGCCACGATACGGCGCTCTCGCCCAAGAAAAAGGCGCGGACTTGCGCGCCTTTTTTCGCCGGCGGCTTTGGTGTCAGCCCGGCTGCACGCTCATCTCGCCCGCCAGCGCACACTGCATCGCCGCACGCCGTTGTTCCGGCGACAGCGCCTGCGAGCACAATACGGTCAGCTTGGCGACGGCGGCTTCCGGCGTCAGGTCGGCCCCGGCCACGGCACCGGCCCGCGCCAGCGGTTGGCTGGCGGCGTAGGCCCCCACTTCGACCGCGCCGTGCACCACCTGGCTGATGTTGACGACCACCGTCCCTGCCGCCGAGGCCTGGGCCACGCCGGCGAGCAGCGCGGCATCGGTCGGGGCGTTGCCGTTGCCATAGCTCATCAGCACCGCGCCATCGAGCCGGGCTTCGGCCAACGTTTGCCCGATCAGCGCGGTGCCGGCGCCCGGGGTCAGGAACAACGCCGCCACGCGGACGTCTTCGCGCAGCGTGACCGGCGTGAATGCGCCCTGCTGCGCCCGCCAGTGCTGGCGCTGCCAGTCGGCCTTGATGCCGAAGTGCGCCAGCGGCGGCGCGTTGGGCGAATCGAACCCGGCAAAGCTGGCGGCGTCGAGCTTGCGCGCGCGACAGCCCTGCAGCAGCAGGCGGTCGAAGGCGATGGCCACTTCGCACAGGTCGGGTTGGCTGGCGGCTTCCAGCGCGTCGGCCAGGTTGCTCCAGCCGTCCGAACGCGGATGCACCAGCGGCAGTTGCGAGCCGGTCACCACCACCGGCTTGCCCAGGCCTTGCAAGGCGAAGGCCAGCACCGACGCGGTGTAGGCCATGGTGTCGGTGCCGTGGATCACCACGAAGCCATCGTAGGCGTCGTAACGGTCGGCGATATCGCCGATGATGCGGTTCCAGTGCGCCGGCGTGATCGCCGACGAATCGATCAGTTCGGGGTATTCCACCACGTCGAAGGCGAGCTCGGCGCTGTGGAAACGTTCCAGCAGGCGCGGCAGCAGGCCGGGCACCGGCGCCAGGCCGTCCGGGGTGTGGTCCATGCCGATGGTGCCACCGGTATACAGCACGAGCAGGCGTCGAGTCATTGCGCGTCTCCTGAGGCGCGCGCGGCCGCGACGACGGGCCGCGCGGGTCGTGAAAAAGAAGACGGCCATGATATACAGTCGACAATGAAAAGGCACCCCTGGCGCCACGCCGGGGTTCAGGCGAGCCCCGACGGATCCAAGTGGCCGGAAACAGGAAGGAGGCGGTATCCGCTGGAGGACGGCAAGGCCGCCCCCCGCGTCACGCCCGTGGCACTACCAGTAGAACGACAGGCTGGTGGCGCCGCCGCCCAGCCGTACCTTGCGGCTCTGCGCCTGCTCCTGGTAGCGGGCGCTGACCTGATACTGGCCACGGGGCAGCTTGGCGTAGAGCAGCGGCCCGTCCGCGACGGTGTCGAGCACGGTGTCGCCGTGGGCATTCTTGACCACCACCGCGACCGACGACAGGTACTCGCCGCTGCCCTTGGCGGCAAACAGCAGTTGCAGATTGTAGTCGCGGCGCGCCTCGTGCATCGCCGCCAGCTCGTCGTCGCCGATGCCGCCGCTGACGAAGCTCACCTCGCCCTGGGTCTGCACCTTGGGCAGGGCCGTCGTGTCGGCCCAGGCCGGAGCGCTGCCCAGCCAGGCCATCACCACCACCGCCAGTACGCTTTTCTGCCTGTTCGTCATGATTTGTTTCTCCTATGGCAGTTGAACACAAACGGCCCGCCAGCCCCGGACAGGGAAACTACACTCAATACAAGCGCGTCCGGCGGCAAGACCGCGTCGGTCACCACACGCACCTACGAACCGCTTAGTCGCCGGCAGCGGCGTCATGGTTCCCCTGGTGCGCCGTCCGCCCGCGCCACGCGCCCGTCGGGCCCCTATCCGCCAACCCCAGCGAGGAACGCACCATGTCGCGGCAAACGCCCCTCGAACGCTATCGCAACATCGGCATCAGCGCCCACATCGACGCCGGCAAGACCACCACCACCGAGCGCATCCTGTTCTACACCGGGGTCAGCCACAAGATGGGCGAGGTGCATGAAGGCGCGGCGGTGATGGACTGGATGGCGCAGGAGCAGGAGCGCGGCATCACCATCACCTCGGCCGCCACCACCTGCTTCTGGAAGGGCATGGCCGGGCAGTACCCGCAGCACCGCATCAACATCATCGACACCCCGGGCCACGTCGACTTCACCATCGAGGTGGAGCGCTCGCTGCGCGTGCTGGACGGGGCGGTGATGCTGTACGACGCGGTGGGCGGGGTGCAGCCGCAGTCCGAGACGGTGTGGCGCCAGGCCAACAAGTACCACGTGCCGCGCCTGGCCTTCGTCAACAAGATGGACCGCGTCGGTGCCGACTTCTTCCGCGTGCAGCGCCAGATCCGCGAACGCCTGAACGGGCGCGCCGTGCCAATCCAGCTGCCGTTCGGCAGCGAAGACGCCTTCCACGGCGTGATCGACCTGGTGAAGATGCGCCTCATCGTCTGGGACGACGCCAGCCAGGGGGTGAAATTCGACGAGCGCGAGATTCCGCCGGCGCTGCGCGCCGAGGCCGAGAGCTGGCGCGACAAGATGATCGAGGCCGCCGCCGAAGCCAGCGAGGAGCTCACCAACCGCTACCTCGAGCGCGGCACGTTGGCCGAAGACGAGATCCGCCAGGGGCTGCGCCAGCTCACCATCCGCGGCGAGATCGTGCCGCTGCTGTGCGGCTCGGCGTTCAAGAACCGCGGCGTGCAGGCGCTGCTCGACGCCGTGATCGACTACCTGCCCTCCCCCTCGAGATTCCGCCGGTGAGCGGCATCGACGCCCAGGGCCAGGCGGTGACGCGCCACGCCCGCGACGACGAGCCGTTCGCCGCGCTCGCCTTCAAGATCATGACCGACCCCTACGTCGGCCAGCTCACCTTCCTGCGCGTCTATTCCGGCCTGCTGCGCTCCGGCGACAGCGTCTACAACCTGGCGCGCGACAAGAAGGAACGCATCGGCCGGCTGCTGCAGATGCACGCCAACCACCGCGAGGAGGTGAAGGAGGTGATGGCCGGCGACATCGTCGCCGCGGTCGGCCTCAAGGAAGTCACCACCGGCGACACGCTGTCGAGCCCGGACGCCGTCGTCGCGCTGGAGCGCATCGTGTTTCCCGAACCGGTCATCGCCCAGGCGGTGGAGCCCAAGACCAAGGCCGACCAGGAGAAGATGGCGCTGGCACTGCAGCGGCTGGCCCAGGAAGACCCCTCGTTCCACGTCTACAGCGACGAGGAATCGGGCCAGACCATCATCTCCGGCATGGGTGAGCTGCACCTGGAAATCCTGGTCGACCGGCTGCGCCGCGAGTTCGGCGTCAGCGCCAGCGTCGGCCAGCCGCAGGTGGCGTATCGCGAGACCATCGCCCGCCCCAGCCCCGAGGTCGAGGGCAAGTTCATCCGCCAGTCCGGCGGCCACGGCCAGTACGGCCACGTGGTGCTGAAGCTGGAGCCGCGCCCGCGCGGCGCCGGCTTCGAGTTCGTCGACGCCATCAAGGGCGGGGTGATCCCGCGCGAATTCATCCCGGCGGTGCAGAAAGGCATCATCGAGGCGCTGGCCAACGGCGTGCTGGCCGGCTACCCGGTGGTCGACGTCAAGGCGTCGTTGGTGTTCGGCTCCTACCACGACGTCGACTCCAGCGAGAACGCCTTCAAGATCGCCGCCGCCCAGGCCCTGCGCGACGGCCTGCGCCAGGCCGGGCCGGAGCTGCTGGAGCCGGTGATGGCGGTGGACGTGGAAACCCCGGAGGAGAAAATGGGGGACGTCATGGGCGACCTCACCGGCCGGCGCGGCGTGATCCAGGGCATGGACGACCTGCCCGGCGGCAGCGGCAAGAGCATCCGCGCCGAGGTGCCGCTCGCGGAGATGTTCGGCTACTCCACCGCGCTGCGCTCGCTGACCCAGGGCCGCGCCACCTACAGCATGGAGTTCCACCACTACGCCCCGGTGCCGGCAGCGCTGCAGCAGGCGCTGGTGAGCGGCATGGGGCGGACGCTGCCGGGACGCGGCTGAGAGGCCGTCGCCGGCGCGGCCTCACTCCTCGCCGGTCACGCCGAACTCGATCGGGGTCTTGATGTAGAAGATGCGCAGGTTTTCTTCGCGCAGCCGGGCAAAGAAACAGTCGGCCTCTTCCGCCGTCACCGCCATGGTGATCTCCAGCGGCTGGTCGGCCAGTTCGAAGAAACGCGACGAGTGCAGACGCCGGGCGTGGCCGAAGCCCTCCGCTGCGGACAGCAGGGTGGCGCCGCGGATACCGAGGTGACGGGCCTCGTCGAGCAGCCACTGCGCCAGTGCGCGGCGGCCATGCAGACGGTCTTGCACGGTAAAGAATGACAACTGGTAGCCGATCATCACCGTTCCTCCTTTTGCTGTGGCCGATCGGCCAGACAAACGGCAACCCGCCGGCCTTGGCCGGCGGCCCCTACGAGTATAGGCCGCACGTCAAATCCTTACCGGAGGCAATGGCGACGCCCCATCGTCATTGCCCAAGTCATGCGCCTTCCTGGCAATGGCGGATTCCGTTTCTTACTCTTAATAGCATCACCGACGCCATCCCGGTGGGCCCGCTCGCAAAGATGCCGGCAGCCGAACGTGCCCGCCGGGAATGCGCAACACCGAATAACCATCGTCCATCCAAGGGGAACACCATGTCATCTCGCACCACGCTGCGCCGCTGCGCCGCCCTCGCCCTGGCGGGCATGCTCTGGTCGGCGCACAGCCCGGCGGCAGAAGGACTGCGCGTCGGCTCCAAGATCGATACCGAAGGCTCGCTGCTGGGCAACCTCATCCTGCAGACGCTCGAGGCCCACGGCATCAAGACGGTCAACCGCCTGCAACTGGGCAACACCAAGGTGATCCGCGAGGCCATCACCTCGGGCGAGGTGGACATCTACCCCGAGTACACCGGCAACGGCGCCTTCTTCTTCAGCGACGAAAAGAATCCGGTGTGGAAAAACGCCAAGGCCGGCTACGAGCGGGTCAAGGCGCTGGATTTCGAGAAGAACCGCATCGTCTGGCTGACGCCGTCGCCGGCCAACAACACCTGGGCCATCGCCATCCGCAAGGACGTCGCCAGCGCCAACAAGCTCAAGACCCTGGCCGACCTGGGACAATGGATCAGCAAGGGCGGCAACTTCAAGCTCGCGGCCTCGGCCGAATTCATCGAACGGCCCGACGCCCTGCCCGCCTTCGAGCAGGCCTACGGCTTCAAGCTGAAGCAGGACCAGTTGCTGACCCTGGCCGGCGGCGACACCTCGGTCACCATCAAGGCGGCGGCGGAAAAGACCTCGGGGGTGAACGCCGCCATGGCCTACGGCACCGACGGCCCGGTCGCCGCACTCGGCCTGGTGACGCTGGACGACGTGCGCGGGGTGCAGCCGATCTACGCCCCCACCCCGATCATCCGCAGCGAAGCCCTGGGCAAGTACCCCAAGGTGCGCGAGCTGCTCAAGCCGGTGTTCCTGTCGCTCGACGGAGCGACGCTGCAGAAGCTCAACGGCCAGATCGCCATCGAGGGGCAGGATGCGCGCAAGGTGGCCGCCAGCTATCTCAAGAGCAAAGGCTTCGTAAAATAGGCGCTCCTGTCATCCGGTGGCGACGCCTGCAGCACGCGAGCCTGGGCGCCACCCGCGCGGCGTTGACTCGTCCGCCGACCGGGATAATAGGCCCAGGGCAAACCGGGATCCGGCATGGCCGTCCGTAACCCCGTGCCGCTGCTGCTGGTCGGCCTGATGCTGCTCGCGGCCTGGACCCTGCCGCTGCTCAGCCACGCCCCCAACCGGCTGCTCAGCGGCCACGGCATCCTGCTCGCGACGCTGCTCCACGGCCCCCGCCTGCTGCTGTTGCTGCCCGCCTTGCCCCTGCTGGCGGCACCGTGGCTACCGCCCTGGCGCGGCTGTAGCGTGCTGCTGGCTAGCGCCGCCAGCCTGTGGCTCGCCGCCCTCACCGCACTGGCCGGCGCCGAGGCCGCCCGGCTCAGCGGCGGGGCCGACACGCTGGCGCGCACCTCGCTCGGCGGCGGCTACTGGGCCTTGTTCATCCTGGGCGCGCTGCTCGCCAACGACGCCTTGCGCCGCCTCGGCGGCGCCGGCAGCCGCCTGGCGCTGGTACAGCTCGCGTTCTACCTTCCGCTGCTGGCGCTGTTGCTGTCGGGCCGGCTGGAGGCGCTGTCACTGCTCAAGGAATACGCCAATCACCGCGACAGCTTCGACGAAGCGCTGGGGCGCCATCTGCAGCTGGTGGGACTGACGCTGCTGCCGGCCGGGGTGGGCGGTGCGGCGCTGGGGCTGTGGGCATTCCGCCGGCCACGCGCCCGGGGCGTGTTGTTCGCCGCCCTCAACATCGTCCAGACCGTCCCCTCGCTCGCCCTGTTCGGCCTGTTGATCGCACCGCTCGCCGCGCTGGGCCGGCTGCTGCCCGGTTCGGGCCTGGCCGGCATCGGCTTGCCGCCGGCCTTGCTGGCGCTGACCCTGTACGGCTTGCTGCCGATGGCGCGCAGCACGCTGGCGGGGCTGCAGCAGATTCCGGACGGCGTGCTGGAGGCCGCGCGCGGCATGGGACTCAGCGCCGGGCAGCGCTGGCGGCGCGTCGAGCTGCCGCTGGCCCTGCCGGTGCTGATCTCCGGCCTGCGCGTGACCGCGATCCAGGCGGTGGGGCTGGCCCAGCTCGCCGCCCTGATCGGCGCCGGCGGTTTCGGCGCCATCATGTTCCAGGGCCTGTCGGGCAGCGCGCTCGACCTGGTGTTGCTGGGGGTGATCCCGGTGGTGGTGCTGGCGGTCGCCGTGGACGCGTTGTTCAAGCTGCTGCTGTCGCTGCTGGAGGTCGGCCCGCGATGATCGAGTTTGCCCAGGTGAGCAAGTCCTTCGATGGCCAGCGCGCGGTGGACGCGCTGGACCTGGTGATTCCGCAGGGGGAACTCGCCGTGCTGATCGGCACCTCGAGGTCGGGCAAGTCCACCACGCTGAAGATGATCAACCGCCTGGTGGAGTACGACAGCGGCACGCTGCGTTTCGCCGGCGAGGACGTGCGGCGCTTCCGCCCGGAAACCCTACGCCGGCGCATGGGCTACGCCATTCAGTCGATCGGGCTGTTCCCGCACTGGACGGTGGAGCAGAACATCGCCACGGTGCCGCAGCTCTTGAACTGGCCGAAGCCGCGCATCCGCGACCGCGTCACCGAGCTGCTGACGCTGCTGCACCTGGAGCCCGAGCAGTATCGCCGGCGCTTTCCGCACCAGTTGTCGGGCGGCCAGCAGCAGCGCGTCGGCGTGGCGCGGGCGCTCGCCGCCGACCCCGACGTGCTGCTGATGGACGAGCCGTTCGGCGCGCTCGACCCGGTGACGCGTGCCGCGCTGCAGGACGAACTGCGGCGCATCCACGCGCTGTCGGGCAAGACCATCGTGCTGGTGACCCACGACATCGACGAGGCACTCGGCCTGGCGCAACGCATCGTGCTGCTAGAGCGCGGCCGCATCGTGCAGCAGGGCAGCCCGCTGGAACTGCTGACCCGCCCGGCCAGCGACGCGGTGCGCGACTTCATCGGCCGCAGCGACATCGGCATCAAGCTGTTGGCGCTGGAACGCGTGGCGGCACGCGCCCGGCCGGGCGAAGCGGCGGCGGGCGAGCCGATCGCAGCCGGGGCCACGCTGCGCGAGGCGCTGTCAGCCTTCGTCACGCGCGGCGTGGAGCGGCTGCCGGTGATCGACGCGCAGGGGCGCCCGGCGGGCACGCTGCACTTTGCCGACCTGCTGCCGCCGGCGCCATGAGCAGACCGCCCCAAGGTTGGCCGAAGACCCTGCGACGGTGGGCATGCACGCCGCTATCCTGCAGCCTCGCCGCGCTGCTGGCGCTGACCCTGGGCATGCCGGCCTTGCGCCCGCTGTTCGCCGCGCTGTTTCCCGAACTGGACCGCCCCATCTACCAGCAAGACAGTTTTGCCGCGCTGGTGCTGGCCCACGTCTCGCTGGTGGCGGCGTCCAGCGCCGTCGCCATCGTGGCGGGGAGCGTGCTCGGCCTCGCGGTCTGCCGCCCCGCCGGCCGGGCGTTCCGGCCGCTGTTGGAATCGCTGCTGGCGATGAGCCAGTCTTTCCCGCCGGTCGCGGTGCTGGCGGTGGCGGCGCCGCTGATCGGCTTCGGCGAAGCGCCGGCACTGATCGCCCTGGTGCTGTACGGCGTGCTGCCGATCGCCCAGGGCACCCTGGCCGGGCTCGACGCGGTGCCGGCTGCGACGCGCGAAGTGGCGCAGGGGCTGGGGTTCGCCCCCTGGCAGGCGCTGTGGCGGGTGGAGTTGCCGCTGGCCGCCCCGGTGATCCTGGCCGGCGTGCGCACCTCGGTGGTGATCAACATCGGCACCGCCACCATCGCCTCGACGGTGGGCGCCAAGACCCTGGGCTCGCCCATCATCGTCGGCCTGAGCGGCTTCAATACCGCCTACGTGATCCAGGGCGCGGTGCTGGTGGCGCTGCTGGCCATCTGCTGCGACCAGCTGTTCGAGCGCCTGCAACGGCGCCTGAGCGCCTGGCAGCCGACGGCAGGCGCCTCCGCCGAAACCGCCCCGCCACCGATCACAGGACACTGACACGACAGGAAAGCGCCGCGCCCCGCGCGATGGTCAACGTGCTGCTGCCGTCCTCACCGGGGCAGCATCGAACCGCTGTCGCGCAAGCGGATATGCATCTCGTAGGCGCGCTCCAGCGCGTGCGGGGTCTGGCCGCCGTATTTCAGGGCGTCCTGGTAGTAGTCGCGCAGCAGGTCGCGGTAGGCCGGATGCGCGCAGTTCTCCACGATCAGCTTGACCCGTTCACGCGGCGCCAGCGTGCGCAGGTCGGCCAGTCCTTGTTCCGTGACGATCAGGTCGACGTCGTGCTCGTTGTGATCCACGTGCGGCACCATCGGCACGATGCTCGACACCTTGCCGCCCTTAGCCACCGACTTGGTGGCGAAAATCGCCAGGGAGGCGTTGCGCGCGAAATCGCCGGAGCCGCCGATGCCATTCATCATGTGCGTGCCGTAGACGTGGGTGGAGTTGACGTTGCCGTAGATGTCCGCCTCCAGCGCGGTATTGAGCGCGATCAGGCCGAGACGACGGATCACCTCGGGATGGTTGCTCACCTCCTGCGGCCGCAGCACCAGCTTGTCGCGGTAGCGCGCCAGGTTCTGGAACACCTGCTGCTGCATCGGCTGCGACACGGTAATGGACGAGCCGGAGGCAAAATCCATCTTGCCCGCGTCCATCAGTTCGAAGGTGGAATCCTGCAGCACCTCGGAATACATCGTCAGGTGCTCGAACGGCGACTGCAAAAAGCCCTTCAGCACCGCGTTGGCGATGGTGCCGATGCCGGACTGGATCGCCGGCAGGCGCGCCGGCATCCGCCCGCGCTTGACCTCGTGCGTGAAAAACTCGATCAGGTGATTGGCGATGGCCTGGGTTTCCGCGTCGGCCGGCTGCACCGTGGAGGCGCTGTCCGGCGTGTCGGTGATGATGATGGCGGCGATCTTCTCCGGCGGAATCTTGACCGTGGTGCGTCCCACGCGGTCCGAGACGTTGACGATGGGCAGCGGCTCGCGGTGCGGACGATGACCCGGAATCCAGATGTCGTGCATGCCCTCGAATTCGACCGGCTGCGCCAGGTTGATCTCGACGATGACCTTGTCCGCCAGGATCGCGAAGCTCGCGGAGTTGCCGACCGACGAGCTCGGCACGATGCTGCCGTCCTCGCTGATTGCCACCGCCTCGATCACCGCGACGTCGAGCCGGCCGAACTGCCCGGCGCGCAGGAACTCCACGGTCTCGGACAGGTGCTGGTCGACGAACATCACCTCGCCGCGGTTGATGGCCGAGCGCAACGTGGCGTCCACCTGGAACGGCAGCCGCCGCGCCAGCAGACCGGCCTCGGTGAGCGCCTTGTCCGAATCGTGCCCGAGCGAGGCGCCGGTGATCAGGGTGATCTTCATCGGCTGCTCCCGGGCCCGCTTGGCCAGGGCCACCGGCATGTCCTTGGCGTCGCCGGCGCGGGTGAACCCGCTCATGCCCACCACCATGCCATCCTGCACCAGCGTGGCGGCCTCGTCCGCGCTCATGACGCGATCCTTGAGCGCGCGCATACGAATACGGTCTTGATACATTCCTTGCTGTCTCCTCATGGGCTGTGTTGCCGGCGCCCGCCCCACCCCGGGTCGTGGCGCCGATGCGCCGCGCGGCATCGCATGAAGTGTTGTTATGGCGAAGCCCGCGGCCAGACAGTTGGCGCCCACGGCACCGGTCGGGGCGCTTGGCCGCCCCCTTGCCCCACCGGCAGCGCCATGCACCAGGCCGTGTGCGCCAACTGTCTGCGGAGCAGTGTAGCCATCCGGATCGCACACATCCAATATATTGAAATTGCCATTTCCATATTTAAAATATATGGTTAGCGCTGTGACCCGACCCACCCAGCTCAGGACCCCGCCCCTCATGGAACTCCGTCATCTGCGCTATTTCATCGCCATCGCCGAGGAACAGAATTTCACCCGCGCCGCCGAACGTCTTGGCATCCAGCAACCCCCGCTGAGCCAGCAGATCCGCCAGCTCGAACAGGAACTCGGCACGCCCTTGTTCCGGCGTCTCACGCGCAAGGTGGAACTGACCGAAGCCGGGGCGTCGTTCCTGAGCGATGCCCGCGCCATCCTGGAGCAGGTCGAGCGCGCCAAAAACAGCGTCCAGCGCTTCTCGCGGGGAGAAGCCGGCCGCATCCGCATCGGCTTTGCCGGCGCCACCTATTTCCAGCCGGAGGTAACGGCGCTGATCCGCGATTACCGCGCCCGCTACCCCGGGGTGCAGCTGCTGCCGGAGCAAAGCAACACGGCGCTGCTGGTGGAAGGACTGCGCAGCGGCGAGATCGATGTCGCCTTCGTGCGCCCGCCGATCGGCGGCGCGGACGGCCTGAACACCCAGTTGCTGGTGGAAGAAGACATGCTGGTGGCGCTGCCCGCGGCGCACCGCTTGAGTCGGCAGGCAGCGCTGCCGCTGTCCGCGCTGGCGGAGGAAACCTTCATCCTGTTTCCGCGCGCGATCAGCCCGGGGCTCTACGACAACCTGATCTCGGCGTTTCACCAGGCCGGCTTCAGCCCCCGGCTCGGGCAGGAGGCGCCGCAGATTGCCTCGATCGTCCCGATGATCGACGCCGGTTTCGGCATATCGCTCGTGCCCCGTTCCGTAAGCCAGATCCGCACCGAAGGCGTCCGCTACGTGCCGATCACGGCCCCCGTTCCCGCCGCGCCGATCGGCCTTGCCTACCGGCAGGACCAGCACTCGGTGGCCTTGGCGCATTTTGTCGCCCTGGCACGCGAGAAACGGCCGCACGCGCCGGCGCGGCCGGAGTAGCACTTTCCACACAGAAAGACCTTGATCATCCTGTCTGTTGCCAGAAATCCACCCGATTTGATCGTGATCAACAGCCTACCGGCGAGTCGGTGTCAGAGTTGCAAATGGGAAATATTGCATCGGCAAGGGGGGGTGATTGCATGTCATATTCTGAGCACAATTTGAAGGGCATCCTGACCCACGCCTCGCTTTATCAAGCCTTGGATAACGCACAGCTCGAGCGGGTGGCTGCCGCCACAAAATGCATCAGACTCAAGAAAGACACGACGGTCGTTCAGCGCGGAGATGTTTCCCACGGCGTGTACTGGATTGTCTATGGCCAAGTATCCCTGACCTGCCTGTTTCTGAACGGAGGGGAAAAGGTCGTCGCGCTCCTGGATAGCAACAAGTGTTTCGGCATCGGTGAAATGCTGTTGAACAAGCCTTTCCTGACCAACGCGCTGACAACCGATGACGCCATGCTGCTGCTGACCCGGCCGGAACCGATTATGCAAATTGCACAGGAAAATTTTTCCTTTGCGCGCGAGATCATGACCTGCATGGGAAGGCAGTTCTACACCCTGATGGCCGATATCGAGAGTTACAGCCTCTTCTCGGCCAAGCAGAGGATGGTCCAATTTCTGATAAGACAGAGCAGCCGGCAGAATGATGCCGACACCGTGGAACTGCTGACCAACAAGAACTTGATCGCCTCACGGCTCAGCTTGACGCCGGAAACCTTCTCCCGGGTGCTGCGAGAGCTTTCGGATACCGGCGTGATATCGGTATCAGGAAAGCACATACACATACTCGATCGACAACAGATGGAGCTGTTGGCACCGGTACCGGCGCGCAACCTGCCCATGTCAACGCCACGAGTGCTGACCGTTTGAACGGGAATCCGCACTCCCCTGCGTCCTGATTCAGCTTGCCAAGCCCGGCAAAACCGGCTACATTCGCACGCTCAAAGCAAGTGCGCGGGTGTAGCTCAATGGTAGAGCAGAAGCTTCCCAAGCTTACGACGAGGGTTCGATTCCCTTCACCCGCTCCACGACACGTCCTTTGCCGCCCAGTCACTCGATGACGCCCAGGCCCCCACCGAGCAGAACGCATGAAATGGAACTCCGGCCGGCTTTGGCTCCGTATTACCGTCTATAGTCTCCTCGCGCTGCTGACCTTGCTGGTCGTGGTGCAATCGCTGATCCTCTGGAAGTTCGACGAACACGCCGTGCGCGAAACGCTGGGCCGCGTGCTGCAGGAACAACACCGCAACGTCACCGTCCGCGGCGCGATCAAGCCGCACGTGCTGCCCTTCCCCGGCCTCGACATCGACCGCATCGACATCAGCCAACCCGGCAACGCCACCCCCGCCATCACCGTCGACCATCTGGAAGCGCGCCTGGCCCGGCTGCCGCTGTTGTTTGGCGAACTCGAGGTAAGCAAGCTGCGCGTCGACGGCCTCAAGGTGCAGGTGGTGCGCCACCCCGACAGCAGCCTGTCCATCGCCGACCTGTTCCAGCGCCGCGATACCGGCCGCTTCCGCGTCAAGCTCGACACGCTGCGCCTGCGCGAGAGCGAACTCGATTATCTCGACGAATCGACCCAGCACCACCAGACCCTGAACACGCTCAGCCTGGATGCCGACGGCCTGCGCGGCGACGCCCACCTCAGCGTCGGCGCCCTGCTCAGCGGCGGCAGGCGTCCGCTGCGGCTGGCGCTGGAGACGCCGCTGACGATCCAGGACGACCAGGTCACGCTGAGCCAGCTGCAGGCGGTGGTGATGTCCGAAGTGGAAGGGCTGGGCGAAAGCAAGCTCAACGCCAACGGCCTGCTGCGCCTCAACTTCGCCGCCCTGCAGGCCACCGGCGAACAGCTGGCGCTGACCCTGAGCAGCGACAACCCCAAGAGCGGCTTCACCCTGCGCGTGCCGGCGTTCAGCGCCAGCTTCAAGGAAATCACCACGCCGCTGGCCACCCTCGACGGCCAGCTGACCTACGGCCAGACCCACTACGAAGCCGTGGCCCGCTTCGACAACGTCAAGCTCGACGAGGCCGGTCTCAACGCCGACCACATGGCGGGCGACTTCAGCTGGAGCGTCGGCCGCCAGCGCATCAACCTCAAGCTGAACGCCCCGTTCACCCTGCTGGGCATGAACCAGATCCGCATGCAGCCCTTGTCGCTGATGGCACAGGTGGTCACCCCGCTGCTGCCGCGCGGCCAGCTGGTCGCCAAGATGGACGGCGCGCTCGACGGCACCCTCGACGACGACCAGCTCAATCTGCGCGTGGCCGGCACGCTGGACGGCTCGGACATGGCGATCACGGTGAGCCAGTACGGCTTCCTCAAGCCGCGCCACGAGGCCACCGTCACCATCGGCAAGCTCGACCTCAACCGCTACCTGCCGGAGAGCAAGGACAACGCCGCGGTGGCGCTGTTCCAGGACACCCGGCCGATCCCACTCGACTGGCTCGACTACGTCGACCTGAGCGGCAAGGTCACCATCGGCGAACTGGCCTTCGGCCGCTTCCGCGTCAACGACGTCACCGCCAGCGTGCTGGCCACGCCGCAGCAGCTGGCGCTGGACCAGCTGAGCGCCAGCATCTACCAGGGGCGCCTGGAAGGCAGCGTGCGGCTGCAGCGCGAACAGAAGCCGAAGCTGGAACTGAAGCAGAAGCTCAACGCCATGCACATCCGTCCGCTGTTGCTCGACCTGTTCAACTTCAGCCGGCTGGACGGCGTCGGCAGCGGCGAGGTCGACGTCCGGGCGCAGGGCACCTCGTTCGCCGAGCTGCGCAACACCATGAGCGGTACGGTGGCGATGAGTCTCAACAAGGGGGCGCTGAGCGGCATCGACCTGGTGGCGGCGCTGAAGAATCTGCCCTCGGAGCTCAAGCAGTGGAACGGGGCGGCCAACCCCAACCAGAAGACCACCTTCTCCACACTGTCGGCCAGCCTGCAGCTGGAACAGGGCGTGGCGCGCAACCAGGACCTGAAGCTGGCATCGCAGCTGGTCAACGTCAGCGGCGGCGGCAAGCTCGACCTGATCCAGAGCATCATCGACTACACCCTCGACGTGCAGGCCAACCCGCACGAGTTCAGCCGGCTCAAGGGCGTCAACGTGCCGCTCAAGATCACCGGGCCGATCAACTCGCCGGTGTACGCGCTCGACTTCAACGCCATGGTCAAGGGCAAGAAGACCGAGAGCGAGAAGCAGGACGCGCTGAAGCAGCAGTTGAAGAAGCAGATCACCACCATCCTGCCGTAACGGCAGCAAGACGAAGGCCGCACCGGATAAACCGTTGCGGCCTTTTTTGCCCCCGTACCCCGCCTTCCATTCGCCGCAAAGGTTGGCCGAAGCCGAGGCCGGCAGCCTCGGCGCGCGTCAACGCCGTCGTCGCGAGCGCCGCCCGGCCGGTTCCAGCCGGACTGATTCGGCCAGGCGCAGCCGCTCCCGTGGCACGCGGCACGGCGCAGGACCTCGGCCGAGGCGGTGCCGTCGCTTTATCCGCCAGCGCTCAGCCCTGCAGCACGCGCGTCTCCGCCAGCGCCAGCTGCTCCGGCGTGCCCAGCACCACCAGCACGTCGTCCTGCATCACCTCGAACTCCGGCTCGATCTCGCTGCGGCGGATGTGGTGACGGCGCACCGCCTTCAGCTCCACCCCCAGGTCGTCCAGCCTGATCTCGCCCAGCGAATGGCCGATGGCCGCCGCCCCGGCGCACACCTGGATGCTCAAGAGGCGCGGCAACTGCGCCTCGTCCAGCCCCTCGGCGTCGTCGCTGGCACCGCGGAAGAAGCCCTTGAACAGGCTGTAGCGCTCCTCGCGCACCGCGCGGATGCGGCGCAGCACGCGGCTCAGCGGCACCCCGGTCACCATCAGTGCCTGGGTCGCCAACATCAGGCTGCCCTCCATCACCTCGGCCACCACCTCGTCGGCGCCAGCGCGGCGCAGCACGTCCATGTCGCTGTCGTCGACGGTGCGCACGATCACCGGCAGGTCGCTGCGCAAGGACTGCACCATGTTGAGGATGCGCAACGCGGCGTGGGTATCGGCGAAGGTCACCACCACCGCCTTGGCGCGCATCAGGCCGGCGGCGATCAGCACCTCCTTCTTGCCGGCGTCGCCGAACACCACCGGGTCGCCCGCCTCGCCCGCCTCGCGCACCCGGTCCGGGTCGAGGTCGAGCGCGAAGAACGGAATCGATTCGGTTTCCAGCAGACGGGCCAGAACCTGGCCGCTGCGGCCGTAGCCGCAGATCAGCACGTGATCGCTCTTCGACATGCTCTCCACCAGCATCTGGTGCAGGTTCAGCGCCTGCATCATCCAGTCCTGCTTGATCAGGCGGCGGGTGATCTTGTCGCCGTGCAGGATCAGGAACGGCGCCACCAGCATCGACAGCAGGATCGCGGCGATGGCGGCCTGCTCGGTCTGCGCCCCGATCAGCCCGAGCTTGCCCGACAGCGCCAGCAGCACGAAGCCGAATTCGCCGCCCTGCGCCAGCGCCAGCGCGCCGCGCATGGCGTCGTTGGCCTTGTGGCCGAAGGCACGCGCCAGCCCGAACACGATGCCGAGCTTGACCGGCACCAACAGCGCCACCAGCAGCAGCACTTCGCCGGCATGGGTGTACAGCACCGGCAACTGCACGCGCATGCCGACAGTGATGAAGAAGAAGCCCAACAGGATGTCGCGGAACGGCTTGATGTCCTCTTCCACCTGGTAGCGGTATTCGGTCTCCGAGATCAGCATGCCGGCGACGAAGGCCCCCAACGCCAGGCTCAGCCCGGACAGCTCGGTGAGGTAGGCCACCCCCAGCGTCACCAACAGCACATTGATCATGAACAGCTCGCCCGAACGCTGCCGCGCCACCAGGTGGAACCACGGCCGCATCAGACGTTGGCCGAAGGACAGCAACAGCGCCATCACCGCCACCACCTTCAGCGCCGCCAGGCCGAGATCCATGCCCAGCGTGGCGCTGCCGCCGGCAAAGGCCGGCAGCAGGATCAGCAGCGGCACCACCGCCAGGTCCTGGAACAGCAGCACGCCGATCGCCAGCTGGCCGTGCGGCTGGTTGAGCTCCAGGCGCTCGGTCAGCAGCTTGCTGACGATCGCGGTGGACGACATCGCAAGCGCCCCGCCCACGGCAAAGCCCGCCAGCACGGAATCGAACAGCGCGCCAATCACGCCGGCGATCAGCAGCAGGGTCGCCAGCACCTGCGCCAGGCCCACGCCGAACACCAGCTGGCGCATCGCCCTGAGCTTGGGCAGGGAAAATTCCAGCCCGATCGAGAACATCATGAACACGATGCCGATCTCACCCAGGAAGGCCGTCTCCTCGCCGTCCGGAATCAGCTGCATCACCCCCGGCCCCGCCAGGAAGCCCACCACCAGATAGCCCAACATCGGCGGCACCTTGAGGGTTCGGCACAGGGTGACGGCGAGGACGGCGCTCAACAACACGAGGACAATGGGCGCAAGCGAATGCATCGAGGATGGACTTTCCGGGGCGGTGAAGGGGTTGGCCAAACGCGCCCAAGCAAAAGATGCACCAGGCCGCGACTATTCGGATTATAACCTTGATATACTTTCACCTTATGAACAAGACAGTACAGCATGAGCGCCTGGAACAGGCGCAACGGGTACTCGAGATCGAGGCCGACGCCATCCTCGCGCTCCGCGCCCGGCTCGACGGCGCCTTCCTCGCGGCCATCGACGCCATCCTCGCCTGCGCCGGCCGCCTGGTCGTCACCGGCATCGGCAAGTCCGGCCACATCGGCCGCAAGATCGCCGCCACCCTGGCCAGCACCGGCACCCCGGCGTTCTTCGTGCACCCCGCCGAGGCCGCCCACGGCGACCTCGGCATGATCACCGACGGCGACGTGCTGCTGGCGCTGTCCAACTCCGGCGAGAGCGACGAGGTCATCGCGCTCCTGCCCGCGCTCAAGCGCAAGGACATCACCCTGATCGCCATGACCGGCCGTCCCGACTCCACGCTGGCGCGCGAAGCCGACATCCACCTCGACGCCGCGGTCGAGATGGAGGCCTGCCCGCTCGGCCTGGCGCCCACCTCCAGCACCACCGCGGCGCTGGCGCTGGGCGATGCGCTGGCGGTCACGCTGCTGGAGGCGCGCTCGTTCCGTGAAGAAGACTTCGCGCTGTCGCACCCCGGCGGCAGCCTGGGACGGCGTCTGCTGGTGCACGTGCGCGACCTGATGCACGCCGGCGACACCCTGCCGGTGGTGCAAAGCGGCACCACGCTCAAGGACGCCCTGCTGGAAATGACCCGCAAGGGGCTCGGCATGACCGCGGTGGTCGACGCTTCGGCCAACCTGGTCGGCATCTTCACCGACGGCGACCTGCGCCGCACCCTGGACAAGACCCTCGACCTCTCCGGCCTCGCCATCGACGACGTGATGTTCCGCCAGCCGCGCACCATCAGCGCCGAACGGCTGGCCTCGGAAGCGGTCAAGCTGATGGAAACCCACAAGGTCAACGGCCTGCTGGTCGTCGACGACGCCGGCCACCTGGTCGGCGCGCTCAATATGCACGACCTGCTCCAGGCCCGGATCGTATAAGGACACGCATGCAAACGATTCACGAACTCGCCCGCAAGGTGCAACTCCTGATCATGGACGTCGACGGCGTCCTCACCGACGGCCGCATCTTCTTCACCCCGGACGGTGAAGAAATCAAGGCCTTCAACACCCTCGACGGCCACGGCCTGAAGATGCTGCAGAGCACCGGCGTCAAGCTCGCCATTATCACCGGCCGCGCCGCGCGCTGCGTTGAGCACCGCGCACGCGGGCTGGGCATCGACTACTATTTCCAGGGCGTCGAGAACAAGGTCGGCGCGTTTCAGACCCTGCTCGCCCAAGCCGGCGTCGACGCCGACGCCTGCGCCTACATCGGCGACGATGTGGTCGACCTGCCGGTGATGCGCCGCGTCGGCCTCGCCGTGGCGGTGCCCGACGCCCCCAGCCTGGTGCGCCAGAACGCCCACTACGTCACCGGCTTCGGCGGCGGCCAGGGCGCGGTGCGCGAACTCTCCGAGCTCATCATGCAGGCCCAGGGCAGCTTCGATGAGGTGATGAACAGGTACCTGGCATGATCCTGCGCGCCCAGCGGCTGTTTCCCATCGTCCTCCTGGCCCTGACCGGCCTCTTGACGTTCTGGCTCGACCAGATCTCGCGCTGGACGCCGGAGACGCGCGCGCTCGACCCGAACAAGCCCGAATTCGTCGCCGAGCACTTCACCGCCCTGCGCTACGACACCACAGGCAAGGTACAAGACCAGCTCAGCGCCCAGCGCATGTGGCAGTACCCGGGCAAGGACGACCTGTTCTTCGACGCCCCCACGCTGCAGGTCTTCGCCGCCGGCGTGCTGCAGTACGACGTGCGCGGCCAGACCGGTCGTTACAACAACAAGACCCGCCAGGCCTTCTTCGACCGCCAGGTGACGCTGTTCAAGCCGGCCGACGCGCAGCGCCCGGAAACCCGCGTCGACACCTCGGTGATGTACGTCGACCTCGACAAGCGTCTGGCCCGCTCCGCGGCCCCGGTCACCATCCATTACGGCACGTCGGTAGCCCGTTCGGTCGGCTTCACCTACGACCAGCGCGCCGGCCTGCTGAAACTGCTCTCGAATGCAAGGGTCGTCTATGCGAAATAAATTCACCCTGACGCTGGCCGTGCTGGCCGGACTGTGCAGCGCCACGGCCGCTCTGGCGGAAAAAGCCGACCAGAGCAAACCGATCGAAATCAACGCCAACAGCGGCACCCTCGACCAGCTCAAAGGCCACACCGTGTGGGAAGGCAACGTCGTGGTGACGCAGGGCACGCTGCGCGTCAACGCCGACCGCGTCGTCGTCACCCGCGACGACAAGGGCAACCAGACGGTGCAGGCCACCGGCAAGGTGGTCACCTTCCGCCAGAAGATGGACGGCAAGGACGAATACATCGAAGGCCGAGGCCAGCCGCCTCGACTACACCGGCATCACCAACACCGCCGTGCTCACCGGCAACGCCCGCGTCAAGCGCGGCGAAGACCTGGTGATCGGCGACGTCATCACCTACAACACCCAGAGCCAGACCTACCAGGTCAAGGGCGGCGCCGCCACCGGTCCCAACAAGGGCCGCATCACCGTCATCCTGCAACCGCAAACCACCGGACAGCAGCCATGAACGCCAGCGTACTGAACGTCACCGGGCTGAAGAAGCGCTTCAAGAAGCGCACCGTGGTCAAGGACGTCTCGCTCAACATCGAAAGCGGCGAGGTGATCGGCCTCCTGGGGCCCAACGGCGCCGGCAAGACCACCAGCTTCTACATGATCGTCGGCCCGGTCAGCGCCGACGACGGCCGCATCCAGCTCGACCAGCAGGACATCACCCACTTCCCGATGCACCAGCGCGCCCGCCTCGGGCTCGGCTACCTGCCGCAGGAAGCATCGATCTTCCGCAAGATGACGGTGGACGAAAACGTCCGCGCCATCCTCGAGATCGCCGGCCTCAAGGGCGAGGAGCTGGAACAGGAACTGACGCTGCTGCTGGACGACCTCAACATCGCCCACCTCCGGGAAAGCAACGCGCTGGCCCTGTCCGGCGGCGAGCGCCGCCGCGTCGAGATCGCCCGCGTGCTGGCCACCCGCCCGCGCTTCATCCTGCTCGACGAACCTTTCGCCGGGGTCGACCCGATCGCCGTGATCGACATCCAGAAGATCATCTCCTTCCTCAAGGAGCGCGGCATCGGCGTACTGATCACCGACCACAACGTACGCGAAACGCTGCGCATCTGCGACCGCGCCTACATCATCAGCGACGGTGCAGTCCTGGCCTCCGGCAAGCCGCAGGCCCTCGTCGACAATGAAAAAGTTCGCCAGGTTTACCTGGGCGAACATTTCCACCTGTAATCGCCATGAAGCAGTCGCTACAGCTCAAGGTCTCGCAGCAGCTCACGCTGACCCCGCAACTGCAACAGTCGATCCGGCTGCTGCAACTGTCCACCGTCGACCTGCAAACCGAAGTCGAGCGCTTCCTGCAGGACAACCCGCTGCTGGAGCGGGGCGACGAGCCGGTCGCCGACAACACGCCGACCGAGGCCGCCGGCAGCGAGGCCGAGCCCGAGCGCCAGGAACCGGAACGCGAGGACAGCAGCGGCGAACTCACCGACTGGGGCAGCGGCAGCCGGCGCGGAGAAGACGGCGACGATTACGACCCGATGGCCAACGTGCCGCGCCCGGTCACTCTGCGCGAACACCTGCTGGCGCAGCTGGGCGAAATCGCCCTGCCCGAGCGCGACTGCGCCATCGTGCAGCTCTTGATCGAGGAACTGGACGAAGACGGCTACCTCACGATCGACCTGCAGGAACTGGCCGCCTCGCTGCCGCTGGAACTGGGCATCGAGGAAGACGAACTGGCGTTCGGTTTGAAACTGCTGCAGCAGTTCGAACCGCAGGGGGTCGGCGCCCGCTCGCTGTCCGAGTCGCTGGCGCTGCAGCTGGCCCAGCTGCCCGACAGCACCCCGGGCAAGGCCCTGGCGCACGCCATCGTCCGCGAGCACCTGACCCTGCTCGGCAATCGCGACTACACCCGGCTCAAGCGTCTCTTCGACGTCAGCGACGCCGAACTGAAGCAGGCCCAGTCCCTGATCGCCCGCCTCAACCCGCGCCCGGCCTCCGGTTTCGGCGTCGACGACACCCGCTACATCATCCCGGATATCGCCGTGCGCCGCGTCAAGGGGCGCTGGCGCGCCGAGCTCAACAACGCCGCCGTGCCGCGCCTGCGCGTCAACCAGATGTACGCCCAGATGCTCAGCGAAAACCGCGGCGGCGGCGGTGAAATGAGCTCGCGTCTACAGGAGGCGAAATGGCTGGTGAAGAATATTCAGCAACGATTTGACACCATCCTGAAAGTGGCGGAATCTATAGTCGAAAGACAGCAAGCGTTCTTTGAACACGGTGAAGTAGCCATGCGTCCACTCATCCTGCGCGACATTGCGGATGAGCTGGAACTGCACGAATCCACGGTCTCCCGTGTGACGACGCAGAAATACCTGCTGTGCCCGCGCGGCCTGTTCGAGCTGAAGTATTTCTTCGGCAGCGCACTGGAAACGGACAGCGGCGGCGAGTGCTCGGCCACCGCCATCAAGGCGCACATCCGCCAGATGATCGACGCCGAAAACCGCGCCAAACCCCTCTCCGACAGCGCCCTGGCCGACGAGCTCGCAAAACAGGGCATACAGGTTGCAAGACGCACCGTAGCGAAGTATCGTGAAGCCATGCAGATTCCACCGGTCAATCTGCGCAAGGTCCTCTGACCTTGGATTGAATCATCAGCATGCCCGGCAGCATCCGCCGGGCAGCCAACACAAGAAGGAGTAAGGTATGAACCTCAAAGTAACCGGTCTCCACCTCGACGTTACCCAACCGCTGCGTGATTACATCGAAAGCAAGCTCGAACGCATTACCCGTCATGTCGACCACGTGATCGACGTGGCGGTGACCCTGTCCGTGGACAAGCTGGTCCAGAAGGCCGAGGTCAACGTCCATCTCTCCGGCAAAGACATCCACGTCGAAGCCACCGAGTCGGACATGTACGCCGCCATCGACCTCCTGATGGACAAGCTGGATCGACAGGTTCTCAAGCACAAGGAAAAGCTGAGCGAACACCGGGCCATTCCGACACCGGCCCCGGCGCCAGAAGCCACACTCTAAGCCCTTGATTGATAAAGCGGGAACCATCAGGTTCCCGCTTTGCTTTGCACAGTCCTTTCTCTGTCACACCAAAGCAACTAGAATCGTCGGGTTTTTGGCAGCTCTCAACAGACCCCTATGAGCCTGATCGGCAAAATCCTAACTCGGGACAACGTCCTGCTCGACCTCGACGTGGCCAGCAAGAAGCGCGTCTTCGAGCAGGTAGGCCTCCTGATCGAGAACACCCGCGGCATCGCGCGCAGTGAAGTGTTCGAGTGCCTGTTCGCCCGCGAGAAGCTCGGCTCCACCGGGCTCGGGCAAGGTGTGGCCATTCCGCACGGCCGCGCCCGTGGTCTGAAAGAGGCGGCCGGTGTACTGATCCGCCTCAAATCGGCGATTCCCTTCGACGCCCCGGACGGCAAGCCGGTACAGATCCTGTTCGTGCTGCTGGTGCCGGAACAGGCCACCGACCTGCACCTGCAGGTGCTGTCGGAACTGGCCCAACTTTTCTCCAGCCGGCCACTGCGCGAGAAGCTGCTCGCCGCCCAGAATGCCGACGAGCTCTACACCCTGCTGACCGAATGGTCTCCCAATGCCTAGCATAAGCGTTCGCAAGCTCTACCACGACAACCAGCACAAACTGAACCTGAGCTGGGTTGCCGGGACCGGCGGAGCCGACAACCTGATCGGCAACGACGAGCAGCGTCCGCTGCTGGCGCTGGTGGGCCACCTCAACTTCATCCACCCCAACCGGGTGCAGGTGCTGGGCCCGGCCGAAGTCGAGTACCTCGACCGCCTGGAGCAGTCGGCCGCCAAGACCGCGCTGGATCAGCTGTTCCACAAGAGCATGTCGGTGGTGATGGTGGCCAACGGTCAGCCGGTGCCCAAGCTGCTGCGCGACTACTGCCACACCCACAACGTGCCGCTGATGACCACGCCGCTGGAGAGCCCCTACCTGATGGATGTGCTGCGCATCTATCTGGCGCGCGCGCTGGCGGTCTCGACCGTGCTGCACGGGGTGTTCCTCGACGTGCTGGAAATCGGCGTGCTGATCATGGGCGATTCGGCCATGGGCAAGAGCGAACTGGCGCTGGAACTGATTTCGCGCGGTCACGGCCTGGTGGCCGACGACGCCGTGGAGCTCTACCGCATCGGGCCGGAAACCCTGGAAGGGCGCTGCCCGCCGCTGTTGCGCGACTTCCTCGAAGTACGCGGCCTGGGCATCCTGAACATCCGCACCATCTTCGGCGAAACCGCGGTACGGCCGAAAAAGGTGCTCAAGCTGATCATCCACCTGGTCAAGGCCAACGACCAGGCGATGCAGGCGCTCGACCGCCTCAACATCCAGTCGGAGACGCAGGACATCATCGGCGTGATGGTGCGCAAGGTGGTGCTGCCGGTCGCCGCCGGCCGCAACCTGGCGGTTCTGGTTGAAGCCGCCGTGCGAAACTATATTCTTCAATTACGCGGTATCGACAGCACCCGCGAGTTCATCGAACGGCATACCAACTTCCTCAGGGAACAAGAGCATGCGCCTGATACTGATTAGCGGCCTGTCCGGCTCGGGCAAATCGGTGGCGTTGCGTGCCCTGGAAGACGCCGGCTACTACTGTGTCGACAACCTCCCGGCCACCATGTTGCGCGAGGCGGTCGCGATCTACGCCACCTACGGCTACGAGCGCATCGCCATCAGCGTCGATACCCGCTCAAGTCCCTCGCTCGGGGCCTTGCCGGTGGAAATGCAGAAACTGCGCGAACGCGGCATCGACGTGCGCCTCTTGTTTCTCGAATCCAAGACCGACACCCTGGTCAAGCGCTTCTCCGAAACCCGCCGCCGCCACCCGCTGTCCGGCTCCGGCCTGACGGTGGAAGAGTGCATCCGCAAGGAGCAGGAACTGCTCGAGAGCATCCGCGAACTGGGTGCGCGTCTCGATACCAGCGAGCTGTCGGCCAACACCTTGCGCAGTTGGGTCAACGACTTGGTCGAGGCCGACGACAACCGTCTGACCATCATCTTCGAGTCGTTCGGCTTCAAGCACGGCGTGCCGCTCGACGCCGACTTCGTGTTCGACGTGCGCTGCCTGCCCAACCCCTACTACGACAACACCTTGCGCCCGCTCACCGGGCAGGACGCGCCGATCGCGGCCTACTTCGCCCAATATCCGATGGTGGACGAGCTGCTCGGCGACATCCGCCAGTTCGTCGCCAAGTGGCTGCCGGCGTTTCGCCAGGACAACCGCAGTTACCTGACGGTGGCGATCGGCTGCACCGGCGGCCAGCACCGCTCGGTCTTCATCGCCGAAGCGCTGGCCAGGAGTTTTGCCAACGAGCAGGTCCTGCTGCGCCATCGCCAGCTCTCGCGGGACGCATGAGCCGGCTGATCCGGCCCGGCGACTGGCTGGTCCTGCTGGGCGGAGCCGTGCTGACCGGCTGGCTCGCCTGGCAGCTGTGGGGGCAGGGACAGGCGCGCAGCGTGACGATACGCGCCGGCGGACAACGGGTCGCCAGCCTGAGCCTGCTGCACAACCGGCTGGTACCGGTGCAGGGCCCCCTGGGGGTGACCGTGGTCGAGATCGCGGGCGGCAGGGCGCGCATCAAGCAGGACCCAAGTCCGCGCCAGTACTGCGTGCATCAGGGCTGGCTGTCGCGGGCGGGACAGGTGGCGATCTGCCTGCCCAACGCCACCAGCATCGAACTGACCGGGCCCGATCAGCCTTATGACAGCCTCAACTTCTGACACCCGCTGGCTCTACGCCCAGCCGCACGATCACCGCATCGCGCGGCTCGCCGCGCTGGCCATCGTGCTGGCCGTGGTGGATGCCGGCATCCCCTCGCCGCTGCCCGGCGTCAAGCCTGGGCTGGCCAATATAGTCACGCTGCTGGCGCTGGAGACGCTGGGCTGGCGCGCCGCGGTGTGGGTCAGCCTGCTGCGCATCCTTGGTGCCGGCCTGTTGCTGGGCAGTCTGCTCACCCCCGGCTTCTTTCTCGGCCTCGCCGGCGGCGTCGCCAGCCTGGCCGGGCTCGGTCTGACGCGGGCTTGGCCGAAGCGCTGGTTCGGCCCGGTCAGCGCCAGCCTGGTGGCGGCGTTCTGCCATATCGGCGGTCAGCTGCTGCTGGCGCGCGCCTGGCTGATCCCGTCCGACAACATCCTGTATTTCGTCCCGGCGTTCGCCCTGGCCGCCCTGCTCAGCGGGCTGGTCAACGGCATTATCGCCGGCAAGCTTCTAGAAGGATCCTCATGCGCCCCGTCCACACCGTCACCGTCGCCCTGACCGGCGCTTCCGGCCTGCCCTACGGCCTGCGCCTGATCGAGTGCCTGATTCAGGCCGGCAAGCGGGTCTGGGTGCTGTCGTCGCAGGCCGCCCAGGTCGTGGCGCGCCAGGAGATGCAGCTCAGCCTGCCGTCGCGCCCGGCCGAGCTGCGCGACTGGCTCGCCGAACGCAGCGGCGCCGCCCTCGGCCAGCTCGAGGCCTTCGGCCGCGAGGAGTGGTTCGCCCCGGTGGCGTCGGGCTCCAACCCGGCCGATGCCATGGTGGTGTGCCCCTGCTCGATGGGCACACTCGCCGCCATCGCCCACGGCATGTCGGACAACCTGATCGAGCGCGCCGCCGACGTCACCATCAAGGAAGGCCGCCGTCTGATCCTGGTGCCGCGCGAAACGCCGCTGTCGGTCATCCACCTGGAAAACATGCTGAAACTGGCCCGGCTCGGCACGGTGATCCTGCCCCCCGCTCCCGGCTTCTACACCCACCCGCAAAGCGTGGACGACATGGTCGACTTCATCGTGGCACGGATACTGGATCAGTTGGGCGTCGACCATGCGCTGCTGCCACGCTGGGGTGAGACACAAGAGGGTGCTGGCGATGCGAGCTAACGAACTACTGAGCCTGGCCGCGCTGCGCCAGTTGGAACAGGACGCCGCCGACCACGGTCTCGACCTGATGGCGCAGGCGGCCCGCGCCACCGCCGACTGGGTGGGGGCACACCTGACCCCGGGAGCTCACGTGCTGGTCGCCGCCGGTCCGGGCAACAATGGTGGCGACGCGCTGCAGGCCGCGCTGCTGCTGCACCAGCGCGGCTATCACGTCGACCTGCTGCTGCCCGCCATACCGACCTCCCCCACCACCCAAGCCGCCTTGCAGGCGCTGCTGGCGGCCGGCCTGCAGCCGCGCTCCACGTTGGCCGAAGACGCCCCTCCACCGGCCCTGATCATTGACGGCTTGTTCGGCATCGGCCTCGCGCGCGACTTCGCCGCACCGTGGCTGGATACCATCCGCCAGCTAAACGCGCTGGCCATTCCAGTCCTGGCGCTGGACACCCCTTCCGGCCTCGACCCGTACCGCGGCACCGTCGCCAACGTTGCCATCCGTGCCAGCCACACGCTGACGTTCCTCAGTTACAAACCGGGGCTCTACATGGCGGCTGGCGCCGACCTGGCAGGGCAGGTCGAGCTGGCGCCGCTGGACTACCCCAGCGAACTCTGCCCCGCCGCAGAGGGCGAGTTGAACCGCCCGCTGGCCCTGCTGCCGGCACGCGCCAATGACAGCCACAAGGGACGCTTCGGCTGCGTGCTGGTGATCGGCGGCGCGCGCGGCATGCTCGGCGCCCCCCTGCTCGCCGGACGCTCCGCCTACGCGGGCGGCGCCGGCAAGGTGCATCTGGCGACACTGGATGACCGCTTGGCCGTCGATCCGGCGGCTCCCGAGCTGATGATCCAAGCGCTCGAGCCGAGCACCACGCTGCCCCGTGCCGACACCGTCGCCATCGGCCCCGGGCTGGGGCAAGGCAGCTGCGCCCGCCAGTGGCTGGCCGGGCTACTCGACACCGACGTCCCGCTGCTGCTGGATGCCGATGCACTAAACCTGCTGGCCGGCGACAGTGCGCTGCAACAGGTGCTGAGCCGGCGCCAGGGGGAGATCGTCCTCACCCCCCATCCGGCCGAGGCCGCGCGCCTGCTGGCGTGCAGCACGGCCGAGGTGCAGGCCGACCGGCTCGCTGCCGCACGAACGCTAGCGCAGCGCCTCGACAGCGTCGTGGTGCTCAAGGGGGCCGGCAGCCTGATCGTGCGCCCCGACGGCTATTACCGGCTCAACACCAGCGGCGGCCCGGCGCTGGCGGTGGCCGGCCAGGGCGACGTGCTGAGCGGGCTGGTGGCCGCCTTGCTGGCGCAGGGACTGGCCGCGTTCGACGCCGCCGCGCTGGGGGTGCACCTGCACGGACTGGCGGGCGATGCCTATACCCGCACCGAGCAAGGCCCGGTCGGGCTCACGGCTGCCGCGACCGTGCCACTGTTGTCGCGCATGATCAACCAGGCGCGCACAGGCGTACACGGCTGAGTCGGACGGTCATTGTATCCAGTCTCCAATGATGGCCAGTCCTAAGGTCAGCCGCTACAATCGGGCAACCCCACCCCATCCAGGAGTCCCCTTTGAGTCGCCAAAAGCAAGCCTACGCTTACGGCCTGTCCGCCGTGCTGGCGTGGTCGACCGTGGCCACCGCCTTCAAGATCAGCCTGGCGCACCTCAGCCCGGCGCAGCTGGTACTCTACAGCACCGCGTTCTCGCTGCTGTCGCTGCTGCTCATCCTGTTGTGCCAGGGCCGCCTCGGCGAATTGAAAACCGCCTTCGGCCAACATTGGCGACGCTCGCTGATCCTGGGCGCGATCAACCCCTTCCTCTACTACCTGATCCTGTTCCAGGCTTACTCGCTGCTGCCGGCACAGGAAGCCCAGGCGATCAACTACACCTGGGCGCTGACCATGACGCTGCTGGCGGTGCCGCTGTTGAAACAGCCGCTGAAAGGACGCGATGCGCTGGCGGCGCTGATCTGCTATCTCGGCGTGCTGGTGATCGGCACGCGCGGCGAGCTGCTGACGCTGCATTTTTCCAGTCTGGCCGGGGTCGGCTACGCCCTGCTCTCCACGCTGCTGTGGGCCGGCTACTGGATCTTCAACACGCGCGACCAGCGTGAACCGGTGTTGGGACTCACCCTCAACTTCCTGCTGGCCTTGCCCCTCATCGTGATCTGGTGCGCGCTCAGCGGTGAACTGCGCCCGGTGGCCTGGCAGGGGATCGCGGGTGCCGCCTACGTCGGCGCGCTCGAGATGGGCTTCACCTTCGTCATGTGGCTCACGGCGATGAAACTGACCAGCAGCACCGCCAAGATCGCCAACCTGATCTTCCTGTCGCCGCTGCTGTCGCTGGTGCTGATCTGGCTGGTGATCGGCGAGCCCATCCTCGGCTCGACCCTGATCGGACTCGGCCTGATCCTCTCCGGCCTGTTGCTGCAGAAGCTGCCGACCAGAAACGCCGCGGCGGCGCACGCCAGCTGAAATGGACCGGGCAGGCTGCCCGGCCCACCCCTCCCGTCACTCCCTTCCCAGCTGCGCCATGGCCACCGTCCCGGTCATGGCGGCCACCCCACCCCTGGCCATGCCGGAGACTGCGTCGTCGAGCAGCACCGTGCGCGGGACCATCCGGCGGCCGCGGTCGCTGAACACCCTCGCCCGATACGGTGCCGTCCTCCGGGCCTCGGGCAGCGCGCTCGAGGACACCGCCACGCGCCTTGTCGGTGCGGCGTCCCGCCTGCGCTCGCGACAGGCGACATCACCCGGCCCGTCGCCGCAACCCGGCAGCCTCCCGGCAGTAGCGGCGAGGATGCCACTCGTGGCCGTGGCCCCTGCCGTCGTCCCCTGCCATTCCAAGGCCCAGGCCGGAACGCCTGACAGCAGCAGCAGCCCGGCCAGCAATGTTCTCGTTCTCATGACAAGTCCCTCGCAGCACGATGCCTGAACCAGCAGCGATCGTATTTACCCGGTTTGTGTTTTTTTGCTTTTACATGGTCAACATATAGGATAAAAGACACGGCTAGTGCAGAAAGGGGCTATGCGTACGTTCACGGGAAAACTGGCAATCTGGCTGCTCGGCGGCGCCACCCTGCTGCTCACAGTGCTGGGCGTGGTCTGCAACGATTACAGCCGGCGACAGGATCAAAGCGAGTACATGGCGCTCAGAAAGTCGCTGACCCATCGACTGGAGCTCACCTTGCCGCATGGCGTCTGGCAGCTCGACGAACCCTACCTGCGGCAGCTGCTCGACGCCGAGCTGGCCTGGTCAGCGGTGGAGGCCATCCGCATCCAGGGCGATGCAGGGCTCAATCTCGGCCGTATCCGCGATGGGCGCGCCGTGCGCGACATGACGCCTGCCGACCAGCCGCCGGCGGACGACCGGCTCAGCTTTGCCATCACCTACCTGAAGCAGGAACAGCTCGCCCAGGCCACGGTCTACCTGAGCCGCGAATCGCTGCGGCTCAAGGAGCAGCAACGCCGTCTCGACCTGCTGCTGCAGGTGCTGCTGCTGGACGGGGGGCTGTGGCTTCTGCTGCGCTACGCGCTGCAGCGCCACCTGCGGCAACCGCTGGACCAGCTGCGACAACAGCTGGAGAAGGCGCTAGCCCAGAGCGCACCAGAACCCGCCGCCGACAACACCGGCGCCGTCAGCCAGGAGTTCGCCCCCTTCTCGACAGCGCGCGGCGCCTTGGCGAGCAACGGCGCCTCGACCTCGTCACCCTGCAGCGTGCCGATGCCCAAGCACAGGAAGAGAAGCAGCGCGCCCAACAGGCCTTCCAGCAGCTTGAGCTGGCACAACAGACCCTGGAGGAAAGCGAGAACCCGGCCACGCTGGGGCGGCTTGGGGCCGACGTCGCCCATGAAATCAACACCCCGATCGGGGTCACGCTGAGCACCGCCTCCAGCCTCGCCAACACCACCCATTACCTGACGGAGAGCCTTAACGCCGGGACCATCAAGAAGAGCGAATTCCTGGACTATCTGGCGCATACCGAAGAGAGCTGCCAGCTACTGCTCTCCAGTGCGGAACGCGCGGCGGACCTGGTCCATAGCTTCCGCCAGATCGCACAGGACCAGACCGGCGAGACGCGGCGTCAATTCCCGCTGACGGCCTACCTGGAAGAAATCGTCCGCAACCTGAAGCCACAGCGCGAGAGCGCCAACCTGGACATCGAACTGCACGGGGAACTCGACGTGCTGATGGACAGCTATCCGGGTGCACTGTTCCAGGTGGTGAGCCAGTTGCTGGAGAATGCCACGCTCCACGCCTTCCAAGCGGGACAACGTGGCCGGATACGGCTGGAGAGCGCCTTGCGGGACGAGCGGCACGTCCGCATCAGCATCAGCGACAGCGGTTGCGGCATCGCTCCGGAAAACCTGGACCGGGTGTTCGAGCCGTTTTTCACCACCCGCGGCGGACAGGAACACCGCGGGCTCGGGCTCTACCTCGCCAACAGCAAGGCACGCCAGCCGCTGGGCGGCACCCTAACGGTGGCAAGCCAGCCGGGCCAGGGCTCGGTCTTCACCCTGGACATCCCCTGTCAGGCACCTTTCTGAGCCAGGGCGTAGCCTGGAGGGCGTGCGCAGCCCCCCAGGCGCAAAAAGGACGGTCTGACCGTCCTTTTTCATCGTCTTGCCGTCTCGATCAACCCAAAGCGGCAAACACCTGGTCGCGTACCGCTTCCACCGCCTGGGTGCCGTCGATCTTGACGTATTTCGGCGCCGTAGCGTCGCCAGCAGCGGCCTGTTGCGAGTAGTAGCCAACCAGCACTTCGGTCTGCTCGTGGTAGACCGCCAGACGCTTGAGCACGGTTTCTTCCTTGTCGTCGTCGCGCTGGATCAGCTCTTCGCCGGTGACGTCGTCACGACCTTCCGCCTTGGGCGGGTTGTACTTGACATGGTAGGTGCGGCCGGAAGCCACGTGCACGCGGCGGCCGGACATGCGGTCGACGATCAGTGCGTCCGGCACGTCGATTTCCACCACGTAGTCGATGGCAACGCCGGCTTCCTTCATCGCTTCGGCTTGCGGAATGGTGCGCGGGAAACCATCGAACAGGAAACCGTTGGCGCAGTCGGCTTCGGCGATGCGCTCCTTGACGAGACCGATGATGATGTCGTCACGCACGAGGCCACCCTCGTCCATGATCTTCTTGGCTTCCAGGCCCAGCGGGGTACCCGCCTTCACCGCGGCGCGCAGCATGTCGCCGGTGGAGATTTGCGGAATGCCGAACTTTTCCTTGATGTAGTTGGCCTGGGTGCCCTTGCCGGCGCCCGGAGCGCCCAACAGAATCATTCTCATGAATTACTCTCCCGTCAAAGTTTGCGTTTCGTCTTTTGTGCTAATCGTTTTTCGAGCGGGTGGCGAACAGAGCACGCACCCGCTCGAGATCATCTGGCGTATCGACTCCGGCTGGCGGCGCGTCGGCGACGGTGGCCACCATGATGGGGTAGCCGTGCCACAGCACGCGCAACTGCTCCAGCGCCTCGAACGTTTCCAGCGGCGCGGGCGTCAGCGAAGTGTAGGTAGAGAGAAAACCCGCCTGGTAGGCGTACATGCCGATGTGCCGCAGAACCGGTAGCTCGGGCGGCAAAACGTTCACATCCTGAGCGAACGCATCTCGGGCATAGGGGATGGGTGCCCGACTAAAATAAAGAGCACGGCCGGTCCGGTCAAGCACCACTTTCACGACGTTGGGATTAAACACGTCGGCGGCACAGTGGATGGGATGCGCCAGCGTCGCCATCGGCACGCCGGATTCGGCCATCAGGCCGGCCAGGCGGTCGATCAGCGCCGGGTCGATCAGCGGTTCGTCGCCCTGCACGTTGACGATGATCTCGTCGGCGGCCAGGCTGAGCGTGGCGGCGACCTCGGCCAGGCGGTCGGTGCCGCTGGCATGGTCTGCCCGGGTCATCACCGCGCGTACGCCGTGCTCGGCACAAGCGGCGGCGATGTCGGGATGATCGGTGGCGACGATCACCGCGCGCGCGGCCGACCCGGCAGCCTGCTCGGCCACCCGCACCACCATCGGCTTGCCGGCGATGTCGGCCAGCGGCTTGCCGGGCAGCCGGCTCGACGCCATGCGCGCCGGGACCACCACGGTGAAGCCGCGGTTCATTCCACCTCTTCCTCGGCCGGCAACTCGCGCGCCTCGCTCTCCAGCATCATCGGGATGCCGTCGCGGATGGGAAACGCCAGCCGGTCGCCCTTGCACACCAGCTCCTGTTCGGCCTTGCGGTACACCAGCGGGCCCTTGCACAGCGGGCACACCAGAATGTCGAGAAATTTAGCGTCCATGTCGTATCTTCAATCGGGCAAGAATCCAGTCGGCAAGGTCCGGGGCGAGCCGCGCCCGGACCGGCAGGACCCATAGTCTAGCACGATTGACGCAGTGCAACTTGACGGCGTCCTTGGCCGTCACCAGTACTGCATCGGCATCGTCCGGAATGTCCTGCGGCTGGAAAGCGTGGTGGTCGGGAAAAGCGAGCCGCCGGCCGGGATCGAGGCCCAGTTGTTCGAGGGTGCGGAAAAAGCGTTCGGGATGGCCGATGCCGGCGAGCGCCACCAGCCGTTCGCCGGCGAAATCGGCGGCACTGCGCATCCGCCCCGGCTCGGCCAGCGAGACGAAGGCGCCCGGCTCGAGCGTCATGGCAAAGCGCGGCACCGCGGCGGGCAGCCAGTGCGCGGCATCGGCAAGGGGGCCGTTGAGCACGATCGCGTCGACCGAACGCAGCCGCCCGGCCGCCTCGCGCAGTGGCCCGTTGGGCAGCAGGCGCCCGTTGCCGATGCCGCGTGCGCCATCCAGCACCACCAGTTCCAGGTCGCGCCCCAGCCGGTAATGCTGCAGTCCGTCGTCGCTGAGAATCAACTGCACCTCAGGATGGCGCTCGAGCAACAGGCGCCCCGCCGCGACGCGGTCACGCCCGACCACCACCGGGGCGCCCCCGGCGGCCATCAGCAGCGGCTCATCGCCGACCTCGGCCGCCGTGGAGTGGGGCCCGACTTCGGTTGGAGCCTCGTGCTGGCCGCCATAGCCGCGGCTGATCACCCCGACCGCCACGCCACGCGCCCGGAACGCCTCGATCAGCGCCAGCGTCAGTGGCGTCTTGCCCACCCCGCCGACGTTGATGTTGCCGATCACGACGACCGGGACGGGCAGACGCTCGCAGCGGAACACGCCGCGACGGTAGAGGGTGCGACGCAGCGCCGACACGGCGGCGAACAGCCCCTCCAGCGGGGCGAGCAGCACGGTCAGCCAGGCGCGGGGATGGTACCAGTGGCGCTCGATCGCCTTCACGGCCGAGCGTCGGAAGGGAGTTGCGTGGCGAAGGTCAGTTGGGTCAGCCCGGCCAGCCGCGCCGCCTCCATCACCCCCACCACCGACTGGTGGCTGGCCTTGGCGTCGGCGTTGATCACCACCACCACGGCATGCTTGCCGGCGGCCAGGTCCTTCAGGCGCGCCACCAGACCGTCGCGATCACCGGCCGGCAGCTTGACCTCGCCCACCATCATGTCGCCGGCGGGCGACACCGCCACGTCGATCTCGTTGCTCTTTTCCGCCTGTGCCGCGCCCTGCGCCGCCGGCAGGTTGATCTTCAGTTCGGAATAGCGCGAATAGGTGGTGGTGACCATCAGGAAGATCAGGATCACCAGCAGCAGGTCGATCAGAGGGATGAAGTTGATTTCCGGTTCTTCCCGGTGCCGGCCACGTCGAAAGTTCATGCCGCGCCTCAGTGGTTGCCGTTGCCGTTCTTGCGCTCGCCGTGCAGCACTTCCACCAGCTTCACCGCCTGCGACTCCATGTCGACCAGCAGGGCGTCGACCTGGGCGCGGAAATGGCGGTAGAACATCATGCTGGGGATCGCCACGATCAGGCCGAACGCGGTGTTGTAGAGCGCCACGGAAATGCCGTGCGCCAGTGCGGTAGGATTGGTGCCGGACGGTGCCTGCGAACCGAAGATCTCGATCATGCCGATCACCGTGCCGAGCAGCCCCAGCAGCGGCGCCATGGCGGCGATGGTGCCGAGCGTGGTGAGGTAGCGTTCCAGTTGGTGCGCCACCAGGCGTCCCTCGTCCTCGATCGACTCTTTCATGACCTCACGGCTGGCATCGGCGTTGCGCAGCCCGGCGGCGAACAGCCGCCCCAGCGGCGAATGCTGGCCCAGCAACTGCAGCAGTTCCTGCGTTGCGCCGGCGCGGCGATATTCCTGCAAGGTCTGCCCCAGCAGCCCCTGCGGCGCCACCAGCGACTGACGCAAGCTGAAAAAACGCTCGAAAATGATGGTCAGCGAGATGACGGAGGCGACGATAATGGCCCAGATGGGCCAGCCTGCCGCTTCGATGATGGACCCCACAGGCATTCTCCAAGACGTATCACAAACGGTAGACTGTAGCCGGTTTGCCCGGGGTTCGGCAACCGCTCGGCAGCAGCTGCCACGTGGCTCCAAGAGAGATGGCTAAACCATGAATTTATAAGGGGAATTCCGGATCATCCACAAAAGCTGTGGATAAAATTGTGGACAAGCCTGGGAAAAATACCCGGAAGGATTGCCAGGCAAGGCTCCCCACGTTCTCGCCCACACATTGAGCACAACGACTAAGTCGTTGATTACATTGAATACGCACTACGCACAATGCGGCACGACCCGTCGTCTTGCCCGCTGGACCCGACTCCGCGACGCGGGACTTTTTTGCTGTGGATGACTTGACAACCATGATTTTCGACCAAACCCATAACGACGTCATCAGCGTCTCGGCACTCAACCGCATGGCGCGCGACCTGCTGGAAAGTGGTCTGCCGGCGCTATGGATCGGCGGCGAGATTTCCAACCTGACGCTGGCCGCCTCGGGTCACGCCTACTTTCTGTTGAAAGACGGCAGCGCGCAGATCCGCTGCGTGATGTTCCGCCACAAGCTGGCCGGGCTCGGCTTTCGCCCCGGCGAGGGCATGCAGGTCGAGCTCAAGGGCCTGGTGACGCTGTACGAGGCGCGCGGCGAATACCAGATCAACGTCGACAGCATGCGCTCGGCCGGCCTCGGCCGCCTGTTCGAGGCCTACGAAAAACTGAAGCAGAAGCTGACTGCGGAAGGCCTGTTCGATGCCGCCCGCAAGCGGCCGATCCCGGCGCACCCGGCCGCCATCGGCATCGTCACCTCGCCGGCCGCGGCCGCGCTGCGCGACGTGGTGACCACGCTGCGCCGGCGCATGCCGAGCATCCCGGTCATCCTCTACCCGTCCCAGGTGCAGGGCCAGGGCTCGGCCGAGCAACTGGCCGCCGCGATCCAGCGGGCCGGCGAGCGGCGCGAGGTGGGCGTGCTGATCGTCTGCCGCGGCGGCGGCAGCATCGAGGACCTGTGGTCGTTCAACGAGGAAGGGGTGGCGCGTGCCATCGCCGCCTGCCCGATCCCGGTGGTCAGCGGCGTCGGCCACGAAACCGACTTCACCATCAGCGACTTCGTCGCCGACCGCCGCGCGCCGACCCCGACCGCCGCCGCCGAGCTGGTCTCGCCCAGCCGCGAACACCTGCAGGGTCAGGTCGAACTGGCGCGGCGCCACCTGGCGCGGGCGCTCGGCCGGCTGCTCACCGACAAGGCGCAGCGGCTCGACTTCCTGTCGCGCCGGCTGAAGCACCCCGGCGAGCACCTGCGCCGTCAGCGCGAATCGCTAAGGTTGGCCGAAGACCGGCTGCGGCGGCACGTGCAGGGGCTGCTCGAGCAACGCCGCTGGCGCCTGCAGTTGGCCGAGAGCCGGCTTCGACGCCACCGTCCGGACCTGGCGCAGCACGTCCAGCAACTCGACCGCCTGAGCGAAGCGCTGCACCGCGCCGGCGACGGCTGGGTGGGCAGGCATCGGCTGACGCTGGTGCGACTGGCCGGCACGCTGGAGGCGATGAACCCACAGGCGGTGCTGGAGCGGGGCTACGCCATCGTGCAGAAGGCCGACGGGCGCGCCGTGCGCTCGCCGCTGGAGCTGCTCAACCACGAGCGCGTGACGCTGCAGTTGGCCGAAGGCCGCACCGAAGCCATCATCGACCACCCCGCCGGCGCCCAGCCGGAACTGCCGTTCTGAGCACCGGCGCCGGGTCTTGCTGCATGCCCCGGCGCCGGGAGCAAACACGCCACGTACGGCTCTCTCCCCGCCGCTGGCGGCGCGCGACAAAGCCTGGACAGGATCGGAACTTGACAGAGAGGCCACGGGGAGAGGAGCATGCCGTCGTTCAAACAAACGTTTGAGATCGACATGACCCCCTCCCCCGCCTGGTCAAGACCCTCATCAACCTGTGGCCGCCGTTTCTCGGCGCCGGTATCCGCGTCAGCCGCATCGCCACCGACTGGCGCGAAGTCGACGTCAGCCTGCGCCTCGGGCTCACCAACCGCAACTACGTCGGCGTGCACTTCGGCGGCAGCCTGTACGCCATGACCGACCCATTCTTCATGCTGATGCTGATGAACTGCCTCGGGCGCGATTACTACGTGTGGGACCGTGCCGGCCGCATCGACTACCTCAAGCCCGGGCGCGGCCGGGTCAACGCACGCTTCCGCCTGGACGAGGCCCAGTTGGCCGAGATCCGCCATCACACCGCCGGCGGCGAGAAATACCTGCCCGAAATGACGGTGGACGTCGTCGACCACGGCGGAGAAGTGGTGGCCCGGGTGCACAAGACGCTGTACGTCAGACGTAAAAAAGACCGTCGTTGACGGTCTCAGACTGCAAACTAAAGCACTCTGACAGCTTGCTACAGGCCCCGGCCGAGCCGGGCCTCTACACCCAAGGGGTTGATTCCGCAGCCTGTCCATCTATTCCCAATCCTTCGCCGAGCCCATCTCTGCGTGCAAATCGCTGATTTGCTCAGCGATGGATTGGCACGCAGTCCGCCCTTGCCCGGCAAGGGCGCCTCGCTACGCTCGAGATGAGACCGGCGCCGGGGCAGGAGAATCGGCGGTGCTGGCTGCGGACCTCAGTCGCCGAAGCCGCCGAACACCTCGCGCATCCGGCTCAGCACCTCCAGCGTTCGCAGGTCGCCGACACGGTAGTACACCCGGTTGGCGTCCTTGCGCGTGCGCAGCACCCCCTTGTCACGCATGATGGCCAGGTGCTGCGAGATATTGCTCTGCGAGGTGCCGACCCGGTCGACAATGTCCTGCACGCTGATTTCGCCGTCACCCAGCACGGCGATGATCTTGAGGCGCAGCGGATGCGACATGGCCTTCATCGCGCGCGAGGTCTGTTCGATCTGGTTGTCGTTGAACAGCAAGGGAATCTCCGTGAATCTGTTATCAGTCTGATTGCGTTACAATACTACCCAAGCTGTTCAAACCCCATCAAGAATCCCTAATATTCTGGATCGCGCGCCCACATGAACGCACTCAAACCGGTACTCCTCCTGATCATGGACGGCTTCGGCCATCGCCTGGACGGCGACGACAACGCCATCCTGCACGCCCACACCCCGACCTGGGACGCCCTGCGCCAGCAGTACGCCTATGGCACCATCGACGCCTCCGAAGGCTTCGTCGGCCTGCCCGGCGGCCAGTTCGGCAACTCCGAAGTCGGCCACCTGAACATCGGTGCCGGACGCGTGGTGCAGCAGGATATCAGCCGCATCGACTGCGACATCGAGGATGGCCGCTTTGACAGCAACCCGGTCCTGACCGACGCCTTCGCCCACGCCAAGGGCAGCGCGCTGCACGTGCTGGGCCTGCTCTCCGACGGCGGCGTGCACGCCCACGAAAACCATATCCACGCCCTGATCCGGGCCGCCCACGCCGCCGGCGTGGCGCACATTTACGTGCACGCCTTCCTCGACGGCCGCGACACGCCGCCGAAGAGCGCCGAAACCTACCTCAAGCGCCTCGACGCCGTACTGGCCGAATGCCCCGGCGCGCGCCTGGTGTCGGTCACCGGCCGCTACTGGGCGATGGACCGCGACAAGCGCTGGGAGCGCGTCGAGCCGGCCTACCGTCTGCTGGTGGACGGTGAAGGCCTGTACCACGCCGACAGCGGCCTCGCCGCGCTCGCCGCCGCCTATGCCCGTGGCGAGAACGACGAATTCGTCGCCGCCACCGCGATCGGCGACAAAACCGTGATGCAGGACGGCGACGTGGTGCTGTTCATGAACTACCGTGCCGACCGCGCCCGCCAGCTCACCACCGCGCTGACCGACCCGGCCTTCGACGGCTTTGCCGCGCGCCAGCCCAAGCTCGGCTACTTCGCCACGCTGACCTCCTACGGCGAGGCCTATGCCAACCCGGTGGCCTACGCCCCACAGAAGATCCGCAACGGCCTGGGCGAGTACCTGGCCGGCCTCGGTCTGAAGCAGCTGCGCATCGCCGAAACCGAGAAGTACCCGCACGTCACCTACTTCTTCAACGGCGGCGAAGAACAGGTCTACCCCGGTGAAGACCGCATCCTGGTGCCCTCGCCCAAGGTCGCCACTTACGACCTGCAGCCGGAAATGAACGCGCCGGAAGTCACCGACAAGATCGTCGAGGCGATCCGCTCCGGCCAGTACCACGCCATCATCTGCAACTACGCCAACTGCGACATGGTCGGCCACACCGGCAATTTCGCCGCCGCGGTCAAGGCGGTGGAGGCACTGGACGTGTGCATGGCGCGCTGCGTCGAGGCGATGCGTGCGGCCGGCGGCGAAGTCTTGATCACCGCCGACCACGGCAACTGCGAGAGCATGTTCGACAACATGCACGACCAGCCGCATACCCAGCACACCACCAACCCGGTGCCCTTCCTCTACATCGGCCGCCCCGCCCACATCCGCGCCGGCGGCGCGCTGAAGGACATCGCACCGTCGCTGCTGGCGATGATGGGCCTGGGCAAACCCGCCGAAATGAGCGGCGAATCGCTGATCGACTTCCAGTGAAACCGTTCCTGTTGCTCTCCCTGCTGGCAGGGGCCGCGCTGGCGGCCCCTGCCGCCGCGCCCCTGTCCGTCGCCCCGCACCAGCAAGACCTGCAGCAGGTCCGCCAGGAAATCGACAGCCTCAAGAAGGACATCGCCCAGAAACAGGCGGTGAAGCAGGAGGCGCAGAGCGCCATCCAGGCCAGCGAGCAGGCGCTGCAGCAGACCAGCAAGTCGCTGGCCACGCTGGAACAGAAGCAAAGCAGCTCGGCGCAGCAACTGGCCGAACTGCGCGCCCAGATCCAAGCGTCGCAGAACGAGCTGAAAGGCGTACGCAAACGGGTAGCCCACGTGCTGAGCCGCCAGTACCGGGCCAGCCGCCACGACGCCATGAGCCTGATGCTCAACGCCGGCGACCCCAACCAGACCTCACGCGACCTCACCTACTACACCTATATCGCCCGCGCCCAGCAGCAGCTGGTCGGCGACCTGATCGCCCGGCAGGGCGACCTGGAGGCGATGTCGTTCCAGCTGGAGCAGGAGCTGACCCGCATCAACAGCCTGTCGAGCCAGAAAGCACAGGAAAAGGGCCGCATCGAGCAAAACCGCGAGGCGCACCAGCAGAAGCTGGCGGCTCTGGCCAGCGAAATCCGCGAGCGCCAAGGCAAGCTGGTGAAGCTGCAGGAAGACCAGCAGCGCCTGAGCAGCCTGATTGAGCAGATCAACCGCGAGATTGAGCGCCGCCGCCGCGAACAGGCGCGCAAGTTGGCCGAAGCCCGCCAGGCGCAGCAGGAAAAAGCCCGCAAGGCGGCCGAACGGCAGCGCCAGCTCGCCGCCGAAGCACGACGTCACGGCAAGCCAGCGCCCAAGGAAGCGGCCAAGCCGGTGAAACCGGAGCCGGAACCGGCGGTCGAAGCGATAGCCGACACCAGCAGCGCCGGCAAGGCCTTCAGGAGCCTGCAGGGTCGCATGCGCCTGCCGGTCTCCGGCAGCATCGCCGGTCGCTTCGGCACCCGGCGAGCCGAGGGCACCACCTGGAAGGGGCTGTTCATCAGCGCCTCGCCGGGCCAGCCGGTGCGCGTCGTCGCCGACGGCCAGGTAGTCTACGCCGACTCGCTGCGCGGCTTTGGCAATGCCGTGATCGTCGACCACGGCGGCAACTACCTCACCGTCTACACCGGGCTGTCCGCCATGAGCCGCAGCAGCGGCGAACGCGTGAAGGCCGGTGAGCAGCTCGGCAGCACCGGCACACTGGACAGCGGCGAGGCGGGGCTGTACTTTGAAATCCGCTACATGGGTCGCCCGGTCAACCCGCAAAGCTGGGCACCTTAACGGGAATACACAGACACTATGACGAGTCCACGCATGAAGAAACTGGCCCTGCTTACCGCCGGGGCACTGGCAGGCGGCGCCTTGACCTTGAGCCTGCAGGCGTTCGCCGACAAGGAGGCCAGCTCGCCGCTGCCGCTCAACGAGCTGCGCACCTTCGCCGAAGTATTCGGCCGCATCAAGCAGGACTACGTCGAGCCGGTGGAAGACAAGAAGCTGATCAACGAGGCGATCAAGGGCATGCTGACCGGCCTCGATCCGCACTCCGACTACCTCGACCCGGAGGCCTTCAAGGAAATGCGCGAAGGCACCCAGGGCGAATTCGGCGGTCTCGGCATCGAGATCGGCGCCGAAGACGGCCTGGTCAAGGTCATCGCCCCGATCGAGGACACCCCGGCGCAGAAGGCCGGCGTCAAGAGCGGCGACCTCATCATCAAGATCGACGACACCCCGGTGCGCGGCCTGAGCCTCAACGACGCCGTCAAGCGCATGCGCGGCAAGCCCGGCACCAAGGTCACCCTGACCATCGCCCGCAAGAGCGAGGCCAAGCCGCGCGTGGTCACCCTGGTGCGCGCGGTGATCAAGACCAAGAGCGTGAAATTCAAGCTGCTGGAACAGGATTACGGCTACGTGCGCGTCACCCAATTCCAGGAACACACGGTGGAAAACCTGGCCCAGGCCCTGCAGACGCTGTACAAAGACAACAAGACCCCGCTCAAGGGGGTGATCCTCGACCTGCGCGACGACCCGGGCGGCCTGCTCAACGGCGCCGTCGGCGTCTCCGCCGCCTTCCTGCCCAAGGATGCCCTGGTGGTGTACACCGAAGGCCGCGCCGAAGACTCCAAGATGCGCCTGACCGCCAAGGTGCAGAACTACGCCCGCGGCGCTGCCGACCCGCTGGCCAAGCTGCCGGCCGGCATCAAGAACATCCCGATGGTGGTGCTGGTCAACGGCGGCTCGGCCTCGGCCTCGGAAATCGTCGCCGGCGCGCTGCAGGACCACAAGCGCGCCGTCGTGGTCGGCACCCAGACCTTCGGCAAGGGCTCGGTGCAGTCGGTGCTGCCGCTGGGCAACGCCGGTGGCATCAAGCTCACCACCGCGCGCTACTTCACGCCGAACGGCCGCTCGATCCAGGCCAAGGGCATCGAGCCCGACGTGGTGGTGGAAGACGGCACCCTCAACGCGAACGATCAGCAACCGTTGCGCGTGCGCGAGGCCGACCTGGAAAACCACCCGGCCAACCCCAACGGTGACGACAAGGCCCCGGCCAAGCCGGTGCTCAAGCGCCCGACGATCAAGCCGGCCGCACCGGTGCAGCCCGCGCCGGACAATGGCAAGGACGCGCCCGACGAATCGTCCTCGCGCGAGCCGAACCCGAAAGCCGATTACCAGTTGGGCCAGGCCTTGAATATCCTCAAGGTGCAGCAAATACTGATCAATAAAAAGGGAAGCTAGGACAGTGTGGCCCCTGCGGGCAAGGCGTCCTGAGCCAGGAAGCCTTGCCATGCCAGCAGAAGCATCGTCCAAGCACTATCCCCTGCCCCGACCACGCCAGGAAGACGCCGGTGCCGCCGCCTTACCGCTGTCGCACCCCGGTATCCACATACCCTTCCGGTCTGCGCCACGGCAGCCGATCATCCGCACCGCATCAGCCGAGGCCTCGCCGGCCGAGATCGCGCGGCGCCCGCCGGGCAGCGGCGTAGCTCAGGCTGCGACCAGATGAAATACCCCCTCATTCCTGCTACCCTTGGCGCCACCTCAAACCCGACCCCGGCAGGAGCCAGAACCGACATGCTGACCAGAGAGTTTGTCCTCTCTTTCCGTGAAGCCGCCCCTTACATCAACGCCTTCCGCGGCAGGACTTTCGTCATGGCGATCAACGGCGAAACCGTGCGCGATGGCCGCTTTCCCAGCCTGGCCAAGGACATCCACCTGCTGGTCAGCCTGGGCGTACGCATCGTGCTGGTGCACGGCGCCCGCTGGCAGATCGACGTGCTGGCCCAGCGTGCCGGACATGCCCAGGTTTTCCGCGGCGACAAACGCAGCACCGACAGCCAGACGCTGGAGCTGGTCAAGCAGGCGGTCGGCTATACCCGCCACGAGATCGAAGCCGCGCTGTCGTCCAGCATGCGCCATGTCCCGGTGCAGGGCAGCCAATTGCGCGTCGCCAGCGGCAATTTCCTCACCGCCCAGCCGATGGGGGTGATCGAGGGTATGGACATGCAGTACACCGGCAGCGTGCGCCGGGTCGACAGCGAGGCGATGCAGGCGCGCCTCGACGCCGGCGACCTGGTGCTGGTCTCCTGCATCGGCTACTCGCCCACCGGCGAGGCCTTCAACCTGACCATGGAAGAAGTCGCCACCCACATCGCCATCGCCCTGAAAGCGGAAAAACTGCTGTTCATGGTGGACAGCCAAGGCGTCACCAACAGCCAGGGAGAGTTCGCCAGCACGCTCACCGCCCACGAGGCCGAAGCGCTGATCGCCAGCGGCAACCTGCAGGGCGACGTGGCCGCCTACATGCCGTACGCGGTGAAGGCGGTGCGCCAGGGTGTGGCCCGGGCCCACATGATCGGCCGCTTCGACGACGGCGCCATCCTGGAAGAACTGTTCACCGACGGCGGCAACGGCACCATGCTGGCGCGCGATCCGCTGGTGAAGGTGCGCAACGCGTCGATCGACGACATCGGCGACATCATCGACCTGATCCGTCCACTGGAAGAACAGGGCATCCTGGTCAAGCGCAGTCGCGAGTTGCTGGAGATGGAGATCAAGTCGTATTCGGTGCTGGAGCACGACGGCAAGATCTTCGGCTGCGTCGCCATGCACCCCTTTCCCGACGCCGGCATGGCGGAACTGGCCTGCCTCGCGGTCTCCCAACAGAAACGCGACGCCGGCTTTGGCGAGGAGCTGCTCAAGCACGTCGAATACCTGGCGCGCGCGCAGGGCCTCGGCCTCGCTGTTCGTGCTCACCACCCAGACCGCGCACTGGTTCGTCGAGCGTGGCTTCGCCGCCGCCGACATCAGCCAACTGCCGCTGGGGAAGCAGCGGCTCTACAATTACCAGCGCCGCTCCAAGGTGTTCATCAAACCCTTGCGCTGAGCCCGTTCTTGGCTGGAAGCCCTGTCATCTCTATGACACAATACGGTAGTAATCTGTTATCCAATTAGCTGCAAGGAAGCGCAATGGCTAGAACCGTCAACTGCATCAAGCTGGGCCGCGAAGCGGAAGGCATGGATTTCCCGCCGCTGCCGGGTGAACTGGGCAAGCGGGTATTCGAGAATGTCTCCAAGGAAGCCTGGCAAGGCTGGCTGCGTTACCAGACCATGCTGATCAACGAAAACCGCCTCAACCTGGCCGATGCCCGCGCCCGCCAGTACCTGGCTGCCCAACTGGAAGCGTACTTCTTCGGCGACGGCGCCGATGCACCGGCAGGCTACACCCCACCAGGAAGCAACTGATCCCGGCAAAGCCCTCCGCGCGAGGGCTTTTTCGTCCCTACAACCAGCGCGAGCCCACTCCACAACCATGTCGCAACAGAACGACCTGCTGCTCAACCGCGAACTCGGACTGATCCAATTCAACCGACGGGTCCTGGCCCAGGCCGAAGACGCCCGCCTGCCGCTCCTGGAGCGGCTGCGCTTCCTGTGTATCGTGTCGTCCAATCTCGACGAATTCTTCGAAGTCCGCATGGCCTGGCTCAACGAGATGGTGGAGACCCAGCCGGATGCGCCGCTGCCGGACGGGATGACGCCGCACCAGGCGCTGCGCAAGGTCTCGGAAGCCACCCACGTGCTGATCCGGGAACAATACGCGGTGATGCGCGATATCCTGTTCCCGGCCCTGCGCGAGGAAGGCATCCTGTTCCTGCGGCGCATCGACTGGACCGACGAGCAGCGCGAATGGGTCAAGGGTTACTTCTTCCGCGAAGTCATGCCGCTGTTGACGCCGATCGGGCTCGACCCCTCGCACCCCTTCCCCAAGGTACTGAACAAGTCGCTCAACTTCGCCGTCGAGCTGGAGGGCAAGGACGCCTTCGGGCGCCAGTCGGGCATCGCCATCGTGCAGGCGCCGCGCATCCTGCCGCGCATAATCAAGCTGCCGGAGGAACTGTCCGACGGCAAGCACCTGTTCGTGTTCCTGTCGTCGATCCTGCACGCCCACGTGCACGAGCTGTTCCTCGGCATGTCGGTCAAGGGCTGCTACCAGTTCCGCGTCACCCGCGACAGCGAGCTGAACGTCGAGGACGAGGACATGAAGAACCTGCGCACCGCGCTGCAGGGCGAACTGCGTCAGCGCCAGTTCGGCGACGGCGTGCGGCTGGAGGTTGCCGACACCTGCCCGCAGCACATGCAGGACTTCCTGGTCACCCAGTTCGGGCTGGAGCCGGAAAACGTCTACCGCGTCGACGGCCCGGTCAACCTGGTACGCCTGATGCAGGTGCCGGACCTGGTCGACCGCCCGGACCTGAAGTTCGCCTCGTTCGTGCCGACGCTGCCGGCGGCGCTGCAGAAGAAATCCGGCCTGTTCGACGTGATCCGCCAGGGCGACGTGCTGCTGCATCATCCTTACCAGAGCTTCCAGCCGGTCATCGACCTGTTGAACCTGGCCGCTACCGACCCGCAGGTGGTGGCGATCAAGATGACGGTGTACCGCACCGGCACCGACTCGGTGCTGATGGAGTCGCTGATCGCGGCCGCCCGCGCCGGCAAGCAGGTGACGGTGGTGGTGGAGCTGATGGCGCGCTTCGACGAGGAAGCCAACATCGGCTGGGCCTCGCGCCTGGAAGACGCCGGCGCGCACGTGGTGTACGGCGTGTTCGGCTACAAGGTGCACGCCAAGATGCTGATGGTGGTGCGGCGCGAGGAAAGCGGGCTGAAACGCTACGTGCACCTGGGCACCGGCAACTACCATCCGCGTACCGCCCGCCTCTACACCGACTTCGGCCTGATCTCCTGCAACGAGCAGCTGGCCAGCGACGTCAACGACCTGTTCATCGAGCTCACCGGGCTGGGCAAGGCGAGCAAGCTGAAGCTGCTGCACCAGTCGCCGTTCACGCTGCACAGCATGATCATCGAGGCGATCGAGCGCGAGGCAAAGCACGCCAGCGAGGGGCGCCCGGCGCAGATCATCGCCAAGATGAATTCGCTGCTGGAGCCGGAGGTGATCAACGCGCTGTACCGCGCCAGCCGTGCCGGGGTGAAGATTCAGCTGATCGTGCGTGGCGTGTGCGCCCTGCGCCCGGGCGTGGAGGGGCTGTCCGACAACATCAGCGTGCGCTCCATCGTCGGCCGCTTCCTCGAACACCCGCGCGTGTTCTACTTCTACAACGACAAGGCGGAAAACCTGTACTTCTCCAGTGCCGACTGGATGGGGCGCAACTTCTTCCGCCGCATCGAGACCTGCGTGCCGGTGCTCGATCCCAAGATCAAGCGCCGCATGATCAAGGAAGGGCTGCGCATCTACCTCGAAGACAACGTCAACGCCTGGGACATGCAGCCCGACGGCAGCTACAAGCGGCGCCATGCGCGCGGCAAGGTGCATTGCGCCCAGCAGACGCTGCTGGACGAGTACATCGTCTAAGGCTTCGGCCAACCCCGAGGCACACGGCGGCCGTGGCGGAACTTCGCCGCGGCCGCCGTTTCTTATCCTTCCCTGCCCTCCTTCCGGACATACCCTTGGATATCCTGCTCTACGCGCTGTCCGCGCTGCTGGTACTGGCCGGCCTGGCCGGCACCGTGTTCCCGGCCCTGCCCGGCCTGCCGCTGATGCTGGGCGGCTTCGCGCTGGCCGGCTGGGCGGAGGATTTCCAGCACGTCGGGGCGCTGACGCTGGGCGTGCTGGGGCTGCTCGCCGTAATCGGCCTGGCCATCGACTTCGTCGCCGGCCTGCTCGGTGCCAAGGCCACCGGCGCCAGCCGGAAGGCCTTGTGGGGCGCCTTTGCGGGCAGCCTGGTCGGCCTGTTCTTCGCCCTGCCGGGCGTCATCCTGGGCCCGCTCATCGGCGCGGCGATCGGTGAATTCCTCGCCCGGCGCGACATCTACCAAGCCGGCAAGGTCGGCATCGGCACCTTTCTCGGCTTTGTCGTCGGTACCGTCGCCAAGATCGGCTGCGCCTTCGCCATGCTGGCCACTTTTGCACTGGCGTTCGTGCTCTGAACTGGCGCTCCGGCCCCTCCACGTTGGCCGAAGTCGCCGTACAGACGCGCCGCTTCTGCGGGTGCCCCACGCGAAGCGCGGGCTTTTGGTAGAATCGGCCGGTTAACGATTCATCAATCAGCGTGGAACCGTCATGGCCCAATACGTAATGTCTATGCTCCGCGTGAGCAAGGTGGTGCCGCCCAAGCGCCAGATCATCAAGGATATCTCGCTGTCGTTCTTCCCCGGCGCCAAGATCGGCCTGCTGGGCCTGAACGGCTCCGGCAAGTCGACCGTGCTGCGCATCATGGCCGACGTCGACAAGGAATACGACGGCGAGGTGCAGCACCTGGCCGGCGTCAAGATCGGCTACCTGCCGCAGGAACCGCAACTCGATGCCGACAAGACGGTGCGCGAGGAAGTGGAAAGCGGCATGGGCGACGTGATGGGCGCGCAGAAGCGCCTGGAAGAGGTGTACGCCGCCTACGCCGAGCCGGACGCCGACTTCGACGCCCTGGCCGAAGAGCAGGCACGCCTGGAAGCCATCATCTCGGCCGGCGCCGGCGACAACGTCGAGCACCAGCTGGAAATCGCCGCCGACGCGCTGCGCCTGCCGCCGTGGGACGCCAAGATCGGCCCGCTGTCCGGCGGCGAGAAGCGCCGCGTGGCGCTGTGCAAACTGCTGCTGTCGCAGCCGGACATGCTGCTGCTCGACGAGCCGACCAACCACCTCGACGCCGAATCGGTGGAATGGCTGGAGCAGTTCCTGGTGCGTTTCCCCGGCACCGTGGTGGCCGTCACCCACGACCGCTACTTCCTCGACAACGCCGCCGAATGGATCCTGGAACTGGACCGTGGCGAGGGCATCCCATGGAAGGGCAACTATTCCAGCTGGCTGGAACAGAAGGAAGCGCGCCTGGAGACCGAGGCCAAGCAGGAAGGCGCGCGCATCAAGGCGATGAAGCAGGAACTGGAATGGGTGCGCCAGAACCCCAAGGGACGCCAGGCCAAGTCCAAGGCCCGTATCGCGCGCTTCGAGGAACTGTCGAGTCACGAGCACCAGAAGCGCAACGAGACCCAGGAAATCTTCATCCCGGTGGCCGAGCGCCTGGGTAGCGAGGTGATCGAGTTCGACGGCGTGTCCAAGGGCTTCGGTGACCGCCTGCTGATCGACAACCTGAGCTTCAAGGCCCCGGCCGGCGCCATCGTCGGCATCATCGGCCCGAACGGCGCCGGTAAATCGACGCTGTTCAAGATGATCGCCGGCAAGGAACAACCGGATTCCGGTACGGTGAAGATCGGCCAGACCGTGCAGATGGCCTTCGTCGAACAGAGCCGTGAAGGCCTGGACGCCGACAAGACGGTGTTCGAAGACGTCTCCGGCGGCCTGGACATTCTCAACGTCGGCCGCTTCGAAATGTCGAGCCGGGCGTACCTCGGCCGCTTCAACTTCAAGGGCGGCGACCAGCAGAAGAAGGTGGGCATGCTGTCCGGCGGCGAGCGCGGCCGGCTGCACCTGGCCAAGACCCTGCTCAAGGGCGGCAACGTGCTGCTGCTCGACGAACCGTCCAACGACCTCGACGTGGAAACCCTGCGTGCGCTGGAAGATGCGCTGCTGGAGTTCGCCGGCACCGTGTTCGTGATCTCCCACGACCGCTGGTTCCTCGACCGTATCGCCACCCACATCCTGGCGGCGGAAGGCGAGTCGCAGTGGACCTTCTTCGACGGCAACTACCAGGAGTACGAGGCCGACAAGAAGAAACGCCTGGGCGAGGAAGGCGCCAAGCCCAAGCGCATCCGCTACAAGCCGATCACGCGCTGAGCCCCGCCGCTTCGGCCAACCCCGTTCCGCCCCCGGCGCAACGGGTTTTTTTTACAGGTGAACAAATCGTAACAATTGTCCATGCCAAAGGACTTTAAAGCGCTGGCGAAACGTGCCTAGAATGGGTTGTCTTTTTGCGAAGGGGGCACCTCCCCCGCCGTGAAAGGTGTGCAGGCTCAGAACCCGTTCACGCCCCGACGCGAGCGGCCCTCAGCGGAGTGAAGAGCAGCCCGGACACCGCCATGCGCCGATCAGCGCAGCAGGATTCGAGTCGCGCTCCGCCCCGGTCAGGGACGCGCCGCCAGTTCGTGAGCAGGTTCCCACAAGGTGCGCTGGCATGGCACCCGGCCGCGATACAGCCACAATACGCAGAGGAGCTTCCTCATGGAAAACCAATACCCGTTCCTGCCCACCATTGCGCTGCCGTCCACCACCGACCTCATCCGGCTCGACGCGCGTCCGCGACGCTCGGTCACCCTGGACAGCGCCGCGCTCGAGGTGATGACCGACCTGAAATTGGTCGATCCGGTCAGCGTGCACGAAGACACCCCGCTCGACGACGCCCACCGCGCCATGATCGGCCGCGGCATCCGCCTGCTGTTCGTCACCGACGCCGCCGGCCACCTCACCGGCCTGGTCACGGCCACCGACCTGCTGGGCGAGCGGCCGATGCAGTGCATGCTCGGCCACGGCAAGCGCCGCGCCGACCTGCTGGTGCGCGACGTGATGACACCCCGTACCGAGCTCGAGGCGCTGAAGCTGGAAGACGTCGCCTCGGCCAAGGTCGGCCAGATGGTCGCCACCATGAAACAGCACGGCCGCCAGCACGCGCTGGTGGTGGAGCTCAACCCGGAGACCGGTCACTACGAGGTGTGCGGCCTGTTCTCGACCTCGCACATGGCGCGCCGCCTCGGCATCTCGCTCAACTTCATCCGCGTCCCGCAGGCGTTCTCCGAAATCCAGCACTCGCTGCTGCACGAAAGCTGAGCCGGCGATACACCTCCTACCCAGGCAGCCGCGAGCTGCCTTTTTCATGCCCGGTGCGCCGCCGCAGTGTGGCGCCGGCGCGGGTGCCCCCCTCCGCACTTCCCCAAAACCGCCCGGATCGCGCCCGCCAGCGTGCCGGACATAGGGCTAATCGGCATGAATTTATCTCATGCCCCAATGGCCATAAATCATTTGTTCCCGCGGACGAGCGTCCCTTAGCCTAACTGCATCGGCTGACACCGCCGACGACCAAGGGAGAAAACGATGTCCTGCAAAAAAGTACTCACGCTGACCCTGCTGTGCGCCCTGCCCTGGCTGGCCCAGGCCCAGACCGTGCGCATCGTGACCGACGCCAGCTACCCACCGTTCTCCAAGATGAACCCGGACGGCAGCATCACCGGCTTCGACCCGGACATCACCCGCGCGCTGTGCGCCGAAGCCAAGCTCGAGTGCGAGCTGAAGGCGATGGATTTCGACGGCATCATCCCGGCGCTGCAGGCCAAGAAGTTCGACGCGGCGATCGCCTCGATGAGCATCACGCCGGAGCGCGCCAAGGTGGTCGACTTCAGCGACATGTACTTCAAGATTCCCGGCCGCCTGATGGCCAAGGAAGGCACCCAGATCAACGACGCCTGGTTCAAGGGCAAGAAGATCGGCGTGCTGCGCAGCTCGACCCAGATGCAGGAAGCCAACGCCAAGTGGGCGCCGAAGGGCAGCCAGATCAAGGTTTACAGCAAGATCACCGACGCCTTCCTCGACCTGACCGGCCAGCGCCTCGACGCCGTCTACCTCGACGCCACCATCGGCGAGTCGGACTTCCTGCAAAAGCCGATGGGCAAGGGTTTCGCCTTCGTCGGCCCGGTCTACAACGACCCCAAGTACTACATGGGCGCGGCGATGGCGGTCGGCAAGGGCAACAAGGAACTGCGTACCAAGTTGAATGCGGCGCTGAAGCAGATTCTCGGCAACGGCACCTACAAGCAGATCCAGGCCAAGTACTTCAGCTACGACATCTACCCCTTCAAGTAATCCCGGGTTCCGTTCTTGACCTTGCGGCCGACGCCTGACCCGCGCCGGCCGCCGAAAGCCCTGCCATGACCAAGACCGCTTACGTTGAAATCCACCTGCCCGCGCTGCGCCGCAATTACGCCCTGGCCAAGACGCTGGCCGGCGCGGCGCGGGTCTGGGCCGTGCTCAAGTCGGACGCCTACGGCCACGGTCTGACGCGCGTGGCGCTGGCGCTGCCCGAGGCCGACGGCTTCGCCCTGATCCAGCCGGACGACGCCGTGACGCTGCGCCACGCCGGCATCGGCGCGCCGATCCTGCTGCTGGAAGGGGCGCTGGAGGAAGGCGATGTCGACATCGCCGCGCAGCACCGTCTCGAGCTGGTGCTGCGCTCGGAACACCAGCTGCAGTGGCTGCGCCAGAAGGCGCGGCCGGTCACGGTCTGGGTCAAGGTCAATACCGGCATGAACCGCTTCGGCTTCACCCCGGAGCGGGCGCTGGCGGTGGTGCGCCAGTTGCAGGCGACGCCGTTCTGCCGCGTCGCCGGGCTGATGACCCACTTCGCCTGCGCCGACCAGCTCGGCACGCCGCTGGACGAGCCGTGGCGGCGCTTCCTGCAGGTGGTCGAGGCCACCGGCCTGCCCTACACCGCCGCCAACAGCGCGGCGCTGCTGCGCGAAGCGCGCACCCACGGCGCGGTAGCCCGCGTCGGCGGGCTGCTCTACAACAACAACCCGTTCTACCCCGACACCCGGCTGTGGCCGATGGCGGCCGAGCCGGTGATGCGCTTCGCCGCGCGCATCGTGCACGTCAGCACGCTCCAGGCCGGCGACAGCATCGGCTACGGCGCCGCCTTCACCGCCCGCCACGACATGCGCATCGGCATCGTCGGCGCCGGCTACGGCGACGGCTACCCGCGCGCCGCCCCCAGCGGCACCCCGGTGCTGGTGGACGGCCGACGTGCCGCGCTGGTGGGCCGGGTGGCGATGAACGTGCTGGCAATCGACCTCTCCGCCCTGCCGGAGGCGCAGGTCGGCGACGAGGTCACGCTGTGGGGCGCGCCGGGGCTGAGTTGCGACGAGATCGCCTGGCGCTGCGGCACCATCAGCGAAGAACTGCAATGCGCATTGACGAGCCGGGTGCCGATCCGGCAGATTGTGGCGGACTCCATCGTATCCGCCATCCCTGATGAACAAACTGCCCCCGCTCAATGCCTTGCGCATCTTTGAAGCGGTCGCCCGTCTGCAAAGCTTCACCAAGGCCGCCGAGGCCCTCTACCTGACACAAAGCGCGGTCAGCCACCAGATCCGCAAGCTGGAAGAACACTTCGGCTTCCCGCTGCTGGTGCGCGGCCAGCGCGGCATCGACCTGACGCCGGAAGGCGCGATCCTGCAGCACAGCGTGCACGACGCCCTGCTGCAGATCGACCACACCTGCGACCAGCTCAGCCAGCGCCACCACGCCATCCGCATCAAGTCGCCGCCGTCGATCGCGGTGCGCTGGCTGGTGCCGCATCTGCAAGCCTTCAAGCAGCAGTTTCCCGATCTCGACATCAGCGTCAGCACGGTATGGGAGGAAAAGCCGGCGTTCGACTGGGGCCTGTTCGACCTCGCCATCCAGTACGGCATCGGCGACTGGCCCGGCGTCACGGTCGAGCTGCTGCACCGCGAGCGGCTGATCCCGGTCGCCGCGCCGGCGCTGCTGCAGGGCCGCCAGACCCTGACGCCGGACGATCTGGCCACGCAGACGCTGATCCACTCGACGCGCGACCGCCACGATTGGCGGCTGTGGCTGGGGCTGTCCGCGGGCGAGTGGCCCAAGGGGCAGAAGGAATTGCTGTTCGACGCCGACGTGATGGCGGTGGAAGCCGCCCGCTGCGGACTGGGCGTGGCGCTGATCGACCCCTTCCTGGTGCAGGATGCGCTGGACGACGGCAGCCTGCTGACGCCGCTGCAGCGCACCGTCCAGACCGGCAAGGCCTACTACCTGGTGCGCCCCCGCACCACCGCCACTCGCGCCGCCTGCAGCCGCTGGTGGAGTGGCTGCAGAACGCCGCCTGAGCCTGCCCGGCCCCGCCGCATATTGTGCTGCCGGCGCCGCCCCGGCTTGGTAAAATGCGCGCCAACCCGCCTTATTCTCAGGATTCCAGCGTGAGCGCCATCCCCGACATCAAGCCCGGGCAGTCGATCGAACTGCTCAAGGAACTGCACATCCTCACCCGCGACGGCAAGCTCAACCAGGACAGCCGCCGCAAGCTGAAACAGGTCTACCACCTCTACCAGTTCATCGAGCCTCTGCTGGCCGACGTACTGGCCGAGGGCGGGGAACTGACGCTGGCCGACCACGGCGCCGGCAAGTCCTACCTCGGTTTCATCCTGTACGACCTGTTCCTCAAGGAGAAGAACGCCGGCCACGTCTACGGCATCGAGACCCGCGCCGAGCTGGTGGCGCGCTCGCGCGAACTGGCCGAGCGCCTGGACTTCCCGCGCATGTCCTTCCTCGACCTGACGGTGGAGCAGTCGATCACCTCGCCGCTGCTGCCGGAGCGCATCGACGTGGTCACCGCGCTGCACGCTTGCAACACCGCCACCGACGACGCCATCAAGTTCGCGCTGGCCAAGCAGGCCCGCTTCATCGTGCTGGTGCCGTGCTGCCAGGCCGAGGTGGCCACGGTGCTGCGCAAGAACAAGAACCAGAGCTTCGGCCTGACGCCGCTGTCGGAAATCTGGCGCCACCCGATCCACACCCGCGAATTCGGCAGCCAGCTCACCAACGTGCTGCGCTGCCTGCAACTGGAGGCGCACGGCTACCAGCTGACGGTGACCGAACTGGTGGGCTGGGAACATTCGATGAAGAACGAGCTGATCATCGCCCGCTACACCGGCGCGCCACGCAAGAACGCCGAGCAACGCCTGGAAAGCATCCTGCACGAGCTGAACCTGGACGAGCTGCGCGAACGTTTCGTCTACTGAGACCGCCCCCCGTTCTTCGGCCAACCTTGAGCACGACCGACAAGGTTGGCCGAAGAACGTCCTCGCACGTCAAGGGTGCGCATCCTCCTGCGGCCCGCCCACCCTCTGCTTCAACACGCCCCCCACCCGAAACCCATGCACGATCGCCTCGCCAGCGTCAGTCCCTCCTGGCCATCGCGATGGTGTTGGACCTCCCCACGCCAGCTGCCATCCTCTCCGACAAAAAAATGGCCATCCGTGTGGATGGCCCAGTCTAGAGAGGAGGAGAAAACCCGGGGGGACACTCGCCTGTGCGCCGCGTCCCGAAATCGGTCGGGGTTACCGCTGCCAGTAGCGGTTCTGATCGTCGTGGCGCTGGTAGCGGATCGCCTCCGACAGCGCCTGTTCGCTGCGTTCCAGGTCGCGCTGCTCAGGGCGCGACAGATAACCGTCGGCCAGATAATCGCGCCGCTTGGCCCGCAGATCGTCCAGTTGGCGTTGCAGACGGCGTGCCTCCCAGCGCGTCAGCGAGCCATCCTGCACGCCACGCTCGATGCGTACCTGGTAAGGACGGTAAGACGGATAAGACTGGTAGTAGCCATGATCGGGCTGATTCCAGCGATCCCCCGCGCCATCCCTGGCAAACGCCGCCAGCGGCAACAGGGACAAAGCAACAAGCAAGGCACGTTTCATGATGGGGTTCCTTGGTAGTGAGAACGTGCTTGCAGTGTAGGAGGCAAGTTTGTCGGATCTGTGTCGCCCCGCGCCGTGCTTGTTAAAAGATGTTAAACATCCTCGCGCGATCCACAACGCCCGAACGGGCCCAGATCGACACCGCCGCCGGAGGAAAAGGAACGCAGGAGAATCCGCCTAACAGGCGTACGCCGCGGCAGCGGCACAGGGGAGAAGTACGGCGCCCTCATCCCGCGCACCGCGGCATGGCGAAGGGAAGGAAGGGCGCGACAAGAAGCGGCAGCAGGCGCGGACGCCCCCGCCAGCCTCAGCGCCGCCAGACCAGCCGACTGACGGTGCGCGAGACGTGGATGCTGGTATCGTCGACCCAGCGCGCGTAGGGCAGCGAGCACAGATAGATCGCCGCCACCGACGCCGCCAGGCTCGACAGCGAGGCGCCGGTGTAGGACAAGGTCGGGCGCAGGGCGTTGAACACCAGCGGCGCCACCGTGGCCAGCACCAGCATGTGCAGCAGGTAGGCCGAGAACGACATGCGGCCGAGCCAGGCCATGGCGCGCCCGGAAAGACGCTGCCCCAGCCACGGGCTCTTCAGCACCGCGCCGACGATCAGCATGCCGCCCAGCTCATTCGCCAGATCGTAATTGGCCAGCGACTCGCCGCGCCAGGACAGATCCAGGTTGCGCTCGATGAAATTGTAGGAACTGCTCGCTTCGTGATACCCCACGAGATACAGCCCGGCCAGCAGCGCCGACAGCGCCAGCACGCGGTTATCGACGGTCCACTCGCTCGCCGCCAGCCAGAGGCCGAACACGAACAGCGCGTAGTACACGCCATTGCCCGGCACCAGCAACAGGCAGCCCAGCGCCGCGACCGGCAACAGCCAGTCCGGACGCGGCCAGCGATCGAGCAGTGCGGCCAAGGCGTACACCAGCAGCGAACCGAAGAACTCGATGCGCATCGTCCACAACGCCCAGTTGTAGTCCGCCGCCCCCCACAGGATGGTATCCACCGAGCCCTGCTCCACGGCGTTCCCCAGCGAGAAATCAAAGGCGCCGAACAGGCGGATCCACTCGCCCAGCGCATGCCGGTCGACCCGCGGCAAGGCGAAGGCGAACACCGCCCAGGCCAGCAGGCAACTGATCAGGATCGGCAGCATCAAGCGGAAGTAGCGGCGCACCACCATGCCGGGTAGGGCCTGCAGCAGCCCGTCCCGGCCCAGCACGCTGCGCCCCAGCACGAAGCCGCTCAGGACGAAGAACACGCACACCGCGCCCGAGCCGGAATACACGAAGCCGAAAGGCGAATTGAACACCCAGCGCTCAAAACCCGAGCGCAGCTGGTCGAAATCACCGTGCAGGTAAGGCCAGAAAGTCAGGGATGCGTGGGAAAAAATCACTGCCAGCGCCGCCAAGCCTCGAACAGCCTCGACGGCCAAATTCTTGTTGCTCATGGATACAGAACGATCGGAGACATAAACAAAACAACACATTATAAGGCCTGCGCCCGCAAGCCACAGCGTAAACTTGATGCGACGGTGTCTGGCGTGGGGCCGGCACTTGCCCTGACCCGAGCATTACCCTACTCTTGCGCCAGTTCTCCAGCCTTACGAGTTCCTCATCGTGCCGAAACGCCGCTACGCCCTGTCCCTGCTGTTCACCGTCAGCCTGGCCGGTTGCGCCAGCCCCACCACTCCGGTGAGCCAGCCTTCCTCCGCCCCCATCGTCGTGCCACCGGATGGCTACCCGCAGCCGGACAACACGGCATCGGCACCGGTGGAACTGCCGCCAGTGGAAACCCCGCTGACCATCACGCCCCCGCTCATTGGCAAGCCGATCACGGTGCTACCGCGCGTGCCGCCGATCAGCGCAGCGCAAGGCCGCGCCACCCTGGACAAGGTCCTGCCCGCCAAGATACGCGACCGCGCCGGCTGGGCCGAAGACATCTTCGACGCCTTCACCGCCCTGAAGTTGCCTTATACCGCCGAAAACTTCTGCGCCGCCGCCGCCGTCATCGAGCAGGAATCGAGCTGGCAGTCCGACCCGACGGTGCCGGGGCTGCCCAAGATCGTCTGGGGCAAGATCGGGGAAAAGGCCGCCGGCTACCACATCCCCCTGCCGCTGGTGAAGACCGCCCTGCTCAAGCCCTCGCCCAACGGCCGCAGCTACAAGGAGCGCATCGACACGCTGCGCACCGAAAAGCAGATGAACGAACTGTACGAAGACATGTCGGCGGAGGCGGAGAAGATCGGCTTTCCCACCATCATGAAGAAGAACCCGATCCGCACCGGCGGACCGATGCAGGTCAGCGTGGAGTTTGCCGAAGCCCACGTCCGCGCCTGGCCCTACCCTTACTCGCGCAAGACCAGCCTGCGCAATGAAGTGTTCAGCCGCCGCGGCGGCGTGTATTTCGGCAGCGCCATCCTGCTGCAATACCCGGCCCCGTACAAGGACATGCTGTACCGCTTCGCCGATTTCAACGCCGGCCGCTACAGCAGCCGCAACGCGGCCTTCCAGGCGGTCATCAGCCGGCTCAGCGGGCGGCGCCTGGCGCGCGATGGCGACCTGCTGAGCTATGAAAACGGCCAAGCCAGCGGCGGCAGCACCTTGAACGCCCTGCAGGCACTCGACAACCGGCTGGGCATGAGCGACAACGCCATCATGCGCGATCTGAAACAGGAAAAACTGGCAACCTTCGGCCAGACCGAGCTGTACCGCAAAGTATATGCCTTGGCCGACCCGCTCTACGGCGGCCAGGCACCGCGCGAGCAGTTGCCGCAGATCGACCTGAAAAGCCCCAAGATCACCCGCAAGCTGACCACCGAGTGGTTTGCCGAGCGAGTGAACGGGCGCTATCAGACCTGCCTGCAGCGCGCTGCACATTAAGTGTCAGGAATACCGGGGCGCTAACGCGCCCTGGCTTGGTAGCGCACTCGATACCGGGTAAGACGCCCGGCCGCTGGCCGAGGGAAAAACAAAAAAGCCAACCCGAAGGTTGGCTTTTTTGTTGAAACTGGCGTCCCCACGGGGATTCGAACCCCGGTCGCCGCCGTGAAAGGGCAGTGTCCTAGGCCTCTAGACGATGGGGACAGTGGCGCATCCGGAGCGATTCGAACGCCCGACCCTCTGGTTCGTAGCCAGATACTCTATCCAACTGAGCTACGGATGCGCTGTCTGGCGGAGAAAGAGGGATTCGAACCCTCGATACAGGTTTAAGCCCGTATGCTTCCTTAGCAGGGAAGTGCCTTCGACCACTCGGCCATTTCTCCGTGAGAGAGACGCCATATTAAAGATGACGCCTCACCCTGTCAACCCCCTGCGATCAGGCTTCGACCGTCTGATCGAGGCCGAAGGCCTTGTGCAGCACGCGCACGCCCAGCTCGAGGTATTTCTCGTCGACCAGCACCGACACCTTGATTTCCGAGGTGGAGATCAGCTGGATGTTGATGCCCTCTTCGGCCAGGGTACGGAACATGGTCGAGGCGATGCCGCAATGCGAACGCATGCCGACTCCGACGATGGAGATCTTGGCAACCTTGTCGTCGGCGTCGATCTTGGCGGCGCCGATGTGGGTCTGCACGTCGCGCAGGATGCCCAGGGTGCGCTGGAACTCGCCGCGCGGCACGGTGAAGGAGAAATCGGTGGTGCCGTTCTCACCCACGTTCTGGATGATCATGTCCACTTCGATGTTGGCGTCGGCGATCGGGCCCAGGATCTGGTAGGCGATGCCCGGCTTGTCCGGCACGCCTTTCACGTTGATGCGCGCTTCGTTACGGTCAAATGCGATGCCTGCTACTACGGCCTTTTCCATGTTTTGGTCTTCCTCGAACGTGATCAGTGTGCCTTCCCCTTCCTCTTCGAAACTGGAGAGTACACGCAGCCGAACCTTGTACTTGCCGGCAAATTCTACCGAGCGGATCTGCAACACCTTGGAGCCCAGGCTCGCCATCTCGATCATTTCCTCGAAGGTAATGGTCTTGAGGCGGCGCGCTTCCGGCACCACGCGCGGGTCGGTGGTGTAGACGCCGTCGACGTCGGTGTAGATCTGGCACTCGTCGGCCTTCAGTGCGGCGGCCAGCGCCACGGCCGAGGTATCGGAACCACCACGGCCCAGCGTGGTGATGCTGCCCAGCTCGTCGACGCCCTGGAAACCGGCCACGATGACGACCTGACCGGCGTCGAGGTCGGCACGCATGGCAGCGTCGTCGATCGACTGGATGCGGGCCTTGCTGTGCGAGCTGTCGGTGACGACTGGCACTTGCCAGCCGCAGTAGCTCTTGGCCGGAACGCCGATTTCCTTCAGCGCCATGGCCAGCAGGCCGATGGTGACCTGTTCGCCGGTCGACACGAGCACGTCGAGTTCGCGCGCGTCCGGATACTCCTGGATGTCCTTGGCCAGACCGATCAGGCGGTTGGTTTCGCCGCTCATGGCGGAAACCACGATCACCAGATCATGTCCCTGAGCCTTCCATTTGGCGATGCGCCGGGCGACATTCTTGATACGCTCGGTGGTGCCCACCGAGGTGCCGCCGTACTTCTGTACGATGAGTGCCATGCTTGCTCTTACATATGGGAGATTAAAAATTCGAACCCCGATTCTGACCATATCTTGGGGCGAATTGCAAGGATGTTTTCGGGCGATATCCAGAACGCCCCCCGCAATGCAGCAAATCGAGCCGGGACGGGCGCTCGGGCCATGTACAATTTGACCAATAAAACCCGGAAAATCGCCACTTTCAGCCAATCAATGGCATGCGGCGGGTATTTGCTTGCCGGGCTCGCCGCAACGGCTTTTTCCGTGCCAAGGGTTACTCCGCATTGGCAAAGCCCTGCCGCGGGGCTTTAATGCAGCATGACACCCCTGCCCGCCGCGGAAAACAACTCGGAAGGTCCCCATGAAAGTCGGCTTGTTCATTCCCTGCTTCGTCAACGAACTGTATCCCCACGTCGCCATGGCCACGCTGGAACTGCTGGAAGGCTACGGCGTAGACGTGGCCTACCCCATGGAACAGTCCTGTTGCGGTCAGCCACTGGCCAATAACGGCGACAGCAGCGGCGCCTGCGAGGCCGCCCTGCGCTTCACCGGCGTGTTCAAGGACTTCGACTACGTGGTGGCGCCCTCCGGCAGCTGCGTCTCGCACGTGACCCACCACTACCCTTGGTACATCGCCGACAACGCCGACTTCCAGCGCCTGCAGCCACGGGTCTTCGAGATCGTCGAATTCCTGCAGGACGTGCTGAAGGTGGAGAAACTGCCCAAGCCGGTGCACTTCCCGCACAAGGTGTCGATCCACCAGAGCTGCCACGGCCTGCGCGAGCTGCACCACGCCAGCCCGAGCGAGCTGATGATCCCCTACCAGTCGCGCCTGGAGCGCATCCTGCAACTGGTGGACGGCATCGAGATCGGCCTGCCGGAACGACGCGACGAGTGCTGCGGTTTCGGCGGCACCTTCAGCGTGGACGAGGCCGACGTCTCGGTGGCGATGGGGCGCGACCGCGTGGCCCAGCACGAGGCCACCGGGGCTGAGTACATCGTCGGCGCCGACCCGTCCTGCCTGATGCACATGGGCGGCATCATCCGCCACAACGGACGCACCATCCGCCCGCTGCACGTGGTGGAAATCCTCACCGGTCGCGGAGGTGCGGCATGAAGGCCGACAACATTCATCACCCGGACGCCGCGCGCGAGTTCCTCGCCGACCGCGCCCGCGCCAGTTGGCACGACCGGGCGATCTGGTTCGTGCGCCAGAAGCGCGACGTCCAGGCCAAACAGCTGCCAGAGTGGGAAGAGCTGCGCAAGTTGGCCGAACAGATCAAGGCGCACACGCTGTCCAAACTCGACGACTATCTGGTCCAGTTCGAGGAGAACGCGCGCCGCAACGGCGTCACCGTGCACTTCGCCGCCGACGCCGCCGAGCACAACCGCATCGTGCACCAGCTCCTGGCCGCACGCCAGGTGAAGAAGCTGGTGAAGTCGAAGTCGATGCTGACCGAGGAATGCGGGCTCAACCCCTACCTGGAGGAGCGCGGCATCGAGGTGATCGACACCGACCTGGGCGAGCGCATCGTGCAACTGCGGCACGAACCGCCGAGCCACATCGTAATGCCGGCGATCCACCTCAAGAAAGAGCAGATTTCCGAGCTGTTTCATGAAGAGCTCGGCACCGAGGCCGGCAACAACGACCCGACCTACCTGACCCATGCCGCGCGCGCCAACCTGCGCCAGCACTTCCTGACGGCCGACGCCGGACTGACCGGGGTCAACTTCGCCGTCGCCGAGACCGGCGGCGTGGTGGTGTGCACCAACGAGGGCAACGCCGACCTCGGCACCGCGCTGCCGCCCCTGCACATCGCCTCGATGGGCATCGAGAAGATCATCCCCAAGCTGGAGCACCTGGGTGTGTTCACCCGGTTGTTGGCACGCTCGGCGATCGGTTCGCCGGTGACCACCTACACCTCGCACTTCCACCGCGCGCGGCCGGGCGGCGAGATGCACATCGTCATCGTCGACAACGGCCGCAGCGACATCCTCGGCAACCCGGACTTCTACGCCAGCTTGCGCTGCATCCGCTGCGGCGCCTGCATGAACACCTGCCCGGTGTACCGGCGCAGCTCCGGCCACAGCTACAGCTACGTCATACCGGGGCCGATCGGCTCGACGCTGGGCCCGAGCCGCGACATCAAGAAGCACGGCAGCATGGCCTTCGCCTGCACCACCTGCGGCTCCTGCTCCAACGTCTGCCCGGTGAAGATCAACCTGCACGAACAGCTCATCCTGCAGCGCAAGCGGGCCTTCGACGCCGGAACCCTGAAGCCGGCCAAGAAGATGGGGTTGTTGGCGATGCGCTTCCTGACCCAGCACCCGGCACTGATGGATGCCGGCGGCAAGGCGATGCGCAAGGTGGTGCCGATCCTGCCGGCATTCATCAAGGACGGCACGGCGTGGAGCCGGCCGGGACGCGAGCTGCCCGAGATGCCGGAACACAGCTTCAAGGAACTCTACCGCCGCCGCCAGGAGGACAAGCAATGAGCAGCAGCCGCGACGCCATCTTGGCCAAGATCCACCGCAACCGCCCCGGCGGGCCGGCGCTGCCGGACATCCACGCCGTGCCGTTCGTTACCTTCGACGACAAATTCGCCGCCTTCGCCGGCCTGATCCGCAACCTCGGCGGCGAGGCCATCTGGCTGGCCGACGGCCAGAGCGTGGCCGACGCGGTGGCGCAACGTTGGCCGAAGACCGGGCGCACCGTGGATCTGACCACGATACCGCACGAGGAAGCCTTTACCCCGCACGACTGGCACGACGTCGACGTCGCCATCGTGCCCGGCGAGCTCGCCGTGGCGGAAAACGCCGCGGTGTGGATCAGCCACCCCGACAACATCTTCCGCTCGCTGTATTTCCTGACGGAAAAGCTGGTGATGGTGGTGCCCAAGGACAAGCTGGTCGACACCATGCGCGACGCCTACGGTCAGATCGCCATCCGCGAGCATGGCTTCGGTGCCTTCATCTCCGGCTCGTCGCGCACCGCCGACATCGAGCAGAGCCTGGTCATGGGCGCACACGGCGCCATGGCGGCACTGGTGATCTTCTGCTGACAAGCCGTCCGTTTTCCCTTTTTGGTGTGTTGCTCTGATAGACCCCGCTTGCGGGGTCTCTTTTTTGTCGGCAACAAAAACCCCGCCGAGGCGGCGGGGTTGTCCAAGCGATCTTACTTGTAGCGCGGCGGCAGCAGCAGCGCCGGAATCTCGCGCTGACGCTTGCCAACGCGTGCCTTGAACACCTTGCGCGGTTCGCCGTTGTCGATGGGCTTGCGCAGCGGCTCGACCACGGGGGCCGCCACCGGGGCGCGCGATGCACTGCGGCTATTGCCGCGCCCATTTTCCGCCGAGCGGCGCGGCGGCGGCGCGATCTCGTCGGCCGGACGCTCCAGCCACGACGGCCAGAAGCCGGACACCGGCTGCGGCTTCAGCGTCTGCCGCGTCAGCTTCTCGATCGCCTCGAGCTGCTTGCCTTCGTCCTGCCCCATCAGCGAGATGGCCACGCCGGAGGCGCCGGCCCGGCCGGTACGGCCGATACGGTGCACATAGTCTTCCGGCGCGTTAGGCAGCTCGAAGTTGACCACGTAGGGCAGTTCGGAGATATCCAGACCACGCGCCGCCACATCGGTCGCCACCAACACCTTGACCTCGCCGTTCTTGAACGCGGTCAGGGTTTCCAGGCGGGCACCTTGCGCCTTGTCGCCGTGGATCGCCTCAGCGGCATGGCCGTCGCGCTTCAGATCGCGCGCCAGCTGGTCGGCGGACAGCTTGGTCTTGCAGAACACGATGACCTGGCCCATCTGGCGCTCGCGGATCAGGTGCGACAGCAGGTAGCGCTTGCGCTGGCTGTCCACCGAGAACACCAGCTGCTCGACCTGGGCGTTGGTCGAATTCTGCCGTGCCACTTCGACGGTCTGCGGGTCGTGCATGAACTCCTCGGCCAGGCGCTTGATCTCCGGCGCGAAGGTGGCGGAGAACAGCAGGGTCTGGCGCGTACGCGGCAGCATGCCGAGAATCTTGCGGATGTCGTTGATGAAGCCCATGTCCAGCATGCGGTCGGCTTCGTCCAGCACCAGCACGTCGACCTTGTTGAGCTGCACCGTCTTCTGGCCGACGTGGTCGAGCAGACGACCCGGCGTGGCGATCAGGATCTCGACGCCGCGACGCAGCTCCTGCGTCTGCGGGTCCATGTTCATGCCGCCAAACACCACGGTGGAGCGCAGCGGCAGGTACTTGGTATAGGCGGCGGCGTTGACCGCGATCTGGTCGGCCAGCTCGCGGGTCGGCGACAGGATCAGCGCGCGCACCGGATGCATGGCCGGCGAGGCGCTGGTACTGGCAAATTTCTTCAGGCGTTCCAGGATCGGCAGCATGAACGCCGCCGTTTTGCCGGTGCCGGTCTGCGCAGCAGCAAGGAGATCTCGCCCGGACAGCACCAGCGGAATGGCTTTGGCCTGGATCGGCGTGGGTTCGGAATAACCCTGCTCGTCGATGGCGCGGAGAATCTCCGGCGACAGCCCAAGCTCGGCAAATGACATGAACAATACTCCTGCGGTAAAGCCTGAGACGGCCGGCCGGCGGTCGGCTGTCTCGAAACGGATGTTGGTTTCAGTAACAAATAAAAAGGCCGACGCCGCCCGAAGGCGGCGCCAGCCGGTCGATCAGCTCAGTTGGGCGGCAACGCTGATCAACAGGATCACGAACAGCCAGAGCAAGGCGGAGCGCCACACCAGCCCCACCGCGCTCTTCAGGTAGTCGGGATCGGACTCCTCGCCCAGCCCCAGCTCCGGACGGAACTTGATGGTGTAGTCCTGCCGTACCGGGTCACCCAGCTTGACGCCCAGCGCACCGGCCGCCGACGCGAGCAGGATGCCGTGCGCGTAGTGGCCCCAGGTACGAGCCTGCGAGCGCCAGCAATAGAGCGCGTCCTCGAAGTCGCCCATGATGGCGAAGCTGATCGCCGTCAGGCGCACCGGAATCCAGTCCAGCCAGCTCATGGCCCGCGCGGCGAAGCGGCCAAACAGGTCGTCGCCCGAACTGCGCTCGCCCCACTTCTGCGACAGGATGTAGCTCAGCCGATACAGCACGGCCCCCGCCGGACCGGGCAGGATCAGGAACCAGAACATGGTGCCGAACACGTGGCGGTAACTGTCCACCACGCCCTGCTCGATCGACAGCCGGGAAATCTCGTTGACCGACAGTTCCGCCGTCGGCTGGCCGGTCCAGTGTGCCAGCGTCTGGCGCGCGTCGAAATCGCGCCCTTCCGTCAAGGCCACGGAAATCTCGGAGAACGAACTGGAGAAATGACGGAACCCCATGGTGAGATACAGCACCAGGACGTTCCACGCCAGCCCCAATACCGGGCTCACCGCCGCCAGCAGGTAGTAGCCGCCGAGGGCGATCAGCAACGGCGGCAGCATCGCCGCCAGCCAGGCCATCACGCCATGCCGGTTGTAGCCGGCGTTCAGGTTGCGCTCCAGGTGATTGGCGTAGCGGGTGAACAGCAGCCAGACCCGGTTGCGGTTACCCAGCGGGCGAAGTTGCTCGAGTGCGAGTGCGAAGATCAGGGATAGCAGGGTCATGGCTTATGGTCTTGAGGTGGTCTCTGGCCCAGACGCACGATACCACAAAGGCATCGTCGCGCCCACCCGACCCGCTCAGGCCAAGCCGAGATGACGGCCGCCGCCGGACAGGGTGGGCGGGGCCCCGTCCTTGCCGTAGCCGAGCGTGGAGATAGCGGCTTGGCGCAGCACCTCGAGCGTTTCCTCGGTCAGGGCGAGATGGCGCTGTACCAGCTCGCCGTTGAGGCGGTTGATCGCCTGCACCTGCTTGAGGGCCGCGTCGAGCTCGGCCCAGGCGCGGCGGGCCGCATTCTTGTCGGCAAGCCAGGCGTGCACCCGTTCGGCATCGATCAGGTCGAGCGACTGCATCAATGCGGCACGCCGCCGAGACGACTCGGCCAGCCGCTCCAGCAGACGCCTCTTCTCCTCGGCCAGGGGCTCGAGCGCGGCCACCTCGTTGCGCACCAGCACCGCCTGCTCGCGTTGCATCAGTTCCGCCAACGCCTTGAGCTGGGTGGTTTCCTCCTGGCACGAGGCGGTAAAGGTTTCGGCTTGCGGCATGGTTTAGTCGGAAAGGTTGGCGGGGCTCAACGGGACAGCAGGTCCTGCGCCGAGGCGATGAGCTGGTCGGCGATCTTGTCCGGGTTGATCTGGAACGAGCCGGAGGCGATGGCCTGCTTGATGGCGTCGACCTTGGCGGCATCGAAAGCCGGGGAGTTGGCCACCTCGCGCTCGACGGCCCCGATCTTGGGGTTGATGGCGACGTTATCGGACGCCGAAGCGGAAGCGCTGTCCGAGGTGCTGGGGGTGCTCTCCCGTCGCACGGGCTTGCTCTGGGCGCCGTACGCTCCAAGGGCCTTGCTCGTGTTGTCGATTTTCATGGCTAACGTCCTTCCACGAGAGAGTTTGGGGATTTGTACTTATTATCGACTGGAACAACACAATCTTGAGGATTTTATTTTTGCTTAGTACGACACCAACACGCTGCCGTCGGCCTGGGCCACGCCGCTGACCTCGCGGCCACTGGCCATCCTCACCCGCACCGACTCGCCGGCGGCGGCATTGCCTCGCGCCGTGCCTTCGGCCGTCGCGACAAAACCGTCGCCCTGCGCCAGCACCTTCACGCGCTGATTGGTCCGGATCACGTCCGGCTGCTGCAGCATGAAACTGCGCAGCCAGGCACCGGCCGGCACGCTGCTCCTCATGCTCTGGCCGATCGCCTGGTCGAGCCGGTTGAGCACGTTGCGGCTGAGCGCCGGCGAGGTCATTTCCGCCAGCCTGACGTCGTCCGGGGCCAGCAGCTCTCCGGCCTTGAGCGGACGGGTCGCCACCACGCCCATTCTCTTTTCGGCAATCGTCACCGGCAGCCGCAACGACCAGCCTGCCGCCGGGCAGGACAGGTCGAGCGAGGAGTTGCCACTGGGCACGGCCCCTGCCGACCAACTCACCTGGGGCTGCTCGCAGGCTGGCAACGCCAGACGCGGATCGAGCCGGCCGAGCGTGAAGGTCGCCGGCCGAAAGCGCAGCTCCTGCTCGACGAAGCGGCGCGCAGCCTGCTCCAGTGCCGCCAGATTCTGCGTGGCGGCCAAGAGCTCGAGCGGGTGGAGCAGGAGGCCCAGCAGGAGCGACAAGGCGATAAGGCGTTTTTGCATGTGCCTCATTCTACCCGAGAAATCGCCGGGTGGAGGGCGCGGCAGCGGATGAGAAATAACACAGGCGGAAACGACAAAGGCCCCTCACGGGGCCTCTGTCGAGTCATCGGGTCATTCCGGCTCTCAGGCCAGTGCGGCTTCGATGAAGCCTTTCACCGCAGCGGCGTCGGCGTCGAACACGGTGACACGCTGCGGCAGGTTCTCGATGCCGTCGAAACCGGCCGGGCGCGGCGGGTCACGGTCCAGCGCCTCGCGGATGGTGTCGGCAAACTTGGCCGGCAGAGCGGTTTCCAGGCAGACCACGGTCTCGCCCGGCCGGCGCACGTCGCGCGCCACCTTGATGCCGTCGGCGGTGTGGGTATCCACCACCACGCCGTCTTCACGATCGACCAGACGAATCGTTGCCAGGCGGTCGGCATGCGTGCTCTTGCCGGAGACAAAGCCGAAACGCTCGCGCACCGCGGCCAGCTCGGACGACAGGTCGAAGCCCTCGCCCGAATCCACCTTGGCCCACAGCTCGCGCACCTTGGCCGCGTCGCGGCCGACCAGGTCGAACACGAAGCGCTCGAAGTTGGACGCCTTGGAGATGTCCATCGACGGGCTGGAGGTGACCCAGGTGTTGGCGGTGCCGCGCGGACGGTAGATGCCGGTACGGAAGAACTCGTCGAGCACGTCGTTCTCGTTGGTGGCAACGATCAGGCGCTCGACCGGCAGGCCCATCTGGCGGGCGATGTGGCCGGCGCAGACGTTGCCGAAGTTGCCGGACGGCACACAGAAGCTGACCTGCTCGTCGTTGCTGGCGGTGGCGTTGAAGTAGCCCTTGAAGTAGTACACCACCTGCGCCACCACGCGCGCCCAGTTGATCGAGTTGACCGTGCCGACCTTGTGACGCGCCTTGAAGGCGTGGTCGTTCTGCACCGCTTTCACGATATCCTGGCAATCGTCGAACATGCCGCGAATGGCGATATTGTGGATGTTTTCGTCCTGCAGGCTGTACATCTGCGCACGCTGGAACGGGCTCATCAGGCCGTCCGGGCTCAGCATGAACACGTTGATGCCGGCCTTGCCGCGCATCGCGTATTCGGCCGCCGAGCCGGTGTCGCCGGAGGTGGCGCCGACGATGTTGAGCTCTTCGCCCTTCTTGGCCAGCACGTACTCGAACAGGTTGCCGAGGAACTGCATCGCCATGTCCTTGAACGCCAGCGTCGGGCCGTTGGACAGCTCCAGGATGACCAGGCCGTCCTTGAGGCGCTTGACCGGGGTGATCTCGGCCGAGCCGTACACTTCGGCGGTGTAGGTGCGGTCGAGCATATCCTTGAGGTCGGCCTCGGGGATATCTGTGGCGAACAGGCGGATCACCTCGAACGCCAGCTCGGCGTAGGAGAGGCCGCGCCAGGCATCGAGCTGTTCACGGCTGATCTGCGGGTAATGCTCCGGCAGCGCGAGACCGCCATCCGGGGCCGGGCCCATCAGGATGGTGTCGGAGAATTCCAGCGGCTGCATGCCGCCGCGGGTGCTGATGTAATGCATAGGGGTTCCGTTCAGCCGTTGAGTTCTTCCATGCGCAGACGCACCACCTTGCCTGCCACGCTATCCAGCGCCTCGATGGAGGCAATGGCACGGTTGACCTGTTTCTCCTGCACGCGGTGAGTCAGGATCACCACTTCGGCGGAGCCGTCGGCATCCGCGCCCTTCTGGATCAGTGCCTCGATCGAGATGCCGTTGTCGGCCAGGAGGCGGGTGATCTCGGCCAGCACGCCGGTACGGTCGGCCGCGGCGATGCGCAGGTAGTAGGAGCTGTGAATCTCGTCGATCGGCAGGATCGGGGTGTCCTGCAGGCGGTCCGGCTGGAACGCCAGGTGCGGCACGCGGTGCTCGGGATCGGCGGTCAGCAGACGGGCCACGTCGACGATGTCGGCCACCACGGCGGACGCGGTCGGCAGCGCGCCGGCGCCGGCGCCGTAGTACAGCGTCGGGCCGATGGCGTCGCCCTTGGCCATCACCGCGTTCATCACGCCGTTGACGTTGGCGATCAGGCGGTCTTCCGGGATCAGCGTCGGGTGCACGCGCAGCTCGATGCCGGCGTCGGTGCGGCGGGTCAGGCCCAGCAGCTTGACGCGGTAGCCCAGTTCCTCGGCGTACTTGATGTCGCGGCCGTCGAGCTGGCTGATGCCTTCCAGATAGCACTTGTCGAACTGCATCGGGATGCCGAAGGCGATCGATGCCATGATGGTGAGCTTGTGGCCGGCGTCGTGGCCCTCGATGTCGAAGGTCGGGTCGGCTTCGGCATAGCCCAGCCGCTGGGCCTCGGCCAGCACGTCGGCGAAGCTCGAGCCCTTGTCGCGCATTTCGGTCAGGATGAAGTTGGAGGTGCCGTTGATGATGCCGGCGATCCACTCGATGCGGTTGGCCGAAAGACCTTCGCGCAGCGCCTTGATGATCGGGATGCCGCCGGCCACGGCGGCTTCGAACGCCACCATCACGCCCTTCTCCTGGGCGCGGGCGAAGATTTCGTTGCCGTGCACGGCCAGCAGTTTCTTGTTGGCGGTGACCACGTGCTTGCCATTCTCGATGGCCTTGAGCACCAGCTCCTTGGCGATGGTGTCGCCGCCGATCAGCTCGACCACGATGTCGACGTCGGGGTGGTTGACGATCTGCATGGCGTCGTCGACCACCGGCACGTCCGGACCGACCACTTCACGTGCGCGTTCCAGCTCGCGGTTGGCCGCCATGAACAGGCGAATCTCGCGACCGGCGCGGCGGCTGATTTCCTCGGCGTTGCGTTTGAGTACGGTGGCGGTACCGCCACCGACTGTCCCTACTCCCATCAGACCAATGTTGATCGGCTGCATGGCATCTCCTGATATTGAATGGTGTCAGATTTTTTTATGTGTCCCCGGCTCAAGGCCTACCGGCAAGGACGTAACGCGCTTGCCGCTGGGTCCTGCGCCGATAAAAAAGGGAGCCTGCCGGCCCCCTGCTTTACTGCCGTACTGCGCGGTCCATTGTGCCACGATCGTGGCCGTTGTAACGCTAAAACTTGAGCTAGTCGGTGCCGTGACGTTTGCGGTAGCTTTCGAGGAAGCGGGCGATGCGGCCGATGGCCTCGATCAGGTCGTCGCTGTTGGGCAGGAACACCACGCGGAAATGGTCCGGGGCGATCCAGTTGAACCCGGAGCCCTGCACCAGCAGCACCTTTTCTTCCTGCAACAGTTCGAGGATGAACTGCTGGTCGTCGCTGATCGGGTAGATCTTGGGGTCGAGGCGCGGGAACAGGTAGAGCGCCCCCTGCGGCTTGACGCAGCTGACGCCGGGGATGGCGGTCAGCAGTTCGTGCGCCAGATCGCGCTGGCGCGCCAGCCGCCCGCCCGGGGCCACCAGGTCGTTGATGCTCTGGTAGCCGCCCAGCGCGGTCTGGATGGCGAACTGCGCCGGCACGTTGGCGCACAAGCGCATCGAAGCCAGCATGTTGAGGCCTTCGATGTAATCGCGGGCGTGCTTCTTCTCGCCCGACAGCACCATCCAGCCGGCACGGTAGCCGCAGGCGCGGTAGTTCTTGGACAGGCCGTTGAGCGTGACGCACAGCACGTCCGGCGCAAGGCTGGCGATCGAGGTGTGCTGTACCTCGTCGTACAGCACCTTGTCGTAGATTTCGTCGGCGTAGATGATCAGCTGGTGCTGGCGCGCCAGCTCGACGATTTCGGCCAGCAGCTCGGGCGGGTAGACCGCGCCGGTCGGGTTGTTGGGGTTGATGACGACGATGGCGCGGGTGTTGGCGTTGATCTTGGCGCGGATGTCCTCGATGTCGGGGAACCAGCCGGCTTGCTCGTCGCACACGTAATGCACCGCCTTGCCGCCGGCCGGGCTGACCGCAGCGGTCCACAGCGGGTAGTCGGGCGCCGGCACCAGCACTTCGTCGCCAGTGTCGAGCAGCGCCTGCATCACCATCACGATCAGCTCGGATGCGCCGTTGCCGATGTAGATGTCTTCCATCGCCACGTTCGGCAGCTGCTTCTGCTGGGCGTAGTGCATGATCGCCTTGCGCGCGGCGAACAGGCCCTTGGAGTCGGAATAGCCCGAGGCGTCCGGCAGGTTGGCGATCACATCCTCGATGATCTCGTCCGGAGCGAAGAAGCCGAACGGCGCCGGGTTGCCGATGTTGAGCTTGATGATGCGGTGGCCTTCGTCTTCCATTTTCTTGGCGTGCTCGAGGACCGGTCCGCGGATGTCGTAACAGACGTTGGCGAGTTTTTGTGATTTGTGTACAGGCTGCATGGCAGTGTCGTTTACCGTGGCATTCCGCCCGCCGGAACCCTTGGCCCGTTTGCGGCGACGCGGTGAGTGTTCGTTCAAGATTCATCCCCTGGGTGCGGCAAACACGACGGCACCGGCGCGATACCGGCGGTCGTCCTTGGCGGCGGGTCAAGGTATAATCCTATCCCAATACGTGGTGCACTGCACTAGCAGCAAAACCCCGCCCAGGAAGCTCTCCATGAAACTGCATCAAGCCAGCGGCCAAGGCCGCAACCTGTTCACCGGCTACGGCGAAGGCCATGTCCTGATCAACCAGGTCCGCCACGACGGCAACCTCGTCGTCACCCCGGACGAGGTGCTGCCGTGGGCGCCGGCCAGCTTCGAGGAACTGGCGAGCGAGCATTTTGCCCTGCTGCTCGACCTCACGCCGGAGGTAGTGTTGTTCGGCAGCGGCGCGCGCCTGCGCTTCCCCCACCCGCGCCTGACCGCGGTCCTGACCAACGCCGGCATCGGGGTCGAGGTAATGGACACCCAGGCCGCCTGCCGCACCTACAACATTCTGCTGGCGGAAGACCGCCGCGTGATCGTCGCGCTGTTCAGCTGACTCACACCCCGCTCCGCAACACAGCAAAACGCCGCTCCCCGTCTAAAGGAGCGGCGTTTGCCATTGGGTCATCCGGCGGTGGCCGGCGCGGTCACAGTACGGCAGCCTCCCGCTCCGGCTGCACGGCGCGTTGCCCGCCGAACGACTCGTAGGCCATCAGCGCCTCGGCCGCCGTCATCAGCGACGGTCCCCCTCCCATGTACACCGCCACCTGCAGCATTTCCAGAAACTCGCCACGGCTGCAGCCCAGCTCGACCAGTGCCTTGGCGTGAAAAGCCGGGCAGCCCTGGCAGCGGCTGGCGATGCCGATCGCCAGCGCGATCAGCTCCTTGTTCTTGTTGGACAGCGCGCCATCGTTATGCGCGGCGCGACTCATCTGGCCGAAGCCCTTCATGGTTTCCGGGATTTCGCGGCGCAGTTCCGCCACCTTGCTGCCGATGGCCGAAGCCAGTTCCTGGTAATTGTGACTCATGATCCATCCATTCGTTTAAGTAAATTACATTATATAATTTACTTAAACGAATAGCGAAAAACAAGTCCTTCGGCCAACCTCCCAACGGCAGGCAGCAGAAGGACCGTTCAAGCAGGGTCAGGCCATCAAGAATCGATTCCCCACCTTGAAGACATCAGGCTCACAGAAAATTGTGCAGCAGCAGCGCCCCCAGCAGCAGCGCGATCAGCGACAGCCGGAAATTCTGCTTTTTCTGCTCGCGCATCAGGTGCATGTAACCCTCGATCAGCAGTTCGCCGCGGCTGGCCGAGAGCGCCTCGTTGAGGCGGCGCGGCAGCGTCGGCAGCGTGGTGGCCCACTGCGGCGCCTCGTGGCGCAGCGTCTTGATCAGACCGCGCCAGCCGATCTGCTCGTTCATCCATTTGGTCAGGAAGGGCTTGGCGGTATCCCACAGGTCGAGGTGAGGGTCGAGCTGGCGCCCCAGCCCTTCGATGTTGAGCAGCGTCTTCTGCAGCAGCACCAGCTGCGGCTGGATCTCGACGTTGAAGCGGCGGCTGGTCTCGAACAGGCGCAGCAACACCAGACCGAACGAAATCTCGGACAACGGCTTCTCGAAGATCGGTTCGCACACGGTGCGCACCGCCGCCTCCAGTTCCTCGGCGCGGGTGTCTTTCGGCACCCAGCCCGACTCGATGTGGGCGGTGGCGACACGGTGGTAGTCGCGGTTGAAGAAGGCGAGGAAGTTGACCGCCAGGTAGTGCTTGTCGACGTCGGTGAGCGAGCCGACGATGCCGAAGTCGAGCGCGATGTAGCGCCCGTCCGGCGCCACGAAGATGTTGCCCGGGTGCATGTCGGCGTGGAAGAAGCCGTGGCGGAACACCTGAGTGAAGAAGATTTCGACGCCGAAACGGGACAGCTTCTTGAGATCGATGCCCTGCTCGCGCAGCCGCTCGATCTGCGAGATCGGCGTGCCGTGCATCCACTCCAGCGTCAGCACCTCGCGCGTGGTGTAGTCGTAGAACACCTCCGGCACGATCAGCTGGTCGGAGCCGGTGAAGTTGCGCCGCAGCTGCGAGGCGTTGGCGGCCTCGTGCATCATGTCGAGCTCGTCGTGCAGGTACTTGTCGAACTCGCCCACCACCTCGCGCGGCTTGAGACGCTTGCCGTCGACGAAGAAGCGCTCGACCCAGCCCGCCAGCGTGCGCATCAGCGCCAGATCCTGCTCGATCACCGGCTGGATGCCGGGGCGCAGCACCTTGACCGCCACTTCCCTGCCCTTGCTGCCATCCGGTAGTTTCAGCCAGGCCTTGTGCACCTGCGCCACCGAGGCGCTCGCCACCGGCACGTCGTTGAAGTCGGCGTACAGGCTGTCGACCGTGCGGCCGAAGCTCTGCTCGATGACCTGGCGCGCCAATGCACCGTCGAACGGTGGCACCTTATCCTGCAATCGCGCCAGCTCGTCGGCGTAGTCCGGCGGCAACAGGTCGCGCCGGGTGGACAGCACCTGGCCGAACTTGACGAAGATCGGCCCCAGGCTCTCCAGCGTCTCGCGCACGCGTTGCGGCAGCGGCGCCGAGGTGTCGCGCCGCAGCGGGCAGAAGCGGAACAGGGTATGGACGAAACCGAGCCGGGAATGGCCCTCGAAGAAGTCGTCGAGGCCGTAACGGTAGAAGGTGGAAACGATCTTGATGAAACGCGAAATCCGCATGATCGGCAGGGAGCCTTATGAATTCTTGGGGTTAACGGCGGCTTCCAGCGCCGCCAGGCGCTTCTCCAGCCGCGCGGCGTCGTCGCGCAGCGTGTCGACGGCGTGGACGAAGGTATCGACCTGAGGTTTCTTGGCCAGCAGCGGCGCTTCCTCGCGCAGGTGCTCGATCCAGTTTTCCGCCAGGCGCCAGGCGATCTCGCCCTTGACGCCCAGCATGCCGCGCGCCAGCTTTTCCAGGCGGCTGGCGGCGACGTCGCCGACCACGCGCGACAGGTCTTCGGCGGCGTCCCACTTGAGCCCGCCGACCAGCCGTGCCACCGCGGTGGCGAGGTCGGTGTCGCCCTCCAGCGCGATGTCGGCGAGATCCGGCTGGCGACCGCTGAGCGTGGCCAGCGCCACGCTGTGCTTGAGACGGATCACCGCCTCCGGCTCGCCTTCGCAGGCGGCGAGCCAGCCGTCCTCGGTGAACACGCCGCTCAACGCGAGCGGCGGCAGCTGGATGGCCACGCGCCGGCCGGAGAAGCGGGCGAGTTCGTCGCGCACCGCCGGGTGCTGGTTCAACACGTGGTTGAAGGCGGCAATCTGGAGCTTCATCTCACTATCCTTGTATTTACACCTCGATGCCGGCCAGGCTCCGGCGCTTGGACACGACAGCCCCGCGACATCGCCGGACGACGCTGGGGCCGGCCGGACTCAGGCTTTCAACCGGGCAAACAACAGGTTCACCCCCAGCGCCATGAACAACCCGCCACAGACCCGGTCGAGCCAGCGCGATACGCCACTGCGCCGCAGCCACGCCCCCAGGCGCGCCGCCAGCAGTGCCAGGCCGCAGCACCACACCAGCCCGGTGGCCACGAAGGCGAGGCCCAGGATCACGAACGACATGGCACCGGCGCCCGGCTTGACGAACTGCGGCAGGAAGGCGAGGAAGAACAGCGCCACCTTGGGGTTGAACAAGTTGGTCAGGCAGGCCTCGCGCAGCACGCGCCAGCCGTCGGCCGCAGCGGGCGCCGGCAGCGCGGCGACACCGCCGCCGCTCTTCAGCATCTTCAGCCCCAGCCACATCAGGTACGCGGCCCCCAGCAGTTTCACCAGCAGGAAGGCCGTAGCCGAGGTCGCCAGGATCGCCGACAGCCCGAACGCCGCCAGCAGCGTGTGACCCACACTCCCCAGGCCGATGCCCAACGCCGACAGCAGCCCGGCCGCCCGGCCCTGCGCAGTGCTGCGCCCGAGGATGTAGAAGGTGTCCGGCCCCGGCGTGACGTTGAGCAGAAAACCGGCTGCAACGAACGCCCACAGGTTGGTAATGCCGTCCATGGCGCTCAGAACTTGTAGCCCTTGTGCAAGGCGACCACGCCGGCCGACAGGTTGTGGTAGTCGACCTTGCCGAAACCGGCATCGAGCATCATCTGCTTCAGGGTTTCCTGGTCCGGATGCATGCGGATCGACTCGGCCAGGTACTGGTAGCTCTCGGCATCGTTGGCGACGAGCTTGCCCATGATCGGCAGCGCCTTGAACGAGTACAGGTCGTAGAACGGCGATAGCGGCTTCCACACCTTGGAGAACTCCAGCACCAAGAGCTTGCCGCCCGGTTTCAGCACGCGGTGCATCTCCTTCAGCGCCGCATCCTTGTGCGTCATGTTGCGCAGACCGAAGGCAACCGACACCAGGTTGAAGTAGTTGTCCGGGAACGGCAGCTTCTCGCCGTCGGCCAATGACACCGGCAGCACGATGCCCTCGTCGAGCAGGCGGTCGCGCCCCACCGTCAGCATCGAGCTGTTGATATCGGTCAGCCACACCTCGCCGGTCTTGCCGACGCGCTGGTACCAGCCGCGCGACAGGTCGCCGGTACCGCCGGCGATGTCCAGCACCTTGTCGCCCGGCTTGACGCCGGCGGTATTCAGGGTGAAGTGCTTCCACACCCGGTGCAGCCCGCCGGACATCAGGTCGTTCATCACGTCGTACTTCTTGGCCACCGAGTGGAACACCTCGGCCACCTTGCCGGCCTTCTCGCTCTCGTCGACCGTCTTGAAACCGAAATGCGTCTGCTTGTCCATGCTTACTCCCTGCTCGCGCCAGCGGCGGCGAGTCGATCAAGATAATCCTGCCAGTACTGGTCGTGCTTGACGCCCAGCTCGTATAAATAGGCCCAGCTGTAGAGCCCGCTGTCGTGACCGTCGTCGAACACGATCTTCAGCGCGTAGTGGCCGACCGGCTCCAGCGCGGTGATCGCCACGTGACGCTTGCCGACCTGCAGCACCTCGTTGCCGACGCCGTGGCCGCGCACCTCGGCCGACGGCGAATGGACGCGCAGGTACTCGCACGGCAGCTCGAAGCGGGCGCCGTCGTCGAAGGTGATCTCCAGCCGTTTCGACTGGGTGTGCAGTTTGATTTCCGTCGGAAGCGGCGTCGGGTGGGCTGCGGCCATGCTGTACTCCATCGTGCAAAAATGGGCCTCAAGGTTGGCCGAAGCGTCTTCGGCCAACCTTGATCCGGGTCAGTCGGCTTGCTTCTCCAGCAGCATGGCGTCGCCATAGCTGAAGAAACGGTAACGGTGTGCCACCGCGTGGCGGTAGGCGTTGCGGATGGGTTCCACCCCGGCGAAGGCCGACACCAGCATCAACAGCGTCGACTTGGGCAGGTGGAAGTTGGTGAGCAGGCGATCCACCACCCGGAAGCGGTAGCCCGGGGTAATGAAGATGTCGGTCTCGCCGCGCCCGGCCACCAGCGCCCCGCCCTGCGCCGCCGATTCCAGCGCGCGCATGCTGGTGGTGCCTACCGCCAGCACCTTGCGTCCGGCAGCGTGCGCCGCGGCGATGGCGTCCACGGTGGCCGGCGGAATCTCGTAGATTTCGCTGTGCATCTTGTGCTCGGCGATGTTCTCGACCCGCACCGGCTGGAAGGTGCCGGCACCGACGTGCAGCGTCACGTAGGCCAGGATCACACCCTTGGCCCGCAACGCGTCCAGCATCGCCTCGGTGAAGTGCAGACCGGCGGTCGGCGCCGCGACCGCCCCGCGCTCGCGGGCGTAAACGGTCTGATAGCGGCTGTCGTCGTCGCTGTGGGTATCGCGCTCGATATAAGGAGGCAACGGCAGCTTGCCCGAAGCCTCGAGGATGTCGAACACGTTCTCGGCGTCGAGAAAGCGCAGCTTGAACAGCGCATCGTCGCGCTCCACCATTTCGGCCTGCCAACGGCCGGCAAAGGTGATCCTGCTGCCCGGCTTCGGCGACTTGCTGGCGCGCACGTGCGCCCACACCGTGTGCTCGTCGAGCACCCGTTCGACCAGCGCCTCGACCTTGCCGCCGGACGCCTTCTCGCCGAACAACCGCGCCTTGATCACCCGGGTATCGTTGAACACCATCACGTCACCCGGCTGGATACGCTCCAGCACCGCGCCGAACGACAGGTCGGCGAGCGCCATGCCATCCACGTGCAGCAGGCGGCTGGCACCGCGGTGCTCGGGGGGATGCTGGGCAATCAGTTCGTCGGGCAGGTGGTAATCGAAATCGGATAACTGCATAAGCTCGTTCGCGCGGGTAAACCACCCGATTATACCCTCCATCGCCCCCCGCTGGCAGCGGTCAGAAGACGCGAACCGCCGACCGCGTCGCTACCGCCTCGTCATGCGGCTGGACATTCCGCCACAGGCGACTACAATTGACCGGTTGTCGCCAGCCATACCCACCCACGCGGCATTTTCCCCACACTCCCGCCGCTATCACACACGAGTTAAAAACTGCAAAAGCTGGACATCTTGCAGCGAATTACGGCAAACTCGCGCCCATGATGAAGAACGGGACGTAAGTCTTGACCCTAAAAATCCTTGTTTTGCACGGCCCCAACCTGAACCTGCTAGGGGTTCGGGAGCCCGCACATTACGGCCGCGAAACGCTCGACGCCATCAACCAACGCCTGAGCGAACAAGCCCAGGCCGCCGGTTTTGCGCTGGAAGCGCTGCAAAGCAATGCCGAGCACGTGTTGATCGAACGCGTGCACCAGACCCTGCACGACGGCACCGCGTTCATCCTGATTAATCCGGCCGCGTTCACGCACACCAGCGTGGCCTTGCGGGACGCGCTAGCCGGCGTCAAAGTCCCTTTCATCGAAATCCACCTATCCAACGTCCACGCCCGCGAACCTTTCCGCCAGCACTCGTATTTTTCCGATCTGGCGGTCGGCGTCATCTGCGGGCTGGGTGCACACGGCTACGAACTGGCCCTGGCGCATGCTGTGAAGCAGCTTGTCGCCCGGAACTGAGTTCCTGCCCCAAACAGAACATCCCATTCGAAGGATCGCCATGGACCTGCGCAAACTGAAAAAACTGATCGATCTCGTCGAGGAATCCGGCATTGCCGAGCTCGAAGTGACCGAAGGCGAAGAAAAAGTCCGCATCACCCGCGTATCGGCCAATGCCAACATCACCTACGCCCAGCCGATGCACGCCATTCAGATGCCGGCAGCGGCGCCGGTCGCGGCCCCTGCCGCCGTGGTCGACGCGGCGCCGGCCGCCATCGACAGCAAGAACGCACTGAAGTCGCCGATGGTCGGCACCTTCTACCGCTCGCCGAGCCCGGGCACCAAGGCTTTCGTCGAAGTCGGCCAGAGCGTCAGCGCCGGCGACACCCTGTGCATCATCGAAGCCATGAAGCTGATGAACGAGATCGAAGCCGACCGCTCCGGCGTGATCAAGGCCATCCTGGCCGAAGACGGTCAGCCGGTCGAATACGGCGAGCCGCTGTTCATCATCGAGTAAGTCCCAATATCGAGGAACGTGAAATGGGAAAAGTGATCGGCCCGCCCGCACTTTTCGCGTTTCACGTTTCGCTTTTCACGGGTGTTCCCCATGTTTGAAAAAATCCTCATCGCCAACCGCGGCGAGATCGCCCTGCGTATCCAGCGCGCCTGCCGCGAAATGGGCATCAAGACCGTGGTCGTGCACTCCGAAGCCGACCGCGACGCCAAGTACGTCAAGCTGGCCGACGAGTCGGTCTGCATCGGCCCCGCCCCGTCCGGCCAGAGCTACCTCAACGTGCCGGCGCTGATCGCCGCGGCCGAAGTCACCGACGCCCAGGCCATCCACCCCGGCTACGGCTTCCTGTCGGAAAACGCCGACTTCGCCGAACGCGTCGAGCAGTCCGGTTTCGTCTTCATCGGCCCGCGCTCGGAAACCATCCGCCTGATGGGCGACAAGGTCTCGGCCAAGCAGGCGATGATCGAAGCCAAGGTGCCGACCGTGCCCGGTTCCGCCGGCGCGCTGCCTGACGATCCGGTCGAAATCACCAAGATGGCCAAGAAGATCGGCTTCCCGGTGATCATCAAGGCCTCTGGCGGCGGCGGCGGACGCGGCATGCGCGTGGTGCACACCGAGGCGGCGCTGATCAATTCGGTCAACATGACCCGCACCGAAGCGGCGGCCGCCTTCGGCAACCCGACCGTGTACATGGAGAAATTCCTCGAGCAGCCGCGCCATATCGAGATCCAGGTGCTGTCCGACGAATACGGCAACGCCATCTACCTCGGTGAGCGCGACTGCTCGATGCAGCGCCGCCACCAGAAGATCATCGAGGAAGCGCCGGCCCCGGGTATCACCGACGCCCAGCGCAAGAAGATCGGCGAGGCCTGCGCCGACGCCTGCCGCCGCATCAGCTACCGCGGCGCCGGTACCTTCGAATTCCTCTATGAGAACGGCGAGTTCTACTTCATCGAGATGAATACCCGCGTGCAGGTCGAACACCCGGTGACGGAAATGATCACCGGCATCGACATCGTGCAGGAACAGATCCGTATTGCCGCCGGCGAGAAACTGCGCTACAAGCAAAAGGATATCGTATTCAAGGGGCACGCCATGGAGTGCCGCATCAACGCCGAAGATCCGTTCACCTTCGTGCCGAGCCCGGGCAAGATCGAGAGCTACCACCCGGCCGGCGGCCCGGGCATCCGCATCGACTCGCACATCTACCAGGGTTACACTGTTCCGTCGCACTACGATTCGATGGTCGGAAAACTGATCGCCTTCGGCGACACCCGCGAGCAAGCTATGGCGCGCATGCGCGTGGCGCTGTCCGAAATGGCGATCACCGGCATCAAGACCAACATCCCGCTGCACCAGGAACTGTTCATGGACGGCGCCTTCCAGAAGGGCGGCACCAGCATCCACTACCTGGAAGAGCGTCTGGCCCAGATGAAGAAGGGAGCGCCTGATGGCCTGGCTGCAAGCCACCATTGACACCGACTCCGTGGTGGCCGAGCAGCTGGCCGACGCCCTGATGGACGCCGGCGCACTGTCGGCCGCCATCGAGGACGCGCTGGCCGGCACCGAGCTGGAGCAGCCGATTTTCGGCGAACCGGGCGAACCGGTCGACAAGCTGTGGAGCCAGAGCCGCATCATCGCGCTGTTCGACGAAGCCGCCGACGTCGCGCTGATCATCGCGGCCGCCAGCACCCAGTGCGGGATCGCGTTGCCGCACTATGCCGAGGAGCGGGTCGAAGAACAGGACTGGGTGCGACTGACCCAGGCCCAGTTCGAGCCGATCCGCATCTCGGAACGGCTCTGGATCACGCCAACCTGGCACGAGAGCCCGGACCCCGCCGCCGTCAACCTGCAGCTCGACCCCGGCCTCGCCTTCGGCACCGGCAGCCACCCCACCACCCGGCTGTGCCTGCAATGGCTCGACGCCAACATCAAGGGCGGCGAGAGCGTGCTGGATTACGGCTGCGGCTCGGGCATCCTGGCCATCGCCGCGCTCAAGCTCGGCGCGGCCTCAGCGGTCGGTATCGACATCGACCCGCAAGCGGTGCGTGCCAGCCAGGACAACACCGCCCAGAACCAGGTGGTCGCCCGTTTCTACCTTCCCGACGCCACCCCGCCAGCGCAGTACGACGTGGTGCTGGCCAACATCCTGGCCAACCCGCTGCGCCTGCTGGGTGAACTCCTTTCCGGCCACGTCAAGGCCGGCGGCAAGATCGTCCTGTCCGGTATCCTGCAGGAGCAGGCGGAAGAGCTGTCCGCCATCTACGCGACCTGGTTCGACATGGAACCGCCGGTATTCGACGAAGGCTGGACCCGACTCACTGGAACCCGACACGCCACGGTATGACGCATACGACACAGTGCCCCGGCTGCCAGACCCGCTTCAAGGTTAGCGATGCCCAGCTCGCCGTTGCCAACGGCCTGGTTCGCTGCGGGCGCTGTGCGCATGTCTTCAACGCCACCGAACACATGATCGTGGCGGAGCCACCGCTGCTCACGCCGACGCCGCCGGTACCGCCCCCACTCGCCCCTGCCGTGCCAGCCAGCCGCCCCGACCCGGGTGACGACTTCGAGCTGGAGTTGCCCGACTTCGACCCGCTGGGCAGCCCCCCGGCCACCGAGACGGCGCCGCCGGTAGAGACGGCTGCAGCAGCCACCGCCAGTGCACCGGCCACCGACGCCAATGACATGGCCACGTTCCAGCGCGCCCTGTCCGAGGCGATGCAGCACCGTGATGCCACGGCGCCGATCGGCGACCCGTTCGCGGCGCCGGAAGCGCCGCCGCGTCCCGCCGCCGACCCCTTGCAAGCACTGCTGGAAGAGACGCTGTCGGAACACGCCGCCCCCGCCACGCGTGGTACCCACAACGAAACCGAAACACGGGAAGAACGTGGCCAGCCAAAGGGGGCCACGGTGATGGTGATGCCGGAGGCGGACTCCGCGGAACCCGCCTTCGACCCGGGCGCAGATATCCCCGGCTTCGAGCCGCCGCCGCAAGCGGTGCGCCGGGCTGGGAACTGGCAAACCTGGCTGATGGCCGGCGTGGCGTTGATCGGCGTGCTGGCCCTGGCGCTGCAACTGGTCTACCTCAACCGTACCCGCATTGCCGCCGAGGTGCCGGAACTGCGCCCGACGCTGGAAAAACTGTGCCAGGGCGTCGGCTGCAGCGTGCCGCTGCCAACCGACAGCGCGCTGATCCGAACCGAATGGTCGGAACTGTCCTTCGTGCCCGATCAGCAGAACCTGATCCAGCTGGCTGCCACGCTGAAGAACCACGCCGCGTACCCGCAGGCTTATCCGATGCTGGAGGTCACGCTGAAGGATGCCGAGGACCAGGTGGTGATCCGCAAGGTGTTCTCGCCGCAGGAATATCTCAAGCCCGACGACTACAAGGTCATGCAGTTCAAGGGCAACAGCGAGATACGCATCGCCATGCGCTTCGACGTCGGCAAGGTCCGCGCGATGGGCTACAGCCTGCTCTGGTTCTACCCCTGAACCTGAGAGGCTGTTCATCAGGCGGCCACGCCTTCTCATCTTGAGCGCCGGCAGTACGGCGTGCCGATCTCCGATTGTCTCCGCGACGCGGAATTTTCCTGTACTCGGTATACAGTCCGGTTTCTGAACGCTGGCGGCACTCAAGCTGCTTTGGCTCGCTCACCCACTGCCATCGGTGCTGTGTTCCATGCCTCTCCGACAAGCCGCCATCTGGCGGCTTTTTCGTTTCCCACCCTGATTTCCGCTTGTTTTCTGCCCGATCTCGTCCACCATGAGTAGATAACGCAGGAGAAAACAGGACATGAACATGTTTACACTGCAGCACCGTGACGACGCCTTGCAGGTACTTGGCGACTTTCCCCAGGTCGGCAATCCGCTGCACAGTTTCATGCTGGTCGACGAAAACCTGAACGACGTCTCACTCGAGCAATTCCATGGCTCGCCCAAGGCGATCATCACCTTGCTGTCGCTCGACGAGCAGGAATACGGCGGGATCGAACTGCTGCAGGAGACGCGGCGCTTTCTGGAGCAATGGCCCGGCCTGCGGCTGTTTGTGATCTCGGTGGATTCGCCCTCGACCCTGCGTCGCGCGCGCCGCGAGCACGGCCTGCCCGGGGTGACGCTGCTCTCGACGCTGCGCGGGCGCGATTTTCACAAGTTCTACGGTGTGCTGATCGCCGATTATCCGCTGGCGGGCTACACCGCCCCGTCGCTGATCCTGACCGATTCGCGGGATCAGGTGATCTACGCCGAACGCCTGCGCGGCACCGAAGACCTATTTGACTTCGCCGGTATCGCCAAGACCATCGAAGGGCGCTGAGGCGGGTTGCACCTGACAAACAAAAAGCCACCCTAGGGTGGCTTGCTGCCCGCGTGGCGAGCTTTCAGTCCAGGCGCTCGCCGGATTCCGACTTCGGCTCGCGTCCCAGCAGTTCCTCCACCACCTTGTGCGGATCGCTGCCGTGATAGAGCAGGCCGCACACCGCGGCAGTGATCGGCATGTCGACCTCGAGCCGCTCGGCCATGGTCAGCACCTCGCGTGCGGTCGGCACCCCTTCGGCAACGTGGCCCAGTTCCTGCAGGATCTGCTCCAACGACTTGCCTTCGGCCAGCTTGAGGCCGACCTGACGGTTGCGCGACAGCGCGCCGGTGCAGGTAAGGATCAGATCCCCCATGCCGGCCAAACCCATCATGCTCTGCTGGCTGCCTCCCAGCGCCAGCGCCAGCCGGGTGATCTCGGCCAGGCCACGGGTGATCAGCGCGGCGCGGGCGTTCATGCCGAACTGCAGGCCGTCGGCGACGCCGGTGGCGATCGCCATGACGTTCTTCACCGCCGCCCCCACCTCGACGCCGACCAGGTCGTCGTTGGCGTAGAGCCGCAGCCGCGGGCTGTTGAGCGTCCGCGCCATGCGCTTGGCGAAGGCGTAGTCGTCCGAGGCCACGGCGAGCGCGGCCGGCAGCCCCATCGCCACCTCGCGCGCGAAGCTCGGGCCGGACAGCACCCCGCACGGCACGCCGGGCGGCAGCTCCTCCGCCACCACCTGGTGCGGCAGCAGGCTGGAGCCCACCTCGAAGCCCTTGCAGGCCCACAATAGCGGCGGCAACCCGGAAGACAGGGCGGTCAGCGCGCGCAGGGTCGGGCGCAGCCCGGCCATCGGCGTGACGATCAGGATCAGGTCGGCGCCGTCAACGGCATGCGACAGCTCGGCGCTCAAGGCCAGCTCGTCGGGCAGAGGGCAGCCCGGCAAATAGCGGGTATTGAGACGCTCCGCCGCCATCTGGGCCACCTGGTCGGCGTCGCGCGCCCACAGGGTGACATGGTGATGGCGCGCGTAGGCGATCGCCAAAGCGGTGCCCCAGGCACCCGCTCCCAGCACAGCCAGTTTCATGCGATCTCCCGTTTACAGGCCCCAGAGGTCGGTGATGCGGGCGTAGCCTTCGCTGCCGTCGCGATGGCGCACCTTGACCCAGCCGGCCTGGGGCGGCTCGAGCAGTTCGAGCACGCCGTCGCGCGGCACGCTGAAGCGCAACGGCGAGGCGGCGTCGGCCTCGGCGCGCACTTCGCTCTTGTCGACCACCACCAGCAGCATGCGCTGCGTGGACAAGGCCGCCGCCGGAATCCAGGCGATGCCGCCGGTGGCGTCGCGCACGCGCGACCACTCCTTCTGGCTCGTCAGCACTTCGACCGGGTAGTAGCGGCTGACCACGAACAGCTTCTTCGCATTCAGCGCCGGCGCTTCGTACAGCGCCACGCCGGTCTCCTTGACGGAGCGGAACTCCAGTGCCTTGGCCAGCGGGGCGGCAAGCCCGGCGGCCAACAGCAGCGAGACGACGAGGGACTTCTTCATACGGATCAGGCGTTGCCGGCTTCGGCCAACTGGGCGCGCTGCTGCATGTACAGCGACTCGAAGTTGATCGGCGACAGCAGCACCGGCGGGAAGCCGGCGCGGTTCACCAGGCTGGACACGGTTTCGCGCGCATACGGGAACAGGATGTTCGGGCAGGCCACGCCGAGGATCGGCTCGATGTCATCGGCCGGCACGTCGCGGATCTGGAAGATGCCGGCTTGCGCCACTTCGGCCAGGAACATGGTCTTTTCCGGCAGCTTGGCGGTCACGGTGACGGTCAGCGTGCACTCGTAGAAGCCGTCTTCGATCAGCTTGCCTTCCGAGGCGAGCTGCATGTCGATGTCCGGCTGGGCCTGCTCGAGGAACACCTGCGGGGCGTTCGGCACTTCGAGGGACAGGTCCTTAACGTAGATCTTTTCGATGGAGAAAACCGGTTGCACGTCTTGTTGTTCGCTCATGTTCAATCTCGCCTGACACCCGCCATGGGGTGGAATCAAATAAGGGGAAAATCAGCCGGCATCATCGCATGAAAGCGCGGCTGGAGCCACCGTCAGTCCGCCAGCAGCACGTCGAGCTTGCCGGCGTGCTCGAGCGCCGCCAGATCGTCGAAGCCGCCGACGTGGCTGTCGCCGATGTAGATCTGCGGCACGGTGCGGCGGCCGGTGCGGCTCATCATCTTCTCGCGCTCGGCCGGTTCCAGGTCGACGCGGATTTCGGTGATGCCGGCCACGCCCTTGCGTGCCAGCAGTTGCTTGGCACGGATGCAGTAGGGGCAGACGGCGGTGGTGTACATGGTTACGGGTTTCATCGGGGTTCCACAGGAAGGCTTGGAGGTACCGGCAAATTATACTCCGGCGGCACGCCGGCGGCGGGATCAAAACGCGTCACCAGGTCACTCACCACCCGGTCCAGCGCCGGCACCAGTTCGGCGGCGCGCGGGCTGTTGACGATGGCGACGATGGCAAGCCGGCGGCCGTCGACCGCCTGCCAGTAACCGGCCAGGGCGCGTACGCCGTCGAGCGTGCCGGTCTTCAGCCGCAGGCGCGGTCCCAGGTTGGCAAAGCGCTTCTTCAGCGTGCCGTCCGCCGCGGCGATCGGCAGGCTGGCCAGGAACTCGCCGGCGTAGGGACCACGCGCCGCGCTCCTTAGCACTTCACCCAGCAGCCTGGCCGAGACGCGTTCCTGGCGCGACAGCCCGGCGCCGTTCTCCAGCGCCAGCGGTGCGGCGGGAATGCCGGCTTCGGCCAACGTTTCCCGCACGGCGCGCTCGGCGTCGGCCACGGTGTCGCCGCTGCCGCCGGCCACCCGCCCCAGCGTCAGGAAGAGCGCGCGCGCCATGGTGTTGTTGCTGTACTTGTTGATGTCGGCCAAGGCGGCCGGCAAGGGGTCGGAGTCATGGCTGGCCAGCACACGCGCCCCAGACGGCGCCGTGCCACGGCCGCTGGCCGCCGGTCCGCGCCCGCCCAGCTCGCGCCACAGCGCGGCGAAGGCCTGGGCGGCGTACTGGTCGTGGTCGAGCACGTTGACGTAGCTCTGCGCCCCGTCGCAGCTTCTTGGCAAGGCACCGCTGACGCTGACCTGCTCGTTCTCGACCTGAATGCTGACGCTCCGCCGCACGTCGTCGCAAGGGCCCTCGCCGCCGTCGCTCAGGGCGCTGCTCAGGCGCACCCCGGCCAGCGGCGGATCGAGCGTGACGCGGGCGCCGTTGCCGTCGTTGAAGAAGCGCAGCCAGGCCACCTTGAGCCCGGTGAGGTGGGTGTCGGGATCGACCATGAATACGCGCCCGACATCGCCACCGAAATCGCTGGCGCTGCCGATGCGGCTGAAGGCTCGCTTGTCGAGCAGCAGCCGGCCCTGGATGCGCTCGATGCCGCGCGCGCGCAAGGTGCGCAGCATGCCCTGCAGGTCACGGTTGGCAAAGCGCGGGTCGCCTGAGCCGATCCAGTACAGATCGCCCTGCAGCACGCCGTGCCGCAATGGCGCCGCCGACACCAGCTCGCTGTGCCAGCGGTAGTCGGGCGTGAGCCGGGTCAGCGCGCTCCAGCCGGTCAGCAGCTTCATGGTGGAAGCCGGGTTGACCGGCTGCTCGGCGCGGTACGCCTCAAAGACACCTTTTCCTTCCACCGGCGCCGCCCACAGCGCGATGTCGTCGGCCGGGATGCCGTACAGTTCCAGCGCGCAGGCCGGCAGCGTCCAGTAGGCCAGCATCAGCAGCGCCACGGCGCGTAATCGTTTCATCACATCTCCTGCGGGTCGACGTCGAGCGACCAGCGCAAGGCTCGGCCGTGCGCCTTGGCCAGCCGTTCGGCCAACGGGACGAGTCGTTCGAGCAGGGCGTGCAGCGCGGCGCGGCTGCCGCTCTCGAACACCAGTTGGGCGCGCTCGCGGTTGGCGAGACGCACCATCAGCGCCGGCGCCGGGCCGGATACCAGCACGCCGTCGGCGTGCGGCTCGGCCTCGACGCGCAGCGCGGTCAGGAAGGCGGTGGCCGTGGCGATTTCGTAGGCGTCGGCACGCAGCAGGGCCTGGTACACCGCCGGCGGGAAGCCCGCCATGCGCCGCTCCTCGAGCAGGGTCTGGGCGTAGCCGTCGAAGTCGTGGCGCAGCAGCGCCTGGTACAGCGGGTGCTCCGGCCATTGCGTCTGCACCAGCACCTCGCCCGGCGCCTCGGCGCGGCCGGCGCGGCCGGCCACCTGCATGAGCTGGGCGAACAGGCGCTCGGCGGCGCGGTAGTCGGCGGAGTACAGCCCGCCGTCGGCGTTCAGCACCGTGACCAGCGACAGCGCGCCGAAGTCGTGCCCCTTCGCCAGCATCTGCGTGCCCACCAGCACGTCCACCTCGCCGGCGTGCACCTTGCGGTAGACCTCGTCCCAGGCCGCCTTGTGGCGCGTGGTGTCGCGGTCGATGCGCAGCAGGCGCGCTTCCGGCAGCAGCCGCGCCAGCGCCGCCTCCAGGCGCTGCGTGCCCTGCCCCAGCGGCTTGAGGTCGACGTTGCCGCAGTCGGGGCAGACCGGCGGCACCGCTTCCTCCCAGCCGCAGTGGTGGCAGCGCATCTTGCGCTCGGCGAGATGCACCACCAGCTTGGCCGAACAGCGTGGGCAACCCGACAGCCAGCCGCAGTCGGTGCAGGCGACCACCGGGGCGAAGCCGCGCCGGTTGATGAACACCAGACTCATCTCGCCGCGCGCCACGCGCGCCTTGAGCGCCGCGATCACCACTTCGGCCAACCCTTCCACCAGCTTGATCCGGCGCGTGTCCACCAGCCGGATCGTCGGCAGCCGCGCCGCGTCGTGGGCGCGCCGGCTCAGGGTCAGGCGCCGGTAACGTCCGGCCGCGACGTTGGCCATGGTCTCCAGGCTGGGCGTGGCGCTGCCCAGCACGATCGGCACCCGCTCCTGACGCGCGCGCCACACCGCCAGGTCGCGGGCGTGGTAGCGCAGGCCGTCCTGCTGCTTGAACGAGCCGTCGTGCTCCTCGTCGACCACGATCAGCCCCAACCGCGGCAGCGGCGTGAACACCGCCAGCCGGGTACCGATGACGATGCCGGCGCGCCCTTGCCAGGCGTCGACCCAGCCCTTGAGGCGCTCGCCGTCGGCCAGATGGCTGTGCAGCATCACCACCCGCGTGGCGGGAAAGCGCCCGGTGAAGCGCTCGATCAGCTGCGGCGTCAGGTTGATTTCCGGCACCAGCAACAGCACCTGGCGCCCGGCCGCCAGCACCCGCTCGATCAGCCGCAGGTAGACTTCGGTCTTGCCGCTGCCGGTAATGCCATGCAGCACGTAGGGAGCGAAGTCGTCACGCGTTTCCGACAGGGCCTCCAGCGCCCGCTGCTGTTCGTCGTTCAGGCTCGGCGCCGGGGCGACGCGCAACGGCGGCGCTTCCGGCGCCACGCGTTCAGCCCAGCCCTGCTGCAGCCAGTCGGCCAGGATGCGCCCGGCCTGGGCGCTGACGCCACGCACCGCCGCGTTGGTCAGCGGGCCGTCCTGCAGGGCCTGCCACAGCGCCCGGCGCGCCTTTTGCCGTGCCGGGGGTTCTTCGGCCAACCCTGCCCCGGTCAGCTGCCACAGGCGCTCGTCCTCGAGCCGTACCGCGCGGTCGGTGCGCAGCGCCCCCGGAAGCGCGGTAAACAGGGCCTGGCCGATGGGATGGTGGTAATAGTCGGCGGCGAAACGCACCATCGCGAGCAGCGTGGCCGGCAGCGGCGGCAACTCGTCGAACAGTTCCTCGACCCGTTTCAGGCGTCCGGTCTCGATACCCTCGGCAGGTATATCGTTGGTAATGAAGCCACACACCCGGCGCGGACCGAACGGCACCCTGACCCGCTGTCCCGCGCGCAACGGCAGATGGGTCAAGTAGCTGAACGTTCCAAAAAGGGGCACGTCCACGGCCACCTGAACCGCGTACTCCTCCGCCATCATTCGCTCCCCCGCGCAAACCCTGTCCAGGCAAGGCTTTAAGCCACCTGCCCACAGAAGCTGTGGATAACTTTGTGCACAACTGCCTTGCGGCGATGCCGAATGGCTGATACAGGCCATTGCAGTCAGGTTGCACAAAAATTAATCAAATTATATTTATCAATTAATTCAACGACTTAATTACTTTGCTCCAAGCTGGGTCAAACCCGGCTCACGTCTCATTCGCGGGCCACGCCGGTGTGCATAAGTCATGGAACAACTGTTGGAAACCCTGTCAATCCCTTGACAGCAAAAACCCGCAAAGTAAAACGGCCACTGGAAAACCAATGGCCGCATGGGCATATATACCCCCGGTTGGCTATGACAACGTCTCAACCGTGGTAATGGTAGGGAACCGACAACCGATGCACCGCCTCGACCAGCACCGCGGCGTGATCGGGGTTCACGAACTGGGAAATGCCGTGGCCCAGGTTGAACACGTGGCCGCTGCCCTGGCCGTAGGAGGACAGGATGCGGCTGACTTCCTTCTCGATGCCCTCCGGGCTGGCAAACAGCACGTTGGGGTCGAGGTTGCCCTGCAGCGCCACCTCGGCGCCGACACGGCGACGGGCATCGGCGATGTCGGTGGTCCAGTCGAGCCCGATGGCGTCAGCACCGATCGTGGCGATGTCTTCCAGCCACTGACCGCCGCCCTTGGTGAACACGATCACCGGCACCCGCCGTCCGTCCGCCTCGCGCTTGAGGCCGGCGATGATCTTCTGCATGTAGGCCAGCGAGAAAGTCTTGTAGGCCGCGTGGGTCAGCGCTCCGCCCCAGGTATCGAAGATCTGCACCGCCTGCGCCCCGGCATCGATCTGGGCGTTGAGGTAGTCGGTGACGGTACGCGCGTTGATGTCGAGGATGTGATGCAGCAGTTCCGGGCGGCTGTACAGCATCGCCTTGACGTTGCGGAAGTCGTCCGAGCCACCGCCTTCGATCATGTAGCAGGCCAGCGTGAACGGACTGCCGGAGAAGCCGATCAGCGGCACCCGGCCGTCCAGCGCCTTGCGGATGCTGGCCACGGCGTCGAACACGTATTGCAACTTCTCCATCGGCGCCACGGAAAGCGCCTTGATGGCGGCCTCGTCACGCAGCGGGTGCTGGAACTTGGGCCCCTCGCCCTCGGCGAAGTAGAGTCCCAGCCCCATCGCATCCGGCACGGTGAGGATGTCGGAGAACAGGATGGCGGCATCCAGCGGGAAACGCTCCAGCGGCTGCAGCGTCACCTCGGTGGCGAACTCCGGGCTGGTGCACAAGCCCATGAAGCTGCCGGCGCGCGCGCGCGTGGCGCGGTACTCCGGCAGGTAGCGGCCGGCCTGGCGCATCATCCAGATCGGGGTGTATTCAACGGGCTCCTTGAGCAGGGCCCGCAGGAAAGTATCGTTCTTGAGCGTGGTCATGATGAATGGCAGTGATTGGTTTCGCTTTTCATTATACCCCGCCTTCATCTCTGCCGGCTCGTAGCCATCGAGCCCGATTTCATACCAGCCCCAGCCAGCCCAGCAAGGCCCCCGCGCCCAACAGCCACAACGGATTGAGCCGGCTCTTCCACGCCGCCGTGGCGCTCGCCCCGCACAGCAACCAGGAAGCCCAGCTATCATTGGCGGAACGGCTCAACAGCCAGGCGCTGCCCAGCACCAGGCCGATCGTCACCGGCGCCAGACCGCGTTCGATCACCCGGCGCCACGGCGAGGTACGAAATCGCTGCCACAACCGCGCCACGTAGAAACTCAGCAGCGACGACGGCCCGCACATGCCCAGCGTGCTCACCAGCGCCCCCGGGACGCCCGCCACCTTCCAGCCGATCAGGCTGACCACCAGCACATTGGGCCCGGGCGCTGCCTGGGCGATGGCGAACAGGGCGGCGAACTCCGTTCCGGTCATCCAGCCATTCGACTCCACCACGTAACGGTGGATTTCCGGCAGCAGCGCATTCGCGCCCCCCACCGCCATCAGCGAAAACAGCGAGAACGTCCCCAGCAGCGACAGCAGCACGCTCATGACCGCCGCTCCCTTGTCCGCCACGCCAGCGCGATCGCCAGCGGTGCCAGCACCAACAGCACCGCCAAGAGCGGCAGGCGCCATAGCCCGACCGCGACCAGGGTGAGCAGCGCGATCGCCAGGCACCAGCCGCGGCGCTCCAGCTTTTCGGCCAACCTCAGTCCCATCGCCACCACCAGCCCGGCCCCCGCCGACGCCAGGCCCGCCAGCACCCCGCGCAAGGCCGGCACGGACTGGTAATGCCCATACAGCGTGGCGAGCGACAGCACGATCACCAAGGGCGCCAGCATCAGCCCGCCCACCGCCGCCAGCGCACCGCTGACACCGTGAAAGCGCGAGCCGACCGCCACCGCCACGTTGACGATATTGGGCCCGGGCAGCACCTGTCCCAGCCCCAGCACCTCGGTGAATTCGGCATCGGACAGCCAACGTCGCTGCATCACCAGCATGCGATGCGCCAGCGGCAGCACGCCGCCGAAGCCGGACAGCCCGACAGAAAAGAAACCGGCAAACAACTCCTGCCGGCGGGGGGTATGCAGAGTGGTATCCATGGCGCAAGGCTACCCCTGCGGCCGGCACGGCACAAACGAGTTTTTATGGCGACGCTGGTGAGATAAACTCAACTGCATGTCCCGCCGCCTACCCCCGCTCAACGCCCTCAGAGCCTTCGAATCCGCCGCTCGTCTCGGCAGCTTCAGCGCCGCCGCCGAAGCCCTGCATGTGACCCACGGCGCCATCAGCCGCCAGGTGCAGCAACTCGAAGACTGGCTCGGTTTCACCCTGTTCGAGCGGCGCGGCCGCCGCGTCACGCTCAACGCCGCCGGCCAGGCCTATCTGCCGGCGCTGCAGACGGCGTTCGACGGCATTGCCGGCGCCACCGAGGCCCTCACCGCGCGCCGCCAGGGCCGCCGCCTCCAGATCAACGTCACGCCGACGCTCGCCATGCACTGGCTGCTGCCGCGCCTCACCCGCTTCCAGCTGCGCTACCCTGGCGTCGAACTGCGCCTAGCCACCTCCGACGCCGCCATCAACAACCAGAACGCCGACTTCGACATCGCCATCCGCCGCAGTCAGGAGCACTGGCGCGGCTTCGTCGCCCATGCCTTTCTTGCCGAGCGTGAACTGCCGGTGTGCAGCCCGGCACTGCTCGCACGCCACCCCATCGCCAGCGTGGCCGACCTCGCCCAGCACACACTACTGCACTCGGAAACCCGGCCGGTAGCCTGGGAACGCTGGCTCGCCGCCGCCGGGGCACCGGCCCTGCAGCCCGCCGCCACCCAGCATTTCGACCACTACTACCTGGCACTGCAGGCCGCCATCGACGGTCTCGGCGTCACGCTCGGTCCACTGCCGGTGATCGAGGAAGAACTCGCCTCCGGCAAACTGGTGGCCCCGCTGCCGGGACCGGAAGTGGTGGTCAAGGGCTATTGCTGGGTGGTGCCGCAAAGCCTGGTGGGAGACGAACTGGTGTCGGCCTTTTGTGCCTGGCTGGAAGAAGAGGCCACCGGCAGCGAATGAGCCGAGCGGCGCCCCCCCATCGGCACCGCAGCGCAGGCCTGCAGAGCGGCCGGGCCTACGTGCCCGGTCATTCCGGCCGCCCAAACGGCGTTGGCCGCCAGCCCGTTACCAAGCTGGCGGCCAACTCGCGTCTTGCCGATCCTGCCGACCAGCGCCGGGCTTAGATATCCGCCTCGACCTCGTTGCCCTTGGCCTCCATCCAGCCGCGCCGGCTCGCCGCCTCGCCCTTGCCCATCAGCATGGTGAACATGCGGCGCGTATCGGCCTCGGCCTCGGGCCGCACCCGCACCTGGGTCAGGCGGCGCGTGTCCGGGTGCATGGTGGTGTCCTTGAGCTGCTCCGGGTTCATCTCGCCCAACCCCTTGAAGCGGCTGATGCTCCAGGCGTTCTCGCGCACGCCTTCGCTGCGCAGGCGGTCGAGGATGGCCTCCAGCTCGCCCTCGTCCAGCGCGTACAGCTTCTTCGGGGGACGGTGCTTGCCCTGCCCCGGCACGTCGACGCGGAACAGGGGCGGCTGCGCGATACAGATATGGCCGTTGGCCAAGAGCGCCGAGAAGTGACGATAGAACAGCGTCAGCAACAGCACCTGGATGTGTGAACCGTCGACGTCGGCGTCCGACAGGATGGCGATCTTGCCGTAGCGCAGCCCCGACAAGTCGGCCTTCTCGCCCGGCGCATGCGGGTCGACGCCGATCGCCACCGAGATGTCATGAATCTCGGCGTTGGAGAACAGCTGATCGCGGTCGGTCTCCCAGCTGTTGAGCACCTTGCCGCGCAACGGCAGAATGGCCTGGTATTCCTTGTCGCGCGCCAGCTTGGCCGAACCGCCGGCCGAATCGCCCTCGACCAGGAACAGCTCGTTGCGCTCGATGTCCTCGCTCTCGCAGTCGGTCAGCTTGCCCGGCAACACCGCCACGCCGGAGCCCTTCTTCTTCTCGACCTTCTTCACCGACTTCAGACGCGACTGCGCCTGGCGGATCGCCAGCTCGGCGATCTTCTTGCCGGCTTCGACGTGCTGGTTCAGCCACAATTCCACCGGGTCGCGAGCCGTGCCCGAGATCAGCTTCAGCGCATCGCGGCTGGTCAGCTTCTCCTTGGTCTGCCCCTGGAACTGCGGATCGAGCACGCGTGCCGACAGCACGAAACGCACCCGGCTCCATACATCCTCGGCCATCAGCTTGACGCCGCGCGGCAGCAGGTTGTGGTGATCGACGAAGCTCTTCACCGCGTCGAATACCCCGGCGCGCAGGCCCGCCTCGTGCGTCCCCCCAGACGGGGTCGGGATCAGGTTGACGTAGCTCTCGCCGCCGGCACCGTCCTCGAACCAGGCCAGTGCCCACTGCACCCCCTCGCCCTTGGCGAACTGCTCGTGGTCGTCGCCGATATAGGCCTCGCCGGAGAACAGCGGAGCCACCGGTTCGTCACCGTTGCACAGCTCAGCCAGATAACTCTTCAGTCCCTGCGGATACTGCCACACCTTGACCTCGTCGCCGCTCGGGCGCTCGATGGTCAAGGTCACTGCCACTCCGGGCAGCAGCACCGCCTTGGCACGCAACAGCCGCTCCAGCTCGGGCAGCGAATAGCGCGGACTCTCGAAATACTTCCCATCCGGCCATACCCGTACCCGCGTGCCGCTGGTACGGGCACCGCAATCGCCAACGCGAGCCAGCGGCTCGATCACGTCACCGCCGGCGAACGCCATGCGGTACACCCCGCCCTCACGCTTGACCTCGACCTCGAGCCGCGTCGACAGCGCATTGGTCACCGACACGCCAACACCGTGCAAGCCGCCGGAAAACGCGTAGGCGCCGCCATCCTTCTTGTTGAACTTGCCACCCGCATGCAGCCGGGTGAACACCAGTTCCACTACCGGCACCCCTTCCTGTGGATGCAGGCCCACGGGGATACCGCGCCCGTCGTCCTCCACGGACAGCGAGCCGTCCTGGTGCAGTGTCACCGCGATCTTGCGCGCGAAGCCGCCCAAGGCCTCGTCGGCGGCGTTGTCGATCACTTCCTGGCAGATGTGGGTCGGGTCGGTCGTCCGGGTATACATGCCCGGACGCTCCTTCACCGGCTCCAGTCCCTTGAGGACCCGGACCGAGGATTCGTCGTACTGTTGAGTCATAGCGTGTCAATGGTTAACGCGCTCAGTCGGCCGATCTGGCGTTCGTGAACGCGGGCAAAAAACAATTGGGAAACGAGAGCACCGCACAGCGCCAGGAACATGTCCCACTGGGTATCCCATGGATCGCCCTGCGTCGCCAGGAAGGCATCGGCGGCGGCGCCGATGGCCAGCGCGGTCCACCACTCCACCAGCTCGTAACAGGCGGACAGCGCCATGCAGAAGCACACCACCATAAATGTCAGCCAGCCCCCCTGCAGCGGAGTCTGCCGGCGCAGCACCTCTCGCGCCAGTATGGCCGGGAAAAACCCCTGGGCCAGGTGGCCGATGCGGTCATAATGATTACGGGAAAAATCGAACAGCTCCTGCAGCCAGAAGCCGAGCGGGGTAAGCGCATAGGTATAGTGCGCTCCTACCAGCAACACAATGGCGTGCAGTGACATAGCCCATACCGCCAGCGGGCTCCAGGCAAAACGCGGCCACAGCCGCCAGACCAGCGGCAAGCCCAGCACGGCCGGAATCGCCTCCAGCCACCAGGTCGCCGCATCATGCGCACCTAACGCCGACCACAGCACGACCACGCCCACCAGCCCGAAAGGCAACCAGGGACGAGGAAGAGCCGTGGTTATCGGCATGCGCATCAGCTCTCGTCGGTCTTTTCCGGTGCCGAATGGCGGCGCTGCAGGTAGGCCTCGTAGCTTTCCATCCCCCGCAGAAAGCGGGACAACTCACCCAGGGCACGCTGGTAGACATCGCGTTTGAACTCGATCACCAGATCAACCGGCGCCCAATAATCGTTCCAGCGCCAGCCGTCGAACTCGGGGTGGTTGGTCGCCCTCAGGCAAACATCACAATCGCGACCGACCAGCTTCAGCAAAAACCAGATCTGCTTCTGGCCCTTGTAGCTACCGCGCCATTCGCGCCGCACCCAGTTGGTCGGAACGTCGTAGCGCAGCCAGTCGCGCGTACGGCCGAGAATTTTGACATGTTGTGGCAAGAGGCCGACCTCTTCGAGCAGCTCACGGTACATCGCCGCTTCCGGACTCTCACCAGGCTTGATGCCCCCTTGCGGAAACTGCCACGAGTGCTCGCGCACGCGCTTGCCCCAGAACACCTCGTTACGGGCGTTGATGAGGATGATTCCGACATTGGGGCGGTATCCGTCCCGGTCCAGCATGGAGAAACCTGCAATTCGTCTAGTTAGTCGAATTTTTGCACATTTCGTCAACCCATGCCATTCGGCCTTCCGTCCAAAGAGGGCTCCACCCTAGCTGACAAGGAGTGGCGCGCGCTCCGTCGACCCAAGCGGTGAACACGTCCGACGCCCTCGTCCAATCCGTGCCCGGCCCGAGACAAAGGTCTTGCCCGTGCCCGGCAGAGCAGGTTAAATGACAGACTGCTGATCAGCTGAACTATGATGAAGCGTTGATCTATACAAGCGTTTTACCGACACGGCAATCCGGGTGTCGGCTCGTGCCTACTTGACTCAAGATCGTAACCCCCGTCGAAGGAGTTTCCTATGAAACGTAAGGCTGTCATTCTTGTTGCCAGTGCTCTGGCTACGGCCGCCTCGGCCAGCCATGCCGCCAGCAGCGTGCTGAACGTCTACAACTGGTCCGACTACATCGCCGAAGACACCATTCCCAATTTCCAGAAGCAGACCGGCATCAAGGTGCGCTACGACGTCTATGACAGTAACGAAATCCTTCAGGCCAAGATGCTCACCGGCAAGTCGGGTTACGACATCGTAGTTCCCACCAACCAATTCCTCGCCAAGCAGATTCAGGCCGGCATCTACCAACCGATCGACAAATCCAAGCTGAGCAATTACAAAGAGCTGGACCCTGAACTGCTCAAGCTCATGACCAAGTTCGACCCGGACAACAAGTACGCGGTGCCCTACTTCTGGGGGGTCAACACCATCGGCATCAACACCGACAAGGTCACCAAGGCACTGGGCGGCAAACTCCCGGAAAAACAGTGGGACATCCTGTTCAAGAAGGAAAACGTTTCCAAGCTCAAATCCTGCGGCGTCAGCGTGCTGGACTCGCCGGGCGAAGTGTTCCCGATGGTGCTGAAATACCTCGGCAAGGACCCCGCCAGCAAGAATGAGGCCGACTACAAGGAAGCCGCAGCCCTGCTGAAAACCATCCGCCCCTACATCACCCGCTTCTCCTCCTCCGGCTACATCAATGAACTGGCCGGCGGCAACCTGTGCCTGGTCTACGGCTACGGTGGCGACCTCAATATCGCCCGCGTGCGTGCCGAAGAAGCCAAGAACAAGGTCAAGATTACCCCGCTGGTACCGAAAGAAGGCGTCGCCATCTGGGTCGATAGCATGGTCATCCCGAAAGATGCCAAGAACGTCGACAGCGCCTACAAGTTCATCGACTACAACATGAGCGCCAAGGTAGCGGCTGCCAACGCCAACACCGTGAACTATGCACCGGGCAGCCTGGCGGCACGCAAGTTCATCAAGAAGGAAAACCTCAGCAACCCGTCGATTTTCCCGACTCCTCAAGACATTCAGCACAGTTTCGTAATGCTGCCGATGGATCCGAAATTGCAGCGCCTGACTACCCGTCTGTGGCAGGAAATCAAGACCCAGAAGTAACCTTCGGGCTGGCATGGCAGCACCAAGGCCGGTAATCCGGCCTTTTTCTTGCCGTCTGCGGAGAGGGGGAAGGTGGACGCGGTGGAGGATGCATTCTGCCGGCGCAAAGCACAAAGCCCAGCTCGGATGAGCTGGGCTTTCTTGAGGGGAGTCTGGCGGTGTCCTACTTTCACACGGCAATGCCGCACTATCATCGGCGCTAAGGCGTTTCACGGTCCTGTTCGGGATGGGAAGGGGTGGGACCACCTCGCTAAGGCCGCCAGACATAAACTGTCAACAAACTGGAAGAAGCCTGGAAGCCTCTCAGCTTCCATTTCGAATTGGGTAATCGATTGTACGTCGCACACTCTATTCACCGCGTGGCCCAAGCCACTCAAATGATAGGATCAAGCCTCACGAGCAATTAGTATCGGTTAGCTTCACGCCTCACAGCGCTTCCACACCCGACCTATCAACGTCCTGGTCTCGAACGACTCTTCAGGAGGGTCAAGCCCTCAGGGAAGTCTCATCTTCAGGCGAGTTTCCCGCTTAGATGCTTTCAGCGGTTATCTCTTCCGAACTTAGCTACCCGGCAATGCCACTGGCGTGACAACCGGTACACCAGAGGTTCGTCCACTCCGGTCCTCTCGTACTAGGAGCAGCCCCCGTCAAACTTCCAACGCCCACTGCAGATAGGGACCAAACTGTCTCACGACGTTTTGAACCCAGCTCACGTACCACTTTAAATGGCGAACAGCCATACCCTTGGGACCGGCTACAGCCCCAGGATGTGATGAGCCGACATCGAGGTGCCAAACTCCGCCGTCGATGTGAACTCTTGGGCGGAATCAGCCTGTTATCCCCGGAGTACCTTTTATCCGTTGAGCGATGGCCCTTCCATTCAGAACCACCGGATCACTATGTCCTGCTTTCGCACCTGCTCGACTTGTCGGTCTCGCAGTTAAGCCACCTTATGCCATTGCACTATCAGCACGATTTCCGACCGTACCTAGGTGACCTTCGAACTCCTCCGTTACACTTTGGGAGGAGACCGCCCCAGTCAAACTGCCTACCATGCACTGTCCCCGATCCGGATCACGGACCAAGGTTAGAACCTCAAACACACCAGGGTGGTATTTCAAGGACGGCTCCACCAGAACTAGCGTCCTGGTTTCATAGCCTCCCACCTATCCTACACAAGTCTGTTCAAAGTCCAATGCAAAGCTACAGTAAAGGTTCACGGGGTCTTTCCGTCTAGCAGCGGGGAGATTGCATCTTCACAAACATTTCAACTTCGCTGAGTCTCAGGAGGAGACAGTGTGGCCATCGTTACGCCATTCGTGCGGGTCGGAACTTACCCGACAAGGAATTTCGCTACCTTAGGACCGTTATAGTTACGGCCGCCGTTTACCGGGGCTTCGATCAAGAGCTTGCACCCCATCACTTAACCTTCCGGCACCGGGCAGGCGTCACACCGTATACGTCCACTTTCGTGTTGGCACAGTGCTGTGTTTTTGATAAACAGTCGCAGCCACCGATTCTCTGCGACCTCTCGAGGCTTCGAACGCGAGGTCCTACACCTTAAGAGGCATACCTTCTCCCGAAGTTACGGTATCAATTTGCCGAGTTCCTTCTCCTGAGTTCTCTCAAGCGCCTTAGAATTTTCATCCTGCCCACCTGTGTCGGTTTGCGGTACGGTTCTCGTATAGCTGAAGCTTAGTGGCTTTTCCTGGAAGCGTGGTATCAGTCACTTCGGTTCCGTAGAACCTCGTTATCACGTCTCGGTGTTAACAAAGGAGCGGATTTGCCTACTCCTTCCACCTACCGGCTTGAACCAGGGCATCCAACACCTGGCTGACCTAACCTTCTCCGTCCCCACATCGCACTATACGAAAGTACGGGAATATTGACCCGTTTCCCATCGACTACGCTTTTCAGCCTCGCCTTAGGGGCCGACTCACCCTACGCCGATGAACGTTGCGTAGGAAACCTTGGGCTTTCGGCGAGCGGGCTTTTCACCCGCTTTATCGCTACTCATGTCAGCATTCGCACTTCTGATATCTCCAGCATGCCTTACGACACACCTTCACAGACCTACAGAACGCTCCCCTACCATCTGCACCTACGTGCAAATCCGCGGCTTCGGTTATCAGTTTGAGCCCCGTTACATCTTCCGCGCAGGACGACTCGACCAGTGAGCTATTACGCTTTCTTTAAATGATGGCTGCTTCTAAGCCAACATCCTGGCTGTCTAGGCCTTCCCACTTCGTTTACCACTTAACTGATCATTTGGGACCTTAGCCGGCGGTCTGGGTTGTTTCCCTCTTGACGATGGACGTTAGCACCCACCGTCTGTCTCCCATGCTCGCACTTTCCGGTATTCAGAGTTTGCCATGGTTTGGTAAATCGCAATGACCCCCTAGCCATAACAGTGCTTTACCCCCGGAAGTGATACATGAGGCACTACCTAAATAGTTTTCGGGGAGAACCAGCTATCTCCGAGTTTGTTTAGCCTTTCACCCCTATCCACAGCTCATCCCCTAGTTTTGCAACACTAGTGGGTTCGGACCTCCAGTGCGTGTTACCGCACCTTCATCCTGGCCATGGATAGATCACTCGGTTTCGGGTCTACGCCCAGCAACTAAAGCGCCCTATTCGGACTCGGTTTCCCTACGCCTCCCCTATTCGGTTAAGCTCGCTACTGAACGTAAGTCGCTGACCCATTATACAAAAGGTACGCAGTCACCCCTTGCGAGGCTCCCACTGTTTGTATGCATCCGGTTTCAGGTTCTATTTCACTCCCCTCCCGGGGTTCTTTTCGCCTTTCCCTCACGGTACTGGTTCACTATCGGTCGATCACGAGTATTTAGCCTTGGAGGATGGTCCCCCCATCTTCAGACAGGATTTCGCGTGTCCCGCCCTACTTCTCGTACGCCTAGTCCTTGGAATGCGTTTTCGTGTACGGGGCTATCACCCACTATGGCGGCCATTTCCAGGGCCTTCCACTAACACAATCCATAACACGTACAGGCTGTTCCGCGTTCGCTCGCCACTACTGACGGAATCTCGGTTGATTTCTATTCCTGCGGGTACTTAGATGTTTCAGTTCTCCGCGTTCGCTCTACCTTGCCTATGTGTTCAGCAAGGAGTACCTATTGCTAGGTGGGTTTCCCCATTCGGATATCTCCGGATCATCGCTCTATTGCCAGCTCCCCGAAGCTTTTCGCAGGCTTACACGTCCTTCATCGCCTGTGATCGCCAAGGCATCCACCAGATGCACTTAGTCGCTTGACCCTATCATTTCAGTGACCTGGGAGTCCCTTGCGGTTCTCTCAAGCACGTCCACGACAGTGAATGTTTGTGCGACGTACCACACCGCCCCTTTTGATATGGCGACATGGCACAGATACAATCAAATTACCCAAAGTCAGCAAGTCACTCGATGAAGAGTTAACTTCATCTCATTTCTCGCCGTCTTGTTAATTCGGCTTCTTCAGTTTGTTAAAGATCGGGCGTTTTTGCTGAGCCGCTTGCGCGGCACGCGAACAACGCAAACAGAACCAAACTCATCGAGTTCGTTTTTGTTTGCACTGTCGAGTGGTGGAGGATGACGGGATCGAACCGACGACCCCCTGCTTGCAAAGCAGGTGCTCTCCCAACTGAGCTAATCCCCCAACAGGTCAAATGGTGGGTCTGGTTGGACTCGAACCAACGACCCCCGCCTTATCAAGACGGTGCTCTAACCAGCTGAGCTACAAACCCAGTTGCCTTCGTCGATCCGCTTTCGCAAACCAACTATGCCCTTAACGCGAATAACCGATAGGCTGTGAGTACTCGACTCGGCCCTTCTCTAGAAAGGAGGTGATCCAGCCGCAGGTTCCCCTACGGCTACCTTGTTACGACTTCACCCCAGTCATGAAGCATACCGTGGTAACCGGACTCCCGAAGGTTATCCTAGCCACTTCTGGTATCCCCCACTCCCATGGTGTGACGGGCGGTGTGTACAAGACCCGGGAACGTATTCACCGCAGCATGCTGATCTGCGATTACTAGCGATTCCGACTTCACGCACTCGAGTTGCAGAGTGCGATCCGGACTACGATCGGTTTTATGAGATTGGCTCCACCTCGCGGCTTGGCGACCCTCTGTACCGACCATTGTATGACGTGTGAAGCCCTGCTCATAAGGGCCATGAGGACTTGACGTCATCCCCACCTTCCTCCGGTTTGTCACCGGCAGTCTCATTAGAGTGCCCAACTAAATGATGGCAACTAATGACAAGGGTTGCGCTCGTTGCGGGACTTAACCCAACATCTCACGACACGAGCTGACGACAGCCATGCAGCACCTGTGTTCCGGCTCCCTTTCGGGCACCCTCGCGTCTCTGCGAGGTTCCGGACATGTCAAGAGCAGGTAAGGTTTTTCGCGTTGCATCGAATTAATCCACATCATCCACCGCTTGTGCGGGTCCCCGTCAATTCCTTTGAGTTTTAACCTTGCGGCCGTACTCCCCAGGCGGTCAATTTCACGCGTTAGCTACGCTACCAAGGATTCAAACCCCCAACAGCTAATTGACATCGTTTAGGGCGTGGACTACCAGGGTATCTAATCCTGTTTGCTCCCCACGCTTTCGTGCATGAGCGTCAGTGTCATCCCAGGGGGCTGCCTTCGCCATCGGTATTCCTCCACATCTCTACGCATTTCACTGCTACACGTGGAATTCTACCCCCCTCTGACGCACTCTAGCTGTGCAGTCTCCAATGCCGTTCCCAGGTTGAGCCCGGGGCTTTCACATCAGACTTACACAACCGCCTGCGCACGCTTTACGCCCAGTAATTCCGATTAACGCTTGCACCCTACGTATTACCGCGGCTGCTGGCACGTAGTTAGCCGGTGCTTATTCTTCCGGTACTCTCAGCTCCAGTGGATATTAGCCACCGGCATTTGCTCCCGGACAAAAGTCCTTTACAACCCGAAGGCCTTCTTCAGACACGCGGCATGGCTGGATCAGGCTTGCGCCCATTGTCCAAAATTCCCCACTGCTGCCTCCCGTAGGAGTCTGGGCCGTGTCTCAGTCCCAGTGTGGCGGATCATCCTCTCAGACCCGCTACTGATCGTCGCCTTGGTGGGCCTTTACCCCACCAACTAGCTAATCAGACGTCGGCCGCTCGAATAACGCAAGGTCTTACGATCCCCTGCTTTCCTCCTCGGAGCGTATGCGGTATTAGCACAGCTTTCGCTGCGTTATCCCCCATTACTCGGTGCGTTCCGACGCATTACTCACCCGTTCGCCACTCGTCAGCGGGCCGAAGCCCCTGTTACCGTTCGACTTGCATGTGTAAAGCATGCCGCCAGCGTTCAATCTGAGCCAGGATCAAACTCTTCAGTTCAATCTCATAGCAATTTTTGGCACGCAAGATCAAAGAAATATCAGGTATTTCCTGTCTTGCAGTGCAAGTGTCGGCTTTGCCGAGCACTCACACCTATCGGTTATTCTGTTTGTTAAAGAGCGGGGCTGACTGCGTCGTTTCCGTCGCTGCGTCAGCTGAGGAGGCGAACTATACGCCCCGACCCCCACCCCGTCAACGCCTTTTTGCAGAAAAATCACGGAAAATCGGCACGAAGGCCGCAAACTATTGATACACAAGCGAAACCCATCCGAAAACAAAAAGGGTTGGCCGAAGCCAACCCTGCTTTTCTACATCAGTGGACCGCTCATGCACGGTGCTGCAGTCGATAACAGACGTGGATTTTCTTATTGCGGAAGTCTTCCGGTACCGACTGGGCGCTGATATCGCGCACGTCGTAACTCTCGGCCAGCCGTGGATCGAGTGCGAACGAGCGCAGGTTGTTGGAGAAGTACAGCGTACCCCCCGGCGCGAGCAGCGCCATGGCATCGTCGATCAGCCGCACGTGGTCGCGCTGGACGTCGAGGATGTCGAGCATCTTCTTGGAGTTGGAGAAGGTCGGCGGGTCCATGACGATAAGGTCGAACTGTTTGCGCTGGTAGATGGCGTCGTCGAGGTACTGGAACACGTCGGCACGCACGAGCTGGTGACGGTTGAGATCCAGGCCGTTGAGTTCGAAGTTGCGGCGTGACCAGTCCAGGTAGGTATTGGACAGGTCGACCGTTTCCGAACTGATCGCACCGCCGGCACCGGCGTAGACGGTGAAGCTGCCGGTGTAGGCGAACAGGTTGAGGAAACGCTTACCGGCGGCTTCTTCACGCACACGCTTGCGGGTGTTGCGATGGTCGATGAACAGGCCAGTGTCGAGATAGGCCTCGAGATTGACGATGAAACGTTGGCCGAACTCTTCGATTATGAAGTCGTCGCCCAACTCGCCGAGCTTTTCGTACTGGCTTTCACCCTTTTGACGACGACGGGTCTTGAGCGCGATGTGCTCACGCGTCACGCCGGTGACCTGCCGGATGGCGTCCAAGCAGGCGTCGAGCCAGACTTCGCGCTCGCTGTCGTCCATTTCCCAGCCGGTATCGTATTCCTGCACGTGGACACGCTGGCCGTAGATGTCCACCGCCAGCGGGAACTGCGGCACGTCGCGGTCATAAGCGCGCCAGGCTTCGATGCCATGGCGGCGAGCCCATTTGGCGTAATGCTTGAAATTCTTGCCGAGTCGATTGGCGAACGGTGTCACATCCACCATGGCGCTATCCTTCTTCTGACCGGCCTGGAGCCGGAGTCCATCAAAAAAGCAAAACGCGCCAGTTTCGGACTCTGACGCGCGGGGTGTTTCGGCCAGGCGGATGGCCGAGCGGGAGATATTATGACTCGTTATGGCTTGTGGTGCATTTCCACCAGCTTGAGACAGACCGGTTCCGGCAGGTATTGGCGGATGACCAGTTCCCAGCCTTGCGGCCCGACCAGTCCCTTGACCATGGTGGAGGAGACTTCGGCGTATTCACGCGGCGGCAGCAGGAAGATGGTGGTGATGTCCGGGTGCAGGTCGGTATTGATGTAGCGCATGGTGCGCTCGTACTCGTAGTCGCTGGCGGTACGGATGCCGCGGATGATGTAGTTCGCGCCGACCGACTGAGCGTAATTGACCAGAAACTGGTTCTCGAAGACTTCGACGCGCAGATTGGGAAATTCCTGCGTGACGGCCAGCAGCATCTCGAGGCGTTCTTCGACACTGAAGCTGCAGTGCTTGTCCGGATTGACGCCAATGGCGACGATCACTTCGTCAAACAGCTCGACGGCCTTGCGAATGATCCACAGATGTCCATTGGTGACCGGGTCGAAACTCCCGGCGTACACGGCTCGCTTCAATTTGCGCTTTCCTGTTTTAATCGTCTGCACCATGGTCGAATCTATCCTGCAAAACGGGCAAGGTAAAGTTATTTTTGCTGCATAGCAAAAAACCCCGCCTCAAGCGGGGTTTCAGGCCGGGCGCTGGTTTCAGTCTATCAAACGTTGATTTCCTCCGCGCGATGACACGCCACCAGATGACCTTCCACCGGGCGCAATGGCGGCACCTCGCTGCGGCAGCGTTCGACGGCGTGCGGACAGCGCTTGTGGAAGGCGCAGCCGGTCGGCGGATTGAGTGGGCTCGGCAGCTCGCCGACGATCTTGATCTTGGCGTGCCGATCTTCCGGGCGGATCGACGGCGTGGCCGACAACAGCGCCTGGGTGTACGGGTGCAGCGGCCGCGAGTAGATCTGCTCCTTGCTGCCGCTTTCCACCGCGCGCCCGAGGTACATCACCATCACGTCGTCGGCGACGTGCTCGACCACGGCGAGGTTGTGCGAGACGAACACGTAGGCAGTCTTGAACTCGTCCTGCAGGTCCATGAACAGGTTGAGCACCTGCGCCTGGATCGACACGTCGAGCGCCGAGGTCGGCTCGTCGGCGATGACGATCCTGGGGTTGAGCATCATCGCGCGGGCGATGGCGATACGCTGGCGCTGGCCGCCGGAGAACATGTGCGGGTAGCGGTAATAGTGCTCCGGGCGCAGGCCGACCTTGGCCATCATGGCGCGCACCTTGGCCTGGCGCTCGGCCGCCGACAACGCGGTATTGATCAGCAACGGTTCGGCCAACTGGTCGCCGATTTTCTGGCGCGGGTTGAGCGAGGCGTACGGGTTCTGGAACACCATCTGCACCCGGGTGCGCATGGTTTTCAGGGTGGCACGGTCGGCCTTGGCGGCATCGACGCCGTCGAGCAGCAGCGAACCGGAGGTCGGCGGCTCGATCAGGGTCAGCTGGCGCGCCAGCGTGGACTTGCCGCAGCCGGACTCGCCCACTACGGCCAGCGTCTTGCCCGCCTGGAGCGAGAACGAGACGCCGTTGAGCGCCTTGACGGTGGCGGCGGGTTTGAGGAAGCCCTGCGACACGTCGTAATAGCGGGTCAGCTCCCGCGCTTCGAGAACGGTAGTCATCGGGACTCCTTGTCATACAGCGGAAAATGGCAACGCACGGCGCCCTGAGGCAGCGGGGTCAACGCCGGCCGCTCGGCACGGCAACGCTCCTGCACGTACGGGCAGCGCGGCGACAGCAGACAGCCCGACGGCCGGTCGTACTGGCCCGGCACGATGCCCGGCAGCGTGGAGAGGCGGTGCGCGCCCTTGCTGTGTTCCGGGATCGACTTCAGCAGCGCTTCGGTATACGGATGGGAGGGGTGACGGAAAATGTCCGGCACCTGGCCCATTTCCGCCACCTGGCCGGCGTACATCACCGCCAGACGCTGCGCCACCTCGGCCACCACGGCCAGGTCGTGGGTGATGAGGATCAGCGCCATGTTCTGGCTTTGCTGCAGGCTGACCAGCAGCTCCATGATCTGCGCCTGGATGGTGACGTCGAGCGCGGTGGTCGGCTCGTCGGCGATCAGCAGCTTGGGATTGCAGGCGATGGCCATGGCGATGGCCACGCGCTGGCTCATGCCGCCGGAGAGCTGGTGCGGGTAGGCGGAAAGACGGCTCGCCGCCGCCGGGATTTCCACCATTTCCATCAGTTCCAGCGCACGCGCCTTCAGCGCCGCCCCGCGCAGCCCCTGATGCAGCTTGAGCACCTCCATGATCTGGTAGCCGACGGTGAAGCTCGGGTTGAGCGCCGTCATCGGGTCCTGGAAGATCATCGAGATGTCCTTGCCGACGATCTTGCGCCGCGCGCGCGCGCTGATGGTGAGCAGGTTCTTGCCGTCGAACTGCAGCTGGTCGGCGACGATGCGGCCCTGCCCTTCCAGGAGGCCCATCATCGCCATCATCGTCACCGACTTGCCGGAACCGGATTCGCCGACGATGCCCACGATCTCGCCCTGATCGACGGTGAGATCCAGCCCTTCCACGGCGCGGAAGGGGTTCTTGTCCGAACCGAACTCGACCGAGAGGTTCTTGATTTGCAACAGACTCATGTATTTCCCCTTACGCGGCGCGCTTCAGTTTCGGGTCGAGCGCATCGCGCAGGCCGTCGCCCATCAGGTTGATGGCCAGGACCGACAGCAGGATGGTGAGGCCCGGCAGGGTCACCACCCACCAGGCGCGTTCGATGTAGTCGCGCGCCGAGGCCAGCATGGTGCCCCACTCCGGGGTCGGCGGCTGCACGCCGAGACCGAGGAAGCCCAGCGCGGCGGCTTCGAGAATGGCCGAAGAGAAGCTCATGGTGGCGTGCACGATCAGTGGCGCCATGCAGTTGGGTAGCACGCAGACGAACATCAGCCGGACCAGGCCGGCACCGGCCACGCGCGAGGCGGTAACGTAGTCGCGGTTGAGTTCGGTCATCGCCGAGGCGCGGGTGAGGCGCACGTAGGCCGGCAGCGCCACGATGGCGATGGCGATCATGGTGTTGATCAGGCCCGGGCCGAGGATGGCGACAATGGCCACCGCCAGCAGCAGCGCCGGCAGCGCCATCATGATGTCCATCAGGCGCATGATCAGGCTGCCCAGCACTTTGGGGAAGAAGGCGGCGATCAGGCCGAGGATCACCCCGGGCACCATCGCCATCACCACCGAAGTCAGGCCGATCAGCAGCGACAGGCGCGCGCCGTGGATCAGCCGCGACAGCAGGTCGCGTCCCAGTTCGTCGGTGCCGAACAGGAAGCGGCTGGACCCGCCATCCATCCAGACCGGCGGCGCGAGGATGGCGTCGCGATACTGTTCGATCGGGTTGTACGGCGCGAGCCAGGGCGCCAAGAGCGCGCTGAGCGTGATCGCGAGCATGAACACCAGCCCGGCCACGGCGCCCTTGTTATGGGAGAAGCCCTGCCAGAATTCTTTCAATGGCGAGGGGTACGACAGCGCCACATCGTCGGCGGCGGTCGCAACGGGAGAAGCTTGTACGTTGGCCATGACGGCTCCTGTGCGGTTACTTGGCATGACGGATGCGCGGGTTGGCGATGCCGTAGAGGATGTCCACGATGAAGTTCACCAGGATCACCAGCGTGGCGACCATGAGGATGCCGTTTTGCACCACCGGGTAGTCACGCCGGCTGATGGCGTCGATCAACCACTTGCCGATGCCGGGCCAGGAGAAGATGGTTTCGGTCAGGACCGCGCCGCCCATCAGCGTACCCACCTGCAGCCCCATCACCGTCAACACCGGGATCATGGCGTTGCGAAGGGTATGGATGAAGATCACCCGCGCCGGCGACAACCCCTTGGCGCGCGCGGTGCGGACATAGTCCTCACGCAGCACTTCCAGCATTGAGGAGCGGGTCATGCGCGCGATCACCGCGAGCGGGATGGTGCCCAGCACGATGGCGGGCAGGATCAGGTGCTTCAGCGCATCCTTGAAGGCGCCGGCGTTGAGCGAAGGGTCGGCGGCTTCGGCCAACCAAGCGTCGATCAGCATGAAGCCGGTGCGCGGCGCGATGTCGAAGGCCAGGTCGAGCCGGCCCGACACCGGCGTCCAGCCGAGCTTGACCGAGAAGAACATGATGAGGATCAGGCCCCACCAGAAGATCGGCATCGAGAAACCGGTCAGGGCAAGCCCCATGACGCCGTGATCGAAGATCGAGCCGCGCTTGATGGCGGCGATCACGCCGGCCAAGAGGCCGAACACGGCGGCGAACAGCATGGCCATCACGGCCAGTTCCAGCGTGGCCGGAAACAGCGTGGTGAATTCCTTCCACACGCTGTCCTTGGTCACCAGCGACTCACCCAGATGGCCGGTCGCCAGGTTATGCAGGTAATCGACGTATTGCAGGTAGATCGGCTTGTCGAGGCCCAGGCGATGCATGGCGTCGGCATGCATCTGCGGGTCGAGGGTACGCTCGCCCACCATGACTTCCACCGGATCACCGGGGATCAGGCGAATCAGGCCGAAGGTGATCAGCGTGATGCCGAAAAACGTCGGCAGCAGCAGACTCAGGCGCCTCAGAATGAATGAAAACATAGTGAAACATCTCCCACGCTCAGTGCACGCAGCGATAAGGCGCACTGTTGGTCGACCCCGGGTAAGGGATCATGCCAAGCGAAAGATGGAGGAAGAACCGCGGGAGAAGAGAGAAGGAGGCGCCGGACGATAACGTTGCAACTGAACCACCCACCCACATCAGCTACTCGTTACCGTCACGGCAAGAGAACGATAACATCGAGCTGGCGCGGGGGTATTGATATAGGTCAAGAAGCGACGAAGATGCATCCGGCCGCGGTCATTTTCCCGGCCCCAGTCGGCCTTTCCACCATCCGCTCAACGGCCCCGATCTGCTGCGGGTCATGCCCTTTGCATGGTCGGAACCGTTGTAATGGATCGGGGGCCGCAGCCCCCGAAAATCAGCATCAGACAGGCGCAGTGCCGTCCTTACTTGACGCTGACGCCGTAGAAGGAATTCAGGCCGAACGGGCTGACCTTGAAGCCTTCCACTTCCTTGCGCATCGGCTGGTTCACCGTGGAGTGCGCGATGGTGGTGAGCGGCACCTGCTGCTTCACGATTTCCTGCGCCTTCATGTAGAGCTTGGTGCGCTCGCCGACGTTGGCGGTGGTCTTGCCCTTCTGGATCAGGTCTTCGAACGGCTTGTAGCACCACTTGGAGAAGTTGTTGCCGTTCATCGCTTCACAGCCGAACAGCACGCCCAGCCAGTTGTCCGGATCGCCGTTGTCGCCGGTCCAGCCGATCAGCATGGAATCGTGCTCGCCGGCCTTGGCGCGCTTGAGGTACTCGCCCCACTCGTAGGACTGGATCTTGGCCTTGACGCCGATCTTGGCCCAGTCGGACTGGATCATTTCGGCCATCACTTTGGCGTTCGGGTTATACGGGCGCTGCACCGGCATAGCCCACAGGCTGAGTTCGAAACCGTTCGGGAAGCCGGCCTTCTTCAGCAGCTCCTTGGCCTTTTCCGGGTTGTACGGGGCGTCCTTCAGCGACTTGTTGTACGACCACTGGGTCGGCGGCATCGGGTTGGTGGCCGGCTGACCTGCGCCCTGGTACACGGCGTCGATGATGGCTTTCTTGTTGATCGCCATGTCCAGCGCCTGGCGCACTTCGAGCTTCTCCAGCGGCTTGTGCTTGACGTTGTAGGCGACGTAGCCGAGGTTGAAGCCGGACTGCGACATCACCTTGAGTTTCGGGTCGGCCTTCATCGCCGGCACGTCGGCCGGGCGCGGGAAGGTGGTGACCTGGCATTCGCCGGCTTTCAGCTTCTGGAAGCGCACCGACGGATCGGTGGTGATGGCGAACACCAGGTTGTCGAGCTTCACCTCACCCTTGTTCCAGTATTCCTTGTTGCCGACGAAGCGGATCTGGGCGTCTTTCTGGTAGCGCTTGAAGATGAACGGGCCGGTGCCGACCGGCTGCTGGTTGATCAGCTGCGGCTTGCCTTCCTTCAACAGCTTGTCGGCGTATTCGGCAGACTGGATCGAGGCGAAGCTCATCGCCAGATCCTGCACGAAGGCGGCGTCGATCTTCTTCAGGGTGAACTTGACGGTGTACGGGTCGATCTTCTCGACGTGGGCGATGTTCGCGTCCATGCCCATGTCGGTGAAGTACGGGAATTCGGTCGGGTAGGCCTTGCGGAACGGGTGGTTCTTGTCGAGCATGCGCTGGAAGGTGAACAGCACGTCGTCAGCGTTGAATTCGCGGCTCGGCTTGAAGTAGTCGGTGGAGTGGAACTTGACGCCCTTGCGCAGATGGAAGGTGTAGTTCAGGCCATCCGGCGAGACCTCCCACTTTTCGGCCAGGCCGGGAATCACCTTGGTACCGCCGCGTTCGAATTGCACCAGGCGGTTGAACACGGTTTCTGCCGAGGCGTCGAAATCGGTGCCGGTGGTGTACTGGCCCGGATCGAAGCCGGCCGGGCTCCCCTCGGAACAGTAGATCAAGGTACCGGCGGCCTGCGCCATGGACGCGCCGGCGAGCAGGCCAGCGGTGAGCAGCAAATGCTTGGCAATTTTCATAGTTTCCCTATTCCCTGCTTGTATTTAAGGTTTCAGCTTTTACAGTCCGCCAGCGCCCGGATAGGGTGCAGGCGGTATCGTCACTACAATCACGCCCTGCCCTTTCTCCCCCTGATGTCGCCCGGAACGGGTCCGAAGGGAGATCGTGCGGCCAACACTCGGCGGTTATCAGGCTCCGAGACGACTTCTGCTGGTGCGCGCCGAGTATTCCACACTTCAACTATCACATCCATTCGCAAACAATGATAGCCAATGCGGTTTTGTTATAATGTCGCCTGTGCCAGCCATTCAAGAAAGCTTTCCCCATGATCCGTTTCCGCCAAGTCGAGGCCTTCCGTTGCCTGATGGTGACCGGCACCAGCGTCGGTGCCGCGCGTCGCATGCACATCACCCAGCCGGCGATCAGCCGGCTGATCGCCGATCTCGAGGCGGACCTGGGCTTTCGCCTGTTCAACCGCACCAAGGGGCGGCTCGAACCGACCATGGCGGCGGTGCGCTTCTACCGCGCCGTGGAAGAAAACTTCCTCGGCTTGGAACGCCTCAGGCAGGCGGCCGATACCATTCGGCAGGAGGCTTCCGAAGGCCTGACCATAGCGTGTCTGCCGGTACTGTCCACCGCCCTGCTGCCGCCGATCCTGCGCGAATTCTTCAAGAGAAAACCGGGCATGCCGGTGAAGGTCGACTCCGCCAATAGCCCGGAAATCCTGGTGCGGCTGCAGGATCTCAAGGTCGACATTGCAGTGTGCCAAGCCTTTCCCCCCATTGCCGGCATCGAGATGGAGCCGCTGCTGGAGGGCAACGTGCTGTGCGCCATGCCGGCCACGCACCCGCTGGCCAGGAAGGAGGTGATCGTGCCGGAGGACCTGCACGAGCAGGATGTCATCGGCTGGCTGCCGGACGGCCTACTGTCGCGCGGCATGGAGGAGGCCTATCTGCCCGACCCGGCCATCCGCCCGCGCTACACCATCCGCACCTATACCTCGCACACCCGCTATGCCATGGTGGCCAACGGCTTCGGCGTCTCCATCGTCGAGCCCTTCGCCGCCCCGCTGTGGGAACCGCACGGCGTGGTGGTACGGCCGTTCCAGACCGAGATTCGCCACCAGTACGTGCTGGCCTACCCGAGCACCGGCATCCGCTCCGACATCGCCCACGATTTCCGCGAGGCCGCGCTGGCCGTGGCGCGCGAACACGACTTCGGCCACGTCACACGCAAGGATTAGGCACAGCCCACCTGAGGCCTGGCGGCGGGTGGCCTGAGCCGGCATGGCTCAGGCTTGCTTCAGTACCACGCTGCCGACCGAGTAACCCGCCCCGAACGAGCAGATCACGCCCATATCATTAGTTCGTAGCCGATCTTTATGTAAATGGAAAGCGATGATCGAGCCGGCGGAGCTGGTATTGCCGTAGCGGTCCAGGATCACCGGCGCCTCGTCGGGACCGGCCTCGCGGCCGAGCACGCGCCGCGCGATCAGCTGGTTCATCGCCAGATTAGCCTGGTGCAGCCAGAAGCAGCGCACGTCGTCGGGCCGGATCGCCAGTTGCCCCAGGTGGGCGACGATGTGCTCGCCCACCATCGGGCAGACTTCCTTGAATACCTTGCGCCCCTGCTGCACGAACAGTTTGTCCGGCCGGCCGATGCCGCTTTCGTCGCAACGGTTGAGAAAGCCGAAGTTGTTGCGGATGTTGTTGGAAAAGGCGGTAGCCGGGCGGGTCCCCAGCACTTCGTAGACGTTGGCCGAAGCCGCCAGGTCGGCACGCTCCAGCAGCACCGCGGTGCAGGCATCGCCGAAGATGAAGTGGCTGTCGCGGTCGCGGAAGTTGAGGTGGGCCGAGCAGATTTCCGGGTTCACCATCAGCACCGCACGCGCCTGCCCGCACTGGATGGCATTGACCGCGCTGTGGATGCCGAACGTCGCGGAGGAGCAGGCCACGTTCATGTCGAAGGCGTAGCCCTGGATGCCGAGCGCCCGCTGCACCTCGATCGCCAGCGCCGGGTAGGGCCGCGGCAGGTTGGAGCAGGCGGCGATCACCAGGTCCACGTCTTCGGCCAACCTTCCGGCCTGGGCCAGCGCCTCGCGTGCGGCGGCGAGCGCCATCTCGGCCTGCAGCGACAGGGTCTCGTCGTCCCGCTCGGGCAGGCGCGGCGCCATGCGCGCCGGGTCGAGCACGCCCGCCGCGTCCATCAGGAAGCGCTGGCGGATGCCCGAGGCCTTCTCGATGAACTCGGCGCTCGACGCCGCCAGCGGTTCGACCTCGCCGGCGGCAATGGCCTCGGCCTGCTCGGCGTTGAAATGGGCGGCGTACTGGTTGAAGGCCGCGACCAGCTGTTCGTTACCGACCGCATGGGGCGGGGTAAACAGGCCCGTGCCGCTGATGACCACCTTGTGCATTGCTCACTCCCAGCCGGCGGCAGTGGCCGGCGCATCAAAATCAAACAAATGTTCGACTGATGATACACCAAGCAACCACGGATCATTAAGAAACACATGCCAGCCTCACTAAAACCAAGTAAAATAGTCAAGTTATAGCCGGTGTCGACGAAACGGCTTCTGCCCGTGCCTCAATGCAGATGAGCAAACTTGGCCGACCAGTAGTTGACTAAATTACTCGGAAATTAGGTATAATCCGGATAACCATTCCCAACGGAAACTGAGATCATGCGTTTGACCACCAAGGGACGCTTCGCCGTCACCGCCATGCTGGATCTGGCCTTGCGCCATGGCAACGGCCCCGTCACGCTGGCGGGGATCAGCGAACGGCAGAGCATCTCGCTTTCCTACCTGGAACAGCTGTTCGGCAAGCTGCGCCGCGCCGAACTGGTGGAAAGCGTGCGCGGTCCGGGCGGTGGCTACACCCTGGCCAAGAGCGCCGAACAGATTTCGGTGGCGGACATCATCACCGCCGTGGACGAGCCGGTGGACGCCACCCAGTGCGGCGGTCGCGAGAACTGTCACGACAACCATCGCTGCATGACCCACGACTTGTGGACCAACCTCAACGCCACCATTTTCGATTACCTGTCCAAGGTAACGCTGTTCAGCCTGGTGGCCGAGCAGCACGCCAAGGATGTCAACGTCATGCAGGACAAGCGCGAAGCCACGCCACAGCGGGCTCGCGTCACGCCGACCGGCGCCATGTGAACCGGACGCCTTTTGTGGAGATATTAAGAATGAGTCAGCTCAAGCTTCCGATCTACCTCGACTATTCCGCCACCACGCCGGTCGACCCGCGCGTGGCGGAACAGATGGTGGTCTACCTGACCGAGAAATTCGGCAACCCGGCGTCGCGCAGCCACAGCTTCGGCTGGGAAGCGGAAGCCGCGGTGGAACAAGCCCGTGCTGACGTGGCCGCGCTGGTGAACTGCGACCCCAAGGAAATCATCTGGACCTCCGGCGCCACCGAGTCCGACAACCTGGCGATCAAGGGCGCCGCCCAGTTCTACAAGAGCAAGGGCAAGCACATCATCACCGTCAAGACCGAACACAAGGCCGTGCTCGACACCTGTCGCGAACTGGAACGCCAGGGCTTCGAGGTGACCTACCTCGGCGTCAAGGACAACGGCCTGATCGACCTCGACGACTTCATGGCGGCGCTGCGCCCGGACACCATTCTGGTATCCGTGATGTACGTCAATAACGAGGTCGGCGTAATCCAGGATATTCCACAGATCGGCGAGATCTGCCGCGAGAAAGGCATCGTGTTCCACGTCGACGCCGCCCAGGCTACCGGCAAGGTCGATATCGACCTGAGCCAGCTCAAGGTCGACCTGATGAGCTTCTCCGCCCACAAGACCTATGGCCCGAAAGGCATCGGCGCGCTGTACGTGCGCCGCAAGCCGCGCGTGCGCCTGGAAGCGCAGATGCACGGCGGCGGCCACGAGCGCGGTTTCCGCTCCGGCACGCTGGCGCCGCACCAGATCGTCGGCATGGGCCAGGCCTTCCGCATCGCCCGTGAAGAGATGGCGACCGAGAACGAGCGTATCCGCATGCTGCGCGACCGCCTGTGGAACGGCATCAAGGATATGGAAGAGGTCTACATCAACGGCGACATCGACGCCCGCGTGCCGCACAACCTCAACGTCAGCTTCAACTTCGTCGAAGGCGAATCGCTGATCATGGCGGTGAGGGACCTCGGCGGTATCGTCCGGCTCGGCCTGCACCTCGGCCAGTCTGGAGCCGTCCTACGTGCTGCGCGCACTGGGCCGCAACGACGAACTGGCGCACAGCTCGATCCGCTTCACCATCGGCCGCTTCACCACCGAGGAAGAGATCGACTACACCATCAAGCTGATGCGCGAGAAGATCGGCAAGCTGCGCGAACTGTCCCCGCTGTGGGAAATGTTCAAGGACGGCGTCGACCTCAACAGCATCGAGTGGGCCGCCCACTAAGAACCCGTTCACGATCTGTCGCGAGCGGCCCTCAGCGGGGTGAAGAGCAACGCAGAAACCGGAATGTACTGGAGTACATGAGGATTTCGAGCAGCACATGAGCCCCGATCAGGGATGCGCAGCAAGATCGAGAGCAGGTTCTAAACCAGATTACCGGCGGGAGGCAGTCCCTCCCGCACGCAAGGAGAACTACACCATGGCATACAGTGAACAGGTCCTGGACCATTACGAGAACCCGCGCAACGTCGGCTCCTTCGACAAGGGCGACGACAGCGTCGGCACCGGCATGGTCGGCGCGCCGGCCTGTGGCGACGTGATGAAGCTGCAGATCAAGGTCAACGAGAACGGCGTGATCGAAGACGCCAAGTTCAAGACCTACGGCTGCGGCTCGGCGATCGCCTCGTCCTCGCTGGTGACCGAGTGGGTCAAGGGCAAGACGCTGGACGAAGCCATGTCGATCAAGAACACCGAGATCGCCGAAGAGTTGGCGCTGCCCCCGGTGAAGATCCACTGCTCCATCCTGGCCGAAGACGCCATCAAGGCAGCAGTGAGCGACTACAAACAGAAACACGGCAAGTAAGCGGATGGCAGGCTCCGCCTGCCCTCTGCCCCATCGGCAGGAACGACTATGGCAATCACTCTTTCCGAACGTGCGGCCGACCATGTCCGCAACTTCATCGCCAAGCGCGGCAAGGGCCTGGGCATCCGCCTCGGCGTGAAAACCTCGGGCTGCTCGGGCATGGCCTACAAGCTGGAGTTCGTCGACGTCGCCAGCGACGAGGACGTGACCTTCCAGAGCCACGGCGTGACGGTATTCACCGACGCCAAGAGCCTGGCCTACCTCGACGGCACCGAACTCGACTACGCCAAGGAGGGCCTCAACGAGGGCTTCCAGTTCAACAACCCGAACGTCAAGAACGAGTGCGGTTGCGGCGAGAGCTTCAACGTCTGAGTCACCTTGAGAGCCATGCTGCCGGAACCGACCTTCGTGGTCGGTTTTGTCTGAAAAGCAGGGCGCTGTTTGCGAGATGCCATGAACTTCGACTTCAAGCAGGACCATTTCAGCCTGTTCGGGTTGCCGCGCCGCTTCGCGCTGGACGCGGGCCAGCTCGATAGCGCCTGGCGCACCGTGGCGGCGCAGGTCCATCCCGACCGTTACGCCAGCGCCGGCGACGCGGAGAAGCGCGCCGCACTGATGATGGCGACCCACGCCAACGAAGCCTACCGCACCCTGAAATCGCCGCTGGCGCGCGCCCGCTACCTGCTGCAACTGGCCGGCGTCGACACCCAGGAAGACACCAATACCAGCATGCCGGCCGATTTCCTGATGGCGCAGATGGAATGGCGGGAGGCGATCGGCGAGGCCAAGGACGAGCACGACGTGGCGGCGCTGGAGAAGCTGGCGCGCGAACTGCAACGCGACGCCGCCGCCCTGCAGCAGCAGCTCGGCGTGGTGCTGGACGACACCGGCGATCTGGACGGCGCCGCCGTCCTGGTTAGAAAATTGCGCTTTCTGGAAAAACTCGAACAGGAAATCGGCGACGCCATCGAAACCCTGCTGTTCTGACCCCACAGGTTGGCCGAAGCCGCCTCTACAACACGATTGACCACCATGGCCCTCTTGCAAATTGCCGAACCCGGCCTCTCCGCCTCACCCCATCAACACCGCCTCGCCGTCGGCATCGACCTCGGCACCACCAACTCGCTGGTGGCCACCGTGCGCAGCGGCGCGGCCGGCGTGCTGCCGGATGAGCACGGCCGCAGCCTGCTGCCCTCGGTGGTGCGCTATCTCGACGGCGGCGACGTGGCGGTGGGCTTTGCCGCGCAGGCCGAGCAGAGCCGCGACCCGCACAACACCGTCGTGTCGGTGAAACGCTTCATGGGGCGCGGCCTGGCCGACATCAGCGAAGCCGCCGCCCAGCCCTACCGCTTCGTCGACGCGCCCGGCATGGTGCAGCTGATCACCCGCGCCGGCCCGAAGAGCCCGGTGGAGATCTCCGCCGACATCCTGCGCGCGCTCAAGCAACGCGCCGAAGATTCGCTCGGCGGCGAGCTGGTGGGCGCGGTGATCACCGTGCCGGCCTACTTCGACGACGCCCAGCGCCAGGCCACCAAGGACGCCGCCCGCCTGGCCGGACTCAACGTGCTGCGCCTGTTGAACGAACCGACTGCCGCCGCCATCGCCTACGGTCTCGACAACAGCTCCGAGGGCGTCTACGTGGTGTACGACCTCGGCGGCGGCACCTTCGACGTCTCCATCCTCAAGCTCACCCAGGGAGTGTTCGAAGTGCTCTCCACCAGCGGCGACTCGGCCCTCGGCGGCGACGACTTCGACCATCGCGTGTACTGCTGGACGCTGGCGCAGGCCGGCCTGTCCGGCCTCAATGCGCACGACTCGCGCCTGTTGCTGACCTGCGCGCGCGAAGCCAAGGAAGCGCTCACCGAGCACGCCAGCACCCGGCTGACCGCGCTCCTGTCCGACGGCCGGGCCATCGACCTGACGCTCGACCAGGACACCTTCCGCGACATCACCAAGACCCTGGTCGACAAGACCCTGCTGCCGGTGCGCAAGGCGCTGCGCGACGCCCGCATCGGCGTCGACGACGTCAAGGGCGTGGTGATGGTGGGCGGCGCCACGCGCATGCCGCACATCCAGAAGGCGGTGGGCGACCTGTTCGGCCAGACCCCGCTCACCAACCTCGACCCGGACAAGGTGGTGGCGCTGGGCGCCGCGATGCAAGCCAACGTGCTGGCCGGCAACAAGCAGGACGACGACTGGCTGCTGCTCGACGTGATCCCGCTGTCGCTCGGCATCGAAACCATGGGTGGGCTCACTGAGAAGATCATTCCGCGCAACAGCACGCTGCCGATCGCGCGCGCCCAGGAATTCACCACCTTCAAGGACGGCCAGACCGCGATGTCGATCCACGTGCTGCAGGGCGAGCGCGAACTGGTGAGCGACTGCCGTTCGCTGGCGCAGTTCGTGCTGCGTGGCATTCCGCCGATGGTGGCGGGGGCGGCGCGCATCCGCATCACCTTCCAGGTGGACGCCGACGGCCTGTTGGCGGTGTCGGCACGCGAACTGACCTCGGGGGTGGAAGCCCACATCGAGGTCAAGCCGTCCTACGGCCTGTCCGACGAGGACATCACGCGCATGCTGACCGACTCGCTGGCGCACGTGCAGGACGACATCGAGGCGCGCAAACTGCGCGAAGCCATCGTCGACGCCGAAAGCCTGGCCGACGCCACCCGCGCCGCCATCGCCGCCGACGGCGACCTGCTCAGCGCCGACGAGCTGGCCGGCATCGAAGCCGGCATCGGCGCGGTGGCCGACGCCATCGCCGGCAACCGCACCGTGGCGATCAACGAAGCCGCCCACCAGCTCAACCGTCTCACCGAAACCTTTGCCGCCCGCCGCATGGACCGCAACGTGCAGCGCGCGCTCAAGGGTCACAACATCGCCGAATTGTAAGGATCACCCATGCCAAGAATCATCGTGCTGCCCCACGTCGACCTGTGCCCGGAAGGCGCCGTGATCGAGGATGCCGAGAGCGGCAAGAGCATCTGCGACGTGCTGCTCGAAAACCACATCGAAATCGAGCACGCCTGCGAAATGTCCTGTGCCTGCACCACCTGCCACGTGGTGGTGCGCGAGGGCATGGGGTCGCTGAACGAGGCCGACGAGCTGGAAGAAGACATGCTGGACAAGGCGTGGGGACTGGAAGCCAACTCGCGCCTGTCGTGCCGGGCCATCGTCAGCGACGAGGACCTGGTGGTGGAGATTCCGCGCTATACCATCAACCTCGCCCGCGAGAACCACTGAACGCTTGTGAATAAATCTGCTGCGCGTCCCTGATCGGGGCTCATGCGCACTGAGGGCCGCGCGCGACGATTTCTTTTACAAGCTCTGAGGAGAGCCGAACTATGAAATGGACCGACATCCACGACATCGCCATCGAACTGGCCGACGCCCACCCGGAAGTCGACCCGACCGCGATCCGTTTCACCGACCTGCACAACTGGGTGGTGGAGCTGCCTGAATTCGACGACGACCACCAGCGCGGCGGCGAGAAGGTGCTGGAAGCAATCCAGCAGGCCTGGATCGACGAAGTGGCTTGATGGCTGGTGAATTCGTCCGCGGCACATTCCGACCCCGCTCCGGTGATGCTCGCCGTACCACACGTGCGGCGGCGTCTTGGCTCGGCGAGGACCGCCGGGAGCCTCTGTGGGACGATTTCTTTCACCTGTCCTGAACGCCCTCCAAACGCCCTGCCTTGCCGCGGGGCGTTTTTGTTTCCACAATGAGGAGTGCTCCCGTCATGAAAGAGAACCCCATGTTCACCCTGGTCATCGGCAACAAGAATTCCTCGTCCTGGTCGCTGCGCCCCTGGCTGGTGCTGAAGATGCTGGACGAGCCGTTCAACGAACAGCTGATTCCCTTGTTTCAGCCCGATACCAAGAGCCGCATCCTGGCCGCCAACCCGGCCGGCAAGGTGCCGGTGCTGCTGGACGGCCAGCTGCGGGTGTGGGATTCGCTGGCGATCTGCGAATATCTGGCCGAATGCTTCCCGGCGGCCCAGCTGTGGCCGCAGGACCTTGCCGAGCGCGCCCTGGCCCGCTCGGTCGCGGCCGAGATGCACTCCGGCTTCGCCGCGTTGCGCCAGCACCTGCCGATGGACATCGTCTCGCGCCACAGCGGTTTCGCCGTGCCCGAGGCGGCGGCGGCCGACATTCGCCGCATCGTCGAGATGTGGGAGGAATTGCTGCACCGTCACCAGGACAACGGGCCGTTCCTGTTCGGCCATTTCACCATCGCCGACGCCATGTACGCGCCGGTGGTGACACGCTTTGTCAGCTACGACGTGGAGTTGCCGGCACGCTCCCAAGCCTACGCCGACCACATCCTGGAGCTGCCGGCGATGCAGCAATGGTACGACGATGCCGAAGCGGAAGTGGGAACGCCGCTCGCCTGACGCCGCCCCTGCTCCGTCCGCCGGGACCTCGCCAGCGGCGGCACCCGGCCGTGACCGGACGCCTCACAGGCTCTAGAATGGCGCGTATTTGCCTGACGGGACGCGCGCCATGAGCCCAGCCCCACTTCCCCCTTTCATCATCGGCATTGCCGGCGGCAGCGGCAGTGGCAAAAGCACCGTGACGCGCCGTCTGGTCGAGGCCATCGGTCGCGAGCACGTGGCCCTGCTGGTGCAGGACAACTACTACCGCGACCAGCCGCAGCTCTCGGCAGAGCAGCGCGCCCAGACCAACTACGACCATCCCGACGCCTTCGACTGGGCACTGCTGCGCGCGCATCTCGCCGCGCTGGGCCAAGGCCGTCCGGTCGCCATGCCGCACTACGACTTCGCCAGCCATCGCCGCGCCGAGCGCAGCCAGGCTGTCGCCGCGGCGCCGGTGATCGTGCTGGAGGGCATCCTGGCCTTGCACGACGCCGTACTGCGCGAGTGCATGGCGCTCAAGCTGTTCGTCGATACCGAGGACGACATCCGTTTCATCCGCCGCCTGGAACGCGACATCGCCGAGCGCGGTCGAACCCTGCAGCAGGTCGTCGCGCAGTACCTGGCCACGGTGCGGCCGATGCATCGGCAGTTCGTCGAGCCGACCCGGCGCTTTGCCGACGTCATCCTGCCGCACGGTGCCAACGACCCGGCACTCGAACTGATCGCCGCGCGCGTCGCCGCCGTGCGACGCTGAGCCGCCACGGTTCCCGGATTCTGGAGAAAGCGATGCCCCGTTACCTGTTGCTTGCGCTGACGGTCCTGCTCGCCGGTTGCGCCACGCTCAACGAGCAGGAATGCCGCAGCAAACCCGCCTCCGGGCTGGGACGGGAAGACGGCCGCCAGGGCTACGGACTGTGGCGGCTGGACAAGCACGTCGAGGCCTGCGCCCGCTTCGGCCTCGGCATCGACCACCGTGCCTACCTGGCGGCCCGCGAGCAAGGCTTGCGCGAGTACTGCACGCCGGACAACGGCGAGCGCGTCGGCCGCCGCGGCGAGCGCTACGAGAATGTCTGCCCGGCGGAGCTGGAAGCCGCCTTCCTCAAGCGCTACTACCCGGCCTACCTGGAGTACCGCCTGGATTACCGCGACGATTTCTGGCCGGGCTTCCCCTGGCACCGCCATCCGCGCTGGTGAGACCCGCGCATCGGCCTGGCGCCATGCCCGTGACGCGCCGCCCCCGGCTCAGGTGCCATCCGGTGTGCAGGGCTGGATCGCGCGCGGCGGGATCGGCACCGACAGCACGATCGAGGTGCGCGTCTCGCCGAAGTGGTTGATGCGGCCGATGAAGGCCTCGAGGTGGCGGGTGTCGCGCGTCACCACCTTGATGATGTAGGAGTCGCTGCCGGTGACGTGGCAGCATTCCAGCACCTCCGGTGCGGCGCGCAGCGTGTCGAGCAGGCGGTTCTTGTAGGGTTGGGCGCAGTTGATGCCGATCAGCGCGGAGAGTCCGTAACCGACCTGCTGCGGCGCCACGTCGGCGTGGTAGCCGGTGATCACGCCGGCCTCTTCCAGGCGCTTGACGCGTTCGGTGACCGCCGGCACCGACAGCGCGACGCGGCGCGCCAGCTCGGTCAGGGTGAGTCGGGCATCCTGCTGCAGGGCCTCTAGGATGGCCCAGTTTTTCCGGTCCAGTTCCATGACGATTTTCTCCCCCTTTTCATTTTAGCCTTATTTTTTCAGGCAGCCATTGCTAACTTCCTGTGTTTCGCCATGTTAGCGCGGCGCTGCCGCGGGCACACTGGGGCGTATCAGAAACTCGGGAGGAGACATCCATGGAGAGCAGTTGGGGCTTGGCCGCCAAGGCGGTGCTGATGGGGCTGGCGATTGCCGCACCGGTGGGGCCGATCGGCCTGCTGTGCATCCAGCGCACCTTGCAGCACGGTCGGCTGGCGGGCTTCGTCAGCGGGCTGGGCGCGGCCTGCGCCGACGGGCTGTACGGTGCGCTGGGCGCCTTCGGCCTCGCTGTGCTGTCGGCTTATCTGAACGGTCTGCAGCAGTGGCTGAGCCTGCCCGGCGCGGTGTTCCTGGGCTGGCTCGGCTGGCGCACCTTGCAAAGCGGAGCGGCTGCCACCAGCGCCGCCGCGCTGCCGGGAGGGCGGCTGCCACGGCTGTTCCTCTCCACCTTCGCGCTGACGCTAGCCAACCCGATGACCATCGTCGCCTTCAGCGGGGTGTTCGCGGCGCTGGCGGCAAGCCGCAGCGCGCTGTCGGCGACAGACGCCTGGAGCATGATCGCCGGGGTCTTTACCGGCTCGGCACTGTGGTGGGGGCTACTGGCCCTGGTCACGGGGCGGCTCGGAGAGCGGCTCGGCACGCCGCAGCGGCGCTTGATCAGCCGGCTGGCCGGGGTCTTGCTGCTCGGCATGGCGGCGTGGCAGCTGCTGCGCTGGCTGGGCGGGTTGCGCTGAACTGTATGCCTGACAGCGGGCGCCACTGTGCCTTGCCAAGTGGAGGCCGCGTCCCCACTCTGTAGGGTTCATCACCCGCATTCAGGAGAGATCATGCAGGAAGCCTTCTACCGCGATCCATACCAGACCCGGCTGGAGACCCGGGTGCGCCGCCACGACGAACATGGCGTGGTGCTGGAAGAGACACTGTGCTACCCGCTGGGCGGCGGCCAGCCGGGCGACTGCGCCACGCTGAGCACGGCGGACGGGAAGGTGCTGACGGTGCTGGACACACGCCGCGACAAGGCCACGCGCGACATCGTGCACCTGGTGGCGGCCGATGCCCCAAGGTTGGCCGAAGGCACCCAAGTGACGCTGGAGCTGGACTGGGCACGGCGCCACCGCCACATGCGCGTGCATACCTGCCTGCACCTGCTGTCGGTGGTGATCAAGGCCGGTGTCACCGGCGGCAACCTGACCACCGAGTCGGGCAGGCTCGACTTCGACCTGCCGGAAGGCATGGTGCTGGATCGTGACGAGATCGAACGCGAGCTGAACCGGCTGATCGCCGAGGACCGTGCGGTGAAGGTGGTGATGACCTCGGGCGAGGCGCTCAAGGCGCAGCCGGAGCTGATCAAGACCATGTCGGTCACGCCCCCGCTGGAACTGCCGGAGATCCGCCTGATCGAGGTCGATGGCGTCGACCTGCAACCGTGTGGCGGCACCCACGTGGCCCGCACCGGCGAGATCGGCCCGGTCGTGATCAAGAAGATCGAGAGCAAGGGGGCACGCAACAAGCGTGTGGTGGTGGCGCTGGCGGAGTGAAGCACCCAGCCCGCCGCGAGGGCGGCCAGACGGCGCCCTCCCGGCTCAGGCCTGCCGCTGTTGAGCCCCGCCGCCCTGCCGGGCACTCACGGCATCCAGCAAGGCGTCGAGCTCGGCCAGCCCCTCCTCCCACTGGTGATGGCCGGACGCCACGTTGATGTGGCCGCCATGGCGCAGCCACACCAGCGGCGCCTGCCACAGGCTGGCGAGGCGTGCCGAACGCAACGGCAGGCAGAACGGATCGCTGTCGCTGGCGACGATGCGCGCCGGGAACGGCAGCGCCGCCGCGGGCAAGGGCGCAAATGGTAGCAGTGCCGGCGGTGCGCTGGCGCGTTCGACGTCCGCCGGGGCCACCAGCAACGCGCCCGCCAGCTTGTGCGGGTGGCGCCGGGCGTAGTGGGCCACGGTGACGCAGCCCAGGCTGTGCGCGATCACCACCACCGGGCGGCGGCTCGCCTCGACGGCGCGGTCGAGCCCGTCCAGCCAGTCTTCCAGCCGCGGCGTGTTCCACTCCTCATTGTCGACGCGGCGCGCGCCGAGGCTGTGCTGCCAGTGGCTTTGCCAGTGCTCGGGAGCGGAGTTGTTCCAGCCGGGCTGGATGATGAAGTCGAAGTCGACGTAGTCGTGGCGCATGGTGCGACCCCGGGGAGGAAAGGCGATGAGGCGACTATATCGCAGCTTCTATATTTCTAAAAATAATGAATATTTGTTTTTTAATAACAAATAGAAATTTAAACATCCAGCCAGCTCCACTCCTGCCGGCAGGCCGACGGGCCATCGCCCCCGGTGGCTCCAACAACACATTGGGCATAACTCTGCGCCGGAAAGCGTCTGCGGCACACAGCGAAACTTCCGGCAAAACCCCGACGGTGCAGGAAAGCCGCCATCTTGCACGATGCCATTCAGGGAAAAATCAGTTTAAAGAAAAACCGAAGTGATTTTTAAGCATAATCGTCTAACTTACAGAGGGTGTTGCGCGCCCACCCCCCATCCGTAGCCCACAGCGCCACCACGTCATCGCTAACCAAGTTGAACGAAAGAGATAACCATGAAGCCGAAAAACCTTATCCCGGCCTTCTCTTTACTGGGGATTACGCTGCTGTCGGTACCGGCGGCACATGCCGCGGATGCGGCAGCAACAGGATGGTATGGGGGGATCAGCGTCGGGCAATCGAAAGCCCAGGACTTCAGCGCCAGTGATTTTGACTCCACCCTCGCCCAAGGCGGACTGACGGCAAGCGGCACCTCGGTGGACGACACCGACACGGGCTGGAAGCTGTTCGCCGGCTACCAGTTCAACCGCTATTTCGCGGTGGAAGGCGGTTATCTGGACCTCGGCCGCTTCAATGCCCACACCACGGTGACGGCGGTCGATGGCTCCCCCATTACCCCGACTTCGGTCGACGCCAGCGTGAAGGTAAAGGATGGGCTGTTCATCGACGCGGTCGGCATCCTGCCGATCACCGAACAGTTCTCGGCATTCGGCAAGCTCGGCGTCTACAGCCTGAAGACCGAAATCTCGGCCTCGGCAGGAGGTCGTTCGGCCAGCGACAGCGCGCGTAACAGCGATCTGACCTATGGTCTCGGGGTGAACTACGCCTTCACCAAGGAATTGGCGCTGCGCGCGGAATGGGAGCGCTTCCACAAGGTTGGCGACTCCGACAAGACCGGCCAATCCGATGTTGACCTGCTGTCGCTCGGGCTGACCTACCGCTTCTATTGAGCCCCCTCGGGCGTAAAAAGGCCGGGCTTAGCCCGGCCTTTTTACGCCCATGCCCTGCGTTACGACACCCGCTCCACCTTCCCGCCGCGCTTGCCGCCCATAAGCCGCCGCACCCGCTCGCGCAGGCCGTCGAGGTAGGTGTACACCACCGGCAGCACCAGCAGCGTCAGCAGCGTCGAGGTCACCATGCCACCGATAATGGCGTGCGCCATCGGCGCGCGCGACTCCGAGCCCTCGCCCGCGCCCAGCGCCAGGGGCAGCATGCCGCAGATCATCGCCAGGCTGGTCATCATGATCGGGCGCAGCCGCACCCGTCCGGCCTCGACGATGGCGTCCTCGCGCGTCATGCCCTCGCGGCGCGACTGGTTGATGAAGTCGACCAGCAGAATGCCGTTCTTGGCGGCCAGCCCCATCAGCATCACGATGCCGATCACCGAGAACATGTTGAGTGTGGAGCCGAAGGCGAGCAGGCCCAGGAACACGCCGACGAAGGCCAGCGGCAGCGCCACCATGATCGACAGCGGCAGCGTGAAGCTGCGGAACTGCGCCACCAGGATCATGTAGATGAAGATCACCCCCATCGCCAGCGCCTGCACCGCGAAGCCCAGCGATTCCTGCATGTCCTGGCGCTCGCCCTGCTGCGCCAGCGTCACCCCCGGCGGCGGCTTGAGCGACGCCGTGAGCTTGCCGATGTCGGCGAACACCGAGCCGGTGTCGCGGCCGGACACGTTGGCGGTCAGCGTCACCTCGCGCAGCAGGTCGACGCGGTCGATCTGGCGCGGGCTCTCGGCGTTGCGGGTGGCGGAGACGGTGGAGAGCGGCACCATCGGCTTGTGGCCCTGGGCATCGGCGGGGCCGGCCACGGTCAGCACGTCGAGCAGGCCCTCGCGGCGCTGCTCCTTGGGCACCTGCAGGCGCACGTCGTAATTCTCGCCGTCCGGCGCCTCCCAGGTGGTGACGACGTTGCCGGCCAAGAGCGTGGACAGGCTCTCGCCGACGGCGGCGAGGTCGATGCCGAGGCTGGCGGCGGCGTCGCGCCGTACTTCGACGTTGAGCGCCGGGTCGGCCTCGCTCAGGCTGGACTCGATGTCGCTGACGCCGGGAATGGCGACGAGCCGGCGTTGCAGGTCGGCCGCGGCCTGCTCCAGCTGGGCGAGGTCGCTGCCGCGCAGGCCGATGTTGACCGGCTTGCCGCCACCGCCCTTCTTGCCCAGTTCCTCGATCGACAGGATCTGCACCCCGGCGAGCCGGCCGCTCTCGCGCCGCGCCGCGTCCATCAACGCGAACAGGTCGCGCTGGCGCTGCTTCTTGCTGCCGACGTTGACGATAAGCCGCCCCTCGTTCTTGCTGGCCCCGAAGCGGCCGCCGCCGACGGTGATGTTGACCGACCTCACCTCGGGCAGGCGGCGCAGCGTGCGCTCCAGTTCGCGCGCCTTGCCCTCGGTGTAGGCCAGCGAGGAGCCGGGGGCGGTCTTGAAGCTCAGCGCGAACTCGCCCTTGTCCTCGCGCGGCAGGAATTCGCCGCCGATCACCGGCACCAGCGCGAAGCTGCCGACGGTGAGCGCCAGCGCCGCCGCCAGCACCGTCTTGCGGTGGCCCAGCGCCCAGCGGATCACGCCGACGTAGCCTTCGGCCAACCTGTCGAGCGAGTTCTCGAAACCGTCGAGCAGGCGCCCGAGCGGGCCCTTGTGGCGGTCGCAGTGGTGGTGTGGGTCGTGCCAGAGCGAGGACAGCATCGGGTCGAGGGTGAAGCTGACCAGCATCGAGATCAGCACCGCCACGGTCACGGTAAGGCCGAATTCGTGGAAGAACTTGCCGATGATGCCGCCCATGAAGCCGACCGGCAGGAACACCGCCACCACGGTCAGCGTGGTGGCGAGCACCGCCAGGCCGATCTCCTCGGTGCCCTGCAGCGCCGCCTGGAAATGGCCCTTGCCCATGTTGGCGTGGCGCACGATGTTCTCGCGCACCACGATGGCGTCGTCGATCAACAGCCCGATCGACAGCGACAGCGCCATCAGCGTCATCAGGTTGAGGGTGAAGCCCAGCGCCTGCACCGCGAACAGCGTGCCGATCAGCGACACCGGCAGGGTCAGCCCGGTGATCACCGTACTGCGCCAGCTGCCGAGGAACAGGAACACGATCAGCACCGTCAGCGCCGCACCCTCGATCAGCGTGGCGCGCACGTCGGCCAGCGAATTCTTGACGTCTTGCGACTTGTCGTAGGTGTAGGTGACCGCCGTGCCCGGCGGCATCTGGCCGCGCTCGGCGGCAATGACCCGCTTCACGCCGTCCGCCACCTCGACCACGTTGGCGCCGCGCGCGGCGCGGATTTCCAGCCCGACCGCGGGCTTGCCGTCGATCAGCGACACGCTGGAGGGTTCGGCCTCGGCATCGCTGACCTCGGCCACGTCGGCGAGCCGCACCGGGTTGCCGTTCTTCCAGGCCAGCGGTAGCGCGGCGAAGTCGGCCGGCGACTTGAGCTTGCCGGCCACCCGCACCGACAGCTCGCGGCTGCTGGTGCCGACGTCGCCGGCCGGGTAGTCCTGGTTGGCCTGGCGCAGCACCGCCGCCACCTCGGGCAGCGACAGCCCGGCTGCCTCGAGCCGGTAGGGGTCGAGGTCGATGCGCAGTTCGCGCTTGGCGCCGCCCACCAGCTTGGCCTCGCCGACGCCGGACACGGTCTGCAGCCGCTTCTTCAGCACGTTGTCGACCCAGGTGGTCAGGGTGCGCGGGCTGACCTCGGGCGAGCTCAGCGTGATCGACAGCAGGGGCTGGTCGTTGGGGTTGAACTGCGACACCGTCGGCGTGGAGATTTCGCGCCGGAAACGCCCCTGCACCGAGCCCACACGGTCACGCACGTCCTGCACCGCGACGTTGGGATCGGTGGAGAGCTCGAACTCGACCACGATGGTGGAGCTGCCTTCGAAGGAATAGGAGCGGATGTGCTTGATGCCGCTGATGGTGTTGATCGCCTCTTCCAGCGGCCGGCTCACCTCGCTCTCCACCACCTCCGGCGAGGCGCCGCTGTAGGTGGTGCTGACCACCGCCACCGGAAAGCGGATGTCGGGAAACTCCTCCACCGGCAGACGCCAGGCGGCGAACAGTCCCAGTACCAGCAGTGCCAGCATCAGCACCGTGGCGAAGTAGGGGTTGCGGATACTGACGCGGGTCAACCACATGGCGGCGTCCTCAGCGTGCGCCGGCGAGCGTCACCGCATCGCCCGGATTGACGCCCAGCAGGTTGGCGGCCAACAGCGTCTCGCCCGGCTTGACGCCGGTGACGGCGACGCGCCCGGCGCCCTCGGCCAGCAAGCGCACGCTGACCGGGCGCTTGACGATGCGACCGTGCTCCAGCAGCAGCACCCAGGGCTTGCCGCCCAGGTCGTGCAGCGCCGCCAGCGGCAGGCTGACGGCGTCCGCGACCTCGTTGAGCACGATGCCGCCCTTGGCGAACTGGCCGGCGCTGAGCCGGCCGTCGCGGTTGGCCACGCGCAGGTAGACGGTGAAGCTGCGCGTACCGCCCGCCGCGACCGGGTTGAGCCGCACCAATTCGGCGTCGAATTCTTCGGCCAACCCTTCGATGCTGAAACGGGCATGCTGGCCGACGTGCAGCTTGCCGACCAGCCGCGCCGGCACGCTGGCCGCCAGTTCCAGCACCGACAGGTCGGCGATGCGGAACAGCGGCGTATTGCGCTGCGCCAGCTCCCCCGGGTTGATGGCGCGCTGGTACACCACGCCGTCGATCGGTGCGCTGAGGCGGGTATCGCCCAGCGATTTGCGCGCGCGCGCCAGCTGCGCCTCCTGGGCTTTCAGCTCGCCGACGCGCACCTGGAAATCGCTCTCCACTTCCTCGAACGCCGGGCGCGAGATGAAGCCCCGGTCGTACAGCTCGCGCTGCTTGTCGCGCTTGACGCGCGCCAAGCCCAGCCGTGCCCGGCTGTTGGCGAGTTGCGCCTCCTGCTCGGCCACGCTCTGCGCCAGGGTCTCGTTGTCGAGCCGCGCCAGCAACTGGCCGCGCCGCACCCGTTCGCCCTCGCGCACCGCCACCTCGCGCACCACCGCCTCCACCTCGGCGGCGACGGTGCTGCTGTCGAGCGCGTTGAGGGTGCCGGTGAAGGCCAGGGAGTCGGCCAGCGGTGCCACCTTGGCGACCAGCACGTCGCCCGCGGCCAGTTCGCGTGCCGGCGGCGCCTTGGTCCCCTCCTCCTTGGCGGCGGAGGACGAGGACTCGTTGCAGGCGGTCAGCGCCAGCAAGGACAGGATGAGGAGGAACGGGGTTGGTTTCATGGTCGGGTCCGGATCAGATGGCCTGGCTCGGCTTCATGCCCTTGGGCAGCAGGATCCACAGGCTGCCCGGCTGTTTCATGCGCCCGGCGTACATGCCGGCCTCGGTGCCGAAGCCCCAGAAGAAGTCGGCGCGGATCGCCCCGCGGATCGCCCCGCCGGTGTCCTGCGCGTGCACCAGCCGCACCAGCGGCTGGTTCGACAGCGGCCAAGTGGTGGACAGGTAGACCGGTGCGCCGAGCGGGATGTAGCGCGGGTCGACGGCGATGCTGTAGCCGTCGGTGAGCGGCACGCCCAGGGTGCCGAGCGGCCCGCCGTCGGCGTGCGCCAGCGGCTTGAAGAACACGTAGCTCGGGTTGACGTTGAACAGCTCCTGCTGGCGCCCCGGATGCGCCTTGATCCAGTCCTGGATGCCCTGCATCGAGGCGTCGGCCAGCGTCAGCTCGCCGCGGTCCACCAGCCAGCGGCCGATCGACTGGTAGGCGTAGCCGTTCTGCTCGGCGTAGCCGACGCGCAGGAAGCTGCCATCCTCGAGCTGGATGCGCCCCGAGCCCTGCACCTGCAGGAAGAACAGCTCGACCGGGTTTTCCACCCAGGCCAGCACCGGGGCGCTGGCGACGCCCTGGCCCTGCTCGATCTCGGCGCGGGTGTAGTAGGGCCGCAGGCGCTGGCCCTCGAGGCGGCCGCGCAGCTTGTTGGTACGGCCGTCGCTGGGGAAGTCGGCCGGCCGCACCTCCACCTCGCCGGGACCGGCCACGGTCGCGCCGGCACGCAGCGTCAGCTTGTTGCCCGGCCCGCGCCGCGCCACCAGCACGCTCTTGGCGCGCTCGGCGGGCGGCACGTCCAGCGTCAAGAGATCGGCCGGCACGCCGTACAGCGGGTACGGGGTACGCGCCGTCTTGACGCGGCTGCCGTTGAGCAGCGGCTCGTAGTAGCCGGTGATGAGCCCGCTGTCGCGCTCGCCGTCGCGCAGCTTCCAGGCCTGGAAATGGGTCTCGAAGAAACGGCGCACGGCGGCGGCGTCGTTGGCCGGAACGGCGGCGGCGGTACGGCACACGCCGCTCCATTCCGGCTTTTTCGCCACCGCCTTGCAGCTTTGCTGCAACGCCGTCAGCGACTCGGCCGCGGCTTGCTGCTGCCACTGCGGTAGTTCGGCCACGCTGGCCGTTTCGAAACGAACCGAGGTATCCGCCGGGCGCGGCGCCACGGCGCACGCCGCCAGCAGCAGTACCGGCAACAACAGACTGAGTTTTCTGGAAATCACGCTTGCGACTCGATGAATGCCGGCCGACCACCACCTTAGCCGGGGCGGGCGGCTCGTAATAAAGGGAACACGTCGACCCCGATTGTAACCGTCCCGGGGCGCCATGAGCAGGAGGGAGGGTAGACACGCGGCGGGGGCGGCGAGTTCAGGCCGCTGGCCGAGCGTCGTCCGGCGCGCCAAAACACGGCTTGCAGTACGGATAACTTCAGCTAGAACAGATGTTAGAAGTATCCATCCAATGCCATAAGAATAATTCGTTTGCCATGGCGCCGGTCCTCCGGCCGCCATTCCTTCCATCCAAGGGGGCAGCATGCGCAAGAACCTTCCGGTCACCGAGCAGGAGTTGTTTCTCGACCCGCGCCGGCCGATCGTCACCAAGACCGATCTCAAGGGCCGCATCACCTACGCCAACCCTGCCTTTGTCGAGATCAGCGGCTTTGCCGAGGCGGAGCTGATCGGCCAGCCGCACAACGTGGTGCGCCACCCCGACATGCCGCCGGCGGCGTTCCAGGACCTGTGGGACACCATCAAGGACGGCCATCCCTGGCAGGGTCTGGTGAAGAACCGCGCCGAGGGCGGCGGCTTCTACTGGGTCGATGCCTACGTCACCCCGCTCACCGAGCACGGCCGGCACGTCGGCTACATGTCGGTGCGCGCGGCCCCGGCACGCGACAAGGTGAACGAAGCCGAGCGGCTGTACCGCGAGATCAACGCCGGCCGCGCCACCTTTCCGGCCACCCGGCGCCAGCACCATGCCTCCTGGCTGACATGGCAGCTGGCGATCCTCGCCGCGACGGTGCTGCTGGGCGCGGCCTGCGCCTCGCCCGCCTCCCCCTGCTGCGCGAGGGCGGGCTGTTGCTGGTGCTGCTGGCCAGCGGCACGGCGACGCTGCTGCTGCAGCAACGGGTACGCGCCACGCTGCGGCGCGCCGACGCGGCGCTGACCGATTTCGGCGAAGGCAACTTCAAGGCCCCGATCGCCGAGCAGGGGCCGCGCGAGTGCGCCATGCTGCTGCAGCGTCTGGAAACCACCCGCATCAACCTGCGCGCCATCCTCGCCGACGTGGTGTCGGCCACCGAGCGTATCGGCCAGGACGCCCAGCGCATCGGCGAGCAGGCCGAGACGCTACGCGCGCGCGCCAAGGACGAGAGCAACGACATCGCCCAGGTGGCCGCCGCGCTGGAGCAGCTCACCGTCTCGGTCAACGAGATCGCCGACTCCACCCGCCTCGGCTCCGAGCACGCCGCCACCGCGCGCCAGTTGGTCCAGGCGGGCAACGAGCGCATGCAGCACTCGCTGCAACGCACCGACGACCTGCGCGGCGTCATCGCCCAGGCACGCGACACCATCGCCACCCTGCACGAGGCCGTGGCGCGCATCGGCTCGGTCACCGAGCTGATCCGGGACGTCGCCGACCAGACCAATATGCTGGCACTCAACGCGGCGATCGAGGCGGCGCGGGCCGGCGAGCAGGGACGCGGCTTCGCCGTGGTGGCGGACGAGGTCAGAAAGTTGGCCGAACGCACCAGCAACAGCACCGCCGAGATCAGCGCCTCGATCGGTCAGGTGCAACTGCACGCCCACGGCGCCCTGTCCTCGATCGATAGCGCCAGCCAGGTCACCGGCCAGGCCAGCGCGCTGATCGGCGAGACCTCGGCCAGCCTGGGCCAGATCGAGCAGGCCAGCCTCGGGGTCGCCGACAGCGCCCGCGACATCGCGGCGATGCTGAACCAGCAGTCGCAGGCCTCCAACGAGGTGGCGCACAACATGGAGAAAGTCAGCGCCATCACCGAAAGCAACGCGCACAGCGTGGAACAGGCGGCGGACGCGGTGGGCAAGCTGTTTGACACCACCAAGGCACTGAAGAGCCTGGTGGCGCATTTCGAGAAGTCGCTCTAAGAACCTGCTCGCGATCTGTCGCGAGCAACCCTCAGCGGGGTGAAGAGCAGCGCAGGGACCCTCATGGACTGGGGAGCGCATGAGGATTCCCGATCGCGGAGCGAATCTCTGCACGCAGGGCACATGAGCCCTGATCAGGCTGCGCAGCAAGATCGGGAACGGGTTCCAAGGGAATGGCACCGGCCAGAACGGTGCCGGCGCGACGCGTCACATGCGCAGCAAGGCGCCGACCTTGATCACCGCCTGGGTGCGGCTGGAGACCTTGAGCTTGCGCAGGATGGCCGAGACGTGGGCCTTGACGGTGCTCTCGGCGATGTTGAGTTCGATCGCCACCACCTTGTTCGACTTGCCGCCGACGATGTAGTCGAGCACGCAGCGCTCCTGCTTGGTCAGCAGCGCGAGGCGGCTGGCCAGGTCCTGCAACTGTTCGGGACTGCTGCCGGGCACCCCGGTGTCGCGGTCGGCCAGCGACGGCGGCAGGTAGATGTCGCCGCCCAGCACCGCGTTTACCGCCTCGGTCATGCTGTCGCGCGAGAAGGACTTGGGAATGAAGCCGGAGGCGCCCACCGACATCGCCGCCTCCACGGTGCTGTGGCGCTCGTCGGCCGAGACCACGATCACCGGCAGCGTCGGCGCCTGCTGGCGCAGCCGGGCGAGCCCGGCCAGGCCGTCCATGCCCGGCATGTTGATGTCGATCATCGCCAGCTCGATGGCCGGGTTGCGGCGCACCGCGTCGAGTGCCGCGTCGAGCGACTCGCACTCGACGATCTCGCTGCCCTCGCCCAACGCGGACGACACCACCAGTCGCATGGCCTCGCGAAACAGCGGATGGTCGTCCGCAATCAGCACCGTGGCTTCCATCTTGAACGGCTCCTGGAGCCCTCGGCCTTCCGCGCGGGGGCGGCGCGCGGCGTGGCGACGGGCTCGAAAACAAACCGGCGGGGCGTGATGCCCAGCCGGCTCGGAATCATTTCAGACTCAGAATCCATTCGACGATGTGATGGATATCCTCATCTTTGAGCTGGGCTTGCGGTGGCATGCCGGCGCTGCCCCAGACACCGCTGCCCCCTTCCTTGACCTTGAGGGCCAGCTTGTCGGCTGCGCCCTTCTCGCCATCATAACGCTCGGCCACGTCCTTGTAAGCAGGACCGATCACTTTTCGCTGGATGCTGTGACAGGCGAAGCAGCCACTTTTCTTGGCCAGCGATTCCCCGGCGGAGGGCTCGGCCGAGGCCAGAGCGGGCAACAGGACCAGGCCCGCCACGACGATATGCAATGCTTTCAACATGATTCTCTCCTGCCGGCGGCACGCCAGGGCGCGCCGCCGGCGACTACTCGATTACTGGCTCAGCTTGAAGACCCACAGGCTGCCGCCCTGGGTGATGGTATTGATCTTCTTGGCCACTTCGCCGCCCCACAGCGGTACCGCGCCACCCCAGCCGGAGACGACGGCGACGTACTGCTGGCCGTCCATTTCCCAGGTGATCGGGCTGCCGACGATGCCGGAGCCGGTCTGGAACTTCCACAGCTCCTTGCCGGTTTGTGCATCGAACGCCTTGAGGAAGCCTTCCGGCGTGCCGGTGAACACCAGGTTGCCGGCGGTGGTCATCACGCCGCCCCACAGCGGAGCCGGGTTCTTGTATTCCCACTTGATCTTGCCGGTCTTGGGATCCATGGCGCGCAGCACGCCGATGTGGTCTTCATAGAGCGGCTTGATGGTGAAGCCGGCGCCGAGGTAGGCCGCGCCCTTCTTGTAGGTGATCGGTTCGTTCCAGATGTCCATGCCCCACTCGTTGCTGGGCACGTAGAACATCTCGGTCTTCGGGCTGTAGGCCATCGGCATCCAGTTCTTGCCGCCCAGGAAGGACGGCGCGGAGAACACCGGCTTGCCCTTGCCGTCGGCGCCCTGCGAAGCGGGGTCGAACGGGTTGCCCGGACGGCCTTCGTCGTTGTAGATCGGCCGCTTGGTCTTCAGGTCGAAGCCCTTGGCCCAGGTGATCTTGGAGACGAACGGATAGGCACCCAAGAGGTCGCCGTTGGTACGGTCGGCCACGAAGAAGAAGCCGTTGCGGTCGGCCTTGGCGCCGGCCTTGATCACCTTGCCGTCCTTCTTCAGGTCGAACGGGATGAATTCGTTCACGCCGTCGAAGTCCCAGCCGTCGTGCGGGGTGGTCTGCAGGTGCCACTTGATCTCGCCGGTGTCCGGGTTGAGCGCCAGGGTGGAGGCGGTGTAGAGGTTGTCGCCCTTGCGCGTCCACGAGTTCCACGGCGCCGGGTTGCCGGTGCCCATGAAGATGGTGTCGGTTTCCGGATCGTAGGTGCCGCCAAGCCAGGTGGCGCCGCCGCCCTGCTTCCACTGGTCGCCTTCCCAGGTGGCGTTGAGCTTGCCGGTCATGGTGCTCTCCTTGCCGTTGAGCGTGCCCATGTGGCCTTCGATCACCGGACGCGACCACACCAGCTCGCCGGTCAGCGCATCGCGCGCCTCGACCTTGCCGACGATGCCGAATTCGCCGCCGGAGACGCCGGTGATGAGCTTGCCCTTCACGACCATCGGCGCGGCGGTGTAAGAATAGCCTTCCTTGTATTCGCCGACTTTCTTGGTCCACACCACCTTGCCGGTGTGGCGGTCCAGCGCCACCAGGCGCGCATCCAGCGTGCCGAAGTACACCAGGTCGCCGTAGATGGCCATGCCGCGGTTGATGACGTCACAGCACGGCATGATGCCGTCCGGCAGGCGGGCGTTGTATTCCCACAGTTTCTTGCCGGTACGGGCATCGACGGCATAGGCGCGGGAATACGAGGCGGTGGTATAGATCACGCCGTCGTACACCAGCGGCTGGGCTTCCTGGCCGCGCTGCTTCTCGCCGCCGAAGGAAAAGCTCCAGGCCGGCACCAGCTTCTTCACCGTCTTGGCGTTGATCTGGGTGAGCGGACTGAAGCGCTGCGCCTGCGGGCCCATGCCATAGGACACCACGTCCTGCGTGGTCTTGCTGTCGTTGAGGATGTCCTTGTCGCTGACAGCGGCCGTGGCGAGCGGCGCCAGCATGGCCGAAGCCAGCAAGGTGGAAAGGGTGGTCAGACGCCACGTGCGCGTCGGCATGCTGTTTCTCATCTGGCTCTCCGATTTTGTAGTGGTTGCCGGGTCTGAAAGCGCTCCGGTCCCCCTGAATTCTCGGCAGCACCTCCCTAATCGCCAATTCGACTTAAGTCGCAGAAACGCCCCCGGGGCATGCGACTTAAGTCGAATGGACGCCCGGCAACGGCCGGGCCAATCTTCAAGCACCCCTCCCACCCGTTGAAGAAACCGCCATGCCCGCGCTCCCCGTCCGCCTTGCGTTCTGTCTTGCCGCCGGCCTGCTGGCCCTGCCGGCGGCGGCCCAGACCACGATCCGCCTCACCTACCTGGAAGAGGCCCGCGTTGCGACCAATCCGCTGGCCAACATCGAACCGGTACCCGACGACCTGGGACGCGCCGGCGCCGAGCTGGCGATCAGCGACAACAACACCACCGGCAAATTCCTGCAGCAGCGCTTCGAGCTCGCGCGCATCGCGGTGCCGACCGGCGCCAGCGGCGCCGACATGCTGGCCAAGGTGCAAAAGAGCGGCGCCGGCTTCGTGGTGCTCAATGTCAGCGCCGGCGCCATCGACCGCCTGATGGCGCAGCCCGCCGCAGGGCGCTACCTGTGGTTCAACGCCGGCGCCCCGGACGACCGCCTGCGCCAGAGCCAGTGCCGCGCCAACCTGCTGCACACGCTGCCGGGGCGCGCGATGCAGGCCGACGCCCTGGCGCAGTACCCGGCGACGCGGCGCTGGAACAAGTGGTTCCTGGTGAGCGGGCCGCGCCCGGAAGACCAGCTCTACGCCGCGGCGGTGCGCCGCGCCGCCAAGCGCTTTGGGGGCCGCATCGTCGGCGAGAAGGTGTGGAAGTACGGCCACGACGCGCGCCGCACCGCGCAGGGCGAGGTGCCGGTGTTCACCCAGGTGGGCGACTACGACGTGCTGATCGTGGCCGACGAGAGCGGCGACTTCGGCGACTACCTGTCTTACCGCACCTGGCTGCCGCGCCCGGTGGCCGGCACCCAGGGGCTGGTGGCCGGCGGCTGGCATGCCGCCGCCGAGCAGTGGGGCGCGGTGCAGTTGCAGAACCGCTTCCGCCAGCAGAGCCACCGCCCGATGCAACCGGTCGATTACGCCGCTTGGGCGGCGGTGCGCAGCGTCGGCGAAGCGGCCAGCCGCACCGCCAGCGGCGAGACCGCCAAACTCTCCGCCTACATCCGCGGGCCTGAGTTCCAGCTCGCCGGCTTCAAGGGCCGCACCCTGTCGTATCGGCCGTGGAACGGCGAACTGCGCCAGCCGATGATGGTGGCGCAGCCGCGTTCCTTGGTGAGCCTGTCGCCGCAGGACGGTTTCCTGCACCCGCGCACCGACCTCGACACTCTGGGTTTCGACGCCCCGGAAGTGAAATGCCCGGGCCATTGAGCTGACCCGCCACCCAAGGAACCGCCATGCCCCACCCTCTTTCCCGTCTCGCCGCCCTGCTCCTGGCCTCGTTCGCCGCGTCGCAGGCCATGGCCGCCAACGTCTACGTTTCCAACGAGAAGGACCACACCCTGTCGGTGATCGACAGCAGCACGCTACAGGTGGTGAAAACCCTGAAGGTGGGCAAGCGCCCGCGCGGCATCACCTTGTCGAAGGACGGCAAGTCGCTGTTCATCTGCGCCAGCGACGACAACACGGTGCAGGTGATGGATCTGGCGAGCGGCAAGATCACCCACAACCTGCCTTCGGGCGAGGACCCGGAGCAGTTCGCGCTGGCGCCGGACGGCAAGTCGCTGTACATCGCCAACGAGAACAGCAACGTGGTCACCATCATCGACGTGGCGAGCCGCCGCGTCACCGGCCAGGTGGACGTCGGCGTCGAGCCGGAGGGCATGGCGGTGAGCCCGGACGGGCGCTGGGCGGTGAACACCTCGGAAACCACCAATATGGTGCACTGGATCGATACCGCCACACGCAAGCTGGTGGACAGCACCTTGGTCGATCAGCGCCCGCGCTACGCGCGCTTCTCCGCCGACGGCAAGCTGCTGTGGGTGAGCGCCGAGGTGGGCGGCACGGTGTCGGTGATCGACGTCGCCAGCCGCAAGCGCATCAAGACCATTTCCTTCGCCATCACCGGCATTCCCAAGGACCGCATCCAGCCGGTCGGCATCCGCCTCACCCGCGACGGCCGGTACGCCTTCGTGCCGCTGGGACCGGCCAACCACGTGGCGGTGATCGACGCCAAGACCTTCCAGCCTGTGAAGTACCTGCTGGTGGGGCGGCGCGTGTGGCATGCCGAACTGTCGGCCGACGAGAAGCAGCTGTGGGTCACCAACGGCATCAGCAACGACGTCTCGGTGATCGACACCGCCGCGCTCAAGGTGCTCAAGTCGATCCCGGTGGGACGCTACCCCTGGGGGGTGGCGGTGAGCGGATCATGAGCGCCGCGCTCGCCATCGAGGCGCTCAGCCACCGCTACGGCGAGCGGCTGGCGCTCGACCAGGTCAGCCTGACGGTGGAGGCCGGCCAGTGCTGCATCCTGCTGGGCCCCAACGGCGCCGGCAAGAGCACGCTGTTCGGCCTGCTCTCGAGGTTGCTGGCGGTGAAATCGGGCCGCATCACGGTGTTCGGCCAACCTTTGCAGGCCGCGGCGCTGTCGCGCGTCGGCGTGGTGTTCCAGCAGTCGACGCTGGACCTCGACCTGAGCGTCGAGCAGAACCTGAGCTACTTCGGCGCGCTGCACGGCATGCACGGCAAGGCGCTGGCCCAGCGCATCGGCGAGGAGCTGGAACGGCTCGACCTCGCCGCGCGCCGGCGCGACCGCGTGCGCGACCTCAACGGCGGCCATCGCCGCCGCGTGGAAATCGCGCGCGCCCTGCTGCACCGCCCGGCGCTGCTGCTGCTCGACGAGCCCACCGTGGGACTCGACCTGCCCTCGCGCCAGTTCCTGATCGGCCACCTGCACCGGCTGGTGCGAGACGAGGGGCTGGCGCTGTTGTGGGCCACCCACCTGATCGACGAAATCGACCCGCAGCACGACCACGTCGCGCTGCTGCACCGCGGCCGCCTGCTCGCCAGCGGCGCGGTGGCGCCGCTGCTGGGCGCGTCCGGCTGCGACAACCTGGCGAGCTGGTTCGACCTACGTACCGGAGCGGTGTCATGAAGACCAAGTGGATCGTGTTGTGGGCCATCATCGTGCGCGAGCTGCGCCGCTTCCTGCAGCAGCGCTCGCGCTTCTTCGGCGCGCTGGTGCGGCCGCTGATCTGGCTGATGGTGTTCGCCGCCGGCTTCCGCGCCGCGCTCGGCATCGCCATCACCCCGCCTTACGAGACCTACATCACCTACGACGTCTACATCGTGCCGGGGCTGGTGGGCATGGTGCAGCTGTTCAACGGCATGCAGAACTCGCTGTCGATGGTGTACGACCGCGAGATGGGCAGCATGCGCGTGCTCTTGACCTGCCCCGAGCCGCTGCCCTTCCTGCTGTTTGCGCGGCTGTTCGCAGGCATGTGCGTGTCGCTGGTGCAGGTGTACGCCTTCTTGCTGATCGCGCGCCTGTCCGGGGTGGACCTGCCGTGGAGCGGCTTTGCCAGCGTGCTGCCGGCGCTGGTGCTGACCGGGCTGATGCTGGGGGCCGCCGGCATGGTGCTGTCGTCGCAGGTGCGCCAGATCGAGAACTTCGCCGGGGTGATGAATTTCGTGGTGTTTCCGGTGTTCTTCCTGTCCTCGGCGCTGTATCCGCTGTGGAAGATGCAGGAGGCGAGCGAATGGGTGTACCAGCTGTGCCGCTTCAACCCGTTCACCGACGCGGTGGAGATGATCCGCTTCGCGCTGTACGGCCAATGGCAGGTCGAGGCGGCCAATCATACCGTGCTCGCCACGGCGGTGTGCCTGACCCTGGCGCTGCTGGGTTACCGCCCGCGCCAGCGCGCTTGAGAGCAGATCAACATGTCGACGATGCGTGACGATCTCGAGGCGGCGATGCCCGCCGTGACGCCGTCCCACGCGCCAGGCGATGGCGTCACCCGCGCGGACAGGACGACAAGTGCGGCAAAACCTTCACAGCGGAGCGGGCACGGCGTCGACCAGCGGCAGGCCGGCTTCCTGCCAGCCGTCGCTGCCGTCCGGGTACCAGTACACCGCCCGGTAGCCGTAGCTCAACGCCCGGCGCGCCGCGTTCCACGACATCCAGCAGTCGCGCAGGCAGTAGAACACCAGCGGCCGGTCGAGGTCGCCGCCGGACAGCCGTTCCAGCTGGCGGCGGAAATACTGCTCGATGGCGGGCTCGAGCTCGCCGTAGCCAACGTTGGGCAGCCACACGCTGCCGGGCAGGTCACGGCGTGGCGTGGCCGGCACCCAGCGGCTGCCGCCCGCGGCGTCCGGCACCCGGTTGGCGGCCATGACGTCGAGCAGCAGCGGGTGGTGTATCGCGATCAGCGCCTGCAGGGTTTGGCTGTCGAGCACCGTGGCGCCGGGCAGCTTGGCCGGGGTCGGGGCACGGTAGTGCTGCAGGCGGTAGCCGTCCGGCAGCGGCACCGGTTCGGCAGCGACGGCGATGGTGGAGCCCAGCGACAACAGCAGGGCAACGCTGAGACGGGACAGGCTCATGGCAGCTCTCCGGCAGACGGTACACTGCAGCATGGCGCGGCGCGCGCGCGCGCGCTATTCGACTTTCGTTTTACGCGGCGAAGGTTCAAGATGAGGTGCGAACGTCCGCAGAGACGTCATCACGACTACAAAGCAGAGTGGAGACAAATGGGTTTCAATCCGCCTTCCCGGGTGCGACGCGGCCATGGTTACAGCGCCGACCCCGATCAGGTCGCCGACGAACTCTACCAGCAGCTGTGGCAGCCCGACTGCTCGCTGGTGCTGCTGTTCGTCGCCCCCGACTACCAGCTCGACAAACTGGCCGCCGCGCTGACGCGCCGCTTCGGCGACATCCCGGTGGTGGGCTGTACCACCGCCGGCGAGATCAGCCCGGACGGCTATCGCTGCCACTCCATCGTCGGCGTGAGCTTTGCCGAACCGGATTTCTTCGTCGAGGTGCAGGCCATCGGCGACCTGCCCCGCTTCGACCTGTCCGACGCGCTGGGCACGGTGATGAGCGCGCGCTATTCGCTCGGCCAGAAAGCCGGCTTTCCGCTGGAGCGCCATGCCTTCGCCCTGCTGCTGGTGGACGGCCTGTCGGCGCGCGAGGAACAGCTCGCCGGACGGCTGGCGCGCGCGCTGGGCGACATTCCGATCTGCGGCGGCTCGGCCGGCGACAACATGCGCTTCGAGCGCACCCACATCCTGGTGGACGGCCAGTTCGTCAGCGACAGCGCGGCGCTGGTGCTGATCGCCACGCCGCACCCGTTCGAGGTGTTCAAGTCGGAGCACGCCATCCGCAGCGGCGAGCGCGTGGTGGTGACCGAGGCCAACGCCGAAGCGCGCCTCGGTGACCGAGATCAACGCCGAGCCGGCCGCCGCCGAATACGCGCGGCTGTTGGGCGTGTCGCCCGAGCGCCTCACCCCGCTGTCGTTCGCCGCGCACCCCCTGGTGCTCAACGTCGGCGGCGTGCCCTACGTGCGCTCGATCCAGCGCATCAACCCCGATCTGAGCCTAAGCTTCTTCTGCGCCATCGACGAGGGCATCGTGCTGTCCGGCACGCGCGCCACCGACATCGTCGACAACCTGGCGCGCACCTTCCGCGACCTGCGCAGCCGGCTCGGCGAGTTCCAGATCGTGCTGGGCTTCGACTGCATCCTGCGCACCCTGCCGCTGCTGCACTCCGACGCCATCGCCCGGCTCTCCAGCCTGCTCGCGGCGAACTCGGTGGTGGGCTTCTCCACCTACGGCGAACAATACCAGGCGATGCACGTCAACCAGACCTTCACCGGCATCGCCATCGGCTATGGCGCGCAACATGAGTGAGATGGCACCGAGGCCCAACGGCGCCGAGCGGCTCAGCGCGCTGGAACTGGAAAACGCCAAGCTGCGCAAGATCAACGAGGCGCTGATGCGCCGCGTCGAACAGGGACTGGCCGACAACGGTAACTCCTTCACCTTCTTCCAGGTCGCCGCCGAGCTGGAGACCCGCATCCAGGAGCGCACCCGCGCCCTGGAGAAGGCCATGGCCGACCTCGAGGCCTCCAACTTCGCGCTGCAGGAGGCCAAGCTCGCCGCCGAGCTGGCCAAGAACCAGCTCAACGTGGCGGTGGAGACCATCGCCGACGGCTTCGCGCTGTGGGACAGCGACAACCGGCTGATCCACTGCAACCGCAAGTTCGGCGAGATGTTCCCGGCGCTGCGCCCGATCATCGCCCCCGGCCTGCCGTTCGAGACCCTGATCCGCGCCGCGGTGGCGGCGCACCTGATCCGCGACGCCGAGGCCGACCCGGAGGACTGGATCGCCCAGCGCCTGGCGGTGCAGCAGGCGCCGCAGGACAGCCTGATCCTGGCGATGAGCGACGGCAGTTGGCAGCGCGTCAGCGAGCGCGCCATCGCCGGCGGCGGCCGGGTGGCGATCTACACCGACATCACCGAGATCAAGCGCCAGGAAATGCTGCTGCGCGAGCGCGACCTCGCGGCGCATTCGCAACTATTGCACGCCACCATGAACAGCATCCGCCAGGGCCTGGCGGTGTTCGACCGCGACGGCCGCCTGATGGAGTGGAACCCGCGCTTCGTCGAGCTGACCCAGCCGGCGCTGGCGCAGCTCGACGAGGGCGGCGGCGTGCACCTGGCGGAGTGGTCGCGCTGCTGCCCGCTGGGCGGCACGCTGGAATACACCACGCCGCAGGGCCTGACGCTGGAGGTGCAGTACAACCCGATGCAGGGTGGCGGCTTCGTGATGAGCTACACCGACATCAGCGAGCGCAAGGCGGCCGAGCAGGCGCTGCGCGACAGCGAAGCCAAGATGCGCCTGATCACCGACGCCATGCCGGCGCTGATCGCCTACGTCGACAACCAGCAGATCTACCGCTTCACCAACAAGGGCTACGAGAGCTGGTTCGGCGTGCCGCAATCCGAGATCAACGGCCGCTCGATGCGCGAAGTGCTGGGCGCCCAGCTGTTCGACGACCGCAAGCATTTCGTCGAGCTGGCGCTGTCGGGGCAGGCCTCGGTGTTCGAACTGGAGCTGCCGGCGCCGCGCCAGCACATCGAGTTCGCGCGCGCCACCTTCATACCGCACTTCGCCGGCGACGGCAGCGTGCTGGGGTTCTTCGCGCTGATCCAGGACATCACCGAGAGCCGGCGCGCCGCCGAGGCGCTGCAGCAGGCCAAGGAACAGCTGGAAGTGCGCGTGGCGGAGCGCACCGAGGAACTGTCCGTGGCCAACGGCCGGCTGCGCGAGGCGATCCGTGCCATCGAGGACGCGCAGCAGAGCAAGACGCGCTTCTTCGCCGCCGCCAGTCACGACCTGCTGCAGCCCCTGAACGCGGCGCGGCTGTTCCTCGCCGCGCTGGCCGGGCAGGAGCTGGCGCCGTCGGTGCGCCCGCTGGTGGACAAGACCGGCACGGCGCTGGAGTCGGTGGACGACCTGATCAACACCCTGCTGGAAATCTCGCGGCTGGACGCCGGCGCGGTCGAGGCCGAACCACGCCACTTCCCGGTGGCGCAACTGCTGGAACAGGTGGCCGAGGAGTTCGCGCCGCTGGCCGAGGCCAAGTCGCTGCGGCTGCAGCTTCACTCCAGCCCGGCCATCATCCACAGCGACTGGGTGCTGCTGGGACGGGTGCTCCGCAACTTCCTCTCCAACGCCATCCGCTACACCCGCGAAGGCGGCATCTTGCTGGGCTGCCGGCGCCAGCCGGACGGCCTCCTGATCGGGGTGTGGGACCAGGGACTCGGCATCCCGTCCGACAAGCTCGCCCTGGTGTTCCACGAATTCCAGCGCCTGCCCGAACACCACAGCCTGTGTCCGAAAGGCATGGGCCTCGGGCTCGCCATCGTCAGCCGCCTGGCGCGCCGGCTCGACCACCGCCTGGTGGTGCGCTCGCGCTTCGGACGCGGTTCCTTGTTCGGCGTGGTGGTGCCCTACGGCGAGGCCGACGCGGTCGGCCCGGCGCCGCAGCCGGAGGACCCGCCGCTGGCCCTGGCGGCCCCGGCGCAGCGCCAGGGCGCCACCATCCTGCTGATCGACAACGAAACCAGCATCCTCGAGGGCATGAGCACGCTGCTCGCCGACTGGCGCTACCGTCCGCTGGCGGCGGCCTCGGCGAGCGAGGCGATCGAGCTGCTCAAACGCGAGGCGGTGCAACCGGACGCGATCCTCGCCGACTACCATCTCGACCACGGCGCCACCGGCATCGAGGCGATCCGCGCCGTATGCCAGCACTTGGGCCGCGCGGTGCCGGCGGCGCTGATCACGGCCGACCGCAGCGACGAGGTGCGGCAGGAGGCGGAAGCCGGCGGCTGGGCCTGGCTGGGCAAGCCGGTGCGGCCGGCGCGCTTGAGGACCTTGCTGGCGCATCTGACGCAGCCGGCGGGGGAGTGAGGGGGGCGGTGCCCGTTACCGAAGGGCGGCTTCGTGCCTATGTAGGCTTTTTCTAAAGCGCTGGTGCGTGTGTGTGGGGCTGATACTGCCTGCTTCAGCCATCCGATTGTTTCTTCCGATGTCGTTGGCGAGTGTGGGTGCCGGTTCCACCGGGCCTCCTTGCCCGAGTTGTTGCTTACCAGTCTGGGTTGGTGGAGGTGTGGGGTTTGCCGGTTCCGCCCGGTCTCCTCGCCTGGTTTGTTGCTTACCAGCCAGGGTAGTTGGAGGAGCAGGGTTTGCCGGTCCCGCCCGGCGGGCGGGTCGAAGGGCTTGTTTCGCCAAGCCCCTCGACGCTCCCTAGGCGAGCCCACCTCCGCTTGTTCCCGTCTGGCTGGAGGCTGGCGAGGCGCCGTGCAAACTCGCCGTTCGCTAACGTCGAACGGCTCACACAGCGCACGGCTTAAAACCTCGCCACCCACCAGCCAGCCGGGGCGCGGCGGAAGGGCGGATGGGGCGCGTCGGCCAGATTTGGGCTCCATAGGATGCAGGTGAAGACAACGACGTCTGTCTTCTGTTGCGTCTGGCCATTGGCGAAAACGGTGTCATCTTGGCCAAAGGCATGAAAGGCATCATCCGCGGGCCTTCGGCCAACCTTGACGGGGAACGGCCCGGTTTGTCTTATCGCCAATCCAAATCAACCCGGCCAATGCGCCAGTAGTGGGTCCCCCTTCTGCCGTGCCGACGGGTGGGCATGGCAAGGTTTTAAGCGGCTGGCTGTCCGACGCCGGGCGACGTTAGCACCCGGCTAGTTCCAGCCGCGCCTTGCCATGACCGGGCCCCGGCGGGATCACACGGCAGGCGGGGGTCGCCTTTGGGGGTGAAGGGGGAGTTTGGCGACGCAAACTCCCCTTCCCGTCCGCCGGGCGGAACCGGCCCCCACACACTCTCCAGCTTCCTTCAGTGCCCAAAACTAGCCGATGCGCCCCATCCGCTCGCCTCGGGAGCGTCGAGGGGCTTGGCGAAACAAGCCCCTCGACCCGCCCGGCAGGCGGGACCGGCCAACCCCACGCCTCCAACTACCCGCACGGGCAGTGCGACGTCCACGCGAAGAGATCGGCAAACACAACAGGTTGGCCGAAGCCGCTTTTCCAGGCCTGGCTCCAGCCCCATACACCAAGGCCCATCTCGCCCCCTCCCCCCTCTGCGACCAAAGTCGAATGGCTGAATGCCCCTCCGATTCGCACAATGAAACCACTGCTAGGCTGTACACCCAACAGACCAGCGTCTCACCAAACCGGAGGAACGTCATGTTGCAACAGACCCTGAACTCGATCCAGAACACCATCCCGCTGCGCAGCCAATACGATAACTTCATCAACGGCAAGTGGGTCGCCCCGGTGCGTGGCCAGTACTTCACCAACCTGAGCCCTATCACCGGCCAGCCGCTGTGCGAAGTTGCCCGTTCCACCGCCGAAGACGTTGAACTCGCACTCGACGCCGCCCACGCCGCCTTCGACCGCTGGGCCCGCACCTCCCCGACCGAACGCTCCAACACCCTGCTGCGCATCGCCGACCGCATGGAGCAGTACCAGTCCTTCATCGCCGCTGTGGAAACCGCCGACAACGGCAAGCCGCTGCGTGAAACCAACGCCGCCGACATCCCGCTCGCCGTCGACCACTTCCGCTACTTCGCCGGCTGCGTCCGTGCCCAGGAAGGCTCGATCGGCGAGATCGACGACAACACCGTCGCCTACCACTTCCACGAGCCGCTCGGCGTCGTGGGCCAGATCATCCCGTGGAACTTCCCGCTCTTGATGGCGGCCTGGAAACTCGCCCCGGCGCTGGCCGCCGGCAACTGCGTGGTACTGAAGCCGGCCGAGCAGACCCCGATGGCGATCATGGTGCTGATGGACCTGATCGGCGATCTGCTGCCGCCGGGCGTGCTCAACGTCGTCAACGGTTTCGGCCTGGAAGCCGGCAAGCCGCTCGCCACCAACACCCGCATCAACAAGGTGGCCTTCACCGGTGAAACCAGCACCGGCCGCCTGATCATGCAGTACGCCTCCGAGAACATCATTCCGGTCACGCTGGAACTGGGCGGCAAGTCCCCCAACATCTTCTTCGAAGACGTGATGAGCGCCGACGACGCCTTCTTCGACAAGGCGCTGGAAGGCTTCGCCATGTTCGCCCTGAACCAGGGTGAAGTGTGCACCTGCCCGAGCCGCGCCCTGATCCAGGAATCGATCTACGACGCCTTCATCGAGCGCGCCGTGGCCCGCGTCAAGGCCATCAAGCAGGGCAACCCGTACGACATGAGCACCATGATCGGTGCCCAGGCCTCGTCCGAGCAACTCGACAAGATCCTGTCCTACATCGACATCGGTCGCCAGGAAGGCGCCCAAGTGCTGGCCGGCGGCCAGCGAGCCCAGCTGGGCGGCGATCTGGCCGGCGGCTACTACGTCGAGCCGACCATCCTCGCCGGCCACAACAAGATGCGCGTGTTCCAGGAAGAAATCTTCGGCCCGGTGGTCGCGGTTACCACCTTCAAGAACAAGGAAGAAGCGCTGCAGCTCGCCAACGACACCTCCTTCGGCCTGGGCGCCGGGGTGTGGACGCGCGACGGCTCGCTGGCCTACCGCATGGGTCGCGAGATCAAGGCCGGCCGCGTCTGGACCAACTGCTACCACCTGTACCCGGCGCACGCCGCGTTCGGCGGCTACAAGAAGTCCGGCATCGGTCGTGAAACCCACAAGATGATGCTCGACCACTACCAGCAAACCAAGAACCTGTTGGTGAGCTACAGCCCGAACGCACTGGGCTTCTTCTGAGAATAGGGCATCTTCCTGCATGGCAGGCCGATCTCGACGTGGCGGTGCTCGCGGCCACCCTCTCCGCGCAGCTTCCCGCTTCGACCTCGGCCTGCCCATGACGGGGATTCCTCTTCTTGGGCATCAAACCTGCGGGGCGGCAGCCATGCCGCCCAGCGCGAGGAATACCATGGTCAATCGCGTTGACATCACCCCCGCCGCGGCCGCCATGGTCAGCAAACTGACCGAGCGACACGGCCCCCTGCTGTTCCACCAGTCCGGTGGCTGCTGCGACGGCAGCGCCCCGATGTGCTACCCGCAGGGCGATTTTCATCTCGGCGCCCAGGACGTCCACCTCGGCGAGATCGCCGGCGTGCCGTTCTACATGAGCGCTTTTCAGTACGAGTACTGGCAGCACACTCACCTGACCATCGACCTGGTTCCCGGTCGCGGCTCGAGTTTTTCGGTGGAGGCACCCGAAGGGGTACGTTTCATCACCCGCTCGCGCCTGTTCAGCGAGGCCGAATTGGCCGAGCTGGCGAATAGTTCTTCACCACCAGAGCAAGGAAGCACGACATGAAACCCGCCACCCTCCGCATGCTGACGCTGGCCCTCGCCGGTAGTCTCACCCTCCTCGGTACCGCTTACGGTCACGGCAACGTCACCCCGCAACCGGTGGATACCGGCAATCTGAAGAAGCTCGGCAGCGAATGGCTGGACAGCAACCCCTACCGCGGTGATGCCGACGCCATCCGCATCGGGCATTCCGCCTTCGCCCAGAACTGCGCACGCTGCCACGGCATCGACGCCATCTCCGGCGGCATCGCGCCGGACCTGCGCCAGCTGCCCGCCGGCGAAGAAGGCGACGCGGTGTTCCAGGGCCGCATCCGCCACGGCTCGATCCGCAACGGCGTGACCTACATGCCGCCGTTCGAGGGCATCCTGTCGCAGGAAGCCGCCTGGGCCATCCGCTCCTGGCTCGATACCGTGCATCAGGAATGACATCATGAACCGCCGCCATTTTCTGACCGCTCTGCTCGTGGCCCCGCTGCTGCTGACGCAGCAGGCCCGCGCCGCCAATCTGGACGATATCCGCGCGGGCGGAGTGCTCAGGGTGGCGGTGTACCGCGACTTCCCGCCGTTCTCCTTCGTCAAGGACGGCGAACTCACCGGCATCGACGTCGACCTCGCGCGCGCCATCGGCAAGAAGCTCGGCCTGGCGGTCAACTTCATGCCGATCACCCCGGCCGACGACGTCGACGGCGACCTGCGCAACGCCGTCTGGAAGGGTCACTATCTCGGCGGCGGCACCGCCGACCTGATGCTGCACGTGCCGTTCGACCGCGAACTGGCGCGCCGCAACGACAACGCCTACCTGTTCAGCGCCTACTACAGCGAAAATCTCGCCTGGGCCGGGAGCAACGTGCCCGGCTCCACCCTGCAGATCGGCCAGGACAGCATCGCGGTGGAAAACGACAGCCTGGCCGACCTCTACCTGTCCTCGTTGCAGGGCGGCCGGCTGCGCAGCCAGCTGCAGCACTACCCCAGTGCCCAAGGCGCGGTGGCGGCGCTGCGCGAGGACAAGGCCGGCGCGGTGTACGGTACCCAGAGCGAACTGGAATGGGGATTGCCGCGCGGCGAGTGGCGCCTCGGCCAGCCGCAGGCGCCCGGCCTGATCAAGGCTCGCTGGGAGGTCGGCATGGCCACCAAGGAAAGCCTGCGCGACCTGGCCTGGGCGACGAGCGACATCGTCACCGAGCTGCGCCAGTCGGGCGAGCTGGCCCGGCTGTTCGCCCGCTACCAGGTCAGCTACCGCGCGCCCGACGAGCACTGAACCCCGGACCCCGCCATGCCGCCCCTTGCCCGCCACCTCCCCGCCCTGCTCGTCCTGCTGGGCACCAGCCTGCCGCTGCACGCCGCACCGCAGGCCGACCCGCTGCATTCGGTGATGTGGGACGTGATGCACAAGACCGTGCTGGGCGACCAGCCGGCGGTGTTCGACGAGCGCGTCAAGGTGACGCTGCCGCAGCAGGTCGAAGACGGCCAGCGCGTGCCGGTCAGCGTCGACGCCAGCGCGCTCGGCCGGGTCGAGGAGATCGTGCTGTTCGCCGACTACAACCCCTTGCCGCTGGCGCTGCGCTTCCAGCCGCTGCGGCTGCAGCCGGTCTTCGCCGTCGCCATGCGCGTCAACCAGGCCACGCCGATCCGCGCCGCGGCGCGCGACGCCCAGGGGGTCTGGCACGTCGGCGGGCAACTGGTCGACGCCCCGGGCGGCGGCTGCGCCCTGCCCACCCCGACCCGCGCCAGCACCGACTGGGCCAACCTGCTGGGCAAGATGTACGGCCGGGTCTGGCGCGAGGGCGCCACCCACCGCATCCGCCTGCGCGTGATGCACCCGATGGACACCGGGCTGGTCGGCAATACGCCGACGTTCCACCTGACGCAGCTGCGCCTCAGCGACAGCGCGGGCCAGCCTCTGGCGCATCTCAGCCTCGACGCGCCGCTCGCCGAGAACCCGCTGTTCACCTTCCAGCTCGCCCGGCTCGACGGCGACAGTCTGCGGATCGACGCCCAGGACAGCGACGGCAACGCCTTCGGCGGCCGCCTGCCGGTGCTGCCATGATGACGCGCCGCCTGCGCCTGCTCGCCGCGCTGCTGGCCGGACTCGGCGCCGTGACCGGCGCCCGCGCCGCCGAGTATCCGATCACGCCGCAAGCCATCGCCCCCGACAGCTGGGCGGTGATCGCCGACACCGGCTACTTCACGCCGCAGAACGGCGGCTTCCTGGTCAACACCGCCTTCATCGCCACCGCCGAGGGCGTGGTGGTGATCGGCAGCGGGCCGTCGCGCGCCTTCGGCCAACAGTACCGCCGCGTCATCGAGCGCACCGCCGGCAAGCCGGTGCGCGAACTGGTCATCACCCACAAGCACCCCGACCACTTCCTCGGCAACCAGGCCTTCAGCGACGTGCCGATCCGCGCCGACGAAAAAACCACGGCCATGCTCCGGAACGAAGCCGAAGGGTTGGCCGAAAACCTCTACCGCCTGGTCGGCGACCGCATGCAGGGCACCGAACCGTTGCTGCCCAACGCCCCGCTCACGCCCGGCGTGCGCGAAATCGGCGGGCACACGCTCGAATTCATCGCGGTGCCGGGCCACACCCAGTCCGACATCGCGGTGTTCGACCACACCAGCGGCGTGCTGTACGCCATCGACCAGGTGTTCAACGGCCGCACCCCGACCCTGCCCAACGCCAGCCTGCCCGACTGGCTGGCCACGCTCGACCGCCTGGAAGCGCTGCCGTTCAAGACCCTGGTGCCCGGCCACGGCGCGGTGACACACGACGCCGCGCCGATCCGCGCCACGCGCCGCTACCTGCAGTGGCTCGACGCTACCCTCAAGGACGCCGCGCGGCATGGCCTGACGCCGACCGAGGCAATGGCGCTACCGATCCCGGCCGAGTTCGCCGGCTGGGCCGAGGCGCGCGCCGAATGGCGCCGCAGCGTCGGCTTCCTCTACGCCCGCTACGAACTGGCCGAACTCCCCGCGCTGGCCGTCCCCGACCAGCCTACCGATTGACTCCTCCTGCCCGTGCATTGTCATTCAGGGCATTCGACCCGCCACCTGGCGGGTCTTTTTTTGCCGGCCCGCGCCGTAGGATGGGTGGAGGCGCTCGCACCGCACCCCATCGAGCCACGCCCCCGATGCGACAAGGAATGCTACGGAACCCCCGTCCGACTAAAGTCGCATTCTCATGCGGCTCCCGTCCTCCTTATAGTGAAGTGGCCATCCGGCAATTCAGTTCTCAATTTGGAGGATTCACCATGCGTACCTGGACCACCCCGAAAGTGATCGAAGTCTCCCTCGGCTGCGAGATCAACTGCTACATGTGCGCCGAGCGCTGAGACAAGGACCCGACCCCATGTTGCGCGTCATCATTCTCGGTGCCGCGGCCGGCGGTGGCCTGCCGCAATGGAACTGCGCCTGCGACGTCTGCCGGGCGGCCCGTCTCGGCCACCGCGCCACGCCGCAGACGCAATCATCGATCGCGGTATCCGCCGATGGCGCGCACTGGGTCCTGATCAACGCCTCGCCCGACATCCGCCAGCAGTTCGCCGCGGCCCCGGCGCTGCAGCCGCAGAGCTTCCCGCGCTCGAGCCCCTTGAGCGCGATGCTGCTCACCAACGCCGACGTCGACCACATCGCCGGCCTGCTGTCGCTGCGCGAGAGCCAGGCCTTCCCGGTGTACGCCAGCGGCCGCGTGCAGCGCGTGCTGGAAGCCAACGCCGTGTTCAACGTGCTCGACCGCCAGCAGGTGGCGCGCCGCACCCTGACGCTGGATCAGCCGCAACCGGTGCTCGACGCCAACGGCGCCGACACCGGGGTGCGCGTCGAACCCTTCACCATCCCCGGCAAGGTCGCGCTGTGGCTGGAAGACCCGCACGCCGCCAACTTCGGCAGCGTGCCGGAAGACACCATCGGCCTCGCCCTGAGCGCGGTGGGCTCGCGCAGCCGGCTGTTCTACCTGCTCGGCTGCGCCGCGCTACCCGGCGACATCAAGGCGCGCCTGCGCCCCGAGGACAGCCTGCTGTTCGACGGCACCACCTTCACCGAGGACGAGATGATCACCTGCGGTGTCGGCCACAAGACCGCCTCGCGCATGGGTCACCTGCCGATGAGCGGCGAGGGCGGCGCGATCGCGCTGTGGCAGGACGTGCCGCTGGCACGCAAGCTGTTCATCCACATCAACAATACCAACCCCGTCCTGCTTGCCGACAGCCCGGAGCGCGCCGCCATCGTCGCCGCCGGCTGGCAACTGGCCCGTGACGGCATGGAGTTCTGCGTTGAATAAGCCCCTTACTGCCGTGCTGTCGCCGGCCGAACTGGAAGATGCGCTGCGCACCATCGGTCACGAGCGCTATCACAACCGCCATCCCTTCCACCACCTGCTGCACGGCGGCAAGCTGAATTTCGGCCAGGTGCAGGCCTGGGCGCTCAACCGCTACTGCTACCAGGCGGCGATCCCGCGCAAGGACGCCGCGCTGATCAGCCGCATCCACGACCGCGAACTGCGCCGCGAGTGGGTGCAGCGCATCCTCGACCACGACGGCTACGGCGACGAGGAAGGCGGCATCGAGCGCTGGCTGGTGCTCACCGACGGCCTCGGCCTGTCGCGCGACTACGTCATCTCGCGCCAGGGCGCGCTGCCCGCCACGGTGTTCGCGGTGGAAGCCTACGTCGACTTCGTAGCGCGCCACCCGCCGGTGGTCGCTGTCGCCTCCTGCCTCACCGAACTGTTCGCCCCGGCCATCCACAAGGAGCGCATCGTCGGCCTCCTGGAAAACTACGACTTCATCGACGACAAGGTGCTGGCCTACTTCCGCCGCCGCCTCTCCCAGGCGCCGCGCGACGCCGACTTCGCGCTCGACTACGTCAAGCGCCACGCCACCACGTTGGCCGAACAACAGGGCGTGCTGGACGCGCTGACCTTCAAGTGCAACGTGCTGTGGGCGCAGCTCGACGCGCTCTACGCTGCCTACGTCGCGCCGGGCATGATCCCGCCGGGCGCCTTTGACCCGAGCCGGCCGCCATGCTGACCCTCGAGAGCACCGTGCGGCTCGCCCCCGGCACCCGGCTGCAGCACGACAAGGTGCGCGAACGCTGGGTGCTGCTGGGGCCGGAACGCATGCTGATCGTCGACGACTTGGCACGGCTGTGCCTGGAACGCAGCGCCGGGGTGAACATCGGCCAGCTGTGCGAAGGGTTGGCCGCCGAATTCGCCGCGCCGCTCGACACCGTGCAGCAAGACGTGCTGGCCCTGTTCACCACCATGAGCGAGAAAGGGTTCCTGCGCCATGACTGATACCGCCCTGACCCCGCCGCTGGCCGTCCTGCTGGAACTCACCCACCGCTGCCCGCTGCGCTGCGCCTACTGCTCCAACCCGCTGGCGCTGACCCCGGCCAACGCCGAACTCAGCACCGCCGAGTGGTGCGCCATCCTCGACGAAGCCGCCGAGATGGGCATGCTGCAGGTGCATTTCTCCGGCGGCGAGCCGATGGCGCGCGCCGACCTGCCCGAGCTGGTGGCACACGCCAGCCGGCTCGGCCTCTACAGCAACCTGATCACCTCCGGCGTGCTGCTGAACGAAGCCAAGCTCGCGGTGCTGGCCGAGGCCGGCTTGAACCACGTCCAGCTCAGCTTCCAAGGGCTGGACGAAGCCGTGGCCGAGCCGCTCTCCGGCTTCAAGGGCGGGGTCGCCAAGAAGCAGGCCGCACTGGACCTGGTGCAGGCCGCCGGCCTGGCGCTGACGCTGAACTTCGTCATCACCCGGCAGAACGCCCACGAACTCGACGCCATGCTCAGCTACGCCGAAGCGCGCGGCATCGCCCGCGTCGAAGTCGCCAACACCCAGTACTACGGCTGGGGGCTGCAGAACCGCGCCGCGCTGATCCCGAGCGAAGCCCAGCTCGACGCCATGACGGCCCTGGTGACCGAATGGCGCGAACGGGTCAAGGGCCGCATGGTGATCGACTACGTCATCCCCGACTACTACGCGCGCCGCCCCAAGGCCTGCATGGGCGGCTGGGCGCAACGCTTCCTCAACGTCATGCCGGACGGCACCCTGCTGCCCTGCCACGCCGCGCAGACCCTCACCCACCTCGACTTCCCGCGTTTCCCGGCCAGCACGTTGGCCGCAGCCTGGTTCGACTCGTCCGCCTTCGCCGCCTACCGCGGCACCGCCTGGATGCCGGAACCGTGCAGCGGCTGCGACAACAAGGAAAAGGACTGGGGTGGCTGCCGCTGCCGAGGCGCTGGCGCTGGCCGGCGACGCCAACACCCTCGACCCGGTGTGCGAACGCTCGCCTAAGCACGAGCAGGTGGTCACGCTGGCGCGCCGCGAAGCCCAGTTGGGTGACGTGCCGCTGCAACTGCGGCGCTTCTCGTACGCCATGACCGAGGCCTAAACCGGCACGCCCTCCTCGGCGCAAACAGCGACAGCCCGGCTTTCTCGGAAGCGGGGCTGTCGCCATTCCGCGTCACCCTCACCGACCGCTTCGGCCAACCTATTGAGCATTCCTCGCGCCCCAGACGAAGCCACGCCGCCACGTGCCGCCAAACCGCGATGCGCGGTTGGCACACCTCCGCCCCCGGCCTACGCTGAAGCTATCCGGCTCGACCTGAGCCCATACCAGACCGCCAGCGAAGGGACATGCGCGTGACCAAACAGCCTTACCCCCTGGCCCAGGTGTATGGGCTGCTCGAACCCGGCCCGGTGGTCCTGGTCAGCACCGGCGACGCCCGCCACGCCGACATCATGGCGATGTCGTGGCACACCATGCTGGAGTTCGAGCCGCCCCTGGTCGGGTGCGTGATCAGCCGCCGCAATGCCAGCCACGCCCTGCTGACGGCCAGCGGGCAATGCGTCATCAACATTCCCACCGTCGATCTTGCGGAGCAGGTGGTCGCCTGCGGCAATAGCTCCGGGCGGACGGTCGACAAGTTCGCCACCCTGCCCCTGACGCCGGCCCCCGCCTCGTGCATCGCCGCGCCGCTGATCGCGGAATGCTACGCCAACCTCGAGTGCCAGGTCGTGGATACCGCCCTGGTGGAGAAATACGACTTCTTCGTCCTCGAGGTGCTGGCGGCCTGGATCGACCCGACGCGCCCCGCGCCGCAGACGCTGCACCACCGCGGCTATGGGAACTTCATGGTGGCCGGCGAAGTCATCCAGCTGCCGTCTAAAATGAGGTGACAGGCACCGCTGCTCCCCGGCGCTGGCCTATGCTCACCACAGCAGTTCGCCAGCACCGCCCCGCCCAGACGAATCGGGTCAGCGACGTTATCATCGTGGCCAGACGGCGGCCCCTCTCCCCATCGACACGGTTTCCCGGACAATCCCCGCATGACTCACCTCGAAGCCCTGAACCAGGCCCTGTTCCTCACCCTCAATGGGGCTCCCGATAGCCCGTGGTGGCGTATCGCCGCCGCCACCGTCGTCGCCGACGACCTGATCCTGCTGATCCCGCTGCTCCTGCTTGGTCTGTGGTTCTGGGGTAACGATGCGCGCCGCAACGTCGCCCTCAAAGCCTGCCTGGTCGCCTTGCTGGCCCTCGGCTTCAACCAGCTGATCGGGCTGATCTGGCCGCATCCCCGTCCCTTCGCGCTGGGGCTGGGGCACACCTTCATCCCGCACGCCGCCGATTCGTCGTTTCCCAGCGATCACATGACGGTATTCGCCAGCATCGGCATCGCCTTGTTCCTGGGCCGGGAAAAACCGCTGGGCACGCTGGTCCTGCTGGCCAGCCTGAGCGTGGCCTGGGCACGCATTTACCTTGGCGTGCACTTTCCACTCGACATGCTCGGCGCCGTCGCGGTGAGCGGCATCAGCCAGGCCATGGTGGCCCCGCTCTGGGCCCGGGCCGGCGAGCAGACCACCCGGCTTGCCCTGCGGCTCTACCGTACGCTCTTCGCCTGGCCCATTGCCACGGGCTGGATCCGGCGCTGACACCGGCGGCAGCACATCAGACAGAACGCACAAGGAGAGGGAGTGAAAGGACAGTCATTCGATAAGCGGCTGGGTTACGCACTGCGCGGACTGGTGCTGGCCGTCGGGCGGGAAAAAAGCCTGCGCACCCAGTTGCTGGCCGCCGTCGTCGTCCTGATCGTGCTGCTGCTGGTGCGCCCGGCGGCGCTGTGGTGGGCCATTCTGGCCTTGGCGGTAGGCTTGGTGCTGGTGGCGGAGCTGGCCAATACCGCGCTGGAGACGTTGACCGACCACCTGCACCCCGAGCGGCACCCGGAAATCGGCGTGGCCAAGGATATCGCCGCCGGCGCCGTGCTGCTGGCCAGCCTCATGGCGCTGCTGGTCGGGATCGCCTTCTTGCTGAGCTGCCTGGGCGCCTGATGGCGTCCCTCCGCATCTCCCGCTAAGGCAGGTCACGCCCCGGCCCAGCCAACAACGATGCCGTCGGCTGGGTCGGGCAGGCCTCGCTTAGCGGGCCGCCTCGCCGACAAAGATTTCGACACGGCGGTTCTTGGCGCGGCCAGCCGCGGTGCTGTTGCTCGCGATCGGTTCGCTCGAACCGCGGCCGTCGATGCTGATGCGGTTCATCGCCACGCCGCGAGCCACCAGGTAGCTCCGCGTCGCGCTGGCGCGGTTAACCGACAGCGGGCCATTGATGGCATCCGAACCGGTGCTGTCGGTATGGCCGATGATCTTCACCGTGGTCACCGGGTTCTGATTCAGGGTGGTGGCGAAACGGTCCAGGATCGGGCGCATGTTGGACTTGATGTCGTAACGGCCGGAATCAAACGACACGTCGCTCGGGATATCGAGCTTGAGCTGGTTGTCGGCGGTCTGGCTCACGCTCACGCCGGTCCCCTTGGTCGCCTGCTCCATCGCCGCCTTCTGCTCCTGCATGTGCTTCGACCACAGATAGCCCCCGCCCGCCCCCAGCGCCGCGCCGACGGCGGCACCGGTCGCCGCGCTGCGGCCGGTATGCCCCCCCGCCGTCAAACCGCCAATCACCGCCCCGGCGGCCGCGCCGATGGCGGCACCGGTACCGGTATCGCGTTGGGTGTCGTTCATGTTGGCGCAGCCGGAAAGAGCGCTGACACCGAATGCGACAGCCGTAAGGGTAACGATGATCTTCTTCATATGAGGCCCTCCATCGAGTCTTGCAGAATGTTCAGTAGAGAAAGTACCGCCGAGTAACATCGGTTTGATGCGAGCAGGAGCGGGTGGTTCGCCCGTCTGTGTCTGTAATCATAGTACGGCTGCAAGACATTGCTCTGTCATGGCAGACTCCGCGCCCATGCGACCGAGCCGCCACACGCCGCCCATGGCAGACAGAGGGCACCGGGCTTCCCACCCTCAGCGCCCACCACTCCCTCTGCCAGGCCCTCGGTTGCGACAGAAAACAATGCGTCGCCAGCCGCCCGCACGCCGACCAGCCCCGGGGGCAAAGTGCATTGCCAATATCGCCGCATCGCCGGTACGCTTGCCATGAACCGCGCCCTCCCGCCCCTCCGTCCCTGGGCGAGTAGGCTACAGTCAGGGTACGATCCCATCAGGACGGCAACAAAAACAGCAGGCCTCCTCGCTCCAGGCCGGTAACGGGCCTCCGAGGCCGGATTCGGGCGGACGAGGGAACAACGAGGACGTCATGCGACAGGAGTTGCACTGCGCGATGAATACGAGAATGGAACATCGACGGCACTGGCCGCTGTTCGCGCGCCGCAGCCTGCTGGTCGCGGCGCTTGGCGGCGTGCTGGCGGCGCTGGCCAACCCGTTCTGGGGCAACCCGGTGGCTCAGGTGCTGGTGGGCTGGAATGCCGCTTCGCTGATCTGGCTGCTCGCCGTGGGCTGGCTGATCGGTCACGCCGGGCCGCAGGACGTGCGCCATCATGCGGCCGAGCTCGACCCCAGCTGGATGATCTCGCTGGGGATGGCCATCGCCGCCCTCACCGCCAGTGTCGGGGCGATCTTCTTCCTGCTCGCCGGCGTCAAGGGGCTGCCCGGGGGCGGGCGCCTGCCACACGCCCTGGCCGCCATGATCACCATCGCCACCGCCTGGGTCAGCCTGCATACGCTCTATGCGCTGCATTACGCCCATCTCTACTACGCCCACAGCGGCGACCGCACACCCGGCAGCGGCATCGACTTCCCCGGCACGCGGCAGCCCACCTTCGGCGACTTCTTCTATTTCTCGTTCACCATCGGCGCCACCTCGCAGACCTCCGACATTGCGATTACCGCTTCGCGCGTGCGCAAGAGCGTCCTCATTCACGCCTGCCTCAGCTTTGCCTTCAACACCACCCTGCTGGCCCTGACCATCAACCTGGCGGCAGCATTGTTCTAAGCGCCCCGCCCATCGCGCCATGCAACCGCGCCCCGTGCACCATCCCGGAGGAGGCAACCACGACCTTGAGCCACCTTTCGCCCCCATCACGCCACGCCAGAACGGCAAAGAAAAAGGACCTATCGCTTTCGCGATAGGTCCTTTCCGATATGCCTTGGTGGGCCCTGCGGGGCTCGAACCCGCGACCAAAGGATTATGAGTCCTCTGCTCTAACCGACTGAGCTAAAGGCCCTGTGGGGGCGCATTATAGCAGAATATCGGTTACTGGTTGCCCGGCTCGTTGTCGAGAAAACTGCGCAGGCGTTCCGAGCGGGTCGGGTGGCGCAGCTTGCGCAGCGCCTTGGCTTCGATCTGACGAATACGCTCGCGCGTCACGTCGAACTGCTTGCCCACCTCTTCCAGCGTGTGGTCGGTGTTCATGTCGATACCGAAGCGCATGCGCAGCACCTTGGCCTCGCGCGGGGTCAGCGTTTCCAGCACTTCCTTGGTGGCGTCCTTGAGGCTGGAGTACATCGCCGCGTCGGACGGTGCCAGGTTGTTCTGATCCTCGATGAAGTCGCCCAGGTGCGAATCGTCGTCGTCGCCGATCGGGGTTTCCATGGAGATCGGCTCCTTGGAAATCTTCATGATCTTGCGGATCTTGTCTTCCGGCATTTCCATGCGCTCGGCCAGTTCCGCCGGATCCGGCTCGTGCCCGGTCTCCTGCAGAATCTGACGGCTGATGCGATTCATCTTGTTGATGGTCTCGATCATGTGCACCGGAATGCGGATGGTGCGCGCCTGGTCCGCTATGGAGCGGGTAATCGCCTGACGAATCCACCAAGTGGCGTAGGTCGAGAACTTGTAGCCGCGACGGTATTCGAACTTGTCCACCGCCTTCATCAGGCCGATGTTGCCTTCCTGGATCAGATCGAGGAACTGCAGGCCACGGTTGGTGTACTTCTTGGCGATGGAAATCACCAGACGCAGGTTGGCCTCGATCATTTCCTTCTTGGCGCGGCGCGCCTTGGACTCGCCCGCCGACATCTGGCGGTTGATTTCCTTCAGGTCCTTGATCGACAGCATGGCGCGGTCCTGCAGTTCGGCCAGCTTGGTCTGCTTCTCAATGATGGCGTACTTGAAGCGGGTCAGCGCCTCCGACCACGGCTTGCCCGAGCTGATCTCGTCTTCCACCCAGTCGGTGTTGATCTCGTTGCCGGGGAAGTACTTGATGAAGTGGGCGCGATCCATACGCACGCGGGTCACGCAGATGTCCTGGATATCACGCTCGTAGGAGCGGATCTCGTTGACACGGCTGCGCAGCGACTCGCACAGGCTTTCGATCTGGCGCGTGGCAAAGCGCACCTTCATGAACGACTCGGTGATCGCGCCTTGCAGCTGGCGATACTCTTCGCTCTGGTTGCCCTGCTTGCGCAGCACTACCACCAGTTCCTCGAACAGCGCGCGCACCAGCGCGAAGTGCTCCAGCGACTGCAGCTTGAGTTCTTCCAGGTTGGCGTTGGAGATGGCTTCGGCGTCTTCTTCCTCGGCTTCCTCCTCTTCCTCTTCCTCGTCCAACACCTCGTCGGGGTCGACCGGCTCGGCGAACGGCACTTCTTCCTCGACCTCGGCGTTCGGATCGATGAAACCGTCCACTACTTCGTCGACACGTATGTCGCCGGCTTCGACACGCTCGAGCAGGGCCAGCACTTCGGAGATGGTGCCCGGGCAGGCCGAGATCGCCTCGATCATGTGCTTGAGGCCGTCTTCGATGCGCTTGGCGATTTCGATCTCGCCTTCGCGCGTCAAGAGTTCGACCGAGCCCATTTCACGCATGTACATGCGCACCGGGTCGGTGGTGCGACCGAACTCGGAGTCGACCGAGGACAGCGCCGCTTCCGCTTCTTCCACCGCATCTTCGTCGGCAACCGCCGGCGTGGCGTCGGACATCAGCAGCGTATCGGCATCCGGCGCCTCGTCGTAGACCTGAATGCCCAGACCGGTGATCATCGTGACGATGTTCTCGATCTGTTCGGTATCCGACACGTCTTCCGGAAGATGGTCGTTGATCTCGGCGTAGGTAAGGTAGCCGCGCTCCTTGCCCAGCGCGATCAGCAAACGCAGGCGTTTACGCTGATCCTCAAGACTCATCGATTCCTGCTCGTTGTCTTGCATATCTTTCTGATTTTCGGGAGAGGCCGCCATTTCGCTTCCTGCTTGAAAAAAGCCGAAAAAAAACAGTTAAGTTTACCATAACCCCGTGACGAGCCCCAGCACCACTAGCCTTGCCGGGTCAGCAAGGCGCGCAGCAACTGGGTTTCCTCAGGTGTTAGACCTTCATTCCTTGACTTTTGTTTTAGCCTTTCCAGTTCGGCTTCACGCAACAATTTAAGCAGTTTGACGTTGCCGTCCTGAAACTGCTGGCGTGCCTCCTCGCCGGTGTCGGCAAACTCGTCGGGGTCTTGCATGGCCTGCTGCAATACGCTGTCCACCAGCCCTTCGAAAGGGGTGCCGCGAATGCTTTCCACCAGCCGGGCCGTATTGGGCTCCTGCGGCATCTCGTGCACTCGTTCGGCCAACATGGCAAAACAGGCCAATTCGTCGGACAGCGCCACGCTGTCGGAGAGCGTCACATCCTCCGCCCAGCGCGGGTTCATCAGCAGCCACTTGATCTGCTTGCGCACGATCGGCGTATTGATGTAGCGGTTCGACTCGTTAGGCAGACGGTATTCGCGCCTGCCCTTGCGCTCCGGCTTTTTCAGCCCCATCAGCATGTCGAATTCGTCGACGTCCACGCCGGCCAGTTCGGCCAACCTTTTCTTGATGATGAGCGCCAGCGCCGGTGCGGCAATCTGGTTCAGGAGCGGCATGGCCTGACGGATCAGGTCGGCCTTGCCCTCCGGGGTATTCATGTCGGCGCGCCCGGTCAGCTCACGGGTGAGATAGACCGACAGCGGCAGACTTTGCCGCTCCAGGCACTCCTCGAACGCCTCGCGCCCAAACTCGCGGATGTAGCTGTCCGGGTCGTGCTCCTGCGGCAGAAACAGGAAGTTCAGCGCCTTGCCGTCGACCAGCTGCGGCAGGCTGTTTTCCAGCGCACGCCACGCCGCCTTCTGCCCGGCCTTGTCGCCGTCGAAGCAGAAGTACACCTGGTCGGCATGGCGCAGCAGTTTCCGCACGTGCTCGCCGGTGGTGGCGGTGCCGAGCGTCGCCACCGCGTATTCGACGCCGTACTGCGCCAGCGCCACCACGTCCATATAGCCTTCGACCACCAGAACGCGGTTTTTCTCCCGGATCGCCTGGCGCGCCTCGTACAAGCCGTACAGCTCGCGCCCCTTTTCGAACAGCGGCGTCTCCGGCGAGTTGAGGTATTTCGGCTCGCCCTTGCCCAGCACCCGTCCGCCGAAGCCGATGATGCCGCCGCGCTGGTTGCGGATCGGGAACATCACACGGTCGCGGAAGCGGTCGTAGCGCTTGCCCTCGTCGCCCGCGATCACAAGCCCGCTCTCCACCAGCTTCTCGTCCTGGTAGTCGGTGAAAATCGCCTGCAGGTTCTGCCATTCGCCCGGCGCGTAGCCGAGTCCGAAGCGCGCGGCGATCTCGCCGGTCAGGCCCCGCCCCTTGAAGTAGCCGATGGCGGCGGGCGAGGACTTGAGCTGCTGCTTGTAGTACGCCGCCGCGCGCTGCAACAGGTCTTCCAGCGTCACCTTGCGCTCGCGCGCCTCGCGGCTGGCCTGCGGGTTGGCCGAACGCTCCTCCGGCACCGGCATGCCGAGCCCTTCGGCCAACAGCCGGATGGCATCGACGAAGCTCAGTCCCTGGTACTCCATGACGAAGCCGATGGCCGAGCCGTGGGCGCCGCAGCCGAAGCAGTGATAGAACTGCTTGCTCGGGCTGACGGTGAACGAAGGGCTTTTTTCCTTGTGGAAGGGGCAGCAGGCGAGGAAGTTCTGGCCGGCCTTCTTGAGCGGGACGTAGCGATCCACCACGTCGACGATGTCGACGCGGGACAGCAGCTGATCGATGAAATCCTGCGGAATCAACGACAGATTCTCGCGTCAGTCAGGCAGCACCACCGAACAGCTTGCGAACAGAGCACGCGTGCGGGCACCTCAGCCGGCCAGCTTGGCTTTGATGCGGGCGGAGACCACGGCCATGTCGGCACGGCCGGCCAGCTGCGGGCGCAACAGCCCCATGACCTTGCCCATGTCCTGCATCGAGGCGGCACCGCTCTGCACCACGGCAGTGTCGATCAGCGCATCGATTTCGGCTTCGGTGAGCGGCTGCGGCAGGTAGCCGGTCAGCACGTCCATTTCCACCTTTTCCTTGTCCGCCAGGTCCTGGCGGCCCGCAGCCTCGTACTGGGTGACCGAATCACGGCGCTGCTTGAGCATCTTGTCGACCACAGCAATGATGCCGGCATCGTCGAGTTCGACGCGCTCGTCCACTTCCTTCTGCTTGATCGCCGCCATCAGCAGGCGGATGGTGCCGAGACGCTCGGAGTCCTTGGCCTTCATGGCCGTTTTCATGTCGTCACTGATGCGCAGTTTGAGGCTCATGTCTTGCTCGCGGAAAAAGACGAAACCATCGGCATGGCAGATGGCTGAAATTCGTGAAGTACAAATGGCAAAACCGCAGGCGTTGCCTGCGGTCCTGCATTCTTGCCGTGCTACGAAGCGATTAGTACAGCTTCGGCGGCAGCATCTGGCTGCGCAGACGCTTGTAGTGACGCTTCACGGCAGCGGCTTGCTTGCGCTTGCGCTCAGCGGTCGGCTTCTCGTAGAACTCGCGGGCGCGCAGTTCGGTCAGCAGACCGGTTTTTTCTACAGCGCGCTTGAAGCGGCGCATGGCGACTTCGAACGGCTCGTTCTCTTTGACGCGGATATTCGGCATTACCTTAGTGTCCTTAAATTCTGGAAGCTAAATGCTTGAAGAAAACAAATATTTTAACAACGTTCAGGGTTTTGTAAAAGCCTGACGCGACTCAAGCAAGTGTTTTGTGCGCTTTACGCATCACTACTTGCGAGCGGAAATCACCCCCTCACTCGGAGAACTTGGTGTTGCACTATAAAAACGCTTGGGCATGCGACCCGCGCGATACGCGGCACGCCCCGCTTCCACGGCCAACTTCATGGCCCGGGCCATCAGCACCGGGTCATCCGCCGCGGCAATGGCGGTATTCATCAGGATGCCGTCGCAGCCCAGTTCCATGGCGATGGCGGCATCCGAGGCCGTTCCGACGCCGGCATCGACCAGCACCGGCACCTTGGCCTCTTCGATAATCAGTTTCAGGTTCCACGGATTCAGGATGCCCATGCCGGAGCCGATCAGGCTCGCCAGCGGCATGATGGCGCAACAGCCGATGTCGGCCAGCTCGCGCGCCACGATGGGATCATCCGAAGTGTAGACCATCACGTCGAAACCTTCCTTGACCAGCACTTCGGCGGCCTTGAGCGTCTCGCGCACGTTGGGAAACAGCGTGTGCGGATCGCCCAGCACCTCGAGCTTGACCAGGCGATGGTCGTCCAGCAGTTCACGCGCCAGGCGCAAAGTGCGCACGGCGTCGTCGGCGGAATAGCAACCCGCCGTATTGGGCAGCAGTGTATACCGGTTTTTCGGCAGAAAGTCGAGCAGATTCGGCTCATCGGCATTCTGGCCGAGGTTGACGCGGCGAATCGCCACGGTAACGATTTCGGCGCCAGAGGCATCCAGCGCCTCGGCGGTCTGGGCAAAATCACGGTATTTGCCGGTGCCCACCAACAGGCGCGACGCATAGGCCTTACCGGCGATGACAAGCTGATCCTGCGACATCATTCCCTCGTACCCTCTTCAACCGCCGCCAACGGCGACGACAATTTCCAGTTCATCCCCATCGGACAAACATTCTTCACCATGGCGGCTGCGCGGCACGATCTCGCCGTTCTTCTCGATGGCGACGCGCTTGCCGGCCAGTTCCAGTACGGCGATCAGATCGGCCAGCGTGGCAACACCGTCCAGCATCCGCTCCTCGCCGTTGACACGAATCTTCATGCGGGATTATCTCCGTTCCGCCTGCTGCACCACGTCGATCTGCTGCACCTCGTTCAGCACCTTGCCGAGGTGGGCCAGGCTCTCGACCTGCAGGCGGAAATGAATGTGGATGAAACCGTCTCCAACGTGGGTATCCTGGGTGTCGACGCTCTCGATGTTGGCCGAAGCCTGCGAGATGGCGGTAGCAATCTCCGCCAGCGCTCCGCGCTCGTTGCGCGCCAGGATGCTGATATTGACGCCGAACATGCGCTCCTTCGTGCTATCCCAGGTGACGTCGAGCAGCTTGTCGTGATCAACGCGCTTGGTATTGGGGCACACCACACGGTGCACCAGCAGCCCCTGCCCCTTGGTGATCACCCCCAGGATGTCATCACCCGGGATGGGGTGGCAGCAGGTGGCCAGCTGCACCGCGCCGCCCTCGTTGCCACGGATGGTGACCGGCCCGATATGCACGTTCTCGCCGGTGCGCTCCCCGGCCAGTTCGGCCAGCCGGCGCGCCACCACGATCGGCAGCAGTTTGCCGACGCCGATGTCGGCCAGCACATCATCGAACGGCTGGTCCTTCTCGCCATACTGCGCGAGGTAAGCGGCATGCAGCGCGTCGTCCAGCGTCAGCGGCGTGGAGGCCAGCGCGCTGACCGCCTGCTTCAGTAGACGCTCGCCCAACTGGGCTGCCTCCTCGTGCTGCAGGCTCTTCAGGTAATTGCGGATGCAGGAGCGGGCGCGGCCGCTCTGCACGAAGCTCAGCCACGACGGATTGGGCTTGGACTGGGTGGAGGTGATGACCTCCACCGTGTCGCCGTTGCGCAGCACGGTGCGCAGCGGCATCAGCGAATGATTGACGCGCGCCGCGATGCAGCGGTGGCCGATATCGGTGTGCACGGCGTAGGCGAAGTCCACCGGCGTCGAGCCCTGCGGCAGCACGATGATCTTGCCTTTGGGCGTGAAGACGTAGACCTCGTCCGGGAAGAGGTCGATCTTGATGTGTTCGAAGAACTCGACGGCGTCGTCGCTCTCGGCCTGGATGTCGAGAATGCTCTGCAGCCATTGGTGCGTACGCTGGTGCGCGGCGTCGAGCGAGGCGTCGCCGCTCTTGTACATCCAGTGCGAGGCCACGCCGGCCTCGGCCACGCTGTTCATCTCGCGGGTGCGAATCTGCATTTCCACCGGTGTCCCGTACGGGCCGAACAGCGTGGTGTGCAGACTCTGGTAGCCGTTCCCCTTGGGAATGGCGATGTAATCCTTGAACTTGCCGGGAATGGGCTTGTACAGGCTGTGCAGCGCGCCCAGCGCCAGGTAGCAGCTGGGCACATCGTTGACGATCACACGGAAGCCATAGATATCCAGCACTTCGGAAAACGACAGGTGTTTTTCCTGCATCTTCTTGTAGATGCTGAACAGGTTCTTCTCGCGGCCCTTGATCGTCGCTTCGATATTGCACTCGACCAGCTTCTGGCTCACCGAGTGCAGAATCTTGCTCACCACCTCGCGCCGGTTGCCGCGCGCGGCGCGCACCGCCTTCGACAGCACGTGGTAACGGTGCGGATGCAGGTGCTTGAACGCCAGGTCCTGCAACTCGCGGTAGACCTTGTTCAAGCCGATGCGGTTGGCGATCGGGGCATAGATTTCCAGCGTTTCCAGCGCGATGCGCTGGCGCTTGTCCTCGCGCATCGCGTCCAGCGTGCGCATATTGTGCAAGCGGTCGGCCAGCTTGACGATGATGACGCGGATATCGCGCGCCATCGCCAGCACCATCTTGCGGAAGTTCTCGGCCTGGGCCGTTTCCTTGGTCTGGTATTCCAGCCGCTCCAGCTTGGAGAGGCCGTCGACCAGGTCGGCGATGGTGCGGCCGAACTTCTCCACCAGCGTCGGCTTGGTGACGCCGGTGTCTTCCAGCACGTCGTGCAGCAATGCCGCCGCCAGGCCCTGCACGTCCAGCCGCCACTCGGTGAGCATGGTGGCGACCGCCAGCGGATGGGTGATGTAGGGCTCGCCGCTCTTGCGCGTCTGCCCCTCGTGCGCCGCGCGGCTGAGCTCGAAGGCCTGCCGCAGCAGCTGCACGTCCTCCGGTCTCAGGTAACGGGCGGCGGCCTCGAGAAAGGCTGCCGCGTCGGCGTCGATCATCGCCTCATAGTCGATAATCGCGGAGAGGTCTGCGCTCATGGAGCCTTCCATCGGACGCCGGCTCAGCCCTTGTTGCGATGCAGGATTTCGGTGCCGACGTGGCCGGCGGAAATTTCACGCAGCGCCACCACGGTCGGCTTGTCGCGGCCGGCCTCGACGAAGGGGGCGGAACCCGACGCCACCTGACGGGCGCGGTAGGCCGCGGCCAGGGTCAGGTCGAAACGGTTCTGGATACGATCCAGGCAATCATCAACGGTAATGCGGGCCATAATGTCCTCGGCTAATCAATCGTTTTCAAGACTATATAGTGTTTCGGGCACGGGACCAACGGGGTCAGCCCTGGCTGCCCATGCGGCTCAGTGCGTCGCGGTAGCGCAGCATCTGCTTGGTGCCGTGCAGCCGCTCGGCACGGATGATGCTTATCAGATCCTGCTTGGCGCGTTCGATATCGTCGTTGACGACGATGTAGTCGTACAGCGCCGCGCGGTCCACCTCGGAACGCGCCTCGGCCAGACGGCGCTGGATGACCTCCTCGCTGTCGGTGGCACGGCCGCGCAGGCGGCGCTCCAGCTCGTTGATCGAGGGCGGCGCGATGAAGATGGTGATCACCCCATCGAACAGGCGGCGTACCTGCTCGGCGCCCTGCCAGTCGATCTCGAGCAGGATGTCGCGACCTTCGGCCAACTTCTCGCGCAGCCAGGCGGCGCTGGTGCCGTAGTAGTTGCCGTACACCTCGGCATACTCGAGGAAATCACCGGCCTCGATCATGGCAAGAAACTGCTCCTTGCCCACGAAATGGTAGTGCGTCCCCTCCACCTCGCCTTCGCGCGGCGCGCGCGTGGTGTAGGAAACGGACAGCTGCACCGCCGGGTCGACCGCCAGCAAGGCCGACACCAGCGTGGTCTTGCCGGCACCCGAAGGGGCAATAACGATGTAAATGTTACCGCTGGGCTGAACCATGTAAGCGTACATCCTGCGCCAAAAGATAATTTTTCAGGATACCACAAGCACTTCAAGCGGTTAAGACGTTCACCAAGCGGCCTAGTCCTGGCGAAGGACTAGCCAGTCCCCTGCCACTATTGCAAAATGCGCAGCTTAATCAAACCAATATGCCATTTTCGAGGGGTTTTCCATGTCACTGCTGGATAGCTTTTTCAAACTCAAGGAACACGGCACCTCGGTCAGAACCGAGGTCATCGCCGGCGTCACCACCTTCCTGACCATGGCCTACATCATCCTGGTCAATCCGCTGATCCTGTCGGGCACCGGCATGAACCTGGACGCCGTGTTCGTTGCCACCTGCCTCGCCGCCGCGTTGGGCACCGGCATCATGGCGCTGGTCGCCAACTACCCGATCGCGCTGGCGCCGGGCATGGGGCTCAACGCCTACTTCACCTTCACCGTGGTGGGCGGCATGGGCGTGCCGTGGCAGGCCGCGCTGGGCGCGGTATTCATCTCCGGCGTGGTGTTCCTGGCGGTGAGCCTGTTCAAGGTACGCGAAGCCATAGTCAACGCCATTCCGCGCTCGCTGAAATTCGCCATTTCCGCCGGCGTCGGCATGTTCCTCGCGATCATCGCGCTGAAGAACGCCGGCGTCATCAAGGCCCATCCAGCCACCTACCTGACCCTGGGCGACATCCATAACCCGACCACGCTGCTCGCTATCCTGGGCTTCTTCGTCATCGTGGCCCTGGAGTACCGCAAGGTGCCGGGCTCGATCATCCTCGGCATCCTGGCGGTGACCGCGCTGTCGATCACGTTTGGCCTGTCCAAATTCAACGGCGTCGCTGCATCCGTGCCCAGCATGGCGCCGACCTTCATGCAGATGGACCTGCACGGCGCACTCAACGCCGGCCTGCTAGGAGTGATCTTCGTGTTCTTCTTCGTCGACCTGTTCGACACTACCGGCACGCTGATCGGGGTGTCGCACCGCGCCGGCCTACTGGACAAGGACGGCAAGCTGCCACGCCTGAAGCGCGCCCTGCTGGCCGACTCGATCGCCATCACCGCCGGTGCGGTGATGGGCACCTCTTCCACCACGGCCTATATCGAAAGTGCGGCGGGCACCGCCGTCGGCGGCCGTACCGGCCTGACCTCGCTGGTGGTGGCCATTCTGTTCCTGGCCTGCCTGTGGCTGTCGCCGCTCGCCAAGACCGTGCCACCCTACGCCACAGCCCCGGCGCTATGCTACGTTGCCGTACTGATGTGCCGCGGCCTGGCGGAAATCGAGTGGGACGACCTCACCGAGTCGGCCCCGGCCGTCATGACCGCGCTGGCGATGCCATTTACCTTCTCCATCGCTGACGGCATCGCCTTCGGCTTCATCAGCTACGCCGCCCTCAAGCTCTTGAGCGGCCGCGTTACCGAACTCAAGCCGGCGGTGCTGGTGATCGCGGCACTGTGGGTCTTCAAACTGGCCTTCTTCGCCTGAGGAGCAATGGGCGTATGGAAAACCTGAACAGCCTCGATTTGTCCGGCTACCTCAAGAGCCGGATCCGCACCGTACCGGACTGGCCGCAGCAGGGCGTGATGTTTCGCGACATCACGCCGCTGCTGCAGAACCCCAAGTCCTTCCGCATGCTGATCGACATCTTCGTCTATCGCTACATGGAGGAGAAGGTCGACCTGATCGCCGGTCTCGACGCTCGTGGCTTCATCATCGGCTCGGTACTGGCCTACGAACTGAACGTCGGCTTCGTACCCATCCGCAAGAAGGGCAAGCTGCCGTTCAAGACCGTGTCGGAGGAGTATGAGCTGGAATACGGCAACGCCACGGTGGAAATGCACACCGATGCCTGCAAACCCGGAGACCGAGTGGTGCTGATCGACGACCTGGTCGCCACCGGCGGCACCATGCTGGCCGGGGCCAAGCTGCTGAAGAAACTCGGCGCCGAACTGCTGGAGGCGGCGGCCATCATCGACCTGCCAGAACTGGGTGGCAGCCAGTTGGTGCGCGACAGCGGACTGGAGCTGTTTACCGTGTGCTCCTACGACGGTCACTGAGGACGGAACACACGCTACTGGAAACGCAAACGGGCCTCACGGCCCGTTTTTATTGGTTTAGCTGGCACACAAAAAAAGAGGATACGGCGAGTCACCGTATCCGTCCAAGCACACACACATAAACCCAAGGAAGTAGCGGAGAAAGCGCTCGCGCACTCAGTGCTTGCGCGACTCGTTCTTCACATTACGGATGAACAGCGTCACGCAAACGCCCACGACGAGGCTGGCGACCACGATGGTGATCAGGCTCAAGAGCCCGACGTCATCGGATAACAGTTGTTTCCAGAGTTCCATTTTGCCCTCCTGTGGCGGCTGTGCTCGCCTTGATGACTTTGACTGCCAACCATCATACCCATGACAGGATGTCGGGAATTGACGTAGGTCAAAGGCATGTTTTTCTGCACTAGGCGGGCACAAAGGGCGAAAAAAATGGCCCCGGTTCGATTCCGGGGCCATGTCTTTTGTCACTAGTCGACAGCGTTTTACTTGCTGGCGCTCATGTCCTTGGAGAGGAAGAAGGCATCCGAGAAGAACTCATCCTCAGGCAGCCCGAGCTCGCAGGTAAAGCTGCGGTGCGCGGCCTCCACCATGACAGGGGCGCCGCAGGCGTATACCTGATGGCCGGAAAGATCGTCGAAATCGTCCAGCACCGCCTGGTGCACGAAGCCGGTGCGACCGGTCCAATTATCCTCGGGCAACGCCTCGGACAGCACCGGAATGTAGGTGAAGTTGGCGTTGGATACCTGCCACTGTTCCGCCAAGTCGGCCATGTACAGGTCAGCCTTGGTGCGCGCCCCCCAGTAGAACACCATGGGACGGGTAATGCCGCTGTGCAGAGCATGCTCGACAATGCCCTTGATCGGGGCAAAGCCAGTGCCGCTGGCCACGAACACGATGGGTTTATCCGAATCCTCGCGCAGGAAGAAAGTGCCCAACGGTCCCTTGAAGCGCATGATCTCGCGCTCTTTCATCTGGGTGAACACGTACTCGGAAAACGAGCCGCCGGGCTGGTGACGGATGTGTAACTCGAGGAAAGCATCGTCGTGCGGGGCGTTGGCGATCGAGAAGCTGCGCTTCTTGCCATCCTTCATCAGGATGTCGATATATTGGCCGGCGTGGAACTGCAAGCGCTCGGAAACCGGCAGCTTCAGCTTCAGCACCGCGACGTCGTGCAGCTTCTCGATTTTCTCGACGCGGCACGGCAGGGTCTTGACCGGAATGTCGCCGATGCCGGTGACTTCGCGCACCTCGATGGTCAGGTCGCCTTGCGGCTTGGCGCAGCAGAACAGGGCGTAGCCTTGCACCCGCTCCTGCTCCGGCAGGGCCTTCTCCTGGTAGCCATCCTGGCACACCTCGCCTTCCAGTACCTTGCCCTTGCAGGCGCCACAGGCGCCATCGCGGCAGCCGTATGGCAGGCCGACACCATGACGCAGGGCCGCCTCGAGAATGGTTTCGTGGTCGTCGACCGGGAAGGTGTGTCCACTCGGGAGCACTTTGACTTGAGCAGTCATCTCGTTACTCTACCTTAAGCTCGCTAAAATGCGGTGTATGCGTACTCTATTGATTGCAGGCTTCGGCGACGTGGCGCGCCGGGCCGTTCCTTTCCTGGCGCCGAGCTGGCGGTTGCTGGCGCTGGTGCGCCGGCCGAAACAGATAGCCGAAGCCCGCAGCCTGGGCGTCCTGCCGGTGCTCGCCGACCTCGATGACAAACGGAGCCTGACACGTCTGGCCGGACTGGCCGACGCCCTGCTCTATACCGCCCCGCCGCCGGAACGCGGTGAAAGCGACCCGCGCCTCGGCAAGTTGCTGCGCGCGCTGGCAAAGGGGAAAAGTCTACCACAGCAGATAGCCTATATCAGCACCAGTGGGGTCTACGGCGATGCCGGCGGTGCCTGGCTGGACGAAACCGCCCCCCTGCATCCACAAAGCGCGCGCGCCAAGCGGCGCGTCGACGCCGAACGCCGCCTGCGCGCCTTCGCCCGGACTCATGGCGCCACCGTGACGATCCTGCGCGCTCCAGGCATCTACGCCGCCGAGCGCCTGCCAACGACACGGCTAATCAACGGCACACCGTTGATCGCGGCGGACGAAGACAGCTACGGCAACCACATTCACGCCGACGATCTGGCACGGATTTGTGTTGCCGCACTGCGTCGCGAGGGTGGTATCCGTGTCTACAACGCCTGCGACGCCGAACCGTTGATGGTGGGCGAATGGTATGACCGCCTGGCGGACGCGCTGGGCATGCCGCACGCCCCCGCCTACCTCGGGTCGAAGTGCAGGCCGCCGTCTCCCCTGCCCTGTGGTCGTTCCTGGCCGAGTCGCGGCGGCTGGATAACGGCCGATTGCGGCGGGAATTGGGCGTCCGCTTGCGCTACCCGACCGTGGCGAGCTTTCTCGCCACCCTGCCGAGCCCGACAACGTGATGTCGGTTCCGGTCACGCCAGGATCACGGTGACCGACATCACTCACGCCAGGAAGGGAATGTCTCGCCACCTCGCGCCAGATTCGGTAACATCGCGCTTTTTTTGACTTTTCCAACGAAGACCGCCATGGAAAACCCGGCTTTTCAGCGACACATCAAGAGCTTTGTGCTGCGTCAGGGCCACCTGACGCCGTCCCAGAAGCGCGCCATGGACGAAGGCATGCCGCGCTGGGGTATCGAGTACCGCCCCGAGACCCTCGACCTCGAGCAGGCATTCGGCCGCCAGGCACCGAAAATCCTGGAAATCGGCTTCGGCATGGGGACCGCCACGGCGGAAATCGCCGCCAACAATCCGCAACAGGACTACCTGGGCGTCGAAGTGCATTCGCCGGGCGTGGGCAACCTGCTCAAGCTGATTGCCGAGCAGGATATTTCCAACCTGCGCCTGATCCGCCATGACGCCGTCGAGGTCATCGACCACATGCTGGCCGACGCCTCGCTCGACGGCATTCACATTTTCTTCCCGGACCCATGGCACAAAAAACGCCACAACAAGCGCCGGCTGATCCAGAGCCCGCTGGTGGCGAAGCTGGTGAAGAAACTAAAGCCGGGTGGCTACCTGCACGCCGCCACCGACTGGGAAGATTATGCGATCCAGATCCTGGAGGTGTTTTCGGCCAACCCCGAGCTCGCCAACAGCGCCGACGGCTACGCCCCGCGCCCGGACTACCGCCCGCTCACCAAGTTCGAGCAGCGCGGCATCCGCCTCGGCCACGGGGTGTGGGACATCATCTTCCGGCGTAACTGAGCCGGAGATCTCGATGCCTAGGCCCGCTCGACGGCAAGCCTGGGCGCGTGCCTCACCCGCCCAACAAACGATCGATATCGTCGAGCAGCTCATGCGGCTGCACCGCCGGCTCATAGCGCTTGACCAGCCGCCCCCTGCCGTCGATCAGGAACTTGGTGAAGTTCCATTTCACCGGCTGGGGATGATCGGTGTCGGCGCGAGTCAGCCAACGCCACAAGGGATGTGCCTCGTCGCCGTTGACAGCGACCTTGGCGTAAAGCGGAAACGTCACCCCGAAACGACTCTGGCAGAACGCAACGATGCTGTCCTCGGCTCCCGGCTCCTGCCCGCCGAACTGGTTGCAGGGAAAGCCAAGCACGGCGAACTCCTCGCCGGCGAAGTACACCGCCAGCTCCTGCAAGCCGGTGTATTGCGGCGTGAAGCCGCATTCACTGGCGGTATTGACCACCAGTACCACCATGCCGGCGTAGCGCGACAGGGATTCGGGACTGCCGTCGATACGGCAGGCGGAAAAGTCATGGAGCGTGGTCATGGTGGGTCTCCGTCTCGTATAATCGGCACTGCTACAGCACAGGAGCCGCCGCGCGCAGCATCCTCCGTTTTTCTCCTCAGGTAGATCGCCATGTTCAATCCCAGCCGCCAGGATGCACGCCGTTTCTTTTTCGACACCTGGGCCAAACACCAGCGCAACGAGCCGCTGACCGATCTGGAAAAAATCACGCTGACCATCCTGCTGGAGCATCCGGAATACCATGCCATCGTCGGCCAGCCCGAGCGCTACCTGGAACAGGAATGGACGCCGGACATGGGAGAATCCAACCCCTTCCTGCACCTGAGCCTGCACATGGCGATCGAGGAGCAACGTTCCATCGACCAACCCTTCGGCATCCGCTCGCTCTACGCCCAGCTCGCCCTGCGTCTGGGCGACGAGCATGCCGCCCAGCACCAGATGATGGAATGTCTTGGCGAAATGATCTGGCACGCCCAACGCTATGGCGGTGGCCCGGACGTCAATCGCTACATTTCCTGCGTGCGCGGCCGGCTGGGCATGGGCGAAGAAGAAACTCCACGCATCAACCCCAACGATGCCGGCGACTGACAAGGCGCTTCCGGTTCTTTAGGTGATAGCCCAAGTTGGCGACGGCCACAAACCCGGAAATGGCAAGCGAGGAAAATCGATGCCAAGCCTGCCCAACGCGCCCCTAGCCACGCTCTAGAGCAAAAAAAGCACCCATGCATAGCACGGGTGCCTATCCCTCGCTTTATTCGCCTTAGACGATGCGACGCAGCCTACGCCCCTCGATGAAGGCTTCGATATTTTCGACCAGTTGCCCGGCCAGCCGGCTCATCGCCTCGTGGCTGGCCCAGCCAACGTGCGGGGTAACGATCAGATGCGGCAGCCGCGCCTTGAGCAGTGGATTCCCCTCGTTCGGCGGCTCGACCGTCAACACATCGAACCCGGCTCCCCCCAACTGACCATACTTGAGCGCCGCCACCAGCGCCTCCTCGTCGACCAGCCCGCCACGTGCGGTATTGATCAGCACGGCTCCCGGTTTCATACGCTGCAGTTCCTCAGCGCCGATCATATTGCGGGTTTGCTCGGTCAACAGGCAATGCAGCGACAGCACGTCCGAGCGGGTCAGCAGGGTATCGAAATCGACGTAGCCCTCGCGTACGCTGGCCGCCCCCTTGCGCTCGCCAAACAGCACGGTCATGCCGAAGGCACGTGCACGCGACGCCAACGCCTGACCAATGCCACCAGAGCCAATGATGCCCAGTGTGGCGCCCTGCAGGTCGCGAATCGGCGCGCCGAAATGGCAGAACTGCGGCGCGTTCTGCCACACGCCAGCCGCCACGTCGCGCTGGTAGGCCGGCAGGTTGCGGAACAGCGCCAGCATCATCATGAAGGCGTGCTCGGCCACCGTGTCGTCGCCGTAATGCTGGATGTTCGCCACGGCCACGCCGCGTTCGCGGCAAACCTCAAGGTCGATATGGTTCACCCCGGTCGCCGCCACCGCCAGCAGCTTCAGCGCCGGCAGGGACTCAAGTGTGGCACGGTTGAACGGCACCTTGTTGGTGATGACGATCTCGGCCCCTTCGGCATGGCTGACGATCTGCTCTCGCGTGGTGGCCGGGAATTCATGGTAATGATGGGGGAAGGCAAAAACAGGAACCGGGACAGGCAAGCTGTCCCGGTCCAGAAACGCGATGGAATGGGTCATGTAGTCGTCGTCAGCGCTCAAAGGTGATCAAATCGCGGTAGGCATGCCAGGTGGCCAAGCCGATCACCGGCATGATCACGATCAGGCCGACGAAGTAGGTGACAAAGCCCACCACGGTGAGGGCAACAATCATAGCCGCCCACACCAGCATCGTCAGCAGGTTCTTATACACCGCCTGCAGGCTGGCCACCATGGCGGTGACGGTATCCACCTCCTTGTCGAGCAACATCGGCAACGATACCGCGCTGACCGCGAACACCAGTGCCGCGAAGAAGAATCCGATGCCAAAATACGCGACCAGGAAGCCCACGTTCTCGGGCTTGAAGGCGTTGGTCACCACCATGTTCAGCGTTGGCAGGGTTGCCGTGTCGTAGAACAGCGCAAACATCAACAGCGACATGCGGAACCAGCCGAACACCAGCACCGCCAGCAGCACGGCGTACAGTGCAAAGCTGTGCATGTTGACCCGCCAAGCCATCATGCTGTGGACCAGCGTGACGCGACCACGGCCATCGAATGCCTCCATCTGCTTGGCGATGTCGTAAAGACCGATCGCCAGGAACGGTCCGGCCAGCAGGAAAATGGTCGACAGGGTTATGACGATCTCCGGCGCCTGCTCGAAGTAAGTCGTCAACAGGTATCCCATCAATACGAAGACGGCGCCGTAAAACAGCGAGTCGGCCGGAGCCCGCTGCAAATCCTTGAACCCCTGACGCAGCCATTTGGCTGGGTACGACACGTTGACATGCTTGACGACCGGGTGCTCGTTTGACGGATGGTGTGCGATATCCATGATGTATCCCCTTTGCAGCAAGTGTGTGTGGCGGACAAACCCGGCATTAGTTTTTTTATAAGCCATAACCACGGAAACACAACCTGGGAGGGACCGCCAACGGGACGACGCCGCCGGGCGTCGCTGCTACAATGAATAGCTTGGATGACTCTAACGAAAGGACTGGGCTGATGGCGTCCGAACTGATCATTGAAGAACTGCAACTAGGCGACGGTGCCGAAGCCACCGTCGGCCAGGAAGTCACCGTGCACTACACCGGCTGGCTCACCGACGGCACCAAGTTCGACTCGAGCAAGGACCGCTTCCAGCCGTTTTCCTTCCCGCTGGGCGCAGGTTACGTAATCAAGGGCTGGGATCAAGGCGTAGCCGGTATGAAAGTCGGCGGCAAGCGCAAACTGACCATCCCGGCAGAGCTGGGCTACGGCGCACGCGGCGCCGGTGGGGTCATCCCGCCTAATGCCACACTGATCTTCGAAGTGGAACTGCTGCAGGTGGGCTGAATATCAACCACTGTTGCAACAAAAAAGGCCATCGCATGCGATGGCCTTTTTTGTTGCAACAGGGCGATTCATTTCTTGGGCGTCAACGGCGCAGGATGGCCGTTCTTTTTCTTGCGGTAACAAGCCATCGCCACTCCCACCAGCAACAGCGCCGCCACGATCAGAATCCCGGCCTGGCCGCGGTGCACCCAGGTCATCAGCCAGTCACGGTTGGCAGCCCCCAGATAGCCCAGATACACCCACACCGGCACCGAAATGAGCGCAGCAAAACCATCCATCAGCAAAAAACGCCAATAGGGCACACGCCGGGTCATCCCGGCGGTGATAAAGATCGGCGAACGCAAACCAGGTAGAAAGCGCGCCACGAACAACACCCAGTTGCCGTACTTGTCGAATTTTTCCTGCACCGCGGCAAAACGCTCCTGGGTGAGGATGCGGGCAATCGGCTTGAAGCGCAGCACGCGATGGCCGTAGTGATGGCCAAGCGCAAACATCAAGCCATCACCGAACAGCACACCGGCCATGCCTACCAAGACCATCCAGTCGACGTTGGCAAACCCCAAACCGGAAATAATGCCGCCCGCCACCAGCGTGATGTCTTCCGGGATGGGCACGCCACAACCACAGGCCAACAACACCAGGAACACGGCGAGATAGCCATACCCGGTAAAGAAATCGAGAAGAATCTGCAGAATATCCATGTAGGCCCGTCTGTCCATCCCCCTGCGCCAGGCAGAGTTGGTGCCCCGTTTTCAGAGCGGGGACGTATCGTGGAGCATCATGATAACACAGCCCATCGTTGCAATTTCTTGATACCGAACAGCCTTCTCCATCGCATCACGGAATCGCCCCCAGCGCCCCGAATAGCAAAAAAACCCACGGCCAGATAGCTGTGGGTTTTTGCAGGAAGTGGACCAAACAGGCTCAGCCAGCGGAACTTTCGATCACGGCCGCGATTTCCCGTGCCCACTTCTCCGACAAGGCATGATCGTCCGCCTCCACCATCACGCGCACCACCGGTTCCGTGCCACTGGGGCGCAGGACAACCCGGCCGCGCCCCTGCAAGGCAGTCTCGGCCGCTGTCAACACGTCGGCGGAGGCGGCTTTCCAGTCCTGCCCCTTGAGCCGCACATTGATCAGCGTCTGCGGGAAGGGCTGCCAATCGCGGCAGACACTGGCCAGATCCTGCCCCAGCTCAGCCAGGGCGGTCAGCACCTGGAGACAGGAAATGATGCCGTCTCCGGTGTTATGTTTATCGAGGCACAGCACATGGCCGGAAGCCTCCCCCACCAGCCAGCCATTGTTGTGCAGCATCTCGAGGACGTAGCGGTCGCCCACCTTGGCCCGACCGAACGGCACCGCCATCTTCTGCAAGGCCAGTTCCATGCCCATATTCGTCATCACGGTGCCGACCACGCCGCCCTTCAGCTCACCCTTGGTGGCACGCGCCTTGGCGATGACATAGATCAGCTGGTCGCCATCATAGACCTGGCCTTTGCGGTCCACCATCATCAGCCTGTCGCCATCACCATCCAGTGCCACGCCATAATCGGCCTCGTGCTGCAGCACCGCCGCCTGAAGGGTCTTGGTATAGGTGGCACCGACCTTGTCGTTGATGTTATAGCCGGTCGGCTCGCCGCCAATCGTCACTACCTCGGCCCCCAACTCGTGGAACACCTTGGGAGCGATGTGATAGGTGGCGCCGTGGGCGCAATCGACCACCAGCTTCAAGCCCTTGAGATCACGGTCGTTGGGAAAGGTGCTCTTGCAGAACTCGATGTAGCGCTCGGCCGCGCCATCGATCCGGCGCGCCCGCCCCAACTCGCGGGAAGGCCGGGTTTCCATCGGCTGCTCGAGCATTGCCTCGATTTCCAGCTCGATGGCATCATCCAGCTTCTTGCCGCCTTCGGCGAAGAACTTGATGCCGTTATCGTGATAGGGATTGTGCGAGGCCGAGATCATGACCCCTGCCGACAGGCGCAAGGCACGCGTCAGATAGGCGATACCCGGGGTCGGCAGCGGCCCGGTGAGCAGCACGTTGACCCCGGCGGCGGTCAAACCCGCCTGCAAGGCGGCTTCCAGCATATAGCCGGAAATCCGCGTGTCCTTGCCGATCAGCACGGTCGGATGCAAGTCGTTCTCGTGGTTGACCAACACCCGTCCGGCGGCATAACCCAGTTTGAGTACGAATTCGGGGGTGATGGGAAATTGGCCGACTTCGCCGCGGACGCCATCGGTACCAAAGTATTTGCGAGCCATATTATGTTGTATCCCTGAAAAACGGCACGACATTGTACTGCCAGCCGACATGAGGTGTCAGTGATGAGCCCGTTCCAGCGCGGCCAGCAACTGCAGCGCCTGACGGGTAGCCTTGACGTCGTGCACCCGGACCACTTTGGCGCCGCGCCGCGCCGCTTCCAGCGCAGCCGCCACACTGGCCCCCAGCCGCTCGGCCGGTACCTCTTCACCGGTCACCGCGCCGAGCATCGACTTGCGCGACATGCCGACCAGGAGTGGGACACCCGCCAGCTGTTCGACGTCGGCCAGGCGTTGCAACAGCTGCAGGTTATGCTCCAGCGTCTTGCCAAAACCAAACCCCGGGTCGCCCAGCAACCGCGCGTGCTCGATGCCATGCTCCAGGCACAAGGCCACGCGCCGGCCAAGATAGGACCCGACTTCATCAACCACATCGCGATAGTGCGGATTGTGCTGCATGGAATCAGGATTGCCTTGCTTGTGCATCAGGCAGATACCAGCCCGGCTCTCCACCACCACGGCCAGCGCCCCCTCGTCCTCCAGGGCCGAGACGTCGTTGATCAGATCGACCACGCCGGCCTCCAGCGCGGCACGCATCACCGAGGCACGGCGAGTATCGAGCGACAGCGGTACATTCAATGAAGCCAAACGTTCGAGCACTGGCAACACCCGCGCCTCCTCCTCTTCCGGGCTGACGTAGGGGGCGCCGGGGCGGGTCGATTCACCGCCGATGTCGAGGATATCCGCCCCCTCCTCCAGAAGCCTCTCGGCATGAGCCAGGGCAGTATCGAGCCGGTTGAAGCGGCCGCCGTCTGAAAAGGAATCGGGGGTAACGTTGAGAATGCCCATCAACAGCGGGCGATCCAACGCGAGCGAAAAGCGTCCGCACACGAAGTCGGTCATGGTATTGCCTGTAGAGAGGTCGCAAAAAAGGCGGCAGCACGATGCTGCCGCCTTGGGTAAGGATGAAACGGCTCAGTGTTCCTGCGCCGGGGTCGCACTAGGTTCCGGCGCAGTACCGGTCGGCTTGTCGCCGCCACCGCTACCTGCCGTGCTGCGGTCGGGACGCGGCGGACGCGGCGGACGACCGGCCATGATGTCGTCGATCTGCTCGGCATCGATGGTCTCCCACTCGAGCAGCGCCGCGGTCATCGCTTCGACCTTGTCGCGGTGCTCTTCGAGCAGGCGGCGCGCCAGTCCGTACTGTTCGTCGATGATGCGGCGGATTTCCGTGTCCACCTGCTGCATGGTCGCTTCCGACATGTTCTTGTGGGTCGTGACCGAGCGGCCGAGGAACACTTCGCCCTCGTTCTCGCCGTACACCATCGGCCCCAGCTTGTCGGACATGCCGTAGCGGGTCACCATGTCGCGTGCCATCTGGGTGGCACGTTCGAAGTCGTTCGAGGCACCGGTGGTCATCTGGTTCATGAACAGCTCTTCGGCAATACGGCCGCCGAACAGGATCGCGATGCGATCCATCAGGTAGCCGCGGTCGTAGGCGTAGCGGTCCTCTTCGGGCAACTGCATGGTCAAGCCCAGCGCGCGGCCACGCGGAATGATGGTGACCTTATGCACTGGATCGGACTTGGGCAGTAGCTTGGCGACCACGGCGTGGCCGGATTCGTGATAGGCGGTATTACGCTTCTCTTCTTCCGACATCACCATGGACTTGCGCTCGGCGCCCATCATGATCTTGTCCTTGGCGGCCTCGAAGTCGTCCATGTCGACCAGGCGCTTGTTGCGGCGTGCGGCGAACAGCGCCGCCTCGTTCACCAGGTTGGCGAGATCCGCGCCGGAGAAACCCGGCGTCCCGCGCGCGATGACCGATGCCTCGACATCGGCGGCAATCGGCACCTTGCGCATGTGCACCGAGAGAATCTGTTCGCGGCCACGGATATCCGGCAGCGGCACCACCACCTGACGGTCGAAACGGCCGGGACGCTGCAGCGCCGGGTCCAGCACGTCAGGACGGTTGGTGGCAGCGATCACGATCACCGTGGTATTGGTTTCGAAGCCATCCATCTCGACCAGCAACTGGTTGAGGGTTTGCTCGCGCTCGTCGTTGCCACCGCCGAGGCCGGCGCCGCGCTGGCGACCGACCGCGTCGATTTCATCGATGAAGATGATGCATGGGGAATTTTTCTTGGCCTGCTCGAACATGTCGCGCACGCGTGCCGCACCGACACCGACGAACATTTCGACGAAGTCGGAACCGGAGATGCTGAAGAACGGCACCTTGGCTTCACCGGCAATGGCCTTGGCCAGCAGCGTTTTACCGGTACCCGGGCTGCCGCACAGCAGGATGCCGCGCGGAATGCGGCCACCCAGGCTCTGGTAGCGCGAGGGATCGCGCAGGTAGTCGACGATCTCCTTGACCTCTTCCTTGGCTTCATCGCAGCCGGCGACGTCCTGGAAGGTCACCGTATTGGTGTCCTGGTCGAGCATGCGCGCCTTGCTCTTGCCGAACGAAAACGCCCCGCCCTTGCCGCCGCCCTGCATCTGGCGCATGAAGAAAATCCACACACCGATCAGGAGCAGCATCGGGAACCAGCTGATGAACAGGCTCATCAGCATGCTGGGCTCCTCTTCCGGCTTGGCCGAGAAGCGCACGTTGTTCTTGATCAGGTCATCGACCAGTTGCGGGTCGTAGGGAGCGTAGGTCATGAAGGAGGAGCCGTCGGCTCGCTTGCCTTTCAGCCACTGCCCGCGCAACGGATGCCCTTCGATGCTCAACGACTGCACCTTACCCGACTCGACATCGCTGATGAACTGCGAATACTCGATCTGGTTCTGGGTATCCTGACGCTTGTTGAACTGATTGAACACCGTCATCAGTACCAGACCGATGATCACCCAAATGGCGATGTTTTTGCCGATATTGTTCACTAGAGCGGACTCCTCTGTGCCCTGACTTAGCTGGTTGCCCGTATTGATACGGATTGTAACCCCCGTAGGGGTGGATGTCAGCGACGACCTTTGCCCAACAGGTAAATTTCCGTGGAGCGGTCACGCGAAGCCTTGGGCTTGCGGCTGACCACCTCGTCGAACAGTTCCCGCATGGACTTGAGGTAAGGCTGGAAGTCGCTACCCTGAAAAACTTTGACGAGAAAGCTCCCGCCCGGTTTCAGATGGTCGCGGACAAATTCCAGCGCCAGCTCGCACAAGTGAAAACTGCGCGCCTGATCAATGGCGCTCATACCTGAGATATTGGGGGCCATGTCGGATATTACAAGATCAAGTTCGCGCCCACCGAGCAACGCGACGAACTGGTCGAGGACTTCCTGCTCGCGAAAATCGCCCTGAATGAACTCCACGTCAGCAATCGGGTTCATCGGCAGGATGTCGAGCGCATACACTTTGCCCTTGTCGCCGACCAGCCGCGCCGCCACCTGCGACCAGCTGCCCGGTGCCGAGCCCAGGTCGGCGAGCACCGTGCCGGGGCGGATCAGCTTGTCCTTGTCGTTGATTTCCAAGAGCTTGTACGCGGCACGGGCACGGTAGCCGTCCTTTTGCGCCATGTGCACGTAGTGATCGTGCACATGCTCGCGCAGCCAGTCGTTGCTGGATTTACTTCTAGCCATTGATGTCCTGCTCAGTCGTCTTGAAAACAGCCCCACCCCGCTCGTGCTGGCGGGAGGCCGTGCAGCCAGGCTGCCATTTTTTAAAGGTACCCCAGGCAGCGCCACCCGCAAAGTCCGTGCAGGCCCCGGCCGCATGCTATCGGACGGCTGCCGCCAAATGAGAGCGAGTACACCGAGGTCACGCCATGGGCATTCCCACCTAGAGGGATAACGCATGTCTCTGTTTTCAGCCGCTATTTCCACCAGAAGCGGGGGCGGAATTTGGGGTAAAGGCCGAAAGTTTAGTAGAATCTCGTTTTATTCAGGAAGCTCATGCCCATGAAAATCGAACTTGCTCCCTTCGAGCGCCAATACCTGAAAGGACTCGCCCACGATATCAAGCCGGTGGTGATGATCGGCAACCACGGCCTGACCGAGGCGGTAGTTCGGGAAATCGCCATCAACCTCGATGCGCACGAACTGATCAAGATCCGGGTGCAGGGCGACGACCGCGATGCCCGCGTGGCTCTGTACGACAAGATCTGCGACGAACTGGGCGCCGCCCAGGTCCAACACATCGGCAAGCTCCTGGTGCTGTGGCGCCCGTCCGACAAGCAGCGCGTGGTGCTGCCGAAGAGCAAGAAGGCGCTCAAGGCGCAGCCCTGATTTAACCCAGGGAACACGAAAAAAAGCGGTGGCCGGACCACCGCTTTTTTTCGCCCCGCCCCCGGCTGCCGGCAGCGACACGGGAATGAGCCTGCCACTCGGCGGCGTCAGCTGTCCCGGCGCAGGATATAGGCCAGCGCCATCAGGCTCTGCAGCAGATAGATCAGGCTCGAGATCGCGTGCCAGGTGGCAAAGCCCCCGCCAAACAAGCCCTCGGCCGCCTGGTTCATCTGCAGCTTGAGATTGGCGATGATCGGCGACACGGCAAAATGGTTGATCAGGGTGCATGACAGCATGCCGATGATCAGCCAGAACGTGGCGGACTTGACGCCACGCAGGCCATCGCGCCAGATGAAATCCACCAGCAGGAACACCCCGCACACCAGCCCGACCCAGGCGATGGCAGAAAACAGCTTGCCGGCCACCATGCCGGCGGTGCCGCGGTCGAGCACCGAGAACAATACCGGGGTGACGATGATGCCGATGATCCACATGCCACCGATCCAGAAGGTGCGGGTAATCGCCCTCAATCCATCCATGCGCAGTCCCCTTTATCCAAACCTGCCAGGCGCGGCCCCACCGTGCCGCAAGCCGCTCAGATGTATTTGACGTCCAGGATTTCGTACTCGCGGATGCCGCCCGGGGCCATCACTTCGGCCACATCGCCGGCTTCCTTGCCGATCAAGGCGCGGGCGATCGGCGAGTTCACCGACACCTTGGCGAACTTGATGTCCGCTTCGTCGTCGCCGACGATCTGGTAAGTGACCTCGTCCTCGGTCTCCAGATCCATCAGTTCGACCGTGGTGCCGAACACGATGCGGCCTTCCGCATCCAGCTCGCTCGGATTGATGATCTGGGCATTGGAGAGCTTGCCCTCCAGCTCCGCGATGCGGCCTTCGACAAACGCCTGACGCTCCTTGGCCGCGTCGTATTCGGCGTTCTCCGACAGATCGCCATGGGAGCGGGCTTCGGCAATGGCCTCGATCACCGCCGGACGTTCCACGCTCTTGAGCCGCTGCAGTTCTTCTTTCAGCAGTTCTGCGCCACGCAGGGTCAACGGGACTTTGTTCATTCGACTTCTCTCCGCAGGCGGGATACCCGCCATCATGAAAAAGCACAAGCCGCCGTACGGGACGGCGGCTTGGCTGCTAGTAGCTTGCTGGCTGAATTGTAACGGCAAACGGCGCGGGGTTCAAAGGTTGGCCGAAACCCGCACCGTCCGTGTCGTCAGCCGTTTCGGACCATGGCGTGCAGGTCCTGCACGCTGTACACGTCGAACTCCTCGGCATGTGCCATGCCGACACACACAGCCTTGGCACCGGCCAGGGTGGTGTACTGCGGCACGCGCATCTGCAGCGCGGAGCGGCGGATCGAGTGGCTATCCTGGATGGCCTGACGCTTTTCATCCACGGTGTTGAACACCAGGCTGATCTCGCCGTTCTTGATCATGTCGACGATGTGCGGGCGGCCTTCGTTGACCTTGTTGATCAGCTGCACCGGGATGCCGGCTTCCTGGATGCCGCGCGCGGTGCCACGGGTGGCCACCACCTCGAAGCCCAGACGCACCATCTCACGCGCCACTTCGACAGAACCGGCCTTGTCGCTGTTGCGCACCGACAGGAACACCTTGCCCGCCTTCGGCAGGCGGTCGCCAGCTGCGAGTTCGGCCTTGATGAAGGCTTCGGCGAAGCTGCGGCCGACCCCCATCACCTCGCCGGTGGACTTCATTTCCGGACCGAGGATGGTATCCACGCCAGGGAACTTGATGAACGGGAACACCGCTTCCTTGACCGCGTAGTACGGCGGCACCACTTCCTTGGTGAAGCCCTGCTCGGTGAGGCTGATGCCGGCCATGCAACGTGCGGCGATCTTGGCCAGCGGTGCGCCGGTGACCTTGGAGACGAACGGCACGGTACGCGAGGCACGCGGGTTCACTTCCAGCACGTAGATGGTGTCGCCCTGGATGGCGAACTGCACGTTCATCAGGCCGACCACGTTCAGCGCCTTGGCCATGGCCACGGTCTGGCGGCGGATTTCGTCCTGCACCGCGGGGAACAGGCTGTACGGCGGCAGCGAGCAGGCCGAGTCGCCGGAGTGCACGCCGGCTTGCTCGACGTGCTGCATGATGCCGCCGATCACCACCAGCTCACCGTCGGATACCGCGTCGACGTCGACTTCGATGGCATCGTTGAGAAAGCGGTCGAGCAGCACCGGGCTGTCGTTCGACACCTTCACCGCCTCGCGCATGTAGCGCTCGAGGTCGGCCGGCTCGTGGACGATTTCCATGGCACGGCCGCCCAGCACGTAGGACGGGCGCACCACCAGCGGGTAGCCGATTTCTTCGGCCAACCTCATGGCGTCGGCCGGGGTACGTGCGGTGCGGTTCGGCGGCTGCTTCAGGCCGAGCTCCTGCAACATCTTCTGGAAACGCTCGCGGTCTTCGGCGCAATCGATCATGTCCGGCGTGGTGCCGATGATGGGCACGCCGTTGGCCTCGAGCGCACGCGCCAGCTTCAGCGGGGTCTGGCCGCCGTACTGCACAATGACGCCGAACGGTTTCTCGACGTGGCAGATCTCCAGCACGTCTTCCAGCGTCAGCGGCTCGAAGTATAAGCGGTCGGAGGTGTCGTAGTCGGTCGAGACGGTTTCCGGGTTGCAGTTGACCATGATGGTCTCGAAGCCGGACTCGCGCAGCGCCAGCGCGGCGTGCACGCAGCAGTAGTCGAACTCGATGCCCTGGCCGATGCGGTTCGGACCGCCGCCCAGCACCATGATCTTCTTGCGGTCGGTCGGCCGCGATTCGCACTCTTCCTCGTAGCTCGAGTACATGTAGGCGGTATTGGTGGCGAACTCGGCAGCGCAGGTATCGACGCGCTTGTACACCGGGCGCAGGTTGAGCGCCCAGCGGCGCGCGCGCACCGCACCCTGGTCGACGCCGAGCAGCGCGCCCAGACGGCGGTCGGAGAAGCCCTTGCGCTTGAGGCGACGCAGTTCGGCGTAGTCGAGCTCGTCGAGCTTGCGACCGGCCAGCGCCTTTTCCTCGCCAACGATGTCCTCGATCTGGGCCAGGAACCACGGATCGATCTTGCTGATGGCGAAGATGTCGTCACGGCTCAGGCCGGCACGGAAGGCGTCGGCGACGTAGAGGATGCGTTCCGGGCCCGGCGTGCCGATCTCGTGACGGATCTGCTCCAGGTCGGTGGTCACCGGGTCGAAGCCGGCCAGGCCGGTTTCCAGCCCGCGCAGCGCCTTCTGCATCGACTCTTGCAGGGTACGGCCCATCGCCATCACTTCGCCCACCGACTTCATCTGGGTGGTCAGGCGGTCGTCGGCCTGCGGGAACTTCTCGAAGGCGAAGCGCGGGATCTTGGTGACGACGTAGTCGATCGACGGCTCGAACGAGGCCGGGGTGGCGCCGCCGGTGATGTCGTTCTTCAGTTCGTCGAGGGTGAAACCGACCGCCAGCTTGGCGGCGATCTTGGCGATCGGGAAGCCGGTGGCCTTGGACGCCAACGCGGACGAACGCGATACGCGCGGGTTCATCTCGATGACGATCATCTCGCCGGTGTCGGGATTGGTGGCGAACTGCACGTTGGAGCCGCCGGTATCGACACCGATCTCACGCAGTACCGCCAGCGAGGCGTTACGCATGATCTGGTATTCCTTGTCGGTCAGCGTCTGCGCCGGCGCGACGGTGATCGAGTCGCCGGTGTGCACGCCCATCGGGTCGAAGTTCTCGATCGAGCAGATGATGATGCAGTTGTCGTTGCGGTCGCGCACGACTTCCATCTCGTACTCTTTCCAGCCGAGTACCGATTGCTCGATCAGCAGTTCGTGGGTCGGCGAGGCTTCGAAGCCGCGCTCGCAGATCGCCAGGAACTCTTCCTTGTTGTAGGCGATGCCGCCGCCCGAGCCGCCCATGGTGAACGACGGGCGGATCAGCGTCGGGAAGCCCACCTTGGCCTGGGCCGCCAGCGACTCTTCCATGGTGTGGCAGACGAAGGACAGCGGGCAGGACAGGCCGATCTTGGCCATGGCCTCCTTGAAGCGACCGCGGTCTTCCGCTTTGTCGATGGCGTCTTCGGTGGCGCCGATCAGCTCGACCTTGTACTTCTCCAGCACGCCGTTGCGCGCGAGGTCGAGCGCGCAGTTCAGCGCGGTCTGGCCGCCCATGGTCGGCAGGATCGCGTCCGGACGCTCCTTGGCGATGATTTTTTCCACCACCTGCCAGTTGATCGGCTCGATATAGGTGACGTCGGCCATGTCCGGGTCGGTCATGATGGTCGCCGGGTTGGAGTTCACCAGGATGACCTTGTAACCCTCTTCACGCAGCGCCTTGCACGCCTGGGCGCCGGAGTAGTCGAATTCACACGCCTGGCCGATCACGATGGGACCGGCGCCGATGATGAGAATGCTCTTTAAGTCAGTACGTTTTGGCATCGTTTTGGCTCAATTTGGATCGTTTATTCAGAGCTTGTGAATAAATCTGCTGCGCACCCCATCCCGATCCTGCGAGGCTCGCCGTACCATTTGTACGGCTGCACTTCTCGAATCGGCCTGAGGGCGCTCGCGACGATTTCTTTCACAAGTTCTCAGTTCAGGCTCGCCGCGGCCAGCTTGGCGCCGAAGCCCAGGAACAGCGCGCCGGTACCGCCGGTGGCGACGCTCGCCAGCCGGCGCCGGGCGCGGAAGGCTTCGGCCAGGCGGCTGCCGGCCAGGATCAGCGCCGTCAGGTAGCTGATGCTGCACACCTGCAGCATGCCCCCCAGGGCGACGAAGGTCAGCACCGGGTAAGGGTAGGCCGGATCGACGAATTGCACGAAGAACGAGAGGAAGAACAGGATGGCCTTGGGGTTCATCAGGCTCAGGGTCAGCGCCCGCCGGAACGGATCGCGATTACCCAAGGTCACCAGCACGCTCAGCGCTGCCGGCGCCGGAGCAGACCAGCGTCGCAGCGCGGCGCGCAGCATGTTGATACCCATCCACGCCAGGTAGGCGGCACCGATATACTTGACCACCCAGAACAGCGCCGGATAGCTCTTCAGCAACGACGCGGCTCCGGCGGCGGTGGCCACCATCAGCAGCGTATCGCCCACCAGTACCCCGCCGGCGGCCTTGAAGCCCGGACGCACCCCGCGCTGCGCTCCGACCGACAGCACGTAGAGCGAGTTCGGCCCCGGCAGCAGGATGATGAAGATGGTGCCTATCAGGTAGGTCAACGGATCGGTAATTCCCAGCATGCTCTGACTCCCGTCTAGGCCGGCGCGACGACGCCGCACCGGCCATCAAGCGGCCTTTCAGCCGCGTTCGTCCATCGCCTTGATGAACTTGTCGAACAGGTACGCCACGTCGTTCGGACCGGGGCTCGCTTCCGGGTGGCCCTGGAAGCTGAAGGCCGGGCGGTCGGTCAGGGCGATGCCCTGCACCGTGCCGTCGAACAGCGAGCGATGGGTAACGCGCACGTTGGCGGGCAGGCTGTTCTCGTCGACCTGGAAGCCGTGGTTCTGGCTGGTGATCATGACGCGGCCGGTATCCAGATCCTGCACCGGATGGTTGGCGCCGTGATGGCCGAACTTCATCTTGGAGGTCTTGCCGCCGACCGCCAGGCCGAGCAGTTGGTGCCCCAGGCAGATGCCGAACACCGGCAGCTTGGTGTCGAGGATTTCCTTGATCGCGTCGATGGCGTAGCCGCACGGTTCCGGATCCCCCGGGCCGTTGGACAGGAACACGCCGTCCGGCTTGAGCGCCAGCACATCCTTGGCCGGGGTCTGCGCCGGCACCACGGTCAGCTTGCAGCCGCGTTCGGCGAGCATGCGCAGGATGTTGTGCTTGACGCCGAAGTCGTACGCCACCACGTGGTATTTCGGTTCGGCCTGCGCGCCATAGCCTTCGCCCAGACGCCACTCGCGGGTATCCCACTGGTAGATCGAATCGCAGCTGACCACCTTGGCCAGATCCTGCCCGGCCATGGTGCCGAAGCCGCGCGCCAGTTCCAGTGCGCGCGCTTCGTCGATCTCGCCCGCCATGATGCAGCCCGGCTGGGCGCCCTTTTCGCGCAGGATGCGGGTCAGCTTGCGGGTGTCGATGTCGGCGATCGCCACCACGTTGTTGGCCTTGAGATAGCCCGACAGCGACGCCTCGGCGCGGAAGTTGCTGTGCAGCAGGGGCAGATCGCGCACGATCAGGCCGGCGGCGAACACGGCGCGCGACTCGGTGTCTTCCGCGTTGGCACCGACGTTGCCGATATGCGGATAGGTCAGGGTGACAATCTGCTTGGTGTAAGAAGGGTCCGTCAAGATTTCCTGGTAGCCGGTGATGGCGGTATTGAATACCACTTCGCCGACCGTATGGCCGGCGGCACCGATGGCACTGCCCTTGAAGAGGGTTCCGTCAGCCAAGACAAGAATCGCGGGTACGGATGACACTGACTGGCTCCTGTTCCGTTTGCTCTGTTTTCGAAGCTTTTATGTGAAGAACGGGACACCGCGTCGTAACGCTTGTCCCGTTTTGTTAAACCTTAACAGTATAATTTTTTTAGCTATTTCTGGCAAGGCGACATCGCCCCTCCGCAATGCAGCACCGAGCAAGCGCTTGTCTTCCTGCCGCTACAGGTGTTGCCGACGGGGCTCAGAACTGGCCGTCGTCGAGTTCCAGCACGCTGTCGGCCCCGTGTAGGATCGCTGCCGCCAGGCCACTCACCTGGGGCAGCAGGTGCTCGCCGAAAAAGCGTGCGGTCACCTGCTTGGCGTGCAGGAAGTCGACGTCGGCATCCTCCTCGCCCATGCGCTCGCGGGCGATCAGGGCGGCACGCCCGAGCTGCCAGCCGCCCAGCAGGACACCCATCAGCTTGAGGAAAGGCACCGAACCCGCGGCGGCACGCTGCGGTGCGCCTGCGAACGACTCCAGGATGAACGCCACGCAGCGCTCGGCGTCGGCCGCTGCGCTCTTCAGGTTGGCCGAAAGGCTGGCAAAACCGGCTGTCGCCAGCTTGTCGGCCGTGGCCTGCACCTCGGCCAGCAGCGCACGCGCGGTGGCCCCCTCTTCCGCCGCGGTCTTGCGGCCGATCAGGTCGAGCGCCTGGATGCCGGTGGTTCCCTCGTAGATGGCGGTGATGCGAGCGTCGCGATAGTACTGCGCCACGCCGGTTTCCTCGATATAGCCCATGCCGCCGTGCACCTGCAGCGCCAGCGAGGTGATTTCGTTGGCCTGCTCGGTATTCCAGCCCTTGACGATGGGGATCAGGAAGTTGACCAGCGCCTGGTTGCGCGCCTTTTCCTGCGGATGGGGATGACGCGCCGCGCGGTCCAGCGCGGCGGCGGCGACGCAGGCCAAGGCACGCTGCGCCTCGATCTGCGCCTTCATCGTCATCAGCATACGACGCACGTCCGGATGCTTGATGATCGCCACCCCGGCCGCGTCGGCAGAACCGACGGCACGGCTCTGCACGCGCTCGCGGGCGTAAGCCACGGCCTGCTGGTAGGCGCGCTCGGACACCGCCATGCCCTCGACGCCGACGCCGAGGCGGGCGTGGTTCATCATGGTGAACATGTAGCCCAGGCCCTTGTTGGCCTCACCCACCAGGTAGCCGACGGCGCCGCCCTGATCGCCGAAACTCATCACGCAGGTGGGCGAGCCATGGATACCGAGCTTGTGTTCCAGCGACACGCAGCGCAGGTCGTTGCGCACACCGGGCGTGCCGTCGGCGCCCGGCAGGAACTTGGGCACGACGAACAGCGAGATGCCCTTCACCCCGGCGGGGGCATCGGGCAGGCGCGCCAAGACCAGGTGCACGATGTTCTCGGCCAGATCGTGCTCACCCCAGGTGATAAAGATCTTCTGGCCGCTGATGCGGTAGCTGCCGTCGTCTTGCGGCACGGCGCGGGTGCGCACCTGCGCCAGGTCGGAGCCGGCCTGCGGCTCGGTCAGGTTCATGGTGCCGGTCCACTCGCCGCTCGCCATCTTCGGCAGGTAGAGCGCCTTGAGCTCGCCCGAAGCGTGGTGGTTGAGCGCCTCGATCGCCCCCAGCGTCAACAGCGGCGCCAGCGAGAAGGCTAGGTTGGCCGAACACCACATTTCCTCGGCGGCGATCGCCACCAGCGCCGGCAGGCCTTGCCCGCCGAATTCGTAAGGCGCGCGCAGACCGACCCAGCCGGCATCGACGTATTGCTGCCAAGCGTTCTTGAAGCCCGGCGCGGCGGTGACGGCGTCGCCGTCCAGGCGCGCCCCCTGGTCACCCTGCTTGTTGATCGGCGCCAGCACTTCTTCGGCGAAGCGGGCCCCTTCGTCCAGAATGGCGTCGACCAGTTCCACGCTGGCGTCTTCATAGCCCGGCAGGGAGCAGACCGCCGGCAGTTCCGCCAGCTCGTTGAGGGCGAAACGGATATCTTTCAGGGGAGCTTGGTAAGTCATGTCAGCACCTCGGTTCTCGTGTTTTCTCGTGATGTAAAAAAAGGCCGGTCTGACGCCGGCCTTGATGAGCACTGCTCGCGATTCCGCCCTTACTTGGACAGTTCGGCCATCAGTTCGGGCACGACGGTGAACAGGTCACCGACGATGCCGTAGTCCGCCACCTGGAAGATCGGCGCTTCTTCGTCCTTGTTGATCGCCACGATCACCTTGGAGTCCTTCATGCCGGCCAGGTGCTGGATCGCGCCGGAAATACCGACGGCGACGTACAGCTGCGGCGCCACCACCTTGCCGGTCTGGCCGACCTGGTAGTCGTTCGGCGCATAGCCGGCGTCCACGGCGGCACGCGAGGCGCCCACGGCGGCACCCAGCTTGTCGGCCAGCGGCTCGATGATGGCCTTGAACTGTTCTTCCGAACCCAGCGCACGACCGCCGGAGACGATCACCTTGGCGGCGCCCAGTTCCGGACGGTCCGACTTGGTCAGCTCCTGGCTGATGAAGCTCGACAGCAGGGCCTCGGCCGGGCCGCCAACGCTTTCAACACTGGCCGAACCGCCCAGCGCCGCCGCCTCGAAGGCGGTGGTGCGCACGGTGATGACCTTGATGGAATCGACGGACTGCACCGTAGCCAGCACGTTGCCGGCGTAGACCGGACGCACGAAGGTGTCGGCCGACTCGACGGCGACGATGTCGGAGATCTGCGCCACGTCGAGCAGCGCAGCGACGCGCGGCAGGAAGTTCTTGCCCGAGGTGCCGGCCGGCGACAGCACGTGGCTGTAGTTCTTGGCCAGATCGACCACCAGCGCGGCCAGGTTCTCGGCCGGGCCGTGGGCGTATTGGGCAGCGTCGGCCACCAGCACCTTGGCCACACCGGCCACGGCCTTGGCCGCGTCGGCGACCGCGCCGCAGTTGTGGCCGGCCACCAGCAGGTGCACCTCGCCGCCGATCTTGCCGGCGGCGGTAACGGTATTGAGGGTGCCTGCCTTCAGGCTCTGGTTGTCGTGTTCAGCGATAACGAGAATGGCCATGATCACAGCACCTTTGCTTCATTCTTGAGTTTGGCGACCAGTTCGGCGGCGTTGGCCACCTTGATGCCGGCGGAACGCTTGGCCGGCTCGGCCACCTTGAGGGTCTTCAGACGCGGGGTCACGTCGACGCCCAGTGCCTCCACCGTCAACTTGTCGAGCGGCTTCTTCTTGGCGGCCATGATGTTCGGCAGCTTGACGTAGCGCGGCTCGTTCAGGCGCAGGTCGGTGGTCACCACCGCCGGCAGGCGCAGCTTGACGGTTTCCAGGCCGCCGTCCACCTCGCGGGTGACGTCGACGGTTTCCGCCGCCAGGTCGACCTTGGAGGCGAAGGTGCCCTGGCCCCAGCCCAAGAGCGCGGCGACCATCTGGCCGGTCTGGTTGGCGTCGTCGTCGATGGCCTGCTTGCCGAGGATCATCAGCTGCGGCTGTTCCTTCTCGGCCACGGCCTTGAGCAGCTTGGCCACGGCCAGCGGCTGCAGCTCGGCGTCGGTCTCGACGTGGATGGCGCGGTCGGCGCCCATCGCCAGCGCGGTGCGCAGGGTCTCTTCGCACTGCTTGACACCCAGCGATACCGCCACCACTTCGCTGACCTTGCCGGCTTCCTTGAGGCGCACCGCCTCTTCCACGGCGATTTCGTCGAACGGGTTCATCGACATCTTGACGTTGGCGATATCCACATCGGAGCCATCGGCCTTGACCCGGACCTTCACGTTGTAATCGACAACGCGTTTCACAGCGACTAGAACTTTCATATTCCTCCAGCAAGTGTCGTCTGTCTGGTATTTGGACGGCATGCCCAAGCATGCGTGACATGCAGTTGCGTCGATTATGCACGCCCGCCAAAATAAAACGAGCGTTTGGTCGAGAAAAGATATGTGGACCGTCTCAAAAACGCAACTGGACTCGAAATACTACCTTGTTTCCGCTCGATTTGCATGCCGTGGAAAGTATGACAAGATGCACTGCAACATCTCCATGACAAACGCAGGAGCGACCGCATGCCCACGATCTATTTTGAGGATATCGAGATCGGCCAGAGTGCCGAATACGCCAAGACCATCACCGAGGCCGACATCCTGATGTTTGCTGCGGTCTCGGGCGACAACAATCCGGTGCACCTCAATCAGGAATATGCCGAGCAGACCCCGTTCGGCACGCGCATCGCCCACGGCATGCTCACCGCTGGGCTGATCTCCACCGTGGTCGGCACCCGGCTGCCGGGTGAAGGCACCATCTACCTGTCGCAATCCACCCGCTTCAAGGCTCCGGTGAAGATCGGCGACACCGTGACCGCGCGCGCCACGGCCACCGAGCTCGACCCGACCAAGAAACGCGTCAAGTTCCTGACCCAATGCCTGGTCGGCGGCAAGGTCGTGCTGGAGGGCGAATCGCTGGTGATCGCGCCGTCGCGACCGGCGCTGTAAACGGCGGCACCCTCTCCATCCGAAACAAAGGGCCCATCTCATGGGCCCTTTTGCCTGGCTTCGGCCAACCCTCGCGGTTCAGCCCAGCTTCACCATCTCCAGGTCGCGGATGCTGCGCCCGAGAAAGCGCTCGCCGATGGTCTGGAACTTGAGCGGGATGTCGGTAACGTAATAGCGGTACTCGGGGGCGCCGCGCTGCGGGTTGAGCAGGTTGAGCCCCGCCAACACCTCGGCCGTGGCTTCCGCCGTGGTCAGCGCCGAATCGACCAGTTCGACGCGGCCGCCCGTCACCTCGGTCAGTAGCGGCTTGATCAACGGGTAATGGGTGCAGCCCAGCACCAGTGTATCGACATGCTCCTCCAGCACCGTCTTGAGATACTCCTCGGCGGTGAGGCGGGTCACCGGGTGGTCGACCCAGCCCTCTTCGACCAGCGGGACGAACAGCGGGCAGGCTTGCGAATACACCCGGGCATCCGGCATCAGGCGATGGATCTCGCGGGCATAGGCGTTGCTGTTGATGGTGGTCGAGGTGGCAATCACGCCGATTTCGTGGTTTTTGCTGACCTTGACTGCCGCCTGGGCGCCGGCCTCGATCACGCCGATCACCGGAATGTCGCCCGCCAGCTCCCGCACCTGCTCCAGCGCCACCGCCGAAATGGTGTTGCACGCCACCACCAGCGCCTTGACCTCGTGCTGCAGCAAAAACTCGACAATCTGCCGGGAAAAGGCCCGGATGGTCGCCACCGACTTCACGCCGTAGGGCACCCGCGCCGTGTCGCCGAAATAGATGATGTCCTCGAACGGCAGGCGGTCCATCAGCGCCCGCACCACGGTCAGCCCTCCCACACCGGAATCGAACACCCCGATGGGACGGCGAGCTTTGGCTGTCATGACGTTTCCTCAAGCAGAGAAGGCGCGCATCTTAGCATGCCGCAACGGTGCCGCCAGCGCCGCGCCCTGCATGCTGCGCCAGCGCCCACTGCACGTGCTCGCGCACCAGCTCGGACGGATCATCGGCGCGCGCCGTCAGCGCCGCCAACACCGCCGGAGAGCTCGGGGCGTTGCCGAGCCCGACCGCCAGGTTGCGCGACCAGCGCTCGTAACCGATGCGGTAGATCGGGCTGCCCGCCATGCGCGAAGCGAAATCCGCCGCGCTCCAGCCGAACAGCTCGGCCAGCGTCACGTCGTCGAGCCCGTGCCGCACCGCAAAATCGGCCTCTTCGGTCGGCACGGCGAAACGATTCCATGGACACGCCAACTGGCAATCGTCGCAGCCGTACACGCGGTTGCCGATCAGTGGCCGCAACGCTGGCGGAATCGCCTCGGCCAATTCGATGGTGAGGTAGGAGATGCAACGGCGCGCATCGACCTTGTACGGCTCGACGATGGCCCGGGTCGGGCACACGTCGAGGCAGCGCGTGCAGCGGCCACAATGCCCCTCTTCCGCGGCGTCGGGCGGCAGTGGCAGATCGGTGAACAGTTCGCCGAGAAAGAACAGCGAACCGTGCCGGCGGTTGAGCAGCAGCGTGTGCTTGCCGCGCCAGCCGAGTCCTGCCTGCGCCGCCAGCGCCACCTCCGCCACCGGCGCACTGTCGGTGAACACGCGGTGGCCGAACTCGCCCACCTCGGCCTGAATTCTTTCGGCCAACCTTTGCAAGCGATTGCGCAACACCTTGTGATAATCCCGCCCCAGCGCGTAACGCGACAGGTAGGCGCGTTCGCCATCGGCCAGCACCTCGTCGGCCCCACGTGAGGCACCCGGCCAGTAGTGCATGCGCAGCGACACCACCGACAAGGTGCCGGGCACCAGCTCCGCAGGTCGCAGCCGCAACACGCCATGGCGCGCCATGTATTCCATCTCGCCGTGACAGCCCTCGGCCAGCCACGCCAGCAGCGTGTGCTCGGCCTCGGGCGGCAGCTGTGGCCGGGTAATACGCGCATCGACAAAGCCCAATTCGCGCGCCCATGCTTTGATTTGGCGCGCCAATTCGGGATAATTCGGTTTTTGTAAGGACTTCTCGGTCATGGAGATGGATGATACCAGTGTTCGCCAGGGCAGCCTGCCGGATGAAGACGCCACGCTGGCGCTAGGCGCAGCCTTGGCACACGCCATCGCCCCGGGCACTGTCATCTACCTGTGGGGCGACCTGGGGGCGGGCAAGACCACCCTGAGCCGCGGCCTGCTGACAGCGCTCGGCCACCATGGCCGGGTCAAGAGCCCCACCTACACGCTGGTGGAAAGCTATCCGCTCGCCTCTCTCACGGTACACCATTTCGACCTATACCGCTTCGCCGACCCTGAGGAATGGGAAGACGCCGGCTTTCGCGACTATTTCGGCCCCGACACGCTATGCTTGGTAGAGTGGCCTGACAAGGCCGAGGGCCTGCTGCCCCGCGCCGACCTGGTCGTGGAACTGGCCGTCGCCGGCAGCGGTCGGAGCTACCGAATCACCGCCCAAACCGACATTGGACAGTCATGCCTCACCCGACTTTCGACCCCACCCGCCGCACCTTGATCACGGCGGCGGCCGCGACCTTCCTGCTGACGGTCAGCCGCGTTGGCCTGGCCGCCTCGAGCCAACTCGTCGCCCTGCGCGTCTGGCCGTCGTCCACCTACACCCGCATCACGCTGGAAGCTAGCGAGGCGCTCAAGTACAAGTATTTCAACATCGCCAATCCCGAGCGCCTGGTAATCGATATCGAGGGCGTGCAGCTCAACGCCGTGCTCAAGGACATCGGCAGCCAGATCAGCGCCGCTGATCCCTTCATCCAGACCGCGCGCGCCGGCCAGTTCACCCCGGACACGGTACGTATCGTGCTCGACCTGAAGTCCGACATCAAACCGCAAGTGTTTACGTTGGCCCCGGTAGCGGAATACCAGCACCGGCTGGTGATCGACCTCTACCCGACGGCGCAGCAGGACGACCCGCTGCTGGCACTGCTCGAAGACTACAACAAGGGCAAGTTGGAGCAGCCGCCACTGAAGTCCAAGAATAAATCCGACAAGAGCCGCCCGATCCTGATCATGCTCGACCCGGGACACGGCGGCGAAGACCCCGGCGCGATCGGCCCTTCCGGCACGCGGGAAAAGGACGTGGTGCTGAAGATCGCCAAGCAGCTCAAGCGCATGATCGACGCCGAGCGCAACATGAAAGCCTACATGACGCGCGACGAGGACGTGTTCATTCCGCTTGGCGTGCGCGTGGCCAAGGCGCGCAAGCTGAATGCCGACCTGTTCATCTCGATCCACGCCGATGCCTTCCTCAATCCAAGCGCGCGCGGTTCGTCGGTGTTCGCGCTGTCGGAGCAAGGCGCCACCAGTACCGCCGCTCGCTACCTGGCCAAGACCCAGAACGACGCCGACCTGATCGGCGGGGTGAAGATCACCAGCAAGGATCGCTATCTGGCGCATACCCTGTTCGACCTCACCCAGACCGCCACCATCAACGACAGCCTCAAGCTCGGCAAGAGCGTGCTGGGCAAGATGGGCGAACTCAACCGGCTACACAAGGACGAGGTAGAACAGGCCGGCTTCGCCGTGCTGAAGGCACCGGACATCCCGTCCATCCTGGTCGAAACCGCCTTTATCAGCAATCCGGAAGAAGAGCGCAGGCTGATGGATGCCTCCTTCCAGCAGAAAGTGGCGGAAAGCATCTTCGGCGGGGTACGCGGCTACTTCGCCCAGGGGGCCGCACTGGCCAGGACCTGAAGCGCCCCCAGGCCGGCAACAAAAAATGGCCCGCATTTGGCGGGCCATTTTCGTTGCCATCGGGATTCAGCGTGACTCCCCAGGCGCCTCGCTATCCGGATGCTCCTCTTCGGCCGGCACGCGGTAGCTCTCATCCGCCCACTGCCCCAGGTCGATCAACTTGCAGCGCTCGCTGCAAAAGGGCCGATAACGACTTTGCGGCTCCCAGCGCACGGCGGCACCGCAGGTTGGACAGGCGACGATTCGTACCTTCTCGCTCATAACACGGCTCAGAACTTGCAATGGGTCAGGGTGAATTCGACATCGGCCTCGGTCGGCTTGGGCCGGCTCTCGCCGGTGGCCGCATTGATGAAGCGGATATTCAGGGCGTACTTGTTGGCCGACAGTTCCGGCAGGGCGCCTAGCGACTCGTCGAAGCCGATACGGATCAGCTGCACCACCTTGCCGCCGGACATCTGCTGGAACACGCCGCGTCGCGCTACGTACTGGTGCGACTTGCCGCTGTTGCGCAGCAGCTTGAGCAGAATGCGCGAGGCTTCGGCGGTGGGCATCAGCGGCCCCGCCCAGCGCTGCAGATCGAGGCGGCGCTCCTCCGGCGGCTTGAGCTGCCACAGGTAGTATGACGGCAGGTCGAACTGGCAGGTCCCGCCGGGGATGCCGGCACGCTGCTTGATCGCCATCAGCCACTCGTTCTCGCGCAGGTGCTGGCCGAACTTGCCGGTCAGGTCCAGCAGATTCGCCGCCGTGCCCTCGATTTCCTCGATGACACCTTCCAGCATGTCTTCCGAGACGTTGGGATTGTCGCGCAGGGCCTCGAGAATCTGCTTCTGCCGTTCCAGCTCCTGCAGCAGTTCGGCCTTGAGATCGGCTCGGGAGGCCGTTTCCATCAGCTCGAACAGCGTCAGGATGGCGGAATGATGTTCGAACGGATGATCTTGGGAAATGAAGAAGGCCAGGCGTGTGTACAACTGCTCCAAACGCAGCAGCATCCGAGTTTTCTCGGTAACGGGGAATTCAAAACTGATCACGGCACCACGGCCCTTCTAGATGGCTTTTATTGGAGTAGTTGTATCGCGCCGGTCATGGGGCACCGCGGAAGAGGAACGCGGCTTCATCACTGGCTCCGAGCCCTGGCGAGGCTCGACAGATAATAACGATGTTTGGCTTCGACTTGAAGCGCAAGTTCACTCAGCGAGCCGCTATTGTCAATAATATCGTCCGCGAGCCTGCGCTTGTCCCCGCGCGGCATCTGCGTCGCCATGATGGCACGCACCTGCGGCTCGCTCAAACCACTACGTTGCATCACCCGCGCCACCTGCACTTCCTCGTCGCAATCGATCAGCAGGGTGCGGTCGACCACATCCCGATAGGCCTGGCTTTCGAACAGCAAGGGCACCACCAGCACCGCGTACGGACCCTGAGCCCCTGCCAGCGCGGCCAGGCTGTCTTCCAGAATCATCGGGTGCAGGATGGCTTCCAGTTCGCAGCGCGCCGACGGTTGCCGGAACACCAGCTCACGCATGCGCTGGCGATCGAGCGCCCCGTCCGCGCGCTGGAAATCGGGGCCGAACCTTGCCACGAGCGTCGGCATCGCCCGCCCACCGGGGGCTGTCAACGCATGCGACAGCTCGTCGGTATCGACCACCGCCACACCCTGCGCGGCAAAACAACGGGCCGCAGCCGTTTTCCCCGAGCCGATGCCACCGGTGAGTCCAACGACCTTAACGCCCGCCAAGATACCACCCGACGATCTGCTCGCCCCAGAGCAGGGCAATCCAGCCAGCCAGCGCCAGATAGGGGCCGAACGGCAGATGCTGGCCCCGTCCCAGTCGCGCCATCAGGATCATGGCAATACCGAACACGGCCCCGACCAGCGACGACAGCAGGATCACCAAAGGCAGCATCTTCCAGCCCAGCCAGGCCCCCAGTGCCGCCAGCAGCTTGAAGTCGCCGTACCCCATGCCCTCCTTGCCCGTCGCCAGCTTGAACAACCAGAAAATCACCCACAGCGAGACGTAACCGAGCATGGCACCGATCACTGCCTCGTCCAGCGGCACCCGCCCGCCCAGCAGGCTGAACAGCAATCCTCCCCACAGCAAGGGCAAGGTCAACGAATCGGGCAGCAGCTGGGTGTCGGCATCGATGAACGCCAGTGCAATCAGCGTCGCGGTCAGGGCAGCGTATCCCAGCAAATCGAGTGTCCAGCCGAAGCGGTAAGCCAACGCCGCGAACATCACGCCACACATCAGCTCGACCAGCGGGTAACGCCGCGCGATCGTGGCCTTGCAGCTGTGGCAACGGCCGCGCAGCAGCAGGAAACTCAGCACCGGGATGTTGTGCCAGGCACGCACCGGCGCCTGGCAGGCAGGGCAATGCGATGCCGGTGTCAGCAGGTTGAAACGCGGCATCTCCTGCGCGGGCTGCCCGCTCAACAGTGCGCACTCCAGCTGCCACTCCTGCTCCAGCATTTTGGGCAGCCGATGAATCACCACGTTCAGGAAACTCCCCACCAGCAAGCCCAGCAGCGCCACCACCCCGATCATCAGCGGAAGGTTGGCCGAAAGAACTGCATCCATCTCCGTCATCATCAGCCGACCACCTGCCCCATCTTGAAGATCGGCATGTACATGGCGACCACCAGGCCGCCGATCAGCACCCCGAGGACGATCATGATGACCGGTTCCAACAGACTGGACATCGCCGCCACCGCGTTATCGACCTCTTCCTCGTAGAAGTCGGCCACCTTGTCGAGCATGTGGTCAAGCGAGCCCGACTCCTCTCCGATCGCCGTCATCTGCATCACCATATTGGGGAACAGATTGGTACGTTGCATGGCGAAACTCAGGCTGGAACCAGTGCTCACTTCTGCCTGGATGCGCTTGGTGGCCTCGGCATAAACCTGGTTGCCGGAAGCCCCGCCGACTGAATCCAGGGCCTCCACCAGCGGCACCCCGGCGGTAAACATGGTAGCCAGGGTGCGCGACCAGCGCGCGATGGTCGCCTTCTGCACCACCTCGCCCAGCACCGGCAGCTTGAGCAGCAAGCGATCGACCTGTTCCTGGAACTTGGGGGAGCGTTTGAAGAAGAACATGGTGCCAAAAATGGCGCCGAAGATGATGCCGAAGACCAACCACCAGAACTTCACAAAGGCGTCCGATAGCCAGATCACGAGCAGCGTCGGCGCCGGCAGATCGGCCCCGAAACTGGAAAACAGGTCCTTGAACGCCGGAATCACGTACAGCATGATGATGGTGGTGATGATGAAAGCAGTGGCGAGGATGGCGGAAGGATAGATCATCGCCGACTTGATCTTGCCCTTGATCGCCATGATCTTTTCGCGGTAGGTTGCCAGCTTGTCCAGCAGCGAATCCAGCACGCCACCGGTTTCACCGGCTGCGATCAGGTTGCAGAACAGCTTGTCAAAATAGAGAGGGCGCTTGCGGAAGGCTTCGGCCAGCGACATGCCGGTCTCCACGTCGGCCCGGACTTCCAGCAGCATCTTGGTCACGGCAGGATTGCTATGCCCCTTGGCCGAGATATCGAAGGACTGCAGCAGTGGAACACCGGCCTTCATCATGGTGGCCAGCTGCCGGGTAAATAGGGTAATGTCGCGTTCGCTGATACTCCGGCCAAAACCAGCCTTGCGCCTCTTCAGTTTCTGGACCGTGATGCCCTGCCGCCGCAACTGGGTCTTGGCAACGATTTCGGACTCTGCACGCATCTCGCCCCGCACCACCTTGCCGGTACGGTCCTTGCCTTCCCACTCCCAGATGTGGGCTGCCGTCGTCGGCAGTTTCTTTGCCAGAGTAGCCATGGCCTCTTGTTTCCCTGCGCTGGTTATTCGTTGGTGGCGGCTTCGATTTCCGCCAGCGAGGTGATGCCCTGCTTCACCTTGAGCAAGCCGGCACGACGCAGATCGACCATCCCCTCCTGCCGAGCCAGATCAGCGATGTCCACCGCTGTGCCGTTTTTCATGATAAGACGAGTCATGGCATCGGTGATGGGCATGACCTCATAAATCCCCACCCGCCCGCGGTAGCCCGAATCGCGGCATTCACGGCACCCGACGGGTCCGTAAGGCTGCCAACTGCCGTCCAGCTCCACCTCACGGTAGCCCGCCCGTAGCAGCGCCTCTTTCGGAATATCCATCGGCTTCTTGCAATTGTTGCACAAGCGTCTGGCCAGGCGCTGCGCCATGATCAGCAGCACGGAACTGGCGACGTTGAACGGCGCTACCCCCATGTTCAGCAAACGTGTCAGCGTGGCGGGAGCATTATTGGTATGCAGCGTGGAAAAGACCATATGGCCGGTCTGCGCCGCCTTGATGGCGATGTCGGCGGTTTCAAAGTCGCGGATTTCCCCCACCATGATCACGTCCGGATCCTGGCGCAAAAAGGCCTTCAGCGCCGACGAAAAGGTCAGCCCGGCACGCTCGTTGACGTTCACTTGGTTGATCCCCGGCAGGTTGATTTCGACCGGATCTTCTGCCGTGGAAATATTGGTGTCAGGCTTGTTCAAGATGTTCAGGCAGGTATAGAGCGACACCGTCTTCCCGCTGCCGGTCGGGCCGGTCACCAGCACCATGCCATAGGGACGGCTGATGGCCTCGAGCAGCATCGCCTTCTGCTCCGGCTCAAAACCCAGCTGCTCGATATTCAGCGTGGCCGCCGATTGGTCGAGAATACGCATCACGATCTTCTCGCCAAACAGCGTCGGCAGGGTGCTGACCCGGAAATCGATGGCACGCGTCTTGGACAACACCAGCTTCAAGCGGCCGTCCTGCGGCACGCGCTTCTCGGAAATGTCCAGCCGCGATATCACCTTGATGCGCGAGGCGATCTTCTCCTTCAGCAAGAGGGGCGGCTGGGCGACTTCCTTGAGCACGCCATCCACCCGGTAGCGGATGCGGTAATACTTTTCATAAGGCTCGAAATGGACGTCCGATGCTCCGCCGTTGATTGCATCCAGCAACACCTTGTGGATGAACTTGACCACGGGCGCATCGTCGACTTCAGTCTGGGCAACGGTTTTTCCGGCTCGGCATCCGGGTCGGCAAACTCGAGGTCGCCAAAATCCTCGTCCACCAGAGCCTTGATCGCTTCGGCCCCACCCGCCTGGTAGCTGCCGATCAGCTTGCCGAGCTTGTCGTCCTCCACCACCACGACTTCGACCGACAGGCTAGTCTTGAACGTAATGGCGTGGAAGGCCGAGGTCTGGGTGGGGTCGGAGGTGCCGATGAACAGCCGGCTGCCCCGCTTGTACAAGGGCAACAGGCGGCGCGAGCTGATCAGGTCCTCGTCCACCAGCCCCTGCGGCAGTTGCTCCGGCTCGATGGCGGCAAGATCCAGCAAGGGAAAGCCGAACACCTGTGAAGCGAACGTCGCCACTTCCAGCGAGCTCATTTTCTTGCTGAGAATAAGCTGCTCGACGAAGCTGATCGACGAACTCTGCGCCTGGCGCTGAATAGCCTCGGCATCCTGCAACAGCAGGCTGTTGTGTTGCACCAGGGCACGGCCGAGGCCGGAAACGCCTGCGGAAACTTCCATAACGTCCCTCGTTAGAACGGAGCGATCATCCAGCCAGCCATCAGTGCCGAATAGCGGCAGGCCATGACAGCGGCACACACCGGACTTTAGCGTAAATCTTGGTTACCCGCATGCACTCTACTGCACAAGGGTGGCCATGCTGCAAGTACTTGGCCAAGACCGGTCAGCACTACCCCAGCCCGGCACACTGTAGTGAATAAAAAAAGGACTGCCAAGGCAGTCCTTTTTACCAATCAGACGAAGTCTCTGATTAGAACTTGTGCTTCACGCCGACAGCCACAGTACGTTCGGTTTCCAGATCGTCGTTGCTGTGGTGAGCGTAACCCAGGGAAGCGTAGGTGGTGGTGCGCTTGGACAGGGCGTAATCGACACCAAGAACGTACTGATTCACGCGCTCATCCAATTTCTCGCCATCGACCTTCAGGTTCCACAGGCGACCGTAGCTGAATTTCGGGGTCAGGGCGCCGATGGTGTAGCCCACGGTCACGCCGGCTTCGCGGTACTTCAGCTCTTCGTTACCGGTAGTAACCACGGAGCTCACATCAAGGCCCATCAGGCTAGGAGTAGTACCCGGCTCGATAACACCAGCATACATCTTACCTTGGCCATAGTAGCCGGCCAGGAACAGGTTGTTGGCGTTGTAGCCGCCTTCCAGGCGCCAGTAGTTGCCGTTCTTGTCGCCGGCGGCATTCTGGTCTTGGAGACCAACGTAGCCGAAGTCCGCGAAGTAGCCGGCGTTCTGGTAGCCCAGGCCCAGGTTCCAGGTGGCCTTGTTGGTGCGATTGCCGTTAACGTAAGCGCGGGACTCATCCACACCGTACAGGGCGGAAGCGCGGAAGCCAGCGAATTCCGGGCTGTCGTAACGGATAGCGTTCTTGACACGGCCGTCCAGGATGTTGATCGAGCTGTAGTACAGACCGTTCACGCCCTTGCCATAGATCCAGTTATCCGGATTGCCCATGTCGGAGTTGTTGTAGGTGCTCAGCTTACCGATGCGCACCTTACCGAAGTCACCCTGCAGGCCGACGAAGGAATCGCGGGTGGCGAAGGTGTTGTCGTAGCCGTTGCCGGAAGCGGAACCGGTGGTGCCGTCGATGTTCAGGCCTTGCTCAACCTGCCAGATGGCTTTCAGTCCGTTACCCAGATCTTCCGAGCCCTTGAAGCCGATCAGGGAGCCGGTGTCGTCGATGCGGGTACCGGACTTCAGCTTGCCGCCATCTTTGGCGAAATCGTAGCTGTAGGTCTTACCGTTTTCGATACCGGCTTCGATGGTACCGTACAGGGTCACGTCGGCCATGGCGGCTGCCGGCAGGGCGGCCAGAGCAACAGCGATCAGCTTTTTGTTCATCGCGTTCTTCCTTTTAAGTCAGTTGGGTTTGTCCGGCTGCTAGCCAGGCTAAACAAGGCCAGCCCGAACATTTCTGCACCACCGATAATTTCCGGCGATTTCTGTCGAGACTATAAATCTGGCGTTGCGAAAATACAAAACCGCGTGGTCGGCACGCTGGACAGGCTTCAACCAAGTTGCAACACGATTCGATAAATCATTGTTTTATATGGAAATACAAACAAACAAGAGATGTTGCCAATTTGAGACACAACAACCCGATATGACAAAAACTGTTGCAAAAAAGTCACTCCATGCATTCCCGAGCGGGTTGCCGCTCCATGCCTCATGGCCTAAAACACCGCAAAATAACGCCACTCCCTGACTCGAACCCGACCATGACCACGACTGCCCTCTGCTGGTTCCGCCGCGACCTGCGACTTGACGATCACGCGGCACTGCATGCCGCCTTGCGCCATAGCGAACGCGTCGTCTGCGTGTTCGTGTTCGACCGGGATATCCTGGATCACCTCCCCGCGCAGGACCGCCGCGTCGACTTCATCTGGCACTCTCTGGTGGAACTGAAGGAGCATTTGCGTGCCCTCGGCAGCGACCTGGTCGTCGTATCCGGCCGGCCAGTGGACTGCATCCCGGCTTTGGCGCAGGAACACGGAGCCGGCACGGTCTGGGCCAGTCGCGACTATGAGCCGGCCGCCTGCTGGCGTGATGCGGCGGTTGCCGAGCAGCTATCTCGACACGGCACGCGGCTGGAAACGGTCAAGGACCAGGTGATCTTCGAGCAGGACGAAGTGCTGACCGTAACCGGTAAGCCCTATACCGTATTCACCCCCTACCGCAATGCCTGGCTGAAAAAGCTCACCCCCTTTTTTCTGCAGGCCTACCCCAGCACGCGTTACCTCGACAGGTTGGCAAGGTTGGCCGAAACCCCGCTCCCCAGCCTGGCCGAGCTGGGCTTTACCGATACCGGGCTCGGTCGGCTGGGCATTCGCGCCGGCATGGCGGGCGCCGCAGCCGTGTTCGCCGATTTCGGCCAACGTATCGAACACTACCAACAATGGCGCGACTTCCCTGCCGCCAAGGGAGTGTCGTACCTGTCGGTTCACCTGCGCTTTGGCACCATCTCGATTCGTCAATTGGCACAGTTTGCCTGGCAGCAAGGCAGCGCCGGGGCGACGACCTGGTTGAACGAGCTGATCTGGCGTGAGTTCTATCAGCAATTGCTGTGGCACTACCCGCACGTCGCGGAGGAAAGTTTCAAACCGGAGTACCGGCAGCTCGATTTCCCCAACGACGACAGCCTGTTCGCCGCCTGGTGCGCCGGACGCACCGGCTACCCGTTGGTCGATGCCGCCATGCGGCAGCTCGCGTACAGCGGCTACATGCACAACCGGCTGCGCATGGTGACGGCGAGCTTCCTGGTCAAGGATTTGCTGGTGGACTGGCGTTGGGGGGAACGCTATTTCGCCGAGAAGCTGATCGACTACGATCTGGCCGCCAACAATGGCGGTTGGCAGTGGGCCGCATCGACCGGTTGCGATGCCCAGCCCTGGTTCCGCATTTTCAATCCGGTAACGCAGTCGCAGAAATTCGACCCTGAAGGCAAGTTCATCCGCCGTTATGTGCCGGAACTGGCCGCACTCGATAACAAGGCTATTCACGCTCCGTGGCAGGCCAAGGTGTTGCCCGGCGGATTTCTATTGGGACGCGATTATCCTCGGCCCATCGTCGATCATGCCGAGCAGCGGACACGGGCCCTGGCGCTGTTCGGGCAGCGCCAAAAAGCATAAACGCCCCAAGCGGGGCGTTTATGCGTGACGTCAGCGAACGGTTACGGCTTGGCCGGAGCGACCGGCTTGGCCACGGGTTTGGCCGGCACGACGGGGCTGCTGCCGGCTTTGGCCGGAGCCGCCGGTTTTGCCGTCGGCGCGGCACTCTTGCCCGACACGGCGATGTCCTTGCGCAGTTTTTCCAGCGTCTTGTCGCCGATGCCTGGCACGTTCTTCAGTTCGTCGACGGTCTTGAACGGTCCTTGTTTGGTCCGATAATCCATGATCGCCTTGGCCTTGGCCGGGCCGATACCGTTGAGCGATTCGAGTTCCTGCTGCGTTGCAGTATTAAGGTTGATGGCCGCCATGGCGGAGGAACAGAACGCCAGCACGCTGGCGAGGATCAGCAGCAATTTTTTCATATCGACTCCTTACTAGAGTGAACAAATGCGAAGCCCGCCCCACCAATATGACAAATAATTAACCGCGATGCAAAACCAGTTCGAGCACCACCTTGCTGCCGACGTAGGCGAACATCAGCGCCACAAAGCCAATCAGCGTCCAGCGCACTGCCAACTTGCCGCGCCAGCCATACAGCTTGCGCCCCACCAGCAATGCGCCAAACAGGCCCCACGCCATGATCGAAAACACGATCTTGTGCGACCAGGCCGCCGGCTTGCCAAACACCTCCTCGGAGAACACCACGCCGCTGAACAGGCTCGCCGTCAGTAGCAAAAACCCCACACCCAGCACCTGGAACATCATGGTTTCCAGCGACAGCAACGGGGGCAGCTGACGCACCAACGTGATCCAGCGTTTGTCATGCAGCGCCTTGTCCAACGCCAACATCAACAACGCCACCAGGGCGCCGATAGCGAGCAGGCTGTAGGCCAGCATCGACACCAGAATGTGCAACAGCAAGGCCGGATTGCTCAGATCGCCCAGCAGATGCTCCCCCGGAAACAGCAGGCTGAAAGCCAGCGTGGCCACCGCCAGCGGCATCATGAACAGCTGCAGCCCTTCCACACGGTAGAAAAAACCGCAGGTCCAGTAGATCAGCAACATTAGCCACACCAGCACCGACAACGCCCGTCCGACCCCGAGCGACAACAACGCCCCCTCGCGCAGCGGCCCCATCACCGCCATGGCGTGCAGCAACAACAGCGCCCCCAGCAGCAGGTGCTCGCGACGCGGATGACGCGGCAGTATCCCGACACCGCGCCAGTGCCCGATGAAATGCCAGGAAAACGCACCGTAGGCCAGAATCAGAAGCAGGGTGATGACGAGCAGAAAACTGGTCATGAGGTAATTGCACTCGTGAACCGGGCGCAAGCCCGGTGGGTCGTGTAAAATAGACAATTTGAAAGTCTACACCAAGCTGCCCATCGTTGGCAGGCAGAAGGACGCCCCATGCTTGATAACCTTACCAACCGCCTGTCCGGCGTCATCAAGAACCTGCGCGGCCAGGCACGCCTGACCGATGCCAACATCCAGGATGCGATGCGCGAAGTGCGTATGGCCTTGCTGGAGGCCGACGTTGCCCTGCCGGTGGTGAAAACCTTCATCAACCATGTCAAGGAGCGGGCACTCGGCCAGGAGGTCATGGGCAGTCTGACCCCCGGGCAGGCGCTGGTCGGCGTGGTCAACGAAGAGCTGACCAAGCTCATGGGCGAAAAGAACGACGCGCTGAACCTGGCCGCCGTCCCGCCCGCCATCGTCCTGATGGCCGGCCTGCAAGGCGCCGGCAAAACCACCACCGTCGGCAAGCTCGCCAAACTGCTGAAGGAAACGCAGAAAAAGAAAGTCCTGGTGGTCTCGGCCGACGTGTACCGTCCGGCGGCGATCGAGCAGCTCAAGACCTTGGCCGGGCAGATCGGCGTGGAGTGGTTCCCCTCCGACGGTACGCAGAAGCCGGTAGAGATCGCCCGTGCCGCGGTCGACCACGCCAAGCGCCACTTCTTCGACGTGCTGATGGTGGATACCGCCGGTCGCCTCGCGATCGACGACGCCATGATGCAGGAGATCAAGGCCCTGCACGCCTCGCTCAACCCGATCGAAACCCTGTTCGTGGTCGACGCCATGCAGGGCCAGGATGCGGTCAACACCGCGCAGGCCTTCAACGAGGCGCTGCCGCTGACCGGCGTGATCCTGACCAAGATGGACGGCGACGCCCGCGGCGGTGCCGCCCTCTCGGTACGCCACGTCACCGGCAAACCGATTAAGTTCATCGGCGTCGGCGAGAAGCTCACCGGCCTCGAACCCTTCCACCCCGAGCGCATGGCCAGCCGTATTCTCGGCATGGGCGACGTGCTCAGCCTGATCGAGGAAGTACAGAAAGGCATCGATCAGGACGAAGCCGCCAAGATGGCCAAGAAGCTCAAGTCGGGCAAGGGTTTCGACCTCGAGGACTTCAAGGCGCAGATGCAGCAGATGAAGAACATGGGCGGCATGGCCAACCTGCTGGAAAAAATGCCCGGCCAGCTCGGCCAGATGGCCAAGGGCGTGCAGGGCGCCGAAGCCGAAAAATCGATGCGCCGCATCGAGGGCATCATCAACTCGATGACGCCGGAAGAGCGCCGCAAGCCGGAGTTGCTCAAGGCAAGCCGCAAGCGTCGCATAGCCGCAGGCTCCGGTGTCACGGTGCAGGAAGTCAACCGCCTGCTGAACCAGTTCGAGCAGACCCAGAAGATGATGAAGCAGTTCTCCTCCAAGGGCGGCCTGATGAAAATGATGCGCGGCATGAAGGGCATGCTGCCCGGTGGCATGTAAACGCCGCAGAACATGGAACCCACCATGCATTACGACGTTGTCGTTCTGACCGAAAGCCGCTACCTCGCCCCCAACGAGGCCGACTGGTACACCCGTCAGGTACACACCGAAGACAATCTGCTGCTGCATGCTCTGGAACGGCAGGGCCTCGCCGTCGCCCGCCACGACTGGGCCGACTCCGCCATGGACTGGACGCAGACGCGTTCCGCCCTGCTGCGCACCACCTGGGACTACTTCGATCGCTACGCCGAATTCAGCGCCTGGCTTTCACGTGCCAGCGCCCAGACCCGGCTGTTCAACGAGGCCGGCCTGATCCGCTGGAACATCGACAAGCACTACCTCGGCACACTGGCAGAAAAAGACATCAACATCGTCCCGACGCTCTACATTGAAAAGGGCGATAGACGTTCCCTGCTCAGCGTTGTCGAGAGCAGCGGCTGGGACGAGCTGATCCTGAAACCGGTGATCTCGGGGGCAGCCCGGCATACCTATCGTTTCCGCCATACCGACACCCCGGCGCTGGAATGCAGCTACGGGGAGCTGATCGAGCAGGAAGCGATGATGCTGCAGCCGTTCCAGCACAATGTACTGGAACAGGGGGAAACCTCCCTGATGATCATCGACGGTCGCTTTACCCACGCCATCCGCAAGACGCCCAAGAGCGGCGATTTCCGGGTACAGGACGACCATGGCGGCCAGGTGCACGACTACACGCCGAGCCAGGAGGAGATCACCTTCGCCGAAGCGGCCGTCGCCGCGGTGCCGTTCGACGTGCTCTACGCCCGCGTCGACCTCATCCGCGATAACGACGGTCAACTGGCCGTGATGGAACTGGAAATGATCGAGCCGGAGCTGTTCTTCCGTTTTCACCCGGAAGCCGCCGACCGGCTGGCTGAAGGCGTGGCGCGCCGTCTGCGCGCCTGACCTTCGGCCAACCTTTTATTTTTGTACTGAAACCGCCGGGCAACCGGCACATACGTTTGGAAATACCTCGTCATGAATCTGACCACGTTGACCGCCCTGAGCCCCCTGGATGGCCGCTACGCCAATCAGGCAGAACCGCTGCGCTCCCTGTTCTCCGAGTACGGCCTGATGAAATTCCGCATCAAGGTGGAGCTGGAGTGGCTGAAAATGCTGGCCGCCGAACCGGGCATCGAAGAGGTCAAGCCGTTCTCCGACGCCACCCTGCGCGAAATCGACGACGTCATCGCCAATTTCAATGTCGAGCACGGCGAAGAGATCAAGGCCATCGAGGCTCGCACCAACCATGACGTCAAGGCCATCGAATACTGGCTGAAAGAGCGCCTGTCGGGCAACCCGGAAGTGATGGCCGCCAGCGAGTTCATCCACTTCGCCTGCACCTCGGAAGACATCAACAACCTGTCGCACGCCCTGATGCTGAAGACGGCGCGCAACACCGTGGTACTGCCGGCCCTCGACAGCGTCATCCAGCGCCTGCAGAACCTGGCCCACGAACTGGCCGCTGTGCCGATGATGAGCCGCACCCACGGTCAGCCGGCCACACCGTCGACCATGGGTAAAGAACTGGCCAACGTGGTCTATCGTCTGAGCCGCCAACGCGAACAACTGGTCAAGCAGGAAATCCTGGGCAAGATCAACGGCGCCGTCGGCAACTACAACGCCCACCAGGTGGCCTATCCTAACGTCGACTGGGAAAGCGTGTGCGGTCGCTTCGTGACCGGCCTCGGCCTCACCTTCAACCCCTACACGATCCAGATCGAGCCGCACGACTACATGGCCGAGCTCTATCAGACCATGGGCCGTGTCAACACCATTCTGATCGACCTCAACCGCGACGTCTGGGGCTACATCTCGCTGGGCTTCTTCAAGCAGAAGGTCAAGAAGGACGAAGTGGGCAGCTCGACCATGCCGCACAAGGTCAACCCGATCGACTTCGAAAACGCCGAAGGCAACCTCGGCATGGCCAACGCCGTGCTCGGCTTTATGGCCGAGAAGCTGCCCATCTCGCGCTGGCAGCGCGACCTGACGGACTCCACGGTCCTGCGCAATATGGGCGTCGGCTTCGGCTACACCCTGCTCGGCTTCAACGCCTGCCTGCGCGGCCTGAACAAGCTGGAAATCAACCCGGCCGCACTGGCCGCCGACCTCGACTCCAGCTGGGAACTGCTGGCTGAACCGATTCAGACCGTAATGCGCCGCTATGGCATCGCCAATCCGTACGAGCAGCTCAAGGAGCTGACGCGTGGCAAGGACGGCATCACCCGCGACACCCTGTCCGCCTTTATCAAGGGCTTGGATATCCCCGAGCAGGAGAAAACCCGCTTGCTGGAACTGACCCCGGCGAGCTATATCGGCAAGGCAGTGGAACTGGCCAAGCGCATCTAAATCGCCCGCCCCCCAAAAAAACACGTCACTCTTCGGGTGACGTGTTTTTTTATGCGCAAGCATCCACGCGGGCAAAATTGAAAAGCCCAGCAGACGGAGGGACACATAACAATTCAGGAAGCGTCGTGACGGAAATCGCACGTTATGCGGAGCACACCGATATGGTGCACGTTGAATAGCAAAAAGCCAGAACATGATGTTCTGGCTTTTCTAAACTTGGTTGCGGGGGCAGGATTTGAACCTACGACCTTCGGGTTATGAGCCCGACGAGCTACCAGACTGCTCCACCCCGCGTCTGAAGAAATGCATCTTACCGTCTCGCCGAACCCGCGTCAAGCTTTTATGAGGAAAAAAGGCATGGCTTACGCCGCCCAATCCACCCAACCCATTTTCCAGGTCAGCAGGATCAGCACACCGAAGCCAATACGGTACCAGGCGAAAGCATTGAAGTTATGGCCCGAGACATAGCGGATCAGCCCGCGTACCGCCAGAAACGCACTGAAGAAGGCCGCCACAAAACCTACGGCAAAGACCGGGGCATCACTCAAGGCGAACAGTGCACGATGTTTGTACACATCGTAAATAGTTGCCGCGAACATGGTCGGAACCGCCAGAAAGAAGGAAAACTCGGTGGCCACTTTCCGGTCGAGGCCAAACAACATGCCACCAATGATGGTGGCGCCAGAGCGCGAGGTTCCAGGAATCAGGGCAAACACCTGAGCCAGCCCCACCTTGAGGGCATCTCTCCCCGTCATAGCATCGACGCTATGCACCTGGGCACGACGATCCTTGCGCTCGACCAACAAGATCACCAGGCCACCAATAATAAACGCCAACGCCACGCTCACCGCGTTGAACAGGTAGAGCTTGATGACCTTGATAAACAGAAAGCCAATGATGGCGGCGGGCAGAAAGGCCAGCAGCAAATTGAACGCAAAGCGCTGGGCCGAAACATCGCGCCCCAGATTTTCCGCCACACCGATGAAACGAGCCCGGTATTCCCAGACCACAGCCAAAATCGCCGCCAACTGGATCACCACCTCGAAGACCGCACTGGTCTCGCTATGGAAATTGATCAGGTCACCCGCCACGATCAGGTGGCCGGTACTCGAAATCGGCAGAAACTCCGTCAGGCCTTCGACGACCCCCATTAGTAAAGCCTTGGCTAGCAGCAGCACATCCACGGTACAACCTTTCCATTGTCGTTATCAGGCAAAAACAAAGGCAGCCAGGCTGCCTTTGTTCGATTAATGCAAACTTAACTACCTTATTTCTTCGCTTCCCGCTGCGCCTTGACGATCAACTCATCCACCACCTGCAGCAAGCGGGCCGGCTCGGCCGCCATGGTCGCGTACTTGCCGGCCACCACGATGGTCGGCGTCCCTTCAATGCCGTAGTCACGGGTGATCTTGCTGGCTCGCGCCACCTGGGCATTGATGCCGAAGGACTTATACGTTGCCATGAAAGTCTTGGTGTCGATACCTGGTTGGATCGCCAGCCACTTGCTCATCTCCGTCTCGTCGGCCAGGTTGATCTTTTTCTCCACCATGGCGCTCAACGCCGGGGCATGCAGCCTGTCCAGTGTCCGGGTGGCATTGAAGGTAGCGAACAAACGGGCCAGACCCTCCATCTGCTTGTTCCAGACAATCTGCTCACGACGGAAGCTGACGTTGGTCGGCAGCTTCTTGCTCCACGCCGTCAAAGCCGGGTCAAGATGAAAACAATGGATGCAGTGGTAGGAAAAGAACTCGATGACCTCCACCTTGCCCGGCGTTGCCACTGGCTGCGGATTGGCCAATACCGTGTAATCCTTGCCCTGCTCAATCGCCGCATTGGCCCAGGCGCTGAACAGCATCAGCCCGGCAAGCAACCACTTTTTCATATCATCCCCTTGTCGAAATCAATTACCGGCCTTGACCACAGCACCGGTCAGGCCATCCTGCTTGAGTTGAGCACGCACCCGGTCCAGATCTTCTTGGCGTGTAAACGGACCGACGCGGACACGGTGCACCAGACCTTTGTCGGGCAGATTGACCGACTGTATCGAGGCTTCGACACCCAGCATGGCCAAGCGGGCCTTCAGGTTATCCGCCTCGTCTTCATTCTGGAATGCACCTACTTGCAAATAAGACTTAGGAACAGCAGCAGAAGCGGAAGGTTCCCCGCCTTTGGCATGCTTCCCCCCTCACCCGGAACGGCATCAAGCTGCCCCGGCAGAATCTTGTAAAAATCGAAACGTTGCTCATCCTGGCTTTTGGCCGGGGCGGTGGGCTTGGCGGCCGGCGGGGCCACAGGAGCTGGGGGAGCCGCCGGCATCGCCGGTGCGGTAGCCGGTACCGCCGGCGCCGATGACGGTGCGACAGGCAACTCGGCTATCTTGCTTCCAGGCGACAGCAAGGTCGGCTCGGGCACCTGGGCGGCAGGCTTCGGTGTCGACTTCGTTGCCGTAGCAAAAGGCGTCGCTGAACGATTGAGATACATGGCCAAGCCGATGGCGACGGCCACGCCGACGATCAGTCCAATGACGATACCCGCCATCAGACCACCACCACCACTGCGCGCGGCTCCCGACGAGTTGCGGCGCGAAGAGGAAGAACGTGAAGAATGTTTCAAATCAATATTACCCATGGGCGCTAGCTTGCATTATGCAATCGCCACATTATCCAATAATTAAGACGGACCGGGGAAAAGCTCAGCTATTTGGCAGCCCGGCACGTCGCAGTTGTACCGCCTGCAACACTTCCTGGCGCGATATCCGTTCCGCGCCCTTCAAGTCGGCAATGGTTCGGGCCACACGCAGAATGCGATGATAGCTGCGAGCGGAAAGGTGCAGCCGCTCGACCGCCTGAAGCAGTGTCTGCTGCGCCGACGCTTCGACCAATCCATGCCGATCCAGCTCGGCCCCGGAAAGGTCCGCATTCGCCTTCCCCTGCCGCGCCAACTGGATCCGGCGCGCCGAAATCACCCTCTCACGCACCGCCGCACTCGTTTCGCCTTGCCCCTGGCCTGATAGCTCGTCCGGCGACAGGGTCGGCATCTCGATATGCATGTCGATCCGGTCCAGCAAAGGGCCGGAGATTTTACCGCGATAGCGTGCAACCTGCTCCGGCGTGCACTGGCAGCGCCCGGAACGATGCCCGAGATAACCGCAGGGGCAGGGATTCATCGCCGCCACGAGCTGAAATCGGGCTGGAAACGTCGCCTGGCGGGCCGCACGGGAGATATGGATCATGCCATTCTCCAAAGGTTCACGCAGCACCTCCAGCACGCGACGATCAAACTCCGGCAATTCGTCCAGGAAGAGCACCCCACGGTGCGCCAGGCTGACCTCTCCCGGACGTGGCTCGGAGCCCCCTCCCACCATGGCCACGGCGGAAGCGGTGTGGTGCGGTGCTCTGAATGGCCTGGCACGCCAGGCCTCGGCGGAAAACCCCTGCGACCCGAGCGACTGCACCGCCGCCGCCTCCAGCGCCTCGTCATCCTGCATTGGCGGCAGCAGCCCGGGCAAACGGCTGGCCAGCATCGACTTCCCCGTCCCCGGAGGGCCAATCAGCAGTAAGCTGTGCCCGCCCGCGGCGGCGATCTCCAGCGCCTCGCGCGCAGCCCTCTGCCCTTTGACATCGGCCAGATCAGGATAGCCGATAGTGGTGTGTACACTCTCCGCCTGAGCTCGCGGCAAGAGCTGCAAGTCATTGAGATGGGCACAAACCTCCAGCAGCGTCGCCGCCGAATACACCGTGGCATCGGCCACCAAGGCGGCCTCCGCGGCACTTTGCGGCGGCAATACAAAAGCGCGCCCGGCACGCCTGGCATGGCAGGTCATCGCCAAACCGCCTCGGACAGCTCGCAGTTGGCCACTCAGCGCCAGTTCGCCGGCGAATTCATAGCGGCTAAGCGCTTCCCCCTTCACCTGCCCGGACGCCACCAGAATGCCCAGTGCGATCGGCAAATCGAAGCGCCCCGAATCTTTGGGCAAATCGGCGGGAGCCAGATTCACCGTGATCTTCCGCGCCGGGAAGGTAAACCCCGAGGTCAGGATCGCGGCCCGGACCCGGTCGCGACTTTCCTTTACCTCGGTGTCGGGCAGACCCACGATGGCGAACGCCGGCAGACCATTGGCCATGTGCACCTCGACAGAGACCTCGGAAGCCTCCATACCGGACAGGGCCCGGCTATGAACGATGGCCAACGTCATCGGCTGGAATCAGGAATGGCCCAGCGTGGCCTGGGTATCGACCTGCTCTGCCGCCTTATCGGGGAACACCGCCGCTTCCAAAGTGGCCAGGCGCGCCTCCAGCCGCTCCAGCTTTTCTCGAGTACGCAGCAGCACTTCCTGCTGGACGTCGAATTCCTCACGGGTAACCAGGTCCAGGCGCGTGAAGGTCGAAGCCATCATGGCTTTGACATTCTTCTCGACATCCTTCACCGGGCTGGCCGCGATGGTGTCACTGATCTTGGTGGTGATTTCTTCAAACAACTTCTGGCTCAGCATCTGGGGCCTCCTTGACTTCGTCATGTTGCACAGGCTTGAGTGTAGCAAAAAGGATTTGCCGCTGCAGCGCCGGGCAGCCGCACAGCATTGGTGCAGCCGCCGCACGCCAATCGCGCCAAGACGGTGCCAAGGCGTAGCGGATGCCCGCTTTCAGTCCGTGACGGTGCCGTCATTGCGCTATATGAGGCGAACGACATGCTCTGGCACGAAACCTGCTTAATCACAGCACAGAAGTAAAAAACGATTCGGATCCGTCAGAAAGGAATGCACATGAAACTGGTCACAGCGATTATCAAGCCGTTCAAGCTTGACGAAGTGCGTGAAGGCCTCTCGTCCATCGGTGTTCAAGGCATTACCGTGACCGAGGTGAAAGGCTTCGGACGCCAGAAAGGCCATACCGAGCTGTATCGCGGCGCAGAGTACGTCGTTGACTTCTTGCCTAAAGTGAAACTGGAAATCGCCATTGACGATGCCCTGCTGGACCAGGTGGTGGAAGCCATCGAAAAGTCCGCCCGGACCGGCAAGATCGGCGATGGCAAGATCTTCGTGTTCGACCTGCAGCAAGTCGTCCGCATTCGTACCGGCGAAACCGGTGCCGATGCCGTCTAAATTCCATAACGGGAACTGAAGGGGAATGCCAATGAAAAGGAATATGGCCACACTGGGCGCTCTCGCCCTCGTCTCCTCCCTGCCGGCACTGGCCGCAGGCGAACCGACCCTGGTTGCTGCCTCCACCATCAGTGGTGGCGATACGGCCTGGATGATGACCTCGACGGCACTGGTGCTGTTCATGACCATCCCGGGGCTTGCCCTGTTCTATGGCGGCATGGTCCGCAAGAAGAACGTACTGGCGACGCTGATGCAAAGCTTTGCAATCTGCGCCCTGATGACCGTGCTGTGGACCGTCATTGGCTACAGCCTGACTTTCTCTCCCGGCAATTCCCTGATCGGCGGTTTTGATCGTGTGCTGATGGAAGGCCTGACTTATCTGAAGGATGGCGGCAAACTGACCGTCCACCCGCTGGCCCCGACCATTCCAGAACCGGTCTTCATGATGTTCCAGATGACCTTCTTCATCATCACTCCGGCCCTGATTACCGGTGCCTTTGCTGAACGGATGAAGTTTTCCGCCATGATGGTGTTCATGGCCCTGTGGTCGCTGCTGGTCTACGTACCGGTTGCACACTGGGTTTGGGCACCGGGCGGCTGGATGGCCGATAAAGGCGTCCTCGACTTTGCCGGCGGCACCGTAGTGCACATCAACGCCGGTGTTGCCGGCCTAGTGGCAGCCCTGGTTCTGGGCAAGCGCGTCGGCTTCGGCAAGGAAGCGATGGCCCCGCATAACCTGGTGCTGACCCTGATTGGCGCCTCCATGCTGTGGGTGGGCTGGTTCGGCTTCAACGCCGGCTCCGCCGCCGCAGCCGATGGCCGCGCCGGCATGGCGATGATGGTGACCCAGATCGCGACCGGCATGGCGGCACTGGCCTGGATGGGCGCCGAGTGGATTGCCAAGGGCAAGCCGTCGGTGCTGGGTATCGCCTCCGGCGCCGTGGCCGGCCTGGTGGCCATCACCCCGGCCGCAGGCTTCGTGGATGCCAAGGGCGCTCTGGCCATCGGCCTCATCGCCGGCCTCGTGTGCTACTGGGGCGCAACCGGCCTGAAGCACGCCCTGAAATATGACGACTCGCTCGATGCCTTCGGCGTACACGGTGTTGGCGGTATCGTCGGCGCCCTGCTCACCGGCGTGTTCGCGGTGAAGGATATCGGCGGCGTTGATGGCAGCCTCGCCACCCAGGCGCTCGGCGTGGTGGTCACCGCGGCCTACTGTGGCGTCGCCAGCTTCGTGCTGCTGAAGCTTATCGACGTGGTCATCGGTCTGCGAGTCACCGATGAAGAAGAACGCGAAGGGCTGGATGTGGTGCTCCACGGCGAACGGGTGGAGTAACACAAGAGATCATTAAGTTGTCTTGTTGTGGTAAGGGACTTGGGGGCGCTTCGGCGCCCCATTTTTTTGCCGGCATTCTGCCGCGCCGAAGAAACGACCAAACAAAAAGCCAGCATCGAGCTGGCTTTGGGCTTGGGGAGAGACACCCTACTTGACGACACGCAGGCTGGGGCGGCCGGACGGACGTGGAGCCGGCTCGGCCTCCGATCCTGCCCCTTCCCCCTGTCCTTCGACCGGTTTCAAGGCAGGAGCCGATTCGGACACCGCTTCCTCCGCCGGAGGAGCTTCGACTTCGAACCCCATCCCCTCCCCGGTTTCCCGGGCAAAGATGGACATGACGTTGGCGACCGGAACCCAGATCTCGCGTGCAACACCGCCGAAGCGAGCCGAGAACGAGATCCAGTCGTTGTCGATCTTGAGCGCCTGGCAAGCGGTCGGGGAGATATTGAGCACGATTTCGTTATTCTTGACGAATTCGCGCGGCACCGAGGTCTGGTCGGTGACCCACACCACGATATACGGTGTGTGACCATTATCGGTGCACCACTCGTGCAGGGCCCGGATCAGGTAAGGCTTGGTAGACGAACTCATCACTGCCCTTACTTGCGCATGGCCTTTTCGGACGGGGTCAGCGAGTCGATGAAGGACTGGCGCTGGAAGATCCGTTCGGCGTACTTGAGAATCGGCGCAGCACTCTTGCCGAGGTCGATATTGTAGTGTTCAAGGCGCCACATAAGCGGAGCGATGGCCACGTCGATCATCGAGAACTCGTCGCCCAACATGAATTTCTGCTTGGCGAAGATCGGCGCGATCATGATCAGGCCGTCGCGAATCGCCTCGCGCGCCTTGGTCGCTTCCTTACCGGTGGCACCGGCTTCCAGCGTCTTGACGTGGCAGAACAGCTCCTGCTCGAAGCGGAACAGGAACAGGCGAGCACGCGCGCGCATCACCGGATCAGCCGGCATCAGTTGCGGGTGCGGGAAGCGCTCGTCGATGTATTCGTTGATGATGTTCGATTCGTGCAGGATCAGATCACGCTCGACCAAGACCGGCACCTCGTTGTACGGGTTCATCACCGCGAGATCTTCGGGTTTGTTGTGGACGTCCACATCGATGATCTCGAAATCCATCCCTTTTTCATACAATACGATGCGGCAACGCTGGCTGAACGGGCAGGTGATACCGGAGTACAAGGTCATCATGGCTAAAAGCGCATCCTTCTGATTGGCAACAATAGTGAAGTTTACCATTTTGCCGCCACGCTTTTCCAGTTTTAGCCATTAAGCCCCTGTTTGAAAAAGAAAAAGGGCGGGATTTACCCGCCCTTGTCTTCGGCCAACCTTCAGACTCAGTGAATGTCTTTCCAGTATTCCTTCTTCAGGAAGTAGGCCAGTGGCAGCAGCAGCAGGCCCAGGAACATCAGCACGACGTAGCCGATCTGGTGGCGCTTCACCTGGGCCGGTTCGCCCATGTACACCAGATAGTTGGTCAGATCGGCCATGCGGCGGTCGAATTCGACGGTATTGGCCTTGCCGTTTTCCAGCTTGGTCATGGTACCGGCCTTGACCAGCTCGAGCTGATGCTCTTCGTGGCCGCCTTCACCCTTGACCGTCTTCAGCACCTGATCACCCTGCCACTGCCAGAACACATGCGGCATGCCGACTTTGTCGAATACCAGGTTGTTCCAGCCGGTGGGACGCGTGTCGTCACGGTAGAAACCGCGCAGGTAGGCGTACAGGTAGTCGGCACCGCGCGAGCGTGCGATCACCGACAGGTCCGGCGGCGCGGCGCCGAGCCAGACCTTGGCATCCTTCTTGCCCATGGCGATGCTCATGGTGTCACCCACCTTGGCGTCCGGCGGCAGCAGGTTTTCCTTGATCTGGTCTTCGGTCAGGCCGATATCCGCCAGACGGTTGTAACGCATGGCGTTGGCCGAATGGCAGGACAGGCAGTAGTTGGTAAAGAGCTGCGCGCCGCGCTGCAGCGACTCGGTATCATGGATATCGATCGGAGCCTTTTCCAGCGCAGGGCCCCCTTCGGAGGCCACGGCGGCCCCCAGCGGCAGCATGAACGCAGCAGCGGCGATCAGATGACGGATTTTGGTTTTCATATTGTCCATCCCCCTCGTTACACGTTCATGGCGAACAGAGCTGCACCGACCACGGTGACGGCAACCAGCACCAGGAAGCGCAGCTGGCGCTTGGCGTTGGTCTCAGTCACGCGGCTCGGAACCGGCTCACTGCCGACATCGTTCTTGGTATAGATCGGCATGCCCAGGAAGAAGGCGAAGTAGATCGCAGACAGGATCTGGGCGATCACGGTGCGGGTATTGGTGGACGGCATGGCCCCCAGGATACCCAGGCCGATAAAGGCGATGATGAACAGGACCAGCATGAACTTGAATTTCGGACCGCGATAGCGGATCGATTTCACCGGCGACTTGTCCAGCCACGGCAGGAAGGCAATCAGTACCACAGCCGCGCCCATGCCCAGCACGCCCCACACCTGGGTGCCCAGGAAGGACGGAATGGCGCGCAGAATGGCGTAGAACGGCGTGAAGTACCATACCGGGGCGATGTGCGGCGGGGTCTTCAGCGGGTCGGCCGGGTCGAAGTTCGGGTGCTCGAGGAAGAAGCCACCCATTTCCGGCATGAAGAACACGATGGCCGAGAACACGATCAGGAACACGGCAACGCCCAGTACATCCTTGACGGTGTAGTACGGGTGGAACGGAATGCCATCAAGCGGAATGCCTGTCTTCGGATCCTTGTTCTTCTTGATTTCGACGCCGTCCGGGTTGTTGGAACCCACTTCGTGCAGCGCCACCAAGTGGGCCACCACCAGTGCCAGCAGCACCAGCGGAACCGCGATCACGTGCAGCGCAAAGAAGCGGTTCAGGGTCGCGTCGGACACCACGTAGTCACCACGGATCCATACCGACAAATCCGGGCCGATGACCGGGATCGAACCGAACAGGTTCACGATCACCTGGGCGCCCCAGAACGACATCTGGCCCCACGGCAGCAGGTAACCCATGAAGGCTTCGGCCATCAGGCACAGGAAGATCAGGGTACCAAACACCCAGATCAGTTCACGCGGCTGCTTGTACGAACCGTAGATCAGACCGCGGAACATGTGCAGATAGACCACGATGAAGAACATCGAGGCGCCGGTGGAGTGCATGTAGCGGATGATCCAGCCCCCGGCCACGTCGCGCATGATGTACTCGACGGACAGGAAGGCCGTTGCGGCATCCGGCTTATAGTTCATGGTGAGGAAGATGCCGGTGACGATCTGGATCACCAGTACCAGCATCGCCAGGCTGCCGAAGAAGTACCAGAAGTTGAAGTTCTTGGGCGCGTAGTACTCGGTGATGTGCGCCTTCATGGTGGATGACAGCGGGAAGCGCTCGTCGATCCAGTTCAGGATGCTTTGTCCTTTGCTCATTTTTCGCCCTCAGCTTATTTGTCGGCGCCAATCAATAGGCGGCTATCGGACAGATACTTGTGCGGCGGGATTTCCAGGTTCTTCGGTGCCGGCACCCCTTTGAAAACCCGTGCCGCCAGGTCGAACTTCGAGCCATGACAGGGGCAATAGAAACCGCCAAGCCATTCCGGGCCGAGGTCGGCCGGGGCGAGGTCGGGACGGAACGTCGGCGAACAGCCCAGGTGGGTACAGATACCCACCGCCACCAAGAGTTCCGGCTTGATCGAACGGTATTCGTTCTTGCAGTATTCCGGCTGCTGCTCGACTTCCGACTTGGGATCGACCAGCTTGTCGTCGTTCTTGGCGAGGTTCTTCACCATTTCCGGAGTACGCGACAACACCCACACCGGCTTACCGCGCCATTCGACGTTGATCTTCTGGCCCGGCTCCAGCTTGCCGATCTCGACCTCGACCGGCGCACCGGCCGCCTTGGCCCTCTCGGACGGGAAGAAACTCATCAGAAATGGCGTTGCCACCCCGGCTACCGCCACACCACCAACCGCGCTGGTTGCTACCGTCAGGAAACGACGGCGCCCCGCATCGACGTGTTGCTCACTCATTACAGTCATCCTCAAACGTGGAAACCGAGCTCAAATCCTGCCGATTTTACCCGAATACCCACATGGACTTGAAGGGCGGATGCAAATTAATTACCGAAGTTCCCTTTGACCTAGATCAGACAGGATTAGGGATATCGGCAAAAACCACACTAACTTCATGATTATTGGAGAGCCACGCCCCCAGAGCCTGGATGCCATAACGCTCCGTCGCGTGATGTCCCGCGGCAACAAACGCCACGCCATATTCGAGTGCCATATGATGCTGCTGCTCCGACACCTCTCCGGTGACGAAAACATCCACTCCCAGCGCAATGGCATCGGCAAAATACCCCTGCGCGCCCCCCGTGCACCAGGCCACCCGGCGCACCTCTTTATCCGGGCTACCCAGCAGCAACGCCTCACGCCCCAGGTGCGTAGCGATAGCACGAGCAAAATCGTCAGCCCGCTGCGACTGCGGCACGGCACCGAACCACAGCAGGCCCTGATCGCCGGACTGGCCCTCAACCTGCCAACCCAGCTCCTTGGCGAGCTGTGCGTTATTACCCAGCTCCAGATGGGCATCGAGCGGCAAGTGGTAGGCCAACAGACTGATATCGTGTGCCAGCAGGGTCTGCAGCCGGCGCTTCTTGATGCCGACCAGACGTGGGTCTTCGTTCTTCCAGAAATAGCCGTGATGCACCAGGATGGCGTCGGCCTGCTGCGAGATGGCCGCTTCGAGCAACGCCTGCGACGCGGTCACCCCCGTAACGATGGTACGCACCTCGGCCCTGCCCTCCACCTGTAGCCCGTTGGGGGCATAATCCTTGAAACGCCAGGGCTCTAGTTGCGCATCGAGTACGCGCTGCAATTCGCTCAGTTGCATGAATCTCTCCCGATGATCGATGGGCGGATTGTGCCAGAAAGCGGGCGCCCAGATGACCTTCGGCCAACCTTGCCCAGGTTGGTCGAAGAAAAAGAAAAACCCCGCAAAGTTTGCGGGGTTTTTCGGCAGGTCGGCACAATTCGCTTCACAGCGATTGCGCCCTAACCTGGTTGGCTTACATCATGCCGTCCATACCCATGCCGCCCATGCCGCCCATCGGAGCAGCCGGCTTGTCTTCCGGCAGTTCGGCGATCATGCAGTCGGTGGTCAGCATCAGACCGGAAACCGAAGCCGCGTGTTGCAGAGCGGTACGGGTTACCTTAGCCGGATCCAACACACCCATCTCGATCATGTCGCCGTACTCGCCGCTGGCAGCGTTGTAACCGAAGTTACCCTTTCCTTCCAGCACCTTGTTCACAACAACCGACGGCTCGTCGCCGGCGTTCTGAACGATCTGGCGCAGCGGAGCTTCGATGGCCTTCAGCACGATCTTGACGCCGGCGTCCTGATCGACGTTGTCGGTCACCAGCGACTCCAGGGTAGCGCGGGCGCGCAGGATGGCCACGCCACCGCCGGGCACCACGCCTTCTTCCACGGCAGCGCGGGTAGCGTGCAGTGCGTCTTCGACACGGGCCTTCTTCTCCTTCATTTCCACTTCGGTAGCGGCACCAACCTTGATCACGGCAACGCCGCCGGCCAGCTTGGCCACGCGCTCTTGCAGTTTTTCACGGTCGTAATCGGAAGTGGCTTCTTCGATCTGGCGGCGGATTTCGCCAACGCGGGCCTGGATGGCAGCGTGCTCACCCACACCGTCGATGATGATGGTGTTTTCCTTGCCCACTTCGATACGCTTGGCTTGGCCCAGCATGTCGAGGGTGACTTTTTCCAGGGTCAGACCCACTTCTTCGGCGATCACGGTACCGCCGGTCAGGGTAGCGATGTCCTGCAGCATGGCCTTGCGGCGGTCGCCGAAGCCCGGAGCCTTGACGGCCACCACTTTCAGGATGCCGCGGATGGTGTTCACCACCAGCGTGGCCAGCGCTTCGCCTTCGACGTCTTCTGCAATGATCAGCAGCGGACGGCTAGCCTTGGCAACTTGCTCCAGCACCGGCAGCAGGTCGCGGATGTTGGAAATCTTCTTGTCGAACAACAGCACGAACGGGTTGTCCAGTGCAGCGATCTGTTTTTCCTGGTTGTTGATGAAGTACGGGGACAGGTAGCCGCGGTCAAACTGCATGCCTTCCACCACGTCCAGCTCGTTGCTCAGCGACTTGCCGTCTTCAACGGTGATCACGCCTTCCTTGCCCACTTTTTCCATGGCGTCGGCGATGATCTGGCCGATGTCCAGATCGGAGTTGGCGGAGATCGAACCCACCTGGGCGATTTCCTTGGAGGTGGTGCACGGCTTGGCGATCTTGGCCAGCTCGCCGACCAGGGCCACCACGGCCTTGTCGATGCCGCGCTTCAGGTCCATCGGGTTCATGCCGGCGGCAACGAACTTCATGCCTTCCTGCACGATGGCCTGCGCCAGCACGGTTGCGGTGGTGGTACCGTCACCGGCCACGTCGGAGGTCTTGGAAGCCACTTCCTTGACCATCTGGGCGCCCATGTTCTCGAACTTGTCCTTCAGTTCGATTTCCTTGGCGACGGACACGCCGTCCTTGGTGATGGTCGGAGCACCGAAGGAGCGGTCCAGCACCACGTTGCGGCCTTTCGGGCCCAGGGTCACTTTGACAGCGTCGGCCAGGATGTTGACACCGTTGACCATCTTGGCACGAGCGGAATCACCGAATTTTACGTCTTTAGCAGCCATTCTTTACTTCTCCAGAATCTGATTCAGTCGGTTGTGGGGACGGATTACTCAACGATGCCCATAACGTCTTCCTCGCGCATCACGAGGACTTCATCGCCATCGACCTTGACGGTCTGGCCGGAGTACTTGCCGAAGATCACTTTGTCGCCGACCTTCAGCTCCAGCGGACGGCGCTCGCCGTTTTCCAGAATCTTGCCGTTGCCCACGGCGATCACTTCGCCCATGTCCGGCTTCTCGGCAGCCGCACCCGGCAGAACGATACCGGAAGCCGTCTTTTCTTCCGCCTCGAGGCGCTTGATTACAACACGGTCGTGCAAAGGACGAATTGCCATTGTTCTCTCCTGTTAGCAGTGGCTGGTGAGAATGAAAAATCAATCAAATCAGCAAATTGGCCCGGCGCATTAGCACTCGGGGCTTGCGAGTGCTAATGATAGGGACAGGGCAAGAGGTTTTCAAGAGAGGGGGCCGTCAAAAAATTTTCTATCGATTCTGCTTATACGATAGCGCCGCCGACCTCTCCTTACCGAGTGCGGGGCGGTAAAGCACCATCCAGCGCGGAGACCTGAACCGGATGATCATGCGATACAGGTACAGGTACGTCAGCACAAACACACCCACACACACCATCAAGACCGTGGTGTTGTTCCAGAACAGCATCGCAGGTGCGACCGACAAGGACGACAATGCCCACAGGTAGGGTGATGTCATGCTGTTACGTCGCGTCATGTGACGCGCCTCTTTCGAGCCAACCATCCAGCGCACCAAGCGCTTGTAGACCAGCATGTGCAGATGCAGTCCATCGGGCACCCCGGGAGACACCCCTCGCAGGAATTTCTTGCGGTAAATGGAGAACAGCGTTTCGAAGACCGGATAAATCACCAGCAGTAACGGAAACCACGGCGACACCTCTGGATGCCGCATCACCAGCAACACCGACAGCTCCGCAATCAGAAAGCCGATCAGGTAAGCCCCCCATCACCGGCAAAGAGCAGCCCGCGCGGGAAGTTCCATACCAGAAAGCCCAGCACCGCCCCCGTTGCGGCAAAGCACAAGCCCATGAGTTGGGGGTCATGCACCTTGAACGCCACATAGGCCAGCGCCATAAAGATGAACACCGAGACCATTCCGGCCAAGCCGTTGTAGCCATCGATGATATTGATGGCATGAGCGACGCCCCCAACGGCGATGACGGTAAGCACCAGCGAAAGCCACCAGTGGTGGCGCAAAAGCTGATCTACACCTGGCACATCCAGTCGCAACAAACTGGCCTTCAACAACCAGAAACCTAGTGCAGCGGCGACAAAGGTTGCCAACAAACGGGGCAGCGGCCCTACATTTTTGGTCAAGTCTTCAGCCAGCCCGGCCCCAAACGCCGGCAAGGCGGCGATCAGTAGCAATAAACTTAACGTCTCCCCTGTCAGCCCTCCCAGAATCAGCGCCCCCACCACCAGACCAGCCATTAGAGGCACGCCGCCGATACGGGGCACGGGAGCTGCATGGAATTTCTGCACTCCACCAAGGTCATGATCAGAAGAGAAGCGATCATGGAGATGGCGGAAGCGGACCAAGAGAACACCAACGACAAAGGAGCAAAACAGTGCTCCAAGAAGGATTAGAAGCATGCCAAATTCTATCTGAATAAGGGATTTGGGAAGATCAGCCGCACTGTAATGCCACGGATGAGGCGGGGTTGATTCTACCAATCAGGGGAGAGAGGGGACAATGCTACCTGGGCTCAAAGCCATGCATAGCGCATTATGCCAATACTCTAAAACAGTAGAGCTTGATCTGATTACATGCGAAAATCGCTCGACAAACATCGTGTTAACATCTGTAAAGCCCTCGTTGCCGATACAATCTTTCATAAGATTGGCATAGCAAGGCTAAACCAACGTCAAGAATACAGCACTCATGATCCTAGTCACTGGCGGAGCCGGCTACATCGGGTCGCACACCTGCCTACAGCTTTTGGAAGCGGGACACCAGCTGATCGTTCTGGACAACCTGTGCAACAGCAAGCCTGAGTCGCGGGGACGCGTGCAAAAGCTGGCTGGGAAGAACCTACAGGTTGTAGAGGGCGATGTCCGCGATGCAACCATTCTGGATGCTGTATTCCGCTGCCTCCTCGAAGCAGTTATCCATTTTGCAGACCTGAAGGCAGTGGGCGAATCGGTAGCAAAGCCAGTGGAGTACTACGTCAACAACGGCACCGACACTTTGTCCCTCTTGGGGGCTATGCGCCATCATAATGTTCGGACCTTGGCATTCAGCTCGGTGGCGACAGTGTATGTGATCCAGCCAATGCCTCCATCCGCGAAAACTTTCCACTCCCGGCAACGAACCCCTATGGCTGTAGCAAGCTGATGGCGGAGAACATCCTGCACGATTTGGCGTCTGCCGAACCCAACTGGAATATCGCCATCCTGCACTACTTCAACCCGGTGGGTGCTCATGAAAGCGGACTGATCGGCGAAGACCCCAATGGCACCCCCAATAATTTGATGCCGTCCATCAGCGAGGTTGCCATTGGTCAATGCGTCAAACACAACGTGTTCGGCAACGACAATCCCACGCACGATGGCACCGGCGTAAGAGACTCTATCCACGTGATCGACTTGGCAGATGGCCACCTCAAGGCACTGCAGGCACTGCAGGCACTGCAGACCCAAGGTAGACTGATCACGGACAACCTCGGAACGGGCCAAGGTTATTCGGCACCATTCATGACAAAAGCATTTTTGGTCAGCCAGTGGCAAGTCTTACAGTACGAAATTGTCGCCCGCCGCCACCGCGACATCGCCGCATGCTGGCCAACCCGACTTTGGCCTATGACATCCTGGGCAGGAGAGCGTAGAGAGGCCTCCAAGAGATGTGCGAAGATGCATAGCGCTGGCAGAGCCAGAATCCGGTCGGTTGCCCTTAAATTTCTTTAAGAAAAGCATTCAGCAAAGACATGATTTTTGTTACAGGCGGCGCCGGCTTCATTGGCGGGAACTTCGTCCTCGGCTGGCTGGCACACAGCGACGAACCAGTCACCAACCTCAACAAGCTGACCTATGCTGGCCATCTCGACGCCCACTCAGCACCTTACTGTTGAGAAAAGGGTCAGAGTAGTTTTATCCAAACAGCACAACCGCCAAATCTGGAAACAGTAGTGGTGCACATGGGCTCTTAGTCATCTCAGAGGCAGTAGAGAAACCACATAAAATAAAAGACTACTTATGGAGCAGCAATGAAATAAATATAAAGCAGACAAGCAAGACCGAAATACCACCTAAGGATCACAATGAAATTAGGCTTTCCGATATAGCATGTGATTCGAAAGTGTAATTCCCATCATTGACTGATGAGCGCCTGAGCAGAAAAGCGGTGACCGAATCATGCCAAATACAGATCTAATCCTTAATCTCGTCAAAAAAGAGATTAAGGTACGCTATATGGGATCAGCAATAGGATTTATTTGGTCCTTAGCTAACCCAGCACTAATGTGCATAGTATATTACATTGTTTTCACCTACATATATCCAAGCAGGGACGTTAATTTTCTACACAGCTTAATTACTGGTGTTTTGCACTGGGTATTGATCTCCCAAGCATGGCCCCAAAGCTGTGATTGGATGACTAACAACTCAAGCCTAATAAAGAAAATATACTTTCCCAGGATATACATCCCCATATCTGGAATGGGGGTAGTCGCTGCATTCTGGATGTCAGCCTTGCTTGTCTACTCAGTATATTTTTTCCTTGGTGGCTTTATATTTCATAGTGGGTTGTTAATGTACCCAATTATCTTGGTTTTGTATTTTTGCTTTGTCTTTGGCGTATCACTGGCCATGTCGATAGCACAGATCTACATAAGAGATATCAAATACCTAGTCGACGCCATTATGCCCATATTGTTCTGGTGCACACCCATAATTTGGCAGCCCAATTTGCTTCCGGAAAACTTGCGCTGGCTGGTTTACCTTAATCCACTCACTGTGTATTTTTCTGGAATCAATGATGTGCTCGTTGCATCCGCTACTCCTAATTTCTTTACGCTAGCACAAATGCTGCTGCTCAGTGTGCTTTCTATTGCACTCGGGCTATGGGCTTTCAACCGTTACTCTAGGAAAGTGGCAGAAGTTCTATGAGCCAAAAGAAAATACTAAAGGTTGATAACGTAAATAAGACATTCTTTCTAAAGCACGCACACCCTGGATCGCTCAAAGGAAGAATAGTAAGGGCACTGCATGGGGAAAAGCAAACCGAGACTGAGAAATTTAAAGTCATAGAAAATATAAGTTTTGATATTAGCGAAGGAGAATCCATGGCCTTGCTTGGGCACAATGGCTCCGGCAAGAGCACATTGCTTCAGCTAATTGCAGGAGTTATTACCCCAGACAGTGGCTCAATTAAAATTTACGGAAGAATAACCCCTCTACTTGAATTGGGGGTAGGATTTCACCCGGAACTAAATGGAATTGAAAACATATACTTAAATGCCTCCATATATGGAATGCGAAATCGCGATACAGCAAAGATAATCAAAGATATTATTGAATTTTCTGGACTAGGCAAGTTTATTGACACCCCTGTCAAGCATTACTCTTCCGGCATGTATATGCGGCTGGGATTTTCAGTCGCAGCCCACATGAATCCGAAGATAATTTTAGCTGACGAAATATTAGCCGTTGGCGACACAGAGTTCCAAAATAAGTGTTTAGACAAAATCAAGGAACTTCAAAGGGAAGGAACATCAGTAATATTAGTTACTCACTCAGTTGAGCAGGCAAAACAGTTCTGCAATTCATATGTCAGACTCGATCATGGAAAAATGGTAGCTAGCGGCTACTTTTAAGGAGGCTTTATGCTGAATATTGTTATCCCAATGGCGGGAGCAGGCAGTAGATTTTCTTGTGCCGGTTATAAAGACCCTAAGCCAATGATAAAAATTCATGGGCGACCAATGGTGGAAGTTGTAGTAAAGAATCTTAGGCCTAGCTGCGAGCATAAATTTATATTTATTGTCCAGAAATCTCACGCTGCGAAATATAACTTGGATAAATCATTGAGGGCCATTACCCCGGGGTGCGAAGTTATTATGATAGAGGGGATCACAGAGGGAGCTGCGTGCACTGTATTGGCAGCTGAAAAATTTATTAACAACACGAACCCGTTGATGATTGCCAATAGTGATCAATTTGTTGACTTTAACGTTGACGATTATCTTGCCTTAGCTCTGAACAAAAATTTGGATGGCTTAATTATGACAATGAAGGCAAATGATCCTAAATGGTCATATGTTGGAATCGATCAGCATGGGTATATTGATAAGGTCGTCGAGAAAAAAGTTATTTCAGATGAAGCAACGGTAGGTATTTATAATTTTGCGAAGGGAATGGATTTTGTTGAAGCAGCCCATTCCATGATTAAGGCTGAGGATAAAGTAAACGATGAATACTATGTGGCGCCAGCCTACAACTATTTAATCAAGAAGAACGCAAAGATCGGCTTATATAATGTTGGGGCTGAAGGAAAGGGAATGTACGGATTGGGGATTCCAGCAGACCTTGAGAAATTTCTCACTTTGCCCATTAGTAGGAAGGTCTAGATAGATGAAAATCTTGGCGCATCGCGGATATTGGATTGACCCATCCGAAAAAAATACACTCCTAGCTTTTAAAAGAGCAGCTGACAATGGATTTGGAATAGAAACGGACTTTCGGGATTACTGCGGAGAACTTGCTATTTCGCATGACCCCGCAAGCTATGACAGCATAAAAATTGAAGAATTTATTGGCCTAATAGGGGGCGAAGTAACATGTGCTATCAACATAAAAGCAGATGGCCTTGCAATCCAAGTTCGTGACATCCTGATGAAGGGGGTGTCGAAAGACTCTTTCGTTTTTGACATGTCAATACCAGATACAATTGCTCATATTAGCGCTGGCAATAGAGTTTTCTCGCGACTGAGTGAATTTGAAAGAATTAGTCCGCTTTTCGAGAAGTGCAACGGAATTTGGCTCGATGCTTTTGAAAGTGATTGGTATGGGATTAAAGAAATAAGCAATCTCTTAGAAGATGGCTTCGAGGTCTGCGTTGTTTCAAATGAGTTGCACGGCCGCCACTATGCTGATCAATGGAAAATGATTAATACATTGCCGGACAAGAGCAACCTGATGTTATGTACGGACCACCCAATGGAAGCAAGAAAATACTTCATGGAGAATTAAATGATTAAAGCAGTCGTTTTTGACATGGATGGCGTACTTATAGAGGCCAAGGACTGGCATTATCAGTCTCTAAATAAAGCACTTGGCTTATTTGGTTATGAGATTAGTTTGTATGATCACTTGAAGACATACGATGGTTTACCAACGGCAAGAAAGCTTGAAATGCTTTCTGTAGAACGTGGCTTTCCTAAGTTTTTGCATGAATTAGTAAATGATCTAAAACAGATATATACCATGGAAATGGTATACACTTCATGCAAGCCAAGATTTGTTCACGAGTATGCATTATCAAAACTTAAGTCATCTGGCTATAAACTGGCGGTTGCTTCCAACTCTATCAGAAAGACTGTTGAAGCAATGATGCAATGTGCCGATCTTGATAAGTATCTGGATTTAAAATTGTCTAATAATGACGTACAACGAGCGAAGCCATATCCTGATATTTACCTGAAGGCGATGGAGATTCTTGATGTCAAGCCAAGCCAATGTGTTGTAGTGGAAGATAATGAAAAAGGTGTTCAGGCGGCAACCAAGGCAGGCGCACATGTTTTGCAGGTAGATGACGTAAACGAGGTGAACTATCAGAATATAATTGATTTCATTTGTCGCATTAATAAAATGGAGGATGTATGCAAGTAGTTGTTTTAGCGTCAGATTTCGACAGCGATTATATTGATGGATTCCCGGCATATTTGGCTGAATATGATGGCAAGCCATTCCTTGAGCACCTTATTGATGAGAAGCTTCGCACGATAATAAGTAAAAACGTGTTCGTTTTCCCGAAAAAAGATGTCATCAGATTCAAACTAAAAAATCTCATAAATCAAATAGTGCCTGATGCAAAAATTATTGAGATTGCGCACCCAACCTCTGGGGCGGCTTGTTCATTTCTTTTGGCAGGCGAGGAACTTAACCCTGATGATCAATTAATAATTCTGGGAACAACTGATCTTGTTCAAGTAGATTTACAAGAAGTTGCCAATTATTTTATTGGTGAGAATTGTGTTGCTGGGTGCGTGACACTTGATTCCGTGCATCCACGATACTCTTTCATGCGACTTGATGAAAATGGATTTGTTATCGAAGCAGCGGAAAAAAACCCAATTAGTAGAAATGCTAGCACGGGCATTTACTGGTTTTCTAAGGCTAGCTATGCCATTGAAGCCGTATTCTCCATGATAAAAAAAGATGTAAGAATAAATGATAAATTTTATCTAGCTCCGTCCTTTAATGAACTCCTACTCAATCAACATAAAATAAAAATTTTCTCGATACCCAAGGAGAACTATAGGCCGATGAAGTCTGTCAGCCATGTTGGCGCTCTTTTTTTCGACACCCACTAAGGTGAAACATGAAAATTTTCAAACTTAATGAAATGAAGAAAGGCTGGTTCATTGGGGCGTTTGCTCCTGCAGTTTTAAGCACTGAGGCCTGCGAAGTTGGTGTTAAGAGTTATCAAGAAGGTGACCATGAAGATTCTCATTACCATAAGGTTGCTACAGAAGTAACGGTAATTATTTCAGGTGTAGCGGAGATGAATGGCACAATATACAAACCAGGTGACATTATCGTCATTGAACCGGGTGAAAAGACTGATTTCTTTGCCATTGAAGATGTGGTTACCGTTGTTGTTAAGATGCCAGGGGTTTTAAATGATAAATATGTCGAATAGGAAAGTTATACCAGAAGAGGTTTCTGTTGTAATCCAAGGACCTATAAGTGATAGATTCGATGAATGTATCAAATCTTTGAAAGATAGCCTCCCTGGGGCAGAAATTATTGTAGCGACATGGAGGGGGAAAATAACACCCCTGAAGGCTCTGTTGACAAAGTCATATACCTAAACCCAATAGATCCATTGACCGATATAAATGGGAACCGGAATAACGTTGAGCGACAAATGCTTAGTACAAGCGCTGGTCTGCAAGCTGCTTCACGGCCATTTGTACTGAAGATGAGGGCTGATCACCTGCTCGTCAGTCCCATCATGCTATTGAACATCCCAACGGATGAAAATAAATATACTTATCTGAAATCAAAAATTATTGTAAGCAGCTATTTTGTACGAGATCACCTCAAGGTTCCATTCCTTTTTCATATTTCAGATTTAATACAGTTCGGCCGTAAAGAGGACATGCTTTCTCTGTGGCAGTATGACCCCGCTGGCTTCTCCGATATCGTATTGAAATCAGAGAGAAAGCTTAGGATCTTTGGCAATTACTGTGGACCTTCAAATTTTAGAGAAGTGCCAGAACAAACACTTATAATTCGATGGCTAAATAGGCTTGGCTGCGCCGTTAAGATAAATTACCCTTGCGATACCAGCTTTAGGAATTTCTATATTTGGGAAAATGTATTGGCGCACAATTTTCATATTATAGACTCTGCACAGAGTGGAATAATTTATCCGGACCGCTTTCATAAGGCATTTCTTGGCCGAGACACTTTGTTATCAACTAAAGACTTGTCTGTTTTGCAGATAAGTCCAGGAAGAAAAAAACGGTACTTCCTCCTGCTGTTGAATAAATACGTGATATCAATTTTTAGACTTTCCCACCTCCTATCAACTCTGAATGTTTATCTGTCTTTTTTTTCGCCAAGTCTTGCTAAATGTCTAAGACATATATACAGAAGTCTTAAAGGAGTAGTTCATCCAGATAGGGTTTAGCGCGGCGAACGACCCCACTTGATGCCTTGAGTGTGATGCTCCATTTAGCAAACGCCGAGGGATCCGGGCCAATGCACTGCTGTCTTGCCGACGGATTGCTGGCCTGGATACAAGCCCATCAGATGGAGGCAGTGATTCCCGCCAAAGCGAATCGCAAAGAACAGCGTTCGTGCAATTGGTGGCTCAACAAAGAGCGGCACGTTGAGGAATGCATGTTCAGCAAGCTGAAGCATTATCGCCGGATTTTCTGTCGACTCGAGAAAAGAAGTTGAGTTTCATGGGTATCCTGTCGTTTGCCGCCACGCTGCTGTGGTTACGTTAGACGGGCGGCAATACGTCAACAGAACCTAGGCTGACGGGGCAAAATCAGGAAAAAAGAGGTGCGTACTGTCGAACTCAGGAACACTACCCCTCCTATCGATAGCAGCCTTGGAGCTCTTGGTAGGTAAATTTTGCCTATAAAAAAACCCGCCTTGCGGCGGGTTGTAAGCTAGGTCGAACAATTCGCTGTCTTACCAGACCTTCAGGTATTCCAGCATGCCTTCGGCGGCCTGACGGCCTTCGAAGACGGCACGGACCACCAGGTCGGCGCCGCGGACCTGGTCGCCGCCGGCAAAGATTTTGGCGTTGCTGGTCTGGTACTTGTATTTGGCGCGACCCGAGGCCAGGGTGCGGCCGCGCTCGTCTACGGCGATAGAGTGGCGCTCGAACCAGTCGGCGGCTTCGGCCTGGAAGCCGAAGGCGATGACGACGTGGTCGCACTCCAGCACTTCTTCGCTGCCCGGCACGAGCTCGGCACTGCGGCGGCCCTTGGCATCCGGGGCGCCGAGGCGGGTTTCCGCCAGCTTGAGGCGCAGGCTGCCATCGGCCGCTTGCTCGATGCCCAACGGCTGACGGTTCCACAGAAACTCGACACCCTCTTCCTTGGCGTTGCCGACTTCGCGCTTGGAGCCCGGCATATTGGCCTCGTCACGGCGATAGGCGCAGATCACGCGCTCGGCACCCTGGCGGATGGAGGTGCGGTTGCAGTCCATGGCGGTATCGCCACCGCCCAGCACCACCACGCGCTTGCCCTTCATCGAGACAGGGGTCTCGTCGACCGGCAGGGTGCCCAGGTGCTGACGCACGTTGTTGACCAGGAACGGCAGCGCTTCCAGCACGCCCGGCAGGCTTTCGCCGTCAAAGCCGCCCTTCATGTACTTGTAGGCGCCCATCCCCATGAACACGGCGTCGTACTGTTCCAGCAGTTCTTCGATCTGGACGTCACGACCGATCTCGGTGTTGAGGCGGAACTCAACGCCCATGCCCTCCATGATCTCGCGGCGACGCTTGACCACACTCTTTTCCAGCTTGAATTCGGGGATGCCGAAGGTCAGCAGGCCGCCGATTTCTTCGTACAGGTCGAACACCACCGGCTTGACGCCGTTGCGTACCAGCACGTCGGCACAGCCGAGGCCGGCCGGGCCGGCACCGATAACGGCGACTTTCTTGTCGGTCCACACCACCTTGGACATGTCTGGGCGCCAGCCCGCCTTGTAGGCTTCGTCGGTGATGTACTTCTCGATGGAGCCGATGCTCACGGCGCCGAAACCGCCTTGTTCAAGGGTGCAGGCGCCTTCGCACAGGCGGTCCTGCGGACAGACGCGGCCGCAGATTTCCGGCAGGCTGTTGGTCTTGTGGGACAGTTCCGCCGCTTCGAACAGGCGACCTTCGTTGACCATCTTCAGCCAGTTGGGAATGAAGTTGTGTACCGGGCATTCCCATTCGCAATAGGGGTTGCCACAGGACAGGCAACGCCCGGCCTGTTCGGCTGCATCGGCGCTGTTCAGCGGCCGGTAGATTTCCTTGAATTCGATCTTGCGCGCCGCCGCCTCGACCTTGTCGCCGGGGTTGCGCGGGAGCGTCATGAATTGGAATACGTCACCCATGGTGGCTTCCTCTTGCCGGGGCAAGGCGTGCTTCCGCACGCCGCCCACTAACTATCATATCTGTGTGATTCAGTGCTGGTGCCGAAGGGATGGGGCATCGGCCCCATCCATGATCAATCATCAATCCTTCAGCAGGCTATCGAGCTTGGCGGCCTTGGGCTTCACCAGCCAGAAGTAGTCGACGAAGTCGTCGAAGTTTTCCAGCATGTTGCGGCCGATATCGGAACCGGTAAATTCGACGTGCTTGGCCAGCTTGTCCAGCAGGAAGGCACGGTACATACCCATGGCTTCGCCGTTGATCAGGTGGATGTCCACCAGCTCGTTGTTGTAGCGGTAGGCGAAGCGTTCGTTCGGGTCGTAGACGAAGGCGAAGCCCCCGGTCATGCCGGCGCCGAAGTTGTAGCCGGTTTCGCCCAGCGAGATCACGCAGCCGCCGGTCATGTATTCGCAGCAGTGGTCGCCCGCGCCTTCGATCACCGCCAGCGCGCCGGAGTTGCGCACCCCGAAGCGCTCGCCGGCGACGCCGGACGCGTAGAGCTGGCCGCCGGTGGCACCGTACAGGCAGGTGTTGCCGATGATGATCGACTCGTGCGACTTATATGCCGCGCCTTTCGGCGGGTAGACCACTACGCGGCCACCGGCCATGCCTTTGCCGACGTAGTCGTTGGCGTCGCCTTCCACTTCCAGGTGCAGGCCGGGCGCGTTCCAGACGCCAAAGCTCTGACCGGCCGAGCCGGTGAACTTGACGGTCAGACAGCCTTCCGGCAGACCGGCCGCGCCGTGCGCCTTGGCGATTTCCCCGGACAGACGGGCGCCGATGGAGCGGTGGATGTTCTCGATCGGGTACTCCAGGCGCAGCATCTGCTTGGCCTGGATCGCCGGCAGGGCATCCTTGACGATGGCTTCGGCCAACTCGCCCTTGTCGAACGACGGGTTGCGGTCATCGACGCAGAAGCGCGGTTCGCTGTCCGGAATGGAGCCCTGGTTCAGCAGCGGAGACAGGTCGAGACGCTGCTGGCGCTCGCTCTGGCCCTGCAACAGACCCATCAGGTCCATGCGGCCGATCAGTTCTTCCATGGAGCGCACACCGAGCTTGGCCATCCACTCGCGGGTTTCGCGGGCGATGAACAGGAAGTAGTTCATCACCATTTCCGGCAGGCCGATGAAGTACTTGGAGCGCAGCTTCATTTCCTGCGTGGCGACGCCGGTTGCGCAGTTGTTGAGGTGGCAGATCCGCAGGTACTTGCAACCCAGCGCCACCATCGGGCCGGTACCGAAACCGAACGATTCGGCACCGAGGATGGCAGCCTTGACCACGTCGAGGCCGGTCTTCAGGCCGCCGTCGGTCTGCACCCGCACGCGGCCGCGCAGGCCGTTGGCGCGCAGCACCTGCTGGGCTTCGGAGAGGCCCAGTTCCCACGGCGTGCCGGCGTACTTGACCGAGGTCAGCGGGCTGGCGCCGGTACCGCCGTCGTAGCCGGAGATGGTGATCAGGTCGGCGTAGGCCTTGGCCACGCCGGCGGCGATGGTGCCGACACCCGGTTCGGCCACCAGTTTCACCGACACCAGCGCGTCGGGGTTGACCTGCTTCAGGTCGAAGATCAGCTGGGCCAGGTCTTCGATCGAGTAGATGTCGTGGTGCGGCGGCGGCGAAATCAGGCTGATGCCGGGCTTGGAGTGACGCAGCTTGGCGATCAGCGGTGACACCTTGTCGCCCGGCAGCTGGCCGCCCTCACCCGGCTTGGCGCCCTGCGCCACCTTGATCTGCAGCACTTCGGCGTTGACCAGGTAATGCGGGGTGACGCCGAAGCGGCCGGAGGCGACCTGCTTGATCTTCGACATCTTCTCGGTGCCGTAGCGCGCACTGGTCTTCGCCCCCCTCACCGGAGTTGGAGCGGCCGCCGAGGCGGTTCATGGCGGTGGCCAGTGCCTCGTGTGCTTCCGGCGACAGCGCGCCCAGCGACATACCGGCGGAGTCGAAACGTTTGACGATGGACTCGACCGACTCGACTTCGTCAAGCGGGATCGGGTTGTCCGCCAGCTTGAGCTGCATCAGGTCGCGGATCATCGCCACCGGACGCTCGTTGACCAGCTCGGCGTACTTCAGGTAGGCGTTGTAGTCGTCGTTCTGCACTGCCTTCTGCAGCTGCATCACCACGTCGGGGTTGTAGGCGTGGTATTCCTCGCCGTGCACGTACTTCAGCAGGCCACCCTGGGTGATCGAACGCATCGGGTTGAAGGCGAGGCGAACCAGCTTCTGCTGGTCGTCTTCGAAGTCCTCGAAATTGGCGCCAGAGACGCGGCTCACGGTGCCTTTCAGGCACAGCTCGACGACTTCCTCGTGGATGCCGACGGCTTCGAACAGCTGCGCGCCGCGGTAGGAGGCAACGGTCGAAATCCCCATCTTCGACAGCACCTTCAAGAGGCCCTTGTTGATGCCCTTGCGGTAGTGCTGCAGCGCTTCGTTGGTCTTCAGCTCGACCTCGCCCGACTGCACCAGTTCGGCGATGATCTGGTAGGCGAGGTAGGGGTAGACGGCGGTCGCGCCATAGCCCAGCAGGCACGCAATCTGGTGTGCGTCACGCGCGGTGCCGGTTTCCACCACGATATTGCTCTTGCAGCGCAGGCCGGTATCGATCAGAGCGTGGTGCACGGCACCGGTGGCGAACAGAGCATGGATCGGCAGGCGGCCGTCACCGAGGGTGCGGTCGGACAGCACCACCACCACGGTGCCCTCGCGCACGGCGTCCACCACGTGCTGGCACAGGCGCTCGATGGCCACCTTCAGGCCGCCCTCGGACGGGTCGTAGCACAGGTCGAAGGAGGTCGACTTGAGGTAGCTTTCCGGACGCGTGGTGACACGCACGAACTTTTCGTGAGACAGCACCGGCGAGCGCACTTCGAGACGCTTGGCGTGCTCGGCGCTCTCTTCGAACATGTTGCGCTCGGGACCGAACACGGTGTTGAGCGACATCACCACCGCTTCGCGGATCGGGTCGATCGGCGGGTTGGTGACCTGGGCGAACTGCTGGCGCAGGAAGTCGAACGGCGAGCGGACCTTTTGCGAGAGCACGGCCATCGGGGTGTCGTCACCCATGGAACCAATGGCTTCCTGGCCGTCATCGGCCAGCACGCGCAGCACCTGATCGCGCTCTTCGAAGCTGACGTTGAACAGCTTCTGATACTTGAGCAGCTCGTCCTTCGGCATCGCTTCGAGGGAGGAGTCATCCTCAATCGACAGCTCGAGATACTTGCCGCTGTCCTTGATCCACTGACGGTATGGCTTGGCACTCTTCAGCTGGGCATCGATGTCTTCCGGCATCAACAGTTCGCCGGTGGTGAGGTCGGCGGCGAACAGCTGGCCCGGCTTGACGCGGCCCTTGCGCACGACTTCTTCCGGCTTGTAGTCCCATACACCCACTTCGGAGGCGATGGTGAGGATGTTGTCGCGGGTCAGCACCCAGCGCGCCGGACGCAAGCCGTTGCGGTCGAGCAGACAGGCGGCGTAGCGGCCGTCGGTCAGCACGATGCCAGCCGGGCCGTCCCACGGCTCCATGTGCATCGAGTTGAATTCGTAGAAGGCGCGCAGGTCCTTGTCGGTGGAGTCGACGTTCTGCCAGGCCGGCGGCACTAGGAGGCGCAGCGCGCGGAACAGCGGAATGCCGCCCATCAGCAGGCCTTCGAGCATGTTGTCGAGGCTCATCGAGTCGGAGCCGTCGGTCTGCACGATCGGGCGGATGGCGTCCATGTCGAGGTGCGGCGTCGACATGATGCGCTCGCGCGCCTTGGACCAGTAGCGGTTGCCCTGAACCGTGTTGATCTCGCCGTTATGGGCGAGGAAGCGGAACGGCTGAGCCAGCTTCCACTGCGGCCAGGTGTTGGTGGAGAAGCGCTGGTGGAACACCGCCAGGCTGGCCTCGAAACGCTCGTCCTGCAGATCGAGGAAGAATTTCGGCAGGTTTTCCGGCGTGACCAGGCCCTTGTAGGACAGCGTGTGCGGCGACAGGGTCGGCAGGTAGAAATAACCGTCTTCGGCCTTGTTGGCCTTCTCGGCTTGGCGGCGCGCCATGTACAGGCGGCGCTGGAAGCTGGCGTCGTCCATGCCGAACGGACAGTTCACGAACACCTGCACCATGGAGGGCAGGGTCTTGATGGCGTATTCGCCACAAGCCGAGACGTCCACCGGCACGGTGCGGAAGCCGGCCACTTCGAGTTCCTGCGCTTCGAGGAACTCTTTCAGGCGACGCAGGCTGCGCTGGCCCTGCTCCTGCTCCGGATGGTGGAACACCAGACCGGCGGCGTAGCTCGCCTTGAGGGCAATGCCGGCCTCGTGGGCGACTTCGCGCAGGAAGCCGTCGGGTTTACGGAACAACAGGCCGCAACCGTCGCCCGATTTGCCGTCGGCAGCCACCGCACCGCGATGGGTCAGTTTGGCGAGCGAGGAAATTGCGGTCTGCACCAGCCAATGACTCGGTTTGTCCTCCAGTTGGGCGATCAAACCAAAGCCACAGCTATCCTGCTCGAAATCCGGGCGGTACAAGGTGCCCTGCAGCCATTGCTGTCTTTCCATACCATCTACCTGATTATAATGTGAAGCGAATGTCTTTGATTCTAAGGTCAAGGCGCGCCCTCCTGCAACCGCTTTTTGTGCGGCGCATAATTACTTTTAAATCAAAGCATTACGCAGTTTTTTTGACAAAAAAATTGGAAAATCCGGATTTTTTCAAAGAATTATTTTTCATCTTTGTGACACGGATTTTCATATAAACGACACAAAAAGCACCATTTTGGTGCCATGCGTGGTGCACGTGCATCACCTTGGTTCACGATATGTCTGACAATATACAATCTGGCCATGCCCAGCTCTAAACCCTCCCCCGCCGCCCTGGATTTCGTCCGGCAGCTGGCTGACCAGGCATTCGCCCGATCGGCGGGCGCGCCGCTGATCAATGGCAATACCATTGACCTGCTTTTCGACAGCCGCGAGAACTTCCCGGCCTGGGAGGCGGCGCTGTCGGGAGCCTGCGATTCGATCCTGATCGAAATCTATATCTTCGCCGACGACAGCTTCGGCCAACGTATCCGGGAAATCCTTATCGAGCAAGCCACCAAGGGGGTACAGGTGCGCTTGCTGGTGGACTGGCTGGGCAGCTGGAAGGCGCACTTGCGCGGCTTCTTCAAGCCCCTGCAGGCCGCCGGCGCCGAGGTGCGGACCTACAACCGGCCGAGCCTGTCGGGCGGCAGCAGTCCGCTGGGGCGCAACCATCGCAAGCTGATCATCGTCGACGGGGCGGAGGCGTTCATCTCCGGGCTGGGCATCAGCTCGCGCTGGGAGGGCAAACCGGCCAAGGGGGGAGCCGTGGCGCGATACTGGTGCACGGCTCAGCGGCCCGGTGCTACAGGATGCTATCGACGCCTTCGCCGACAGTTGGGCCAGTTGCGGCGACGCGCTGGACGAATCGCTGCGCCAGGCGAGCCGCAGCATGATCGGCGGCAGCGTGGCGGCGCGGCTGATCGCCACCACCCCGGCCACCGCCAACCTGATGCGGCTGGACCTCTTGATCGCCAGCTTCGCGCGCCGCTCGCTGTGGCTGACCGATGCCTATTTCATGGGCACCAGCACCTACCTGACGGCATTGCAGAACGCGGCCAAGGATGGCGTCGACGTGCGCCTGCTGGTGCCGCGCTCGAGCGACATCGGCTGGATCGCCACGGTGTCGCGCACGCTGTACCGGCCGCTGCTGGAAGCCGGGGTGCGGGTGTTCGAGTGGGACGGACCGATGATCCACGCCAAGACGGCGGTGGCGGACGGACGCTGGGCGCGCCTGGGCTCGTCCAACCTGAACCTGTCGAGCTGGCTTGCCAACCGCGAAATCGATGTGGCCGTGGAGGACGAGGAGATCGCCGGCAAGCTCGCCGACAAGTTTCTCGACGACCTGGAGCACGCCACCGAGGTGCTACTGTCGGCACACCGCCACCGCCCGGTGCTGAGCCGGCCGCGCCAGCGCGACTACCAGAGCCTGCTGTTACCCAAGCCGGGCGCCGCGGCGTTAGGTGCCTCGGCGGCCGCGCGCCAGGCGGCGCGCATCGGCGATGCGCTGGGGGCGGCGGTACGCGGCACGCGCACCGTGGAAGCCAGCGAAGCCAGCTCCTTCCTGACCATCGGCGCCGCGCTGCTACTGCTGGCCCTGGTCAGCGCCCTGTTTCCCTACCTGATCGCCGGGCCGCTGGCGCTCTTGCTGTTGCTCTCGGGCGGGGCGGTGGTGCTGAAGGCGCTGGGGCTGTACCGGGCGCGGTGGAAAAAAAGCGACAGCCGCCGGGCACCTTGGAGCCTCATCCGGAGTCTGACGATAAACCGCCCCCGGAGGGCTGAAAGGCCCGTTGCACGGTCGATTCCGCCCCCTGCCAGCCCAGTGCGGAGGGTCTTGGCCAGCGTGATCCGGCGTGGCGGCGAGGCGCGTAAAAACACGCTTTCCGTAGTGCAACATTGTTCACGATTATCCGCTACACTACGCGCTTTTCTTTCGGGTTGACCTAAGCCGGCTGGCGAAACGATTGCCAAAGGGCGGGTTTAGCGTCGTGCGTCCGCAGTGACAAAACGATGGTGAACACCCCCTACCAATCCCATGCGTACCGCGGTGCTAAGCGCCCTTTATCCCAGCGTGCCGGTGACGTTCCGGTACGCCGTGTATGAGGACACAGGCATGCGTTTCCATTTCCCCATCGTCATCATCGACGAAGACTTCCGTTCCGAAAACACCAGCGGCTCCGGCATCCGCGAGCTGGCCGCTGCGATGGAGAAGGAAGGCATGGAAGTCGTGGGTTATACCAGCTACGGCGATCTGACGTCGTTTGCCCAGCAGCAGAGCCGCGCCGCCGGCTTCATCCTGTCGATCGACGACGAGGAGTTTGGCTCCGGCACGCCGGAAGAGGCGCTGGATGCGCTGGCCAATCTGCGCAACTTCGTGGCCGAGATTCGCCGCCGCAACCCGGATATCCCGCTCTACCTGTACGGCGAGACGCGCACGGCGCGCCACATCCCGAACGACATCCTGCGCGAGCTGCATGGCTTCATCCACATGCACGAGGACACCCCGGAGTTCGTGGCGCGCCACATCATCCGCGAAGCCAAATCGTACCTGGACACGCTGGCGCCACCGTTCTTCCGCGCCCTGGTGCATTACGCCCACGACGGTTCCTATTCCTGGCACTGCCCGGGCCACTCCGGCGGCGTGGCGTTCCTGAAGAGCCCGGTGGGCCAGATGTTCCACCAGTTCTTCGGCGAGAATATGCTGCGTGCCGACGTGTGCAACGCGGTGGACGAGCTGGGCCAGCTGCTGGACCACACCGGCCCGGTCGCCGCGTCCGAGCGCAACGCCGCGCGCATCTTCAGCGCCGACCACCTGTTCTTCGTCACCAACGGCACCTCGACCTCGAACAAGATCGTCTGGCACTCCACCGTCGCCGCCGGCGACATCGTGCTGGTGGACCGCAACTGCCACAAGTCGAACCTGCACGCCATCATGATGACCGGGGCGATCCCGGTGTTCCTGATGCCGACGCGCAACCATTACGGCATCATCGGCCCGATTCCGAAGTCCGAATTCCAGCTCGACAACATCAAGAAAAAGATTCTGGCCAACCCGTTCGCGCGCGAGGCGCTGGAAAAGAACCCGGGCGCCAAGCCGCGCATCCTGACCATCACCCAGTCCACCTACGACGGCATCCTGTACAACGTCGAGGAGATCAAGAGCATGCTGGACGGCGAGGTCGACACCCTGCACTTCGATGAAGCCTGGCTGCCTCATGCGAGCTTCCATGACTTCTACGGCGATTTCCACGCCATCGGTGAGGGCCGGCCGCGTTGCAAGGACTCGATGATCTTCTCCACCCAGTCCACCCACAAGCTGTTGGCCGGCATTTCGCAGGCCTCGCAGATTCTGGTGCAGGACCCGCAGAACCGCCAGCTCGATACGGCCTGGTTCAACGAGGCCTACCTGATGCATACCTCGACCAGTCCGCAGTACGCGATCATCGCCAGCTGCGATGTGGCGGCGGCGATGATGGAGCAGCCGGGCGGCCAGGCACTGGTGGAGGAATCGCTGGTGGAAGCGCTGGACTTCCGCCGCGCCATGCGCAAGGTGGACGAGGAGTACGGCCACGACTGGTGGTTCAAGGTATGGGGTCCGAACGAACTGTCCGATGATGGCATCTGCGATCCGGCCGACTGGGAACTGGAGCCGGATGAGCGCTGGCACGGTTTTGCCGGCATCGAGGAAGGCTTCAACCTGCTCGACCCGATCAAGGCCACCATCCTCACCCCGGGCCTGGACGTGGACGGCAGCTTCGAAGAGATGGGCATCCCGGCCGCTATCGTCACCAAGTACCTGACCGAGCACGGCGTGGTAGTGGAGAAGACCGGCCTGTACAGCTTCTTCATCATGTTCACCATCGGCATCACCAAGGGCCGCTGGAACACGCTGATCTCGCTGCTGCAGCAGTTCAAGGACGATTTCGACAAGAACCAGCCGATGTGGCGCATCATGCCGGAGTTCGTCGCCAAGTACCCGCAGTACGAGCGCGTCGGCCTGCGCGAGCTGTGCCAGCGCATTCACCAGCTGTACAGCAAGCACGACATCGCGCGCCTGACCACCGAGATCTACCTGTCCGAGATGGAGCCGGCGATGCGCCCGGCCGACGCCTTCGCCAAGATGGCGCACCGCGAGATCGAGCGCGTGCCGGTAGAGGAACTGGAAGGCCGCGTCACCTCGGTGCTGCTGACGCCGTACCCGCCGGGCATCCCGCTGCTGATCCCGGGCGAACGCTTCAACCGCACCATCGTCGACTACCTGCGCTTCGCCCAGGAGTTCAACGGCGAGCTGCCGGGTTTCGAAACCGACGTGCACGGCCTGGTGGCGATGGAAAAGAACGGCAAGAAGGTGTACTGCGTGGATTGCGTTAAGCAGTAAGCCGCCGCACTCACGGAAAACCAACGGCCTCCCCTGCGGGAGGCCGTTTTGTTTTATGCCGGCCGGGACGGGGGCACCCCGGCGTCTGGCCGGAACGCTGGCGAACCGCCCGGCGCTTACCAGCCATTCTCCAGCGCCAGCTGGGCCGGGGCCGACAGCCGGCTCAAGGCATAGCCCATGCCCTTGAGCTGGCGATGGGTGTCTTCGACCATCTGCGGGCTGCCGCAGATCATGAGGCGCGAGCGCTCGGGCGACAGCGTCACGCCGGCGGCGCGCTCCAGGGTGCCGTCGGCCAGCATCGCCGGGATGCGTTGCGACAGGGTGTCGGGGAGCGTTTCGCGCGTCACCACCGGCAGGTAGTGCAGCTTATGGCCGTGCTCGGCCCACAGCGGGTGTTGCCGCAGCGCCGCGATCTCGGCCTGGTAGCTCAGCTCCGCCGCCTCGCGCACGCTGTGCACCAGCACGATGTGACGGAAGCGCTGCCAAACTGCGGTCTCGTGCAGGATGGACAGGTAGGGCCCGAGCGCGGTGCCGGTGGCGAGCAGCCACAGGTCTTCGCCGTCGGGGAAGCGGTCGGTGGTGAAAAAGCCGTTCGGGGTCTTGTCGACCAGGATCTGGTCGCCGACCTCAAGACGCGCCAGGCGCGGCGTGAATTCCCCTTCAGGCACCACGATGGAATAGAACTCGAGGTAGTCGTCCCAGCTCGCCGAAACGATGGAATAGGCGCGCCAGACGAAACCGGTCTCGGAGATCTGCAGGCCGAGCCGGGCAAACTGTCCGGGGGTGAAGCGGTAGGCGGGATCGCGACTGAGGCGGAAGCTGATCAAGCGGTCGGTCCAGTGATGTTTCCACAGGATGCGCTCGGCGGTGTACTTCGCGGCGGGAGCTGGCATGGCGGTTCTCCGTAATGTCCGACTATTTTACTCGGATATTACCGTAAGCCCCTACTTTATGCCAGCGAGGTTGGCCGAAGGGACGCGCAAGACTCAGCCGGCCAGCAGCTCGAGCAGTTGCGGCAGCGCCACGATCGCCTGTACGCCGGGCGGCGGCGCTGCACCAGCGGCATTGAGCCAGATGGCGGTGAGACCGGCTGCCCGGGCCGAGTGCACGTCGTTGGCGAGCGAGTCGCCGATCATCCACAGCTGCGGCGGCGCCACCCCCAGCTCGGCCGCGATGCGGCGATAGAACGCCGGGTCGGATTTGGCCAGGCCCAGCTCGCGGCGGCAGAACACCCGTCCGACCAGGTCGTCCAGACCGACCCGCGCCAGCGCGAGGCGCACGTCGTCGGCGCTCGATTCGGCCGCGTTGGTCGCGACGTGGCACGGCAAGCGCCCGGCCAGCGCCGCCAGCGTGTCGGACGCGCCGGGCATGGCGCGCACCTCGGGCCAGCGCCACATGCTGCCCGCCTGCCCCGGCAGGTCGGCCATCAGCGTGTCGCCCCAGTCGAACAGTAGATGGAGGGGACGGTTCATCGCCCACTCCGCTCGCGCGCAGGTTGGCCGAAGAGCCCGTCACGGGCGCAGCCGGGCCGACTCGCACCGCGCGTCCGTTCCCTGGCCGGCATCACCCGGACCGGAGTGCGGTGCCGTGCGGATCGGCTCATCCGCGTCAGGCCAGCGCCTGGGCCAGGTCGGCCAGCAGGTCGTCGATGTCCTCGATGCCGACCGAGAAACGCAGCTGACCCTCGCGGATGCCCAAGGCGGCCTTCTGTTCCGGCGGCATACCGCCGTGCGACATGGTGTAGGAATGATTGACCAGCGACTCCACCCCGCCCAGCGATTCGGCCAGCAGGAAGTACTGCAGGCGCTCGGCCACGCGGCTGGCGGCGGCACGGCTGTCGTCCTTGAGGTAGACCGTGACGACGCCGCCGAAACGCCGCATCTGGCGCCGCGCCAGCTCGTGTTGTGGGTGATCGGCGAGGCCGGGGTAGAACACTTTCTCGATGGCCGGGTGCGAGGCCAGGAAGGCGGCCACGCGCTCGGCGTTGTCGCAGTGGCGCTCCATGCGCAGGTGCAGCGTCTTGATGCCGCGCAGCGTCAGGAAGCAGTCCTGCGGACCCGGCACGCCGCCGGTGGCGTTCTGGATGAACTTGATCGACTTGGCCAGTTCGGCGTCTTTCACCGCCACCAGCCCGAGCAGCACATCGGAGTGGCCGCCCAGATACTTGGTGGCGGAGTGCATCACGATGTCGGCCCCCAGATCGAGCGGGTTCTGCAGATAGGGCGTGGCGAAGGTGTTGTCGACCGCCACCTTGACGCCGTGCCGGTGGGCGATGACCGCCAGCGCGGCGATGTCGACCAGGTTGAGCAGCGGGTTGGTCGGCGACTCCAGCCACAGCAGCTTGGTGGCCGGGGTGAGCGCGCCGGCCAGGCTGGCCGGGTCGGTGAGGTCGGCAAAGCGCACCGTGATGCCGGCCGGCGCCATCACCTTGGTGAGCAGGCGGTAGGCGCCGCCGTACAGGTCGGCCACCGCCAGCACCTCGTCGCCCGGCTGCAAGGTGGCGCGCAGTACGGCGTCGATGGCGGCCATGCCGCTGCCGAAGGCGAAGCCGTGCGTGGCGTTTTCCAGCGCCGCAAAGCAGGCTTCCAGCGCCGCGCGCGTCGGCGTCCCGGTGCGCGCGTAGCCGAACTCCAGCGCCTCGCCGACATGGTCGTGGGCGAAGGCCGAGGTCTGGTACACCGGCGGCATCAGCGCGCGGTTGTGCTGGTGGTGGTCGTAGCCGCTGTGGATGGTCTTGGTGGCGAATTTCATGGAGAGCCTGCGCGTATCGCGTCCCGTGATTCAGAGATGGCCGTGAGCTTACCACCGTACGCCGGCGCGCTTCGCCGGCGACGGCGGGGAAGCCCCGGCGTCGGTTTGTTTAACTCAGCAAAGCGTGCTCAGCGACGGTAGGCATGCGCCAGGCGCAGCTCCAGGCGCTTCTGCACCTGTTCGAACAGCGCGCTCATCGCCCAGTAGATGGCCGCCGCCATCAGGTACAGCGGCAAGGGCTGGAAGGTCTGCGCGATCACGTCCTTGGTCGCCATCATCAGCTCGGACACGGTGATCACCGAGACCAGCGAGGTGTCCTTGATCAGCGAAATCAGGCTGTTGGCCAGGCTGGGCACCGCCAGCCGCAGCGCCTGGGGGGCCACCACGAAACGCATGGCCTGCCACCAGTTCAGCCCCAGCGACTGCGCCGCGTCCCACTGCCCGCGCTCGACCCCGGCAATCGCGCCGCGCAGGCTTTCCGACAGGTAGGCCGCCACGTTCAGCGTCAGCGACAGCACCCCGGCGGTGACCGGCTCGAACTCGATGCCGACCGACGGCAGACCGTAATAGATCACGAAGATCTGCACCAGCAGCGGCGTGCCGCGCATCACGCTGACGTAGAGCGCCAGCAGCGGCGCCAACAGCGGCACGCGGGCGATGCGCACCAGCGCCACGACAAAGCCCAGCAGCAGGCCCAGCACCATGGTGCTGAGCGCAAAAAACACGGTGTACCCCGTCCCCTTGATCAGTACCGGCAGCGCCTGCCGCGCCAGTTCAAGCCATTCCATCGCTCATCCTCAAAAACAGCGACGCCCCCGCAAGCCGCGGGGGCGTCCAGTTCGACCGTCCGGCAGACGGCCGCGGCCTCAGCCCGGCGTCACGCCGCGCCTCAGCGCCCGCCCGGGGCCTTCGACACGTCGATCCCGAACCACTTCACCGAGATTTTCTTGAAGGTACCGTCCTTGTGCAAGGAGGTCAGCGCGCCGTCGATGGCGGCCTTGAACTTCGGGTTGCCCTTGGCGAACGGGATGCCCATCTGCGTGGTCGTGCCCACCGCGGCGCCGGCCTTCAGCGGCAGCTTGGCTTCCTTGATGGCGAACGGGATCAGCAGGCTGTCGTTGATCGCGGCGTCGATGCGGCCGGAGGCCAGATCCTGGAAGATTTCCGCGGCCGACGGGTAGAACTTGGACTCGATGCCGCCCTGCGCCTTGACCATGTCGGCGTAGTTGCTGCCCTGGGTCACGCCCATCTTCAGGCCCTTCAGGTCGTCCAGCGACTTGAACACCCGCTTCTCGTTCTTGCGCACGATCAGCTGGGCGCTGGAGATGGTGTACGGCTGCGAGAAGTCGAACACTTCCTTGCGCTTGTCGGTGATCGACACCTGGTTCATCACCACGTCGAACTTGCCGCCCTGCAGACCGGCCAGGAGGCCGCTCCACTCGCCGGTGGTGAATTCCGGCTTCACCTTGAGCTTCTGCGCCAGCGCGGTGCCGAGGTCGACCTCGAAGCCGGCCAGTTTCTGGTCCTTGTCCTTGAAGTTGAACGGCGGGTAGGTGCCTTCCAGCGCGATCTTGAGCGTGCCGCGCTGTTGTACGGTGTCGAGCAGGTCGGCGGCGAAGGCGTGCGAGGTGGCGCCGATCAGGGCCAGCAGAGCGATCAGTTTCTTCATTTTAATATAACCTTTAGTTTCAAATTAAAGAAACAACATAACACGCAGAACTATAACAATCCCCAACGGCATTGCCTAGCCCGCGCCAAGAAAAAAACCGCCACCCGAGGGGATGACGGTCTTCGGCGCAGGCGGGCGGCCGCCTCAGACGTTGAACAGGAAGTTCATCACGTCGCCGTCCTTCACCACGTACTCCTTGCCTTCGGAACGCATCTTGCCGGCTTCCTTGGCCTTGGCTTCGCCGCCGCAGGCGATGAAGTCGTCGTAGGAAATGGTCTGGGCGCGGATGAAGCCGCGTTCGAAGTCGGTGTGGATCACCCCGGCCGCTTGCGGCGCGGTGTCGCCGACGTGGATGGTCCAGGCGCGCACTTCCTTCACCCCGGCGGTGAAGTAGGTCTGCAGGCCGAGCAGCTTGTAGGCGGCGCGGATCAGGCGGTTCAGGCCCGGCTCTTCCAGCCCCATCTCGGCCAGGAACTCGGCCTTGTCGGCGTCGTCGAGCTCGACGATTTCCGATTCGATCGCCGCGCACAGCGCCACCACCGGAGCGCCCTCCTTGTCGGCCAGCGCCTTGAGCTTGTCGAGGTGCGGGTTGTTGTCGAAACCGTCCTCGGCCACGTTGGCGACGTACATCGCCGGCTTGATGGTCAGCAGGCAGAACGGCTTCAACAGCGCCTGCTCTTCGGCGTCGAGGCCAAGCGAGCGCGCCGGCAAGCCTTGGTCGAGGTGCGTGCGCACCTTCTCCAGCACCGCGATCAGACGGATCGCGTCCTTGTCGCCCGACTTGGCCTTCTTGCCATCGCGCTGGATCGCCTTTTCCACCGTGGTCAGATCGGCCAGCGCCAGTTCGGTGCCGATGGTTTCGATGTCGGAGATCGGGTCGACCTTGCCGGCGACGTGCACCACGTTGTCGTCGTCGAAGCAGCGCACCACGTTGACGATGGCGTCGGTCTCGCGGATGTTAGCCAAGAACTGGTTACCCAGCCCCTCGCCCTTGGAGGCGCCCGCCACCAGGCCGGCGATGTCGACGAACTCGACGATGGCCGGCTGGATCTTCTGCGGGTTGATGATATTGGCCAGCTCGGCCAGACGCGGGTCCGGCACCTCGACGATGCCGACGTTGGGCTCGATGGTGCAGAACGGATAGTTGGCCGCTTCGATGCCGGCCTTGGTCAGCGCATTGAAGAGGGTCGACTTGCCGACGTTGGGCAGACCGACGATGCCGCACTGGAGACTCATGACTGCGTTCCTCTCGAAAATCTTTGCAAAGGTTGGCCGAAGCAGGCTTGCGGCCGGAAAATTACTTGGCGGCGGTATGCAGGGTTTTCATCGCGCCCGGCATGTCGCCGGCAATGGCTTGCGGCAATACCCGGAGCGCCGCCGCCATGGCGTCCTCGATGGCGCCCTGTTCTTCGCTGCGCGGCTTCTTCAGCACGAAGCCGACCACCTCGCTGCGCTCGCCGGGGTGGCCGATGCCCAGCCGCAGGCGCCAGAAATTCGGCGTGCCGAGGCGGGCGATGATGTCCTTCAGGCCGTTGTGGCCGCCGTGCCCGCCGCCCTGCTTGAAGCGGGCGGTTCCCGGCTGCAGGTCGAGCTCGTCGTGCACCACCAGGATTTCCTCCGGGGCGATCTTGTAGAAGCGCGCCAGCGCCGCCACCGCCTGGCCGGACAGGTTCATGAAGGTCATCGGCTTCAACAGCCACAGGTCGCTGCCGCCCGGCTGCGGCGCGCGCGCCACTTCGCCGAAGAACTTGCCTTCGCCTCTCAGCGCCGCCTTGTGCTGCCAGGCCAGTTCGTCGACCAGCCAGAAACCGGCATTATGACGGGTTTTCTCGTACTCCGGGCCGGGGTTGCCCAGCCCGACGATCAATCGAATCCCGGACATGATTGCATTCCAATAAAAAAGCCCGTTGCGAGGCCGTCAGGCAACGCAACGAGCTTGATCGTGCACGACCGCGGAATTACTCGGCGGCAGCGGCACCGCTGGCGGAGGCCACAGCCTGGTCACCACCGCGCACCAGGGCGGTGATTTCCACGCCTTCCGGCAGCTTCAGGTCGGACAGGTGAATGGTCTGGCCAGCCTGGATGGCGGACAGGTCCACTTCGATGAAGGACGGCAGTTGGGCCGGCAGAGCGCGCACGTCGACTTCGGTCAGCACGTGCGAGATCTTGGCGCCTTGCAGCTTGACGGCTTCGGAAGCATCGGCGCCGACGAAGTGCAGCGGTACCTTGACGTGCATCTTTTCGTTCAGGTCGACGCGCTGGAAGTCCATGTGCAGTACCAGTTGCTTGTACGGGTGCATCTGGTAGTCACGCAGCAGCACGGCCTGCTTCTCGCCGTCGATCACCAGGTTCAGGATGCCGGTGTGGAAGCCTTCTTCCTTCAGCGCGTAGTAAACCGGGTTGTGTTCCAGCACCACGGAAACCGCTTCGGTGTTGGCGCCGTATACCACGGCCGGCAGTTTGCCAGCGTGACGCAGGCGGCGGCTCGCACTCGTACCCAGCTGTTCGCGCTTGGCAGCAATCAGTTCGTAAGACATGAGTAAAACTCCAGTTCAAGTGAATGGCACCGCAGCGGCCGCGACCAGCCGCCGCGATGTTTACGGCAGGCAGGCGCCCGTCGAAACCAGGTCCTCGTTGAAGAGGTAGGACACCGACTCTTCGTTGTTGATGCGGCGCAGCGTCTCGGCCAGCAGGCCGCCGATGGAGGCCACGCGAATGTTCGGGCAGGCCTTGGCTTGCGCCGACAACGGGATGGTGTCAGTCACCACCACCATGTCGATGTCGGAATTGGCAATGCGATCGATGGCCTGGCCCGAGAAGATGGCGTGGGTGGCGTAGGCCAGCACGCGCTGGGCGCCGCGCTCTTTCAGCGCGGAAGCGGCCTTGCACAGGGTATTGGCGGTATCGATCATGTCGTCGACGATCAGGCAGGTACGGCCCTGGACGTCGCCGATGATGTTCATGACTTCGGCCACGTTGGCCTTGGGACGGCGCTTGTCGATGATCGCGAGGTCGGTGTTCAGCGCCTTGGCCATGGCGCGCGCACGCACCACGCCGCCGACGTCCGGGCTCACCACGATCAGGTCTTCGATGCGCTGCGAGCGGACGTCCTTCAGCAGCACCGGGGTGGCGTAGACGTTATCCACCGGGATGTCGAAGAAGCCCTGGATCTGGTCGGCGTGCAGGTCGACGGTCAGCACGCGGTCGATGCCGGCCGAAGTCAGCATGTTGGCGACCAGTTTGGCGGAGATCGGCACGCGCGCGGAACGCGGACGGCGATCCTGGCGGGCGTAGCCGAAGTACGGGATTGCGGCGGTGATACGACCGGCGGAGGCGCGCTTGAGCGCGTCGGCCATGGTCAGGATTTCCATCAGGTTGTCGTTGGTCGGGTTGCAGGTGGACTGCAGGATGAACACGTCGCGACCGCGCACGTTTTCGAGCAGCTCCACTGCCACCTCGCCATCGCTGAACTTGCCCACGTCGGCGCGGCCGAGCGAGATGTCCAGATGCTTGACCACGTTCTGGGCGAGTTCCGGGTTAGCGGTCCCGGTGAAAACCATCAAACTGTCGTATGCCGCCATAACTCGTTATGCCTTAGCTGAATAAAGAAAAAGCGTGTAAGGGAAACTTACACGCTTTTTTTCTCGTTCTCTATATTGTAGAGATTCTTGGCTGGGGAGGTAGGGATCGAACCTACGAATGCCGGAATCAAAATCCGGTGCCTTACCACTTGGCGACTCCCCAGTAACTGGGCTAGATACTGTCGAACAACGGGTGAACCGAAAGGCCTTTTGCGACAAATCCGTTGTACTTCTGCGACAGCGTCTTATAAACTTTATCGGCTTCGATTTCCGAATCGCACTCCAGAAAAACACAACTTCCGGAGCCTGTCATCAGCGGCGAACCGTATTTCTCAAGCTCGCTTAACGCTTCGTTTACCGCTGGATACTTACTCGTTACAACCCGCTGCAAGTCGTTTCGTCGTTGCTGCGTTGTTTCGAGGATTCGCATTATGCTGATACCGGAATCCCTTGTCAACAGTTCTGACGAAAAAATTTCAGCAGTCGGCACATGCACCCCCGGATGCAACACCACGTACCACTTTTCCGGCAGCTCCAGCTCGGTCAGTTCCTCGCCGATACCGGTGGCAAAGGCGTTGCGGCCGAAGATGAAGACCGGCACATCGGCCCCCAGCTTCAGGCCCAGCTGCATCAGGGTTTCGCGCGGCACAGCGGTCTGCCACAGCGCGTTGAGCGCCAGCAGCACGGTGGCGGCGTCGGAACTGCCGCCGCCCAGACCACCGCCCATCGGAATGCGCTTGGTGAGGCGGATCGAGGCGCCGAGCGAGGTGCCGCTGTGCTGTTGCAGCAGGCGTGCCGCGCGCACCGTCAGGTCGCGCTCGGCCGGCACGCCGTCGATCGGGTTCAGCAGCTCGATCACGCCGTCGTCGCGCACGGCCAGCTCGACGGTGTCGCTGTAGTCGATGAAGCGGAACACGGTTTCCAGCAGGTGGTAGCCGTCGGCGCGGCGCCCCACCACCTTGAGCATCAGATTGAGTTTGGCCGGAGCCGGATAGGCATGGAAGACGGCGGTCATATCGGAAGAACTCGAAAAACGGAATTATGGAGAAAACTCAGAACCGGTTCAGGGTCGGTCGCGCGCCGCCCTCTAGAGGGCGATAAACGGCACTGGCACCGGAATGGGTATGGAATACCGGAGGATCATGGCGGCGCGAATTTCCACCGGAGCCACGCACGCGCAGAGCGACACCTAAGCTCCCGGGGATTGCGCGGCAAGACCATGGCGCGATCCTCAGCGCCAGGCGTGCACGACCAGGCGGATCGACAGCCGGTCGCGCTCCATTTCGACCCGCTTCGGGTACGGGCCGGGCTGATCGGCGTCGCTGACGAAACGGATGGACCAGCCCTGCTGGTGCAGCACACCGTCGGCGGAGACGTTCTGCGGCCAGTCCGGCGCAGCCTGGCCGCGAATCCACCAGGCGAGATTGGAGAGCGGCAAGGGCCAGCCCAGCGCCTCTTGGGTCAGGCTTTCCACGTCCGCCGCCTGGTAGGTCTTGCCGTCGGCCTGCAGCGTCACGCCGCTCTCGTCGCGCTCGACGCGCGCCACGGTGGAGCCGATCGGGCTGTTGATCGACAGCTGGTCGCGCACGGCATCGTGATTCCAGTCGAAGTTGGCGACCTGCCCCTTGCCGTCGGCCTTGACCGACAGCCGGCCGGAGATCGAAAACGGGGTATCGCGCGGCCGGGTCGCCTCGGCTTGCGGCCGGAACGCGACGTCGCGCGTGGCGCAGCCGGTCAAGAGCAGGCCGCACAGGCCCAGTGCCAGCCAACGGCTCATGGCTGCTCCAGGCGGTGCACGGTGTTCTTCAGCATTTCCAGGCCGGATTCGCTACCGGTGGCCTTCTGCCACACCGCACGCGCTTCATCGCGGCGGTTGAGCTGCCACAGCACCTCGCCGTAATGCGCCGCGATCTCGGCGTCCGGCGACACCGCGAAGGCGCGCTCGAGGTGCTCGCGCGCCGGCTCGAGACGGCCCAGCTTGAACAACACCCAGCCCATGCTGTCGAGCACCATCGGGTTGTCCGGCTCGGCCTGCAGGGCTTTCTGGATCAGGCCCAAGGCTTCCTGATAGCGCGTGGTGCGGTTGGCCAAGGTATAGCCGAGGGCGTTGAGTCCCTGCGGGTCGTCGGGCTTTTCCTTGAGATAGGCGCGCAGGTCGCTCTCGGCGCCTTCAACGTTGCCCATCAGATCGGCCACCAGCGCCCGTTCGTAGAGCAGCTCCGGGGTGCCCGGGGCTTCTTGCAACGCCTGGCTCAACAGGGCATGCGCCAGGTCGTAGCGCTTGGCCTCGCGGGCGATCTGCGACTGCGCCAGCACCACCTGGGCGCGGCCCGTGCCGCCGATCTCGAGCTTCTGCAGCCGGGCGATGCCGGCGTCGGGGTTGCCGGCGGCGGCGTCCAGCTCGGCCAGACGCCCCTGCGCCGGCAGGTATTGCGCGCCCTGCCCTACCGCTTCGTACCAGCGCCGGGCGCCGGGTACGTCGTCCTGCTCTTCGGCCAACTGGCCGAGGGTGTAACGGATGAAGTCGCTTTCGGGGTGCTTTTCCGTCAGCGCCGCCTCCAGGTGCCGCTTGGCCACGGGCAGGTCACGCTGCTGCAAGGCCAGCAGGCCGGCACCGTACAGCAACTCGGCGTTCTTGGGCTGGGTCTGGAGCAGTACCTCGAAGGCGCGGCGCGCTTCGTCGAAACGCTTGGCGCCGACCAGCAGGCGCGGATACGCCATTTTCAGCTCCAGCCCGGCGTCGGGGCGCCGGTCCAGCTCTTTTTTCAGGAAAGCAATCGCGACGTTGAGGTCGCTGCGGCGCAGCCGGTCGGTCTGCCAAGCCACCGGCAGATCCCATTTGGGGGCGATGCGCGCCAGGCGGTCGAGTTCCTGCTCGGCTACGCTCTCGTTGCCGACCTCCGCCGCCACCGCGAGCACCGCAAAGCGTGCTTCCGGCAGATCGGGGTAACGCTCCGCCAGTTGCTGGATCAGCTGGTAGGCCCCCTGCTTGTCGCCCTGCAGCGCGGTTAGCCGCGCCAGCTGCACGAAGACGGCGCCGGCGCGTGCCGGCTCGCGCTTGAGCAGCTCTTCCACCAGGGGCCGGCTTTCGGCCAGCTTGCCGGAGCGCAGCAGGGTGATCAGCAGCTGTTCGCGCGCGATGTCGGAGTCGGGGTCGAGCTCGACCCACAGCGTCAGCGCCTCGGAGGCGACCTTGAGCTGGCCGGAAAACAGCGCGAACTCGGCGGCACGCTGCGCCAGGCGCGGGTCGCGGGTTTGCCGTGCGAGGTCGAGATAGGTAACCGCCGACGCCCCCGCCGCGCCGCGCTGGGCGGCGATCTCGCCGGCCAGCACGCCGAACAGGATGTGGCTGTCGAGCTCGACCTTGGGCAGCCCGGCGTCGGCCGCGGTGGCTTCGGCCTTGGCGGCGTCGGCACTGTCGTCGTCGGGCGCGTTGTCCGTCGCCTCCGCCTGGGGGTGGCCGGCGCCGCGCTGCGTTCAGGCGGACGAGTCACCGCGCAGGCGGACAGCAGCAGCACCAGGAGGAGGGGAAGGGTTCGGTTTAACGGTTTCATGTGCATGGAATCTTGACCCGGCGAAAGCGTAGAATACCACGCTCATTGATATTATTGATGGCCGTGGAGCGTGGAATAACATGCCAGAATTACCTGAAGTGGAAACCACCCGGCGCGGGGTCGAGCCACATCTCACCGGCGCCACCATCACCGACGTCGTGGTACGTGAGGGACGCCTGCGCTGGCCGGTGCCACCGGCACTGGCCGCGACCCTCAGCGGCCTGCCGGTACTGGCGGTGCGCCGCCGCGCCAAATACCTGCTGCTGGAGTTCGCCAGCGGCACGCTGCTGGTGCATCTTGGCATGTCCGGCAGCCTGCGGCTGGTGGCGGCCGACACGCCGCCGCAAAAACACGACCATATCGACCTCATCCTGGACGGGCGCACCGCGCTGCGCTATCGCGACCCGCGCCGCTTCGGCGCCATGCTGTGGCACATCGGGCCGGTGGAGTTCCACCCGCTGCTGGCGGCGCTGGGACCGGAGCCGCTCGGCGACGCGTTCGACGCCGACACGCTGTACCGCGCCAGCCGCGGGCGCACGACGTCGATCAAGCAGTTGCTGATGGACAATCATGTGGTGGTGGGGGTGGGTAACATCTACGCCAACGAGTCCCTGTTCCAGGCCGGCATCCGTCCGGGGCGTGCCGCACGCCGCCTGACCCATGCCGACTGCGAGCGCCTGGCCGCGGCCATCAAGAGCATCCTGGCACGCGCCATCGAGGCCGGCGGCAGCACGCTGCGCGACTTCGTCGGTGCCAGCGGCAAGCCCGGTTACTTCCAGCAGACTTACGCGGTGTACGGTCGCGCCGAGGAGCCCTGCCACACCTGCGGCTCATTGATACGTCAGATTCGCCAGGGGCAGCGGAGTTCCTACTACTGTCCGCATTGCCAGCCATGGTAGAGTCGGAGCATCGCCTTCCTTCCCCATCCTCGCCGTTGCCGATGCGCCCGACTCGCCCTACTTCGCTGCCCACCCGCTGTTTCCGTCTGGCCCGCATGGGATGGCACATCGCCATCGGCCTGATCATCGTCGCCACCCGCTTCCCGCGCCTGGCCTACGCCGAGCGCGCCGTGGTGACGCAGCGCTGGTCGCGCAAGCTGTTGCAGATTCTGGGGGTGACGGTGGAGGTGTCCGGCGACTCGCCCGGGTTCTACCCGAACAACACCTTGCTGGTGGCCAACCACGTGTCGTGGCTGGATATCTTCGTGCTGAACAGCTCGACGGTGTCGCGCTTCGTCGCCAAGCGGGAGATCCAGCGCTGGCCGGTGGCGGGCTGGCTGGTGGCCAGCGCCGGCACGGTGTTCATCGACCGCAACAACCGGCGCGATGCCAGCCGCGTCAACCAGCACCTGGCGCGGGCGCTGGAGAACGGCGGCTGCATGGCGGTGTTTCCCGAGGCGACCACCTCGGACGGCAGCGTGCTGCTGCCGTTCAAGGCCTCGCTGTTCGAATCGGTGCGCCAGTCGCGCGGCACGGTGCAGCCGGTGGCGCTGAGCTACCGCACGCCGCACGACACGCCGTGCACCGCCGCCGCCTACGCCGGCGACACCACCTTCATGGAAAGCCTGCGCAGCATCCTGGCCACCCCGGCGATGCGGGTGGAGCTGCGTTACGGCAGCCGCATCAGCGCCGCCGGCACCAGCCGCGAGCCGACCCGCTTCGAGCTGGCCGAGGCGGCACGCGACGAGATCGTGCGTGGGCTCAGGATAACGCCTGCTCGGCCGGACACGGCAGCGAGAACACCTGCCGATCCTCCAGCCTGAGCGCGGTCAGGCTGCCGCCCCACAGGCAGCCGGTATCGATGGAGAGGATGTCTTCGGTGACGTAGAGGCCGAGCGCCGACCAGTGGCCGCAGATGATCGGGGTGCCGGCGCTGCGCCGCCCCGGCGCGTCGAACCACGGCAGCAGGTTGGCGGGCGCCTTGTCGAGTTCGCCCTTGAACGCCAGGTCCAGCTCGCCGTCGCGCGTCACCAGCCGCATCCGCGTCATGGCGTTGACCACCAGCCGCAGCCGGTCGATGCCCTTGAGCTCGTCACTCCAGCGCGTCGGCTTGTTGCCGTAGAGACGCGACAGGAAGTCGCGGTAACGCGGCCCGGACAGGCAGTCTTCCACTTCTTCGGCCAACCCCATGGCACGGTCGACGGTCCATTCCGGCAACAGGCCGGCATGCACCATGGCGTAGCCCTGCTGTTCGATCATCAAGGGCTGGCAGCGCAGCCAGTCGAGCAGCAGCTTGCCGTCGCCGGCGTTGAGGATGTCGAGCAGGGTGTCGTCGGAGCGCACCTTGCCGAAGCCCTCGGCCACCGCCAGCAGGTGCAGGTCGTGGTTGCCCAGCACGATCTGCACCTGCTGGCGGTGGCGGAACACCCAGCGCAGCACTTCGAGCGACTCGGGGCCGCGATTGACCAGGTCGCCGGTGAGCCAGAGCGTATCGCGTCCGGGGTTGAATTCGATCTGGCGCAGGAGTTGCTGGAACGGGCCGAAACAGCCCTGAATGTCGCCGATTGCGTAGGTTGCCATGGTTAATTGTCCTCGATTGGCAGACCGGCAGAAAAGGGCCGTCCGCACTAGCGCGATGATACCGCATGCTACAATGCCCGGCCTGCATTACCGATTTGCGACGCGCCCCCTCCGGCGCGTCGCCTCCCACCGGAAACGCCATGTCAGCACCCCAGCTCAATCCGCCGCAACGCGCGGCCATCCATTACCTCGACGGCCCGCTACTGGTGCTGGCCGGCGCCGGCTCCGGCAAGACCCGGGTGATCACCTTCAAGATCATGCACCTGATCCGCGAAGCGAAGATGGATGCGCGCAACATCGCGGCCATCACCTTCACCAACAAGGCGGCGCGCGAGATGCTGGAGCGCGTCACCAAGCTGATGACACCGGCCGAGGTGCGCGGGCTGACGGTGTCGACCTTCCACTCGCTGGGCATGCAAATCCTGCGCCAGGAGGCGCCGCACCTGGGCTACAAGCCGCAGTTCTCGATCCTCGACGCCTACGACGCCGGCAAGATCATCTCCGACCTGCTGCGCACCACCGCCAAGGACGAGGTGCGCAAGGTGCAAAGCCAGATCTCGCTGTGGAAGAACGACTTCAAGAGCGCCGAGGAGGCGCTCACGTTGGCCGAAAACGAGTGGGAACGCATCTGCGCCACCACCTACCTCGCCTACCAGGACACCCTCACCGCCTACCAGGCGATGGACTTCGACGACCTGATCCGGCTGCCGGTGGAGCTGTTCCGCAACAACGAGGAGGTGCTGCAGAAGTGGCAGCACAAGCTGCGCTACCTGCTGCTCGACGAATACCAGGACACCAATACCTGCCAGTACCAGCTGGTGAAGCTGCTGACCGGGGTGCGCGGCATGTTCACCGCGGTGGGCGACGACGACCAGAGCATCTACGCCTGGCGCGGCGCCAACATGGAGAACCTGCGCCTGTTGCAGCAGGATTTCCCCAAGCTCAAGATCATCAAGCTGGAGCAGAACTACCGCTCCACCGCGCGCATCCTGCGCGCCGCCAACTCGGTGATCTCGAACAACCCCAAGCTGTTCGAGAAACAGCTGTGGAGCGAACTGGGCCTGGGCGAGCCGATCCACGTCATCCGCTGCAAGGACGAGGAGCACGAGGCCGAGGTGGTGGTGCAGCGCCTCTTGGCGCACAAGTTCGAATGCCGCACCGAGTTCAAGGACTACGCCATCCTCTACCGTGGCAACTACCAGGCGCGCATCTTCGAGCAGGCGCTGCGCAACCAGCGCATCCCCTACCAGATGTCCGGCGGGCAGAGCTTCTTCGACAAGGCCGAGGTCAAGGACGTGATCGCCTACATGCGGCTGATCACCAACCCGGACGACGACCCGGCCTTCATCCGCGCCCTGACCACGCCCAAGCGCGGCGTCGGCGCCGGCACGCTGGAGAAGCTCGGCGCCTGGGCCGGCGAGCGCAAGAAGAGCCTGTTTGCCGCGGCGTACGAGGAAGGCTTCCGGCTGCAGGTGCAGCACGCCCAGCTGGAGCCGCTGACGCAATTCTGCGACTTCATCAATCATCTGCAGTACCGCGCGCTGCGCGAGCCGGCCGGGGAGCTGGCGCAGGAGATGCTCAAGGCGATCGGCTACGAGACCTGGCTGTACGACAGCGAGGACAGCCCGCGCGCCGCCGAGACCAAGTGGAAGAACGTGCAGGAGATGGTGGCCTGGCTCGCCAGGAAGGGCGAGGCCGACAACAAGAACCTGATCGAGCTGACCCAGCTGATCGCGCTGATCACCATGCTGGAGGGGCGCGACGAGGGCGAGCTGGACGCGGTGCACATGTCGACGCTGCACGCCTCCAAGGGCCTGGAGTACCCGCACGTGTTCTTGGTGGGCTGCGAGGAAGGCATCCTGCCGCACAGCGAATCGGTGGAAAACGGCATGATCGAGGAGGAGCGGCGGCTGATGTACGTCGGCATCACCCGTGCCCAGAGGAGCCTGACGCTGACCCACTGCGTCAAGCGCAGGCGCGCCGGCGAGTGGCAGTTCGTCGACCCGTCGCGCTTCATCGACGAGATCAACGGCGACGACCTGCGCCACTTCGGCAAGCCGGGCGCCGAGCCGGTGGTCAGCAAGAGCGAGGGCAAGTCGCGGCTGGCGAGCCTGAGTGCGATGCTGGAAGGCAAGAAGGGCAAGGGCGGCGCCGAGTAGCGTGCCGCCATCGACCTGGACGGAGAACGTGTTTCAGCCGGGGCGAAACCGCCCGGACAGCGTGACCGCCGCAGGCGCCAGGAAACCGTAGCATCCGCGGCGTACCCGAGGATCAGGGCGGAGCGAGTCTCTCGCAGAGCCTCGCTCGCGCAGAAGGCCACCGACGCTCACGGGGCGAAGTGCGGCCACCGGATGAAAGCGGCGCTCACCAGCGCGCCGGCAGATGCTCGCGGATGGCCGCGGCATCGAGATGGGTCAGTTCCTGCGACACCTTGAGCGCCACCATGCGCTCGACCTCTTTGGGCAGGCACTCGCCCAACTGGCCGAGGAAGTGCGGCGGCGCCACCAGCACCAGCCGCTCGAAACTGCCGTCGGCGCGTCCCTGGGTCAGGGCGTTCGCCAGCTTGCGGGCGAACGCGGCGGCATCGTGCTCCTGCGGGTCGCTGCGCGTCACCATGGTCCGGTGCCCGCCGCGCGGCGGCTCGGCATGGTTGCCGCCCGCGGCGGCCTCCCCCTCCTCCGCACTGATTTCCGCCGTTTCCGTCAGCTTGTGCCCACCGGCCTCGGGCTGGAAAATCCGTGCGCGCCGGCTGTCGGCGACGACAATCCATGAAACGTCCATATCGCTCACTCCACTCAAGTTGGCGGTCTTGGCGCCCCTTGTCGCCTGGCCGCAGCCAATCGTCCGGGTTCGCCGCTGGCCGCCGTGCGCTCCCGACACGCTGCCACGGCACGGCAAAACAGCGGCTGTTTCTAGGGTTATAGTGCATACATGTCGCGCGCCCCGAAGTCCCTCAAGCACTGCGAATTCCGCTTCTACGAGGAGCTGAACGATTTTTTGCCGCCCGCCCGGCGCAAGGTCAGTTTTCGCCATGCCTTCAGCGGCAGCCCCACTGTCAAGGACCGCATCCAGGCGCTGGGGGTGCCGCATACCGAGGTCGACCTGATCCTGGTGGACGGCGTGTCGGTGGATTTCCAGCACCATCTGCACGGCGGCGAACGGGTGGCGGTCTACCCGACCTTCGAGCGCTTCGACCTCGCCGAGCTGAACCGGCTGCGCCCGGCGCCGCTACGCCACCCCTGCTTCGTGCTCGATGTCCATCTTGGCCGGCTGGCGCGCTACCTGCGCCTGCTCGGGCTCGATACGCTGTACCGCAACGACTGGCCGGACGAGGAACTGGCGCAGGTCGCGCTGGCCGAGCACCGCATCCTGCTCACGCGCGACGTCGGACTGCTGAAGCGCAATGCCGTGACGCACGGCGCCTTCCTGCGTGCCATCATGCCGCGCGAGCAGCTGCTCGAGGTGCTGGAGCGCTTCGATCTGTGGCGTCAGCTGCGCCTGTTCAGCCGCTGCGCGCGCTGCAACGGCGCCATCGAAGCGGTGACGCGCGCCAGTGTCGCCGCCGAGACACCGCCGCGCGTCTACGCCTACCAGCGCCACTTCTACCGTTGCCAGAGCTGCCGCAAGCTGTACTGGGAGGGAAAGCATTGCGACCGACTGCGCCACTGGCTGGAGCCGCTGCTGCGGGAACACGGCCTGAGCTGGCCCGGGTCGGAGCAGGCGCCACGGGACTGAGGCGGCTCACGCCGGTGCCGGAAGGTTTCGGGCCGTGGCGGCGGGGCACAAAAAAACGCGCCCGAGGGCGCGTTTCTGGTATCTGGAAAGCCTAGGCAGGCTTACTTGGAGTTGTTCACCATGTATTCGACGGCGGCCTTGAATTCTTCGTCGCTGCCGGTGAAGCCACCCTTAGGCGGCATGGCGTTCAGGCCCTTGGTGGCGATCTTCACCACTTCGTCCAGACCCGGCTTCAGACGCGGAGCCCAGGCGGCCTTGTCGCCGAACTTCGGCGCACCGGCGGCGCCGGTGGAATGGCAGGCGGTACAAACGCTGTCGAAGATCTTCTTGCCGGCCACGTTCGGGTCGAGCGCCGCGCCGCCTTCGCCGCCGACTTTCGGCTCGGTGAACTTGGCACCGCCGGCATTGGCCATGTAGGCCACGGCGCGCTTCACTTCGTCGTCGCTCAGGTCGGCGGCGCCGCCCTTGGCCGGCATGGCGTTGAAGCCGCCCAGCGCGTGCTGTACCAGGGTGTCGAAGCCCTTGGCGATACGCGGCGCCCAGGCGCCGGCGTCGCCGAACTTGGGCGAGCCGGCCAGGCCGGTACCGTGACAGGAAATACAGATGGCCTTGAACACCTGTTCACCGTTGCGCATGCCCGGGGGCGCGTCGCTGGCGACGGATTCGCCGACCGGTTTCAGGCGAGCGGCTACCGCTTCCTTGGTCATGACTTCGGCATCCACGTTGAAACCACTGGTTGCCAGCTTGGCCAGCAGCCAGATCGCCACGACCAGAAAGACAACGACGCCGATCAGGACCTTGACAACCTGTCCCGGGGCCATCCCGTTCCCATTACTCATTCCGAGCCTCGCCTGAAATATTAATGACAATGAAGAAATCAGGGGGATTATACGAGAACCCTCTCGGCATGGCAAAAGCCCCTCACTGGACGCGCCGGGGCAGTTAAGCTATCATCCGCCTGCTCTGCAAAGCACCCGTAGCTCAGTTGGATAGAGTGTCAGCCTCCGAAGCTGAAGGTCGTTGGTTCGATTCCAATCGGGTGCGCCAAGAATTCAAAGGGTTAGCGACATCTTTTCGCTAACCCTTTTTGCTTTCCTGCCGTCCGTTTTTGTCCCCGGCGCCCTTTCGCGGCAACCCTGCCTCCGGGGGACACACGGCTCCCCCTGTCGTCACCGCGTCACTGTTGTCGTCGGCCACGGGCGGGCGGCGATACGGCCGTCGTGCTCGATCTGCAGTTCCACGCGGCAGCCCGACAGGCCGGCCTCGAACTGGGCGTCAGCCACGGCATCGAAGACGCCGCGCATCAGACGGATCGGCTTGGACAGGTAGCGCGCCAGCAGCGGTGCCGGGGCGGCGGCCGCTGCGCCCGGTCCTGCCGCGCCAGTTCGGTGGCACGCGGGGATTCGAACTGATGGCGCAGGCTGAGGGCGACACCGACGCCGAGCGCGGTGGTGATCTGGGCCAGCCACAGGATCAGGAACAGTTTCCAGAGCAGGCGTCCCATGGCTCAGGCCTTGATGAACTGGTAGCCGCGACGGATCACGGTCTGGATGCAGGAGCGGCCGTCGGGCAAGGGGCCGAGCTTCTGGCGGATGCTGCTCATGTGCACGTCGATGCTGCGGTCGAAGCGCGCCAGCGGACGGCCCTGCGCGCGCCCCGACAGCCTGTCGTGGATCCAGACCGTGCGCGGCATGGGCTACCTGTTCCTGGCGGAGTGAGCGCCGTCCCCTCCCCGGCCCCGCCCATTCACCCCGGATACGCGAAACGCGCCGCGCGGCGGAACAGATCGCCCGGCGCCGGCCCTGCTGGCCCAAGCGCTCCCGGCGCATAGCCGGCCATCTCCTTGAGCGGGCCCGCCCGGAGGCCTTCATCGCGCCGGCCGGATCGCCTCACACGGACTGCTGCGGGCAACCCGGCTGGCTGCCGGCGGGCGCCAAGGACGGCACGACGTCGGGCGCGGTGGCGGGAAAGTGCTGGGCCAGCACCTCGGCCAGCGGCAGCGGTCTGGCCACGCCGTAGCCCTGGGCGTAATCGACCCCCATGCGTTTGAGCGCCTCCAGGATGCCCGGGTGTTCGGCGAACTCGGCGATGGTCTGCTTGCCCATGACGTGGCCGATGTGGTTGATCACCTCGACCATGGCATGGTCGACGGGGTCGTCCAGCATGTCCTTGACGAAGCCGCCGTCGATCTTCAGGAAATCCACCGGCAGGTGCTTGAGGTAGCCGAACGACGACATGCCGGCGCCGAAATCGTCGAGCGAGAAGCGGCAGCCCAGCTGGCGCAGTTCGCGCATGAATTCGGTGGCGCAGGCCAGGTTGGCGATGGCGCTGGTCTCGGTCACCTCGAAACACAGATGCGCCGGATCGATGCCGCTGCCGGACAGCTCGGCGCGCAGGAAACCGAGAAAATCGTCGTCGCACAGCGAGGCGCCGGAAAGGTTGATGGCACAGGTCCACTCGCTGCCCGGCGAGGTCCGCGCCGCCAGCATGGCCAGCGCCGTGCGCACCACCCAGCGATCGATGGTCGCCATCAGGTTGTAGCGTTCGGCGGCCGGGATGAAGGCGCTCGGCGGCACCAGCATGCCGTACTCGTCGAGCAGCCGCAGCAGCAGCTCGAAATGCGGTGCGGCCGAGCCGTCGCCGAGCGGGGCGATGGTCTGCGCGTAGAGGCGGAAACGATCGTCTTCCAGCGCGCGGTGCAGGCGTTGCACCCACTCCATTTCGCCGTAGCGGACGGTCAGTTCGGCGTCGTCCGCGGCGTACAGCTGCGCCCGGTTGCGCCCCTTCTCCTTGGCCATGTAGCAGGCCACGTCGGCGGCGCGCATCACCTCCTTGAGTGTGGTCGGCACCCCGGAAATGTGCACCACTCCGATGCTGGCACTGATCGCGAACGGCTGGCCATTCCAGCTGAAGTGCAGGTCGCACACGGTCTGACGCAGCTTCTCGGCGACCGGCAGCGCCGCTTCGGGCGGACAGTTCTGCAGCAGCACGCCGAATTCATCGCCGCCCAGGCGCGCCAGGGTGTCGCCCTCGCGCAGCTGCTGGGACAAGAGCACGCACACCTGGCGCAGCAGTTCGTCACCGGCGGCATGGCCGCAGGTGTCGTTGACCACCTTGAACTGGTCGAGGTCGAGGTACATCAGCACGTGGTACTGCTGGCGCCCGACGGTGGTCTCCAGCAGCCGCGTCAGGCGGCGCTCGAATTCGTGGCGGTTGGTGAGCCCGGTGAGGGCGTCGTGGCTGGCCTGCCAGGACAGGCTTTCGATATACAGGCGTTCGCGCGTCATGTCGTGGAACACCAGCACCTTGCCGGACACCCCGCCCTGGCTGTCGAAGATCGGGGCGCTCACCATGCACACCGAGACGCGCGAGCCGTCGTGCCGCTCCAGCAGCAGGTTGCGCCCGGCGCCGGGCGGCGCCGCCTCGTTGAGCAGCGGCTCGAGACGGACCGGCCGCTCCGGCGACAGCCCCTCCTCGAACAGGCAGCACAAGGCACCCAGGCGACGGCCATGCGCCTGCGCCAGCGGGTGGCCGATCAGTTGCTCGGCCACCGGATTGAGGTAGTCGACCTGGCCGCCGCCGTCGAGGGTAATCACGGCGTCGCCGATCGAGGCCAGGGTGACCTGGGCGCGTTCCTGCTCGGCGTGCAGGGCGCCTTCGGCCAACTTGCGGTCGGTGATGTCGAAGATCGAGCCCGACATGCGCACCGCCCGCCCGGCGGCGTCGCGCAGAGCCTGGCCGCGCGCCCGGAACCAGCGATAGCCGCCGTTGCGGGTGCGCAGGCGGTACTCGACGTCGTAGCCGCCCTCGCCCGCCAGATGCCGCTCCAGGCTGTCGCGCGTCGGCACCGTGTCGTCCGGGTGCAGATGCGCCCAGAACGCACCGACGGAGCCCTCCAGCTCATGCTCGGCCAGGCCCAGCATGGCTTTGAAACGCGGCGAATAATAGACACTGCCCTCGGCGATGTTCCAGTCCCAGATGCCGTAGTCGCTGCCACTGACCGCGAGGGCGAGGCGCTCCTCGCTCTCGCCCAGAGCCTGCTCGAACAGCTCGCTCTGGCGGATCAGCTGGCGCGTGCGCAGCAAGGCGAACAGGATCAGGACGGTGGCGCTGACCAAGTTGACGGCGGCCAGCAGGCGCTGGATGACGCGCCCTCCCTCCGCCAGCACGTTGGAGAAGGCGTGCTCCAGCGGCGTGACCTCCCGGTTGATCTCCTGGATCTGGAGCTTGAGCTCGGCCGCCTGCGCCGCGCTCAGGGCGCCGCTCGCCCGGCCCTGGCGCAAGCGCCGGGCCACCTGATCGAGCTCGCCCAGCAGGCGATCACCCTCAGCCCAGTAGACGATGGCCTGATCGAGATAACTGACGCGGCGAAAGCGCAGGAACAGCCAGATCAGCTCGGGGATGTCGTCCGGGTCGTTGGCCCCCTGCAGGAACCCCACGGCGGCGGCGGCGGTGTCGGGATCGGGACGGTCCAGCGCCCGGCGCGCCTTGCTGTCGGCCAGCGGCACGCGGATGGCGTCGCGGTATTGCTGGTAGGCCAGCTCGGAACCGGTCTCGGCGTAGCGTTCGAGGTAGTACACCGCATCCTTCTGGCCCTTCGACCACAGGCTCTCGCCGGCGATGTAGGCGCGCACCGCCGACAGCACGTTCTGGCTCAACCCGCCCAGCAGCACCAAAAGCACCACGGCCACGACGAATGGCCAGGCGAAACTCAGCAGGCGGCGGTTGGTACTGACGCGGGGTGGTTGCATGCCTGTTTTCCAGGGTGGATGGAGAAAAAGCGCTGCTGGCGAAAGCAATCAGGGGAAGGCGGGCAAAACGGGGCCGAACCCGTTTCATCAGCGTGCCATGCAGCCTCCTTGTTTGGCCTGTACGCCGGAGATCCGCACCTGCGCGCATGAAGATTCCGGACGTCATCGTCGATGATCCTGCCACAGCGTCAATGCCATACAAACGGAAATCCCCATGGCATGCCGCATGAAGAAGATATAGTCACTGCCAACCAAAATGCATAGACGACGTGGCTGCACCGGGGGGACGGCACGCGTGGAGCTTTGCCCGAGGGCGCTCGCCGCTAGGTTGGCCGAAAGGGAGTGCGTGGCACGCCTCAAGGAGGCGCGCGGCAAGGAGCTCGATCTCGCTCTGGAACGGGAGCCGCCCGATCTCGACGCCATCCTGCCCGGCAACGAGGTGCTGCGGGAAGAGCTGCTGACCAACCTGGTCAACAACGCCATCCGCCACACCCCGGAGGGCGGCACCGTGACGCTGCGGCTGCGTCAGGAAACGTGCCGCCACCGATCCTGCGCAGTGAACGCAAAAAAGGCAGGCTCACGAGCCTGCCTGTCGGGTCGAAACGCGCGGGGAATCAGAGCGGATAGCGCAGTTCGGCCAGCGCGGCCTCGACGCGGGCGCTCTGCTCGCCCCAGTAGCCCAGCCGGCTCAGGCAGTCGATGGTCACCAGCGCGGCGTCGATCATGAAGCGCTGGTCGACGATCAGCTGCTCCACCTCGGCGAGCTCGAGCAGCACGTGCTCGGCCACCTCGCCATCCTGGTTGCAGGGGATTTCGCCTTCGTTCAGCCACAGGTCGAAGGTGTACAGCCATTCGCGGTGCAGGCCGCGCTGCACCGGGCGCTCGGCCAGGAGACGGGTGGCGGGGCGCAGCAGTTCCAGGCGGTCGGCCGGGATGCCGGCCTCTTCCCAGCCCTCGCGCTCCAACGCCAGCGCGATCGACTCGCCAGCGGCAATGCCGCCGCCCATCAGGTTGTCCATGCGGTTGGGGTCGACCGCCTTGTCCGGGCTGCGCCGGCCGATCCACATGCGCAGCGTGCCGTCGGCGCCTCGTACCAGACCGTTGAGATGGACCGCGCGGCTGGTGAGGCCGAGCGGGCGGAAGGCGGCGCGCTCCAGTTCGAACAGCGGGGTGCCGTCGAGGCGGAACGCGGTGAAGTTCTCGTTGCGCCAGCCGTTGAGCCAGCCGGCCTGCTGCCAGCGCTGCGCCGCGGCGGCGAGCTCGCGGCTGAAGTGGGCGTAGTCGCCCGCCAGGGTACAGGACAGGCCGCGCTCGCTGGCGACGAACAGCGCCGCTTCGCTGGCGAGCAGGCGTTCGCACCAGGCGGCGTTGACGCTGCCCAGCACCTCGCCGTCGATGGCGAGTTCGGTAAAGGCCGATCGGTCGTAGCGGGTGACGCCGGACAGGTAGTCCAGCACGGCTTCCACTTGCATGGGTCCTCCATGACGCTGTTGTGGTCGAAACAGCCCGCCATGTTACGGAAGTTTCAAGCAGTTGGCTCGAATTTCTGCACGGTTCGACGCGGCACGGCGCCAACCCGATGTCCCGCCCCTCCCCTTGCCACATCGCCACCCGCTGGGGGTGCGTCGCGGGAGGACGCGCGTACCATTACGGCCGCGCCATGGCGCCCCTCTTCCGCCATGGCCGGCCTCAGCCCTCGTCGAGGCGCTCGGCCAAGCCGGAGGCGCGCTCGGGGGCGCGCGCCAGGGCGGCGCTCCACACCGCGGCGCTGCCCTGCACCGCGAACTCGCGCCGCGCGCGCGTGATCGCGGTGTAGACCAGGGCGCGGTTGAGGTTGGCCGAAGCCGCCTCGGGCAGCGCCAGCCAGACGCGCTCGAACTCCGAGCCCTGGCTCTTGTGCACGGTCATGGCGAACACCGTCTGGTGCGCCGGCAGCCGCCCCGGCGCGATCTCGCGCCAGCCGCCGTCGGCGCTGGGAAAAGCCACGCGCAGGCCGTCGGCGCGCTGCACCGTGAAGCCGATGTCGCCGTTGAACAGGCCGATGCCGTAGTCGTTCTCGGTGATCATCAGCGGCCGGCCGGGGTAGTTGTCGCGCTCAGGCGACTTGCGCCCGGCGGCTTCCAGCCGCGCCTCGACGGCGCGGTTGCAGGCGTCGACCTGGCGCCGCTCCGCCGCCAGCACCATGAAGCGGCCGAACTCGCGCTGCAGCTCATCCGGCGCGGCGCCGGCGGCGACCGCGGCGAAGTAGCCCTGGCGCGCCTGCCACAGCCCCTCGGCCAGATCGCCGGGCTGCCAGGCGACGTCGGGACAGGCGGCGTCGTCGAGCACGGCGAGCGCCCGGGCGGCGTCGCCGGCATTGACCGCGCGCGCCAGCGCGCCGATGCCGCTGTCGGCGGCGAAGCGGTGGCTGTGCGTCAGCAGCACCACGCTGTCGGCCAGCGCGTGCGGCACGGTGGCGAGCCCTTCCGGCAGCACGCCGCAGGCCTGGGCGAGCCAGGCCAGCGTGTCCGGGCAGTAGCTCACCGTCTGGCACAGTTCACCCAGCACCGCGCCGGGGTCGACCGAGGCGAGCTGGTCGCGGTCGCCGAGTAAAATCAATCGCGCGTGCGGCGGCAGCGCGTCGAGCGTCTTGGCCATCAGCGCGAGGTCGATCATCGACGCCTCGTCCACCACCAGCACGTCGAGCGGCAAGGGATGGCCGGCGTGGTGGCGCGGCGTGGCGAGCCCAGGGCGCAGGCCCAGCAGGCGGTGCAGCGTTTGCGCGCTGTCGGGCAACTGACGCCGCACCGCGGCGTCGAGCGCGAGCTGCGCGCTGGCCCCCTGCACCGATTCGGTCAGGCGCGCCGCCGCCTTGCCGGTGGGGGCCGCCATCGCCATCGCCAGCGGGCGCGGCGACAGCTCGGCCAGCGCCGCCAAGAGGCGCACCACGGTGGTGGTCTTGCCGGTGCCGGGGCCGCCGGAGATCACCACCAGGCGTTGCCGCAGCGCCAGCGCCGCGGCCAGCTTCTGGCGGTCCGGCCGCGCCGGGTCGGCGGTGGGGAACAGCCGCGCCAGCACGGCGGCGAGGCGCGCCGCGTCGACGTCGAAGGGTGCGGCGGCGAGCGCGGCAAGACGGCGCGCCAGGCGCTCCTCGTCGTACCAGTGGCGCGCGAAATAGAGCCGGCCGGCCCGGTCGAGGATCAGCGGCGCGTAGTCGCCGGGCCGCCCCACGAGCGGCGAGGCCGGCAGGCGGGCGGCGCGCGCACCTAACGGCAGGCAGACGTGGCCGGCCTGGTTGGCGGCGGCGAGCTGCTCCACCAGCGCCGCCAGCTCGGCTCCGGCGGCGGGGTCGAGCCGGGCGAACAGCGGCAGCAGCTGGGCGGCAAGCGGATTGTCGGGCGGAGTCGGGGTCATGGGGCGTCAGTCGTGCTCGGGTTTGTCGTTGCCATTCTTGTGCTCGCCGTTCTTGCCGCCGCCCTTGCCCTGCTTGCCGTTTTCCAGGCGCGCTTCCAGCGCGTCGCACACGGTACGCAGCACCTTCAGGCGGGCAAAGTACTTGTTGTTGGCCTCCACCAGCGTCCACGGCGCCTGGCTGGTGCTAGTGTGGTCGATCATGTCGCACACCGCGTGCTTGTAGTCGTCCCAGCGCTGGCGGTTGCGCCAGTCCTCGTCGGTGATCTTGAAGCGCTTGAAGCCGGTTTCCTCGCGCGCCTGGAAGCGCTTGAGCTGCTCCTCCGGGCTGATGGCGAGCCAGAACTTGAGCACGATGGCGCCGTTTTCGGCCAACTGGTGCTCGAAGTCGTTGATCTCGTAGTAGGCGCGCATCCAGTCGGCTTCGGCGGCGAAGCCCTCGACCCGTTCCACCAGCACGCGGCCGTACCAGCTGCGGTCGAAGATGGTGCTGCGGCCCTTGCCCGGCACGTGGCGCCAGAAACGCCACAGCCAGGGCTGGGCGCGTTCTTCCTCGGTGGGCGCGGCCACCGGCACCACGCGGTAGCGGCGCGCGTCGAGCGCCTGGGTGATGCGGCGGATGCTGCCGCCCTTGCCCGCCGCGTCGTTGCCCTCGAACACCAGCACCAGCGAGTGGTGGGCAAAGCGCGGATGGCGCGTCAGGCGGTTGAGGCGGCCCTGCAGTTCTTCCAGCTTCACCAGGTAGTCGTCCTTGGACAGCGCCTGGTCGAGCGCCAGCGTCTCCAGCAGCAGCTTGTTGTCGAGCGGCGGCACGATCGGCGCGCTCTCGCTGCGCGCCAGGTAGGGGTGGTCGAGCTGCAGGCGCTGGCGCAGCGCGGCCAGCAGCACCTGGCCCACGGTGAGGCTGCGGTAATTGGCATCCTGGCCGTCGATCATCACCCACGGCGCGTAGGCGGTGTTGGACAGCCGGATCATGTGCTCGGCGCTCTTCCTGATCTCCGCGTACTGCTCGTAGTGCTGCCAGTCGCCGGGGCTGACGCGCCAGGCGGTGGCCGGGTCTTTCTCCAGCGTCTTCAGCCGCTTCTTCTGCTGCTCGCGCGTCAGGTGGAACCAGAACTTGATGATCAGCGTGCCGTCGTTGGCGAGCATGTGCTCGAGGCGCTGCACTTCGGAGATCTGGCGGTCGAAGCGGTCCTTGCTGCTGTTGCCGTCGAGGTAATCGAACATCGCGTCCGAGTAGTAGGAGCCGAAGAAGATGCCGAGCCGACCCTTGGGCGGCAGCTCGCGCCAGTAACGCCACATCCACGGCCGCGCGCGCGCCTCGTCGTTGGGCTGGTCGAAGGCCACGGTGTCGATCAGGCGCGGGTCGAGCCACTCGTTGAGCAGGTTGAGCGTCTCGCCGCGCCCGGCGCCGTCGATGCCGTGGATCAGCACCAGCACCGGGAAGTCGCCCTTTTCCTTGAGTTCGTACTGCACGTCGAGCAGCGCCTCGCGCAGGGCCGGCAGCGCCGCCTTGTAGCTGTCCTTGTCGATGCTGTGGCCGATTTCCGCCGATTCGAACATGTGATGGTTTTCCTTTTCTTCCTATGCGCTCAGGCGAACAGCGCGTCCAGTCGTTCTATCAGCCGCTCGCCCGGCAGATCGCGCCACACCCCGCCGCCTTCGGGAGTCAGCCCGCGCAGGTAGAGGTAGCGCACGCCGCCGAAACATTGACCGAAATCGAGGCCGCGCACCGCGAGGTAGCGCCTGAGCGCCACGCAGTAGAGCAGGTATTGCAGGTAATAGTGTTCGCGCGCCACCGAGGCCAGCAAGGCCTCGCGGTGGTAGGCGGCCTCGTCGTGGCCGAGGTGGTTGGACTTGTAATCGACCAGGTACCAGCGCCCGTTCGCCTCGCACACCAGGTCGATGAAGCCCTTGAGGTAGCCGACCACGCGGTAGAAATCGAGCGCGGCGGCGGCGTCGCGCAGGGGCGCGGCGAGGCCGTTGGCCGGGTCGGTCAGCACGCCGACCAGCGCCGCGACGTCGAGCCGCGTCACCGGCAGGGTGAATTCCAGCTCGACCAGGCGCCGCCCGGCCGGCACGTCGGCGAGGCGCACGCCGTCGTCCAGCGGCACCGCGAGCGTGCGGCGCAGCATGTCGAGCGCGGCGTCCTGCCAGTGCAGGGCGAAGCCGGCGCGTTCCAGCTGCTCGATGGCGGCGGCGCGCAGCGTGTCGTCGTCCGCGGCGAAGTCGACGCGCTCCAGCATGGCGTGCAGGCAGGTACCGGCGCGCGCGCCGCGCGGGAAGGCGAAGCGGTCGAGGCGCGCCGCGTCTTCTTCGGCCAACGTCAGCGCGCCGCGGTCGTGGTCGGGCGCCTCGGCCTGGGGCGGCGCGGCGTGCGCCGCGGCGGTGAGCGAAGTGAAGCTGGCGACGCGCCACGGCGTGTAGAGCTTGCGCGTGAAGGGCTGCGCGGCGAGCGCGGCCTCGGCGTGTTCCGGCGGCGCCAGGCGCAGCGTGAGCGGGCTGGCGTCGAGGCGGCCGATCTCGCCGGCGTGCGCGGCGAGCAGCGTCGCCAGGTCGGCCTCCAGCGTGGCCGGGTTGAGGGCGAGCTGTTCCAGTTCGGGCAGGGTGCGGCTGTCGCGGCCGTGCAGCAGCCAGGACAGCGCCGCGGTGGCCATGCCCTGCACCCAGCCCCAGGCCAGGTACTGGCGGTACTGGGCGCGCGTCAGCGCCACGTACAGCAGGCGCAGCTTTTCCGCCAGGGTTTCGCTGCGGGCGAGCAGGCGCACGTCGTCGCCGGCGGCGCTGTCGGGCGCCAGCCACGAGGCGCCGTCGCGGCGGAAGCGCCAGAACGCGGGGTCCTTGGCGTCGAGCTTGCCGTCCCACAGGAAGGGGCAGAACACCACCGGGTACTGCAGGCCCTTGGAGGTGTGGATGGTGACGATCTTGACCAGCGCGGCATCGCTCTCGAGGCGCAGCAGCGCCTCCTCGCCGCCGGGCGGATCGGCCACGCGGCCCTCGAACCAGGCCAGCAGCGGCGCCATGCCCTGGCGCTCCTCGCTCTCGCGCTGCAGCAGCTCGGCGAGGTGGGCGAGGTTGGTGAGGCGGCGCTCGCCGTCGGGCAGCGGCAGCAGCCTTTCGGCCAACCTTTCGCGCCCGAAGAAGCCGCGCCACGCCGCCATGAAGCCGTGTTCGCGCCAGCGCCGGTGGTCTTCGGCGTTGGCGGCGAGCTGCGCTTCCCAGGCCGGCTCGTCGTCGACGCGCGCCAGCAACCGGGCGGCGTCGAGCCCGAACAGCTCGCTGGCGAGCGCGCTGCGCAAGCGTCCCTCGCTGGCCGGCTCGGCCCAGGCGCGCAGCAGCGCCAGCAGGTCCTGCGCCTCGGCGCTGGCGAACACGCTCTCCTGCGTCAGCGCCACGCTGGGCACGCCGCGCTCGGACAATGCCTGGCGCACGCGCTCGCCCTGGCGGTGGGTGGCGACCAGCACCGCGATGTCGCCGCCGACCAGAGCACGCTCGCGCTGCTCGCCGACCAGCCGCGCCCGCCCCTGCCCGGCCAGGGTCAAGAGGCGCACGATCTCGTCGGCGCCGGCCTCGGCCGCGGTGTCCATCGCCAGTTGCTTGCTGGCCCCCTTGGCGGTGGACGAGAAGTCCAGCCACTGGAAGGTGAGCGGCGCGCGCCCGTCGTCCACCTCCAGCCGCCAGCCGGAAGACGGCGCGGCACGCACCGCCGGGTAATCGATGTCGGCCAGCACGAACGGCTGCTCGCGCGCGAACAGCGCGTTCACCGCCGCCACCAGCGGTTCGGCCGAGCGGCGGTTGGTGTCGAGGGTGTAGTGGGAGGCGGCGTCGTCGCGCGCGCTGAGGTAGGCGAAGATGTCGGCGCCGCGGAAGCTGTAGATCGCCTGCTTGGGGTCGCCGACCAGGAACAGCGGGCAGTCGCGGCCGACGAAGCAGGCGCGGAAGATGCTGTACTGCACCGGGTCGGTGTCCTGGAATTCGTCGATCAGCGCGACCTTGAAGCTGCGCGCCACGTGTTCGGCCAGCAACGGGCCGCTGTCCGGGTGTTCCAGCGCGGCGGCGAGGTCGGTCAGCAGGTCGTCGAAGCTGCGCGTGCGTTCGCTGGCGCGGCGCCGCGCCAGTTCGGCGTCGACCCAGGCGATCAGCTCCAGCTTGAGCGCGGCGACGTGCGCGGCGACGTTGGCCAGGTGCGCGTCCCAGACGCCGAGCCAGGCGGCCACGGCATCGAACAAGGGGTGCGACGGCGCGGCAAAGCCCTTCTTCATGCCCTTGGCCAGCGCGGGCGGGGTGAGCTTGTCGAGGCGCTTGCGGTCGTCGCTCGAGAGCAGCGGCAGGCCGCTGTCGGCGGTCCATTGCCGCAGCCGCCGCACCAGCGTCTGCTGCTGCGCCGGGCCGTAGATATTGGCCTTGAAGCCCTCGGTGGCGGCGAGCAGCTCGAGGCCGCCCCGCACCAGCTCGGCGTCGCCGGCCAGGCGCTGCCAGGCGGCGTCGGCCGCGGCGAGCGAATCGGCCAGCGGCGTCAGCGCCGGCGCCAGGTTGCGCAGGTAGGGCTTGGCAAGGAAGGGGCGCACTTGGGCGAGCCAGCTGTCCGGCGTCTCGCCGGCCTCGGCCAGCACCCGCGCCAGGAGCGCGTCGGCCACCACGCGGCGGCGCCAGAAGTCGTCCACCACCTCGGTCAGGCGTTCGGCGTCGTCGGCGATCAGCTCGGCGGTGAAAGTCTGGCCGCTCTCGAAGGCGGCGTCGGTCAGCACGCGCTGGCAGAAGCCGTGGATGGTGTAGATGGCGGCGGCGTCGAAGCCGGTGATGGCGGCGCCGAGGCGCTGGCGCGCCAGGTCGCGCGCCGCCGGCTCGGCGAAGCGCTGCGCCATCGCCAGCAGGAAGCCGTCGCGCGTCGGCGCGCCGTCGAGCACCGCGGCCAGTTCCGCCAGGCGATGGCGCAGCCGTTCGCGCAGCTCGGCGGTGGCGGCCTTGGTGTAGGTCACCACCAGGATCTGTTCGATGTTCGGCGGCGGCGCGCCGTCGCGCTCTTCCAGCAGCAGGCGGGTATACAGCGCGGCGATGGTCCAGGTCTTGCCGGTGCCGGCCGAGGCCTCGATCAGGTTGACGCCGGAGAGCGCGCAGCGCAGCGCGTCGAGGGGCTGGGCGATCATGCTTGGTCTCCTTCCGCCGCGCCCAGCAGGCGTTCGGCCAGCGGCAGCAACAGGGTGTCGGCCAGCTGCGCGAACAGCGGCTCGGCCAGCGGGTCGAGATGGCGGAAGGCGAGACGGATCGCCGCCTCGTCCTTCTGCGGGGTCTTGCCGTCGTAGGCCGGGTCCCACTCCGCCAGCGCCTTGGCCAGTGCCGCCTCGGGCTGATCGGGTTTCTCGACCTCGGCTCCTGGCGTAGGCCCAGCTGGTGCGGGCGAAGAACGGTAGCGGCTGGCGCTGGCCCTGCTGCCAGCGCGCCAGCCACGGCCGCAGCAGCTCGGCGGCGTCGGGCTCGTCGCCGAGTTCGTGCACCCCTTCCTCGTCGTACAAGGCCGAGTACGGCGCCACCCCGGCCGGGCGTGCCGCACACAATACCAGATGGCTCAGCCACAGCTCGATCAGCTCGCCGGCGTAGGCCTTGCGCGCCACCACGCGCAGCAGGCCGGCGTCGCGCAGGCCGGAGAGTTCGCCCACCAGCGTCACGCCGTCCAGCGTCAGCTCGACGCTCTCCGGCGCGCGCAGCGGCTGCGCCAGTTCCGGCGGCAGGCGCCGCGCGAAGCGCACGCTGGCGGTGGTTTCCTCGGCGAGCCAGGCCTGCCCCAGCGCCGCCGGCGGCAGCAGGCCGGCGCCGACCAGCTTGTCCTTGACCGGGGCCAGCGGACGCGAGGCCAGCAGCGCGCCGACCAGCTCGCGCCGCAGCGTTTCGCGCGTGTCGCGCTCGACGGTGAACGGCTCGCGCACCGGCACGTCCTCGGCGCTGCCGGCGAGCTTGACGCCGAGCCGGTCGGCCAGCCAGGCGCGCGCCGGGTGGCGCCAGAAGCGCAGCAGCTCGTCGAGGCGCAGCACCGTGGCGTCGCCGCCCGGCAGCGCCACGGCGAACGGCGCCGGCTCGTGGCGCGGGGCGGCGAGCGCGGCGGCGTAGCTCGGTTCGAAGCTGTGGCGGCGCGGGTCGCTGCCGTCGAAAGCGGCGCACGCGAACGGCTGCAGCGGGTGCTGCACCACCTCGACGGCGCAGCCGGCCATTTTCGCCAGGGTGTCGAGCAGCTCGGCCACCAGCGGCGACGGCGGCAGCGGCTCGTCGGTGCGTACCGAGCGCCCGACCCAGGACAGGTAGAGCGCCTCGCGCGCCGACAGCAGCGCCTCGAGGAACAGGTAGCGGTCGTCGAAACGGCGCGAGCGGTCGCCGCGGCGCGGGTGGCGCGCCACCAGGTCGAAGCTGACCGGGCGCTCGTCGCGCGGGTAGGCGCCGTCGTTCATGCCGATCAGGCACAGCACGCGGAACGGGATCGAGCGCATCGGCACCATGGCGCAGAAGGTGACGCCGCCGGCGAGAAAGCCGGAGGGGGCCGACAGCGTCAGGCGCCGCGTCAGCCAGTCGCGCACCACCGCGAGCCCGACCGGGGCGTCGAAGGCGGCGAGTTGGGCGTCCTCGGCAAGCTCGGCCAGGGCGTCGAACAGCAGCGTCAGCGCCGCCTCGCCGGCCTCGTCCACGGCGAACAGCGCCTCCACCGCCCCTTGCAGCCGCGTGCGCCGGGCGGCGGGGCTGGCCGGCTCGGCCCAGGCGCGCGCGCAGCCGTCGAGCACGTCGAACAGTTGGCCGAAGCGCGCCAGCGTCTCGGCCAGTTGCCCTTCCGCGCCGGCCGCCGGCAGCAGGCCGCCGAACAAGGGCGAGGCGTCGCCCGCCAGCGCAGGCGGCAGCACCGTGCCCAGCAGCAGGCGGTCGAGCCCCCAGCGCCAGGTGTAGAGCGGGTCGGCCGGCAGCCCGAGCGCCGCCTTGTGCGCGGCGTCGCGCCCCCAGCGGATGCCGGATTCGCGCACCCATTGCTGCAGCAGCGGCACCTCGGCGTCGGCAAGGCCGAAGCGCGCCAGCAGCGCGTCGCAGTCCAGCAGCGCCAGCACCGCGTCGGCGCCGAAACGCGAGTCGGCCAGCCGCAGCACCGCGGCGAAGGTGGCCAACAGCGGCTCCTCGCGCTCGATGCGGCGGTCGGCGACGGTGTAGGGGATGTTGGGCGCGTCGTCACGTTGGCCGAACACCGCGTCGATGTAGGGCGCGTAGGCGTTGATGTCGGGCGTCAGCACCGCGACGTCGGCCGGGGTCAGCGTCGGGTCGGCGGCGAAGCGCGCCAGCAGGCGGTCCTTCAGCACCTCCAGCTCGCGCATCGGGCTGTGCACGGCGTTGAGTTCGATCGAGCGGTCGCCGGGGGCCGCCGGTGCGGGCGCCGCGCCGGGCGGGGTCAGCGTCAGGATGTCGCGCTGCAACCGCGCCAGCAGGCTGTCGCCGTGCGGTTCGAGGAACAGCGGGTGGCCCTCGGGCATCTCCTCGGCGATCTGGTCGAAGAAGTCGCGCCCCTGCTTGCCGAGCGAGGCCAGCAGCGGGTGGTCGTCGTGCGCCGCCATGCCCTGCTGGAACAGCTTGAGCTGGCCGCGCGCGTCGACGATGTCGCCCCAGTAGGCCTCGCACGGGTTGAGCAGGAACACGCAGACGTCGGTCAGCGCCGCCAGGCGCTTGATCATGGCCAGGTACATCGGCGCCAGGCTGGCGATGCCGAACAGGCTGACGCGCTCCGGCAGGTGCTCCGGGCGCAGGCCGCCGAGGAAGTCGTCGAGCAGGCGCACGCGGTGGCGCCCCGGGTCGGCTTCGGCCAACCTTTGCCACAGCGCGGCCTGCCACGCCTCGTCCTCGCCGAGGTCCAGGAGCTCGCCGCGCTCCCAGGCGCGGATCCAGTCCGGGCGGAACACCAAGTACTGGTCGAAGATGTCGGCGATCTTGCCGGCCAGCTCGAAGCCCGCCGCCTCGCCGCCCTCCAGGTAGCGCACCAGCGGCGTGAACGGCGCGCCGTGCAAGGTCGGCAACAGTTCCAGCAGCCGCCACTGCAGCACCTCGGGCGCGAACGACGACTTTCGCGGCAGCCCCGGCAGCACCGCCTGCATCAGGCGCCAGGCGAAGGCCGCCGGCAGCACGAAGTCGAGGTTGGCGGCGATGCCGGCGCGCCCGGCCAGCTCCAGCGTCAGCCAGCGCCCCATGCCGCGGCTCTGCACCAGCACCGTCTCCGGCTGGAACGGGTCGGACAGGGGCATGGCACGGCTCATGCCGGTGAACAGTTCCCCCAGCGCTTCGAGACGGTTGGACTGGTAGAGGTGCAGCATGGCGATGACGGATGCTTGGAAAAGAAGGTATTCAGTGTACCATCCGGGAACCGCCGCTCCGTCACTGCGTCACAACGCAGTCACCAGAACCTCATTCCAGTAGGCGAGCGAGCCAAAGCCGCTTGAGTGCCGCCGGAGCACAGGAACCGGAATGGACACCGAGTCCATGAGGATTCCTGATCGCTGAGCAAATCGCTACGATGGATTTGCGCGCAGTACCGCCGACACTCAAGATGCCAGGGCAGCGCCGCCTCATGCGGGAAAAACATGCCAACCTACACCCTCATCAAGCACGCCCACATGGGCTGCGCCTACCTCTCCATCCTGCTGTTCACCGTGCGCGGCGGGCTGATGCTGGCCGATTCACCGCTGCTGCGCGCCAAGCCGCTGCGCATCCTGCCGCACGTGGTCGACACCCTGCTGCTGACGCTGGGCATCACGCTCGCCGTACTCGCCCACTTCCTGCCCACCCAGCAGGACTGGCTGATGGCCAAGATCGTGCTGCTGCTGGTCTACATCGGGCTCGGCACCGTGGCGCTCAAGCGCGGCCGCACCAAGGCCATCCGCACCACGGCCTTCGCCGCCGCGCTCGCCACCGTGCTGTGGATCGTGCTGATCGCCAAGACCAAGATGATCTGGCCGCTATAACTCCCCCGCTTCGGCCGACCAAAGCCGGACAGGCCAACGGAGCACCTGTCCCGGAAGCGTAGGATGGGCGAAGCAAAGCGAAACCCATCGGCCGATACCGATGGGTGCCGTCACGGACGGAGCAAGCTAGCGCAGCGTTATTAAGGAATGCCTCCTGCCACGCACTCTTCACCTCGCCATGGGCCGCTTGCCTCAGAGCGCGAACCGGTTTCGCGCCCTGTTTCGGTCAACCGCGACAAACGGGTTGGCCGAAGCTTGACCCAAAGCAATGGCCCCGCCGCCCTGCTCTGCTACTGTCCCCCGGTTTACGTTTCCTGGCGTTAACCGATCATGACCCTGCCCGAACTGGTGTGCCCCGCCGGCAGTCTCCCCGCCCTCAAGGCGGCGGTCGACAACGGCGCCGATACCGTCTACTTCGGCCTGAAGAACGACACCAACGCCCGCAACTTCGCCGGGCTCAACTTCGACGACAAGAGCGCTCGCGCCGGCATCGACTACGCCCGCGCGCGCGGTCGCAAGGTGCTGATGGCGATCAACACCTACGCCCAGGGCGGCAACGTGTCGCGCTGGCACCGCGCCATCGACGAGGCCGCCGACCTCGACGTCGACGCCGTGATCCTGGCCGACCTCGGCCTGATGGACTACGCCGTGCGCCGCCACCCCGAGCTGCGCTTGCACCTGTCGGTGCAGGGCTCGGCCACCAACTACGAAGCCGTCAACCTGGCGCGCGAGCTGTTCGGCATCCGCCGCGCCGTGCTGCCGCGCGTGCTGACGCTCGACCAGGTGCGCCACGTCATCGAGCACACCGACGTCGAGATCGAGGTGTTCGGCTTCGGCAGCCTGTGCGTGATGGTGGAGGGCCGCTGCCTGCTGTCGTCCTACGCCACCGGCGAATCCCCCAACACCCACGGCGTGTGCTCGCCCGCCAAGCACGTGCGCTGGGAGCACGGCGAGACCTCGCTCGACGCGCGCCTGGGCGGCGTGCTGATCGACCAGTACGGCAAGGACGAACCGGCCGGCTACCCGACACTGTGCAAGGGCCGCTTCGCGGTGCAGGGCGACACCTACTACGCGCTGGAAGAACCCACCAGCCTCAACGTGATGGCCATGCTGCCGCAGATCATCGACATCGGCGTGGCGGCGATCAAGGTCGAAGGCCGCCAGCGCAGCCCCGCCTACGTCAGCCAGGTGACGCGCACGCTGCGCGCCGCGCTCGACGCCGCCGGACGCGAAGCGCAACGCTTCAGCGTGCGTCCGGCCTGGCAACAGGAACTGGGCCGGCTGTCGGAAGGCCAGCAGCAGACGCTGGGCGCCTACAACCGCCCGTGGAAATGATGGAACCGACGACCATGACCTCCCTGAATCTCAAGCTCACCCTCGGACCGGTGCTGTTCTTCTGGTCGCGCGACGAAATCTTCAACTTCTACAGCGAGGCCGCGGCCTGGCCGGTCGACACCATCTACCTGGGCGAAGTGGTGTGCTCGCGCCGCCAGCAGCTGCGCACCCAGGACTGGATCGGCCTGGCGCACGACCTGGCCGACGCCGGCAAGGAAGCCGTGCTGTCGAGCCAGGCGCTCCTGGAGAGCGAATCCGACCTCAAGCGCCTCAGGAAGCTGATCGACAACGGCCGCGTGCGCATCGAGGCCAACGACCTCGGCGCGGCACGGCTGGCGCGCGAGCAGCGCCTGCCCTTCGTCGCCGGCCCGCACCTCAACATCTATAACGGCGAGACGCTGGCGCTGATGCAGCGCCTCGGCGCCTACCGCTGGCTGCCGCCGGTGGAAATGGACCGCGCCACGCTGGCCGAGGTGCTGCAACACGCCCCGGCGATCGAGACCGAAGTGTTCGCCTGGGGCAAGCTGCCGCTGGCGTTCTCGGCGCGCTGCTTCACCGCGCGCCATTACAACCTCAACAAGGACGACTGCCAGTTCCGCTGCCTCGACCACCCGGACGGCCTCACGCTGACCACGCGCGACGGTCAGGATTTCCTCACCATCAACGGCATCCAGACCATGTCGGCCGGCTGCCAGTCGCTGCTGCCGCACCCGGCGGGCATGGCCGCCGCCGGCGTCACCACGGTGCGCGTCAGCCCGCAGGCACAGCACTGCGCCGAGGTGGTGCAGGCGTTCCGTGCCGTCATCGACGGCCAGAGCGCCGCCAGCGAGCTGCTCTCCGGGCTCGCGGCAAAGAGCCGGGACCCGCTGGTCGACGGTTACTGGCTGGGCCAGCCCGGCATCGTCAACACCCAGGGAGCCGATCATGCGCGTGCCTGAACTGACCGTCCCCACCCGTCTCGCCCGCCTGCTGGGCCGGCTTCCGGCCACCCCGCCGGCCTGGCTTCTGGTAACCAGCCTCAACCAGCTGGTCAAGCGCGGCGTGCTGCCCGCCGACATGGAACTCCTGGCCGAGCGTCGCTTCGAGGTGCGCCTCGTCGACGCCGGCGTGAGCCTGCGCTTTGCCGCCGACAGCCGCCGCTTCCTCCTCGACCGCCAGCCCGGCGAGCCCGACCTGCGCCTGTCGGCCAACGTCGCCGACTTCGCGCGCATGATGCTGCGCGAGGAAGACCCGGACACGCTGTTCTTCAACCGCAAGCTGAGCATCGAAGGCGACACCGAGCTCGGCCTCATCGTCAAGAACCTGCTCGACAGCGTCGACTGGCACGAAACCCCGCTCGCGCGCTTCATGGCGAGCTGAGCCTAGCCCCTCTCCCCCGGAGACGCCGCTGACGGCGGCGTCTCGCTCCCCTCCCGCGCACACGCCAGAGAAACAATCACTGGTTAAAACGCCTCGCCTTGCTATGCTCAAAGCATGCCCGGCTCGCGAGGGGGACGTATCTCCGTGCCCCCTCTCCCGGATCCGACCACGGCCAACGGCGCAGCGGACACTGCGCGGCCCGGACACGAGGTGCGCCATGCCTTTTCCGAAGCGACTCACCGGCCTGCTGCCCGACCCGGGAATGCTGCGCGGCATCCTGCTCCCCGTTGCCCTGCTGTTCTTCCTGACGGCCGGCAGCTCGCTGCTGGTCGCCAACCTGATCGCCCATCAGGACGACAACCTCGCCCGCCAGCGTTTCGATCACCGGGCCGGCCAAGTCGAAGCCGCCATCAACGAGCGCATGCAGTCCTACCACCTGGTGCTGCACGGTGTGGTCGGCCTGTTCCAGGCCAGCGGCGACGTCAGCCGGCAAGAATTCAACGACTATCTCGCCACGCTGCAGCTGAGCCAGCACTACCCCGGCCTGGCGTCCCTCGGCTACGTGGACCGGCTCGCCCCGGCCGAACTGCCGTCCTACCTGAGCCGCATGCAGCAGGAGCGGCCGGATTTCCGTCTGCATCCGGACTCTCCGCGCGCCGGCTACACCGCCATCCGCTACCTCTACCCCCCGACGCCGCGCAACGAAACCGCGCTGGGGCTCGACATGTACACCGAAACGACGCGACGTAACGCCATGGTCCAGGCGCTCGACAGCGGCGCACCGGCCGTGACCGGCAAGGTCGCGCCGCTGCTGCAGAGTACCCCGAAAGATACCAACGTCTTCCTGATGTACTGGCCGGTGTACCGCAAGGGTGCCGCGCAGGGCAGCGTCGAGGCGCGCCGCTCCGCATTGCAGGGCTGGGTATTCGCCACCTTCCGCATGGGCGACCTGATGCTGGGCATTTTCGGCGATGGCACTCCCCAGCTGAACCTGCGCATCTACGACGGCAACGAGGCCACCCCCGCCAGCCTGATGTACAGCACCGGACGCCAGAACACCGGCCGCTACCATGTGCAACGCCACTACCGACTGGGTGGCCGCCCCTGGCTGCTCGACATCGCCAGTGCCCCCGAACTCGACCGCAGCGTGGCCAGCACGCGCTACCTATGGGTGATGGGCCTGGGCCTCTTGGCCAGCCTGCTGCTGAGCGTATTCATCGGCAGCATCCTGTTCGCCCGCCGCCGCGAAGCCGCCATCAGCGACGCCAGTGCCGCCGCCGCCAAGAAACGTGAAGAACACTTCCGCGCCGTGATTCAGTCGGCGCCCAACGCCATGCTGGCGGTGGATCAGCAGGGCTTCATCACCATGAGCAACCCCGCCGCCGTGCGCTATTTCGGCTACTCGCCGGAAGAGCTGCAGGGCAAGAGCATCGAGATGCTGCTGCCGGAACGCTTCCGCAAGCATCACCCGATGCTGCGCCAGGCCTTCAAGGCCGACTCCAAGCCGCGCCAGATGGGCGAAGGGCGCGAGCTGTTCGCGCTGTGCAAGGACGGGAGGGAAATCCCGGTCGAGATCGGGCTCTCCACCATGCTCACCGAGGAAGGCGTGCAGACGGTGTGCTCCATCATCGACATCTCCGAACGCAAGCTCTCCGAGCTGCGCCTGCGCGAACAGGCCGAGCAGATCTCGCGCGCCAACCGCTACAAGACCGAATTCCTGGCCACCATGTCGCACGAGCTGCGCACCCCGCTCAACAGCATCCTGATCCTCGCCGACCAGCTGGCGGAAAACCGCCAGGGCAACCTCACCGCCAAGCAGGTGGAGCACGCCACCATCATCAACCGCTCCGGCAAGGACCTGCTGGCGCTGATCAACGACATTCTCGACCTGTCCAAGATCGAAGCCGGACGCATGACGCTCAACCGCGAAAAGGTGCTGGTGAACGACCTGATCACCACACTGCGCCAGAATTTCCTGCCGGTGGCGGAAAACCGCCAGCTGACGTTCCAGACCACCAAGGAAGACAGTGCCGGCGACGTGTTGATCACCGACGCCACACGGCTGTTCCAGATCCTGAAAAACCTGCTGTCCAATGCCTTCAAGTTCACCGACCATGGCTCGGTGCACCTGCGCGTCTACCAGCCGCAGAGCGTGCCGCCCGGCATGGACAGCCTGCCGCAACACACCCTGGCCATCGCCGTGACCGATACCGGCTGCGGCATGCCGTCCGACAAGCTGGACCGCATCTTCGAGGCCTTCGAACAGCTCGAACAGGGCAGCAAACGCCAATTCGGCGGCAGCGGCCTCGGGCTCAGCATCTCGCGCCAGCTGGCCCACCTCCTGGGCGGCACGATCGACGTGCGCAGCGAACTCGGGCTCGGCAGCACCTTCGTGCTGTACCTGCCGGTGCATCCAGCCGGCGGTGGCGTGAAGGAAGTCACGCTGCCGCCGGAACCGCATGTCGTGTTCCCCCCGGCCAAGGCCAGCAGCCGCAGCGACGTGCTGGTGGTGGAAGACGACCAGCAATTTGCACGCATCATCATGAACAAGGCGATGGAGTCGGGCTTCAAGACGCGCATCGCCAGCACCGGCATCGAGGCCTTGCAGGAAATGCGCCAGCACCCGCCGGCCGCCTTCATCCTCGACATCCTGCTGCCCGACATGAACGGCTGGGAGCTGCTGCGCCAGGTGCGGGGCACCCCCGCCACGCGGCATGCCCCGGTCCATATCATCTCCTGTCTCGATCGCAGCGAGCTGCACGAGCAGCTCGACATCCAGGACTACCTGGTCAAGCCGGTCGACCAGAGCACCCTGGCGCGGGTGTTCCGCGAACTGCACGCCGAACTCGGCCACCGTCCGGGACAGGTGCTGCTGGTCGAAGACAACCTGGTGGAACGGGAGCACTACCAGGCCCTGATCGAGCAGCTGGGCGGTACGCCGCAGTGCTGCGGCAACGTGCTCGAGGCCAAGAACCTGCTGCTGCAGCAGACGTTCGCCTGCGCCGTGATCGATCTCAACCTGCCCGGCGGCAGCGGCTTCGAGCTGCTGCAGTGGATCAGCAGCCAGCCCGGCCTCAGCCAGCTGCGCATCATCATCAACACCGGCATGGATCTCGACCGCGACACCCTGCAGGCGATGAACGAATACAGCGCCGTGGTGCTCACCAAGGGCGCCGCCAACGAACTCAAGCTGTCGTACGCCATCCGCACCTTCCTCGATCAGGTGTCCGATCCGGCAGGCAAGGTCGCGGCGGGCAACGCTGCAAACCGGGAGCGCGCCACGCTGCTGCTGGTGGACGACGACATCCGCAACATCTACGCCATGAGCAGCGTGCTGGAAGAGCGCCAGTTCAACGTGCTGACGGCCATCAACGGCGAAGAAGCCCTGGCCCAGATCGAACAGAACCCGGGCATTCAGCTCGTGCTGATGGACATGGCGATGCCGGTGCTGGACGGCTATGAAACCACCCGCCGCCTGCGCAACGAACTGCGTTTCGAGCGGCCGATCATCGCGGTCACCGCCTACGCGATGAAGGACGACAAGGCCAAATGCCTGCAAGCCGGCACCAACGACTACCTGCCCAAGCCGGTAGACAGCAAGGAACTGCTTAGGATGATCGACCAATGGCTCACGCAGACCTGATCGCCCTCCGCCACGATACCGGAACCCCCGCCGCCGCCAAGTCGGAACGACTGCCGGTCGTGCTGTCGATCGATGACAAGGCGGTCAATCTGCGTGTCATCGAAGTGGTACTGGAGCCCCTGCCCTGCCAGGTGGTGTCGCTCGGCTCGGGGGAGGAGGCACTCAAGTACCTGCTCACCCAGCCGGTATCGGTCATCCTGCTCGACGTCTCGATGCCCGGCATGGACGGCTACGAAGTGGCGATGCTGATCCGCGGCCGGCGCCAGACCCGCAGCACCCCGATCCTGTTCATCACGGCGGCGATGTGCGAAGAACAGGACATCCAGCGCGGCTACAGCTGCGGCGCCATCGACTACCTGGTCAAGCCGTTCGACCCGCTGACGCTGCGCAGCAAGGTGCGCCTCCTGCTGGAGTACGACCAGCAGAAACGGCAGCTGCTGAGCGCCTACCAGCGGCTCGATGAACAGCGCGACTACTACCAATCGCTGCTGAGCTCCGCCGGCGAGGGCGTCATCGGCGTCAGCCCCGATGGCATCGTCCGCTTCGCCAACCCCGCCACCCAGAACCTGCTCGGCATGTCGGCCGAACACCTGGTCGGCTACCCGATACAGCAGCTGTTCCACGAGAGCGACCGGGCAACCGACTGGGACAGCAGCCCGTTCGCCATCGCCTGCCGCGACAATGTCGAAGTGCTGCACGAGGAGACCATGCTGTACCCGCCGGGCCGGCCGCCGCTGCCGGTATCGCTGCGCTGCTCGCCGATGGGCGGGCAGCAACAGGGGCTGGTGGTGATCTTCCGCGATATCCGCCAGCAGCTGGAAACCGAGAGCCAGTTGCGCCAGCAAGCCCTGACCGACTATCTGACCGGGCTGCTCAACCGCAACGGCTTCACCATCATGCTGGAAAAAGTGCTGAGCCACGCCGAGCGCTCGCACCAGGGGCTGGGACTGCTGTTTCTCGACCTCGACCGTTTCAAGGAAATCAACGACCGTCTCGGCCACAAGGTCGGCGACATCGTGCTGCAGCAGGTGGCCGAGCGGCTGCGCGGTTGCCTGCGCCGCGAGGACCACATCGCTCGGCTCGGCGGCGACGAGTTCATCATCATCCTGGAACAGCTGGAAAGCCCCGACCGCGCCGCCTACAGCGCCCAGCGCATCATTGCGGCACTGGAGCCACCGTTGCAGATCGACGACGATACCCTCACGGTCCGGGCCAGCATCGGGATTGCCACCTACCCTGACTGCGGCCGCACCGTCACCAGCCTGATCGAGGCCGCCGACGTGGCGATGTACCGCGCCAAGGAGGATGGGCACCACCTCTACCACTTCTTCACCACGGAAATGAACCAGCGCGTCCAGGAACGGCTGCGCCGCGAGCAGCAGCTGCGGCAGGCCCTCGTCGAGCAGCAGCTGTTCCTGCTCTACCAGCCGCAACAGGACCTGCACAACGGGAGGCTGGTCGGGATCGAGGCGCTGCTGCGCTGGCAGCCGCCGGGACAGCCGGTGCAGGCGGCGGGCTCCTTCCTGCCACTGCTGGAAGAAAGCGGCCTGATCATGGCGTTTGGCGAGCGCAGTATCGAACTGGCCTGTCGCCAGCGGGCGGCCTGGCTGGTGGAGGGCTGGCTCGACAGCGCCTGCCCGCTCTCGATCAACCTGTCGGCCCGCCAGCTGGCCGACGACAAGCTGCCCGGCAAACTGGACTACATGCTGAAACACTACGGCATTCCGCCAGCGCTGATCGAGCTGGAGTTCCACGAAGCGGCGCTCGACCAGCACAACACCAAGGTCATCGAAAACCTGCACTGCCTGGGCATGATGGGACTACGGCTGGCGCTGGACGACTTCGGCAGCGAACTGGGCGAACTCGCCATCCTGCGCCGCTTCCCGATCAGCACGCTGAAGATCGGACAGGCGCTGGTCAAGACCCTGGCCGACTCGCCGCGCGATCAGGCCATCATCACGGCCACCGCGCAGCTCACGCGGGCGCTGGGCATCCGGCTCCTGGCCGCCGGCGTCGAGACACCGGCCCAGCGCGAGCTGCTGCAGAAGCTGGGCATCCCGGCGGCGCAGGGCCACTCCATCGCCAAGCCGATGACACCAGGGGAGTTGGCGGCACGTTTCGACCGGCGCTGACGACCTACCCCAGGGCTTCGGAAGGACCTGTCCGCGCCTCAGGGGTTCGGCGGCCTGCCATGCCACGCGCCACACGGCTCGCACAGGCCCGGCCGCGTGCCGGGCAGGCCACGGCAGCGCGGCGTCACATCCCGAGCCGGTCGCGCAGGCTGTAATACCACGCCCCCATCGTCAGCATCGGCACGCGGAACAGCCGCCCGCCCGGGAAGGGGTAATGCGGCAGACGGGCGAAGGCGTCGAAGCGTTCGCTCTGGCCGCGAATCGCCTCCGACAGCAGGCGGCCGGCGAGATGGGTGTAGGTCACGCCGTGACCGCTGCAGCCCTGCGAGTAGTAGATGTTGTTGCCGAGGCGGCCGGCCTGCGGCAGGCGCGACAGCGTCAGCGAGAAGTTGCCGGTCCAGCCGAACTCGATCTTGACGTCTCCCAGCTGCGGGAAAGTCTTGAGCATCTTGGGGCGGATCAGGCGCACGATCTCGCCCGGGTCGCGTGCGCCGTACACCGTGCCGCCGCCGTACAGCAGGCGCTTGTCGGCGGTCAGGCGGAAGTAATCCAGCAGGAAATTGCAGTCCTCGACACAGTGGTCGCCCGGCAGCAGCGCATCCGCCAGCTCGGCCGGCAGCGGCGCGGTGGTGATCACCTGGGTGCCGCACGGCAGCGTCTTTTCGGCCAACTCGGGCAGCAGGTTGCCGAGATAGGCGTTGCCCGCCACGATCACGAAACGCGCGCTCACCTGGCCTTCGGCGGTACGCACCACGGCCGGCTCCGCACGCTCCACGCTCAGCACCGCCGACTGCTCGAAAATCTGCCCGCCCAGCGACTCCAGCGCCGCCGCCTCGCCCAAGGCCAGGTTGAGCGGGTGGAGGTGGCCGCCCCAGTTGTCGAGCAGCGCGCCGACGTACTGCGCGGTGCCGACGATATCCTTCATGCCGGCCTGATCGATGAGCCGCAGTCCGGTGTGGCCGAAGCGCTCCCACAAACGCTGCTTGGCCTCCAGTTCATCGAGCTGCTTGCCGGTCAGGGCGGCGAACACGTTGCCCTGCTTCAGGTCGCACCGGATGCCGTACTTGGCCACCCGCTCGCGGATGATGTTGCCACCCTCGAACGCCATGCTCCCCAGCGCGGCGGCGGCGGCCTTGCCGTGGCGGCGCTCGATCACGTCCAGGTCGCGGCTGTAGCTGTTGACGATCTGCCCGCCATTGCGTCCGGAGGCGCCCCAGCCGACCCGCGCCGCCTCCAGTACCATGACCCGGTAGCCGTGCTCGGCCAGGTGCAACGCCGCCGACAGGCCGGTGTAGCCGGCCCCGATCACACACACGTCGCAGTGATGCGCGCCACGCAGTACGGGACGATCCGGCGCCGGGTTGCGTGAGGCGGCGTAGTAGGAGTGGGGGTGTTCGAGAGGACGGTCCATGGTGCACCTGTTGCAATCGTTTTCCGGACGGGCCGAGGAAGGAGCACCCGCCTGTCATCACGATACACGCGTCGAAAATACTCGACAATGCGGGCTTGGCCGTTGGCCACGGGCAGAAAAAAGCCCGGCCAGGCCGGGCGTGCGATCGGGCTGGCGCGTCGGCTCAGTGCTGCGCCGCCTCGCGCTTGGCGGTCAGGTCCAGGCCGGGGAGATCGGCGACGATGTCGGGATGTTCGGCCAGTTTCTCCGCCACATAGTCGACGAAGACCCGGGTGCGCGGAGCGATGTGCTCGCGGTGCGGGAAGCAGATGTAGATCGAACGTTCCAGCGAGATGAAGTCGGTCAGCACCGCCTCCAGTTCGCCGCTGCGCAGGTAGGGCATTGCCTCGTGACCCGGCACCTGCGCCACGCCGAAGCCCAGGCGCGCCATTTCGCACACCGCCTCGATGTCGTTCAGGGTATAGATGCCGTTGACCTCGAGCGGGATACGCTCGCCGTCGCGCTCGAACTCCCACTTGCACAGTCGGCCGGAGGTCGGGAACTGGTAGTTGATGCAGTTGTGGTTGGCCAGGTCGTCGGGTTTCTGCGGACGGCCGTTCTTGCTCCAGTATTCGGGCGCCGCCACGGTGTAGAGCGGCAGTTGCGCCAGGTGGCGCGCCGAGAGGCGCGAGTCCGGCATCATGCCGACGCGCACGCCGACGTCGTAGCCGTCCTCGATCAGGTCGCTGAAATGGTCGTCGAGGCCGAAGAACACGCGGATCTTGGGGTGACGCTGGCAAAACTCGCCCATCAGCGGCAGGATGAAGTGCCGGCCGAAGGAGTTGGGCAGGCTGATGCGCAGGTGCCCGGCCGGCTCGTCGCGGCTCGCCTTGAGCTGGTTGATGGCCGCGTCCAGATTGTTCACCGGGCCGCGACATTGCGCGTAGAAGCGCCGGCCGTCCTCGGTCAGCGTCAGCTGGCGCGTGGTGCGGTTGAACAGGCGGACTTCCAGTTCCTGTTCGAGCCGGGCGATACTCTGGCTGATGGCGGCGGGAGAGACGCCGAGCTTGCGCGCCGCGTCGGAGAAACTGCCGTTTTCGGCGGTGGTCATAAAGACCATCAGTGCCTTCAAGGTATCCATGCGCTACGGATTCCATGGTAGGGCCGGCCCCTGCGGGCCCCGGGCGGGATCGTCCGGCGTCGAGCTGAGGGGCTGACGAAAATTGATTGGGTATTTCTTTAAAAAGGTTACACCATTCTTTGAAAACAATGAAGATTGAAATGATTTGTGCCAGCTCAAGCCCGGCACACCTCACCTGCGCTACGATTACTGCATGAACTTCCTCCGCCCCTTGCTGCTGCTGGTGCTGACCGTGTGGCTGGCCTTGCCGCTCTCCACCCTGGCGCAAAGCGCACCGCCAAAGGCGTGCCATGGCAGCACCGCCGCACCCTGCATGGCGGCGGCTGACGCCGGCTGCCGCCACCGGGCGCTGCCATCCGATGCGCCAGCGTGCTGTCATTTTTACGCAACAGCTGCCCATGCCGATGTCGGAGAAGTACGGCGGGTCTCGCCCGGGGCGGTGCAGGTGGGACACGAACGCGGCGGGGAGGCGCAGTTCATCCCGCCGGTGGCCACCCGCCCCCCGGTCGCCTGAGCAGGCAAGCGAATCCCGCACGCGGCGGCCCGCCACCGAGCCGCCAGGTTCTCCCTCTCAGGACAGCTATCGACCATGAATACTCCGCAACGACTCGCCGTGATCGGCGCACTGATCTTCTCCGGCCACGCTCTGGCCGCCCAGGGCACGCTGTACAAGGACCCCAACTGCGGCTGCTGCACGGCCTGGGCCGAGCACCTGCAAGGCAAGGGCATCACGCTGCAGGTGGAACCGAGCCGCGAACTCGCCAGCGTGCGTTCGCGCTTCGGCGTCCCCTCCGACATGGGCGCCTGCCATACCGCGCGCATCGGCGGCTACACCTTCGAAGGCCACGTGCCGGCCGACCTGGTGCAGAAGGTGCTGCACGACAAGCCGAAGAACCTCGTCGGCCTCGCCGTGCCCGGCATGCCGCCGGGCAGCCCGGGCATGGAGGGCATGGGCAAGGTGGCGTACAAGGTGTACGCCTTCGACAAGACGGGGAAACGCTTCGTCTACGCCGAGCGCTGAAGCCCCGTTTCATTAGGCGGCTACGCCTTAAGAGTGCCGGCAGTACTGCGTGCGAATCTCCCTCAGAGATTCGCTCAGCGATACGGAATCCTCATGGACTACATGTCCATTCCGCGTCCTGTGCGCTGGCGGCACTCAACCGGCTTTGGCTCGCTCGCCTACTAATGAATGGGTCTACTCCACATTTCCTGGCTGTCGGATGGGTGAAGGTATTCTCCTTCGCAACGCTGCGCGACCTTGTGCAGTCAATGCCGGACCCCATCGATTCGCCTCGGCGGCGATGGCTTGCGCTCCGCCCCACCCGCCCTACCGGTCACACCCCAAAAGGCACAGCATGCTGTGCCTTTTTCATTTCATCGACACAACATGATGCGGTTTACCGCTTGATCCACGTCAAGGGATTCCCGCATCGCGCACCCGAGCGTCATTCCACCATTTATAGTGCACCTCAACGAAACAAACACCATATGTTGAGCCATGACTGAAGCAGCCCGCCTTTCTGACCACCCTGTCGCCCCGGTCGACGCCGTCGCCGCCATCGACGAATACCTGAGCCGCGCCGACTGGCGCGTGCAAGCCAACGCCAACCAGGGCTATAGCTTGGGTGGGCTGATTCTCAACGTGGCCGGCAAGGTGACCGCCAACTACTGGCTCGCCAAGGTATTCAGCGCCGAGGCCGCCCGCGCGCACCGCGAGGGCGACTTCCACATCCACGATCTGGACATGCTGTCGGGCTATTGCGCCGGCTGGTCGCTGCGCACCTTGCTGCAAATGGGCTTCAACGGCGTGCAGGGCAAGGTGGAATCGCAGCCGCCGCGCCACCTGTCCTCAGCCTGCGGCCAGATCGTCAATTTCCTCGGCACGCTGCAGAACGAGTGGGCCGGCGCGCAGGCGTTCAGTTCCTTCGACACCTACCTGGCACCGTTCGTGAAAAAGGACGGGCTCTCCTACGAGCAGGTCAAGCAGTGCATCCAGGAGCTGATCTACAACCTCAACGTTCCGAGCCGCTGGGGCACGCAGACGCCGTTCACCAACCTCACCTTCGACTGGCTGTGCCCGGAAGACCTGCGCGAGCAGATCCCGCTGATCGGTGGCGAAGAGATGCCGTTCACCTACGGCGACTGCGCGCGCGAGATGGCGCTGATCAACCGCGCCTACATCGAGGTGATGCTGGAAGGCGACGCCAAGGGGCGGGTGTTCACCTTCCCGATCCCGACCTACAACATCACCAAGGATTTCGACTGGTACGGCGAGAACACCGATCTGTTGTTCGCGATGACCGCCAAGTATGGCCTGCCCTACTTCCAGAACTTCGTGAACTCCGACCTCGAACCGCACATGGTGCGCAGCATGTGCTGCCGCCTGCAGCTCGACCTGCGCGAACTGTTGAAGCGCGGCAACGGCCTGTTCGGCAGCGCCGAGCAGACCGGCTCGGTGGGCGTGGTGACGCTCAACTGCGCGCGCCTGGGCTACCGCTTCAAGGGCGACCTGCCCGGCCTGCTAGCGGAAACCGACCGCCTGATGGCGCTGGCGCGCGACACGCTGGAGGAGAAGCGCCGCGTGGTGCAGGGCCTGATCGACGAGGGCCTCTACCCCTACACCAAGCGCTTCCTGGGTTCGCTGCGCAACCACTTCAGCACGGTGGGGGTGAACGGCATCAACGAGATGATCCGCAACTTCACCGCCGACCGTGACGACATCACCAGCGCCTGGGGACACGATTTCGCCTGCCGCTACCTCGACCACATCCGCGAGCAGATGCTGGCGTTCCAGGAACAGACCGGCCATCTCTACAACCTGGAGGCGACGCCGGCGGAAGGCACCACCTACCGCTTCGCCAAGGAAGACAAGAAGCGCTTCGCCGATATCCTGCAGGCCGGCACGGCCGAGCAGCCCTACTACACCAACTCCAGCCAGTTGCCGGTGGGCTTCACCGACGACCTGTTCGAAGCGCTGACGCGCCAGGAGGCGCTGCAGCGCAAGTACACCGGCGGCACCGTGCTGCACCTCTACATGAGCGAGGCGGTGTCGAGCCCGGAGGCCTGCCGCCAACTGGTGAAACGGGCGCTGGCGGGGTTCCGCCTGCCCTACATCACCATCACGCCAACCTTCTCGATCTGCCCGAAGCACGGCTACCTGTCGGGCCACCACGAGTTCTGCCCGCGCTGCGACGCGGAGCTGCTGGCGGAGAAGCGGCGCAGGCAGGGTTAAAGCACCATGCCCCCGGCTTCGGCCAACCTTTTGACTCTTTTAGAAAGGCAACACCATGAGCAATCTGTCCGAACAACGCCATCTCGACACCGTACTGGACAACAGCGAACGCACCCGTTGCGAGGTGTGGACCCGCGTGATGGGCTACCACCGTCCGGTGGCGGCGTTCAACATCGGCAAACAGGGCGAGTTCAACGAACGCCTGCACTTCGATGAGCGTGAAGCCGGCTGAGGCGGCACGCATCGGCGGACTGGAGCCGTTCTCGTCCTGCGACTGGCCGGGCAAGCTCACGGCGGTGGTGTTCCTCGCCGGCTGCCCCTGGCGCTGCGGCTACTGCCACAACCCGCAGCTGTGGCGCCGCCGCGACGGCAAGGCCGACTGGCCGGCGCTGCGCGAGTGGCTGGCGAGCCGCCGCGGCCTGCTCGACGGCGTGGTGTTCTCGGGCGGCGAACCGCTGGCCGAGGCGGCGCTGCCGGCCCTGCTGGCCGAGGTGCGCGCACTCGGCTTCGCCACCGGGCTGCACAGTGGCGGGGCGTACCCGGCCGAGTTGGCCGAAGCGCTGCCGCTGCTCGACTGGGTCGGCTTCGACGTGAAAACGGAGTGGGCCGGCTACGATGCGCTCACCGGCGTGCCCGGCAGTGGCCGCGCCGCGCGCCGCAGCCTCGAGCTGCTGCTGGCCAGCGGCGTCGCCTACGAGTGCCGCACCTCGATCCACCCGCACTGGCACGACGTGGCGGCGCTGGCGCGGCTGGCCGAGGAACTGGCGACGCACGGCGTGCGCCATTACCGCTGGCAGGCGATCCGCCCGCCCGCCCCGCTGCCGACGCCGTGGCCCGCCGGCTGGCCCGGCAATCACCATGACATCGCGCTGCGCTTTGCCGATTTCACCTTCCGCCAGCATTGAAACCGGGGAGAACACGGCGGGGCCGGGTCTTCCTTGACTCCGATCAAAGCCCTGCCACCCCGCCTCCCTACAATGTGAGCCTTTCCCCGCAGCCAGAACCCACCCACCATGACCCACCCGTTTTCCCCCTCGTGATCCGCGGCCGTAGCCTCCTGCCCATCGTGCAGGGCGGCATGGGTGTCGGCGTCTCGGCCAAGAGCCTGGCCGGCGCCGTGGCCCGTGCCGGCGGCGTCGGCACCATCGCCAGCGTCGACCTGCGCCACCTGCACCCCGACCTGATGGCACAGAGCGAACGCGCCGGCGGCGCCGACGAACTCAACCGCCTCAACCTGATCGCGCTCGACCGCGAGGTGAAGGGCGCCCTGGCCAACGCCGACGGCCAGGGCCTGGTCGCCGTCAACGTGATGAAGGCGGTCGACGCCCACGCCGACTACGTGCGCCAGGCTTGCGAGTCGGGTGCGCACGCGGTGGTGATGGGCGCCGGCCTGCCGCTCGATCTGCCGGAGATGACCGCCGCGCATCCGGACGTGGCGCTGATCCCGATCCTGTCCGAGGCACGCGGCATCGGCATCGTGCTCAAGCGCTGGATGAAGAAGAACCGCCTGCCCGACGCCATCGTCATCGAACATCCCAAACATGCCGGCGGCCACCTCGGCGCGGCGCGTCTCGACGACATCGCCGACGCCAAGTTCGACTTCAAGCGGGTGCTGGACGAGACCTTCGCGCTGTTCCAGTCGCTGGGACTTGAGCGCGAGCAGATTCCGCTCATCGTCGCCGGCGGCGTCAACAGCCACGAGAAGGTACAGACCTACCTCAACGACTACGGCGCCGCAGCGGTGCAGATCGGCACCGCCTTCGCCGTGACCGAGGAAGGCGACGCCCACCCGCAGTTCAAGCAGACCCTGGCCGGCGCCCGCGCCGAGGACATCGTCGAATTCGTCAGCGTGGCCGGGCTGCCGGCGCGCGGGGTGCTGACGCCGTGGCTGAAGAGCTACCTCAAGCGCCTCGACAAGTTGCAGGCCAACGCCAAGGCCGACCCGCGCCGCTGCACCCAGGCGCTCAACTGCCTGTCGGTGTGCGGCCTGCGCGACGGGCTCGCCAAGGTCGGGCAGTTCTGCATCGACCTCAAGCTCGCCGCCGCCTTCCGCGGCGAGGTGAGCAAGGGGCTGTTCTTCCGCGGCGCCGAGCCGCTGCCGTTCGGCGACGCCATCAAGAGCGTGCAGGAGACCATCCATTACTTCCTGCACGGCGAGAAGCCGGCCGGTCTGGCGCCGGCCTGAGAACCTGTTCAGGATCTGTCGCGAGCGGCCCTCAGCGGGATGAAGAGCAGCACAGGAACCGGAATGGACATGGAGTCCATGAGGATTCCCGATCGCTGAGCGAATCCCTGCGTGCCAATCTTCGATTGGCTCAGCGATAGATTCGCACGCAGAGCGCATGAGTCCCGATCAGGGATCGCGCAGCAAGATCATGGCCAGGTTCTGAACGTCCGCGTCGCCTGCGACCAAAGCCCCGGCTGCCCTCGGCCGGGGCTTTTTGTTACAGTGATGTTCACTATCGCGTTTTCTGCCCTGCCATGACAGCCTTTACCAGTTGCAACCCCGCCAACGGCGAGGTGGTGTTCACCCGTCCCGCCTGGCCCGAAGACAAACTCGCCGACGCCGTCGCCCGGCTCAAGCGCGCGCAGCACCCCTGGGCACGCCTCAGCGTCGCCCAGCGCGCCGAATGGCTGCTGAAGCTGGCCGACGCCCTCACCGCCGAGCGCGTGGCGCTGGCCGACCTGGTGACGCTGGAAGTCGGCAAGCTCACCGCCGAGTGCCTGGCCGAAATCGACAAATCGGTGCAGCTGATCCGCTACTACGCCGAGCTGGCGCCGGGGCTGTTGGCCACCAAGACCATCCCGACCCAGGCCAGCCACAGCGGCGTGGCGTTCGAGCCCTTGGGCCTGGTGCTGGCGGTGATGCCGTGGAACTACCCGATCTGGCAGGTGCTGCGCTTCGCCGTGCCGGCGCTGATGGCCGGCAACGCCTGCCTCGGTGAAGCCGGCGCCGTCGGTGCCGCAAAGCACGCAGAAGCTGCTCGACATCGTCGCTTCGGCCAACCTCGCCGTGCTGGACGCGGCCTGGATCGAGCACGACCAGGTCGAGGACGCCATCAAGGCCGCCGACGCGGTGGCGTTCACCGGGTCCACCAATACCGGCCGCGTCATCGCCAGCCTGGCCGGGCGCCACCTCAAGAAGACCGTGCTGGAGCTGGGCGGCAGCAACCCCTTCATCGTGCTGGCCGACGCCGACATCGAGACCGCGGCGCGCGAAGCCTGCCACTCGCGCTTCCGCGACGCCGGCCAGAGCTGCAACGCCGCCAAGCGCATGATCGTGGTGCCCGAGATCGCCGACGCCTTCGTCGACGCCTTCCTCGCCGAAGCCGGCCGCCAGATTCCCGGCGACCCGCGCCATCGGGCCACCACGCTGGCGCCGCTGACGCGCGCCGACCTGCGCGAGGCGCTGCACGCCCAGGTGCTGGACGCCACCGCCAACGGCGCCACCCTGCTCCGCGGCGGCCAGATGCCGCACGGCGCCGGCTTCTACTACCCGGCCACCGTGCTCGACCACGTCAACCCGGCCTGCCGCGTCTACCATGAGGAAGTGTTCGGCCCGGTGGCCAGCATCCTGCGCGCGCGCGACGAGGCCGACGCCATTCGCTTGGCCAACGACACCCCGTTCGGCCTCGGCGCCTCGATCTACACCGCCGACACCGAGCGCGGCTGGACGCTGGCGCGCGACATCGAGGCCGGCAGCGTCTACCTCAACCGCCACACCAGCTCCGACCTGCGCCTGCCCTTCGGCGGCGTCAAGGCCTCCGGCTACGGCCGCGAGCTGTCGGAATTCGGGCTCTACGAGTTCGTCAACGTCAAGACCTACTGGCAGAAGTGACGCCGGCGGGCACGTCATCCACCCACAGCGCGGCGAACACCCCGCCGCCCTTTCGAACGGACCCCGATGAGCACCCTTACCCTGTACGGCAACCGCTTTTCCGGCCATAGCTACAAAGTCCGCCTGGCACTGATGCTGGGCGACGTCTCGCACGAATACCGCCACGTCGATCTGGCCGCGCCGCGCGCCGAGCGCCCGGACGACTTCCGCGCCGCCAGCCGCTGGGACGAGGTGCCGGCGCTGGTGGTGGACGGCGTGCCCATGGTGCAGTCCAACGCCATCCTGCAATGGCTGGCCGAGAGCGAGGGCGTGCTGGCCGGCCGCCCCGGCGAGCGCCAGGGCATCCGCGAATGGCTGGGCTGGGAAGCCAACCGCATCGGCCTGTCGGTACCCAACCTGCGCTATTACCGCCGCTTCGCCAGCGTCCCGGCCGAGGTGGAAGCCTGGCTGGAACTGCGCGCCTGCGCCGATCTCGCGGTACTGGACGCCCAGCTCGCCCAGCAGCCTTTCCTGCTGGAGAGCGGCGTCACCATCGCCGACCTCAGCGCCAGCGCCTACCTGTGGTGGCTGGACGAGGCCGGGCTCAGCGTCCGCGATTGGCCGCACGTCGCCGCCTGGCTCGAGCGCCTCGCCGCGCTGCCCGGCTGGCAGCATCCGGACCAACTGATGGCGCCGGACATCCCCGACTGAGGCCCCCGCCATGAACGACTTCCTCGCCCGGCTGGCCGGCGTCATCGGTTCGGCCAACCTGCTCACCGCCGAGGCCGACACCACGCGCTACACCACCGACCAGCGCGGCCGCTACCACGGCCGGCCGCTGGCGGTGGCGCGCCCCGGCTCCAGCGCCGAGGTAGCCGCCCTGGTGCGGCTGGCGCGCCAACACCGAGTCGCCATCGTGCCGCAAGGCGGCAACACCTCTACCTGCGGCGGCGCCACGCCGGACGGCTCCGGCCGCCAGTTGCTGGTGGCGCTGGAGCGCCTCAACCGCGTGCGCGCGCTCGACGCCGCCAACCACAGCCTCACCGTCGAGGCCGGCATGACGCTGGCGGCGGTGCAGCAGGCGGCGGCCGACGCCGACCGGCTGTTCCCGCTGTCGCTGGCCTCGGAAGGCAGCTGCCAGATCGGCGGCAACCTTTCCACCAACGCCGGCGGGCTGGCGGTGCTGCGCTACGGCACCATGCGCGAGCTGACGCTGGGGCTGGAAGTGGTGTTGCCGGATGGGCAGGTCCTCAACGCGCTGTCCGGGTTGAGGAAGGACACCAGCGGGTTGGATGTGAAGCAGCTCTTCATCGGCGCCGAAGGCCAGCTCGGGCTGATCACCGCCGCCACGCTCAAGCTGTTCGCCCGCCCCACGGCGCACGCCACCGCCTGGGTCGGCGTCAGAGACGCCGCCAGCGCCATCGCCTGGCTCAACGCGCTCAAGGACGCCTTCGGCGACCGGCTCACCACCTTCGAGATCCTGTCCGAGGTGTGCCAGAACCTGCTGGCCCACTACCACCCCGGCCAGCTGCCATTCACCGCGCCGTGGGCGCTGCTGATCGAACTCTCCGACAGCGGCGGCTCGGCCGAACTGAGCGAGCGGCTGGTGGCCTGGCTCGCCCGTCAGGACATGCTGGACGGCGTGGTGGCGCAGAGCGAGACGGAACGGCAGAAGCTGTGGCAGCTGCGCGAGGCGATGTCCGAGACGCAGAAGCGCGACGGCCCCAGCATCAAGCACGACATCGGCGTGCCGAGCTCGGCCATCCCGGCCTTCCTCGACGAGGCCGGCACGGCGCTCCAGGCCGCCTTCCCCGGCGTGCGCGTGGTCGCCTTCGGCCACGCCGGCGACGGCAACCTGCACTACAACGTCAGCCACACCCGCCCCGGCAACGCCGAGCTGTTCGCCGACGAGCCGCGCGTCAACGAGATCGTCTACGACCTGGTCTACCGCCACGCCGGCACCCTGGCCGCCGAACACGGCATCGGCCAGCTCAAGCCGCACTGGCTGGCGCGCTACAAGGACCCGGTGGCGCTCGCCCTGATGAAGACCATCAAGCAGGCGCTCGATCCCGCCGGCCTGATGAACCCGGGGCGCTGGCTGTAGCACGTGCACCGCTTGCCGTATCGTCTAGCATGAAAACGGATGACACCCCGCCAGGCAGACACCGATAGGAGCCGCCGATGCACCGCCACCGCATCAACGCCTACGTCTTGCTACTCGGCCTGCAGGCCGGCGCCGGCCCCCTGCATGCCGGCGAGCTGGTGATCAACTTCGATACCGGCAGCCCGCCCACCATGTACGCCGGCCCCCACGGCGAAGCGCGAGGCATCTATCCCGCCATCCTGCGCCGCGCCTTCGAGCGCATGGGCGAGAAGGTCGCCATCCGGGCTCGCCCGTTCAACCGGCTCATGGCCGAGTTCCTGGACGGCCACGCCGCCGTCGGCAGCCTGGTGCACTCGCCCAGCCGCGACCTCAGCGGCGATTTCAGCAGCCCCTACTTCACCGAGAACGTCGCGGTCTATTACGATGCCGGCCGCTGGAGCGGCTTTCGCTACGACGGCCCGGCAAGCCTGAAAGGCTACCGTGTCGGCGTGATACGCGGCTGGTCGTACGGCGCGGCGTTCGACCAGCTGCGCCACGAGGGCAGCGTCGAGGTGGAAGAGGTGGAGTCCGACGCGCAAAACTTCAGCAAGCTGGCGTGCGGGCGGCTGGATTTCGTGCTGGCGCCGGAACTGGCCGGCAAGAAGCTGCTCGATCAGCCGCGCTATGCCGGCATCGTCGCGGCGCCGAACTACCTGGTCTCGGTCGGCATCAATCTGGCCATCAACAAGCAGGCAGGCCAGCGCGAGCTGCTCAGGCGCTTCGACAGCGCCATCGCCGAGATGCGCCAGCGCCGGGAAATCGAGTCGATCGTCGCGGCGGAGCTGCAGCGCGCGCCGCTGGCGAACCAACGGCCGTCCTGCGTCAAACCGCAATGAACCCTGCCGGCGTCAGCGCGCCGCCGGCTTTCTCAGCACGATCTTGAATTCCGCCTCGTACGGCGGCACATGGCATTCCACGATGTCGGGCGGGGCCACCTGCAAGTGCAGGCCCACCACGTCGGCATGGAGCGGCAGGCGCGTGACGTGGCGGTCGGCCAGCATGGCGGCATAGATCGCCGCCGGTTGCTTGCGCGCCAGGTACTCGACGGCGCGCAGCAGCGAGTGGCCGGTGTAGAGCACATCGTCCACCACCAGCAGCGCGTAGCCCGCCAGGTCCAGGCTGGCGTGCGCGGCGTTCTCGGTGAACTGCGTTTCCGGATGCAGCAGCGTCAGGTCGTCGGCGTAGCGCTTGATCGACAGATCGAGCCGCAGCGGCGGCGCCAGCCGGTACTGCGTCACCAGCGCGGCGGTGAGGCGCTCGGCCAGCGGCGCGCCGCGCCGCAGCACCCCGATCACCGCCACCCGCTCGTGACCGGACAGCAGCAGCGCCGCCCGGCGCGCCATGTCGGCGACCACCAGCTCCAGTTGCGCGCTGTCGTACAGGCAGGGGTCGGGGAGCGTTGCGGATTCCATGCGGGGTTTCCTTGTGCGGGTCCGAGGGGGCGGCGCGGGTGCCAAGCGGTACGACGGGACATGCCCGGCGCCCAGGTGCTGTTACCGGTATAGCAAGTGGGCGAGCACGCGGCGGCCGGCTTCGGCCAACCTTTGCCGCCCCGCCCGTTGCCAGGCGCGGCATTTCTTGCTGTGATGGCGCACGCAACCCTGGCCGTGGCTCAGCGGTCGAATTCAAAAGCAAGGGCCGGAGTGCGGCGCGGTGCCCGCGCCGCTAGCATCACGGTCATCCCCTGCCTTGTCGAAAGGAGCGCGTCGTGAACGCCGCAACCAAAAACGCCGAACTCGCCGCCGCCACCGAGCGCGACCCGCGCTGGGCCGCGGTGCTGGCGCGCGACCCGCAGGCCGACGGCACCTTCTACTACGCGGTCCGGACCACCGGCGTGTACTGCCGACCGTCGTGCGCGGCGCGCCGGGCGCGGCCGGAGAACGTGTGCTTTTACGCCCGCCGCGAGGACGCCGAACGCGCCGGCTTCCGTCCCTGCCGGCGCTGCCAGCCCGACCAGCCGAGCCGCGCCGAACAGCACGCGGCCAAGGTCACCGCGGCCTGCCGCCTGCTCGACGCCGCGGACGACGCGCCGAACCTGGCGCAACTCGCGCAGCGCGTCGGCCTCAGCGCCTACCACTTCCATCGCGTGTTCAAGCAGATCACCGGCCTCACGCCCAAGCAGTACGCCGCGGCACAGCGCGAACGGCGCGTGCGCGAGCAGCTGGCCACCAGCGGCACGGTGACCGACGCCATCTACGACGCCGGCTACCACGCCAACAGCCGCTTCTACGAAACCGCCGACGCGGTGCTCGGCATGACGCCGAGCGCCTACCGCGCCGGCGGCGCCAACGCCCGCATCCGCTTCGCCATCGCCCAGTGCTCGCTCGGCGCCATCCTGGTGGCGCAGAGCGAACGCGGCGTGTGCGCCATCCTGCTGGGCGACGACCCCGACGCCCTGGCGCGCGACTTGCAGGACCGCTTCCCTCGCGCCGAGCTGATCGGCGGCGACGCCGGCTTTGAACAGCTGGTGGCCCGGGTGGTGGGCTTCGTCGAAGCCCCGGCGCTCGGCCTCGATCTGCCGCTCGACCTGCGCGGCACCGCGTTCCAGCGCCGCGTCTGGCAGGCGCTGCGCGAGATTCCCCCCGGCAGCACCGCCAGCTACACCGAGATCGCGCAGCGCATCGGCGCGCCCAAGGCGGTGCGCGCCGTCGCCGGCGCCTGCGCCGCCAACGCGCTGGCGGTCGCCATCCCCTGCCACCGCGTGGTGCGCACCGACGGCAGCCTGTCCGGCTACCGCTGGGGCGTGGAGCGCAAGCGCGCGCTGCTGGAGCGCGAAGCACAGCAACGGAGTAGCGGCGGGGAGGAGCGCTCCGAGCCATGACCTTCGACCTGTTCGGCGACGAGCCCCCGCGCTGGCGCGAGGAACTGGCGCCGGGCGCCGTGGTGTTGCGCGGCTTCGCCCTGCCCCATGTCGATGCCCTGCTCGCCGCGCTGGGCGACGTCACCGCCATGGCGCCGTTCCGCCAGATGATCACGCCGGGCGGCTATCGCATGTCGGTGACGATGAGCGGCTGCGGCCGCTACGGCTGGGTCAGCGACCGCAGCGGCTACCGCTACGACCGGCTCGACCCCACCACCAGCCAGCCCTGGCCGGCCATGCCGGACAGCTTCCGCCTGCTCGCCCGCGACGCCGCCGCCGAGGCCGGCTTCCCCGGCTACGAGCCGGATGCCTGCCTGATCAACCGCTACGTCCCCGGTTCGCGCTTGTCTTTACACCAGGACAAGGACGAGCGCGACCAGATCGCCCCCATCGTCTCGGTCTCGCTCGGCCTGCCGGCGCTGTTCCTGTTCGGCGGCCTACGGCGCGAGGAAAAGACGCAGCGCATCCCGCTGGCGCACGGCGACGTGGTGGTGTGGGGCGGCCCGGCGCGGCTGCGCTACCACGGCGTGCTGCCGCTCAAGGAAGGCGTCCATCCCTTGCTGGGGGAGCAACGCATCAACCTGACGTTTCGGAAGGTAAGGTAGCGGGAAGAGTTGTTCGGCCAACGTTGGGGGAGGAAACCGACCGACAGGGGACAAGGTACGCCCAGCGTGTATTCGCGGGCCATCACAAAAACGCTTTTGTCATAAATGCCGTTATGGCAAGCTTTCCGCCAGGGATACTGCCGCCTACGTTGAGGTGGCAACACCCTTGATCAGGTCTTTTCCGGCGGCCAACCCGCCGTTGGAGCCCGCCTGCCATCGCCCATCGCTTCCATTTCCCTCAAGGAGTAGCGCCATGCAAGAAACCACCGCCCTGCTCGGCATCGCCACGACCCTTGCCATCGGAGCGGCCAGTCCAGGCCCGAGCTTCGTCATGGTCGCTCGCACCGCCGTTTCTTCGTCACGAGCTGACGGCATCGGCGCCGCCCTCGGAATGGGCATCGGCGGACTCGCCTTTGCCTCGGCCGCTTTGCTTGGGCTGCACGGCCTGCTGCTTGCGGTTCCGTCACTGTATGAGATTCTCAAGGTGGCCGGGGGGCTGTACCTTGCCTACCTCGGGCTCCGTATCTGGCTTGGCGCCCGGAAGCCCCTCATCAGCGGCACCATCGACTCGACCGCCCGCACCACCACCGTGCGCTCCTTTGTTCTGGGACTCACCACACAGGTGAGCAACCCCAAGACAGCCATAGTGTACGCCAGCGTCTTTGCCGCCTTCCTTCCCGCCGCCTCATCACGGGCATTCGATCTCGGCGTGGCGGGCCTCGTCTTTATCATCGAGGCCGGCTGGTACACCCTGGTCGCCCTGGCCCTCTCCTCGGCACGGCCGCGCAGCATCTACTTGCGCTACAAGGCTTGGCTCGACCGAGCCACCGGCGGCGTCATGGTTGCACTGGGCAGCAAGCTCATTTCCTCAGTGCCGCGTGCATGAGTCAACAGGCATGGCCTCAGTCGCAAAAAAAATCCCCCGGGGATCGCTCCGCAGGGGCCAACACGAGGAAGAAACACCTCGCCAGAGCTTATCCGGCGGCGATGTTTCGAGGGGCTAACACACAAAAGCCTGAGCTCTTAGGTGCGCGGAATAATCTAGCGTAAAAGCTCTAGTTCGTCCAATGTTTAATCAGTCTAAACATATGCCGGCAAGCTGGAGCCAGGGCACGGTGCGCGCCGTGCCGGCTCGTAAAGGAGGGGGATGCGCCGGCCCCGGGCGGGAACTCGGCGCTGGATCGGTTGCGCCGGCTAGTTCTTCACCGGCTTCTTGGCCAGCATGCGCTGCAGCGTGCGGCGGTGCATGTTGAGGGCGCGCGCGGTGGCCGAGACGTTACCGTCGTGCTCGGCCAGCACGCGCTGCAGGTGCTCCCAGGTGACGCGCTTGAGCGACATCGGCTGCGGCGCGAGCGGCAGTTCGGGGTTGGCCGACACCTGCTCGAAGGCGGCGAGGATGTCGTCCACCGTGGCCGGCTTGGCGAGGTACTGCACCGCGCCGAGCTTGGTGGCCTCGACCGCGGTGGCGATGCTGGCGTAGCCGGTCAGCACCACCACGGCGGCGGCCGGCCAGCGCTGGCGCAACAGCGGCAACAGGCGCAGGCCGCTGTCGCCGCCCAGGTTGAGGTCAAGCACGATGCGCGTGGGCGGGGCGTCCGCCACGGCCAGCGCCGCCTCGGCCGAGTGCGCCACCGCCACGACGTGGCCGCGCCGCGTCAGCGAGCGCGCCAGCACCGCGCTGAAGGCCTCGTCGTCGTCGATCAGCAAGATGGCTTCGTTCATATCCCCTCCTTCGCCCGCTGCAGCGGCAGCGTCACCCGCGCGTGCACCCCGCCCTGGGCGCGGTTGGTCAGTTCCAGCGAGCCCGACAGGCGCGCCAGCGTGGCGTGCGACAGCAGCATGCCGATGCCGAGCCCGGCCGGCTTGTCGGAGTCGAGAGGCGTCAGCCCGGCACGGCGCAGTTGCGCGGCGCTGAGGCAGCCCTGGCGGTTGACGATGTCGAGCTGCAGCGCCTCGCCCTGCAGCCGCGCGCTCACCGTCACCTCGCCGCCGCCGGCCTCGGCGGCGTTGTTGATCAGGTTGAAGAAGGCCGGCCAGAACACCGGCTCCAGCAGCACGAGCGGATCGTCGCCGGGCGGCGGCTGCCAGTCGAGCCGCACGTCGGGACGCAGGCTGCGCCAGCCGTCGAGGCGCTCGGCCAGGGTGGCGAACAGGGGCTGCGCGGCGGGGGCGGGTTCGGCGCCGAGCTTGAGGCGCGCCAGCGCGTCGCGGCACACCGCCAATTGGCGGCGCATCAGCGTCAGGTCGTCGGCCAGCTCGGCGTTGCCGCCGTGGCTCGCGGCCAGTTCGTCCACCAGCAGCGTCAGGGTGTTGAGCGGGGTGGACAGCGAGTGCGCGGCGCCGGCCGCCTGCATGCCGACCGCCACCAGCTGCTCGTCGCGCAACTGGGTCTCGCGCGCGGCGTCGAGCTCGGCCTCGCGCTCGGCCAACAGCCGCGACAGGTAGGAGACGTAGGCGGTGATGAGGCAGGCCGACACCGCGAAGGTGAGCCACATGCCGATGATGTGCAGGTTGAAGACGATGGCCGGCTCGCCGAAGTCGGGCAGCGGCAGGTGCCAGAAGATCAACAGGCCGTAGAGCAGCATCGCCAGCGCGGCCAGCAGCCAGGCGAACGCGCCGGGAGCGATCAGCGCGGCGAACAGCACCGGCGGCAGGAACAGCGAGGCAAGCGGGTTGGCGGCGCCGCCGGTGAGCGCCAACAGCGCCGCGAGCACCAGCACGTCGGCGCCGAGCCCGAGCTGGAGGATCAGCGCGGTACTGCCGCCGCGCCCCAGCCAGTGATCCAGCGCCAGGTTGGCCGCGAACAGCCCGCCCAGCCCCAGCCCGAGCGGCAGCCAGGGCAGTGCCACGCCGGCCAGCGCCGCGCCCAGCACGGCCAGGAACGCACTCAGCAGCATCACGCGCCGCACCAGCGAGAGGCGCCGCACGGCACGCGGCAGGTCGGGGGTAAGCAGGGTACGGGGCAGGCGCGGGGCGTTCATGCGCGCCACTTTACCACCTGGCACCGCCCTCCGGCTGCGGCCGATTGCCGCGGCGCCCGCCCCGCTCCGGCTTCGGTTATCTCAGATCAAGTCGCTCCCAAGCCCCAGCTTCTATCATGCCGTCATCCTGCCCACCCGGCTGGCCGAGCGTCGCCTCGGCACGACCGGATGGCAACATCCGCGAAAGTCCACAATCATGAAAGCCCTGCTCCGCCTCGCCGCCCTGTGTTGCGGCCTGCTGCTGGCGACGGCCGCCGAGGCCGGATCCGGCTCCTACGAAGCCAAGCTGCCCCCCGAACTGTCCGATTCCCCGCGGCTGTGCGACTACGCGCCGTGCCGCGACGTGCTGCCCGGCGCCGACAGCTTCTCCGAGCGCCAGGGCAAGCCGCCCTTCGTCGAGGGCTACCATACCGTCAACGGCCGGCGCGAGCGCGTCGGCTTCGTGTTCCTGTCCACCGATATCGTCGACATCCCGGCCTACTCCGGCAAGCCGGTGGTGACGCTGATCGGCATGGACAACGCCGGGCGCTACACCGGCTCGAAAATCCTCAAACACAGCGAGCCGATCCTGCTGTTGGGCATCCCCGAGGGCGAGCTCACCCGCTTCACGCGCCAGTACCTCGGCCACCACGTCACCGACAAGCTGGAGATCGGCAAGGGCAGCGACGCCGGCAACGCCGGCCTGGACGGCATCACCGGCGCCACGGTGACGGTGATCTCGCAGAACCAGGTGATGATGAAGTCGGCGATGAACGTGGCGCGCCAGGTCGGCATCGTCAAGTCGAAGCCGAAGCCGGCGGCGCGCTTCCTCGACCCGGCCGACAAGCCCGACTGGGCCGAGTTGGCCGAAGAAGGCGCGGTGCAGCACCTCACCGTCAGCCGCAAGCAAGTCGGCCTGCCCGATGACGCCCGTCCCTATCTCGACCTGTGGTTCGGCTACCTCAACCAGCCGACGGTCGGCCGTGCCGTGCTCGGCGACTCGGCCTGGCAGAGCCTGATGGCGCGCCTGCAGCCGGGCGAACACGCGCTGTTCATCGTCAACGACGGCAGCGAGTCGTTCAAGGGCTCGGGTTATGTACGCGGCGGCATCTACGACCGCATCCAGGTGCAGCAGGACCTCGACAGCTACACCTTCCGCGACCTCGACTACCTCAACCTGTACGACATCGCCGCGCGCGGCGCGCCGGCCTTCCACGAGTCGGGCATCTTCATCGTACGCCACGCCCCGAACTTCTCCGCCGCCTACCCGTGGCAACTGGTGTTCCTCGGCAACAAGATCGACCAGCAGACCGCGCAGAAGACCTTCGCCGCCTTCGAACGCGAGTACTGGCTGCCGGCGCGCTACCTGCAGGGCGGCCGCCCGCACGTCGAGCGCCCCGATCCGACCTGGCTCAAGGTGTGGAAGGAGAAGCGCTGGCAGATCGCCGGCTTCGTCGCCTTCCTGCTGACGGTGAGCCTGACCTACGCCCTGCGCGACAAGCTGGTGCGCCGCTCCTCGCGCAAGGACAAGCGCTGGGTCAGCATCCCGAAATACACCGCCTGGGCGATCAGCGTCGGCTTCGTCGGCTTCGGCGCCATGGCGCAGCCGTCGGTGACGCAGGTGCTGACCTGGGTGCACGCGCTCGTCGGCGAATGGCGCTGGGAGCTGTTCCTGTCCGACCCGCTGATCTTCATCTTCTGGTGGTTCATCCTGATCACCGTGCTGCTGTGGGGGCGCGGGCTGTTCTGCGGCTGGCTGTGCCCGTTCGGCTCGCTCACCGAGGGGCTGTACAAGATCGTCGCCGCCACCCCGCTCAAGCGCTTCCAGCGTAAGCCCAACGCGCGCCTGCACGCGCGCCTCAAGTGGCTCAAGTACGGCGTGTTCCTGGGTCTGCTGGGGGTGTCGCTGTACTCGATGACGCTGGCCGAACAGTTGGCCGAAGTCGAGCCGTTCAAGACCACCTTCCTGGTCGGGGTGCTGCACCGCAGCTGGCCGTTCGTGTTGTTCTGGACCCTGATCGTCGGCGTGTCGCTGTTCGTCGAGCGTCCGTTCTGCAAGTACCTGTGCCCGCTCGGCGCCAGCCTCGCCATCCCGTCGCGCTTCCGCCTGTTCGGCCTCAAGCGCAAGGCCGAGTGCGGCCCGTGCGCCGCCTGTGCGGTGGGCTGCGGTGCGCTCGCCATCGACGACAAGGGCCGCATCGACCAGAAGGAATGCCTGCTCTGCCTCGACTGCATGGTGATGTACTACGACGACCACGCCTGCCCGCCGCTGGCGCAGGAGCGCAAGCGCCGCACCAAGGCCGGCCAGGCGCTGACGCCGATCGGCAAGGACGGCTACTTCATCCCGATCACCCCGCTGCCGGCCGAGCCCAAGCCGGCTCGGCCGCAGCCCAAGAAGGAAACGGCGTGAACCCGGGCCGGTACAAGGTTGGCCGAAGCGCGCTGCTGTTGGCGCTGCTGGCGGGCCCGGTATCGGCCGCAGTGCTGACGGTGGCGCCGGGGGCGTCGATCCAGGCCGCGCTCGATCGCGCCGCCCCCGGCGACACGGTCGAGGTGGCGCGCGGTTTCTACCGCGAAAACCTGCGCCTCGCCAAGCCGCTGACGCTGCGCGGCGTCGGGCGGCCGACGCTGTCCGGCGGCAACCGTCACGACACCATCCGCATCGCCGCGCCGAACGTGCGCGTGGAAGGCTTCATCGTGCGCGACAGCGGCGACGACCTGGGGGCGCAGAACGCCTGCGTCTACCTCGAGCCGGGCGCCGACCGCGTCACCGTGCGCGGCAACGACCTCAGCTACTGCCTGTTCGGACTGTGGATCGAGAAGGTGCGCGACGCGCGCGTCGAGAACAACCTCATCACCGGCAAGCGCGACTACGCCTCGGTCAACCGCGGCAACGGCATCCAGCTCTACAACACCGAGGGCGCCGCCATCGTCGGCAACCGCATCAGCTTCGTGCGCGACGGCATCTACGTCGACGTCTCGCACCACGCGCTGTTTCGCGGCAACACCATCCACGACGCGCGCTACGGCACGCACTACATGAACTCCTACTACAACCGCTGGGAAGGCAACGAGGTCTACCACAACCGCGGCGGACTGGCGCTGATGGAGGCGCGCAACCAGGTGGTGGTGAACAACCACGTGTGGGGCAATTCCGACCACGGCATCATGCTGCGCACGCTGCAGGACTCCGTGGTGGCCGACAACGTGGTGGCCGGCAACGCGCGCGGCCTGTTCGTCTACGACGCCGAGTACAACACGCTGCGCGGCAACCTGGTGATCGGCAACCAGGTCGGCGTGCACCTGTCGGCCGGCTCGGTGCGCAACGTGGTGACCGACAACGACTTCATCGCCAACCGCGAGCAGGTGCGCTACGTCGGCTCGCGCGACGAGGAATGGGGCCCGCCGCGCGGCAACCACTGGAGCGACTACCTGGGCTGGGACCGCGACGGCGACGGCCGCGGCGACGTGCCCTACCAGGCCAACGACCTGGTCGACCGCCTGCTGTGGCGCTATCCCGCCGCCAAGCTGCTGCTCAACAGCCCGGCGGTGCAGAGCCTGCGCCTGATCGCGCGCCAGTTCCCGCTGCTGCGCGCCCCCAGCGTGCTCGACCCGCATCCGGCGATGCGCCCGAACCACCCCGGCTGGACGGCGTGGAGCGCGCCGCGCTACCGCTTTACTTCGCAGTGAATCCGCCATGAACCCACCCGTGATAGAACTCCACCAGGTCGAACGCCGCTTCGGCACGCTCGCCGCCGTCGACGGCGTCAGCTTCCGCGTCGAACGCGGCGAGCTGTTCGGCCTCACCGGCCACAACGGCGCCGGCAAGAGCACGCTGTTCAAGATGATGCTGGGGCTGCTCGAACCCAGCGCCGGCAGCGTGCGCGTGCTGGGCGCGCCTACCCGCGGCGCGACGTTCCGCGCCGTGCGCCGCCGCATCGGCTACCTGCCGGAACAGCTGGCGCTGTACGACAACCTGAGCGGCGCGGAGACGCTGGCCTACTTCGCCCGCCTCAAGGGCGCCAAACTACAGCAGGTCGTGCCGCTGCTGGACAAGGTCGGCCTGGCGCACGCCGCCCAGCGCCGCGTCGGCACCTACTCCAAGGGCATGCGCCAGCGCCTGGGCCTGGCGCAGGCGCTCTTGGGCGACCCGCAGCTGCTGTTCCTCGACGAGCCGACCAACGGCCTCGACCCCGAGGCGATCCACGCCTTCTACCAGTTGCTCGCCGAGCTGCGCGCGCAGGGGGTGAGCATGATCCTGACCTCGCACATCCTGGCCGAGATCCAGCAGCGCGTGGACCGCGTCGCCATCCTCAAGGCCGGCAAGCTCGCCGCGCTCGGCACCGTGCAAAGCTTGCGCGAGGCGGCGGCGCTGCCGCTCGGCGTCACGCTCAGCACCAGCCGGCCGCTCACCGCGGACGAACTGGCCCGGCTCGACCGCCACGCCCCGTTGCGGCAGGCGGCGGACGCCGGCCAGCTGCAGCTCGCCTGCCCGCCCCTGGCCAAGATGGCACTGCTGGCGGAAGTGGCGGCGCTGGGCGCGGCGGTGCGCGACGTGCGCCTCGCCGAGCCGTCGCTGGAAGACGTGATCCTGGGCTACGCGGGAGTGACGCCATGATCGACCTCGTCGCCATCCGTACCGTCGCCGCCAAGGAATTCCGCGACCGCCTGCGCAACCGCTGGGTGCTGGCGGTGAGCGCGGTGTTCACCCTGTTCGCGCTGGTGATCGCCTACTTCGGCGCCGCCCAGCAGGGCGAAGTGGGCCTGCGCGGCATCGAAGTCACCATCGCCAGCCTGGTCAGCCTGGTGATCTACCTGATCCCGCTGATCGCCCTGCTGCTCGGCTTCGACGCCATCGTCGGCGAGCGCGAACGCGGCTCGCTGGAACTGTTGCTGTCGCTGCCGATCAGCCGCGCCGAACTGCTGCTGGGCAAGTACAGCGGCCTCGCCGCCGCGCTGAGCATGGCCACGCTGGCGGGCTTCGGCGTCGCCGGCGTGCTGCTCGCCACGCGCCTGCCCTTCGCCGCGCTCTACCACTACGCCGGCTTCATGCTCTCGGCGCTGCTCTTGGGGCTCGCCTTCCTGTCGCTGGCGCTGCTGGTCTCGGTGCTCTGCGGCGACCGCACCCGCGCCTCCGGCGCCGCCATCGCGCTGTGGTTCTTCTTCGTGCTGGTATTCGACCTGTTGCTGCTGGGGCTCCTGGTGATCCAGGGCGACGGCCCCGCCGGCTCCCTGCTGCCCTGGCTGATGCTGCTCAACCCGGCCGACCTGTTCCGCGCGCTCAACATGTTCGGCAGCGACGAGCTGCGCGCCTTTTACGGACTGGGCAGCGTGCTGCCCGACCTCATGACCCAACCGCTGTTGCTGGGCGGCCTGCTGACGGGCTGGATCGTGGCCCCGCTCGCCGTCGCCCTGTGGAGATTCCGATGAAACTACGCACCGCGCTCACACTCGCGGCGCTGCTGGCCGGCCTCGCCGCCTGCCAGGACGAACGCGCCGCCAAGACCGACCCGCTCGCCATCAAGCCCGACACCGCCTGCGCGCTCGACGGCATGCTGCTCGCCGACTACCCCGGCTCCAAGGCGCAGATCCACTACGCCCAGGGCGAGCCGGAATTCTTCTGCGACACCGTGGAAATGTTCTCGCTCTACCTCAAGCCGGAGCAGGCCAAGCGCATCACCGCGCTCTACGTGCAGGACATGGGCGCCACCCACGGCCAAGCATCCAAAGCGGACTGGATCGACGCGCACCAGGCGTTCTACGTGCAAGGCTCGTCGCAGCAGGGCTCGATGGGGGCGACGCTGGTACCCTTCGGCCAACGTGCCCAAGCCGACGCCTTCGCCAAACGCTTCGGCGGCAAGGTCCTGGCGTTCGCCGAGATCAAGGCCGACATGGTCGGGCTCGACGGCGGCGCCCTTCACGACAGCCATATGTGAGATTGCCATGTCCTACCAGAACTTCTTCCGCGACGTCGACGCCCCGCTCGCCGACAAGATCGACGGCCTCTCCAAACTGATGTACCAGCTGCGCGAAAGCCGCCGCGAAATCCTGGCGCGCTACGCCGTCGACAGCGAGGAGGCCTTGCTCGACGCCATCCACGGCGCGCGCCTGGCGGAACACCCGGCTTATGACGATTACCTGTCTGCCCGGCAATTGCAGCAGCAATTTTTGGCAGTGCGCGATGAAATGACACTCAGCCTGGAGAAAGCATGAAAAGCGCCGTTGATTACGAAATGCTGCGCGACGCCATTATCGACGACTACGGCGAAATACTGGCGCGCGATATTATCCTCTACCAGGATGCCATTAATCTCGAGTTATTAAATGGAACGTTGCTGGAAATCAAAGCGGCGTCGGATCGGGAGTATTGTTTTCTCTGGCAAGCCGGCGACCATGTGCTGCGCCTCGACACCGCGCCGCTGCACCCCGAACTCGCCACCTTTCCGCACCATCTGCACGATGCCGCCGGCACCGTCCGCGCCGACCCGCTGACCGTGCCGGGCCGGCCGCTGGTGGACAACGTGCGGCCGCTGCTGGCCGCACTGCAGCACGACCCGCTGCTGGGCTACGGCGCGGCCGACGCCTGAAGCGACGACGCACGCCACACGGCACGCCCCCTCACGCCGGCCCGCCCCTGCGCGGCGCCGGCGACATAAAAAACGGCGGCCAGAGCCGCCGTTCGCTACCGTCTGGACGCGCCGAGATCCGCGTCCGGAGCGGCTCACGACACCTTGGACACCATGAAGTCCACCGCTGCCTTGACGTCGGCATCCGACAGCGCGCTGTTGCCGCCGCGTGCCGGCATCGCGCCCTTCTCGCCGGTGAAGCCTTCCAGCGCATGCTTGTACAGGGTGTCCTTGCCCTGCGCCACGCGTGCCTGCCAGTCGCCCTTGTTGCCGAGCATCGGCGCGCCGGCGGCACCGGTCTGATGGCACATCACGCAGGTCTTCTTGAACACATCCTCGCCCGCCTTCAGCGCCGGATCGGCCGCCGCCGTGGTGGTCGCGGCAGGTGCCGCCGCCGGAGTCGCCGCCGCCTGGGCGGTACTCTCGGCTGCCGCCTCTTTCTTGCCGCAGGCCGCCAGCGTCACCAGGCTCAACAGGGCCAGAACCAGTACCTTCTTTTTCATGCTTATCCCCTTAATTCGGAAACCGAAAAAATCGACAGCACTATTTTACCCGCTGCCTGCCGCATTAAAACCGCGGCAAGACGGTTTCTTTTAAAGGCTTGATGCGCGTCAATTCCAGCGCAGGGTCAAAAGGATTGCAATAGCGGCGAATTTCAAAATCATAAAACACGTTATTTCAGTACACTTGGAGTAAAAATTATGGCGAAGGAAGAATCCGTGTCCGACCTCAGCCGCCGTAAATTCCTCGGCACCTCGACCATGTTGGGGCTGGCGGGCATCGGCCTGAGTACCGGGCTAAGCGCGTGCAAGGACGGCGGCGCCCAGGCGGCCGCCGACAGCAGCGCAGGCGCCGCGGCGACGGCACCGGCCCACGGCGCCGGGCACAACCCGCACAAGCTGCCCGGCCAGCTCGACGACTACTACGGCCTGTGGTCCGGCGGCCACTCCGGCGAGATGCGCGTGCTGGGCCTGCCGTCCGGCCGCGAAATCAAGCGCATCCCGGTGTTCAACATGGACTGCATGGTCGGCTGGGGCATCACCAACGAATCCAAGGCCATCCTCGGCACCAAGCCGGACGGCACGCCCAAGTACATGGTGGGCGACACCCACCACGTGCACGCCTCCTACGCCAAGGGCACCTACGACGGCCGCTACGCCTGGGTCAACGACAAGATCAACTCGCGCCTGGCGCGCATCCGCCTCGACACCTTCGAGTGCGACAAGATCACCGAACTGCCCAACGTGCAGGGCTTCCACGGCATCTTCCCGGACAAGCGCGACCCGGTGGACCAGAACGTCGACCACACCACGCGCGTGTTCTGCGGCAGCGAATTCCACATCCCGCACCCCAACGACGGGCGTGATCTCGAATCGCCGGAGAAATACGGCACGCTGTTCACCTGCGTCGACGCCGAGACCATGGAAGTGCGCTGGCAGTGCAAGATCGACGGCAACATGGACCTGGTCGCCACCTCGTACGACGGCAAGCTCGCCGCCTCGAACCAGTACAACACCGAGAACGGCATCCACTACGAAGACATGATGTCGGCCGAACGCGACGCCTGCGTGTTCTTCAACATCGCCCGCATCGAGCAGGCGGTGAAGGACGGCAAGTTCAAGACCGTCGGTGATTCCAAAGTCCCGGTGGTGGACGGCACCAAGGCCGCCAACGCCGACCCCAAGACCGCGCTCACCGCCTACGTGCCGGTGCCGAAGAACCCGCACGGCGTCAACGCCAGCCCGGACGCCAAGTACTTCATCTGCGCCGGCAAGCTGTCGCCGACCGCCACCGTGATCGAACTGGAGAAGGTGCTGGCCTGGTTCGACGGCAAGCTCGACGACATCAAGAAGACCATCGCCGCCGAAGTGGAACTGGGTCTGGGCCCCTTGCACACCGCCTTCGACGGCCGCGGCAACGCCTACACCACGCTGTTCCTCGACTCGCAGATGGTGAAGTGGAACGTCGCCGAAGCGATCAAGTTCTACGGCGGCGACAAGAACGCCAAGTACGTGGTGGACCGCCTCGACGTGCAGTTCCAGCCCGGCCACACCAACGCCTCGATGTCGGAAACGCGCGAAGCCGACGGCCAGTGGCTGGCGGTGGGCTGCAAGTTCTCCAAGGACCGCTTCCTGCCGGTGGGCCCGCTGCATCCGGAAAACGAGCAGCTGGTCGACATCAGCGGCGACAAGATGATCCACGTCGCCGACCACCCGGTGTACTCGGAGCCGCACGACTTCATCATCGTCAAGCGCGACAAGATCAAGACGCGCCAGGTCTACAACCTGGACGACTTCCCGCTGGCCCTGAAAGATCCGAAGGAAAGCCGCGTCGAGCGCCACGGCAACAAGGTGACGATCCACCTCGCCTCGCAGGCGCCGGCGTACAGTCTGAGGGAATTCAAGGTCAAGAAGGGCGACGAGGTGACAGTGATCCTGACCAACCTCGACAAGGTGGAAGACCTCACCCACGGCTTCGCCATACCGAAGTACAACGTCAACTTCATCGTCAACCCGCAGGAGACCAAGTCGGTCACCTTCAAGGCAGACAAGCCGGGCATTTACTGGTGCTACTGCACCCACTTCTGCCACGCGCTGCACCTGGAGATGCGCTCGCGCCTGATCGTCGAGCGCTGATCCGGCACTCACCCCTTGCAACGAAGCGTTTCGGGAAGGCCTGCGGCCTTCCCGCTTTTTTGCCGCGCCGCCCGCTCAGTGCGGCGCCGGCTGCGCCGGTTTTTCCACCGGCAGTCCCGCCGCCACCCAATCGTCGAAACCGCCGGCGATGGAACGCACCGTGCTATAGCCCATCTGCAGCAGCGACAGCGCCGCCAGCGCGGCGCAATTGCTGGTCTGGCAATACAGCAGCACCGGACGCTGGCGCTTGGCCCACTCCGGCACCGCCTCCAGCCTGAATTCCAGCACGCCGCGCGGCAGGTTGAGCGCGCCGGGCACATGGCCGGCGGCGTACTCCGCCGGCTCGCGCACGTCCACCACCAGCACGCCGTCCGGCCGCCACGTCGCCGCCTCGGCCAGCGGCAGCTCGACGATGCGGCTACGCGCCTCCCGCACCAGATCGTGTGCGCTTCTCATCGCTTCGTCCTCTCGGCTTGTGAGGGAGGAGGTTCTCGATCACAACCTGAATGATAGCCAGCGGCGGCGCCGCTCGCCGCCCGGGACAGGCCGGAGCACGCAAGGACAAAGAAAACGGCCCACGCCGGGGCGCGGGCCAAACACTTGGAGCGGGGTGGCGAACCCCGAGTACCGACAGCTTAGTACGCGCTGGCGAGGCCGGGAATGCGACCGATTGCCGCAGCCACCGGCACCAGGTTGGCCGAAGCCTCAGGCGCGCACCAGGTGCGCGATCAGCCCACCCTCGGGGTGGTTTTCCAGCTCCAACGCGAGGCCGTGCAGTTCCGCCACGCGCTCGACGATGGAGAGCCCGAGGCCGCTGCCGGGCTGGCTCTGCCCCGGCGGGCGGAAGAAGCGCTCGCGCACCCGCTCCAGCCATTCGGCGGAAATGCCCGGCCCGGTGTCGCGCACCGCGACGTGGTCGGCGGCCAGCACCAGCGTCACCGTGGCGCCGTCCGGCGAGTAGCGGATGGCGTTGTCGAGCAGGTTGCGCAGCAGCAACCCGACCAGGGTTTCGTCGCCGGAAAGCGGCAGCACCTCGGCGTCGGGGACGCTCTGCTGCAGCTCGACGCCAATGCCGCGCTCCGCGGCGACGTGCCGGGCCTCCTCCAGCGCCCGCGCGGCGATCGCCTGCCAGCGCAGCGGGGCGAGGTGGGCCGGGGTCTGCAGCGGGTCGAGCCGCGACAGCGCCAGCAGTTGCTCGGTCAGCCGCGTGGCGCGGTCGATGCCGAGTGTGAGCTGCCCCAGGGCGTGCTGCCGTGCCTTGGTGGTGGTGCTCAACTGCGCCACCTCGGCCTGGACCCGCAACGCCGCCAGCGGGGTGCGCAATTCGTGCGCGGCATCGGCGGTGAAACGGCGCTCGCGCGACAGCATCTCGGCGCCGCGCGCGATCAGCCCGTTCATGCCGTCAATCAGCGGCGTCAGTTCCGAGGGCACCGCGCGCGACAGCGGGGTCGGGTCGTCCGGGGTGCGGTGCTGCAGTTCCTCGCGCACCCGTTCCAGCGGCGCCAGCCCCCGCGCCACGCTGCGCCACAACAGGATCAGCAACACCGGCACCATCAACAGCCAGGGCAGCCATTGCGCCACGAGCAGGCCGCGCACCACCTCCCAGCGCTCCTTGAACTCCTGGGCCACCGCCACGCTGTAGTGGGCGTCGCTGAGATAGAACACGCGCCAGTGCTTGCCTTCTTCAGTATCCAGCGTCAGGAAGCCGGAATACCCGGGATGGGGACTCAAGGCCAAGCCTTCGCCGTCGCTCATCAGGAGTTCGCCGCCGGCGTTCCACACCGCCAGCGCCATGTGGTCGACCTCGCCCTCCTCGCCGTGCTCGTAGGGCGGAGCGGGTCGGGTAAAGGCGCGCGAGGAATAGAGCAGCTGCTGGGCGAACAGGCGCTGCTGGCCGTCGTACTGCTCGTTGACCTCGTGCCAGGCGGCGTAGCCGGAGATGCCGGTGGCCACCAGCCACACCAGCGGCACCACCAGCATGATCATGCGCATCAGCCGGCCGCGCAGGCTCGGCGGTGTCTTCACTCCTCGTCCCCCAGGGTGTAGCCGATGCCGCGCACGGTCTTGATGAAGCCGCTGCCGAGCTTCTTGCGCAGATGGTGCACATGCACCTCGACCGCGTTGCTGTCGAGTTCCTGGCCCCAGCCGTACAGCTTCTCCTCGATCAGGCTGCGCGGCAGCACGCGCCCCTTGCTGACCAGCAGCAGCTCGAGCAGCGCCAGCTCGCGCGCGGTCAGCTCCAGCGGCTCGCCGGACAGGGTGGCGCGGCGCGCCACCGGGTCGAAGCTGAGCGCGCCGTGCAGGTAGAGCGGCCCGCTCTGGCCGTGGCGGCGGCGGATCAGCGCGCGCAGCCGCGCCGCCACCTCGGCCAGCGCGAACGGCTTGACCAGGTAGTCGTCGGCCCCGGCGTCGAGCCCCTTGAGCCGTTCCGGCAGCGCGTCGCGCGCGGTCAGGATCAGCACCGGCTCGCTGCGCCCGGCGCGGCGCCGGGCGGCCAGCACCTCCATGCCGTCGAGGCCGGGCAGGCCGAGGTCGAGGATCACGGCGTCGAAGGGCGCGCCGGAGAGCGCCGCCAGGCCGGACTTGCCGTCGCGGAACCAGTCCACCACGAAGCCCAGCTGGCCGAGCCCGGCCTTGAGGCCGTCGGCGATCATGTCGTCGTCTTCAATCAGCAGAATGCGCATGGCGTGCTCCGTCGCAAGGGTGGTCCATCAGACGCTTCAGCGTGCACTGTCGCGCACCGGGCGCACCTTGATCCCGGTCACCATGGCGCGCACCAGGTTGACGCGCGAGAGCCGGCTCATCAGCAGCGCCGCCAGCACGTGCAGGCCGACGCACGCGGTCAGGGTGTTGGCCAGCGCCTCGTGCAGGTTCTCCAGCCACTCCTCGCCCCAGTAGGCGTCGGTACCCATCAGGTAGCCGGTCACGCCGAGCGCCAGCACCAGCGCCATCAGCGCCAGCATCATCAGCGCGCCCAGCGGGTTGTGGCCGGGGTGGTGGTCGTCCCGCCCCTGGCGCAGCAGGCGCCAGTGTTCGGCCAACCTGGACGGGGTCGGGAAGAAGTCGGCGAAGCGCGCGTGGCGGCTGCCGATGAAGCCCCACCCGATGCGTGCCAGCACCAGCGCGGCGGCGGCGTAGCCGACCCAGCGGTGCGGCGGATCGCCCTCCTCCAGCAGCAACAGATTGGCCAGGATGCCCCCGGCCAGGGCCCAGTGGAAAAAGCGCACGAAACGATCCCATACCCTGATGGTTTCGTACTGTACGGTGTGGTTCATGCTCGGCTCCCCACAAACAAAAAGGCCGCAGGCGCGGCCGGGGTGTGATCCGTCTTGCGGACTCAATCCTGGATTTCGCTCTTCACCGGCTTGCCGGAGACGGTATCGTAGTAGATTTCCACTTTCTTGCCGTCCTTGTTCTTGCCGTAGAGCTCGTAGCAGTTGCCGTCCACCTTGAATTTCTTGATCTGGTAGCCTTCTTTCACCAGCTTCTGCTTGAAATCGGCTTCCTTGATCCACTGCTCCTTGGGGTGCTGCTCGCACTTGGCGGCGGCAAAGGCGGCAGGCGCGGCGACGGCGGCGATCAGGGCGGTCAGAACCCATTTTTTCATGACAGTTTCCTCGAGTTGACGGTGGGGGGTAACGACGTGATGGCAGCCATTTAAGCCACCGCAACTTAACCGCACATTAATCGCGGCCATTATCCCGCCACTGTGGCGCGGCTGTCACACAGCCGTCACCGGACGCTCACCACGACGTCATGTTGGCGCGGCACCATCGGGTTGTCTTCCGGACCGGGATACCGCCACATGTCGCCCACACTCCAGCAAACCGCCCCCGCCGCTACCGCGCCATCTGGATTTCGGACGTGCACCTCGGCACCTCCGGCTGCCGCGCCGAACACCTGCTCGACTTCCTGCGCCACCACGACGCCGACTACCTCTACCTGGTCGGCGACATCGTCGACGGCTGGCAGCTGCGCAAATCCTGGTACTGGAAGCAGAGCCACAACGACGTGGTGCAGAAGATCCTGCGCAAGGCGCGCAAGGGCACCCGCGTGGTGTACGTGCCGGGTAACCACGACGAGGCCGCGCGCCAGTACGGCGGGCTCGACTTCGGCGGCATCGCCATCCGCCAGGAGGCCGAGCACCACACCGCCGACGGCAAGCGCCTGCTGGTGATCCACGGCGACGAGTTCGACGGCGTGATCCAGTACGCCAAGTGGCTGGCCTATCTCGGCGACAACCTGTACACGCTGATTTTGCAGCTCAACCGCGGCTACAACTGGGTGCGCAGCCAGCTCGGCCTGCCCTACTGGTCGCTGTCGCAATACCTCAAGCACAAGGTGAAGAACGCGGTGAACTTCATCAGCGACTTCGAACAGCTGCTGGCCGGCGAGGCGCGCCGGCGCGGCTTCGACGGCGTGGTGTGCGGCCACATCCACAAGGCCGAGGTGAAGGACATCGACGGCGTGCTGTACGGCAACAGCGGCGACTGGGTGGAGAGCCTGTCGGCGCTGGTGGAGCACGCCGACGGCCGGCTCGAAGTGGTGTACTGGACCCAGCTGCTCGGCAAGCCCGCCCAGGCCACCCACAGCACCGAAGCCGCGGCTTCGGCCAACCTTGAACCCGCCCCGGAGGCCACATGCGCATCCTGATCGTCACCGACGCCTGGCAGCCCCAGGTCAACGGCGTGGTCCGCACGCTGACCGAGACCGTACGCGAACTCGAAGGCTTCGGCCACGACGTGGAAATGATCACGCCGCTCGAGTTCCGCACCCTGCCGTGCCCGACCTACCCCGACATCCGCCTGTCGCTGCGCCCCTACCGCGGCGTCGCCGCGCGCATCGCCGGGTTCGCCCCGCACGCCATCCACATCGCCACCGAAGGCCCGCTCGGGCTGGCGGCACGGCGCTACTGCCTGCGCCACGGCACTGGCCTTCACCACCGCCTACCACACCCGCTTCCCCGAATACATCCAGGCGCGCAGCCGGCTGCCGCTGGGCATCAGCTACGCCTGGATGCGCCGCTTCCACAACGCCGCGCGCGCCGTGATGGTGCCGACCCCGTCGATCGCCGCCGACCTCACCGCGCGCGGCTTCACCAACGTGGTGCTGTGGAGCCGCGGCGTCGACACCGCGCTGTTCACCCCGGGCGAGCGCGACCGGCTCGACGAATCGGCCCCGCCGCGCTTCGTCTACATCGGCCGGGTGGCGGTGGAAAAGAACATCGAGGCCTTCCTCAAGCTCGACCTGCCGGGATCGAAATGGGTGGTGGGCGACGGCCCGCTGCTGCCACGGCTGAAAAAGGACTACCCCGAGGTGTACTTCGCCGGGGTGTTTCCGCAGCACGAGCTGGCACGCTTCTACCGCGCCGGCGACGTGTTCGTGTTCCCCAGCCTCACCGACACCTTCGGCCTGGTGCTGCTGGAAGCGATGGCGTGCGGCACCCCGGTGGCGGCCTACCCGGTGGCCGGGCCGCTCGACGTGGTCGGCGACAGCGGCGCCGGCGTGCTCGACCACGACCTGCGCCAGGCCTGCCTGCAGGCGCTGCAGATCGACCGCGCCCACGTGCGCCGGGTGGCGGAAGGCTACTCGTGGACGGCGGCGGCACGCCAGTTCGAACGCCACCTGCACCCCAACCCCGAAGGTCTGGTGCAGCTGCAGCAGGCGCTTAGCGAAAGCCGTTAAAAGAACTTGCCCCAGCCGTAACGAGGACTATAGTGAGTACAGGACATCACAAGGAGGGCAGCGGATGCGTCATCGGCTAAAAATCGGTTGCTTTGCCTTGTTTCATCGCGCCCTGCAAAAAGCGGGCAGTGCCGGTCGGCACTAAAATCGGACCGGCTTCATTCTGCCCAAGGGTGCTACCAGCATCGCTTCCCGATGCAGGAACCCCGAAACAACCGGTTATGCCCAGGCGTTTAATCGAGAGAAAGAACAGACGACTTAATCCAGTAGTTGTGGAATGAGGTTGCCGGTAAAGCAGCCGCATTTCGGGATGCCCGAAAGGGTTTGTCGAAACCGCTTCCAATGTAGCCAGATGTTCCGTTTGGAAGCATGGTGTTGTTGACCGTTCTTTATCCCTTTATACCGTTTTGGCAGGTAGACCTCGCTCACACTCCCCCCTCAGTGCATGAGGGCTTGGGTGTGAGGCAGTTAAGGTGTGAAGTAGCAGTAACATCATCGTTGACTGTTCATTGTGTATCCACTGATCTTTATGTCGTAGCAGAGGGCGCACCCACAGGGGCGCCCTCTTCCGTTTTCTCCCGCCCTCGCCCCGGCCCTATTCCGCCGGTTTGACCCAGCGCAAGCTCCGTCCCCTTTTGCCTTGCCCTCCCTCCAGCGCGCGCTAAGGTGGAGAGAGACAAACCGTGCGGAGAACACCATGCGACAAAAATACTGGTTGAGCGGCCTTTGCGCCCTGCTGCTGGCGGCCTCGGTCGGGGCACAACCCTGGCAGGCCGGCCCCGACAACACCCCGGGCTGGAAGATGATGACGCCCGAGGAGCGCAGCGAGCACATCAAGACCATGCACTCCTTCACCTCGCTGGAGGCCTGTCAGGCCTACCTCAAGCAGCACCGCGACCAGATGCAAGAGCGTGCCAAAAGCCGCCACATGCGCAGCCAGGGCCGGATGCGGCACGACCCATGCCAGCAGATGAAGGCGATGGGGCAGTTCAAACCCGCCCCCTGACCCCGGCGCTCAGCGCCAGCGCGCCGACGGCGGCAGCGGAATGAACTCGGTCTCGCCCGGCACCGCCGGGAAGCGGCCCTGCTCCCAGTCGTCGCGCGCGGCGATGATGGCCTCGCGGCGGCTGGAGACGAAATTCCAGTGCAGGTAGCGCGGGCCGTCGAGCGGCTCGCCGCCCAACAGCATCAGCCGCACCTCCTCGCCCGCCTGCAGCCGCACCGTCACCCCGGGCTCCAGCACCGCCAACTGCCCGGCCTCGACGCGGGTTCCGTCCAGCGTCAGCCCGCCGGACACCACGTACACCGCGCGCTCCTCGGCCACGGCGTCGAGCGACCACGCCGCCCCGGCGGCTAGCCGTGCCGCCGCGAACAGCGTGCCGGAATAGCAGTGCACCGGCGAACGCAAACCGAACGCCTCGCCCATCAGCAGGTGCAGCCAGACACCGTCGGCCTCCTGCTGCGGCAGTTGCAGTTCCGGGTAGTGGCGGAACTCCGGCGCCATGTCTTCCAGCGCCTTGGGCAGCGCCAGCCACATCTGCATGCCCTCGACCGCCACGCCGCCGGCCCGGATATCCTCCGGCGCCCGCTCGGAATGGACGATGCCGCGCCCGGCCGCCATCAGGTTGACCGCGCCCGGCTCGATGCGCTGCACGCTGCCCAGGCTGTCGCGATGCATCATCGCCCCGGAAAACAGGTAGGTCACCGTGGCGAGCCCAATATGCGGGTGCGGCCGCACGTCGCCGGCGGTGGTGGCCGCGGCAAAATGCGCCGGGCCCATGTGGTCGAGAAACACGAACGGCCCGACCGCCTGCGTCACGGGAGCCGGCAGCAGGCGCTGTACCGGAAAGCCGATATCGGCGACGGCGGGGTCGATCAGGTAACGAATGGCACTCATGGCATTTTCCCTTCCGTATGACGGATCAAGAGCCCGTTCCAGCAGGCGGACGAGCCAAAGCAGCGTGAGGGCCGCCGGCGCACGGCAACCGGCATGGCCACGGCGGACATGAGGAGTCCGTAGCGCAGGGCGGATCACTGCCAACACTCACGCGGCAAAGGCGCCGCCCGATGTCAATCGGCATAGGCTAAAAGCGGCCGTGGCGGAAATCGTCGATGGCGGCCTCGACTTCCTCGCGGCTGTTCATCACGAACGGTCCCCACTGCGCGATCGGCTCGTGCAGCGGATGGCCGGCCACCACCAGCAGGCGGGCGCCAGCGGCGCTGGAGAGCGCCACCCCCTCGCGTCCCGGATGGTTGTCGAGGATCGCCATGTGCCGCTCGTGCACCTCGCGGCCGTGGCCACCGACACCGGCCGTACCCTGGTAGACGTAGACGAAGGCATTGTGACCGTCCGCGATCGCCACCTCGTGCATGCAGCCGGCAGGCAAGTGGATGTCGAGGTAGAGCGGCAGCGTCACCGGCCGTTCCACCGCCCCGGCCACGCCGTCGGCGGCACCGGCGATCACCTGCACCTCGGCGCCGCTGGCGGCGGTATAGCGCGGGATCGCCTCGGCCGGAATGTCGCGGTAGCCCGGCGTGGTCATCTTCTGCTGCGACGGCAGGTTCAGCCACAGCTGGAAGCCGTGCATCAGGCCGTCCTCCTGCTCCGGCAGCTCGGAGTGCACGATGCCGCGCCCGGCGGTCATCCACTGCACCCCACCCGAGGCCAGCACGCCTTCCCCACCGCTGCTGTCACGGTGGCGCATGCGCCCGGCCAGCATGTAGGTCACCGTCTCGAAGCCGCGGTGCGGATGGTCCGGAAAACCGGCGATGTAGTCGTTTGGATCGTCCGAGCGGAACTCGTCCAGCATCAGGAAGGGGTCGAGGCGGCGCTGCAGATCCTGCGTCAGCACGCGCAGCAGCTTGACACCGGCGCCATCGGACACCGCCATCCCCTGCACCAGCCGCTCGACGTCGCGGCTGGCAAACGTGGTGGAAATCATCGATCTATACCTCAAGCAATAACGGGATCAACGTGCCGACTTGGCGGCGCCCAACGCCCCCGGGAACGCCAGCAACAGCAGGCCGCCGGTGATCGACAGGTTCTTCATGAACATGATCATCTGAATCTGATCGGCAAAATGGGTGTGGAAGATCAGCGCCGACACCAGGGTGAAGCCGGCCAGGGCCAGGGCCACCCAGCGCGTGAACAAGCCAGCCACCAAGAGCAGGCCACCACCCAGCTCCACCAGGATCACCAGCGGCAGCAGCGCCCCGGCACCCCCATCGCCTGCATGTAGCCCTGGGTTCCGGCGTAGCCGGTAACCTTGCCGAAGCCGGAAATGATGAAGAGCTGCGCCAGCAGCACGCGGGAGGCGATCAGAGCCAGTTTATCCATGACATTCTCCTGTGGGGGGTCAAGCACGGAGACATTCCGTGTTGGTGTGCTGCATTATTGGCATGATTTTTTTGATTAAAAAGCGCAAAATTAAGCTCAGAAACAACCAAATTTTCGATATATGAATTTTCCCCGTACCTCGCTGGAACAATGGCGCGTACTGCAGGCCATCGTCGAACACGGCGGTTTCGCCCAGGCGGCCAGCGCGCTGAACCGCAGCCAGTCGGCCGTCAGCTACAACGTGGCGCGGCTGCAGGAACAGCTCGGCGTCAGCCTGCTGGAGGCGGAAGGACGGCGCATGAAGCTGACCGCCGCCGGCGCCGCGCTGCTGCGGGAAGCCACGCCGCTGATCGAGGCCGCGCTGCGGCTGGAGGCGCGGGCCCGCGCGCTGGACGCCGGCTGGGAGGCCGAGGTGCGGCTGGCGGTGGACAGCCTGTTCCCCACCGACGCCTTGCTGTGCGCCCTGGCCGGTTTCGCCGGCCACTGTCCCGACACCCGGCTGCAGGTGCACGAGGTGGTGATGTCCGGCGCCGACGACGCGCTCTATGCCGGCGCGGTGGAGCTAGCCATCGTCACCCGCGTTCCCAGCGGTTTCATGGGCGACTGGCTGATGGATGCCACCTTCGTCGCCGTGGCCGCGCCCGGGCACCCCCTCCTGGCGGCGGGGCAGCCGCTGGGCGAGGACGACCTGCGCCGCTACCCGCAAGTGGTGGTGCGCGACTCCGGCACGCGCCAGCCGCGCGACGAAGGGTGGCTCGGCGCCAGCCAGCGCTGGACCGTGAGCAGCCCGCACACCGCGCTCGACGTGGTCAGCGCCGGTCTGGCCTATGGCTGGCTGCCGGAACACCGCATTCGCCAGCCGCTCGCCCACGGCCTGCTGCGCCCGCTACCGCTGGCGCAGGGGCAGCAGCGCAAGAGTTCGCTCTACCTGGTCAACGCCGCGGCCGAGGCGGCCGGCCCGGCCACGCGCTATCTCGCCGAGGGCTTGCGCCAGGCGGTGCAACAGCACCTGCAACAACAACTACAACAGGTTCCCTCCACGCAACAAAACAGCGACATGGCATAAGCACCACGATTCACCACTTTGTCGGCAATATCCCGCCCGGAAACGGCAAAAATTCGTGGAAAAACTGACATATATCATTTTTCTATAAAAACATAAGATATCAGTACAAAACAGTTATAGCGCAAAGGTGTAGAATGCCGCTCATTCTTCTCTTCATGTTTTGACGGACTGGCACATGGCGACTCTGACTTCCGAAAAAGTCCTTAGCGTTCACCACTGGAACGACACCCTTTTCAGCTTCACCTGCACCCGCGATCCGGGCCTGCGCTTCATCAACGGTCAGTTCGTGATGATCGGCCTGGAAGTCAACGGCAAGCCGCTGATCCGTGCCTACTCCGTCGCCAGCGCCAACTGGGAAGAGCACCTCGAGTTCTACTCGATCAAGGTGCCGAACGGCCCGCTGACCTCGCGCCTGCAAGGCATCAAGCCGGGCGACAGCGTGGTGATCTCCGGCAAGCCGACCGGCACCCTGGTGCAGGACAACCTGCTGCCGGACGCCAAGAACCTGTACCTGTTGTCCACCGGTACCGGCCTGGCCCCGTTCATGTCCATCATCAAGGACCCGGAAGTCTACGACCGCTACGAAAAGATCGTGCTGATCCACGGCGTGCGCTGGGTGAGCGAGCTGGGCTACTACGACTACATCACCAAGGAACTGCCGGAGCACGAATACCTGGGCGAGCTGGTCAAAGAAAAGCTGATCTACTACCCGACCGTGACGCGCGAACCGTTCCACAATCAGGGCCGCCTGACCGACCTGATCCTGAACGGCAAGCTCGCCGCCGACATCGGCCTGCCGCAGCTCAACCCGCAGACCGACCGCGCCCTGCTGTGCGGCAGCCCGGCGATGCTGGAAGACACCTGCAAGCTCCTCGACAACCTGGGCTTCAAGGAATCGCCGCGCATGGGCGAACCGGGCGACTACGCCATCGAGCGCGCCTTCGTCGAGAAGTAAGCCAAATCCCTCGGGACTCCCGACAAAAACAGCCCAGTCCGGTTTACACCGGCTGGGCTGTTTTTCTTGGAACTTAATCCTCCTCCTGCTCCGCCTTGTACCCCGCCGCCAGCCGCTGCTGCACCTCCTGCGGCACGGTGTCGTAGTGGCTCAGCTCCAGCGAGTAGGCCCCCTGCCCGGCCGTGATCGACTTGAGACGGCCGGCGTAGCCTTCCAGCTCGGCCAGCGGCACCTGGCCGCGGATCAGCGTCAGCCCCTGCGCCAGCGGCTCGGTCCCGCCCACCTGGCCGCGCCGGCCGGTGAGGTCGCCCGCGAGATCGCCGAGCCGGGCCTCGGGCGCGGTAATTTCGATCGCCACGATCGGCTCCAGCACGATCGCGCCCGCCTCGCGCAGCGCCGCCAGCATCGCCCGCCGCCCGGCGGCCTGGAAGGCGACGTCCTTGGAATCGACCGAGTGGCTCTTGCCGTCGTACACCGTGACCTTCACATCCTCCACCGGGAATCCCGCCAGCGGCCCGGCGGCCAGTACCGAGCGCACGCCTTTTTCCACCGAGGGGATGAATTGCCCCGGGATGACGCCGCCCTTCACGGCGTCGACGAATTCGAAGCCGGCGCCGCGCGGCAACGGCTCGATGCGCAGGAACACCTCGCCGAACTGGCCGGCACCGCCGCTCTGCTTCTTGTGACGATGGTGACCCTCGGCGGGCCGGGTGATGGTTTCGCGGTAGGGCACGCGCGGCGGCCGGGTCGCCACCTCCAGCTTGAAGCCGCCGGCCATGCGGTCGAGCAGGTAGCGCAGGTGCAGCTCGCCCATGGCGCGCAGCACCGTCTCGTGGGTGGCCGGGTGGTAGTCGACCTTGACGCACGGGTCCTCCGCCACCAGGCGCTGCAGCACCTCGGTGATGCGCTGCTCGTCGCCGCGCCGCTTGGGCTCGATCGCCGAGGCCCTGCATCGGCACCGGGAACGCCAGCGGCTGGAGGTGGATGTGATCCTCGTCGTGCGAGTCGTGCAGCACCGCGTCGAACTCGATCTCGTCGACCTTGGCCACCGCGCCGAAGTCGCCGGGGATCAGCCGCTCGACCTCGTCGTAGCGCTTGCCCTGCAGGCGCAGCAGGTGGCCGACCTTGAATGGCTTGCGGCCGTCGCCGACGAACAGCTGGGTATCGCGCGTCACCGTGCCCTGGTGCACGCGGAAGATACCGAGCTTGCCGACGAAGGGGTCTATCACCACCTTGAAGACGTGGGCGAGCACGTGGCGCGCCGGGTCGGGCTCGGAACGGAAGGCCAGCGCCGCCTCGCCCTCGCCCTTGTAGAACAGCGGCGGGTTGCCCTCGGTGGGGTTCGGCGCCAGCCGCGCCAGCACGTCGAGCAGCTCGGCCACGCCGGCGCCGGTCCTGGCCGAGACGAAGCAGAGCGGGATCAGGTGCCCCTCGCGCAGCGCGCGCTCCAGCGGCGCGTGCAGTTCTTCCGGGGTGACCTCGCCCTGCTCCAGGTAGCGCGCCATCAGATCCTCGTCGACCTCGACCACCTGGTCGACCAGCGCCTGGTGCGCCTCGGCCACCGACGAGAAATCGGCCGTGCCGGCCGGGGTGAAGAAACAGTCGACCACGCGGCGGGCGCCTTCGGCGGGCAGGTTGAGCGGCAGCACCTCCCGACCGAAGGCCTCGCGCAGCTGGGCCAGCAGGCCCGGCAGGTCGACGCGCTCGGCGTCGATCTTGTTGACCACCAGCATGCGGCACAGGCCTCGCTCCCCGGCCCACGCCATCATGCGGCGCGTGGTGAGCTCGATGCCATTCTGCGCGTTGACCACCACCAGCGCCGTCTCCACCGCCGCCAACGCCGGAATCGCCTGGCCGATGAAATCGGGGAAGCCGGGGGTGTCGAGCAAGCGAATTTCGGCCCCGTCGTGCTGGAAATGCACCAGCGCCGAACTCAGCGAGTGACGGTAGTCGCGCTCCAGCGGATCGAAATCGCACACCGTGTCTCCCCGTTCCACCGTCCCCGCCACGGTGATCGCGCCACTCTTGTACAGCAGCGCTTCGGCCAACGTCGTCTTGCCGCTATCGCCCTGCCCGACCAGGGCGACCGTGCGGATGGCTTCGACCGGGTAATTCGACATGACCGTCTCCTCGCATACGAATGCTCGAAGTATAGACATGTCATGGGGTGGTGCAGGCGGCGAAGGGGCCGGCAAGGACTGGGGGCGACAGGGAGCGGTATCGGCGGTGGCGACGCCATCTTCATGATGACAGCGCCACCAGCGACGTTACGCTTGACCGGCGCCGTGCGGATCGGTGGCGATAAACCACCTGGACGTGATGCATCCAAAATCGCTAGTCGTTCTACGGGGCGACGCCCGCTTGAAACCGAACACCACACAACTTCCCGCCAATCCGTGGCAGCATGGCGGGATTCACCATCCGGAATTCTCCCCGTGTCCCGTGCCGAACGTCTGCTGCAACTGATGCAAGTCTTGCGCCGCCACCGCTATCCGGTCAGCGGCGCCGCCCTGGCGGCCGAACTCGGCATCAGCCTGCGCACGCTGTATCGGGACATCGCCTCGCTACAGGCACAAGGCGCATGCATCGAGGGTGAGCCGGGTGTCGGCTACGTGCTCCGACCCGGCTTCCTGCTGCCACCGCTGATGTTCTCCGAAGAGGAGATCGAGGCCCTGGTGCTGGGCTCGCGCTGGGTGGCGAAGCAGGCCGATACCCCGCTGGGCGAGGCGGCGCGCAACGTGATCGCCAAGATCGCGGCCGTACTGCCGCCCGAGCTGCGTCACGAACTCGACACCTCGGCGCTGCTGGTGGGGCCGGCCGAACCCGCGCCGGCCGGCGAGGTGGATTTGGCCGCCATCCGCCGGGCCATCCGCAGCGAACGCAAGCTGGAAATCCGCTACCGCGACCTCCAGGGCCAGGAATCGGCACGGATCGTCTGGCCTTTCGCCCTCGGCTTCTTCGAACGCGTCCGCGTCGTCGCCGCCTGGTGCGAGCTGCGCGGGGCCATCCGGCATTTCCGCACGGACCGGATCGTGGGCACGGCGGTCTCGGAAACACGCTATCCCCGCCGCCGTCAGGCCTTGCTGCAAGCGTGGCGGCAGAGCGAAGGCATCGCCCCGTCTTAGCGCGTTCGCTACTGACAGAATCTGTCAGGGGTGGCGTCTACGATGCCTTGCAACAGGCCCGTGCCGCGCGAATGGTTCGCCGGCGACGGCCTTGTCGCAGACCTTCGGAGAACCGCCATGATGCACCCCAACTTTGTGATCCTGTACGTCGACAGCCCCGCCGCGAGCGCCGCGTTCTACGCCGAATTGTTCGACCGTCAGCCCGTCGAGGCCTCCCCCACGTTCGCACTGTTCGCCTTCGCATCCGGCGCCAAGTTCGGGCTGTGGTCGAAACACACCGTGGAGCCCGCCGCCCGCACCGGTGGCGGTGGCACCGAGCTGGCCTTCGCGGTGAGCGGCGATGAGGCCGTCGACGCCCGCCATGCCGAATGGAGCGGGCGCGGACTCGAGATTCTGCAAGCGCCGGTCCGCATGGACTTCGGCTATACCTTCGTCGCCCTCGATCCCGACGGGCACCGGCTGCGCGTGTTCGCCCCGAGCGCACCGTGATGCGCCGCTGCTGGATCGCCGTCGCCTCCGCCGAGCATGTCCGCCGGGGCCGTGCCGAGGGCTTCATGCAGGTGTGCCACGGCAAGGCCGCACCGTTGCGCCGCCTCGGTCCGGGCGATTGGGTGGTCTACTATTCGCCCACCGAGCGCTTCGGCGGCAGCGCCCCGCTCAGGGCATTCACGGCGATCGGCACGGTGCGGGACGGCGAGCCGTATCAGGTGGACATGGGCGACGGCTTTCTGCCGTTCCGGCGCGACGTCCGCTGGCTCGCCGCGCAAGAGGCCCCGATCATGCCGCTGCTCGATCGACTGGCGTTTTCGGCAGGTAAGCGCAACTGGGGCTACCCCTTCCGCTTCGGGCTCGTCGAGCTTGCCGAGCCCGATCTGCGGCTCATCGCGGCGGCGATGGAGGCGGTTTTGCCGGAGTGAATCCCAGAGTGGGGAGCTCGGCATGCCCACCCTTCTTGTGTTGACAGGGTCAGATGGGCGGGAACGAGGCGAAGAACCGGCACAGCTCCCCATCCGGGATTTGTCGATCCGCAAACGAGAAGCTTCCTTGCTCCCTCATCTCGACCGCCGCCTGCCGGATGAGGCCGTACGTCGCTCGCGCCAGACTGCCGCCGATGGTGATTCTCCTGACGCCCAACGCCTCCAACTGGCTGACGGAGAGCGCCGCGCCGGAGAGGCCCATGACGACGGTGAGCGGGCCGTCGATGGCCTGCACCAAGGCCGCGATCACCTCCGGATCGGAGACGCCGGGCACGAACAGGCAGTCGGCTCCCGCCTCGCGGTAGCGGTTGGCGCGCTCCACCGCGGCGGCGAAGGGATCATCGATCCCCGCCAGATAACAGTCGGTCCGCGCCGTGAGCGTAAAGGGCAGGCCCGAAGCATCGGCCGCTTCACGGGCGGCCCGGATGCGCTCGGCGGCCAAGGCGAGGTCGAACAGCGGCGCGCTCGGCTCGCCGGTAAAGTCCTCGATGTTCCCGCCAACGGCCCCCACGGCGATGGCCTGGCGGATGGTCCCGCCGACCTGTTCCGGCTCGACGCCGTAGCCCGCCTCGAGATCGGCGCTGACGGGAAGGTCGACGGCCGCGGCGATCTGGCCGACGCGTTCCAGCATCGCCTCGCGGCTGACCGCCCCGGCGTAGTCGGGCAGCCCCAGGGAAAACGCGATGCCGGCGCTGGTGGTGGCGATGGCGGGAAACCCGAGCGACGAAAGCAGGCGGGCACTGCCGGCATCCCAGGCGTTCGGCATCAGGAAGGCGCCGCTGCGGCGATGCAGTTCCTTGAAAAGCCGGGCCTTGTGGCGTTGATCCATGGGCTTCTCCTCATCGGGCGTCGGCCCGGACACGGTTGGGACAGGGCAAGAGGCGCATGCGGATCGTGCCCCCATGGCGGGGATGACGCGCTCTTCCCTGCGTCGCAGCATGCCACAGCGCACTTCATGACAGAAGAATCCGGTGCCGCCTGCCGACGAGAGCAGATCCCATATCCACCCCGGAAAAACCAAACGGCCCAGACGGGCCGTTTCGGGTCGCAACGTTGGCCGAAGCCTCAGTCCGCCAGCGTCAGCACCACCGGGGTGTGGTCGGACGGGCGCTCCCACTTGCGCGGGGCCTTGTCGATGACGCACTCGGTGGCGCGCGCCTTGAGCGCGTCGCTGATCAGGATGTGGTCGATGCGCAGGCCGAGGTTGCGGCGGAACATCATGGCGCGGTAGTCCCACCAGCTGTACTGCTTCTCGTCCTGGTTGAACAGGCGGAACGAGTCGCTCAGGCCGAGGCCGATGAGGCGGCGGAAGGCGTCGCGCTCGGGCACCGAGCACAGCACCTTGTCCTTCCAAGCTTCCGGGTCGTACACGTCGCGGTCGTCCGGCGCGATGTTGTAGTCGCCCAGCAGCGCGAGGAACGGGTGGCGCGTCAGTTCGTCGGCCACGTAGCGCTCCAGCTCGGCGAGCCAGGCCAGCTTGTACGGGTACTTGGGCGAATCGACCGCCTCGCCGTTGACGAAATAGGCGCAGATCACGCGCACGCCGCCGACGGTGGCGGCAATGACGCGGCGCTGCTCGTCGTCGTAGCCGGGAATGCCCGGCACCACGTCGTCCAGGCTGTGGCCGTCGCGCACCAGGATGGCGACGCCGTTGTAGGTCTTCTGGCCCAGCCAGGCGGCGCGGTAGCCGGCGGCCTCGATCTCGGCCAGCGGGAAGGCGTCCTGGTCCATCTTCAGTTCCTGCAGGCACAGCACGTCGACCGGGGTCTCGGCCAGCCACTGCAGCACCTGCGGCAGGCGCACTTTGAGCGAGTTAACGTTCCAGGTGGCTAAACGCATCGGCAAGGTGTTCTCCAGTCAATCATCGGGAGGGCAAAGGTAACCGCTGGCACGGGCTTCGGCCAACCTTTTTGGCACGGACCTAGCCCTTGCAGCTCTGGAACAGGTCCAGCTTGGCGTCGTAGACCTGGGTCTGCACCCCCAGCACCCCCAGCACCGAGTGGAACAGGTTGTCCTGCGACCAGGCCTGGTCCTTCTTCGCCGCCAGGCAGCGGGCGTTGACGCCCAGTTCCTTCTGGAAGCCGTCGGAGAACCACATCACTGCCGGGATGTGCTTCTGCGCCTCAGGGGCGAACAGGTAGGGCATGCCGTGCAGGTAGACGTTGTTCTCACCCAGCGATTCGCCGTGGTCGGAGAGGTAGATCATGCCGCTGTTGACCCCAGCGTCGGCACGCAGCAAGTCGATCAGGCCGGACAGCACGTGGTCGGTGTAGCGGATGGTGTTGTCGAAGCCGTTGACGATGTCCTGCTGGCTGCACTGGCTCAGCTCGCTGGTGCGGCACACCGGGGTGAACTGCTCGAAGCTCTTGGGGTAGCGCTTGTAGTAGGCCGGGCCGTGGCTGCCCTTCTGGTGCAGCACGATCACGCTGTCGTGCTGCAGGTTCTGCAGGCGCTCCTTGAGGCCGTCGAGCAGCACGTCATCGTAGCACTCGCCGTCGTCGCACAAGCCCGGCGTCTTGAGGTTGGACAGGTCTTCGTAGGCGACGCGGTTGCACACGCCCTTGCAGCCGGAATTGTTGTCGCGCCACAGGATGTCGAAGCCGGCGTGCTTGAGCACGTCGAGCAGGTTCTCACGCTTGGAGGCGGCGTCGCCGGAATACTTTTCACGCCCCATGCCGGAGAACATGCACGGCACCGACACCGCGGTTTCGGTACCGCAGGAATGCACGTTGGTGAAATTCAGCAGCCCGGCCTGCTTGGCAAGCTGCGGGTTGGTATCGCGCGGGTAGCCGTTGAGCGCGAAGTGGTCGGCGCGCGCGGTCTCGCCCACCACCACCACCAGCACCGTCTTGCGCTGATGCGCGGCCCAGGACGGCGCCTTCTTGGCGTCGGTGCCGAGCGGCGTCACCACCACGGGGCCGCTGTCGGCGACGTGGTGCAGGTAGCTATTGGTGGCCTGGATGTAGTTGCTCGGCGTGACGATCAGGCGCAGCTGGCGGTTGTTGCGGAACAGCGAGGCGAAATCCTGGTAGGCGAAGAACACCACCCCCAGCAGCACCGCCACGCTCACCAGCAGCGTCACCAGCCGCACCCCCAGCTCGCGCAGCGGCGGGCGGTAGGCGATCGGGGTCTTCCACAGCCACAGCGCCGGCAGCACGCCCAGCCCGAGCGCGAACAGGCCCATCTTGACGGTGAGCAGGTCGCGCGTTTCCGCCGGATCGGTCTGGAACACGTTCTGGATCATGTGCATGTCGACCATGATGCCGTACTGGTTCATGAAGTACGTGACGAAGGCCGTGCACACCAGCAGCAGCGTCATCACCGGCTTGAACACGTAGGGCCAGGCCAGGAGCGCCAGCACCAGGTTGAAGAACGCCAGCAGCAACACGAAGGCTTCCGCCAGCAGCACCGGGCCGTGCCCGCCCAGGCCGGCGGTGATGCGGCCCATCTCGTGCCAGAACGGCACGTTGTAGAACACGATCAGCGCCAGCGAAAGCAACAGCGTCATGCGCTCGGGGCGCAGGGGTCGAAACAGGAACATGCGATCTTTATTCAGCAAGTAGAGGAATCGTAGGGTGCCCGGGGCACCCGGAAAGCCGCCATACTAACGCACCTCGGCCGTCTTGGTACAAATACCCCCTATTTATCAGGGGGATGGCGTGTACGATCGCCACAAAAAAGCCCCCGCCACGACGGGGGCCAACGAGACACGCCAACCCTGTCCGCAGACAGGGCCAGGGTCTGGTCGCTTGCTGCTCCGGTTGCCCTGAGAGCCTAGCTTAGAGTCGGCCGCGGCGCGGCGGTTCCGGGGCCGGGCGCACGGAACGGCGGCGGGAGCCGTGCCGCGACCAGGACAGCCGCCGCCGCGCGGCGGACGAAATAAACGAGGGCGCGTACGCCCTCGCCTGATCATGCCCTCAGCGGGCGTCGGTGTACGTCAGACCGGCGCGATCTCGACCATGCCGGAATGGCGCAGCAGCGCGTCGATCTGCGGGTCGCGGCCGCGGAAGGCGCGGAACGACTCCAGCGCCGGACGCGAACCGCCCACGGCGAGGATTTCGTTCCAGAAGCGGCGCCCGGTGTCCGGGTTGGCGCCGCCCGCCTCCTCGAACGCGGCGTAGGCGTCGGCCGACAGCACCTCCGCCCACTTGTAGCTGTAGTAGCCCGCCGCGTAGCCGCCGGCGAAGATGTGGCCGAAGCTGTTGGGGAAGCGGTTGTATTCCGGCGGGAAGTTCACCGCCACCTCCTCGCGCACCTTGCCGAGCAGTTCCAGCCAGTTGCCGTGCTCGGCGTCGAAGGCGGTGTAGAGCAGCATGTCGAACAACGCGAACTCGAGCTGGCGCACGGTCTGCATGCCGCTCTGGAAGTTCTTGGCGGCGAGCATCTTGTCGAACAGCTCACGCGGCAGCGGCGCACCGGTCTCGACGTGGGCGGTCATGCCCTGCAGCACGTCCCATTCCCAGCAGAAGTTTTCCATGAACTGCGAAGGCAGTTCCACCGCGTCCCACTCCACGCCGTTGATGCCGGCCACGCCCAGCTCGTCCACCTGGGTCAGCATGTGATGCAGGCCATGGCCGAACTCGTGGAATAGCGTGGTGACCTCGTCGTGGGTGAACAGCGCCGGCTTATCGCCGACCGGGCGGCTGAAGTTGCAGGTGAGGTAGGCCACCGGGGTCTGCAGTGCGCCGTGGCGCACGCGGCGGCCGCGCGCGTCGTCCATCCAGGCGCCGGAGCGCTTGCCTTCACGCGCGTAGAGGTCGAAGTAGAAGCTGCCGACCACGGCGCCGTCCTTGACGATGTCGAAGAAGCGCACGTCCTTGTGCCAGGTCGGCGCCCGGCTTTCCTGCACCGTCACCCCGTACAGCGTGTCGACCACGCCGAACAGCCCGGCCAGCACGCGCTGTTCCGGGAAATACTGCTTCACTTCCTGGTCGGAGAAGGCGTAACGCGCCACGCGCAGCTTCTCGGCGACGTAGGCGAGGTCCCAGGCCTCCAGCGTCTCCATCCCCAATTGCTCGCGCGCGAAGGCCTCCAGCTCGACGCGGTCGCGCAGCGCGAACGGCTTGGCGCGCTGCGCCGGGTCGCGCAGGAACGCCACCACCTGCTCCGGGGTCTCGGCCATCTTGGTGGCCAGCGACAGCTCGCCGAAGCTGGCGAAGCCCAGGAGCTGCGCCTCTTCGCGCGCCAGTTGCAGCTTCTCGCGGATCACCGGGGTGTTGTCGAGCTCGGCCGGGCCGAACTCGGAGGCGCGCATCACGTAGGCGTCGTAAAGCTGGCGGCGCAGCTCGCGGTTGTCGGCGTACTGCATCACCGGCAGATAGCAGGGGAACTGCAGGTTGAGCTTGTAGCCTTCTTCGCCCTCGGCCTTGGCCATCTCGGCCAGCATCGCGATCACATCTTCCGGCAGGCCGGAGAGCTCGGCCTTGTCGGCCACCCGCAGGCTGAAGGCGTCGGTAGCGTCGAGCACGTGCTGCTCGAACTGCGCCGACAGCTCGGCGAGGCGGGTCTGGATCGCGGCGAAGCGGGTTTTCTCGGCCTCCGGCAGCTCGGCGCCGGAGAGGCGGAAGTCGCGCAGGTCGTTGGCGATGATCTTCTTCTTGGCGGCGTTGTAGCCGGCGTACTCCGGTTGTTCGGCCAAGGCCTTGAAGCGCGCGAACAGCGCCAGGTTCTGCCCCAGTTCGGTCCAGAACGCCGACACCGCCGGGATGTTGGCGTTGTAGGCTTCGCGCAGTTCCGGCGTGTTGACCACGGCGTTGAGGTGGCCCACCACGCCCCAGGCGCGCGACAGTTTCTCGGTGGCGTCGGTCAGCGGTTCGACGAAGTTGTCCCAGCTCGGCGCGGCGCTCTGAGCCGTGAGCCGCGCCACGGCGGCGCGCGCGTCGGCCAGCAGTTGTTCGACGGCCGGGGTAATGTGGGCGGGGGTGATCTCGGCAAAGCGCGGCAGACCGGAGAGATCAAGCAGCGGATTCTGGCTCATGGGCGTGGCATCCTTGGACGGTTCGGCTGATGGACTCCTCGACAACGCCTCCGCCGTGCCGGCCGGCAACGCCCTCCACGGACCGTTTCGCCTGTCCCATCAAGGACATGCCATGCCGAAACGGTCCATGCGCGCCGGATCGTGCACGGAAGCTGAGGTTTTGCGAGGAGCCCCTGTATCATAATGATGGTTTTTAGATGAGGACGTTCCGATGAATCGCAATATCCGCCGCTACGACGGCCACACCCCGCAGGTTCCCGCTTCCTGTTTCGTCGACCCCTCCGCCGTGGTGATCGGCGAGGTGACGCTGGGCGAACGCGCCTCGGTCTGGCCGTGCGCGGTGATCCGCGGCGACGTCAACAGCATCCATATTGGCGAGGGCAGCAACGTGCAGGACTTCGCCATGCTGCACGTCAGCCACAAGCGCGACGAGGACCCGCTGGGCGCGCCGCTGGTGATCGGCGACAACGTCACCATCGGCCACCACGTCACGCTGCACGGCTGCACCATCGGCGACGAAGTACTGGTGGGCATCGGCAGCACCGTGCTCGACCGCGCGGTGATCCAGCACCAGGTGATGATCGGCGCCGGCAGCCTGGTGCCGCCGGGCAAGGTGCTGGAGTCGGGCCATCTCTACTTGGGCAACCCGGTGAAGCAGGTGCGCCGCCTCACCGACAAGGAAATCGCCTTCCTGAAGTACTCCGCCGAGCACTACCAGCGCCTGGCGCTGAAACACCAGCAGGCGCTGGACGAGGCCGACGGCGCCACGGGCTAGGGCCTGTTCAGGATCTGTCGCGAGCGGCCCTCAGCGGGGTGAAGAGCAGCACAGGAACCGGAATGTACCAGTAGTACATGAGGATTTCGCGCAACGAATGAACCCCGATCAGGGATCGCGCAGCAAGATCATGAATAGGTTCTAACGCGCACTGTAGCTGATGCCGTTGGGGCCGTCCCCGACGGGATGGGTGGCCACTACCTTCCGGCTGGCGGTGTCGATCACCGAGAAGGTGCCGTCCTCGAGATGGCTGACGAAGGCGTAGCCGCCGTCCTGGCTCATGGCCACGCCGTGCGCCCCGCGCCCGACCTGGATGGTGGCGAGGAGCCGGCGCGTGGCCGGGTCGATCACCGACACCCGGTTGTCCGGGGACTCCGCCGTGCCCTGGTTGGCGACGTAGAGCTGGCGCCCGTCGGGTGTGGCGAACAGCTGCACCGGCAGGCGGCCGACCGCGACCTTGCCGAGCAGCCGGCGCTGCGCCCGGTCGATCACGCCCACCTTGTTTTCCGCACTGAGCGAGACGTAGACCTGCTTCCCATCCGGGGCAAAGCCGACCTGCACCGGGGCGTGTCCGACCGCGATACGCGCCGTCTCTTCCTGCTTGGCGACGTCGATCACCGACACGCTGTCGTCCTTCATGTTGGCGACGTACAGCTCCTTGCCGTCCGGGCTCAGGCGCAGGCCGTGCGGGTAGCGCCCGGTCGGGATCGCGCCAACCCGGGCGCGGCTGGCGAGGTCGAACACCAGCACGGCGTTGGCGCCGGAATCGCTGACGAAGGCGAGCCGGCCCGCCGCGTCGCTCACCACGTGCGCCGGGTGGCTGCCGGCCGGCAGCACGAAGGCCGGGCGCTCCAGATCGGCGGTATCGAACACCAGCAGCTGGCCGGCGTCGCCCGCCGCGGCGTGATGGCCGGCGTGGGCGCTCATGCCCACCGCGAGCAGCCATTGCCCGTCGGGCGTGACCTGCACGTTGTGCGGCGCGATGTCGAGCGCAACGGTGCGGGTGGCGCCGTCGGCCAGGTGCACCGCGCTGATCGAGCCGCCGCGTTCGTTGGCGGTGAACACGGTGCCGCTCGGCGCGGCACGGCTGATGACGCTGGCCAGCAGCAGCGCGCCGGCCAGCAGGGTGAATCGGGGGAAAAGCATGCTTGAGACTCCGGCAAGACGGTGAAGGAACAAGGGCCAGGCAGGGGCCTGCCACGGCAGACCCCTGCCCGGCTGCCGCAGCAGCGGCGAGCAACTCCGGATGGATTACGGCCGCGGCGGCATGCGCGCGTTCTCGCGGTCCATCATCATCTGCATCATCATCTGCATCATGTCCATGCGCTTCATCATCATGGTGTTGCCCGTCTGATCGCCCATCATGCCCATGCCGCCGCGCGGCCCCATCATGCCGCCCATGTCCTTCATCATGCCCATGCCCTCCTGCATCAGCTTGGCCTGCTCATCCATCAGCTTCTGGCGTTCCTCGGGCGTCTTGGCGGCCAGCATGCGCTCGTGCATGTCCTGCATCCGCTTCATGTGCTCGTCCATCAGGCGGAACGACGGCCCCTGGGCCGCCGGGGGCTTGGGGGCGTCGGGCGCTTTGGCCGCCAGCAGGATACGCGGGCTCGCCGCCGGCGCGGCGTCGGCCGGATGGTGGGTTTCGTTGGCCCAGGCGGTGCCGGCCACGAGCGGCAGGAGGGTCGAGGCGGCAACGACAATGATCTTCTTCATGGTGTGACTCCTGAGTGATGTCGGGGAAACAGCAGGGCTTGCGCACCGTGACCGGCCCGGACGGATCGGACGGCCGTGCGCCTCCCGGCCCTGGGGCGGGAAGGACGGTGAAACGGCAGGCTAGTTATTGAAGCGGTGGAAACGGATGGTTGGCGGTGGATCGCCGACGATGGTGACCTGGGCATCGGCAAGGCGCCGGGCGGGCATCGCCAGCGGCAGGCTGGCAAGGCGCATCACGCTACACAGCACCAGGATCAGCATGCCGAGCTGGAAGAGATCGGAGGCTGGCGGCTTCAGCACACCGCCGAGGCTGTCCTCGCAGTGCTTGGCACAGGCCACGCGTGCGCCGGCGTCCGGGGCGGCAGGAACGGCAAGCTGGGCATGGTGCGGGTGCGCCGTCGCCAGCTGCGGCATCACCGCGTTGGCCGGCCACGCCGGCTGCGGGGTGAAACACTCGCCCAGCATGCCCGCCGAGAGCGAAAACAGCCATAGCGCGGCCAGCAGGCCGCACAGCAGGAGCAGGTGTTTTCGCAGGAAGGGCATGTCGTCGCCTTGGCGGAGGACTGTTTTCAGCCTAGCAGGCGTGGCGCCGATAATCATTGCGGCAGATCAAGGGGGGACCGCGGGGGCCGTCATGGTCGTGTCATACAGGCACGCTAGACTCAGTCGTCTATCATTGCGGCGCTCCCCCATGACCCTCGTGAAACGCTTGTGGCTGACGGTGCTGTTCAGTGTCGCCAGCCTGATCCTGGTGCTGGCGCTGGCCGGCTACCAGCTCACCTCCCTGACCCGCCAGTTCGAGCACTACCGCGAACGCCGGGCGCTTTCGGCCAACCTCAACGAACTGAAGGCCGCGGTGCTGTCGCTGGCACGCGCCGACCCGCTGCTGCCGGACACCCCGCAGCGCCTGGCCGGCATCGAGGCCAGCGTGTCACGCTTGCGCCAGCGCATCGTCCCCGCCCTGCCTGCCGCCCAGCGCCAGGCCGTCGGCGCGGCGCTGGACAAGCACTGGGGCGAATTCGCCAAGAACCTGAAGAACGCCATAACCATCGCCGAGACCGCGCCGCAGGACGCACTGTCGATCCCCGAGCAGGCCTACCAGCTGCATATCGTGCCGCTGGTCGAGCTGATCGACGCCCGCTTGCAAGGCGAGCAGCAGGCACTCACCGGGGAAGAGGCGCGCATGCAGAATGCGCTGGGCGAACTGGCGATCATGGTGCTGGGGCCGATGGCGCTGGCGAGTGCTCTGGTGGTGCTGATCCAGCTGGCGCTGGCACGCCACCTCAAGCGCCAGCTCGGCGCCATGTCACAGGCGGCCGACCGCCTCGGCGAAGGCGACCTCGGGGTGCGCCTGCCGGCGCACGGCAAGGACGAGCTGGCGCAGGCATCGGCCCGCATCAACCGTTTTCTCGACCAGCTCGGCAAACTGATCCGGGCGGTGCACGACAATGCCCAAAGCGGTGAGCGGCACAGCCGCCGAGGTGCGGCTGCTGACCGTGCAGGTGGAAGAGGAAACCCGGCTGCAGGCCGCCAAGAGCGAGGACAGCCGGCTCGCGGTGGGGCTGATCGCCGAGGCTTCGGCCAACATCGCGCGCCACGTCAGCCACGCCGGCCTCGGCACCCAGGACGCCGCCAGCCGCACCGAGGACGCGCGCCGCGTCGGCGCCGCCAGCGCCGAGGCCATGGCCCTGCTGGCCGAGCGCATCCAGCACGCGCTGGCCGACATGCAGGCGCTGCGCCAGTCGATCGGCGACATTTCTCAGATCAGCACGCTGATCCGCGACATCGCCGAGCAGACCAACCTGCTGGCGCTCAATGCCGCCATCGAAGCGGCGCGCGCCGGCGAGGCCGGACGCGGCTTCGCCGTGGTGGCGGATGAAGTGCGCAAGCTGTCGGAACGCACCTCGGACGCCACCACACGCATCTTCACCACGCTGCAGCAGGTCGAGAGGGCCACCCACACCCTGCAGCAGACCATGGACGAGGCGCGCGGCGCCAGCGCCGAGAACACCGCGGCGCAGCAGACGCTGGGCAGCGCCCTGCTCGCCGTCGACCGAGGCGCTCGCCGAGGTCAACCAGCTGATGAACGACATCGGCCAGGCCACCGAGGAACAGGGTCAGACCAGCCAGCAGATCCGCCAATCGGGCCAGGAAGTGGCCGAGCTCGCCGCCGGCATCAACCGCCAGATGCAGGAAATCACTCCGGCCATGGAGCAACTCTCCGGCGCCGCGCGGGAACTCAACCAGAACCTGGCCTGGTTCCGCCTGGACGGACGGGCGGACACGCCCCAGCCGGACGCCACCCTGGCGACGGCGCAACCGGCCTACCTGGCCGGCTGAAACGACGGCGGCAACGAAAAAACGGGGCGAATCATCGCCCCGTTTTGCATGCTGCCTCGAACCGGCTTACAGCGCGGCCAGCGCCGCGTCGTAGTTGGGCTCGCTGCCGATCTCGGCCACCAGTTCGCTGTGCAGCACGGCGTTGTTCTCGTCCAGCACCACCACCGCGCGCGCGGTCAGGCCGGCGAGCGGGCCGCTGGCCAGCTTCACGCCCAGTGCCTCGGCGAATTCCGGATGGCGGAAGGTGGACAGGGTGGTGACGTTGTCGATGCCTTCGGCGCCGCAGAAGCGCTTCTGCGCGAACGGCAGGTCGGCCGAGATGCACAGCACCACGGTGTTGTCGCGGCCGGCGGCCTTCTCATTGAACTTGCGCACCGAGGTGGCGCAGGTCGGGGTGTCGATGCTCGGGAAGATGTTGAGGATTTTCTTCTTGCCGGCAAAGGAAGCCGAGGCTGACTTCGGACAGGTCGGCCGCGGTCAGGGTGAAGTCGGCGGCGCTGCCGCCTTGGACCGGGAGTTGGCCGGCGACGTCGACCGGGTTGCCGCGCAGGGTTACGGTTGCCATGGTGTGCATCCTCGAGAGTGGGTGGACGAATCCCGTAAGTGTGGGGGAACACGCCAGGATTTCAACCCCGCCGGCAACAGGGTCGGCGCCGCGGTCGGGCGTAAATAGCCTATTTTCCGGATGGAAAATCCCTGCTCAAGCTGGCATACTCCCGCCCCTTTCACTGGGTATGGGGATGATTTCGATCATTTTCATGACACCCGGCTGTACATATCGTTACAGAACTCAGGACGGCGCCGCTCTACAGTGCCGGACTTTCATCCAAGGCAGACCTACAAGAAACCGGCCACGATCCGGGCGCATGACGGAGCCGTACCACGGCCCCTTCCCAACACACAGACAGGAGAGTCTTCCCTTGAATCACCAGCATTCCCGCCATATCGGCCCGATCGCCCTGATGCTGACCGGCCTCGGCTCCATCATCGGCTCCGGCTGGCTGTTCGGTGCCGCGCACGCGGCGCAGATCGCCGGGCCGGCCGCCATCGTGGCCTGGCTCGTCGGCATGGTCATCATTCTGTCGATCGCCCTGAGCTACGCCGAACTGGGGGCGATGTTCCCGGAATCCGGCGGCATGGTGCGCTACGCGCGCTATTCGCACGGCTCGCTGCTCGGCTTCATCGCCGCCTGGGCCAACTGGATCGCCATCGTCGCGGTGATCCCGATCGAGGCCGAGGCCTCGGTGCAGTACATGAGCTCGTGGCCGTGGCCGTGGGCGCAGGCGCTGTACCAGCACGGCGAGCTGAATCCGACCGGCCTCGGCATCGCCGCGGTGCTGGTGGTGGTGTACTTCCTGCTCAACTACTGGGGGGTGAAGCTGTTCGCCAAGGCCAACAGCGCCATCACCGTGTTCAAGCTGGTGGTGCCGGCGCTCACCGCGCTGGCGCTGATCGGCAGCGGCTTTCACAGCGGCAACCTGGGCAGCGCCACGCCGGGCGGCTTCGCCCCGTTCGGCTGGGCCAGCGTGATGACGGCGGTGGCCACCAGCGGCATCGTGTTCAGCTTCAACGGCTTCCAGAGCCCGATCAACCTGGCCGGCGAGGCGCGCAATCCGGGCAAGAGCATCCCCTTCGGCGTGATCGGCTCGATCCTGCTGGCGGCGGTGATCTACGTGCTCTTGCAGGTCGCCTTCCTCGGCGCGCTGACCCCGGCCGACCTGGCGCACGGCTGGCAGGGCATCGACTTCAGCTCGCCGTTCGCGCAGCTGGCACTGGCGTTCGGCCTGAACTGGCTGGTGATGACGCTCTACTTCGACGCCTTCGTCAGCCCGAGCGGCACCGGCGCCACCTACATGGCCACCACCTCGCGCATGATCTACGGCATGCAGAAGAACGGCACCATGCCGGCGCTGTTCGGCCACATCCACCCGCTCTACCGCATCCCGCGCGCGGCGATGTGGTTCAACCTGGCGGTGTCGTTCGTGTTCCTGTTCTTCTTCCGCGGCTGGGGCACGCTGGCGGCGGTGATCTCGGTGGCCACGGTGATCTCCTACCTCACCGGCCCGATCAGCGCGGCCTCGCTGCGCCGCGCCGCGCCGGACCTGCCGCGCCCGCTGCGCCTGGCCGGCCTGAACCTGATCGCGCCGTTCGCCTTCGTCTGCGCCTCGCTGGTGCTGTACTGGGCGCGCTGGCCGCTGACCGGCCAGATCATCTTCCTGATCGTGGCGGCGCTGCCGGTGTACTTCTGGTACCAGGCCAAGGCCGGCTGGCCGGACTTCGGCCGTGAGGTGAAGGGCGCGCTGTGGATGGTGCTGTACCTGCCGGCGCTGGCGCTGCTGTCCTACGTCGGCAGCACCGACTTCGGCGGCATCGGCCTGCTGCCGTACGGCGTGGACATGGCGGTGGTGGCGCTGATGGCGCTGGGCTTCTACGCCTGGGGCGTGAACAGCGGCTGGCGCACCCGCTACCTGGAGCAGGAGCATGACGCCGCCGCCGTGGCGGCGATGCACGAAGCGTCGCAGGAAAGCAAACGCGCCGGCCGCCTGGCCGGGCAGAGCGCCTGATCTCCGCCGTTTGACAAGCCTGTAATAGCAAAACGGCCAGCTTCGCTGGCCGTTTTGCCGTCCGGGCTACGGTTCGTCGGGCAGTTCCAGCCCGAGCTCGGCCAGCACCTCGCGCGCCGCGCGCACCGCCTCGAGCATGGCCGGGGCGCCGGCGTAGACGGCGGAATGCAGCAGCACCTCGCGCAGTTCCACCAGGCTGGCGCCGTTGTTGAGGGCGCCGCGCACGTGGCCTTTCAGCTCGTGGCTGCGCCCCAGCGCGGCCAGCATGGCGCAGGTGACCAGACTGCGCGTCTTGAGGTCGATGCCCTCGCGCTGCCAGGTGCTGCCCCAGGCGTGTTCGTTGATCCAGTCCTGCACCGGGCTCGAAAAGCCGTCGAGCTTGTCCATCGCCCGCTCGACGAAGGCTTCGCCCATCACCCGGGTACGCATCGCCCGGCCATTGTCACGGTCTTGCTCGCTCATCGCGAAGTTCTCCTTGTATATAGTGGTGCTCAGCTCTTGGCAAAACGGGTGGACAGCAGCACGCCGGCCAGGATCGCCGCGATGCCCGCCACGTGGTAGACGCGGATCGCCTCGCCGAGAAACAGCAGCGACAGCAGTGCGCCGAACGCCGGCATCAGGTGGATGAAGGTGCCGGCCCTCGCCGCGCCGACCTGGGCCACGCCGTAGTTGTAGCAGTAGTACGCCGCCACCGAGGGCAAGGTGCCGACGTAAAGGAAGGTGGCCAGGGTGGCGGCGTTGAGCGGGGTGGTGCGCCCGCTCGCCAGCTCGGCGGCGAACAGCGGCGCGATGCCGGTGAGCCCGACCGCCACCAGCACGGTGAGGATGCCGATGCGGTCGAGCCCCGCCGGCAGGCCGCGCAGCAGCAGGGTGTAGAGCGCCCAGACGACCATCGCGCCGAACACGATGGCGTCGCCATGGTTGATGTCGAGCTCCAAGAGCCGTGCCGGCTCGCCGTGCGCGACGATCGCCAGCACGCCGAGAAACGACACCGCGATGGCGCCCGCCTGGCGCAGGGTGAGCCGGAGACCGAAGCCCAGCGCGCCGAAGATCACGATCAGGATGGGGATGAAGGAATTCATCAGCACCGCGTTGGTGGCGGTGGTGCTCTGCAAACCGAGGTAAACCAGCGAGTTAAAGCCGCCCACCCCCAACAGACCGAGCAGCAGGATGCGGCGCCAGTGCGGCAGCCACAGCGCACGCTGGCTCCAGGCCGGGCGCAAACCGAATGGCAGCAGCAGCAGCAAGGCGATGCTCCAGCGCACAAAGGACAGGGTCATGGGTGCGACGCTGGCGTGCATGGCGCGTGCCAGCACGAAATTGCCGGCCCAGAACAGCGGGGCCAGCGTCAGCGACAGGTAGGCGAACGAGGGGAAGAGCGGGTGGTCATCGCATGACCATGCCATGCTCCCCCTGCGGCTGGCAAGCCCCCGTCACCGTCGGCGCTCAGACCTCTGAGCCGCGCTCGAGGAACAGTCCTTCCTGCTCGACCTTGTGCTGCCGCTCCCGGATCGCTTCGGCCAACTTCGCCAGGGGCGGCGGCAGCGTGCCGCCCTCCAGCCGCGCCAGCCGCACCGCGTCCTGCTCGGACAGGGGCTGCGCGCCGTTGGCCAGCGTCAGCGCCTCGGCCTCCATCTTCCACGGCTGCCAGGCGCAGCCGACCTGCTCCGCCACGGCGCCGACCTGCAGCGCGATGGCGATGCCGGCCGGGTCGAGGTCGCACCCCACCTGCAGCGGCAGACGCAGCAGCGCCAGCAGGTGGCCCACCGCCGTGCACCAGCGCCGGTGCGGGTAGCCCGGCACCCACACGGTGAGGAAGGGCTGCGCCGCGCGCGTCAGCCCCTCGAACACGCTCAGGTTCTGCACCACGCGCACCCCGCGCACGCTGCCCTGCAGCGCCGTCACCGCCAGCAGCGCCTCCGGCGCCAGCGCCACGCCCTGGCCCAGCAGGTTGGCCGAAGCCAACGGCTCGGCGCCGGCCACCAGCGTCAGCGGCCCGGACAGGAACAGGTGCGGGGTGTGTGCAGAGATGCCGCAGGCTTCCAGCTCGATGCCGTGGCCGGCGAGCCAGTCACGGTCGCCGGCGTTGAACGCCTTGCTGCGGCCGAAGGCGTGCTGCGAGAACTGGCGCTCGCTGCCCCACTGACCGGCGCTGAGCCGGGCGTCCAGCGCCTGCGCCAGCTTGAGGCGGCGCTCCAGCGTCGAGGTCGGTAGGCGGCTGCCCAGGCTGTCGGCAAGTCCCGCCAGCTCGGCGTTGTGCGGCTGCCAGCCGCGCCACAGCGCCACCGTCTCGGCCTGCTCGCGCGGATCGACCAGCCCGGCCAGGCTGCGCAGCCCGTACATGTCGCGCCAACTCACCCAGAACGGTTGCAGCGGCGACTGGCGCAGGCCGGCTTCGGCGTGCAGCTCGATCTCGCACCAGCCCGCCTCCAGCAGGCGGCGCAGCAGGTCTTCGGCCAACCCCGGGTTGGCCGTGGCGGCCAGCAGCGTGCTCCAGCGCACCCGGCTCGCGCGCGAGCCGAGCCGGTGCCGATCAGCAGCGCCTCCTCGGCGCCGAGCAGCACCGGGCGCGGCTCGCCGCGCGGCGTCAACAGCAGGTTGTGGCCACGCACGCCGAGCGGGGTGCGGGCGACGTGGTCGGGGTCGATCAGGGCGAGCCAGCGGGACATGGGCGATTCCGGAAACGGAGGGGTGGAAAGGAATAGACCGGGCGGGCGGCGACGGTTTCCGCCGCCCGGCAAAAAAATCGGCCGCCCCGGGCGTGGCCAGCACGCCGGGGCGCGAGCTCAGAACCTGTCACGGCGCCGGTTCCGCGCCCTCCACCCGCCGCCGCGCCTGCAGGATCGGCGGCGCCCAGGTTTCGCCCGGGCGTTTCTTGCGCGTCGCCAGGGTCAGCTCGGACGGCGCGAAGATGTTGACGTTATGGGTGTTGGGCGTGGTGATCAGGTACTGCGCCTCGGTGGCCTTGAGGAAGCCGGCGACGCGGTCGATGTTGAAGATGTCGAGGTGCGCGAACGGCTCGTCGATGAACACGAAGCCGGACGGGTTGGCCTCGTCCATCATCAGCGCGATGAGCAGGATCAGCGACTTCATCACCTGCTGGCCGCCGGACGCCTCGCCGTCGTTCATGCCCATCATGCCCTTCTGGTCGAAGTTGAACTTCAGCACCAGGCCGGCCTGCGCCAGCACCGCGTCGTCGTTGGCGAGCTGCGGCAGCTCGACCTCGACGCCGATGCCGGCCAGTTCGCCGAGCCGACGCACGTTCTGGCCGTAGGCACGCACCGTGGCGCGCAGCTTGCCGATGTAGGCGGCACGGGCGTCGTCGGTGAGCTCGCGCGAGCGGTCGACCTCGGCCTGGCGCCGGCTGCGCTCACGGTCGATCTGCGCCAGGTCGTCGACCAGCTTGTCCTTGAGCTGCAACACAGCGTCGTCGGTTTCCCACTCGCCGTTGCCCAGCCGTTCTTCCAGATAATTGAGCTGGTGGCGCGCGTCGGCGGCACCGTCGAACTCGTCTTCCAGCGCGGCGATGTGCTCCGGCGCCAGCGCGCCGTCGGGCAGCCGCGCCGCGCCCTCGCGCAGCTCGGCCAGCAGCCGGCGCAGCTGGCGGCGCGCGCCGTCCACCTCCTGGCGCTGCTGCTGGTAGGCGGCGAGGCTGTCCTGCTCGCGCTGGCACACGCGGTCGTGCGCCAGGCGGGCGTCGCCGTAGCGGGTGTCGGCGGCGCTCTTCTCGGCGGCGGCCTCGGCCAGCACGGCGCCGAGGCGGGCGATTTCCGCCTCCAGCGAAGTCTTGCGCGCTTCCAGCGCGGCGAACTCCTCGGCGCGGCCGTCGAGCTGGCGGATAGCATCCATGCCGGACAGGTAGTCGGCCGAGGCCGGCCGCCTCGCGCGTCGCCGCCACCAGTTGCTCCTCGTCGGCGAGGATCTGCACGTTGAGGCGCTTCAGCTCGTCGCGCAGCGCCAAGAGGCGCGACTGGCGCGCCGCCTCGCCGAAGGCGAAGTCGTGCGGGGCGACGCCGATGTGACGCGCGCCACGCCGTTCGCGGAAGTAGCCGTCGCGGGTGATCCAGTCGCCGTCCACCTCCGCCCCGGCACTGGCGTCCTCGACGCGCGTCACGCTGTTCATCTGGCGGTAGAGCCAGTCCGGCGCCTTGGCCGAGAAACGCACCACCTCGAGCAGGCTGCCCGGCTTGGCCGCCGGCGAGCTGGCGCGCTCCGGCACGATGAAGTGGCGGTAGCGCTGGCGCTCGCCCAGCTGCCAGGCGGCGCGGCGGTCGGCAGGGTCGTCCAGCAGCACCACGTGGCGATACGGCCGCAGCAGCGCCTCGACCGCGCCCTGCCAGCGCGCGTCGGTAACCTCGACCAGTTCGGACAACATGGCGTGGCCGATGCCGGCCTCGTCGAGCGCGGCGCGGAAGTGGCGCACCTCGTCCGGGGCACGGCCGCGTCCCAGCTCGAGCGCCTCGAGCTGCTGCGATTTGTCCTCACGCTGCTGCTTGAGCGCGCGCAGGCTGTCCTTCAGCGTGTCGGCACGGTCGCGCAGGCCGGCCAGTTGCGCCGCCAGCGCCGCCGCGTCGGCGCCGTATTCCTTACCGGCCAGCGCCTGCAGGCGGTCGCGCTCCTTGAGCTGGCCGGCCACGCCGGCATGCTCGGACTTGGCCGTCATGAAGGCGTCCTGCGCCGCCTGGCGGGCGCTTTCCGCGGCGCCGCGCGCGGCGTCGGCGGCGACCTCGGCGGCCTTGAGCCGCGCCACCAGCTCCAGCGTGTCGGCGTGCTCGCCGCGCGCCCGGTTCAGCGCGTGGTAGCCGCTGCGGTAGCCGCGCCACAGCCCGGCGAACGAGGCCTTGCCGTCGAGATAGCCCAGCACCGGCAGCGCCTCGTCGCGCAGGCGGGCGATGCTGTGCTGCAGCTGGCGCCACTCCAGGTGGCGGTTGGCGCGCGTCTTCATGGTTTCGACGCGCCCTTCCAGCAGCTCTTCCTGGCGCGTCAGCGCCTCCAGCTCCAGCTCGGTGGCGCGCTGTTCCTCGCGTGCGCGCTGGTAGTTGTCGAGCACGTCCTTGTCGCCGAAGACTTGAAAGACGAGGTCGAGCAGCTGGCGCGGGCTGTACTCGGTGAGCTTGTCGGTATCGCCCTGCTCCAGCGCCAGCACTTCGGCCACCGCCGGGGTCAGCCCGGCCGCTTCGAGACGGCGGCGGTACTCCTGCACGCCGAGCCACTGCGCCTGGCCTTCGGCCAACTCCAGCGCCACGTCGCCGTCGAGGATGGCGTAGTGGCGCACCCAGTCGCCGCCCTGCTTCTTGATGCGGCACAGCAGCGTCACGGTGTCGCTGACGATGGGGAAGAACGGCGTCGGGTAGAGGCCGCCGGAGGGGCGGCGCGGGTTGTCGACCACGCCGCGCAGGTAGGCGAAGGCCTCGCGGTTGTTGCGCACGTAGCGCTTGTAGTCGCGCTTGCCGGAGCACTTGATCGCCAGCAGCGTGCGCATCGCGTCGAGCAAGGTGGTCTTGCCCGAGCCGTTGGGGCCGATGATGGTGACGATCTGGGCGTCGAGCGGCACCGTCAGCCGCTGCCAGAAGTCCCAGTGCACCATTTCCACCGCTTTCATCTGGAACATCAGCGCGTCTCCTCTTGCTCGAACAACGGGCCGTCACCGGCCGCGGCGGGGTCTTCGGCCAACGTGTCGGCCTCAAGGTTGGCCGAAGCAGCGGATTCCAGCGCCTTGTCGGCCAGCGCCGCGCGCCCCTCGCGCTGGCGCAGCACCTCGGCTAGCGCGCCGTCGATGATGCGCGGCGCGAGCTGGGCGTAGTCGATCATCAGGTCCAAGAGCGGCCCCTCGTCCAGCCACTTGTTACGGCGCACCACGAAACCCAGGTTGACCAGCCGCCCGAGGTTGGCGTTGAAGCGGGTACGCCCCCAGCGCCTTGCCGAAATCGGCGTACAGCGCCTCCTCCGACACCCCGGTGGAGACGGCCTCGCCGGTTTCCAGCGGCTTGTGCGCGCCGAACATGTCGTGCTGGCTGTCGCGGCCAGCCTCGACGCGGGCGATCTGGCGCTCGCGCTTGGGCAGCACGATCAGCGCCCACAGAATCACCAGCAGCGCCACGCCGTCGCGCGGCAGGCCGAGGTTGTTGTTGAGCCGGGCCTCGCCCGAGCCGAACACCGGCTCGGTCATCTCCGGCAGCAGCGCCACCGCGACGTGTTCGGCGTAGGGGTTTTCCACCAGGCGCAGGCCGACGTCGGCGAGACGGCGGTCCAGCTCGCTGCGGAAGTTCTCGTCGAGCAGGGCGCGGCGCGCCAGCGCATCGGCGCGCGGCAGCACGCGCTGTGCCAACAGGCGCGCGGTGAGGGTCTTGAGTTCCAGTTCCATGGCTCAGTTCGGGGTATGGGGCCGCAGCCGCGCGTCGGACAGCGCGGCCACTTCCGGGTGATCGGGTTCGATGACGGCTTCGCCGCCGGCCAGTTGCAATGGCAGCTTGGCCAGCGCGGCGACGATGCTGGCGTCGCCGCGGCTTTCCGGGTCGCCGAGCAGCGACAGCAGCGACAACCGGTAGGCGGTCTCGTTGTAGCTGTCGGCCAGCACGGCGCGCGCGATCGGCAGCTCGGCCGCCCCGCTCTCGCCCAGCTCCAGCCCCAGTTGCAGCAACTCGTCGTACATCGCCTCGGCGGCGAACAGGCGTTCCACCTCCGGCGCGTCGGCCAGCGGCGCGGCCTCGGCGCCCGGCAGCACCGCCACGCCGGCCTTGGCGCGCTCGCGCGCCAGCAGCTCGAATTCGGCCACGTCGGCCAGCTCCGGGGTGGCGAGGAAGGCCGGCTCCGGGCAGATCGACAGGCAGCCCGACAACTGCGTCGCCAGCTGGCCGACCTGCTGACGGCGCAGCCAGTCGGCGATGTCGGTCGAGGTCAGCCCGGAGCTGCCCAGGTGCACGCGCTGCGCCGCCAGCTGCGCCAGGCGCCGCTCGAAGGTGCCGGCCAGCGCCAGCATGCGGCTTTGCGCCAGCGCGATCGCCTGCGCCTGGTTCAGCGTGGCCAGGTCCAGCGTGTCGTCGGCGGTGAGGCGGCGCACCACCTCGGTCGATTTGGCCACCCAGCGCCACACCGCGTCGAGGCGGTGCTGCGCAGCGCGGATGCGGAACTCCGACTGCGACTCCAGCGCCGCCTCGAACTCGGCGTACAGCTCGTTGAGCCGCGCCAGGAGGTGGCGTAGCGCCTCGTCCGACACCTGCCCCACCGCCTGCCCGGCGGCGACCTGGCTGGTCAGATAGCCCAGCTCCACGTCGTCGCCGGCGAAGTCGATCATGGTGGCCAGCGCCGCCAGCGCCACGCGCGCGCCCTCGGAGAGCTGGTAGCGGCCGCCGTCGGACTCCCACACCAGGAGCTCGCCCTCGCGCAGGCGCTTCAGAATGGTGTCGAGCTTAGTCGGATTGAGGTAGGCGAAGCGCTGGGCAATCTCGGCCGGGGTCCACAGCGGCGCATCGGCGCGGTTGCCCAGCTCGCGCAGCACCAAGAGGCGCAGCAGCACTTCTTCGTCGCCGCCGCGAAACAGCGTGATGAAGACGGAAAGATAGGGCCAGGCGGCGGTCAGGCGATTGACCGAGGACAGGCCGTCCGGATCGATGCCGGGCTGGAAGAAATCGGAAAGCGAGTGCACGGACAATCCGGTCATGACAAAAACCGGATTGTCCGAGCGGAGGGATTACTCGTCAACGCCCGCGGTGCGGGTGATCACGTTCTGGCGCGCCGCCTTGGCCGCGGCCTTGGCTTCGGCTTCGCGCTGTTCGGCCAACTCGGCGGCGGCGCGCTCGGCCTGCCGCACGCGCTCGATGTATTCCATCATGGCGTAGGTCACCGCCTGCGTGCCCTCGCCGGTCAGCGCCGACACGGTGAACACGCGCGGCGCTCCCATGTCAAACTCGAACTCGTCGTTGGGCTGCTGTTTCGGCCAACCGAAGGCCTCGAGGAAGGCGGCGATGCGCTCCTCGCGCTCGTCCTCCGGCAGCATGTCGACCTTGTTCAGCACCAGCCAGCGCGGCTTGTTGTACAGCTCCTCGTCGTACTTCTTCAGTTCTTCGACGATGGCATGCGCTTCGCGCACCGGGTCGACCTCGGGGTCGAACGGGGCGATGTCCACCACGTGCAGCAACAGGCCGGTGCGGGAGAGGTGCTTGAGGAAGCGGTGGCCGAGGCCGGCGCCTTCCGCCGCGCCTTCGATCAGGCCGGGAATGTCGGCGATGACGAAGCTGCGGGTATCCTTCATGCGCACCACGCCCAGGTTGGGGTGCAGCGTGGTGAACGGATAGTCCGCCACCTTGGGCTTGGCGGCGGACACCGCGCGGATGAAGGTCGACTTGCCGGCGTTGGGCATGCCCAACAGGCCGACGTCGGCCAGCACCTTCAGCTCGAGGCGCAGGTTGCGGCGCTCACCCTCCTCGCCCGGCGTGCACTGGCGCGGGGCGCGGTTGGTCGACGACTTGAAGTGGATGTTACCCAAGCCGCCCTTGCCGCCGCGCGCCAGCATCACGCGCTCGCCGTGACGCGCCAGGTCGGCCACCACCTCGTCGGTATCGGAGTCGATGATCACCGTCCCCACCGGCATTTTCAGCTCGATGTCGTCGCCGCCCTTGCCGTAGCAATCGGCGCCGTGCCCCTTCTCGCCGTGCTGCGCCAGGTATTTCTTGACGAAGCGGTACTCCACCAGGGTGTTGACGTTCTCGTCGGCCACCGCGTACACGCTGCCGCCCTTGCCGCCGTCGCCGCCATCCGGCCCGCCGAACGGCACGAACTTCTCGCGGCGGAAGCTGGCCGCGCCATTGCCGCCCTTGCCGGCGATCACTTCAATACGGGCTTCATCGATAAACTTCATGGGTCCTCCAGATAAGTCCAGTGAGGAGTCAGGCGTCAACGGCCGCGGCCAGCCGCTCACGCCTCACGCCTCGTGAAAAAACAAAAAAGCCCTATCGCCAGGATAGGGCTTTTAACCGGTAACTGACGATTACTCGCCGTCTACACCGGTGTACGGAACCACGTTCACGGTCTTGCGGCTCAGAGCACCCTTGGTGGTGAACTCTACATAACCATCGACCTTGGCGAACAGGGTGTGGTCCTTGCCCATGCCGACGTTTTCGCCAGCGTGGAACTTGGTGCCGCGCTGACGCACGATGATGGAACCGGCCGGAATCAGTTCGCTGCCGTAAACCTTAACGCCCAGGCGTTTGGCTTCGGAGTCACGACCGTTGCGGGAGCTACCGCCTGCTTTCTTGTGTGCCATGACTGTTTACTCCTTACTTGGAAATCTCGTCGATGCGGATTTCGGTGTAGTTCTGACGGTGACCCTGGTGTTTCTGGTAGTGCTTACGACGACGCATCTTGAAGATGCGAATCTTCTCGCCACGGCCATGAGCGACCACGGTCGCCTTCACGGTCGCGCCAGCAACGCGCGGAGTGCCCACAACAACCTGTTCACCGTCAGCAATCATCAGCACTTCTTCAAGTACGATTTGGCTGTCGACGTCTGCAGGTATCTGTTCTACTTTAAGTTTTTCGCCGACGGCAACTTTGTACTGCTTGCCACCAGTTTTTACGACCGCATACATTCGCTTAGCTCCTGAATAGGGAATCCAAATTCCTGCACCAGGCACGCCCGACACAGGAAGCCGGGAATCATACTTAAGTCACTGAAACATGTCAATTTTTTTACCCGCACTACACCATGCGAGTGGTGCATGGCGGGAACAGGGGCTTTTCTGGTAACATCGGCCGGGATTTTCGGCCAACGAGCCTGTCCCAGTTGTAGGCGAGCGAGCCAAAGCAGGTTGAGTGCCGCCAGAGCACAGGAAGCGGAATGTACAGACCGTGCATGAGCATTCCGGGCACTGCCGGCGCTCACGATGCAAAGGCGCAGCCGCCTAATCGAATGGGCTCCAAGTACAACATAAACAACCGGTTTACCATCGTGTCCACCACCCCGCTCTTCCGCTCCCTGCTCGCCGACGACATGCAAACGGTCGACCGCGTCATCCGTGCCCGCCTGCACTCCGACGTCGTCCTGATCCGCCAGGTGGCGGAATACATCATCTCCGCCGGCGGCAAGCGCCTGCGCCCGGTGCTCACCCTGCTTGCCGGCAAGGCGCTGGACTATCGCGGCGAGCACCTGCACGAACTGGCGGCGATGATCGAATTCATCCACACCGCCACGCTGCTGCACGACGACGTGGTGGACGAATCCGAACTGCGCCGCGGCCGCGAAACCGCCAACGCGCTGTTCGGCAACGCCGCCAGCGTGCTGGTCGGCGACTTCCTCTACACCCGCGCCTTCCAGATGATGGTCACCACGCGCAACATGGCCATCCTCGAAGTGATGGCCGAAGCCACCAACATCATCGCCGAAGGCGAGGTGCTGCAGCTTCTCAACATCGGCAACACCGACGTCACCGAGGCGCAGTACCTGCAGGTGATCCAGTACAAGACCGCCAAGCTGTTCGAAGCCGCGAGCCGCGTCGGCGCGCTGATCGCCGCCGCCTCGCCGGAGCAGGAGAAGGCGCTGGCCGACTACGGCATGCACCTGGGCACCGCGTTCCAGATCATCGACGACGTGCTCGACTACTCCGGCGACGCCGAGACCATCGGCAAGAGCCTGGGCGACGACCTGGCCGAAGGCAAGCCGACGCTGCCCCTGATCCACACCATGCGCCACGGCAGCCCGGAAGCCGCCACCACCGTGCGCGACGCCATCGAGAATGCCCGTGGCGACCGTTTCCACGAGGTACTGGCTGCGGTACAATCCTGCGGCGCGCTGGACTACGCCAAGAGCGAAGCGGTGCGTGCCGCCGAGCAGGCGGTCGCCGCCATCGCCGGCCTGCCGGACAGCCCCAGCAAGCAGGCGCTGGTCGAACTGGCCCGGCTCTCGGTCGAACGCAACAGCTGACCCCGTTTTCAGGCCGTCCCTGTAGTTAAATGGATATAACAGCCCCCTCCTAAGGGGCAGTTCCAGGTTCGATTCCTGGTGGGGGCGCCAAACCACTTTCCCAAGCAGTCCGAAACATACCGCCAAACCCGCACAGCACAAGGCTCTGCGGGTTTTTTCATGTCCTAACCGTTCCGACCGATACCAACAGAAGCCGTCATTTTGTGTTGGTATATTTGTTGGTATCTGGTAAAAATGACAATGTAGATACCAACAGATACCAACGGGAGCGATACCAACATGCCGCTGACCGACGCCACCATCAAGAACGCCAAGCCGCGCACAGACGGGAAACCCGACAAGCTGGCCGATGGCGACAGCCTGTTCCTATGGGTGATGCCCAACGGCGCCAAGTACTGGCGCATGGCCTACCGCTACGCCGGCAAGCAAAAGACGCTGGCCTGTGGCGTGTACCCGGAAACCTCTCTCAAAGAGGCCAGGACCAAGCGCGATGCCGCCCGCAAGCTGCTGGCCGATGGCATCGACCCCGGCGAACAGCGCAAGGCCGAGAAGGTCAGCGCCCGCGTAGCCGCCGGCAATACCTTCGAGGCCATCGCCCTGGAGTGGCACGACAAGGAAAGTCACGAATGGTCGGCGGTGCACAGTGAGCGCGTCATGTCCGCCATGAAGCAGCACCTGTTCCCGTTTATTGGCCATCGCCCGGTAGCGGAGATTCTGCCGCTCGAGCTGCTGGACGTGCTACGCAAGGTCGAGCGGGCCGGCAACATCGACACCTGCAAGCGGCTGCGCCAGCGCTGTTCCGCCGTGTTCCGCTTGGGTATTCTCACCGGACGCTGCACCACAGACCCCGCCGCCGCGCTGGTGGACGCGCTCAAGACGCCCCAGACAGAGCCGCGCAAGGCGCTCAAGCGCGAGGACATCCCCGACTTCCTGGACGCCCTGGCCAAATACGACGGCACCCTACAGACCAAGCTCATGATGGAGCTGCTGTTGCTGACCTTTACCCGCGTCGGAGAGATGGCCACCGCCAGGTGGGAGGAAATCGACTTTGACGGCGCTCTGTGGACGATCCCGCCCGAACATCGCAAGCTGACCGAGAAGGCGAAGAAAACCGCCCCGCCACACCTGGTACCCTTGTCACAACAGGCCCTGTTCATCTTCCGACAGTTACAGATGATCAGCGGCGGACGCGAGCATGTTTTCCCGAACCGTAACGACCTGAACCGCCCTATGTCGCCGGAAACGCTGCGCCGTGCGCTGCATCGCATGGGCTACCGGGGCAAAGCCGACGTACACGGCTTCCGTTCGACCGCCTCGACCATCCTGAATGAAACCGGCTTCAACCCGGATGCCATCGAGCGCCAGCTATCTCACGCCGAAGGTAACAAGGTGCGCGCAGCCTACAACCGTGCCGAGTACATGGAGGAACGCCGCACCATGTTGCAATGGTGGGGAGACTACATTGACAGCATCAAGGCAGGCGGCAAAGTGATTCCGTTCCCGACCAAGGCCGCCTGACACACCATCTTTGCCGCACCTACTCCGACCGGAGGAAAACCGGGATACCCTGCCCGGCTGGTATGGCGATCTATTTACAAGGGTGCTGAGGGGGTGCGATGGAGAATCCAAAGAATGACGTTATCAAACATCCGAACTTGCCCAAGCTAAAAGACGATAATCTGCCGCCAAAGGCTTATTACCGCCTAGACGAAGCGGCTGAAATCATGGAATGTAACGTAACCGACCTAATTCACTACGGAGCCATTGGAAAACTGGAACTGGTAACGCCGAGACCATCAGGTTTGAACGTCATCCCAAGAAACATTTCTACCGGTGAGACCGACGTACCTTTTATTAACCCCAATCTACTGGTACTAGATAGTCACGACTGCATGGATATTGATCTGAATGGGCGAACAACCATATCAACCTTCCGTTCAGGTTACGAGTTTTGGACTGATGTACCTGAAAAATCATTTGCATATACGCAAACCATTAATGCCAATGACATAAACGAAGCTTTCCGCTGGGTTTCACCCTGGCCAAGGACTGGCGCTCCGATCAGATAGAAAGCATTACTATCAGTCCTGAGCAGCTTCTTCTCATTGCGTTCGAATTACACCGCTTCAAGACTGGTGCGCAGCCTACGATGGGTGAAGCCCCACCAAAGGAGCGGCAAATACCCCCTCAGTTCAATAAATCCGAAAAACTCACAGTACTCAACCACACTTTTACTAAGTATTGGGGCAATGCCGACCCCCTTGACCGCACGAGCCATCCCGACAATAGGGTCGTTGAAATTTGGCTGATAGCGCATGGTTATAGCGATAGCCTTGCCAGAAAGGCCGCTTCAATCATCCGCCCTGAATGGGCTGGGACCGGGCGCAAGCCCGAGAAATAGGGACACCAGAAAAGCTTTGCCGGACGGGATTTTCCGAATAGGGACACCCTTTCGAGAAAACCCCTTTCCGTTTTTTTCCGATTCCATTCCACCACCATTCAGCCATCGAAACCGCAACAGCCCGTGGAGGGCAGACGATGGCCGCACTCAACCAACAGCATCACACAATCCTGCGCCGTAAAGACGTGGAAGTCCGTACCGGGCTTTCTCGCACCACGATCTACGACAAGCTCAACCCCAAGTCGCCTCGCTACGACCCGACGTTCCCGAAGCAGATCAGCTTGGGGGCGGAGTCTGTCGGCTGGATCGAGTCCGAGCTAAATGCCTGGATCGAATCACGCATCGCCGCCAGCCGGCACGCGGCGTAAGGGGGCGAGCGATGAAAAAGAAAAACGCCCGCCCCGCCGAAGCAGTAACGAGCGCCAACACATGGCCCCATCGTAGCACCGCCACGCCGCCCGCCGTCAGCGGCCAATGCGCCGAGGTGCTCGCCATCCTTCGTGAACGTCCCACATACAACGTCGAATTGAAGATGGAATACGGCATCACCGAGTCTGCCGCACGAGTATTTGAGTTGATCGGACAGGGCTTCAACATCGTCACCATGATTGAGCCGGAAATTACCTACAAAGGCCGTGTACGCCGCCGAGTCGCCCGCTACACGCTGCGCACGCCGGCATGGCCGCGCCCTGGCTTTCTGACCGACGAGGGGGATGCCCACGCACACAAACAAAAACCGCTCACCGACAAAACCGGGAGCGGCAGCAAGTCCACACAGGAGAGGAGGAGACAACTGCTTTCAGTATTAGCTCCGGTTTCCAGTTTCGCTAGTCATATCGGCCAACTGGCAGCCATCCGCCTGCTCTACGCGCTGCGCTGGCACCTGGGCGCCTACGACACCAGCGAGGACAGCCAAGAGCCCGCCGTGGCGTTTCTGGACGGCTTCTGCGACGTGTTCGCCAGCCAGATCGACGAAGCCATGCAGCGATCAGGGCCGGACGCCGTGCCGGCGCTGTACCACGCCATTGCCCGTGACACGTCCGACCTGATCCAGCGCCTCGACCGCTGACCCCCACTGACAAATGAGAATCTAAGGCCGCTCCCCAAGGCCGAGAATGGGCAAACGGGAGCGGCACGTTCGGAGAACATGAATCATGTCTCGAATCGACCTTCAAGCAGTGCGCCGCGCCGCCTTCGGGCGCTGGCCTGACCTCCTCGCCGCACTCGGCATCCCCGGCGAGGTGCTGAGCAAGAAGCGCAACCAACCCTGCCCGGCGTGCGGTGGCACCGACCGTTTCCAGTTCATCGACAAGGGCCAGGGCCGTTTCGTCTGCCGCGCCCTGGAGGGCCAAGGGGGCGACGGCTTCACCCTGGCCATGCACTGGCTCAATGCCGACTTCCCGACCGCGCTGCGGGCCGTGGCGGGGGCACTGGGCATGGAGTGCGGCACCACCCCACCAGCCAGAACCGCGCTCGCCCCCGTTACTGCGCCGGCACCCCGCGACGACAGCGCCAAGCTGCGCCGCCTGTGGGGCCAAGCCCAGCCGATCCAGCACGGCGATCCGGTAGACCGCTACCTGGCCGGGCGCGGGCTGGTGCTGGGAAGCTACCCCGCCGCGCTGCGCCACCACCCCGCCTTGCCCTACTGGTGCGAGGTAGACGGCCAGGCGGTGCGGCTGGGCACCTTCCCCGTCATGCTCGCCGCCGTCACCTCGCCGGCTGGTGAACTGGTTGGCCTACATCGCACCTACCTGACGCCCGAGGGCCAGAAAGCCCATCCCATGCATCCGGCGACCGGCGAAGCCCTGGACGTGAAAAAGCTGCTCACCGCCTTCGACGGCGCGACCAAGGGGGCGGCCATCCGGCTGTACCCGCCGCACCATGGCGAGCTGGCCGTGTGTGAGGGCATCGAAACCGGCTTGGCCGTCTGGCTGGGTTCCGGCCTGCCGGTATGGCCGTGCGTATCGGCATGGGGGCTGGAACACGCCCAACTGCCCGAGTCCGTCAGCGACGCGCACATCATGGGCGACAACGACGTGAGCGGCACCGGCCAGCGTGCGGCCCAGCGCCTGGCGCAAAGGTTGGCCGAAGAAGGCCGCCGCGTGCGCGTCCACATCCCCACCACGCCCGGCACCGACTGGCTGGACGTGTACCAAGCCCGAGAACAGGAGGCCGCATGAGTGCCGCCCACGACTTTGACCGACTGAGCCAGGCCGGTGACGCCGCACCGGTAGACCCCCTGCAACTCGAAACCGAGGACGAGCTGATAGAACGCCTGGCCGGGCTGTCGGTGCTGGCCTACGAGCGCACCAAGAAGGCCGCCGCCGAACGGCTGGGGCTGGATCTATCCGGACTTAAGCGCGTGGTGGACGAACAGCGCAAGCGCAGCCAGGCCGCCAACGACGAGGACGCCGCCGGGCGGGGAATGCTGTTCGAGGACATCGAGCCGTGGCCGGAAGCGCTGGACGGCTCCATGCTGCTGGACGATCTGACCGCCGCCGTGCGCTGCTATGTGATCTGCCAGCCGGAAACCGCCCAGGCCGCCGCCTTGTGGGCCTGCATGACCTGGCTCATCGACGTGGTAAACGTGGCGCCGATTGCCAACATCACCGCGCCGGAGCGCAACTGCGGCAAGTCGGTGATGCTGTCCACGCTGGCCAAGCTCGCCAAGCGCCCGCTGATGGCCTCGAACATCACCCCCGCCGCCCTGTTCCGCGCCGTCGAGCAGTGGCAGCCGACCTTGTTCATCGACGAGGCCGACGCCTTTGCCGACGACAACGAGGAGCTGCGCGGCCTCATCAACTCCGGCCACACCCGCGAAACCGCCTTCGTGGTGCGCGTGGTGGGCGACGACCACGAGCCGCGCATGTTCACCACCTGGAGCGCCAAGGCGATGGCCGGCATCGGCAAGCGGGCCGGCACCATCGAGAGCCGGGCCAATCCGCTACGCCTGCGCCGCAAGCTGCCGCATGAGAGCACCGCCCGGCTTCGCTCGGCGGACGCTGACGAACTGTTTGCCACCCTGCGCCGCCAGGTGATGCGCTGGGCCACCGACAACGCCAGCAGGATGGCACGCCACGTTCCCGCTATGCCCGAGGCGCTACAGAACCGCAACGCCGACAACTGGGAGCCGCTGCTGTCCATTGCCGACTTGGCCGGGGGGCATTGGCCGGCGACGGCTCGCCATGCCGCACTGACGCTCTCGGGTGTGGAAGATGCGCCGAGCGTGGATCAGGAGCTGTTGGGCGACATCCGGGAGGTGTTCGAGGTCAGAGGCGTGGCGCGGCTGTTCACCGCCGATCTGCTCGCCGCTCTGCTGGAAGATGAAGAAAAGTCGTGGGCCACCTACAACCGGGGCCGCCCAATGAGCGCCAAGCAACTAGCGAACCGGCTGAAGGGCTACGGCATCAAAGGCGGCACCGTTCGCACCCATCACGAGACGCGCAAGGGCTACAAGCTGGAGGACTTCGAGGACGCTTTTGCGCGTTACCTAGCCACACCCGCCGTTTTATCCGTCACACCGTCACAACCCAATAACTACGCGGGTTTCGGTGTGACGGGAGAGGATGCGGCAAGCGTCACACGTCACACTGCCGTCACGCGCAAACCCGCGCCGGATAAGGCTTGTGACGTTGTGACGGGAGAAATCCCCGTATCGGCGCAATCCGACGCTGAATGGCTGTCCGACTACGCCACTGCCGAAGCGAAAGAGGAGCGGTTCTAATGAGCATCACACTCCCCGCCGCCACCCTGTTGCGTGAACTGGCCGCCGCTGGTGTAGAGCTGTCGCTGATGGATGGCGACACGATCAAGGCGCGAGGCAACCCGGCAGGCATCGACCGGCACCGCGACCAGATCAAGACCAACAAGCCCGCCCTGCTGGCTTACCTGAAGCAGCAACACCAGCAGGTTGGGCCGCGCCCAGTGGCCGACCTGACTGCCGCTGTCACCACAACCGCTGTGCTCAAGCAGCCGCTGCTCGACCGTAGCCTCGCCCCCACCCACCGCACCACCGCCCCGCTACTGTTCCACCAGCCGGGCAAGGGGCCATTCCTGATTGGTACCGGCGAGCTGGTGCACGTGTTCCCGTCCCTGTTCGCCGCCAAGGCTGCCGGCCTGCCTGCCGAGGTGTGGCAGGCGCTGGGCGAATGGGCGGCACAGAAGAACACCGAGAAGGGCTATCGGCTGGTATGGATAGAAGGCGATCTACGCGGCGTGCATCCTGACCATCTGGAGGAGCTGGACCAATGAGAGGTACTGCCAACATCCATGTAACGCGGGCGTTTCCTGCCAAGGGGTTTCCACTAAATTTGACTGATGATTTCGTATGGCCAAGACACTAACCAATGACCTGCGACATGTGGACGTGCGCCGCCTGGCGCGTGACGGCCTGCTTGTACCAGGGCATCCGTTTAGCTGGGAATGGCGACGAGATGGCGAGGTCGTTGCATCGATAGGACTGCACGTCCACGATGGTGCGGTAACGTTCGACTACAGCATCGGCAGCGGGGAGGAGCGGCAACCGGTACGCCAGCGGGTGCGGCTGCTGGCCACGCCCTGCACCTACGGCGGACAGCGGCTATGGTTCACCTGCCCGTACTGCGACAAGCGGGCGGCCTTGCTCTACGTCGGGCGGCAAGTAGCCTGCCGGTGCTGCTTTGGCATGGCCTACCAAGTACAGCGTGAGAGCAAGCACGACCGCGAGGTGCGCCGCCTAGACACGATCCGCGCCCACCTTGGCTGGGAGCCGGGCTTTCTCAACGGCGACGGCTGGAAACCCAAGGGGATGCACTGGCAGACGTTCTACCGCCTGAAAGTCGAGCATGATCAACTCGTGCTTTCTGTGGTCGGCGCTATGGATGCCCGTCTTGACCGGGCTTATGAGCGGATAGCACGCCTGCTAGGTGGGGACGACTGGCTGACATCCGTCTACAGTAGAGGCAAGTAGATGGCTGCGGCTGGCATCTCGTTTGAAAAACAATCAACGCTTATCAAAACAGCCGACACGCCCACGTAGCTGGCATTTAATGCCAAAAACATGTTGCACAATGTCAGTCATGCTAACATCAACTTGTTTGAGCTGAAGGAGTTTGGCATGAAGAAAAGGCTATTGGCCTCCGTTTTGTGTCTAATGGCGGCCACCGCAGCCCATGCAGCTGAATGGCGCCCTATAGCAAGCGGATCTAAGGAGGTTTGGTTTCTTGATTCGTCCAGCTTAGCAACCGTGTCTGGATCAAAAATTGGCTGGGTGAGAATTGTTAAGAAGACCGATAGTGTTGCAATAGGTAGCACTAAGTACTCCATCAGCAAGTATGCAGCCCACTGCAAGACAAGACAGCTACAAATACTGTCTTGGGCTGAATACATGTCAGATGGAAAAGTAAAGACATCAGGCAATATGTCGGCACCCAGTGAGGTCTATCCAGATAGCGTTGGAGAACAACTTTTTGCCTACATGTGTGGGTCAACTGCAAAGTTGACCAGTATTTCCGAAATAAAGGACACGTCAGATTTCACTGATTGGTTCTTTAGCAAGGAACGCCAGTAATTTTTTGCAATATTTCCAGCTAACATGGAACCCCGAGGGGGACCAGTCCATGACAGATGTAACACATCATACCCCCCTCGGGGTTGGCCTATTGATACGTGTTCAGTAGCCCCTCGTGGAGCAGCTTGGAAAGGCATACACGTCAAAAGCAACGCCTGAAAAAAGATGGGAAGTGCCATAAGGTGACGCCCAGCGAGAGGGGCCTTGTTAGTCCCGAAAAAGAGGCTTGCTGGACAGAAAGTCGGGCAGCAACACAAGTTTGTTGGTATATTTGTTGGTATATTTTGAACTATGCAAACAAAGCCCCCTTATCTGGCGTGGCTTACAGACCACAGTTCGATTCCTGGTGGGGCGCCACCAAATACCGCCAAGCAAAACCAAGAAGATCGACAAAACCCGCAGAGCCTGTGCTGTGCGGGTTTTTTCATGTCCTAACCGTTCCGACCGACACCAACAGAAACCGTCATTTTGCGGCAAACGTTTTCGCCTGCTGACGTGTCTATGGGTACCCCCCACTCAAGCCTCGGGCAAGCCGACCAACGACAGGCGTAATGCCCCCGAGCTCGCTTGATACCTGCAGATAAACCCCTGTGAGATCAATCGATGGCCAGGCGGGCATGCCGCCACAAAAATGACAAAAACCGAAAAATGGCAAAAATACCATGTCGAATGGGCAATTTATCGAATAGCCATCAAAACGGTGAACGTTTCGAAACCGCCTCATAATGAATGATGTAGCATCACTGGCTTTACCATTCTGGACCGCCACAATGCGACGCCTCTTCGCTTGCATTCTGATTGCCGCCCTTTCCGCGCCGTCCCTGGCCCAGGCGCTGTCAGAGAAGGAAGCCTCTGATCTGCTCACCGTCACGGACTACTTGAATGGCGAATGCCGCAACGGCATTGGCGACGATCAGAAAACACTGAAGGCCTGCAATATGCGCGACGTGATGTTTACCCACGTCAAGAACAATGGATGGTGCTATGGCGCCCCCACCGCACCGACCGCAAAAGGCAAGTGGCAGCCCTGCAAGACCACCGCAAAAAAGATCAGCCAAGCCAAGGCACCATCACGTCAGGTTAAACCGCCATCGCGTCAGGCCAAGACGCCCCGTTTAGCCCGCCGTGCAACGCCCCGCCACGTCACGTACAAGCACGCATAACGGCGCCCCCGCGGACAAAAAGCGGGGCAGCACCGCGCGTTTGTTGGTATATTTGCCGGTAAATTTTGAACGGCGCACACCAAGATCCTTGTCTGGCGTGGCTTGCAGGCCACAGTCCGGTTTCTGGTGGGCACCATTTCATTTCCTGCGTCCGCGCCCGGCCCTTGCGCCGCCGCGGCTTTACCGTCTGACATCATGTACGCCGATATCGACCGCACCAGCACCTGGTTCAAGTACAAGGATTCGTTGTGCCACGACTGCATGGCCAGCTGCTGCACCATGCCGGTCGAAGTCCGACTGCCCGACCTGATCCGCATCGGCGTGGTGGACGAGTTCGAAACCGGCGAACCGCCCAAGAACATCGCCAAGCGCCTGATGAAGCAGGGCGTGATCGAGCACTTCAACTTCAAGCGCGAACTGTTCACCCTGGCGCGCCGCGCCAACGGCGACTGCCACTACCTCGACAAACACACCCGGCGCTGCACCATCTACGCCCAGCGGCCGGACACCTGCCGCAACCATCCGCGCATCGGGCCGCGCCCGGGCTACTGCGCCTACCGCAAGAAAACCACCGCATGAGCACGCCGCAACCCAACAACCCGCTGCACGGCATCACGCTGGAAAGCATGCTGACCGAACTGGTGGCCCACTACGGCTGGGCGCGGCTGGGCGAGCTGATCGAGATTCGCTGCTTCAACCACGACCCCAGCCTCAAGTCCAGCCTGACCTTTTTGCGTCGCACTCCCTGGGCACGCAGCCAGGTCGAGGCGCTGTACCTGCAGCTCAAGCGCGCTCCCGCCGCTCCGTCGGGCGGCAAGGCCGGCTTCATCAAACCACGCCGCGGCTGAACACCCCGCCAGCCCGTCCCACAACTCGCGCAAAGAAAACGGCCCGCTCAGCTGCTGCCGACCGGGCCGTCACCTTCATCCTATCGCTGCCAAGGTTGGCCGAAGCCTCGACCCACCCCGGCCGACACTCAGAACAGCAGCTCCTTGACGTTCTCCACCGCGTCACGCGCCGGCGGCGTCTGGCCATCACCCTGAGGCTCGGCGCCGCCATTGCTGGCATCGCTGGCCGCGCTGCCGCCCGGCACGGTACCGGAGTTATCCAGCCGCAACTCCGGATTGGTGTGCTGGAACTCCTCGTAGTAGTACTCGTCGCCGCCACGCAAGCCGCCTCCCGGACGCACCACCACCCCCGGCGGCGGCGGCAGATCGATCTCGGGCGACCCCTTCAAGGCGTTGGCCATGTAGTTGATCCAGATCGGCAGTGCCGCGGTACCACCGTAACCGTAACGGCCCAGGCTGCGCGGCTGGTCGTAACCCACCCACACCACGGCAGCCAGATTCGGATTGAAGCCGGCAAACCAGGCATCGCGGAAATCGCTGGTGGTACCGGTCTTGCCCGCCAGATCCTGGCGTCCCAGCGTCATGGCCCGGTTGGCGGTCCCGAAGCGCACCACATCCTTCATCATGCTGGTCATGATGAAGGCGTTACGCGGATCGATCGCCTGCGGTGCATTCTGACCCGCCACCGTCGGCACGGTCTTGGCCAACACGCGGCCGTTCACATCCTCGATACGGTCGATAAAGTAGGAACGGGTACGATAACCGCCGTTGGCGAAGGTGGAATAGCCCTCCGCCATCTGTAGCGGCGTGGCCGAACCGGCCCCCAGCGCCATGGTCAGGTAAGCCGGGTGCTGCTTGGCGGCAAAGCCGAAGCGCTGGATGTACTGCTGGGCGTAGTCAGTGCCGATGGCCATCAGCACACGGATCGACACCAGGTTCTTCGACAGCGCCAGCGCACGGCGCATCGGGATCATGCCGGCGAACTTGCCGTCGTCGTTCTTCGGCTCCCAGCGCTGCCCGCCCAGCGCCTGCGGATCGATCGTCAGCGGCGCATCGTTGATCAGCGTCGACGGCGTGAAACCCCGCTCGATGCCGGCCGAGTAGATGAACGGCTTGAAGGTGGAACCGGGCTGACGCCAGGCCTGGGTCACATGGTTGAAGCTGCTGCGGTTGAAGTCGAAGCCCCCCACCAGCGACTTGATTGCGCCGGTGCGAGTATCCATCGACACGAAAGCGCCCTCCACTTCCGGCATCTGGCCGATGCTCCAGTCCCCCTTGCTCTCGGCCCGCACACGCACGATGGCGCCCGGCCGCAGCTGCTGCGCCGGGGTCAGCTTGCTGCTCAGTGCACGGCGTGCAAAATCCAGGCCGCGCCCGCTCACCGACACCTCCTGCCCGCCACGCAGATACACCTTCACCGCGCGGTTCGACGCTTCGAGCACCACGCCCGGCTGCAAGTCGCCGCTATCGTGGATCTCCGCGAGCGCCTCGTCCAGCGCCTCGATCCGGTCATCACCCTCCAGCCCGGACAGGTCGACGAACCCCTCCGGCCCGCGGTAGCTGTGGCGGCGGTCGTAATCCATCAGGCCGGCACGCAGTGCGTCGTACGCCCACTGCTGATGCTTGCTGTCGATGGTAGTGAAGACCCTGAAGCCCTGGGTGTAGGCCTGGTCGCGGTAACGGTCATACATGGCCTGGCGTACCATTTCCGCCACATATTGAGCCGGCATGCTGGCTTCCGCCCCCTGCCCCGCCACGTGCAGTTTCTCCGCCAGCGCGTTGTCGTACTGTTCCTGGCTGATGAAGTTCAATTCGTGCATGCGGCGCAGCACATACTGCTGGCGCAGACGGGCCCGCGCCGGGTTCACGATCGGGTTGTACGCCGACGGCGCCTTGGGCAGACCGGCGAGCATGGCCATTTCCGCCACACTCAAGTCTTTGATTGATTTGCCATAATAGGCCTGCGCCGCCGCGGCAAAGCCGTAAGCACGTTGCCCCAGGTAGATCTGGTTGAAATACAACTCGAGAATCTGGTCCTTGGAGAGTGCGTGCTCGATCTTGAAAGCCAGCAGCGCCTCGTTAAACTTGCGGCTAAAAGTCTTTTCACTGGAAAGGAAGAAATTTTTTGCCACCTGCATGGTGATGGTACTGGCACCAGAGCGCGCATGGCCTGATACGATATTGCCGACGGCGGCACGCATCACGCCGACATAATCGATACCGCTATGCTGATAGAATCGATCGTCCTCGGCGGCCAGCACGGCCTCCTTCATCAGCACCGGGACCTCCTGGATGCGCATGAATGAACGTCGTTCTTCGCCGAATTCGCCGATCAACTGGCCATCCGCGGCAAAGACGCGCAGCGGCATCTTCGGCCGGTAATCGGTAAGGACGTCAAGACTGGGAAGACGCGGATACGTTATGATGATTGCGATTGCCAGGCCACCTGCAGCAAGGATGGCACCACCAATAAGCAAGCCGGCAAAAATCGCAAAAATTCGTTTAAGCATGATCAGAATGGGCTTTCGCTGGAAAGCGGATTATAACGTCTTGTAAGTCAGGACAAGACACAACATTAGATTGCGATACCGTCCCGACGGATCGCCACTTAAAAATACTTGGGGCCCTCACCGATGCTATCCGACAAACTTGGATTCGGCGCCAACTGGTTGAGCCTGGTTGGATTAGGGAAATCCGGCAATGTTCCGCTGCTAGGACTGGATATCAGCAGCAGCGCCATCAAGCTGGTAGAACTTTCCCGTTCCGGCAACAGCCTGCAAATCGAGCGTTACGTCATCGAGCCCCTGCCCAAGGAAGCGATCACCGAGGGAAACATCAACAATATCGAAGGCGTGGCAGAGACCATCCGCCGCGCCTGGCAGCGCCTCGGCAGTTCAGCCCGCAACGTCGCCGTCGCCATACCCACCACCATGGCGATCTACAAGAAGATCCTGGTGCCGGCAAACCAGGCCGACGACCTCGAAGCACTGACCGAAACCGAAGCCAACCAGATCATTCCCTTCCCGCTGGAAGAGGTCAACCTCGACTACCAGATTCTCGGCCCCTCGCCTGCCAGCGTCGACGACCTGGAAGTCCTGCTGTGCGCCGCCCGCAAGGAGAAGGTGGAAGAACGGGTGGCCGCGGCGGAAATGGCCGGACTCAAGGTCAAGATCGTCGACGTCGAGTCCTTCGCCATGATGACCGCGTTCGAGCAGATCCAGTTGCACTTGCCCGAACAAGGCCACAACCAGACCTTCGCCCTGTTCGATATCGGCAGCAGCAAGCTGCACTGCAGCGTGCTGCGCAACGGCCAGCAGATCTACTTCCGCGAACAGGCCTTTGGCGGCCAGCAGCTGACGCGCGACATCCAGCGCCGCTACGGTATCTCGTTCGACGAAGCCGAATCCGGCAAGCGCGCCATGACACTGCCCGACGGCTACGAATCCGAACTGCTGCACCCCTTCGTCGACTCGCTGGCGCAGGAAATCCAGCGTGCCCTGCAGTTCTTCTACACCACGGTCAGCGTCTCGCAATACCTGCGGGTCGACTACATCCTGCTGGCCGGCGGCTGCGGCATGTTGAGCGGGCTTGACGACACGGTGGCCGCACGCACCCAGATCAGCACCATGATCGCCAACCCCTTTACCACCATGGTGCAGTCCTCCTCCATCCGCCTGAAGGAGCTGCTGCTCGATGCCCCTTCGCTGCTGGTTGCCTGCGGCCTGGCCATGAGGAGGTTCGACTGATGATACGCATCAATCTGTTACCGCACCGCGAGCAGAGCAAGGAAGCGCACCGCCACCGCTTCCAGCTCCTCCTGGCCGCCGCCATCCTCATCGCCGGTGTGGTGGTAGCCTCGAGCTATCTAGTGCTGAACAGCCGGATCGGCCACCAACAGCATCGCAACCAGTACTTGCAGGATGCCATTGCCCAACTGGACGGCCAGATCAAGAAGATCGAGGGACTCAAGAAGGAACGCGACGAGCTGCTCGCCAGGAAACAACTGGTCGAACAATTGCAGCAGGGTCGCAACGAGGCCACCCACATCTTTGACCAGCTGGTACGCCAGACCCCTGACGGAGTCTACCTCAGGGACTTCAGACAGACCGGCCGCAGCTTCGACCTGTCGGGCTACGCCCTGTCCGGCGCACGCGTCTCCAACTACATGCGCACCCTGGCGCAATCCACCACGTTCGACGCCCCGGTCCTGGTCGAGGTCAAGGCCGCCATCGTCAACAACCAGCGTGTCAGCGAGTTCACCTTGCGACTGGGCATGAAAGGACAAGAAGCCGCCGCACCCGCCCCAGGCAAGAAAGGAGCACGGCCATGACGCTCGACGAATTGCGCAACCTCGACCCCAAGGACATGCCGAACTGGCCGCTGCCGGCCCAGCTCGGGGCTCTGGCCGGCCTGATCGGGCTGATCGTTTTCCTCGGCTATTACCTGGTCCTGGGAGATCAGCTTGACACCCTGAACAGCGCCCAGCACCAGGAAGAACAACTCAAGCAGACCTATCTCGACAAAAAACGCCAGGCCATCAACCTCGCCGCGCTGGAACAGCAGCTGGCCGAGATCCAACGCTCGTTCGGCGCCCTGCTCAAGCAGCTCCCCAGCAAGTCCGAAATGGAATCCCTGCTGACCGAGATCAACCAGGCCGGGATCGGCCGCGGCCTGCAGTTCGAGCTGTTCCGCCCCGGCGGAGAAATCAAGTCCGCCGAAATGGCCGAGCTGCCCATCAGCATACGTCTGACCGGCAATTACAAGGAGCTGGCCTCCTTCGTCAGCGACGTCGGCCAGCTCTCGCGGATCGTCACGCTGAGCGATATCAAGCTGGCCCCCCAAGACGCCAAGGGGCCGACCAGCACCCCGCGGTTGAGCATGGAGGCCACGGCCAAAACCTACCGCTCGCTGGAACCGGAAGAACGCCTCGCCGCCATCAACAAGAAAGAGGCCAAGAAATGAACAAACACTGGCTTCTTGTGTCTGCTGCTGCTCCTCGCCGGCTGTGGCAGCAACAGCACCGATGACCTCGACCGCTGGATGAACGAAGCCGGCAAGGGCCTGGCCGGCCAGATCGACCCCATCCCGATGGCACAACCCTATCAGCCCTTCGTGTACCAGGCCTTCGACCTGCGCGACCCGTTCGACCCGCAAAAATTGCTGGCTGCCAAGCGCCAGAACAGTGCCAACGCGCCGGACTTCGATCGTCCGCGCGAGACGCTGGAAAACTACGACCTGGACAAACTGAAAATGGTCGGCATCCTGAAGCGCGGCGGAGTGACCTACGGCCTGATCCGCACACCGGAGAACACGGTCTACCGGGTTCAGCCTGGCAACTTCGTGGGGCCCAATTTCGGGCAGATCAAGCACATCTCCGAAGCCGGAATCGAGTTGGCCGAAACAGTGGAAGACCTGAACGGCGAATGGGTACAGCGCACAACGACCATGTACCTCGTAGAACAAGGGCAGAAATAATGAACACGCATGCCATCAAACTGCTATCCGGACTGGGTCTTGCCCTCTCCTTCAGCCTGGCCCATGCCGGCGTTGCCATTACGGGGATCAACATCAGCAAAACCGACGGCAACGAACAGGTTCTTCAGCTGACTTTCGACGGTCCGGCCCCCAAGCCCAATAGTTTCGCCATTTCCAATCCCCCCAGGATCGCGCTCGACTTTGCCGATACCGAGATCAAGCTGCCCAACAGCTTCACCGAACTGGGCAACCCCCTGGTTCCCTCTGCCGTTGCCATCGCCAGCAATGGCCGCGCTCGTATCGTATTGAATCTGGCCAAGAACGCCTCTTATTCCACCAAAGTCAGCAACAACACGCTGCTGATCAGCCTGAACGGCAACCTGCAGGCAGAGCAGCGGACCGCCGTTCCGCTGGACACCACCCCCGCCAGCCCGACACCAACGGCAAGTACCTCCTACCGCACACCGCTCGCTCTCGACTTCCGGCGGGGCCATAACGGCGAGGGCCGGGTCGAGATCAACCTGCCATCGAACGATGTCCCGGTGGATATCAAACGCCAGGGCAAGAACATCGTGGTGGATATCCCGGGCAGCAATCTGCCTGCCGGCCAGGATCGCAAGCTCGACGTCACCGACTTTGGCACTCCGGTCAGCAAGATCGACGCCATGAACCAGGGCAGAAGCAGCCACATCGTTATCCAGCCACAAGGCGACTGGGACTATTCCTCGTACCAGACCGACCGCAAACTGGTGGTCGAGGTGAAGAAACTGACCCAGGATCAAAAAGCACAGAACGAGTTGGACAAGCCGGTCTACAAGGGCGACAAGCTCTCGCTCAATTTCCAGGATATCGAAGTCCGTACCGTGCTGCAGGTCATTGCCGAATTCACCGGGCTCAACATCGTCACCAGCGACTCGGTCAACGGCAAGATCACACTGCGCCTGAAAGACGTGCCATGGGATCAGGCGCTCGACCTGATCCTCGACAGCAAGGGCCTGGACAAGCGGCGTAGCGGCAACATCATCCGTATCGCCCCGCGCGAAGAGCTGCTGGCCCGGGACAAGCAGGTTTACGAGGCCAAGAACCAGCTCACCACGCTGGAACCGCTGCGTTCGGAAACCTTCGTGCTGCGTTACCGCAGCGCCGAGGATTTCAAGAAAATCCTGGAAGAAGACAGCAAGGGAGGCACCGGTAGCGGCAGCGGACGACGCAGCACCCTGCTCTCTGATCGTGGCAGCGCCCTGATCGACCCCAAAACCAACACCCTGATCATCAACGATACGACAACGGTTATCGACAAGATTCGCGACCTGATCACAAAAACCGACACCCCGGTCAAACAGGTCGTGATCGAGGCACGCATCGTCGAAGCCACCGACAACTTCAGCCGCGAACTGGGCGTCAAGCTGTCGTACGACCGAATCGGCCGTCTGAGTCTGGGCGGCAATATCGCCGGAGCCGGCAACGGCAGCCTCACCGACACCTTAGTAAATCTGCCGACCAACAGTGCGGCTACAGGGACCATCGGCGCCGTCTACAAGGCCGGTGCCAGCAACCTGATCGGCCTGGAGCTGCAGGCATTACAAACCGAAAGCCAGGGCAAGATCGTCGCCAGCCCGCGGGTGCTGACTTCCGACCGTACCGAGGCCACTATCGAGCAGGGGCAGGAGATTCCTTATCAGGAAGCCACCTCCAGCGGCGCCACCTCCACCTCGTTCAAAAAGGCGGTACTGAGTCTGAAGGTGAAGCCCCAGATTACCCCTGACAGCACCATCTTGATGGACATCCAGATCAACAACGACACCGCCGACTTTGCCAACCTGTCGAATGGGGTTCCCTCGCTCAAGACCAAAAAGGTCAATACCCAGGTGCTGGTCGAGAACGGGGGTACCGTGGTTATCGGTGGCATCTACACCCAGGACGAAAATGAAGGCCTCAGCAAGGTACCCCTGCTTGGTGACATTCCCCTGCTGGGCGCCCTGTTCCGGAGCAGGACGAAGAAAGACAACCGCACGGAGCTGCTGGTTTTCCTGACGCCACGTGTCGTCAGCGATTTCGACATAAACAGCCGCTAGGACAGCGCAGACGATCGCGCGTGCTTCCGCTACAATGCCTGCCATGGATACACTGGCAGGCAATTTTTTTCTTGTCGGACTGATGGGAGCCGGCAAGACGACGGTAGGCCGTGCGCTGGCGCGCAAAACCGGCAAGACCTTTTACGACTCCGATCACGAAATCGAGGCCAAAACGGGCGTCAAGGTCGCCACCATCTTCGAAATAGAAGGCGAGCAGCGTTTTCGTGATCGGGAGAGTTGCGCCATCGCCGAACTGGTGCAACGCGACAACATCATCCTAGCGACAGGAGGCGGGGCCATCCTGCGCCCGGAAAATCGCCAGTTGCTGAAAGACAATGGAGTCGTGATTTACCTGCGTGCCAATATCGATGACCTGTTGGCCCGAACCCAGCATGACCGCAACCGTCCCCTGCTCCAGACCGCTGACCCCAAGGCCAAGCTGGAAAGTCTGCTCAAGGAACGCGACCCGCTCTACACCGAGGTGGCGGACCTGATTGTCGACACCACCCAGCAAAACGTCAACCTGCTGGTCAGTCAACTTGAAGCGCAGCTGCTCGAGCGCCAACACCGCCATCAAGACTCCCGACCATGATCACTCTAGACCTGAAGCTGCCCGACGCCCACTACCCAATCCATATCGGCCGCAACCTGCTGACACGGACCGATCTGCTCAAGCCCCATCTGCCCATTCCCAGTGTTGCCATCGTCACCAATAGCACCATTGCCCCGCTGTATCTGGCACCGCTGGAACAGGCACTCAAGGCGGAAGGAATTGCAACGCGCGTCGTGGTGTTGCCCGATGGCGAGTCGTACAAAACCTGGGGCACCCTCAACCTGATCTTTGACGCCCTGCTTTCCGGCAATTGCGAACGCAAGACCACGCTGATCGCACTCGGGGGAGGCGTCATCGGCGACATGACAGGGTTTGCCGCCGCCTGCTACCAGCGCGGGGCACCGTTTATCCAGATTCCGACTACGCTGCTCGCCCAGGTCGACTCGTCGGTCGGAGGCAAGACCGCCATCAATCATCCACTCGGCAAGAACATGATCGGGGCGTTCTACCAGCCGCGAGTGGTCATCGCCGATATGGTGCTGCTGGATACGTTATCAGACCGCGAGCTGTCTGCCGGTTTGGCCGAGGTCATCAAGTATGGCCTGCTGGGTGATGTCGAGTTTTTGGTCTGGCTGGAAAGCAACATCGAACAGCTGCGGGCCCGCGACCCCGCTTCGCTCGAATATGCCGTGAAGCGCTGCTGCGAAATGAAGGCGGAGATCGTCGGGCAGGATGAAAAGGAAAGCGGCGTGCGCGCCTTGCTGAACCTGGGCCATACCTTCGGCCACGCCATCGAGGCCGGGCTGGGGTACGGAGCCTGGTTGCACGGCGAGGCGGTGGCGGCCGGAATGGTCCTGGCATCCGCGACCTCGCAGGAGCTGGGCTGGCTGAATGCCGCCGATGTCGAACGCGTGATCTCGCTCATCCAACGTGCCGGCCTACCCGTCAAGGCTCCCGACCTCGGCCTGACAAACTGGCTGGAGCATATGGGGCACGACAAGAAAGTCGAACAAGGCAAATTGCGCTTCGTGCTGCTGAAGCAGCTTGGCCAGGCTATCATCAGCAGCGAGGTCAGCCATGACGTGCTGCAACGGGTGTTAAGCGGACAGAACGTCACCGCTTGAGCCACCGACACTACGAATTTCTACGGATTGATCGGCCCGGCTACTAGACTTGATAATCCTCCGACCGCTTTTAAACAGACAGGGGGAAAAGCAATGGACGTTCTGGCAGGATTGACCGCAAGTTTGGTGCTCATGGTGGCTTTCTCCCTTCTACGCAAGCTGTGGAAGGCAATCACGTATAAGCCGCCCAAGGCCCGAGGCATCGACCCCGTGGCCGAAGCCGAAGTGTTCCTCGCCTACGGTAAAACCGGCGAGGCCGTCAGGGTGCTCAAGGACGTGCTGGACGAAGATCCGGATAATATGCCGGCCAAGGTCGCCCTGCTCCGTGCCTACTCCAGCAACCGCAATGCCAAGGCTTACTCGCAGCTGGCACGCGATGTCCACGCCCGTCTTCACGGCCAACCGGTCTGGAAGACCATTCAGCAGAATGGCCGCGACCTCGACCCGGCCAACCCATTGTTCAATGCCTGAGCCTGGCTGAGCTGCAAGCTGAATCAATATAAAAAAGCCTGTCGCACCCGACAGGCTTTTGTCATTTTAAGCGGCAGTAGCCTCTAAAGAAGAGCCACTGCCACCACTCACAGGCGCCAGTAACGCGCCCCGGCCTCCGACAGCGCAGCTTTATCAAGCCTCCCCTTGACATCGATGATGACCGGCACGCCACGGCATTGGCGCAGCCAGTCGGTTGCCGACAACTCGGCGAACTCGTGGTGGGCCACGGCAACGATCACCGCATCCGCTGGAGCCAATTGCGCCATCGGCACCAGATCGACGCCATACTCGTGGTGAGCCTCGGCGGCATCGGCCTGCGGGTCCGCCACCTGTACCTGGACACCGAACTCGCGGAGTTCGGTCACCACGTCGATCACGCGCGAATTGCGCAGATCGGGGCAGTTTTCCTTGAAGGTCAGGCCCAGCACCGTGACAGTACTGCCGAGGATGTTGATGCCGGCATGGATCATCTCCTTGATGGTGCGCTGGGCGATGAAGGTGCCCATGCCATTGTTGATGCGGCGTCCGGCATGGATCACCTGCGGGATGTAGCCCAGTTGCTCCGCCTTGTAAGTGAGGTAGTACGGGTCGACACCGATGCAGTGGCCGCCCACCAGTCCCGGGCGGAACGGCAGAAAGTTCCACTTGGTACCGGCCGCTTCCAGCACGTCCAGCGTGTCGATGCCCATCTTCTCGAACAGCACAGCCAGCTCATTCATCAACGCGATGTTGAGGTCGCGCTGGGTGTTCTCGATCACCTTGGAAGCCTCGGCCACCTTGATCGAAGACGCCTTGTGCACGCCGGCTGTCACCACCGAGCCATATACGTCCGCGACAATCTCGAGCGTTGCCGCATCCTGACCGGACACGACCTTCTTGATCTTGGTGAAGGTGTGTTCCTTGTCGCCCGGATTGATCCGCTCCGGACTGTAGCCGACGGTGAAATCCACCCCGCACTTGAGACCGGATACCCGCTCCAGGATCGGCACGCAAACTTCCTCAGTCACCCCCGGATAGACGGTGGATTCGTACACCACGATCGCACCGGGACGCAGCGCCTTGGCGACACTCTCGGACGCTTTCTCTACCGGCGTCAGATCAGGTTGGTGCGCATCGTCAACGGGGGTCGGCACAGCGACGATATGGAAATCTGCCTCGGCCAGCACCGTAACATCGTCGGTGTAGACGATATCTGCCGCCGCCAGTTCGGCATCTTCCACTTCCAGCGTACGGTCATGGCCATTCCTGAGTTCGGCCAAGCGCTGCTGGTTGATGTCGAAGCCGATCACACGGCTTTTCTGGCCGAAGGCAACGGCGACAGGAAGGCCCACGTAGCCCAGGCCAACGACAGAGACTTTGCGATCCGGCACGATTCGATTCTCTCAATACGAAAAATGGGATGATTATACTCCTCCCTCCCCTGTATTTAATGGAATGGAAGGTCTTGCCAGTATGGCGCTATCGAACGGACACCACATTCGATGGGGGGGACTGGTCAGGGAGCGCAAGCAGTAGTCGGTGAAAGGCCGCGGTGGCCTGCTCCACCGTGATATCCGTCACATCCTGCGATGGGGGCTGCAGCAGCTGGTACGGTTCGTTCCAGGGGCGCCAGTGGGTTGCATCACTACCGCCGAAGAAACATACGATCGGTTTTCCCAAGGCATTGGCCACGTGCATGGCCCCTCCATCGCTGCAGATCACACTGTCGCACAGGTCCAGCCCGGCCATCAGCTCGTCCAGAGAGGAGGTCACAAAAGGCAGTACAGGCAGGCCATCCAGCCGGGAAAGCAGTGTGGAGGCCTTTTCATCGTCGCCGGGGTGGGTAGGGTTATCCGCGGCGCCCGGCGCCCAGAACAGCAGGAATTCGGCGTCCAGTTCCGCATGCAATTGACGGATCAATGCTTCGAAACGCTCGACGGGCCAACGCTGGGAGGGTTTGCGTGCCGAAATATGGATACCCACCCTGAGTGGGGCACGTCCCATTGCCATACTGGCGGCCAGTCGATCCCGAGCTTGCCTGGCGGCCTTCCCGGGTACCACGATTCTGACGGCACCGGGCTGTTTGTCGACAGCCAAGGCCGAGGCCAGATGCGCCGTCGCTTCGACGTGATGACAGGCTGACGGCAATGGGCTGACAGGGTGATCCACCTCCTGAGCGCCTTGCCCCGGGCGATAGCCCACCACGCTTTTTGCTCCGATCAAGCGGGCGAACTTGGCCGCCTGGGCCGAATAGGTCGAGCCCGCCAGAATCGCAAAATCGTACTTTTGCCGGCGCAACAAGAGGATCAATTTGAACGTCTGCCACCAGACCGCCAGTTTGGACTCGTTCGCATGGCGGTGCTTGGCCTTGCGGTAGATATGCACCGCATCGACCGGCTGCCCCTCCATCACAACGGGAGCATTGTAATCATTGACCAAAAGATCGATCCGCGCATCGGGATAACCGTCGCGAAGCAACTGCAGCAGCGGCGTGGTACAGATCAGGTCGCCAATATTGTCGCGGCGGATGACGAGTATGCGTTTTTTTTGCTCGACCATAAGAAAACCGATCAATCAAGACGTACCGGGGTGCGCGATGGAAAACCATCGGAATACGCCAACGCCATCCCAAGGAAAAACATCGCCGCTACCGGAGTGGCAAAAATCATAAAATCATCGGTCTGATTCTTTAGCAAAATAGCGAACAAAGAGAGGAATGGTGCAGCCCAAAATATATCCATACCCGAGTTCATGAAGCCTCTATAGGCCTTACTGAGCAAGGAAGCAATCAAAGCCCCGTAAATCAGAAGTCCGACAATGCCAAGCTGAACGAAAACATCAAGGAATATATTATGGCCATGCTGAATTATGTTTCTATCTATCGCCAAAAATTCAGGAGGAACTGAGCTCCCATAAAGGTAATTCAAAACACCACGTCCAAAGCCAATCCCAATCCAAGGCGCTTTCCAAGCAAGAGAAATCCAGTAGCCCCAGATGACAAACCTTGCATCTCTGGAAAACATATTACCAAACCCCTCCAACCCTCCATCACCACCCCGCCCTATATAGATAAAGTACAATGGCACAAGCATAATAAGCAGCGCGGAAAGCCCCAGAAAAATCACTTTCTTCAGATTCAGGGAATAATAGAAAAATATAAATGGCAATAAGATCGCAAACAATACCACCCAGAACATTCTATTGCTCGAGATCAAGCCTACAGCCAAAAGCATCAACACATGCCATCCAGCGATCCAACGCCAGGAGGTATCGCTACCCCAAAGCATGCCAAGCCAAAAAGGGATAACAGCCAAGGCCAATGTCGAGGATATGCCAACACCGCTATAATAATAGGTAAGTGTCTTGTTACCAAGTAAATAACCTACAGCCGTCAGAAAAAGCGTCCACGTGAATACGGCCAGACAGGGTTTAAATAATTTTCCGGCAACCTCGCGACACGACCACCCCCCGCCAGGGCCAGAACCGGAATCAAAACATCCGAGAACCAATGGCGCTCCGTCAGATCGGGTGCTACGGACCAGAACCACGAAACAAAGGAAAAAATACTCCACGCAGCTGCGGCATAAACGACCCACCCCAATCTCTGCCACTCCACCTGGCGAAGTTCTTTTGAACCAAGCAGAAAAACAATAATAACACAGAAATACCTCAAAGCAGGAGTATGTGCCAGCGGCAAAATAGCCGCCAACAAAATTAAGAAAAAAGAAGAGATTGAAACTTTCATAGACAGGGCCACCAATTTTCCAAATTTTAATAATATTCAAAATCACCAAAGCAGCTCTTCCAACCTGTAAATTAATGCTCCCTCACCTCAGGCAACCCTTCCAATTTATCGGATATCTCCATAACACAGGCACGTTTCCCAAGCTTGCACAAATAAGGTGCATCGAATGCATGCGAGTCGGGGCTTAGGGAACCTAATTATCAAAAATTTATACCCCATTCAAGATAACCCTAGATTTTCCAAACCCATGATAGGTCTAGATATCAGATATCTTGTGACTCAACACGCGGGAACACCCCCAGTGCCATGATCTGCTCGACAATGTCTTGTACGCGGACGGACTGGATGCACTCTCGAGTCCCGGTGTGACAGGCATAGGGGGCCTTGAATACGAAGGCACAGGGGTAGCAAGGCGGGCGCTGAATGACGAAGCGGACATTCTTCCCCAGGGGGCGCTGCTCGCGCGGATCGGTCGGCCCGACAATGGAAACAATTGGGATGTCGAACGTGTCGGCAAGATAGGTCAGGCCGGAATCCACACCGACAAACACTCTCAGACGCTGCATCAAGGCCGGGAGCTCGTCCAGCCGGAAACGGCCGGTTGCATCGATCAAACGCGGATTCCCATTCAGAGCGGCGCGCAGCGCAGCGGCCAAGGCGCCATCTTCGCCCCCCCCGATCAAGACGATGGGCACCTCGAAACGGACCAGCAGTTCCCTTAGCAAGTCACGTAATTTTTCTTCACCCAACTCTTTGAGTTTGTTGGCACTGGAAACGGCGATACCGATAGCATGGTGCCCCTGGTTTAACCCCAGATCCTGGCACACCTTTTCTCCGCTATCAGCCATGCTCATGGTCTTGTTAAAGCCAAGGTCTATCTTCTGTCGGCCCAGTAGCCGGCGCACCGTTTCCAGAACCAGCTCCCCGCCATTATGTGTTTCGTGATCGGTCAGCAAGGGAGCGGCCCAGCGGTAAGAACGCCCCGGCCTGGTCGGCAACAATGACAAACGCCGCGGAATTCCCGCCCAGCACAACGCCAAGAGCAACGGCAAGTTGGGCGACAGAACGATGGCCATATCATGGTTTCCCGCAGCCAACATCCTGGCAAGCCTGAACTTGCCGGTCAGCCCTTTCCAATCTCGAGACTGCACAGGCAGGCACTGATCCACTTCGGGCAGGCCCGCAATCAAGGCGCGGGTAACAGGAGCATGCAGTACGGTCAGCCGTGCGTCGGGATAGCGGGCCTTCAACGCCCGGATCACCGGTGTGGCGCACAGCATATCGCCGATTTTGGCGGTCTGGATCAGCAGGATATGGGCTGGCTCCCGCTTCCGGGTCAGCAGCAAACGGAGGGCCAGCAGGGGCGACGCAAACCAGGTCAATAACAGGAAGAGCACCTTAGCACTCCATAGCGGCGGCGAGCACGCGTTCAACACCATCCACATAGGCGCGGATGGTGTACTGCCGGGTCACGATCGCTCGCCCTTGCTCGCCCAGTTGACGACGGCGTTGCGGTTCGCTCAACAGTTGCTGCATGGCACAGAACAAGGCATGGCTGTCGGCATAGGGAACGAGCAGCCCACTTTGCTGATCGGCCACCAGTTCGCGCGAGCCGACGACGTTGGACGCGATGGCGGGTTTGGCCAGCAGCATGGCTTCGAGCAGGACTCTGGGCAGCCCTTCGCTCTGCGACGCCAGCAGACAAACATCCATCGCCGCGACGAAAGGCAACGGTGCCGGCTGGAAACCGGTAAAGATCACCCGGTCGGCGACACCCAGCTGCTCGGCCAGCGTCTGTAACTCGGCGCGCTGCGGACCATCACCCACCAGCAAGATGCGGAAAGGCGTCTTTGCCGCATTCAACTTGCTGGCGGCCTCCAGGACATAACGGATGCCCTTGCGCTCGATCAGCGACCCCACCGCGCCAAACACCACCTCCTGTTCACCGATACCATACTGACTGCGTACAGCCTGACCATCCGGCAGCGGCTGGTCGGGATCAATGCCGTTGAATACCGGCAGGCATTTGGCAGGCTCGACGCCAGCCTGCAGCAAGGCGTTGACCACACCATTGGATACGCCGATGACCTTACGGGCCACCCGGTTGACGAGCCGGGAAGTGGCTGCATCCATCACCGGTTCGATGCGACAGTGCTGCACCACCGGGATGCCGACAGTCTCGGCCGCCAGATAACCTTCGATGTTCGAACGCGGCTGGTTGTTCATGTAAAGCAGATCATAACCGCCGCTCTGCAACTCACGGGTCAGCCGGTCGACGTTGGGACGGATGCGCCACGTTTGTTCGACCCGGGCGACCCAGCGTTCACGCGCCGGCTTGTGCCAGGCCAGCACTCCACGCCCCAGCTCCTTGGCGAGCTTCGCCCACAGCGGCTGGCGTCGCTGCGGCAGCAGCTTGAGTTCGATGCCGATATTGGCCAGCTCCCGGCCAAGACTGCTGTCCTTGCCTTTGGGGTAGTCATGATAGAACAGGCAGGTCACGTGGAAGCGTTGACGGTCGATGCGCTTGAGCAGTTCGAACATGCTGTTGGTGCCGCCGCCCCACTCCTTGCCGGTATCCAACAGCAGAATACGTTTTTGTGTCATGCCAGACTCTCAGCAGCAAGTCCCGATTTGGCAGCGTGTTGCCGACAGGCGTCGAAGACTTCCGTCACGGTGATATTGTCCATGCAGGGTGGCGCGGTATAGCGGCAGCGCTTGCCCAGACAAGGTTCGCAAGTACGCCACTTCTGAATCACGATGTGGCGCTCCAGATCCGCGCTCGGCCCGGAACGGGACCAGTGCGCGGCGGCGAACAGGCCGACGATCGGTGTGCCGACCGCCAACGCCAGATGCATGATGCCGGTGTCCGGCGTCACCAGCCAGGCAAAGCGCTGCACCAGTGCCGGCATGTCCGTCAGTTTGACTTCGCCCGCCGTGACCGCCACGCGTTCATTACCAATGGCCTGCGCCACCTGCTCGGCCAAGCCGCGCTCCTGTGGCGAACCGGTAATCACGATTCGTAGCTCGGGGTACGCTACCAGCAGTTGCCGGCCCAGTTCGGCGTAACGCTCGGGCCGCCAGCGCCGGCTGGCGGTCGAGGCGCCGACCTGGAATCCCGCGACGGGTACGCCATCGGCAATGCCGTGCTTGCCCGCCAGGAAATCGCTCATCGACTGGTGTGCGACATCACTTACCGGCATCACCATATGGCGGTCGAGACCCGTCGCACCGGCGGCATGCGCGACCGCCAGGCGCTGATCGATACCGTGCGGGAAATCGTCCCAGCCCTTGACCGGTTCGGTATTGCTCAGCAGGAAACGGAAACGGTTGTTGTTGGGCCACTTGAAACGCCAGCGCGCCCCGCTCAGATAAGCCAGCGGAGTGGCCTGTGGCTCGTTGCCGTGCAGAATGGCGACCAGATCGAAACGCTCGCGACGCAGCGCCCGCGCCAGGCGGAAGAAACGGCGATAGCCGCCGGGATACGCGATAGTGCCGTCGATATCGGGGTTGCTCGCGAACAGCCCTTGGTAGGGAGCATTGACCAGCAACACGATATGCGCCGCCGGATAGGCTTGGCGCAGACTGCGGATGGCCGGCGTCGACAGCAGCGTGTCGCCAATCGCCGTGGACGAGATCACCAGGATGCGGGCAATGGCCGGCGTACCTAGTTCAGCAGGATCGGGATGGCGCCGGTCGAAATGCCGGATCAACCCGAGGCCGCGCTCGAGCAAGGCTTCACGGATGCGGGTGCCCATCGTCACTTTCCCCGCAGACGCACGTAGAGCCCGCCCAGCAATGGTCGACGGTAAATGGCCATACGCCGGGCAAACCAGCCGTCATCGGCCTCCTTGGTGACGATGCGGCCGATCCGTCGCGGGTCGGTCGTGGCGGTATTGATATGCTTGTCGACGGTATACAGATGTCGGAACCCGGCCGCCCGCGCCACGTCCAGATAATCGTCGTCGAAATAGCCCTGCGGCCAGCACAGGTGGTCGCTGACACCGCCCAGCCGTTCGATGAGCGTGCGGCGCGAGGTGGCGAGGTCTTCGGCCAACCTGTCGCGCTTCTCGGCGGCACTGGCGCACAGCTTGTCCCAGCGGGCATGGCTGTGGGTGTGACTGTGGAATTCGAAGGTACCGGCGTCGCGGGCGGCCTCGATCTCGCTCCAGCGCATCATCACGGTGTCGGCCCTGCCCTCGTCCACCGCGCGCTTGCAGGCCTTGTGGTCGGGGGTGTCGGGCAGCGCCCGGCCGCTGGCGGCATGCGGGCGCACTGCGCCGTCGCCGATCCAGCCGGTGATGGTGAACAGCGTGGCACGTTGGCCGAAGCGTTCCAGCACGGGATGGGCGTATACCCAGTTGTCGAGGTAGCCGTCGTCGAAGGTGACCAGCACGCTCTTGTCCGGCACCGGACGCCCAGCCAGGAAGCCGGCGAAGTCGTCGGTGCTCAGGGTGGTCCAGCCGTGCTCGGCCAGCCAGCGCATCTGCGCTTCGAAGGTGGCCGGCGACACCGTCACCAGGCCCTTGCTGGGGCTGACGTGGTGGTACATCAGCACCGGTACGGCGCGGGCCGGTTTCATCGCATCCCCCTCGCGGCCAGCAAGCGGCGGTACAGTGCCAGCATGTCGCGGCACATGGTGTCGACGTGGAACACCGACGACACCAGCTCGCGGCTGCGCGCGGCCATGCGGGAGTGCAACAGGTCGTCGCCGAGCAGGCGGATCACGGCGGCGGCCAGGCTGGCCACGTCGTCCGGTTCGATCAGCAGGCCGTTGTCGTCGTGGCGGACCACTTCGGGCACACCGTCGACGCGGGTGCCGATCACCGGCAGGCCCATCGCCATCGCCTCGATGAAGGAGGTGCCGAGCGCTTCCTGCTCGGTCGGCAGCAGGAACAGGTCGCAGCCGGCCAGCACGTTGGCGATGTCGCGGCGCAGGCCCAGCAGATGGAAGCGCTCGTTCAATCCGGCGGCGGCGATCTGTGCCTTCAGGTTGTCCAGCTGCGGCCCGTCGCCGGCGAACACGAAGTGCACGTCCGGGCAGGCGGCGAGGATGGCCGGCGCGGCCTCGACGATGCGCTGGTGGCCCTTCTTCTTGCGCAGGATGGCGACGGTGCCGACCAGCTTCGCGCTGTCCGGCAGCCCCAGTTCGGCACGCAGCGTGGACGCGCCGTCCAGCACCATCGCTTCCGGGTCAATGCCGGTATAGATGGTGCCGATGCGGTCCTGCGGCACCCCCTCGCCCTCAAGGTAGCGACGCACGTGCTCGCTGACGCTGACCACGTGGTGCGGCAGCGTGGTGTAGGTGAAACGCGAGGTGATCGGCAAGGCCAGATGGCGCGTGCGCACCACCAGCCGTCCGGCCATGCGGCCGGCCAGCCCGCCGAGGATGCTGTCGCGCCCGCTGTGGGTGTTGACCACGTCCACCCGCTCACGGCGCATCAAGGCGGCCAGTTTGGCAACGGCGGCGAGATCGACACCGTTGCGCATGCGCACCTCGAATACCTCGAAACCGGCTTCGCGCGCCCGCACGGCGAACTTGGCGCCGGGCTGGCAGGCCAGCAGCAGGCGCTGGCCGAGCTTGCGCAAGCCCACCATTTCCTTGAAGGTACGGTGCTCCTGCCCGCCCCAGCCGAGCGAGGACTCGGTGTGCAGGATGGTCAGCCGCTCAGCCATGCTGCGGCTCCTTGAACTGCATGCGGTGCAGGTTGGCGTAGAGGCCGTCGTGCGCGATCAGTTCGCCATGGCTGCCGACCTCGGCCACCCGACCCTGGTGCATCACCACGATGCGGTCGGCGCTCTCGATGGTGGAGAGGCGGTGCGCGATGACGATGGTGGTACGGTTTTGCATCAGGCGCTCCAGCGCCGCCTGCACCAGCCGTTCGGACTGGGTGTCGAGCGCGCTGGTGGCCTCGTCGAGGATCAGGATCGGCGCGTTCTTCAGCAGCGCGCGGGCGATGGCCAGGCGCTGGCGCTGGCCGCCGGACAGGCGCACGCCGTTCTCGCCGATCAGGGTGTCGAAGCCTTCCGGCATCGCCTCGATGAAGTCGAGCGCGTTGGCGGCGCGCGCCGCGGCGACGATTTCCTCGCGGCTGACCTGGCCGATGCGGCCGTAGGCGATGTTGGCGGCCACGCTGTCGTTGAACAGCACCACATCCTGGCTCACCAGCGCGATGTGGCTGCGCAGGCTGGCCAGTTCGATGTCGGCGAGCGGCACGCCATCGAGGCTGATGCTGCCGGCGTCCACGTCGTAGAAGCGGGGGATCAGGCTCACCAGCGTGGTCTTGCCGCTGCCGGAGCTGCCGACCAGCGCCACGGTTTCACCCGGCTTCACGTCCAGGCTGAGATCGACGATGGCGTCGCGCTCGGCGTGCGGATAGCGGAAGTTGACGTGGCGGAACGACAGCGCGCCACGGGTTTCGGCCAACCTCTTGCGGCCATGATCGGCTTCCGGTGCCTCGTCGAGGAAGCCGAACACGCTCTCGGCGGCGGCCAGGCCGCGCTGCAGCGACTGGCTGATGCTGGTGATGCGCTTGACCGGCGCGAACAGCATCAGCATCGCAGTGAGGAAGGACATGAAGTCGCCGGCGGTGAAGGCGCCATGCTGCGCGCGCACCGTGGCGAAATACAGGATCAGCGCCAGCGCCATCGAGATCACCAACTGGGTGACGCCGGTGTTGAGCGAGGACATCGAGCTCTGCTTGACCGCGTTGTGGCGGATCGACTCGGCGGCGTGCTGGAAACGCTCGGCCTCGTAGGTCTGACCGCCGTAGATCTTCACCACGCGCTGGCAGTCGATGGTCTCGCCCAGCACCTGGGTCAGCTGCGCCATATTGTGCTGGTTCTGGCGTGACAGGCCGCGCAGGCGCTTGCCGACGATGCGCACGATCAGCGTCACCAGCGGCAGCACCGCCAGGCAGATCAGCGTCAATTGCCAGTCGGTGTAGAGCAGCAGCCCCAGCAGGCCGAGCACGGTGATGCCGTCCTTGACCACCACGGTGATGATGTTGAAGCCGGCCTCGGTAACCTGGCTAACGTCGAAAGCAATGCGCGACAGCAGACGCCCGGACGGGTGATCGTCGAAATAGCGCACCGGCAGCTGCATCAGCTTGCCGAACATTTCCTCGCGCAGGCGCTGCACCAGGTGGCCCGACAGATAGCTGGTGGAGTATTCGTTGATGTAGCTGGTCACACCGCGCAGGATGAACAGGCCGACGATGGCGAGCGGCGTCCACACCATGGCCGTGTGGTCCTTCTGAACGAAGCCACCATCGATCAGCGGCTTCATCAGCCGGGCGAAGGCCGGCTCGGTGGCGGCAGCCACGATCATGGCCAACAGTGAGGCGACGAATACGCGCCAGTAGGAGCGCAGGTAACGCAACAGCCGCTTGTACAGCACGAGGCTGCCGATCTCTTTGGAATCCGCCATGCGGGTAAAAGGTATCCAGTAAAAACAGCGGATTATACCGCGATGTGGGGGCCGGGGAGGAAACGTTGATAGACATTAACCAATTGCGCGGCCATCGCCTCCAGCGTCAGGGGCTCGGCCGTGGCGCGGGCGGCGGCAGCCAGTTCTGGCCAGTCGGTGCGCCGTGCCAGCCAGGCGCGCAGTGATTCGACCAGGCCCAGCTGGTCCAGCGCGTCATGCACCCAGCCGTTGCGTCCCTCTTCGATCAGCTCAGCCGCGCCACAGGTGGTGGTGGTGAACAGCGGCAGGCCGCAGGCCAGCGCCTCGACGCAGACGTTAGGGAACGGATCGTACAGGGTCGGCAGGATGAAGGCATCGGCCAGGCCGTAATACGGCTTGACGTCGCCCTGGGCGCCGGTGAAGCGCACCCGTTCGGCGATGCCCAGTTCTTCGGCCAACCTTTGGTAGCGCGCAGCGTGCTTGTCCTTGCCCACCACCACCAGGTACACCCCGTCCAGCGCCGCCACGGCGCGCACGGCGCGCTCCACGCCCTTGCGTTCGAAACCGGAACCGACGTAGAGCAGCGTCGGCGCCTCGGCGGGAATGGCCAGCTCGGCACGCCGCCGGGCACGGTGCTGCTCGCGCAGGCGCGGGTGGAAAGCCTCGGTGTCGACACCGTTGTAGATCACCGCCAGCTTGTCCTCGGGCAGGCCAAAATGCTGCTGAATCTCGCGCTTGATCAGGTGCGCGTTGCAGATCACCAGCTTCAGGCGCGGATCGAGGAACATGCGCCGTTCGGCGGCGCAGACGTAGTGGTGATAGGGATTCAGCTTGAGCGCGCAAGCGGACCAGCCGGACAAGGCGCGGCGGCGGTGCTGCAGCCAGGCGGCGTGCACGCCGTCGCCGGCGCGGTAGATGTCGCAGCCGGGAATGCGCTCGTGCGACTGCACCAGGTCGAAGCCCTCGCGCTGCCACCGCTGGCGGGCGGCATGGGCGAAGCCCCAGTCGCGCCAGACGTTGCCGAGGTAGAACGGGTCGGCGGTCAGCGCCGCCACCCCATCCAGCTTCTCCCAGCGCCGTGCGATCAGGCTGACCTCCAGCGCGCCGTTGGCCTGCAAGGCCGCCAACGCGCGGCTGACGAAGCGCTCGGCACCGCCGGCCGGGTTGTACTTCTGGCGCACGATGGCGAGCCGGGTCATGCCCCCACCTCCGCCAGCACGTCGTCGATTGCCGCCAGCACGCGCTCGGAGCCGATCAGCGTCAGGCACTCGCTGACCTTGCCGCCGCCGCAGCCGTCGCGGCCACAGGGGCGGCACGACAGCGGTTCGGTGAGCACGCGGTGCGGCACCTTCCACGGCCCCCACTCGATGTCGCCGGACGGGCCGAACAAGGCCACGGTCGGGGTCTGCAAGGCCGCCGCCATGTGCATCGGCACCGAATCCATCCCGACGAACAGCCGCGCCTGATCGATCACCGCCGCCAGTTCCTTCAGCGTCAGCTGTCCGGCGAGGCTCGCCACCGGACGCGCCAGTTTCTGCTGGATCTGCTCCAGCATCGCCAGTTCGGCCGGGTCTGGCGCGGCAGTGAGCAACACCTGCTCGCCGCGTGCGGTCAGGGCGTCGATCAACGCCACCATATGCGCTACCGGCCAGGTCTTGAACAGCCAGCGCGAGGTCGGGTGGATCAGGATGTAGCGCTGCGGTTCGAGCCCCAGCGCCGTGAGCCTCGCCCCGGCCACCGCCTCGGCGTTGGCGCCGGGCACCAGCGTCAAGGCGCGCTCGTCGGGGCCCGGCTGGATGCCGATACGGCGCAGCGCGTCCAGGTGCAACTCGACGGTATGGCGCCGGTTGCCGGCCACGATGGGATAGCGATGCGTGAAACTCCTGGCGAACAGCTTGCCGTAGTTGCCGCTGCGCGCCACCGCCCAGCGTGGCTTGAGTAGCCGGGTGAGCCAGGCGCCGCGCTTGTGTTCGGTCAAATGCACCACCAGATCGTAGTGGCGCCCCCGGAGACGGGCGAGCAGCGCCAGCTCGGCCTTGAGTTGGCCGAACATGCCGAGCTTTTTCCACTGGCGGTCGATGGTAAACACCTGACTGACCGCGGGGTGCTGCGTGATCATGTCGCGCGTGTCGTGGTACACCAGCGCGTCGAGTTCGGCGTGCGGGGCGTGTTGCTTCAGCACCGAGAACACCGGGGAGGTCAGCAGTACGTCGCCGTGATGGCGCAGTTTGATGACCAGCACCCGCTTCACGGTGGCAAGATCGATGGCGTCCTTGAGCATAAGAAAAACAGCCGGCTGTGGGGCCCTTAAAATACGCCGACGCCGCCATTCCGCGAGCAGCGGAAGGCGGCGTCAGACCAGATGAGTCGGGACGGAGCGTCGCGCCGGGAGCGCGCAGCGCTACCCGAACGGTACGACTAGACAGCCGGCTCAGCGTTCAATTGTTGTAGCAGGTCGGCAATCTTATCAGGGTCCTCGCTTCTCAGCATGCGTCCGACGAGCGGCGCGATCTGGTCGAGGTGGGTCTTGAGCACGATGTCCTTGACCGACAGCAGGTTGGCCGGGTGCATCGAGAACTTGCGCAGCCCCATGCCCAAGAGCAGCCGCGTCAGGCGCGGATCGCCCGCCATCTCGCCGCACACCGACACCGGTGTGCCGGCCTTGATCGCAGTGCGCAGCGTGTGCAGGATCAGCTTGATCACCGCCGGATGCACCGGGTCGTAGAGGTGGCTGACCGAGTCGTCGTTGCGGTCGATGGCCAGCGTGTACTGGATCAGGTCGTTGGTGCCGATGGAAATGAAATCGACGTGCTTGAGGAAGCTGCCCACCACCAGCGCCGCCGACGGGATTTCGATCATGACCCCGACCGGCAGCTCGGCGGAATAGGCGATGCCCTCGTCGCGCAGCTCCTCGCGCGCGTACTCCAGCTGGACCAGCGCCTGTTTCAGCTCGTGCAGCGAGTTGATCATCGGGAACAGGATCTGCAGCTTGCCGAACATCGAGGCACGCAGCAGCGCCCTGAGCTGGGCGCGGAACAACAGCGGCTCGGCTAGGCAGAGGCGGATGCCGGTCAGCCCCAGCGCCGGGTTGTCGGCCACGCCGTGATTCAACCAGCGCGGATTCTTGTCGGCGCCCAGGTCCATGGTGCGGATGGTGACCGGCAGGCCCTTCATGTTCTCCACCACCTTGCGGTAGGCCTCGAACTGTTCGTCCTCGGACGGCAGCGTGTCGCGGCCGAGGAACAGGAATTCGCTGCGGAACAGGCCGACGCCGACCGCGCCGGCGGAGAGCACCCCTTCGACGTCCTGTGGCAGTTCGATATTGGCCAGCAGGTCGATCGGGGTGCCGTCCAGGGTCTTGGCGTTGGATTTGCGGATCGATGACAGCTTGCGCCGGGCATCGCGCCGGGCACGCTGACGGCGGCGGTACTCGGTCAGCACTACCTCGTCGGGGTTGATGATGATGACGCCGCTCTGTCCGTCGACGACCACCATTTCTTCCTCGCGGATCAGCTCGCGCGCATGGTGCAGCGCGATCACCGACGGCAGGTCCAGGCTGCGGCCGAGGATGGCGGTATGCGAGGTGGTGCCGCCGACGTCGGTGACGAAGGCGGCGAAGCTGGAATCCTTGAAGTACACCATGTCGGCCGGCGACAGATCGTGCGCCACCAGGATCATGTCGTCGTCGAACGCCTCCGGGGCGGCCAGCGACGAGGCCTCGCCCTTGAGGTTCTTGAAGATGCGCTCGACCACCTGCAGCACGTCGTGCTTGCGCTCGCGCAGGTACTCTTCTTCGATCGCCTCGAATTGCTCGACCAGCGCATCGCATTGCAGCTTGAGCGCCCATTCGGCGTTGCAGCGCTGGGTGGCGATGATGTCGCGCGGCTCGCGCGAGATCGCGACGTCGCCCAGCAGCATGATGTGCAGCGACAGGAAGGCGCCCAGCTCGGCCGGGGCGTTTTCCGGGATGCTGCCCCACAGCATCTCGAGTTCCTTGCGGGTCGCCTTGATCGCTTCGTCGAAACGGGCGATTTCCGCCGGCACCTCGTCCGCCACCAGCACGTAGTGGGTCACGTCGTCCATGCTGCGGGAAATCAGATGGGCGCGCCCGATGGCCACCCCCCGCCGATGGCAACGCCGTGCATGATGATGCTCATGGTCCCCGTCCCTCCGTTACCCGGCAGTTATCACTCTGCCTCGTCAAAGCGGTTGTTGATCAACGTCACCAACGCGTCCAGCGCGGCCTGCTCGTCGTCGCCCGACACTTCCAGCACCACGGTCGAGCCCTTGGCCGCGGCCAGCATCATCACCCCCATGATGCTCTTGCCGTTGACGCGACGCCCGTTGCGCGAGATCCAGACCTCGCTCTTGAAACGGCTGGAGGTCTGGGTGAACTTGCTGGAGGCACGCGCGTGCAGCCCGAGCTTGTTGATGATTTCAACCTCTGATTTAAGCATTTGCCTCCCCGGCAATAATATTGATCACGCCTTCCAGTCCGCCGGTCACGGCTTTCTTGACCACCAGATCCAGCGGCTGGCTGCTGTAACACAATGCCCGCACCAGCATCGGCAGGCTGACGCCGGCAATGGCCTCCACCCGCCCGCTGTCGACCAGGCGGCTGGCGATGTTGGACGGCGTGCCGCCGTACATGTCGGTCAGCACCAGCATTCCCTCGCCCTGGTCGAGCTGCTGGATCAGCGCCCGCGCCTGGGCCAGCTTGCGGTCGGGATCGTCGTTCTTGTCCACCGCCATGGTCGCCAGGTTTTCCGGGTTGCGGCCCAGAATGTGCCGGGCACAATCGGCCAGGCTGTCACCCAGCCCGCCGTGAGAAATAATCAGTACGCCAACCATGTCTATCCAGTTTCCTGCAACCGCCAGCCCGCGCGGAGAGTCCTTGTTTTGAAATCAGTTTCTGATTGTAACAGGCTCGCTTTCGATGCGTCGGTACCAACTGAGCGTTTCGGCCAACTTCACCACCTCGCCGATGATGATCAGCGCCGGCGACTGCACGCCATGCCGGGCGATCACTTCGGGCAGGCTGGCCAGGGTGCCGGTGACGGTGCGCTGGCGCGCCGTGGTGGCCCACTCGACCACCGCCGCCGGCGTCTCGGCCGGCTTGCCGTGGGCGATGAAAGCGTCGCACAGCTCGCGCGCGGTGGAAACGCCCATGTACACCACCACGGTCTGCTCGGGACGGGTCAGCGCCGGCCAATCGAGGTCGATGCTGTCGTCCTTGCGATGGCCGGTGACGAACACCACCGATTGCGCGTAATCGCGGTGCGTCAGCGGGATGCCTGCGTAGGCGGCCGCACCGCTGGCGGAGGTGATGCCCGGCACCACCTCGAACGGGATGCCGTGCGCCGCCAGGGTTTCGATCTCCTCGCCGCCGCGGCCGAAGGTGAACGGGTCGCCGCCCTTGAGGCGCACCACGCGCCGTCCCTCCTGGGCCAGCCGCACCATCAGCTGGTTGATGTCTTCCTGCGGCAAGGCGTGGTTGGCGCGCGCCTTGCCGACGTAGATGCGTTCGGCGTCACGCCGCACCAGCTCCAGCAGTTCCGGCGCCACCAGTTTGTCGTACAGCACCACGTCGGCCTGCTGCATCAGGCGCAAGGCGCGGAAGGTGAGCAGGTCGGGGTTGCCCGGACCGGCCCCCACCAGGTAGACCGCGCCAGTCGGCTTGTCGTCGGCGCTGGCCAGCCGCTTTTCCATCTCGGCACAGGCGGCCTCGTCGTTACCCAGCATCACGGCGTCGGCCACCGGGCCTTCCAGCACCGACTCCCAGAAGATGCGCCGCGCTTCGACGTCGCCGAAGCGCGCCTTGACCCGATCGCGGAAACGCGTGGCGAAGCCCGCCGGGCGGCCGTAGCCGGCGGGAATCAGGCTTTCCAGCCGGGCGCGCAGCAAACGGGCCAGCACCGGCACGCCGCCGCCGGTGGAGAGGGCGATCACCAGCGGCGAGCGGTCGACGATCGCCGGGGTGATGTAGCTGGAGATGTCGGGGTCGTCCACCACGTTGACCGGGATGCCCTGCACCCGGCCGGCTTCCGCCACCGCCAGGTTGACGCGGCGGTCGTCGGTAGCGGCCACCACCAGGCGCATGCCGGCCAGTTGTTCGCCGCTGAAGCGGCCGTCGACGTGGCGGATTTCCCCCGTGCCGGCCATGGCGCGCAGTTCGGCCACCAGCTCCGGCGCCACCACGGTTACCGCCGCTTCCGCCGAGCGCAACAGGCGTACCTTGCGCAGGGCGACCTCGCCCCCTCCCACTACCAAGCAGGGCTCGCCGCGCAGTTTCATAAAGATCGGAAAATAATCCATTCAGGCGGCTCCCATCGATGCCCCAAGCATACTGCAAATGTTGTAAAAAAACGACGACCCGTGGAACTCGTCCGGAGCAACACAGGACGTCCTATGATACTGGAAGAGACTGACCGCCACGCAGAGGCCCGCTTGACACCGATTTTCCCACGCTGCACGACCGTATTTCTGCCTTTTCCAGTGGCAGCCCGTCCCTTCGGGTTGATCAGAGGTCGCCGCTGATGCCGTCATCGGGCTGGCTGCTGGCGCTACTGGCCATGCTGGCGGGCATGGCACTGGGTAGTGCCGTCACGACGCTGCAGCGCCGCCACCGTGAACGCCAACGCCGGCTGCAGGCCTGCGCGGAGATGGCTGCGCCCTGCCTGCTGCTGCACGCGGACGGCCGCATCCTGCAGGCCAACACGGCGGCGCGGCGCTTGCTGGGCGCCCCGCTCGCCCACCTCGACGACCTGCACCTGCCCGGCGAGGCCCGCAGCTGGCTGGCCGATCACGGCGGCGGGGGCGAAACCCGGCGCTGCGAGCTGAACCGCCCGGCGGCGGCCCCCTCTCGTTGCGGCTGGAAAAGCGCCTTGCCGACCTCGACGGCCAGGACGCGGGCTTCAGCTGGCTGCTGCTGCACGACATCAGTCAGCAGGACGATGACGAGCGCGGCCAGCAGCTATGGCGGGAGGCCTTGCAAGATTCGCGCCTGGCGCTGTTCGAGTACCGTCTGGCGCCGCGCCGCGTCTACGGCCGGGTGCTGGCGGCGGATAACGTGCTGGGGCTGCCGCCGGGCTGGGTCGACATCGGTTTCGACCACTGGCTGGAACGGGTGCACCCGGACGACCGCGACGCCCTGCGCACCATGTTGGAGCACCCGGAGCGCCTCGCCACCGGCTCGGCCTACCTCGAGTTCCGCTTCCGCCACGGCCACGGCCATTGGGAATGGCTGGAGCAGCGCACCCAGTTGCGCCACGAGGACGGCCGAATCAGCGCCATCGTCGGCCTGTGCCAGTCGATCACCTCGCGCAAGCACGCCGAAACCGAGTTGCTGCGGCGCGAGCAGGTGTTCCGCACCCTGGTGGAAAACGCCGACGACGTGATCGCCCGCTACGACCTGAACCTGTGCTGCCAGTTCATCAACCGCAGCATCACCCGTTACCTGCCGCTGCCGCGCCACGAGCATCTGGGCAAGACGCTGCGCCAGCAGGGCTGGCCACAGGGCGCGCTGGACACCCTGGAGCCGGCTTTCCGGGCGGTGCTGGCGCGGCACGAGGCACGCCATCTCGAGGTGGAGCTCGACGTCTTCGGCAAGGCGGCGACCTTCAGCATCCACCTGATTCCCGAGCTGGGGGCGCACGGCGAACTGGTGTCGATCCTGGCGATCGGGCGCGAGATCACCGAGCTGCGCCTGGGCTCGCGCCTGCTGGCCGACGAGAACGCGGTGATGGAGATGATCGCCAACAACCAGCCGCTGAACGATATCCTGACCCGGCTGTGCCGGCTGGTGGAGGCGCAGCGGCCGCAGGCGGTGTGCTCGATCATGCTGCTCAACGAACAGAAGACCGAGCTCAACCTCGGCGGCCGGGCCGTCGTTGCCGGCCAGCTTCAGCGGTTTCCTGCACGGTCTGGCCATCGGCCCCGAGACCGGTTCCTGCGGGAGCGCGGTGTTCTCCGGCGAGCGCGTGGTGGTGAGCGACATCGCCCACGATCCGCGCTGGGAAAACTACCGCTATCTGGCGCTGCCGCACGGGCTGCGCTCGTGCTGGTCGACGCCGATCTACTCCAGCAGCCGCGAGATGCTGGGCGCCTTCGCCATCTACTATCCGACCCCGCGCAACCCCGGCAAGGCCGAGCTGCGCCTGACCGACCGCTGCACGCACCGGCGTCGATCGCGCTGGAGCGCGACCGCCACGAGAAGCAGCTGTATTTCCTCGCCACGCGCGACGGCCTGACCGGGCTGCTCAACCGCCGCTCCTTCATGGAGGTGGGCGAAGCCGAGGTGCTGCGCAGCAAGCGCTACGGCCACGACCTGTCGATCATGATGATGGACCTCGACCACTTCAAGGGCATCAACGACCAGCATGGCCACGCCACCGGCGACCAGGTGCTGCAGCACTTCGCCACGCTGTGCGGCAACACCTTCCGCCATGCCGACATCGTCGGCCGGCTCGGCGGCGAGGAGTTCGGCGTGCTGCTGCCGTTCACCACGCTGGCCGAGGCCGGCATCCTGGCCGAGCGCCTGCGCGCCGAGGTCGACGGCAGCGTGGTGATGGCCTGCGGCGTCGCGGTGCATTATACGGTGAGCATCGGCATCTCCTCGGTGTTCCCCGACGACAAGGACATCGACGGCCCGCTCAGCCGCGCCGACACCCTGCTCTACCAGGCCAAGACGCTGGGGCGCAACCGCATCCGTTACGACGGCGACCCGCCGTCGCTGCCGCTGGCGGGGTAGAATGGCGCCTTTGCTTGATCGCGCCCCATCGTGACCCGCTGGCACTCGACTTACTTCCCTCATCCGCTGTACGCCCCGCTGCGCGCCTTCGCCCCGCTCGCCGACGGCGACGACTGGCCGAACCAGGCCGACTACGACCGCCTGCTGGAGCGCGCCCGCGCCGCCGGCTGCGCGCTACCGAACGACCTGCGCTTCGTCTGCGACCTGGAGCCGCAGGACTATTACGAACTGCACATCGCGCAGAGCGGCGAGGTGCCGACCCGCCACGGCAACTGGCACGACTGGTTCAACGCGCTGGCCTGGCTGGCGTGGCCGCGCAGCAAGGCGGCGCTGAACGCGCGCCACGCCCGCGCCATCGCCCGCGGCGAGGTGCGGCGCGGCCCGCTGCGCGACGCCGCCACGCTGCTGGACGAATGCGGTGTGGTCGTCGCCAGCGCCGACCCGGCGCTGACCACGGCGCTGGACGGCATGCGCTGGCACGAGCTGTTCGTGGCAAGAAGGCACGACTGGGGGCGGCGCATCGGCGTCTTCACGCTCGGCCACGCGCTGTTCGAGACCGGCCTCGAACCGCACCTGGGCTGGTGCGGCAAGGCGCTGCTGCTGGCGGTGGATGACGCGTTCTTCGGCCAACCCTACGCCCGGCAACTGGCCCAGCTCGATCACCGCTTGGCCGAAGCCCTGGCCGACGACGGCTGGCTGGCGCGGCCGCGCGAACTGTGGCCGCTGCCGCTGCTGGGGATACCCGGCTGGTGGCCGGACAACGAGGACCCGGCGTTCTACACCAACACCGACTACTTCCGCCCGACGCGGCGCGCGAAGTCGGCCAGCGTCTCCTGATCGAGCCGCTCCAGCGCCGGCGCCAGCAGGGTGTCGAGCCCCTGGCCGATGTCGTCGTCGTAGCCGACGTCGGAGCGGTAGACGAAGAGCTGGAACAGCTCCGCGAGCGGGATGGTCTCGAGCTTGCGCATCAGCACCCAGCCGTCGCGCTGGCCGCGCTGGGCGTAACCCAGCTGCGCCAGCTTGTCGAGCACCAGCCCGAGTTCGTCGTAGCCCACCTGCACCTCGCGCCGCAGCTCCACCGGCGTCAGCGCCACGCCCTGGCGCTGCGCGGTGTCGAGCAGCAGCAGGACCTCCAGCGCGTCGAGGAAGCGGCGCCGCGGCTCGAAGCGGCGGCGCCACGCCTGCCCCTCCCAGTACGACAGCGAGGCGGTGAACACCGCGCCGGTCAGCACCACCAGCCACAGGCAGTACACCCACAGCAGCAGGATCGGGATGCTGGCGAAGGCGCCGTACACCAGCTTGTACGACGCCACCTCGCCGATGTAGAAGCCGAACACCGCCTTGGTCACCTCCAGCAACAGCGCGGTGACGAGCGCGCCCCACAGCGCGTGACGGTAGGGCACGAAACGGTTCGGCACCACGCGGTACAGCAGCGACAACACCAGCGTGGTCAGGAAGATGCTGCCGCCGCGCTGCAGCAGTTCGTCCAGCAGGCGCGAATAGCGCTCGAAATGGGTCGCCTTGAGCAACCAGTGCCAGCCGATCAGGCCGCCGCCGAAGGCGATCGGCCCCAGCGTCAGCACGCTCCAGTACACCATGCCCTGCTGCAGCCAGGGACGGCTGCGGCGCACGCTCCAGATGGCGTTGAAGGTGCGCTCGATGGTGGACATCAGCATCAGCGAGGTCAGCCCCAGCATGACGATGCCGGCGGCGGTCAGCTTCTCGGCGTTGTCGGCGAACTGGCGCATGTAGACGGTGATCACCTTGCCCGCGAACTCCGGCACCAGCGTCGACAGCAGCATCAGCTTGAAGCGCGCGCTGTAGTCGGCAAACACCGGGAACGCCGCCACCACCGTCAGCACGATGGTCAACAGCGGCACCAGCGCCAGCAAGGTGGTGAAGGTCAGGCTGCCGGCCACCTGCAGCACGCGGTGCGTGCCGACACGGCGGGCGAGGAAACGGGCGAAGCCGCGGTAGGGTTCAATTCGATTGGCAAGACACATGAATGGATCAGAATTTCGGCAAAGGGACTAAAGAGTGCGTTGAACGACGGAAAATTCCGCGCGGCGCGGCAAGCCGGCCGAATTGCACTAAGATTGATGCTTATCGCTTTATGGTAACGATTCGGATGACGATATGCAGGATATTCTGGTTCTCTACTACAGCCAGCACGGCGCCACGCGCGAGCTGGCCCGGCTGATCGCACGCGGCATCGAGAGCGTGCCCGGCTGCCGAGGCGCGGCTGCGCACCGTGCCCAAGGTGTCGACGGTGTGCGAGGCGACCGAGCCCGCCGTGCCGGAGGCCGGCGCGCCCTACGTCGAACGGCGCGACCTCGCCGAGTGCATCGGCCTGGCGCTGGGCAGCCCGACCCGCTTCGGCAACATGGCGGCGGCGCTGAAATACTTCCTCGACGGCACCAGCGCCGAGTGGATGGCGGGCACCCTGGCGGGCAAGCCGGCCTGCCTGTTCACCACCTCGGCCAGCCTGCACGGCGGCCAGGAATCGACCCTGCTGTCGATGATGCTGCCGCTCATGCACCACGGCATGCTGATCCTCGGCCTGCCGTTCACCGAGCCGGCGCTGTCCACGACCCAGTCTGGCGGCACCCCGTACGGCGTCAGCCACGTCGCCGGGCTCAACAACGACCGCCGCATCAGCGACGACGAGAAGACGCTGGCCATCGCCCAGGGCAAAAGGTTGGCCGAAGCGGCGCTGAAACTGGCGGCCAAACACGACTGACAGGGCCAGAGTGGCGGCAAGGGCGTGATCCGGACAGCAAGCAAAACCCCGGAGCCAAGATAGAGGCAACTTACCCTGCTCCCCGTTGGCCCGTGCCGCTTGGGCAGGGTAGAGCGAGGTTTTAAGCCGCCGCTTGTCGGGGTCGACTGGGGTTGCAAGGGGGCTGGCGACACAGCCCCTTGCCTGCCAGCGGTCAGCACCGCCCCTAAATCCGCTAGCGGACACAAATATCCAGATCGATAACCGGCATAGAGAACACTTGTGAAGTGGCTCTCAGCCGTCGTCGCGCCCCCACGGCGCGACCTTCGCCAGCAGCGCCATGCCCGGCAGTGCCAGCAGCGTGCACAGCAGGAAGAACGGCGCCCAGCCGATGGCCTCGACCAGGTAGCCGGTGGCGGCGTTGGCCACGGTGCGCGGCACCGCCGCCAGGCTGGTGAACAGCGCGAACTGGGTGGCGGTGTAGGCCGGGTGCGTGGTGCGCGCGATGTAGGCGACGAAGGCGGCGGTGCCGAGACCGACGCCGAGCGCCTCGAAGCCGATCACCAGCGCCAAGCGCGACAGCTCCGCCGCGCCGATGGCGGTGAACGGTCCCTGCCCGGCGAGCCAGGCGAACCCCAGGATCGACACCACCTGCACCACGCCGAACGCCCATAGCGCGCGGTTGATGCCGAGCTTGATCATCCACACCCCGCCCAGCAGGCCGCCGATCACCGCCGGCCACAGCCCGGCGTGTTTGGCCACCAGCCCGATCTCCGACTTGGTGAAGCCCATGTCGAGGTAGAACGGCGTGGCCAGCGCGGTGGCCATGCTGTCGCCCAGCTTGTAGAGAAAGATGAAGCCCAGCACCAGCGCGGCGCCCTTGAGGCCGCTGCGGGTGAGGAATTCGTGGAACGGCTCGACCACCGCCTCGCGCAGCGTCTTCGGCGCCGCCGCGGCCAGCGCGGGCTCACTCACCGCGAGCGTCATCGCCACCCCCGGCAGCATGAACAGCGCGGTGATCCAGAACACCGTGCCCCACGGCAGGTGGTCGGCCAGGATCAGCGACAGCGAGCCGGGGATCAGGCTCGCCAGGCGGTAGGCGTTGATGTGGATGGTGTTGCCGAGCCCCAGCTCCTGGTTGCTCAGGATCTCGCGACGGAAGGCGTCGAGCACGATGTCCTGGCTCGCCGAGCAGAACGCCACCGCCAGCGCCAGCGCGGCGATGGCCCACAGCTCCTGCTTCGGCGTGAACGCCCCGAACCCCGCCATGGTGGCGATCAGCGCGAGCTGGGTGAGCAGCATCCAGCCGCGCCGGCGCCCGAACAGCGGCGGCGCGTAGCGGTCCATCAGCGGCGACCAGACGAACTTCCAGGTGAACGGCAGCTGGATCAGCGCGAACAGGCCGATCGCCTTGAGGTCCACCCCTTCGCTCCTGAGCCAGGCCGGCAGCAGGTTGATCAGCGTGTAGAGCGGCAGGCCGGAGGCGAAGCCGGTGAACACGCAGGTGAGCATGGTGCGCGAGAAGATCACGCGGCGCCAGGAAATCGCGGATTCAGTCATAGGGGGCAAAGGTTGGCCGAAAGAGGCTAGACCCCGTGCCCATGGCGTGGTTCGGGCGCGGGGTCCACGAAACAACGGGGCGGTCCGAGCCGCCCCGCGCGTCAAGCGTGGCGCGCCACGCGGTAGAACGCCAGGCTGCCGCGCAGGTTGGGCAGGACACGGATGCGCCGCCCCTCGTTCATCACCACCCGCTCCAGCACGCCGATGCCGTTCTTGGCGCACAGCGCCTCGAAGTCGCCCAGCATGCACCAGTGGATGTTGGGGGTGTCGTACCACTGGTAGGGAATGGTCTCCGACACCGGCATGTGACCCTGCAGGATCTGCCAGCGGTTTTCCCAGTAGCCGAAGTTGGGGAAGGTGACGATGGCCTCGCGCCCGACGCGCAGCATCTCCAGCAGGATTTCCTCGGTGTGCTGCATCGCCTGGATGGTCTGCGACAGGATGACGTGGTCGAAGCTGCCGTCGCGGAAATCGGCCAGCCCCGCCTCCAGGTCGCCCTGCACCGCGTTGACGCCGGCGGACACGCAGCGCGCGATGTTGCCGACGTCGATCTCCACGCCGTAGCCGGCCACCTGCTTGTGGCTCTGCAGGTGGGCCAAGAGGGCGCCGTCGCCGCAGCCCAGGTCGAGCACGCGGGCGCGCGCGGGAATCCAGTCGGCGATCAGTCGCAGGTCGGGGCGCAAGGTCGTTTCGGAGTGCTGGCTCATGCCGCCACCTCCTTGGCTACACGGTCGAGGTAGGCGCGCATCAGGTCCACGTAGGGTTGGTCGGTCATCAGGAAGGCGTCGTGGCCGTGGGCGGATTCGATCTCGCCGTAGGCCACGCGCTTGTCGGCGGCGATCAGGCCCTGCACCAGCTCGCGCGAGCGCAAGGGCGAGAAGCGCCAATCGGAGGTGAAGCTCGCCACCAGGAAGTTGGCGGTCGCCTTCTTCAGCGCCGCCACCAGGTCGCCGCCGTGGTCCTTGGCCGGATCGAAGTAGTCCAGCGCCTTGGTCATCAAGAGGTAGGTGTTGGCGTCGAAGTAGTCGGAGAACTTGTCGCCCTGGTAGCGCAGGTAGGACTCGATCTCGAACTCGACGTCGTAGCCGAACTTGTACTCGCCGGAGCGCAGCATGCGGCCGAATTTCTCGCCCATGCCGTCGTCCGACAGATAGGTGATGTGGCCCAGCATGCGCGCCAGGCGCAGGCCGCGACGCGGGATGGCATCCTGCTGGTAGAAGTCGCCGCCGTGGAAGTCCGGGTCGGTGAGGATGGCCTCGGCGCGCCACGTCGTTGAAGGCGATGTTCTGCGCCGACAGCTTGGGCGCCGAGGCGATGACGATGGCGTTGGCGACGCGATCGGGGTAGTCGATGCTCCACTGCAGCGCCTGCATGCCGCCGAGCGAGCCGCCGATGATCGCCGCCCAGCGGTCGATACCGAGACGGTCGGCCAACCGCGCCTGCGCCGTCACCCAGTCCGGCACCGTCACCACCGGGAAGGCCGAGCCCCACGGCTGGCGCGTGGCCGGGTTGATGCTGGAGGGGCCGGTAGAGCCGTGGCAGCCGCCCAGGTTGTTGAGCGCCACCACGAAGAAGCGGCGCGTGTCGATCGGCTTGCCCGGCCCGATCATGCTGTCCCACCAGCCGGCGCTCTTGTCGTCCGGCTGGTAGCGGCCGGCGGCGTGGTGGTGGCCGGACAACGCGTGGCAGATCAGGATGGCGTTGCTCTTGGCGGCGTTCAGCTCGCCGTAGGTCTCAAAGATCAGCTGGTACGACGTCAGCGTCTTGCCGCAGGCCAGATCGAGCGGCACGTCGAACAGCGCCTGCTGGGCGCTGACGATACCGACCGACGATTCGGTTGTGGACATAGTGAAAACAGTGCCTCTTTGATATGGTTTTGTCGGCTTCAAGGCGTACGTGTTATGGCCGGTCCAGGCCGGCGCGGTTTTGAAGGATTATATCTGCATCGGCTTGTGCGCATAGCACCGGCGCCGGATAATCGCCTCTCCTTCCCGCCAGGGCCCCCCATGATCGGTCGCCTGTTCAAGTTCTTCGTGCTCTGCGCCGTGCTCTACGCCGTGGCGCGCTGGCTGCTCAACCGCCGCCAGAAGGAGACGTTGCGCGAACTGTTCCAGACCCTGGCGCAAGCGCTGCTGATCAGCTCGCTGATCTTCGTCGGGCTCTACCTGGCGGGCTTCCACCGGCTGTAGCCCCCCGACGCACGCCCCGCACCAGACCGGCGCCGCGCCCCGGAATCCTTGATCCGGCTCAGGCCGGCGGCGCGGCAAAGCCGCTAGACTGCCGGCTTTTCCGCCGACGAGCCCGGCCGCGCATGGATCTGACCCGCCACCTTCATACCTTCGGCCACTACCTCAAGACCCGTTTCGGGGAAAAGGTGCACAAGCTGTCGCTGGCCGGCGACTTCACCTGCCCCAACCGCGACGGCACGCTGGACCGCGGCGGCTGCACCTTCTGCGACGTCAAAAGCTTTGGCCGCGACGCCGCCGCCCTTTCCATCGCCGAGCAGATCGCGCGCGAAAAACACAAGACCGACCGCGCCCGGCGCTATCTGGCCTACTTCCAGGCCTACACCAGCACCTACGCCGAAGTGACCACGCTCAAGGCACTGTACGACGAGGCGGCGGCGCAGAGCGACGTGGTCGGGCTGTGCGTCGGCACGCGCCCGGACTGCGTGCCGGACAGCGCGCTCGAGCTGCTCGCCGACTACCAGCGGCAGGGCTACGAGATCTGGCTCGAGCTCGGCCTGCAGACCGCGCACGACGCCACTCAGGAACGCATCCGGCGCGGCCACGGCCTCGCCGACTACCGCGACGCGGTGCAGCGGGCGCACCGGCGCGGGCTCAAGGTCTGCACCCACCTCATCGCCGGGCTGCCCGGCGAGGACGACACCCACGTGCACCAGACCCTGGCCGCGGTGCTCGACATCGGCGTTGAGGGGCTCAAGCTGCACCCGCTGATGATCGTGCGCGGCAGCCGCATGGCGGCGCAGTACCGGCGCGGCGAGATCGCCCCGCTGACGCAGCAGCACTACGCCGCGCTGGCGGCCGAACTGATCCGCCGCACCCCGCCCGAGGTGGTCTATCATCGCATCTCGGCCACCGCGCAGGCGCCGACCCTGATCGCCCCGGCGTGGTGCGGCCCGCGCTGGCCGGCGCTGCAGGCGATCGCCGCGAACCTGGCCGTCGCCGGGCCGCAGGGCAGCGCGCTGGGCCGCCCCTGGTTGGGAGCCTGAGCGCGGCGGCGAAACCGTTTCGACGATCGGCTGTCAGATCAGTCCGGGAACGCCGACTAAGGCGTATTCCCCGTGGAGACCGCTACCATGCTGATCAAGAAACCGTCCGACATCCCGCCCTCCGAGATCACCCCGGAAGCGGTCTACCTCAACCGCCGCAGCTTCATGCTCGGCGCCGCCGGCCTGATGCTGTCGGGTGAGACGCTGGCCGCGCTCGCCGCCAGGAAGAGCCCGCTGTCGACCGGCGAGCCGCTCAACAGCCTCAAGGACATCACCAGCTACAACAACTACTACGAGTTCGGCACCGACAAGGCCGACCCGGCGGCCAACGCCGGGCGCCTCAAGACGCGGCCGTGGAGCGTGCTGGTGGACGGCGACGTGGCGAAGCCGCGCCGCTTCAGCATCGAGGAACTACTGAAATTCCCGCAGGAAGAGCGCATCTACCGCCTGCGCTGCGTGGAAGGCTGGAGCATGGTGGTCCCGTGGATCGGCTTCCCGCTCGCCAGCCTGCTCAAGCAGGTCGAGCCCACCGGCAAGGCCAAGTACGTCGCCTTCGAGACCCTGCAGCGCCCGGCCGAGATGCCCGGCCAGCAGCGCCGCGTGCTGGACTGGCCGTACCGCGAAGGGCTGCGCCTGGACGAGGCGCTGCACCCGCTCACCATCCTGGCGGTGGGCCTCTACGGCAACCCGCTGCCCAACCAGAACGGCGCGCCGATCCGGCTGGTGGTGCCGTGGAAGTACGGCTTCAAGAGCATCAAGTCGATCGTGCGCATCCGCCTCACCGAGCAGCAGCCGCTCACCAGCTGGAACCTGGCGGCACCGGACGAGTACGGCTTCTACTCCAACGTCAACCCGGCGGTGGACCACCCGCGCTGGAGCCAGGCGAGCGAGCGGCGCATCGGCGAATTCTTCAAGCGCAAGACGCTGCCCTTCAACGGCTATGCTGAGCAGGTCGCCGGCCTGTATCGGGGAATGGACCTGCGCCGTGATTTCTGACAAGACCCTGCCCTCGCCGGCGCGCGCGCGGGCTTCGGCCAACCCCGCTCGTCCCGCCTCCAGGCCGCTGGGCGTCGCCAAGGCGCTGGTCTTCGTCGCCTGCCTGCTGCCGCTCATGCGCACGGCGTGGATCGTGCTCAACGGCGAGGCGGTGAACCCGATCGAGTTCATCACCCGTTCCACCGGCACCTGGACCCTGGTCTGGCTGCTGGCCACGCTGGCCGTGACGCCGCTGCGCCGGCTCGCCGGCTGGAACGTGCTGCAGCGCTTTCGTCGCATGCTCGGCCTGTTCGCCTTCTTCTACGCCACGCTGCACTTCACCACCTATGTGTGGCTGGACCAGTTCTTCGACTGGCACGCCATCGTCAAGGACATCGCCAAGCGCCCCTTCATCACCGTCGGCTTCGCCGCGCTGCTGCTGATGACGCCGCTCGCGGTGACCTCCACCGACGGCTGGCTGCGCCGGCTCAAGCGCAACTGGGGGCGGCTGCACCGCCTGGTGTACGCGGTGGCGATACTCGGCGTCACCCACTACTGGTGGCTGGTGAAGAAGGACATCCGCCAGCCGCTGATCTACGCCGCGGTGCTGACGCTGCTGCTGGGGCTGCGGCTGTACTGGCGTGCACGCGCGGCACGGATCACGGCTCAGGGCAAGCCACAGGCATGAAAAAGGCCGCCTCGCGGCGGCCTTTCAGCACAGAACGGACGGCTCACTCGATGGTCAGCTGGCGCGAAGTGCCGCCGGTCTTCTTCGGCAGCGTCAGTTCCAGCACCCCGTCGTTGTAGCGCGCCGTGGCCGTGCTCTGGTCCACGTCCTGCGCCAACTGGAAGCTGCGCGATACCTGGCCGTAGTAGCGCTCGGAACGCAGCACGCGTTCGCCTTCCTTGGTCTCGGACTCTTTCTTCACCTCGGCGGAAATCTGCACCCGTCCGCCTTCGATCTGCACGCTGATGTCTTCCTTCTTCACGCCGGGAATCTCGGCGTGCACGGTGTACGCCTTGTCGTCTTCCTTGACGTCGAGCTTGATGCCGCCGGCCAGGTCGGCGCCGGCCTCGAAGCCGAACGGCCGCACGAAGAAGCCCTTGAACATGTCGTCGAGCAGCGGTTCAAGACTGGTGCGACGAATCAGGTCTTTCATGGTGTTACTCCTCCTGTCGGGTTACAAGAAACAATCGCCCGGCCGCCGGCACAACCGGTAGCCACTCACCTTAGGTATGGTCCTTAGCCGCTGATTTTCAAGGCCTTCATCCGGGCTGGCTTGACCTAGCGCAAATCGGCGGCGGCATCTTGGCAGCCACGCGGTTTCGCCCTACCCTTTCACCCTTTCTACCGCCACGACAACAGCCATGAGCAAGGACAAGACCCCGGTGACCCAGGCGGTGCGCGTGCTGCGCGAGCACGGAGTGCCCTTCAGCCCCCATCTCTACGCCTACGAGGAAAAAGGCGGCACCACGGTGTCGGCGCGTGAACTGGGGGTCGACGAACACGTCGTCATCAAGACCCTGGTGATGGAAGACGAGCACAAGAAACCGCTGATCGTGCTGATGCACGGCGACCGCGAGGTGGGCACCGGCATGCTGGCGAAACAGATCGGCGCCAAGAAGGTGAACCCGTGCGACCCCAAGACCGCCGACAAGCACAGCGGCTACCAGGTGGGCGGCACCAGCCCGTTCGGCACGCGCCACGCCATGCCGGTGTACATGGAGGCGAGCATCGCCGAACTCGACACGCTCTACATCAACGGCGGCAAGCGCGGTTTCCTGGTGGCCATCAGCGCCGCCGACCTGGTGCGCGTGCTGAAGCCGACGCTGGTCAACGCCGCCGCCTAGAACGGGCGCAAAAAAGCCGGCGCAGTGCGGCGCCGGCTTGGTGGCGGGTCATTGGTCCTCGCAGCCGATCCCAGTAGGCGAGCGAGCCAAGGCAGGTTGAGCGCCGCCAACGCGCAGGAACCGGAATGAACACAGGGTCCATGAGGATCATGGCTGGGCGAATTCCTACGAGCCAATCTTCGATTGGCTCAGCGCGGGATTCGCACGCAGTCTGCCGGCGCTCAAGATGCGAAGGCGCAGCCGCCTAATGGGGCCGGATTCACCACCACCAGAACATCCAGCCCCAGGCGCTATCCACCCAGGCCAGCGTGCAGAGGAACGGCAGCAGCGCCGCCAGCCAGCGCACGCCGCCGCTCCAGCGCCGCACGATGCGCGCCGCCAGCCACAGCGACCACAGGTTGGCCGAAGCCAGCAGCAGCAGGCGGAAGTCGTTGACCCAGAACACCGGCAGGCCCTCGTTCTTGAGCAGCGTCACCGTCAGCGCCGACAGGCCGAGGAACACGCCGCAGCCGGCGAGCGGGATCAGCGCCTGCGCCAGATGGTGCCAACGCTGGCGCTGCCACGGTCCGGCCAGCCGCACCGCCAGCGCCAACAGCGCGCTGATCACCGTGCCCATCGCCAGCGCGGTGGCAAACACGTAGCCCAGCAGCATGGTGCCGTCGAGCCAGGAGAAGCTGTCGTTCAATTCCGGGTAGTGGGTCAGCAGCCACCACGGCGCGTTGCTCTCGAACGGCCACCAGATGTCGCGTGCGATCAGCCACTCCGCCGCCACCTGCTTGAGCGTGACGAACCAGGGGCTCGCACTCCAGTGGAAGGCGCCGATCGCCACGCCGAGCAGGCCGTAGACGATCAGCAGCGTCTGCCAGCCGTCGGCATCGCGCTCGGCCACTTCCACCACCTCCGCGCTGGGCGAGCGCAGCGACAGCGTCACCGCGTCGCGGTGGCTGCTGCAGCGCCCGCACATGTGACAGCCGCTGCCGCCCTTCATGTGGCGGATCGGCTGCAGCGGTGCGCAGTTGACCGCCTGGATGCGGATCACGCTCTTGTTGGCGATGGACGCCTGCCGGGCTTCTTCCTGCACCTTGAAGTGCAGCGGGGCGAGCTTGGACAGCAGGCCGAACACGCCGTTGACCGGGCACAGGTAACGGCACCAGGCGCGCTTGCCGCGGGTATAGACGAAACCCACCGCCACCGCCGCCACGGTCGAGCCGCCCAGCACCAGCAGGGCGGCTTTCGGATACTGGTAGACGCTCACCAGCTGGCCGTACACCGTGGTCAGCACGAAGGCGACGAAGGGCCAGCCGCCCCAGCGCATCCAGCGCGGGATCGGCCGGCCCAGGCCCTTCTGCGCCGCCCATTCCGACAGCGCCCCCTCGGGGCACAGCACGCCGCACCAGACGCGGCCGAACAGCACCATGCTGAGCAGCACGAACGGCCACCAGATACCCCAGAACACGAACTGGGCGAAGATGGTCAGGTTGTCGACCATGCGCGCCGTGTCCGGCGGCAGCGGCAGACAGGCCGGCACCAGCAGCAGGAAAGCGTAGACCAGCACCACCACCCACTGCAGGCGCTGCAGCAGGCGGCCGTGATCGCGCAGCCAGTCGCCGCCCTTCGCCAACAGGCGGCTCACGCCGCCGGCTGTTGTTGCCGCCATCTCATCAACCCCGTCATCAGCAACCAGAACATGCCGTAGGCCAACAGGCTCATCAGCGCCGGATGGGCGCGATAACCGGTCAGCGCCGCCACCACGCCGCCCACCGGCGACATGTCGTCGAGCAGCATCGAGCTGTCCCACAGCGGATCGACCAGCGCCGGCAGGTAACCCATCGAGATCAGGTGCTCGATGCCGTTCATGAACAGCGCCGCCGCCAACAGCAGCAACATCACCTCGGTGACGCGGAAGAACAGCCGCCACGACAGGAAACGCCCGCCCAGCTGCAACAGGAAGAAGGTCAGCAGCGCCAGCAGGAAACCCAGCAGCGCCGCGCCGCCCATCGACAGCAGCGTGCTGCCGTCGGCCCCGGCCAGCATGCCGTACAGGAACACCACGGTCTCGCTGCCCTCGCGCGCCACGGCGATGGCGGTGAGCGTCAGCACGCCCCACCAGTTGTTGCGCGCCGCGTTATCCGCCAGGCCGCTTTCCAGCTCCCGCTTCAGGGTGCGGCCATGCTCGCGCATCCACAGCACCATGTGCACGATCAGCGCGGCGGCGGTGAATACCATCACGGTCTGGAAGCTGTCCTGCGCGCCGCCGAACAGCTCGGCCGCACCGAACAGGCCCAGCGCCAGCACGATGGCGCACAAGAAGCCGACCAGCACGCCACCCCACAGATAGTGCTTGCCGCGCGCCGCCACCTCGCCATGGTTATTCAGCCAGGCGTAGAGAATGCCGATGACCAGCATGGCCTCGACGCTCTCGCGCCAGACGATGAACAGCACCTGTCCCATTGTTGCCTCCCTGCCCGCCGGCTTACTTGGCGACGATCACGCCTTGCGCCGTGGCCATGTGAAATTCGTCGAAAAACTTGTACTCGCCCGGGCTCAAGGGCTGGATCACCACGAACGAGTCGGCGCCGGGGCCCAGCACCTTTTCCTTGCGCAGCGGGGTGCTCTCGAACTCCACCGGGGTCTTGCCGGAATTAACCAGCTCGATCTTGAACTTCTTGCCGGCCGCCACCTGCAGCCGGGCGGGATTGAGCTTGCCGTCCTTGAGCTCGAGCCGGTACACCGGCAACTCTTCGGCCAGCACGTTGGCCGAAGCCAGCCCCAGCGCCACTACCATCAGCCATGCACGCTTCATCAAACAACGCTCCTGCTAGAAAGGGAAAAAGCGCCGCAGGAAGCTGCGACGCTGTCGGTCGGATCATCGGCCCGGGGGCTTAGTAGCCACCTTTTTTGCCGGTACCGGCGTAGGTGAACTCGTAGTTCAGCTCGAACGGCTTGAACCAGGCGCCGACACCGGTTTCCTTGTCGACGTGGCGGCCGAAATGAGCGTGCTCGTTGGCGCTCGGCGCCTGGATGGTGTACTTCAGCTTGTACTTGCCCGGCCCCATCAGCTTGACGTTGTCGCCGTAGTGCGGGCCGTCGGAGGCCACCATCGGCATGAAGTCGCCCTTGATGGTCTGGTTGGAACCGACCTTGCTGACCTCGTACTTGATCACCAGGTACGGCATCCAGTCGCCTTCGGCGAAGCCGTTCGGGTTGTTCTTGACGGCGTGGATATCCGCTTCCAGGTGCACGTCGGACTCGGCGGCCTTGCGCATCATGCCTTCCGGTTCCATTTTCACCGGCTGCAGGTAGACGGCGCCGATTTCCATGCCGTTCTTGATTTGCGGCTTGCCGATCGGGTATTCGGCGGCAAGGGCGGACGAGGCGGCGGCGACACCGGCAAGGGCCAGCGCGACGTGGCTCAGACGACGGATCATTCGGTTCTCCCAGAAAAGGACGGTGGACTGCCGGCAACGGCCGGCGCCGATCAATTAACGGGAGTCATTATCATTCGTAATCTCACCTGGCGCAATAGATGAGAATGAATTTCATCTTGATCCAGATCAACGCGATGAGCCGGCCAGCGCCACGCCACGCGCCAGGCGGCGCCGGAATGCCATGCGGAAGCCGAAGCCCAGGCAGAGGAAGCACGCCATGGTCAGCGCCAGCGTCAGCGGACTGCCCCACACCAAGGGCGCGATCACGCCGGCCACCAGGCTCGACATCATGGTCTGGGTGAAGCCCTGCAGCGATGACACCGTGCCGCGCAGCTCGGGAAACTGGTCCATCAGGATCAGCGTGATCGACGGCGCCACCAGCGACATGCCGGTGGTGTAGAGCATCAAGGGCGCCACGTTCCAGAACAGCGCGGGCGGAAACAGCAGGTTGTAGAGCAGGTTGGCCGCCAGCGCAGTGAACATCACGCCGTAGCCCAGGTTGACGATCTGGCGTGCGTCGCGCCGCCCGGCCAGGCGCCCGGACAGGAAGGCGCCCAGCATGATACCGCCCACCGCCGGGCCGAACATCCACAGGAACTGCTCCGGCCCGAGCCCCAGGTGCTGCATCAGGAACACCGGCGCCGCCGGAATGTAGACGAAGAAGCCGGCGAAGTTGAACGACACCGCCGCCGCCAACAGCTGGAACTCGCGTTTTCGGCCAACCCGGGCGTAATTGGCGAGCAGCGTGCCCAGGTGCAGGCGCTGGCGCCGCTCGTGGCCGTGCGTCTCCGGCAGCGAGAACCAGCTCATGACGAACAGCCCGAAGCCGATCAGCGCCATGAACACGAAGATCGAATGCCAGCCGAAGGCGCCGAACAGCCAGCCCCCCACCACCGGCGCGATCGCCGGCGACAGCGAAAACAGCATGGTCACCTGCGACATCATGCGCTGCGCTTCGGCGCCGTCGAAACGGTCGCGGATGATGGCCCGCCCCACCACCAGGCCGGCCCCGCCGCACAGTCCCTGCAGGCCGCGGAAGATCAACAGCGTGGTCAGGTTGTCGGCCAGCGCGCAGCCGACCGAGGCCACCCCGAACAACAGGGTGGTCACCAGCACCACCGGACGGCGTCCCACGGCGTCGGAAATCGAGCCGTGCCACAGCATCATCAAGCCGTAGCAGAACAGGTAGACGGTGAGCGCCTGCTGGATTTCCACCGGGCTCGCGCCGAGCGAGGCGCCGATGGCGCGCATCGCCGGCAGAAAGGTATCGATCGAAAACGGCCCGAGCGTCGCCAGCAGCGCCAGCACCAGGGCTAGGCCGCGCGAACGCGTGGCGCTCGGGGAAGTAACAGTCTGTGAAGGCATCAAATCGTCGTTTTCCAAATAATCTAAAGTGGCCCGGCCGCGCGGATGGCGGCGGCTTGGCCCCGGCCGGCCTATTGGGTCACAATAGCCGTCCGCTAAAAAAGGGGAACCCCACATGATTCGCCTCTACCACAACCCGCGTTGCACCAAGTCGCGCGAGGCACTGAAACTGCTGCAGGACGCCGGCGCCGACGTCGAGATCATCGACTACCTGAAAACCCCACCCAGCGCCGAGGAACTCGACCGGCTGCTGACGCTGCTGCAGCTGGAACCGCGCGAGCTGATGCGCCACAAGGAAGACGAGTACCAGGCGCTGCACCTGGACGACGTCACGCTGGAGCGCCGCCACCTGATCGCGGTCATGGTCGACCACCCGCGCCTGATCGAGCGCCCGATCGCGGTACAAGGCGAACAGGCCGTGATCGGCCGACCTCCGGAGCGGGTGCTGACCCTGCTCGGGCAGTGAATCTGCCAACCGGCAAAATGTTTCTTGCGAAATAGTAACACGGTTTACTATAATCGAGCCATGAACAAATCCTTTCACCAGCTCGAACAGGCGATAGACCGTGTCGACAGCCGCTTTCCCGGCGTGCCGCGCCAGGAGGTCATCCTCACCCGGCTCTATTACCACATCATGCCGCGTCTCGGCGCCTATCTGAACGAGGCGCTCAAGGACTACGGCATTCACGAGTCGGTGTGGATGACGCTGATGACGATGTACGCCTGCCCGGACCACGTGCTGTATCCGTCCGACATCAGCGACACGCTCGACTCCTCGCGCACCAACGCCACCCGCATCTCGGACGAACTGGTGAAGAACGGCTGGGCAGAGCGCCAGCCCTGCGCCGAAGACCGCCGCAAGATCCGGCTGGTGCTGACCGACGCGGGCATCCGTTTCGTCGAGCTCATCATGCCGGTGGCGCGTGACCGCAACCGCTCGCTGTGGTCCGACTTCAGCGGGGACGAAAAAGTGCAGCTGGAGGGTCTGCTGCGCAAATTGCTCGCCCGTCTCGGCGGCTGAGCAGGAACCGGCCTGGCCGGTTTTTTGTCGACCATATAGTAACCACAGTTATTATTTTGCAAATGAATAATTGCATGACTAAGCCTCCACTCCCCCGCCCCCACTGGCAGCCCGCTCTGGGGATGCTGCTGCTGTCCGGCCTCTTGGCCGGCTGCGCCACCCCGGCCCCGAGCGCCGCCCCCGCCTCCCCGCTCAACGCCGAGCGCCTGGCGCTGCCGGCCGCCAAGGCGGACACCGTGCACGACAACTGGTGGCAGGCGCTGGGCGACCCGGCACTCGACCAGCTCATCGCCAGCGCGCGCCGGCAAGCACCGTCGCTGAAACTGGCCGCCGCCCGCGTGCGCGAAGCCGCCGCGCTGAGCGGGCTGGCCGACAGCCGGCGCGGCCCGCAACTCGACGCCAACGCCAGCCTCGACCGCGAACGCTATTCCGCCAACGGCCTGTTGCCGCCGCCGATCGGCGGCAGCTACCAGACGCTGTACGCGATCTCGCTCGACGGCGGCTGGGAGCTCGACCTATGGGGCAAGCACCGCGCCGAACTGGACGCCGCGCTGGGGCAGCAGCGCGCCCAGACGCTCGACGCCCGCCAGGCCGAACTGCTGCTGACCCAGGCCGTGGCCAGCCAGTACACCGTGCTGCAACGCGCCCTGGCGCAGCAGCAGCTCACTACCACCCGCCTCAAGCTGGCCGACAGTCGCCTGCAACTGCTGCGCGCCCGCGTCAGCGCCGGCCTGCTCAGCGCCGATGTCCTGCGCCCGCTGGAAGTGCTGCAAGCGCAGCTGAAACAGCAGCTGAGCGCCCAGCAAGGCGATGCAGCGCGCGCCCGCCATGCCCTGGCGGCGCTCACCGGCCAGGCGCCGAACGCGCTCGACGCCCTGAGCCCGGCCCCGCTCGGCTCCACGCCGGACCTCGACGAGGCAGCGCTCACCGCCGCCCTGCTGGGCCAGCGCCCCGATGTGGTGGCGCAGCGCGAACGACTGGAGGCGGCGGCGCACAGCGTCAAGGCGGCGCGTGCCGCGTTCTACCCCAACGTGCAGCTGAGTGCCTTCATCGGCCTGTCGTCGCTCGACATCGGCCAGTTGCTGCAAAGCGAATCGCGCATGCTCGGCATCGCCCCGGCGGTCACCCTGCCGATCTTCCACAGCGGCGCGCTGCGCGCCAACCTGAGCCGCGAGCAGGCGCGCTACGACGAGGCGGTGGAGAGCTACAACCAGACCGTGCTCGACGCCCTGCGCCAGGCCGCCGACGCGTTGTCCGGCCGCGACCGAGGCGCGCCAGCAGCTGGCCGACGCGCGCCAGGCCGAAGACAGCGCCCGCCGCGCCAGCGACGCCGGCGTGGCACGGCTGCGCGCCGGCCTCAGCAACAAGCTGGACCTGCTCGGCACGCAGGATGCGGAGCTGGTGCAGCGCGCCGCCCGCCTCGACAGCCAGGCCGCCGGCCAGCTCGCCTTCGTCAACCTGAATACCGTGCTGGGCGGCGGCCTGCTGGCCCCGGCGCAGCCCTGAGGAACACCCCATGGAAAAACCCGCCAAAAACTCTTCGCGCCAGCGCGGCCTGATCCTGGCCAGCCTGGTGTTCGCCATCGCCGCCATCGGTTACGGCGCCTACTGGGCCACCGTGCTGCGCTACCAGGAAGGCACCGACGACGCCTACGTCAACGGCCACCTGATCCAGCTCACGCCGGAGATCGCCGGCACCGTGGTCAGCATCGCCGCCGATGACACCGACCGCGTCAACGCCGGCCAGACCGTGGTGACGCTGGAAGCCAACGACGCCCGCCTGGCGTTCGAACGGGCGCGCAACGAGTTCGTGCAGGCGGTGCGCGAAACGCGCCAGCTGATCGGCAGCGAACGCCAGCAGAACGCCCAGGTCAGCCTGCGCCAGAGCGAGCTGGCGCGCGCCGAAGACGACCTGAAACGGCGCCAGCAGCTGGCGGGCAGCGAGGCGCTATCGGCCGAGGAGCTGGCGCACGCGCGCGACGCCGTGGCAACCGCGCGCGCCGCCTTGGCGGTGGCGCAGGAACAGGCCGCCAGCACCCAGGCCCTGCTCGGCCAGGAAACGCTGGCCAGCAAGCCGGCGGTGGCGCGCGCCGCCACCCGCCTCAAGGAAGCCTGGCTCGCGCTCCAGCGCACCGAGGTGCGCGCCCCGCTGGCCGGCTATGTGGCGCGCCGCAGCGTGCAGGTCGGCCAGCGCGTCAGCGCCGGCAGCCCGATGCTGGCGATCGTGCCGCTCGACAAGGTGTGGGTGGACGCCAACTTCAAGGAAAGCCAGCTGCACACCATCCGCCTCGGCCAGCCGGTGGAACTGCACGCCGACATGTACGGCGGCGACGTCACCTATCACGGCAAGGTGGCCGGGCTGGCCGCCGGCACCGGCAGCGCCTTCTCGCTGCTGCCGGCGCAGAACGCCACCGGCAACTGGATCAAGGTGGTGCAGCGCGTGCCGGTGCGCATCGAGCTCGACGCCGCCGAGCTGAAGACGCACCCGCTGCGCGTCGGGCTGTCGATGCAGGTCGAGGTGCAGACCCGCAAGCAGGACGGCCCCACCCTGGCCGAGGCGCCGCGCACTGCGCCGGCCCAGGTCACGCGCGCCCTGACCCCGGACCTGGCGCAGGCCGACGCGCTGGTGGCGCAGCTGCTCGCCGCCAACGCCGGCGCCAGCCACTAAGCCGGAGCGCCCGCCATGACGCCTCCTCCGCTCACCGGCGCGCGCCTGGTATGGATCACGCTGGCGCTGTCGCTGGCCACCTTCATGCAGGTGCTCGACACCACCATCGCCAACGTGGCGCTGCCGACCATCGCCGGCAACCTCGGCGCCGCCACCAGCCAGGGCACCTGGGTGATCACCTCGTTCGGCGTCGCCAACGCCATCGCCGTGCCGCTCACCGGCTGGCTCGCCAAGCGCGTCGGCGAGGTGCGGCTGTTCGTCGCCTCGACCGTGCTGTTCGTGCTGGCCTCGTGGCTGTGCGGGCTGGCGCCGAACCTGCCGCTGCTGATCGCCTTCCGCATCCTGCAGGGCGCGGTGGCCGGGCCGCTGATCCCGCTGTCGCAGAGCCTGCTGTTGGCCTGCTATCCGCCCGAGAAGAAAGGCATGGCGCTGGCGCTGTGGGCGATGACGGTGATCGTGGCGCCGATCTTCGGCCCGCTGTTGGGCGGCTGGATCAGCGACAACTGGCACTGGGCCTGGATCTTCTTCATCAACATCCCGGTCGGTCTGTTCGCCGCCGCCGTGGCGCGGCGCGAGCTGCAAGGACGCGAGAGCGAGATCAAGGCGTTGCCGATCGACCGCGTCGGCCTGACGCTGCTGGTGCTGGGCGTCGGCGCGCTGCAGCTGATGCTGGACAAGGGCAAGGAGCTCGACTGGTTCCACTCCAGCGAGGTGGTGATGATGGCCATCGTCGCGGTGGTGGCGCTGACCTACCTGGTGATCTGGGAACTGGGCGAGGAGCACCCGATCATCGACCTGTCGCTGTTCCGCATCCGCAACTTCACGGTCGGCGTGATCTGCATCAGTCTGGGCTACATGATGTACTTCGGCGGCGTGGTGCTGCTGCCCTTGATGCTGCAAACCCAGCTGGGCTACACCGCGACCTGGGCCGGCATCGCCTCGGCGCCGGTGGGCATCCTGCCGGTGCTGCTCTCCCCGATCATCGGCAAGAACGCGCACCGCCTCGACATGCGCTGGCTGGTGACGGTGAGCCTCAGCGTGTTCGCGCTGTGCTTCTTCTGGCGCACCCATTTCTCGCCGCAGATGGACCTGGCCTACGTGATCTGGCCGCAGTTCGTGCAGGGCATCGGGCTGGCCTGCTTCTTCATGCCGCTGACCACCATCACGCTGTCGCGCGTGGCGCCCAACCGCGTGGCGAGCGCCTCCAGCCTGTCGAACTTCCTGCGCATCCTGGCCGGCAGCATCGGCGCCTCGGTCAGCACCACGCTGTGGGATACGCGCGAGGCGGTCCACCACACCCAGCTCACCGCCGCTATCGACAGCGGCGGCAGCGTCGCACAGCAGTGGTTCGGGCTGCTGGGCCGAGGCCGGGCTGTCGGCCGGCCAGCAGGCGGCGCTGACGGCACGCGAGATCACCATACAGGGCTATGTGCTGGCGTCCAACGAGGTGTTCTGGGGCGCGGGTTGCCTGTTCGTGCTGCTGCTCGGGCTGATCTGGTTCGCCAAACCGCCGTTCGGGCACTCGGGCGGCGACGGCGGCGCGCACTGAGCGGTCCTCACCGTCAACACCCGGCGCGACCCACGCCGGGTTTTTTGTCGTCCAAAGGTTGGCCGAAGCCGCCCAACGGCGCGCTACAAGGTGCAGCTTTCCTTGCCGTCCTTCCCGGTCTGGCACAGCTTGATGTTGCCGTCCTGGTCCAGCGTCAGCGTGCCGCCGACCCAGTCCTTGCCCGCCTTGGGCGAGGCCTCCAGCTGGTACTCGCCGTCGTCGGTGTTCTTGGCGGTGCTGGCGAAGGCGATGTCGTAGAACTCGGTGGCGGTCACCGGCAGGGTGGGCCAGGCGGTGGACGACTGCTTGAAGGTGCCCTTCTCGCTGTACCAGCGCTCGAGGAAGTGGGCATTGTCGAGCAGCGCGGCGCGCGCCTCGCTCTGGCGCGCGCGGATCACGTGCTCGCGGTACGAGGGCAGCGCCAGCGACGCCAGGATGCCGACCACCGCCAGCGCGATCAGCAGTTCGATCAGGGTGAAGCCCCGGCTTCGGCCAACCTTGTACCGCATCAGAATATCTCCCTCCAGGCGATGCGCCTGCCTTGTTTGCTGGCGTCGCCGGGAATGCCCACCCCCGCCGGCGTCCCGTCGTTGCTGCCGCCGAACGCCAGCCGCAGCCCCTTGCCGGCCTTGGCGATGCTGGCGTTGTCGCGGTTGGTGATCTGGCCGTTCTGGTCGGCATAACTCTGCCATTGATAGTTGCTGGCGGCACTGACGTAGAGCCGCAGCGCCGACGGCATGCCGACTTCGGAACGCACGCCGCTGGGGATCTGGGCCACCTTGCCCGTTTCGAACACGGCCCAGTCGGCGATCGTGCCCTTGTCGTCGCCGTTCAGGTCGAACGCGGTCTTGGCCGGCGCCGCCCCGGAGAGCGGGTCCAACGACATCAGCCAGCCGTCGCCGCCGACCGAACACTGCAGGTTCGCCACGAAGGGAATCTGCGTGGTGAAGTAGAGCCGCTCGCCGACCAGCAGCGGGGCGTGCAGCAGGCGCTCGCCGCTGGCGGCCGCCAGGTCCAGGTACCAGCCGCCGGCCGCCTTCTCGCCGATGGCGACCGGATGGCTGGTGGTGCGGCGCACGGTGTAGTCGTGCAGGCTGCCATCGGGCATCTTCACCGTGCTGCCGACTTCGCCATCGAGGCTCTGGCGCACGATCAGCCCGCGCCCGCCGGCACCCTCGCGGTCGCCGTACTGGTAATACTTGCCGCTTTGCGGCGTGTCCCACAGCCCGTACACGCTCTGGCCGGTGGTGGAGCGGCGGTCGCTGTCGTACAGCAGCTGGCCGCTGCCGAACAGCACCATGTAGCCGTCGCCGCCCGGGCGCCGGTACAACGCCGGCGTGGCGGTGACCGGCTGGCTGGCGTCGCCCTGCCAGAACGGGCTGGCCGGCGCCGCCCAGTCGCCGCGCAGGTCGAAGCGCCAGACATTGCCCTTGAGGTCGCCGGCGTAGACCGCATCGGCCACCTTGTCGCCGTCGAAGTCCAGCACCGCCGGCCCGGACAAGCCGTTGCCGCCGGCGCGGCCGACCTTGATCTCGCCCAGCAGGGTGCCGCTGTCCAGTTCGAACACCAGCAGCGCGGCACTGGCCGCTGGCGCTGTCGTAGCCGTTGCCGCTGATCGCCGCCCATACGCTGGCGCCGCTCGCCGGATGGCGCACCTTGGCGATCACCGGTTGGCCGAAGACGTAGCCGAGCGCGCTCGCGCCGCTCGCCGCGCCGGCTTCCCAGCGCACCACCTCGGCCGGTGCGGCCGCCTTGCCGCCGGCCGACATCAGCGAGCTGACGTCGAGCGAAAACAGCGCCTTGCCACCCTGCGCCAACGCGCCCACCAGGTAGGTGCGGCCGTTGTCCAGGGTCTGCGCCACGCTCGGGCCGTTAACGTAGTAGCGGTGCGGCTTGGCCGCGGAGCCGTAGTCGGGGTCGGTGAGATCGGCGAGCCGGGTCAGCACCTCGAACGGCACGTAGCCCAGCACCTCCTGGTAGGCGCTCCCGCCCGTCGCCTTGCGGAACACGTGCAGCATGCCGTCGTTGCCGCCCACCGCCACCAGCTGGGCGTCCGTGGCCGAGAACGTGGTCAGCGGCGAGTCGATGACGTCGCCGAGCCAGGGCGTGGTGCGCTTATCGAAGCGCTGCCCCGGCATGGTGTGGCCCAGCACGAAGTGGATCACGTCGTTGGGCTGGCTGCCGAAGGTGAGCTTGTCGTTGTCGGCCATGCCGGGCTTGAACGCCTGCGCCACGACGTTGCTGTCGAAGGCCTTGTTGCTACCGTTCTTGTTGCATACCCAGTTGTTGCTGCGGTTGTCGTAGTAGCGGGTATAGACGGTGCGCTTGTCCCAGTCCGGCAGCAGCGCCTCGCTCGGCCGGCTGAAGTCCGGCCTGCCCTTGGCGTCGACCGGGTAGCTCAGCAGGCGCGAGGTCCAGCTGCGGGTGTCGTAGGTGGTATGCAGCAGCGCGCTGGTCTGGCGCTCGCCGCTGACCGGCGGCGTCGAGGTCGAGTTCTGGCGGTAGATGTCATCCATCGCCGAGGTGAAGCTGGCCTTGAGCTGCTCCCGGTTGCTGGCGGTGAAGTAGCGCCCCCCGCCCTGCGTGGCCGTTTGCTGCAGCAGGGTGTTATCGACGGTGAAGCCGATGGTGTAGGTCTTGATCGACTGCCGTGCGAACGGCTCGGCGTCCCAGCCCTGGCCCTCGCCGTCGCTGCCGGAGGTGAACAGGTCGCCGGCAGCGGCGCGCCCGGCGAAGGACGGCAGGGGATTGTCCTTGCCGGGGGAGAGACTGCTGTAAAGAGGGTCGCCCGCCAGCGGAAATTCGTTGTCCTCGGTCGGCTCGCCGTCGGTCATCATCAGGACGAAGTTGGCCTGGCAGCGGTACTGCACCGGGCTGGCGTAGCGGCCGGAACCGCGGCTGCCCGACGCCGGATTGACCGGCTTGTAATAGGCCGAGCTCATGCCGCGGTAATAGCGCGTCATCTCGTAGTAGGCCTCGGCCAGCGGCGTGTTGGTGTCGGCGCCGAGGCTGTCGATGGCGCTCTTGACCCGGTCGAGATGATCCTGGCCGCCACCGACCTCCGCCACCAGCCGCCCCGCCCGGTTGTAGCGCAGATCCTCGCGGTCGTTGACGTAGTCCTTGTTGCTGGACGGATCGAACGAGAACAAGCCCCAGCGCATGTCGGGATAGGCATCGATCATGCTCTTGGTGACGTCCTTGGCAATCGACAGCCGCGTCTCGCCCTGCAGCGGGTCAAGCACGTCGCCGTACCAGCAGCCGCGCCAGTTGCAATACCTCTCGCGCTTCTGACCGGTATTGCCGTACACATCCCAGGCCATGCTGCCCGAGTTGTCGAAGAACAGCAGGATATTGGGGGTGACCTTGACCGACAGCTGTAACGGCGCGCCCGGATAGGGGCTGTTGTAGGCCGGCAGCGTGCAACTGTTGGCCGGATAGGTTGGCATCGGCAGCAGCAGCCCGGCCAGGCCGAGCAGGGGCAGGAAGCGAGAGATCATCACGGCACCACGTAATAGCTTTGCAGCGTCACCACGCTGTTGGCGTTCTTGCCCCAGGCGCGCACGGTGAGACGGTACAGCCGTCCGCCGCCGTCGCTGTCCTGGTAGTTCCGGTCGACCAGCTCGATCAGGTAGCGCGGGTTGGCCCACACCCCGTCCAGCGCCACCACGTCGGGACAGCGGTTCTGCACCGCGCCGCTCTTGAAGGCGTATTCCAGCGCGTTGCCGCAGGGGTGCAGCGCGGGCACGCTCTGCTTGCCGACGCTGACGGTGCGCTCCCAGGGCTGGAGCGCACCGCCGCCCACCTGCGCGCTGGTGGCGCACAGCCCGCTCTGCCAGCCGGCCGGGTTGGCGTCGTTGCGGCAGCTGGCGCTGAACACGCCGCCGGCGCCGAACAAGGCGTCGTCGCTCTTGCCCGCCACGTCGAGCGCCTGATCCATCTCCGCCACCCGCGCCTCGGCCGCCTTCAACGCCAGCTCGGCGAGCTGGAAGGTGGCCTGGCGGTCGCTCTGGTTGCTGCCGATGCGCTGCTCGTCGACGATCAGGCGCGACGACGCCAGCACCACCAGGGTCATCATGAGCAGCACCATCAGCGCCACGATCAGGGCGCTGCCGCGCTGCCTCAGCCCTGCAGCGGACGCTGTGCGCATTGCACCCCTCCCCGCAAGGCCACCGTCAGCGGGTAGGCCACGCTCACCTTCTGCCCCGCCTGCAGCGCCGAAGCCTGCTGCAGCGTCAGCGTCAGGCGCACCGTGCCGACCTGCCGCCAGTCGGCCACCTCGCCGGCCGCGGCGTAATGCAGGCGCGGCGTCGAGTCGGCGTCGCAATCGTCCAGCACGCCGTAGTCCACCTCGAGCGAGGCCACCCCGTCCGCCACCAGCGTGGCGGCGCCCAGGCTGCCGTCGGCCAGCATCTCGCGACGCAGCAGCTGCTTTTCCCCGTTCACCTCGGCGACGAAATAGGCGCGCGACACCAGCGCCATCACTTCCAGCGAACCCAGCTGATGACCGGTGGCGCGGCTGGCCGTCCTGAGCGGCAGCGCATGGGCCTCGTCCAGCGTCAGCGTCTGCGCCGTCTCGCTCTTGCCCAGGGTCATGCCGCTGGCGCTGGCCAGCACGTCGATCTGCGAGCAGCTGGCCAGCGCCAGCCGGGTCCAGTTGGCCCAGTCGCCCTGCTCGGGCGGCTGGAAGGTGAGGCCGGTGACGGCGTCGCCCGCGGCGTTGACGGTGCGGGTGGCGAGCGGGAAGGCGCCCTGGCCGTACTGGACGATCAGCAGGTCGCTGTTAGAGGTCAGGCCGCCGAGCCAGGCGCTGGCGGCGGCGCTGGCCTTGGCGAGGCCGCGCAGGCCGTTGCTATCCTGGTCGACCTGCTGCCAGGCGCTCGCCCCGCCGTGGTTCACCACCTGCCAGTCGTCGCCGCGCTCGCCCAGCGCGGCGCAGCCGAAGTTGCCGGCCATGCGCAGGTCGCGCGCCAGCAGCTGCAACGCCGAGCGGGCGTCCTGCTGGCGTGCGATGCGCTGCTCGGCGGAGCGCAGGCTCTGGCGCGTCGAGACGAAACTGCCGAACACCACGGCGACGATGATCGAGCCGATGGCGACGGCGATCATCAGCTCGATCAGGGTGATGCCGCGCTGGCGCACGTCAAGGCTCGAACACGAGGACATAGCGGTTTTCAGCGAGGGGAGGACGCCGTGGCGGCACGCTGGCCGCTGTCGACCAGCGCCTGGCGGCTCTTGCCGTCGAGACGGGACGACCACACCACGCGGATCGACAGGGGACCGCTGCCGCTGCAGCCCGGATCGTCTTGGCTCGGGGCGGCGCTGCCGCGGCAGACCGCCGCCTGGACGGCGTTGCCGGCGGCCAGTCCGCTGGCCAGCCCGGACTTGAAGGTCCACAGGTCGAGCGCGGCGAGGTTCTGCTGGCTGCAGCCGGCGGCATCGCGGCAGCTGTTGGCGGGAGCGCTGGCGTCGTGGCTGACGTAACCGCTCTCGACGTAGTGCGCCCAGGACAGCACGGTGGCGCCGTTGGCATCGAGCTGGCGCAGCGGGTTGGCACGCATCGCCTCGGCCAGGCTTTCCGCCTGCAGCGCCACCAGGCTGCGGATCTCGGTATCGCGGGTCTGGCTCAGGGTGCGCGCCTGCAGCCCGGCCAAGGCCAGCAGGCCGACCAGCAGCACGAACATGGCGATCAGCACTTCCAGCAGCGAGAAGCCGTGCTGGCGGGACGCAGAACCTGCCCACGATCTGTCGCGAGCGCCCCTCAGCGTGGTGAAGAGCAGCACAGAAACCGGAATGTACTGGAGTACATGAGGATCATGGCTGGGCAAATCGGAGATTTGCACGCGCAGCGCCGCGCATGAGCCCCGATCAGGGGCGCGCAGCAAGATCGTGGACAGGTTCTCAGGCGCAGCCGGCACAATCGCCCCCTTGCACAGCCGTGGCCGGCCGTTGGCCAGCACCGTGACGCTGGCGCATTGCCCCGAGGCGGCGTCGCGCACCACCCAGGACGGGCTGACCCCGGTGGGCAGGCGCCCTTCCGGGGTCAGCATGAACTGGTCGAGCGCCGAGCTGACCGTCGGCGCGCCGCTGAACATGACGTGGCGGCGGCGCTCGCCGCTGTTGTAGCGCCCGGGGTTGCCGCCGGGCTGGTCGGCGTACAGCAGCACGCCTTCCGACCACGAGGTGTCGCCCTTCTTGGCCTTGCCCTGGCAGCCCTGCACGTCGAGGTTGCTCTTGGTGTTGAGCGCGCACAGGTAGACGTTGGCGTTGCTGCGGATGGCCTCGCTGCGGGCGAACTGCACGCTGGAGAGTAGCGCCTGGGTGCGGCTTTCCATGCGCGAATCCGCCAGCAAGGCGTTGAAGCCGGGCACGGCCAGCGCCAGCAGGATGGCGGCGATCGAGATCACCACCATCATCTCGATCAGGGTGAAGCCCCGCTCCCCTCGGCGAAACGCGACAGACATCATGGCAAATACGGCTTAATTATAGTTTTGTCATATAAGTTCATCAGATTATCATGATGAATGGGCTTTTCCAAGCCGCGCGCGTTGCCGGGGCCAAAGGGCAGGAGGCGATCAACGCGGGCGCGCTAGCTGACCGCCCCGGCCGGGTCGAGCGGGCAAGAAAAAACCGCCCGTAGGCGGTTATTGGTCGGCAGGCGGCGGACGCGCTCAGTGCGCCGCCTCCCAGCTCTCCCCGGCCCCCACTTCGGCCAGCAGCGGCACCTTGAGCTCGGCCACGCCGGCCATGATCTGCGGCAGCCGCTCCTTGACCCGCGCCAGTTCGGCTTCTGGCACTTCCAGCACCAGTTCGTCATGCACCTGCATGATCAGCTTGCTGGCCAGGCCTTCCGCCACCAGCCAGCGCTGCACCGCGATCATCGCCAGCTTGATCAGGTCGGCGGCGGTGCCCTGCATCGGCGCGTTGATCGCGGCGCGCTCGGCGCCGCTGCGCCGGCCCGGATTGCTGGCGCGGATCTCCGGCAGGTAGAGCCGACGCCCGAACACGGTCTCGACGTAGCCCTGCTCGCGCGCCGCCTCGCGCGTGCGCTGCATGTAGTCGGCCACGCCGGGGAAGCGCATGAAGTAGCGGTCGATGTACTGCTGCGCCGCGTTGCGCTCGATATCGAGCTGGGCGGCCAGGCCGAAGGCGCTCATGCCGTAGATCAGGCCGAAGTTGATCGCCTTGGCGGCGCGGCGCTGCTCCGACGTCACCTGCTCGCGCGTCACGCCGAACACCTCGGCGGCGGTGGTCTTGTGGATATCCTCGCCGCTGGCGAAGGCCGCCAGCATGTTGGCGTCGTCCGACAGGTGCGCCATGATCCTGAGCTCGATCTGCGAATAGTCGGCGCTGACGATGCGGTGGCCCGGCGGCGCGATGAAGGCTTCGCGCACGCGCCGGCCCTCGGCGGTGCGCACCGGGATGTTCTGCAGGTTGGGGTCGGAGCTCGCCAGCCGTCCGGTGATCGCCACCGCCTGCGCGTAGTTGGTGTGCACGCGGCCGGTATCGGGGCGGATCAGCGACGGCAGCTTGTCGGTGTAGGTGGACTTGAGCTTGGCCAGCCCCCGGTATTGCAGGATCAGCTTGGGCAGCGGGTGGTCGAGCGCCAGCTGCTCGAGCACCGACTCGTCGGTGGAGAAGCCGCCGGACGGCGTCTTCTTGACGCCCTTGGTGTCGATGCCGAGCTTGCCGAACAGGATTTCCTGCAGCTGCTTGGGCGAGTTGAGGTTGAACGGCTGGCCGGCCTGCTGGTAGGCCTCCTGCTCCAGTTGCAGCATCTGGCTGCCGAGCTGGTGGCTTTGTTCGGCCAACCTTTGGCGGTCGATCAGCACGCCGTTGCGCTCCATCGCGAACAGCACCTCGGCCACCGGCAGCTCGATGTCGCGGTACACGCTGGCCAGGCGGCCTTCCAGCTTGCCGGCCAGGGCCCGGTTGAGGCGCAGCGTGATGTCGGCATCTTCGGCGGCGTAGTTGGACGCCACCGCGATGTCGACCTCGGCGAAACCGATCTGCTTGGCGCCCTTGCCGCAGATCTCCTCGTAGCTCACCGTGCTCTCGCCCAGATGACGCTGCGCCAGGTCGTCCATATTGTGCGTCAGGTGGCTCTCGATCACGTACGACGCCAGCAGCGTGTCGTCGGCGACGCCGGCCAATGCGATGCCGTGGTTGGCCAGCACGTGGCGGTCGTACTTGAGGTTCTGGCCGAGCTTCTTCCTGGCCGGGTTCTCCAGCCACGGCTTGAGCCGGGCCAGCGTGGCGTCGAGGTCGAGCTGCTCGGGCACGCCGGCGTAGTGGTGCGCCAGCGGCAGGTAGGCTGCCTCGCCTTCCTTGATCGAGAAGCTCATGCCGACCAGGCGCGCTTCCATCTGGTCGAGGCTGGTGGTTTCGGTGTCGAGCGACACCACCGGCGCCGCCTCCAGCTTGGCGAGCCAGGCATCGAGCTGCGCCGCGGTGAGAATGGTCTCGTAACGGCGCTCGACGGCGGCGGCGGGCGCCTCGTCGTCCTCGGCGGCGCCGAACAGCTCGCCGTTGACGCCGGGGTTGGCCGAAGCCGGGGCCGGAGCGGCGGCATCGGCCGCGGCGCTGCCGTTGGCGTCGCTCACCTCGCGCAGCCAGCTGCGGAAGCCGAAACGGGTGAACAGTTCGATCAGCTTCGGCTTGTCGCGCTCGCGGTGCAGCAGCGTGGCCATGCCCTGCGGCATCTCGTCGTCGAGCGGCACGTCGCACTTGATGGTGATCAGCTCGCGCCCCTTGGGCAGCCAGTCGAGCGCGGCACGCAGGTTGTCGCCGACCTTGCCGGAGATGGCCGCGGCGTTGGCCATCACCGCCTCGAGCGAGCCGTACTGTTCCAGCCATTTGACCGCGGTCTTGGGACCGCACTTGTCGACGCCCGGCACGTTGTCGACCTTGTCGCCGATCAGCGTCAGGTAGTCGATGATGAGGTTCGGCGGCACGCCGAACTTCTCCTTCACCCCGCCCTCGTCGAGCGTCTCGTTGGTCATGGTGTTGACCAGCGTCACCACCGGCGACACCAGCTGGGCGATGTCCTTGTCGCCGGTGGAGACGATCACCTGCATGCCGGCGGCCTCCGCCTGGCGCGCCAGCGTGCCGATCACGTCGTCGGCCTCGACGCCGTCCACCACCAGGATCGGCCAGCCGGACGCTTGCACCACGTCGTGCACCGCCGTAATCTGGCTGGCCAGCTCTTCCGGCATCGACGGGCGGTTGGCCTTGTAGTCGGGATAAAGCTCGTCGCGGAAGGTCTTGCCTTTTGCGTCAAAAACGCAGGCGCTATAATCGAACCGGACCTCCTTCTCCAGGCGACGCAGCATGTTGACCATGCCGTAGATCGCTCCCGTCGGTTGGCCTTCCGGAGAACGCAAATCGGGCATGGCGTGAAAAGCGCGATACAGATAAGAAGAGCCGTCGATCAATAATAACGTTTTCATAGAAGGCGAATAGTTATGAGCTTGTCCGATAAATTGCCGCAGACGAGCGACCGTCACGCCGCGATGCAGCGTTTCCGTTCGCGCGAAGCGTGGCACGTGATGAAGATTCTGGCCGAATTCGTCGAATCGGCGGAAGAATTGCAGGGGATCCAGCCCGCCGTCAGCATCTTCGGCAGCGCCCGCACCCCGCGAGACCACACCTATTATAAGCTGGCCGAGGAAATCGCCCGTCGTTTGTCGGATTCGGGCTTTTCGGTCATTTCCGGCGGCGGCCCGGGCATCATGGAAGCCGCCAGCAAGGGCGCCTTCTACGGCCGCAGCCCGTCGGTGGCGCTCAACATCGTGCTGCCGCACGAGCAGAAGCCGAACGAATACCAGGACCTGTCGATCAAGTTCAACCACTTCTTCCCGCGCAAGGTGATGTTCGTCAAGCACGCCATCGCCTACGTGGTAATGCCGGGCGGCTTCGGCACGCTGGACGAAATGTTCGAGGCGCTGACGCTGATCCAGACCGGCAAGAGCCGCAAGATTCCGATCATCCTGTGCGGCACCGAGTTCTGGAAAGGCCTGCTGGACTGGGTGAAGGAGCGACTGGTCGGCGACCAGCTGATCAACCCCAACGACCTCGACCTCCTGAAGCTGATCGACGATCCGCAGCAGATCGTCGAGGCCATCTTCAAGCACTACGAGACGCGTGGCTTCGAGGCACTGCCGGAAGAACGCGAACAATTGCTCAATCTGTAATCTTCATGAACTCAAGGAACGCCGCCATGCGCCGCCTGCTCCCCCTCCTCCTGCTCGTGGCCGTCCCGGCCCTGGCGGACACGCCCCCCGCCAAGGCGGTGGTCCCGCCGCCGCCCAACGTGGCGACGGACGCCAACGCCGCCGTGGAGCCCGAAGTCCGCATCATCCAGAAGGGCAGCGACAAGATCGAGGAATACCGCATCAACGGTCAGCTCTACATGATCAAGGTCACCCCCGCCCATGGCGTGCCGTACTACCTGATGGACGAGGAAGGCAACGGCAGCATGAGACAGATCGACTCGAACCAGCGCCTGGTGATCCCGCGCTGGGTCCTGTTCCGATTCTGACGGGGGCGGCATGTCGGTTTACACCACCGTCGACAACGACACCCTGGCACAATGGCTCGAGCGCTACGCGCTGGGCGAGCTGGTCGAGCTCAAGGGCATCGCCGCCGGCATCACCAACACCAACTACTTCGTCACCACCACGCACGGCCGCTATGTGCTGACCATCTTCGAGGTGCTGAAGCTCGACGAGCTGCCCTACTACCTCGAACTGATGAGCCACCTGGCGCGCCACGGCGTGGCCTGCCCGGCGCCGATCGCCGACCACACCGACAACTTCGCCTCGCTGCTGGCCGGCAAGCCGGCCTGCCTGGTGACCTGCCTGCCCGGCAGCGACGTGGAGGCGCCGAACGCGGCACAGTGCCGCGCCGTGGGCGAGATGCTGGCGCAACTGCACCTGGCCGGCGCCACCTTCCCGCGCAAGATGCACAACCCGCGCGGCCCGCGCTGGTGGAGCCAGACCGCCGCCACGGTCTACCCCTACATGGACGAGGCCGACGCCGCCAGCCTGCGCGCCGAGGTGCACTTCCAGGACAGCCACCGCTTCGACCACCTGCCCACCGGGGTGGTCCACGCCGATCTGTTCAAGGACAACGTGCTGATGAACGGCGACGCCATCGCCGGCTTCATCGACTTCTACTACGCCTGCAACGACGTGCTGCTGTACGACGTGGCAATCGCCGTCAACGACTGGGCACGCCGTCCCGACGGCGAGATCGACGGCGAGCTGGCGCGCACGCTCTTGGCCGGCTACCAGTCGATCCGCCCGTTCGAGGCCGAGGAAAAGCGCGGCTGGCCGGTGATGCTGCGCGCCGCCGCGCTGCGTTTCTGGACCTCGCGCCTGCTGGACCTGTACCAGCCCCAGGAAGGCGAACTGACCTACACCAAGGACCCCAAGGTGTTCCAGCGCCTGGTCGAAGCGCACCGCATGCGCAGCGACTTCTGGCTGTAAGCGCCCCGCACCCGGTCTCGGCGATCCCGAGCCCGGGCGCCGCCGCCAGCCCCCTGGCGGCTTCCGCCTCGTTTCGCCCAACCCTCCTCCTCGCCCCCCGATTCCCCGCCGTCACCGCACCGACACTGCGCTATACCCCGGACGATCAGCCATTGCAGCGGCCGCAGCGCGAGGCGGGACGCTCCTGTCGCCACCAGCCTGAGCCCGTCGCTTGGCGTGCTGCCGCGCGCAGTAGCCTGCCGTGCGCTTTTGCGCGGCATGGCGGACTGATTTGCCGATATTGCGCGGCATTTCGTCTATTTCAGTCGCTTATTCGATGTCTGGCAGACGTATCGCCACGGCAAAATGGAGCGCAATAGCGGCGTCGCGGCGTTCCGCCCCGTGGCACCGAGACGCGGTGGAACGCAAGCCGAGCCGTGGCTGCATGACGAAGGAGGAGCTATGTCCGAACTGCCGTTTGTCCTTTCCCGGCGCGTCGAGCAACGCCTGGCCGCGCTGGCCGGTGGGGCCACGCTGGCCCCGATGGCGGCCGGCCCGAAATGGGCCTGCCTGCTGGTCGCCGAGGCGCCGGCACCGAGCCATAAACAACTCGCGGCGGCGCGGCCCTGGCTGGCGGCGCTGCGGCCGCTCAACGTGCCGCTGCAGGACTGGCGCGACGAGGCCGCCGCCCCACTGGTTTGCTCGGCGCGCGACCGCGCCGGCCGGGTCGGCGCCTACGCCGGCGTGGGGAGTGACGGTGCCGTGGAAATCGTGGCGGCCCTGCCCTGCGGGCTGTGGTCGAGCGAGCCCCACGTCTGGTGGCCGGGCTCGTACGAAATCCCGCTGCTGCGGCAACTCGACACGGTGTACGCCCCGCTGTGGCAGGCGCTGCGGTCGGGCGCGCCGGGCTATCTGTGCCTGAGCCTGCTCGGCATGCGGGGCACGGCGCTGATCGCCAAGGGCGAGTTCGGCAACGAGCGGCCCTATCGCCTGCCGCACGAAATCGATACTCTGGCGCTACCCCCGGTGCGCTTCGCGGGCTCCGCGGCGGAGGCGCGGGACGCGCTGATGGCGGCACTCGATCAGGTCAGAGCGTGCGCCGGGGTGAGCCCCGCGCATCCGTTCTACCTGTAACCCCGCTGGATTGGACTTCGCCATGCCCGCTACTCTCGACGCCTTCGACCGCAAGATTCTGGTGCTGGTGCAGCGCGACTGCTCGCTCAAGGCCGAGGCGATCGCCGCGCAACTGGGGCTGTCGACCTCCGCCGTGCAAAAGCGTCTGAAACGGCTGCGCAGCGAAAAGATCATCGCGGCGGAGATCGCGGTGCTGGACCAGGCCGTGGTCGGCCGCCCCATGACCTTCATCGCGGCGCTGGAAATCGAGCGCGACAACTACGACACGGTGGCGCGGTTTCGCGAGTGGGCGCGCCACGTCGACGCGATCCAGCAGATTTACTACGTGACCGGCTCGGCCGACCTGATCGCCATCATCACCACGCGGGACGTAGAGAGCTACGACCGGCTCACCGCCGAGGTGATGAAGGGCAACCCGATGATCCGGCGCATCACCACCAACGTGGTGCTGAATACCCTGAAAACCAGCCTGTTCGTGCCGCTCGAGGGCGCGGAAGGCTAGCCCGCGCCCGGCACCCTCATTCCTGCCCAGCCCTTGACCCGGCGCCACCCGCCCGGAGGGAGAGACCATGCACGATAACGACCTCGACACCATCGACCGCAAGATCCTCAACGAACTGTCGCGCGATGCGCGCACCCCGGTGTCGACGCTGGCGCTGAAAGTGGGGCTGTCGCGCCGAGCCACGCGCCAGCGCATCGACCGCCTGGAGGCGCACGGCGTGATCGCGGCCTATACCATCCGCCAGAAGCGCCCGCACGGCAGCGAGACCCTGGTGCCGGCGGTGATACAGGTCTACCGCAAGGACCGCATGCGCGGCAGCGACGTCACGCGCGCCATCGCGGCCATCCCCGAGGTGACCTACTGCGCGGTGCTGAGCGGGGACATCGACCTGCTGCTGACGGTGGAGGCGCGCTCGCACGAGCGCATCAACGAGATCTGGTCGGTCATTTCCAGCCTGCCCGGGGTGGAAAACACCAAGACGCATTTCGTGCTGTCGTCCGTGGTCGACCGCCGGCATCCCTGATCCCGCACGGCGGCCGGGGCGCCACGCCCCGGCCCCCTCCCATTCCGCCGTTACAGCCGTTCCAGCGCCTGCAGCACGTCGGCCTTGATGTCGTCAATGTGCTCCACGCCGACCGCGTAGCGGAGGGCGTTGAGCGGGATGCCCGAGGCCGCCATCTGCTCGGGTGTCATGGTGCCGGCCCACATCGCCGCGGTGTGGATCACCAGCGAATCGACCCCGCCCAGGCTGGCGGCGTTGAGCGGCAGCTCGAGCAGCGAGACGAAGCGCTCGGCCTCGGCGTAGCCGCCCCGTACCGAGAACGCCACGATGCCGCTGCCGCCTTTCATCTGGCGGCATGCCAGCTCGTGCTGCGGGTGGCTGGCGAGCCCCGGGTAGAGCACCGATTCGATCTTGGGGTGGGCTTCCAGCGTCTCGGCCAGCGCCTGGGCGTTGGCGTTGATGCGCTCGACGCGCATCGGCAGTGTGCGCAGCCCGCGCAGCAGCAGCCAGGCGTCCATCGGCGACAGCACCGCGCCCAGCGTGATGTGCGTCTTCCAGATGCGCTCGGCCTGTTCGTGGCTGCAGCAGATCACCCCGGCGGTGAGGTCGTGGTGGCCGCCCAGGTACTTGGTGGCGCTGTGCAGCACGATGTCGACGCCGAGGTCGTGCGGGCGCTGGTTGAGCGGCGTGGCGAAGGTGTTGTCGGCGATGGTCAGCACGCCGTGCTCGCGCGCGATGGCGGTGATCGCGGCGAGATCGGTCAGCGTCAGCAGCGGGTTGGCCGGCGTCTCCAGCATGATGAACTTGGTGTTGGCACGGATGGCGCGACGGAACGCCTCCGGGTCGCCCTGGTCGACGAAAGTCACCTCGACGCCGAAACGGCGCAGCATCTCGTCCATGAGGCGCGTGGTGCTCATGTAGTGGCTGGTCTGGCCGATGACGTGGTCGCCGGCCTCGACGAAGGTGAGCAGCGTGGCCGCCACCGCACCCATGCCCGAGGCGGTGACCAGCGCGGTTTCGGTGCCTTCCAGCTCGGCCATGATCTTCTTCACGCGCTCGTGCACCGGGTTGCCGTAGCGGGTGTAGTTGCGCGGGTGCTGCGGGATTTCCGACATGGCTGCGAACTCGGCGGCGTCGGCCGCCTTGAAGGTGGCGGAATAGTGGATGGACGGTGCCACGGTCTTGTCGTCGGTGACGTCGCAGTCGGCGTGCACCACCAGGGTTTCGGGCCTGTATGCCATGTTCTCTTTCTCCGTTATGCGCCGCGTCCGGCCCCTTGCCGGACGGCGGCGAGCGCCATCAGCTCAGCGCGGCTGATGGCAATTGATCCTGCGTTCGGCCAACCTCGCCAGCAGCGAGAGCAGCAGCGTGACCGCGACGTAGAGCAGGCCGGCGACGATCAGCGGATCGGTGCTGTAGCTCTGCGCCGAGAAGCGCCGCGCCACCCCGGTCATCTCCAGCACCGTGATCACGCTGGCCAGGGCGCTGGCCTTGAGCTGCGACACCACCTCGTTGCCGAGCGCCGGGGCGGCGATGCCGATGGCGCGCGGCAGGATGATATGGAGGTAGCTGCCGCAACGGCCCATGCCGTAGGCCAGCGCCGCCTCCTTCTCGCCGTGCGGGACCCCGATGATACCGGCGCGCAGGTCTTCCGCCATATAGGCGGCGATATTCAGCGTCAGCGCCAGCAGCGCGCAGTTGAAGGCGTCGGCCAGCACGAACCACGCCGGCGAGTTGCGCACCGCCTCGAACTGGCTGAAGCCGTAGTAGAGGATGAAGATCTGCACCAACAGCGGGGTGCCGCGAAACAGCGCCGAGTAGCCGCGCGCCAGCGCCGCCAGGGTGCGGTTCGGCGACACCCTGGCCACCGCCAGCGGCAGCGCCAGCAAAAAGCCCCCCAGCGAGGACAGCGCCAGCAGCTTGAGCGTGATCCACAGGCCGTCCAGCAGTTCCTGTCCGTGCTCGAACGCGAATCCCAGGTAGTCGTAAAGCATCGTCGTTCTCCTCAGCGGAAGCCCTTGTTGGCGGATTTTTCCAGCGCCCCGAACAGCGGGTTGGAGGCGGCCAGCAGCAGCAGGTAGACCAGCGCCACCGCGGCGTAGAACAGGAACGGCTGCTTGGTGTACTGCGCCCCGATCTGCGCCTTGCGCAGCATGTCCTCCAGCCCCACCACCGAGATCAGCGAGGTGTCCTTGAGCAGCGACTGCCACATGTTGTTGAGGCTGGGCAGCGCGGTGCGCCACGCCAGCGGCAGGCGGATGAAGCAGAACAGCTGGAGGCGGTTGAGCCCGTACGCCTGGCCGGCCTCGAGCTGGCCGCGGCCGACCTCGAGAAAGGCGCCGCGGAACACCTCGGACGAGTACGCCGCGAAGATGATCGACAGCGCGAACACGCCGCCGAAGAACGGGCTGATCTCGATGGCGCCGTCGAAATGGTCGGCGAGGAAGTTGGAGAGGCCGAAGTAGAAGATCAGGATGATCAGGAACTCCGGGATGCCGCGCAGCACGTTGCTGAGCAAGGTCACCGGGTGGCGCAGCCAGGGGCTTGGCGCCAGCTTGGCCCACGCCGCCGCCAGGCCCAGCAGCAGCCCGAACAGCAGCGACGTCAGCGCCAGCTCGATAGTCACCAGCGCCCCGGCCAGGAGCTGGTTGGCGTAGTCGGCCAGATCGTTCATGGTTGTGTTCCTCGTGGTGGAAGAAAAGGCCGGCGCGCGGGCGCCGGCCCGGGCCTTACTTGGCCGCCACGGGGGCGATGCTGAACGGGAAGTACTGCTTGTTGACCGCGGCGAAGCTGCCGTTGCCGAGCACCGTGGCGATGGCCTGGTCGAAGCGCGCCTTCAACCCGGCGTCGCCCTTGCGCACCGCCACCGCGGTGCCCTCGCCGAAGATTTCCGGGTCGGCTACCGGCTTGCCGACCAGCACGAAGCCGCCCTTGCGGCCCTCCTTGGTGATCCAGTCGAGCCCCACCGTGCTGTCCGCCAGCACCGCCTGGATGCGGCCGGCCTGCAGGTCGAGCCAGGCCTGGTCGAGGCCCTGGTAGACCTTCATCTCGATGCCCGAGCTGGCGCTGGGCAGGCGCGTCTTGAGGTAGCTCTCGTGGATCGAGCCGCTTTGCACCCCCACCGTCTTGCCGCGCAGCGAGGCCGGGTTGTCGCTGATGCCGGTCAGCCCCTTGGCGACGTACTGCACCGGGGCGATGGTGAAGATGCGGCTGAAGTCGACGGTCTTGAGGCGCTCCGGGTTGACCGACATCTGCGCCAGCGCGGCGTCGATCTTGTGCGCCTTGAGCGCCGGGATCAGCGCGTCGAAGTCCATGGTCACCCACTGGCACTTGACCCGCATGTGCTGGCACATCTGCTGGCCCAGTTCGATCTCCATGCCCTTGAGCTGGCCGCTCGGGTCGCGGTATTCGAACGGGGCGTAATCGGCCAGCGTGCCGATGCGGATGACGTCCTCGGCGTGGGCGCTGGAAGCGGCGACGGCGGCGCCGACGAGCAAGGCTTGAACGATACGTTTCATGGTCTATTTCTCCGGATGTTTTACTTGTTGGACATGCTGGACAGGAACTTCTGGAAACGGGGCGACTTCTGGCTGGTGAACACCTCGTGCGGCGGGCCGTCCTCCTCCACCCGGCCCTGATGCAGGAACACCACGCGGCTCGCCACTTCGCGCGCGAAACCCATCTCGTGCGTGACCACCAGCATGGTGCGGCCGTCCTCGGCCAGGGCGCGCATCACCTTCAGCACCTCGCCCACCAGCTCCGGGTCGAGCGCCGAGGTGGGCTCGTCGAACAGCATCACGTCGGGCTCCATGGCCAGCGCGCGGGCGATGGCGACGCGCTGCTGCTGACCGCCGGAGAGCTGGCTCGGGTAGTGGTGGCGCTTTTCCGCCAGGCCGACCTTCTCCAGCATCGCCAGCGCGGTGAGCTCGGCGTCCTTCTTGTCGATCTTCAGCACGCGCATCGGCGCGAACATCACGTTCTGCAGCACCGTCATGTGCGCCCACAGGTTGAACTGCTGAAACACCATCGCCAGCTTGCGGCGCATCTTGACGATCTGCGCCGGGTCCTCGGCGACGAAGGCGCCGCGCTTGCCGTCCTGGCGCAGGCGGATTTGCTCGCCGTTGACGCTGATGCGGCCGCAGTCCGGGGTTTCCAGGAAGTTGATGCAGCGCAGGAAGGTGCTCTTCCCGGAGCCGCTGCTGCCGAGGATGCTGATCACGTCGTGCGGCTTGGCCGCCAGCGTGATGCCCTTGAGGATTTCGATGCCGCCGAAGGATTTGTGCAGGTCCTCGACCCGCAGCACCTCGCGGCTGTTGCCGTCGCTCATCGCGTACTCCTTGTGGATGCCGCGCCGCCGCCCTCCGGCGGCGCGGCGCGGGTTCAGGAACGGGGCGCCGGCTGGCGGCGCAGGCAGAACACCTTGGGCTGCGACATCTCGTGCACCGCGAAGCGCACCCCTTCGCGCCCCAGGCTGCCGTACTTGGCGCCGCCGAACGGCATGCCGTCGAAGCGGTAGTCGGAGGAGTCGTTGATCATCACGCCGCCGGCCTCGAGCGCTTCGGCCAACGTCAGCGCGGTGTCGAGATCGCGGCTGAACACCCCGGCGTGCAGGCTGCTTTCCGAGTCGTTGGCGAGCGCCACCGCCTGGTCGAGGTCGGAGAACGGCACGATCGATACCACCGGGGCGAAAACCTCGTCGCGCCACACGCGCGCCGTGCGCGGCACGTCGAGCAGCACCGTGGGGGCGTACAGCGCGCCGTCGCGGCGGTGCCCGGTGAGCACGCGCGCGCCCTGCCCGATCGCCTCCTCGACCCAGCCCTCGATGCGCCGCGCCTCGGCCTCGCTGATCATCGGCCCCATGTCGGCCTCCTCGTCGAGCGGGTTGCCGACGCGCAGGCGCCCGGTGGCGAGCGCGAAACGCTCCACGAACGGCGGGTAGATCGCGGCGGCGACCAGGATGCGCTGGGTGCCGATGCAGTTCTGCCCGGCGGCCCAGAACGCGCCGGAGACGCAGCTCGCCACGGCGTCGTCGAGGTCGGCGTCGGCGGTGACGATGACCGGGGCGTTGCCGCCGAGGTCCATCGCCATCTTCTTCAGCCCGGCCTGGCGCGTGATGGCCTCGCCGGTTTCCGGGCCGCCGGTGAACGAGATCATGCGGATGCGGCGGTCGGCCACCAGGCGCTCCAGCAGCGCGCGCTCGCCGTGCACGATCTGCAGCGCCTGGCGCGGCAAGCCGGCGCGCCAGAACGCCTCGACCAGCCGTTGCGCCGACAGCGGCGCCAGTTTCGACGGCTTGAGGATCACCGCGTTGCCGGCGGCCAGCGCCGGGCCGAGCTTGTGCGCCACCAGGTTGAGCGGGTCGTTGAACGGGGTGATGGCGAGAATCACGCCGAGCGGCTCCAGCGTGTAATGGCCGCTGCGGTTCTCCGAGCCGGGGTAGGCGCTGAACGGGATGACTTCGCCGGCGAGGCGCTTGGCCTCCTCGGCCGACAGGCGCAGGGTGTTGACGCAGCGCGCCACTTCCTTGCGCGCCTGGCGCATCACCTTGCCGGCTTCCAGCGCGATGGTGCGGGCGAATTCCTCGGCGTGCTGTTCGACCTCGTCGGCCACGGCGCCGAGCAGGCGGGCACGCTCGTGGCGCGGCAGCGCGCGCGCGGCGTGGCGCCCGGCTTCGGCGCGCGCCACGATGGCGTCGGCGGCCTCGGCCGGGGTGAGCGCCACTTCGCCCAGCGGTGCGCCGTCGAACTTGGCGTACACCGCCAGCGCCGGCTGACGCGCGGCGGCCATGATCGGGGGTTCTGCGCGGTCCATGGTCACTCCTTGTGCGGGATGGCGAGCTCGTCGGCGAGCTCGATCAGGTCGGACAGGATGGCGAAGGCGGTTTCGACGCGGCCGGCACCCGGGCCGCTGATCGTCACCTGGCCCAGCAGGTCGGTGTCGAAGGCGATGGCGTTGGTGGCGCCGGTGGCGGCCAGCAAGGGATGGCCGGCGGGCAGGCGCTGCGGCGCGACGCTGGCGGCGAGGCGGCCGTCGGCCTGGCGCGTGGCACTGGCCGATCAGTTTCCAGGCGCCGCCCTCGGCGCGCGCGGTGCGGATGTCGTCCTCGGACAGCTGGGTGATGCCCCGGCACGGCACGTCGCCGGGCTGCAGGCGGGCGTCCCACAGCGCATTGGCGAGGATGGTGACCTTGAGCTGCACGTCGTAACCCTCGATGTCGGCCGCCGGGTTGGCCTCGGCGTAGCCCAGCCGTTGCGCCTCGCGGATCGCCTCGGCCATCGAGCGCCCCTGCTCGACCTGGCCCAGCACGAAGTTGGAGGTGCCGTTGAGGATGCCGGCGAAACCGTTGAAGTCGCAGCCGCGCAGCGTGGTGGAGAGCTGGCGCAGCACCGGGGTGCCGCTCATCACCGCGCCTTCGTACTTGAGGCGGGCTTGGCCGGCGGCAGCGAGCCGCTGCAGCGAGTCGAGCGCCAATGCGATCGGCCCCTTGTTGGTGGTGACGACGTGCTTACCGTGCGCCAGCGCGGCCTTGCAGTGCGTCAGCGCCGGCTCGCCGCTGGCGGGGTCGGTGAAGGTGGCTTCCACCACCACGTCGATGAAGTCGGCGGCCAGCAGCTCGAGCGTGCGCTCCAGGGTGAGGTCAGGGTGGTAGCCGCCGTCGCTGCCGGCCAGCTCGCGGAACGAGAAGCCGTTGGCCGGCACCGCGGCCAGCGCAGCGAGATCCAGCCCGCCGCGGTTCCACACCAGGCCGCCGCGCAGGTCGGTCACCGCGACGATGTTGAGCGTCAGGTCGTGCTGCCGTTGCAGCCGCGCCTGCTTCTGCCGGAGCACGTCGACCAGTCCCTGGTTGACGCCGCCGTAGCCGATTAATGCCAGATTCAATTGCATCGTATTTCCCCGTCGAGTTAGTGGAACCGCAGGGAAATTCTAGGCATCCGAACGCTCGCGCACAGCTTGCTAATCGGCTGATTTAACGGGGTTTTCCAGGCAAAGCGACAAGCCGGCCTAACACTCTGTCAGGTCGGCGCCGCAACCGGGCGGAATGACCCGTGCGGGACAGCCCGGGGAGTGCGAAGGTTGGCCGAAGCGGGGGCTCAGTCGCCCGCCATGTCGAGGAACTGGCTGAGGCCCTGGGTGAGGGTCTTGTCGCGGTGCACGATGCGATGGAAGCGGCGCATCAGGCGCGGCAGCGTGGTGGCGAGTTCGACCACGCTGCCGGCGTGCAGCAGGTCGTCGATCACGCGGCGCGACAGGCAGCTCACGCCGAGCCCGGCCGCCACCGCGCGCTTGAGCGCCTCTGAGTTGCCCAGCTCCATCACCAGGTTGACGCGGCCCAGCTGCGCCAACAGCAGCCGCTCCACCTCCTCGCGCGTGCCGGAGCCGGGCTCGCGCAGCAGCCACGGCGCCGCCGCCAGCTCCTCCAGCGTCAGCTCTCGCCCCGCCAGCGAATGCGCGGCGGCGCAGAACGGCACCAGCTCGTCGTCCAGCCACGGCGTCACCACCAGCTCGGGGTGGTGGCACGGCCCCTCGATGAAGCCGGCGTCGACGCGGAACGCCGCCACCGCCTCGACGATGTCGCGGGTATTGGCCACCTCCAGCTCGACCCGCGCCTGCGGGTGGGCCGAGGCGGAACGCGGCGATGCGCTCCGGCAGCAGGTAATTGGCCACCGTGGTGCTGGCGCCCAGGCGCAGGTCGATGGCGCCACCGCTGAACAGCCCCTGCAGCTCCTGCGCCTGGTCGAGCAGGGCGCGCGCCCGCGGCAGCAGCAGCCGGCCGTGCTCGTTGAGCAGCAGGCGCCGGCCGACGCGGTCGAACAGCGCCGCCGCCAGCCCGCTCTCCAGCGATGCCAGCGCCTGGCTGGCGGCCGATTGGGTCATCGCCAGGGTATCGGCGGCACGCGTCACGGTGGCGCAGTCCGCCACGGCGACGAACACCGCCAGTTCGCGCAGGGTGAGTTTGAGCGTCATGGTCGCGCCTTATTGATCGGTTTTACTAATTGATATCAGTAATTTTATCCGTTTTACCACTGAATTGCCGAGCGCTATCGTGGCGTCACTCCCACTTATTCCATTTGACACTATGTTTATTCCATACATCCGAAAGACGCTGCCCGGCTTGGCACTGACCCTGCTGCTGGCGACAGCGGCGCTACTCCTGGCGACCCTCCCGGCACTGCAAAAGCTCGGCCTGTCGGCGCTGACGCTCGCCATCGTCGGCGGCATCGCCCTGGGCAACAGCGTCTACCCGATGCTGGCGCCGCGCTGCGACAGCGGCGTGCAGCTCGCCAAGCAGCGCCTGCTGCGCCTGGGCATCGTGCTGTTCGGGCTGCGCCTGACGCTGCAGGACATCGCCGCGGTCGGCCCGGCCGGCGTCCTGATCGACGTCGTGATGCTCTCCAGCACCTTCCTGCTGGCGTGCTGGCTCGGGCCGCGCTGGTTCGGGCTGGAGCGCGACAGCGCCATGCTGATCGGCGCCGGCAGCGCCATCTGCGGTGCGGCGGCGGTGCTGGCCACCGAGCCGGTGGCGCGCGGCGGGGCCGAGAAGGTGGCGGTGGCGGTGGCCACCGTGGTGGTGTTCGGCACGCTGGGCATGTTCCTCTACCCCGGGCTCTATGCGCTGGCCCAGGTGGCCGGGCTGCACGGTCTGGACAGCCGGCATTTCGGGCTGTTCGCCGGCTCGACGCTGCATGAGGTGGCGCAGGTGGTGGCGGCCGGGCGCGCGGTGAGCGAGCAGGCGGCCGAGGTGGCGGTGATCGCCAAGATGATGCGGGTGATGATGCTGGCGCCGTTCCTGCTGCTGCTGTCGGCGTTCCAGGCGCGGCGCGAACGCGGCGCCAGCGGCGACAACGCGCGTCGCCTCACCATTCCGTGGTTTGCACTGGGTTTCGTCGTGCTGGCCGGCGTCAACTCGCTGGGCTGGCTGCCGCCGGCCTGGCGCGCCGGGCTGCTGCAGCTCGATACCCTGCTGCTGGCGGCAGCGATGGGCGCGCTGGGACTGCACACCCAGGTGTCGGCGATCCGCCGTGCCGGCCTCGCCCCGCTCGGGCTGGCGGCCTGCCTGTGCGGCTGGCTGATCGTCGGCGGCGCGCTGGTGAACGCCGGGGTGGGTGTGTTGCTGAAGTGAACAACGGGAGGATGGGTGAAGCGCAGCGTAAGCCATCACCGATGGGTTACGGCACTGACTGAGCGAGGCAAGCGAAGCGTCGCGAAGGAAGGGGGCCTCCACCCATCCTTCGCACCCAAGATACGAAAGCGCAGCCGCCTAATGGGATAAGCCTAGAGCCGCGAACAAAACCCAGCGTAGCGGTCTTGGCTAGGCGCGCGGCCGCAGACAGTACAAGTAGTACGGCAAGGCCGCGCAACAACGCCAAGAGGGTTTTGTTCGTGGCTCTCAGCCCGGCACCTGCATACCGCGTTGCACCGCCGGCCGCGCCCCGATCTCGTGGTACCAGCGCTCGACGTGGGGATAGGCGGCCAGATCGATGTCGTGCCACTCGTGGCGCGCCGCCCAGGGGTAGAGCGCCATGTCGGCGATGCTGTAGTCGCCGGCGACGTAAGGGGTTTCGGCCAGCCGGGCGTCCAGCACGCCGTACAGGCGCTGGGTTTCCTTGTGGTAGCGCTCCATCGCGTACGGCACCTTTTCCGGGGCGTAGCGCAGGAAGTGGTGGGTCTGCCCCAGCATCGGGCCGAAGCCACCCATCTGGAACATCAGCCACTGCAACGCCTGGTAGCGCGCAAAGCCCGAGGCGGGCAGGAAGCGGCCGTGCTTCTCCGCCAGGTAGATCATGATGGCGCCGGACTCGAACACGGTGATCGGACCGCCTTCCGGGCCGTTGCTGTCGACGATGGCCGGGATCTTGCCGTTGGGGTTGACCGTCAGGAAGGCCGGCGAGAACTGGTCGCCCTGGCCGATGTCGATCGGCTCCACCCGGTAGCCCAGACCCAGCTCTTCCAGCAGGATCGAGACTTTTCTTCCATTGGGCGTGCCCCAGGTATACAACGTGATCATGAATGCTCCTTACCGGGCGGCGCTGTCGGTTACAATGCCGCGCTAACGATCACGCTAGGATACCGCGAATGAGTCACTTTTCCTCTACGGTGGTGCACGCCTTCCTCACCGACCTGCAGGACCGCATCTGCGCCGCGCTGCAAACGGCCGACGGCGGCGCGTCGTTCGTCGAGGACAGCTGGCAGCGCGAGCAGGGCGGCGGCGGCAGGAGCCGCGTGCTGACCGGCGGCGCGGTGTTCGAGCAGGCCGGCGTCAACTTCTCCCACGTCACCGGCGACACCCTGCCGCCCTCGGCCACCGCGCACCGTCCGGAACTGGCGGGACGGCGCTGGGAGGCGATGGGCGTGTCGCTGGTGGTGCATCCCGAGAACCCCTACGTCCCCACCAGCCACGCCAACGTGCGCTTCTTCATCGCCGAGAAGGAAGGCGAGGCGCCGGTGTGGTGGTTCGGCGGCGGCTTCGATCTGACGCCGTTCTACGGCTTCGAGGAGGATGCGCGCCACTGGCACCGCGTGGCGCACGACCTGTGCCAACCGTTCGGCGCCGAGGTCTACCCCAACTACAAGCGCTGGTGCGACGAGTACTTCTTCCTCAAGCACCGCCACGAGGCACGCGGCGTCGGCGGCCTGTTCTTCGACGACCTCAACGCCTGGGGTTTCGAGCAGAGCTTCGCCTTCCTGCAGGCGGTGGGCAACGGCTACCTCGACGCCTACCTGCCGATCGTGGCGCGGCGCAAGGATACGCCGTGGGGCGAGCGTGAGCGCCAGTTCCAGCTCTACCGGCGCGGGCGCTACGTCGAGTTCAACCTGGTGTGGGACCGCGGCACGCTGTTCGGCCTGCAGTCGGGCGGGCGCACCGAGTCGATCCTGATGTCGATGCCGCCGCTGGTGCGCTGGGAATACGGCTACCAGCCCGAACCGGGCTCGCCCGAAGCGGAGCTGTACGAGAAGTTTTTGCCGGCGCGCGACTGGCTGTAACCCGTCCAACGCCAGACCACCATCCATCGGGCGATGGCTGGCGCTGCGCTTCAGTCATCCGACAATCCCATTCTCTCTGCTGAATCCAGCATTGGTCATGCTTCGGCCAACCTTTCGCCTCGCTCTCACTCCAGCGCGTCGAGCGGCAGCGGCGCGCCGGTCTTGACCGGGCGGATGGCGAAGTTGCTGGTCATGTCCTGCACCATGCTCAGCGTCTGCAGCTTGCGCACCACGCGCTCGTAGCCCGGCAGGTCCGGCACCACCACTTCCAGCAGGTAATCGTAGGCGCCCGACACCACGTGGCAGCTGATCACCTCGTCCATCAGCGACAGCGCCTCCTCGAACAGGCGCGAGGCATCCTCGCGGTGGTGCATCAGGCGCACGCTGACGAACACCGTGGTGGCGAGCTTGAGGCGGCGGCGGTCCAGCACCGCGCGGTAGCCGCTGATGATGCCGTCCTCCTCCAGCCGCTTGAGCCGGCGCGCCACCGGGGTCGGCGACAGCGCCACGCGCTCGGCCAGTTCGGCGGTGCTGAGGCGCCCCTCGCGTTGCAGCAGTTCCAGCAGTTGCCGGTCGATGCGGTCCATGGCCATGTCCCCATTGGTCGAATCGACCAACTATAGCGTTTTTTACGCCGACTTCCACCAATAAATACGCCAAACTTGTCGCACATTGCCGGATAACCCTCCGCTGGCGCGCCGATAATCGGCTTATTCCCCTTCCGGAGCCGTGCCATGTCCGCCGCCACCCTCGCCCTGCCCGCCGCCGCTCCGCGCCCCGGCCTCGTCGCCGGCCTCGCCGCGCTGGCGGTGACCGTGCTGATCTGGTCCAGCTTCTTCGTGTCGCTGCGTGCCGGCGCGCGCGCCCAGCTGCGCCCCGAGGAGCTGGCGCTGATCCGCTTCGCCCCGGCCGGGCTCGGCTTCCTGCCGCTGCTGGTGCGGCGCTGGCGCCGCATCGCGGCGGTGCCGTGGCCGCTGCTGGCGTCGATCCTGGTGGGCGCCGGCCTGCCCTACTTCCTGATCGCCGGCCTCGGCATGCGCCACGCCCCGGTGGCCGACGGCAGCACGCTGATTCCCGGCACCCTGCCGCTGCTGGTCGCCGTGCTGGGCGCGCTGCTGTACCGCCAGCGCCCGCCGACGGCGCGCCTGCCGGCCTTGCTGCTGATCGGCGCCGGGGTGCTGGTGCTGATGACGCTCAACCACGGCCAGGGCGAGCTGGGCCGGGGTTACGCGCTGTTCCTGCTGGGCAGCCTGATGTGGGCCAACTACACGCTGGCGCTGCGCCGCTCCGGGCTGTCGCCGCTGGAAGGCGCGGCGCTGATCTCGACCGGCTCGCTGGCGCTGCTGCTGCCGTGGCTGCTGCTGCATCCCCCGCTCGGGCTGCTGACGCTGCCGGCGAGCCAGCTGGCGCTGCAGGGGCTGATCCAGGGGCTGGGGGTGGGGCTGGTCTCGACGCTGTGCTACGCCGTCGCCATCTCGCGCCTCGGTGCCGACACCGCCGCCGCGGCCGGCGCGCTGACCCCGGTACTGGCCTCGCTGCTGGCGCTGCCGCTGTTCGGCGAAATGCCGGGCGCGGGCTCGCTGCTCGGCATGGCGCTGATCGTGGCGGGCGTGGTCGGCGCCAGCCGGCCGCTGCCGCCGCGGCGTTGAGTCCCGGCTCTGCCGCGGCTTCCTAGCCCCGGTCGAACCGATCGGCGCAAGTTGGAGTTAGGTCGCCCGGAAAAGACATGGCCGCCCTCGCTCACGCGACGGCGGCCATGCTGCTGTACGGCGTAGCGAAGGACGACGGCCTCAGCCCAGCTTGGCGCGCAGCGATTCCAGCAGCGCCTGGCACTCAGCGTCTGTGCCGACGGTGATGCGCAGGAACTGCGCGATGCGCGGCACGTTGAAGTGGCGCACGATGATGCCCTCGCTGCGCAGCGCGGCGGCCAGGGTGGCGGCGTCGTGGTCGGGGTGGCGCCCGAACACGAAGTTGGCGGCCGACGGCAGCACCTCGAAGCCGAGCCCTTCCAGCCCCGCGGTCAGCGCCTCGCGGCTCGTCATCACGGCGCGGCGCGTGCTGTCGAAATGTTCCTCGTCCTCGATCGCGGCGGTGGCGCCGACGATCGCCATGCGGTCGAGCGGGTAGGAGTTGAAGCTGTTCTTGACCCGCTCCAGCGCGTCGATCAGCGCCGGGTGGCCCACCGCGAAGCCGACGCGCAGCCCGGCCAGCGAGCGCGACTTGGACAAGGTCTGCACCACCAGCAGGTTGGGATGGCGCTCCACCAGCGCGATGGCGCTGTCGCCGCCGAAGTCGATGTAGGCCTCGTCCACCAACACCACGCGCTGCGGCTGCGCGGCCAGCAGACGCTCGACCGCGTCCAGCGCCAGCAGGCGGCCGGTCGGGGCGTTGGGGTTGGGGAAGACGATGCCACCACATGGCACGAGGTAATCGTCGATCCGCAAGCTGAAGTCGTCGGCTAGCGGCACGGTACGGTAGTCGACGTCGTAGAGCTTGCAGTAGGTCGGGTAGAAGCTGTAGCTGATATCCGGGAACAGGATCGGCAGCTCGTGCTTGAGCAGCGCGCAGAAGGCGTGCGCCAGCACCTCGTCCGAACCGTTGCCGACGAACACGTGGGCCGGGGTCAGGCCGTGGCGGCGCGCGATGGCGGCCTTGAGCGGCGTGGCGTCCGGGTTGGGATAGAGGCGCAACGACGCGCCCAGCTCGCGCCCCATCGCCTCGATGGCGCGCGGCGACGGCGGGTAGGGGTTTTCGTTGGTGTTGAGCTTGATCAGGCGCTGGTGCTGCGGCTGTTCGCCGGGGGTGTACGGCGTCAGGCGGGAAACGGTGGCACTCCAGTATTGACTCATGGCGGGTCCGGGATGACGGGATGGATGGCTAGCAAACCTCCATCGTAACAAACGGCGGGCCGCTGCGGCAGCGCCGTTCCTCCCGTCAGCGCTCTAGCCGGCGCAAGAGCTTGGCGCCGTAGGCCCCGTCCGCGCTCACGGTCGGCAAGCCGGCGTCGCTCAGGCGCTGGTTGAGCAGCGCCAGGCGCTTCAGGCCGCGCGTGAGCACCTCGCCCTCGGCGCCGTCCAGCGTCAGCGCCAGTTCCACCGCCTCGCGCCGCGCCGCCAGCTCCGGCGGCAGGTAGCCGGCGTTCTTCAGGATGCGCCAGGCCATGCGCTGCTCGGGCGGCACCAGCGGGCTGATGTCGTCCTCCGGCAGCGGCTGCCCCTCGCCCGCCAGATGGCTCAGCTCGCCCTTCTCCGCCGCTTCGGCCAACCTTTGTTCCCCGATCAGCGCCAGGATGTCCATGCCACGCCCTCCTCTCCCCTGAATGCTAGCGCGGACAGGGGCGGGAAGACAGCATGAGAAAAGGGGCCGAAGCCCCTTTTGGTTTGCTGCTTAGCGCGATTTACACCGCGATGGCCGCAATCGCCGACTTCGCCGCATGAATCGCGGTAGCGCGCTTGTCGTCGCCCATGTTGACCGCTTCGGCACGCACGAACTCGATGTCGGTGATGCCGAGGAAGCCCAGCACGGTCTTCAGGTAGTCTTCCTGGAAGTCCATCAGGCGACCCTGTTCGGTGGAGTAGACACCGCCGCGGCTGGAGGCGATCAGCACCTTCTTGCCGCCGGCGAGACCGACCGGGCCATTCTCGCCGTACTTGAAGGTGCGGCCGGCCACGGCAACGCGGTCGATCCAGGCCTTGAGCTGCGACGGGATCGAGAAGTTGTACATCGGTGCGCCAATCACGATCACGTCGGCGGCCAGGAACTCGGCGATCAGCTCTTCCGACAGCGCCTTCTCGGTGCGCTGGGTGGCGTTCCAGTCGGCTTCCGGGGTGAAGTTGGCGCCGATGATCTCGCCGGACAGGTGGGCGATCGAGGTACCAGCCGGTCACGGTAGCTGACTTCGATGGCCGGGTGCTGGCGACGCACGTTGTCGACCAGGGCAGCGGTCAGCTGACGCGAAACGGAGTTGCCGGCGAGGATGCTGGAATCGAGGTGAAGCAGTTTCATGGTGGTGCTCCTGTAAAAAGTGGGTACAGGTGCATGGTAGGTTTTATCGCCAATCGCCACTAGACGGCTAAAATAAGAAGCATTGTTCCACCTATAGGACAATCGCCATGCGCGATCTCAACGATCTGCTGTTCTTCGCCAAGGTAGTCGAACACGGCGGCTTCAACGCCGCCTCCCGCGTGCTGGGGATTCCCAAGTCGCGCCTGTCGCGGCGCGTGGCCGGGCTGGAGGAGGAGCTCGGGGTGCGCCTGCTGCAGCGCACTACGCGCAAGCTGGCGCTGACCGAGGTCGGCGCCAGTTTCTACGACCACTGCCAGGCCATGTTGGCCGAAGCCGACGCCGCCGAGGAGAGCGTCTCACGCGTCACCGCCGAGGCACGCGGCCTGATCCGGGTGAGCTGTCCGGAGCTGCTGGCCAAGACCGAGCTGGGCCCGCTGCTGCCGCGTTTCATGCAGCAGCACCCGCAGGTGCGGCTGCTCTTGGAGGCGACCAACCGCCGCGTCGACCTGATCGAGGACGGCATCGACGTGGCGATCCGGGTGCGCAGCGTGATCGAGGACAGCGCCAGCCTGGTGGCGCGCCGCCTCGGCATCGCGCGCCAGGTGCTGGTGGCAAGCCCGGCGCTGCTGCAGCAATACGGCACCCCGGCGAGCCCGGCCGACGTGGCGCGGCTGCCGGCGCTGTCGATGAACTGGCCGGACGGGCGCGGCCATCTCGCCCTGCTCGACGCGGTCGGCCACGACTACAGCGTGCAGATCGAGCAGCCGCGCCTGATCACCGACGACCTGATGGTGCTGACCGAGGCCGCCGAAGCCGGGCTGGGCGTGGCGCAACTGCCGGTGCAGCTGTGCCATGCCGCCCTCGCGGCGGGCCGGCTGGTACGGCTGCTGCCGGACTACATCATCCCCGGCGGCATCCTGCACGCGGTGTTCCCGAGCCGGCGCGGGCTGGTGCCGGCGGTGCGCGCCTTCATCGACTTCCTCGCCGCCGAACTGGTGCCGCCCGGCCATCCGGGCTACGACCGCTTGGGCTGAGCCAGGTCGGCGCTTGCGAAAGAAATCGCCGCGAGCGCCCCTAGGCCGATCCGAGAAGCACAGCCGTACAAGTGGTACGGCGAGCATCACAGGACCGGGATCGGGGCGCGCAGCCGATTTATTCACAAGCGCTCACACCGGCATCTCGTCGGCCAGGGGCTCCGCCGGCTGCAGGTGCAGCCACGACGACCACAGCACCCCGCCCAACAGCAGCAGCATCGCCAGGCCCTCGAACGGACGCGGCCAGCGCCACTCGTAGAGGAAGCCGTAGAACAGCGCGAACAGCGTCTCGAACACGATCAGCTGGCCGCTCAGGGTGAGCGGCAGGCGGCGGCTGGCGGCGTTCCAGAAGCCGGTGCCGAGCACCGAGGCCCCCAGCGCCACCGCCACCGTGATGCCAGCGAACAGCCCCCAGTCGCGCCCGGGCGACGCCGGCACCGACAGCGCCAGCCAGCCCGCCGGCAACGCCAGCAGCAGCGCCAGCGCGCCGGTGCACACCCCGGTCAGCAACGACCACTCGTGGCTGTTGAAGCGCGGGTGGCGACGCAGGTAGCGCGCATTGGCCACCGCGTACCAGGTCCACGACACCAGGGCGGCGACGGCGCAGGCAAGGCCGCCGAGCTTGACCAGCCAGCCGGCGCCGCCGTGGGCCGGGTCCGGCGCGTAGAGGAACACGTCGAGGTTGATCGCCGCCACCCCTGCCATGATCAGCGCCAGCGGCCAGACCAGCGCGGAGAGGCGCAAGGCGCCGTGCTCGCGGCTGCCGATCAAGGTGGTCAGCACCGGCAGCACGCCGATGATGAGCGAGGTCGGCGCGATGCCGACCAGTTGCACCGCGCTGATCAACAGCACGTAATAGATGATGTTGCCGATCAGCGAGAGGCGCAGCAGCGCCAGCCAGTCCTCGCGCTGCAGTTTCCCGCGCACGCTGCGCCACACCGGCCACAGCATCAGCCACGACACCACGCCGTAGCTCAGGTAGCGGCACGAGGCCAGCTCCAGCGGCGAGAACGCCGACAGCGCGCGTGGCGCCAGAAACACCATGCCCCACAGGGCGCCGGCCGCGAGGCCGTACAGCACACCTTGAATCACCATCACTCCCATTGGTCCGTTGCGGCCCGGCGCGCGCACGCGCTCGGCCCCATTACGTCCGGCAGTGTAGTGAAGGAAAGAGAAAAATCTGTCGCGGGGCTACGCCGGCTTGGCGCGCGACTCCGCCCGCGCGGCACGGCGCAGCGTGCTCGGGGTCTCGCCGTACTCGCGCACCAGCGCGCTGGTGAAGGCGCTCTGCGAGGCGTAGCCGGTGCGCGCCGCCACCTCGCCCACCGGCAACGCGGTGGTGGTGAGCAGCAGGCGCGCCAGCCGCAGGCGGCGCCGGCGCACGTACTCCATCGGGCGCAGCCCGGTCTCGGCGAGGAAGCGTTCGTGGAAGCGCGACGGCGCCAGCCCCGCCTGCTCGGCCAGGTCGCGCACCTGCAGCGGATGGGCGCAATGGCGGTCGATGAAGGCGTCGAGCCCGGCCAGCGGCAGGCCCGGCAAGGCCAGCGCCGGCTGGGGCTGGGCCAGCCCGGCCAGCAGCAGGGCGGCGCCGTGGCAGCCGATGGCCTGGTCGTCGAGCGACGGCAAGGCCGCCAGCCCGCTCACCAGCGCCCCCAGCGCCGGCGTCAGCGCCCGCGTTCCCGGGGTGTCGAGCAGGCGGCGCGCGGCGTCGGCGCCGCTGCCCAGCAGCCGCGCCAGCGCCTCGGCATCGCACGGCACGTCCAGCACCAGGCAGGAGCTGGCGCCGTCGCCGGCGAAGGCGTGACGGCAGGCAGAGGGGATCACCGCCAGCTGTTGCGCCGCGATGCGCCCGGCGCGTCCTTCCACGTCCACCTGCAACGCGCCGTCCAGCCCGAACACCAGCTGGGCGTGGTCGTGGCTGTGGGCCTGCGTTTCGGGCAGGTAATGGCGGACGGACAGCGAGGGATTCATCAGGCGAACGGCGTAGCGATGGCGGATAGACGCTAGTCTGCCTGACAAGCGCGCCGAGGAGAACCGCGACGGCATCAGGAACGTGGCCGCCGCCGCGGCCAAGGCGTCAGCGCGGGTGAAACAACTCGCCGCACGCTGCCCTCGGCGGGGAAAAGAGCAGCGCAGCAACCGCAATGGACAGGGCGTACATGAAGATCAAGTCCGAGCGAATCTCCACCGGAGACTCGCCCGTACAGGGCAGCGCATGCGCCCCGATCAGGGACGCGCGGCCGATTGATTCACGCATGCTCGGGCCGGCTGATCCGCCCACTGCAACAGGCTCGCCAGCAGCGCGCGCAGCACCGGCTGCACGCGCGCCGCTCGCACCTCGTCGTAGGCGTACGGCGCCTGCTCTTCCATGTAGGCGGCGAGCGACAGCTCGAGCTGGATCGCGTGCACGCCGTCGCCCGGCTGGCCGTAGGCACGGGTGATGTAGCCGCCCTTGAAGCGGCCGTTCAGCACCGCGCTGTAGGCCGGGAAACCCTGCGCCACCGCCAGCAGGCGCTCGCCCAGGCCCGCGCCGCACGAGGCGCCGCCGGCGCTGCCCAGGTTGAAGTCGGGCAGGCGGCCCTCGAAGAAGCGCGGCACCTCGGAGCGGATCGAGTGCGCCTCCCACAACAGCGCCACGCCGTGCTCGGCCTTGATGCGTGCCAGCTCGTCCTGCAGCGCCTGATGGTAGGGGCGCCAGTAGTGCTCGACGCGGCGCTCGATCTCGGCGCTGTCCGGCTCTTCGCCGGCGCGGTACAGCGGCACCTTGGCGAAGGTGTCGACCGGGCACAGTCCGGTGGTGTCCTGGCCCGGGTAGAGGTTGGCGTTGTCCGGCGGGCGGTTGAGGTCGACGACGTAGCGCGAGTAGCGCGGGATCAGGATCGACGCGCCCAGCGCGGCGGCGAAGTCGTACAGCCGCGGCAGGTGCCAGTCGGTGTCGTCCAGCTCGGCCGCCACCGGCGCCAGTGCGCCCGGCGAGTTCGGCCGGCAGCTCGGTGCCGACGTGCGGCATCGAGATCAGGAGCGGCGCGCTGCCGCGCTGCAGGGTGTAGATCGGGGTATCCATTATTCGAATTCCGTCCCAAATGGTTGAGGATCAGAACCTGTTCACGATCTGTCGCGAGCGGCTCGCAGCGGGGTGAAGAGCCGCACAGAAACCGGAATGGACATGACGTCCATGAGGGTTTCGCATCGCTGAGCAAATCACTGCGTGCCAATCTTCGATTGGCTCAGCGATAGATTTGCACGAAGAGCACATGAACTCCGATCAGAGATCGCGCAGCAAGATCGTGGCAGGTTCTCAGCCCAAGAGTTCGGCCAGGGCTTCCTGATAGCCCCGCGCCGCGGCCGCCTCGGAAACGTGGCGCCGCTCGGTGACGATGCGCCGCCCGCCGGCGTAGACGTCGCGGATCGGCGTCTCGCCGTGCTGGCAGAACACCAGCCCGGCCAACAGCTGCGACTCCGCGCGCTGTGCCAGGTTGGGGTGCTCGGCGTCGAGCACCAGCAGGTCGGCACGCTGCCCTAGCGCCAGACCGGCCACCGGCCGGCCGGTCGCCAGCGCGCCGCCGGCCACCGCCTGGGCGTAGAGCCGGTCCGCCACCAGCGGGGCGTCGGCGCTGGCGAGCGCGTTGCGGCGCCGGTCGCGCAGGCGCTGGCTGTATTCCAAGAGGCGCAGTTCCTCGACCAGCGACACGCTGACGTGGCTGTCCGAGCCGATGCCCCAGTTACCGCCGGCGGCGAGGTAGGCCACGCCGTCGAAGATGCCGTCGCCGAGGTTGGCCTCGGTGGTCGGGCAGATGCCGGCCACCGCACCGCTCGCCGCCAGGTCGGCGGTTTCGTCCGGCGTCATGTGGGTGGCGTGCACCGTGCACCAGCGCTCGTCGAGCGGCTGGTTGTCGAGCAGCCAGCGCACCGGACGCTTGCCCAGCTCGGCGACGCAGTCGTCGACCTCCTTGGTCTGCTCGGCGATGTGGATGTGGATCGGTGCGCCCGGGTCGGCGCCGTGCAGGCCGCTGCGCAGCGCCTCCAGCGTGGCCGGCGTGACGGCGCGCAGCGAATGCGGCGCCACGCCGTAGCGCAGGCCGGCGTGCTGCGGATGGTCGCGGCGCAGGCGAGCCAGCAGATCGAGCATCCAGTCGGTGCTGGCGATGAAGCGTGCCTGCTCCGGCAGCGGCGGCTTGGCGCCAAAGCCGCTTTGCTGGTACAGCACCGGCAGCAGCGTGAGGCCGATGCCTGCGTCGGCGGCGGCGGCGATCAGGCGCTCGCCATGCTCGGCCGGGTTGGCGTAGGGCTTGCCGTTGGCGTCGTGGTGCACGTAGTGGAACTCGCACACCGAGGTGTAGCCGGCCTTGGCCATCTCGACGTAGAGCTGGCGCGCCACCGCCTCCAGCGTGTCCGGCGTCAGCCGCGCGGCGAAACGGTACATCAGGCTGCGCCAGCTCCAGAAGCTGTCCTGCGGGTGGCCGAGGTACTCGGTCAAGCCCGCCATGGCGCGCTGGAAGGCGTGCGAGTGCAGGTTCGGCATGCCGGCGATCACCGGCCCGGCGGCGCGCTCGACCCCGGCGGGCAGGGCCGCGTCCGGCTCGACGGCGGTCAACAAGCCGTGCGCGTCCCAGGAGAGCAGCACGTTACGGCGCCAGCCCTCGGGCAGCAGCGCGCGTTCGGCAAACAGGGAGTGGGTGGAAAGTGTCATCGGCCAACCTCAAGAACGGTCTGAAGGGGTGTGCGGCAGCAGGCGGATGCTGACGGCGAGCAGCGCGCCGTCGCCTTCCACGCGGCAGGCGCGCGCGGCGGCGGTGTCGAGGCGCAGGGTGTCGTCGGCGTCCAGCGCAATCGGCGCGTCATCGCCGAGCGATACCTCGACCCGCCCCTGCGCGCAGAACAGCAGCGCCAGGTCGCCGTCGAGCACGTGCCGGCCGGCCCCCTGCCATACCTCGACACGGCCCCGGGCGGCGTCGCGGCGCAGCATCAGGTTGAAGTCGCGCGTAGCGCCGCCGGGCAGGGTGGCGTCGATCGGCGTCTCGCCGGCAAAGGCGGCCAGCTCGAGCGGGCGGCGTAGCGCGTGCCGCGTGCCGTCGTCCTGCTGCAACACCATGCCGTCGCCGGAGAGCAGCACCAAGGTGCGGTCGACGCCGGGAAAACGCGAGAACGGCCCGGCCGCCGCGACGTCGGCCAGGCTCACGCGCCAGACGAAATCGTCCATGCCGGCCCCCTCGGGGAACACGGCGATCTCGCGCGTCACCCCGCCGCCGTTCTTCCACGGCCGCGCCTGCAGCGCCGCAGCGCGGATCAGCGTGTAGCGAGGGGGCGACCCGGCACCGTCGCCGTGTCGCCGGCGTCGTGCTGCGGCTTGCTCATCTGGCTTCTCCCGTCGGGCAACCGCCAGGGCGCCCTAATGTCTATACAAGTTCAGCCAGTGTAGCGCAGCTCTATTGTCTATACAAGTACGCCACCACCGTGCCGGTGCGCCGGCAGCCAGACCGGGAAAAGCCGCCTCAGAAGCGCCCGCTGAACTGGAAGCGCGAGCCCGGGTGCCACAGCATGACGTCGGTCGCCACCTGATCGTGCGCCCAGGTGCGGCGGTGCAGCACCAGGCAGGGGTCGCCGATCTCCATCTGCAGGCGATGGCGCGCCACGGCGTCCGGCAGACGCGCGGTGATGACGTACTCGGCGCGCTGCAGTGCCGCCTCGCGCGTCATGTATTCGTTGGGGGTGATGGTGTGGAAGTCCTGCTCGAGGTAGTGCGGGTACAGACGCGGATTGACGAAACGGTCTTCCAGCTGGATCGGCACGCCGTTCTCGAAATGCACGATGCGCGAGTGGAAGGCGTAGGCGTCGGCCGGCAGTTCCAGCGCCGCCAGCGCCTTGGTGTCGCTGGTGCGCTCCAGGATCAGCACCTCGCTGCTGTGCTGGTCGCCGCGGCCCTTGATCTCCTCGGCGATGCTCTTGATCTCGATCAGCGTCGACTGGTACTTCTGCCCGGTGACGAAGGTGCCCGCCCCCTGCACCCGGTTGAGCACCTGCTCGGCGGTCAGCTCGCGCAGCGCGCGGTGCACCGTCATGCGCGACACCCCGAACTGCTTGACCAGCTCGTGCTCGGACGGGATCAGGCTGTCCATCGGCCAGGCGCCGCTCTCGATCTGGCGGCGGACGTAGTCCTTGATTTGCGCGTAGGCGGGAACGGGTTTGGTAGCGGTGCTGGACATGGAGGCGCGCTCTCGGCGTAAGGAAACGATGTCCGACACTATAGCACGCGTCCAACTTGTCTAGACATACCCGCCCCCGGCCGCCGGGCTTCGGCCAACCCGGCGCGCCGCTAGTCGCGGCGGCGCAGCTTGATCGTCAGCGTCAACCCGCCCTCGCCGTCGTCCAGCGAGTGGAAATTCTGCAGACCGAGCGAGGACGGCAGCAGCATGCTCACGCCGTGCCCCACCCCCACCTTGCTCAGGGTACGCTCCAGGCGCCGCGCCATGCCCTGCGCCGGCACCGCCGCCTCGTCGTCGAGCGCGAAGCCGTACGACTCGGCCGCGCTGTCGAAAGCCCGGTCGACCTGCTGGCGCGGCACGAAGCGCTCCGCCACCTCGCTCACCTGGCCCGCCGACACCGCCTCTTCCGCCTCGGCACAGCGCCAGGCATTCGTCCTTGAAGCGCGCCTGCGCCAGCGGGTCGTCGATCTCGCCGGAGATCTGCTCCAGCACCTCGGCCACCATGCGGCTGCGCGAGGCTGTATCCGGCACGCGCAGCGCCTGCAGGAAGTCGTCGAGCCAGAACTTGGCCTGCTGACCCAGGCGGTCCACGGCGTACACCGTCGGCCCGTGTTCCAACAGCAGCGCGCCCTTGTCGATCAGGCGCGGGTTGATGCCGGAGGCGTGGCCGAGATCGAACACCGCCCCCGACTCGATCACGGTCAGGAAATCGTCGCGAATCTCCGACTTGAACACCCCCAGCGCGCGCTGCGGCTCGTCGCCGTCGGCGAGCCCGGAAAACAGCACCACCAGGAGGTCGCCGGCGCTGATGTTGGGATGCTGCGAGCGCGCGTAGAGGTGGCGCGCGATGCGCCGCGACAGCTCGAGAAAATCCAGCTCGCCGCGGAAGAACTGGCGCGAGTAGTGATAGAGCTCGTTGAGGTTGAGGTCGGACTCGTGCACGAACTGGTACTTCTTCTTATCCGACACGATGCCCTTGAGGTAGCCGTCGAGGATCAGCGCCGACACCCCGTCGTCGGCCGCGGTGGTGCGCTCCGACAGCTGCAGCGGCTCGCCGCGCGCCGGATTACCCACGCGATGCACCACCAGCCGCTCCACCCTCGCCTCACCGATCACCATGCCCGTCTCCCTGTTCGCCAACGAGCCGCGATTATTGCCGCCGCCTCCGCCCGTGGCAAGCGGCGCGCTCACGCGGCACGGGGCGACGGGCGGTATCGCGTCATGGCCGCGAGCAGGCCGAAACTCAGCACCGCCGAACAGTAGAAATAGCCTGCCGGCCCGAGTCCGTCCATGAACAGCGACACCAGCAGCGGGCCGGCGATGCCGCCGGCGGCAAACGCCAGCAGCAGCACCGAACTGGTATCGATGCGCGACTCCGGCGGCATCACGTCGTTGACGATGGCACTGGCGACGCCGTACAGGGTGAAGGTGACGCTGACGTAGGCCAGAATCAGCCACAGCATCCACGCTGTCTTGCCGCTCAGCGCAATCGCCAGGGCGATGGCGCCGATGGCCAGGCACAGCCGCGCCAGCAGCGTGCGCCGGTCCACCTTGTCGGACAAGCGCCCCACCGGCCACTGCAGCGACAGCGCCGCCAGCATCGACAAGCCCATGAACTCGGCGATGTCCGCCTCGCCGTAACCGTGACGCGCGAAGAACACCGGGATCATGGTGTAGAACGCCCCGCTCAGGCAGCCCGCCACCAGCGTCGCGCCGAGCCCGATCGGCGCCAGCCGTGCCATCTGACGCACCGTGGCAAGCAGGCGGAGGATGGTTTCGAGCAGATTGGGCGATACCCCCAGATGCGTCCCCGGCGTGGTCAGCGTCACCGGAATCGCCGACAGCGCGAACAGGATGCCCACCACGCTGAACAGGCTGCCGCTGGCCGACAACGGCACGTTCAGCAGCCACTGCCCGGCGCTGATGCCGAGATAGCCCGTGATCATGTACACCGACATCACCTGGCCGCGCAGATGGTTGGCGGCGCAGCCGTTGAGCCAGCTCTCCATCACCATGAAGATGCCTACCAGCGCCATCCCGGTCAGCAGGCGGCACAAGGCCCACAACCAGGGGCTGACCCCGAGCGACTGCGCCAGCGCCACGCAGGTGATGGTCGCCGCCATCACGGCGAAGGCGCGATGATGACCCACCTGGCGGATCAAGCCGCCGCAGGCGAAGGTGCCGGCGAAGAAGCCGACGTAATACAGCGACTGGATCAGGCCGGTCAGCGTGGTGGACAGACCGCTGCCGATCAGGCGCAAGGCGGTCAGCGTGGTGAACAGGCCGTTGCCGGCCATCAGGATGGTATAGCCCAGCAGCAACGCCGCCACCGAGCGCAAGACGGTGCGCCAGCCACCCACGGCCGACGCCTGTACAGGAAAAGTCGTCATCAGGAATACAAACCAAAAGCCCCCGCCCGGGCGGGGACGCATTGCAAAGACGCGCACGCCCATCCCGCCCGCGGCCACCCTCGGGCCAGCGGCGGCCGGACAGGCGTAGACATGCCCTCATCATGGCCCTTGTTTCGCCAAAGACATGTCTCAAAACGACGACTTATTGCCTTGCGCCGACCTTCGTTCCCCCGCCGCGTTCACCGCCAGCGCTGCCGCAGGCGGCGCCAAAGGCCGAACGCCACCACCAGGGCGGCGATCAGCAGCAACGCCCCCTCCTCGTAACGCTTGATGTCGGCAAACAACCATTGCAGCGCGTGCCCGAACAGGAAACCGGCACCGGCGACCAGCAGCGCCCAGAGCGCCGCGCCGATCAGGTTGAGCACGGCAAAACGCCACACCGGCACCCCGCTCATGCCGATCGCCATCGGCCCGACCACGCGCAGCCCGTACAGGAAACGCACGCCGATGATCAGCGCGGCGTGAAACCGCTGCAGCAACCGGCTCGCCCGCTGCGCCCCCGGCTTCCAGCGCGGGAAACGCTCCAGCAGCGCCGTACCGTAGCGCCGCCCCAGCAAAAAGAAGGTCTGGTCGCCGAGCGTGCCGCCGCACAAGGCGAACGCGACCACCCAGAAAAACGACAGATAACCCTGGTGCGCGGCAAAGCCCGCCAGCACCAGCACGGTCTCGCCTTCCAGCAGCGCCCCGACGAACACCGCCAGGTAACCGTACTGCGCGAGCAACTGGGTCAATGTCATCGCCTATCCCCCGCCTGGCCACCATCCGGCCCCGGCACCGGAAAAGTCACCCCGGCCGGACCCGCCGTCCGCGCCGGCCGCCCAGCAGCAGCAAGGCCGACAGCGCGAACACCGCCCCGGCGTAGAAGGTCGTGGCCGAGCCGTGCACCTGCCACAGCCAGCCCGCGATCACGCTGGCAAACAACATGCAGCCTCCGCTCACCAGGTTGAATACGCCGAACGCCGTGCCCTTCAGCCCGCCCGGCGTGGTGTCGGCCACCAGCGTGGCCAGGATGCCCTGGCTGAACCCCATGTGCAGCCCCCACAGCGCCACGCCGGCCAGCAGCCCCGCGACCGAGCCCGCCCGGGCCAGCACCAGGTCCGCCAGCACCAAGAACAGCAGGCCCACGCCCAGCAAGGCGGTGCGGCTCATGCGGTCCGACAGCCGGCCCACCGGATAGGCCGCCAGGCTGTAGACCAGCGACATCACCACCATCACCGCCGGCACCCAGGTGGCCGACAAGCCCAACTGCTGGGCGCGCAGCACCAGGAACGCCTCGCTGAAGCGGGCCAGCGTGAACACCGCGCCGATCCCCACCACCCACCAGTACGATGCCGGAAACTCGCGCAGCACGCGCCAGTGGATCGGCGAGCGGAAACGATGCGCCGACGGGCCGTGCCCGGGCTCGTCCACCCCGGCCACGATCAGCGCCACCGCCACGGCGGCGGGCGCCACCGCGAACCACAACACCAGCGGAATATTGCCGGCGAAAGCCGCCATCAGCGCGATCGCCAGCAAGGGGCCGAGAAACGCTCCCACCGTGTCCATCGACTGGCGCAGGCCGAAACAGGCGCCGCGAATCTCAGCCGGCGCGATATCGGCCACCAGCGCATCGCGCGGCGCCCCCCGGATACCCTTGCCGATGCGGTCGAGAAAGCGCGCGACGAACACCGTTTCGGCCGAGGTGGCGAGCGGAAACAGCGGCTTGGTCAGCGCCGCCAGCCCGTAGCCCGCCAGCAGCAGACCCTTGCGCCGGCCGATGAAATCGCTGATGGCCCCGGAGAAGATCTTGACGATCAGGGCGGTCGCCTCGGCGATGCCTTCGATCACCCCGATGGTCAGCGCACTGGCGCCGAGCGTCCCGGCCAGGAACAGCGGCAGCAGGCTGTGGGTCAGCTCCGACGACACGTCCATGAACAGGCTGACAAAGCCCAGCGCCCACACCGTGCGGGGTATCGCGGGCGTCGCCACGGGCATTTTCAGCGCGCCGGGCTGGCGCGAGGGTTGGGTCGACATGCGAGGCGCCTCGAAAAAGAAGTGGCTGTCCGGTCCGGCCACGGAAGGCCCGCCGGCCCTGGCGCAGCGGCCCTCCCCGGGGCGTTCGCGGCAGCCAGCCGTTGCAGGCGAAGTGTAGGCAAGACGCGAAACGAACTCAAACACGGAAGGCAGGTGCCTGGCCACGCGGCGGCGCCCAGGCGCTCACCGTCCCTGTCCTGCCAGCTGCTGTCCCAGGAAATCCAGGAAACAGCCAATGCGCGCCGCCAGCCCGGTGTTGCGGTAGTACACCGCGTGGATCGCCTGCCAGGTCTCGATCGTGGCGTCGGCCAGCACCTCGACCAGCGCGCCACGGCGGCGGTCCTCACCGGTCATGAAATCGGACAGGCAGGCGATGCCCTGCCCTGCCAGCGCGAGCTGACGCACGGTCTCGCCGCTCGATGCCGACAACGCCGGGGTGATGACATAGCCCGACGACTCCTGCCGCCGCAGCGGCCAGGTGTTGAGCGACGACGGCGTGGTGAAGCCGATCAGCGCATGCCGCGCCAGCTCGTCGACCTGCTGCGGCACGCCGTGCCGTTCCAGATAGGCCGGCGCCGCCACCAGCCTCAGCCGGAACTGCCCGAGCGGCCGCGCGTGCAGCGAGGAGTCCTGCAACGTGCCGATGCGGATCGCCACGTCGGTGCGCTGCTCCAGCAGGTCGATGATCTCGTCGCTGGTATTCAGCTCCAGCTCGATCTCCGGGTAGCGGGCACGAAACGCCCCCACCAGCGGCACCACCGCGTGCAGCATGAACGGCGAGGCGGCGTTCACGCGCAGCCGCCCGGACGGCCGCTCGCGGCGGATCGCCATCTGCTCCTCGGCCTCGTCGATGGCGCCGAGGATGCCGCGGACGTGGGACAGGAACAGCCGCCCCTCCTCGGTCAGCTCCAGCCGGCGCGTGGTGCGGTTGAGCAAGGTGGTGGCGAGCTTGCCTTCCAGCCGGCTCAAGGCCCGGCTCACCCCGGACGTGGTCTGCCCCAACTGCTCGGCCGCCGCCGTGATCGAACCGGCATCGACCACACGGACAAAGGCCAGCAGCTCTTCGGTCGTGCTCTTCATCGTTGACTTTCAGTCAAATATCTTCTGCATCAGACCGTATTTTTCTGCAAGAGTAAAGCCGCGACACTCTGCACTCCTCATCCAACCGGAGTGCTCATCATGCCGATCGCCCTCTTGGCGCTGACCATCAGCGCCTTCGCCATCGGGACCACCGAATTCGTCATCGTCGGGCTGATTCCGACCATCGCCGCCGACCTCAAGGTCAGCCTGCCCTCGGCCGGCCTCTTGGTCAGCCTCTACGCGCTCGGCGTCGCCGTCGGCGCCCCGCTCTTGACCGCGCTCACCGGCCGGCTGCCGCGCAAGCAACTGCTGCTGGCGCTGATGGCGCTGTTCACCATCGGCAACCTGCTGGCCTGGCAAGCGCCGGGCTATGCCTCGCTGATCGTCGCCCGCGTGCTGACCGGGCTGGCGCACGGCGTGTTCTTCTCCATCGGCTCCACCATCGCCACCGGCCTGGTGCCCAAGGACAAGGCCGCCAGCGCCATCGCCACCATGTTCACCGGCCTCACCGTGGCGCTGGTCAGCGGCGTGCCGCTGGGCACCTTCATCGGCCAGCACTTCGGCTGGCGCGAAACCTTCCTCGCGGTCTCCGCGCTGGGTGTGATCGCCTTCGTCGGCAGCCTGCTGTTCGTGCCCGCCACCATCCGCCACAGCCCGCCGGCCTCGCTGCTGCAACAGCTCGGCGTGCTGCGCCAGCCGCGCCTGTTGATGGTGTACGCCAAGACCGCGCTCGGCTACGGCGGCTCCTTCGTCGCCTTCACCTTCCTCGCCCCCATCCTGCAGCAGGTCTCCGGCTTCAGCGCCGGCGCGGTCAGCCTGGTGATGCTGGTCTACGGCGTCTCGGTCGCCATCGGCAACATTTGGGGTGGCCGCCTCGCCGACCGCCACGGCCCGATCCACGCCCTGCAGCGCATCTTCCTGCTGCTGGCCGGCGTGCTGTTGCTGCTGACCTTCACCGCCCCCCACCCCTGGCTGGCGCTGGCCACGGTGCTGCTGTGGGGCGCGGTGGCCTTCGGCAACGTGCCCGGCCTGCAGCTCTACGTGGTGCAACAGGCCGAACGCCACGCCCCGCACGCGGTGGACGTCGCCTCCGGTCTCAACATTGCCGCCTTCAACCTGGGCATCGCCGGCGGCGCCTGGGGCGGCGGGCTGATCGTGGCACACGCCGGCCTGATGACCACACCCTGGGTCGGCGCGCTGGTGGTGGTGCTGGCGCTCGCCATCACCCACTGGAGCGGCCGCCTGGACCGCCGCGCCGGCCAGACCACCAGTGTCACCGCCTCGTGATACCGGCGGCATCACGCCTAGCCTTCCCTTGACCGCTCACTACTTAAGGAGATTGTTCATGACCCTTCCCGCCCTCGGACTCGGCACCTTCCGCCTGCAAGGCCAGCACGTCATCGACTCGGTGTCGATGGGCCTCGAGCTGGGTTACCGCCACATCGACACCGCCCAGATCTACGGCAACGAGGCCGAGGTCGGCCAGGCGCTGGCGCACAGCGGCGTGCCGCGCGACGAGGTCTTCGTCACCACCAAGGTGTGGACCGAGCACCTCGGCCGCGACCAACTGATCCCCAGCCTGAAGCAAAGCCTCGACAAGCTGCGCCTCGACCAGCTTGACCTGGCGCTGATCCACTGGCCGTCGCCCGACGACGCCATCCCGGTGGCCGCGTACATGGAAACGTTGGCCGAAGCCAAGTCGCAGGGGCTGACGCGGCAGATCGGCGTCTCCAACTTCACCATCCGCCACCTCGAGCAGGCCATCGCCGCGGTCGGCGCCGAAGAGATCGCCACCCAGCAGATCGAGCTCCACCCCTTCCTGCAAAACCGCCAGGTGGCGGCGTTCTGCCGCGAACACGGCCTGCACCTCACCGCCTACATGCCGCTGGCCTACGGCAAGGTGATGCAGGAGCCGGTGCTGCAGCGCATCGCCGCCCGGCACGGCGCCACCCCGGCACAGATTGCCCTCGCCTGGCTGCTGCAACAGGGCTGCTCCGTGATTCCCTCCTCGACCCAGCGCGCCAATCTGGCGGCCAACCTGCAGGCGCAGGCCCTTACCCTGAGCGAGGACGAGCAGCGGGAAATCGCCACGCTGGAGCGCGGCGAGCGCCTCGCCAATCCGGACTTCGCCCCGCGCTGGGACTAGCCGGCACGCCCCCGGGCCGGGCGATCACGCCCGGCTTGCCCTGTCCGTATCTCGCCCTCCCGTAAGCGGCGCGCCGGGCAAACCCGGCGCACCGGCTAGAGCGTCGTCGCCAACTGGTGCAGCTCGGCCACGGTCATCGTGAACACCAGCGGGGTATCGCCCTCGTTCGCATAGTGATGGGGAACGTCCGTCCTCGCCACCGCCGAGCACCCCGCCGGGACGATCAGGTCGGTTTTATCCACCCTCATCGTCAATTGCCCCTGCTCCACATGGAACAGCTCGAAGGTTCCCTGCGGATGCCCGGGCGATTCAAACACCTCCCCCGGCTGCAGCTCCCAGCGCCACAGCTCGATCATGTTGGGCCCCGTGGTGCCCGCCAGCAGGCGGGCCGAGCCCCCCTTGGGGCCCGTCCACAGCGTCGGGATGTCCTGGCCCTCGATCAGTCGTGCCGCAGGAGCGCTGGCCACGTCCACGATATCCGCCACCGAAACGCCGAGCGCCGCCGCGATCTTGCAGAGAATGGCGATGCTGGGATTGGCGATGCATTTCTCGATCTCCACCAGCATGCCCTTGCTCACGCCCGCGCGCCGCGAGAGTTCGTCCAGCGACAGTTTCTGTTTTTTTCGATGTTGTTTGAGCTTGGCGGCGACCGCCTGGCTGACGGAGTGGACATCGGCACCCGAGTCGGTCGATATATTGACTTTTTTGGTCATTGGTCGGCAAAATGGAATAAATCGGTCACTAAAGGATTCTCCGATGTTCCCCGTCACGCCGTCAATCGATCCCGCCATCGCCACCCTGGCCCCCGGGTTCCGCGCCCTCAGCATCAGCGTCGAAGCGGCTCCCATCGTCAATCCAGGGCTGGCGGCCGAGGCCCTGAGCCGTGCCTGCCGCTCGCTGGCAGCCACCAGACCAGCCTGGGCCGAGGCGCATCTATCGGCCTGGGCCGAGATGTTCCGGCAGTTCGGCGCCAAGCCGCAGCGCACCCCGTGCTCGGCCGAAGCCTTGTGCAAGCGGGTGCTGCGTGACGGCAGCCTGCCGAGCATCGACCCGGTGGTCGACCTGTACAACGCCATCAGCATCGACTACGCCGTCCCGGTCGGCGGCGAAAACTTCGCCGCCTACGTCGGGGCACCCCGGCTGGTCATCGCGGATGGCACGGAACGCTTCGACACCCTGAAAGACGGCGCGCCGGCCCATGACTCCCCCGAGGCCGGGGAAGTCGTGTGGCGTGACGACGTCGGGGTGACGTGCCGGCGCTGGAACTGGCGCCAAGGCGTCAGAACCCGGCTGAGCACGGAGGCAAAACAGATGTGGTTCATTCTGGAGAGCTTGCCGGCGATGCCGCTGGAAGCACTGCACGAGGCGGGCGATCGCTTGACCCAGGGGCTGCAACTCATGATGCCCGGCGCCGCCATCGAATCGACGCTGATCGGCGTCGAGCCCCGCTAACCGACACAGGAAGCCGACCATGCTGCCATCCCTCACCTTCCTGCTCGCCGCCACCCTGCTCGCCATCACGCCGGGGCCCGGCATCGCCTATGTCGTCGCCCGCACCGCGGCCGGCGGCCGGGCCGAAGGCATCGCTTCTTCGCTGGGCACCGCCGTCGGCGGCATGGTGCATGTCCTCGCGGGCGCGCTGGGCTTGTCGTTGCTGATCGCCCAGTCGGCATGGGCCTACGCGGTGGTGAAATACCTTGGGGCGGCTTATCTGATGTATCTCGGCATCCGCCTGCTGGCCTCCCGAGCAGCAAGCCCGGAAGCACCGCTCGTGCAGCGGGCCGGAGCGGGCAAGGCGTTGCGGGACGGCATCATCGTCGAAGTGTTCAACGTGAAGACCGCCCTGTTCTTCCTGGCCTTCATTCCGCAGTTCGTCTCCGCCCGGCAGCCGCTGGCCCCTCAGTTCATCCTGCACGGCACCCTCTGCGTACTGCTCAACAGCCTGGTGGACCTGATCGCCGTTGCTGCCGCCAGCCTCATTCTCGCCTCCGGCACGGCCAAGGCCGCCAAGGCGCGGCTGCTGTCCCGCCTGTCCGGCGCCACCATGCTGACGCTCGGCGTTCTGGTCGCCGTAGCGAACCGGAACGGTTAGCCCACGTCGTCCTTCTCACCCTATCGAATACAGGGCGGCGCGAGGCCGGCAGTGCGCCCGCTCGCTCAGCCCGCCATGGAGCCGATACATGTACCTGCCCGCCCATTTCAACGAGTCCCGCACCGACGCCCTGCACCAATGCATCGCACAGCACCCGTTCGGCGCCCTGATCACGCATGGCAAGAACGGACTGGATGCCAACCATATCCCGTTCGAACTGGCGGCGAATGAAGGCGAGCTGGGCGTGCTCAAAGCCCATATCGCTCGGGCCAACCCGCTCTGGCAGGACGTCGCAAACGGCGCCGAAGTGCTGGTGGTGTTTCGGGCCGGCGAAGCGTATATCTCGCCAAACTGGTATCCAACCAAACACGAGTCGCACCGACAGGTGCCGACCTGGAACTACATCGTCGTCCACGCCTATGGACGAATCCATTTCCACGATGACGAGAAGTACGTGCGCGGCGTGGTCGCCCGGCTGACCCGCAGGCACGAAGCCACGCAATCCACCCCATGGAAGATGACCGACGCGCCCAGGGACTACATTGACTCCTTGCTGCAGCGGATCATCGGGCTGCAGATCGACATCACCCGCCTCGTTGGCAAGAGCAAGCTTGGCCAAGATGAAGAAGCGCGCGACATCCTGGGGGCCGCCCATGCACTCAAAGGATGTGGAAACCATGACATGGGAGACGCGATGCTCGCCGCCATGGCCGGAAACGGGGTTAGCGTCTCCCATCCCACGGGTCTGCACGCCATGTCTCACGCATCGACTCGCAACAAAGCGTACCCAAACGTGCTCACGTCCGGAGTCTCAGCACGTCCGCCAACCTGAAAAGTAAAAAGGGGCCAATGGCCCCTTCTTTTTGGTCAGACTCCGACGAACTTTATTCGGATCCGACAGACTTTATTTGCTCCAGTCAAATAAAATATGACAAAGTCATTCTACCGTTACGGATTTGGCTAGATTGCGTGGCTTGTCCACGTCGGTGCCGCGCGCCAGCGCCGCGTGGTAGGCCAGCAGCTGCACGGGGATGGCGTGCACCACCGGGCTCAGCACGCCGACGTGACGCGGGGTACGGATCACGTGTACGCCCTCCGACTCGCTGAAGTGGCTGTCGAGGTCGGCGAACACGAACAGTTCGCCGCCGCGTGCGCGCACTTCCTGCATATTGGACTTCACCTTTTCCAGCAGGCTGTCGTTGGGCGCAATCACCACCACCGGCATGTTGCTGTCGACCAGCGCCAGCGGACCGTGCTTGAGCTCGCCCGCCGGGTAGGCTTCAGCGTGGATGTAGGAGATTTCCTTGAGCTTGAGCGCGCCTTCGAGGGCGATCGGGTAGTGCAGACCGCGGCCGAGGAACAGCGCGTCGTTCTTGGCGGCGAACTTGTCGGCCCAGGTCTTGATCTGCGGCTCGAGGTTGAGGGCGTGCTGCACGCTGCCCGGCAGGTGGCGCAACTCGTCCAGGTATTGTGCCTGCTGCTCGTCGCTGACGCGGCCGCGCACCTTGCCCAGCGTCACCGCCAGCGCGAACAGGGCGACCAGCTGAGTGGTGAAGGCCTTGGTCGAGGCGACGCCGATCTCGGCGCCGGCGCGGGTGTAGAACACCAGTTCGGAGGCGCGCGGGATGGCCGATTCACGCACGTTGCAAATAGACAGGGCAGCTGTGTGGCCGAGCGACTTGGCGTACTTCAGCGCCTCCATGGTGTCGAGCGTTTCACCCGACTGCGAGATGGTGACGACCAGGTGCTTGGGGTTGGCCCAGGCGTCGCGGTAGCGGTATTCGCTGGCGATCTCGACATCGCACGGCACGCCGGCGATGCTCTCGATCCAGTATTTGGCGGTCAGGCCAGCGTAATAGCTGGTGCCGCAGGCAAGAATCTTGACGCCTTCCAGCGTCGGCAGCAGCGCGGCAGCGTTGGGGCCGAACAACGCAGCGGTAAAGCCGGCGTCGAGTACCGCTTCGATGGTGTCCGACAAGGCCTTGGGCTGCTCGTGGATTTCCTTCTGCATGAAGTGGCTGTACGGGCCTAGCTCGAGCGAGGCCAGCGAGACGTCGGAGACGTGCACGGCGCGCTCCACCGGCTGGTCGTCCTTGTCGATCAGCTTGACGCCGTCGCGGGTGATATAGCCCAAATCGCCCTCTTCCAGGAAAATCACGCGGCGTGTGGCGGACAGGATCGCCGAGACGTCGGAGGCGATGAAGTTCTCACCGTCGCCCAGGCCCACCAGCAGCGGACAGCCCATGCGCGCGCAGATCAGCTCGTCCGGACGGTCCAGCGCGATCACGCCGATGGCGTAGGCGCCGGTCAGTTCGCGCACGGTACTGCGCACCGCCTCGAACAGGTTGGCCGAAGCCTGGTAATAGTGATGCACCAGGTGGGCGATGACCTCGGTGTCGGTCTGCGATTCGAAGCGGTAACCCAGCCCCTTGAGCCGTTCGCGCTGCGCCTCGTGGTTTTCGATGATGCCGTTGTGGACCACGGCGATCTGGCCGTGCGAAATATGCGGGTGAGCATTGGGTTCGGTCACGCCGCCGTGCGTCGCCCAACGGGTATGGCCAATGCCAAGCTGACCATCGAGGCCTTCGGCCAGGGTCGCGCTTTCCATTTCGGCGACGCGGCCGACACGGCGCACGCGGCGGATCTCGTTCCCCGCCAGCACGGCAACCCCGGCCGAGTCGTAACCACGGTATTCGAGGCGCTTCAGGCCTTCGACCAGAACCGGAACCACATTACGCGCTGCAATCGCGCCGACAATGCCACACATATCAGTCTTCCTTGCGGGGTCGCACCCCAAGCCTCCTCCGGCCATTCCCGGCCGAAGGTTACAGTTATCGCGATGTCTTCACTACCCGGGCTGCACGGTGCCGTGCCTCAGCCCTTCTTCGGCGGGCGCTGCCAGCCGGCGACCGTGGTCTGGCGCGCCCGCGCCACGGTCAGCGCCTCGGCCGGCGCGGTCTTGCTGATCACCGAACCGGCGCCGATGGTGGCGCCGTCCTCCACCGTCACCGGCGCTACCAGCATGGTGCCGGAGCCGATGAAGGCGTTGTCGCCGATCACGGTCTTGAATTTGTTGACGCCGTCGTAGTTACAGGTCACCGTGCCGGCACCGATGTTGCTGCCGCTGCCGATTTCGGCGTCACCGATGTAGGTCAGATGATTGACCTTGGAACCGACGCCGATGCGGCTCTTCTTCACCTCGACAAAATTGCCGATGTGCACCTGCTCGGCGAGTTCCGCCCCCGGACGCAGACGGGCGTAGGGACCGATCTTGCAGCCGGCGCCGACCACCGCGTCTTCCAGGTGCGAGAACGGCGCGATCTTGCTGCCGGCCGCCACCTTGACGTTCTTCAGCACGCAGAGGGCGCCGATCGAGACGCCCTCGCCCAGTTCGACCTCCCCCTCGAACACGCAGCCGACGTCGATGCTGACGTCCTGGCCGTGGCGCAGCACGCCGCGGATGTCGATGCGCGCCGGGTCGGCCAGCGTGACGCCGGCTTCCAGCAGGGCACGCGCCTGGTTCTGCTGCAGGATGCGTTCCAGTTCGGCCAGCTGCACCTTGTTGTTGACGCCGGCGGCCTGCCACGACGCCGGTACTTTCACACCATGCACGCGCACACCGTCACGCACGGCCAGTTCGATCACGTCGGTCAGATAATATTCGCCCTGGGCGTTGCCGTTGGACAACGCGCTGAGCCAGCCGGCCAGACGGGCATTCGGCAGCACCAGCATGCCGGTGTTGATCTCGCGGATGGCCTGCTGCTCGGGCGCACAGTCCTTGTCTTCGACGATGGCGCGGATGCTGCCATCATTATCGCGCACGATGCGGCCGTAGCCGGAAGGGTTGTCGAGAACATCGGTCAGCAGGGCAACCTCGTCACCGGCGGCTGCCACCAGATCCAGCAGCGTCGACTGGGTAATCAACGGAACGTCGCCGTACAGTACCAGCGTCTTGCCGTCGGCCGGCAAGGCCGGCAAGGCCATCTTCAGTGCGTGCCCGGTGCCCAACTGCTCGGCCTGCTCGGCCCAGCTCACCGCCGTTTCGCCAATCACCGCCCGTACCTTGTCGCCGCCGTGGCCGTACACCACCACCAGTGTTTCCGGGTCGAGTGAGCGGGCGGTGCGGATTACCCGCGCCAGCATCGGTTCGCCCCCGATCGGATGCAGCACCTTGGGCAGGGAGGAGTACATGCGCTTGCCTTTGCCGGCAGCGAGAATGACGATACTGAGTCGGGCCATGAGCGTTGACTATGCGTTAAACAATGAAAAAAGGCTGCCACAGATGTGGCAGCCTTGCACTATACACGATTTGCTCGCGTGCTTTTAGTGGACACGCTTTCTGAGGTAGTCGAGCGCCTTCAGCTCGGCAATCGCCACCGCCAGCGCGGCGTGGGCTTTTGCCGTGTCGAGGTCGTCGACCGACTTCTTCAACGTTTCCTCGGCGGCACGCTTGGCCTCGTTGGCACGAGCCTCGTCGATATCCTCACCGCGAATCGCCGTATCGGCCAGAACAGTGATGTGGGTCGGTTGCACTTCCATCATGCCGCCCGACACCGCCACCAATACCTCGTCCTTGGAGCCCGGCACTGTCAGACGCAGTACGCCGGGCTTGATACGGGTCAGCAGCGGCACGTGTCGCGGATACACACCGATCTCGCCTTCCTGGGCCGGAGCCACGAGGAATTCTGCCTCACCCGAGTAGATGAGCTGTTCGGTGCTGACCACTTCCACATGCATCTTGGCCATGAGCCCTCTCCTTGGTTACAGGGACTTGGCTTTCTCAGCAGCTTCGTCGATGGAGCCAACCATGTAGAACGCTTGTTCCGGCAGGTGGTCGTACTCACCGCTGAGAATGGCCTTGAAGCCCTTGATGGTGTCACGAAGCGACACGTACTTGCCCGGCGAACCGGTAAATACTTCGGCCACGTGGAACGGCTGGGAGAGGAAGCGCTGAATCTTACGAGCACGCGCCACGACCAGCTTGTCCTCTTCGGACAGTTCATCCATACCCAGAATCGCGATGATGTCGCGCAGTTCCTTGTACTTCTGCAGGGTGGTTTGTACACCACGCGCCACAGAGTAGTGCTCGTCACCTACCACCAGCGGATCCAGCTGGCGGGAAGTGGAGTCGAGCGGATCCACCGCCGGGTAGATACCCAGCGAAGCGATGTCACGCGACAGTACCACGGTCGCATCCAGGTGGGCGAAGGTGGTCGCCGGGGACGGGTCGGTCAAGTCATCGGCAGGGACGTAAACGGCCTGGATGGAAGTAATGGAACCTTCCTTGGTCGAGGTAATACGTTCCTGCAGGCGGCCCATTTCCTCGGCCAGCGTCGGCTGGTAACCCACCGCGGACGGCATACGACCCAGCAGGGCGGATACTTCGGTACCGGCCAGGGTGTAACGGTAGATGTTGTCCACGAAGAACAGCACGTCGCGGCCCTTGCCGCTTTCGTCCTTCTCGTCACGGAAATGCTCGGCCATGGTCAGACCGGTCAGCGCTACGCGCAGACGGTTGCCCGGCGGCTCGTTCATCTGGCCGTAAACCATCGCCACTTTGTCGAGGACGTTGGAGTCCTTCATTTCGTGGTAGAAGTCGTTACCTTCACGGGTACGCTCACCCACGCCGGCGAACACGGACAAGCCCGAGTGCGCCTTGGCGATGTTGTTGATGAGCTCCATCATGTTCACGGTCTTGCCCACACCGGCACCGCCGAACAGACCCACTTTACCGCCCTTGGCGAACGGACACAGCAGGTCGATCACCTTGATGCCGGTTTCCAGCAGTTCGGTCGCGCTCGACAGTTCGTCGAACTTCGGGGCCGGCTGGTGGATGGCGCGACGGGCGTCGGTGGCGACCGGACCGGCTTCGTCCACCGGGTTACCCAGCACGTCCATGATACGACCCAGGGTGGCGGCACCTACCGGCACGGAAATCCCTGCGCCGGTGTTGACTACTGCCATGCCACGCTTCAGGCCGTCCGAGCTGCCCATCGCAATGGTCCGCACCACGCCGTCGCCCAGCTGCTGCTGGACTTCAAGCGTCAGATCGGTGTCGACCAGCTTCAGGGCATCATAAACCCTTGGCATGGCATCGCGCGGAAACTCCACGTCGAGTACCGGGCCAATGATTTGTACGATTTTGCCTTGGCTCATTATCGGTTCCTAACTCAATAAACTTTTACAGTCTGTTACCGGCTTACACCGCTGCGGCACCGGACACGATTTCGGACAATTCCTTGGTAATCGCTGCCTGGCGCGACTTGTTGTACACGAGTCGCAGCTGCTTGATGGCGTTACCCGCGTTGTCGGTGGCGGACTTCATCGCCACCATACGGGCTGCCTGTTCGGAGGCCATGTTTTCGGCCACCGACTGGTACACCACCGATTCGATGTAACGCTTCACCAGGAACTCCATGACGTCTACCGCATTCGGCTCGTAGAGGTAATCCCACGAGTGCGTGTGCTCGACCACCATGTTGTCCGGGGACAGCGGAAGCAGCTGTTCCAGGGCCGGCTCCTGCTTCATCGTGTTGATGAAGCGGGAATACACGATGTAGACCGCGTCCAGTTCGCCTTCGGCGTACTGCTTCAACATCACTGTAAGCGGGCCAATCAGTTTGTCCATCTTGGGCACATCGCCCAGATGGACCGCGCTCGCCGTCACATTCAGGCGCGTGCGCTGGGCGGCAGAAAGACCTTTCTGCCCCAGGCAGCACACGTCGACCTTGATGTCGGCATCGTGCAACTCCTTCACCTTGGAGAAGAAGCGCTTGAGGATGTTGGCGTTCAAGCCACCACACAAGCCCTTGTCCGAGGTAACGACGATGATGCCGGCACGCTGGATGACGTCGCGACGGGCAAGCAGTGGATGCTCAAGATCCGCATTCGCCTGAGCGAGGTGCGCCATGACGGTACGCACCTTCTCGGCGTAAGGACGGGCAGCACGCATACGCTCTTGCGTTTTGCGCATCTTGGAGGTTGCCACCATCTGCATCGCGCGGGTGATCTTCTGCGTGTTCTGCACGCTTCGGATCTTGGTGAGAATCTCTTTTCCGACTGCCATTTCCTGAACCTTTCAGTTGACTACAACGTTGGCCGAAAGGCTCAGTTGAAGCTGTAGCCAGCCTTGAACGATTCGATCGCCTTGGCCAGTACCTTCTCGTGGTCGTCAGTCAGGTTACCGGAGGCGTCGGTCGCCTTCAGAACGTCGGCGTGGTTAGCACGGACGTAGGCCAGGAACGCGGCTTCGAATGCCAGCGCCTTCTTGACCGGTACGTCTTCGTAGTAACCCTTGTTCACCGCCCACAGCGTCAGCGCCATTTCGGCGGTCGACAGGGTGGCGAACTGCTTCTGTTTCATCAGTTCGGTAACGATCTCACCGTGCTGCAGCTGCTTGCGGGTGGCTTCGTCCAGGTCGGAAGCAAACTGCGAGAACGCAGCCAGTTCGCGGTACTGGGCCAGCGCCAGACGGATACCGCCGCCGAGCTTCTTGATCACCTTGGTCTGAGCCGCACCACCGACGCGCGATACCGAGATACCGGCGTTGATGGCCGGACGGATACCCGCGTTGAACAGGTCGGTTTCCAGGAAGATCTGACCGTCGGTAATCGAAATCACGTTGGTCGGAACGAAGGCGGACACGTCACCGGCCTGGGTTTCGATGATCGGCAGAGCGGTCAGCGAACCGGTCTTGCCCTTCACGGCACCCTTAGTCAGCTTCTCTACTTCGTCTTCGTTGATACGCGAAGCGCGTTCCAGCAGACGGGAGTGGAGGTAGAACACGTCGCCCGGGTAGGCTTCGCGGCCCGGCGGGCGGCGCAACAGCAGCGAAATCTGACGGTAGGCAACGGCCTGCTTGGACAGATCGTCGTATACGATCAGCGCGTCTTCGCCGATGTCGCGGAAGTATTCGCCCATGGTGCAGCCGGAGTACGGTGCGATGAACTGCAGCGCGGCGGCTTCGGAAGCGGCAGCGGCCACCACGATGGTGTGACCCATGGCGCCGTGCTCTTCCAGCTTGCGCACCACGTTGGCGATCGATGAAGCCTTCTGGCCGACGGCGACGTAGATACAAATGACGCCGGTGCCCTTCTGGTTGACGATCGCGTCCAGTGCCACGGCGGTCTTGCCGGTCTGGCGGTCGCCAATGATCAGCTCACGCTGACCGCGGCCGACCGGAACCATGGAGTCGATCGACTTCAGGCCGGTCTGCATCGGCTGGTCGACCGATTTACGGGCGATCACGCCCGGGGCGATCTTTTCGATCGGGGAGGACAGCTTGGCGTTCAGCGGGCCCTTGCCATCGATCGGCTGACCCAGCGCGTTCACCACGCGACCTACCAGTTCCGGACCTACCGGGACTTCCAGGATGCGGCCGGTACACTTGACTTCGTTGCCCTCGGAGATGTGCTCGTATTCGCCGAGAATAACGGCGCCCACGGAGTCACGCTCCAGGTTCATGGCGAGGCCAAAGGTGTTGCCCGGGAATTCGAGCATTTCGCCCTGCATCACGTCTGCCAGGCCATGGACGCGAACAATGCCGTCGGTCACGGAGATCACGGTACCTTTGGTACGGGTCTCGGAGCCTTCGGCCAGGTTCTGGATCTTGGCTTTGATCAGATCGCTGATCTCAGAGGGGTTCAACTGCATGATCTCTCCTAATTCTTGAGGCTTGCTGCCATGGTGTGCAGTTTGCCGCGCACGGACGCGTCGATGACGTCGTCGCCGATCAGCACCCGCACCCCGCCAAGCAGCTCGGGGGCCACATGCACGTCAAGACGTACGGACTTACCGTATTTCTTGGAAAGCATGCTGGTGAGTTCGGCCGTTTGCTCGTCGGTGAGAGGGAAAGCGCTTTCGACAGTCGCGTCGATGGCACCTTCAGCCTCGGCCTTGAGCAGCTCGAACTGGTCGGCGATGAACGGCAGCAACGTCAGGCGATGGTTCTCGACCAGCGTGCCGACGAAGCGTTTGACATCTTCGCTGGCGCGCTCACCGAGTACGCCCAGCATCAGCGCCTCAACCTCTTGTGCGGTATGTTTCGGATTGGTAACCACCTGGGCTACGTCCGGGTTGCTCACCATGGCAGCCAGCCAACCGAGCGCCTCGGACCAGGCATCCAGTCGCTGCTGCTCGGTGGCAAGGCTGTATACCGCTTGGGCGTAGGGCCTTGCTACGGTAATGAGTTCTGCCATGAGTTAATTAAAACTCCGCTTTGATGGAGGCAAGCAGTTCAGCGTGCTTGGCCTTGTCGATCTCATGGCGCAGAATCTTCTCCGCACCGGCTACGGCCAGCGAAGCCACATGCTCGCGCAAGGTCTCCTTGGCACGCAGCACTTCCTGATCGATATCGGACTTGGCATCGGCAACCAGACGGGCACCCTCGGTGCGGGCCGTTTCTTTCGCCTCTTCCACGATCTGGGAGGCACGCTTTTCAGCGGCCATCACGATTTCGGTCGCTTGCTGCTTGGCTTTGCGCAGCTCGTCGCCGGCACGCTTTTCAGCTGCTTCCAGATCCTGTTTGCCACGCTCTGCCGCGGCCAAGCCATCAGCGATACGCTTGGCACGCTCTTCCATCATGTTGGTCAGCGGAGGCCAAACAAACTTCATGGTGAACCATACCAGGATGGCGAAGGTAATCGCCTGGCCCAGTAGTGTCGCGTTGAATTCCACGCTTGTTTTCCTCCAGTGTGGTGACTACAACAACCGTTTACGCTTAAGAATTAAGCGCCAGCTTTCAGGGCAGCAACAGCAGCGGCCAGGAACGGGTTGTTGAAGGTGTACAGCATGGCAACACCCACACCGATCATGGAGATCGCATCCAGCAGACCAGCGATGATGAACAGCTTGGTTTGCAGAACCGGGATCATTTCCGGCTGGCGAGCGGAGGACTCCAGGAACTTACCGCCGAGGATGGCGAAGCCCAGAGCAGTGCCGATAGCGCCGAAGCCAATGATCAGGGCAGCAGCCAGAACGGTCATCGACTGGATCTGAGAAACGAGAGCTTCCATTTATATATCTCCTAAAAGGTATTACAAGGATGGTTGGTAAAAGGGTTTGAAAAATCGTTTAGTGGGCTTCGACCGCCAGGCTCAGGTACACCGTGGTCAGCATCATGAACACAAAGGCCTGCAGCGTGATCACCAGGATGTGGAAGATGGCCCACGGTGCGCCGAGCAGCCACTGGGCGCCCCACGGCAGCAGCGCGATCAGGATGAAGATCAGTTCGCCGGCGTACATGTTGCCGAACAGACGCAGAGAGAGCGAAATCGGCTTGGCGGCCAGTTCGACCATCTGGAAGGCGAAGTTGATCGGCGCCAGCACCAGCGCCAATACCGGGTTGTGTGCGTGGAACGGTGCGGTCAGCAGTTCCTTGCCCCAGCCGCCCAAGCCCTTGGCTTTGATCGAGAAGCCGATGATGTAGAGCACCACCGACAGCGACATGGCAAACGTGGCGTTGACGTCGGCGGACGGCACCACGCGCAGGTAGACGTGATGCGGATCGTGACCGAGGGCGGCGCCGATGTTGGCGGCGATCCACGGCAGCAGGTCGACCGGCAGCATGTCCATGGCGTTCATCAGGAACACCCAGCAGAAGATGGTCAGCGCGAGCGGCGCCACCACTTTGCTCTTGCCATGGAAGATTTCCTTGACCTGGGTATCGACCATCTCGATCAGCGCTTCGACGAACAACTGCAGACGGCCCGGATTCTCCAGCTTGGCGTTGCGGGCCACCGAGGCGAACACGCCGAGGAAGACGAAGCCGAGCAGCAGCGAGATGGAGAAGGTATCAACGTGAATGCTCCAGAAGCCGCCTTCATGCGACGAGTTCCAGAACGTCAGGTGGTGCTTGATGTACTCTGTTGCGTTGCTTGCCATTGCGCTTTCTCAATTTTTGATTAGAAGCCCGAACCAGTAGCCGGAAGTGGCTGTCATATATCCACCAAACAGTCCGACTACGGATAAATCCTTGAAAAACACCAGGGCCGCCCCAAACATCAGGAGTGTGGTGAAAAACTTCACCGCCTCGGCCTTGAAGTGCGCCTTCATCAGCACCGCCGGAGGCTCATGCCGGCGCGCGAAGGCGATCTTGCCGTAGAGCAGGGCCGGAATAATGGCACACAGCCCGCCGATCACGACCGAAACCGGGAGAATCGGGGCAAAACCGCCGATCACCGCTGCCACCAGTACCGCCACCAGGGTCAGCACCACCTGCAGGCGCACGACTCGCTTTACTTCCCGATTGATCATGTCAGCAATGCAAAAAAATCGACCGATTATAGGCTTGGGGCTTGATGCCAGTCAACAAAATCCCCAATTGACATACCCGCGCCGTTGCGAATCAGGCGCTTGATTTTGCTTGCAGTTTTGCCAGCACGACGTCGAGCTCGTCGAGACTGGCGTATTCGATCGTCAACTTGCCGTGGCCACGCGCGCCATGGCGGATGCTGACGGCGGCGCCGAGCGACTCGGACAGGGTTTCGGCGAGACGCTGGATGTCGGGGTCGAGGCGGGGTTGCGGCCTGCCCTCGGGGCGAGGCGCGTTGAGGCGCTGGATGCGGCGCTCGACTTCGCGCACCGACCAGCCCTGCTCCACCACCTGCTGCGCCAGCGCGATCTGGTCGATCACCTCGAGCGGCAACAGGGCGCGGGCGTGCCCCATTTCCAGCTGCCCCTGGTGCACCAGGGTCTGCACCGGTTCCGGTAGCGCCAAGAGGCGCAGCAGGTTGGACACGGCGCTGCGCGAGCGGCCGACGGCGTCGGCGGCGGCTTCGTGGGTCAGGCCGAATTCGTCGATCAGGCGCTGCAGGCCGCGCGCCTCCTCGATCGGGTCGAGTTCCTGACGCTGGATGTTCTCGATCAGCGCCATCGCCAGCGCGGCTTCGTCCGGCACCGACTTGATCACCGCCGGTACCTCGCTGAGGCCGGCCTTGCGCGAGGCGCGCCAGCGCCGCTCGCCGGCGATCAGTTCGTAATCGCCAAGCCCGATCTCGCGCACCACCACCGGCTGGATCACGCCCTGCACGCGGATCGAGGCCGCCAGTTCGTCCAGCGCGTCTTCGCTCATGTGCGTGCGCGGCTGGTATTTGCCCGGGCGGATGCTGTCGATGGGCAGGGTTTGCAGGCGGTCGTCCGCGCCGTCAACGGTGGCTAGGAGCGCGTCCAAGCCGCGCCCGAGTCCTTTGAGTTTGGCCATGTGTCAGTGCGAGAGTGAGGGGGTTGCGGATTCTAGCCGAGCCGTCAGCTCGGCGGCCAGCGTCAGATAGGCCTGGGCGCCGCGCGAGTTGCGGTCGTAGATCAGCCCGGGCAGGCCGTGGCTGGGCGCTTCGGCCAACCTGACGTTGCGTGGGATGACGGCGTCGAACACCTTGTCGCCGAAATGGCGCGCCAGTTGTTGCGACACCTGCTGCGACAGGTTGCTGCGCGCGTCGAACATGGTGCGCAACAGGCCGAGGATTTCGATCTTGGGATTGACCGCGACGCGCACCTTGCGCAGCGTGGTGACCAGGTCGGACAGGCCTTCCAGCGCATAGTATTCGCACACCATCGGGATCAGCACGCTCTCGGCGGCCACCAATCCGTTCAGGGTGAGCAGGTTAAGCGACGGCGGGCAGTCGACGAAGATGTAGTCGTACTCGCCCAGCACCTCGCTCAGGGCGTTCTTCAGCCGCGCCTCGCGCGCCAGTTCGTGCACCAGTTCCAGCTCGGCACCGCCGACGTCTCGGTTGGCCGGCAGCACGTGGTAACCGCCTTCCTTGGCCGGCTGGCGCGCCTCGGCGACGCCGACGTCGCCCAACAGCACCTGGTAGACCGAGGTGGCGAGCGAGCCCTTGGCGATGCCGCTGCCCATGGTGGCGTTGCCCTGCGGGTCGAGGTCGACGATCAGCACACGCCGCCCCATCTCCGCCAGGCCGGCGGCCAGGTTGACCACGGTGGTGGTCTTGCCGACGCCGCCTTTCTGGTTGGCGACTGCGATCACGCGGCAGGTCATTGCGCCACGATCCTCACCAGATGACGCTCGGCGTCGAGACCCGGCACGGTGAGCGGCAGTACTTCCGCCACGGCGAAGCCTTCCGGCAACAGCGCGATTTCCTCGTAGGGGTAGACGCCCTTCATCGCCACGTACTGGCCGCCCGGAGCCAGCAGGTGGCGGGTGAGCTTGACGAACTCGGCCAGCTCGGCGAAGGCGCGACTGGTGATGCGGTCGAATTTCTGTTCCGGCTGGTAGGCTTCGACGCGGTTGGTCACCACCTCGACGTTGTCGAGCTTGAGCTCGATCACCGCCTGACGCAGGAAGGTGGTCTTCTTGTGGTTGGAATCAAGCAGCACCACCTGGAGGTCAGGGCGGGCGATCGCCGCCGGGATGCCCGGCATGCCGCCGCCGGAACCGACGTCCAGCAGGCGCGTGCCGCCGGCCAGCTGCGGCACCAGCGTCAGGCTGTCGAGCAGGTGGTAGCTGACCATGCGCTCTTCTTCGCGCACCGCGGTCAGGTTGTAGGTCTGGTTCCACTTGGCCAGCAGCGCGAGATAGGACTCGAGCCGGGCGATTTGTTCTTGGGTCAGGTCGAGCTTCAGCTCGGCCAGGCCGTGAGTCAGTTCTGCAGTATGTGTCATGCGGTTTTTTTCGCGTCGGCAAAGCCGCGTTTAAGGTGAACCATGAGGAGGGCGACCGCGGCCGGGGTGATGCCCTGGATGCGCGAGGCCTGGCCCAGGGTTTCCGGGCGCTGGCTGTTGAGCTTCTGCTGCACCTCCTTCGACAGCCCCTTGACCAGGCTGTAGTCGATGTCGGCCGGCAGGCGCACGTCCTCGAGATTGTCGCGGCGGGCCAGCTCGTCGTTCTGGCGGTCGATATAGCCCTGATATTTGACCTGAATTTCCACCTGCTCGGCAACCGCGCCGTCATCCACGCCGCCACCGGCTTCGGCCAACGTCATCAGCGCGGTGTAGCTGACGTCGGGGCGCTTGAGCAGGTCGTGCAGGTTGTATTCGCGTTCGATCGGCTTGCCGAGCAACTGCGCCACGGCGGCCATGTCGACCTTGGCCGGGTGCAGGTAGGTGGTTTTCAGGCGTGTCTTTTCCGCCTCGACCGCGTCGCGCTTGCGGCAGAAGGCGTCCCATTGCGCATCGCCGACCAGGCCCAGCCGGCGGCCGGCCTCGGTCAGGCGCAGGTCGGCGTTGTCTTCACGCAGCTGCAGGCGGAACTCGGCGCGGCTGGTAAACATGCGGTAGGGCTCGGACACGCCCTTGGTGATGAGGTCGTCGACCAGCACGCCGAGGTAGGCTTCGTCGCGGCGCGGGCACCAGCCGTCCTGGTCGCGGCTGTACAGCGCGGCGTTGAGGCCGGCCAGCAGACCTTGCGCCGCGGCCTCTTCGTAGCCGGTGGTGCCGTTGATCTGACCGGCGAAGAACAGGCCCTGGATGCTCTTGGTTTCGAGCGTGGACTTCAGTCCGCGCGGGTCGAAGTAGTCGTATTCGATGGCGTAGCCGGGACGCAGGATGTGGGCGTTCTCCATGCCGCGGATCGAGCGCACCGCCGCCAGTTGGATGTCGAACGGCAGGCTGGTCGAGATACCGTTGGGGTAGAGCTCGTGAGTGGTGAGCCCTTCCGGCTCCAGGAACACCTGGTGGCTGTCCTTGTCGGCGAAGCGGTTGATCTTATCTTCGATCGACGGGCAGTAGCGCGGGCCGACGCCTTCGATCACCCCGGTGAACATCGGGCTGCGCTCGAAGCCCGAGCGGATGATGTCGTGGGTGCGCTCGTTGGTGTGGGTGATCCAGCACGGCAGCTGCAGGGGATGCAGGCTGCGGCTGCCGCGGTAGGAAAACACCGGTTCCGGGGTATCGCCCGGCTGCTCTTCCATCACGGAAAAGTCGACCGTGCGGCCGTCGATGCGCGGCGGCGTGCCGGTCTTGAGGCGGCCCACCGGCAGGTCGAGCTCGCGCAGGCGCGCGCCCAGCGTCGAGGCCGCGGCATCGCCGGCGCGGCCACCGGTGTAGTTTTCCAGCCCGACGTGAATCTTGCCGGAGAGGAAGGTGCCGGCGGTGAGCACCACGGTCTTGGCGCGGAAGGTGATGCCGATCGCGGTGATGGCGCCGGCGACACGGTCGCCCTCGATCAAGAGGTCGTCCACCGGCTGCTGGAACAGCGTCAGGTTGTCCTGGTTTTCCAGCACGTGGCGGATCGCCGCCTTGTACAGCACGCGGTCGGCCTGGGCACGGGTAGCGCGCACCGCTGGGCCCTTGGAGGCGTTCAGGGTACGGAACTGGATGCCGCCGATATCGGTGGCCAGCGCCATGGCGCCGCCCAGCGCGTCGACTTCCTTGACCAGGTGGCCCTTGCCGATGCCGCCGATCGACGGGTTGCACGACATCTGGCCCAGCGTCTCGATATTGTGGGTCAGCAGCAGCGTGCTGCACCCCATGCGGGCCGCCGCCAGGGCCGCCTCGGTACCGGCGTGGCCGCCGCCTACCACTATTACATCGAAGGTTGTCGGATAAATCATGGCTGGTGAGCGCGCTGCGAACGAAAAACGGCGTATTTTACGTCAAAACCGCTGTTCTGATAAGTGATTGATTTGCTTGATTCTCCCTGTCACGGCGGCGACCACGCACCGTCACGCCACTGTCATCGCGACGACACGGCTTCGTCAAACAGGCGCTTTAGCATGGTCCTCACGTCACGAGGGAGACCACCCCATGCTGCTCAACGAAAGCCTCGCCACCCGCAGCAAGCCACGCCTGAGCGTGCGGCTTGCCGATAACCCGCAGGACATCCGCCGCGCCCAGAAGCTGCGCTTCGACGTGTTCGCCGGCGAAATGGGCGCTCGCCTGAGCTCCCGCCACCTCGGCATCGATTGCGACGACTACGATGCGTTGTGCGCCCACCTGATCGTCGAGGACGCCACTAGCGGCATGGTGGTCGGCACCTACCGCATGCTGCCGCCGGCGGCGGCGCGGCGCGCCCCCGCCTCTACTCCGAACACGAGTTCGATCTCGGCCGGCTGGCGCATGTGCGCGACCGCCTGCTCGAAGTCGGCCGCTCCTGCGTGCACCCGGACTTCCGCTCCGGCGCGGTGATCGCTTTGCTGTGGGCCGGACTCGCCGACTACGTGCAGCAGCAGGGCTGCGATTACCTGGCCGGCTGCGCCAGCGTCAGCCCGGCCGACGGCGGCCACCAGGCGGTCAGCCTGTACCGGCAGATCGAGGCCAAGCACCTGGCGCCGGCGGAATGGCGCGTCACCCCGCACCTGGCGCTGCCGCTCGACCGCGTGCGCGACGACGCCGCACCGGCGCCGCTGCCGCCGCTGATCAAGGGCTACCTGCGCGCCGGTGCCTTCGTCTGCGGCGAGCCGGCCTGGGACCCGGACTTCAACTGCGCCGACTTTTTCATGCTGCTGCCGATGGATCGTCTCAACGGCCGCCACAGCCGCCACTTCGTCGGCTGAGACCGCCACATCGCTCCCACAGGTTGGCCGAAGCCGCTTCGGCCAACCTTTTGCGCTTGGAGCGGTGAAAGCGCGCGCGCCAGGGCCTACAATGGCGCCATGCAGCCCTACACCTTCACCCCCATCGGCCTGATCCGCTCGCCGTTCAAGGAAAAATTCGGCATCCCGCGCCAGCCGGCGCTGGCCAAGTCGGCCCGCATGACGCTCCAGCTGCTGCCTCCGTTCGACCAGCCCGACACCGTGCGCGGCCTCGAGGCGTTTTCCCACGTCTGGCTGCAGTTCGTGTTCCACGACACACTGGCGCGCGGCTGGTCGCCGCTGGTACGCCCGCCACGCCTGGGCGGCAACGCCAAGGTCGGCGTCTTCGCCAGCCGTTCCACCCACCGCCCCAACCCGCTCGGGCTGTCGCTGGTGCCCTTGCTCGGCATCGACACCACCGACGGCGTGACACTGCAGCTGGCCGGCGCCGACCTGCTCGACGGCACGCCGGTGCTCGACATCAAGCCCTACATCCCCTTCGTCGAGGCGGTGCCCGACGCCCTCGGCGGCTTCGTCGACGGCCCGCCGCCGACGCTGACGGTGCGCTGGAGCGACACCGCACGGCAGCAGCTCGCCAGCCAGCCGGCCGCGCCCGAACTGGCCGCCCTGATCGAGGAGGTGCTGGCGCAAGACCCGCGCCCGGCCTACCAGGACGACCCGGAGCGGGTCTACGGCGTGCGCCTCTACCATAGCAACGTGCGCTTCCGCATTGCCGCGGGCGTCGCCGAAGTACTTGAAATCGCCACCGTCGCCCCGAACTAACCGATGTTGCATTGATCATATCGAGGCAACACACCCCCTCTCACTGGAGAAACAGACATGACACCGCGTGCGAAGACGACCGTACTCGCCTTCACCCTGGTTACCCTGCTGGCGGCCCCGTTCAGCGAAGCCGCCCGCCTCGGCAAGAGCCGCAGCTCCGGCATGATGCGCTCGGCGCCGACCCCGTCCTACCAAGCCCCCGCGCCACGCCCGCTGCCGAGCGCACCGGCGCCAGCCCCGGTCAAGAAAGGCCCGGGTATCGGCACCGCCATCGCCGCCGGTGCCGCCGGCGCCGCCGCCGGCTACATGCTCGGCTCGGCCATGCACAACAACAACGCCCCCGCCTCGGCGCCGGCCACGCAACCGGCCGGCTCGAGCATTCCGTGGGGCACCATCGCCCTGCTCGGCCTGCTGCTGGTCGGTGGCCTGATGCTGTTCCGCCGCAAGGCCGGCAATCCGGCCGGCCAGCTGCCGCAAGCGGCCGGCGTGCCGAATGGCATGGCCCATGAAGCGGCCCGCTTCGAGCCGATTCCGAAGATCGGCTCCGGTTTTGGCACGACGCCGTCGTACGGCGGCGCGCCGCTGGCGGCTTCCAGCCTGGCCCGCCTGCCGGACGGCACTGAAACGCCGAACTTCCTGCGCCAGGCCAAGGCCACCTTCCTGCACCTGCAGAGCCTGAACACGCCGGACAGCCTGGAAGAAATCCGCAAGTACCTGACCCCGGACCTGTTCGAGGCCCTGCGCGCCGACATCGCCGGCAACGACGACGTGGCCGACTTCCCGCAGCTCGATTGCCAACTGATCGAGGCGGTCGAAGAAGGCGGCCGCTACATCGCCAGCGTGCGCTTCTCCGGCAGCGTCAGCGAGACGGTCAACGCCGCCGCGGTGCCGTTCGGCGAAACCTGGCACTACGTCAAGGACAAGAGCGGCAGCCGCTGGCTGCTGGCCGGCATCCAGCAAGACTGAGCGGTCTGAATCGCCAAGCAGAACGGGCGCCATGCGGCGCCCGTTTTTCATTTGCCCCCCGACTGGGCTAGACTGGAATACCGTTTGCTTGATAGCGCAGACAGGAACCAAGGATAGTGCTCGATGACCCTCTCTGCCCCCCCGACACCCAGCTTTGCCGGCCTGACCCTCGGCAGCCACTTCCAGCCGATCTACAGCTTGCCGCACCGCCGTACCGTGGGCATGGAGGCGCTGCTGCGCGCCAGCCGCGACGACAAGCCGCTCAACCCGATTGACGCCTACCAGGGACTCGACTCGTTAGAGCAGCGCCACCAGCTGGACCTGGCCGTGTGCCAGCACCACATCCGCGGCTTCAACACTTTCCCGCACGAAAACCGCTGGCTGTTCCTCAACATGGACGCGGCCTCGCTGGCGCAGCCGGCCCATGCCGAAGCGCTGGCCAGCCGCATCATCCAGGCCGGCCTGCCACCCTCCAGCGTGGTGCTGGAAGTCCCCGAGCACGCGCTGGAATCGCAGGAGCGGCTGATCGACTGCGTCAAGCTGCTGCGCCAGGCCGGCTTTCTGATCGCCATCGACGACTTCGGCGTCAACCACTCCAACCTGGACCGGGTGTGCATGCTCGAGCCCGACCTGGTGAAGTTCGACCGCAACCTGCTCAGGAGCGCGGCCAACCAGTCGCGCACGCGCAACCTGCTGCCCCGTCTAGTCCACTTGATGCACGAAATTGGTGCACTGGTGGTCGAGGAAGGCATCGAAACCGAGAAGGACGTGCTGATCGCGCTGGAATCCGGCTGCGACCTGGTCCAGGGCTACTACATCTCGCGCCCGCACGACCAGCCGGAAAACGATAGCGTGATCACCCCGCGCATCGATGCGCGCTGGGACGAACTGATGGTGCGCGAGCTGCTCAAGCGCAAGCTGACGCGGCGACAACTGGAGCTGGCACGGCAATCCTTCGTGCAGACCGCCATCGCGCTGATGCAGGGCACGCCGTTCCTGCACGCCGCCACGCCGATGCTGAACATGCCGGACGTGATCCGCTGCTTCCTGCTCGACAGCGCCGGCCGCCAGATCGGCCAGAACCTCAACTCGCTGCAGCCGCCGGCGCCGGAAGACCCCAAGCTGGCCCCGCTGACCGACACCACCGGGGCGATCTGGTCTCGCCGCGCCTACTTCCAGCACGCCATCGACCAGCCCGGTGTGCTGTACATGAGCGATCCCTACCTGTCGATGACCGACACCCGCAACTGCGTGACGCTGTCGATGGCGATCGAGATCGACGAGGCGATGCACGTGCTGTGCGCCGACGTGCTGGTGGCGCGCAACTGAACGGATCGGCCCTGCCGACGCAAAAACGGACCGCCACGCGGTCCGTTTTTCATGGTGAAACCGTGCCGCCTCAGGGCTGCACTTCGCTGATGTATTCGAACAGCGTCACCACTTTCTGTACCCCGGAGGTCTGGCTCACCACCTTGGCAGCGGCCTCGCCCTCGGCCTGGGTGACCAGGCCCATCATGTAGACCACGCCGCGCTCGGTCACGATCTTGATGGTCTGCGGCGAGAAGCCCTTGCCGTCGAACAGGCGGGTACGAACCTTGGTGGTGATCCAGGTGTCGTTGTTGCGCTCGGACAGTGCCGAGGAACCTGCCACCACGGTATGGTTGTAGACCTTGCGCACGTTGGGCGTGCCGCGCACGATCAGCTCGGCCTGCTCGCGTGCCGCTTCCGAGGGCACTTCGCCGCTCATCAGCACGGCACGGTTGTAGCTGGCGATGTTGACGTGGGCCGAGGGCAGCTTGGCGTTCACCTGGTCCGAGGCCTTCAGCTCGATGGCCTGGTCATCGATATAGGCCCCGCTGGTACGGCGATCGGTCGCCACCGCCGCCCCCGCCGCTGCGCCGCCCACCACGAGCGGCACGCAGGCGCTCATCCCCACGCTCAGCAGGGCAACGCTGGCCAGCAGCACGAGTTTGCGTCGCATGTCATTCTCCTCCCAGCAGCATGTAGTCGATGGCGTCGCACAGGGCGTGGATCAGCAGGATGTGAACTTCCTGGATACGCGCAGTACGCGAAACCGGCACGTTGAGCTGGATGTCGTCGGCGCTGAGAATCTCGCCGATCTTGCCGCCGTCCTTGCCGGTCAGCGCGATCACCCCCATGCCACGCTCGTGGGCGGCGTAGATGGCCTCGATGACGTTGGCCGAATTGCCGGAGGTGGAAATCGCCAGCAGCAGGTCGTTGGTATGGCCCAGCGCGCGCACCTGCTTGGAGAACACCATGTCGAAGTCGTAATCGTTGCCGATGGCGGTCAACGCCGAGCTGTCGGTGGCCAGCGACAAGGCCGCCAGACCCGGGCGCTCCTTCTCGAAGCGGCCGACCATCTCGGCGGCAAAGTGCTGGGCGTCGGCCGCGGAACCGCCATTACCGCAGGCCAGAATCTTGCCTTCGTTCATCAGGCAGGCCACCATCCGTTCCGCCGCGGCGGCGACGGCCGGCGACAGCTGCTCCATCGTCTCCTGCTTGGCCGCGATGCTTTCCAGAAAGTGTCCGTTGACGCGTTCGATCAGGTCCATGTCCATCCTTTTGTATCCGACGTAGCTTACGCCAGTATGTTCTTGAGCCATTCGGGGGCTCCGTTACCGTGCGACAGCACGGCGTCAAAGCGGCAGGGGGCGTCGATACCCCTGGAACTGAGGTAGACCCCTGCCGCCAGCGTGAGTTTCCGCAATTTGGCCGGCGTGATGCTGGCGCCGGCGCCGCCGAAGCGCTGATCGGCACGGTGACGCACCTCGACGAATACCCAGTATTCGCCCTCGCGCATCACGAGGTCGATCTCACCGCCCTTGCACTGCCAGTTGCGTTCGACCAGCCGCAGCCCCTGCTGCTGCAGGAAAGCCAGCGCCCGGTCTTCTGCCTGCCGGCCCAGTTCGTTCATTGCAGGCCACCCGCGCCGAGCACCGCCAGCGGCAGCTGGCGGGTGAACTGGCGGTCGCGCCCGAGCTGGAGGTCGCCGGTCACGCCGTCCAGACGCAGCGCAGCCGGACTCGCCTTGGGGTTGGCCAGCAACACTGCCAGCCGGTAGGCGTCGATGCCCAGCGCGTAGAGGCGCTCGGTCTGCATCGTCAGCGCGCCCTCGGGACGCGGGTAGCGTCTGACCGCCTCATGCTGCGGCAACAGGAACCACGGCATGTCGATCAGACGCACGTTGTTGAGCGCCGCCGACGGATGGCGGCTGTTCAGCTGCGAGGTGGCATACACCGGCAGATCGGCAGGCAACGCCTGCTTGACTCCCGCCGCCTCGCTATCGTCGACGGCGAGAAATACCGCGTCACCCTGCGCCGCGGCGGCCGATAGTGTCGCCTGATCGGCACCGGCCAGCTCCACCACCCGTGGGCTCTTGCCACCCAGCGCCTGCCAGCGCTCGGCGAAGGCCTTGCGCAGCCGTGCCGACAAGGCATCTTGCGACGCCACCAGCAGCGGGTTGCGCCGTCCGTCGTCGTACATCACCCCGGCCATCTGCTGTGCCTCGCCCTCGACGACCAAGGCCAGGCTGTAGAGCTTGGGATTGGCCGGCATGCCGCGATCCAGCGCGTTGAGCGCCAGCGTCGGCACTTTCACCAGCGGCGCCACGGCGGCAATAGCGGGCCGCGTCAGCGGGCCGATCACGACGTTGACGCCGTCGGCCAATGCCGTCTGGTAGCGTGCGGCCACGTTGTCCTCGTCCGCGGCCACCACCACCACGTCGGCCTTGTCGTCGACCGCGGCGGCGGCTTCGATGCCCTGGCGCACCACCTCGGCGGCTTCGCCGAGACGGGCGGACCCGAGCGGCAGCAGCACGCCGATGCGCGGCCCGGTACGCGGCGCCGGCGCGACGACGGGCTTGGCCGCGGGGACGGCCACCGGGTGCGGTGCGCTGGCAGCGGCTCTGGCCTTGAGCGGCGCCGCGTTGAGTTGGATGATATAGTCCGGTACCTGTGCTTGGGCCACGCCCAGCCAGGCCGTCAACACGCCAACCAACAGCGAGGCCATTCTTTGCATACGTCGTTTGCTCACTTGCTTGAATCTGCTCGGGAAAGTTTTACTCGCGGCACATTATATGTGGTGGCCACGCCCATTGGAAATCTGGCCGACATCACCGCCCGCGCCCTGGCCGCCTTCAGCGTGGCGGATGTGATCTGCGCCGAGGATACCCGTGTGACCGGCCACCTGCTGTCGGCCTACGGCATCAGTGCCAAGCTGGTGAGCCTGCGCGAGCATAACGAGCGCGCCATGGCCGAGCAGGTGATCCGCTGGCTCGGCGAAGACAAGATCGTGGTGCAGGTGTCCGATGCGGGCACCCCGGCGGTGTCCGACCCCGGCGCCGGGTTGGCCGAAGCGGTGCACCACGCCGGGCGGCGCGTGTGCCCGATTCCCGGTCCGTCGGCAGTGGTGGCGGCGCTGTCGGCCAGCGGTCTCTCCGCGACTTCCTTCCTGTTTCACGGCTTTTTGCCGCCCAAATCGGGCGAGCGGCGCCGGGTGCTGGCGGGCTGGCGCAACGCGCCATTCTGCGTGGCCTGCTACGAGGCGCCGCACCGCCTGCTCGACACGCTGGAGGACATCGTCGTCGAACTGGGACCGGAGCGGAGGCTGATGCTGGCACGCGAACTGACCAAGACCTTCGAAACCATACGCCATCTGCCGGCCGGGGAGATGCGGGACTGGGTGGCTTCCGACAGCAACCAGCAGCGTGGCGAGATCGTGCTGATCATCGATGCCGCGCCGCCGCGGGAAGAACCGGAAGCCCTGGACGAACAGACCCTGCACACGCTGGCGGTGCTGGCCGCCGAGCTGCCCACCAAGCAGGCGGCGACGCTGGCGGCGCAGATCACCGGCGCCAACCGCAAATTGCTGTACGACCGCGCCCTTGCGCTGAAGAACGCGGACAAGGACTGACGCGCCACGCATTTACAAGCTCGATGGCATTGGGTAAACTGCCTTCTCTTTCCTGCCCGGGTGGCGAAATTGGTAGACGCAGGGGACTCAAAATCCCCCGCCGCAAGGTGTGCCGGTTCGAGTCCGGCCCCGGGCACCAGGCCTTACCAGATAAGGCTCGCAGGAAAACACGATCAAGCGCCGCAAGGCGCTTTTTTGTTGCCTGCCGCCTGCCGGTTCCGACACCCTGCCCTCTGCCAGCCGCCCTGCCCGGACCGCTAGAGATGCCCGGCATCGCCGGGGACACCGGCCCAACCGATCCTCTTTCCAGCCGCCCGGCGCCGCCCATGTGCGCCGGTTGCGCAGGCGCTCACCCCTCGCGTCGTGCCGCCGGCGGTGCCTGCATCTCCGACAAGCCGGCGGCCGCCTGTTGCACGTCCGCCGGGAAGTCCTCGAACTCCTGCACCTGGCGGATTTCGATTACCTCGTTGGCCGAAGCCGGGCAGCGCTTGGCCCAGTCGATGGCTTCTTGTCGCGACGCCACCTGGATCATCCAGTAGCCTCCGATCACCTCCTTCACCTCGGCAAAGGGTCCGTCGGTGACCGTGGGCTGGCCGCCTTCGAACGAGACGCGCGCGCCCATCGAGGGCGGGTGCAGGCCGTCGAGGGCGAGCAACACACCGGCTGTTTGCAGCGCCTCGTTGTACTTCATCATTGCCGCCACGGCCTCGGCACTCGGCATGGCGCCCGGTTCGGCGCTCTCGTAGCCCTTGGGAATCATCAGCATCATGAATCGCATCGCGTTGCTCCTTGGATGGGTTGCACAGGGAGCACGCCGCCAACGGGGTCAACCGGTCGGGTCAGCGCTCCCCGGCATGGCGATGGGGGTACGACAGAATCGACACTCACGCCGGCACGATGATCATCCACGACACGCCGAAGCGGTCGGCGACCATGCCGAAGCACGGCGAGAAGAAGGTCGGGCCCAGCGGCATCTGCACCTGGCCGCCTTCGCTCAGGGCCGCGAAGCGCTGCTCGGCCTCGCGCTGATCGACCACCGACAACGACAGGGCAAATCCCTGGAAATTCGGCTGCCCCTGGCAACGGCCGTCGGAGGCCATCACCACGCTGTCGCCGATGCGGAAGCTGGCGTGCATCACCTTGTCCTCCGACCCCGGCGGCACCCTGCCCGGTGGCAGTGGCTCGGGGCTGTCCTTGATGCGCATCAGCATCTCCACTTCAGCACCCAGGGTGCGGCGATAGAACTCGACCGCTTCTTCGCAGCGGCCATCGAAAAACAGATAGGACTGGATTTGCATGACGTCTCCTTAGGGAGAGATCGAAACGATACGGGGATGTGCCGGGGCGGGGGATACCCGGCAAGCGGCACCACGGACTGGCATGGTAGCGACGGGCAAGCTCGACCCGGATCAGGCCAGCTCGAAGCGCTCGACTCACGGCTCGCCGGCGAGAGGTCAGCGCCGTGCGACCTGTGCCAGGCACTAACTATAGACGGTGAAAATGACAGTTGGCTGACTGAATTCAGGCGGAGCAAACGGCGACCCTACTCACATGGCACGGCCGCGCATGGAACGCTTGCCCGGCAGAGCGCCCCGTATTCAGTTGCGGGCGGGTGCCATGCTGAAACTTTGGACACCGTCGAAACGCGATAATTCTTCCGCCAGTTCCGACAGCGAAGCGCCCTCGTTCTTGTTCAGCACCGTGGCGGTGAAGTGCCACTCCGGCTGACCGTCCTGGTAGCTGATCGACAGGCTGCTGCCGGCGATCTCGTAGCCGCGCTCCAGCGCGGCTCGGCGCAGGGCGTGTTCCTGCGGCACGAAGTCCTTCTGGAAGCGCAGCACCACGCCAATGGCGGGATGCGAGGGCAGCCATTGTTCCAGGCGCGAGACCAGGATCATCGACAGCGCGCAGATCACGGTGAGCAGGATGGCGGCGGCGTAGAAGCCGATGCCCACCAGCACCCCGATGGCGGAGCAGGCCCAGATCGAGGCGGCGGTGGTCAGGCCGCTGATGTTCAGGCCGTCCTTCATGATGACCCCGGCACCGAGAAAACCGATGCCGGTGACGATGCCCTGGATCACCCGGGTGGGGTCGCCGCTGCTGCTCATCATATGCCCGCCGTACCAATACCCCGGATAGCCAACCACCACGGTCAAGGCCGCCGAGGCCATGCACACCAGACCGTAGGTGCGCATGCCGGCGGCACGGCCGCGATAGGCCCGCTCGTAGCCGACGACGATGCCGAGCAACAGCGCGCCGACCAGGTTGAGCACAATCACGACGTTGACGTCGACCGAGGTTTCGGTCCAATAACCGGCAAACAGCGGGAGGGAGAGGAGATTCATGGCGATCAGCGGGCACCGTGGTGTGAAGAGTCGAATTGTATACTGCCCGCCGCCGCTCCCGGCGCCGGCCAAGTCGAGTCGTGCACCTCACACGATTTTGCAGTGCACCCAGGCGTCTTCATCGACGCCATAGAGGGCGCACAGCCGGTGGTAGCCGTCGGCGATCACCACCTTGCCGTTTGCCTCGTCGCGCACCAGCAGCAATGGCGAGAGACCCTCCCCCTTGCGAATCTTGGACCGGTCCTTTTCAACATGGGAATTACTGATGCCGAGCAGGGAGAGCTGAGAGGCACGGAAGATGTCCTTGGCCCTGAACTGCACCAGGGGCGCCGCCTGCAGGTGTTCCACCACCTCGGCCACGCGGTCTTCACGCCACAGCAAGGCAAGATAGGATGCGGCGGCGGCATAGTCATGCTCTTCCACATCGGTCAGCCAGATGATGTCGGCAGTCGAAGGTTTTGCCATTGGGGACTCCGTTTGCGCCCGGTCTGGTGATGCGCCTGTGCATGCCCGTCTTGGCAAGGCACGGGCGGGCCTTGTAGGCTGATACTCTACACACTCCCTATCCTGGTTCTGCGCGCCATGTTCCGCATCCTGCCCGACGACGATTGCCTGATCGATTCGCACTGCCACCTCGACGCGGCGGAGTTCGACGGCGTGCGTGACGAGGTCGTGGCCGAGGCGGTCGGGCTCGGCATCGGCCAGATTCTGGTGCCGGCCGTCAACCAGGCCACGTTCGCCCAGACGCTGGCGATGCGCGAACGCTACGGCTGCTGGCTGGCTTTCGGGCTGCATCCGGTCTACCTGTCGCAGCACGTGGATTCGCACCTGGCCGAACTGGAACACAGGTTGGCCGAAGACCGGCCGCTGGCGGTGGGCGAAATCGGGCTCGACTTCTACCTGCCAGACCTCGACCCGGCGCGCCAGGAAGCGCTGTTCGTGGAACAGCTCAAGCTGGCACGCAAGTATGGCCTGCCGGTGGTGCTGCACGCGCGCCGCTCGCAGGACCGGCTGCTGAAATACCTGCGCCAAGTGCCGGTCGTCGGCGGCATCGTCCACGCCTTCAACGGCAGCGAGCAGCAGGCGGCGGCCTTTCTGGCGCAGGGGTTCAAGCTGGGCTTCGGCGGCGCCATGAGCTTTCGCGGCTCCCAGCGCATTCGTCGGCTGGCCGCCACCCTGCCCTTGTCCGCGCTGGTACTGGAAACCGACGCGCCGGACATGCGCCCGGAATGGGCGCAAGAGGAACCCAACCGGCCCGCCAACATCGCGCGCTACGCCGGGCTACTGGCCGAACTGCGCGACACCACCACAGAGGCGGTACGCTCGGCAACCCGTCGCAACACGCTGGAGGCGCTCGGGCTCGGCTAACCGCGATGGCCCGGCCGCGTCCGGCCAGGGAGACGGCCTGCGGTCACACCGGCCACCCGACAAAAAAAACGCCCCCGGTGTGAAGTGCGTGCAACACGGGGGTGTCCAGAGAAAACAGCAGGAGGAAATCAGCCGCTCTTCTTGGTCGTGCTTTTCTTGGCGGGCGCTTTCTGCGGTTTGGTGGCTTCGGGCACGATGGCCGGCGGTGCATCCATCGTGGTGGAGGCCCCCAGCGTCACCGGCTGGATGGCATTCTTGTCGATGGTCGCACTCGGCACCAGCGAGGTATCGCAGGCCTGCCACTCGTCGGACGGGCTTCCGTCGAACGTGAGCGATTCCTTCGGCTTGACCTCCAGCGTTTCCAGCAGCAGGCCGGAGCTGGCCAGTTGCCGCGCTTGCGCCAACAGCAGGTCGCTCTCGGCATTGACCACGGCGCGCTTGGCGTCGTACAGCTCGTTCTCGCTGTCCAACAGGTCGAGCAGGGTACGCTGGCCGATCTCGAACTGGCTGCGGTAGGCGTCGCGCGCTTTCTCGGTGGAGAGCGAATGCAGGCGCAGTGGGTCGATCTGCTCGCCGATGCGACGGATGTCGTTGTAGGCGATCTGGACCGTCTGGTGGATGTCGCGACAGGCCTTCAGCTGCAGGTCGCGGGTTGCCTCGCGGCGCTCGGCGGAGGCCCGCAGACGGGCGCGATCGGCACCGCCACGGAACAGGTTCATGTTGAGCACCACCTCGATCACGCCGATCTTGTGCACGCCCCCCACGCCATCCAGATTGTTGGTGCGTTCATACTGGGCGCGCAGGTCGGCGGTAGGCGAGAAGGCGCCCTTGCGCACGTCCACCTCGGCCGTGGCGGCACGCACGCTCTCCACGGCGGAGAGGTATTGCGGGTTGCGCTGGAAGGCCTGCTTGAACATGTCGCTCGGTTCCTGCTTCGCGATCGTGAACGGCGCCGGCTTGCTCAGACTCATCGGCGGCGGCATGCCAACGATGCGGGTGAAACGTACCGTCACGTCGTGCAGGTTGGCTTCTTCGGTGATGAGGTTCGATTCTGCCAGCGCCAGACGACCGGTAGCCTGTTCCAGGTCGACGCGCCGCCCCACCCCGGCCGCGACCTTCTGCATCAGCTGCTGGTGAATCCCCTTGTGCACGGCGTAGTTGTACTGGGCCAGCTCGAGCAACTGGCGGTAGCGCAGCACATCGAGGTAGGCGCGCGTCGCTTCCAGTGCCTGGTTCTCCGACTCGGAGAGGAAGTCGAAATAGCTGGCACGCCGGGTATGGTCGAGCTGGCGCACCAGGTTCACGGTGGAGAAGCCCTTGAACAGGTTCTGCTGCAGCGCCGCCGACCAGCCGTAACGGTCAAAATCCTGGTTGCCCCCCGACAGCGGCGGCTCGTTGTGGTCTTCATGGGCGTACTTGTAGTTCACGTCGACGATCGGGAAGAACTCGGAACGGCCGATGCCGATTTCCTCGGTAGACTGGCGGAAAGTGCGCCACTTCACCTGGACCTCAGGATTGTTCACCACGGTATTCTCTACGGCGCTTCTTAAATCGGTCACTTCGGCACACAATGCTCCACTAGCAAAGCCCAGGCCGAGCAACGCAAGGCATATTTTTCGCAGTTTCATGGCTACGTCCTATTATGAAGATCAGTTAAGTGCTGCAAGCTCGTCTACGCCACATGCCCATTGCAACCAGGACAACGCCAAATGGCACTTTGTCATAGCCGACACCGCCGCAACGCCCAGCCAGGTCCTCGAACATGGAGAGCGCGGTCGACCCTGCTGATCTGGGCAATCATCAGTCTGGTCTCGGCTTGCGCAACGCCGAAAAGTGACGCTGCACTGGATTTTTCCCGGCAATTCCAGGCCATCCAGAAATTTGGCCCACGTGGAATCGAGAACTACGAAGCATGGCGATCGCTTATCTCTGTTTTAGGAAATCGTACTGAAAATGCCAAGGTAATTGAGGTCAACGGTTTTTTTAATCGCCGCATCCTGTTCCGCGACGACACAATCGTCTGGCATCAGGACGACTACTGGGCCACGCCGATCGAGACCCTGGGCAAGGGGGCCGGCGACTGCGAGGATTTCGTCATCGCCAAGTACATGACGCTGACCCTGCTGGGCATCCCCGCCGCCAAGTTCCGGCTGACCTACGTGCGCGCCTTGCTGGGCGGACCCGGCAGCACCCTCAGCCAGGCGCACATGGTGCTGGCCTACTACCCCACCCCGGAGGGGGAGCCGCTGGTGCTGGATAACCTGATTACCGACATCAAGCCCGCCTCGCAGCGCCCCGACCTGGTGCCGGTCTTCAGTTTCAACAATGATGGCGTCTGGATGCCCGGCAACAACGCTCGCCCGGCCGGCAACGTGCAGCGTCTGACGCGCTGGATGAACCTGCAGGAACGGATGCGGGCGGAAGGTTTTTGACATGGCGGCGAGACCGGAGGGAGGACGATGAAACGAGCCCACATGACGCTGATCGAACAGGTCTGGCTGCTGGTGGCGATGACGCTGTTCACCACCGTCCTCGCCAGCCTCACGGTCAGCCTGCTCACCGCGCGCGACTACCTGTCGCAGCAGCTGTACGCCCAGAGTGTCAGCGGCGCCAATGCCTTGGCGTTGTCGATCAACCAGTACCAGGCCGACCCGGCGATGAGCGAAACGCTGATCAACGCCACCTTCGACAACGCCCACTACCGCCTCATCCGCTGGACCGGGGTCGACGGCAAGACCCGCCTGGAACGGGTCAACCAGCAGCTGGAGGAACAGGTGCCCCGCTGGTTCCAGCAACTGCTGCCGCTCAACCCCCGCCCGGCTTCGGCCAACCTCTCCAAGGGCTGGCTGCAGGCCGGCACCATCACCGTCGAGGCGCAAACCAGCTACGCCTGGATCGCGTTGTGGCAGGGTTCGCTGCGCATGCTGGCCTGGCTGTCGCTGGCGGCGCTGCTGACCGGCGCGCTGGCCACCGTGGGCATCCGCTACATTCGCCGCCAGCTCCACCAGGTGGTCCAGCAGGCCGAGGCGATCAGCGAGCGCCGCTTCGTCACCATGGCGGAGCCCGGCACCCCCGAGCTGTCGGCCGTGGCGCGCGCCATGAATACGCTCTCCGGACGCATCAAGTCGATGCTGGACGAGGCTGCACGCCATATCGACCAGCTGCGTGCCGCCACCCTGTCCGACCCGCTGACCGGCCTGGCCAACCGTTCGCGCTTCGAAGAGCGCATGATCGGTGAACTGGCCGACCCCCAGGCCGCCGCCGAAGGCGAACTGATGCTGGTGCGGCTGCCCGACCTGGCCGAAGCCAACAAGCGGCTCGGCGGCGACGCGGTCAACCGCCGGCTCAAGCACGTGGCATCGGAGCTACAGCGGTCTGCCAGCGGCCAGAACGGCTGGCAGGCCGCCCGCCTGCGCGGCGCCGAGTTCGTGTTGCTGATGCCGGGAGCCGAACCACAAGCGGCGGAACGACTGGCCACCGAGCTGGGGGAGCGCTGGCAAGAGGCCAGCGACCCCGCCGCCGCCGGCTGGCGCGCCGCGCTCGGCCTCACCCGCTATGCGCAGCACGACACCTTGCCGGCGATCCTGCTGCGCGCCAACGAGGCCGTGACCCTGGCGGAACAACAAAGCGGCAAGAGCTGGTGCCGCTACGACCCGGATGGCGGCACGCTGCCGAGCAGCGATTTCGACTGGAACAAGCGGCTGCGCGAAGCGCTGGCCGGTCATGCCTTCCGCCTCGCCTTCTACCCGGTGGTGAATGGCGAGGGCGCCGTGATCCATCAGGAAGGCATGATCACGCTGCCACAGCACGGGGCCAGCACGCTGCGTGCCGGCACCCTCACCGCCCACGCCGCCCGTCTCGGCCTGAGCCCGGCGCTGGATCAGGAAGCCATCGAGCAAGCCCTGCTCTCGCTGGCCGGGCAGCGTGTCATCGCCGTCAACCTGAGCGCGCCCTCGCTGGATGTCCCCTACGCCTTCACCGAGACGGTACGTGACCGGCTGCAGGCCAGCCTGCCCCAGGGCAAGCTGGCGCTGGAATGGCTGGAGCCCGGCCTGGCCGAACGCTGGCCCGCGTTCCAGGGCTTCTGCCGCTCGATTCGGCCGCTGGGCGTGCGCATCGGGCTGGAGATGACCGGCGAGCACTTCAACCTGCTGGCCCGCTTGCACGAGGTGTCACTCGACTACCTGGTGATCGACGGCGCGCTGATCCGCGGTGCCGAGAGCGACCCCGGAGCGCAACTGCTGCTGTCCAACCTGCTGCAGGTGGCACGCATGCTCGACCTCGAGGTGTACGCCAAGGGCGTGACGACCTCGGCGGAGGGCAGCCAGTTGCTGCGCGCCGGCGTGGACGGCATCACCGGGCCGGGGGTGAGCGCGGCCTGAGCCGCCAGTCGTCCTCCCGGCAAAGAAAACGGGCCTCCGCAGGGAGGCCCGTGACGATGAGGCTGAATCGTCTCAGATGAAGTGGGTTTGCACGGTGTTTTCGACGTTGATCGTCACCGTCGAGCCGCTGACATCGAGGTGGAACTGGACATAATCCACCCCACCGATGTTGACCGTCGTTCCCGCCGGGGCCGTGGCCGGGTCGACAACGTCGATGTTCACCGCATCACCGCTCTGGCCACGCACAAACAGCGTGTGATCGGCGTTGTTGGTGAAGTTGAGCACATCCTCCGGCCGCAGCTGCAGTGTGGTATTGGTTGCCGCCCCGTTCATCTGCAACTGTTCGACATCGCTCAGCTTGGCGCCGGTCAGGTCCACCAGCCCGGCGGTGTCGAAGCGCACGGTATCCACCCCCTGGCCGCCATCGATGGTATCGCCGATACCGTAGATCAACAGATCGTTGCCATCGCCCCCCACCAGCACCGCATGGCCGATCGAGCCGTCCAGGGTATCGTCGCCACCGTAGCCGAAGACGTAGGGATGGCTCGACGTGGCCGTCAGGGTGTTGGCGCTACCATCTCCAAGCAGACTGACGTCGGACGGATAGAGCGTGGCGTCGATCTGGCTCGCCACGGTGTCGCCGTCGCCATCGCTCGCGGTAATCCCGAACGACAGGTCGATCGGCTGTGACGGCACCGTTTCGGAGTAGGAGAAGGCGCCCAGCGAGAAGGTGTGGGTGTCGGTGGCGCCGGCCACGTTCACCGCGCTGAAGGTATCGGTGGAGGTGATCTGGTAGCTCCAGCCATCGTGCATGCCGGTGATCAGGACGCTATTGCCGATATCGGTGATGGTCAGCCCCTGCGTGCCGTTGGCCACGACGTTGTGGTTGGCGTCGTAGATCGTGATGTTGGACACGCTGAGATCAAGCTGGCTTTCCCCGCTGTCCGTCGTGCCGTACGTCTGGTCGTTATCGGCCACGATCGCCGTCAGCGTCAGGTTGGCGGTCGCCGATGCGCTGCCGGTGATGTACACCAACTGCTCGAAGCCGGACACCGTATTGTGGTCGGTGTAGCTATAGCCGTTCTTGTCGACAACCAGCCCGTTGACGAAATCCAGCCGCACATTGTCGGTGCTGCTGAGGCTCTGGCCGCCGCCGACCCCGATGTCATCCTGGTCGGTATTGACCGTGCCCGAGGTCGACGACAGGATCACGTCCTGCGTCGTCCCGCCGACATCCAGCAACCCCTTGATCGTGACGTTGCCGCCGCCGACGCTGGACAGGCTGGTGACTTCCACCGCCGCCGGGCCGCTCGACAGGATACCGAAGGTGGTCAGGGAGTAGCTGTCGGTGAGCGGATCGATATCGACGGTAAAGCCGATATCGCCCGTCGCCGTCTTGGCCACCAGGATGGTCTGGTCGGCCCCATAGAAGAGGAACAGATCCGCCCCGTCCAGCCGCAACTGATTGCCGTGCGCATCCAGCGCCGCCATGCCCTCGGTGATATTGAACACCACGTTGCCCAGACCGTCGGCACCGGTGTGGCCGGCAAAATTCAGCTCATCGGTGACGCTATGGCTGGTAGCGGTCTGGTCGACCATATGGGCGGTGTCCGGGGTGAAAACGGACGGCACGTCGTCGACGATGGTGATGCTGAGGGTGTCGGTCGCGCTGCTGCCGTCGACGTCCCGTACCACCACACTGGTGTTGTCCAGCAGGGTATTGTTGCCGTCGCCGCTGGCGTGCGTTTCCGCCGTGTTCAGCGTGTAGGTGTAGCTCACCACCCCGGTGGCCGGGTCGAACCCGGTGATGGTGATGGTGCTGCCCAGCGCCGTGGTGATGGTGGTGTTCGCCGTCAGCGCGTTGTTGTCGACCACCTTCACCCCGCCGATGACGATTTCGTCCAGGCCGTCGGCCGCCGTCACCTTGAAGGTGCCGCTCACGCTTTCGGTGGTCGCGCTCGGGTCGCTGCCGATGCTCAGCGCCGCTTCGTAGACCGTGCCTTCGCCGCCCTGCGCCGCCGGCGTCAGGTCGCTGATGGTGACGCCGTCGTCGGTGCCGTTGATGGTGATGGTGAGCGTGCTGGCCGACGGGTCGCCGTCGGCGTCCTGCATGCCGTAGCTGAAGCTGTCGGTGAGGTGCTCGCCGGCACTCAACCCCTGCACCGTGGCGTTGCTGTTGTTCAGGGTGTAGGTGTAGCTGCCGTCGGCGTTCAGTGTCAGCGTGCCGTACAGCCCGGCAATCGCCACGCCCACGTTGGCCGAAGCGCCGTTCACGCTGGTCACCGTGGCCGGGCTGTCGGCGCCCAGCGTGTCGTTGGTCAGCACGTTGGCGCTGGCCGTTAGCGTGCCGTCTTCGGTCACGCTCGCCGTGTCCGGATGCGCCGTCGGCACGTCGTCGACGATGTTCACGCTCAGCGTGCCGTTGGTGCTGCTGCCGTCCACATCGGTGGCGGTGACCGCCACGTTGTCGAACAGGCTGTTGTTGCCGTCGCCGCTGGCGTGCGTTTCCGCCGTGTTCAGCGTGTAGGTGTAGCTCACCACCCCGGTGGCCGGGTCGAACCCGGTGATGGTGATGGTGCTCCCCAGCGCCGTGGTGATGGTGGTGTTCGCCGTCAGCGCGTTGTTGTCGACCACCTTCACCCCGCCGATGACGATTTCGTCCAGGCCGTCGGCCGCCGTCACCTTGAAGGTGCCGCTCACGCTTTCGGTGGTCGCGCTCGGGTCGCTGCCGATGCTCAGCGCCGCTTCGTAGACCGTGCCTTCGCCGCCCTGCGCCGCCGGCGTCAGGTCGCTGATGGTGACGCCGTCGTCGGTGCCGTTGATGGTGATGGTGAGCGTGCTGGCCGACGGGTCGCCGTCGGCGTCCTGCATGCCGTAGCTGAAGCTGTCGGTGAGGTGCTCGCCGGCACTCAACCCCTGCACCGTGGCGTTGCTGTTGTTCAGGGTGTAGGTGTAGCTGCCGTCGGCGTTCAGTGTCAGCGTGCCGTACAGCCCGGCAATCGCCACGCCCACGTTGGCCGAAGCGCCGTTCACGCTGGTCACCGTGGCCGGGCTGTCGGCGCCCAGCGTGTCGTTGGTCAGCACGTTGGCGCTGGCCGTTAGCGTGCCGTCTTCGGTCACGCTCGCCGTGTCCGGATGCGCCGTCGGCACGTCGTCGACGATGTTCACGCTCAGCGTGCCGTTGGTGCTGCTGCCGTCCACATCGGTGGCGGTGACCGCCACGTTGTCGAACAGGCTGTTGTTGCCGTCGCCGCTGGCGTGCGTTTCCGCCGTGTTCAGCGTGTAGGTGTAGCTCACCACCCCGGTGGCCGGATCGAACCCGGTGATGGTGATGGTGCTCCCCAGCGCCGTGGTGATGGTGGTGTTCGCCGTCAGCGCGTTGTTGTCGACCACCTTCACCCCGCCGATGACGATTTCGTCCAGGCCGTCGGCCGCCGTCACCTTGAAGGTGCCGCTCATGCTTTCGGTGGTCGCGCTCGGGTCGCTGCCGATGCTCAGCGCCGCTTCGTAGACCGTGCCTTCGCCGCCCTGCGCCGCCGGCGTCAGGTCGCTGATGGTGACGCCGTCGTCGGTGCCGTTGATGGTGATGGTGAGCGTGCTGGCCGACGAGTCGCCGTCGGCGTCCTGCATGCCGTAGCTGAAGCTGTCGGTGAGGTGCTCGCCGGCACTCAACCCCTGCACCGTGGCGTTGCTGTTGTTCAGGGTGTAGGTGTAGCTGCCGTCGGCGTGCAGTGTCAGCGTGCCGTACAGCCCGGCAATCGCCACGCCCACGTTGGCCGAAGCGCCGTTCACGCTGGTCACCGTGGCCGGGCTGTCGGCGCCCAGCGTGTCGTTGGTCAGCACGTTGGCGCTGGCCGTCAGCGTGCCGTCTTCGGTCACGCTCGCCGTGTCCGGATGGGCCGTCGGCACGTCGTCGACGATGTTCACACTCAGCGTGCCGTTGGTGCTGCTGCCGTCCTTGTCCGTCGCCGTGACCGCCACGTTGTCGAACAGGCTGTTGTTGCCGTCGCCGCTGGCGTGCGTTTCCGCCGTGTTCAGCGTGTAGGTGTAGCTCACCACCCCGGTGGCCGGATCGAACCCGGTGATGGTGATGGTGCTCCCCAGCGCCGTGGTGATGGTGGTGTTCGCCGTCAGCGCGTTGTTGTCGACCACCTTCACCCCGCCGATGACGATTTCGTCCAGGCCGTCGGCCGCCGTCACCTTGAAGGTGCCGCTCATGCTTTCGGTGGTCGCGCTCGGGTCGCTGCCGATGCTCAGCGCCGCTTCGTAGACCGTGCCTTCGCCGCCCTGCGCCGCCGGCGTCAGGTCGCTGATGGTGACGCCGTCGTCGGTGCCGTTGATGGTGATGGTGAGCGTGCTGGCCGACGAGTCGCCGTCGGCGTCCTGCATGCCGTAGCTGAAGCTGTCGGTGAGGTGCTCGCCGGCGCTCAACCCCTGCACCGTGGCGTTGCTGTTGTTCAGGGTGTAGGTGTAGCTGCCGTCGGCGTGCAGTGTCAGCGTGCCGTACAGCCCGGCAATCGCCACGCCCACGTTGGCCGAAGCGCCGTTCACGCTGGTCACCGTGGCCGGGCTGTCGGCGCCCAGCGTGTCGTTGGTCAGCACGTTGGCGCTGGCCGTCAGCGTGCCGTCTTCGGTCACGCTCGCCGTGTCCGGATGGGCCGTCGGCACGTCGTCGACGATGTTCACGCTCAGCGTGCTGGTCGAGTTGCTGCCATCCACATCGGTGGCGGTGACCGCCACGTTGTCGAGCAGGCCATTGTTGCCGTCGCCGCTGGCGTGCGTTTCCGCCGTGTTCAGCGTGTAGGTGTAGCTCACCACCCCGGTGGCCGGGTCGAACCCGGTGATGGTGATGGTGCTCCCCAGCGCCGTGGTGATGGTGGTGTTCGCCGTCAGCGCGTTACCCGAGACGATCGTGACCCCGCCCACCGTAATGGTGTTGAGTCCATCGAGGGCGGTCACTGCGAAGGTGCCCGTGAAGCTGGTCGCAGCCCCCGGCGTGCTGCCGCCCGCCAGACCGGCCTCAAACACCGTACCCTCGCCACCCTGCGCCGCCGGGGTCAGGTCGCTGATGGTGACACCATTGTTCACCGAGAGGGCCGGCAAGGTGCCGCCCAGATCGTTCTGCTGTACGTTCGCGATATCGAAACTACCCACCAGTCCGATATCGGTCAGCCCCTCGGTGATGCGTGCCAGGCGGATGAAGGTGAGCCCGCCATCCTCGCCACCGGCCCCGCTCAAGCCGGCTGCGGCTGGCGCCAAGGCCGCGAAGGGGTCCTGGCCAGACTCGAGCGCCTGCAGAATGGCATTGGTATCCGCGGCGGCCTGCTGATCCACCGACGGCGCCTGCAGCGCCGCTTCATGGGTATCGGGAACGGCTTGGGGATTGAGGATGGACTCGTCCAGGCCGACCAGCCGCCCTCCTTCGATGACCAGAGAGTCGCCGCTGGCCGTGAGCAGAACGGCGGAACCATCGGCATCCGCCACGATCCGCTCACCAACATGGACGATGTCACCCGCCTTGAGCAGGCGTACTTCACCCTGGCCATTGATGACTCTGACGGAGCCGTGGACACTATCGACCTTGGCTTCGCCCGACACGGCGATTTCGCTGGAAACATGCGTCGTGATGGCCATGGTGCTTCTCCCTATACTCGATGAATGGATACCGTAAGCATAGGAGGCCGATCAACAAGTTCTTATTGTACTGAAGGGCAATCACCCGACTAACTTCGCACCTTCAGCAGCAATTGCAAACGGTCGGAAACATCGAGCTTTTCAAACACCGCGCTCAGGTGCGCCTTGACGGTGCGCTCACTGATGCCCATTTCTCGGGCGATGAGCTTGTTGCTGGCACCGGTCAGCAGTTGCTCCACGACCTCCTGCTCCCGCACGCTGAGCGCATCGCGCCAGCCATCCACCGTCGGCTTCTCCGGGATGACACGGGACAGGGTGCCGATCATCTGCGCCATCAGCGCCGCGCCGACCCACACCCCGTCATTGAGGACGGTATCGACCATCAGCCGCAGCATGACCGCCGGCGACAGCGTATGCCCGTAGCCGCGCACGCCAAGTCCGAACAGGTGCAGGCCCTGTTGCTCCTGCGGGGCATCGGCCAGCACCAACGGCCGGCATCGCCGGGCGAGCGCTTGCCAGTCCGCATCGCTACGCGGTGCATGCGGCCATGCCAGGTCCAGCAACAGGGGAACGGTCGGCGCCTCTCCGACCAGTTGCCGGCCCAGGTGGTCGCTATCGTCCACTATCACCGGGTCGTCGTCGGCCAGTGCCTCCGTCCAGCGTTGGCACAAATACAGACTCGAGGTCGCGAGCAGGATCGTCACGGCCTTACCTCTCGGTCATGGCATAGCTATGGGCACGCAGCACCGGTTTGAGCAGATAGGACAGGATGCTCTTCTTGCCGGTCATGATGTCCACCTCGGCCACCATGCCCGGAATGATCGGGCGCGACACACTCCCCAAATAAGACTTGCGCGTCCGCACCCGCACCAGATAGAAGGCGTTGCCCTTGTCGTCGGTGACGGTATCGGCGCCGATCTGCTCCAGCGTGGCGTCGAGCCCTCCGTAGATCGCGAAATCATAGGCCGTGAAGCGGACGAAGGCTTTCTGCCCCGGGTGCAGGAAGGCGATGTCACGCGGCAGGATGCGAGCCTCCAGCAACAGCGTGTCTTCCGTCGGCACGATTTCGACGATGTCCTTGCCCGGCTGCACCACGCCACCGATGGTGTTCACCAGCAGCTGTTTCACCGTGCCGTTGACCGGAGAGCGCAACTCGGCCAGCTTCACCCGGTCGTTCAGCGCCACCCGGGTTTCGGTCAGGCTGCTCAGCTTCCCCAGGGTCTCGGACAACTCGGCGCTGGCCTGGTTGCGGAACGACAGCTCCACCTCCTCGATCTTGCGCTGCGCTTCGGCGATGGCCGCCTGGATCTTGGGAATCTGCGCCGCCGCCATGTCGCGCTCACCGCGGAAGCGACTGACATCACGTTCCAGCCGCAGCAGGTCGACATCGGACACGGCCCCGCTGTCCTTGAGCGGGCGGGTCACCTGCAGCTCCTTGGTGGTGTAGCCGAGCCCCTGCTCGGCCTGTTCCCGCCGCGCCCGCACTTCCACCAGCTCCTGGTTGCGCTGCGCCAGCTGCTCGCGGGCGATCGACACGTTGGCCTCGAGCTCGCGCCGTTTCGAGCCGTACAGCTCCAGCTCGTGCGCCCCGATGTCGGGTGCTTCGCGTTGTACCTCGGGCGGCACCACGAAGGCCCGTCCGTCGGTGATAGCGCGCAGCCGCGCCGCCTTGGCCAACAGTGACAGATACTGTGCGCGGTTCTCGTTGAGCGATGATTCGAAACGGGTGCTGTCGATCTTCAATAACAGCTGGTTCTTCTGCACCCGATTCCCCTCGCGCACCAGGATCTCCGACACCACCCCGCCGTCCAGGCTCTGGATGCGCTGAATCTGGCTGGAGGGCACCACCTTGCCCTCGCCGCGCGCCACTTCGTCCACCTGGGCCAACGACGCCCACACCAAACCGGCAAACACGATCGCCAGCAGCAGCCAGACAAAGAAGCGCGGCCGCACCGGCTGCTGCTCCAGAATCGCCCAATCGGCATCGGCGGCAAAATCCTGCCGCTCCCGCAGATCACGCGCACTGATCCAGTCTAGCCAGCACTCCAACCAGGCCGGCCCCAGCCCCCCTCCGCGCCCGACAGCCGCACCCGCAGCCAATGACGCCAACCGCGACCCTCGCTCATAGCCCTCTCCCCAGCCGCCCTTCCTTGAGCGCCTCCAGCACCTGCTGCTTCGGACCATCCGCCACCACCTGCCCCTGATCCAGCACGATGAGACGATCGACCAGATCGAGCAGCCCCGCGTGATGCGTTACCAGCACCATGGTCCGTCCCTGCGCCAGCTTGGCCAGCGACTGCTTCACCTTGGTCTCGCTGGCGCTGTCCATATTGCTGGTCGGCTCATCCAGCAGCAGGATGCGCGGCGCGTTGACCAGTGCCCGCGCCAGGCACACCGCCTTGCGCTGTCCCCCGGACAGCGACTCGCCACGCTCGCCGATCAGCATGTCGTAGCCTTGCGGATGATGGTTGACGAAATCGCTCAGCCCGACCATCTCGGTGGCGGCAACCACGCTGGCATCGTGGACGAAGCTCGACCCCATGGTGATGTTCTGCCGCAGCGAGCCATAGAACAGCAACGGATCCTGCGCCGCATAGCCGACGTGGCGCCGCAATTCGGCTGGGTCGAGCTGCTGGATATCGATGCCATCGACCCGTACCGCCCCCTCGGTCGGCGAGTACAGCCCCATCATCAACTTCTGCAGCGAGCTCTTGCCCGAACCCACCCGGCCCAGCAAGGCCACCCGCTCGCCAGCCTTGATGCGGAACGACACATCCTTCAGCACCGCCTGCTGCGTGCCCGGGTAGACGAAACTGACGTTGTTGAACTCGATCTCACCGACAAACTGCACGCGATGGAAGAAAGGGGTGTCACTGTCGCGCTCCACCGGCATCTTCATCAAGCCCTCCAGCGACGTCAGGGCGTTGCGTGCGTTGTGGTATTGCGTCAAGAGCCCAGCCACCTGCCCCATCGGCGACAGCGCACGGCTGCTGAGCATCATCGCCGCGATCAGTGCCCCCAGGCTGGCGTCCCCATTGATGATGGCGTACACCCCGACGATCAGGATGCCGACCACGATCACCTGCTGCTGAAACGAAGCAAAGTGACTCGCCAGCGACGACAGCACCTTGAGCCGGGTACCGATCTGGGCCAGGAACAACGTGGCCGCCTCCCAGCGCCGCTGCTGCTCGCCCTCGGCACACTGCGTCTTGATCGCCTCGAGCCCGACCAGGGCCTCCACCAGGTAGGCGTTGCGCTGCGCCGCCGCCTTGAAGCTGTCCTGCGTCAGCGACTGCATGCGCGGCTGAATCAACAGCGCCGCGCCGAGAATCAGCACCATCGCCAGAGACAGGGGCAGCAGGAACCACGGGGATATCCAGGCGATCACCGCCATGAACAGCAACACGAAAGGCAGATCGACGAAGGCCGTCACGGTGGCTGAAGCGATGAAATCGCGCACCTGCTCGAAGGCGCGCAGATTGGCGGCAAACGCGCCGACCGAAGCCGGCCGGGCATCGAAGCGCAGACCGACGACTTTTTCGAAGATCAGGGAAGACAGCATGACATCGACCCGCTTGCCGGCGATATCGATCAGGTAGCTGCGCGTCATGCGCAGCAGGAAGTCGAACAGCAGCACCAGCCCCAAGCCGAGCGCGAGCACCCACAGGGTATCGGTGGCCCGGTTCGGCACGACGCGGTCGTAGACGTTCATGGTCACCACCGGCGTCGCCAGCGCGAACAGATTCAGCAAGGTGGCCGCCACCAAGGCATCGCGGTACAGCGGACGGCACTCCAGCAGCGCCTGCCAGAACCAGTGGCGCGTGCGCACCCGGCCCAGTTCGGGAGCACGCGGTTCGAAGCGGAAACGGGGACGAACGAAGATGGCATAGCCGAGATACCGCCCATCGAGCTCTTCGCGCGCCATGGTCATCTCGCCGTCGCTCAAGGCACCCAGGCTGATACGGGCAGAGCCGTCATCGTTCCAGCCCCACAGCAGGCAGGCATCGTCATCCTTGAGCAGCAATACCGCTGGGAGCAGATGCTGGTCTATCGTGTCGAGCGGGCGCCGGCTCACGCGCGAGGCGAGGCCGGTGCGCCGCGCGGCGCGACCGAACAAGGCCGGCGTCAGCCGATTGTTGGAGAGCGGGATGCCCGCCACCAACGCCTCGTGCGTGGTCGTCACGCCATGAATGCGCGTCAGCTGGAACAGGCATTCCAGCAGCGGATCCACATGCACGGACCTCGGGGATATCCCGATGTCCTTGATGGAAGCGCTATCCATCTCCTACCCCCTATTGGCCACATTACCTGACTGAATCGTTATTACTGTTTCAGTCAGTTATAGGACATTCCAGAAGGGTAAGGCAGGACAATTATGTATTTTTTTGGGATTGGCTGGAGCGAACGAAAAAGATGACGAAGCCGAAGAACAACACCGTCAGCATGACCTCCACGCCGGCCAGCTGTTGCGAGAGCCCGGCGTCGGCCCAGGCCCGCATCACGCCTTCGGCGAAGAAGGCGAGGATGAACATGCTCGACCACTGGTAAGTGTAGATGCGCCCCTTGAGCACCCCCATCAGCGGCGCCAGCAGCACCACGGCCTTCAAGGCCAGCAGCGAGCCGCCCGGACGCAAGGGAGCCAGCCACAGCTCCCAGCCCAGGGTCAGCAGGATCAGGGCGATCAGACTGACGATCGCCCCCCAATGAAAGAAACGTACACTCATGCGGTCTCGCGCTTGGGCTGACGCCCGAAGAAAATGGCCATGATAATGCCGAACTCGTACAGCAACCACAGAGGCAGCGCCAGCATGATCTGCGACAACACGTCGGGCGGCGTCACCACGGCGGCGACGACAAAAGCTCCGACGATGACGTAGGGGCGGCCGGCCCGCAGTTTCTCCACCGTCACGATGCCCATGCGCGTCAGGAGGATCACCACGATCGGCACCTCGAAGGTGACGCCGAAGGCGACGAACATGCCGAGTACGAAGGACAGGTACTTGTCGATGTCGGTCATCATCGCCACCCCTTGCGGGGTCACCGAAGACATGAAGCCGAACACCACCGGGAACACCAGGAAGTAGGCAAAGGCCATGCCGGTGAAAAACAGCACCACGCTGGACACCACCAGCGGCAGAATCAGCCTTTTCTCGTGGGCGTACAGGCCCGGGGCGACGAAGGCCCAGATCTGATACAGGGTATTGGGCAGCGAGATCAGGAACGCCACCAGCATGGTCACCTTGACCGGCACGAAGAACGGCGCAGTGACGTCGGTGGCGATCATGTTGCTGCCGCTGGGCAGCACGTCAAGCAAAGGCTTGGCCAGCAGGTGGTAAATGTCGCCGGACCAGTGAAACAGGGCCAGAAACACAATCAGCAGACCGGCGGCGGCACGCACCAGGCGCGTGCGCAGTTCGATCAGATGCGCCAGGAGAGGCTGTTCGTTCATTCGCGCGTTTCGGCAGGAGGGGTGGCGGGTTTCACCGGAGGACTGTCGAACAGATCCAGCTGGTTTTCATCGTGGACCACGGCAGGCGCGGCGCCCGGCTCGGTGCTGTCACCTTCGCGAGCGGCCGCAAACAGATCGGCGCCCAGCGCCGCATCCGGCTCGGGAGAGTGCGGAGCAATCGAGGAGTGGGCGGAATCGAGCACTGCGGTGGCCTCGTCACCGACTGCACGCACGGCCGCGACATTCTCCTGCATCACACCTTCAACCTCCTTCATCTCGGTCTCGATGCTCTGCCGGAACGAAGCAGCCGCGTTCTGTACCTCCTGCTGCAGCGAGGCGAGGCCGGTCAGGTCGGCCTGCTGGTGGATGTCGGCCTTGACGCTGGCGACGAAGCGCTGCGCCCGGCCGATCAGGGCCCCCAGGGTGCGCGCCACCGTCGGCAGCTTTTCCGGCCCCAGGACGACCAGCGCCACCACGCCAATCAGCAGCAGCTCGCCAAAACTGATCTCAAACACCGCGCAGTCCGCCGCTTACTTCTTCTCGGACTCGCCGTCGATAACGCGGCCAGCCGGTTTGTCATCCTTCTCGGTCTCGCCCTTCATGCCTTCCTTGAAACCGCGCACGGCGCCGCCGAGATCCTCGCCGACGTTACGCAGCTTCTTGGTGCCGAAGATCAGGACCACGACCACCAACACGATGAGCCAGTGCCAAATGCTGAAAGAACCCATGATGACTTCCCTTTACTTAATACGATCGTTCAGGCCGCGCGCGCTGGACGGCGCCGCGGTCATGTTGCTCAGGCCTTGTGGCCGAACACATGGATATGCAGGTGAAACACTTCCTGGCCGCCGGCGCGGCCGGTGTTGATGCCGGTCTTGAAACCGGCGGCCAGCCCCTGCTCGCGCGCCAGCTTGGGAACGTGCGCCAGCAGGCGGCCCAGCATGGCCTCGTGCTCCGGGCCACACTCGGAGAGCGACGCCACGTGCTGCTTCGGAATGATCAGGAAGTGCACCGGGGCGATTGGCCGGATGTCGTGGAAGGCGAGCACGTCGTCGTCTTCGTATACCTTGTCGCAGGGAATCTCGCCGGCAGCAATCTTGCAGAAAAGGCAGTCACTCATGTCCACAAATCCTTGGATATCAGGCGGTCGGGGTACGGGAGGCTTTTTCGTCGATGCCGGAAATGCCCTCGCGGCGCTTCAACTCCATCAGCACGTCCTCGGCACGCAGGCCATGATAGGTGAGCAGCACCATCGAGTGGAACCACAGATCGGCCACTTCGCGCACCAGGTGCAGCTTGTCCTTGTCCTTCGACGCCATCAGGGTTTCGGCGGCCTCTTCGGCGACCTTCTTCAGGATGGCATCCTCGCCCTTGTGGAACAGCGAAGCCACGTAGGAGGACTGCGGACTGGCTTCGCGCCGGGCTTCCAGCGTGTCGCCGATCGTTTTCAGCACGTCAATGCTCATGGTGTCGGGGTTCCTGTGCGGTTAATCCGGCAAGTATATGTCGATTCTGTTACCGGCCGTTAACAAAGGTCGAGCAGGGTTATCCTAGGTCAAACATCGGCCGGGAAGCCCGGTTCAATGCTGGTGGTAGATGGCGTCGGGGTCTTTCAGCACCTCGTCCACCACCACCCAGCCGCCATTCTCGTAGCGGCGGTAGAAGCAGCTTTCCCTGCCGGTATGACAGGCAATGCCGCCGGCCTGCTCCACCTGCATGGTGACCACGTCGCCGTCGCAGTCGAGGCGCAGTTCCTTGACGCTTTGCAGATGGCCCGACTCCTCGCCTTTCTTCCACAGGCGCTGACGCGAGCGGCTCCAGTAATGGGCGATACCGGTATCGGCGGTGAGCTGCAGCGACTCGCGGTTCATCCACGCCACCATCAGCACACGGCCGCTGCGGGCGTCCTGGGCGATGGCCGGCACCAGGCCGTCCTCGTCCCACTTCACTTCATCAAGCCAGTTCATCTTTGCTTCCATTCTTTCGGTCTGGCTTACAGCCGCACTTCGATACCGGCGGCCTGCATCGCTTCCTTGGCCTCGCGCACGGTGTATTCGCCAAAGTGGAAGATGCTGGCGGCCAGTACCGCATCGGCCTTGCCTTGCTTGATGCCGTCGACCAGATGCTGCAGGTTGCCGACACCGCCCGAGGCGATCACCGGAATGTTCACGCCCTCGGACACGGCGCGGGTCAGAGGCAGGTTGAAGCCGATCTTGGTACCGTCACGGTCCATGCTGGTGAGCAGAATCTCGCCGGCGCCCAGCTCCTGCATCTTCTGCGCCCACTCCACCGCGTCGAGCCCGGTGCGGTTGCGTCCACCGTGGGTGAACACTTCCCAGCGGTCGTTCTCAGGCGTCACCGCCTTGGCGTCGATGGCGACCACGATGCATTGGCTGCCGAACTTGTCTGCGGCCTCTTTCACCAGTTCCGGGTTGGTCACGGCGGCGGTGTTGATGCTGACCTTGTCGGCGCCGGCGTTGAGCAGGCGGCGAATGTCCTCGACCTTGCGCACGCCCCCGCCCACTGTCAGCGGGATGAACACCTGTTCGGCGACCGACTCGATCACGTGCAGGATGATGTCGCGATCGTCGGAACTGGCGGTGATGTCGAGGAAGGTCAGTTCGTCGGCACCCTGTTCGTTGTAACGACGGGCAATTTCCACCGGGTCGCCGGCGTCACGCAGTCCGACGAAGTTGACCCCTTTCACCACGCGGCCGGCAGTGACGTCGAGGCAGGGAATGAGGCGTTTGGCTAAAGGCATGGGCGAGTGCTACCACGGCAAGACGGGACACCCCGTCACCAGCCACATGACTGGTGCGGCAGTGCCCCGCAAATCAATTAGACGCTCAACTCGTCGGCCAGGTTCTGGGCCTGGGCGAAGTCGATGCTGCCTTCGTAAATGGCGCGGCCGGTGATGGCACCTTCGATGCCTTCGCCTTCCACCGCGCACAGCTGCTTGATGTCGTCGAGGTTGGTCAGGCCGCCGGAGGCGATCACCGGAATGGTCAACGCCTGCGCCAGCTTGACGGTAGCCTCGATGTTGACGCCGTTGAGCATGCCGTCGCGACCGATATCGGTGTAGATCACCGAGGCCACGCCGTAATCCTCGAAGCGCTTGGCCAGATCGATCACATTGTGCTGGGTGATCTTGGCCCAGCCGTCGATGGCGACCATGCCGTCCTTGGCGTCGAGGCCGACGATGACCTGTCCGGGGAAGGCATCGCAGGCATCGTGCAGGAAGCCAGGGTTCTTCACCGCGGCGGTGCCGATGATGACGTACTTGAGACCCATGCCGAGATAGGCATCGATGGTGTCGAGATCACGGATGCCGCCGCCGAGCTGTACCGGCAAATCCTCGCCTACCTCGGCGAGAATGTCGCGGATCACCGCCAGGTTCTTCGGCTTGCCGGCGAAGGCGCCGTTGAGATCCACCAGATGCAGGCGGCGGGCGCCCTGATCACGCCAGTGCACGGCCACCTGGACCGGGTCGTCCGAGAACACGGTGGCATCTTCCATCACGCCTTGCTTGAGGCGGACACACTGACCATCCTTGAGGTCGATTGCGGGTATGAGCAACATGGTGCTGAGTGATTTGTCGGTAAGTTAGACACTGCCGTCCCAGGCGAGGAAGTTCTTCATCATCTGAAGTCCCGCGCGGTGGCTCTTTTCGGTGTGAAACTGGGTCGCGAACACGTTGTCGCGCCCCACGATGCAGGAAAACCGGCCGGGGTATTCGCTCTCGGCCAGGGTCAGGCCGGGGTCGGCCGGGGCAAAATGGTAGCTGTGCACGAAGTAGAAGCGCTCGCCGTCGTCGATGCCGGCGAACAGCGGGTGCGACCGGGTTTGGAACACCCGGTTCCAGCCCATGTGCGGCACCTTGAGGCGATCGCCGTTGGCGTCGACCATACCGTCGGCAAAACGCACCACGTTGCCGGCAAACAGCCCGAGACCGGGGGTATTCCCCTCCTCGCTGTGCTCGAACAACAGCTGGGCGCCAACGCAGATGCCAAAGAACGGCTTGCTCTTGGTGGTTTCGATCACCGCTTCGGCCAAGCCGTAGCTGTTCAGTTCGCGCATGCAATCGGGCATGGCGCCCTGCCCCGGAAACACCACCTTGTCGGCCTTGACGATGGCCTCGGGATCGCGCGTCAGAAACACCTCGGCGCCGACCTCGTTGACGGCCTCGACGGATTTCAGCACGGAATGCAGGTTGCCCATGCCATAGTCGATAACGGCGACTTTCATGCGGTCAATGTCCCCTTGGTGGACGGCGTCACGCCGGCCATGCGTTCGTCGAACTCGACCGCCATCCTGAGCGCCCGGCCAAAGGCCTTGAACACGGTCTCGGCCTGGTGGTGGCTGTTGACGCCGCGCAGGTTGTCGATGTGCAGCGTCACCATCGAGTGGTTGACGAAGCCGTGGAAGAATTCGGAGAACAGGTCGACGTCGAAACCGCCGATGGCGGCGCGGGTGAAGTCGATGTGGTACTGCAGGCCGGGACGGCCGGACAGATCGATCACCACGCGCGAGAGCGCCTCGTCGAGCGGCACGTAGGCGTGGCCGTAGCGGCGGATGCCCTTCTTGTCGCCGATGGCCTTGGCGAAGGCCTGGCCGAAGGTGATGCCGATGTCCTCGACGGTGTGATGGGCATCGATGTGCAGATCGCCCTTGGCGACGATTTCGATGTCGATCAGGCCGTGGCGGGCGATCTGGTCCAGCATGTGGTCGAGGAACGGCACGCCGGTATCGAAATGGGAGTGGCCGGTGCCGTCCAGGTTGAGGCTGACGGTGATCTGGGTTTCCAGCGTATTACGGGTAACGGTAGCGGTGCGCATGGTCATTCGAAATAGGCGTTAAGCGCGGCAAGTACCGCGGAATTCTCGTCCGGCGAGCCGACGGTGAAGCGCAGGCAATGCGCGAGCAAGGGATGGGCGCCGTGCAGGTTCTTGATCAGGATGCCCTGCTGACGCAGGTAGTCGAACAGGGCCAGGGCGTCCGGGACGCGGACCGTGAGGAAATTGGCCTCGCTCGGGAATACGGTGCAGGCTGGCCACTGTGCCAGCGCTTCGGCCAACCTGGCGCGCTCGCGGCGCAGTTCGCTGGCCTGGGCGTTGAACACGTCCATGTGCTTGAGCGCCACCTTGGCGGCCACCTGGGTCAGCACGTTGACGTTGTACGGGGGGCGCACCTTGTCGAGTTCGGCGATCCAGTCCGGGGAACCGGCGGCGTAGCCGAGGCGGATGCCGGCCAAACCGAGCTTGGACAGCGTGCGCATCACCAGCAGGTTGTCGACGCGGCCGGCGAGATCCATGAAGCTGTCGTCGGCGAAGGCCTGGTAGGCCTCGTCGACCACCACCAGCCCCGGCGCGGCGTCCAATACCGCCAACACGTCTTCACGCGGGAAGCGGTTGCCGGTCGGGTTGTTGGGGTAGGACAGGAACACCACGGCAGGCTGGTGCCGTTCGATTGCGGCCAGCATCGCCGGCAGGTCGAGGGCAAAGTCGGCTTTGAGCGGCACGCCGACGTACTCCAGCCGGGAGAACAGCGCGTTCATCTTGTACATGACGAACGACGGCTCGGCGGCCAGCATCACCGCGCCGGGCTTGGCCAAGGCCTGTGCCACCATCGTGATGATTTCATCGGAGCCGTTGCCGAGCAGCACCTCGGCCGCCGCCGGGATGGCGAAGGCGTGCTTGAGCTGCTGCTTCAAGCCGCCCCCATGCGGATCGGGATAGCGGTTGATCAGCGCGTCGGCCAGCGCCTGCCCCAGTTCCGCGCGCAGCGGTTGCGGCAGGCGGTAGGGGTTTTCCATGGCGTCGAGCTTGATCAGGCCCGAGGCATCGGCGACATGATAGGCCCCCATCGCGGCGATTTCAGGGCGGACCAGGTGTTGTGCAGACAGTTTCATCTCGATTCCACGAACCGGCCGATCACGGCCGGGACGCTGCGGCCCGGCATGGGGCCGGCTCAGGGTGGCGACAAGTCGTCATCGTACCGCGTTCGTTCCGATTGGGCTACTCGGGGACGGCCTTGCCCGCCTCATTTATCCAGCCGGAATTCGGCGGCGCGGGCGTGGGCGGTCAGGCCTTCGCCGTGGGCCAGCACGCTGGCGATCTGGCCGAGCTGCTGCGCGCCGGCGTGCGAGACGCGGATCAGGCTGGTGCGCTTCTGGAAGTCGTACACCCCGAGCGGGCTGGCGAAGCGCGCGGTGCGGCTGGTCGGCAGCACGTGGTTGGGGCCGGCGCAGTAGTCGCCCAGGCTCTCGGAGGTGAAGCGGCCCATGAAGATGGCGCCGGCGTGCTTGAGGCCGGGCAGCCAGGTTTCCGGCTCGGCCACCGACAACTCCAGGTGTTCCGGGGCGATGTAGTTGGCGATGGCGCAGGCCTCGGCCAGGTCCATCACCTCGATCAGCGCGCCGCGGTTGCCGAGGCTGGCCTCGATGATGGCGCGGCGCGGCATGGTCGGCAGCAGCTTCGCGATGCTGGCCTCGACCTGGGCGATGTAGTCCGCCGACGGACACAGCAGGATGGCCTGGGCGATCTCATCGTGTTCGGCCTGGCTGAACAGGTCCATGGCGATCCAGTCCGGATCGGTCTCGCCGTCGCAGATCACCAGGATTTCGGACGGACCGGCCACCATGTCGATGCCCACCACGCCGAACACGCGGCGCTTGGCGGCGGCGACGTAGGCGTTGCCGGGGCCGGTGATCTTGTCGACCTGCGGCACGCTCTCGGTGCCGTAGGCCAGCGCGGCGACGGCCTGCGCCCCGCCCACGGTGAACACCTTGTCGACGCCGGCGACGTAGGCGGCGGCCAGCACCAGGTCGTTCCTTTCGCCGCCCGGCGTCGGCACCACCATGATGATCTCGCCCACGCCGGCGACCTTGGCCGGCAGCGCGTTCATCAGCACCGAGCTGGGGTAGGCGGCCTTGCCGCCCGGCACGTAGATGCCGACGCGGTCGAGCGCGGTAACTTGCTGGCCCAGCAGCGTGCCGTCCTCGTCCTCGTAGCTCCACGACTGCATCAACTGCTTCTCGTGGTAGCGTCGCACCCGCGCGGCGGCGGCTTCCAGCGCCTCGCGCACGTTGGCCGAAAGACGGTGGTAGGCGGCTTCGAGCTCGTCGCGCGACAGCGTCAGGCCGGCCATCGAGGCGGCATCGGTGCGGTCGAAGCGGTTGGTGTACTCCACCAGCGCCGCGTCGCCGCGCGCCTTGACGTCGTCGCAGATGGCGGCCACGGCGGCATCGACCGCCGGGTCCTGCGCGGTTTCAAACGCCAGCAGCGCCTTCAGGCGCTCGGCAAAATCGGCTTGGGAGGAAGAGAGTCGCAGCATGCTGGTTCCGTTTCTGGCTCAGGCCGGCACGGCCGAGGCGAAGGCATCCAGCACCGGCTGGATGGTGTTGTATTTCAGCTTCAGCGCGGCCTGGTTCACCACCAGTCGCGAACTGATGTCGAGGATGTGCTCGACCGCCAGCAGGTTGTTGGCGCGCAGGGTGCCGCCGGTGGACACCAGATCGACGATGGCGTCGGCCAGGCCGACCAGCGGCGCCAGTTCCATCGAGCCGTACAGCTTGATGATGTCGACGTGCACGCCCTTCTGCGCGAAGTGCTCGCGGGCGATCTTGGGGTACTTGGTGGCCACCTTGAGGCGCGCGCCGTGCTTGACGGCACCGTCGTAGTCGAAGCCGTTCTGCACCGCCACCATCATCTTGCACTTGGCGATGTTGAGGTCGAGCGGCTGGTACAGGCCGGCGCCGCCGTGCTCGATCAGCACGTCGCGCCCGGCGATGCCGAGGTCGGCGGCGCCGTACTGCACGTAGGTCGGCACATCGGAGGCACGCACGATGACCAGGCGCACGTCCGGATGGTTGGTGCCGATGATCAGCTTGCGCGAGGACTCCGGGTCTTCGGCCGGAACGATACCGGCGGCGGCCAGGAGCGGCAGGGTTTCTTCAAAAATGCGGCCCTTGGACAGGGCAATCGTCAGCGTCATGGCGAGGCTCAGGCAATCAATATTCAGTAAGGTTGGGCATCAGGGCATCAGGGCGCGGCGTTCGCGCTCGAGCTGGCCGACGTAACGCTGGATCAGGTTTTCCATGGCGGTCGGCAGCTGCTGGAAGGCGCAACCGATGCGCAGCGCATCCTGTCCGTTACGGCGCTGGACCGGCAGGCGGTGGCGCACTTCGAGGCGGACCTGCAGCACGCCCAGCGGCTTGAGGTCGAGCGAGCAGTCGTAGTACACCTGCCCGACGTCGAAACCCGCCGTGGACGGCGACGGCAGCCAGAACGACAGGCCGCCCAGGCTGATGTCGAACAGCGGCAGGTCTAGCGTGTGCTGCGGGTAGTCGACGATGCGGCAGATCACCGGGTTGGCGACCGGGGTCTGGATGCGGAAGAACTCGCGCCGCTGCAGCTTGATCACCTGCTCCGGCAGGTCGACCTCGAACGCCGGGCGTCCGTCCAGCTCGATGCGGCGTGGCTGACCGGTGACGAACTGGGTTTTCACACCGTCCGGCGAGCAGACGAAGACGTTGCGCTCGCTGGCCAGGAATTGCTCGTTGACGCCGGGTTCGGCCCCCCAGTCCAGCGTCAGGGTGCCGTTCTGGGCGTCGACGCCGAGGATACGGGTGAGGATGAAGGTGCGGCCCTTGTTGGAAAACACCGTCACCATATGCCCCTGCTGGGCAATGCTGCGCAGATGATGGGCAATCTCGACCGGCGATGCCAGGGTGTAGTTGGCCAGGTCCAGCGTGTCACTGGGGGCGACCGGGCTATCGGAGCGGTTTTCTTCGGTCACAATCACGACTTTCGGTATCTTCGGCGGCGCATCGACGCCCATTTTAGCGTATTAGCTCTTTTATATCATGAGCCAGATCGGCCGCGGGCAAACCGTAAGGCAGATAGACGCGCAATTGTCCGCTCCGATCGAACAAATAGGCGCCGGCGCTGTGGTCCACGCTGTAGCCGCCGCCCGGCTCGGCGCGCTTCTGCGCCACGATCTTGAAGCGTGCCTCGACCTCGCGTACGGCCTCGGGCGAGCCGCTCAGGCCGATGAAGCGGGGATCGAAATGCGGCACGTAGCCGGCCAGCAGCGCCGGGGTATCGCGCTCGGGGTCGACGGTGATGAACAGCACCTGGACCTGGTCGGCCTGGGGGCCCAGCAGTTTCATCGCCGAGGCGAATTCGAGCATGGTGGTGGGGCAGACGTCGGGACAATGGGTATAGCCGAAGAACAGCGCCACCACCTTACCCTTGAACTCGCTGAGCGAACGGGGTTTGCCGGTGTGATCGGTCAGGGTGAAGTCGCCGCCGAACTTGACGCCGGCAATATCGGTACCCTTGAATTCCGCCTTCGGGGTGTCGGGAGAACAGGCCAGCAGCGAAGCCAGCAACAAGCACGTCAGCAGTCTGACTATGAATGCGCGCATCAGTACGGAGCAATCCACCAGTAGTGATCGATCAGCAGGGCCGCAAACAGCCAGGTCAGGTACCAGATCGACCAGGTGAAGGTGCGGCGCGAGAGGGCGTCAGCATACTGGCGATGGAGATGGGCGGCAAGCCAGATAAAACGGGCGTTGAGCATGACAACGGCGACAAGGTAGAGCAGGCCTGCCTCGCGCAATGCGACCGGGAGCAGCGTCACCCCGGCCAAGAGGCAGGCATAGAGCAGGATGGACAGGGTGGTGAAACGGATGCCGTGGGTGACCGGCAGCATCGGCAGGCCGGCGCGGGCGTAGTCGTCGCGGCGGTACAGCGCCAGCGCCCAGAAGTGCGGCGGGGTCCAGGTGTAGATGATCAGGAACAGCACCAACGGCAGCGCGCTGATGTCGCCGGTGACGGCCGCCCAGCCCAGTACCGGCGGCATGGCGCCGCTGGCACCGCCGATCACGATGTTCTGCGGGGTGTTGGGCTTGAGCAGCAGGGTATAAACGATGGCGTAACCGACGAAGGTGGCCAGCGTCAGCCAGGCGGTGAGCGCGTTGACGAAGGCCACCAGCAGCGCCATGCCGAAACCGCCGGCGCCGAGCGCCACCAGCAGCGTCTCCAGCACGCCGGCCTCGCCGCGCGCGGTGGCGCGCCAGGCGGTACGGCGCATACGCGCGTCAACGGTGCGCTCGACCAGGCAGTTGACCATCGCCGCCGCCCCGGCCACCAGCGCGATGCCGAGCGTGGCGGGAATCACCAGGTTGGCCGAAGGCAGTTCGGGCGTGGCGAGGAACATGCCGATCACGGCGCAGAACACGATCAGCGCTACCACGCGCGGCTTGGCCAATTGCCACAAGGCGCGAACGTGGCTCCGGGTGAGGTCGCGGCTCAGCGTCGTCATTGCAGGCTCCTTTTGTCGGTCAGGCCGTGGTGCAGCCGGACGGACAGCGTGGGCAGCGCCGGCAAGGAGCGCCAGCGGCATTGCGCGGCGAGCAGCACCGTCACCGACAGCAACAACAATGCCCCGGCGTTGTGCGCCACCGCCAGCGGCAGCGGCAGTTGCAACAGCACATTGGCGATGCCCAGCGCCACCTGCAGCAGCCAGGCCCCCAGCAACAGCAACAGCGACGGACGCAGCGCAGCCTGGCGCCAGCCCCCCAGCACCAGTGTCCACACCAGCACGGACACCAGGGCCGCGCCGGCACGATGCAACCAGTGGATGGCGATCAGGTTGGCGCTGTCGAGCGGAGTGCCGTCCGGTGCCATGCCCAGCTCCCGCCACAGATGGAAGGCGTGCTCGAAGCGCATCGCTGGCGGCAGCCAGGCGCCATTGCAGGTAGGAAAGCCCTGGCAGGCCAGCGCGGCATAATTGGACGAGACCCAGCCGCCGAGCGCGATCTGCAGCAGCACCGCCAGCACCAGCATCCACGCCAGCCCGGTGACGGCATGGGGCGCCTCGACAGCCGGCCGACGCAGGCCGAACCACAGCAGCCCGGCGGCGATGCTCATGCCGCCGATCAGGTGCAGCGAGACGATGGCGGGCTTGAGCAACAGGGTAACGGTCCACATGCCGAGCAGGCCCTGCACCACCACCCCGGCGAGCAACAGACTGGCCGGAAGCCGCTCGTGACGCCGCCGCCAGGCCAGCACGGCCGTGAGCAGGATGACCAGCCCCAGCGAGGCCGCCAGGTAGCGATGCAGCATTTCCTTCCACGCCTTGGGCAGGCTCACCGGGCCGTCGGGGTTGGCCACGGCGACCTGTTGGATGGTGTCGGCGGCATGGTGGGGCGAGAGCTGGCCGTAACAGCCTGGCCAGTCGGGACACCCCAGGCCGGCGTCGGACAAACGCACGTAGGCGCCGAACGGCACCACGAGACAGGCCAGCAGGATGGCGAAACCGATGAGCTTTCTCATGTCTCCCCTTTCGGACGGGTTTCCCGTCGTGGTCAGCACCGTTTGGCCCACCAGGCCGGGCAGCGCAGGCAGCGGTTCTGGCGGCTACCGGCCCGCGCCAAGCCACAGGCCGTGAGTCTTGCGCGCCCGGACCCGGCACGCGGCGCCCGCGCTCAGCCCAGACCGTTATTGGTCTTGAGCAGGCGGGTCAGTTCGCGGATGACCGGCCCCGGCTCGGCCTGATCGGGGTAGAACATCACCTGGTTGCCCAGGGGATCGATCAGGTAGTAGCCGTCGCGACGCAAGGCAGCGGCGGGGTCGAGCGGCAGCCCGAGCAGCCCCGCCGGCAGCGGGCCGGCACCTGGCGTGCGCAGCTCGACGCGCTGCATCCGCGTGAAAGCCTCCCCCTGCGCGGCATGGATCTGCCGCAGCACGAAACGCCGCTGCTTGCAGTCATCGGAACAGCGCCCGGCCTGCACCGTCAGCAGCACCCACTTGCCCCGGGGCCACCCCTCCTGCCGCGCGCTGGCCAGCGGCGCCACCTGCAGCAGCTGGCCGTAGCTCTTGCCCCCGGCCGGCGGCATCAGGTAGTACGCCGGGTAGGACCCCAGCACCGGGCTGATGCAACACAGGGCGATCAGGAACAGCTTGAGGCGGCCCCGGCGTCGCGGCACCGCGCCCCCGGCACGGGCGGGCTGGCCATCGATGGGCAATGACATCATGTGCGCCTCCACAACAGCACCGACCCTGCTATCAGGCATAGCCCAAGCAGCAGCCATTGCAAAGCGTAGCCATAGTGGCGACGGGGATCGAAGGGGGGACGGGCGGGCCAGGCCCGCAACGGCGCGGTGGTCTCACCCAACACCACCACCCCGCCGCGCAAGGGCCGGCCCACGCGCCGGGCTAATTGAACCGGATCGACGTCGTCCACCCGGCCCTGGGTGCCACGCATCGCGCCGGGTAGCGTGAAGCGCTGCGGCAAGGGCATCCAGCGCCCATCCAGTCTGGCGGGCAATGGCGGCAGCGGCGTGCCTGCCCGTGCGTCTGCCAGCCACCCCCTATCCACCAGCACCGCCGAGCCATCGGCCAGCGCCAGTGGCACCAACACCCTCACCCCCGGGCGGCCCTCCAGCAGCGAGTTGGCCAGCAGCAATGACGCTGCCATCGGCCGGCCTTGCAGCTGCACCCAGCTCATGTCCGGCACGGCGGACAGCGCTCGCGTCTGCAGGGGCTCTGCCGGACGCCGTGCCGCCGCGTCGAACGCCGCCAGTTGGGCGGAGCGAACCTCGCCTCGCTGCCATTGCCAGACAGAGAGGAGGCCGGGCACGCCGGCCAGCAGGACCAACCCCAGCGCCTGCCAAGCCCGGGACTTTCGTCTAGGCTTACAAGAGGACACTGGTAAAGGGGGACCGGATATGAAACTGCTCGTGCTCGTTCTGCTCGCCTGCATCATCCTCACCCTGTTCTGGGGCTTGAACGGCCTGTTGCGCAGTGAGCCCGGCTCGCAACGCGTAGTGCGCTCGCTGACGCTCCGGGTCGGGCTGTCGATCGGCCTGTTCTGCCTGCTGATTCTGGGCGCGCTGTTCGGCTGGTGGCGCCCCCATCACCTGTGAGTTCCGCTCGTTCGGCCAACCCTGAGGTTGGCCGAAGAATAAAGGCACTGGCCGGCGCTCCCTAGAGCCAGTACACCAGGGTAAACAGCAGCAGCCACACCACGTCGACGAAGTGCCAGTACCACGCCGCCGCCTCGAAGGCGAAATGGTGCTCGGGGTTGAAATGCCCCCGCATCACCCTCAGCCAGACCACCGCCAGAATGATCGCCCCCAGCAGCACGTGCATGCCATGAAAGCCGGTCAGCATGTAGAAGGTCATGCCGTAGGCACCCGAGGCCAGCGTCAGGTTCAGCTCGTGCATGGCGTGGCGGTATTCGTAGGCCTGCAGGCTGAGAAACAACACCCCCAGCATGACCGTCATGCCCAGGCCGACGATCAGTGACGCGCGTTTGCCCTGGATCAGCCCCCAGTGCGCCCAGGTCAGCGTGGCGCCCGACGACAGCAGGATCAGCGTATTGATGGCCGGGAGCCCCCACGCCGCCATCGCCTGGTAAGGTTGGGTGATGCCGGGCCCGGTGGACAAGGGCCATGCGGCGGCGAAATCCGGGTAGAGCAGCTTGTGTTCGAAATTTCCGAGCTCGGGCACCGAGATCGTGCGCACGTAGAACAGCGCACCGAAAAAAGCGGCAAAGAACATCACCTCGGAGAAGATGAACCAGCCCATCCCCCAACGGAACGAGGTGTCCTCCTTGCCGTGATACTCCCCTTTCAGGCTCTCGCGGATGACGTCGCCAAACCAGCCGAACAGCATGTAGAACAGGATGGCGAAGCCGACCCCCAGCGACACCTTGCCAAAACCGACGCCATTGACCGCCAGTGCCGCGCCCAAGCCCAGGCAGAACAGCGCCAGCGCCCCCACCACCGGCCAGCGCGAGGGTTGTGGCACGAAGTAATGCGTTTGATGCGAGACCGATTCCATGCCCGTTCTCCTGTAGATGACTCACTCCCCGCCCCAGCTGGAACGAGGACGGCCCGGCCGCGCGGAAGAGCAGCGACAGCCCCCCCCGCTCAGCAGCCCCGGCAACGCGCCGAGCGCCATGCTTCGCCGCAGGCCGCCGCCCGCCTTGGCACGTCCAGACCCGTCGACGTCAGCGGGTCACCAGCGACACCAGCAGTAACAGCCCGCCGATGAAACATGCCAGCAGCAGCAGCGCGGCCACCGCGATCTGCCAGAAGCGCAGTGTGACGTCCTGCCGTGCCGCCTTGCCCTTGCGGATGCCGAGAAACGCCGACAACACCGCCGACACCCCGGCCAGCCATTTCACGGCGTCCCCTGCCCTGGCACGTCGAACACGCTGTAAGCCAGCGTGATCTCGCCGATCTCGGCTGGCATGGCGCGGTCGATCACGAACACCACCGGAAAGCGCCGGGTCTCGCCGGGTTTGAAGACCTGCTGGCGGAAACAGAAACACTCCAGCTTCTTGACGTAATTACCCGCCGCCGCCGGCAGGTAGCGCGGCACCGCCTGGCCGGTGACCTCGCGGTTACTGGCGTTGGTGATCTCGTAGTCGACCCGCACGAATTCGCCGCGCGGCGCCGCCATCTGCCCCACCAGCGGCCTGACCTGCCACGGCAGGCCCGCCTGCACCGTGGCGTCGAAGCGCAGGCGCACCGGCGCCGCCGTGACCGCCGGATCACTCGCCACTGCCGCCGGCGCCGGAGCATCGGCCTTGACCAGCTGGTTGATGCCGGTCACCTCGCAGATCACCCGGTACAGCGGGATCAGCGCCCAGGCGAAGGCGAACATTACGCAGGCGATGACGCCCAGTTTCAGCAGCAGTACCCGGTTATCCGCTCGGCTCGATTCCGCCATACTTCCCGCTCAGTGATGAGCGCCCCCGTCATGGAATGAATCACGCCATTATCGCCCGCCTCCACGTGCGGCGCCTCGACGAAGCTGTGGTAAGGCGCCGGCGTCGGGATCTGCCACTCCAGCGTCTCGGCCCCCTCCCACGGCTTGTGCGGCGCCGCACTGGCCGTGCCGGATCGAGCGCAGCATGTTGTAGAGGAAAATCAATTGCCCCAGGCCGAAGCAGAAGGCACCGATCGAGGCGATGCGGTTGAAATCGGTGAACTGCAGCGCGTAATCGGGGATGCGCCGCGGCATGCCGGCCAGGCCGAGGAAGTGCATCGGGAAGAAGGTGACGTTGAACCAGACCATCGACCACCAGAAGTGGAGCTTGCCGAGCGGTTCCGAGTACATCTTGCCGGTCATTTTCGGAAACCAGTAATAGATCGCCGCGAACAGGCTGAACAGGGCGCCCGCCACCAGCACGTAATGGAAGTGCGCCACCACGTAATAGGTATCCTGCAACTGGATATCCACCGCGGCCACCGACAGGGTCACGCCGGACAGGCCGCCGATGGTGAACAGACAGACGAAACCGACCGCGAACAGCATCGGCGTCTCGAAACTCATCGACCCCTGCCACATGGTGCCGATCCAGTTGAACACCTTCACCCCGGTCGGCACCGCGATCAGCATGGTGGCGTACATGAAGAACAGCTGGGCGGTGGCCGGCATGCCGGTGGTGAACATGTGGTGCGCCCACACCATGAACGACAGCACGGCGATGGAGCTGGTGGCGTACACCATCGAGGTGTAGCCGAACAGCGGCTTGCGGCTGAAGGTCGGGATGATGTGGCTGACGATGCCGAACGCCGGCAGCGCCATGATGTACACCTCGGGATGGCCGAAGAACCAGAAGATGTGCTGGTACATCACCGGGTCGCCGCCGCCGGCGGCGTTGAAGAAATGGGTGCCGAAGTGGCGGTCGGTCAGCACCATGGTCACCACCCCGGCGAGTACCGGCATCACCGCGATGATCAGGTAGGCGGTAATCAGCGAGGCCCAGGCGAACATCGGCATCTTCATCATCGTCATGCCCGGCGCGCGCAGGTTGAGGATGGTGACGATGATGTTGATCGAGCCCATGATCGAGCTCACGCCGAGGATGTGGATGGCGAAGATGGTCAGGTCCATGCCCATGCCCATCTGCGTGGCCAGCGGCGCGTACAGCGTCCAGCCGGCGGCGGCGGCGCCACCGGGCACGAAGAAGGAAATCAGCAGCAGCGCCGCCGCCGGCGGCAGCAGCCAGAAACTCCAGTTGTTCATGCGCGCAAACGCCATGTCCGGCGCGCCGATCATCAGCGGCAGCAGCCAGTTGGCGAGCCCGGTGAAGGCCGGCATGATGGCACCGAACACCATCACCAGGCCGTGCAGCGTGGTGAGCTGATTGAACAGCTCCGGCTGGAAGAATTGCAACCCCGGCTGGAACAGCTCGGCGCGGATGCACAAGGCCATCACCCCGCCCGACAGGAACATGGTGAACGAGAACCACAGGTACATCGAGCCGATGTCCTTGTGGTTGGTGGCAGCCAGCCAGCGCCAGAGGCCGGTCGGCTTGCCGTGTGCGTGGGGAGCGTGTCCCGCCGTGGTGCTGATCGCCATGCTCGTCCTCCTGATTCCCCTGCCGTCGCGGTCAGGGCGGGCTTTATGCCTTGCCACCGCGCGCCGCCTTGATGTCCTTGGGTTGCACCACGTCGCCGGTATGGTTGCCCCAGGCATTGCGCTCGTAGGTGATCACCGCCGCGATGTCGGTGTCCGACAGCTGCTTGCCCCAGGCGGCCATCGCCGGGTTGCGCTTGCTGCCGTTGAGCACGATGTCGATATGCGCCGGCTTGTCCTTGGTGGCGATGGGGGAGCCGTCCAGCGCCGGAAACGCGCCCGGAATCCCCTTGCCGTTGGCCTGGTGGCAGGCCACGCAGTTCTGCTGAAACACTTTCTCGCCGCGCGCCTTGAGGTCGGCCAACGCCCACACCTTGTTGGGGTCGTCGGCACTGGCGGCCGCCAGCTTCTTCCTGGCGGCGAGCCACACGGCGTAATCCTCCGGCGTCCGGGCATCGACCACGATCGGCATGAAGCCATGGTCCTTGCCGCACAGCTCGGCGCACTGCCCGCGGTACACTCCCGGCTTGTCGACCAGGAACCAGGCGTCACGCACGAAACCGGGAATGGCATCCTGCTTCACCCCCAGCGACGGCACCCACCAGGAGTGGATCACGTCGTTGGCGGTGAGCAGCAGCCGCACCTTCTTGCCGGTCGGCACCACCAGCGGCTCGTCCACCTCCAGCAGGTAATGCGTGCCCTTGGCCGAAGCACTGTGCAGCGCCTCGGTCGGCGTCGCCAGATGGCTGACGAAACCGACACCGTCGTCCAGGTAGTCGTAGCGCCACTTCCACTGGTAGCCGGTGATCTTGATGGTCATGTCCTCGGCGCGCGTGCTCTTTTGCGCCAGCACCGCCTTGGTGGCCGGCCACGCCATGCCGACCAGGATCAGGAACGGGATCACGGTCCAGATGATTTCGACGGTGGTGTTTTCATGGAACGGCCGGGCCCGGTGCCCGAGCGATTTGCGGTGGCGCAAGATGGCGTAGAACATCACGCCGAATACCACGATGAAGATGGTGACCGTGATCAGCAGCAGCAGGCTGTGCAGGTCGTAGATCTGGCGCGCCACCGGGGTCACCGGCGGCTGGAAGGTGAAGTCGGCAGCGTACACGGTACCGACCCCACCCAACATGGACAGCAGGATACGCTTGCCGGACATCGCGTCCCCCTTGTATACCTAGGCGGCCCACGTCGGACCGAAGCAGACATGCCGACCTTTTCGCGCGCCGGCTATTATCGATAGTAGGAAAAAGCACCCGGAAAACAAGAACATGTCATGACGCACTGCAATATGCAGGGCATGAAAAAGGCTTCGGCCAACCTTTCACGGTTGGCCGAAGCCTTGTTGATACGGGCAAAGCGCCGGCACGGCGCCCGCCCTCAGCCTTCGTAGGGAATCTCCAGCAGCAGCGGCGCGGCGATGTGCGCCTGTAGCGTGGCAAGGTTCTCGGCGTACGCCGCCTGCTCCGGCACCACGCGGTTGGCCACCCACCCGGCCAGCGGCAGGCCGGCGGCTTCGATCGCCCGCACCGTCAGCAAGGCATGGTTGATGCAACCCAGCCGCATTCCCACCACCAGGATCACCGGCAGCCGCAGCACCTGCGCCAAGTCCTTCATGAACAAGCGCTCGGTCAGCGGTGCCAGCCAGCCGCCCGCCCCCTCCACCAGCACCACATCCGCCGACTCGGCCAGACGCCGGTAGTGCGCGCCGATCACCTCGAGTGAGATGTCCACCCCGGCCTGGCGTGCCGCGATATGCGGCGAAATCGGCGGCAGGAAACGGTAGGGGTTCATCAGCTCGAGATCGGTCTGGCCGGTCGCGGCCACCAGGCGTTCGACGTCGCTGTTGCTCCAGCGACCGTCCGGCAACACCTCGCAACCCGACGCCACCGGCTTCATCGCCAGCACGCGCTGGCCCTCGGCCCGCCAGCGTTCGATCAGCTTGACGGCGGCATGGGTCTTGCCGATGTCGGTATCGGTTCCGGTGACGAAATAGCCTTGCATGCTAAGTCCTTGTTCGAGAAGTAGCCGTCGTGCCGAACGTCACACCCTGGACACGACAAAGGGCGACCCCTCGTGAGGGTCGCCCGGCCTGCCAATCAGGGTTGCCGATTCGCGGCTAGAAATGGTGGGGACGCGGTAACGTCACACCTCGCCTTGCGGATTAACGCGCTCCAACTTGCTGGCCAGCTTGTTGAGTGCGGAAAGATAAGCCTTGGCACTCGCGACGATCACGTCGGTATCGGCACCCTGGCCGTTGACGATGCGGCCATCGCGCGCCAGACGCACCGTCACCTCGCCCAGCGACTCGGTGCCCTTGGTCACGGCGTTGACCGAGTACAGCTCCAGTTCGGAATCGCTCTTGGCCACGCTCTCGATCGCCTTGAACACCGCGTCCACCGGGCCGGAACCGCTGCTGACGGCACGCTGCTCGGCACCGCGCTCATTGAACACGATCTCGGCCCGCGGCAGTTCGCCGGTCTCGGTATTGACCTTGAGCGAGACGAACTTGAACTCTTCCTGGTCGATCGCCACCATCTCGTCCGACACCAGCGCCTGCAGATCCTCGTCGAAAATCTCGCGCTTCTTGTCAGCCAGCTCCTTGAAGCGGGCGAAAGCGGCGTTGAGCGCCTCCTCGCTGGACAACACGATGCCCAGTTCCGCCAGCTTGGTCTTGAAGGCGTTGCGGCCGGACAGCTTGCCCAGGGTCAGACGGTTGGTGGACCAGCCCACGCTCTCCGCCGACATGATCTCGTAGGTCTCGCGATGCTTCAGCACGCCGTCCTGGTGGATGCCGGACTCATGGGCGAAGGCGTTGGCGCCGACGATGGCCTTGTTCGGCTGCACCGGGTAGCCGGTGATGGTCGACACCAGCTTGGACGACGGCACGATCTGGGTGGCGTCGACACGGGTATCGACGGCAAAAATGTCCTTGCGGGTGCGCACCGCCATCACGATTTCTTCCAGCGCGGCGTTGCCGGCGCGCTCGCCCAGACCGTTGATGGTGCACTCCACCTGGCGCGCCCCGCCCAATACCGCGGCCAGGCTGTTGGCCACCGCCATGCCCAGGTCGTTGTGGCAGTGCGCCGACCAGATCACCTTGTCGCCGCCCGGGGTCTTGGCGATCAGCTCGCGGAAGAACGCCTCGGTGACACGCGGCACGGCGTAACCGACGGTATCCGGCACGTTCAGCGTGGTGGCGCCGGCCTCGATCACCGCGCCGAAGATACGGGCGAGGAAGTCGATATCGGAACGCAACGCGTCCTCGGCCGAGAATTCGACGTCGTCGGTATACTCGCGGGCAATCTTCACCGCCTTCACCGCCGCCTCGACCACCTGGTCCGGCGTCATGCGCAGCTTCTTCTCCATGTGGATCGGGCTGGTGGCGATGAAGGTGTGGATGCGGCCCTTGGCGGCCGGCTTGATCGCCTCGCCGGCGGCGCGCACGTCGCGCTCGTTGGCCCGCGCCAGCGAACAGACGGTGGACTCCTTGATCACTTCGGCGATGGCGTGGATGGCGTCGGCGTCACCGGGGCTCGCCGCCGCGAAGCCAGCCTCGATCACGTCCACGCCCAGGCGTTCCAGCTGGCGGGCGATGCGGATTTTCTCTTCCTTGGTCATCGAGGCGCCGGGGCTCTGCTCGCCGTCGCGCAAGGTGGTGTCGAAGATGTACAAACGATCGCCCATGTTGAAACCCTTCCCTTGTCCCGGCACCACCGCGGTGCCGCTCAGATAGTCGTTGAAGTCGAATCTTCTGCCCTGGCTGGCGGCCAGTTGCGCCAGCTTGTTCAACTGGGCGAGCGGCAGACTGCCGCGCTCGCGCCACTTGTAAATCGCCGCGCGGGAGACCGGTTCGTCCGGAAACGCCGCGTTCAGCGCCTCAGCCAACTCGCTCGGTCCGCCAAAGTTGGCGATCAGACGCTCAATGTCCAATTGCATGCCCAGCTCCTGCTGCGTTATGGGTTTCACAATACTGACAGCACGACACAATGTCAAACATAAACGTCCAACTTTTCGAACATGAACTCATTCCGGTGTGTCCAATCAACAAATATTGGACATTTAGTCCAACACGATTCGACAGTAAACCGCCCACGCCTCTCCACGAACGCAAAAAAGGCGGCCAAGGCCGCCTTTTTTGCCGCATCCCGCAATGACTCGCTTACTGCTCCGGAGAGGCCACGCTGCTCCCGCTCTTGTTGCGCGACAGGCCGAGCAGCGCCATCACGTAACCGGACAGGCCATAGCCGACGAAGAAGCCGAACAGCACCAGCGGCGGCTTCGACACCAAGAGCAGGATCACCAGCACCACCACCAGCATGGCGACGAACGGCACCTTGCGGCGCAGGTGAATCTCCTTGAAGCTCCAGAACTTGACGTTGGTCACCATGGAGATGCCGGCGAAGGCGGTAAAGCCCAGCGCCACCCAGGGCAGGATCGCTAGGTCGTTGTAGCCGTACTCGTGGCAGATCCACACCAGCCCGGCCACCAGCGCCGCCGCCGCCGGGCTCGGAATACCGGTGAACCAGCGCTTGTCGGCGGTGCCGATCATGGTATTGAAGCGCGCCAGGCGCAGTGCGGCGCCGGCACAATAGATAAAGGCCACCATCCAGCCCAGCTTGCCCAGCCCGCGCAACATCCACTCGTACGCCACCAGGGCCGGCGCCACGCCGAAGCTGACCATGTCGGAGAGGCTGTCGAACTCCGCGCCGAAGGCGCTCTGGCTGTGCGTCAGCCGCGCCACACGGCCGTCCAGCCCGTCCAGCACCATGGCGATGAAGATCGCCATCGCGGCGTACTCGAAATTCTTGTTCATGCCCTGCACCACGGCGTAGAAACCGGCGAACAGCGCGGCCAGCGTGAACAGGTTGGGCAACAGGTAAATGCCCTGGCGCCGGAGCGTCGGCTTTTCCCGGCTGGGTGTGACAGAAGTCTGCATCTTCACTTTCCGCAGAATACAACGGCACCAAGGCACCGTTGCGGTTGGTATCAACGAATCGGCTTACGATCTTTTGACGGATGGCAGCGGCCCGACACGTGGCCGACGGCATGACAGCCAGGGTCGACCCCGCCAAGGACACGTCCGCGCCGGACAAGGCGCAAAGAGATGCCCGCCTTACCCGCTCCAGCGGACCACACGAAGAGCGCTAACCGGTTCTTAGCCGGCTATTGTAACGCGAGCGGCGCGGCGGGCGTGCAACACCTTGTCAGCCTTGCCAGTCCAGCCAGCGCGGCTGGCAGGCGAATAGGCTATACTTTGCCGCTTTGACCGAACTTTTGGGAACCCGTCCTTGTCAGAGCGCCTCTTCGTCCTGCTGCAGCACCTGCTGCCCAAGCTCCTGATCACTCGCCTGTTCGGTTTCGTCGCGCGCCAGCGCGCTGGCGCCCTGACACAGTGGATGATACGCCGCTTCATTGCCCGCTACGACGTCAACATGGCAGAAGCCGCAGCACGCCAACCCGGTGCCTATACCAGCTTCAATGATTTCTTTACCCGCGCCTTGCAGCCCGGCGTGCGCCCGCTGGCGGCGACGCGGCTGGTCTGCCCGGTGGATGGCGCCATCAGCCAGTTCGGCCACATCGAGCGCGACCAGATCTTCCAGGCCAAGGGTAAATCCTTCAGCAGCACCGCCCTGCTCGCCGGCGACACGGCGCTGGCGCGCCAGTTCGACGACGGCCTGTTCGCCACCATCTACCTCAGCCCGCGCGACTACCACCGCATCCACATGCCGTGCGATGGCCGCCTGCTGTCGATGAGCTACGTACCGGGCGAGCTGTATTCGGTCAACCCGGCCACCGCGCGCGGCGTCGACGCGCTGTTCGCGCGCAACGAGCGCGTGGTGTGCCATTTCGACTCGCCGCACGGCCCGTTCGCGCTGGTGCTGGTGGGCGCCACCATCGTCGGCAGCATGGCCACGGTGTGGCACGGCGTGATCAACCCGCCACGTAGCGCCGACGTGCGCCACTGGGACTACCGCGACCAGGACATCACCCTGAAACAGGGCGAGGAGATGGGACGCTTCCTGCTCGGCTCCACCGTGGTGCTGCTGTTCCCGCAGGGACCGCTGCAGTTCAACGCCGACTGGGCACCCGGCCGCGCGGTGCGCATGGGCGAGGCCATGGCCGACTGAGTGCCGGCGAACGAACCGACCGACGATACTTCCTGACCAGGCGGCAGCGGCTCCGCCGCTGCCGCGCTCGCCCCCTCTCCTGCCACGCTCAACACGGGCTTGCCGGCCAGAGCAAGCGCCGCATCCCACCTGCAGTTCCGCCCGGTCGCACCTCGCTGCAACGCGCCCGCACCGAAGGCACTGCTCGGCTTCCGGGCAAGAAAAAAGGCCGGGGAAACCCCGGCCTCACTAGCCAAACTGCACGTCAATCAGTTCTTGGACTGGTCCACCAGTTTGTTCTTGGCGATCCACGGCATCATTGCACGCAGTTCGGCACCAACGGTCTCGATCGGATGCACGGCGTTCAGGCGACGGCGAGCGGTCATGCTCGGGTAGTTGGTCTTGCCTTCCAGGATGAACATCTTGGCGTATTCACCCGACTGGATGCGGTACAGCGCTTTTTTCATCGCTTCCTTGGTGGCGGAGGTCACCACTTCCGGACCGGTCACGTACTCGCCATACTCCGCGTTGTTGGAGATGGAGTAGTTCATGTTGGCGATGCCGCCTTCGTACATCAGGTCGACGATCAGCTTCAGCTCGTGCAGGCACTCGAAGTAAGCCATTTCCGGAGCGTAACCGGCTTCCACCAGGGTTTCGAAACCGGCTTTCACCAGTTCAACCGCGCCACCGCACAGCACAGCCTGTTCACCGAACAGGTCGGTTTCGGTTTCTTCGCGGAAGTTGGTTTCGATCACGCCACCCTTGGTGCCGCCGTTGGCCGCAGCGTAGGACAGGGCGATGTCGCGGGCCTTGCCGGACTTGTCCTGGTACACGGCGATCAGGGTCGGCACGCCGCCGCCCTTGACGTATTCGGAGCGCACGGTGTGGCCCGGGCCTTTCGGGGCAACCATGACCACGTCCAGGTCGGCGCGCGGCACGATCTGATTGTAGTGCACGTTGAAGCCGTGGGCGAAGGCCAGTACCGCACCTTGCTTCAGGTTCGGCTCGATGTCCTTGCGGTACACGTCCGGCTGCGACTCGTCCGGCAGCAGGATCATGACGACGTCGGCTTCCTTCACTGCCTCGGCAACTTCCTTCACCTGATGACCGGCAGCAACTGCCTTGTTCCAGGAAGCGCCGTCCTTGCGCAGGGCCACGGTGACGTTGACACCGGAGTCCTTCAGGTTCTGGGCGTGAGCGTGGCCTTGCGAGCCGTAGCCGACGATGGTCACTTGCAGACCCTTGATGATCGACAGATCGGCGTCCTTGTCGTAAAACACTTTCATTTTTTGTCTTTCCCTTCAGCCAGACGGAGATGACTCCGTCCGTATTGATCGATTTATCAGATTTTCAGAACCCGCTCACCGCGGCCAATGCCGGATGCGCCAGTACGAACCGTCTCCAGGATCACTGTGCGGTCGATCGCCTCGATAAAGGCATTCAGCTTGTCGCTCGTACCAGTCAGCTCGATGGTGTAAGTCTTTTCCGTCACGTCGATGATGCGACCGCGGAAGATATCCGCCATGCGCTTCATTTCTTCCCGGTCTTTGCCGGTAGCGCGCACCTTGATCAGCATCATCTCCCGTTCGATGTGCTCGGATTCGTTGAGGTCTATCACCTTGACCACCTCGATCAGCTTGTTGAGCTGCTTGGTGATCTGCTCGATAACGTCGTCGGAGCCGTGCGTGACGATCGTCATGCGCGACAGTGTCCGGTCCTCGGTCGTGGACACCGTCAGGGAGTCGATATTGTACGCCCGGGCCGAAAACAGGCCCACTACGCGGGAAAGAGCCCCCGCTTCATTCTCCAGAAGAATGGAAAGAATATGTCGCATTTGTCCGCCCTTCAATCAGCACAGGTTGCCGTAGTCGCGTTCGGCATCCGGCTCGTCGGTTTTCCTCATATGCGGCGGCAGATCCATTTCGTCCAGACCTTTGCCGTTGCCTATCATCGGGAACACGTTTTCCGACTGATCGGTACGGAAATCCAAGAACACCAGGCGTTCCTTCAGCGCCGGGCTGAAGGCTTCGCGCAGCACCGGCTCGACGTCGGCCGGATTCTCGATCTTGAAGCCGACGTGGCCGTAGGCCTCGGCGATCTTGACGAAATCCGGCAGCGCGTCCATGTACGACTCGGAGTAGCGCGTACCGTAGAAGAACTCCTGCCACTGACGCACCATGCCCAGGTAACGGTTGTTCAGGCTGACGACCTTGACCGGGGTGTGGTACTGCTTGGCGGTGGACAGCTCCTGGATGTTCATTTGGATCGAGCCCTCGCCGGTGATGCAGGCGACGGCCTTGTCCGGGTTGGCCAGCTGGGCGCCGATGGCGGCCGGCAGGCCGAAGCCCATGGTGCCGAGGCCACCGGAGTTGAGCCACTGCTTGGGCCGGTCGAACTTGTAGTACTGCGCCGCCCACATCTGGTGCTGGCCGACGTCGGAGGTGATGATGGCATCGCCGCCGGTGATTTCGTACAGCTTTTCCACCACGTATTGCGGCTTGATCAGCTCGTTGGAGGGAGCATACAGCAGCGAATTGGGCGCGCGCCATTCCTCGATCTGCTTCCACCACGCCGCCAGCGCAGCCGGATCGGGCTTCTTGCCGCTTTCCTTGAGCTGGTCGAGCATGTCGCGCAGCACGTACTTGACGTCGCCGACGATAGGCACGTCGACCTTGACGCGCTTGGCGATGGAAGACGGATCGACGTCGATGTGGACGATCTTCTTCGGCTTGGACAGGAAGTGCGACGGCACGCTGATCACGCGGTCATCAAAGCGGGCACCCACGGCAATCAGCACGTCACAGTTCTGCATCGCCATGTTGGCTTCGTAGGTGCCGTGCATGCCGAGCATGCCGAGGAACTGCGGATCGCTGCCCGGATAGGCGCCCAGGCCCATCAGGGTGTTGGTACACGGCAGCCCGAGCGAGCGCACCAGTTCGGTGACTTCCTGCTCCGCCGCGCCCTGCACCGCGCCGCCGCCGACGTAGACGTAGGGGCGCTTGGCTTCCAGGAGCAGGTTGACGGCCTTGCGGATCTGGCCCGGATGGCCGCGCAGCACCGGCACGTAGGAGCGGATGCTGACGCTTTCCGGATAGTGGAACTCGGCCAGCTTCTGCGTCACATCCTTGGGGATGTCGACCACCACCGGACCGGGGCGACCGGTCTTGGCGATGTAGAACGCCTTCTTGATGGTTTCCGCCAGCTCGTTGATATCCTTGACCAGGAAGTTGTGCTTCACGCACGGCCGGGTAATGCCGACCATGTCGACTTCCTGGAAGGCATCCAGACCGATGGCCGGCGTCGGCACCTGGCCAGACAACACGACCATCGGAATCGAGTCCATGTAGGCGGTGGCAATGCCGGTCACGGCATTGGTCGCGCCCGGACCGGAAGTGACCAGTGCCACGCCGACCTTGTCGCTGGAACGCGAGTAGGCGTCGGCGGCATGCACCGCTGCCTGCTCGTGCCGCACCAGAACATGCTTGAACTGGCTCTGCTTGAAGATGGCATCATAAATTTCTAGTACCGCGCCGCCGGGGTAGCCGAAAACGAACTCGACTCCTTCTTCCTGCAGGCAGCGGACTACGATCTCCGCGCCCGAAATCTGCATCGTTGCCTCTTTTATGTGGTGGTTTTGTCCCGTTATAGCCTCTGACCTTAGCGTATCTTGGAAAGACCGGTCAAGGGCTTTTGTGCACATGCAAAATCCACGCAAATCCAATGGTTAAGGCGCCCCCGGGGGCGGGTATCCGCCTCCATCGGGCTCTGCTACCATGGCGTTCTGACAGCGTGCGGAATGATCGCGCGCCCTTGCCCCGACCAACCATACCCGTTTTCGGCATGACATCTTCCCTGACCACCCCCGGCTTGACCCGTCGCCTGTGTTGCCTGCTGTACGAACTGTTGCTGATGCTGGCGGTGCTGCTGCTCGCCTCGGCCCTGTTCACCCCGCTCAAGGCCTGGCTTGGCGCCTCGTTCTGGCTCGAGCAGCTGTTCCGCCTGTTTCTGGCGGCGGCGCTGTTCGGTTATTTCGGCCTATCGTGGGTACGGCGCGGCCAGACGGTGGCGATGAAGACCTGGCGCATCAAGCTGGTGGGGCGCGACGGCGGGAGCGTGGGGTGGCCACAGGCGCTGGGGCGCTATCTGGTGGCGCTGGCGCTGTTCGTCGGCCTGCCGCTGTTGAGCTACCTGGGCTGGGAGCGCGCCCTCGGCCACACGCCCGAGGCGCGCTGGCTGCCGCTGCTGTGGTGGTTGATCCCGTTCCTGGCGGCGTTCCACGACAAGGAGCGCCAATTCCTGCACGACCAGCTGGCCGGCACGCGCCAGGTCCTGCTGCCGCCGCGCCAGAAGGCGTAACGCCGGGCAAGACCGGCCCCGCCTCACGACGCCAGGGTGCGGGCGGGGCCAGGACAAAACGCTTCGGCCAACCTTTGAAGGTTGGCCGAAGCGTTTTCGTTTCCTCACCCCGCCAAGCCGGCGTCGGGCTGCAGTAGCCGGCCCGCTACATAGGTGGCGGCGACGGCGCGGTCGTCGCCCAGGATCATCTGCACGAACAGCGCCTCCTCGATGTCCCGGACGTAGCGCATGCGAAAGTCGATCAGCGGGGTGGAACGCAGGTTGAGTACCACCAGGTCGGCCTCCAGTCCGACCTCGATCGACCCCACCTTGTCCGCGATGCCGAGCGCCTCGGCACTGCCGCGCGTGGCGAGGTAGAACGCCTGCGGCGCCGACAGCGCGACACCGTGCGTCTGCGCCGCCTCGTAGGCCGAGCGCATGGTCTGCAGCATCGAGAAGCTGGTACCGGCGCCCAGGTCAGTGGCCAGTCCGACCCGCACCGGGCGCGGCACCGCGCGGGCGCGGCGCAGGTCGAAGCTGCCGGAGCCAAGAAAGGCATTGGAGCTGGGGCAATGCGCCAGGCTGGCGCCGCTGTCGTAAAGCAGCTGCAGTTCCTCTTCCTGCAGATGGACGCCGTGACCGTACACGGCGCGTGGCCGCAACAGGCCGTAACGCTGGTAGACCGCGGTGTAGTGCGGGGAGTCCGGGTGCAGCGACTTGACCCAGGCGATCTCGCCCGGCGTCTCCGCCAGGTGCGACTGGATCGCCATGTCGGGGTATTCCGCCGCCAGCGCCCCCAGCGCCTCCAACTGCGCCACCGACGAGGTCGGCGCGAAGCGCGGGGTGATGGCGTACTCGGCGCGGCCGCGGCGGTGCCAGCGTTCGATCAGCGCCTTGGACTCGGCGTAGGCGCGCTCGGCGTTGTCGAGCAGTTCGGCCGGGGCGTACTGGTCCATGCAGACCTTGCCGGCCAGCAGCCGCATCTGGCGCCGCTCGGCCGCCTCGAACAGGGCGTCGACGGAGTCCGGGTGGACGGTGCAGAACACCGCCGAGCTGGTCACGCCGTGGCGCAGCTGCTCGGCGAGAAACACCTCGGCCACCTCGGTGGCGTGCGACTTGTCGGCGAACGCCTGCTCGGTGACGAAGGTGTAGTGGTTGAGCCAGTCGATCAGCTGCTCGCCGTAGGCGGCGATCATCTCGGTCTGCGGATAGTGCACGTGGCAATCGATGAAACCGGGCAGGATCAGGTGGTCCGGGTAGTGGGTCACGGCGACGTCGGCGCCGAGCGCGGGCAGCAGCGTCGGCGCCGGCCCGACGGCGGCGACGCTGCCCGCCTCGATCACCACCACGCCGTCCGACTCGTAGTACATGCCGGCCTCGACGCCGGCCAGCAGCGGATCGCGGCGGAAGGTGAGCAGCGCCCCCCGTATGGCGGTTTTCATGCCGGGCTCCTTAGAACATCGTCCGTGCTTCATCATGGCAGTTCGCGTCGGCAGGCGCCCATGAAAAACGCCACCGGGCGGTGGCGTGCGGGAAGACGACTCAGTCCTGGGTGGCGCCCGACTCCAGCCGGGCGGTGCGCAGCGCCGCCGGCGGCTGCCACTGCCAATGGGCGCGCAAGGCGCCCAGCACCAGGTTGGGGTACTCCGGCCGGCCGAGGCTGCCGTTGTAACGTCCCAGCGCGCGGAACAGGTTGCCCCGCTCCAGGTCGAGGTAGTGGCGTAGGATGGTGCAGCCGTAGCGCAGGTTGGTGGTGAGCTCGAACAGGTTGTGCTCGCTGTTGCCGATGTGGCGCACCCAGAACGGCATCACCTGCATCAGCCCGCGCGCACCGGCGCCGGAGATGGCGTACTTCTTGAAGCCGCTCTCGACCTGGATCAGCCCCAGCACCAACTGCGGGTCGAGGCCGGCGCGGCTGGCCTCGTACTGAATGGCGGTGAGCAGACGCTGGCGCATCCAGGCATCGGGGATGCGTTTTTCCAGGCGGCGCGACATCTCGGCGAGCCAGGCCTGGCCTTCGCGGGCGTCGTCGAACACCAGCCGGGGCGCATTGGCGTCGTTCACCGAGCGACGCATTGCCGAGGCGACGTTGGCCGACAACGCTTCCTCGCGCTGCGCGCCGGCCCACGCCGGCACTGCCGCGCACAGCGCCAGCGCCAGGAGAACGGCCCGTCCCTCGCGCCACGCCCCTTGTCTCAGCCGGCGTGCAAGCGCGCCGAACGGGCGACTCAGCGTCGTACGGCGCGGCCGGCAAGGCGAGACGGCGGAACGAGCGACAACAGGCATCACTTACCCAGTTTGGCTAGCACATGCTCCAGAATAGCATCGACAGCCATGCCAGTGGCTTCGCTGTCGCGGCGGTGCTGGTATTCCACCTTGCCTTCCTTCAGGCCGCGGTCGCCGATGGTGACGCGGTGCGGCACGCCGATCAGCTCCCAGTCGGCGAACATCGCGCCCGGGCGCTCACCGCGGTCGTCGAGGATGACGTCCACGCCGTTGGCGACGAGATCGGCGTAGAGCTGGTCGGCGGCGACCTTGACCTCGGCCGAGCGGTCGTAGCCGACCGGGCACAGCACCACGGTGAACGGTGCGATGGCGTCCGGCCAGATGATGCCCTTGGCGTCGAAGTTCTGCTCGATGGCGGCGCCCAGGATGCGGGTCACGCCGATGCCGTAACAACCCATCTCGAAGAACTTGGGCTTGCCGTCTTCATCGAGGAAGGTGGCGTTCATCGCCTGGGAGTACTTGGTGCCGAGGTAGAACACGTGGCCGACCTCGATGCCGCGCTCGATGGCCAGCACGCCCTTACCGTCCGGGCTCGGGTCTCCGGCCACCACGTTGCGGATGTCGGCGACGATCGGTTCCGGGCAGTCGCGGCCGAAGTTGACGCCGGTGAAGTGCTGGTCGTCCTCGTTGGCGCCGGTGATCATGTCGGCCATCTTGGCCACGGTGCGGTCGGCGTAGACCTTGCCCGGGAAGTTGACCGGACCGAGCGAACCCGGGTTGGCACCGAAGGAGGCACGGATGGCGTCCGGGCTGGCGAAGGTGAGCGGGCTCTTCACCCCATCCAGCTTGCCGGCCTTGACCTCGTTCAGTTCGTGGTCGCCACGCACCAAGAGCAGCACCGGCTGGCCGTCTTCGCCGTCGCCGTCCACCACGATGGCCTTGACGGTCTGTTTGATGTCGGCCTTGAGGAAGTCCACCAGGTCGGCGATGGTCTTGACCTTCGGGGTGTACACCTTTTCCATGGCGGCACCCGGCGCCGGACGCTCGCCGGACGGGGCCACGGCTTCGGCCAGCTCGATGTTGGCGGCGTAGTCGGAGTCCGGGCAGTAGATGATGGCGTCTTCGCCGGTGGCGGCGATCACCTGGAATTCGTGCGAGCGGTCGCCGCCGATGGCGCCGGTGTCGGCCGCTACGGCGCGGTAGGTCAGGCCGATGCGGTCGAATATCTTGCAGTAGGCGGCGTACATGTTGTCGTAGCTGACGCCGGCGGCGTCGGCGCTGCGGTCGAAGGAGTAGGCGTCCTTCATGGTGAATTCACGGCCGCGCATCACGCCGAAACGCGGGCGGCGCTCGTCGCGGAACTTGGTCTGGATCTGGTAGAAGTTCTTCGGCAACGCGCGGTAGCTCTTCAGATCGCCGCGGATCAGGTCGGTGACGACTTCCTCGGAGGTCGGCTGGATCACGAAGTCGCGCTCGTGGCGGTCCTTGAAGCGCAGCATTTCCTCGCCCATGGTGTCCCAGCGCCCGGTTTCCTGCCACAGCCCGGCCGGCTGCACTATCGGCATGATCACCTCGATGGCGCCGGCGCGGTTCATTTCCTCGCGCACGATCGCTTCCACCTTGCGCAGGCTCTTGAGCCCCATCGGCATCCACGAGTAGATGCCGGCGGCGGCCTTGCGGATGAAGCCGGCGCGCAGCATCAGTTTCTGGCTGACGATGTCGGCGTCGGCGGGAGCTTCTTTCAGGGTGGAGATGAAAAACTGCGAGGCGCGCATGGCGGGATGTCCTTGGAAATTCCGATAAATGGCATTGATTGTAGCGGTTTGCGCCGCCCGGGGGAAGCGGCGCGCCGCTCCCGAGCGCCGCCGGCCCTGGCGCCGTTTCCCGGCCTGTGGCAGGCTCCCGACAGAATCCCCGACATGCCGGGACAATTACCGGCCTGCTCTTTGCACTGTCACGGCACAGGAGTAAGCTTCGCGCTCGTTGACCATCTACCGCACTGCAGCAACCTTCCGCGCAACACGGCTTGCTGCCATAAAAACGGCAAAAAAACAGACCATTATGCAAGCACACAGCAAGCAGGCGCTGGCGGGCATCACCCTCGCTGCACTGGGCGTGGTGTACGGCGACATCGGCACCAGCCCGCTCTATACCCTTAAAGAATGTTTTGCCGGCCACGGCTTGCCGGTTACCCCGGGCAACGTGCTCGGCATCCTGTCGATGATTTTCTGGTCGCTGCTGTTCGTGGTGACGCTCAAGTACGTGATCTTCATTCTCAAGGCCGACAACCGCGGCGAGGGCGGCATCATGTCGCTGATGGCGCTGGCCCGCCAGGCCGCCTCGGGCAAGCGGCGCGGCCTGGTCGTGGTGCTCGGGCTGTTCGGCGCCGCGCTGTTCTACGGCGATGCCATCATCACCCCGGCAATTTCAGTGCTGTCCGCCGCCGAAGGGCTGGAAGTGATCAAGCCGGAGCTGGAAGCCTACGTGCTGCCGATGTCGATCGTGGTGCTGATGGCGCTGTTCCTGATCCAGCGCTTCGGCACCGCCAGCGTCGGCATGCTGTTCGGACCGGTCATGCTGCTGTGGTTCGGTACGCTGGGCGTGCTGGGGCTGATGCAGATCGCCGCGACGCCCCAGGTACTGGCCGCGCTCAACCCCCTGTATGCCTTCGACTTCCTGGTCAAACACGGTCACGACGCCTTCCTGGCGCTGGGCGCGGTGGTGCTGGCGCTGACCGGGGCCGAGGCGCTGTACGCCGACATGGGGCATTTCGGCAAGAAGCCGATCCGCCTGGCCTGGTTCAACCTGGTGCTGCCGGCGCTGCTGCTCAACTACTTCGGCCAGGGCGCCCTGCTGATGACGGACCCGTCGGCGATCCGCAACCCGTTCTACCTGCTGGCGCCGTCCTGGGCGCTGATGCCGCTGATCATCCTCGCCACGCTGGCCACCGTGATCGCCTCGCAGGCGGTGATCTCCGGCGCCTACTCGCTGACGCGCCAGGCGATCCAGCTGGGCTACTGCCCGCGCATGGGCATCCTGCATACCTCGGCCAAGGAGATCGGCCAGATCTATATGCCGTTCGTGAACTGGGGGCTGCTGGTCGCCGTGATGGTGGTGGTGCTGGCGTTCAAGTCGTCCGGCAACCTGGCCGCCGCTTACGGCATCGCGGTGACCGGCACCATGCTGATCACCACGCTGCTGGCCTATATCGTGGCGCGCGCCAACTGGGGCTGGCCGCAGCCGCTGGCGCTGGCGGTGACCTCATTCTTCCTGGTGATCGACACCGGCTTCTTCAGCGCCAACGCGCTCAAGCTGTTCTCCGGCGGCTGGCTGCCGCTGTTGATCGGGCTCGCGGTCTTCACGCTGATGGCAACCTGGAAGCGCGGCCGCGAGATCCTGGTCGAGCGACTGACCGAACACGCCATCCCGCTCGACAGCTTCGTCGAGAACATGGAGTCGTTCCCGCCCAGCCGGGTGCAGGGCACCGCGGTGTTCCTGACCAGCACGCTGCAGGGCGTCCCTCACGCCCTGCTGCACAACCTGAAACACAACAAGGTGCTGCATGAACGCATCGTGTTGCTGACGATGCAAGGCGAGGACGTGCCCTACGTGGCACCGGCGGAGCGGGTACGCATCACCCGCCTGTCCAATTCGTTCTGGCAGGTCGAGGCGTTCTACGGCTTCCAGGAGACGCCGAACGTGCAGGAAATCCTCGACCTGTGCGCCCGGCAGGGCCTGGAATTCGAGGTGATGGACACCTCGTTCTTCCTGTCGCGCGAGACGCTGCTTTCCACCGCGCGCCCCGGCATGGCGCGCTGGCGCGAGCAGCTGTTCGTGTGGATGAGCAAGAACGCGCTGAGGGCGACCGACTTCTTCCACATCCCGACCAACCGCGTGGTGGAGCTGGGTGCGCAGATCGAGCTGTAGTGCCCCTCCTCTCCGAACACACAAAACGGCCGCTCAGCGGCCGTTTTGCATGCACCAGATTAATCAAAAATAAAACCCATAGAGCCATCCCAGTAGGCGAGCGAGCCCAGGCAGGTTGAGCGCCGGCAGCGCACAGGAACCGGAATGTACTCAAAGTACATGAGGATTCCGCATCGCTGAGCCAATCTCTGCGTGCCAATCTTCGATTGGCTCAGCGATGGATTGGCACGCAGTCTGCCGGCGCTCAAGAGGCGAAGGCGCAGCCGCCTAATGGGATAGGCGCTCACTCGGCCGGCAGGTCCACCAATCTTCTCAGCCGCGCCCAGTCGAAGAACGGACCGGGATCGGTCTTGCGCCCCGGCGCGATGTGTTCGTGGCCGGTCATGCCGGCCAGACCCAGTTGCTGCTTGAGCAGGCGCGCCAGCGCAATCAGGGTGCGGTACTGGGCGTCGGCGAACGGCTCGAAGTCGCAGCCCTCCAGTTCCACTCCGAGCGAGAAATCGTTGCAGCGCTCGCGCCCGCGCCAGCTCGACACCCCGGCGTGCCAGGCGCGCTCGGTGACCGGGACGAACTGCACCAGCTCGCCGTCGCGGCGGATGAAGAAATGCGCCGAGACGCGCAAGTGGTGGATGGTGGCGTAGTAGGGATGCGCCGCGGGGTCGAGGCTGTTGGTGAACAGCTGTTCCACGCCCGGCCCGCCGTAGCAGTACGGCGGCAGGCTGATGTTGTGCACCACCAGCAGTTCCGTCGCCACCCCGGCGGCGCGCGCGTCGCGGTTGGGCGAGGGGCAGTGGCGCGCCTCGGGCACCCAGCCCGCAGCGTCGAGCGACAGCGCCGGCAGCGCCGCCTCGTCGGGCGGGCGGCGGTAGCCCAGCCGCCACAGCGCCAGCCCACCCGGCGTGTGCCAGCGCTGCTCCGGCACGAAGCCGGCCTTGCCGTAGAGGCGCAGCGCCGCGGCGTTGCCCTCGGCGGTATCCACCGTGACGCGCGGCGCGAGCGCCAGCAGCGCGTTCACCAGGCGGTAGCCCCAGCCCTGGCCGAAATGGGCGGGATCGACCACGATGCGCTGGATATGCACGCCGTCGCCCTCCTCCTCGTACACCAGCAGGCCGCGCAGCTCGGCACCCTCGAACGCGGCGAGCTGACGATAGGGGCAGGCCGTCACCGCCGCTGCACCGTCCCACAGCAACGGCAGGTCGGGCGGTTCGCCGAGCCACGCCAGTTCCACGCGGTGGGCCGCCAGCTGCAGGCGGAACGCGGCTTCCGCCAAACCAGGCTCGGCCAGATCGGGAGGGCGTACGACGAAGGGTTGGTCCATGGGAAGACTCTTGGTAACGAGCGGGAGACGCGGCGCCACCGCCGGGCGCACACCCCGTCATTGTGGTGCAGAAGCACGGCGCCGGCCAGTCTGCCCGGCGTTTCTTGAGCGCGGTCATGGCCCCGCGCAGCGGGCTCGGGCACACTGGACGCCTGCCATCCCACCAGGACCCCGCCATGCTGCGACTCGACAACCTCGGCCAGAACGCCGCCCCCAGCTTCGACGCGCCGCTGGAGATGCTCGGCGCCTGCCACGACAAGGTGCGCCACTTCTGCAGCCTGCTCGACAAGCTGCCCGGCTATCTCGCCGAACAGGGCGTCACCCCGGCGCTGCAGAGCTCGGTGGCGGGCATCCTGCGCTACTTCGACGTGGCTGGCCCGGCGCACCACGCCGACGAGGAAGACGAGCTGTTCCCGCTGCTGCGCCAGCGCCTGCCGGATACCGACACGCCGTTGGCGCGGCTGGCGGCCGATCACGTCATGTTCGGCCAACGTTGGCAGGTGTTGCGGCGGCAACTGCTGGCACTGCAGGACGGCTCGGCGACGCGGGTCGACGCCGAAGCCATCCACGCCTTCACCACGCATTACCGCAGCCATGCCCAGCTGGAGGAGGACTGGCTGTTTCCGCTGGTCGCCACCACCCTGAGCGAGGACGAACTGCGCCAAGCCGGGCAGCGCATGGCGGCGCGGCGGCAGCAGCCGAGCTGAGGCTTCGGCCAACCTTTTCCAACAAAAAAACGGGATGGCATGCCATCCCGTTTTTTTGTTGATTAGGCCCGCGGGCGTGGAGTCCCTCCCAGTAGGCGAGCGAGCCCAGGCAGGTTGAGCGCCGGCAGCGCACAGGAACCGGAATGTACATAGCGTACATGAGGATTCCACATCGCTGAGCGAATCAAAGATTCGCACGCAGTCTGCCGGCGCTCAAGATGCGAAGGCGCAGCCGCCTAATGGCGAGACTCTCAGGCGGTCAGCTCCAGCAGCGCCTGGTACGACTCGACGAACAGCTTGAGGCCGTCCTGCTGCAGCTTGTCGCCAACGGCGGCCAGGTCGATGCCGGAGGCGCCGACGCGGTGCAGCGTCATCATGGCGTCTTCCAGCCCGCGCGGCAGGGTCTCGGCAGCCGCGCCATGATCGCGGAACGCCGCCAGCGTGGCGTCCGGCACGGTGTTAACGGTTTCCTGGCCGATCAGGCTCTCGACGTACAGCACGTCGGAGTAGGCGGCATTCTTGGTGCCGGTGCTGGCCCACAGCAGGTACTGCGGACGCGCCCCGGCGGCGCGCAGCGCGGCGAATTCGGCGCCGTGGAAGCGCTGCCGGTAGCGCGCGTAGGCCGCCTTGGCCAGCGCCACCGCCACCTTGCCCTGCAGTTCCGGCGCCAGCTGCGCATCGAGCAGGCTGTCGACGCGCGACAGGAAGAAGCTCGCCACCGCCTTGACCGGCTTGACGTCGTTGCCGTCCTCCAGGCGCTGCTGCAGGCCGGCGAGATAACCGTCCCACACCGCCTCGACTTGGGGCAGACTGAACAGCAGCGTGATGTTGACGTTGACGCCCTCGCGCGTCAGCGTGCGCAGCGCGGCCACCCCGGCGGCGGTGGCCGGAATCTTGATCATCAGGTTGGGTCGGGCCACCACCTGCCACAGCCGGCGCGCCGCGGCCAGGGTGCCGGCGGCATCGTTGGCCAGCAGCGGCGACACTTCCAGGCTGACGTAGCCGTCGTCGCCGGCACTGGCGTGGTACTGCGCCGCCAGCAGGTCGCAGGCGGCCTGGATGTCCGGGATCACCAGCGCCTCGTAGCACTGCTCGGCGTCCAGCGCGCGCAGTTTCAGCGCGGCCAGGTCTTCCTGATAGCGCGGATCGCTGGCGATGGCCTTGTGGAAGATGGTCGGGTTGGAGGTCACGCCGGCGATGCCGTCTTCCTCCACCAGGCGCGCCAGGGTGCCGGAGGCCAGCAGTTCACGCGACAGGTTGTCCAGCCAGATACGTTGGCCGAAGGGACGGATGGCTTGCAGGCGGTTCATGGCGTACTTCCCGGTTGGTTGAGGGGATGATCGATGACAACAGGAAGATCATCTTAGCGCGGCACGACGGCCCGCGCCAAGGACAGGATCGAGCGCTCAGACCGCTTCCGGCTCGGCCATCTGGGTGCGGTTGAACACCACGCTGAAGGTGCTGCCGCGCTCCGGCTCGCTGTGCACCTCGAGGCGCGCCTGGTGACGCGCCACCACGTGCTTGACGATGGCGAGGCCGAGCCCGGTGCCGCCGTTGCCGCGCGAGCGGCCGCGGTCGACGCGGTAGAAGCGTTCGGTGAGGCGCGGGATGTGCTCGCGCGGGATGCCGATGCCGCTGTCCTTGACCGAGAACACCAGCTTCTCGCCCTCCTCCTTCCAGCACAGCGTGACGTCGCCGCCGTCCGGGGTGTAACGCACCGCGTTGGACACCAGGTTGCCGAACGCCGAGTGCAGCTCCTGGACATTGCCCCACAGCCACAGCGGCGTGTCGCGCTGCAGCCGGATCTGGTGACGCCCTTGCGACAGGCCTTCGGCTTCGACCATCAGCGTGTCGAGCAATTCGCTCATGTTGACCTTCTCGTTGGCGGCGTTCTTCGGGCTGTTCTCCAGCCGCGACAGGATCAGCAGATCCTCCACCAGGCTCTGCATGCGGCGCGACTGCTCCATCATCATCGGCAAAAACTGGCGCAGCAGCGCCGGGTTGTCCGGCATGTCGGAGAGCGTCTCGAGGAAGCCGCCGATCACCGTCAACGGCGTGCGCAGCTCGTGCGAGACGTTGGCGACGAAGTCGCGGTGCACCGTCTGCACCCGCTCGAGCTGGGTGATGTCGCGCGACAGGATCAGCTTGCGGGTGGAGTCGAACGGCACCAGCTGGATGCTCAGCACCCGCTCGTTGGGCTGGGAGGAGCGCAGGATCAAGGGCTGGCTGAAACTGTCCGCCTTCATGTAGGCGTTGAACGCCGGCTGGCGGATCAGGTTGAAAATCTGGTTGCCGACGTCGCGCTTGCGGTCGAGCCCGAAGTGCTCCACCGCCATCGGGTTGAGCCACTCGATGCGGTCGTGCTCGTCCAGCACCACCACGCCGTCCGGCATCGCCTCGCCGGCGTTGATGAAGCGCTCCACGGTCTTGGTCAGCTTGCGCTTGCTCTGGCTTTGCATCTTGCTCTGCCGATACAGCGTGATGAACACCGTGTGCCAGGCACCGAAACCGTCCGGCACGCGTTCGGCCGAGGGGTGCTGCAGCCAGCGCAGCAGCAGCGCCAGGTGATAGAGATGGAAGGCCAACCAGCCGCCCAGGCCGATGCTCAGCACCAGCAGGGCGTCGAGCGCGCCGGAGGCCCACCAGAACCCCAGCCCGAGCAGCACGATGGCCACCAGCCAGAGCAGCGTACGCTGTGCAAATTCGCGCAAAAAAGCCTACCTCACTGTTGCGTGGAGAAGCGGTAGCCGGTACCGCGCACGGTCTGGATCAGGCCGTCGTGCCCGGTCGCTTCCAGCGAGCTGCGCAGGCGGCGGATGTGCACGTCGACGGTGCGCTCCTCGACGAACACGTGGTCGCCCCACACCTGGTCGAGCAGCTGCGCGCGCGAGTGCACCCGTTCCGGGTGGGTCATGAAGAAGTGCAGCAGGCGGAATTCGGTCGGGCCGAGGTCGATCGGATTGCCATCGGTACTGACGCGGTGCGTCGCCGGATCGAGCCGCAGGCCCTTGACCTCGACCGCGTCGTCGGTCATTTGCGGCGCACGGCGGCGCAGCACCGCCTTGATGCGCGCCAACAGCTCGCGCGGCGAGAACGGCTTGGTGATGTAGTCGTCGGCGCCGGTTTCCAGCCCGACGATCTTGTCCTGTTCGTCGGAGCGCGCGGTCAGCATGATGATCGGCACCTGGCGCGTGCGCTCGTCGGCACGCAGGCGCTTGGCGATGTCGATGCCGGAGCCGCCGGGCAGCATCCAGTCCAGCAGCACCAGGTCCGGCAAGGCATTCTTGACCAGCATCAGCGCGGCCTCGGCGGTGCTGGCGCGCAGCACATGGTGGCCGGCCTGGGTCAGGTTGAACGCTATCAGTTCCTGAATGGCCGGTTCGTCTTCAACGAGCAGAATGTTCGCAGGCATGATGATCCATTGGCAGAGAGTCTGCCCAGAGGATAAGAAGCGGGGATTACAGAAATATGACATTTCCCGGGAAATGCCAAGTCACGGTAACAAAGTCGGGGGAAACAGGCAAAAAAACAGGCCTGTCGCAAGACAGGCCTTGAAGGATCGTCGTCAATACTAAAGAGAAATGACTTGAGACCGGGGACAAAGAGATCACCAGAACAGCGACCGCTCCCGACGCATCGGGCACACCTCGGGGGGTTCACGTATCCAGTCCAAGGAGTGCGCCGCCGTCCCGCGGGACCGCAGCGCGCTGCCTCATCACGGGACGTATTGTACGTAGGCGGAGGGGCCGAATTAATAAGAAAACCGTCGATTTACCGAGGTATAATTTTCGTTTCAACGCATATTTCCGGCTAACGCCTTCGAATCCAAAGTGGACAAATTCGATCACAAGATTCTCGCCGCACTGCACGAAAATGCCCGTCTCAGCTTCGCCGAGCTGGCACGACGGGTGAACCTGTCGGCCCCCGCGGTGGCCGACCGCATCGACAAGCTGGAGCGCGCCGGCATCATCACCGGCTACCACGTCGGGGTCGACCTGGCGCGGCTGGGCTTTCCGATCCAGTGCGTGATCGAGCTGACGGTGAAACACCTGGAGTTCTACGCCGTGCTGGGCCGGCTCAAGGATGTGTCTGGCATCGTGTCGTGCGAGTCGATCACCGGCAGCAGCGGGCTGCTGCTGAAGGTAGCGGTGGACACGATGGCGGCATTGCAGACGCTGATCGCCGAGCTGATGCAGTACGGCGACACCAAGACCTCGATCGTCATCGACACCCCGATCACGCCGCGCCTGCCGCCGCTGCCGGTGGATTAGGCCGGGCGCGGCTCGGCCTTCTTCCAGCCGATCAACACCACGCCCGCTACGATCACCACCAGCGCGCCCAGCTCCTGGCGGCCGACCTGCTCGCCGAGAAACAGCACGCCCAGCAGCACGGCGATCACCGGGTTGACGTAGGCGTAGCTGGTGGCAGTGGCCGGGCTGACGTTGGCCAGGAGGTAGAGATAGGCGCTGTAGGCGATCAGCGAGCCGAACACCACCGGGTAACCCAGCGCCAGCCAGCCTTCGAAGGTCGGCACCGCCGCCAGGCGTTCACCGCTCGCCACGCTGGCCAGCAGCAGCGCCACGCCGCCCATCAGCATCATCATGGCGCTCGCCATCAGTCCGCCCGGCTGCGGCAGGTGCTTGCTCCAGGCCGAGCCGAGCGCCCAGCCGGCGCAGGCCAGCAACAGCAGGATGCCGCCCAGCGGGCTCAGCGACAGGCTGCTGCCCATGTTGAGCAGCGCGATGCCGGCCAGGCCCAGCCCCATGCCGGCCCATTCCAGCGGGCGGGTGCGCTGCCCGAACAGCCGGGCGCACAAGGTGGTGAACAGCGGCACCGTCGCCACCATCAGCGCCGCCACGCCGGACGACACGCTCTTCTGCGCCACCGTCACCAGACCGTTGCCCATGCCCGGCATCAGCACGCCGAGCAGGGTGGAGCTGCCGAGCTGGCGCCAGTTCGGCAAGGCCTCGCCGCGCCACAGCAGAAACGACGCCAGCACGGTGCCGGCGATCACGAAGCGCACCCCGGCCATCAACAGCGGTGGCCACGAGTCGACGGCGACGTGGATGGCGAAGTAGGTCGAGCCCCAGATCAGGTAGAGCGACAGCAGGGCGGCAAGGGTAAGAGGAGGCACGCGGCGCGGGGACATGGCAGGACATCGCATCGGAAACAGGATGACATCATCCCACTGCCGGCACGAAATACAAGGCGGGTGGACGCGACAAGACTGTTCGCCCAGGCGAACAGTGGCTTCGGCCAACCTTGGCGGCTAGGCCGAAGCCGGTATCGCGGGCAGGTTCTCAGCGCGTGGCGAGACGCTGCAGGATGTTGGAGAACTCTTCCATGAAGGTGTCGAAGCGCGACGCCAGGCGGTCGACGTCGGCGGCGAAGCGGTTGTACGCCACCACCGCCGGAATCGCCGCGAACAGGCCGATGGCGGTGGCCACCAGCGCCTCGGCGATGCCGGGCGCCACCGTCGACAGCGTCGCCTGGCCGGCGTTACCGAGCCCGATGAAGGCGTGCATGATGCCCCACACTGTGCCGAACAGGCCGATGTAGGGGCTCACCGAACCGACCGTGGCGAGGAACGAAGTGTGGCTGTCGAGGCGGTCGAGTTCGCGCTGGGCGGCGGCGCGCATGGCGCGGCGTGCCCCGTCCATGATGTCGGACAGCTCGGCGCCGCTACGGCCGCGCTGCTTGAGGAACTCGGCGAAGCCGGACTGGAAGATACGCTCCATGCCGACGGTGTCGCCCTGCTGGCGTGCATCCTCGTACAGCCGGTTGAGGTCGGTGCCGCCCCAGAAATTCTGCTCGAAGCTTTCGCTGTGGCGCCGTGCCGAGCGCAGCGTGCCGAGCTTGCTGATGATCAGCGTCCACGACAGCACCGACAGCAGCGCCAGCCCCAGCATGACCAGTTGCACCACCAGGCTGGCGTTCAGGATCAGGCTCATGAAAGAAATCGGTTGCAAAGCTAGTTCCTCGTTACAAACGGCGCGTGCGCTTCAGCGCAGCACGCGGCCGGTTTCAAAATCGATGATGGTGGAGGGACGGCGGCTGCCGCCGATGCGTCCCGGCAACGTCAAGACCGCGGCACCGAAGGCGCGGCGGCAGGCTTGTGCGGTTTTCAGCGACGTCTGCCCGGCGCGGTTGGCCGAGGTCGACACCAGCGCCGTCCCCAGCGCGCGGCACAGCGCCGCCGCCTCGCCGTGCGCGGTCACCCGCACCGCGATCTTGTCGTGCCGCCCGCGCAGCAGCGGCGAGACGCGCGGCGAGGCCGGCAGCAAAAAGGTATAAGGACCAGGCCAGTAGCGGGCAAGTTCCGCTTCCTCGGCCGCCGACAACGGGCGGATCAGCGGACGCACCTGCGCCAGCGAGGCGGCAATCACGATCAGGCCCTTGTGGTTGGGGCGTGCCTTGAGCGCCAGCACGCGGCGGATCGCTGCAACATTGAACGGATCGCACCCCAGGCCGAAACAGGATTCGGTGGAATAGGCCAGCACGCCGCCCTGCTGCAGCACAGCCCTGGCCCTCCGCAACAGCGCAACGGCGGGCAGGCGCGGCAAGGCCCGGCGCCCACGCGGCGGGGTAAGAGGACGACTCATGACGATGGGGGTGACGACAAAAGCGCCATTCTAGCAGAGCCGCCGCCGCCCCGGCGGCGGTGTCCCGCAAAACCCGGCCGCGTCAATGCAGGTAGCGGTCGACGATCTTCTGTATCACGCCTTCCTCGCGCATACCGCCGAGGCTGGTGTTGAGCTTCTGGATCAGCGCGTCGTCGGTGGACTTGTTGCAGGCGAGATAGAGCTGCACCGTCTTGAAGGTGAGCACGGGGTGGATGCCGACCTGCTTCTGCTGTGCCGCGAGATACGCGCCCTGGTACTTGCCGGTGGCCCAGTAGTCGATGCGGCCGTCGGCCAGCTTGCGCATGTTGAGCATGTCGGCCGGCACCAGTTCGACGCGGTAGCCGTTGCTCATCAGGAACTGGGCGGTGGCATCGCCGACGTAGCCGCCCAAGAGGTAGGGGCGGACGTCTTCCAGTGCGCGCACCGGGCGCGTGTCGTCGTTGCGCGCGAACAGCACCCAGGGGTTGTCGACCAGCGGTCCGACCCACTTGAACTGCGCCTCGCGATCCTCGCTGCGGGTGGTGGAGTAGACGCAGGTGGCGGGATTGTCGCGCGCGTTGGTGAAGGCCCACACCCACTGCTGCAGCTCGATGGTGTAGGGCACGCGGGCGCGTTTCATCATCTCGCGCACGATATCGGTCGACAGCCCCACCACGCTGCCGTTCTTGGCGCTCATGTTGTAGGGAGGGTACGACTCGGTGAGCACGCGCAAGGGTTTGGGAGCGGCGCCGGCATGGCCGGACAGGGCGAACAGCGCACACAGGGCGGCGATCAGGTAGCGACGGGCCATGATAAGCTCCTGTTTCCACGGATGATTCAGTATGGCCCATGGCGCGGCGCTGCCAATGAAAAACGGCACCCGAGGGTGCCGTCTAATGCCTTGGAGCAGGTATGGCTTGTGAAAGAAACCCTCCCACGAGGATTCCCTGTGCTCAGGTCCGTGGCGCCAAAGCCGGTTCGCCCCAAAGAGGCGAGTAACGATGCCGCCGTACACATGGTGCGGCGAGCATCACAGGGCCGGAATTGGAGCGTGCCGTCGCTTTATCCACAAGCGCACCGTTCTCAGCCGCGCCGGTGCAACGCCTTGCTGCCGATGTCGCGACGCAGCTGCTTGCCGGCGAAGCGGATCTGGTCGGCCACGGCGTAGGCCTTGCCCTGCGCCATGCGCACGCTGTCGCCCAGGCCCACCACGCACAGCACGCGGCCGCCGTTGGTGACCACGCGGCCTTCGGCGTCGAACGCCGTACCGGCGTGGAACACCACGGCGTCGTCGTCGCTGGCCTTGGACAGGCCGTCGATCAGGTCGCCCTTGCGCGGGCTTTCCGGGTAGCCTTCGGCCGCCAGCACCACGCCCAGCGCCACGCGCCGGTCCCACTCCGCCTCGACGCGGTCGAGCTGGCCGTTGACGCCGGCTTCCAGCAGCACGGTGAAGTCGGACTTCAGGCGCGCCATGATCGGCTGGGTTTCCGGGTCGCCGAAGCGGCAGTTGAACTCGATGGTGAACGGGTTGCCGTCCTGGTCGATCATCAGCCCGGCGTAGAGGAAGCCGGTGTACTCGTGACCGTCCTTCTTCATGCCCTGCACCGTCGGCAGGATGATCTCGCGCATCACGCGCGCGTGCACGTCCGGGGTCACCACCGGTGCCGGGCTGTAGGCGCCCATGCCGCCGGTGTTGGGGCCCTCGTCGTTGTCCTTGAGGCGCTTGTGGTCCTGGCTGGTGGCCATGGCCAGCACGTGCTCGCCGTCGACCATGACGATGAAGCTGGCTTCCTCGCCTTCCAGGAAGTCCTCGATCACCACGCGGGCGCCGGCGCTGCCCATCTTGTTGCCGACCAACATGTCGTCGATGGCGGCGTGCGCCTCGTCCAGCGTCAGCGCCACCACCACGCCCTTGCCGGCGGCCAGTCCGTCGGCCTTGATCACGATCGGGGCGCCCTTGCCGTCGACGTAGGCGTGCGCCGCGGCGGCGTCGGTGAAGGTCTCGTAGCCGGCGGTGGGGATGCCGTGGCGCTTCATGAACGCCTTGGCGAAGTCCTTGGAGCTTTCCAGCTGCGCGGCGTACTGGGTCGGGCCGAAGATCTTCAGCCCTTCGGCGCGGAAGGCGTCGACCACGCCGGCGGCCAGCGGCGCTTCCGGACCAACCACGGTGAGCTCGATCTTCTCCTGCTTGACGAAGGCGATCAGCTCCGGAATCGCGCTGATCGCCACGTTGGTCAGGTGCGGGTCGAGTTCGGTGCCGGCGTTGCCGGGCGCGACGAATACCTTGGACACGCGCGGCGACTTGGCGATACGCCAGGCCAGGGCGTGTTCGCGCCCGCCGGAACCGATAACCATCACTTTCATCTGTGTTTCCTCAATCTTTCAATGACGGTGCCCGGACCAGGCCGGGCACACTCAAAACCGTAACGGGCGAACAGGAAGACCACGTTGCCGTTGCCTTTGCCGCCGGGGATGTAGGTCCCCATCAACGCCAGCCGCTTGTACTGCACCGACGCCAGCGGCAGCACGCCCGGCACCGGGAAGTAATGCAGGGTGTCCGAGCGCGAGGTGAGGAAGGCGGTGAAACCGAGCCCGGCCTGCCAGTTCTCGCTGAAGTGGTGCCGGCTCTGGTAGGCGTAGCCGGCGATCGGCTCGGGATCGTTGTGCGAGTCGAGAAAGGCCATGGCGTAGAGGCCATGCCAGTCGCCGTCGTCGTCGACCAGACCGCGCCCCAGGCCGAAACCCCAGGCCTGTTCGTTGAACGAGTTGATCTTCTCCGGCCGGTAGGCGCTGCGCAGATGGTAGGCGTAGCCGGGCAGGTAGACCTCGCCCTGCCCTTGTTGCCACACCTGATCGACGCGGCGGCAGGCAGCGTCGAGCCAGCCGTCGCCGTCACTGCAGCCCCAGGCCGGAACGGCGCTGGCCAGCAGCAGGGTGAACAGGACGGGGCGGCTCATGGCGGTCATGTGAGGCCGAAGCGCGCTTCGGCCAACCTTTCTCGTGGTTCGCCGCGCTTAGTGGCGGAAGTGGCGCACACCGGTCAGCACCATGGCGATGCCATGCTCGTCGGCGGCGGCGAACACTTCCTCGTCGCGCATCGAACCGCCCGGCTGGATGATGGCCTTGATGCCCTGCTCGGCGATGACGTCGATGCCGTCGCGGAACGGGAAGAAGGCGTCCGACGAGGCCACCGCGCCCTGCAGCGTCAGGCCGGCGTCCTGGGCCTTGCGCGCGGCGATGCGGGTGGAGTCGACACGGCTCATCTGGCCGGCGCCGATGCCGGCGGTCTGGCCATTCTTGCAGAACACGATGGCGTTGGACTTGACGTACTTGGCGACGCGCCAGGCGAACAGCAGGTCGCTCATTTCCTGCTCGGTCGGGGCGCGCTTGGTCACCACCTTGAGCTCGTCCAGGCCGACGTTGCGGATGTCCGGGGTCTGCACCAGCACGCCGCCGCCGACACGCTTCAGTTCAAAGCGGTTGGCACCGGCTTCCAGCGGAATCTCCAGCACGCGCACGTTCTTCTTGGCGGCGATGACGGCCTTGGCCTCGTCGCTGAAGGCCGGGGCGATCAGCACTTCGAGGAACTGGCCGGTCACGGCTTCCACGGTTTCGGCGTCGACCGGGCGGTTGAAGGCGATGATGCCGCCGAAGGCCGAGGTGGTGTCGGTGGCGAACGCCAGCTTGTAGGCGGTCAGCGGATCGGCCGCCACGGCCACGCCGCACGGGTTGGCGTGCTTGACGATGACGCAGGCCGGCTGCTCAAAGGTCTTCACCGCTTCCCACGCCGCGTCGGAATCGGCGATGTTGTTGTAGGACAGTTCCTTGCCCTGCAGCTGGCGGTAGTTGGCGATGGAGCCGGCGGCCGGGTCGAGGTCGCGGTAGAAGGCGGCGGCCTGGTGCGGGTTCTCGCCGTAGCGCATGTCCTGCACCTTGACGAACTGGGTGTTCAGGCGGTTCGGGAAGGCGGTGCGTTCCGGCACCCCGGCCAGCGAGCCGGCGGCCAGGCTGGTCAGGTAGTTGGAGATGGCGCCGTCGTAGGCCGCGGTGTGGGTGAACGCCTTCTTGGCCAGCTCGAAGCGGGTGGCCTTGGACAGCTGGCCGTCGTTGGCCTTCAGCTCGTCGGCCAGGGTGGCGTAGTCGGCCGCGTCGGTGACGATGGCGACGTGCGCCCAGTTCTTGGCGGCGGAGCGCACCATGGTCGGGCCGCCGATGTCGATGTTCTCGATGGCGTCTTCGAGCGGGCAGTCCGGGTTGGCGATGGTGGCTTCGAACGGGTACAGGTTGACGCACACCAGGTCGATGTTGCCGATGCCGTGTTCGGCCATCTTGGCCACGTGCTCGGGCAGATCGCGTCGGCCGAGGATGCCGCCGTGCACTTTCGGATGCAGCGTCTTGACGCGGCCGTCCAGCATCTCGGGGAAGCCGGTGTAGTCGGACACTTCGGTCACCGGCACGCCGGCTTCGGCCAGCAGCTTGGCGGTGCCGCCGGTCGACAGGATATGCACGCCGAAGCCGGCCAGGGTCTGGGCGAATTCGAGAACGCCGGTCTTGTCGGAAACGCTGATCAGCGCACGTTCGATCTTGGTCATCGTTAATCTACCACTCAAGGAAGTCATAAAAATCCGAAAGCAGGCGCCCGGTGACGGAGGCCTGCTTTCCCATTCTAGATCAGGTCGTAACTCTTCATTTTCTTGCGCAGCGTGTTGCGGTTGAGCCCCAGCAACTCCGCCGCGCGCGTCTGGTTGCCCTGGGTGTGCGACAGCACCACCTCGAGCAGGGGCCTCTCCACGCAGGCCAGCACCATGTCGTAGATGGCCGAGGGCACCTCGCCGTCGAGATCGCGGAAGTATTGCTCCATGGCCAGCCGTACCGACTGGGAAATGTGATCGTTGTTCTGCATGGTTTTTGTTCTGTCGTCAGTTATCTGAGCGCGGTCTCAGCCCGCCAGGGCCTGGTCCGCGCCCCCCATGGCTTCCACGTACTCGAGGCGCTCGGAGGCGCCGGCCAGCCGATCGAAGTAGTCCGCCACCGCGGCGCGCTGCCCGACGGTGTCTTCCAGCCGGTACATCGCCTGGCGGAACTCGTTGGAGCCGCGCAGGCCGCGCGTGTACCAGGCGATGTGCTTGCGCGCGATGCGGCAGCCGGAGTACTCGCCGTAAAAACCGTACAGCTCGTCCAGGTGCTCCAGCAGCAGCTGGCGGATTTCCGCCACCGTCGGCGCCGGCAGGGTTTCACCGGTTTCGAGGTAATGCTGGATCTCACGGAAAATCCACGGCCGCCCCTGCGCGGCGCGGCCGATCATGATGGCGTCGGCGCCGGTGTAGTCGAGCACCTGGCGCGCCCGCTCGGGCGAGTCGATGTCGCCGTTGGCGATCAGCGGGATCGAGATCGCCTGCTTCACGGCGCGGATGGTGTCGTACTCTGCCGCGCCGTGGTACATGTCCTCGCGCGTGCGGCCGTGCAGCGCCAGCGCGGCGATGCCGCAATCTTCGGCCAAGCGCGCCACCCTGAGCGCGGTCTTGTGCTCGCGGCTCCAGCCGGTACGGGTCTTCAAGGTCACCGGCACGTCCACCGCCTGCACCACAGCCTCGAGGATGCGCCCCACCAGCGCCTCGTCGCGCAACAGCGCGGAGCCGGCGGCAACGTTGCACACCTTCTTGGCCGGGCAGCCCATGTTGATGTCGATGATCTGCGCGCCCTGCTCGACGTTGAGGCGCGCCGCCGCCGCCATCTGCGCCGGATCAGCGCCGGCGATCTGCACCGAGATCGGCTCCACCTCGCCGTCGTGGTTGGCGCGGCGCAAGGTCTTGGCGGTGGTCCACAAGGCCTTGTTGGAGGTGATCATCTCGGATACCGCCATCCCCGCCCCCAGTCGCTTGCACAGCATGCGGAACGGGCGGTCCGTCACCCCGGCCATGGGCGCGACGATGAGCCGGTTCTTCAGGGTGTACGGTCCGATGCGCATCTGTTTTATCAAGGATTTAGCGGCGAGAGGGCGGCATTGTAATGCTTTTTGCCCGGCGGGTAAAAAACATTTTGCCTACTTTTTGAGCAGGCTCGATAGCGGCGGAATTAAGGGCGCGCGTGCGGCCGGCGTGCGCGCCCAAGCGGGTCGAGCGCTGCCGCCTCATGACATGGCGCGGGGAGGGGGACGGGGAGTCAGTCGGTAAGCCGGGTTCTGTCGTGGACAGTCATTCCTCTAGGCCGACCATTGCTGGCCGGCTCAAGCAACCTACCCGGGGACAACGCGAGCCACGTTAGCGCCCCCCTATTTGGTCTTGCTCCGGATGGGGTTTAGCCTGCCGTCGCGTGTTGCCACGGACGCGGTGCGCTCTTACCGCAGGCAGGTTTCCCCGCCCGTCCGGCCCGGCTTGCGCCTGACCGGTACACCTTTTCACCCTTGCCTGATCCCTGTTGCCAAGGCCATCGGCGGTTCAGCTCTCTGTTCCACTTTCCATCGCCTCGCGGCGTCCGGTCGTTAACCGGCATCCTGCTCTGCGGAGCCCGGACTTTCCTCCCCGTGCCTGAAGGCACGCGGCGACTGTCTGGCTGACTCCCCGCGTTGCCATTTTACCTCAGAACCCGGCCAAGCCTGAGGGATATTTTCGCGGGCCGACATCATGAAGAAGGTATAATCCGTCACCCCCCCACCGGTTTTTCTCCATGCAGCTTACCCAGGAACGGCTGGCGCATTTGCAGCTGGCCGGCACACTGCTCATCATCTTCCTGCTCGCAGGCAGCCTGACCGGCTATTTCCTGTACAGCCAGGAGCAAGATTTCGCGCGCGCCCAGCAGCAACAGGAGCAGGAGGTTCTGAAGGACGTCGAGGCCGACCTGCGCGCCCACGGCGAGCAGGCGGCCGCGCTGCTGGAGTCGCTGCGCCATCAGACCGAAAGCACGCTGGAACGCCGCCTGCGCCATCAGGTCGACCAGGCCTACACCCTCGCCGAGGGCCTCTGGCAACAGCAGCACGACCGACTGCCGCCCGACCAGCTGCGCGCCCTGATCCGCGAGACGCTGCGCCCGCTGCGCTTCTTCGACGGCCGCGGCTATATCTTCATCGACACCCTGGACGGCCGCTGCGTGCTGCTGCCGACGGCGCCGGAACGGGAAGGCAGCTCGCTGCTCGACAACCGCGACGACCGGGGCACCTACATCATGCAGAACCTGCTACGCGTGGTGAAGCAGCCGTCCGGCGCCGGGTTCACGCGCTATCGCTGGTTCGCGCCGGGCAGCACCGTGATGGCCGACAAGATCGCCTACGCGCGGCGCTTCGAGCGCTTCGGCTGGCTGATCGGCGCCGGCGAATACATCGCCAGCGTGGACCAGGACATGCAACGGCAGGGCCTGACCGTGCTGGGCGGCAGCGTGCGCGACCGCAACGACCAGCTGCTGATCCTCGACGCCGCCGGCCGGGTGCTGCTGTTCCCCGGCCAGCCGCAATGGCAGGGACGCGACTACCGCCAGCTGCCCGGCGCCATCGCCCGTTCGCTGGCCCGCGTCCTGGAACACGGCCCGCGCACCGAGAACACCTCGATCCTGCTGCCGGGTACCGGCTCGGCCGCACCGCAGAGCCAGCCGGCCTACGTCCTGCAGCTACCGGGCTGGGGCTGGACGCTGATCAGCACCGCCTCGCTGTCCGAGCGCATGCAGGCCGAGCGCCTGAGCCGGCAACAGTCGCTGCGGCGCGAACTGGCCGGCAAGATCAGCGCCACCGGGCTGATCACGCTGCTGGCGCTCTTCAGCGCGGTGTTGTTCTCGTGGTGGCTGAACCGCTGGATCAAGGGGCTGATCGCGCACTATCACCGCGACCTGGAACACAGCCTGGAGGAACTGGGCGAGCGCTCGCGCGACCTATTACTGTCGCGCTTCATGGTGGACCATGCCAGCGACGTGGTGCTGCTGCTCGACGAGGACGGCGCGCCGCGCTACCTCAACGCCGCCGCGGCCGCCTTGCTGGGCGACGACCCGGCCCAGCGCGGGCCACGCCTCGCCGCGCTGCTGCCGCCGTCGAGCCAGCCGTTGCCGCTGACCTACGAAACCGTGCTGGACAACGTGCCGTTCGAAGTCAGCCTCACCAGCATGCAGTACCAAGACCACGCCTACCGTTCGCTGCGCGCGCGCGACATGAGCCGGCGCCAGCAGGCGGAGCAGCAGCAGCGGCTGGCCGCCAAGATCTTCGACACCAGCAGCCAGGCCATCGTGATCAGCGACGCCAGCAACCACATCGTCATGGTGAACCGCGCCTTCACCGACATCACCGGCTACTCGGCGCAGGAGGCGATCGGCCGGCAGCCGTCACTGCTGTCGTCCGGGCGCCAGCCGCCGGCCTTCTACCAGAAGATGTGGCAGCAGCTGGCGCAGCGCGGCCACTGGGCCGGGGAAATCTGGAACCGGCGTAAGAACGGCACCATCTACCCGGAATGGCTGAGCATTTCGCTGCTCCGGAACGAGGCGGGACAGGTCAGCCACCACGTGGCGCTGTTCTCCGACATCAGCGAGCGCAAGGAGCAGGAAGCCCACATCCGCCACATGGCCGAGCACGACTTCCTCACCGACCTGCCCAACCGCGCGCTGATCCACGACCGGCTGGCGCAGGCCATCCGCGCCGCCGCGCGCCAGAAGAACCGGCTCGCCGTGCTGTTCCTCGACCTCGACCACTTCAAGAACATCAACGACACCTTGGGCCACGCCCACGGCGACGAGCTGCTCAAGCAGGTGGCGCAGCGCCTGCAGCACACGGTGCGCGGCAGCGACACCGTGGGCCGCAACGGCGGCGACGAGTTCGTGCTGATCGTGCCCGAGCTGGCTTCTCCGGCCGAGGCGGCACAACTGGCGCAGCGCCTGCTCGACGACCTGCGCCGGCCGTTCCAGATCGACGGCCAGGCGCTGGCGATCAGCACCAGCATCGGCATCAGCCTCTTCCCCGACAACGGCAGCGAGCTTCAGGAGCTGCTGGTCAGCGCCGACCTGGCGATGTACCACGCCAAGGCGCAGGGGCGGAATCGCTACCAGTTCTTCACCCCGGAGCTGAACGCCCAGGTGGCGGAGCGGCTGACGCTGGAAAACCACCTGCGCCAGGCCCTGGAGCGGCAACAACTGTACCTGGTTTACCAGCCGCAGTTCGCCATCGACAACCGGCGCCTGGTCGGCTGCGAAGCGCTGCTGCGCTGGCAACACCCGGAGCAGGGGCTGATCTCGCCGGCACGCTTCATCCCGCTGGCGGAAGAGACCGGCCTGATCGTGGAGATCGGACGCTGGGTGCTGGACGAGGCCTGCCGCCAGGCCGCCGCCTGGCTCGCCGCCGGCACCCCGCTGCGGGTGGCGGTGAACGTCTCGGCCCGGCAGCTGGGCCAACCGGATCTGCTCGCCGAAGTCGAGGCGGCGCTGACGCGCCACCGCCTGCCCAGCTGCTGGCTGGAGCTGGAAGTGACCGAGAGCACGCTGATGGAGGACGCCGAGCAGGCGGTACGCCACCTGCAGGCCTTCAAGGAACGGGGCATCCACCTGGCGGTGGACGATTTCGGCACCGGCTATTCCAGCCTGACCTACCTCAAGCGCTTCTCGCCCGACCTGATCAAGATCGACCGCGCCTTCGTGATGAACCTGCCCGACAACCGCGACGACGCCGCCATCGTCAGCGCCATCGTGCAGCTGGCCGAGGCGCTCGGCATGCAGACCCTGGCGGAAGGCGTGGAAAGCGAGGAACAGCTCGACTTCCTGGCCCAAGCCGGCTGCGACGTGGTGCAGGGCTACCTCACCGGGCGGCCGCAAAGCGCTGACGCGCTGACGGCGCAGCTGGCCGGGGCAAACTCAGTCGAAGCGTAGCGTATAGCGCGTTTCCAGCGAGGCGGTGGTGCCGGCGCGCAGCACCAGCGACCAGCCCTTGGACAACTGGTAGGACATCTTGAGCGCCTGGCTGGCGCTGGCGATGCCGTATTCGTAACCGAGGTAGAGGGTGCGCGTCAGCTGCCGCCCCACCGTCACCACCTGCTCCGCCGGGCTCACCGTGCCGTCGGCCAGAGTCTTGCCTTGCTGGTTGACCAGGCCGAGGTCGTCGAACAGGCCGATGCGGTCGTTGATGGTGCCGGCCAGCAGCGCCCCGGCAGCGGCGGCCAGCGAGGCGTCGTCGCTGCCGCCCACCGAGGCGCGCCCGAGCACCAGCCAGGACAGCTTGTCGCGCTCCGACAGCGCCTCGTCGGCGATCAGGCGCACGCTCGGCGCGGCGACGCTGCCGCCCACTTCCACCCCGGCCCCGACCGGCGACAGGCGACGCTTGGCGCGCACGTTGAGCGCCGGGTTGTCGAGCGAACCGGTGAAGGTGATGGTGCCGTATTCGATGTCGAGATCCTGGCCGTAGGCCTTGTAACGCCCCTTCACCACGCGCACCTGGCCACGCGCCGCCGGCGCCTCGCCGGGCGCGGCGCTGACGTGCACCACCCCGCTCAATTCCACGTCCAGCCCCTGCCCGGTGAAGCGGAAACGTTCGCCCAGGTCGAGGTCGAGGCGCACCGTCACCGGCAGCGTGGCCAGCGCCGACGGCGGCGGCGCCTCGCGCCCGACCACATGCACGTCGTCGGACAGCTGCGGCGTGCCCTGCTTGGGCAACTCCACCCGCCCCTGGTCGGCGCGCAGGCGTCCCGTCAGCGTGAGCTTGTTGTCGACGAACAGGATGTCGCTGTCGCCGGAGACCACCAGCCGGCGATTGGGACGGTCGAACACACTGAAGCGCTTCAGGCTCAGCCGCACCGTGGCGTCGGGACCGCGGTCCTTGAGGTCGAGCGCGCCGCTCGCCAGCGCCTCGCCCTCGCCGCTGGCGAAACGCAGCCGGTCAAGCAGCAGGCGACGCCCGTCCAGGCGCGCCTCCAGCACGCCTTCGGCCAACCTCAGCCCGGTCTTGCGGTCGGCGAACAGCAGCCCCTTGCCGTCGAGGCGGCCGTAGGCCAGCGGCGCGGCGAGCGGGCCGCTCAGGGTGACGTTGGCGGCCAGCTGCCCGCCCAGCTCCAGGCCCGGCCCGGCCAGCCCGGCCAATGCCTTCAGCGCCGGCACCTCGAGCCGCAAGCTGGCGGCGAGCGGGGTGCGGCCGTCGATGCCGCCCGCCAGCGGCAGCGCGCCGTTGCCGCTGGCGTTGAGGTAGCGGCTTTGCAGTTGCAGCTCGAGCTGGGCGCGGTTGGCGTCGAGGCGCAGCCCGAGCCGGCTGGTGCCGAGTTCCAGCGCCAGCGGGCGGCCGTTGCTGCCGGGCAGCCAGACGTCGCCGCCGACACGTTGCAGGTTGAGCTGGCCCTGCGGCACGCCGCGCCCGGACAACGCCCAGTCGCCGGACACCACCAGCGTCTGCTGCAGCGGCAGCGCCAGCAGCGGCGCCAGCTCGGCGAGGCGGAGGCCGGCCGCCCGGCCGCGCGTGTTCAACAGGCCGCTGGCATCGCGGCGCAGTTGCTGCAGTTCGACCTGCCCCCCCAGCATGGCCAGCCGTGCCGCGCCCAGCTCCAGCCGCTGCGGTCCCACGCTCAGGCTGGCCGGGGCGAGCAGCGTCAGGCCGGGTTGGCCGGCCAGCTGCAGTGTCTGCAGCGTGCCCTGCCATTGCGTGGAGCCCGCCGCCAGGCCGCCGTTGGCGCGCAGCGCCAGGGTGTAGGGGCGCTGCTTGAGGGTGAGCCGGCCATCCAGCTCGATACGGTGGCGGTTGCGCTGGCCGACGGCGTTGAGGCGCAGCGTGCTGGCGCCGAACTCGCCCAGCCGCAGCTGCTGGGCGGCGAGCTGCACGCGGAACGGGCTGGCGGTGTCGGCCTGCAGTTCGCCCGCCAGCGTCAGCGCCTCGACGCCGACGCCGCCCGGCAGCGCCAGCCGTTCCGCCTTGAGGTTGGCCGACAGCAGCGGCAATTTGGGCGTGCCGGCGAGATCGAGCTGGCCGCCGATACGGCCGGTGAAACCGGGCCCCAGCAGGCGCAGGTTGGGGGCGTCGATCAGCAGCTTCAGCCGGTCGCCCGCCGCGCCGTAGGCGCCGGCGGCCTGCAGGCGGTTGTCAGCCAGGCGCAGGTCGGCGTCGAGACGTTTGAGACGGCCCGGCTGCAGGTCCAGCTCGGCGCGACCGGTCAGCGGCGCGCCGGAGAGCCGGCTCGGGGCGAACTGCAACCGCAGCGTGGCGGCGAGCGGGGCCGCCAGCTGCCCGCGCGCCGTCAGCCGGGCGTTGAGGTCGCCGGCCGGCGCCCCCTTGAGGAAGCGCGCCGGGTCGGCCTTTTCCAGTGCCCCGGACAGTTCGAAGCGGCGCGCCTGCTGCAGCTCGACGCGGCCACTCAGCGCCAGCCGACCGCCGCCGGCGGTAAGTTGCAGGTGCTCCAGCCGCAGTGCCTGGGCCGTCCCCGGCTCCCGCGCCAGGCGCACCTCCAGCGCCAGCTGCCGGCTCTGCAGCGCCGCGCTCAGCGTCGGCTGCGCCGGGGTCCCGCCCAGGGTCAGCGTGCCGCCCACGGTCTGGTCCGGCGCGCTGGCGTGCAGGGCGCGCAGCGCCACGTCCTGCAGCCGCGCCGTGAGCGCCAGCGCCTGCGCGTCGAGGGTCCCGCTCAGCGCCACCCGGCCGCCGCCGGCCAGCTGCGCCTGCAGCGCGTTCAGCGTCAAGCGTTGGCCACGGACGCGGAATTCGCCGGCGAGGAAGGCCAGCGGCAGTTGTCCGGCAGACAGCGCGCCGGCCTCGCTGTTGATCAGCGACAGCCCGCCCGCCACCGTGGCGCCGGCGGCCGGCTCGGCGTACACCGCGAAGTTGAGCCGCGCCTTGGGCCAGGACGGCTGCAGTGCCTGGGGATTGACGCCGCCGACACGCACGTCGAGGCGGCGGAAACGGTTCAGCGCCGACGCGGCGAACGGATCGAAGCGTCCGGACACCTCGGCCAGCAGCCCGCGTCCGGCAACGGTGCCGCGGACCTGCAGATCGGCCAGGCTGCCCGCCAGGGCGAGGTCGGCCTTGATCGCCACCTGCTCCAGCGTGCCGCGCGCCGAGAGCGTGCCGGAGAGCGCGAACGGACGGGCATCGGCCAGCGTCAGCGCCGCGCCGCCGCCGCCCCACGGCGAGTTCAGCCGCGCCAGTTGCACCTGGTGCCGCCCCCCTTGGTAGCGGTAGGTGCCGGCGACATCGTACAGGCGCACGTCGCCCGGCAGCAGCGTCAGGCTGGCAAGCGCGAAGCGGTCCAGCACCACCGTCAGTGGCAGGGCCAGCGACGCCGGCAGTTGCGGCGGCGCGGCAGGCGCGGCGGCGGCCAGGCTGGTCAGCCGCACGTGCCCCAGCTCCAGCCGCGTCAGGTGCAGCGTGCCCCGCCACAGCGCCGAGGGCTGCCAGTCGAGGCGCAGCCGCTCCACCTCGAGCCGCTGCGCCGGGTCCTGCCAGCGCAAGCGTTGCAGCTCGAAACCCTGCCACAGCGTGCCGCGCACCGCGCCCACGCCGAGCCGGCCGTGGCTGAAGCGGGCCGCGCTCTGCCAGGCCCAGGCGAAGCCCTGCTCGCTGGCCGTGACCCAGCCGGCCAGCGCCGCCAGCGCCAGCAGCAGCGCCAACGCGCCGGCCGCCAGCCAGCGCAGCGGCCGCCAGCCACGGTGCGGCGGCGGGTTGGCCGAAGCCGGAGTGTCGTCAGGAGAATCGGGATGCGCTTGCGTCATGGCGTGGTATCAGAAGGCCAGCCCCAGGCTCAGGTACCAGCGGATGCCGCCATCTTGCTGCGCCTTGGCGATATCCAGCGCCAGCGGCGCCACCGGGCTCATCCAGCGCAGGCCGACGCCGTTGCTGTGCTGCAGCGAAAAGTCCTGCCAGCGGTCGGCGGCGTTGCCGGCGTCGTGGAACAGCGCCACGGACCAGTCGCGACTGACCGGGATCTGATATTCCAGGCTGCCCACCGCCATCACCCGCCCACCCAGCACCGAGCCATCCGGACCGGGCAGGCCCAGGGCGAGGTAGTCGTAGCCGCGCACGCTGGTGGCGCCGCCGGTGCGGAACAGGCGCGAGGTCGGCACGCGCTCGGGGTTGTTGCTGAACACTTCGCCCAGCTCCAGTCGGCTGATCAGCGTGCCCCACTCCTTGCGCGGGGTCCAGTAATGCACCAGCTTGCCGTAGCCGCGCACGAAGGCGGCGCTCGACAGCGTATCGCCCAGCGTGGAAGAGAGCTGCAGGTCGATCAGCGTGCCGGCGCGCGGACGGCGCACGTCGTCGAGCTGGCGCCGCGTCCAGCCGTAGCTCACCAGCAGCGCCTTGTTGTCGCGGTTCAGCACGTCGGCCACGCTTTCCTGCTCCAGCAGGTACTCCAGGCCGATGCGCGATTCAATCGCGCCGTTGCTGCGGATGCGCCACAGCCCGCCCTCCAGCGCATCGGTCTTCACCCCCTGCACGTCGCTGTGCTTGAAGGCGGCGTTGACGCTGTGCGAGTAGCCGTCGGACTGGCGCGGAAAGCTCAGGCCGAACTTGAGCGCCTGCTCGCTGGGCTTGTGCTCCAGCAGCACCGAGCCGATGTAGCCGCGCTGGAACAGGTTGTAGTGGTCGTAGCCGATGCGCGCGCCGAGTCCCTCGTCGGCCTCGTAGGTCAGGCCCAGCGTCAGCTTCTGGCGCGGTAGCTCCTCCACCGCCACGTCCACCGGCACGCGGCCGTCGGCGACGCGGCTCATGTCGGTGCTCACCACCACGCTGGAAAAGTACGGCGACTGCTCCAGCGCCGACTGGTAATCGAGCAGTCCCTGCAGGGTGTACGGGGTGCCGGGGCGGAAACGCGCCATGCCGGTGACCACGTCCTCGGGGTAGCGCTTGAGGCCGCTCACGGCGATGGCGCCGAACGCCACCGGCGCACCGCTGTCGAGCTCCACCGTGAGGGTGGCGCGGTGCGTCGCCGGATCGACGTCGGCACGGCTGGTGGCGATCCTGGCCAGCGGGTAGCCGTCGACCTGCAACTGGCGCAACAGCACGCGCTTGCCGCTGTCCCACTCGGCCTGGCGGAAGCGCGCCGCGGTCGGCAGCGGCCACAGCTCGAGCGCGCGCGCCAGCCGCCGCGGGTAGTCTTCGGCCAACCTCACCGGTCCGGCGAGACGCAGCGTGACGTCGTCGATCAGCACCGGCTCGCCCGGTTCCACCACCAGGCGGTAGCGGCGCGGCGTGTGGCTGTCCTCGTCGAGACGCACCTTGGCGGAGAAGTAGCCCTCGGTCTCCAGCAAGGCCTGCGCCTGCCCCGGCGCCTCGCGCCGCAGCGTCTCGAGCTGCGCCTCGTCCATCTCCGGCTCGTTCTGGCCGGCCACGAAATCGAGGTGCTCGCGCAGCAAGACCGCAATCTCGTCCGGCGCGTCGATCGCCACGCTGTAGGGCAGCGCCGCCCAGGCCGGCGCGGCGCCAGCGAGCACGGCGGCCAGCAGCATGGCGCGCGCCAGCGCGGCCAGACGGAGGGGGTGGGTGAACGTCATGAGCCTCATGGTAAAGAAAGCCCGCGCAAGGGGCGAGCCCCGGCGGCGCGTCGATGGCGGGAGACCCTGTCCCAGGTCAAGGAATAACACGAAACAGGATGCGAAAATGGCGACACCGCCCCAACGGCGGCCGCCCCTTCAGTGTAGGTAGCTCATCATGGCAAAAAAGTTTCCCTTGCATCCCGCGCACCCCGAGCGCATCTGCTGGGGCTGCGACAAGTATTGCTCGGTCGACGAGTTGCGCTGCGGCAACGGCTCCGACCGCACCCAGCACCCGATCGAGCTGTTCGGCCCCGGCTGGGCCGAACCGGAGAGCGACAGCAACGACTTCACGGCGACCACGCCGCCCGCCGCGCCCTAGCCCGGTCATCCAAGGCTTCTCCGCCGCATGGCGGCGCTGGCCGTGGCCGGCAACACCGCCTGGCCGCGCGCAAAGACACGCTGGGACCAAGGCCGGCACACCGCAGGTCAGCTCAGCTCCGCCGCACCGTCGCGCCCTCCTGACGTTCGCCACCAGCCGCCCTGCTGGCGGTCGCACCCGCGGGCCCTCTCCCGGCACGCCACCGAGCCCGGCGGGTTCTGGCCAACGGTACACGCCACCAAAGCTAAAGGCGCTGTCGGCGTGACCTGTTGCGTCTTCCGTAACGCCCGTGCTTTCAGGCTATCTGCCGAAACCCAAGAGCGGCGTGGGTGTGCCGTGTACGCCGAGCGATTCTCACCCCCTCATTCCGACAGGACCAAAACAAAAGCGGCGGGATGGCCCGCCGCTTTGTCTTTTGCTGCCGCTACGCTTACTTCTTGCGCTGCGGCGGCAGGTCGGTACACGTGCCGTGCGCCACTTCGGCAGCCATGCCGATGCTCTCGCCCAGGGTGGGGTGAGCGTGGATGGTCTTGCCGATGTCGGTGGCGTCGCAGCCCATTTCGATCGCCAGGCAGATTTCGCCCAGCATGTCGCCGGCGTGGGTGCCGACGATGGCGCCGCCGATCACCTGATGCGTCTCGGCGTCGAAGATCAGCTTGGTGAAGCCTTCGTCACGGCCGTTGGCGATGGCGCGGCCGGAGGCGGCCCACGGGAATACCGACTTCTCGATCTTGATGCCGTCGCGCTTGGCGATTTCCTCGGTCACGCCGACCCAGGCCACTTCCGGATCGGTGTAGGCCACACCCGGAATCACGCGGGCGTCGAAGTAGGATTTGCCGCCGGCGCAGTTCTCGGCCGCCACGTGCGCCTCGTGCACCGCCTTGTGCGCCAGCATCGGCTGGCCGACGATGTCGCCGATGGCGTAGATGTGCGGCACGTTGGTGCGCTGCTGCTTGTCGACCTCGATGAAGCCGCGATCGGTCACGGCGACACCGGCGTTCTCGGCCGCGATCAGCTTGCCGTTCGGCGCGCGCCCGGCGGCCACCAGCACCAGGTCGTAGCGCTGCGGCTCGGCCGGGGCCTTGGCGCCTTCAAACGTCACGTAGATGCCGTCTTCCTTGGCCTCGACCGCCACGGTCTTGGTGCTGGTCATGATGTTGTCGAAGCGGTGGGCGTTCATCTTCTCCCACACCTTGACCAGGTCGCGGTCGGCACCCTGCATCAGGCCGTCCAGCATTTCCACCACGTCCAGGCGCGCGCCCAGCGTGGAGTACACCGTGCCCATTTCCAGGCCGATGATGCCGCCGCCGATGATCAGCATCTTCTTCGGCACGGCCTTCAGTTCCAGCGCGCCGGTGGAATCGACGATGCGCGGGTCCTGCGGGATGAACGGCAGGTTCACCACGCGGCTGCCGGCGGCGATGATGGCGTTCTTGAACTTGATGGTCTGCTTGGCACCGGTCTTGGCCTGGCCCGCGCCTTCGGTGGTTTCCACCTGCAGGTGATGCGGGTCGAGGAAGCTGCCGACGCCGCGCACCACTTGCACCTTGCGCGCCTTGGCCATGCCGGCGAGGCCGCCGGTGAGCTTGCCGATGACCTTTTCCTTGTAGCCGCGCAGCATGTCGATGTCGATTTCCGGCTCGGCGAACTTGATGCCGTTGGCCGCCAGGTGCTTCACTTCATCGATCACCGCCGCGTTGTGCAGCAAGGCTTTCGATGGGATGCAGCCGACGTTGAGGCAGACGCCACCCAGGGTGGCGTAGCGCTCCACCAGCACCACGTTGAGGCCGAGGTCGGCGGCGCGGAAGGCGGCGGAGTAGCCCCCCGGGCCGGCGCCCAGCACCAGCACGTCGCATTCGATGTCGGCACCGCCGGCGTGGCTGGCAGCCTGCGGCGCGGCGACCGGTGCGGCAGCTTGCGGCGCGGCAGCGGCCGGAGCCGGTGCGGCCTTCGGCGCTTCGGCCGCGGCGCCCACCGCCTCGACGATAGCGATCACGTCGCCTTCGCTGATCTTGCCACCGACGGCGACCTTCAGCTCGACGATCTTGCCGGCGTGGCTGGCCGGCACTTCCATGGTGGCCTTGTCGGTTTCCAGCGTGATCAGCGAGTCTTCCACCGCGACCACGTCGCCGGCCTTGACGAACACCTCGATGATGTCCACGTTGCTGTGGCCGCCGATGTCCGGGACTTTCAGTTCGATCAGATTGCTCATGGAGTTTCTATCCCTAAGCGTGGAATGAGGAATGTGGGATGGGCCCGCCGGTGCGGCGTCCCATCGTCATGTGAACCAGGGAGCTGGCGAAGAAATCGTTGCGAGCCGCCCAGGGCGGGGTCGCGGGGCCCGGCCGTACAACGGTACGGCGGGCATCCGGGACGCGGCTTGGGCGGCGCGGTCGATTTGTCCGCGAACTCAGAGGATCAGACGGCGCACGTCGGACAGCAGCTTGCCCAGGTGCACGGTGAAGCGCGCCGCGGCGGCGCCGTCGATCACGCGGTGATCGAACGACAGGCTCAGCGGGCACATCAGGCGCGGCGCGAAGTCCTTGCCGTTCCACACCGGCTTGATCTGGCTCTTGCAGACGCCGAGGATGGCCACTTCCGGCGCGTTGACGATCGGCGTGAAGCCGGTGCCGCCGATACCACCCAGACTGGAGATGGTGAAGGTGGCGCCCTGCATGTCGGTGGGCTTGAGCTTGCCTTCGCGTGCCAGCAGCGACAGATCGGTCAGTTCCTTGGCGATCTGCTTGATGCCCTTCTGATCGACGTTCTTGATCACCGGGACCACCAGGCCGTTCGGCGTGTCGGCGGCGAAGCCGATGTGGTAGTACTGCTTGAGCACCAGGTTGTCGCCGTCGAGCGAGCTGTTGAAGGTCGGGAAGGCCTTCAGCGCCTCGGCGGCGGCCTTGATGATGAAGGCCAGCGGGCTGATCTTCAGGCCGGACTTTTCCCATTCCTTGCCGATGGTCTTGCGGAAGTCTTCCAGCTCGGTGATGTCGCACTCGTCGTTGAACGTCACGTGCGGGATCATCACCCAGTTGCGGGAGAGGTTGGCGCCGGAGATCTTCTGGATGCGGCTCAGCGGCTTGGTTTCGATCGGGCCGAACTTGGCGAAATCGACCTTCGGCCACGGCAGCAGGTCGAGACCCGTGCCGCTGCCGCCCGCGGCCGGGGCGGCGGCCGGCGGGGCGCTCAGCACGCCCTTGACGTAGGCCTTGATGTCGGCCTCGACGATGCGGCCCTTGCGGCCGGAGCCCTGGACCTTGCCCAGGTCGACGCCCAGTTCGCGCGCGAAGCGGCGTGCCGACGGACCGGCGTGCGCCTTGCTGAAGGCGGCCTCGTCGATCTTGGCGCTGGCGGCCGGTGCCACGGCGGCGGCCACCGGAGCCGGAGCCGGAGCCGGGGCGGCGGCAACCGGGGCGGCAGCGGCAGCCGGAGCCGCCGCCACGTTGGCCGAAGCCGCGCCTTCCACCACCACGATCAGGTCGCCCTGGCTGACCTTGTCACCTACCTTGACCTTCACTTCCAGCACCTTGCCGGCGGCGGTGGCCGGCACTTCCATGGTGGCCTTGTCGGTTTCCAGCGTGATCAGCGAATCGTCGATGGCGATCACGTCGCCCGGCTTCACCGTCACCTCGATGACGTCGACGCCGGCGTGGCCGCCGATGTCCGGCACGGCGATCTCGACACGGCCGGTGGCAGCCGCGGCCGCGGCGGGGGCGGCGGCGGCTACCGGAGCGGGAGCCGCGGCTGGCGCCGGAGCGGCGGCCGGGGCTGCAACGGCGGCGGCGCCGGCGGCTTCCACCAGCGCGATCACGCTGCCTTCGCTGACCTTGTCGCCCACCTTGACCAGCACCTGCTTGACGACGCCGGCGGCGCTCGCCGGGACTTCCATGGTGGCCTTGTCGGTTTCCAGCGTGATCAGCGAGTCGTCCAGCGCCACGGTGGCGCCGGGCTGGATGAACAGTTCGATGACGTCGACGTTATCGTGGCCGCCGATGTCGGGTACTTTCAATTCGATGAGATTGCTCATGGTTGCTTTCTCAAGTGCGGCGGGACGTCAGCACGACGCCCCGCGTCGATACGGTACGCGGAGCAGGGGAGAGCACTGCCCTCCCCGCGCATTCCCCCGGTTACACCTTCCAGGAAGGCTGCTTGTCGGCTTTCAGGCCGTACTTGGCGATCGCCTCGGCCACCTTGTCGGCGCCGATCTTGCCCTCGTCGGCCAGCGCCTTGAGCGCGGCGACGGCGACGTAGTAGCGGTTCACCTCGAAGAACTCGCGCAGCTTCTGGCGGCTGTCCGAGCGGCCGAAGCCGTCGGTGCCGAGCACCACGTAGCGGCCCGGCACGTATTCGCGCACCTGGTCGGCGTAGTTGCGGATGTAGTCGGTGGCGGCGATGGTCGGGCCGTCGAAACCTTCCAGCACCTCGGTGACATATGGCTTCTTGGCCGCTTCGGTCGGGTGCAGCAGGTTCCAGCGGGCGGCTTCCATGCCCTCGCGGCGCAGTTGGTTGAACGAGGTGGCGCTGAAGATGTCGGAGCCGATGCCGAAATCGTTGGCCAGCAGGTCGGCCGCGGCGATCACTTCGTTGAAGATGGTGCCCGAGCCCATCAGCTTGACGCGCAGCGCGCCGTCGCCGACCGACTTGAACTTGTACAGGCCCTTCAGGATGCCCGCTTCGGCGCCGGCCGGCATGTCCGGATGCGCGTAGTTCTCGTTCATCACCGTCAGGTAATAGAACACGTCCTGCTGCTCGACGTACATGCGGCGCATGCCGTCCTGCACGATCACCGCCACTTCGTAGGCGAAGGTCGGATCGTAGGTCACGCAGTTCGGGATCAGGCCGGCCTGGATGTGGCTGTGGCCGTCTTCGTGCTGCAGGCCCTCGCCGTTCAGCGTGGTGCGTCCGGCGGTGCCGCCCAAGAGGAAGCCACGGGCGCGCAGGTCACCGGCGGCCCAGGCCAGGTCGCCTACGCGCTGGAAGCCGAACATCGAGTAGTAGATGTAGAACGGGATCATCGGCACGCCGTGGTTGGCGTACGAGGTGGCGGCGGCGATCCAGGAGCTCATCGCGCCCGGCTCGTTGATGCCTTCCTGCAGGATCTGGCCTTCCTTCGATTCCTTGTAGAACATCAGCTGGTCGTGGTCCTGCGGCACGTAGTTCTGGCCCCAGGTGTTCCAGATGCCGAGCTGGCGGAACATGCCTTCCATACCGAAGGTACGCGATTCGTCCGGCACGATCGGCACGATGTGCTTGCCGATCTGCTTGTCCTTGACCAGGGTGCCCAGCATGCGCACGAAGGCCATGGTGGTGGAGAACTCGCGGCCGCCGGAGTCCTTCAGCAGGGCGTCGAAGGCGGACAGTTCCGGAATCGCCATCGGCTCCTTCACCGGATTACGCGCCGGCAGGTAGCCGCCCAGCGCCTTGCGGCGGGCGTGCAGGTACTGCATTTCGGCACTGTCGTCGGCCGGCTTGTAGAACGGCACGCTTTCCAGCTGTTCGTCGCTGAGCGGGATGCCGTAGATGTCGCGGAAACGGCGGATGGAGTCCATGTCCATCTTCTTGGTCTGGTGCGCGGTGTTCTGCGCCTCGCCCGAGTGCCCCATGCCCTCGCCCTTGATGGTCTTGGCGAGGATCACGGTCGGCTTGCCGTTGGTGTTGTTGCAGGCGTCGTGGTAGGCGGCGTACACCTTGCGCGGGTCGTGGCCGCCACGGTTCAGCGCCCAGACCTCGTCGTCGGTCATGTCGGCGACCAGCTCCAGCAGTTCCGGGTACTTGCCGAAGAAGTACTGGCGCACGTAGGCGCCATCCTTCGACTTGAAGGTCTGGTAGTCGCCGTCCACGCATTCCATCATGCGTTTCTTCAGCAGGCCGGTCTTGTCCTTGGCCAGCAGGGCGTCCCACTTGGAACCCCAGATCACCTTGATCACGTTCCAGCCGGCACCCTGGAATTCGCCTTCCAGTTCCTGGATGATCTTGCCGTTGCCTCGCACCGGGCCGTCCAGACGCTGCAGGTTGCAGTTGATCACGAACACCAGGTTGTCGAGGCCTTCACGCGCGGCCACACCCATGGCGCCCAGCGATTCCGGCTCGTCCATCTCGCCGTCGCCACAGAACACCCAGATCTTGCGGTTCTTGGTGTTGGCCAGACCGCGGTCGTCCAGGTACTTCATGAAGCGCGCCTGGTAGATGGCCATCAGCGGGCCCAGGCCCATCGACACGGTCGGGAACTGCCAGAAGGTCGGCATCAGCCACGGGTGCGGGTAGGAGGACAGGCCATGGCCGTCCACTTCCTGGCGGAAGTTGAGCATCTGGTCTTCGGACAGGCGGCCTTCCAGGAAGGCGCGCGAGTAGATGCCCGGTGCCGAGTGGCCCTGCACGTACACCAAGTCGCCGCCGTGGCCGTCGCTCGGGGCGTGCCAGAAATGGTTGAAGCCGGTTTCGTACAGCGTGGAGGCGGACTGGAACGAGGCGATGTGGCCGCCCAGGCCCATGTCGTTGCCCTTGTTGGCCTTGACCACGGTGGCCAGCGCGTTCCAGCGCACGATGTTGCGCAGGCGCTCTTCCACGGCCGGGTCGCCGGCGAGCGGCGCCTGGCGGTCAAGGGATACGGTATTCACGTAGGGGGTGGTGGACCCCAGCGTCAGATCGACGCCACCGTCGCGGGAGCGTTCGACCAGATGCTCAAGCAGGTACTGGGCACGTTCGATACCTTCGTTTTCGAGTACCGATTGCAGTGCATCCAGCCACTCTTTCGTCTCCAACGGATCGATATCGTCAGGGAAGGTTGCAGCCATCTCTCATCCTCACATCTGGTTTTCTGGGTACCGGTCGGGACCGATCCCGCTGTGTCGTCACCCGGCTCAGGAATGAATCGACTTCGCCGGGGTTGGTTTGAAAATGAACATTAACAGAATCGAAATTTTCATTTTCGAACAGTTTGTTCATCAGTTTCGCAGTGTAAAGCTTGCCCTGTTCGGAAAGGAATAGGCAATCAGTGATTTCCTGCAAATTATGCGGATCGAGTTGAATTGCTGCGATGCACGATGTTGTTTTTTTGCGATTCCGGGCCGGCGGACGGCCGCGGCGGGCTCAACTGCGCGCCTGGCGGCGTTCTTCCTTGAGCCGGTTCTGCAGTTCGCGGATGCGCGCCTCGATCGAGGAACGCAGGTAGAAATCGTCGCCCGGGGCCTGGCTGGCGTACTGGAATTGCTCCAGCGCCGCCTCGTAGCGCTGCTCGTAATAGAACGCCTGACCCAAGGCGGCGTGGTAGCGCAGCTTGTCCCGGTCGGCGTAGACGGCGGCCTGGCGCCGGTACAGCGCGGGTTCGGAGGGATAGCGGTTGAGTTCGCCGCGCAGCCGTGTCAGTGCAACCTCGCGCTGGCCGCTGTCGAGCAGGGTGTCGATCTCGCCGTAGCGCAGCGGGCCGTAGCCGGGGAAGGCCGCCAGGCCGCGCCGGTAGGCGTCCAGCGCCGCCGTCCAGTTGCGCTCGGCGCGCTCGATGGCGGCCTCCTGGCCGAACAGCAGCGGGCTGGCCGGCAGGCGCCGGCGCGCCTCGGCCAGCGCCTCGCGCGCCGGACCGGGCTGGGAGGCGGCGAGCCGCGCCAGCGACAGGCCGTACCACTGCGCGCCCTCGCTGAGGAACTGGCGGCTCTTCAGCCCGGCCTGGTAATAGCGCAGCGCCTCTTCACGCCCCAGCGTCGCCAGCCGCAGTTTCTCCCGCACCAGCAGGTAGGCGGTGCTGTCGGCGTGCATCCTGAGCGGAAAGGCCAGCGCGCGGTCCTGCGCTTCGCTGATGCGCTCGCCGGTGACCGGGTGCGAGCGCAGGAAGGCCAGCGCATTGTTGTCGTTGAAGCGGTTGCTCTGCTGCATGCGCTGGAAGAAAGACGGCATGGCGCGCGCGTCGAAGCCGGCGGCGGCGAGGTACTGCATGCCGAGGCGGTCGGCCTCGCGTTCGAAATCGCGCGTGTAGGCGAGCTCGCTCGACACCGACAGGCCGATGCCGGCGTTGATGGCGCCGAAGGCGGCGTCGGAGTTGCCGGCGCGCGAGGCCAGCACCCCGGCCAACAGCGCCGCCAGCAGCCACAGCTGGTTGGGCGCGCTGGCGGCCTTGAGGCGCGCCAGGTGGTGCTGGCTGGCGTGGGCGATCTCGTGCGCCAGCACCGAGGCCAGCTCGGCCTCGCTCTGCGTCGTCAGCACCAGCCCGGAGTGCACGCCGATGTAGCCGCCGGGCATGGCGAAGGCGTTGATGCTGCGGTCGTTGACGGCGAAGAACGAGAAGTTCAGATCCGGCGCCTGCGCCGCCTGGGCCAGGCGCCCGCCCAGTTCCTGCAGGTAGGCGGAGACGTCGGCGTCGTCCAGGGTTTCGCCGGATTCGCGCAGGCGGTTCATCACGTCGCGCCCGACCGCCGCTTCCTGGCTCGGGCTGAACGAGGCGGACGAGGCGTCGCCCAGCTCGGGCAGGTCGATCTGGGCGGAGACGGTGCCGGACAGGGCCAGGGCCAGCGCGGCGGCGGTGAGGACGGTTTTCATGTCCAGCCTATGATACCCATCGCCGGCGCAAAGTTGCAGCCGGCGTGCGCCGTGTTTCAGATATGAAAATCCGGTGCCGGCGCGTAGTGGCGCCAGGCCTGGTCGGTGGAGAGGAAGTGGCGCCCGGCGAAACGCTCGAGCAGGCCGGCCCGCGCCAGCACCGTGCCCACCGGTCCCTTGACCTCGGCCAGCGCCAGCGTCACGCCGCGTAGCGCCAGGCTGTCGTCGAGCCACTGCAGCATCGCCACGGCACTGGCGTCGAGGCGGTTGACCGCGCTCATGATCAGCACCAGCGTGCTCAGCTGCGGCCGCTCGGCGAGGCGGTCGAGCACGGTGTCGCGCACCAGCCGGGCGTTGCCGAAGTACAGGCTCTCGTCGACGCGCAGGAACAACACGCCGGGCAGCGTCTCGGTGGCAAAGCGCGTGACGTTGCGGTAGTGCTGGGTGCCCGGCAGCCGCCCCACCTCGGCCATGTGCGGCCGGCTGCTGCGCCACAGCCAGGCGCCCAGCGACACCAGCACCCCGGCGACGATGCCGCTCTCGACGCCGAGCAGCAGCACCAGCGCGAAGGTCAGCGCGAACGCCACGGCGTCGGCGCGGTCGGCGCGCCAGGCCTGGCGCAAGGCGCCAAAACCGATGCTGGGGTAGACCGCCACGACGATGGTGGCGGCCAGCACCGCGAGCGGCAGGCTGGACAGCGCGGCCCCGGCGAACAGCAGCACCAGCGCGATGCCGCCGGCGCTGATCCACGACGCCAGCGGACTGTGCGCCCCGGCGGCGGCGTTGACCAGCGAGCGGCTCAGGCCGCCGGTGACCGGAAAGCCGCCGAACAGTCCGGCGCCGAGGTTGCACACGCCGAGCGCGAGCAGTTCGCGGTCCGGCTCCACCCGCTCGTGGCGGGGTTCGGCCAACAGCTGCGCCACCGACAGGCTCTGCACGTAGTTGATCAGCGCCATGAAGAAGGCCGGCAGCATCAGCTCGGCAAGCCGCTCCCAGGGCAGCAGCGGCAGCGACAACGCGGGCAGCCCGGCGGGCACCGCGCCCACCACCGGCAGCCGCGTGGCCCAGCCTGCCTCGCGCACCGCCAGGATGCCCAGCAGCACCGCCAGCACCGGCGCGGCGCGCGCCAGCGCCGACGGCAGCAGGCGCCGTGCCCCGGCCAGCCACAGCAGGGCCAGCGCGCCCACACCCAGCGCCAACGGGTTGAAGCGTTGCCAGCCGTCCAGCACGGCCGCCAACAGCGCCGGCAGCGCGGCACCGCCGCCGTGCAGCCCGAGCAACGGCGCCAGTTGCGCCAGCACGATCAGCAGCGCCGAGGCCGAGGTAAACGCCGCCAGCACCGGCGTCGAGAGAAAATCGGCGAGGAAGCCGAGGCGCGCCGCCCCGAGCGCGACCAGCATCGCCCCGGACAACAGCGCCAGCCACACCGCCAGTGCCAGGTACTCCGTGCTGCCCGGCGCGGCCAGGCGCGACAGCGTCGCCGCCGCCAGCAGCGAGGTCAGCGCCATCGGCCCGACCGATTGCGCGTGGCTCCGGCCGATCAGGCCGTACAGCAGCAAGGGCGGCAGGCTGGCGTAAAGCCCGGCCTCGGCCGGCAGCCCGGCCACCAGCGCGTAGGCGAGGCCCTGCGGCACCAGCAGCAGCGCCACCACCACCCCGGCCACGGCGTCGCCGGGCAGCCAGGCGCGGCGGTAATGGCGCAGCCAGCCGGGCAGCCAGGCCGTCATGCCCGCTTGTGTTGCAGCAGGCGGAACAGCTCCATGCCGGCCAGCATCGCCGAGACGAACACCAGCGCCGGCCCCGACAGCGTCCCCAGCAACACCAGCGCCGGGCCCGGGCACAGCCCGGCCAGGCCCCAGCCGATGCCGAACAGCAGGCTGCCCAGCACCAGGCGCGGCGTGATCTCGCGCGTGCCCGGCAGGTGCAAAGGCTCACCCAGCCAGCTCTTCTTGCGCTGGCCGGCCAGCCGGAACGGCAGGAAGGCCGCGCCGATGGCTCCCGCCATCACCAGCGCCAGGCTCGGGTCCCAGGCGCCGGCCAGATCGAGGAAGCCCTGCACCTTGGCCGGATTGGCCATGCCCGAGATGATCAGGCCGAGACCGAAGACCAGTCCGGCCAGCAATGCCGATAGTGTTTTCATGTCTCCCCCTCAGACCAGAACGTGGCGCAGCACATACACCGTGACGAAGCCCGCCGCCATGAAGCTCAGCGTGGCCACCAGCGAGCGCGGGCTCAGCCGCGCCAGCCCGCACACGCCGTGGCCGCTGGTGCAGCCCGAGGCGTAGCGCGTGCCGACTCCGACCAGCAGCCCGGCCAGCGCCAGCTGCGGCCACGCGGCCGTGACGTTGGCCGAAGGCAGGCCGCCCGCCAGCACGCGGTAGAGCAGCGGCGCCAGCACCAGCCCGGCGATGAAGGCGGCGCGCGGGCGCCAGTCGGCGGCGCGGTCCACCAGACCGCCCAGCAGGCCGCTGATGCCGGCGATGCGGCCGTTGGCGAGCACCAGCCAGCTCGCCGCCAGGCCGATCAGCACGCCGCCGGCGAGCGACGCCAGTGGGGTGAAATGATTCCAGTCGATCATGCCGTCTCCTCCTCGGTCGAATCCGCCGCCGGCGCCGTGGCGTCGCCGCAGAACAGCGCGTGCAGCGCGTCCAGCAGCACCATCGCCTCGTTGCTGGCGATGCGGTAATAGATCCACTTGCCCTCGCGCCGGGTGGCCACCAACCCCTCATTGCGCAGCACGCCGAGCTGCTGCGACAGCGTGGGCTGGCGGATGCCGGTGAGGCGCTCCAGTTCCGACACCGTCTTCTCGCCGTCCACCAGCTGGCACAGCAGCAGCAGCCGGTCCTCGTTGGCCAGGCTGCGCAGCAGCGCCGAGGCCTTGCCGGCGTTTTCACGCAGTAGCGATAAATCCATCATCCATACTCTCTTTAATGAGACTTGCGGTTGATTTCATTATATTGATTTATATATCGTTAATCAATATAGTGTTGGTCAACACCACTCCTGTCACGAGGTAGACCATGTCCGCCCAGATCGAAGCGTTCTACGACCCCGCCACGCACACCATTTCCTACGTGGTGTACGACCAGCCCGGCGGCCACGCCGCCATCATCGACCCGGTGCTCGACTACGACGCCAAGGCCGGGCGCACCGGCACCGTGTCGGCCGGGCGTATCCGCGAGTTCGTGACGGCGCACGGCCTGAGCGTCGACTGGATCCTGGAAACCCACGCCCACGCCGACCACCTCTCCGCCGCCGCGCTGTTGCGCGACACGCTGGGCGGGCGCATCGCCATCGGCGCCGGCATTCCCGCGGTGCAGCGCATCTTCAAGGATATTTTTCATCTGGGAGAGGAGTTCCGCACTGACGGCAGCCAGTTCGACGTGCTGCTGCACGACGACGAGCGCTTCATGATCGGCACGCTGGAGGCGCGCGCGCTGTTCGTGCCCGGCCACACCCCGGCCGACGTCGCCTACCAGATCGGCGACGCGGTGTTCGTCGGCGACACCCTGTTCATGCCCGACGTCGGCTCGGCGCGCTGCGATTTTCCCGGCGGCGACGCCGCCACCCTGTACCGCTCGGTGCGGCGCCTGCTCGACCTGCCGGGCGAGACGCGGCTGTTCATGTGCCACGACTACCCGCCCGAGGGGCGCGCGCCGCGCTGGGAAACCACCGTGGCCGAGCAGCGCGCACACAACATCCACCTGCACGGCGGCATCGGCGAGGCCGACTTCGTCGCCATGCGCGAGGCGCGCGACGCCACGCTGGAGATGCCGGTGCTGATCCTGCCCTCGGTGCAGGTCAATATCCGCGCCGGCCAGTTGCCGCCGGCCGAATCCGACGGCTACGCGTACCTGAAGATTCCGCTCAACCGGCTGTAAACGCCACAGACTAGGAAAAACGCCCCCCCCCCAGCCTGGTTCAGTAGGCGAGCGAGCCAAAACAGGTTGAGCGCCGCCAGCGCACAGGAACCGGAATGGTCACGGAGTACATGAGGATTCCTGATAGCTGGGCGAATTGAAAATTCGCACGCAGTACTGCCGGCGCTCAAGACGTGAAGGCGCAGCCACCTAATGAATCGGGCTCACAACGAGGCGCCGGCGCGCGAGGCCTGATCGTACAAGCCTGACAGCACGCGCAACAGCTCGGCGGTCTCGCCGATGTCGGCGTTCGGCGTGCCGCTTTCCACCAGCGCGTCGATCAGGCACTGCTCGCGTACTTCGCGGTAGCGCTCGCACAAGGCCCTGCCGGCCTCGGTAGTGGAGAAGAACACCTCCTTGCCGCTCTTCTCGCTCTCCACGTAGCCCATCCGCACCAGTTTCTTCAGCGCGTACGACACCACGTGCGTGTCCTCGATGTTCAGCACGAAGCAGATGTCCGCCAGCTTCTTCTTGCGGCCACGGTGGTTGACGTGGTGGATCAGCGACACCTCCAGCGCCGTCATGTCCTTTTCGCCTGCCGCTGTCATGCAGCGCACCATCCAGCGGTTGAAGGCGTTGTTGACCACGATCAGGCCGAACTCGAACTCGGACAGCTCGACGCTGCGCTCGGACACCAGGAGGGAAGATGAAACGATGTTCAGATGCGTGCTCATGGACGGTGGCCCATAGGGATAAGGCCGCCAGTATAGCAAGCCCGCCCTTCCCTGCCGCCGTCAGCGCACCCGCACGATTACAGAAACACAACACTTCATCGCCACATCAAATACAAATTATCGATAATTTATTGACGTCATGGCGGCAAATTTTTATGTTCTCACCAACAACACTGACAACGACCCCGGCACCACCGCCGGGGCATGACTGCAAATGGAGAACGCCTTGAAGCCAGGAGAAGCCCGCTTCTACCTGCTGGGGGAGCGCGCGGCCGTGCTGGCTGTCGACGCCCCGGCCGAACTCGCCTGCCAGCGCCGCATCTGGTGGCTGGCGAACCAGCTGCGTGGCCGCACCGAGCTCACCGACGTCGTGCCGGGCATGAACAACCTGACCGTGGTGTTCGACCCACTGGCCGCCGACGGCACGACCGTACTGGCCGAACTCGAGCAGCTCTGGAGCGGGGCCGACGAGGCCAGCTTCACCCCGCGCGAAGTGCTCATCCCGGTACGCTACGGCGGCGTCGCCGGCCCCGACCTGGACGACGTCGCGCGCCACACCGGGCTCAGCCCGGACGAAGTCATCGCCCGCCACAGCGGCGCCGACTACATCGTGTTCTTCCTCGGCTTCCAGCCCGGCTTCGCCTATCTCGGCGGCCTGCCCGAGGCGCTCGCCACACCGCGCCGCGCCGAGCCGCGCCTGGCGGTACCGGCGGGCTCGGTCGCCATCGGCGGCAGCCAGACCGGCATCTACCCCGCCGCCGCCCCCGGCGGCTGGCATCTCATCGGCCGCACCGCGCTGGCCCTGTTCGACCCGCGGCGCGATCCGCCCACGCTGCTGCTGCCGGGCGACCGGGTACGCTTCACCCCGGAGGAGGCCCACCATGCTTGAGATTCTGCGTCCCGGCGTTCAAACCACGGTGCAGGACCTGGGGCGCCACGGCCTGCGCCACCTCGGCATCGGCCAGGGCGGCGCGCTCGACATGCCGGCACTGAGGATGGCCAACCGCCTGGTCGGCAATCCGGAAGGGGCGGCCGGGCTGGAAATCGTGCTCGGGCCGGTGCAGCTGCGCTTTTTGCGCGACGGCTGGCTGGCGCTCACCGGCGCCGACTTCGACGCCACGCTGGACGGCGCGCCGGTGTGGTGCGGCTGGCGCCAGGCGGTGCGCGCCGGACAGGTGCTGCAGCTGCGCGGCTGCCATCACGGCATGCGCGCCTACCTGGCGGTGGACGGCGGCATCGCCGTGCCCGAGGTGCTGGGGGCGCGCGCCACCGACCTCGCCGCCGGCTTCGGCGGCTTCGCGGGCCGCGCGCTGCAGGCCGGCGACCGCCTGCCGCAGGGCGAACCGGTGGCACTCGAAGGCCGGGCGGGCAGCCGCCCGCCGCAATGGACACCGGAAATCCGCGCCCTGCCCGGCCCGGAATACGACGAATTCTCCGCCGCCGCACAGGACACCTTCTGGACCAAGCCCTGGAGCGTCACGCCGCAGAGCAACCGCATGGGCTACCGCCTGGCCGGCCCGGCACTGGAACGCACGGCACGCCACGAACTGCTGTCGCACGGCGTGCTGCCCGGCGTGGTTCAGGTGCCGCCCGGCGGCCAGCCCATCGTGCTGCTGGCCGACGCCCAGACCAGCGGCGGCTACCCGCGCATCGCCACGGTGATCGAGGCCGACCTGTGGAAGCTGGCGCAGGCCCGCCCCGGCGCCGAGCTGCACTTCGTACCCACCACGTTGGCCGAAGCGCGCCACGCCCTGCGGCAGCAGCGCTATCACCTGAACCGTTTCAACTGGAGTGCCTATGGACATTGACCTGAACGCCGATCTCGGCGAGGGCTGCGGCGACGACGCGGCGATCCTGGATTGCGTCAGCTCGGCCAACATCGCCTGCGGCTGGCACGCCGGCGACGCCGCCACCATGCGCACCGCGGTGCAGGCCGCCAAGGCGCGCGGCGTGGCGGTGGGCGCGCACCCGAGCTTTCCCGACCGCGAGCACTTCGGCCGCCGCGCGATGCAGCTGCCGCCCGACACCGTCTACAGCGGCGTGCTGTACCAGATCGGCGCGCTGCAGGCGATCGCCCGCGGCGAAGGCGTGCGCCTGACCCACGTCAAGCCGCACGGCGCGCTATACAACCAGGCGGCGCGCGACCCGCAGCTGGCGGCGGCCATCGTGCGCGCGGTGCGGGCGGCCGACCCGGCGCTGGCCGTGGTCGGCCTCGCCGGCAGCGAGCTGGTGCGCCAGGCGCGCGGCACCGGGCTGCGCGCGCTGGACGAGGTGTTCGCCGACCGCGCCTACCAGGCGGACGGCAGCCTGGCGCCGCGCGGCACGCCCGGCGCGCTGATCGAGGACGAGGACGAGGCGTTGGCGCAGACGCTGCAGATGATTACCGAGGGCCGCGTCACCGCGCTCGACGGCAGCCGCGTCGCGCTGCATGCCGACACCGTCTGCCTGCACGGCGACGGCGCCCACGCCGTGGCCTTCGCCCGGCGGCTGCGGCGCGAGCTGCTGGCACGCGGCCTGACCCTGCGCGCGCCGGGCTGAAGCCTGTGCGCCCCGGGCGAGGTTGGCCGAAGCCCCCGCCCGGCACCGGATAACAAGAAAACGACAGGGCAAAAAGCCCGCTATCTACAACGGAGAAACCTGATGAGCATCACGCTTCAACCTGCGCGGCCCAGCGTGGCGGCACGTCTCGCCATCCGGCGCGGCGACCATCCCGGGCCGACCGCCGGCCTCGCGGCGGGCTACGTGCAAGCCAACCTGGCGATCCTGCCGGCCAGCCACGCCGACGACTTCCTGAAATTCTGCGTGCGCAATCCGCAATCCTGCCCCGTGCTGGCCGTGTCCGAGCCCGGCGACACCGCCCTGCCCGCGCTCGGTCAGGGTATCGACATCCGCCGCGACGTCCCGGGCTACCGGGTATTCCGCGACGGCGAGCTGATCGCCGAGCCGGACAACCTCGACGAGGTCTGGCGCGACGATCTGGTCACCTTCGCCATCGGCTGCTCGTTCTCCTTCGAAGAGGCGCTGCTTGCCAACGGCGTGCCGGTGCGCCACATCGAGCAGGGCTGCAACGTGCCGATGTACCGCACCACCATGCCGACCCAGCCCGCCGGCCCGTTCCACGGTCCGCTGGTGGTGTCGATGCGGCCGATGCTGCCGGCCCAGGCCATCCGCGCCATCCAGGTCACCTCGCGCTTCCCCGCCGTGCACGGCGCGCCGGTGCACCTGGGCGATCCGGCCCTGATCGGCATCGCCGACCTGGCCCGTCCCGACTACGGCGACGCAGTGGAGATCCGGGACCACGAGATCCCGGTGTTCTGGGCTTGCGGCGTCACCCCGCAGTCGGTCATCGCCGCCACCAAGCCACCGTTCTGCATCACCCATGCGCCCGGCAAGATGCTGATCACCGATCTGCTGAATGCCCACCTGGCCGCGCTGTGAGCGCCGGTTCTCGAGATTGAGAGGAATTGCAACGATGTGGCTGAAACATACCACCCCCACCGAGCGGATCACCCTGACCGCCTCGTTCGGCGGCTACGCCGTCGATGCCTTCGACTACATGATCTACACCATGCTGATCCCCACCCTGATGACGGCCTGGAGCATGAGCAAGGCCGAAGCCGGCCTGATCGCCACCGTCACGCTGTGGGCCTCGGCGCTCGGCGGCTGGGCCGCCGGCGTGCTGGCCGACCGCTACGGTCGGGTACGGGTACTGCAATGGACCGTGGTCTGGTTCTCGGTGTTCACCTTCCTGTGCGGTTTCTCCCAGACCCCGGGCCAGCTGATGGCGGCGCGCGCGCTGCAGGGCTTCGGCTTCGGCGGCGAATGGTCGGTGGGCTCGGTGCTGATCGCCGAAACCATCCGCTCGCACTACCGCGGCCGCGCCGTTGGGCTGGTGCAGAGCAGCTGGGCGATTGGCTGGGGCGCCGCCGCGCTGGCCTTCGCCTGGATCTACACCACGCTGTCGCCGGAACTGGCCTGGCGCGTGCTGTTCTGGATGGGCATCCTGCCGGCGCTCTTGATCATCTACATCCGCCGCAACCTGACCGAACCGGAGGTGTACCTGCACGCCAAACGGCAGGAGCGGGAAAGCAACGAGAAAACCTCGTTCCTGGCGATCTTCTCGCCGGACATCCTCAAGACCACGCTGTTGGCGAGCCTGCTGATCATGGGGATGCAAGGCGGCTACTACACCATCACCACCTGGCTGCCGACCTTCCTCAAGACCGAGCGCCAGCTCTCGGTACTGGGCACCGGCGGCTACCTGCTGGTGATCATCAGCGGCTCGTTCGCCGGCTACCTGACCAGCGCCTGGCTGTCCGACCACCTCGGCCGCAAGAAATGCTTCATGCTGTTCGCGCTGATGTCGCTGTTGATCGTCACCACCTACATGCAGATTCCCATCACCGACGCCCAGATGATGCTGCTCGGGTTCCCGCTGGGCTTCTTCGTGTCGGGCATCTTCAGCGGCGCCGGAGCCTTCCTCAGCGAGCTGTTCCCACACCAGCTGCGCGGCTCGGGCCAAGGCTTCTGTTACAACTTCGGGCGCGGCACCGGCTCGTTCTTCCCGGCCCTGGTCGGCATCCTCAGCGCCACCATGCCGCTCAGCAAAACCATCGGCATGCTGGCAGCCGCCGCCTACGGCCTGGTGATCGTCACCCTGCTGTTCCTGCCGGAAACCCGCGGCAAGGCGCTGCACTAGCCCACTCCCTTCACGGACCGGGCCCGCGCCCGGTCATGCCCCTTTTCCCGATCAGGACTCCATTGATGGAATTACGCAAGTTGAAACAGCTGATCCAGCTGGTGCAGGCCTCCGGCATCGCCGAGCTGGAGATCAGCGCAGGCAGCGAACAGATCCGCATCACCCGCACCGTCGCCGGCACGCCCACCGTCCCCGCCCAGCTGCTGCCGGCGCCGCTAGCGGCCGCTGCCCCGGCGAGTGCCACCGCCGCACCGGCCGCCGCCAGCCCTTCGGCCAACCCCAACACGGTGAAGTCGCCGATGGTGGGCAGCTTCTACCGCCGCCCCAGCCCGCAGGCCAGCGCCTTCGTCGAGGTCGGCCAGCCGGTCAAGGTCGGCGACACGCTGTGCATCATCGAGGCGATGAAGCTGATGAACGAGATCGAGGCCGACCGCGCCGGCGTGCTCAAGGCCATCCTGGTCGAAGAAGGCCAGCCGGTGGAATTCGGCGAACCGCTGTTCGTCATCGAATAGTCTAAGAAAGACGGTACGCCATGTTCGATCACATCCTCATCGCCAAGCGCGGCGACCAGCTGCCGCCAGGCGGCGCAGCGACGAAGTCACATCGCACCGTCGCGGTACGCGACGCGGGCGATCTCGCCACGGAGACCCGTCATGTTCGATAAGATCCTCATCGCCAATCGCGGCGAGATCGCCCTGCGCATCCAGCGCGCCTGCCGCGAAATGGGCATCAAGACCGTGGTGGTGCACTCCGAGGCCGATCGCGACGCCAAGTACGTCAAGCTCGCCGACGAGTCGGTCTGCATCGGCCCGGCGCCGTCGGCCAAGAGCTACCTCAACGTGCCGGCGCTGATCGCCGCCGCCGAAGTCACCGACGCCCAGGCCATCCACCCCGGCTACGGCTTCCTGTCGGAAAACGCCGACTTCGCCGAACGCGTCGAGCAGTCCGGCTTCGCCTTCATCGGCCCGCGTCCGGACACCATCCGCCTGATGGGCGACAAGGTCTCGGCCAAGGAATCGATGATCGCCGCCGGCGTGCCCTGCGTGCCCGGCTCGGACGGCGCGCTGCCGGACGACCCCGGCGCCATTGCCGCCACGGCGCGCCGCATCGGCTACCCGGTGATCATCAAGGCCGCTGGCGGCGGCGGCGGACGCGGCATGCGCGTGGTACACCAGGAACAAGACCTGCTGACCTCGGTCGAGACCACCCGCAGCGAGGCCGGCGCCGCCTTCGGCAACCCGACGGTGTACATGGAGAAGTTCCTCGAACAGCCGCGCCACATCGAAATCCAGGTGCTGGCCGACCAGCACGGCCACGCCATCTACCTCGGTGAGCGCGACTGCTCGATGCAGCGCCGCCACCAGAAGGTCATCGAGGAGGCGCCGGCCCCGGGTATCAGCGCCGAGCAGCGCCGACAGATCGGCGAGGCCTGCGCCGACGCCTGCCGCCGCATCGGCTACCGCGGCGCCGGCACCTTCGAATTCCTGTTCGAAAACGGCGAGTTCTACTTCATCGAGATGAACACCCGCGTCCAGGTCGAGCACCCTGTGACGGAAATGATCACCGGCATCGACATCGTGCAGGAGCAGATCCGCATTGCCGCGGGCGAGAAACTGCGTTACAAGCAGGCGGACGTCGTGCTCAAGGGACACGCCATGGAATGCCGCCTCAACGCCGAAGATCCGTTCACCTTCGTGCCGAGCCCGGGCCGCATCGAAAGCTACCACCCGGCCGGCGGCCCGGGCATCCGCATCGACTCGCACATCTACCAGGGCTGCACCGTGCCGCCGCACTACGACTCGATGGTCGGCAAGCTGATCGCCTACGGCGACAGCCGTGCCCAGGCGATGGCGCGCATGCGCGTGGCGCTGTCGGAACTGGCCATCGGCGGCATCAAGACCAACATCCCGCTGCATCAGCAGCTGTTCGCCGACCCCGGCTTCAGTCAGGGCGGGACCAGCATCCACTACCTGGAGCACTGGCTGGCCGCCCGCCGCCAACCCTAACCCGCAAGGAGCACTGCCCTATGTCCACCACCCCCGTCCTGCTGTTGCGTCCGGCCCGCGCCGGCGACATCGACGCCCTCGCCGCGCTGTCCGGCGAACTGGGCTACCCGTGCGACCCGGCCCGGTTCGCGGCGCGCTGCGCCACGCTGCTGGCGGCACCGGAACAGCACTTCGTCGGCGTGGTCGAAGACAATGGGGCGGTGTGCGGCTGGATTCACGCTTTCGTGCTGACGCTGCTGGAAGCGGACCCCACCGTGGAAATCGGCGGGCTGGTGATCGGCGCCGACTGGCGCGGGCAGGGACTGGGGGCGATGCTGCTGGACGCCGGCGAGCAATGGGCGCGGCAACGCGGCATCGCCAGCGTCAGCCTGCGCAGCGCCGAACACCGCCACGATGCGCACCGCTTCTACCTGCGCCAGGGTTACCAGTACGTCAAGAACCAGTTGATGTTGCGCAAAACCCTCTAAATCACGGGGTTGGCATCGCCGCCAACCGTGGTAGCATTGCTGCCGACCAAAATAGAGCAATCACCCGAGATCCCGTGCAGCCACCCGCTGCCCGCGGGCAAGCATCGAAACAGGAGAACACCATGGGCCTGCTTAACAGCTTGCTGGAACACAATCGCAGCTTCGTCGACAACCGCGAATACGAGCAATTCCAGACCGACAAGTTTCCCGACAAGAGCCTCGCCGTGCTGGCCTGCATGGACGCACGCCTGGTGGAACTGCTGCCCAAGGCGATGGGCCTGAAGAACGGCGACGCCAAGCTGATCAAGAACGCCGGCGCGCTGGTCACCCACCCCTGGGGTTCGGTGATGCGCAGCCTGCTGATCGCCATCTACGAACTGCGCGCCGAGGAAATCTGCGTGGTGGCGCACCGCGACTGCGGCATGAGCGCCATCGACCCGGCGCGCATCCTCGACGCCGCCTGCCAGCGCGGCGTCAGCGCCGACACGCTGGCCACGCTACGCAGCGCCGGCATCAACCTGGAAGGCTGGCTCAAGGGCTTCGACAACGTCGAGGACAGCGTGCGCCACACCGTCAGCGTCATCCGCACCCACCCGCTGATGCCGCGCGACGTGCCGGTGCACGGCACGGTAATCCACCCGGTGACCGGCCAGCTCGACCTGATCGTCGACGGCTACGCCACCCTGCCCAAGGCCGCATGACCCACGCCATCGGGCTGTTCGGCGGTACCTTCGACCCGATCCACAACGCCCACCTGCGCATGGCCGAGGCGTTCCGCGAGCAGTGCCGCCTGGCCGAGGTGCGGCTGATCCCGGCCGGCCAGCCCTACCACCGCGCGCAGGCGCCGCACGCCACGCCGGCACAGCGCCTGGCGATGGTGAAACTGGCCATCGCCGGCCGCCCCGGTCTGGTCGCCGACGACCGCGAGGTGCACCGGCCGCGCCCGGCCTACACCGTCGAGACGCTGGAAGAGGTGCGCGCCGAAGTCGGTGCGGAGGTGCCGCTGTGGCTGTTGATCGGCGGCGACTCGCTGGCGACACTCGACCGCTGGCGGCGCTGGCGCGAACTGTTCGCGCTGGCGCACGTGGCGGTAGCACTGCGCCCCGGCTTCGATCCCGCCACCCTCCCCGCCGCCGTGCGCCACGAGTGGCAGACACGCCAAGTCCCTGATTTTCCAAATCGAACGCCTTCCGGTACAATCCGCCCCTTGGCTTTGCCGCCGGTGGCGCTGTCCGCCACCGACATCCGCGCCAGACTGGCGCGCGGGGACGACGTCAGCACGCTGATCCCCGCCCCGGTACTGGCCTACCTGCGCGCGCACGGACTCTACCAGCGGTAGCCCGTCCCGGCAGGCCAGAGCCCCTCATACCGGGTGTTGCCCTCGCGGCAGCGCCCCACCCTCATTGTGGAAGGAAACATGGATATCAACGCTATCGCCAAGCTGGCCGTGGAAGCCCTGGAAGACGTCAAGGGCAAGGACATCATCGAACTCGACACCACCGACCTCACCTCGCTGTTCCAGCGCATGATCGTCTGCACCGGCGACTCCAACCGCCAGGTCAAGGCACTCGCCAACAACGTGCAGGTGACGCTGAAGGAAGCCGGCGTCGACATCGTCGGCAGCGAAGGCCAGGAATCGGGCGAGTGGGTGCTGGTCGACGCCGGCGACGTGGTGGTCCACGTCATGCTGCCGGCGGTGCGCGACTACTACGACCTCGAAGCGCTGTGGGGCGGCCAGAAGCCGTCCTTCCTGCCCACCGGCGGCAAGCCGTGGTCGGTGGTCTGAGCGCCCGACTGACGTAACGACAAGGTTGGCCGAAGCCCCCGCGTCACGGCGCGGCACGGGCTTCGGCCAACCTTTTTGCCTGCTGACACCATGAAAATCACCATTCTCGCCGTCGGCACCAAGATGCCGCGCTGGGTCGACGAGGCCTACCAGGACTACGCCAAGCGCTTCGGCCGCGACGTCACGCTGGAGCTGAAGGAAATCAAGCCGGAGAAACGCGGCGGCGGCGTCACCGCGGAAAAGGGCATCGCCGCCGAACACGCCCGGCTCATGGCGGCCATCCCGCCGCGCAGCCGGCTGGTGGTGCTGGACGAGCGCGGCCGCAACTGGACCACGATGCAGCTGGCGCACGCGATGAAGGACTGGCTCGCCGGCGGCGACGACCTGTGCTTCGTCATCGGCGGCGCCGACGGCCTCTCGGACGAGCTCAAGGCGCGCGCCGACACCCTGCTGCAACTGTCGGCGCTGACCATGCCGCACGGCATGGTGCGCGTGCTGCTGGCCGAACAGCTCTACCGCGCGCTGTCCATCCTCAACAACCACCCCTACCACCGCGAGTGACTCCGGCTGCCAGCGCCCCGTCCCACGGCTGACAAGCTCCGCCGCGCCGGGCACCGCGCAGCCCCGGCCGAACCGCCGCTTTCCCTCCACTTTCCTGCCGTTTACCTACCACCATCGCGCCGGGCCAGGCCGCCCCGCGCCGGGGAAACCGCGCCACGGCTGCGACAGTTTGCCGCATTCCGCCGCCCGGCCGCGGCGATTACACTGCGCCATCAAGAATCATTCTCAACCAGGAATTCACCGATGCGCCGCTCCCTCGCCCTGCTGCCGCTGCTGTTCGCCGCCGCCGCTTCCGCCCACATCACGCTGGAAACCCCGCAAGCCGACGCCGGCAGCAGCTACAAGGGCGTGCTGCGTGTCGGCCACGGTTGCGACGGCGCGCCGACCACCGCGCTGCGCCTCATCGTCCCGCCCGGGGTGGAAAAGCTCAAGCCGATGCCGAAAGCCGGCTGGACCTTGGCGGTGAAGAAGCACAAGCTGGCCCAGCCCTACGACTACTACGGCGAACAGGTGGACGAGGACGTCAGCGAGGTGAGCTGGAGCGGCGGTACCCTGCCCGACGACTTCTACGACGAATTCGCCTTCCGCGCCCGCCTGCCCAAGACGCCGGGCGCAACGCTGTACTTCAAGGTCGAGCAGCGCTGCGCCAAGGGTGAAACGCGCTGGGTCGACATCCCGGCCGCCGGCCAGGACGCCCACGACCTGCCGACCCCGGCCGCGGCACTGAAGCTGACCGCGCCGGGCGAAGGGCATCGCCACTAGGCGGCGCGGCACACCGCATCCTGCCCGGCAGGATCCCGTGCGCCCGTCCCACCACCCTGGCCTGACACGGCGCCTCCCGGCATCGATAGCCGTGCCGCCTGGCCAGGACCGCCCCAAGGCCAAGAATCGTACCGGTCACGGCCGGGCCGGTGTGGCGTCAAAACAAGCGAGGCTCCCGCGGGAGCCTCGATCCGTCCTTGCGCTTCAAGCGCACATCAGCCGCGGCCGAACAGCCCCGACAGCGCCTTCAGCCCCTGCGCCGCCAGATCGCCCGACGGCAGCTCGCCGCCCGGCGTGAGCTTGTCCACCAGCTGCGGCAGCTGCTCTGCCAGCTGCTGCGACAACTGCGCGGTATCGATCCCCAGCGACTGCGCCAGCCCCGCCAGCTGCTCGTTGCCGAGCACCGCCTGGATCTGCTCCGGCGACACCGCCAGGTTGGCGCCGCTTCCCACCCAGCTGGACACGACGTCACCCAGGCCGCCCTGCTGGAACTTCTCGACCAGCCCCGCCACACCGCCATTCTGCTCCAGCAGGCCCTGCGCCACCCCCAGCAATCCACCGCCGGATTCGCCACCGAGCAGGCCGGACACTTGATCGAACAGGCTCATGTTTTCACCTCGCTTACTTGGAAAGTCAATTCAATGATCCTAGTATAAATAGCAAATAAATCAATCAGTTATATTTAACAAACCGTTGCTGACAGGGCCCTCATTATGAAGCCGAGATTGATGCTGCTGTTTGCCCTGCTAGTGTCCGGTTACGCCCGGGCCGATCTTTACGGCTACGTCGACGCGCAGGGACAGGCGCATCTGGCCAACTACCCGGTCGACGAACGCTACCAGTTGTTCCAGCGCGGCAGCTCGCCGACGCCCGAGCCCGCGGAGCGTTCCGCCGTCCTGGCCGACGCCACCACCCCGGGCCTGGGCGCCACGCTCAGCAGCGACAGCCGCCCCCCCGATCCGGTCAGCGTCAGCGAGGCCAGCCCCGCGCCCTTCGACCCGCAGCTGGCGGCACGCTTCAGCCGGCTGATCAGCCGCACCGCGCGCGAGTTCGGGCTGGACGTCCAGCTGCTGCATTCCATCGTCACGGTGGAATCCGCCTACAACCCGCTGGCGATCTCGCCCAAGGGCGCCATCGGGCTGATGCAGGTGATGCCGGCCACCGGCAAGCGCTTTGGCATCACCGCACTCACCGACCCGCGCCAGAATCTCCTGGCCGGGGCACGCTACCTGCGCTTCCTGCTGGAGCGCTTCAACCACGACCTGCCGCTGGTGATCGCCGCCTACAATGCCGGCGAGGGCGCCGTGCAGAAATACCGCAATACCATCCCGCCGTTCCGCGAGACGCGCGACTACGTGGCCAAGGTGCTGGCGTCCTACCAGCAGCGCAAGGGGGAGAGAGCGGGACGCGGGTGCGCGCCGTGTTCACGCCGGACGCCGCCGGGCTCTAGCCGGCCACGGAGGGGCAACGGCGCGGCGGCTAGAGACGGACGCCGAGAATATCGCCCAGCGAGTCGGCCAGGTCGCGATAGGTGGCGCGGTGGTCGAATACCCCGAGCAGGCCGGGGAAAGCATCCGGGCTCTGCAGTATCTGCGTCGCCTTGCGCGAACTCAGCTTGTGCACGCGCAGGATGCGCCCGTCCCAGTTGACCACCCGGCTATCGTCGGCGGTCAGCAGGGTATCCAGCGTTTGATAGATGTTCTCGACCACCATCATCTTGCTGCGCGTGCGGCCTTCGGCCTGCCAATTTTGTGCTGTCGCAGTCACACATGACTCCAATGTCATTTTCAAGATTCGGGATCTAGCCCATTTGAAATGACAATGGTAAACGTCATAGGTTTCCATGACAACCGTATATTTTTTGTGGAAATTGCTCCCGGCACCGCGCCAAAAGCAGAAAACGGCACGCGGGGAGCGTGCCGTCACGGGAAAGTCAGGCCGCCAGGCGGGCGCCCAGCGCCTTCAGCGCCGCCCAGGCGTCGCCGGGCTCGACCCCCTTGATCAGGCGGTCGATGCGCGCGCAGTCGGCCAACGCCGCCATCAGCGTGCGCGGCCCGATGCGGCGCAGCGCCGGCTCGGCCAGGCGCTGCTTGTCCCCCCACAGCTTGAGCTCGCGAGTGAGGTCGCGCACCTGGCGGCCATCCTTCAGCCCCTGGCGCAGCTTGAGCAGCATGCGCACGTCTTCGCTGAACGACCACAACACCAGCACCGGCGCCTCGCCCTCCGCCGCCAGGCCGTCGAGCATGCGCGTCACCCGCACCGTGTCGCCGCCCAGCCAGGCCGCCGACAGCTGGAACACGTCGAAACGCGCCACGTTGGCCACGGCATCCCGGATGGCGTCCAGGTCGAGGCTGGCGCCGGGGTGGAGGATGGCGAGCTTGTCGACCTCCTGGCGCGCCGCCAGCAGGTTGCCTTCGACGCGGTCGGCAAAGAAGCTCAACGCCTCCTCGCTCAGGCTCAGCCCCTGCGCCTTGAGGCGACGGCTGATCCAGCCCGGCAGCTGCTGCCGGCTCACCGCCGCGGCGTGCACCACCACCGCGGCCTTTTCCAGCGCGGCGAACCACTTGCTGGAGAGTTGCACGCGCTCGAGCTTGGGCAGGATCACCAGGGTCACGGTGTCGGCCGGCGGGGCTTCGGCCAACCTTTGCAACGCCTCGCCGCCTTCGCTGCCGGGCTTGCCGCCGGGAATGCGCAGCTCCAGCAGCTTGAGCGAGGCGAACAGCGACACGCTGCCCATCGCCTCGGTCAGCTGCGACCAGTCGAAGCCGCCCTCCACCGTCAGCACCTCGCGTTCGAGGTAGCCCTGCGCCCGCGCCGCCAGACGCAAGGCGTCGGCCGCCTCCAGCGCCAGCAGCGCCTCTTCGCCGTGGATCAGGTAGAGCGGCGCCAGGCCGCGCTCCAGCGCGGCGGGCAGGGCGTCAGGGCTGAGTGCCGGCATGCTCGCCCGGAGCCTCCTTCAGATAACCGAGGCGGGTCACCAGCTGCTCGGCGGCGTCACGCCGCATGTCGTTCCACAGCAGGGATTCTTCCTGTTCCTTGCCGAGAATCGCGCTGTCCGAATAGCCCAGGCTGCGGCGCACGATCACCGTCATGTCCGGGCCCCAGGCCACGCCGCGCTGGCTCAGCCGCGCCGTGACACGGTAGATCAGCTGGTATTCGTTGACCTTGCCGGCGCTGTTGATGGTGAGGATGTCCTTCGACACTTTTTCCTCGGTGATGGTCAGCGCCGCCTCGGCGTCCTTGGCCGACACCGTCACCGTGACGTGCGGCTGGCGCCTGAGCGCGGTGCGCAGGTAGGGCTTGAGGCTGCCGTCGCCGCCGGAAAGGTAGACGCTGCCAAACGGCATCTGGTGCACGGTCGAGCCCGCCGTGCCGCGCAGCTGGAAGCCGCAGGCCGCGAGCGAGAAGGCCAGCACGGCGCAGGCCAGCCAGCGGATGAATCGGGTCATGCCATTTCCCCCAGAGAAAAAGGCCGGGAAACCCGGCCCGTCGGGCCTGAAGGCCCGCTTAAGCGGTTCAGGAGCGTGTCGCGCGCCCCGGAGCGGGGCTTGGCAGGCTCGCGGAAACCGTGATGGACGCCCTGCCCACTCCGGTTTTCGCGCCGAGGCCGCGGGCGACAACGCCCGGACAGGTGCTTATACCACGATGTTGACGAGACGGCCCGGCACCACGATCACCTTCTTGGCCGGCTTGCCTTCCATGAACTTCTGCACGTTGTCGTTGGCCATGGCGGCGGCCTCGATCGCGTCCTTGGCGGCATCGGCGGCCACGGTGACGCTGCCGCGCAGCTTGCCGTTGACCTGCACCATCAGCTCGATCTCGCTCTTCACCAGCGCCGCCTCGTCGACCTTGGGCCAGGCCTGCGCCAGCAGCTCGCTGCCCGGCTGGAGCGCGTTCCACAGCGCATCGGTGATGTGCGGCACGATCGGCGACAGCAGGATCACCACCGCTTCCAGCACTTCCTGCGCCACGGCACGACCGACGTCACCGCCCTTGTCGGCCTTGTCGTAGGTGTTGAGCAGTTCCATCACCGCGGCGATGGCGGTGTTGAACTGCTGGCGGCGGCCGTAGTCGTCCGCCACCTTCTGGATCGTGCCGTGCAGCTTGAAGCGCAGCTCCTTCAGGCCGGCGTCGAGCTCGCCGCCCCGGTAGGCCGCCACCACGCCGCCGTCGGCATGGTCCTTGACCACCTTCCACAGGCGCTTGAGGAAGCGGAACGCGCCTTCCACGCCGGCGTCGGACCACTCCAGGCTCTGCTCCGGCGGCGCCGCGAACATCATGAACAGGCGCGCGGTGTCGGCACCGTACTTCTCGATGAATTCCTGCGGGTCGACGCCGTTGTTCTTCGACTTGGACATCTTCTCGATGCCGCCGATGGCCACCGGCTGGCCGTCGACGCGGTGCGTGGCGGCGACGATCTTGCCCTTGCCGTCGCGCTCCAGCACCACGTCCTGCGGCGCGATCCAGTCCTTGGAGCCGTTCGGCAGGTCGCGGTAGAAGGTCTCGCACACCACCATGCCCTGGGTCAGCAGGCTCTTGAACGGCTCGTCGGACGACACCAGGCCCTCGTCGCGCATCAGCTTGTGGAAGAAGCGCGCGTACAGCAGGTGCAGGATGGCGTGTTCGATACCGCCCACGTACTGGTCGACCTGCAACCAGTAGTCGGCGGCGTGCTTGTCGACCATCGCGGTGTCGCACTGCGGGCTGGCGTAGCGCGCGTAGTACCACGACGACTCGACGAAGGTGTCCATGGTGTCGGTTTCGCGCTTGGCCGCGCCGCCGCACTTGGGACACGCGGTCTCGTAGAATTCCGGCATCTTGGCCAGCGGGGAGCCGGCGCCGTCCGGCACCACGTTCTCCGGCAGCACCACCGGCAGCTGATCGGCCGGCACCGGCACGTCGCCGCAGCACGGGCAGTGGATGATCGGGATCGGGCAGCCCCAGTAGCGCTGGCGGCTGATGCCCCAGTCGCGCAGGCGGTACTGGGTCTTCTTGGTGCCGTGCGCCTGGGCGGCGAGATCGGCGACGATGGCGTCGAACGCGGCCTGGTAGCCGAGGCCGTCGTACTTGCCGGAGTTCACGGTCTTGATCGAGTCGTCCTTGTCGGCGTACCACTCGCGCCACACGGTGGCGTCGAAGTCGTTGTCGCCGTCACGCTTGGCGATCACCTGCTTGATCGGCAGCGCGTACTTGTTGGCGAAGGCGAAGTCGCGCTCGTCGTGCGCCGGCACCGCCATCACCGCACCTTCGCCGTAGCCCCACAGCACGTAGTTGGCGACCCACACCGGCAGCGTGTCGCCGGTCAGCGGATGCACCACGGACAGGCCGGTCGGCATGCCCTTCTTCTCCATGGTCGCCATGTCGGCCTCGGCCACCGAGCCGGCCTTGCATTCGGCGATGAAGGCCTGCAGTTCCGGGTGGCTGGCGGCGGCCTGCGTCGCCAGCGGGTGCTCGGCGGCGACCGCGACGTAGGTGGCGCCCATCAGGGTGTCCGGGCGGGTGGTGTAGACCTTCAGCTCGCCGCCGTGGCCGACCGAGGTCTCGTCGTACGGGAACACGACCTCGGCGCCGAAGCTCTTGCCGATCCAGTTCTTCTGCATGGTCTTGACCTGCTCGGGCCAGCCGTCGAGCGTGTCGAGGCTGGTGAGCAGTTCATCGGCGTACTGGGTGATGGCGAAGTAATACATCGGGATTTCGCGCTTTTCCACCAGCGCGCCCGAGCGCCAGCCACGGCCGTCGATCACCTGTTCGTTGGCGAGCACGGTGTGGTCGACCGGGTCCCAGTTCACCACGCCGTTCTTCTTGTAGATCACGCCCTTCTCGAACAGCTTGGTGAACAGCCACTGCTCCCAGCGGTAGTAGTCGGGCTTGCAGGTGGCGAGCTCGCGCTCCCAGTCGAGCGCGAAGCCCAGGCTGTCGAGCTGCTTCTTCATGTAGTCGATATTGGCGTAGGTCCACGCCGCCGGCGCGCCGCCGCTCTTCATCGCGGCGTTCTCGGCCGGCAGGCCGAAGGCGTCCCAACCCATCGGCTGCAGCACGTTGTAGCCCTGGAAGCGCTTGAAGCGCGCCAGCACGTCGGTGATGGTGTAGTTGCGCACATGGCCCATGTGCAGCTTGCCCGACGGATAGGGGAACATCGACAGCGCGTAGTACTTGGGGCGCGAGGTATCTTCGACGGCCTTGAAGGCGGCGGTGCGTTGCCATTTCTGTTGCGCGGCGGCTTCGATCTCGCGCGGGCTGTAATGTTCTTGCATGGTGATCTTGTCGGAATCCGGAAAAAGGCTGAGAAATCAATCGGCCAATTATAGCCGCGCCAGGGGCCGGCGCAGAAGGGCTACGCAGGAAAAGCTCGCCCCGGCCGTCAACGTTGGCCGAAGCACCGGCTCGCCCGCCTGGCCGCCGCGGCCCGCGGCGGCGCGACGTTAGCGGGGGAAACGGGGCGACGGAGGCCGGGCAGTCAGCCCCGCGCCACGCCCCCGACCATTACGCCAGCCGTGCCTGGAAGCGCACCAGCGCACCCGTCACCGCCTGCAGGATGCCGGGCTCCCACAGCGAATGCCCGGCGCCCTCCACCATGGTCAGCTCGCCGCGCGGCCGGGCCTGCGCCAGCTCGTAAGCGGAGCTGGGCGGGCAGATCACGTCGTAGCGCCCCTGCACGATGATGCCGGGGATATGGCGGATGCGCTCCACGTTCTTCAACAGCTGGTTGTGCGGCAGGAACAGGCGATGGCTGAAGTAATGCGCCTCGAGCCCGGCCAGCGGCAAGGCGTTGAACTCGTTCGAGGCGCGCACCACCGCATCGGGGTTGGGCAGCAACGTGGCACAGCTGCTCTCGTACTGCGCCCATTGCCGCGCCGCCGCCAGGTGCACCATCGGCTCGGGATCGGTCAGGTGTTGGTAGTAGGCCTGCAGGAAGTCGCCGCGCACCGCCTCGGGCACCGGCGCGACAAAACGCTGTGCGGCCTCCGGAAAGAAGCGCCCCATGCCGGACAGGAACCAGTCGATCTCCTCGTCGCGACCGAGGAACACGCCGCGCAGCACCAGGCCGCTGACGCGTTGCGGATGCGCCTCGGCGTAGGCCAGCGCCAGCGTGCTGCCCCACGAGCCGCCGCACACCAGCCAGCGCTCGATGCCGAGGTGTTCGCGCAGCTGTTCGATGTCGTCGAGCAGGTGCGCGGTGGTGTTGCTGCGGATCTCGCCGCGTGGAATCGAACGGCCGCAGCCGCGCTGGTCGAACAGCACGGCACGGTAGAACGACGGATCGAACAGCTGGCGACAGGCCGGGGCACAGCCGTCGCCGGGGCCGCCGTGCAGGTACAGCACCGGCACACCGTCGGGCTTGCCGCATTGCTCCCAGTACATCAGGTGCAGGTCGTCCAGCGGCAACATGCCGCAGGCGTAAGGCTCGAGCGGGGGGAACAACATAATGTCTCTCTCTTGATTCTCGGATGGTGATCGTCCGCACTCTGCCGGTGCGGTACGCAAAACGGGGGGTACCAGTGGGGTACTAGTGCAGCAGGCTGTACAGCATCTGCGACGCCATCACCGCCATCAGCACGGCAAAGGCGCGTTTCAGGCCAGCCACCGGCAAGGCGTGCGCCATGCGCGCCCCCAACGGCGCGCACAGCACGGTCATCAGCATCAGCGCCAGCGTGGCCGGCAGGTAGACGAAGCCCAGCGAGCCCCAGGGCAGGCCGGGCGCGCCCCAGCCGCTCACCAGGTAACCGATGGCGCCCGACACCGCGATCGGCCAACCCAGCGCCGCGCTGGTGGCGATGGCGGTGTGCACCGGCACGTTGCACCAGTTCATGAACGGCACGCTCATCGAGCCGCCGCCGATGCCGACCCAGCTGGAAATCATGCCGATCGCGCCGCCCGCGCCGCACTGCCCGAGCAACCCCGGCATGTCGCGGCTGGCGGCCGGCTTGGCGCCGAAAAACAGCTGCAACCCGGCAAGATAGGCGTACACCACGAAGAACCAGCGCAGCACGTGGCCGGGAATCAGACCGGCGACCAGGCTGCCGAGGAAGGTGCCGGCGACGATGGCCGGCGCCATGCCGCGCACGATGCGCCAGTTCACCGCGCCCTTGCGATGGTGCGCCAGCACGCTGGAGAAGCTGGTGAACACCATCACCGCCAGCGAGGTGCCCACCGCCAGATGCTGCACGTGTTCGCCGCCGAGCCGGGCCGCCGACAGCACGCCCACCACCACCGGCACGATCACCAGCCCGCCCCCCACCCCGAGCAGGCCGGCGAGAAAACCGGCCAGCACACCGCAGCCCAGCAACACCAGGATCAAGGAAATCGACAGCATCAGATCAGTTGCTCCGTGATGTAGGTCCACTCGTCGGCGCTGACCGGGGTGATGGACAGGCGGTTGCCGCGCTTGAGCACGGTCATCCCGGCGAGCGGCGGGTGGCCGCGCAACTCGGCGGGGGGCAGCAGGCGGGTCTTAGCCAGGAAACGCACGTCCACGCACAGCCAGCGCGGCGCGTCGGTCGTGGACTTGGGGTCGAAATAAGGGCTGTCGGGGTCGAACTGCGAGGAATCGGCATGGGCCGCCGTCACCACTTCGGCGAGGCCGGCAATGCCGGGCTCGGGGCAACTGGAATGCCAGAACAACACGCGGTCGCCCGGCTGCATGGCGTCGCGCATGAAGTTGCGCGCCTGGTAGTTGCGCACGCCGGTCCACTCGAAAGCCTGCCCCGGCCGGGCGGCGAGATGGTCGATGGAGACCTCGTCGGGCTCCGATTTCATCAGCCAGTAACGCATGGAAAACCTATGTCTGTCGTCTGTCGCCGGGAACGGCGGCCGGCAAGGGCGGAGGCGGTCGCGGGGCACGGAATCGTCACGCCGCCCGCTCGCCCGGACCGGCAAAACGCACCTTCTATCGCAACAACCACTTAATAATTGTTAGCAATTTTCGGGTATCCGGCGGGCGGAAGCTTCGATTATGCTCGAATTGCACCTTCTGCCGGCATATTAATTGTGCGCAGCGCGCCGGCTTTACGCAACGAGCGCGCTCACCGGCAGCATAGAGGAGACTCCCTCATGAAAGCCCTGATTCTCGTTCTGGTGGCCGCCACCTTGTCGGGCTGCGTGATCCGGCCCTTGTACCCCTATCATGATCGTGACTACGATCATGACTACCATCATCGCGACTACGATGGCCGGGGCGGCTGGCGCCGCTGACGGGCGGTTACCGCGGCAGACATCAAGCATCGCCCGCTCCCGAACACGCTAGCGCCAGAGGCGCTCCTCGACAATCTCACAACCATCGGGTGGCAGCGATCCGGACGCCATCCCCCTAGAATATGATATGAAAAACCTGTTGCTTGTCCTGATTGCCGCCAGCAGCCTGTCGGCCTGCGTTGTCGAGCCGGCCCACGTCCGGGTGCGTTCGCCCATCGTACTCGAACCGGGGGTGATCGTCGCACCGACCTATTATGGTGGCTATGGCGGCGAGGAATACCGCCATCACCGGCACGAACGCCATGATGACGACGACGATAATTAACCAAGCGGTCACGGCCGCTCCCTGGATGGCTCTTGCCGGTGCGGCCCGCCATCCGGGCCTAGCGGCGGAGCCGAACGTGTCACCTTGCATCACCACTCTGCCTCACCAACCCTGGGCGGTGTCGGCCACGCCGCCGCCGGAGACCATAATATGAAAACCTTGCTGTTTGCCCTGATTGCCGCCGGCAGCCTGTCGGCCTGTGTCGTCGAGCCCGCCCACGTCCGCGTGCGCGCCCCCGTCGTCCTCGAACCCGCCGTGGTCGAGCCCGCCTACGGCGGCGGTGGCTTCTGTCCGCCGGGGCAGGCCATGAAAGGCCGCTGCTGACTCCCCCAGACGGAAAAAAGGCCGCATATGCGGCCTTTTTTCGTTTATGCGCCGACGGCCGCTTGCCGCGGGAAGCGGTGCAGTCCCGACTCGGTCACCAGGTAGTCCAGTTGTACGTCCCACGGCTCGCGCGGCACCCGCGTCACGCGCTGGCAGTCGTACGCCACCCCCACCAGCAGCGGGCGGCGGCGGTGCACCTGACGGTGCCGGAACGCCAGCGTGGTGTCGTAGAAGCCGCCCCCCTGCCCCAGCCGATAGCCTTCCTCGTCCACACCCAGGAGCGGCACGAACAGCACGTCCAGCTTGTGGGCGCGCAGTACCGGGCCATGGTACTCGGCGATGCCGTAGCGCGGGTGGCGGCTCCAGCGGTTGGCCGTCCCCAGCCGGGAAAACCACAGCCGGCGACCACGATCCGGAATTTGCGGCAGGAACAGCACGGCGCCACGGAACAGCGCGGCGCTCATCAGCGGCTCGAGGTCGAGTTCGGAACCGGCCGCGAGATAGCCGCCGATGCGCCGGCCGCGTGCCAGGAAGCGCCGGGCATGGCGCGCCACCGCCTCGGCAGCGGCCTGACGATAGGCGCGCGGCAAGGCCATGCGGGCACGACGGATGGCGCGGCGCAGGGCATGCTTGTCGTCGGGGGTCATGGACACGGAAGTGGTCACGATGGAATGAAAGGGGGAGCCCCCCGCGAGTGCCGTTCGGGCAAAATTCGCTTGAACCCTGTTTCCAGGGGGTCGCCTGCCTCGTGCATCGGGCACATCCGTCAGTGGGACGCGCGCACCCGCACGGTAGATGCTGGCAACCAAAGCGAACGCATTGGTTCAAAGGAATTTTTGAGCCGTCACGAACACCGCAGGGGATGAACTGATCTGTGCTGCGCCAGCTTCGCCGCTTAACCCAGCGAGTGCTGACTTTGTTGAAGCGCCGCATCGGCTGCTTCACTCATGGTTCGTATTTTACGCTGAAACTCTGCCATCTCCAAGCCACCCCCCACTTTTGTTTTCAGCAGATCGTGGGCGATATTGAGCGCGGCCATGATGGCGATCTTGTCGGCGTCGACGATGCGCCCCTGTCCCTTGATGGTGTTGATCTTGTCGGAGATCAGCTGCACCGCCTGCAGCAGGGTGTCACGCTCGGCCAGCGGCGTTCCTACGGTGAACTGCCGTCCCAGCAGTTCGATATCGACCTGAACTACCTCGCTCATGCCTCATTTTCCTCGGCTTTGGGCAGCCGCTCGATCAGCGCCGCCACCCGGGTCTTGGTTTCCTCGACGCGGAAGTGCAGTTCGGCGTTTTCCTTCAAGGCCTGCGCCAGCGCCTCGGCAAAGCGACCGTTCTGTGCTTCCAGCTCGCGGATGCGGGCGATCAGCGCCGCTACCCGGGATTCCAGATATTCAAGTTCTTTGTCCATGGCGGCGAGGATAGCCAAGCCTCGGCAGGGCGTCAAACCCCGCCGGGCGCCGCTGTCTCGGGGGCGGTACAACCGCTCGCGGCGGCCCGGAATGCGGGACTGGCAGTGCCCTCGGGCGGAGCCTTCAACACCAGCGGCAGACCGCAGGCGACCAGCGTAACGCGCTCGCAAAGGGCCGCGATATCCTGGTTGAGCCGTCCCAGCTCGTCGACGAAACGGCGTGACAGCCGCCCCAGCGGCACCACGCCCCAGCCGATCTCGTTGCTGACCAGCACGATCTCGCCGGGCAGCGTGGCCAGGGCGTGCAGCAGGGCCGCCTTCTCACGCGCGAAATCGGCCTCGTCGAGGCCGTCGTCGAGGCAGAAGCGCATCAGCCACATGCCGAGGCAATCGACCAGCAACAGGGTGTCGGCGGCGGCGGCGCGCTCCAGCACGGCGGCCAGGCCGCGCTCGGCCTCGCACAGGGCCCAGTGGGCCGGACGGCGCTCCCGGTGCAGCGCGACGCGCGCCGCGAAGTCGGCGTCCGTCACCGCGGCGGTGGCGACGTAGGCGACCGGACCCGGGTGGGCCAGCGCCAGCTGTTCGGCGAAGCGGCTCTTGCCGGAGCGCGCGCCGCCGCTGATGAGGTGGGTCATGGCGGGATGATCTGCTGATGAAAAAGGGGGCGCGGCGGGACGCTTGGCCATCCGGTGTAGATACGGACGGCGGCCGCGGCGCTATTATACCCGCCGCTACCCACGCTTTCCCGACAAACTGCCCCCGTGGCCGGTACGCCTCTGTTGCCGTGACCCCGGGCTTGGCTTAAGGTCTCGCCCATGACGACATTCCTCTCCCCCATTGCCGCTCCCGATGCGGCCTCCGCCGCCCTGGCCCGCGCCCGCCAGGACACCCTGACCAAACCTGCCGGCAGCCTCGGCCAACTGGAAGCGCTGGCCTGCCGCTTTGCCGGCTGGCAAGGCAAGGTGCAGCCGGCACCGCTGCGGCCGGCGATCACGCTGTTCGCCGCCGACCACGGCGTGACGGACGAAGGCGTGTCCGCCTTCCCGCAGGCGGTGACCGCCGAGATGGTGAAGAACTTCGCCGCCGGCGGCGCGGCGATCTGCGTGCTGGCACGCCAGCACGGTGCCCGGCTCGAGGTGGTCGACGCCGGCGTGGCCGGCGATCTCACCGGCTTGCCCATCGTGCACGCCAAGGTGCGCCGCGCTTCGGCCAACCTGCGCCGCGAGGCCGCGCTCTCCCTGGCCGAGGCGGAAGCCGCGCTGGCGGTGGGACGGGACGCCGCACGCCGCGCCGTGGAAGCGGGCGCCAACCTGCTGGTGGCCGGCGACATGGGCATCGGCAACACCACGCCGTCGGCGGCGCTGATCTGCCGCCTGTCCGGCGCCGCGCCGGAGATCGTGGTCGGCCGCGGTACCGGGGTCGACGACGCCGGCCTGGCGCTCAAACGCCAGGTGGTGGAGGACGCGCTGACGCGGCTGGCCGGGCGCGAGCTGGCGGCGCTGGAGGTGCTGGCCGAGCTGGGCGGGCTGGAAATCGCCGCCATCGCCGGCTTCTACCTGGAAGGCGCCGCGCTGGGCGTGCCGTCGCTGGTGGACGGTTTCATCACCAGCGCCGCTGCGCTGGTGGCCAAGGCGCTGCAGCCGGCGGTGGCCGACTGGCTGATCGCCAGCCACCGCTCGCAGGAAACCGGCCACGGCATCGCGCTGGAAGCCCTGGGTCTGACGCCGCTGGTGGAGCTTGGCCTGCGCCTGGGCGAGGGTTCCGGCGCCGCGCTGTGCCTGCCGCTGCTGCAGTCGGCGATCCTGCTGCACAACGAGATGGCCACCTTCGCCGAGGCCGGCGTGTCGGAAAAGGCCGAGTGAACCCGTACACGCTGACCTTGCTGCGCCACGGCGACATCGACCACGAGGGGCGGCTGGTGGGCCGTCTCGACCTGGCGTTGAACGAGCGCGGCCGGCGTCAGCTCGCCGCCAGCTGGCAGCGCGTCAACGCCCTGGCGCCGGTCACCGCCATCGCCAGCTCGCCGCTCAAGCGCTGCCGCGAATTCGCCGTGCAGCAGGCGCTCGCCGGCGGCGTGCCGCTCAAGCTGGACGAGCGGCTGGCCGAGTGCGACTTCGGCGCCTGGGACGGCATGGCGCTCGCCGAGCTGGCGGCGCGCCACCCCGACTGGAGCCAAAGGTTGGCCGAAGGCTCGCTCGACGCCCCCGGCGGCGAGGACTTCGACACCTTCCGCACCCGCGTGCTGGCCGGTTTTGCCGGCTGGATGAGCGAGGCGCGCGGCAGCCACCGCGTGCTGGTGAGCCACGGCGGCGTGATCACCGTGCTCTTGGCCGAGCTGCTCGGCACCGGCTTCAACGTGGCGCGGCTGTTGACGGTACAGCGTGGCGGCTTCGCCCAGCTCTCCATTCTCGACGGCCACCCCGCCTACCTGCTGCGCCTGGAGCCGCCATGCGCGGACTGATCCTGGCGCTGCAGTTCCTCACCCGGCTGCCCACCCCGGCGCTCGAGGAGTACCGCCCGGAGTGGCTGGCCGACAGTGCGCGCTGGTTCACCGTGGTTGGCGCGCTGATCGGCGCCCTGCTGGCGGCGGCGCTGTGGCTGGGCACGCGCGTCGACCCGTGGCTCGGGGCGCTCGCCGCGCTGGGCGCGTGGGTCTGGGTCAGCGGCGGGCTGCATCTGGACGGCCTGGCGGACCTGGCCGACGGCCTGGGCGCCGCGCACCGTTCGCGCGAGCGCATGCTGGCGGTGATGAAGGAGCCGCACGTCGGCAGCTTCGGCGTGATCGCGCTGGTGCTGGCGCTGATTGCCAAGCTGGTGCTGCTGATGCTGCTCGCCAAATCCTCAGCCAACCTGTGGGGGCTGCTGCTGCTGCCGGCCTGGGCCCGCCTCGGCGCGGTCTGGTGGTCGGCCACCCTGCCGCCGCTGGCCGCCGGCAGCGCCGCGCTGTTCGCCGGCAAACCGGACTGGCGCGCCCAGGCACTGGGTGCCGCCGCACTCGCGCTGCTGTCCGCGCTACTCGCCCCGGCCCTGCTGCTGGCGCCGCTAGCGCTGTGGGGCTGGCGCCGTTTCCTGGCACAACGTGTGGGCGGCATGAGCGGCGACTGCCTCGGCGCTGGCGTGGAATTCAGCGAGATCATGCTGCTCTTGCTGCTGGTCGTCGCCCCCGTACTCTGAATCTCCTCGAGGCCCGGCCCCGCGCCGGGTGTCATCGCCCGCCCCTACCGGCCTCGCTGTCGCGCTCCCTCAGCGCAACGGCAGCGCCGCCTCGCCACGATGGCGGTCGACCACTTTCCATGGCAGCACCGGCCATTCCGGGTACTCGCAGGCGCGCGCCACGCGCGGGAACGACGGCCCAAGGTACAGCCCCTGCGGCAGCGGGTACCAGGTCGGCAAGGTCCACAGCCCGCTGTCGCGGTAGTCGCAGCCGTCGTCCTTGCCCGGCGATGCCATCTGCTGCGGGTAGAGCTGGCGCAGGGTGCGTGCCAGCCACGGGCCGAGCACCTTGTTCTGGTAGTCGTAGTTCTGCAAATGACCGTCGGCGTCGCGCGCCAGCCGGGGCTTGCCCTGGCCCAGCCACAGCACGTCCTCCAACTGCAGTTCGCGGCCGCTCTGCACCTCGAGGTTGAGCGGGTTGTCGCCGAAATCGGGGTGGGCGCCGCCGCAGTCGAAACTGGTGAACACGCTGGCGCTGAGCACGTGCTCGTTGAGCAGGCGCGGCGTGACCGTCTGCTCGTAATCGAAGCCGCGGCGGCGCGCACCGCCGAAGGCACAGTCGAAATAGCCGTTCACCTCCTGCCAGTGCCGGCTCTCCAGCACGCGGTTGAGGCGCTGCTGCACTCCGGCGGGGTAGCCCTCCTCCACCCGGAAGAAGCGGATCTTGCTGACCGGCTCCTGCCACCAGCGCAGCCGGTAGCTACCGACGCGCTGCTCCCGCCCCGGACGCAGCGTCAGGTCGGCCAGGCGCACGAACTCGTAGGGATGCTGCAGGCGCAGCCGCGCCAGCGCGGCCACCTCGCTGGTGGGCAAGGCGTCGGGCGGAAGCGGGCTCAGGCTGATCGGCTTGCTGCCCTGCCAGCGTCCCCGCCAGCCACCCTTGCCATCCGGGCGCAGCACCAGGTCGGTACGGCTCTCGTCGTAGCCCTGGTTCTCGCCCAGCGTGACGCTGCCGTCGGCGCGGCGCTGGCCGTCCAGCGCGATGTCGTGGTGATACTTGCGGTAAAAGTAGCGGCCGTCAGCCTTGCCATCCTTGGCGAGGTTCAATTCCATCACCACCGCGGCGCTGCCGATCTGGCCCTGCAGCAATTGCGCTGCCGCCGGCAGCGGCGACAGCAGGCCGGCCGCACCGAGGGTGGCGAGGCCGACACGGAGCATCATGGTCTTCATACGGGTATCCGGCATCGATCTGACAGCAGCATACAAAAAACAACGCCACTGCAGTGCAGTGGCGTTGTCAGGCTGTGGACGGGAGAAACGCTTACAGCGTACCGGCCAGCTTGCGGTTGCGCAGCAGGCACAGCAGATCGCAGGCGATGTGCGCCGCAGCCAGCGCGGTGATCTCGCTCTGGTCGAACGGCGGCGACACCTCCACCACGTCCATGCCGACCAGGTTCACGCCATCCAGGTTACGAACGATCTTCAGCGCCTGCGCCGTGGTCAGCCCGCCCGGCACCGGAGTGCCGGTGCCGGGGGCAAACGCCGGGTCGAGACAGTCGATGTCGAAGGTGAGGTAGGTCGGATTGTCGCCGACGATCTCCTTGATGCGCGCGATGGCGGCATCGGTGCCGTGGTCGTGCACCCACGGCGCGTCCAGGCGCTGGATGCCCATGAAATCGTCGTTCCAGGTGCGCAGGCCGACCTGCACCGAGGTCTGCGGGTCGATCAGGCCGTCCTTCACCGCCTTGTAGAACATGGTGCCGTGGTTCAGCGAGTCCGGGCTGTCGTCCGGCCAGGTATCGCAGTGCGCGTCGAAGTGGATGATCGACAGCGGCTTGCCGAACTTCTCGGCGTGCGCGATCAACAGCGGGTAGGTGACGTAGTGGTCGCCGCCGAAGGTCAGCATCTTGGCGCCGGAGGCCAGGATGGTGCGCGCGTGCTCGATGATGCTGTCCTTGATGGTCAGCGGGTTGTGGGCGTCGAACCAGCAGTCGCCGTAGTCGATCACCGCCAGATCGTCGAACGGGTCGAAGCCCCACGGGAACGGCTTCAGTTCGGCCAACTGCACGCTGGCGGCGCGCACCGCCGCCGGACCGAGGCGGGCACCGGGGCGGAAGGTCACCGCCAGGTCGAGCGGGATGCCGGAAATCGCCACGTCGACGCCGCTGAGGTCGCGCGTGTAGTTGCGGCGCATGAAGCTGAGCACGCCGGCGTAAGTGTTTTCGATCGAGGAACCGTACAGCGAGGTACGACGAATGGCGCCATCGCCATGAATCGTGTGAGACATGAAACTCTCCGTCAGAGAGTACGCCGGAGCGGCACCACAGCCGGCACCGACGCTTCCCGTCCATCTTGCGAGCCGACGGGTTGAGGCTGCCGCGCCGCCTTGGCACGGAGGCCGATAGTGTGCCGCGCCGGCCCGGTACTTTCAAGCCCGCCGGGGTTGGCCGAAGCCGCCCCAGCATGAAAAAAACCGGCGGAGACACCGCCGGCAGAGGCTTCAGAGGTACGACGAAAATCAGGAGCCGATCACGCCGCCGTCCAGCTTGCGGATCACCACGGTGGCGGCACGCGGCCGGCCGGCTTTCGGCCCCTCCGGCCAGCTCGAGATCGCCAGCGGCTTGTCCGGATCGGAACGCTCGCTGTCCGGCTCGCCCGGGTGCTGGATATTGATGAACAGCGTCTTGTTGTCCGGGGTGAAGGCGATGCCGGTGATCTCGCAGCCGTTCGGGCCGGTCAGGAAGCGGCGGAACTCGCCGGTCTCCGGCACCACCGCCAGCATCTGGTTGTTGCCCATACCCTGGTACTCCTTCATGTTCACCGTCGAGGTGGAGACGTCGGTCTCGACCCACAGCACGCCGTTGTAGTCGAACTTGAGGCCATCCTGGCTGCCGAAATAATCGCCCTTGATGTTGCCCTTGTGCTCCGGCTTGGCCGCGTCGGGGCGGCCGGCCAGCGCGAAGATGTCCCACTTGAACGCCGTGGCGGCGGCGTCGCCGCCGTGCTCGTTCCAGCGGATGATGTGGCCGAACTTGTTGTCGGCGCGCGGGTTGGCGGCGTCCGGGCCCGGCTTGCCGTCCTTGCCGCGGTCGCTGTTGTTGGTCAGCGTGCAGTACACCTCGCCCGGCTTGTGGCTGTGCACCGCGATCCATTCCGGACGGTCCATCTTGGTCGCCCCCATCACGTCGGCCGCCATACGCGCGTTGATCACCACGTCGCCCTGGCTGGCGAAGCCCTTGTCGGCGCTCAGTCCGTTCTGGCCGGCCACCAACGGCAGCCACTGGCCGGAACCGTCGGCGTCGAAGCGCGCCACGTACAGCGTGCCCTCGTCCAGCAGGTGCATGTTGGCCTTGCGGTTTTTCGGATTGAACGTGTTCTTGGAAACGAACTTGTAGATGTACTCGAAGCGCTGGTCGTCGCCCATGTACACCACGGCGTGGCCGGACGGTGCAATCGTCACCGTCGCGCCTTCGTGCTTGAAACGGCCCAAGGCCGTGCGTTTGACCGGCTTGGATTTCGGATCGAACGGATCGATCTCCACCACCCAGCCGAAGCGGTTCGGCTCGTTCGGGTTGAGCTGGGCGTCGAAGCGGAAATCTTCCCATGCCCACTTGTAGCCGGCGTCCTTGTTGGAGATGCCGTAGCGCTTCTCCAAGTCGGTCAGCCTGCCGGAATCGTTGACGAACACGCCGTCGAAGTTTTCTTCACAGGTGAGGTAGGTGCCCCACGGCGTCGGGCCGCTGGCGCAGTTCTGGAAGGTGCCGAGCACTTCCACCCCCTTGGGGTCGGCCTCGGTCTGCATCAGCGCATGGCCGCGCGCCGGGCCCTGGATGGCGATCGGGGTATTGGCATGGATGCGGCGCGCGTACCTGGACGGGCGCACCACCTTCCAGCCGCCCTTGCCGGTGGCCTCGACCTCGATCACCGACACCCCCACCGCCGCCTGCGCCTTCTTCACCTTGTCGGCGTTCCAGGTCTTCATGCCGTCGCTGTGCAGCAAGCCGTCGTCGGTGTATTCGTGGTTGATCGCCATCAGGCCGTGCTTGGAGCCAGTGGAGCCCAGCGGCAGCGGGAAGAACGCCATGCCGTCGTGGTGCATGCCGGCCTGCAGTTCCTGCTCGGCGGCGCTGTTGGATGCATCCGGCTTGAACGCCGGCATCGCCCCCTTGATGCCCACCGGATCACCCCAGGCGTACAGCACGTCCGCCACGTAGCCTTCCGGCACCACCACCTTGTCCTCGAAACCGAACGGGACCGGTTTGAAGCCCAGCACCGGAGCCTTGCGCGCGAACGGCACCTGCGCCGCCTCGGCCAGCGTGGCCAGGCTACCGCCCAGCAGGCCGGCCAGCCCGGCCGCCCCGGTGCCTTTCAGCACGCCACGGCGCGAGAAACGCGCTGCCAGCACCTCGGACAGGGCCAGGTTGGCCGAAGGATTGGTCGGTTCGTCCACGCCGTGCTGCTTGATCCTGTAGCTCTCGCTCATTACAACGCTCCTGGAAAATCGGTCTCACCCCGCAGGGAATCGACCGCCAAGCCTAAGAGCGCGACATGACAAACAGATCACGACGTCATGTCAATTTGATGAATGATCGCGCGCCGCCCAGCCCTGCTGCTGCCACAGGCGCAGACGCAGCCTCACGTCGTACCACACCGGGCGCAAGCCGAGCAGGAACAGCCCGCCCGCCAGCGGCAGCGAAAAGCCGAAACCGAGATGCTTGAAACCCAGCGCCCCGACCACCCCGCCGACGAAGAACGACACCAGGATCAACAGGTAGAGCCGCAGCTTGGCATGATTGGCCTGCACCCGTTGCACCCGCGTCGGGCCGGCGCGATCGAGGTAAAACAGCTTGGCCAGCTCGATGCCGATGTCGGTGGCGGTGCCGGTCATGTGCGTGGTGCGCAGCAGCCCGCGCGACAGCTTGGTGACGATGGTGTTGTGCATGCCCATGATGAAGCACAGCAGCAGCACCGTCGGCGGCGTCAACAGCCCCTTGTGCGTCGACAGCCCCGCCCCCAGCAGGCCGAACAGCAACAGCAGCAGGGCCTCCTCCATGATCGACACGCCGTAGCCGCCGCGCAGGCGGCGGCGCCGCGCCCAGATGATCAGCCAGGTGGAATGCATCGCCCCGGCCACGAAGCTCACCAGCATCAACAGCGCGGACAGGGCCAGGCGCAATTCACCCAGCGCGAAATGGTCCGCCATGCTGGAGACGACGCCGGAAACGTGGGAGGTGTAGCGGTGTACCGCGAGGAAACCGCCGGCGTTGAGGGCGCCGGCGCTGAACGCCATCGACCAGCCGAGCTGATGGATGACCCGGTCGTTGAAAGGCCCCCGGTCCAACAACCGGGTGATATTGACGCGTCGCGACATGGCAGCAGATGGCCAAAGAAAAAGCGGCAGGAGCGCCGCTTTTCAATAATGCGCCGCCCGCTGCGCACTGGCAAGCGGGCCGACGTTCACGGACACGCCGCCAGCGGCACTCCCGGCAGCAAACGCTTCTGCAATGCCTCAAGATGCGCAACCTGCTGCGCGTTCAGCGCCCCCAGCGTGAGCCGGGTGCGGGTCACCTGCTGACCACGCGGCTCGACCTGCACCTTGGCATACCCCGCCGCCTTGGCCTTGGCCGCCAGCGCCTGGGCCGAGGCCTCGCTGCCGAACAGGCCGAGCGACACGCTGCCCTTGCGCTCGTCGTTCTGCACGATATAGCCGTCGAAACCCTTGCCCTTGAGCTCGGCCAGCAAGGTCTGCGCTTCGGCCGGCGTCGCCAGCGCCGGGTGGAAGACCCAGAACTTGCCGTTGCCGCGCAGCTCGCTGCTCTGCGCCTCCTTGAGCTGACCCGCGCCGAGCTTGAGCGATGCCAGGCGCGCCTTCACACGTGCCAACTGGCGCGCCTCGAACGGCCCCCACTGGTAGCACGCCAGCGCCTCGGGCTTGGCTGCTGCGACCTTCGGAGCGGCCACGACCGGGGCCGGCGGCACCGCTGCCAGCTTGGGCGCAGGCACGGGCTTGGCCTCCACCGGATTCGGGGCTGGCACGGCTGCCTTTCCTGGCGCAACCGCCGGCACGGCATCGAGCGAGGCCGGCAGCGCGGTCGGGGTCGCCGCGGCGGCCGGCGCGCTCGTCGCCGCCTTCACCGTCATTGCCAGCGGGGCCGATGCGACGACCCAGCCGGCAGGCAGCAGCTTGAGCGACTCCGGGCTGACTTCCTGGGCGTGGATATCGACCGTCGGGTGCGGCTTCAGCGCCCCATACAACGCCGCCACCAGATTCAGCCCAACCACCAAGGCTAGAAACCACTTCATGATTCGCCCGCCACTTTTAACAATCCCATAAGGACCAGATTATCCACGATCCGCAGCGGTGCCGCGAGCCAGGGTGCCAGCCGCTCGGCATCGCCCCCGGTCAGCAGCAGTTCGGCCGGTCCACGTCCGGTGGTCTCGGCCAGACGGCGCCGCATGCGCTCGATCGCGCCGCACAAGGCGTCCACCGCGCCCGACGCCAGCGCATCCTGCGTGCCTTGCGGAAATGCCACCACCTGCCCCGGCACCCGGTTGAGGTTGGCGGTACCGCGCGCCAGGCTCTCCAGCATCAAGGCATGGCCGGGCAGGATCAGCCCGCCCAGATAATCACCCTCGGCGGTCAGCGCCTCCACCGTCAACGCGGTACCGGCGCAGGCCACCACCACGTCGCCGACGCTCAGCGCACGCGCCGCCAGCACCGCCAGCCAGCGGTCTGCCCCCTGCTCGCCCGGGTCACGGTAATGGTTGCATACTCCGCCACCGTCACGCTGCGACCTTACCCACTGCACCGGCTGCGGCACCGCCGCCTCCAGCGCCGCCGTCACCGCCGCACTCGCCACCGAGGCCGCGTGCACACTGCGAATGGGATACCCCGCCCAGACCGCGGCCAGGGTTGGGATGTCGGCGTGCGACACCGCCCCCTGCGCCAGCCAGTCGCGGCCATCGTGCAGCGCCCACTTCACCCGGGTATTGCCGGCGTCGATCAGCAGCTTCACGACAACGGCCTCAGGCTCACTTCACCGACGTGGAAGCGCTGCATTCCCGCCGCTGTTTCCACTTCCAACGCGCCGTCGTCGGCCACGCCACGGGCGATACCCTCGATCGGTTCGCCGTGCGAGAACGACAGGCGCACCGGGCTGTCGCGGTGCGCCGACAACGCCAGCCACTCCTCGCGTACTGCGGCGAACCCCTGTTTGGCAAAGGCGTCGAGCACCTGCTGCAGCTCGTTGAGCAGCGCTGCCAGCAGGGCATTGCGCCCCACGCGCACACCGGCCTGGTCCAGTGCCGCCACCGGCTGATCGACCTCGCCCGGCGACTGCAGGTTGAGGCCGATGCCGATCACCACCGCCGCCGGCCCCATCGCCTCGCCGGAGAGCTCGATCAGGATGCCGGCCAGCTTCTTGCCGTCGAGCAGCACATCGTTCGGCCACTTCAACATCACCGGCGCCCCCAGCGCGCGCAGCGCGCGCGCCAGCGCCACGCCGACCGCCAGCGACAGGCCGGCGAGCCCCGCCAGACCCTTGTCGAAGCGCCACAGCAGGGAGAAGGTCAGCCCCGCCCCCAAGCGCGCCTGCCAGCGCCGGCCAAGACGGCCGCGCCCGGCGCTCTGCAACTCGGCGGCCAGCACCAGGCCGTGCAGATCGCTGCTGGTGGCATGCTGCATCAGCTGGGAATTGGTCGAATCGATGCGCTCCGCCACCGCCACGGTGAGAGCCTCCGCCGCCACCGGCGAGAGTCCGGCGCGGATCGCGGCCACATCCAGCCATTCGAACCCTTCGGCCAACTTGTAGCCCTGGCCGCGCACGCTGTACACCGTCAGGCCGAAATCGTTCTCGATGACGTGCACCGCCTGCCACACCAGGGTGCGCGACACCCCCAGCTGCTGCGCGATCGCCTCGCCGGAATGAAAGCGGCCGTCGGACAACGCCCTCAGCACCGCGAACGCGTATTGCTCGCTCACGCCTTGCCTTCGCTTTCGCGGATCTTCTGCAGCGTCGCGGTGGTCGAGGTGTCGAACAGGAACGGGATCGAATGCACCTGGCCGCCGCGTGCCAGCGTTTCAGCCGCGCCGACGATGCGGTCCGGGGTCCAGTCGCCCCCCTTCACCAGCACGTCGGGCTTGACCACCTCGATCAGCTCGGCCGGGGTATCGCTATCGAACCACGTCACCAGGCTGACGCTCTCCAGCGCCGCCAACACCGCGGCGCGGTTGTCCTGGGAATTGATCGGACGGTCGTCGCCCTTGCCCAGGCGCTTGACCGAGGCATCGGTGTTGATCGCCACCACCAGGCCTGCCCCCAGCGCCGCCGCCTGCGCCAGATAGGTCACGTGGCCGCGATGCAGGATGTCGAAGCAGCCGTTGGTGAAGACCAGCGGGCGCGGCAGCGTCGCCAGCCGTTCGGTCAGCTGCTCCGGCGGACAAATCTTGTTTTCAAACAGGGGAGAGGGATAGCTCATGGATTTCCTTCAAACTGACCGGACGCGTCTACATCTGCGCGCCACGGCCTTGCGGCTCGACAAGTCAGTCAGGATACCATCCGTCACGGCGGCCCCCAAGCACCGCCTTGCCGGTAAAACGGCGGCGACCAGGGATGCATTCCGCCGGCGCAAAGCACAAAGCCCAGCTCGGATGAGCTGGGCTTTCTTGAGGGGAGTCTGGCGGTGTCCTACTTTCACACGGCAATGCCGCACTATCATCGGCGCTAAGGCGTTTCACGGTCCTGTTCGGGATGGGAAGGGGTGGGACCACCTCGCTAAGGCCGCCAGACATAAACTGTCAACAAACTGGAAGAAGCCTGGAAGCCTCTCAGCTTCCATTTCGAATTGGGTAATCGATTGTACGTCGCACACTCTATTCACCGCGTGGCCCAAGCCACTCAAATGATAGGATCAAGCCTCACGAGCAATTAGTATCGGTTAGCTTCACGCCTCACAGCGCTTCCACACCCGACCTATCAACGTCCTGGTCTCGAACGACTCTTCAGGAGGGTCAAGCCCTCAGGGAAGTCTCATCTTCAGGCGAGTTTCCCGCTTAGATGCTTTCAGCGGTTATCTCTTCCGAACTTAGCTACCCGGCAATGCCACTGGCGTGACAACCGGTACACCAGAGGTTCGTCCACTCCGGTCCTCTCGTACTAGGAGCAGCCCCCGTCAAACTTCCAACGCCCACTGCAGATAGGGACCAAACTGTCTCACGACGTTTTGAACCCAGCTCACGTACCACTTTAAATGGCGAACAGCCATACCCTTGGGACCGGCTACAGCCCCAGGATGTGATGAGCCGACATCGAGGTGCCAAACTCCGCCGTCGATGTGAACTCTTGGGCGGAATCAGCCTGTTATCCCCGGAGTACCTTTTATCCGTTGAGCGATGGCCCTTCCATTCAGAACCACCGGATCACTATGTCCTGCTTTCGCACCTGCTCGACTTGTCGGTCTCGCAGTTAAGCCACCTTATGCCATTGCACTATCAGCACGATTTCCGACCGTACCTAGGTGACCTTCGAACTCCTCCGTTACACTTTGGGAGGAGACCGCCCCAGTCAAACTGCCTACCATGCACTGTCCCCGATCCGGATCACGGACCAAGGTTAGAACCTCAAACACACCAGGGTGGTATTTCAAGGACGGCTCCACCAGAACTAGCGTCCTGGTTTCATAGCCTCCCACCTATCCTACACAAGTCTGTTCAAAGTCCAATGCAAAGCTACAGTAAAGGTTCACGGGGTCTTTCCGTCTAGCAGCGGGGAGATTGCATCTTCACAAACATTTCAACTTCGCTGAGTCTCAGGAGGAGACAGTGTGGCCATCGTTACGCCATTCGTGCGGGTCGGAACTTACCCGACAAGGAATTTCGCTACCTTAGGACCGTTATAGTTACGGCCGCCGTTTACCGGGGCTTCGATCAAGAGCTTGCACCCCATCACTTAACCTTCCGGCACCGGGCAGGCGTCACACCGTATACGTCCACTTTCGTGTTGGCACAGTGCTGTGTTTTTGATAAACAGTCGCAGCCACCGATTCTCTGCGACCTCTCGAGGCTTCGAACGCGAGGTCCTACACCTTAAGAGGCATACCTTCTCCCGAAGTTACGGTATCAATTTGCCGAGTTCCTTCTCCTGAGTTCTCTCAAGCGCCTTAGAATTTTCATCCTGCCCACCTGTGTCGGTTTGCGGTACGGTTCTCGTATAGCTGAAGCTTAGTGGCTTTTCCTGGAAGCGTGGTATCAGTCACTTCGGTTCCGTAGAACCTCGTTATCACGTCTCGGTGTTAACAAAGGAGCGGATTTGCCTACTCCTTCCACCTACCGGCTTGAACCAGGGCATCCAACACCTGGCTGACCTAACCTTCTCCGTCCCCACATCGCACTATACGAAAGTACGGGAATATTGACCCGTTTCCCATCGACTACGCTTTTCAGCCTCGCCTTAGGGGCCGACTCACCCTACGCCGATGAACGTTGCGTAGGAAACCTTGGGCTTTCGGCGAGCGGGCTTTTCACCCGCTTTATCGCTACTCATGTCAGCATTCGCACTTCTGATATCTCCAGCATGCCTTACGACACACCTTCACAGACCTACAGAACGCTCCCCTACCATCTGCACTTGCGTGCAAATCCGCGGCTTCGGTTATCAGTTTGAGCCCCGTTACATCTTCCGCGCAGGACGACTCGACCAGTGAGCTATTACGCTTTCTTTAAATGATGGCTGCTTCTAAGCCAACATCCTGGCTGTCTAGGCCTTCCCACTTCGTTTACCACTTAACTGATCATTTGGGACCTTAGCCGGCGGTCTGGGTTGTTTCCCTCTTGACGATGGACGTTAGCACCCACCGTCTGTCTCCCATGCTCGCACTTTCCGGTATTCAGAGTTTGCCATGGTTTGGTAAATCGCAATGACCCCCTAGCCATAACAGTGCTTTACCCCCGGAAGTGATACATGAGGCACTACCTAAATAGTTTTCGGGGAGAACCAGCTATCTCCGAGTTTGTTTAGCCTTTCACCCCTATCCACAGCTCATCCCCTAGTTTTGCAACACTAGTGGGTTCGGACCTCCAGTGCGTGTTACCGCACCTTCATCCTGGCCATGGATAGATCACTCGGTTTCGGGTCTACGCCCAGCAACTAAAGCGCCCTATTCGGACTCGGTTTCCCTACGCCTCCCCTATTCGGTTAAGCTCGCTACTGAACGTAAGTCGCTGACCCATTATACAAAAGGTACGCAGTCACCCCTTGCGAGGCTCCCACTGTTTGTATGCATCCGGTTTCAGGTTCTATTTCACTCCCCTCCCGGGGTTCTTTTCGCCTTTCCCTCACGGTACTGGTTCACTATCGGTCGATCACGAGTATTTAGCCTTGGAGGATGGTCCCCCCATCTTCAGACAGGATTTCGCGTGTCCCGCCCTACTTCTCGTACGCCTAGTCCTTGGAATGCGTTTTCGTGTACGGGGCTATCACCCACTATGGCGGCCATTTCCAGGGCCTTCCACTAACACAATCCATAACACGTACAGGCTGTTCCGCGTTCGCTCGCCACTACTGACGGAATCTCGGTTGATTTCTATTCCTGCGGGTACTTAGATGTTTCAGTTCTCCGCGTTCGCTCTACCTTGCCTATGTGTTCAGCAAGGAGTACCTATTGCTAGGTGGGTTTCCCCATTCGGATATCTCCGGATCATCGCTCTATTGCCAGCTCCCCGAAGCTTTTCGCAGGCTTACACGTCCTTCATCGCCTGTGATCGCCAAGGCATCCACCAGATGCACTTAGTCGCTTGACCCTATCATTTCAGTGACCTGGGAGTCCCTTGCGGTTCTCTCAAGCACGTCCACGACAGTGAATGTTTGTGCGACGTACCACACCGCCCCTTTTGATATGGCGACATGGCACAGATACAATCAAATTACCCAAAGTCGACGATCCGTCCAAAGCAGACTTAACTGCTTCTTTCTTCTCGCCGTCTTGTTAATTCGGCTTCTTCAGTTTGTTAAAGATCGGGCGTTTTTGCTGAGCCGCTTGCGCGGCACGCGAACAACGCAAACAGAACCAAACTCATCGAGTTCGTTTTTGTTTGCACTGTCGAGTGGTGGAGGATGACGGGATCGAACCGACGACCCCCTGCTTGCAAAGCAGGTGCTCTCCCAACTGAGCTAATCCCCCAACAGGTCAAATGGTGGGTCTGGTTGGACTCGAACCAACGACCCCCGCCTTATCAAGACGGTGCTCTAACCAGCTGAGCTACAAACCCAGTTGCCTTCGTCGATCCGCTTTCGCAAACCAACTATGCCCTTAACGCGAATAACCGATAGGCTGTGAGTACTCGACTCGGCCCTTCTCTAGAAAGGAGGTGATCCAGCCGCAGGTTCCCCTACGGCTACCTTGTTACGACTTCACCCCAGTCATGAAGCATACCGTGGTAACCGGACTCCCGAAGGTTATCCTAGCCACTTCTGGTATCCCCCACTCCCATGGTGTGACGGGCGGTGTGTACAAGACCCGGGAACGTATTCACCGCAGCATGCTGATCTGCGATTACTAGCGATTCCGACTTCACGCACTCGAGTTGCAGAGTGCGATCCGGACTACGATCGGTTTTATGAGATTGGCTCCACCTCGCGGCTTGGCGACCCTCTGTACCGACCATTGTATGACGTGTGAAGCCCTGCTCATAAGGGCCATGAGGACTTGACGTCATCCCCACCTTCCTCCGGTTTGTCACCGGCAGTCTCATTAGAGTGCCCAACTAAATGATGGCAACTAATGACAAGGGTTGCGCTCGTTGCGGGACTTAACCCAACATCTCACGACACGAGCTGACGACAGCCATGCAGCACCTGTGTTCCGGCTCCCTTTCGGGCACCCTCACGTCTCTGCGAGGTTCCGGACATGTCAAGAGCAGGTAAGGTTTTTCGCGTTGCATCGAATTAATCCACATCATCCACCGCTTGTGCGGGTCCCCGTCAATTCCTTTGAGTTTTAACCTTGCGGCCGTACTCCCCAGGCGGTCAATTTCACGCGTTAGCTACGCTACCAAGGATTCAAACCCCCAACAGCTAATTGACATCGTTTAGGGCGTGGACTACCAGGGTATCTAATCCTGTTTGCTCCCCACGCTTTCGTGCATGAGCGTCAGTGTCATCCCAGGGGGCTGCCTTCGCCATCGGTATTCCTCCACATCTCTACGCATTTCACTGCTACACGTGGAATTCTACCCCCTCTGACGCACTCTAGCTGTGCAGTCTCCAATGCCGTTCCCAGGTTGAGCCCGGGGCTTTCACATCAGACTTACACAACCGCCTGCGCACGCTTTACGCCCAGTAATTCCGATTAACGCTTGCACCCTACGTATTACCGCGGCTGCTGGCACGTAGTTAGCCGGTGCTTATTCTTCCGGTACTCTCAGCTCCAGTGGATATTAGCCACCGGCATTTGCTCCCGGACAAAAGTCCTTTACAACCCGAAGGCCTTCTTCAGACACGCGGCATGGCTGGATCAGGCTTGCGCCCATTGTCCAAAATTCCCCACTGCTGCCTCCCGTAGGAGTCTGGGCCGTGTCTCAGTCCCAGTGTGGCGGATCATCCTCTCAGACCCGCTACTGATCGTCGCCTTGGTGGGCCTTTACCCCACCAACTAGCTAATCAGACGTCGGCCGCTCGAATAACGCAAGGTCTTACGATCCCCTGCTTTCCTCCTCGGAGCGTATGCGGTATTAGCACAGCTTTCGCTGCGTTATCCCCCATTACTCGGTGCGTTCCGACGCATTACTCACCCGTTCGCCACTCGTCAGCGGGCCGAAGCCCCTGTTACCGTTCGACTTGCATGTGTAAAGCATGCCGCCAGCGTTCAATCTGAGCCAGGATCAAACTCTTCAGTTCAATCTCATAGCAATTTTTGGCACGCAAGATCAAAGAAATATCAGGTATTTCCTGTCTTGCAGTGCAAGTGTCGGCTTTGCCGAGCACTCACACCTATCGGTTATTCTGTTTGTTAAAGAGCGGGGCTGACTGCGTCGTTTCCGTCGCTGCGTCAGCTGAGGAGGCGAACTATACGCCCCGACCCCCACCTCGTCAACGCCTTTTTGCTGAAAAACCGCAAAAAAAGCGCCCCCCAGCAAAAATCAGCATGCAAACGCCTGAATAGAAACAACTTACCCGATAGACATTTTTTACCACCCACCCGACTCACCCGCCCGCCGCGCCGCTTCCGGCCCCTCGGCGCCGCGCAAAAAAGCAAAAAGCCGGCGTTTTTGCCGGCTTTTTTAGGGTAAGGGCCATTTCTGGCGGGTGGGCCGGGCTTCGGCCAACCCTGGATCGCGTTCAACTGCGGTAGTCGGCGTTGATGCGCACGTAGTCGTAGGAGAAGTCGCAGGTCCAGACGGTTGCGCTGGCCTGGCCGCGGTTGAGCTCGACACGCACGCCGATCTCGGACTGCTGCATCACGCGCTGGCCGTCTTCTTCCTTGTACTCCGGATTGCGGCCGCCGTTGCAGGCCACCAGCACGTCGTCGAGGTAGAGCGCCATGCGGTCGACGTCGAGGTCGTTGACGCCGGCGTAGCCGACCGCGCACAGCAGGCGGCCCAGGTTGGGGTCGGAGGCGAAGAAGGCGGTCTTGACCAGCGGCGACTTGGCGATGGCGTAGGCGACGGCCTTGCATTCGGCGACGGAACGGCCACCTTCGACCTTGACGGTGATGAACTTGGTGGCGCCCTCGCCGTCGCGCACGATGGCCTGGGCCAGTTCGGTGGCGACGTCGAGCAGGGCGGCCTTGAGCTGGGCGTAGGCCGGCTGGTTGGGCGAGTCGATCAGCGGCGCGCCGCTCTGGCCGGTGGAGATCAGCATGAAGCTGTCGTTGGTGGAGGTGTCGCCGTCGATCGAGATGCAGTTGAAGGTGAGGTCGGCGACTTCCTTGACCAGCTGGTTGACCATCGGCCGGGTGATGGCGGCGTCGGTGGCGATGAAGCCCAACATGGTGGCCATGTTGGGGTGGATCATGCCGGCGCCCTTGGAGATGCCGGTGATCGACACCTTGTGGCCGTCGATGTCCAGCGCGCGGCTGGTGGCCTTGGGCGCGGTGTCGGTGGTCATGATCGCTTCGGCGGCCTCGGCCCAGTTGGCGCTGCGGCGCTTGGGCAGCGCGGCGATGATCTTGTCGGCCGGCAGCGGCTCGAGGATGACGCCGGTGGAGAACGGCAGGATCTGCTCCACGGCGCAGTCGAGTTCGGTGGCCAGTGCACTGGCAGACGGCGAGCGCGCGCTGGCGGCCGTCTTCGCCGGTGCCGGCGTTGGCGTTGCCGGTGTTGATCACCAGCGCGCGGATTTGCACGCCGGCGTCGAGGTGGGCCTTGCTGATCTGCACCGGAGCGGCGCAGAAACGGTTCTGCGTGAACACGCCGGCGACGGTGTTGCCCTTGTCGAGGCGGATCACCAGCACGTCCTTGCGGTCGGCCTTCTTGATGCCGGCTTCGGCCACGCCGAGTTCGACGCCGGCGATGGCGGCGAGCTGTTCGGGCTTAACGGGGTTCAGGTTGACGGGCATGTTGGGTTCTCCGGAATTGTAAAGCCAATGGCCAGGATGCAGGCTTCAAGTGTACTGGAATCAGTCGTCGCTCTGCGACGCCTCGTTGAGGATGGCGAGCAGGGCGTCGCCGTAACGCGCCAGCTTGAGTTCCCCCAGGCCGTAGACGCGGCCGATCTCGACGCGGCTGGCGGGGCGCTTCTCCACCAGTTCGCGCAGCGTCTTGTCGGAGAACACGGCGTAGGCCGGCACGTTGTGCTCGTCGGCCATGCTTTTGCGCCAGCGCCGCAGCATCTGCCACAGCCGCTCCTCACGCTCGGTGCGCAGCCAGCGGTCGGTGTTGGCGCTGCGGCTCTTCTTGTCGTCGGCGAGCGGGCGCAGGTAGACCTTCTGCTCGCCCTTGAGGATGGCGCGGCAGCCGTCGCCAAACACCAGCGACTGGCCGCGCGCGATGTCGACCTGCAGCAGCTTCTTGGCCACCAGCTGACGGATGATCGAGCGCCAGCCACGCTGGTTGAGCTCGCGCCCGATGCCGAAGGTGGAGAGCTGGTCGTGGCCGAAGGCGGTGACGCTCTGGTTGGCGCGCCCGAGCAGCACGTCGATGACGTGGCTGGCGGCAAAGCGCTGCTCGACGCGGTAGATGCACGACAGCAGTTTCTGCACCGGCAGCGTGGCGTCGAAGGTGATCGGCGGATTGAGGCAGTTGTCGCAGTGGCCGCAGGGGGCGCTCTGTTCGCTGAAGTGGGCCAGGATATGCTGGCGGCGGCAGGCGGCGGTTTCGCAGAAGGCGAGCATGGCGTCGAGCTTGGACAGTTCGACCTGCTTTTGCAGCACCGCCATCTCCGAGCCTTCGATCATCTGCGTCAGCTGCACCATGTCGTTGAGGCCGTAGCACAGCCAGCTGGCGGCGGGCAGGCCGTCGCGGCCGGCGCGGCCGGATTCCTGGTAGAAGTTTTCCGGGCTCTTGGGCAGGTCGATGTGCGCGACGAAGCGCACGTCGGGCTTGTCGATGCCCATGCCGAAGGCCACCGTGGCGACCATCACCACGCCGTCCTCGCGCAGGAATTCGCGCTGGTGGCGGTCGCGCACCTCGTGCCCGAGCCCGGCGTGGTACGGCAGGGCGCGGATGCCGTTTTCGACCAGCCATTGCGCGGTGTCTTCGACGCGCTTCCTGGACAGGCAATAGACGATGCCGGAGGCGCCGGGATAGTCCTGCTGGATAAACGCCAGCAGCTGCTTCTTGGCGTTGTGCTTTTCCACCACCTGGTAGAACAGGTTGGGGCGGTCGAAGCTCGACAGGAACACGCGGGCTTCGGCCAACCTCAGGTAGTGCAGGATGTCGGCGCGGGTCTGCTCGTCGGCGGTGGCGGTCAGCGCGATGCGCGGCACCGCCGGAAAGCGCTCGGCCAGAATGCCGAGTTGCTGGTATTCGGGGCGGAAGTCGTGCCCCCAGTGGCTGACGCAGTGCGCCTCGTCGATGGCGAACAGCGCGATGCGGAGATCGTTCAGGAGCTCCAGGAAACGCGGCGTCAGCAGCCGCTCGGGCGCGACGTAGAGCAGGTCGAGCGTGCCGGCACGCGCCTGGCGCACGATGTCGCGCGCCTCGTCGGGCGCGGTGGCGGAGTTGAGGCAGGCCGCGGCCACCCCCAGCTCGGACAGCGTCGCCACCTGATCCTGCATCAGCGCGATCAGCGGCGACACCACGATGGCGACGCCCTCGCGCAGCAGCGCCGGGATCTGGTAACACAGCGATTTGCCGCCACCGGTGGGCATCAGCACCAGCGCGTTGCCGCCGCCGCCGACGTGGGCGACGATCTCGGCCTGCTCGCCGCGGAAGGCGGGGTAGCCGAAAACGGTCTGAAGTAGGGCGTGGGCGTCCGGCATGAGGGGCAAGAATCGGAAGAAGGCGCCATTGTACGGCATGCTCCGGGCCGCGTCGCGCGCCGGACGGGCAAAAAAGAAGGCCACCGGGGACGTGGCCTTGAAGGGGCAATATCACAATGCAGAGGAAATGCTAATGCCGGGGATGAGACGCAGCCCCGGCGGCGAAGTTCCCGCCCGCGTCGCCGGTTGGCCGAAGCCCACACGCTGTGCGACACTGCCGGGGTATATCCGGAGGTTCCCCATGTTTTACCGTGTGTCCCTGCTGACCGTGACGGCCGCCCTGCTGACCGCCTGCGCCAGCACCCCGTCCGCGCCCCTGCGCAAGCCGGCCCAACTGCGCCCGCAGCCGACGCCGAGCGCGCCGCAGCAAGCCAATGCCGACTGGCACAACCTCGGCGTCTCGCCCAACGGCAATATCCTGAACGAGATCGACAAGCTGTCGCTGCGCCGCCAGGGTTCCGTGGTAACCTTCCGCGACAAGAAGACCATCTTCAACATGAAGAAGGAAAACTTCCTGTCGACACCGCGCCACAAGTATTCGATCAATACTTGGCAGATCGACTGTACGAGCCGGACCTTCCGTCTGACCAGTGTCACGCTGTTCGACGAAAACAGCCGTCTCGTCGCCAGCTACCTCTATAATGACAGCCAGATAAAACCGATGCCGGTGGTGCAGAATTCGGCCAGCTACCAGCAAATGCTGTTTGTTTGCGGTGGCGCTCAGCCCCTCTGAGCGGCCGACGGCGCACCCGCCCGGCTCCGAACAAGGATTAGCCATGGGCGCCATACGCCGTGTCGTCTTCAACCAGAAAGGCGGGGTGGGCAAATCCACCATCGCCGTCAACCTCGCCGCCGTGGCGGCCCACGCCGGTCGCCGCGTGCTGGTGATCGACCTCGATCCGCAAGGCAATGCCAGCCACTACCTGCTGGGCGGCACGGCGACCGACGGCGCGCCGACGCTGGCCGACTTCTTCCAGCAGATGCTCAACATCAGCCTGTTCGGCAAGACGCCGCAGGAATTCGTGGTGCCGACACCGTTTCCCGGCCTGTCGCTGATGCCCTCGCACCCGGAACTGTCCGAGCTGATGGGCAAGCTGGAATCGCGCTACAAGATGTTCAAGCTGAAGGAGGCGCTCGACCAGCTCGCCGCCGACTACGACGAGATCTGGATCGACACCCCGCCCGCCTTGAACTTCTACACCCGCTCGGCGCTGATCGCCGCCGACCGCTGCCTGATCCCGTTCGACTGCGATGCCTTCTCGCGCCAGGCGCTGTACAACCTGATGGGCAACACCGACGAAATCCGCGCCGACCACAATCCCGAGCTGCACATCGAGGGCATCGTGGTGAACCAGTTCCAGCCGCGCGCCAGCCTGCCGGTGCGGCTGGTCGCCGAGCTGAAACAGGAAGGCCTGCCGGTACTGGACGCGCCGCTGTCGGCCTCGGTGAAGATTCGCGAATCGCATCAGGCGGCCCAGCCGATGGTGTTCTTCGACGCCCGCCACAAGGTGTCGCAGGAATTCGAACGGCTCTACCAGCATCTGAATTCACGCTGATCCAGGGCGACGGACATGCGCCGGATCACCCCGCCCCGCCTTGTCCTCCTTACCGGCCTGCTGCTGATGCTGCTGCTCTGCGGCGAAGCCTGGCTGCTGGCCGACAGCCGCCGTCAGCAGCAGCTCGAGCACGATCAGGCCAGTGGCCGGGTCTGGCTGCAGGCCGTGGCCTGGCAGCTGCAGGCCGGGCTCGACCACGCCCGCCTGCTGGCGCTGCAGACCAACCATGACATCTCCCCGGCCGGGCTCGACGAGTGGCTGGGGACGCTGCGCCAGCAGGACCCCGGCTATACCGAGGTGGCGCTGGTGGAGCGCATCACCGCGGCACAGCGCCCGGCGCTGGAGGCGCGGCTCGGCCAGCCCATCCGCGACCACGCCGGCGGCCAACAGCCCCCCGCCCCGCCCCGCCCGTTCTACTACGTACGGCTGTTGCTGGCCGGCACGCCGGACAGCCAGCAACGCATCGGCATCGACCTGGGGGCCCGCGCCGACTGGATGCCGACCTTCGAGAGCGCGCTCAACACCCAGCGTCCGCGGCTGCACGTGACGGCGGCCCAGCCGGCATCGCCGCCGCGGCTGGACATCGTCAGCCCGCTGCCACAGCAGACGCGCGTGCTGCTGCTGCGACTCAACCCGTCGGCGCTGCTGAATTCACCGCTGACGGATGGAACGGCCCCCGTCAGCCAGCTGCGGCTGGTGGCCTGGCAGGAACAGCAGCCCGGCACACCCTTTCTCGACAGCCACCCCGGCCATCCCCTGCCCGTCTCCGCCCCGCTGCAGGCACGCACCCTCACCCTGGGCGGCATGACGCTGCAGTATGCGGTGTTCGCCCAGAGGGACCCGGCGCTGGCGCTGCAGGACCACGATCTGCTGGTCCTGATGCTGTCGGCGGCCGGGGCGCTGTGCCTGCTGATTTACCTCTACCGCCTCGGCCACAGCAACCTGCAGTTCCGCCACGCCCTGCTGGTGAAGCATGACCAACTGATGGAAAGCAACCGTTCGCTGCACCGTCAGCTGGACGAACACCGCCGCGCCGAGCAGGCGCTGGCCGACAGCGAGGCGCGTCAGCGCGCCATTCTGGAAGCCAGCTCCGACGCCATCCTGCTGCTGGAAAGCGACGGCACGGTGCGCGCCGCCAACGCCGCGGCGGCGCGGCTGATCGGGCGGCACGACGAGTGCCTGCCTCATCGGCCGCTGGCGAGCCTGTTCCCCGACTGGGTCGACCCGGAGCGCCACCGGCCGTTCGGCCAGATCGCGGCCGAACACGAAGGCGCGCCGTTCGAGGCGCAGCTGCGGTGCGAGGATGGCAGCCGCCTGCCGGTGGAGCTGACGCTGAGCCAGGTCGACCAGCCCGACGACACCTGCTTTCTGCTGGTCTGTCGCAACATCCGGCAGCGCAAGGAGCAGGAGGCGGCGCTGCTGGCGCTGAAGAACACCCTGGAGGGCCAGGTGGAACAGCAGCGCCAGCAGCTCGCCGCGCTGCTGGACGCCAGCCCGCTCGCCATGGCCTACGTCGCCGACCACCGTTTCAAGCAGGTCAACCGCGCCTTCCTGGAGCTGTTCCGGCTGCCCGCCGACGACGTCGTGGAGCAGCCGACCACGCAGATCTTCGAGTCTATTGAGCAATGGCAGCGGCTGGTGCGCCTGCTGTACGGCGTGCTGTCGCAGGGGCAGGTATGCCAGCAGGACCTCCGCCTGCGCGACGGCGACGGCGGCACCCTGTGGTGCCAGCTCTACGGCAAGGCGCTCGATCCGGCCCTGCCGGGGCTGGGGTCGGTGTGGATCTTCCAGGACATCTCGGCGCAACGCACCACCGAGGCCGCTTTGCGCGAGGCCAAGACCCTGGCCGAGGACACCAGCCGCGCCAAGACCGAATTCCTGGCCAATATGTCACACGAACTGCGCACCCCGCTGCACGCCATCCTGGGCTTTGCCGAAATGGGGGAGCGGCGCAGCGCCAGCGACAACACCCCCAAGCAGCAGCACTATTTCGAGCGCATCCACCGCAGCGGCAAGCGTTTGCTGACACTGCTGAACGACCTGCTGGACCTGGCCAAGATGGAAGTGAAGCGCATGGAATTCCAGATGATGCCGCAGGACCTGCTGCGCTGCGTGTACGAGGCACGGGAGGAAATGCTGCCGATGGCAGCAAAAAATGGCATCGACATTATACTGAAAGCGGACAGCCTGACGCTGCCGGCGGTATTCGACCCGCTGCGCATCGGCCAGGTGATGCGCAACTTGCTCGCCAATGCCATCAAGGTCAGCCCGCCAGGCGGCGTCATCACGGTGCATGTCGCCCCCCGCGCCGACGCCGACGGCATCGACCGGGTCGAGGTGGCGGTGACCGACCAGGGGCCGGGCATCGCCGACGACGAACGGGAGCCGATCTTCGACAAATTCGTGCAGGGCAGCGCCACCAAGACCGGCGCCGGCGGCAGCGGGCTCGGCCTGTCCATTTGTCGCGAAATCGTGCTCGCCCACGACGGCGAGATCAGCGCCGGGAACGCCGACGGCGGCGGCGCCATTTTCCGCTTCATCCTGCCACGCTGGCCCAGGCCCGCCCCACTCGGAACGGAGCATGATGGAACACACGCTACTCTTGGTTGACGACGAGCCGTTTAGTCTCGAACTGATGAGCGAACTGCTGGAAAGCGACGGCTACAAGACGGTGCAGGCCGACAGCGGCGAGGAGGCCTGGGCCCGCCTCGAGGCCGAACACGAACGCTTCTGCGCCGTGCTGCTGGACAAGATGATGCCCGGCCTGAACGGCATGGAACTGCTGGCCCGCATCAAGGAGAGCCCGGACATGGAGAGCCTGCCGGTGATCATCCAGTCCGCCTTCGGTTCGCCCGGCAGCATCCAGCAGGGCATGAGCGCCGGCGCTTTCTTCTTCCTCAACAAGCCGTTCTCGCGCGACATGCTGCTGGCGGTGGTCAAGGCGGCGGTCGACCACTGGGACCGCCAGCTCTATTTCCGCGAAATGGGCCTGCACCAGGAAGGCACCATGATGATGCTGCAGGAGGCCGAATTCACCCTGCGCACGCTGCAGGAGGCGCACGCCGTGACGGCGTTGCTGGCGCGCGCCTGCCCGGTGCCGGAACGGGTCGCCAGCGGCCTCTACGAGCTGATCGCCAACGCCGTCGAACACGGCAATCTGGGGTTCGGTTTCCAGGACAAGCAGCGCCTGCTGGCCGAGGAGAGCTGGGACAGCGCGCTGCAGGCCGGGCTGTCCGACCCGGCCTACGCCCAGCGTCAGGTCAGCGTGCGCTTTCGCCGCAGCGCCGAGGACATCACCTTCACCGTCTCCGACCAGGGCCGGGGCTTCGACTGGCAGTCCATCCTCAACGCCGGCCCGGCGGCGCTGCTGCGCCCGCACGGCCGCGGCATCCTGCTGGCGAAATTGAGTTCGTTCGACCACCTCGAGTACTGCGGGGACGGCAACCAGGTCATCGCCCGGCTGCGGCTGTGACCTCGTCGTCCCCAACATCCGCACGCACCCTCCAGTAGCGCGGCGCCTGGCGCCGGAACGCGCCGATGGCGAGCGTCTCCCCCAGGTCGATCTGCAGTGCCCCAAGCTGGTCGGTGCGCAGCACCTGGGCCCCCTGTGCCCGGTAGCGCGCCAGCGTCTGCGGGTGCGGATGGCGGTAGCGGTTGCGATAGCCCGCGCTGAACACGCCCCAGTGCGGCGCCGCCGCCTGCAGCAGTGCCTCCCCCGAGGCGCCGCGGCTGCCATGATGCGGGGCCAGTAACACCTCGCTGGCCAGCGCCCGGCCGTAGCGCGCCGCCAACGCCTCTTCCTCGCGCCGGCCGATATCGCCGGTCAGCAGCACCGCCCGGGTCAGGGTCGCCACGCGCAGCACGCAACTGTGGGCGTTGTCCTCCCCCGCCAGCCCGGCCGGCGGCCACAGCACGTCGAAGCGGATCCCGTCCCAGGCCCAGCTCTGCCCCGGCGCGCAGGGCACGGCATCGTCGCGCTGCCCCGCCAGCGACGCGGGCTGACCGGCCCAGACCCGCATCACCGGCACGGCGGCCAACAGGCCAGCCGCGGCAGCGTCGTGATCGCTGTCGTGGTGCGACAGCATCAGGGCGTCGAGCCGCCGCACGCCGAGGCCGGCCAGCTGCGGCAGCAGCACGCGCTCGGCCTGCCCCGGCCCGGTGTCGTACAGCAGGTCGTGGCGCGCGGTCTGCAGCAGCACCGACAAGCCCTGACCGACGTCGAACACCTGCACCCGCAGCGTCCCCTGCGCCGGCCGCGGCGGGCTGTAGAGCAGCGCCGGGGCCAGCAGCAGCGCGCCGAATCCCCGCAACGGCACGCCGCGTGGCGCGATCAGCCACAGCGACCCTACCGCGCCGAGCGCCAGCAGCGGCCACGGCAGCCCGGGGAGAGACCACGACGGCAGCAGCGCGAGCCGGTCCACCCCGTAGAAGAAGCCTTCGGCCAAGCTGGCGGTCAGGTGCAACAAGGCGTCGAACGGCAGCGCCACCGCCAGCAGCGCGAGCGGGGTGAGCAAGGCCGAGATGTAGGGAATGGCCACGGCGTTAGCGAGCGGCGACACCAGCGGCAGGGTGCCGAAAAACAGCGCCAGCGGCAGCAGCGACATCACCAGCGCGGCCCATTGCCCGGCCAGCGCCGCCCGCAGCTTGCCGGGCGGGCGGCGGCGCGCCAGCGTCGCGGCCATCAACGCTGCCACCAACCCGAACGACAACCACAGCCCGGGCGCCAGCACCGCGAACGGATCGATCAGCAGCACCACGGCCAGCGCCAGCCACCACACCTGGAACGGCGTGTAGGCGCGGCGCGAGACCAGCAGGCAGGCCGCGCCGGCAAGCATGAACAGGGTGCGCTGGGTCGGCACCGAGAAACCGGCCAAGAGCGCGTAGGCCAGCGCCGCCAGCACGGTGACGGCGGCGATCACCAGCCGCGGCGGCACACGCAAGGTTGGCCGAAGACGCAACCAGCCGGCCGCCAGCGCTGCGGCCAGTCCGGCGACCATGGTGATGTGCAGGCCGGAGATCGAGACCAGGTGGGTCAGGCCAGTGCGCGCAAAGCGCTGCCACTCCTCACGCGCGATGGCCTGCTGCGCGCCGACGGTGAGCGCGCCGATCAGCGCCGCCTCGCGCGTGTCGCCCAGCACCCGCTGGATGCGGGCCTGCACGGCGGCGCGCAGGCGGTCGATGCGCGCCATCGCATCCTGAGCGTCCTCCAGCCGCTGGGCGCCCTTGCCGATCGAGCCGCTGGCCAGCAGCCCTTCCGACCACATCCACGCCTCGCCGTCGAAACCGAACGGGTTGGCCGTGCCGTGGCGCGCCTTGAAACGTGCCGTGAGCCGCCAGCGGCTGCCGGCCGGCCAGTCGCCACCGCGGAAATCGCTCAGCTGCACCCGGGACGGCAGGCGCGCGCCCGGCGTCAGCACCTGTTCCACCTCGGCGTTCAGCCGCACGCCGTAGTCGCCCGGGTCGGGCAGGCCGCGCACCACGGCGACGAACTCCACCGGCCGCCCTTCCCACGGCGGCGCCAGCGCTTCGGCCAACCTGAGTTCGGCACGCCAGCCGGCGTAACCGAGCCCGGCCAGGGCGCATACCAGCCACAGCGCGGCCTGGCGGCGACGACCATCGAGGCGCCAGGCCAGCACGGCGGCCCCCGCCAGCGCCGGCCATAGCCAGCGAGCGTCGGGCAGTTCAGGGAGGAAGGCGCACAGCGTGATGCCGGCGCAGAAGGCTGCGATCGGGAGCATTGCGCCATTTTATGTTTTTGGCATGGAAACGCTAAGGCCACGCGGTTGCCGCTGATCGCGCCTTGCCGTATCTTCGCCGCGTCGTTCCCCGGAAACCGTCCATGAACCCCACCCCGCTGTACTGCGCCGAGCCGGCGCGCCGCGACACCGCCCATCGTCTTGCCGAGCGCTTCGCGCTGCCGCTGGTCACCCGACGCCCCGACGCCGGCTACTGGCTGGAGCTGGGGCCGGAACGGCTGGAGCTGCTCACCAGCGGCAAGCACGGCGCGGTGTACGCCGAGTTCGTCGAGGGCGCGGCCAAGCACCGCCGCGAGCAGGGTGGCGGGCGCGGCCAGCCGGTGGCCAAGGCGATCGGGCTGAAGGGCGCCAAGGAATTGCCGCGCGTGGTCGATGCCACCGCCGGCCTCGGCGGCGACAGCTTCGTGCTGGCCAGCCTGGGCTGCGAAGTGACGCTGCTGGAACGCTCGCCGGTGGCGGCGGCCTTGCTGTTCGACGCACTGGAGCGCGCCAGCGTCGACCTCGACACCATGGACATCGCGCGGCGCATGACGCTGGTGCACGCCGACGCCATCCAGTGGCTGGCGGCACAGGCCGAACGGCCCGAGGCGGAACGGCCGCAGGTGGTGTTCGTCGATCCGATGTTCCCCGACACCGACAAGAAAAGCGCCGCCGCCAAGAAAGGCATGCAGGCGTTTCAGCAGGTGATCGGCGACGACCTCGACAGTGCCGCGCTGCTGCAGGCCGCCATCGCCGCCGCCACGGTGCGGGTGGTGGTGAAGCGGCCGCAGCGCGGCCCGGTCATCGAGGGCGTGAAGCCGTCGGCGGTGCTGGAGGGCAAGTCCACCCGCTTCGACCTCTACGTGATCAAGGCGCTGCGGCCGCAGGGTTAGGCTGCCGCCACCGCCCCGCGTGGCGGTCCCCTGACCGCACCCACATGCGTTACACTCCCCGCCCCATGGCCCACGCCGACCAGCCTGCCTGCCAACGCGCCGGCAGCCGTGTGCCGGCCACCTGTCAAACCCCGATCTGGAGCTAGCCGATGTCTGTTTTTGCCGTTGAATTCAAGGTGCGCGATTACGAATGCGATATGCAGGGCATCGTGAACAACGGGGTGTACTTCAACTACCTGGAGCATGCCCGCCACGAGTTTCTGCTGGAAAAGGGCATCGATTTTGCCGAACTGGCGCGCCAGAACATCAACCTGGTGGTGGTGCGCTCGGAACTGGACTACAAGGCGTCGCTGACCAGCGGCGACCAGTTCACGGTGACGGTGGCGTTCGAGCCGGTGTCCAAGGTGCGCTTCGGCTTCCGCCAGCAGGTGATCCGCCAGGCGGACCAGAAGGTGGTGCTGGAAGGGCTGATCATCGGCACCGCGATCAACGAGCGCGGCCGTCCGGCGATCCCCGAGCAGTTTGCCGCCCAGCTGGGGGCGTAAGCCGGCCCCGCGACAGGGCTGGCACACGGGAACGGAGGCCGGACGCTACACGAAGCGGCGCTGCAGTTGCAGCAGCAGCCCCACTGCCAGCGCCAGCAGCAGCAGCGTCCAGAAGAAATCCTGCCCGGCCAGCAACACCAGCTGGCCGGATGCCAGCTCCGGTTCACGCGCCGCGTGCAGTGCGCTGCGCTGTTGCAGCAGCGCGGTGCCCAGCAGCAGGCCGACGGCGTTGGCCACCTCGCGCATCGCGTTCTTGACCTGGTAGGCGTGGCTGAACACCCGCTCGTCCACCTGGCTGAAGGTACTGGCCGCCGCGGTGCCGAGCAGGAACGGCATGAACACCCCGTTGAGCAGGAACACCGCCAGCCACAGCGGCCACCCCGTCGCCGCCGGCTGCTGCCGTGCCATCAGCCCGGCGAAGGCGGCCAGCAACAGCGTGCCGATCAGCAGGAACCGGCGCAGATGGGGCCAGCGCAGCATCAGCTTCAGGTGCAGCACGGCGAACGGCATCGCGGCCAGCCCGGTCAGCCCCAGCAGCCAGCCGCATTGCGCCAGGCTCAGCCCGAGGCCCTCGGCCAGGAACAGCGGCAACACGTAGCTGCACGACGACACCACCAGGTAGCCGAAGCCGTACACCGCCATGCCCCACAGGTAGCGCTCGCTGATGAAATGGCGGTAGGGCACCAGCGGCGTGGGGCGGCGCCACTCGTGCCGCCCGTGCAGCACCAGCAACGCCAGGGCCAGCAGCCCGGTGCCCCACAGCAGCGGACCATGCGTCCACGGCTCGAAACGGGCGCGCTCCAGCACGAACTGCAGCAGGAACACCCCGCCCGCCAGCAGCAGCATGCCCCACGGATGCGCCTGGTCCGGCCGCTCGTTCTCCACCGGCTCGTGCTCCGGCATGGCATGGCGCACCACCCCGTCCACCAGCCACACCAGCGGCAGCATCACCCAGAACAGCGCGCGCCAGTCGAAGGCGGCCAGCAGCGCCCCGGCCAGGATCGGCGCCAGGCCGGAGCCCAGCATGATGCCGAAGGGCAGGAACAGCAGCGCCGGCAGGCGCGCCGGCCCCTGGTAATGCAGGATCTGCACCCGCGACGCGGTGAAGAACGCCGCCCCGCCCAGCGCCTGCACCATGCGCGCGACGATGAAGCCGCCGGCGTTGGGCGACAGCGCGCACAGCACGGCACCGGCGCCGAACACCAGCAGCGACAGCCGCAGCAGGGTGCGGTAGCCCAGCCGCTGCACCCACCAGCGGTGGCTCAGGATCATCAGCACCGCCACCGCCGCGTAGCAGGCGGCGGCCAAGCTGAACTGCGGCGGCGAGGCCTGCACGCCGTGACGGATGGCGGCCGAGCCGAACGCCACCATCACGCTCTGCAGGTATTCCAGCAGCACGATCACGGCGATGGCGACGTGGTGCAACGAGTAACGCGGGGCGATGAGGGCGGCAGACGGCATGGCGGCACCAGCAACGGCGAGGCAAAACCCCATTATCGGCAGCGGCCGTACTATCATGGAAATCGATTAACTTCATACAAATCATGAATCAAGTCGATTTCAGCCACGACGCGCTGCGCCGCCTCGACCTCAACCTGCTGGTGGCGTTCGATGCGCTGATGCAGGAGCGCCACGTCAGCCGCGCCGCCGCCCGGCTCTTTCTCGGACAGCCGGCGATGAGCCACGCGCTGGCACGGCTGCGCCAGCTGCTGGACGATCCGCTGTTCGTGCGCAGCGGCCACCAGATGGAGCCCACCCCGCGCGCCCGCGAACTGGCGCCGCAGGTCCGCGCCTGGCTGGAACAAGCGCAGCAGCTCCTCTTCCGCGCCGACGCGTTCGACCCGGCCGCGGCGCACGCCACCTTCCGCCTGGCGGCGCCGGACGGCATGGAGGCGCTGCTCTACCCGGCGCTGATCGCCACGCTGCGCCGCGATGCGCCCGGCGTGCGGCTGCGCTCACAACTGCTGGAGACCGACCAGCAGCTGGCCGCGCTCGACCACGACGAGGTGGACCTCCTGATCACCGCCGCGCCGCTGGCGCTGCGCGACTGGCACAGCCGGCTGCGGCTGTTCGAATCCGACTTCATCAGCGTGCACTCGCGGCGCCAGTTGCCGCTGCCGGAGCCCGCCACGCTCGCCGACCTGGCCTCCTGCGACCACGTCGTCAGCAGCTACCGCGGCACCGTCGCCGGGGTGGTCGACCATCTGTTCGCGGCGCACGGCGTGGAACGCCGCGTGCAGGTGCTGTCGGCCAGCCTGCTGGCGATCAGCCACATCGTCGCGCAGGCGCCGCTGATGTCGATCCAGCCGGCGATCTACCGCGGCCTGTTCAGCACCACCCCGGAGCTGGCCTGCGCGCCGTTGCCGGGCGAGGCGCGCATCACCGTCGGCCTGGTCTGGCACCGCCGCAACGACCGCCACCCGCTGCACCGCTACCTGCGCGACACCGTGATCGCCGCGATGCGCCGTCAGTTTGCCGCCACCGAGGGCGTGACGCGCCACGCCGACGGCGCATGGGAAACGGCCAGGCAGGAATGAGCGGATCACAGCGAGAGTGCGGTAAAATCGCTCCCCCACACCGTCGCCACCCAAGGACACCGCATGGACGACTCCCGCCTCACCGACCTCGAAGTCAAAGTGGCCTTCCAGGATGACCTGCTCGACGCGCTCAACCTCGCCGTGACGCGCCAGCAGCAACAGATCGACCTGCTGCAGCAACAGATCCGCGTGCTGTACCAGCAGCTGCGCAGCAACCAGCCGGGCAACGACGCGCCGGGCGGGCACGAGATTCCGCCGCACTATTGAAGCGGGGTTGGCCGAAGCCCGCAAAAAAAGCCGGACCCCATCGGGGTCCGGCTTTTGTCATGATGCCGGCGCCGGCAACGCCATGGACTGCACCGGGCAGGCCGACAGCCGGTGCCCTCCCCTTGCCGTGCCCCGGACCCGGATGGTCGCCGGGAACGCGGCGCGCCGCGTGGCCGGAGCAGCGGGTCAGCACGTAGCCGGCCTTGTCCGTCACGGTTTCTTCCGTTGCCGGGAAACGATGGCTTCGATGTTCTTGCGCGCGATCAGCCGGACCTCCTGCGGTGCGGGAGCGTAGCAGGCCGCCTCCCCGGCAGCGGCGTTTGTTTTGCACCAACCGCACCGATCTCCATTAAAATAGCCGCTTTGTCGTCGCGCCGGGAGCCCAAAGTGAATCCGAATCTTGCCCTTCTGCAGCCCTACCCCTTCCAGCGGCTGCGGTCGCTGCTGGCGGGCGTGACGCCGCCGGCCGGGCTGCCCCACGTCAACCTGTCGATCGGCGAACCCAAGCACCCGACCCCGGACGTGGTGAAGCAGGCCCTGGTCGATGCGCTCGACGGCTTGGCGAGCTACCCCGCCACGCTGGGTTCCGACGCCCTGCGCGCGGCCTGCGCCGCCTGGGCCGAGCGCCGCTACGGCCTCACGCTCGACCCGCTGCGCGAAGTGCTGCCGGTAAACGGCAGCCGCGAGGCGCTGTTCGCCTTCGTGCAGACCGTGATCGACGCCTCCGGCGCACAGAAGCCGGTGGTGATCTCGCCCAACCCGTTCTACCAGATCTACGAAGGCGCGGCGCTGTTGGCCGGCGCCGAGCCGTACTACGTCAACTGCCTCGCCGAGAACCGCTTCCAGCCCGACTGGGCGGCGGTGCCCGAGGCGGTATGGCAGCACACCCAGCTGGTCTTCGTGTGCAGCCCGGGCAACCCCACCGGCGCGGTGATGAACCTGGACGACTGGCGCCGGCTGTTCGAGCTGTCCGACCGATACGGCTTCGTCATCGCCTCGGACGAATGCTACTCCGAGATCCACTTCGGCCAGCGGCCGCTGGGCGGGTTGCAGGCCGCCAAGCAGTTGGGCCGCGACTTCCGCCGCCTGGTGATGTTCACCAGCCTGTCCAAGCGCTCCAACGCGCCCGGCCTGCGCTCCGGCTTCGTCGCCGGCGACGCCGCGCTGCTGGAAAGCTTCCTGCTCTACCGCACCTACCACGGCGGCGCCATGAGCCCGACCATCCAGGCCGCCAGCGTCGCCGCCTGGAACGACGAAGAGCACGTCGAGGCCAACCGCGCGGCGTATGGCGCCAAATTCGCGGCGGTTCACGCCAAGTTGGCCGAAGCCTTCGCTGTCAGCCTGCCGGATGCCAGCTTCTACCTGTGGGCACGCGTGCCCGGCGGCGACGACCAGGCCTTCGCCCGCGCCCTGTTCGCCGAAGAACACGTCACCGTGCTGCCCGGCTCCTTGCTCGCGCGCGACGCCCACGGCGTCAATCCCGGCGCCGGCTACATCCGCATCGCCCTGGTGGCGCCGCTGGCCGACTGCGTCGAGGCCGCCGAGCGCCTGGTACGCTTTGCCCGACGCCACGCCTGAACCGGAAACCACTACAATGACCACCATCCATCTTGCACAAGGACTGAACCACATGCACCCGATCCAGACCCTGATCGAAGACGCGTTCGAAAAGCGCGCCGAGATCACCCCCGCCACCGTTTCCGCCGAACTGAAGGCCGCCATCGGCCAGGTCATCGACGAACTGGACGCCGGCCGCCTGCGCGTCGCCGAGAAGATCGACGGCGACTGGGTCGTCAACCAGTGGGTGAAGAAGGCCGTGCTGCTGTCGTTCCGCATCCGCGACAACGCCGTGCTGGACGACGGCGTGTCGCGCTACTTCGACAAGGTCGACACCAAGTTCGCCGACTGGAACCAGGAGCGCTTCCAGCAGGCCGGCTTCCGCGTGGTGCCGGGCGCCGTGGCGCGCAAGGGCTCGTTCATCGCCAAGAACACCGTGCTGATGCCGTCCTACGTCAACATCGGCGCCTACGTCGATGAAGGCACCATGGTCGACACCTGGGCAACCGTCGGCTCCTGCGCCCAGATCGGCAAGAACGTGCACCTCTCCGGCGGCGTCGGCATCGGCGGCGTGCTCGAGCCGCTGCAAGCCAACCCGACCATCATCGAAGACAACTGCTTCATCGGCGCCCGTTCCGAAGTGGTCGAAGGTGTCATCGTCGGCGAAGGCTCGGTGATCTCGATGGGCGTCTACATCGGCCAGTCCACCAAGATCTACGACCGCGAAACCGGCGAAGTCAGCTACGGCCGCATTCCGCCGGGCTCGGTGGTGGTGTCCGGCAACCTGCCCTCCAAGGACGGCAGCCACAGCCTGTACTGCGCCGTGATCGTGAAGAAGGTCGACGCCCAGACCCGCAGCAAGACCAGCATCAACGACCTGCTGCGCGGCGTCTGAGCCGGACCGCACCTGACAGACAGCCCGGTTCCGCCGGGCTGTTTTGTTTCCCCAGGTGGCCCGAAACCCCCGAAACCGTTGTGTGCACCGCAACAGAACAGACTGTTCCATCGGTCGGATTTGGCGCGCCCAGCACAACAGGATAAAATCCGTCAATCGCCCGCCAAGGGCTCATACGCTCTTGCTTCCTGATAAAGACGCAACCGGAACCTCCGTGTCCCAAGACGATTCATTCATCGAATTCAGGCAGGTCAGCTTCGGCTACAACGACCGACCGGTCCTGAAAGACATCAATCTGCGCATTCCGCGCGGCAAGCTGGTCGCCATCATGGGCGGCAGCGGCAGCGGCAAAACCACGCTGCTGCGCCTGATCTCCGGCCAATACCGCGCCCAGCGAGGCGAAGTGCTGGTCGACGGCCAGAACGTGGCCACCATGAACGCGCGCGAGCTCCACGCCCACCGCCGCCGCATGGGCATGCTGTTCCAGTTCGGCGCCCTGTTCACCGATCTGTCGGTGCACGACAACGTGGCGTTTCCGCTGCGCGAACATACCCGGCTTCCGGAGTCGATGATCGCCGACCTGGTGACGATGAAGCTCAACGCCGTCGGCCTGCGCGGCACCCAGGCACTGATGCCGGCCGAGCTGTCCGGCGGCATGGCGCGCCGCGTCGCCCTGGCCCGCGCCATCGCGCTCGACCCCGAAATCATGCTCTACGACGAACCGTTCACCGGGCTCGACCCGATCTCGCTCGGCGTCATCGCGCTGCTGATCAAGAAACTCAACGACGCGCTCGGCACCAGCGCGGTGATGGTCACCCATGACGTGCACAAGTCGCTGGAGATCGTCGACCACGTCTACTTCGTCGCCAACGGCAGCATCGTCGCTGAAGGCACGCCGGAAGAAGTCCGCGCCTCCGACTCGCCGTGGGTACACCAGTTCGTGCACGGCGAGGCCGATGGCCCGGTGCATTTCGCCTACCCGGCCCAGCGCAGCCTGGCCGACGACCTGGGCCTGAGCGGAGTCCGCCATGTTTGAAACCCTCACCGCCCCGTTGCGCCACCTCGGCCACGTCACCATCAACGCCATCTGGCGACTCGGTTTCGCCAGCCGCTTCCTGCTGGCCATCCTGCTGCAATCCGGGCAGAGCTTCCGCCGCCTCAACCTGACCATCCGCGAAGTGTACTTCGCCGGCGTGCTGTCGCTGATCATCATCGTGGTCTCCGGCCTGTTCGTCGGCATGGTGCTGGGCCTGCAGGGCTACAACACGCTGTCGCGCTTCGGCTCGGCCGATGCGCTGGGCGCGCTGGTGGCGCTGTCGCTGCTGCGCGAACTGGGCCCGGTGCTGGCGGCACTGCTGTTCGCCAGCCGCTCGGGCAGCGCGATGACCGCCGAAATCGGCCTGATGAAGGCCACCGAGCAGCTCGACGCCATGAGCGTGATGGCGGTCAACCCGATCGCCCGCGTGGTGGCGCCGCGCTTCTGGGCCGGCGTGATCTCGATGCCGGTGCTGGCCGCGCTGTTCAACGTCACCGGCATCTTCGGCGGCTATTTCGTCGGCGTGCAGCTGATCGGGCTCGACGAAGGCACCTTCTGGTCGCAGATGCAAAACTCGGTGGACCTGCACAACGATGTCATCAACGGCCTGATCAAGAGCCTGTTCTTCGGCATCGCCGTCACCCTGATTGCCGTTTTCGAAGGCTACGACGCCACGCCGACCGCGGCCGGCGTCTCCTCGGCCACCACGCGCACCGTGGTCACCTCCGCCCTGGTGATCCTGGCGCTGGACTTCGTGCTGACCGCCTTCATGTTCTAGGAAAAGAAACCGAATGAAACGCACGACGATTGATTTATGGGTCGGCATTTTTGTCGCCATCGGCATTGCCGCCGTCACCTTCCTCTCGCTCAAGGTTGCCAACCTGACCCCGCAGAGCGCCGAAGCCAGCTACCCGCTGTACGCCGAGTTCGACAACATCGGCGGCCTCAAGGTCAAGGCGCCGGTGAAGTCTTCCGGCGTCGTAGTCGGCCGCGTCGCCAGCATCGAGCTCGACACCCAGCGCTACCTGGCCAAGGTGACGCTGTCGCTGGACAAACGCTACCAGTTCAGCCGCGATACCAGCGCCGAAATCCTTACCTCCGGCCTGCTCGGCGAGCAGTACATCGGCCTGGTGCAGGGCGGCGACCCGGACAATCTGAAGCCCGGCGAACGCATCGACCTGACCTCGTCGGCGCTGGTGCTGGAGCAGCTGATCGGCAAATTCATGCTGAACTTTGCCGAAAAAGGCGCTGCCAAAGAAGGAAGCCCCGCCGGTAGCAGTGGCGCGCAGTAAGGCCGCCCCTCCCTCCGGCTTACCCATGACCTGTCATAAAGCGTGAACAATCATGAAAAAACTGCTCGTTAGCCTGGCCATGCTGCTGGGCCTGTCCGTTCCGGCACTGGCCGCCGACTCCCCGGTCGACATGGTGCGCGGCACCTCGCGCGAAGTGCTCGACCTGATCAAGCAGGACGACGGCAAGAACACCGCCAAGATCCGCGACCAGGTGGAAAAGCTGGTGCTGCCGAAGTTCGACTTCCAGCGCATGACGGCGCTCGCGGTCGGCCGCGGCTGGCGTGAAGCCAACCCTCAGCAGCAGACCGAATTGACGCAACAATTCCAGAGCCTGCTGTCGCGCACCTACTCCTCCACCATGACGCGCTTCAAGAACGCCCAGGTCGACGTCAAGCCGAACGCCGTGTTCGCCAACGACGGCCGCGAAGCCACGGTGAAGTCGGAAGTGACACTGCCCAGCAACGGCGAGAAGAAGCCGGTGGCGATCGACTACACGCTGTACAAGACGGCGCAGGGCTGGAAGGTCTATAACGTCAGCGTCGAGGGCGCCAGTCTGGTCACGGTGTACCGCAACCAGTTCAACGAAGAGATCCGCAAGAACGGCATCGACGGCCTGATCAAGGTGCTGCGCAACAAGAACGACAACCTGGCCAAAGGCACGGGGGCGTAATGAACGATACGGCCGCTTCCAGCCGGCTGCAGCTGTCCGGCCGGATCGACATGGACTCCGCTGCGGCCCAGCTGGTCCAGCTCAAGCGCCAGCTGAACGGCAGCGCGGCACAGGAAATCGACCTGTCCGGTGTCACCGCGTCCGACTCGGCGGCGCTGGCACTGCTGCTGGAGCTGGTGCGGCACGGTCGGCAAGGCGGTCGCGTCTTGCGCATCGGCACCCTGCCCCCCACGCTGGCGAGCCTGGCCCGCCTCTACGGACTCGACGAACTGCTGCAAGGCCCTTCCGGAAATCTGTCATGAAAACCGCTCACCTGCTGTTGCTGAGCATCGCGTTGGCCGGTTGCGCCAACCCCCACGAACCGCTCGACCCACTCGAGCCGATGAACCGCGCCGTCTACCGCTTCAACGACACTGCCGACCGCGCCGTGGTGAAACCGGTGGCCGAGGGCTACCGCACCGTCACGCCGCGCCCGCTGCGCATCGCGGTCGGCAACTTCTTCGACAACATCCGCGATGCCTACAGCGCCGTCAACAACGCCCTGCGCGCCGATGCACAGAAGACCACCAACGACGTGATGCGGGTGGCGCTCAACTCCACCTTCGGCCTGTTCGGCCTGATCGACATCGCCACCCCGGCCGGCCTCGCCAACAACAAGACCACGCTCGGCGATACCTTCGCCAGCTGGGGCTGGAAGAACAGCAGCTACCTGGTGCTGCCGCTCCTGGGACCCTCCACCGTGCGCGACGGCCTGGGCACCGCCGCCACGTACACCGCCAGTCCCGAACCGGGCGTGGTGTTCCAGACCCACACCCAACTGGCCGCCGGCGCCGTACTCGATGGCGTGAACACGCGCGCGCGCCTGCTTGGCCTCGAGAAAACCGTGGACGAAGCGGCCCTCGACCCCTACTCCTACATACGCGATGCCTACCTGCAGCTACGCGCCAAGCAGGTCGGTGCCGATCTGCCGAAGGCGCCGTCCGATGACGAAAATCTCGACATCGACCAGCTGATGGCGCCGACCCCCGCCGAGGCCTCGGCCCCGCTGTAAACCCGCCACACCGGGCTTCGGCCAACCTGCCGACGGCGGCGGCGCTGACGCGTCTCGCCGCCACGAGCCTCGATGCCCCTCAGTCATGCCGTACGGCTAAAGCGCGGCGTTTCTCTTATAACCAGTAGGCTAATCGCCGGCCGGCCGTTAAACTCGGCGGTTGTATCAAACCACCGAGCACCATGGCACGTCGCACCCGAGAAGAAGCCGAGCAAACCCGCTGTCGCATCCTGGATACCGCCGAGGCGCTGTTCAGCACGCATGGCGTTTCCCGTACCACCCTGGCGACCATCGCCAGCGCCGCCGGCCTCACCCGGGGTGCCGTCTACTGGCATTTCGAGAACAAGCTCGACCTGTACCGTGCCATGCTCGACCGCATCATCCCCAACTTCGACACTCACCTCGGCGAACTCAAGGCCGGTGCCGCGCACAACCCGGCGGCGGCCTTGTGGAGATTCAGCAACAGCCTGCTGCGCTCGGTCACCCTCGACGCCCGCCTGCAACGGGTACTGCAGGTGATCTTCCTGCGCACCGAGCATGTCGACGAGCTGGCCCCGGTGCAGGACGAATGCATTGCCAAGATGCGCGAGGCCCACTCCACCCTGACCCAGATCCTGCTGGCCGCACAAGTTCGGGGCCAGCTGCAGCCCCTGGTGCAGCCGGTGATGGCGGCACAGTCGCTGCAGGCGCTGCACGACGGCCTGTTGCGCATCTGGCTGGCCGACGCGCAACGCTTCGACCTCGCACGCGATACCCCGGCGTTGTTGTCCTGCCTCTATGCAGGACTGTTCAAGCCCGAGGTACTGGAACAACTTTCCCTCCTCCCCTAAGCCGGCAGTATAATTGTTACCTTTTACCCGATCCCCAGCCACCATGGTCCCGGCCATCGACATTTCCGCGGTCAGCAGACGCTTCGGCCAACTGCTGGCCCTCGACAACGTCAGCTTCCGCGTCGAACCCGGCGAATTCTTCGCCCTGCTCGGCCCCAACGGCGCCGGCAAAACCACGCTCATTTCCGCCATGGCGGGCCTGACGCGCCCGGATAGCGGCACCATCCGCATCATGGGTCACGACGTGGTCAGCGACTACAAGGCGGCGCGTCAGAGCCTGGGGGTGGTTCCTCAGGAACTGGTGTTCGACCCCTTCCTGACGGTGCGCGAGACGTTGCGCTTCCAGTCCGGCTACTTCGGCCTGACGCGTAACGACGCCTGGCTCGACGAGCTGCTGTTCAAGCTCGGCCTCTCCGACAAGGCCGACGTCAACATGCGCGCGCTGTCCGGCGGCATGAAGCGGCGCGTGATGGTGGCCCAGGCGCTGGTGCACCGCCCGCCGGTGATCGTGCTGGACGAGCCCACCGCCGGCGTCGACGTCGAGCTGCGCCAGAGCCTGTGGAGCTTCGTGCAGGAACTCAACCATGCCGGCCATACCATCGTGCTCACCACGCACTACCTGGAAGAGGCCGAGGCCCTGTGCAACCGCATCGCGATGCTGAAGAAGGGCCGTCTGGTCGCACTGGAAACCAAGGACAAGCTGCTCGCACGCAGCAACGAGCGCGACGTCGCCCTGAAGCTGTCGTCCGACTTGCCGGCGAGCCTGGAGGCGCTGCGGCTGCGCCAGGAAGACGGCCGCCACATCCTGCGCCTGCCCGAACTCGGCGCGCTGGAGGGCGTGCTGGCCACGCTGCGCCAGGCTAGCGTCGAGGTGCGCGAACTGAGCATGATCGAGGTCGATCTGGAAGACGTCTTCGTACACACGATGCAAGGGGGGCCAACTGATGCAGGGCTTCCTCACCCTGTTCCGCAAGGAACTCGTCCGCTTCTGGAAGGTCTCCTTCCAGACCGTGGCGGCGCCGGTGCTCACCGCGCTGCTGTATCAGCTGATTTTCGCCCACGTGCTGTCGAAGCACGTCGAAGCCTACCCTGGGGTGAGCTACAGCGCCTTCCTGATCCCCGGCCTGGCGATGATGTCGATGGCGCAGAATGCCTTCGCCAACAGCTCGTCCAGCCTGATCCAGTCCAAGATCACCGGCAACATCGTGTTCCTGCTGCTGCCGCCGCTGACCGCGCTGGAGTTCTTCGCCGCCTACCTGCTGGCCGCGGTGGTGCGCGGGCTCGCCGTGGGCGCCGGCGTCCTGCTGGTGACGTCCTGGTTCGGTCTCGGCCTGCCCACGCACCCGCTGTGGGTGCTGATCTTCGCCCTGCTGGGCTCGGCGGTCCTCGGCACCTTGGGCGTCATCGCCGGCATCTGGGCCGAGAAGTTCGACCAGCTGGCGGCGTTCCAGAATTTTTTGATCATGCCGCTCACCTTCCTGTCCGGGGTGTTCTACTCGATCCACAGCCTGCCGGGTTTCTGGCGTGCCGCATCGCACGTCAACCCGGTGTTCTACATGATCGACGGCTTCCGCTACGGCTTCTTCGGCCAGGCCGACATCAGCCCCTGGCTGTCGCTCGGCGTGGTCGGCGCCAGTTTCATTTTGCTGTCCGCTCTGGCATTGTGGCTGCTTCATCGTGGCTACAAGCTCAGACACTAGGATAGTTCGCAAGGATCACACAGCATGGCTACTACCGAACAAGTCAAACAGTACATCGCCGCCGGCCTCGACTGCACCCATCTCGAGGTGGAAGGCGACGGCCACCACTTCTACGCCGTCGTGGTATCGGAGGCCTTTGCCGGCAAACGCCTGATCGACCGGCATCGCCTGGTCAAGGAAGTGATCAAGGAACAGTTGCAAAGCAACGAGATCCACGCGCTCTCCATCGTCAAGGCGCAGACGCCGGAAGAGTGGGCGAAACAGCAAGGCTAGCACCTGGCTGCAGCCGTGCCCGCCGCATTGGCGGCACCACACCGCAGGGCGTCTCTCGCGCCGCCCTGCGGTCACAGCTTAACGAGGCGCGACATCGCCGTGCGGTGGTGTCGCCTCCCCCAAGGCCAAGCTGCCGCTTGCCATCCGTGGCGCTACCCGCTTGGCCAATGACTGACTCTGACCTGCGCGACCACGCCAAGCCAGCCCAAGCAGGCCACTTGGCGCAGCTCGCATGCAGGTTCACCACAGGCTCTAACTCATGGACAAACTGCTCATCCGCGGCAACGGCCCGCTCAACGGCGAAATCCGCGTCTCGGGCGCCAAGAACGCCGCCCTGCCCATCCTGTGCGCTAGCCTGCTGACCGCCGACACGCTCAGGCTCAGCAACGTACCGATGCTGCGCGACGTCTCCACCACCCAGAAGCTGCTGCAGGGCATGGGCGCGCGCGTCATGACCGACAACGTGCACGAAGTCGAGATTACCGGCGCCGGCATCAACAACCTGGTCGCCCCCTACGAGCTGGTCAAGACCATGCGCGCCTCCATCCTGGTGCTTGGCCCGACGCTGGCACGCTTCGGCGAGGCCACCGTCAGCCTGCCGGGCGGCTGCGCCATCGGCAGCCGTCCGATCGAACAACACATCAAGGGCCTGGTCGCGATGGGTGCCGACGTCACCATCGAACACGGCTACGTCAAGGCCACGGCGAAGCGCCTGCGCGGCGCGCGCGTGGTGATGGACATGGTCACCGTGACCGGCACCGAGAACCTGCTGATGGCCGCGGCGCTGGCCGACGGCACCACGATCCTGGAAAATGCCGCGCGCGAGCCGGAAGTCACCGACCTCGCCCTGTGCCTGAACAAGATGGGTGCCCGCATCAGCGGCATCGGTAGCGACCGCCTGGTGATCGAAGGCGTCGAAGCGTTGCATGGCGCCGATCACGCCATCATGCCGGACCGCATCGAGGCCGGCACCTTCCTGGTCGCCGCCGCCGCCACGCAGGGCCACGTCGTGCTGCGTAACGCCGCGCCGCTCACCATGGACGCCATCCTCGACAAATTGGTCGAAGCCGGCGCCGTGGTCGAAGCCGGCGACGACTGGATCTCGCTCGACATGAAGCGCCGTCCCAAGTCGGTCAACCTGCGCACGCTGCCCTACCCGGCGTTCCCTACCGACATGCAGGCCCAGTTCATGACCCTCAACGCCATCGCCGACGGCGCCGCGATGATGACCGAGACCATCTTCGAGAACCGCTTCATGCACGTGCCGGAACTCAACCGCATGGGCGCCAAGATCGATATCGAGGGCAACACCGCCGTGGTCAAGGGCGTCGAGCGCCTGTCCGGCGCCACCGTCATGGCGACCGACCTGCGCGCCTCCGCCAGCTTGGTGATCGCCGGCCTGGTCGCTGACGGCGAAACCGTGGTCGACCGCATCTACCACCTCGATCGCGGCTACGAACACATCGAACAGAAACTCAACGGCGTCGGCGCCCAGATCGAGCGCATCAGCTGATCGCCAAACCCCATGCACGACCACACCCCGCCAGGCACAGCCAGCGGGGTATTTTTTTAACAAAGCCACGCAACGCTTCGGCCAACCTCGCCTGCAGCCGCAGCTCAATCCGGCCTGTTTCTTTACTTACCTGTGGAGAATGAAGAGAGATGGACGCGGTGGAGGATGCATTCTGCCGGCGCAAAGCAGAAAGCCCAGCTCGGATGAGCTGGGCTTTCTTGAGGGGAGTCTGGCGGTGTCCTACTTTCACACGGCAATGCCGCACTATCATCGGCGCTAAGGCGTTTCACGGTCCTGTTCGGGATGGGAAGGGGTGGGACCACCTCGCTAAGGCCGCCAGACATAAACTGTCAACAAACTGGAAGAAGCCTGGAAGCCTCTCAGCTTCCATTTCGAATTGGGTAATCGATTGTACGTCGCACACTCTATTCACCGCGTGGCCCAAGCCACTCAAATGATAGGATCAAGCCTCACGAGCAATTAGTATCGGTTAGCTTCACGCCTCACAGCGCTTCCACACCCGACCTATCAACGTCCTGGTCTCGAACGACTCTTCAGGAGGGTCAAGCCCTCAGGGAAGTCTCATCTTCAGGCGAGTTTCCCGCTTAGATGCTTTCAGCGGTTATCTCTTCCGAACTTAGCTACCCGGCAATGCCACTGGCGTGACAACCGGTACACCAGAGGTTCGTCCACTCCGGTCCTCTCGTACTAGGAGCAGCCCCCGTCAAACTTCCAACGCCCACTGCAGATAGGGACCAAACTGTCTCACGACGTTTTGAACCCAGCTCACGTACCACTTTAAATGGCGAACAGCCATACCCTTGGGACCGGCTACAGCCCCAGGATGTGATGAGCCGACATCGAGGTGCCAAACTCCGCCGTCGATGTGAACTCTTGGGCGGAATCAGCCTGTTATCCCCGGAGTACCTTTTATCCGTTGAGCGATGGCCCTTCCATTCAGAACCACCGGATCACTATGTCCTGCTTTCGCACCTGCTCGACTTGTCGGTCTCGCAGTTAAGCCACCTTATGCCATTGCACTATCAGCACGATTTCCGACCGTACCTAGGTGACCTTCGAACTCCTCCGTTACACTTTGGGAGGAGACCGCCCCAGTCAAACTGCCTACCATGCACTGTCCCCGATCCGGATCACGGACCAAGGTTAGAACCTCAAACACACCAGGGTGGTATTTCAAGGACGGCTCCACCAGAACTAGCGTCCTGGTTTCATAGCCTCCCACCTATCCTACACAAGTCTGTTCAAAGTCCAATGCAAAGCTACAGTAAAGGTTCACGGGGTCTTTCCGTCTAGCAGCGGGGAGATTGCATCTTCACAAACATTTCAACTTCGCTGAGTCTCAGGAGGAGACAGTGTGGCCATCGTTACGCCATTCGTGCGGGTCGGAACTTACCCGACAAGGAATTTCGCTACCTTAGGACCGTTATAGTTACGGCCGCCGTTTACCGGGGCTTCGATCAAGAGCTTGCACCCCATCACTTAACCTTCCGGCACCGGGCAGGCGTCACACCGTATACGTCCACTTTCGTGTTGGCACAGTGCTGTGTTTTTGATAAACAGTCGCAGCCACCGATTCTCTGCGACCTCTCGAGGCTTCGAACGCGAGGTCCTACACCTTAAGAGGCATACCTTCTCCCGAAGTTACGGTATCAATTTGCCGAGTTCCTTCTCCTGAGTTCTCTCAAGCGCCTTAGAATTTTCATCCTGCCCACCTGTGTCGGTTTGCGGTACGGTTCTCGTATAGCTGAAGCTTAGTGGCTTTTCCTGGAAGCGTGGTATCAGTCACTTCGGTTCCGTAGAACCTCGTTATCACGTCTCGGTGTTAACAAAGGAGCGGATTTGCCTACTCCTTCCACCTACCGGCTTGAACCAGGGCATCCAACACCTGGCTGACCTAACCTTCTCCGTCCCCACATCGCACTATACGAAAGTACGGGAATATTGACCCGTTTCCCATCGACTACGCTTTTCAGCCTCGCCTTAGGGGCCGACTCACCCTACGCCGATGAACGTTGCGTAGGAAACCTTGGGCTTTCGGCGAGCGGGCTTTTCACCCGCTTTATCGCTACTCATGTCAGCATTCGCACTTCTGATATCTCCAGCATGCCTTACGACACACCTTCACAGACCTACAGAACGCTCCCCTACCATCTGCACCTACGTGCAAATCCGCGGCTTCGGTTATCAGTTTGAGCCCCGTTACATCTTCCGCGCAGGACGACTCGACCAGTGAGCTATTACGCTTTCTTTAAATGATGGCTGCTTCTAAGCCAACATCCTGGCTGTCTAGGCCTTCCCACTTCGTTTACCACTTAACTGATCATTTGGGACCTTAGCCGGCGGTCTGGGTTGTTTCCCTCTTGACGATGGACGTTAGCACCCACCGTCTGTCTCCCATGCTCGCACTTTCCGGTATTCAGAGTTTGCCATGGTTTGGTAAATCGCAATGACCCCCTAGCCATAACAGTGCTTTACCCCCGGAAGTGATACATGAGGCACTACCTAAATAGTTTTCGGGGAGAACCAGCTATCTCCGAGTTTGTTTAGCCTTTCACCCCTATCCACAGCTCATCCCCTAGTTTTGCAACACTAGTGGGTTCGGACCTCCAGTGCGTGTTACCGCACCTTCATCCTGGCCATGGATAGATCACTCGGTTTCGGGTCTACGCCCAGCAACTAAAGCGCCCTATTCGGACTCGGTTTCCCTACGCCTCCCCTATTCGGTTAAGCTCGCTACTGAACGTAAGTCGCTGACCCATTATACAAAAGGTACGCAGTCACCCCTTGCGAGGCTCCCACTGTTTGTATGCATCCGGTTTCAGGTTCTATTTCACTCCCCTCCCGGGGTTCTTTTCGCCTTTCCCTCACGGTACTGGTTCACTATCGGTCGATCACGAGTATTTAGCCTTGGAGGATGGTCCCCCCATCTTCAGACAGGATTTCGCGTGTCCCGCCCTACTTCTCGTACGCCTAGTCCTTGGAATGCGTTTTCGTGTACGGGGCTATCACCCACTATGGCGGCCATTTCCAGGGCCTTCCACTAACACAATCCATAACACGTACAGGCTGTTCCGCGTTCGCTCGCCACTACTGACGGAATCTCGGTTGATTTCTATTCCTGCGGGTACTTAGATGTTTCAGTTCTCCGCGTTCGCTCTACCTTGCCTATGTGTTCAGCAAGGAGTACCTATTGCTAGGTGGGTTTCCCCATTCGGATATCTCCGGATCATCGCTCTATTGCCAGCTCCCCGAAGCTTTTCGCAGGCTTACACGTCCTTCATCGCCTGTGATCGCCAAGGCATCCACCAGATGCACTTAGTCGCTTGACCCTATCATTTCAGTGACCTGGGAGTCCCTTGCGGTTCTCTCAAGCACGTCCACGACAGTGAATGTTTGTGCGACGTACCACACCGCCCCTTTTGATATGGCGACATGGCACAGATACAATCAAATTACCCAAAGTCAGCAAGTCACTCGATGAAGAGTTAACTTCATCTCATTTCTCGCCGTCTTGTTAATTCGGCTTCTTCAGTTTGTTAAAGATCGGGCGTTTTTGCTGAGCCGCTTGCGCGGCACGCGAACAACGCAAACAGAACCAAACTCATCGAGTTCGTTTTTGTTTGCACTGTCGAGTGGTGGAGGATGACGGGATCGAACCGACGACCCCCTGCTTGCAAAGCAGGTGCTCTCCCAACTGAGCTAATCCCCCAACAGGTCAAATGGTGGGTCTGGTTGGACTCGAACCAACGACCCCCGCCTTATCAAGACGGTGCTCTAACCAGCTGAGCTACAAACCCAGTTGCCTTCGTCGATCCGCTTTCGCAAACCAACTATGCCCTTAACGCGAATAACCGATAGGCTGTGAGTACTCGACTCGGCCCTTCTCTAGAAAGGAGGTGATCCAGCCGCAGGTTCCCCTACGGCTACCTTGTTACGACTTCACCCCAGTCATGAAGCATACCGTGGTAACCGGACTCCCGAAGGTTATCCTAGCCACTTCTGGTATCCCCCACTCCCATGGTGTGACGGGCGGTGTGTACAAGACCCGGGAACGTATTCACCGCAGCATGCTGATCTGCGATTACTAGCGATTCCGACTTCACGCACTCGAGTTGCAGAGTGCGATCCGGACTACGATCGGTTTTATGAGATTGGCTCCACCTCGCGGCTTGGCGACCCTCTGTACCGACCATTGTATGACGTGTGAAGCCCTGCTCATAAGGGCCATGAGGACTTGACGTCATCCCCACCTTCCTCCGGTTTGTCACCGGCAGTCTCATTAGAGTGCCCAACTAAATGATGGCAACTAATGACAAGGGTTGCGCTCGTTGCGGGACTTAACCCAACATCTCACGACACGAGCTGACGACAGCCATGCAGCACCTGTGTTCCGGCTCCCTTTCGGGCACCCTCGCGTCTCTGCGAGGTTCCGGACATGTCAAGAGCAGGTAAGGTTTTTCGCGTTGCATCGAATTAATCCACATCATCCACCGCTTGTGCGGGTCCCCGTCAATTCCTTTGAGTTTTAACCTTGCGGCCGTACTCCCCAGGCGGTCAATTTCACGCGTTAGCTACGCTACCAAGGATTCAAACCCCCAACAGCTAATTGACATCGTTTAGGGCGTGGACTACCAGGGTATCTAATCCTGTTTGCTCCCCACGCTTTCGTGCATGAGCGTCAGTGTCATCCCAGGGGGCTGCCTTCGCCATCGGTATTCCTCCACATCTCTACGCATTTCACTGCTACACGTGGAATTCTACCCCCTCTGACGCACTCTAGCTGTGCAGTCTCCAATGCCGTTCCCAGGTTGAGCCCGGGGCTTTCACATCAGACTTACACAACCGCCTGCGCACGCTTTACGCCCAGTAATTCCGATTAACGCTTGCACCCTACGTATTACCGCGGCTGCTGGCACGTAGTTAGCCGGTGCTTATTCTTCCGGTACTCTCAGCTCCAGTGGATATTAGCCACCGGCATTTGCTCCCGGACAAAAGTCCTTTACAACCCGAAGGCCTTCTTCAGACACGCGGCATGGCTGGATCAGGCTTGCGCCCATTGTCCAAAATTCCCCACTGCTGCCTCCCGTAGGAGTCTGGGCCGTGTCTCAGTCCCAGTGTGGCGGATCATCCTCTCAGACCCGCTACTGATCGTCGCCTTGGTGAGCCTTTACCCCACCAACTAGCTAATCAGACGTCGGCCGCTCGAATAACGCAAGGTCTTACGATCCCCTGCTTTCCTCCTCGGAGCGTATGCGGTATTAGCACAGCTTTCGCTGCGTTATCCCCCATTACTCGGTGCGTTCCGACGCATTACTCACCCGTTCGCCACTCGTCAGCGGGCCGAAGCCCCTGTTACCGTTCGACTTGCATGTGTAAAGCATGCCGCCAGCGTTCAATCTGAGCCAGGATCAAACTCTTCAGTTCAATCTCATAGCAATTTTTGGCACGCAAGATCAAAGAAATATCAGGTATTTCCTGTCTTGCAGTGCAAGTGTCGGCTTTGCCGAGCACTCACACCTATCGGTTATTCTGTTTGTTAAAGAGCGGTGCCAACTGCGTCGTTTCCGTCGCTGCGTCAGCTGAGGAGGCGAACTATACGCCCCGACCCCCACCCCGTCAACGCCTTTTTGCTGAAAACCGCAAAAAAAGCGCCTCCCCGCAAAAATCAGCATGCAAACGCCTGAATAGAAACAACTTACCCGATAGACATTTTTTACCACCCACCCAACTCACCCGCCCGCCGCGCCGCTTCCGGCCCGTCGGCGCCATGCAAAAAAGCAAAAAGCCGGCGATTTCGCCGGCTTTTTTTGAAAATACCGCTTCCACGCAATCGGAAGCGCCATGGCAGCCCGTTACAGCACGTAGCGCGCCAGGTCTTCGCGCTGCGACAGCATGTCGAGCTTGCTGTCGACGTAGGCGGCGTCGACTTCGAAGCGGCCGGTGCGGGCGTCGAAGGAGATTTCCTCGAGCAGCTTTTCGATCACGGTGTACAGGCGGCGCGCCCCGATGTTCTCGGTCTTTTCGTTGACGTGCCAGGCGATCTCGGCCATGCGCTGGATGCCGCTGTCGGCGAACACCAGCTCGACGCCTTCGGTCGCGAGCAGCGCTTCGTACTGGCGCGTCAGGCAGGCGTCGGTGTTGGTGAGGATCTGGCGGAAGTCGTCAACGGTCAGCGAGGTCAGTTCGACGCGGATCGGGAAGCGGCCCTGCAGTTCCGGAATCAGGTCGGACGGCTTGGCGAGGTGGAAGGCGCCGGAGGCGATGAACAGGATGTGGTCGGTCTTGACCATGCCGTACTTGGTGGTGACGGTGGTGCCTTCGACCAGCGGCAACAGGTCGCGCTGCACACCGGCGCGCGACACGTCGGCGCCGTTGCCTTCGCTGCGGCTGGCGACCTTGTCGATTTCGTCGATGAAGACGATGCCGTTCTGTTCGACGTTCTGCAGCGCTTCCTGCTTGATCTCGTCTTCGTTGACCAGCTTGGCGGCTTCTTCTTCGATGACCAGCTTGAGCGCTTCGGCCACGTTCAGCTTGCGCGCCTTCTGCTTGCCGGCGCCCAGGCCCTGGAACATGGTCTGCAGCTGGCTGGAGAAGTCTTCCATGCCCGGCGGGGCGAGGATTTCCATCTTGCCCTGCGGCGCGGCGACGTTGATTTCGATTTCCTTGTCGTCGAGCTTGCCCTCGCGCAGCATCTTGCGGAATTTGAGCCGGGTGGCGCTGTCTTCGGGCTTGCTGGCGGGCGCTTCTTCCTCGCCGGCGAAGAAGCCGGCCGGCTGGCGGGCCGGCGGCAGCAGCACGTCGAGGATGCGGTCTTCGGCGGCGTCTTCGGCGCGGTGACGCAGGCGCTTGATGGCGGCGTCGCGGGTGTCCTTGATGGCGATCTCGGTGAGGTCGCGGATGATGGTGTCGACGTCGCGGCCGACGTAGCCGACCTCGGTGAACTTGGTGGCTTCGACCTTGATGAAGGGGGCGTTGGCGAGCCGCGCCGTGCGGCGCGCGATTTCGGTCTTGCCGACGCCGGTCGGCCCGATCATCAGGATGTTCTTGGGGGTGATTTCGCTCTTCAGCGGTTCACTCACCTGCTGGCGACGCCAGCGGTTGCGCAGGGCGATGGCCACGGCGCGCTTGGCGGCGTCCTGGCCGATGATGTGCTTGTTCAGCTCGTGAACGATTTCCGGCGGGGTCATTTGGGTCATGGCGTATTTCCGGCAAGGTTGGCCGAAGGCGTCGGCCAAGCTCGGGTCCGGCTCCGGCTGGGACCACCGCACACTCTTATATAGAGTCGCGGCGGTCGGATGTTACGGTGGCCCCGAGACGGTCGGGGTGTGCTTTGGCAAACCCCATCGCGACGGGCGTGCCGGCCTCCTCGGTGCGAGCGCCGCTGGCGCTCAGGCGGCGGAGGCGGTCGCCGGGTCGATGGGCTTTCAGTCCAGCGTCTCGATCAGGTGGTTGTGGTTGGTGTAGATGCAGATGTCGCCGGCGATCTCCAGCGACTTCTTGACCACCACGGCCGGATCGAGTTCGGTGTTCTCGAACAGCGCACGCGCCGCCGACTGGGCGAAGGCGCCACCGGAGCCGATGGCGGCGATGCCCTGCTCCGGTTCCAGCACGTCGCCGTTGCCGGTGATGATCAGCGTACTTTCCTTGTCGGCCACGATCAGCATCGCTTCCAGGCGGCGCAGCATGCGGTCGGTGCGCCAGTCCTTGGCGAGTTCCACCGCCGAGCGCACCAGGTGGCCCTGGTGCTTTTCCAGCTTGGCTTCGAAGCGCTCGAAGAGGGTGAAGGCATCGGCGGTACCGCCGGCAAAACCGGCCAGCACCTTGTCGTGATAGAGGCGGCGAACCTTGCGCGCGGTGGCCTTGATCACGATATTGCCGAGGGTGACCTGTCCGTCACCGCCCAGCGCCACGCGCTGTCCACGGCGGACGGAGACGATGGTGGTTCCGTCAAACTGCTGCATGTTCTTGTTCCAATGAAAAAAGCTACCGGCGAGCTGCCAGCAGCTTTTCAGGATATGTAGGCAAGTGGACGGATTGCAAGCGGGTCAGGACACGCCGCCGCGGATCAGCCGGTAGAGTTCGTCCTTCAGCGCCAGACGGGTTTTCTTGAGCCGTTCCAGTTCCACGTCGCTGGCGGCCTCCAGCTCGTTCTCGATGCGCACCACGGCCTTGTCGGCCTGCTCGTAGTCGATGAACAGGCGGGTAAAGCGAGCGCTATCCTGCTTGAGCTGGTGGATCTCGTCCTGATCGCCGGGAAACTCGGCGGCGAGGGGGTGATGGTCGATGTGCATGGCACGCTCCGGCAAGTGATGGAAGGCAATAGGGGATGAAACCATGCTACGCCCGACGCCGGATGACCCCGTTGACCTGTATCAAATACGCACAGTCTCCATGTTAATGATAATAATTTGCGTTATCATTCTTGCATGAACTCGCGTACCGAACGTTTTGCCGCCCTGAGCGGCGTCACACTGCTGCACGTCGCCGCGCTGGCCGGGCAGACCCTGCTGGCCGCTCAACACGTGCCGATCACGCCGCCGCAATTGGCACGCATGGAACTGGTGTCCCTTGCCACGCCGCATCCGGCCGCTCCGGCCCCGGCCGTGCAGGCGGCGCCACGCCCCGAACCGAAGCCCAGGCCCGAGCGCCCGGCCGCGCGCCGTAGCGCGGCCACCTCCCCGCCGCTATTGAGTACCTCGGCGCCGCGTCCCAGTGCGGCGACACCGATTGCCACACCCTCCCCGGCCCCGGCGCCGGCGGAGCACCGCAGCGAGGCCGCCGCCACCGCCAGCAGCGCGGCCCCGGCCAAAGCGGCCGAGGCGGCCGACGCCCCGATCACCCCGCCGCTCTACCGCGGCGGCTACCTGGACAACCCCAAGCCGCGCTACCCGGCGCTGTCGCTGGAGCTGAACGAGAGCGGCACGGTGCGGGTGCGGGTGCAGGTGAGCGTCGAAGGCCACCCGCTGGACGTCAGCCTGGCACAGAGCAGCGGCTACCCGCGGCTGGACCGCGCGGCGCTGGAGGCGGTGCGCCAATGGCGCTTCGTGCCGGCCCGGCGCGGGCAGGAGGCCATTCCCTTCAACTTCATCGTACCCGTCGATTTTTCCATCAAAAGCCACTGAACCATGAATCTGCTGACTGTATTCCACCAGGGGGACGCCGTGCTCGTGACGGTGTTCATGCTGCTCATCGCCATGTCGATCCTGACCTGGTACGTCATCGCGCTACGCGCCGTGCAGGGCTGGCGTGCGCGCCGCGACAACAAGTTGGCCGAAGCCGCGTTGTGGAACGCCGCGAACTGGCCGACGGCGGAAGCGGCACTGGCCGAGTCGAATTCGGCCTACGCCAACCTGGCGCGCGACGGCCTGTCGGCGCTGCGCCACTTCCACGCCAACGCGCAGCGCTCGCTGGGGCAGGCCTGCGACCTGAACGAATTCCTCACCCGCGCCATCCGCAAGCGGCTGGCGCAGGAGACCGGCCGCCACGAGGCGGGCATGACGCTGCTGGCCTCGGTCGGTTCGACCGCGCCGTTCATCGGCCTGTTCGGCACGGTGTGGGGCATCTACCACGCGCTGGTGAACATCGGCGCACAGGGACAGGTGTCGATCGCGACCGTGGCGGGGCCGATCGGCGAGGCGCTGGTGGCGACCGCCGCCGGCCTGGCGGCGGCGATTCCGGCGGTGCTGGCGTACAACACCTTCATGCGCCTGCAGCGGGTGATGGCGCAGCAGATGGACCACTTCGCGCACGACCTGCACGCTCAACTGCTGACCCAGGCGGGAGAGATCGATGGCATTCGGTAGTTTCGACAAGGGCGAGCACGCCCCGATGGCGGAGATCAACACCACGCCGCTGGTCGACGTGATGCTGGTGCTGTTGGTGGTGTTCTTCATCACCGCACCGCTCTTTACCAACGCGGTCAAGGTCGAGCTGCCGCAGGCGGCGGCAGCCAGCTTCCAGGACAAGCCGGAGGCGATCCGCCTGGCGGTCCAGCCGGACGGCCGCTACTTCTGGAACGACGCCCCGGTGGCGCGCGAGGCGCTGGCGGCGCGCTTCGCCGCCGCCGCGCGCGCCAACCCGCAGGTCGAACTGCACCTGCGCGCCGACAAGAACGCGCGCTACGAGTACGTCGCCGAGGCGCTGGCCAGCGCCCAGCAGAGCGGCGTGAGCCGCATCGGCTTCGTCACCGAAGCCCCCTGATCCACCCCTGATTCCCGCGCGACACGCCCCACGGACCTCCATCACAGAGGGAGGCCGCGGGTCGTCTTGCGCCCGGAATCCGTCACCACCCACCCTTTTGCAGAGGAAACCATGAGCCCAAAGAGCCTGAAGGCTTCGGCCAACGTCGCTCAATCCAAACTGCCGGCCCGGCTCACCGCCGGCATGCTGGCGGCGGCGCTGTCGCCGGCGCTGGCCTACGCCGCCGGCACCACGGCGGACAGCGCCGAACTCGAGACGGTCAGCGTGACCGCCGAGCAGCCGCTGCGCGTCAGCTACAAGACCGAGACCTCGAACATCGGCAAGCAGAAGCAGGCGCTGAAGGACATCCCGCAGGCGATCACCGTGGTCAACCGCCAGTTGCTGGACGACCAGCTGGCCAGCAACCTGAAGGACACGCTGAAGAACGTGTCGGGCATCACCTTCGCCGCCGGCGAGGGCGGCCGCTCCGGCGACCAGGTCTACCTGCGCGGCTTCGCGGCGTTCCAGGACACCTACCGCGACGGCCAGCGCGACGTGGCGCAGTACAACCGCGACCCGTTCAACGACGAGAAGATCGAGGTGCTGAAGGGGGCGAGTTCGATGCTGTTCGGCCGCGGCAGCACCGGCGGCGTGGTCAACCAGGTCAGCAAGACGCCGTTCGCCGGGGAAAAGCTCGAGGGCAGCCTGAGCGTCGGCACCGACGACTTCCAGCGCATGACGCTGGACATCAACCAGGCCTTCAGCGACACGGCGGCCGCGCGCCTGAACCTGATGGCGACCAACGACGGCACGCCCAACGGCATCGAGGTGGCGAAGCGCTGGGGCGTGGCACCGTCGCTCGCCTTCGGCCTGGGCGAGCCGACCACGCTGACGCTGTCGCACCTGCACCTGACCGAGAACAACACGCCGATGCTGGGCGTGCCGTACGACCCGAACACGCACCGTCCGATCGACGTGCCGGCCGACCGCTACTACGGCCTGCAGGGCATGAACAGCGAGGACATCCAGACCGACATCTCCACCGTGCGCCTGAGCCACAAGTTGGCCGAAGACCACGAACTGAGCAGCCAGCTGCGCGTCGGCCGCTACGACCGCTGGCTCACCGTGGCCCAGCCGCAGCTGCGCAACGACAGCAACAGCGGCGGCGTCAGCGCCGGCACCCCGGTGACCGACGCCACCCTGCTGCGCTATTCCGGCAAGAACCGCGGCTCGCTCACCGAGGTGCAGGCGTGCGGACCGCCAACCTGTGGACCACCTACAAGCTGAGCGACACCGTCACCGCCGGTTTCGGCGCCTACTACACGGGCAAGCGCTATTCCAGCGACAGCAGCAAGGACCAGTCGGCAGCCAACTACCTGCCGGGCTTCATCCGCTACGACGCGATGCTGGCGTACAAGACCCGCAAGTACAAGGTGCAGCTCAACCTGAACAACCTCACCGACAAGAAGTACTACATCGGCCAGAACACCGGCCACGCCTACGCCGGCAACCAGCGCGAGGCGCAGCTGACCATCGGCTACAAGTACTGAGCCCCCCGCGTCCGGGCTTCGGCCAACCCCGGGGTTGGCCGAAGCCCTTGCCCCCGACTCCGCATCGAACAACCGCGCCGGCACGGCGCCCGAAAGGCAACGCACATGCTGCTCCACGTCCCCGACGTCCTCACCCCCGAAGAACTGGCGCACGGCCGCGCCCTGCTCGAACGCGCCCCGTGGGCCGACGGCCGCCTCACCGCCGGCAGCCAGTCGGCGCAGGTCAAACGCAACCTACAGCTGCCGCAGGACTGCGCCGAGGCGCGCGAGCTGTCCGCCATGGTGGAGGCCGCGCTCCAGCGCAACAGCCTGTTCTTCTCCGCCGCCCTGCCCAAGAAGGTCTTTCCGCCGCTGTTCAACTGCTACCAGGGCGGGATGGACTTCGGCAACCACGTCGACAACGCGGTGCGCGCCGACCCCTTCAGCGGCGACTGGGTGCGCACCGACGTGTCCTGCACGCTGTTCTTCACCGGCCCGGACGAATACCAGGGCGGCGAACTGGTGGTCGAGGACTGCTACGGCCTGCACCAGGTGAAGCTGCCCGCCGGCGACATGGTGCTGTACCCGTCGACCAGCCTGCACCGCGTCGAACCGGTCACCGCCGGCGCGCGCATCGCCTCGTTCTTCTGGACCCAGAGCATGGTGCGCGACGACGCCAGGCGCAGCCTGCTGTTCGACATGGACAGCGCCATCAGCAGCCTGCGCCGCACGCACGGCGACAACGACGCGCTGATCATGCTCACCGCCAACTATCACAATCTCTTGAGAATGTGGGCCGACATCTGATACCACAGCCGCGTTGACAATGTTCTTGCCGCGCCCGGGGAGCTCATCCACACTGTCATAACAAAGCCTTGGGTGCGCACACCCAGCGGGCAGACAAGATGGGAGAGAAACATGGACGCCACGACGACGGCCAGCCGGGAAGTCACCCTGCAGCCGGACGAACTGATCATCACCAAGACCGACCCCAAGGGCCACATCAGCTACGCCAACCGGGTCTTCATGCGCATCTCCCGGTACGCCGAACCGCAGCTGCTGGGACAACCGCACAACATCATCCGCCACCCCGACATGCCGCGCGGCGTGTACCGCCTGCTGTGGAAAACGCTGCAGGCCGGCCAGGAGTTCTTCGGCATCATCAAGAACTACACCGCCGACGGCGACTATTACTGGGTCATGGCCAACATCACGCCGGATTACGACCGGCACGGCCAGCTGATGGGTTACTACTCGGTGCGACGCTGCGCCACGCGCAAGGCGATCGACACCATGACCGAGCTCTACCGCCGCATGCGCGAGATCGAGGCCAGCAGCGGCAAGGCCACTGCTCCCGACGCCTCGGTGGCCTGGCTGCTGGAAGAGGTCAAACGCCGCCAGTACAGCTCGTTCGAAAACATGGTGCTGGACCTGAACAAACCGGCCCAAGCGGGAGCAGCCCAGCGATGAACACTCCACTCCAGCGCAAACGTTCCCCCTTCATCCGCGACTACATCAAGTTCGCCCTGCTCGCCTTCAACCTGCTGCTGGTGCTGAGCTTCGTCGCCCACTTCTTCGCCCCGGACGGCGCCCAGCCCTACATCCTGGGCCTGGTGTTGCTGTGCTCGCTGCTGGCCTCGGCCTTCATCCAGCGCCAGTCCGGCCGCATCCTGGCCACCCTGGACACCCTGCACGAACAGCTCGGCTACGCCCGCTCGGGCGAACTGCACCACCGCGCCACGCGCACCCAGAAACAGGGCGAAGTCGGCATGGTGGCGTGGGAGCTGAACGACTTCATGGACCTGGTGGAAACCTACTTCAAGGAAATGAACACCTGCTTCGGCCGCGTCAGCCGCGGCGATTACAGCCGGCGCCCGCTGAAGGAGGGCCTGCCCGGCGTGTTCGCCAGCTCGATGGACAACATCGACAAGGCGATCCAGGCCATGGAAGACAACAGCGAGTTCGTGCGGCGCAACCGGCTGTCCTCGCAGCTGAACCATCTCAACGCCCCCAACCTGCGCCAGAACCTGGCCGCCAACCAGGCCGACCTCGCCGCCATCAGCGAGGCCATGGAAACCGTGTCGGACATCACGCGCAGCAATGCCGACGGCGCCCGCGAAAGCCTGGAGAGCGCCGCCCGCCTGAGCGGCAGCCTCGACACCATCGCCGCCAGCGTGCACAGCATGAGCGACGCCAGCCATGCGCTGAACCAGGCGTGGCAAGGCATCGAGAGCTCGCTCTCGGCCATCTCCGACATCGCCGACCAGACCAACCTGCTGGCGCTCAACGCGGCCATCGAGGCGGCGCGCGCCGGCGAAACCGGGCGCGGCTTCGCCGTGGTCGCCGACGAGGTGCGCAAGCTGGCAGAGCGCAGCAAGGACACCGCCCACCAGGTGCAGACCGTGCTGGCCTCGCTGTCGGCCCGCATCGCCGACATGCAGAGCAAGTCGCAGCAGGCCGGCGGCGTCGCCAACGAGGTCAAGACCTCGGTCGACGCCTTCCGCCAGCATTTCGCGCGTCTGGCGCAAAGCTCGGACGAAGCGACCAGCCAGGTGTACCGGGTGCGCGACAAATCGCAATCGTCGCTGGTCAAGGTCGGCCACATCATGTTCAAGCAGCACGTCTACCATGCCGTCGAGGAGGGGCAGCAGGCCGGCCCGCCGCCGCGCCAGGAGCAGCTGGACGAACACCTGCACGCCTTTGCCGCCACCCGTGCCTACGGCGAATACCGGCAGCCGCAAACCGCCCTGGAGCAATGCGTGTCGTCGGCACTCAGCGCCTCGCAGCAGCCGGACAGCATGGACGAAAACCAGATCATCCAGTTGATGAGCGAACTGGAGCAGCACAGCCAAGCCATGCTGCAACTGTTCGACCGCATGGCCGACGAGCGCTCCGCCCACTAGCCATGACCCGTGCCGGCGTCTTCCCTGACGAGGCGCCGGCCCTCACCCTCCCCTTCTGCCTCGTGTCACCCGGCGCTTCCTGCGCCGACCGCTGCAACGCTCCTCCCTCCGCCTCGCGCCCGCCTCTCGGGCCTGCCGTCGACTCCTGGCCATGCCCTGATTCAGCCCCACCGGCCCCAAGGCGGCGCTGCCGTGCCCCAGGATAAGCACTTTTGCAAAGCCCTGACCGCCCAAGCACCGCGGCGTCGTTGCGCGGCGTTGCCGTGCTAGGTGTACTGCCTGCCGCCGCGCACCTAGCCAAAATCGCCGCACCGGGTTTTGTCCGCGCCCCGTAAAGACAGCGAGTCCGCAGGGCCCCACCAGCACTGCAGCGCTCAATCCTGCAAGGGCCCGACATCACCGAAACACCATTATTTACGTAAATAAATAATGTATTTCATTTTATAAATTACAAATTAAGAAAAGACCGTCAGAACTCCACCACAGCGGCTGAAAAATCCATCCGCAAAATCACCCCCGCTTCAGCCCAAAAAAGCACCAACCCATCCGGCCAGGCCAGACCATGGGAGCCGCCTCCGAGCCCACCAGGGTTTGAAACAAAAACCCAGGATGCGTGGCCGTTTGTTTACACACATAATTTAAAATCCAACGACCACGGCCCTGACAACAACATCCACACCGCCGTGGCCCGGCTGGCCGGCTCCCCGGCAGACCGGACGACACTCGACACAGACCATCTGGAGCACACCGCATGCGCCTACGCACACGACTAATGATCCTTGTCCTCGCCAGCTTTCTCGGCACCCTGCTCATCGCCGGCCTGGCACTCCACTCACTGCGCAGCGAGCTCTACAGCCAGAAGAGCGAACAGATCACGGTGGCCCTGCGCATGGCGGAGGGCGTGATGAACCGTTATGGCGCCCTGGAACAACAGGGCAAGCTGAGCCGCGCCGAGGCCGAACGGCAGGCCAGCGCCGCCCTCAACATGCTGCGCGTGGACGACCTCTACTTCTTCGCCCGCGACGCCAACAACGTGCTCAAGGTCCATCCCAAGGCGGAACGCGTGGGCAAGGTGGATCTCGGCAGCACACTGCCGGACGGGCGCACCACGGTGGCGGCCTACGAGGAGGCGCTGGCGGGTCACAAGTACGGCATCACCACGATCCAGACCTCGCGCGGCAGCAGCCAGCAGCCGATACCGAAGCTCAACGGCGTGGTGCGCTACGAACGCTGGGGCTGGACGGTCGGCACCGGCATCTTCGTCGACGACGTCGACGCCATCTTCTGGCGCGAGGCGTCGCTGCTGCTCGGCGTCAGCGCGGCGGTCATGATCGGGGTCGGCCTGCTGTCGCTGGCCATGTCACGGCGCATCATCGGCACGCTGGGCGGTGAACCCGCCTACGCCGCCGAAATCATGGAGGCCATCGCCGCCGGCGACCTGAGCCGCGACATCGTCGCTCAGGGCCAGGAACACAGCTTGCTGATGGCGATGCGGCGCATGCAGTCCGGGCTGCGCCAGATGATCGAGCAGATCAACCGCTCGTCGACGCTGATGACGCATACCGCCCAGGAACTGGCCGGCGAGATGCGCAAGCTGGACCAGGTATCGAACACGGCCAGCGAGTCGACCACCTCCGCCGCCGCCGCCATCGAACAGCTGTCGGTCAGCATCGACCACGTTTCCGACAGCGCGCGGCAGACCGAAAGCGACTCGCAGACCATGGCGGAGCTGGCGCGCAGCGGCTGCGGCGTCGCCCAGGAGGCGGCCGGAAGCATCCTCGCCGTCTCCGGCCAGGTGACCGGTGCCGCCGCCATGGTGGTGCGCTTGGCCGAGCACACCAGCAGCATCAGCGGTATCGCCGAGACCATTCGCGACATCGCCAACCAGACCAACCTGCTGGCACTCAACGCGGCCATCGAGGCGGCGCGCGCCGGCGAGACCGGGCGCGGCTTTGCCGTGGTGGCGGACGAGGTGCGCAAGCTGGCGGAACGCACCGCCGAGGCCACCGGCGAGATCGCCAGCATCATCGGTGCGGTGGTGAGCGAGACGTCGACGGTCTCGGCACGCATGGAGGAAATCCGGCCGGCGGTGGAAAACGGCGCGAGCCAGGTGCATGAAGCGGCCGAGACCCTCCATCGCATCAGCCGCAGCGTCGAACAGACCCTGGCGCTGTTCCGCAGCGTCGCCTATTCGATGTCCGAGCAAAGCCAGGCCGGCACCAGCATTGCCGGCAGCGTGGAACAGGTGGCGGGGGTGGTGACGGAAACGCGCAGTGCCGTGGCCCTGGCCACGCGGGTGGTGCATGACATCGACAGCATGGCCAAGGGCCTGCACGACGCCGTTTCGCGCTTCCGGCTGTAACGCAAGCGTTGGCCGAAGCCGGACCGCCAGGCGCAAGGCTGGCGGTTTTTTCATGGCGCTGCGGACCAGCGCATGCGCCGGCTCAGGCCGACTGGCCTTCCGCCTCCAGCCAGACGGTGAGCTCCTGCAGCCGGGCCTCGAACTCCGCCATGCCGGTTCCGAACCCGCCCGGATCCGGCTGGCGCGCGGCCGTTTCCAGCGCCTCGGCCACCGCGCCCAGCGCCATGGCGCCGACCATGCGGCTGGCCCCCTTGATACGGTGCGCGGCCCACGCCACGCGCGCGCCGTCGTTGGCGTCTACCGCGGCGCGCAGCGCGACGACGTCTTCCTGGTTGCTCTGCAGGAAGTCCTGCAGGATTTCCCATTCCAGCATGCGGTCCCCATTGCTGTAGACCGCGAGGGCGGAGCGCTCCACCGGCTCGCCCTTAGGCGCCGCCGGCTCCGGGCCGGGCTCCGCCGCCATGTCCGCCACGGCCGGGCGGCACAGCCACTTCTCCAGCATCCGGCCAAGCTGGGCCAGGTTGAGCGGCTTGGTGAGAAAATCATCCATGCCGGCCGCCAGCGCGCGGTCCGCCTCTTCCTTGCCGGCGTTGGCGGTGCAGGCGACGATCGGGATCCGGCCGCCTCCCTCGCCAAGCTGCTCGTGCTGGCGGATGGCGCGTGCCAGCTGATAGCCGTCCATCACCGGCATATGGCAATCGCTCAGGATCAGCGAGAAGTGCCCACTGCGCCAGCGCTGCAAGGCCTGCACGCCGTCTTCCGCCACCTCCACCGGGTAGCCCAGCAGCTCCAGCTGCTTCTGTCCCAGCTTGCGATTGGTCGGGTTGTCTTCGACGAAGAGGATCGGCTTGAAACCGGCCAGCACCGTCCGGTCGAGGCCCAAGGGCACGGGCGGCGCATCGGCGAGCGGCGCAGGCGACGCCTCCAACACCGCGGCCGACAGCGTCAGCGTGGCGCAGCTGCCTTGCCCCGGTTCGCTGTCGAGGCTGACGTCTCCCCCCATCAGCCCGGCCAGGCGGCGGCAGATGGCCAGCCCCAGCCCGGTACCGCCGAAGCGGCGGGTGGTATCGCTCTCGGCCTGAGTGAACGGCTCGAACAGGCGCGCCACGGTGTCCCTGGTCATGCCGATGCCGGTATCGACGACGTCGAAACGCAGGGTCTGGGCCAGCTCATCCTCCGCCAGCAGCGAGACGCGCATCTCGACCGAGCCTTGCTGGGTGAACTTGAGCGCATTGCTGACGAAGTTCTGCAGGATCTGGCGCAGCCGCAGCGAATCGAGCAACAGGCAGGGCGCCACCCGGTCGTCGACCCAGGTGGTGAACCACAGCCCCTTGCGCCGGGCGTTTTCCAGGTACAGCCCATGCACCTGGGCGACGATGCCGGCCACCGACGTCGCCTCGGGTGCGAGGTCGAGCCGGCCGGCCTCGATCTTGGAAAAATCCAGAATGTCGTCGATCAGGCGCAGCAAGGTCTTGGCGGACTCCTGAATGGTGTCCACCGCGTCGTGCTGCTCGGGGTCGAGCGGGGTCAGCGCCAACAGTTCGACCATGCCCAGCACGCCGTTCATCGGCGTGCGGATTTCGTGGCTCATCGCCGCCAGGAAGGCGCTCTTGGCATGATTGGCGCTGTCGGCCTGACGGCACGCCTCGATCAGCTCCGCCTCCTGCTGCTTGAGCGCGGTGATGTTGGCCCAGACCCCGACCGTGCCGCGCCCGGGGATCTGCCGCTCGTTGATCTGCCACCACGCCTCGCCCAGTTGCAGCGAAAAGGACGAGGCGCCCTGGCGGTGGCGATGCACCCGCTCGGCGAGCCACTGCTCGGCGTCGAACCCCGGCTCGGGACGCTCGCCCCGCTGCAGCAACGCCCGCACCGTGTCCTCAAACGAAATGCCGAGCAGGGCGTCGGATGACCGCCCCTCGCTGACCAGGTCGGCGAAGCGCTGGTTGCACAGCAGCAGCTGATCGTGCGGTCCGTACAACACGAAGGCCTCGGAAATCGACTCGATCGCCCCCAGCAGCTGGTGGCGGGACTCCGCCGCCTCGTCGCGCGCCTGCTGCAGGGCAAACTCGGCCTGTTTGCGCTCGGTGATATCAAGGCAGGCCAGAATCATGCCACCCTGAACACTCTCGCCGTGCAGTGCCTGACCCTCGATCAGCGCCCACACCGGCATGCCGTTGCTGCGCAGACATTCCGCCTCATACTGCACGTGGCCGCCCTGTTCGCGCGCGTTGCACAAGGCCTGCCCCAGCGGGATCCAGATCTGCTGGTCGGCGACCAGTTCGAACAGATGCAATGGCAGCAAGCCGCCGCGTGCGGTGCCGAAGATCTGCTCCGCCGCATGGTTGGCGCGCAGGATCCGGAAGTCTTCGTCGATGCGCAGCAAGCCGACCGGCGAGGCCGCGTACACGGCTTCCTCTTCCTGCAACACGGCCCGCAGCCGCTGCTCCGATGCCTTGCGGCGGTTTTCTTCGGCGTAGAAGCCCATGATGCTGGCAAACGCCGCGAGCAGGGCGTCCTGCGCCTGCTCCATGGCGTCCCGATCCGGCGCCTTCAGGCACACCAGCGCCACCAGCCGCTGCTCCTGCCGGACCGGCAACAGCCGCCACGGCGCCGCCCCCATTTCCCGCTCGATGTGGCCGTCGGCCGTCGCCAGCAGCTCGGAGAGCGAATCCAGCAGAACGTCCCAGGCCAGGGTGTCGCGGCATCCTTGCCGGGCCAGGAAGCGGAAACGCTCGCCACCGGCCGGATCGGGCTCGACCACGATCAGCCCGCCCTCCGCGGCATGGCAGAATTCGAGAAACAGCGCCAGCAGCCGGCTGAAAACGTGCTGGCGGGCACGGTTGGCCAACAGCAGCGCGGTCACCCCCGAGATCGCCGACAGCAGGGCCAGGCTGCGCGCGTGCGCCATTTCCACCAGGCGCTGCTCGTGTTCGTCGCGCACCACCAGCAAGCGGCGCGTGTGACGCCCGAAGCGCCCCTGCGCCATGCCGCTCAAGGTGATACCGGTAAAGAAGCGGCTGCCGTCGCGGCGGATGCCGACCCCCTGCAGACGGCTCTCGGCGCCCTCCGGGGTGACGCCATCCCCCGGCGGCATGGCTTGCTCCAGCTCCAACAGCTCGCCGTAGGCCCGTCCTGGCAGTTCGTCGCGACGATAGCCGAACAGCTGCTCCGCCCCCAGGTTGGCCATCTGGATGATGCCTTCATCGTTGACCGTGAGAATGGCGTCGCGGGTGGCATCCAGCACCTGCTGCAGGCGCCGGAGCGGGCGCAGGATGCGGCGCATCACGGCGAACAGCAGCGCCGCGTACAGCGCGAACGCCAGCAGCGAGGCGAGCACCGTCAGCTGCAGCTCGCGATAAAGCGCCTGACGATGCTCCTCCAGCGTCGATTCCGCCAGCCGGGAGGCGTCGTCGAACAGGAACAGCACCTCGTCGTGCGCCCGGCGTATGGCCTCCACGTAGATTCCGCTGACCGGCAGCGAGGCCGCCGAGCCCTGCAATTCGGCAAGTTGCGCGTTGCTCATGCGGAACAACTGGTACGTCGCCGCGTTGAGCTTGGTGAGACGCTGCGACAGTGCACCCGGACCGAGATAGCGGATATTGCTCTGCAACAGCTCCAGCATCAGCAGGCCACGTTCGCGCTGAGACGCCAGGTCGGCTTCGTCGCTGGAGTTGAGGCGCCGTTTCAGCTCGAGGCGCATCAGCAGGGCCGCCCCTTCACTGCCGATCGCACGGCGCAGCAGCCAAGCATCGAACTTGACCCCGGCGAGCCGGCTCTGGAGCTCGTTGTCATCGTCGCCGAGACGGTACGAGTGGTTGGCGAGTTCGGCGTCGATGCTTTCGAACAGGTGGTTGCTGGCCAGTTGCCAGCTGAAGGCCAGGCTTTCATCGGCCCGGCCCGGGTGGTGTTGCAAATAGCGGTCGATCTCGGCGCGCAGCTTGGCCAGATGGTCATAACGCTGGCGGATCGCGACCAGGTTGGCCCGGTCCCTCGTCCCTTCCAGCACTTCCACGCTGTGCAGCGCCTCGGCCAAGGCCCGGTCGCCCTGCTGACGCAGGCGCTGCAGCGCGGGCATTTCGTAGCGCCCCGGCGGCTGGGAGTGCACCAGCAGCAGGCGGGTCTGGGCGCCTTCCCGTTCCAGAAAATCGGCAGCAAGGAACAGTTGGTGCGAGGCGCGGTTGAGGTCGACCAGCCATTGGGCACGGCGGTACTGGTGCAGCGAGTCCTGGAGCAGCAGGTAGGAGGCCAGCCCCTGCAGCACGCCCAGCACGATCACCACCAGCACCACCGCCCGGCCGATGGCAACCGTCTGCGTCCAGCGCCCCTTGCCGTCGGTCATGGCTCAGTCCCGACCCGGCTGGTCGGGCTCCACGATGGACAGATGGCTGACACCGTAGCGGTCGCGGAAGTTGCGCAGCGCAGCCAGCTGGGTGGCGGTGATGCGGGTCCCCTTGGGCAGCAGCAGGTGGCCGGACAGATTGGTCAGATCGCGTGCCAGCACCATGCCGGGCTTGACCCCCTCCAGGGGCAGCAGAATGGCGGCAGCATGGTGGGGCTCGTCCAGCGCCGCGTGCTCAAGCAGGGTGGAGGCGTGGGGTTGGTTGAAGTGCTGCACCTGGCCAGAGTGGGTCGATACCGAGAAATAGCGGAACGGGTCTGCCTCCGGGCGCGGCTTGGTCATGGCCAGTTCGATCGCCTTTTCCACGTCGGCCGGCTTGGGTGGTTTGACGATGAAGCCGTCGGCGTGCAGACGCGCCGCGGCCAGCACGTTGCTGCGGTCGGCGTGCCCGGACAGGAAAATGAACGGCAGGTTGGACGGGTTGGCGGTCTGCCCGCAGCGCAGTTCTTTCAAGAGTCCGATACCGTCCAGACCGTCCATCTGGATATCGCACAGCACCAAGTCGACCTGGCGGATATCCAGGGTGCGGATGGCGGCCGCGCCGTCGGCCGCCTGCAGGATGGCCTCCGGACGCAGGCCCATATTGCGCAGGGCCTGCGTCATCAGGGTTCGGATCAGGACCTGGTCGTCCACCACCAAGACCTTGAGTCTGGCAAAGTCGACACTCATTCGGTTGGCACCTCAGCATGGGACTTGAGCCTCCATGATGGACGCGAAGCCGGCACAGAGGCAAGGAGATTAAGCGTTTGGCATGGCTGCGGCGAGCCGACAGCCACTTTTCATCACTCTGCCCCAGGTTCTGTGATGGCCCTGGATGATCCGAGGCGTGCCCGGCCAGGTTGGCCGAACACCGGGTCAGTCCGGCTTCGGCCAACCTGGGCGACGCTACTTGATGCCGAGGCGCTCCAGGCGGTAGCGCAGCGAGCGGAAGCTGACCCCGAGCAGCTTGGCCGCCTGGGTGCGGTTGAAACGGGTCGCCTGCAGCGCCTTGACGATGGCATCGCGCTCGACCCGATCGAGGTACTCCTGCAACCCTTCGCCCCCGCCCGCCACCGGCGGCTCAGCCCCGCCCTCGCTGCACGCGGCATCGGACAACTGCAGGTCGGCCACGGCCACCCGCGCGTCGCTGGCCAGCGCCACGGCGCGTTCGAGAATGTTTTCCAGTTCGCGGAAGTTGCCGGGATAGTTGTACCCCAACAGCGCCTTCACCGCGTCCGGGCTGAGGCGCGGACGCGGGCCGTCGCCGGCCAGCCGCTCCAGCAGGCGGCCGACGAACAGCGGAATGTCCTCGCGCAGCTCGCGCAGCGGCGGCATGGTGAGCTGGATGACGTTGAGGCGGTAGTAGAGGTCCTGGCGGAACGCGCCGCTGTCGACCAGCGCAGCCAGGTCGTGGTGGGTGGCGCACAACAGGCGCACGTCGACCGCCTCCTCGGGGCCGCCGCCCAGCTTGCGCACGCGCTTCTCCTGGATCGCGCGCAGCAGCTTGACCTGCATCGCCAACGGCAGGTCGGCCACCTCGTCGAGGAACAGCGTGCCGCCGTTGGCCTGCTGGAAGAAGCCGTCGCGTTCGCTGTCGGCGCCGGTGAAGGCGCCCTTGCGATGACCGAAGAACTCGCTCTCCATCAGGCTTTCCGGGATGGCGCCGCAGTTGACCGGCACGAACGGCCGCGCCGCGCGCGGCCCCTGCTCGTGGATCAGCCGCGCGGCCTGCTCCTTGCCGGTACCGGACTCGCCGTGGATGTAGACCGCGGCCTGGGTACGCGCCAGCCGCTCGATCAGCCGCCGCACCTCCTGCATCGCCGGCGATTCACCCGCCAGCCGCACCGCGCCGTCCACGACACCACCAGCCGCGCGTCCCTCCAGCGCCAGCGCCGATTGCACCAGCGTCCTCAGCTGCGCCAGGCTGACCGGCTTTTGCAGGTAGTCGAAGGCGCCGGCCTTCATCGCCGTCACCGCGTTGTCGGCGCTGCCGTAGGCGGTGATCACCGCCACCGGCACGTCGAGCCCGGCCTGGCCGATGTGCTCGACCACCGCCAGCCCTTCGCCGTCCGGCAGGCGCATGTCGGTCAGCGCCAGGTCGAACGGCTGGCGCGACAGCTGGCGGCAGGCGTCGCCGACGCTGGCGGCGGTGACCACCTCCAGCCCCATCTTGATCAGCGTCAGTTCCAGCAGTTCGCGGATGTCCGGCTCGTCGTCGACGACCAGCACGCGGCGGAGGGAGGTTCTAGTCATAGGCTTTCCGGCAGTACAGTCTGAAACGCCCGCCCGGGCTCAGGTAGGCGAGCAGGGCATCGTTGGCCTCGGCCAGCTCGCGGGCGATGTAGAGCCCGAGGCCGGTGCCGCTGCTTTCGGTGGTATAGAACGGTTCGAACAAGTGGGACTGGTGCTCGGCACCGACGCCGGGCCCGTCGTCCACCACGTCGATCAGGAGCGCGCTCTCGCTCTCGTCGACCTCGATGCGCAGGGAACCGGTATGGCGCTGGCAGTAACGCCAGCCGTTGGCCAGTAGGTTGCCGAGAATCTGCGCCAGGTGGCCGCGGTCGAAGATCATGGCGCGCGGGCTGTTGAAGGTGGTGACGATGCGGCCGGCGGCGGCGGCTTCGCCGAGCACGAACTGCTCGACCAGCTCGGTCAGCACCGTCGCCGGGCGCAGCACCTCGGGGCGCACCCGGTCGCGCCGGTTGAGCGCCAGCACCTCTTCCACCAGGCGGTCGATACGCCGCGTATTGTCGCGCACCATCGCCGTCAGGCGCCGCGCGGAAGGGTCGACGGCGTCCTCGCCCAAGAGCTCGACGGCGTGGCTGATCGCCGCCAGCGGGTTGCGGATTTCGTGGGCGATATTGGCCGTCAGCCGCCCCAGCGCCGCCAGCTTGAGCTGGCGCGCCTCTTCCGCCAGCTCGCGCGTCTCGCGCAGGAACAGCAGCAGCGTCGGGGTGTCCCCGGTCAGGAGCGGCACCATGCGCCCGATCAGCGCCTGGGGCTGGGCGTTGAGCTGCACCGGCCGCGCCAGCAAGGGACAGCCGTCCTGGCGCCAGCGCGCCACCGGCGCCGCCAGCTCGGGCAGCAGCTTGCCACGCTCGACCAGGGCGAAGTGCCGCGTGGCGGCGTCGTTGAACTGGCGCACCCGGCCTTCCTGGTCGAGCACCAGCACCGCCTCGCGCAGGCTCTGCAGCGCCAGCTCGTTAAGGCGGTTGAGCTGGGCGATCTCGCTGCCGCGCGCCGCGGCGAGTTGCTCCGACTCGCGCGCCACCCGGGCCAGCTGGTGGGTGGTGACGCTGGTGACGAATCCGGCGCTGGCCAGGAGTGCCGCCTGCACCAGCTCACCGGTGGTGCCGTTCAACGCCAGGATGTCGTACAGCGTGACCCCCAGCAGCGCCAGACTGGCCAGCGCGGCGTAGAACAGCGCGTAGCGGCCGGAGGCCAGCAGCCCGGCCACCGCCAGATACGGCAGCAACAGCACGCCGTAACCGCTTTTCACACCGCCATTGAGCGCCATCAGCGCGATGATCATGACGATATCGACGCTGACTCCCAGCGTGACCTGCACGCCGTGCGCCAGCGGGCCGCGCCCGAGCGACAGCCACAGCCCGATCAGGATCGAGTAGGTCAGCACCCAGCTGTAAAACGCCGGCCCGGCCACCAGCAAGGGCTCGCCGTCGAAGCCGTGCAGCTGCGACACCAGCAGCAGCACCAGCACGATGGTGCCGCGGAACGCGTTGAACAGCCTGAGCGCGTTGGCCGAAGGCAGCGTGAGCGAACGCGGCAGCTCGATCATGCGCGTCCGGCCGGATCGACGATGGCCGTCACCAGCCACTTCTTCGGCAGCAGCTGGCCGCGCCGCGCGCGCTTGCCGTCGTACTCGGCGAGCGCCACCTTCTCCTCGCTCTGCTTGCCGCGCACCGACTGCGCCGTCAGCTGCGCCTTGTCGCCGCCGACGAGGCCGATCGCGGTGAGCGCCTCGCCCTCGCCCAATTGCATCAGCATCAAGCCGCGGCCCTTGGCCAGCTCCTTCAGCTCACCGGCCGGGAACGCCAGCAGGCGGCCGTTGTCGGCGGCCGCCACCAGTCGCAGTGCGTCGAGCTTGGCCGGCGCCGGCAGCGGCGCCAGTACGGTTTCGCCATCCTCCAGCGTCATGAACGCCTTGCCGGCCTTGACCCGGCCGGCCATGTCGCCGATCTTGGCGATGAAGCCATAGCCGCCGGAGTTGGCCAGCACGAAACGCGTGGTTTCCGGGCCGGAGATCAGCTGCGCCGGCTTGGCGCCATCCTGCAGCTCGACCAGGCTCGCCACCGGCACGCCGTCGCCGCGCCCGGTCGGCACCACGGCCGGATCGACGGTGTAGGCGCGACCCTTGGAATCCAGCACGATGACCGGCCACACGGTACGCGTTTCCACCACGGTCGCGAGCGCGTCGCCGTCCTTGAAGCTGAGCGCCGAGAGGTCGACGTTGTGGCCGACGCGGGCGCGGATCCAGCCCCTCTGCGACAGGATGATGGTGACCGGCTCGTCGGCGATGGTCTGCGTCAGCACCGCGCGCTCGGCGGCCTTGATCTCGCTGCGGCGCGCGTCGCCGTACTTGGCGGCGTCGGCCTGGATTTCGTCGCGCATCAGCCCGGTCAGCGCGTCCGGCGTAGCCAGGAGGTGGCGCAGGCCTTCGCGCTCCTCGCGCAGTTCGGACAGTTCCTTCTCCAGCTTGAAGCCTTCCAGCCGCGCCAACTGACGCAGGCGGATTTCCAGGATGTCCTCGGCCTGCACTTCGGTCAGGCCGAAGGCCTTGATCAGGTCAGGCTTGGGCTCGTCCGACTCGCGGATAACGCGGATCACCTCGTCGATGTGGATGAAGGCGATCATGCGGCCTTCGAGGATGTGGATGCGCTTGTCCACCTGGGAGAGACGGTGCTCGAGGCGGCGCGTCACGGTGCGGCGGCGGAACGCCAGCCACTCGGCGAGGATGGGCTTGAGCCCCTTCTGGCCGGGGCGGCCGTCCAGCCCGATCATCACCAGGTTGAGCGCGGCGTTGCCCTCCAGGCTGGTCTGCGCCAGCAGCACGTTGATGAACTCGTCCGGGTCCTGGCGGCTCGACTTGGGTTCGAACACCAGCCGCACCGGGCTGTCGCTGTCGGACTCGTCGCGCACGCGGTCGAGCAGGGAGAGCATCAGGCTCTTGAGGTTCTGCTGCTCCTGCGTCAGCGTCTTCTTGCCGGATTTCACCTTCGGGTTGGTGGCCTCCTCGATCTCGGCCAGCACCTTCTGCGCGCTGGAGCCGGGCGGCAGCTCGGTGACGATCACGCGCCACTGGCCGCGCGCCAGCTTTTCCACCTCCCACTTGGCGCGCACGCGCACGCTGCCGCGGCCGCTCTCGTAGGCGGCGAGGATGTCTTCGACCGGGGTGATGATCTGGCCGCCGCCGGGGAAGTCCGGCCCCGGCACGTAAGCCATCAGCTCGGCGGTGGTAAGTTCGGGGTTGTCGAGCAGGGCGACGGCGGCGCCGGCCACCTCGGTCAGGTTGTGCGGCGGAATCTCGGTGGCGAGGCCGACGGCGATGCCGGAGGCGCCGTTGAGCAGCACCATCGGCAAGCGGGCTGGCAACAGCGCCGGTTCGTCGAAGGCGCCGTCGTAGTTGGGCACGAAGTCCACCGTGCCCATGTCGATCTCGGACAGCAGCAGTTCGGCGATCGGCGTCAGGCGCGCCTCGGTGTAACGCATCGCTGCCGCGCCGTCGCCGTCGCGCGAGCCGAAGTTGCCCTGGCCGTCGATCAGCGGGTAGCGCAGCGTGAAGTCCTGCGCCATGCGCACCAGCGCCTCGTAGGCCGAGCTGTCGCCGTGCGGGTGGTATTTACCGAGGATTTCGCCGACCACGCGCGCCGATTTCACCGGCTTGGCGCCGTGCGTCAGGCCCATGTCGCGCATGGCGTAGAGGATGCGGCGCTGCACCGGCTTCTGGCCGTCGGCCACTTCCGGCAAGGCACGGCCCTTGACCACGCTCATGGCGTATTCGAGGTAGGCGCGCTCGGCGTACAGGTCGAGCGGAATCCACTCGCCGGCGTCGCTGTCGGCGACCGGCGGCGGCGGCGCGGCGGGGGGAGTGCCGGCCACGGCAGGCTCGGCGATATCGTCTGCGAAGAGGTCGTTGTTGTCCATGGCGGGCCGGACACGCGCCAAGGCGCATGTCATGGTATGTTGGTTGTCGGAATTGATCGGGGAGGATTGTACTATGGCCAGCTTCATCCAGTGGCAATGCCACCGCTTCGACGGCTTCACTCTGCTTACCCTGTACGAAATGCTGCAGCTGCGCGGGCGGGTGTTTGTGGTCGAGCAGCGCTCGATCTACGAGGATATCGACGGCACCGACCTCGATTGCTGGCACCTGACCGGCCGCGACGGCCAAGGCCGCCTGGTGGCCTACGCCCGTCTGATCGCGCCGGAACAGAAATACCCGGATGCCGCCGCCATCGGCCGGGTGGTGGTGGAACCGGACTGGCGCGGCAGCGGCATCGGTCGCCAACTGATGGCCGAAGCGGTGCTGCGCACCGCGCGGCTGTTTCCCGGCGCGCCGATGATGCTGTCGGCGCAGGCCTACGCCCAGGACTTCTACGCCCACTTCGGCTTCGAGCGCGTGTCCGAGCCGTACGACGACGGCGGCATCCTGCACGTCGACATGCGCCGCCCGCTCGACGAGTAAACCCGCAATCCACGCCGGCCTGCCACAGTAGGCGAGCGAGCCAAAGCAGGTTGAGTGCCGCCAACGCACAGGAACCGGAATGTACATAAATTCCGAGCATTGCCTGCGCTCAAGATGCAAAGGCGCAGCCGCCTAATGTGGATAGGTTCTCAAGGTTGGCCGAACACATCCTTCCACGCCGTGTAGCCGGTGACATAAACCACCGGAAACCACAGCAGCAGGCCAAGGAACAAGGGCAGCGCCGCCAGCACGAACAACACGGTCAGCATCAGCCCGCAGGTCAGCACCGCCGGCCAGTTGGCGAGGCCGGCGCGGATGCTGAGCTTGAGGGCCGGCCACGCCGCCAGACCGTTCTGCACCACCAGCGCCGGCGCGAACCAGTAGGCCAGATTGACCACGAACACGATCACGCCCCCCAGCAGCATGCTCGCCATCATGGTTCCGACGTGGCCCGGCGCGCTCATCATCTCGGGCGTCGGCACCGTCCCCCCCAGCAAGCGCAACAGCACCCCGAACCCGAGCAGGGCCGCCAGCAACAGCGCCAGATAGAGCAGGCCGACGCCGAACAGGGCCTGGCCGGCGCGGCGGAAACCGCCGAACAGGTCGGCCACCCCCAGTTCGTCATGGTGCTCGGCACGCGCCGCCGCCAGCACGAAGCCGCCGGCGAACAACGGCCCCAGCAGGAACGCCAGCAGGCCGCCGATCATCGGCAGCGAGCTGACCAGAAGATGCAGCCCGAAATAGGCCAGTGCGAACAGCGCCCAGGTCAATGGCTGGTCGCGCACGATCAGGAAAGACTCGACGATCCAGCGCCAGCCATGCGCCGCGCCCACCGGCGCGGTTGCGGCGGCGACGTCGGGGTGATGGTCCCCGGCGGAGAGGTAAAAAAATCGCTCATAAACTCCGATCCTCGGGGCTCAGCTTCCATCATAGCCCCAACAATATGACAAGGTTGATCGCCGCCGCCCCGAACTGGCGGCAGCCGGTTGCCGCCCGGGGGTCAAATCAGCGATAATTTCATGATTTAGCGACGGTTCCGCCGCTTCGGCCACTGTTACGGCAGCGGCCCGGGCCGGTTTCCGTAGTTGACCCACTACAGTTTCGAGGTTTCTCCCGAATGGTCTCCCGTACCGAGCTTGCCAACGCCATCCGCTTTCTCGCCATGGACGCGGTGGAACAGGCCAAATCCGGTCACCCCGGCGCCCCGATGGGCATGGCTGACATCGCCGAAGTCCTGTGGCGCGATCACCTGAAGCACAATCCGGCCAACCCGCACTGGTCCAACCGCGACCGCTTCGTGCTCTCCAACGGCCACGGCTCGATGTTGCTGTACAGCCTGCTGCACCTGACCGGTTACGACCTGTCGATCGAGGACCTCAAACACTTCCGCCAGCTGCACTCCAAGACCCCGGGCCACCCGGAATACGGCTACGCCCCCGGCATCGAGACCACCACCGGCCCGCTGGGTCAGGGTATCACCAATGCCGTCGGCATGGCGCTGGCCGAGAAGATGCTGGCCGCCGAGTTCAACCGCGAAGGCTTCCCGGTGGTCGATCACACCACCTGGGCGTTCCTCGGTGACGGCTGCCTGATGGAAGGCATCTCGCACGAGGCCTGCTCGCTGGCCGGCACCTGGGGCCTGGGCAAGCTGGTGGCATTCTGGGACGACAACGGCATCTCCATTGACGGCGATGTCGAAGGTTGGTTCACCGACGACACCCCGGCGCGCTTCGAAGCCTACGGCTGGCAGGTGATCCGCAACGTCGACGGCCACGACGCCGAGGAAATCCAGACCGCGATCCAGACCGCCAGGAAAACGGCCGACCGCCCGACCCTGATCTGCTGCAAGACCGCCATCGGCAAGGGCGCCCCGAACAAGCAGGGCGGCCACGATGTGCACGGCGCGCCGCTGGGCGCGGCCGAGATCGCCGCCGCGCGCGAACACCTCAACTGGCCGCACGCCCCGTTCGAGATTCCGGCCGAGATCTACACCGCCTGGGGCGCGCGCGACGCCGGCGCGGCGCGCGAAAACGAGTGGAACGGCCTGTTCGCGCGCTACCGCGCGGCCTACCCGGAACTCGCCGCCGAATTCGAACGCCGCATGCAGGGCGAGCTGCCGCAGGGCTGGGAAGACGCCAAGGCCGCCGCCATCGCCAAGATCAACGACGCCGCCCAGACCGTGGCCACGCGCAAGGCGAGCCAGATCGCGCTCGAGACGTTCTCGCCGCTGCTGCCGGAATTCGTCGGCGGTTCGGCCGACCTGACCGGTTCCAACCTGACCAACTGGTCCGGCTCGAAGTGGATCGACGCCCAGGGCAACGGCAACTACATCAGCTACGGCGTGCGCGAGTTCGGCATGGCCGCGATCATGAACGGCATGACGCTGCACGGCGGCCTGCGCCCGTACGGCGGCACCTTCCTGATGTTCAGCGAATACGCCCGCAACGCGCTACGCATGGCCGCGCTGATGAAGATCAACCCGATCTTCGTGTTCACCCACGACTCGATCGGCCTGGGCGAAGACGGCCCGACCCACCAGCCGGTGGAGCAGGTCGCCACGCTGCGCTACATCCCCAACATGAACACCTGGCGTCCGTGCGACACCACCGAGGCCGCCGTGGCCTGGGCGCACGCCATCGAACAGAAGACCACCCCGAGCAACCTGATCCTGAGCCGCCAGAACCTGCCGTTCGTGACGCGCGACGCCCAGCAGATCGCCGACATCGCGAAGGGCGGCTACGTGCTGCGCGAAGCGGCTGGCGAGCTGAAGGCGGTGCTGATCGCCACCGGCTCCGAAGTGGAACTCGCGCTCAAGGCCCAGGCCGCGCTGGCCGAACAGGGCGTGGCGGTGCGCGTGGTGTCGATGCCGTCGACCAACGTGTTCGACAAGCAGGACAAGGCCTACCAGGCCAGCGTGCTGCCGGCCGGCGTGCCGCGCGTGGCGATCGAGGCCGGCGTGAGCGACTTCTGGCGCAAGTACGTGGGCCTGGAAGGCGCCGTGGTCGGCATCGACCACTTCGGCGAATCCGCCCCGGCCTCCGTGCTGTTCAAGGAATTCGGCTTCACCGTCGACAACGTGGTGGCCCAGACGCTGGCCGTCATCTGATCCTGAATAAATACAATCAAGGCCATCCCGCCATGACGGGATGGCCGACAAGCAACACAAAGACTTCTTGTTAAAATCCGGGAGAGAACCAATATGACCATTCGCATCGCGATCAACGGCTATGGCCGTATCGGCCGCCAGGCCCTGCGCTCGATCTACGAATACAATCTGCGCGGCGATTTCGAGATCGTCGCCGTCAACGCCTCGGGTGACCTGGCCACCAACGCCCACCTGACCAAGTTCGACACCGTACACGGCCGCTTCGCCGCCGAGGTGAGCCACGACGAGAAGAACCTGATCGTCAACGGCGACGTGATCCCGTTCTTCTCCACCCGCAACCCGGCCGAACTGCCGTGGAAGGCGCTGAACGTGGACCTGGTGCTGGAATGCACCGGCGCCTTCACCAGCAAGGAAAAGTGCCAGCTGCACCTGGACGCCGGCGCCAAGAAGGTGCTGATCTCCGCGCCGGGCGGTGACGACGTCGACGCCACCATCGTCTACGGCGTCAACCACGACGTGCTGACCGCCGACATGACCGTGGTCTCCAACGCCTCCTGCACCACCAACTGTCTGGCCCCGGTGGCCAAGGCGCTGAACGACGAGCTCGGCATCGTCAAGGGCCTGATGACCACCATCCACGCCTTCACCAACGACCAAGTGCTGACCGACGTGCGCCACAAGGACCTGCGCCGCGCCCGTTCCGCCACCGAGAACATGATCCCGACCAAGACCGGCGCCGCCAAGGCGGTGGGCCTGGTACTGCCGCAGCTGAAAGGCAAGCTGGACGGTTTCGCGGTGCGCGTGCCGACCATCAACGTGTCGCTGGTCGACCTGACCTTCGAAGCCGGCCGCGCCACCTCGGTGGAAGAAGTGAACGCCATCCTCAAGGCTGCCGCCGAAGGCCCGATGAAGGGCATCCTGGGCTACAACACCCTGCCGCTGGTCTCGTCCGACTTCAACCACAGCACCGAAGGCTCGGTGTTCGACGCCACGCTGACCAAGGTCTCCAACGGCAACATGGTGAAAGTGCTGGCCTGGTACGACAACGAGTGGGGCTTCTGCCAGCAGATGCTGCGCACCGCCCGCGCGCTGTTCGCCGCCAAGTAAGCCTTTGATCGCCCTACGCCGCGCCTTCGGCCAACGTGCTGCGGCGCGGCGTCCGTACGGATAGAGCCATGCAATTTCTCAAACTGACCGAACAAGACCTCGCCGGTAAGCGCGTGCTGATCCGCGTCGACATGAACGTGCCGCTCAAGCACGGCACCATCGGCGACGACACCCGCATCCGCGCCAGCCTGCCATCCATCCTGCACGCCCTGAAGGCCGGTGCCGGGGTGATCCTGATGACCCACCTCGGCCGCCCCACCGAAGGCGAGCCGAAGCCGGAAGACAGCCTGGAGCCGGTGGCCGAACGCCTGTCCGAACTGCTGGGCCTGAGCGTGCCGGTCAACAACAGCTGGCAAGAACAGCCGCTGGTGGTGCACCCGGGTGAAGTGGTGATGCTGGAAAACGTGCGCCTCAACAAGGGCGAGAAGAAGAACAACGACGAGCTGGGCCGCGCCTACGCCGCCCTGTGCGACGTGTTCGTCAACGACGCCTTCGGCACCGCGCACCGCGCCGAGGCCTCGACCCACGCCGTCGCCAAGTACGCCCCGCTGGCCTGTGCCGGCATCCTGCTGACCGCCGAGCTGGAGGCGCTGGCGCTGGCGCTGGAAGCCCCGGCACGCCCGCTGGTGGCGATCGTCGCCGGCTCCAAGGTGTCGACCAAGCTGACCATCCTCGAGGCGCTGGCCGACAAGGTCGACCGGCTCATCGTCGGCGGCGGCATCGCCAACACCTTCCTGCTGGCCGAAGGCCACGGCATCGGCAAGTCCCTGGCCGAACCGGAATTGGTGGCCGAGGCCAAGAAGGTCATCGCCAAGATCCGCGCCCACGGCGGCGACGTGCCGCTGCCCACCGACGTGGTGTGCGCCAGCGAGTTCGCCGAGAACGCCGAGGACACGCTGAAGCTGGTCGACGAGGTCACCAAGAACGACATGATCCTCGACATCGGCCCGGATTCGGCCAAGGCCCTGGCCGACATCGTCGCCCAGGCCGGCACCGTGGTGTGGAACGGCCCGGTCGGCGTGTTCGAGTTCGAGCAGTTCAGCCATGGCACGCGTACGCTGGCCGAGGCGATCGCCGAATCCGACGCGTTCTCGATCGCCGGCGGCGGCGACACCCTGTCGGCCATCGCCAAGTTCGGCGTGACCGACAAGATCAGCTACATTTCGACCGGCGGCGGCGCCTTCCTCGAATTCCTCGAGGGCAAGGAACTGCCGGCGGTGGCGATCCTGCAGCAGCGCGCGCGGTAAAACGACCACAGAACCTGTCTTGGACAGGTGGCGGCGCCGCAACAGCCTGCCAAGTAGGCTGGACACTACAGCGAAGCTGGCGGACCCTATAAGGTCCGCCACCCCAAACGGAGTCAAACCCATGTCGCTCAATACCTGGCTGCTGTTCCTCGTCACCGTGTTCTTCGTCTCGGCCACGCCGGGGCCCAACATGCTGCTGGCGCTGTCGCACGGCATCCGCTACGGCGTGCGCCGCACCCTGCCCACGCTGGCCGGATTGCTGAGCGCGCTGGGGCTGATCATGGCGGGCTCGGCGGCCGGCCTGGGGGCGATCCTGGCGGCGTCCGAACTGCTGTTCTCGCTGGTCAAGTACGCCGGCGCGGCCTACCTGATCTGGCTCGGCATCAAGACCTGGCGCGCCGCGCCGCAGCCGCTGGGGCAGGGGCCGGATAGCGGCAAGCGCGCCGAAGGCAGCGCCTGGCAGCGTTTTCGCACCGGCTTCCTGGTGGCGATGAGCAACCCCAAGGCCTTCGTGTTCTTCACCGCGCTGTTCCCGCAGTTCATGGACGCCAGCGCGCCGCAAGGCCCGCAGCTGATGGCGCTGGCCGGCACCTTCTACGTGATCGAGAGCAGCTGGCAGCTGGCCTACGCCGCCGGCGGCTCGCGCCTCAGGAACTGGCTCAACAGCCCGCTGCGGCTCTCCTGGATGAACCGCTTCGCCGGCGGCTCGTTCATGGCGGCGGGCGTGGCGCTGTCCGGTGTCAGCCGGCACTGAACGCCGTTTGGCACCGGCTTCGGCCAACCTTTTGATTTGATACCGGTGCCGTCGCGATGACGGCACCTTGCCTTATTCTGGAGAATTACCATGGCACTCGTTTCGATGCGTCAGCTGCTGGACCATGCAGCCGAATTCAGCTACGGCCTGCCGGCCTTCAACGTCAACAACCTGGAACAGATGCGCGCCATCATGGAAGCCGCCGACAAGGTTGACGCCCCGGTGATCGTGCAGGCGTCGGCTGGTGCCCGCAAGTACGCCGGCGCGCCGTTCCTGCGCCACCTGATCCTGGCCGCGGTGGAAGAATTCCCGCACATCCCGGTGGTGATGCACCAGGACCACGGCACCAGCCCGGACGTATGCCAGCGCTCGATCCAGCTCGGCTTCTCCTCGGTGATGATGGACGGCTCGCTGAAGAGCGACGGCAAGACCCCGGCCGACTACGCCTACAACGTCGACGTCACCCGCACCGTGGTGAACTTCGCCCACGCCTGCGGCGTCTCGGTGGAAGGCGAGATCGGCTGCCTGGGCAGCCTGGAAACCGGCATGGCCGGCGAGGAAGACGGTGTCGGCGCCGAAGGCGTGCTGGACCACTCGCAGCTGCTGACCGACCCGGAAGAAGCCGCCCAGTTCGTCAAGGACACCGGCGTGGACGCGCTGGCCATCGCCATCGGCACCAGCCACGGCGCCTACAAGTTCAGCAAGAAGCCCACCGGCGACGTGCTGCGCATCGACCGCATCAAGGAAATCCACGCCCGCATCCCCAACACCCACCTGGTGATGCACGGTTCTTCCAGCGTGCCGCAGGAATGGCTGGCGATCATCAACGAATTCGGCGGCGAGCTGGGCGAAACCTACGGCGTGCCGGTGGAAGAGATCGTGGAAGGCATCAAGCACGGCGTGCGCAAGGTCAACATCGACACCGACCTGCGCCTGGCCTCGACCGGCGCCATCCGCCGCTTCCTGGCGCAGAACCCGAAAGAGTTCGACCCGCGCAAATACCTGGCGGCCAGCACCATCGCCATGCGCGACATCGTGATCGCCCGCTACGAAGCCTTCGGCGCCGCCGGCATGGCCAGCAAGATCAAGCCGGTGAGCCTGGACACCATGGCCAACAAGTACCTGAAGGGCGAGCTGGCGCAGATCGTCAAGTAAGCCGCTGGGAAATAAATCGGCTGCGCGGCCCCATACCGGCCCTGCGATTCTCGCCGTACCACTTGTACGGCTGTGCTTCTCGAACCGGCCTGGGGGCGCTCGCGGCGATTTCTTTCACCAGCGCCAAGCGCACGACCCGTCCAATCACACCGCCGCGGCTGAACAGCCCGGCGGTGTTTTTTATCCCCGCTCAGTAGCGGATGCGCGCGTAGTAGGTCCGCTCCGACGCCTCGCGCGCCTCGCGTAGCGTGCGGATGCCCTTTTCCGCCAGCAACGGGATCATCTTCAGGAACACCTCGCCGGTGACGATGGCGTCGCCCATCGCGGTGTGGCGCCCGATGATGCTCACCCCCAGCCGCTCGGCGATCGCCTCCAGGCGGTGCGACTCCTGGTTCGGGTGCAGCACCGCCGACAGCAGCAGCGTGTCGAGCACCGGCTGGTCGAAACGCACCCCGGTCGACGCCTCCTTCAGCTGCAGGAAGCGCATGTCGAAGGCGGCGTTGTGCGCCACCAGCACGGTGTCGGCGCAGTAGGCGCGGAACGCCGGCAGCACGGTGTCGAGGGGCGGCTGGCCCGCCAGCATCTCGGGGGTGATGCCGTGGATCTTCACCGAGTCCTCCGGCAGCGGCCGCCGCGGATCGATCAACTGCTCGAAGCCCTCGTGCTGCAGCAAGCGACGGTTGACGATGCGGGTGGCGCCGATCTGGATGATCTCGTCGCCGGCGGCGGGCTCCAGTCCGGTGGTCTCGGTATCGAACACGGTGTAGGACAGCTCCGACAGCAGGCGCTCGTCGAGGGCGTGGCCGCCCTCCGACCAGCGGAACAGGTCGAAGTCGTAGAATTCCGGCCGGCTGCCGCCGCGCAGGAAGCGCGTCTCTTCGTGACGCTCGCGGCGCGGCTCGACCAGCGGCAGCAGCAGCCGGAACAGGGCGCGGTGCGCGGCGCGCTGGCGCTCGAACCACATCTCGCCGTTGCAGCGCTCGACCACCTCGCGCACCGACGGCGCGCTGGTTCCGGCCCCCCGCATGGCGTCGAGCTCCCAGGACATCGCGGTCTCGGTGTTCATGGCGGTGCCGCTCCAGATCAGGTCGAGCTGGGCGTGGTGTTCGGCGCGCGACAGCGCCAGGCGCACCTCGCGCACGCCGTACTCGTCGTGCAGGCGGCCGGTGAGGTAGCTCAGCGCCTGCAACAGCGAGAAACTGTCGACCTTGATCCACAGCGCGTCGTCGAGCTCCTCGGCCTTGCACGGCACGCCGGTCTGCGCCGTGACCCGCTGCAGCGCGGCCGTCACCACGTCCACGCCGCGCACCACCTCCAGCGGCCAGCGCGCCTTGAGGGCGTCGCCGTAGTCGCTGGCGGCATGCTCCAGGCGCTGCGACAGCTGCTGCGCCTCGTCACGGATCACCCCGAGGAAACGGCGCCGCTCGTCTTCGCCCATGTCGCCGTAGTCCGACAACATTTCGGCGGCGGCACGCAGGCTGCCCAGCGGCCCACGCACGCCTTCGGTAAAGGCCTGGATCACGGTGTCGCGCCGCGACTCCTCGGCGAAGCTGGCGGTGATGTCGTCGAGGATCAGCACGAAGCCGGCGATCGTCGGCGCGGCCGTGGCCGCCTCCTGGACGTCGCCGCCCAGCACCGGCGCCAGGTGCACGCGCAGCAACCGGCCGGCCGCGGTGGCGGCAACGAACTCCGCCGCCGGCGCACTCTCGCGCCCGAGGCGCTGGCCCACGCTCTCCAGCGCGTAGGCGATCAGGCCATGATCGAAAATGGCGTAGATCGAGCGCCCCAAACCCAGCAACTCGTCGCCGACCTCGCTGCGCGCGTGCTGGTTGTAGAGCAGGATGCGGCCGTCGAGGTTGCACACCACCACGCTCTGGTGCAGCTCCGCCATCAGCGCCGCGAGGCGGTTCTTCTCGGCCTCGAGCGAGCGTTGCGCGGTGCGTACCTGTTCCGCCACGTCGCGCTGCAGCGCCGCGCGCGCCGCCGCCAGCTCGTTGATCGCCAGGACCAGGCCGTGCAACTCGCTGCCGCCGTCGGTCTTCACCCGGCGCGACGCGTCGGCCACCACGGTGGCAACCTGCTCGGCCAGGCGCAGCGGCGCCCGCACGTAGCGCGCCACCGCGTCGCGCAATGCCGCCACCGCGCTGCCGCACAACAGCAGGGCGAGGATCAGCAGCGCCGTCACCAGGTCGTTGAGGGCGAGCCCGGTGCCGCGGGCGGCGTGCCAGGCCAGCCACGCCGTGGCCGCCAGTGCCGCGACGAGGACGAGACAGACGGTGCCGGCAGCCAGCCCCAGTTTGCGCGACGGCGTCATCGGTTCGGCCTCCGGCAGCTCATTGACCGACCAGCTGGCGTACCTTCTCCACCAGCTCGCGGGTCGAGAACGGCTTGGTCATGTAGACGTCGGCCCCCAGCGCCAGGCCCTTGGCCACCTCGGTGTCGCGCCCCTTGGCGGTCAGCATCAGGATGCGCACCCCGGCCAGCGCCGGATCGGCGCGCACCGCCTGGCACACGTCGAAACCGTTCATCTTGGGCATCATCACGTCAAGCAGCACGATGTCCGGCCGATGCTGCCGGATCTTCGCCAGCGCTTCCTCGCCGTCGCCCGCCACCAGCACCTCGAACCCCTCGCGCTTCATCAGGTACTCGACGGAAATCACGATGTTGGGTTCGTCGTCGGCTATCAACAGTGTCTTGCTCATGCCCGGTCTCCTGTCGCAGTCTGAACGCTGCGTATGTCATGTCATTGTCCCACAGCCGCACGCGGCAGCACGAAGGAAAAGGTCGCGCCGGCCCCCGGGACGCTCTCCACCCACAGCCGGCCGCCGAAGTGCTCGATGATGTGGCGGCTGATCGGCAGGCCGAGGCCAGTGCCGGCGGGCTTGTCGGTCATGCCGCCGCCGCCCTGGCGGAAGCGCTCGAAGATCAGTTGCTGCTCCTCCGGCGCGATGCCCTTGCCGTTGTCGGCGACGTCCACGCGCAGCCCCTCCGGGGTTTCGGCGAGACGCACCGTCACCCTGCCGCCGCGGCCGACGAACTTGGCGGCGTTCGACAGCAGGTTGAGCATCACCTGGATCAGCCGGTCGCGATCGGCCAGGAGCGGTGGCACGCGGTCCGGCAGCTCGAGCGACAACGTCACCTCCTTGTCGCGGAACAGCTGCCCGGTCGCTTCGGCCGACTGCGCCACCAGTTGCTTGAGGTCGATTTCGGTGGTGTGCCACTCGGCGTTGCCCGATTCGATCTTGGCCAGATCGAGGGTCTGGTTCACCAGCCGCGTCAGGCGCTCGGTCTCGCCAACGATGATGGCATGGAAGTGCTGGCGCTCCGGCGGCGGGATGTCGGGGTCGTCGCGCAGGATTTCGGACAGGGCGCGGATCGAGGTCAGCGGCGTACGCAGCTCGTGCGTCACCGACGACATGAAATCGTCCTTGAGCCGGTCGAGTTCCTGCAGGCGCGCGTTGGCGGCGGTGAGTTCGCGCGTCGTCGCCGCCAGTTGCTGCGACTTGCGCTCCAGCTCGCGGCTGTAACGGCGCAGTTGCGAGGCCTCGTCGAGGATGTCCATCACTTCGGCCAGCGACAGCGGCTCTTCCTGCGCCACCGACGCCACCATCACCCGGGCCGAGGCGCTGCCGATGGCGCCGGCCAGCTGCGACTCGGCGAAATGCACCAGGTCGGCATCGGCCTCCAAGGCGGCGATATCCGCCACGCCACGCCGCCGGGCGTATTCGGCGAACGCGGTGCGCGCTCGCTCAGGGCCGAGAAAGCGCCCAACCAGCGTGACCAGGGCACCGCTCTCGGCGCGCCCGCGCCACAGCGCCACCCCGACCGGGCGGGTGTGCTTCAGGGCGTCGACGAACAGCCGCGCCTGACTCGCCTCGACGGCGCTCGGCGGGCGCCGCAGCGAGACCACGACGTAGGCGCCGATATTGGCGCAGAAACTCCAGAACAGGCAGTGCGAAATCTCGTCCAGCCCGGCGAGGCCGAACAGTTGCTGCGGCTTGAGCAAGGCGATGGCGAACGGCCCGTCGGCGAGGAAGCCCGCCGGCAGCCAGCCGGACTTGGCGAACGACGGCAGCAGCAGCGTGTAGCCCCAGACCAGGAAACCGGCGCTCAAGCCGGCCAGCGCCCCGTCCCGCGTGCCGCCGCGCCAGTACATGCCGCCGATCATCGCCGGGGCAAACTGGGCGACGGCGGCAAAGCTGATCAGGCCGATGCCAACCAGCGCATAGGCCTCGCCGGCAAGGCGGAAATAGAGATAGCCGAGCAGCAGGATGGCGACGATCGCGCCGCGCCGGATCGCCAGCAGCAGACCGGAAAGGTCACGCGAGGTGTCCAGCGCCAGCCCTTTCCAGCGCAGCAACAGCGGCATCACCAGGTCATTGCAGACCATGGTGGAGAGGGCGATGGTCTCGACGATGACCATGCCGGTGGCGGCCGACAGCCCGCCGATGAACACCAGCAAGGCCAGCGTTCCCTGCTGCTCGGCCACCGGCAGCGTCAGCACGAAGGTATCGGCGTCGACCCCTTGCCCGGCAAAGCGCAGCAAGCCACCGAGCGTGATCGGCAGCACGAAGATGTTGATCAGCAACAGGTAAAGCGGAAACAGCCAGATGGCACGCTTCAGATGCGCCTCGTTGACATTTTCCACCACCGCCACCTGGAACTGGCGCGGCAGGAACAGCATCGCCAGCGCCGCCAGCAGGGTCAGCGAGAACCAGGTGGCGTAGCCCTGGCTCGTCGCCAGCGACGCGGTCAGCAGGTGCAGTTGTTCCACTGCCTGGCTGCGCTGAAAAATGTCGCCGAAGCCGTCGTGGAGGCCGTAGGTGACGAACACGCCGACCGCGCTGAAGGCCACCAGCTTGACCACCGATTCCAGCGCCACCGCCGCCACCATGCCCTCGTGGCGCTCGGTGGCGTCGAGATGGCGCGTGCCGAACAGGATGGTGAAGACGGCCAGGATGAGCGCGATGTAGAGCGTGGTATCGGCAAAGAAGGGGGCGGCCGGCGCCTGCCGCGGCAGCAGCGCCTGCGGATAATGCAGCAGGATGTCGAAACTGCCGGAGACCGCCTTGAGCTGCAGCGCGATGTAGGGCACCACGCCGACCACCGCGATCACCGTCACCAGCCCGCCGAGCAGCTGGCTCTTGCCGTAGCGCGAGGCGATGAAGTCGGCGATGGAGGTGATGCGGTTGGCCTTGGCACTGCGGATCATCTTCAACAGCAGGAACCAGCCCAGCGCCATCACCAGGGTGGGGCCGAGGTAGATCGGAAGGAAGCCGACCCCTGAGCCGGCGGCGCGGCCGACGCTGCCGTAGAAGGTCCAGGTGGTGCAATACACCGCCATCGACAGGGCGTACACGGTGGGGTTGGCGATCACCGAGCGCTGCTGGTCGGCCCGCCGGTCCGCCCACCAGGCGACCGCGAACAGCAGCCCCAGGTAGAGCAGGGCGACGACGGCGAGGAGGGGGCCGGGATCAAGGTCGGTTCCGCCTCAGTCGCGCCGACGCTCGATGATCCACGCCATCAGCGCGATCAGGCCGAACCAGGCGGCGAACAGGTAGACGAACAGCAGGGGCAGGCCGAACAGCTCGGCCGGGCGATCGAACAGCGCCAACACGGGGTAGTTGAACAGCAGGCAACCGGCGAGAAACAACGCGACCAGGCGCGGTCCCCTGAGAATGCTGCCCTGCATGGCCCTCTCCCTGATATGGTTATGCTTGCATTATAAGCACAAGCCACCGGCCGCAGGCAGAGGGCAGCCGCCGGCGGGGATCCGTAGCGATGGGCGGGTGCGGCGGCGGATGTCGCCACACCCCGCGGCCACGTCGCCTCAGGCGGCCAGCTTGCCCTGGTACAAGGCGGCGATCAGATCGGACTGGCTGATCATGCCGGTGAGCGTGCCGTCCGCCCCCACCACCGGCACGTGGTGCAGGCCGCGGTCGGCGAACAGCGGCACCAGCTCGACCAGGTGCAGCGTCTCGCGCACGCTCACCACCGGCGTGCTCATGATCGCCGCCACGCGGTTGTCGGCACCGCGCCCGCCCAACAGCTTCGCCACGCGCTCGCGCAGGCCCTGCGGCGTGCCGTCCAGGCGCTTGAGGAAGTCCACCAGCGACACCATGCCCAGCACCTGGCCAAACTCGCCGAGCACCGGCAGCGCGCGCACCTTGTGCCGGCGCAGCAGGCGCCACGCCTCCTGCAGGCTGGCGTCCGGGCGCAGGCTGATCAGGTCGCGCGACATGATGTCGCGGCAGCGGATGTCGCCGAGCCGGCGCCGGTAGGAGTGCATCTCGGCCAGGGTCATCACCTGTTCCAGGTCGCTGCGGCTGATGTCGAGCAGGTGGTTGAAACCGGCCAGCGCGGCTTCGACGTCCTCGTCGCGGATGCCCATGCGTTCCAGCGGCTTGGGATCGCTGATCAGGTGGCGGTTGGGTTGCGGCAGCGGGCGCGGGTACGGGCGGCGCAGCACGCGGTTATTGAGCAGCAGCGCCAGCGCCAGCATGGCGAGCGCGTTGAGCAGTACCGGCCACAGCACGAAGCCGAAGCCCATGGCGTGGATCGCCGGGCCGCCGATCACGGCGTTGAGCGCGATCGCGCCGCCCGGCGGGTGCAGGCAGCGCAGCGAGATCATCGCAAAGATGGCGAGCCCGACCGCCATCCCGGCGGCGAGCCAGGGATTCGGCACCCAGCGCGCGCAGACGACGCCGATGGCGGCCGACAGCACATGGCCGCCGACCAGCGGCCAGGGCTGCGCCAGCGGGCTGCTCGGCAAGGCGAACAGCAGCACCGCGGCGGCGCCCATCGACGCCACCAGCCACGGCGCGTCGCCGACGGTCAGGTGGGTGATCAGCGCGGTCAAGGCGATGGCCGCCAGCGCGGCCACGGCCACCGCCAGCTGCTCGCGCCGGCTGATGACCAGGGGTTCGGGCCACCAGCGGCCGAGGCGGCGACGCAGGGTGGCGGACAAGGGGAGGGTGGGGGCGAAGGTAGTCATCCCGCTATTGTAAAGAACATGTATTCCAGATACCACTTCTACTACTTTCGGCCAGCCGGCCCTCTGCCACCCGGCGCATTGGCCTGGGCCGCCGGCTTGCGTACACTGGCACCATGAGCGAACTGCTATCTCCCCTGGAATGGGTTTTCGTCGTCATCATGGCGCTGGTACCACTGGCCGGGCTGGCCTTTCACCTGTGGGTGATGCTGGCCGGGCGCGGCAAGCCGGATGCCGACCCGGAGTCGAAATAGATGAAACTGAAGCTGTTGTATTTTGCGCGACTGAAGGACGCCTTCGGCCGTGATCACGAAACCCTGGAGAGCGATGCCGCCAGCGTCGGCGCGCTGCTCGCCGAGCTGCGCGCGCGCGGCGGCGCCTGGGCCGACGAGTTGGCCGAAGGCCGCGTGTTCCGCGTCGCGCTCAACCAGGAGCTGGCGACCGTGGATAGCGGACTCGCCGCCGGCGACGAAGTGGCGATCTTCCCGCCGGTCACCGGAGGCTGACATGGACGCCTTCACCATCCGCGTCGACGCCGCCACCTTCGACGCCGGCCAGGAAATCGCCCGGCTGTCGGCCGATCCCGGCGTCGGCGCCGTGGTCAGCTTCGTCGGCGTGGTGCGCCGCCATGGCGATGGCGACAACGTCGCCGCGCTGGAACTGGAACACTATCCCGGTATGACCGAGAAGTCGCTCGCCGCCATCGTCGCCGAGGCGCGTGCGCGCTGGCCGCTCTCCGCCGCGCTGATCCACCATCGCGTCGGCCGGATGGCGCTGGGCGAACCGATCGTGCTGGTGGTCACCGCCAGCGCGCACCGTGCCGCCGCGTTCGCCGCCTGCGAATTCCTGATGGACTTCCTGAAGACGCAGGCACCGTTCTGGAAAAAGGAAATCGACGCCGACGGCCACAGCCGCTGGGTCGAGGCCAAGTCCAGCGACGAGGGCGCCGCCGGACGCTGGCAATGAGCTACAGCGCGCTGATCCTGGCCGGCGGGCGCGCCACGCGCATGGGCGGCCAGGACAAGGGGCTGCTCGAGCTGTTCGGCCAACCCCTGATCGCCCATACCTTGGCCGCGCTGGCGGCGCAGACTCCCCCGGCGCGCATCCTGATCTCCGCCAACCGCCACCTAGACATCTACCGCGCCTTCGGCCACCCGGTACTGCCGGACACGCTGCCGGACTACCCCGGTCCGCTCGCCGGCCTGCTGGCGGGTCTTGCCGCCGCCCCGCACGACACCCTGCTGATGCTGCCCTGCGACGCGGTGCGGCTGCCGGCCGAGCTGGCGTCACGGCTGCTGGAGGCGCTGGAGGGCGGCCTCGCCGCCGCCTCGGCAAGCGATCCGGAACACTGGCATCCCACCTTGCTGGCGCTGCGTCCCGGGCTGCAGGGGGCGCTCGAAACCTACCTCGTCGGCGGCGGCCGCTCCATCCGCGGCTGGCTCGCCACGCTCGAACACCGCATCGTGCCGTTCGACCAGGCCCTGCCCAACCTCAACACCCCCGACGCGCTGGCGGCACTGGCCGCGGCCGGACCCGCTGGGCTAGCATGATGGAACAGCCACCCCAGTCAGGAGAATGCGCATGGCGATGGACGTGATCGATTACGAGATCTTCGGCGACGACATGCAGTACGTCGAAGTGGAGCTGGACCCGGGCGAGGCCGCCGTCGGCGAGGCCGGTACCATGTACTACATGGAGGACGGCATCAGCATGGACACCGTGTTCGGCGACGGCTCGGCGGCGCAGGGCGGTCTGCTCGGCAAACTGATGGGCGCCGGCAAGCGCCTGCTCACCGGCGAGTCGCTGTTCACCACGGTGTTCGTCAACCAGGCGCCGGGCAAGAAACGCGTCGCCTTCGCCGCCTCCTACCCCGGCAAGATCGTGCCGGTGCACCTGCTGGAACTGGGCGGCACGCTGTACGCGCAGAAGGACAGCTTCCTCGCCGCCGCCAAGGGCGTCAGCCTCGGCATCGCCTTGCAGAAGAAGATCGGCACCGGGCTGTTCGGCGGCGAAGGCTTCATCATGCAGCGCCTGGACGGCGACGGCTATGCCTTCCTGCACGCCGGCGGCACCCTGACCGAACGCCAGCTGGCGCCGGGCGAGACGCTGCGCGTCGACACCGGCTGCGTGGTGGCCTACCAGCCCTCGGTCGATTTCGACATCCAGTACGTCGGCAAGCTCAAGAGCGCGCTGTTCGCCGGCGAGGGGCTGTTCCTCGCCACCCTCACCGGGCCGGGGAGGGTATGGCTGCAATCGTTGCCGCTGTCGCGCCTGGCCGACCGGCTGATCGCCGCCAGCCCGAAAGCCGGCGGGCGCTCCAGCGAGCAGGGCTCGGTGCTGGGCGGGCTGGGCGACCTGCTCGACGGCCGGGACTGAACCTCAAGGTTGGCCGAAGCCCGCTGCGCCACAGCGGGCGCTCGTCCAGAAAAACAAAAAACCCGGCCTGAGCCGGGTTTTGTCATGCCGCGTAGCAGGGCTCACTTGCCCGCCGGCACGCCCACCTTGGCACGGCGCGCCTTGACCGCGTCGGCCAGGATCTGCACCAGATCCTCGGTATCCTGCCAGCCGATGCAGGCGTCGGTGATGCTCTGGCCATAGGTCAGCTCGCAGCCCGGCTTCAGGTCCTGGCGACCTTCCACCAAGTGGCTTTCCACCATCACACCGAAGATGTGGGTGTCGCCGGCGGCGAGTTGTCCCGCCACGTCGCGCGCCACTTCCATCTGGCGCTTGTAGTCCTTGCGGCTGTTGGCGTGGCTGAAGTCCACCATCAGCTTCTGCGCCAGGCCGACGCCGGCCAGCTCGGCCGCGGCGGCGCGCACGTGCTCGGCCGAGTAGTTCGGTTCCTTGCCGCCGCGCAGGATCACGTGGCAATCCGGGTTGCCGCCGGTGGAGACGATGGCGGAATGGCCGGTCTTGGTCACCGACAGGAAGTGGTGCGGCTGGCTCGCGGCACGGATGGCGTCGACGGCGATCTTCAGGTTGCCGTCGGTACCGTTCTTGAAGCCCACCGGGCAGGACAGCCCCGACGCCAGCTCGCGGTGCACCTGCGACTCGGTGGTGCGCGCACCGATGGCGCCCCACGAGATCAGGTCGGCGAAGTACTGCGGCGTGATCATGTCGAGGAATTCGGTGGCCGCCGGCATGCCCGCGTTGTTCAGGTTCAACAGCAGACGACGCGCCAGGCGCAGACCGGAGTTGATGTCGTACGACTCATCCAGGTGCGGATCGTTGATCAGCCCCTTCCAGCCCACCGTGGTGCGCGGCTTCTCGAAGTACACGCGCATCACCACGATCAGCTCGCGGGCATGCTCGTGGCGCAACTTCATCAGGCGTTCGGCGTACTCCTCGGCCATGGCCGGATCGTGGATCGAACACGGGCCGATCACCACCAGCATGCGATCGTCCTCGCCACGCAGCAGCGCGGCGATTTCGCGGCGGGTGTTGTAGATCAGCTCGGAGGCGGTTTCGGTGATCGGCAGCTCGTAGAGGTGCGCAATCGGAGGCAGGAGTTCCTTGATTTCGCGGATTCGGACGTCGTCGGTCTGTCGTTGCATGGTGATGTGCCTCGGGGCATTTTTCTGTGTATTGACTGCATCACACAATACCTGCATTTTGCGCACTGCGACAAGTCCCGCGCCCACCCGGCCGCATCTTGGCAGCGCCGCGCCAACCCGGATAAAAAACAAAAAAAGCGCCCTTTTGGGACGCTTTTTTCATTCACCCTCGCCGCGGATTAGTCGGCGTACTGGCGCTTCATGCGTTCGCGGCGCTCCTGTGCCTCCACCGACAGCGTGGCGGTCGGACGCGCCATCAGGCGCTTGAGCCCGATCGGCTCGCCGGTGTCTTCGCAGAAGCCGTAGGAACCGTCTTCGATATCGCGCAGGGACGACTGAATCTTCTGCAACAGCTTGCGCTCGCGGTCGCGGGTACGCAGTTCCAGCGCGTATTCCTCCTCGAGCGTGGCCCGGTCGGCCGGGTCGGGAGTGGCCTCCTGCTCCTGCAGATGGTTCGCCGTCGCGTTGGCGTTGCTCAACAACTCCTGCTGCATCTGCAACAGCCGCTCTTTGAAGAACTCAAGGTGGTCGGCGTTCATGTAATCCTCGCCTTCCCAGTTGAGGATATCCTGTTCGGTCAGCTTGGCCATAATTTAGTGCTTCCAGCATAGAGTTGGCAGACAAGCGCTGAAGATTACCGGTGGCATGGTCTTTGTGCAACTATATTGGACAGACGACTCGCCGGGAAAATCCCTCCTCATGTGCCCCGGTATAGTGCGATTCGCACACAATGACAAGCCTTATTACACGACAAAGGGCAGCCGAGGCCGCCCTTTGCGAATTCCGAGCCCGGCCGCTTATTTCAGCGACAGCACCCACTTCACCAGGGTTTTCAGGTCGGCATCGCTGACCTGCGGGTTCGGCGGCATCGGCACCGCGCCCCACACCCCGGAACCACCGGCCTTGACCTTGGCCATCAGCTTGGCTTCGGCGCCCTTGTCACCAGCATATTTCTTGGCGACATCCTTGTAGGCCGGACCCACTACCTTCTTGTCCACCGAGTGACAGGCCAGACAATTGTATTTCTGGGCAAGTTGCAGGTTGGCCATGGCCGGCGTGGCGACTACGCCCAGCATGACCGCAGCCAGCAGCGTCTTTTTCATACCTCTCTCCTTAAAGATTTGGATAGGACACACCCGTAATGTCGGGATTCAACCCGACAGCAAACCATAACAGCTATAACGCGACCTTGAGTTGCATCAGAAAAACGCTTTCCAGCGCCCGCACCGGCAGCATCAGGATCACCTGGATGATCAGGAACAGGATCAGCGGCGACAAATCCACCCCGCCGATGACCGCCCGGCGGAACGGCCGCAGGAACGGCCGGGTCAGCGCGTCCAGGATCGGTGTCAGCGGATTGTACGGATTCACCCAGCTCAGGATGGCCTGGACGATGACCGCCCCCATCAAAAGGTACAGCGACTGGCGGAACACGTCCAGCAGCGACAGGCACAACAGCCCTAGCCAGGTTTCCGGCGCGGCGAAACTGTACGGCAGGGGATTGAGCGCCAGCATCAGCACGTTGCTGAAGAGGCCGACCAGCAGCGCCAGCAGCAGCGTGGCCGTGTCATAGCCGTGCACGCTCGGCACCAGTTTGCGCATCGGCAGCACCGCGAAATTGCTCACCGCCATCACGAACTGCGACAGCGGGTGCTTGAACGGCGCGCGCGCCACCTGCAGGTAGAAGCGCAGCAGCAGCACCAGCACGAACAGGTCGGCCAGCGTCTTGATCAGGAATTGCAGGGTCTCGGCGATCATCTCAGTCCTGGCTCAGTAGCTGGCCCAACTCCACCGAACGCGCCCGGCAATCCTGCATCCCGGCCTGGATCGCCGCCTTGACGCCGTCGGCCTCGAAACGGGCGACGGCCCGCTCGGTGGTGCCGCCCTTGGAGGTGACGTTGGCGCGCAGGGTGGCCACGTCGAGATCGCTTTGCTTTGCCAGCTCGACGGCGCCATCAAAGGTGCCCAGCACCAGCTGACGAGCGGTGGCGTCGTCAAAACCGAGTTCACGCGCCGCCGCAATCATCGACTCGATGAAGTAGAACACGTAGGCCGGGCCGCTGCCGGATACTGCGGTGATGTCGTCGATGCCGCTCTCGTTCTCGAGCCAGAACACCTTGCCCACCGCCGCCATGATGGCGGCGGCGTTGTTGCGATCGCCTTCGGCCAGGCCGAGCGGAGCGAACAGCCCCGAGACACCCTTGCCGACCATGGCCGGAGTATTGGGCATCACGCGCACGATGCGCCCGGAACCGAGCCAGCGCGCCAGCGCCGCAATGCCGACGCCAGCGGCGATCGACACCACCAGGGCATTGCCCAGCACCGGGGCCAGGGCCAGGCACACGTCCTTCAGCTGCTGCGGCTTGACCGCCAGCACCACCACATCGTCGGCTGACAGGTGTTGCGGCGGCTGTTCCAACGCGGTCACGCCGTAGGCCTGTTCCAACTGGTTACGCTTGTCGGCGCTGGGCTCCACCACGCTGATGCGGTGGCCGCCCTGTTTGGCCAGGCCGCTGATGATGGCGGAGGCCATGTTGCCGCCGCCGATGAAGGTGATCTGCATGCTGAGTCCTCTATTTGTCGATTGTATATCGTAGCCAATTTGGCAAAACCATTATGATGGATACGTCCGGGAGCCGAAAATGGCCGTGCCGACCCGTACCAGCGTCGAGCCTTCCCGCACCGCCAGCTCCAGGTCGGCCGACATCCCCATCGACAGGGTGTCGAGCGCCGGGCCTTGTGCCGCCATCTCGTCGCGCAGCCGGCGCAACAGCGCAAACTGGCCCGTCAGCCGTGCCTGATCGGCGGTCGGCTCGGGGATGCACATCAGGCCGCGTAAGGTCAGACGCGGCAGGGCGGCGACGGCACGCGCCAGCGCCAGCACCTCGTGCGGTTCGCAACCGCTCTTGCTCTCCTCGCCCGAGACGTTCACCTGCAGGCAGACATTGAGCGGCGGCAAGGATGCGGGACGCTGCGACGACAAGCGTTCGGCGATTTTCAGACGCTCCACCGAATGCACCCAGTGCGCCAGCTCGGCCACCGGGCGCGTCTTGTTGGATTGCAGCGGCCCGATGAAGTGCCACTCGATGTCCAGCCCGCCCAGCACAGCGCCCTTGGCTTGCAGCTCCTGCACGTAGTTTTCGCCGAAAGCGCGCTGCCCGGCGGCGTACGCCTCCTGGATGGCGTCGGCCGGAAACGTCTTGCTGACCGCCAGCAGGCATACCGAGCCGGATGCACGCCCGGCGGCGGCCTCGGCCGCGGCCAGCCGCTGGCGGACCGCGGCCAGAGAGGATGAAATAGCTGAAGTCATGATGTCCTTGGTACAACCGCAACACTGCCGCCGCCCCACGTCGGGACGGCTCCCACTGCATCAGCATACCAAGTCCCGGCGCTTATGCTTACAATCAGGAAAGGTCATGCCGGTGGTCTGGCGCTGACGGCCCGCCGTAGCGGTATCGAATTGGGGAGAATTATAAATGGAAATTTCCGAGCTCTTGGCCTTCACCGTCAAGAACAAGGCGTCCGACCTGCACCTGTCGGCCGGCCTGCCGCCGATGATCCGGGTCAACGGCGACGTGCGCCGCATCAACCTGCCGCCGCTGGAGCACCACGAAGTGCACGACAAGGTGTACGACATCATGAACGACTTCCAGCGCAAGGCGTTCGAAGAAATGATGGAGTGCGACTTCTCGTTCGAGCTGCCCGGCATCGCCCGCTTCCGGGTCAACGCCTTCATGCAGAACCGCGGCATGGGCGCCGTGTTCCGGGTGATTCCGTCCAAGGTGCTGACGCTGGAGGAGCTGTCGGCGCCGAAGATCTTCCAGGAGATCGCCAGCTACCCGCGCGGCCTGGTGCTGGTGACCGGACCGACCGGCTCCGGCAAGTCCACCACGCTGGCGGCGATGATCGACTATATCAACGATAATGAATTCTCCCACATCCTGACCGTGGAAGACCCGATCGAATTCGTGCACCAGAGCAAGCGCTGCATGATCAACCAGCGCGAACTGGGGCAGCAGACCCACAGTTTCGCCAACGCCTTGCGCTCGGCGCTGCGCGAAGACCCGGACGTGATCCTGGTGGGGGAAATGCGCGACCTGGAAACCATCCGCCTCGCCATGACCGCGGCGGAAACCGGCCACCTGGTGTTCGGCACCTTGCACACCAGCTCAGCCGCCAAGACCGTCGACCGTATCGTCGACGTGTTCCCGGCCGGCGAGAAGGAGATGGTGCGCTCGATGCTGTCGGAGAGCCTGCGCGCGGTGATCTCGCAGACCCTGCTGAAGACCAAAGACGGCAGCGGACGGGTGGCGGCGCACGAGATCATGGTCGGCACGGCGGCGATCCGCAACCTGATCCGTGAGAACAAGATCGCCCAGATCAACTCGATGATCCAGACCGGCCAGCAGTACGGCATGCAGACGCTCGACCAGTGCCTGCAGGAACTGGTACGCCGCAACATCGCGTCACCGGCCGAGGCACGGCTGAAGGCCAGCAACAAGGATTTGTTCTAAGCGCCCCTTTCACGAGACGGCAACCCCTTGTCCCGGTGAGCGGCCGCGTGCCGCGCTCATCCCACCGAGCGAGTCGACGATTGGCCCGGCACAATGGGCGCCGCGACGCGGAATCTTCATGTGCTCCCGCTACCGTAAGATTCCGCCACTCCGGCGCCGCGCAACCGGCCGGGGACTCGCCTCGTGAGAAAGGCCTGACACCGGCGTTCAGCGCCGGCAACGATGGAAAACGATCATGGAAAGAGACCAGGCCTCGAAGTTCATCCACGACCTGCTCAAGCACGCCGTAGGCAAGAACGCTTCGGACATCTTCATTTCGGCCGACTTCCCGCCGGCCATGAAGATCGACGGCAAGATCATCCCGGTGTCGCCGCAGCCACTGTCGGCGCAGCACACCAAGGAGCTGGTGCGTTCGGTGATGAACGACCGCCAGATGGAAGAGTTCGAATCCTCGATGGAGGCGAACTTCGCCATCAGCCCGCCGGGCATCGGCCGCTTCCGCGTCAGCGCCTTCATCCAGCAGGGCATGGCCGGCATGGTGCTGCGCAAGATCAATACCGAGATCCCCACCTTCGACCAGCTACGCCTGCCGGAAGTGCTGAAGGACGTGGCCTTGATCAAGCGCGGCCTGGTGATCTTCGTCGGCGGCACCGGCTCGGGCAAGTCCACCTCGCTGGCCGCACTGGTGGACTGGCGCAACAGCCACAGCCAGGACCACATCATCACCATCGAGGACCCGATCGAATACGTGCACCCGCACAAGAAATCGATCGTGACCCAGCGCGAGGTCGGGGTCGATACCGACAGCTGGGACATTGCACTGAAGAACACCCTGCGCCAGGCGCCGGACGTGATCCTGATGGGCGAGATCCGCGACCGCGAGACCATGGGCTATGGCCTGCAGTTCGCCGAAACCGGCCACCTCTGCCTCGCCACCCTGCACGCCAACAACGCCAACCAGGCGCTCGACCGCATCCTGAACTTCTTCCCGGAAGAGCGTCACCAGCAGGTGCTGATGGACCTGTCGCTGAACATGCGCGCCATCATCTCGCAGCGGCTGGTTCCGCTCGCCACCGGGCGCGGCCGGGTGGCTGCGGTGGAGGTGATGCTCAACAGCCCGCTGATGGCGGACCTGATCTTCAAGGGCGAGATCGCCTCGATGAAGGAGGTGATCGGCAAGTCGCGCGAGAGCGGCATGCAAACCTTCGACCAGGCGCTGTTCGATCTCTACGAGGGTGGTCTGATCAGCTACGAGGATGCGCTACGCAATGCCGACTCGGTCAACGACCTGCGCCTGAAGATCAAGCTGTACGGCGAGGGCGCCAAGGATCGCGACCTGCTCGAGGGCATCGACCACCTCGACATCATCTGAACACCCGCCCACTCCCGGCCACGGAACGCAGACCGGGAAGGGCGACCTCGCTGGAGCGGGCTTAGCAAAGCGGCCGACGTGGAGCGTGACCGGGTCCACGGGAAGGGTGGGCACGGGCGGGGTAAAGGCCCGGGCCGGCTTACGCCCACATGCGTTTGACCCAGTCCAGCGACTCGGTTTCGATTCGGGTGAGGAGTTCGGCATCGTAGCCGGCGGGCTGTACCGTGTTTTCGTCTTCCAGCGACACGGTGACCTTGAGCCATTCGCCGAGGATGTGCCGGCCATCGAGTACGGCGTCCTTGATGATCTGATCGACCGGCAGCTGCGGAATCAGCTCGGTCTTGGGGCGCAGCATCAGGGCGTCGACCAGCGACAGGATGCCGACCATGAAGGCCTGTTCGGCCAACTGCGGCGCTTCCGGCCGCAGGCTCTGGGCCAGCCGCTCCATGATGCGGCCGCGCATGGCCGCCAGTTCGAGCAGGGGATTGTGGCGAACCTTGTCGCCTTGGGGCGTGGCGGTGGCAAACATCAAGAGTAGGGTCCAGCGTTTGATCTTGTCCCGTCCCAGGAGCAGGATGGCCTGGCGGATCGAGGTGACCGCCGACTTGTCGGCCATGACCGCGGTGGAGGTGAGCCGGAGCAACATCAGCGCGATATCGGGCGCGCTCTTGAACGCTTCCTCCAGGGCATCGGTTTCGGCGTCACTCAGGATCAACCCCAGCAAGCGCAGCAGTACCGACACCTTGGGCCGGACTTGGCGCGAGTGGATCACCGTGGGATGGGCGAAGAAGTAGCCCTGGAACAATTTGAAGCCGAACTCGCGACAGGTTTCGAACTGCTCGGGGTTGTCGACCTTTTCCGCCAGCAAGCTACCGCGGAAACCTTCCAGCGCTTGCAGCAGCGCCGGCAATGCGCTCAGCTCGACCTGGCTGAGGTCGATCTTGACGATGTCGACATAATCGAGCAGGGCGCGCTTGTCGCTGGTCAGCGATACCAGGTCGTCCATCGCCATGCGGAAGCCGCGCTGGCGCAGCTCGGCCAGCCGCACCAGCAGGGCGGGCGTCGCCCGGACCGTTTCCAGAATTTCCAGCACCACGGTGTCGTGCGGCAGCACGTTGACGAGGTCGCTCATCAACAGCTGTTCGTCGACGTTGATGTAGCCCAGCCGGTCGCCCAGCACCTCGGCGACGCCGAGGTCGACGAAGGCATGGCGGATTACCGTGGCGGTGGCGGCGAAATCGTCGACGACATGCGCGGCGTTGACCGGGCTGGAACGGAACAACAATTCATACCCCACCAGGTTTTCCCTGGCATCGACAATCGGCTGCCGCCCCAGATAGTGCGTTGAGTACATGAAGAAACCTGTGTCGTCCCTGAAAAGCGTCGAGTGATCAGTTTAGGGGAAAGGAATCGGGTCTTGAGACTCTTTTTTGCCATCATACCGGACAAGTCGACTTCCGTGTCATTGCATGCCAATGGCAACTTATTGGCCAAACACAGCCGTGGCCATGTCGTCGCCGCCGAGCGACTGCACCTGACCCTGGCCTTTCTAGGCGAGGTCGCTCCCGAGCGGCTGGACGAGCTCCTGACGATCGGGGAGAGCCTGCCGCGTCTGGCCGGGGAGGTGTGGACGATAGACCGCGTCGGCGGCTGGCCCAACGGCATCGTCTGGGCCGGCAGTTCTCAGCCATGCCTCGTGCTGAGCGAACTGGTGGCCGCCTTGCAGCAAGGACTGGCACAGGCCGGGTTCCCGACCGAGACGCGTCCATACGTGCCGCACGTGACGCTGCTGCGCCGGGCGCGCCACCGGCTGCCGCCCCAGGAGATCTCCCCCTTACCGTTCGTCTTGCGGCGCGTGTCGCTGATGCAATCCACACTAACGCCGCAGGGGCCGCAGTACCGCGAGCTGCGGCACTGGCCATGACAGGCGGCTTGCTCGAGGACAGGAAGGCCAGCGCCACCCTTACCGGCAGAACAGGTTTCACGTGAAACATCGTCCACCCCGACGGCCTCCCGTCTCCCGGACAAGGCCGGCGGATACCATCGGCCCTGCTGCAGGCTGCCTTTTCCCACGGCAGCGGATATGGAAAACGCCACCGGGTTGCGGTGGCGTTGCTCAGACAAGGCGGGCGGAAGATCGTTCGGCTCGCCGGCATCGCTGGCTCAGTGCTGCAGAATCTTCGACAGGAAGTGCTGGGCACGCTCGGAGCGGGCCTGGATGTCGCCAAAGAACTCTTCCTTGGCGCAATCCTCGACGATGGCGCCCTTGTCCATGAAGATGACGCGGTTGGCCACCTTGCGCGCGAAGCCCATCTCGTGGGTCACACACATCATGGTCATACCCTCGTGCGCCAGTTCCACCATCACGTCCAGCACCTCGTTGACCATTTCAGGGTCGAGCGCCGAGGTCGGTTCGTCGAACAGCATGGCGATCGGGTCCATCGACAGTGCGCGGGCGATCGCCACGCGCTGCTGCTGACCGCCGGAGAGCTGGCCCGGAAACTTCGCGGCGTGCGCCTTGAGGCCGACGCGATCGAGATAGTGCAGGCCTTTCTGGCGCGCCTCGTCCTTGCTGCGCCCCAGCACCTTTTCCTGGGCAATGGTCAGGTTGTCGGTGATCGACAGGTGCGGGAACAGCTCGAAGTTCTGGAACACCATGCCGATCCGCGCGCGCAGCTTGGGCAGGTCGGTCTTCGGGTCGCCCACCGACAGGCCGTCGACGATGATCTCGCCCTTCTGGAACGGCTCCAGCGCGTTGACGGTCTTGATCAGGGTGGATTTGCCGGAGCCGGACGGGCCGCACACCACCACCACTTCGCCCTTTTCCACGGCGGTCGAGCAATCGGTGAGCACCTGGAAGTCACCGTACCATTTGCTGACGTTCTTGAGAGTAATCATCGCGCTCATACTGCCAACCTCTTTTGCAGACGCTTCACCACGGTGGAGGCGCCGAAACTGATAACAAAATAAACCACCCCGGCCAGGATCAGGAACTCATTCGGCTGACCGACGATGTCCCCCTTGGAGCGGGCGGTGTTGAGGAAGTCCATCAGGCCCACGGCGTACACCAGCGAGGTGTCCTGGAACAGGATGATGGACTGCTGCAGCAGCAGCGGCATCATCTTGCGGAAGGCCTGCGGCAGGATGATCAGCCGCATTGCCTGGCCGTAGGTCATGCCCAGCGCGTAGGCGGCATTGAGCTGGCCCTTGGAAATGGACTGGACGCCGGCACGCACAATCTCAGCATAGTAGGCCGCTTCGAACATCATGAAGGCCACCAGGCAGGAGGTGAAGGCGCCGACCGCGACGAACTCGCCGGAAATCCACTTGAAGATCAGCGGCACCACGAAGTAGAACCAGGTGATCACCAGCAGCAGCGGAATCGAGCGGAAATAATTGACGTAGAACTTGGAGGCACCGGACAGCAGGCGGTTACTGGACAGGCGCATCAGCGCCAGCACCGTCCCCAACGCCACGCCGCCGCTTACTGCCAGGAGCAGCAGCTTGAGCGTCAGCGCCATGCCGTCGATCAGGCCGGGCAGGGCCGGGCCGATCTGGCTGAAATCGAAACCCATCATTTGGCACCTCCCATCATGCCCGGCACCCGCAGACGGGTTTCCACCCAGCCCATGAACTTCATCAGGCTCATGTTGAGCACGAAGTAGATCACCGTGGCGAGCGTGAACGCTTCAAACAGGTTGGCCGAAAACTCGGCGGTCTGCTTGGTCTGCGCCAAGAGTTCCATCAGGCCGATCAGCGAGGCCACCGAGGAGTTCTTGAAGATGTTCAGGAACTCGCTGGTGAGCGGCGGGATGATGATGCGGAAAGCCTGCGGCAGCAGCACATAGCGGTAGATCTGCCCCTGCTGGAAACCCATCGCCATGGCGGCGTAGTTCTGCCCCTTGGGCAGCGCCTGGACGCCGGTGCGCACCTGTTCGCACACCCGCGCCGCGGTAAACAGGCCGAGGCAGACCACCACCGACAGGTAGGCCGAGGTCGCCGGGCTCAGGTCCTGCTTGAACCAGATCTGCGCGCGTTCCGGCAGCAGGTCGGGCACCAGGAAGTACCAGACGAACAGCTGCACCAGCAGCGGCACGTTGCGGAACAGTTCGACGTAAGCGGTGGCAATGCCCGAGGCGGTCTTGTTGGGGAGCGTGCGCATCACGCCCAATACCGACCCCAGGATCAGCGCGATGATCCAGCCGGCCAGCGCCACGGCGATGGTCCAGCCCAGACCGGAAATGAACCAGTCGAGGTAGATTTCCGTGCCGATGCCGGTGGACTTGAAGAAGACGTTCCAGTCCCAGTTGTAATTCATACCCAATCTCCAAACAAAAAGGGAGACGACCTCCCCCGGAGCCTGGCATGTTCCTGTTCGTCAGCCATACCGGGAGGAGGGTATGGCGCGGGCAGCAGCACCCCTCACGACCAATGCGGGATTGGCTGTGAATCGTCCCGCCACAGGCGGCGGGCTAGCGCTGCGAGCCGGCGCGTGGCGGCGGCAATGCCGCCGGTCCGCGCCGGGAACAGGGTCATGACAGGCTCGAGTCGCCCGTCAGGATTACATCTGCTCGGCAGACTTGTCGGTCGGGTTCTTAATCAGAGCCTTGAGTTCGGCCGACATCGGGAAATTCAGGTTGAGGTTTTTCGGCGGAACCGGGCTGGTGAACCACTTGGCGTAGATCTTGTTGATCTCGCCGGACTTGTAGGTGGCCTTGATGGCGTCGTCGACGACTTTCTTGAAGGCCGGGTCGCCCTTGCGCATCATGCAGCCGTAGATTTCGAACGACTGCGGCTTGCCGGTCACCACCCACTCGGCCGGGTTCCTGGCTTTCACCATTTCGCCGTACAGCAGCACGTCGTCCATCATGAAGGCGACGGCACGGCCGGATTCGGCCATCAGGAACGATTCGCCGTGGTCCTTGGCCGAGATGATGTTCATGCCCATCTGCTTCTCGGCGTTCATGGCCTTGATCAGGCGCTCGGAGGTGGTGCCGGCGGTGGTCACCACGTTCTTGCCCTTCAGATCGGCGAAGTCCTTCACGCCGGAGGTCTTCTTGGTCAGGAGACGGGTGCCGATCTCGAAGATGCCGACCGAGAAGTCGACCTGCTTCTGGCGCTCCAGGTTGTTGGTGGTGGAACCGCATTCGATGTCGACGGTGCCGTTCTGGACCAGCGGAATGCGCGTCTGCGAGGTCACCAGGTTGTACTGGACCTTCAGGCCCGGCATCTTCAGGTCTTTCTTGACGGCTTCGACCACCTTGTTGGCGATGTCCATCGAGTAGCCGATCGGCTGCTGGTTGTTGTCGAGGTAGGAGAAGGGAATGGAGGCATCACGGTGACCGATGACGATGGTCCCGGAGTCCTTGATCTTTTTCAGGGTGCCGGTCAGCTCGGCGGACATGGCCGGAGCAGCGAGCAGGGCGCCAACGGTGGCGGTGCAGATGAGTCGAGTGGTAAAGCGCATGCAAGTTTCTCCTGTTCTATTGATCTCGGCGCCCCCGTTATTCGGGGGTCGCTGTGCTGACAGCGTGCCCCGCCCCCGTTGCCTGCTTTGCCGGCTTATTGCATCGGCGTCAGCAACTGGCGCAGGAACTGCTTGGCCCGATCGTGCTGGGGGTTCATGAAAAACTCCTCAGGCTGGGCTTCTTCGATGATCTGGCCATGATCGACAAACACCACCCGGTCGGCCACTTCGCGAGCGAAGCCCATTTCATGGGTCACCACCATCATGGTCATGCCCGATTCCGCCAGGTCTTTCATCACGCGCAGCACTTCACCGATCATTTCCGGATCCAGCGCCGACGTGGGCTCGTCGAACAGCATTACCTGAGGCTGCATGGCCAGGCCGCGGGCGATAGCCACACGCTGCTGCTGCCCACCGGAAAGCTGCGCCGGGAAGGCGTCTTTCTTGTGGGCCAGTCCCACGCGTTCTAGCAATTGCAATGCCAGCTTCTCGGCGGCCGCCCGTTCCATCTTCTTAACCATTAGAGGTGACAATGTGATGTTGTCAAGTACAGACAGGTGCGGGTAGAGGTTGAAGTGCTGGAACACGAAGCCCACTTCGGCGCGCAGGGCGTTGAGATCGGTCTTGGGGTCGACCACGTTCTTGCCGTCCACCCAGATCTCGCCGGAGTTGATCGATTCGAGCTGGTTGACGGTGCGAATCAGCGTGGACTTGCCCGAGCCGGACGGGCCGCACACCACCACCACCTCGCCGGCCGCGACGTTCAGGCTGACGTCGTTGAGGACATGCAGGTCCTTGAACCACTTGTGCACGTTCATGAATCGGATCATCGTTACCGCTCTTTCTGTTTACTGATTTTCATTTATATTTCAAGACGTTGCCTTTGCCTGCCGGCAGCAGGCCGGCGTGCCGCCGCCACGATTTTCGGGGCAGGCCGCGGCCGGCGCAAGCTGCAACGCAGCAAGGGCCGGGGTCAGCGCCGGCTGCTCAGCAGGTTGGCCATGGCCACGTACTGCTCCACCGTCAGGTTCTCCGGGCGCAACCCCGAGTCGATGCCGAGCGCGGCGAAGTCCGCCTCGTCCAGTACGCCCTTGAGGTTGTTGCGTAGCGTCTTGCGGCGCTGCGAGAAGGCCAGGGTGACCAGGGCCTCGAGCTCGGCTTCGTCGGTCGCCACACCGCAGCGGCCGGGCGCCGGGATCATGCGCACCACGGCCGATTCCACCTTGGGCGGCGGCCAGAAGGCGCCCGGCGGCACATGCAGAATCTGTTCCATTTCAAAGCGATACTGCAGCATCACCGTGAGCCGGCCGTAATCGGCGGTGGACGGTTCGGCCACCATGCGCTCGATGACTTCCTTCTGCAACATGAAGTGCATGTCGACCACGCGGTCGCCGTAGCTCGCCAGGTGGAACAGCAGCGGCGTGGAGATGTTGTAGGGCAGGTTGCCGATCAGCTTGAAACGCGTGCCGATGCTGGAAAAATCGAAGGCCAGCGCGTCGCCTTCGTGGATGGTGAGGCGCTCGGGCGGGAACTCGCTTTTCAGCCGGCTGATGATGTCGCGGTCGATCTCGACCACGTGCAGGTGCGGCAGACGCGCCAAGAGCGGGCGGGTCAGCGCGCCAAGGCCCGGGCCGATCTCGACCACGATGTCGCCGAGCTGCGGGTTGACCGCGTGCACGATGCTTGCGATCACGCTGGCGTCCTGCAGGAAGTTCTGGCCGAAGCGTTTACGGGGTATGTGTTTTGTCATGGGCTTTCGTCATGAAGCGCTCATCCGATCCATGACGGATGGCGAAAAAAAGAGTGGCCGGTGTAGCTTTTTTTGTCTCACTGGCGTGGCAAAACGACATGAAAATCAATCGACATCAAAATACCCATAGAAAAATTTTCTATCGCCACGCCGATTTTGCCACCCTGACCGTGCCCGGCCGGACCGTCCCGGCGCCGGGGCGGGGTGGGCAACGCGGCATTTCGTTCGGAAAACCGAACAACATTGCCGGCATCGGAACGGATTTCCGAACCCGTCGGCGTCAGCGGTCAGCGTGTCAGTACCTGCAGCGTCAGCGCGATGGCGGCGTAGCGCAGCCCCTTGCCGGCGGTCAGCCACAGCACGCTCGGCAGCAGCGGCAGGCGCAGCCAGCCCGCCGCCAGCGGCAGCGCGTCGCCGATCAACGGCACCCAGGCCAAGAGCAGGGTGGCCGGGCCGAAACGCTCGAACCAGCGCGCGATCCTGGGCGACAGCTCCTTCCTCGGCGCGAGCCGCCCCAGCCACAGGCTGCTGACGCTGCCGGCGCTGTTGGCCAGCGTCGCCAACAGCAGGGCCGGCCACAACCAGTCGGGCCACTTGTAGAGGAAGGCGGTGAGCGCGAGCTCGGAATTGCCGGGCAGCAGCGTGGCGGAGAGGAAGGCCGAGGCGGCCAGCCCGGCCAGCGCCAGCGCCGCCGTGTCCATCATTCGGCGAGCTCGAAGTCCTGGCCGGAGGCTTCGCGTATGGCCTGCGACAGGGTGGCGAAGAATTCGGCGCCGTCGCGCGCGGCAAGCCACTGACCGTCGCTCAGGGCGAAGTGGTAGCCCCCGCTCTTGGCGGCGATCCACAGTTCGTGGTTGCTGCTGTGGCGGTTGACCACGATCTTGGCGCCGCTGTCGAACTCGATTTCCAGCACGTTGCCGTTGGTGCGGAAGTCGGCGTCGAGGCCGGCATCGTCGATGGCGTTCTCGATGCGGGCGAAGATGCCGTCGGTCAGGATGAGGAATTCGCTGTCGGTCATGTCGTCTTGTCCAGTTGGGTCGGCGCGCCGCCGTATGCCGGTTTCGCCGGGCGGACGGGCCAGGACAGCCCGGATGGGCTGCGCGGGGAGGACCGCCGGAAGAAACGGGCGCTATGTATCGGCACGGCGCGCTTTGCTAGTATCGTAATTTTGCCACATCGGACCCGCCTCCATGCGAACCATGATCTCCCTCGTGGCCTTGTGCCTTATCGTCACGGCCTGCGGCTACAAGGGCCCGCTCTATCTACCCAAAGACGCGCCGGCGAAACACCGGCACCACGATGCCTCGGCGCCATGACCCCGGCCCGCTGCCATGCCCCGCCTGCCGGGGCATTTTTCATCGGGCCCGCCGCTGCGGTGGCGGACCCTGCCGCCGCCATGGCCTAGAATGATCCGCACTGCGTTTGTGGAGTGACCCCATGACCCGTTTTGCCCGCCATCTCGCGCATCACCCCATCGTCAATCCGTTTCCCGGCATCGTGAAGCTGGAAGCGGCGCTCGGCCACCCGATCCGGGCGCGCATCGGCTCCAACGAGAGCATGCCGCAGCCGGCGTCGCCGCTGCTGCAGTTGCTCGGCGCCGCCGGGGCCGAGCTGGCACGGCTCTACCCCGACCCCTACGCCCACGCGCTGCGCGCGCGCGCCGCGGCGCTCAACGGCGTGACGGCAGACGAGGTGCTGTTCGACACCGGCGCCGACAGCCTGATCCTGCTGACGCTGCGCCTGTTCTGCAACGTCGGCGATACCGTGGTGAGCACGGCGGGGACGTACCCGACCTTGCGCTACTTCGCCGAGGGCGTCGGCGCGCAGGTGGTCGAGGTCGACTACGCCCGCGGCGACAACCTGCTGGCGCCCGATCTGGCGGCGCTGGCCGAGGCCGCCCAGCGGCACCGGGCGGCGCTGGTCTACCTCGCCAACCCGGACAACCCGAGCGGCCACTACCACCGCGCCGACGCCATCGCGCGGCTGCGCGCGGCGCTGCCGGCCGACTGCGTGCTGCTGCTGGACGAGGCCTACGTCGACTTCTGCGTGGACGAGGACGACGCGCCGCCGGCCGGGGTGCTGCCGAACACGGTGCGGCTGCGCACGCTGTCCAAGGCCTACGCGCTGGCCGGGCTGCGCGTGGGCTACGCCATCGCCGCCGCCGAGATCGTCGCCAAGGCCGACCAGATCCGCCCGCAGTACGCGCTGTCGGCGCTCGCCCAGGCGGCGGCGCAGGCGGTGCTGGACGAGCCGGACTACGCGCGCCGGCTGATCGCCGACACGCTGGCGCTGCGGGCCAGTGCTGGCCGAAGCGCTGCGAGAGCGCGGCCTGACCGTGCTGCCCAGCCGCACCAACTTCGTCGCCATCGCCTACCCGGACGCCGCCGTGGCGGAGCGCATCCAGCGCGCGCTGCTGGCCGACGGCGTGGCGGTGCATCGTCCGCCGCATGCGGCGATGAAGCATCTGCTGCGCGTCACCGCCCATCCGCAGGCGCTCGACGCCGCGGTGCTGGACGCGCTGGCAGGCTCCGCCTAGCCATTACCAGCCGCCTTCGCAACCACGACGCGAAGGTTCGTGAGCAGGGCCGCCGACCGTTCAGGGAGCACGGCAAGCGCTCGCTGAGCGGGTCTCTGCGGGCCAATCCATCGTTGAGCCAATCGAAAGACCGGCACGCAGGGATTTGCCCAGCGCCAGCGGCGCAGGCTGGCAGCGCAACGCCGCCGACGAAGTCAGCGCGGCTATGGCACATGGGAATAATGCACCGCCAGCCAGACCGTGGGCTGCTCGGGGTCGGTCCAGTCGACGCGGTGGCGGCGGTGCGGCGCGATGTCGAGCCAATCGCCCGGGCGCAGGTCGCGCGGCACGCCTTCGTCCTCGAACAGCAGCTTGGCCTCGCCGGCGAGCAGCAGCACCCACTCGCCATCGGGCTGATCGAACCAGTAGCCGGGTGGGCTGGCCTGGCCGAACGAGACGATGCGTTCGATCTTGACGCCGGGCTGGCGTAGCAGGGTGTGGAACACTTCCTCGGCGCCGGCGGCGGGGAGGTCGTTGAGCAGGTTGTGGATCGGCATCGGCGTGCTCCCGTGAGCGGCCCGGACGGCCCAGGGGCGGGCCGTCCCCTGACTGGATCATAGCCAAGCCGCCAGCGCTTGCCGGCACGGTGGCGGCGACCGCTTCGGGCACGCGGCCGCGCTCGAGGTTGGCCGAAGCCCGCAGCGGCGTCACACGGCGGCCAGCACCACGCGGTTGCGGCCCTGCTGCTTGGCCTGGTAGAGCGCGTCGTCGGCTTCCCGCAGCAGCGCCTCCGGGGTTTCGTCGGCGATGCCGGCGGCCACGCCGATCGACACCGTCAAGGCCGGCAGCCCGGGCACGCGGTACGCTTCGACGCGGGAGCACAGGCGTTCGGCCACGCGTTCCGCGCCGATGGCGTCGGCCCCCGGCAGCAGCATGACGAATTCCTCGCCGCCCATGCGGCACACCACGTCGCCCTCGCGCGCGCTGTCGCGCATCAGCTGCGCCAGCGCGGTGAGCGCCTGGTCGCCGGTATCGTGGCCGTAGCTGTCGTTGACCGACTTGAAGAAGTCGATGTCGATCATCAGCACCGCGAAGGGCTGGCGGCTGTATTTCCAGTCGTCCAGCACGCTGTCCAGTTCGCGCCGGTTGCCAAGGCCGGTGAGGGCATCGGTATTCGATTCCTGGCGGAAGCGGTTGAGCTGCTGCTGCATGGCGCGCATCCCCACCAGCAGCGCCTGTTTCAGCTGCTGCGCCTCGAAGTACCACGAGCGCACCGCCTCGATGCGCGGCGTGGCGCCGTGGCTGTCCATGGCAGCGGCTTCGCGCGCCAGTTGCCGCAGCGGCCGCGCGATCTGCAGCGACAGCCACCACACCACCACGATGATGATCAGCAGCAGCGGCGCGGCGTACTGGGCCATGGTCAGCATGAGCTGGTCGAGCTCGGCCAGCGCCTGCGCCCTGGGGCGCTGCGATACCACGCCCCAGTGCGCGCTCGGCACGTAGGCGTAGCCGGCGAGCATCGCCACGCCCTGGGTGTTGGTCACCGGCCGGGCACCGCTCTGCCCGCGCATGACGGCCGCCACCACCGGGTTGCCCGAGGCGTCCTGCATGATGCGGGCGGGGTCATGGTGGTAGATCAGCCGTCCCTTGCCGTCCACCACGTAGAGGTAGGAGCCGTCGCGGTAGTAGTGCTCGCCCAGCAGGCCGTGCAGGATGTTCTTCTCGCGCAGCCGGATCGAGCCGCCGACGTAGCCCCGGTAGCGGCTGGCACGGTCGAACAGCGGTTGCGAGATCATCACCACCAGTTGCCCGGTGACGGCACGGTAGGGTTCGGAGATCAGCGGGCTCTGCACGGCCAGGGCCTCGTGCGCGCCGGGGCTCTCCGGGCGCCGGCCGACGAGCTGGGGCAGGGCGGTGGCGGCGCGCACCACGCCGCGTTCGTCGAACACCACCAGGGTGTTGAAGCTGTCGGAGGAGCGCTGCTGCAGGTCGAGCTCGCGTTGCAGCGCGGCGGCGTCGTCCATGTGCTCGACCAGCCGCTCGGCGTTGACGCGCAGGTTCTGCTGGGTGGCGCGCAGAAAGACCTCGGTGTTGTAGGCCACCTTGGCGGCGTAGACCCGGTGTGCTTCGAGCGTGTTGCGGATCAGGATGTCGCGCTGCACCTGATAACCGGAGTAAAAGCCGTTGATCACGGCGAGCAACACCGCGGTCAGGGCCAACAGCAGGATCAGGCGGCGCAGGTCGAAACGGAGCATGACGGTTTCCCAGCGCGAGAACAGGGGGGTGAACATGCCGACGCCGCCTAGTCGCGGTGTCGGGCTGCGAGGCTAGCCATCGCCGTGTCGGGGCATGCTACTGATGCTGAAAGAATAGGAAAAGTCGGCGCGGTTTGGCAGCAAAAAACCGCACGGCAAGGAGGACGGGCACCCTGGCCGATGCCGGGCGCCTCCCGCGGAGGGGCCGCCCGGCCCCCTCCGGCGAAACCCGCTCAGCCACCCTTGAGCAGTTGCAGCAGCGCGTCGGCGTCGAGCTTGGCGCTCAGTTCGCCGCCTTCCAGCAGGCTGTCGGCCAGGTCGCGCTTGGCGGCGTGCAGCGCCACGATCTGTTCCTCGATGGTGTGCTCGGCCACCAGCCGGTAGACGGTGACCGGGCGCTGCTGGCCCATGCGGTGGGCGCGGTCCGAGGCTTGGTCTTCCACCGCCGGGTTCCACCACGGGTCGAGGTGGATGACGTAGTCGGCGGCGGTGAGGTTGAGGCCGGTGCCGCCGGCCTTGAGGCTGATCAGGAACAGGTCGCCCTGGCCGGCCTGGAAGGCGTCGACGCGCGCCTTGCGTTCCCGCGCCGGGGTGGAGCCGTCGAGGTACTGGTAGGCGATGCCGTGCTCGTCGAGCCAGGCGCGCACGATGGCGAGGTGATCGACGAACTGGCTGAACACCAGCGCCTTGTGACGGTTGTCGAGCAGCTCGTCGGCGATCTCGGCGAACGCCTTGAGCTTGCTGCCGGCGAGCTCGCTGTCCGGCAGCGCCAGGCGCGGGTGGCAGCAGAAGCGGCGCAGCCGGGTGATTTCGGCCAGCACCTTGAACGGCTTGTTGTCCTCCTCGCCCAGCGCGTCGAGCTTGTCCACCGCCTGCTGGCGCAGCGCTTCGTAGAGATGCAGCTCGTCGCCGGACAGCGCCACCTTGAAGGTGATCTCGGTGCGCGGCGGCAGCTCGTCCAGTACCTGGCTCTTGGTGCGGCGCAGGATGAAGGGCTGGATCAGCGCCTTTAGCGCCTTGCGCGCATTCTTGTCGCCGCGCTCGACCGGGACGGCGAAGCGCTGGTTGAAGCGTTCCTGGCTGCCCAACAGGCCGGGGTTGAGGAAACGGAACAGGCTCCACAGCTCGCCCAGGTGGTTTTCCACCGGCGTGCCGCTGGCGGCGAGCTTGAAGCCGGCCTGCAGGCCAAGCACCGCCTGGGCGCGCTTGGTGCCGGCGTTCTTGATCGCCTGCGCCTCGTCCAGCACCACGCTGGTCCACGGCACCGCGGCGAAGGCGTCGGCGTCCTGCTGCAGCAGGCCGTAGCTCACCACCACCAGGTCGAACGGCGCCAGCGTGTCGAGCGCGCGCTGCTGCTGGTAGGAACGCACCTTCAGGGTCGGCGCGAAGCGCGCGGCTTCGGCCAACCAGTTGAGCGCCACCGAGGTCGGCGCCACCACCAGTTGCGGCCCGGCCGGGGCGCGTTCCAGCAGCAGCGCCAGGGTCTGCACCGTCTTGCCGAGCCCCATGTCGTCGGCAAGGCAGGCGCCCACGCCCCAGCGCGCCAGCCGCGCCAGCCAGGCGTAGCCTTCCAGCTGGTAGTCGCGCAGCTCGGCCTGCAGCGTGGAAGGCGGCGTGGGCTGGTAGTCGCCGAGGCTGGCCAGCGCGGCGAGCTGCTCGCGCCAGGCGGCGTCGGCCTCGAACTGGCCGGCTTCCCGTTCCAGCTCGGCCAAGAGCGGCGCGGTCAGCGCGGAGAGGCGGATGGCGCCGTCCTTGCCGACGTGGTCGGCCACCAGCGCCAGCTCGTCGAGGCGGCGGCGCATGGCGTCGGTGAGCGCCAGCCAGTCCTGCTCGCCCAGCTTGAGGAAGCGCCCGGGGTTGGCCTGCAACAGTTCCAGCAGCTGGCGCAGCTGCAGCACGCGGCCGTCGTCGAGTTCGAGATCGCCGGACAGCACGAACCAGTCGCCCTGCTTTTGCAGGCCGAACTTCATCTGCGCCAGGCCGCGCCGCGCCTTGATGCGCATGCGCTCGCCCTCGGGCCAGACGCATTCCAGCGTGGCCGGGTCGACCGCCTGCAGTTCGGACAGCACTTCCAGCGCCGCCTGCGGCTCGGCGAGCTGCCATTCCTGGCCGTCGCCGTCGGCCTGGGCGAGCGCCGGGCAGGCGTCCAGCACCGCCTGCAGGGCCTGCTTTTCCGCTTTCAGCTGGCGCCGCGTCTGCAGCGCCTTGCCGTCCACCTCGCCCACCAGGTTTTCCAGCCCCTGGCCGGGCTTGCACCAGGCGCCGCCGGGCAGAGGACGCATCAGCAGCTGCAGGCGCAGGCCCTGCTCGAGCGGCAGGAGGTGGGCGTAGAGCCGGGCGTCGGCCGGCACGGTGTCGATGTGCGCCGCCAGCTCGGGCAGGTCGGAGTGGATCGGCACCAAGGGCGCGATGCTGGTGATGGCCTCCATCAGCTGCGCCTTGGCCGCCAGCGGCACGGTCAGTTCCTTGCCGACGATGGCGGCGATCTGGCGGATTTCCTTGCTCACCGGGTAGACCACCAGCCGCGTCGGCGTGTCCTTCTCCCACACCACCTCGCTGTCGGCGCCGACCCGCGCCGGCGTCAGCTTGAGCTGGATGTGGGCGCCGCTTTCCTTGAGCTGCAGCGCCACCTGGCCGGCGGCGACGTCGATGCGCACGTCGGGGGCGTCGGCCCAGAACAGCGCCGGGTGGCCGACCAGCGCCGGCAACGCCTTTTCGCCGTCGAGCTCGTAGCTGGAGCCGCCGTAGTAGCCGTCGTAGCTGCGCTGGATGTGGCGCATGACGTTGCGGTCCTGCTCCAGCAGGTAGTCGGCGCTGTCGGCCTCGTCCAGCAGGCGCTTGAGCGCCACCGCGCGGCCCTTGCTCCACTGCCCCTTGGCGCCGAGCTTCTGCTCGCGCGGTTCGAGCAGCACGCCGTGGCGGCCGGCGCTGACGAACCAGGCGAGCCGGGTCGGATTCGGCGCCGCCTGGCGCGCCTCGGCGACCTTGCCGGGGGCCAGCGAGGAGAGCGCGGTGAGCGCGTGCTGCCAGGCCTCGCGGCGCTGGTAGAGCTCGAGCAGCGGACGTGCACCGTGCCGGCTGTGCCAGTCCGGCGTGCTGCGCGGCTCGCCGAATTGCCGTTCCAGCAGCGTCTCCAGTTCTTCGACCACGCGCTGGTAGCCTTCCTGCTGCATGCGCTCGCGGAAGGCGTGCAGCGTGGCTTGCCACGCCGTTGAGGTGGCCTGGCGGGCGTCGAGCCAGTAGAGCGCCAGCGCCAGCATCAGGCCGTCCAGCCCGGCCAGGTGGATCTGCTCGGGCAGGCCGAGGTAGGCCGGCACCGCCACGCCTTCCTGCAGCGCCACCAGGTGCTGCAGCAGGCCGTAGCTCTGGCCGAGGTTGTGCTTGATGCCGTGCTGGATCGCCTGCTTCAGCTCGGCCTGGCGCGCCGGATCGGCGGCACCGAGCAGGGCCAGGCAGTAGAGCGCGTGCAGTTCGGCCGGCAGGTCGAGCTTGCGTTGCCGGGTCTCGGCCTTGCGCTCGTCGCGCCAGGCGTCGAGATGCGCCAGCGCCGCGCCGTAGCTACCCTGCAGCAGCAGCGCGCTGAGGGCGCCGCCGAGGCTGTTGCCGAGGCGGCCGAACAGCGCCACGCGCTCGCCATCGCCGCGCCACAGCGCCTGGCGCAGCAGCCATTCGGCCAATTCGTCCCACTCGCTGTAGCCGCTGTCCCAGCGCGACAGCGCGTAGTCGTAGCCGTGACGGAAGCCGTCGAAGCGCCAGCAGGCCTCCGGCAGGTAGTCGAGCAGCAGCGTCACCTGCACGTCGTCGGCCAGGCCGTCGAACAGGGCGCGCCCGGCGGCGTCGGCGAACAGCCGCTTGGCCGGCGCCGGCGGCGTCTGCCCGGTGCGTTGCTGCAGCTCGTGCAACTGCGCGAGCCAGCGCTGCGCGGGCACTGGCCTGGCCCGCGAGCACGGCGAGCCACAGCTGCAGCTGGCACTGCGCCGGGTCCGCGGCGCCCCAGTTCGCCTGGCGGCTGCCGAGGTGCTCCGGCAGCAGCTTGCTCCAGCGCGCCAGTTCGCGCCGGTCCTGCAGCAAGGGCAGCAAGGCGGCGTTGCGCGCCGCCGGCACCAGGCGGTAGGGCAGGCCGGGGGTGCGCACGATCCACTGCCGGTTCTCCAGCTCGGCCAGCAGGGTGCCGAGGCGCACGCTGTCGAGCTCCTTGCCGTGGGCGTCGTGTACTTCGGCGCGGTGCAGCAGCGTCAGCAGGTTGGCCTTGGTCTCGCCGCCGGGCAGCAGCGCCAGCACGGCCAGCAGCGCCTGGTGGGCAGGGGTGAGCGCAGGCTCGATGTGGTGGGAAAACGAGTCGGTCATGGTCGGTGGGGCAGAACGGCGAAACGACAGGGTTGGCCGAAGACCCGGTACCGGGGCGACGGCCAAGCTGTTCTAAAAGGAAGGTATTCCCAAAAGCATTAGGACCGAGAAAACGCAGCCTGGCAAGGCGAGCGTCTGCGAGGCTAAGGCGAAAGCCAGTAAGCGGGGCCGCAGCCCCTGCACAGAGGACGGCAAGCGCTCGCCGAGCGAATCTCCGCGTGCCAATCTATCGCTGAGCAAATCAAGGATTTGCACGCAGAATTGGCCAGCGAGAGATTCGCACGCAGCCCGCGCAACGCCGCTGACAACGTTACCGGTTCTAAGGCGAAGTGGAACTACAGCCGCGCCAAGGCGCGGCGCGCGGCGGCGATGGTGTCGTCGATCAGCGCGTCGCTATGGGCGATCGACACGAAACCGGCCTCGTAGGCGGACGGCGCCAGGTAGATGCCTTCGTCCAGCATGGCGTGGAAGAAGGCCTTGAAGCGGGCGATGTCGCAGCGCGTGGCCTCGGCGTAGCTGGTCGGCACGGCGTCGCTGAAGTAGAAGCCGAACATGCCGCCGACGCTGTCGGTGCTCATCGCCACGCCGGCGTCGCGCGCGGCGTCGGCCAGACCCGCCGCCAGCTTGGCGCTGCGGGCGCCGAGGGTGTCGTGGAAGCCCGGCTGTTGGATCAGCTTGAGCGTGGTCAGCCCGGCCGCCACCGCCAGCGGGTTGCCGGACAGCGTGCCGGCCTGGTAGACGTTACCCAGCGGCGCGATCTTGGCCATGACGTCGGCGCGGCCGCCGAACGCCGCCAGCGGCATGCCGCCGCCCACCACCTTGCCCAGCGTGGTGAGGTCCGGGGTGATGCCGTGCAGGCCCTGGGCGCAGTTCAGCGCCACGCGGAAGCCGGTCATCACCTCGTCGTAGATCAGCAGCGCGCCGTGCTGTTCGGTGAGCGCGCGCAAGGCCTGCACGAACTCGACGGACGGCTTGATCAGGTTCATGTTGCCGGCGATCGGCTCGAGGATCACGCAGGCGATCTGGTCGCCGACTTCCTTGAAGGTCTCGGCGAGCTGCGCCACGTCGTTGTACTGCAGCACCAGGGTGTGCTTGGTGCAGTCGGCCGGCACGCCGCCCGAAGACGGGTTGCCGAAGGTCAGCAGGCCGGAGCCGGCCTTCACCAGCAGGCTGTCGGAATGGCCGTGGTAGCAGCCCTCGAACTTGACGATCAGGTCGCGCCCGGTGAAGCCGCGCGCCAGGCGGATCGCGCTCATGGTGGCCTCGGTGCCGGAGCTCACCAGGCGCAGCTGCTCGACGGACGGCAGCAGCTTGCAGATTTCCTCGGCAATCTCGACTTCGCCCTCGGTCGGCGCGCCAAACGACAGGCCGCCGACGGCGGCGTCCTGCACCGCCTTGACCACTTCCGGATGGGCGTGGCCGAGGATGGCCGGGCCCCAGGAGCCGACGTAGTCGAGGTACTGCTTGTCGTCGGCGTCCCAGAAATAGGCGCCTTCGGCGCGCTTGACGAAACGCGGCGTGCCGCCGACCTCGGCCAAAGGCACGCACCGGCGAGTTGACGCCGCCGGGGATCACTTGCTTGCCACGTTCAAACAGTTCGAGATTGCGGGACATGATGGTTTCCTGATGAAAACTGACTATGCAGAGATTGGCCGAAGCACCAGAGTCTAGTGCAGCGGGCGGGCGAACCCAAGCCGCGCGAGGAAATAGACGCTCACGCCTTCGGCCAACGGGTGTACGGGTTCTTCGACAGGTGCGCGTTGGTGTAGCGCCCGTCGTGGGTGACTTCCTCGCCCAGCCACGCCGGCTTGGCGAACGGCGTGTCTTCCGCCGGCAGCTCGATCTCGGCCATCACCAGGCCGGCGTTTTCGCCGAAGAATTTGTCGACTTCCCAGACGAAGCCGCCGTGTTCGATGCGGTAGCGCAGCTTGTCGACCACCATCGGGCACATGCTGTCGAGGATGGTCTGGGCGTCGGCGAGCGGGATGGCGTATTCGAACTCGTGGCGCGACACGTCGGTGACGTGGCCCTTCAGCGTGAGCCAGGCCTGTTCGCCCACCACGCGCACGCGCACCGTGCGTTCCTTTTCCACCGACAGGTAGCCCTGACGGTAGCGCACGCCCTCGGCCAGTCCGCGCCAGCCGTCGTTGGCGACGCGAAAGCGCCGCTCGATTTCCATTGCCATATCGTTTCCTAGATCAATAAATACACAGGGCGCCGCATGCTGGCAGGCCTCGTCCCTGTTCGGCGTGGTCCGGTTCGCAGCGATGGGCTGCGCTACGCTTCACCCATCCTACCCCTACGCTCTATCGAGGGGCCGGAGTCTATCCCAGTAGGCGAGCGAGCCAAGGCAGGTTGAGTGCCGCCAGCGCACAGGAACCGGAATGGACACGGAGTCCATGAGGATTCCTGATCGCTGAGCCAATCAAAGATTGGCACGCAGTACTGCCGGCGCTCAAGATGCGAAGGCGCAGCCGCCTAATGGGATGGACTCTCAGAAGGGCTTGACCACCACCAGTATCACCACCGCCAGCAACACCAGCACCGGCAGTTCGTTGAACACCCGGAACCAGGTGTGGCTGCGCGTGTTGCGGCGCGCCGCGAAGGCCTGGCAGAAGCGGCCGCAGACGCCGTGGTAGAGCACCAGCCCGGCCACCAGCGCCAGCTTAGCGTGCAGCCAGCCGCCGCTGACGCCGTAGCCGAACATCAGCCACAGGCCCAGCGCCAGCGCCAGCACGCCGAGCGGGGTCATGAAGCGGTACAGCTTGTGCATCATCAGCAGCAGCCGGTCGTACTCGGCCGGGTGCTCGGCCATCGCCAGGTTGACGAAGATGCGCGGCAGGTAGAACAAGCCGGCGAACCACGCCACCACGAAGAAGATGTGGAACGCCTTGAGGTAGAGGTAGGTCATTTACAGTCCGTTATTCCCATTCCATTTCATTCGTATCACTTTGTCGGCATCGCGGCGCGGACTGCGTGCGAATCTATCGCTGGGCCAATCACTGCGTGCAAATCTTTAGATTTGCTCAGCGATGGATTGGCACGCAGTGATTCGCTCAGCGAGCACTCGCCGTACTCAATGTACTGTCTCGTCGCTGCTCACTCGCCTTCGCGTTCTGCTTCTGAACTGGAAAGGGAATAAAAGGCGCGGCGCGCGCGCGGCAGCTTTTGCACCACCAGTTTCCACGACGTGGCCAGCCCTGCCTTGAGGTCGGTCATGGTCAGGGCGGAACAGTCGCTCACCGCGATCCAGCGCGCCCGCGCCAGGTAGGGGGCGGGGCGCACGCCGGGCAGGCCGCTCAGGGCGAGAAAATCGTCCGGCGCCACCTTGTACGCCACCACCTCGCGGTGAAAGGTGGCGAACATCTTGCCGTCCACGCTGGCCACCCGCACGTCGCCCCATTTGACGTCGAGCGTGGCGCCGGGCAGGGCCAGGGCGCAGTGCTCCAGGTCGGCGAGGTCCGGTTTCACGTGAAACATCGGCTCAGCGCCGACGCGCGGCTTCGTACAGCGGCATCACGCGCGGGATGCGCGCCGACAGCTCCTGCAGGCGGCTGCTGTCCGACGGGTGGGTGGAGAGGAATTCCGGGCCGTTGCCGTTGCCCGTGGCCATCATCTTGCGCCACACGCTGAGCGCGGCGTTGGGGTTGTAGCCGGCGCGCGCCATCAGCTCCAGACCGATGACGTCGGCCTCGCTCTCCATGGTGCGGCTCTTGGGCTTGGTCAGCGCCAGATCGCCGGCCAGCGAGGCGAGATCCATCGCGCCCTGTCCCAGACCGGCCAGCGCGCCGACCACCGACAGCCCCATCTGCTGGGCGTAGGCCTGGCTCATCTGTTCGCGCGAGTGCTCGCGCAGCGCGTGCGCCATCTCGTGGCCGATCACCGCCGCCAGTTCGTCGTCGGTCAGCGCCAGCTTGGTGATCAGGCCGGAATAGACCATAACCTTGCCGCCCGCCATGGCGTAGGCGTTGAGTTCGGGGGAATCGGCAACGTTGACCTCCCAGCGCCAGTTGCGCGCGTCGGGGCGGAACACCGGGGTCTGCGCGATCAGGCGGTTGGCGACGGTGCGCACGCGCGCGGTCAGCGCGGCGTTGTTGTTGAGCTTGCCGGTGCCGCGCACCTTGCTCACTTCCTGCGCGTAGGACTTGGCGGAGGCCTGCTCCACCTCCTGCGACGACAGCAGCATGGTCTGCTTGCGCTGGATGCCCACCGCCCCGGACTGGGTGGTGGAGACCTCAGCGCAGCCGGTCACGGCGACCAGCGTCGCCGCCATGAACGACAGTTTCCACGACATCTCGATTTTCCTTCGCATTGACGCGGCCGGGTTCAGAACTCGACCATTTCGAAATCTTCCTTGCGGGCGTCGCAGTCCGGGCAGGTCCAGTTCACCGGCACGTCTTCCCAGCGGGTACCCGGCGCGATGCCGTCTTCGGGGCGGCCCGCCTCTTCCTCGTAAATGAAACCACAAATAAGACACATCCAGCTGCGCATCGCCTTTGGCCCCAGCTCAGTTAAAATACCGATTCTAAATCCTGACCGACAAAGAGGCTAAGCTTTGAGCACTCCATCCCCTCTGCCCGCCGTATTGACGCTGGCCGGCTCCGACCCGTCCGGGGGCGCCGGCATCCAGGCCGACATTCTGACGCTGGCGAGCCTCGGTTGCCACCCCCTGTCGGTCATCACCGCCATCACCGTGCAGGACACCGCCGGGGTCAGCGACTTCCTGGTCATGGAGGCCGACTGGGTCAACGACCAGGCGCGCTGCCTGCTGGAGGACATCCCGGTGGCCGCGTTCAAGATCGGCATGATCGGCAGCGTCGAAAACGTCGCGGTGATCGCCCAGTTGATGGCCGATTACCCCGATATCCCGTTGGTGTACGACCCGGTGCTGGCCAGTGACGGCGGCGACGACCTCGCCGACGACGACCTGATCGCCGCGCTGCGCGACATGCTGCTGCCGCAGGTCAGCGTGCTCACCCCCAACAGCATCGAGGCGCGCCGGCTCGCCGCCAACGACCCGGACGAGGAAGACAGCCTGACGCTCGACGACTGCGCCAAGCGGCTGCTGGCGCTGGGCTGCGAGCACGTGCTGATCACCGGCACCCACGAGAACACGCGTGAGGTGATCAACTCCCACTACAGCAAGGACCTCAAGGTGCGCCAGCACCATTGGGAGCGGCTGCCCGAGCGCTACCACGGCTCCGGCTGCACGCTGGCCTCGGCCATCGCCGGCATGCTGGCCGCCGGCGCACCGGTAGACGAGGCCATCACCGATGCCCAGGAGTACACCTACCAGACCCTGCTCAACGCCTTCCGCCCCGGCATGGGCCAGTACATCCCGGACCGGCTGTTCTGGGCGCGCGAAGTGGCGGAGGAAGAGGGCGAAGAGACGGAACAGGACGGCGAAGGAGACGACGTTGGCCACGCTTGAGGGACTGTACGCCATCACCCCGGACACCGACGACAGCGAGCGCCTGATCGAGCTGGTGAGCGACGTGCTGCCGCACGGCGTGCGCCTGCTACAGTACCGCAACAAGAGCCAGGACCCGGTGCGGCGGCTGTGGCAGGCCAACCTGTTGGCGAGCCTGTGCCACAGCCACGGCGTCACCTTCATCGTCAACGACGATGTCGAGCTGGCGCTGGCGGTCGGCGCCGACGGCGTGCACCTGGGCCGTGACGACGCCGCCATCGCCGCGGCGCGCGCCCGGCTGGGAGCGGACGCCATCATCGGTGCCTCCTGCTACGACGACATCAAACTGGCCGAGGCGACGGTGGCGGCCGGCGCCAGCTACGTCGCCTTCGGCGCGGTGTTTCCGTCCGGTACCAAGCCGCACGCGGTGCGCGCGCCGCTCGAGCTGTTCGCCCAGGCCAAGCGGCTCGGCGTGCCGAGCGCGGCGATCGGCGGCATCACCCCGGACAATGCCGGAGAGGTGGTTCGTGCCGGCGCCGACATGCTGGCGGTGATCGGCGCGCTGTTCGACGCCGTCGACCCGGCGACGACCTCCGAACAGCTGGCGGCAGCATTCCGACGTTGAACCGGATCAGCACCGCTGGTTTCACGTGAAACCAGAAGACCACAACGCCAAAAGGCGGGAGACTCTCTCCCGCCTTTTTTCATGTATCGATACCGGGGTGGCCATATCCCGACGCGAGCAACGATAGCCCTGCCGCTTCATTCCCAGAAACGATAAAAATTCAGTTTGAATGTCAGAAAAAGAATAGCGGGGAGGAGGTCGTGCCACGGCAGTGGCAGCGCGACGCCGCAGCAAAACCCGAGGGGAAAGGGAACTCAGCGGCGCTCGAGGCCGTGCGCGATCAGCGCCACGATGCGCTCGCTGGCACCGCGATGGGCGGCGGAGAAACCCAGCGCCGCCTGGCGCATGCTCTGGCGACGGGCCGGGTCGGCCAGCAGCGCCAGCGCTTGCTGCACCAGCGCCGCGGCGTCGGCCACCTGCAGTGCGGCACCGGCTGCCAGCGCCTTGGCGCTGGCATCGGCGAAGTTGAACATGGACGGCCCGAACAGCACCGGCACGCCGACGCTGGCCGGTTCGATCAGGTTCTGCCCGCCCAAGGGCAGCAGGCTGCCGCCGACGAAGGCGACATCGGCGGCGGCGTAGTAGCCGAACAGCTCGCCCATGCTGTCGCCGATCCAGACCTGGGTGGTGTCGCGTAGCGCGGCATCGTCGCTGCGGCGCTGCACCGCGAAGCCCGCGGCTTCGGCCAACCCCGCCACGCTGGCGAAGCGTTCCGGATGGCGCGGCACGATCACCAGCAGGGCATCCGCCACGGCGCGGCCGGCGGCGCGCCAGGCGTCCAGGATCAGCGCTTCCTCGCCGTCGCGCGTGCTGGCGCACACCAGCACCGGGCGCGTGCCGATGCGCCGGCGGAACGCCGCGCCCAGCTCCAGCGCCGCCTCGGGCGCGGTGAAATCGTACTTGGTGTTGCCGCAGACGGCGACATCGACTGCGCCCAACTGCTGCAAACGGCCGGCATCGTCGGCGGTCTGGGCGGCAATGGCGCGGAATTGGCGTAGCGCCGGCGCCATCAGCCGGGCCACCTTGCGGTAGCCCCTGAGCGATTTTTCCGACAGCCGGGCGTTGGCGAGGAACAACGGCACCCGCTGCGCGTGCGCGGCGTGGATCAGGTTGGGCCACAGCTCGGTTTCCATCAGCACGCCGAAGCGCGGACGGTAGCTCTGCAGGAAGGCGCGCACGGCGCGCGGGTAGTCGTAGGGCAGGTAACGCACTTCGGCGTCGGGGTAGAGCGCCTCGGCGGTGGCGCGGCCGGTCGGCGTCATCTGGGTGACGAGCAGCGGCGCGTCGGGCCAGCGCCGGCGCAAGGCCGCCACCAGCGGCAGCGCGGCGCGCGTCTCGCCCACCGACACCGCGTGCACCCAGATCGCCCCGGTGGCGGCGGGTACGACACGTTGGCCGAAGCGTTCGTCCCAGTGCTCGAGGTAGGCCGGCGCCTTCTTTGCGCGCTTTCTCAGGTAGCGGCGGATCAGCGGCGTGGCCAGCGTCCACAGCGCGCTATACAAGGTACGCCAGATCACGCCGCGCTCCGCACCCGCACCAGCGCCGCCAGCACCTCGTCCACCGTCGGGCACTGCCCGGCGTTGCCCAGGTTGAGCGCGCGCGGACCTTCCACCACGCCGGTTCGGGCCGGATCGGTATCGGTATAGAGCGCCACCAGCGGCACGTTCACGGCGTTGGCCATGTGGGTCAGCCCGGTGTCGACACCCACCACCGCCTCGGCGTGGCCGAGCAGGCCGGCCGCCTCCCTCAGCGACAGCTTGGGCGCCACCACCCCGGCGTGCATCTTGGCAGCCAGGCGTTCGGCGCGCTCCTTCTCCTTGGCCGAGCCCCACGGCAGCACCGCCACCATGCCGTCCTGGCGCGCCAGGGTGTCGGCCAGCTGCACCCAGCGCTCCTCCGGCCATTCCTTGGAAGCACGGCTGGTGGCGTGCAGCAGCACGGCGTAGTCGCCCGGCAGCAGCCAAGCCGGCCGGGGGCCGGCGTGGATGCCGAAATCCGGTGCGCCTTCCGGCTGGTAGCCGAAGGTCAGGCCGAACAGGCGGCGGTTGCGCTCGATCGCGGAAAGCTGGCGGCTGACACGGTGCTTCTTGTCGTAGAACAGGCTGGCCAGCGGCTCGCGGATGCTCGACCAGCCGTAGCCGGCGAGCGGCGCGCGTGCCAGCTTGGCGGGCAGCGCGCTCTTGACCAGTCCCTGGGCGTCCAGCACCAGATCCCAGTGACGCGCCCGCAGCTGTTCGCGAAACACGCGCATTTCGGCCCAGGTGGAAGGGGACAGCAGGGATTTGCGCCAGCGCCGCCAGGCGATCGGAATCACCGCGCGTACCCCGGGATGCAGCGCGGCGATATCGGCGAAGTTTTCTTCGGCCAGCCAGGCCAGACGCAGATTGGGGTAATGCGCAAGCAGGTCGGTCACGGCAGGCCAGGTGTGGATAAGGTCGCCCATCGACGAGGTGCGCACGATCAGCACATTCATCATGGCCGGCATTGTACGAGCGGCCCTGTGGTTAACCAAGTAAAATCCACCGGCACGAACTGTGGATAACCGCCTGTGGACAAGTTCTGGCGGATTTATCCACAATCTGTCCGTGAGTTGCCAGCTGAAACAATCCCATGCTCATCAACAGGGCAAGTAACTGAGTTAGCACGTCGTTTTTCAGCTTATCCACAAACTGAGGGCCCCTTCATCTGTTGTTTCATTCTATATAAGGGCGTCAATGAAAAGACCGATGGCGAGCAGAACACGCTGTCCACCACACGACACGCACAAGCTGCCGACAAGCTGTGGGTAAAGCGCTCAGGACAGACCGCTCACTATTTATCCACAACTGATGAAGGTGCTGACAAGGCAGTTGGCAACAGCCTTTCAAGCAAGATAATGCACTGATTTATAAAATGGAAAAGCACTTGTCCACAGGGGAAGGGCGACTTCTACAGTTTCTTCGGTTTTTATATAAAAGGGCTAATAAGAAACTATGAGCTCAGCACTGAGCGTCGTATTGATCACCAAGAATGCGGCACAACAGATTGCGGCCTGCCTGGAAAGCTGCCGTTTTGCCGACGAGATCGTGGTGGTGGATTCCGGCAGCAGCGACGACACCATTGCCATTGCCAAAAGCTATAACGCCAAAGTTATCCACCAGGATTGGCTGGGATTCGGTCCGCAGAAGCAGTTTGCGGTGCAGCAGGCACGCCACGATTGGGTGCTGTGCCTCGATGCTGACGAATGGCTGTCACCCGGATTGGCCAGTGAAATCAAAGCCTTGCCGGACAATCCACAAGCGGCGGCCTACCGTTTTCCGCGCAGCAACAAATTCATGGGTCGTTTCCTGCGGCACGGCGAGGGCTACCCGGACCTCAGCCTGCGGCTGTTCGACCGGCGCCGGGCGCGCTGGTCGGACCACGCGGTGCACGAGTACGTCATCGCCGACGGGCCTGTGGAAAACCTCAAGGGCGACCTGATGCACGAGTCGGGCGAAGACATCGCGCTCTATCTCACCAAGCAGAACCGTTACACCGATCTGCAGGCAAAGGCGTTGTTCGCGCGCGGCAAGCGCGTGGGTTGGCCGAAGCTGGTGTTCAGCCCGCTGCTGCGCTTCTTCAAGTTCTACCTGCTGCGCCAGGGCTTTCGCGACGGCGTGCCGGGCCTGGTGCACATCAGCATCGGCTGCTTCAACAGCTACATCAAATACGCGAAGCTGATCGAGCTTCATCGTCTGGAGAACACGCAATGAAAGTATTGGTCACCGGCGCCGCCGGTTTCATCGGTCGCGCCGTGTGCGAAAAACTGCTGGACAAGGGCGGGGTCGACGTCGTGGCTGTGGATAACCTCAACGACTACTACGCCGTCGAGCTCAAGCACGCCCGGCTCGGCACGCTGCAGAGCCGGCCGGGTTTCGCCTTCCACCGGCTCGACATCGCCGATTGGCCGGCGCTGGAGGCGCTGTTCGCCGCCGAGTGCGTCGACTACGTGATCCACCTCGCCGCCCAGGCCGGGGTGCGCTACAGCATCCAGAACCCGCACGCCTACGCCCAGAGCAACCTCACTGGCTTCACCAACGTGCTGGAAGCCTGCCGCCACCACCCGGTCAAGCACCTGGTGTACGCCAGCTCCAGCAGCGTCTACGGCCAGAACGCCAAGGTGCCGTTTTCGGAGGACGACCGCGTCGACGCCCCGGTCAGTTTCTACGCCGCCACCAAGAAGGCCAACGAGGTGATGGCGCACAGCTACGCCCACCTCTACGCGCTGCCCACCACCGGGCTCAGGTTCTTCACCGTGTACGGCCCGTGGGGCCGCCCGGACATGGCGCCGTGGCTGTTCACCGAGGCCATTCTCAAGGGCGAGACCATCAAGGTGTTCAACCACGGCAAGATGCAGCGCGATTTCACCTACATCGACGACATCGTCGAAGGCGTGCTGCGCGTGATGGAGCATGTGCCGCAGGGCGTCGACGGCCAGCCGCCGTACCGGCTGTTCAACATCGGCAACCACAACCCGGTCGAGCTGATGGAATTCATCCGCGCCACCGAAGCCGCCTGCGGGCGCGAGGCGGTGAAGGACTACTACCCGATGCAGGACGGCGACGTGCCGGTGACCTACGCCGACACCGCCAGGCTGCGCGCCGCGGTCGGCTTCTCGCCCGACACGCCGCTGGCCGACGGCATGCAGCATTTCGTCGCCTGGTACCGTGGCTACCACGGCGTGTGAACCAGACCGCCGTGGCGACGCCGTAGAGGCCCGCCACGGCATTTTTGTTCTGCCGAGCGGTTCCGGCGTCCAAAATCAGGAAAACCGCGCAGCGGCCGTTTACGGGCCAGAAAATGGCCCTGTTTTAAAGCTGTTCTTTTTGGATTTGTTAGCCATACTGCATGGTATGGACCGGGTGTTCATGCCGAATCGACCCCGTTGACCAGCTTCGCGATTGCTCCCTCGAACCCATTTGCGTGCGCGCCGCTTGCAGGGTTCCCCGCCCATTGCCGCTGTCTGGCGTCCTGGCTTCGGCCAACGTCGTACTGCCTGGCGACCTTGACCGACCCGCTAGCAATCAGGCAGTGGGAGGACATGTATGGATAACAAGGTGGTGCCCCGGTGGCTGCTGGCGGTTGTGCTGGCGGCGCTGGGGCCGGCCGCTGGAGCCGCGCAATACCTGGTGATCGGCTCGGGCGCACCGGACTACGCGACGCCGTCGGAAGCGGTGGAGGCGGTGGAGGAAGAACTGCTGCCGACCTTCGACGCGCTGATGAAGCTGGAGGCCGCCAAGAAGATCGTGGGCGGCATGCCGGTAGGCGATCGAACATTTGCCTTCATCCTCGATGCCGAATCCAACGACGAAGCCGACCGCCTGCTGCGCGACCTGCCGGCCTGGGGGCAGCTCAAGTGGGAGATCAAGCCGTTGCAGAGCTTCCAGGCGCGGGCCGAGAAGGAACGTAGCATTGCCGATGCGCTGATGAAGAAGGTGACCGACCCGGCGGTGCAACCGGCCGCCGCGCCACCTGCACCATCTGCACCACCATCCCCGGCGGCGGCTCAGACGCCCGGCACCCCGGTGCCGCAGGCTCCGGCCACGCCACCGCCACCCGCCGCCAGCCCGGCCCCGGTCCAGGCTGCCATCACCCTGTGAGCACCTAGCGCGTCGGCGCACGGAAGGGCAAGCGGCTGCGTACCGCTTTTGCCACCGCCTCCCGGCTACTCCTGCCTGACTGGAACCGTGCGCCGATCCCTTTAGGTCATGATTGTTAGGAGTTAGACATGAACAACAAGCTTCTTGCCGTTTTCCTGCTGCTTGCCGCCACCGTCTGTGCCCCGCTGGCATCGGCCGGAAAGAGCGGCGTGGTCATCGTCACGCCGGACGACCTCAAATGGGTCGATGTCACGAGCCTGCCGCCCGGCGCCAAGCTGGCGATCATCGAAGGGAAGATGGACCAGAAAGGCCCGATCACCGCCCGCCTCAAACTGCCTGCCGACTACAAGATTCCCCCGCACTGGCACCCTGGGGTGGAACGGGTGACCGTGCTCTCGGGAATGTTCAACTACGGCGTCGGAGACAAACTGGATCCGCAGATGACCAAGGCCCTGGGACCGGGCAGCGTCGTCATCATGCCGCCCAAGACCAAGCATTTCGCCTGGACCAAGGAAGAAACGGTCATCCAGTTGAACACCATGGGGCCGTGGGGAATTTCCTACGTCAAGCCAGCCGATAAGCCCAGCAAGCCTTGACCTTGCGCCGCAAGTGGCGCCAGCTAGTTCCCCGCCGAAAGTGGTTGATGCCATCCGGTGGGGATAGCCCATGTCGTGTGAGTAAGTTCGGGCCAGCTGACCAAGAAATGGCATCGAGGCCGACGCGGTTCACGGCAAGGCTCGCCGGAATGGTCGCGAGCCGCTACAGTAGTGGCCGTTCGTCATCGATTGCTTGCCCATGTTGCCCAAACTCCCCCTACTCGGCGCCGTACTGGCGTCTTTTGCCCTCAACTGCGCGGCCACCCCGCTGACGCGCTGCCTCGGTTATCCCGACGACGCCAAGCTGGCGATCGTCAACGCCGACGACGTCGGCATGCACCCCGACCTCGACCGCGCGGCGTTCCGTCTGCTCGACGAGGGCAAGATCCAGGATCTGTCGCTGATGGTGCCGGCGCCGCATTTTGCCGCGGCCGCGGCGGAGGTGCGCCAGCGTCACAAGGCGGTCGGGCTGCACCTGACGCTGACCGACGAATGGCAGGAGGATTACGGCTGGGGCGCGGTGCTGCCGCGCGAGCAGGTGCCCTCGTTGTACAACCCGGAAGGCCGGCTGTGGGGCAGCATCGAAGAACTGGCAGCGCACGCCGACATCGACGACGTGCGGCGCGAACTCCTGGCGCAGATCCAGAAGGCGCGCGACGCGGGTCTCACCATCACCCACCTCGACACCCACATGGTGTTCTGGCGCATCCGCAACGACTTCATCAACCTCTACCTGTCGCTGCCCAAGCTCACCGGCATCCCGGTGGTGCTGCAACTGCTGTGGCATCCGGTGGCGCAGCAACTGCCGCTGAGCCGTGGCGAGCAGCTGCGCGGCAACGTGGTGGCCGACAGCTACATCATGCAGTACAACCCGGAAATCCGGCCGCAGAACCTCGAAGTGCGCTACGACGGCTACGACTTCGCGGTGCGCAACTTGCCGCCCGGCCTGCACCAGTTCGCCATCCACCCGGCCGAGGACACCCCGGACGCGCGCCAGCGCATCGGCGACATCATGCTGCGCCTGAGCGATTTCCAGGTGTGGGAAGGGCCGGAAATCCACCGCCTGATGCAGGAAAAGGGTATCCAGACCACCGACTACCAGCGGCTCCAGGCGCTGCAGGAAGCCATCAACCGGCAACCCCGCAACTGCCTCAACGAGACGCCGGCCGCCAGCCGTTGATCGGCCAACAATGAACAGCGACGGGCGCTGATCAAGCGCCCATTGCCGGTAGGGGGAGTTCAGTCGCGCGCGGGTTGCGCGCCGGCTACCATGAGCTGCAGCCAGCCCTTGACGCAGGCGGTGTCGACGAATGCCCGGGTGCCGCTCTCGATCTGTGCCGCGCTGTCGGGAAAGGCGACCTGCAGGTCGGCGACGATATCGTCCACGCTGCGCTGGCCGTCGCAGCGTTTCAGGATTTCCCCGGCCGACACGTTGAGTTTGATCAGGCCTTCGGGGTAAAGCAGGATGTAGGCCTGCTGGCTCGCCTCCCAGCGAAACATGAAGTGCGGTGCCAGCCGGGGGCGCGCGTGGTCGAGCGGGTGGGATGGGGTCATGGCGGTAGCTCCTGATCGGCGCAAGGGGGCGGCAGCGCTGTTGCCGCTGCCGCCCCGTGGCTCAGCGCACGTAGACGTAGGCGGTCACTTCGAAGCCAAGGCGGATTTCGCAGTAGGCGGGGGTTTCCCAGGTCATGACGGTCTCCTTCGGTTGCGGTGCGGCCCCATGCCGCTCCAGTAACGATTATTCGGCCCGGCCCGGACGCCAGCCAGCGGCAGCGGGCCAAAAACGGCTCGTGAAAATCATGAGACGGGCCGCGCCGGCCGCTCCTCGCACAACATGGCGAGGCAGGCCGGGCCGTGCTCGGCGAACAGGCGATGCACCTGCACCCCGTGCGCCCCCGCCGCCAGCGCGGCACGCACGTCGGCGGCGCGGCGGATGCCGCCCACCGCGATCAGCGCCGGACCGCCATGCAGCTGGTGTGCCAGGCCGCGCAGCGTCATGCCGTCCGGCGTGGCGTCGGGCTGGACCAGGATCAGGGCGTCGAACCCCGCCGTGGCGGCGGCGACGGCGAGGCGGACCGACGCCAGCGGCAGCTTGAGCGCGAGCGCCAGGCGGCGCCCGGAGGCCGCGGCGAGCCGGTCGCGTTCCCGCACCATGGCCGCCAGCGCCTGCCGCAGCAGCGCGTCGTGCTCCGCCGCCAGCAGCGGACGGTAGGCCCGGGCGCTGAGATTGCAGCTCAGGTAATCCGCCACCGGCGCCGCCTGCTGCAGGCCGTACAGCCAGTCGTCGTGCAGCGCTGGCGGCGCGGCGCCCGGTGTCATGCCCAGGCCGATGCCGATGGCGCTGTCGCCACGTGCCCCGAGGCGGGCCAGCGTCGCGGCCAGCGCCGCCACGCCGGGCTGCTGCCCCGGCACCGGCTGCGGCGTCACGGTGCCGAACTCCACCGCGGCAAAGCCGGCCGCGAGCAGTGCCGCCGCCTGCGCCCCGCTCTTGTCGATGCCGCCCGCCAGCCCGGGGCGGCGGCCCCAATGAAACGGCGCCGTGTTCACCCCCGTCCCCGCGCAAAGTCCGCCATGAACGCCACCAGGGCGGCGACACCGGCTTCCGGCATGGCGTTGTAGAGGCTGGCGCGCAGCCCGCCGACGTGACAGTGGCCGCGCAGATGCGTCAGCCCGGCCGCCTCGGCTTGCTGCAGAAAGGGCTCGGTGAGGCGCTCGTCCGCCAGCTGGAAACGCACGTTGCTCGGCGAGCGGTGGCCGTGCGCCACCGGCGCCCGGTAGAAGCCGCCGCTGGTGTCGATGGCGTGGTACAGCCGCTCGGCCTTGCGGCGGTTGGCCTCTGCCATTGCCGCCAGACCGCCCGATTCCGCGATCCAGTCGAACACCAGCGCCGCCAGCTCGATGGCCCAGCCCACCGGGGTGTTGACGGTGTTGTTCTCGGCCAGCTGCTGGCGATAGCAATAAGGGGCGGGGGCGTAGCGCGCCTCCCGTTGCAGCAGGTCCTCGCGCACGATCACCACGGTCAGCCCGGCCGGGCCGATGTTCTTCTGGGCGCCGGCGTAGATCAGCCCGAAGCGCGATATATCCAGCGGGGCGGCGAGGAAGCAGGAGGTGGCGTCGGCCACCAGCGGCACGGCGCCGGTGTCGGGCAGGGCGGGGTAGGCGATGCCTTCGCCGGTTTCGTTGGGGGTGATGTGGCAGTAGGCGCAGTCGTCCGGCAGCCGCCAGTTCTCCAGCGGCGGCGCGGCGAGCGGGGTGTCGCCCTGGTAGCGCGCCACCACCGCCACCTCGGCGAAACGGCGCGCCTCGCGGATGGCGCGGCCGGCCCAGTAGCCGGAGTCGGCGTAGGCGGCGCAACGCGACGGGCCGAGCAGGTTGAGCGGCACCATGGAAAACTGCTGCATCGCGCCGCCGGCGAGGAACAGCACGCGGTAGCCCGCAGGCAGGTCGAGCAGCGCCGCCAGACGCTGCCGGGCGCGCTCCAGCGTGGCGCGGAACGCCGGGCTGGTGAACGGGCGCTCCAGCGCGCAGGCGCCGTCGGCGCCGCGTAGCAGCAGGGTGTCGCGCGCCCGCTCCAGCACGGCGTCCGGCAGGCGCGCCGGGCCGGAGGCGAAGTTGTAGGCCGGGCTCATGGTCTCAGCCGAACAGGAAGCCGCCGTGCGTGCCCGCCGCCATGAAGAACAGCAGCGGCAGCGACAGCATGGTGTTGGTGCGCGAGGAGAGATGGGTGATGCGCGAGCAGCGCAGCCGCTCCTCGACGCTGGCCGGCACCAGCCCCAGCACCTTCTTCTGGTGCGGCCACAGCACGAACCAGACGTTGAGCATCATCAGCGTGCCGAGGTACAGGCCGACGCCGATCGGCGCCTGCGCCCCGTGCAGGGTCAGCGCCGACGCCAGGATGCCGCGCTGCCACAGCATCAGCAGGCCGGCGCACCAGGTCAGCACCGCCGCCCAGCGGAAGGTGCCGTGCTCGCGGTTGAGCAGCGCCTGGAAGCGCGGGCTCTGGTCGTCGGTCAGGTCCGCGGCGCTGAGCGGGCGCCAGTTCGGCCGCTGCACCACGCTGGAGTAGTTGTGGCCGACCCAGACGATGCCGGCGAGAAAATGCACCCAGCGCACCAGCAGGTCGAGTGTCATTGCGTCCATGGTGTCTCCTCAGCCGGCCAGCAGGCGCACCAGCAGGAACAGCAGCAGTGTGAGCAGCGCGCCCAGCAGCAGGGTGCCGCCGGCGCTGTCGTAGGGATGGCGCATTCACTCCTCCATGAAGCTGGTGCAGACGCCGTTGGCGGAACGCTTGATCAGCGGCTTGCGGAAGCGCTGTGGCGCCACCGCCTGCGTCACCGCCGCCTGCACCAGGACATGCTGCGGCGAGCGGCTGCAGGCCGGGTCGGTGTTGCCGGCGTCGCCGGTGAGCAGGAAGGCCTGGCAGCGGCAGCCGCCGAAATCTTTTTCCTTTTCGGAACAGGAACGGCACGGTTCCGGCAGCCAGTCGAGCCCGCGGTATTTGCGGAACAGCGGCGAGTCGTGCCAGATCCAGGCCAGGGATTGATCCCGCACCGAATGGAATTCCAGCCCGGGAATCACCCGCGCCTCCTGGCACGGCATCGCCACGCCGTCGGGGGCGATGGTGAGGTGGATGGCGCCCCAGCCGTTCATGCACGCCTTGGGGCGGTCTTCGAAATAGTCGGGGATGACGAAATAGATCGTCATGGCGCCGTCGAGCCGTTCGCGCCAGCGCTGGATCACCGCCTCGGCCCGCTGGATCTGCTCGCGCGTCGGCATCAGCTCGTCGCGGTTGAGCAGCGCCCAGTTGTAGTACTGGATGTTGGCGAATTCGATGTACTCGACGCCGAGCTCGGCGGCCCACGCTACCATCTCGTCGATCAGGTCGATGTTGTGGCGGAATACCGGCATGTTGAGCACCATCGGGAAGCCGTACGCCTTGATCAGGCGTGCCGCTTCCAGCTTGCGGGCGTGGGCGCGGGTGCCCACCAGCTGGTCGGTGAGCGCGGCGCGGGTCGCTTGCAGCGACAGCTGCACCTGCTTCAGGCCGGCCTGCTTGAGCGCCGCCATGCGCGCCTCGTTGAGCCCGACCCCCGAGGTGATCAGGTTGGTGTAGAAGCCCAGCTCGTCGGCGTAGGCCACCAGCTCTTCCAGGTCGGGACGCTGCAACGGTTCGCCGCCGGTGAAGCCCAGCTGCAGCGCGCCCAGCTCGCGCGCTTCGGCGAGCACGCGTTTCCATTCTTCGGTGCTGAGTTCGTGTTCGGTGTACTTGTCGAAATCCAGCGGGTTGTTGCACCACGAGCATTTCAGCGGGCAGCGGTAGGTCAGTTCCAGCGACAGCCACAGCGGTTTGCCCTGGCCATCCAGGCTGAGCCCGGTCGATTCTTTCGGCATGGTGCGCTCCTCTTTCCTCGGCAGGCCGGTGCGGGACGCCCGGCTCCTGTAGACCGGCGGACGGCCGTACAGCGCCGCCTGGCGAGGGCGTGCGACGGTTTCGTGCAGCGGTATCTAGGATCATTGTCGGCACGGTCACGCGCGCGCGCGTCGGCGATGCCGGGAACGCGGCCTCACGGCATCCCGGCGCCGGGCCTCATGATTTTCGCTAGGGCGGAGGGGGGCGGCTGCCTGCGGCGGCCATGTTGTAATCGGTCTCGATCAGACGTCGATCAGGCCGCAACGCACCGCGATCAGCGCCAGCTCGGCGGCGTTCTGCACGTTGAGCTTCTGCTTGATGTGGTAGAGGTGGGTGCCGACGGTGCTCGGGCTCAGGTGCAGTTCCTCCGCCACTTCGTTGACCGAGTGTCCCTGGGCGAGCTGCAGGAAGATGGCGAATTCCTTGTCGGTGAGCGCCTCGGAGGGGTCGGCGGCGCCGCCCAGCTGGGCCAGCGCCACCTGCTGCGCCAGCTGCGGATCGAGATAGCGCTGGTTGTTGCCGATCTGGCGCACCGCCTTGACGAACTCCTGCGGGGCGCTGCGCTTGCACAGGTAGCCCAGGGCGCCGATGCGCAGCGCGCGTACCGGCATCGCCACTTCATGGTGCGCCGAGAGGATCAGCACGCGCGCCGCGGGATGGCGCGCGCGCAGCCGTTCGAGAGTGGCGAAGCCGCCCATGCCGGGCATGTAGAGGTCGAGGATCAGCACGTCGGGCCGGGTTTCGTCGTACAGGCGCAAGGCCTCCTCGCCGTTGTCGGCTTCGCCCAGCACCTGGGCCCCGGCGCTTTCCAGCAGCGTGCGCAGGCCCATGCGTACCAGCGCGTGATCGTCGACGAGCAGGATGCTCAAGCCGGCCAGCGATTGTTTCATCGTGGACTCTCCCATAGGCGCTTGCCGAGGCGGGCGCGGCGGCGGCGCGGCCTCGGCAACGTACCGTGCCGTGAGCGGGACGGTTTCCGTCACCCTGCATGGTAGGGAGCGCGGCGGCGAGGCACTATTCGCCGGATGGGGTGGCGCGCCGGGAAAGAGGCACTACGCGCCTAGTCCTTTCAGACTAGGCGCGGTCTTCGGCCAACCTTTGACGATGCAGACGCCACCTCAGCGGCCGCGGTACATGTAGTCGCGCGACCACGCCAGCGTGGCGGCGTCCTGGCCGGCCTTCTGGCACAGCACCTGGAAGATCGACACCTTGTCGGTGCGGAAGGCGTAGGCGCAGCCGGCGAGGTAGAGGCGCCAGATGCGCCAGGTCTTTTCGTCCACTTCCTGGCGGATCGCCTCGCGGGCGGCCTCGAAGCGGCCGGCCCAGGCCGCCAGCGTGACGGCGTAGTGGCGGCGCAGGCTCTCCACGTCGATCGGCTCCAGCCCGCCTTCCTGCAGCGTGCGCAACACCAGCGAGATATGCGGCAGCTCGCCGTGCGGGAACACGTACCTTTCGATGAAGTCGCCGCCGCCGCCGGCGGTGCCGTCGCTGGCCGCCGAGGTGGTGGTGATGCCGTGGTTGAGGGCGAGGCCGCCGTCGGCGAGCAGGCGGTTCAGCGTGCCGAAGTAGTCCACCAGGTTGGAGAGGCCGACGTGCTCGAACATGCCGACGCTGGTGAGGCGGTCGAAGCGGCCGTCGACGTCGCGGTAGTCCTGCAGGCGGATTTCCACCTGCCGCTGCAGCCCTTCCTGGCGCACGCGTTCCACGGCGTGCTCGTACTGCGCCTCGGACAGCGTGATGCCGACGCAGCGCGCGCCGAATTCGCGCGCCGCCAGCCGTACCAGCGCGCCCCAGCCGCAGCCGATGTCGAGCAGGGTGTGGCCGGGCTGCAGCCGGATCTTGGTGAGGATGTGGCGGATCTTGGCGTGCTGGGCCTCCTCCAGCGTCTCGTTGCCGTGCGCGAAGTAGGCGCAGGAGTAGACCATGTCGCGGTCCAGCCAGTGCGCGTAGAAGCGGTTGGAGACGTTGTAGTGGAAACGGATCGCCTCGCGGTCGAGCTCGCGCGTGTGGCGCACGTGGCCGGGCTGGAAGCTGGCGCCGGGCACAGGGTTCTCGGCCAGGGCGAAGGCGTAGCCCAGCTCGATGATGTCGTCCAGGGTGCCGTCCAGATCGAGCTCGCCCTCGACGTAGGCGGCGGCGAGGTGGTCCACCGACGGCGACAGCAACAGTGGCAGCGACTTCCAGGAGCGCACGCGGATGGCCAGCCGGGGCTGTTCGAAGTCGCCCAGCGCCAGGCTCTGGCCGGAGGGCAGCACGATGGCGACGGGCAGGTTGAGATGGTGGCGGAACGACTTGACCCACGCTTCGACGGGGGCGGCCAGGGTGTGTTCGAGCATGCTGCGGTCCTCATATCGCTGAAGCCCGGTGCCTGCCGGCAACCAGGCTGGTCAATTTCAGCGTAGTGCGCTTTTGCCAAGCGTGCCATGACGGGCGACGACCAGACAGCAAAACGCCGCCCTAGGGCGGCGTTGCAGGAAGATGCGGCACGATGCCGACGGCTTACGCTGCCGGCGGCTCTTCCTCCGGCGCCGACGGTGCCTGCAGGCGGCTGACCATGACCTTGTCGACGCGGGTCTTGTCCATGTCCACCACCTCGAAGGCGAAGCCGTTCCACTCGAAACGGTCGGCCGCCACCGGCACCCGGCCCAGCTGGAACATCACCACGCCGCCCAGGGTATGGATGTTGCCGGTGTCCTCGCCGGGCAGCAGGCTGTCGATGGCGAAGTGCTCGCGCAGCTCGTCCGGCGCCACCATGCCGTCCACCAGCCAGCTGTGTTCGTCGCGCTGGATGATCAGCTGTTCGTCTTCCTGCGGACCGGCCGGCAGCCCGCCGACGATCGACTCCAGCACGTCATGCAGTGTCACCAGGCCTTCCAGCTCGCCGTACTCGTCCACCACCAGCGCCATGTGGATGCGCGCGCGCTTGAACTGCTCCAGCAGCTGCATCAGCGACACCGTGGCCGGCACGTAGAGCGGCGGGTGCATGCCGGCGGTGAAGTCGACGTTGCCGCCGGAGAGCAGGCGGTCGAGCAGATGCTTGGCGTCGACGATGCCGATCAGCTGGTCCATGCCGCCCTTGCACACCGGGTAGCGCGAGTAGGGGTGCGACTGCATCAGCTGGCAATTGCTGGTGTGGTCGTCCTCGATGTCGAGCGAGATGATGTCCTTGCGCGGCGTCATGATCGACGCCACCTTGCGATCGTCGAGGCGGAAGATGTTTTCCACCAGCTCCTGCTCGGCGCGGTCGAACACGCCTTCGTCGGCGCCCTGTTCCATCAGCACCTTGATCTCTTCCTCGGTGATCGAGGGCTCCTTGCTCTTCTTGGCGCCCATCAGGCGCAGGATGGCGTCGGTGAACAGGCTCAGCACGCGCACCAGCGGCGCGGTGGCGCGCGACAGCAGCTTCATCGGCCGCGCCAGCACGGCGGCGAAGAGTTCCGGGTTGTGCATGGCGAGGCGCTTGGGCACCAGCTCGCCGAACAGCAGCGACAGGGTGGTGATGGTCACCACCATCACGCCGAACGCCAGCGGGTCGCTATACGGTGCGATCAACGGGTACTGCTTGAGCCAGGCGGCCAGGTGCTGGGCGATGGCTTCTTCGCCGAACACGCCGGACATGATGCCGATCGAGGTGATGCCGATCTGGATGGTGGAGAGAAAGCGGGTGGGCTCTTCGACCAGCTTGAGCGCGGCCTGCGCGCCCTTGTCGCCGTCGTCGGCCCATTGCTGAAGACGGACCTTGCGCGACGACACCAGCGCCAGTTCGGACATGGCGAACACGCCGTTGAGCAGGATCAGCAACAGTAATATGAATATGTCCACGGTGGGGAAAAAGAGTTGCGGGACTCCAAGCTTAGGGCAAGGCCGGCCCGCTGGGAAGCGGGCCGCTGAGGGACCGGGTCAAAACAGCAGCGATTGTTCGGCGGCGGGTGCCCACTCGATCACGCCGCGCCCGGCGGCGGCGAGCCGGGCGTTGGCCTGCGAGAAGTGGCGGCAGCCGTGAAAGCCGCGGCTGGCCGACAGCGGCGAGGGGTGGGCGGCGCACAGCACCTTGTGGCGGTGCGTGTCGATGCGCTCCGCCTTGCCCTGCGCCCAGTTGCCCCACAACAGGAACACGCAGCCGGGGTTCTCGGCGTTGACGGCGTCGATCAGCGCGTCGCTGACGTGCTGCCAGCCCAGCTTGCCGTGGCTGCCGGCCTTGTCGGCCTCCACCGTCAGCACGCTGTTGAGCAGCAGCACGCCCTGCCGTGCCCAAGGCGTCAGGTCGCCCGAAGCCGGCAGGCCGGTGCCGAGATCGGCGGCGATTTCCTTGTAGACGTTGCGCAGGCTGGGCGGGATGCGCACGCCCGGCGGTACCGAGAACGACAGCCCCATCGCCTCGCCGGCACCGTGGTAGGGGTCCTGGCCGAGGATGACGACGCGCACGTCGGCCGGGGCGGCGTAGCTCAGGGCGTGGAAGATCTGCTCGCGCGGCGGGTAGAGGGTCTTGCCGGCGGCGGCTTCGCTGGCGAGGGTGCGGTCGATCTGGCTCAGGGCCTTGAAACACGCAGGCGACCTCAGCACGGTCTCCCAGGCGGGATGGACGCGGGCGAGGGTGGGGGCGAGATAGTCGAGTTGCGGCATGGCGTTAGTTGTTGTCGCAGAAGAACGGGGGGCTTGGCACGCTTGCAAGCGGCTCGGCGTCGGCCCGGGGCCGGCTGGCGAGCGCGCTCCGATGCTAAGACCGGTCAGCAAAAAGGCCGTTCCCGCACGGCGTGAGGGAAAGGCCTTGAGGCAGGAAATGGCGCGGTTTCAGTAGTGCGCCATGGTCGGATCGACGTCGCAGGCCCAGGCCTCGACGCCGCCACGCAGGCTGATCACCGGCTCGAAACCGGCATTGGCGAGGTAGAGCCCCACCTGGAAGCTGCGCACGCCGTGGTGGCAGACGGTGACGATGGGCTGGTCGTCCGGCAGCTCGCTCATGCGCAGCGGGATCAGGTTCATCGGGATGTGCAGCGAACCGGGAATGCGGCACAGCTGCACTTCCCAGTCCTCGCGCACGTCCAGCAGCACCGGCTGCTCGGCGCTGGCGTCGGCCAGCCACTGTGCCAGCTCGCCGGCGCTGATTTCCTTGACCATCAGAAGCTGAACCGTTCCGGCTCGACCGCCTCGGAGTGGGCCAGGCGCGGGATGCAGATTTCGAACAGATTGGTCTCGCGGAAGACGGTTTCGCTCTCGCGCTCGATCAGCTTGGCGGTCATCACCGGCTCGTCGCCGACCACCAGGATCATGCGGCCGCCGACGGCCAGCTGTTGCTTCAGGCTGTCCGGCACCACCGGCAGCGAGCCGCCGACCAGGATGGCGTCGAACGGCGCCTGTGCGGCGTAGCCGTCGACACCGTTGCCTTCGACCAGAGTGGCGTTGCTGATGCCGGCCTTCTTCAGGTTCTTGGTCGCCATTTCCTTCATCACCGGGTCGAGGTCGACGCTGTAGACGTGACGCGACAGGCTGGCCAGCAGGGCGGTGACGTGACCGCTGCCGGTACCGATTTCCAGCACCTTGTCTTCCGGCTTCAGGCCGAGGTCCTGCACCAGGCGGGCTTCCACCTTCGGCTGCAGCATCTTGTGGCCGTTGACGAGCGGCAGTTCGGTGTCGACGAAGGCCAGCGTGCGCTTGTCGTCCGGCACGAAATCCTCACGTTTCACGTGAAACAGCAGATCGAGTACTTTGGGGTCAAGCACATCCCACGGACGAATTTGCTGTTCGACCAGGTTGAAGCGGGCATTCTCAAAATCCATCAGTTCACTCCGGAAGGGCTTTGTCGACAATAACTTGCGATTATCCCATATTTACCGTACCTTCACAGCATCGCTAGGGGTCCTGCCCCCGTTTTTTATGATCCAGTCCCCATCGAAGGATTGGTTTTTTTACATAAACACGGGGCGCCGGTGAGAAACACCCTTGGAACCTGACCCGGATAATACCGGCGTAGGGAAGCGTCTTTAATTGAAGTCCGGCTTCCGCCGTACTTCCCGCCCATGGCCCCGTCGTCCGGCGTTCCGCTCCCTGCGCTGTTTCATCGAAGCAACCACGGAGACCGACCGATGAACGCGCCGACCAACCTGAATACCGAAATGGTGGTGGACCAAGCCGCCATCCAGCCGCTGCCCAACTCCCGCAAGATCTACGTCGAAGGCTCCCGCCCCGACATCCGCGTGCCGATGCGCGAGATCAGCCAGGCCGACACCCCGACCCAGTTCGGCGGCGAGCAGAACCCGCCGATCTACGTCTACGACTGTTCCGGCCCCTACACCGACCCGGCCGCCCAGATCGACATCCGTTCCGGCCTGGCGCCGATCCGCGCCGCCTGGATCGAGGAGCGCGGCGACACCGAGCAGCTGGCCGGTCTGTCCTCCGAGTACGGCCGCGCCCGCGAGGCCGACGCCAAGCTCGACGAGCTGCGCTTCAACCTGACGCGCCAGCCGCGCCGCGCGCTGCCGGGCAAGAACGTCACCCAGATGCACTACGCGCGCCAGGGCATCATCACGCCGGAGATGGAATACATCGCCATCCGCGAGAACCAGAACCGCGCCGCCTACATCGAGTCGCTCAAGACAGCCGGCGGCAAGGACGCGCGCCTCGTCGAGCTGATGACGCGCCAGCACCCGGGCCAGAACTATGGTGCCGGCATGGTCGACACCATCACCCCGGAATTCGTGCGCCAGGAAGTGGCCGCCGGCCGCGCCATCATCCCGAACAACATCAACCACCCGGAATCCGAGCCGATGATCATCGGCCGCAATTTCCTGGTGAAGATCAACGGCAACATCGGCAACTCCGCCGTCACCTCGTCGATCAGCGAGGAAGTCGACAAGATGACCTGGGGTATCCGCTGGGGCGCCGACACCATCATGGACCTGTCCACCGGCAAGAACATCCACGAGACGCGCGAGTGGATCCTGCGCAACAGCCCGGTTCCCATTGGCACGGTCCCGATCTACCAGGCGCTGGAAAAGGTCAACGGCAAGGCCGAAGACCTGACCTGGGACATCTTCAAGGACACGCTGATCGAGCAGGCCGAGCAGGGGGTGGACTACTTCACCATCCACGCCGGCGTGCTGCTGCGCTACGTGCCGATGACCGCCAACCGCATGACCGGCATCGTCAGCCGCGGCGGTTCGATCATGGCCAAGTGGTGCCTGGCGCATCACAAGGAAAACTTCCTCTACACGCACTTCGAAGAAATCTGCGACATCATGAAGGCCTACGACGTGGCCTTCAGCCTCGGCGACGGCCTGCGTCCGGGTTCGGTGTGGGACGCCAACGACGACGCGCAGCTGGGCGAACTGAAGACCCTGGGCGAACTGACCCAGATCGCCTGGCAGCACGACGTGCAGGTGATGATCGAAGGCCCGGGCCACGTGCCGATGCAGCTGATCAAGGAGAACATGGACAAGGAACTGGAGTGGTGCCACGAAGCGCCGTTCTATACCCTCGGCCCCTTGACCACCGACATCGCCCCCGGCTACGACCACATCACCTCGGCCATCGGCGCGGCGCAGATCGGCTGGTACGGCACCGCGATGCTGTGCTACGTCACGCCGAAGGAGCACCTCGGCCTGCCGAACAAGGACGACGTCAAGGAAGGCATCATCACCTACAAGCTGGCCGCGCACGCCGCCGACCTGGCCAAGGGCCACCCGGGTGCGCAGATCCGCGACAACGCGCTCAGTAAGGCGCGCTTCGAGTTCCGCTGGGAAGACCAGTTCAACCTCGGGCTCGACCCGGACCGCGCGCGCAGCTTCCACGACGAGACGCTGCCGAAGGATTCCGCCAAGGTGGCGCACTTCTGCTCGATGTGCGGCCCGCACTTCTGCTCGATGAAGATCACCCAGGACGTGCGCGACTTCGCCGCGCAGCAAGGGTTGGCCGAAGAGGAGGCGCTGGCCAAGGGCATGGAGGTGAAGTCGATCGAGTTCGTCAAGGGCGGCGCCAAGCTGTACGACAAGATCTGAGCCGAGGCCGGTTAGTGCCGACGTGAACGGACCGCCGAGGCGGTCCGTTTTTTTGCACGGCGGACAGGGGCGTGGCGGCAGAGGGGAGGGACGCCGCTTTGCCTCAGCGCCGGCCAACGTTGGCAAAGCTGCTTGTACGGCGAATCAAAGGATGGCTTGTAAATATATCGCAATGCGATATATTAGAGAGGCCATCGCCGTAAACCAAGGAGCTTTGCCATGAGTCTGCTTACGCCCGTTCGCATGCTGATATCGTCGGAAGACGGCTGGGATGAACTGGCCAGGAGCCATCCCTCGCCGGCGGCCAGCTTCGGCAAGGTGGTGCTGCCGGCGTCGCTGCTCAGCAGCGCGATGATCGTGTACGCCGCGTACTTTCACGGCGAGGTGTACGCGCCCGCGGTGCCCTTCCGTCAGTGGTGCTACGTCGCGCTGCTGTTCCTGCTGGTGAGCTGGCTGTGCGTGCCCCTGATGGGTTACGTGATCCGGCACTCGGTGCGCAGCACCCGGCCGCTGGCGTACCGCGACTGCTACCGTCTGGCGGCGATCGCTCCGCTGCCGATCTGGCTGTCCGCCCTGACGCTGATGGTGCCGAGCCCGCTGTTCAACCTGTTGGCGGGGGTCACCGGGCTGTTCGCCTCGGCCGGGCTGATCCTGCACGGGCTGGACGCCTTGTTCGAGCACGATCACTGGGTGCGGACGCTGTCGGTCACCTACACGGTGTTTTCGGTCGGGGCGCTGCTGTGGGCGCTGGTGATCGGGCTGCTGGTGCTGCCGCTGCTGTAGGGCGGGAGGGCGATTTGTGCTAGGGTGCCCCAGAATTCAGCCCGCGATCCAGCCATGACCTTCCATTCCTCCCTGTCGAAACGCGATTTCGAGCACTTGGCCGATTTCCGTTACCGTTTGCGCCTGTTTCTGCGTTTCAGCGAGGAGCTGGCGCAACAGCACGGTCTGACCCCGCAGCAATACCAGCTGCTGCTGCAATTGCGCGGCTATCCGGGGCAGGACTGGGCCTCCGTGGCCGAGCTGGCCGAACGGCTGCAGTCGCATCATCACAGTGTGGTGGGGCTGGTGTCGCGCTGCGAGGCGCAAGGCCTGGTGCAGCGCCGCCCGGGAAGGGAAGACCGCCGCTGCGTCGAGGTGAGCCTGCTGGCCAAGGGTGAGGAACTGGTGGAAACGCTGGCGCAGGCGCATCGCGACGAGCTGATCCTGCTCCGGCAGGGTGGAGGGCTTGCGTCGCTCGACCTGCTGCTGCTGACGCAGCAGGGGCTGGGCGAGGGCGCCTGAGCGGCGCTCAGGCGATCGGGCAAAGAAAAGGTTGGCTTCGGCCAACCTTTTTTGTTGCGGCATCCCCATTGCCCGGTCAGCGCAGCGGGCCGGTGAGGCGGGTGAGGGTGTTGTCCTTGACGAAGCGGTGGTGCCATACCGCGGCGGCGGCGTGCCCGATCACCAGCCACAACAGCACGTTGCCGAGCGTTTCGTGCACTTCTTTCAGGTCGTGGGCGGTGGCGCGGTCCAGCGTGAACAGCACCGGCAGGGGTTGGCCGAAGAACGCCAGTTCGTGACCGCTGCCCTGCACGATCGCGATCCCCAACAGCGGCAGGGCCAGCATCAGCGCGTACAGCACCCAGTGCGCAAGCTTGGCCAGCGCCGCGCTGTGCCTGTGCGGCGCCGGGGTGATCTCGGGCACGCGGTTGCCGAGACGCCACAGCAGGCGCGGCAGCACCAGCAGCAACACGATCAGACCGGCCTGGAAATGGCCGAATTTCATGGCGTCGCGCAGCGGCGTGCCCTTGGGAAAGACATCCTTGAATTCGATGAAGGCCAGGGCGGCGATGACGGCCAGGGCGGACAGCCAGTGCAGGGCACGGGCCAGCCAGCCATAACTGTGCTGGGAATTTTTCAACATGATGTACTCCTGTTTACTTGCTGCCGTTCAGGGTAGGAGCGCCGTCTTAATGCAGACTTAACTCCACCGATCGCGGCAGATGATCGAAAAATCGGGCTCATTTGTTGCCTTGGCGCAACGGTACCGTTCCTGAGCCGGTGCCCCGGGCGTACCGTGCCAGTGGTTCCCTGGCGGCGGTGGCGAGTGGCTCTGTCGCCGCGGCGCGGCCTGCGGCATGCTGTGGCGATCGTCCCCGGCAGGAGCCAACCTTTGAGCACCGAACTGCACATCCGCGCCGCGAGCGCCGCCGACCACGCCGCCTGGCTGCCGCTCTGGCTGGGCTACCAGGCGTTCTACAAAACCACGATTGCCGAGGCCACCAGCGCCGTCACCTGGCAGCGCCTGCTCGATCCGGCCGAACCGATGGCCGCCTATCTGGCCTGGCAGGGCGACGAGGCCGTCGGGCTGGTGCACACCGTCTACCACCGTTCGTGCTGGACCGTGGGCGACTACTGCTACCTGCAGGACCTGTACGTGGCCGAGGGGGTGCGTGGCCGCGGCGTCGGACGCCGGCTGATCGAGCACGTCTACCGTCAGGCGGCGGCGGATGGCTGCTCGCGTGTGCACTGGCTGACGCACGAGACCAACCGTGACGCCATGCAGCTGTACGACCGCATCGCCGAGCGTTCCGGCTTCGTGCAGTACCGCCGGTTGCTGGGCTGAACCCGCATCAGGGTTGGCCGAAGCCGGCGTTCCCCACTGTGAAGGAGGGGCAGACGGCTTGCTTCGCATCCGTCCGTTCGGTACCGGGTGAGGTCATGCTAGGTGAGGAGTGGGGAGAAAAAATGGAGCAATTCGGGAGTAATTGGTGAGGCGCTGCCCGTCATGGCCACGTCGTCGCCCGTGAGCCATCGGCGTGTCGCCATGAAAAACGGCAGCCTTAGGCTGCCGTTTTGTCGGGCCGGCGGGCTTAATGCTCCTGTAGCCCCTTGACCGCTTCCTTCACCGCCGAAGCTTGCTGCTTCAGCTTGTTCATCTGCTGTTTCAGTTCGGGTTTGAGGGCCGCCGCGGCGCTCCCGACCTTGTTGGCCGCCGTGCCTAGCGCGGCGCTGGCTTCCTGTTTCAGCTCGCCCACCGGGGCGCTTGCTGCCTCGACGGTGCTATGCACTGCGCCGATCGCGTCCGAGGCCGACTGCTGCAGCTTGGTCGTCTGTTTGTCGCTGCAGGCGGCAAGCCCCAGCGCCAGCGCGATTGCGAGGGGAAGGTAAGACTTCGGCATAGAGATTTCTCCGCGTCATCTGGAATAGGTCAGAGGCGATTCGCGCGGCGGAAGTTCCTCAGTGTGGCCCGGGAGGGCACGACCTCCTTCAGGCGCCTCCCGTTCCCGCCAGCGCGGCGGCCAGCCCGTGCGGTGCCTGTTGGACCGCCAGCTGCGGCGTGCCGTGCCAGGCGGCCAGCTTGGCGAGGGCGGCGCGCAGGTCGGCGGTCAGGCGCTGCGTCACGCGCACCCCCGGCTCCAGGTACAGCGCCTTGACCTCGAACACCCCCAGCGCGCGGTGTGCCTTGGCGTCCAGCCGCCCCACCAGCCGGCCGCGCTGCAGGATGGGCAGCACGAAGTAGCCGTACTGGCGCTGCGGCGCCGGGGTGTAGCACTCCAGCCGGTAGTCGAAGCCGAACAGCTCGGCGGCGCGGCGGCGGTCCCACACCACCGGGTCGAACGGCGACAGCAGCGCCGTGGCGCTGGCCTTGAGCCGCTCGTCCGCCGCCAAGGCGAGCTCGTCGGCCAGGCTGGCGTGTACGAAGGCGTCGTGCTGCCAGCCCTCGATGCGCACCGGCAGCAGCTCGCCGGCGTCGGCCAGCGCGTGCAGCGCGGCGTCGTAGCGGCCGCGCTTGAGGCGGTAGTAGTCCGCCACCCAGCCCGCCTTGACCACCCCCAGCGCGCGGCAGCTATGGCGGATCAATTCGTGCCGCGCGGCTTCCGGCGGGGGCAGGTCGCGCGCGTCGTCCCAGTCCGGGCGCACCCGTTCCGCCAGGTCGTAGACGCGCTGGAAGCGCTGGCGCGCCGCCACCATCAGCCGCCCGGCGGTGAACAGCACCTCGAGGTGGCGCTTTTCCGGCTTCCAGTCCCACCAGCCGTCGCCCTTGCCGCCCTGCCGTGCGAAATCCGCCGAGCGCACCGGGCCGTTTACGCGGATGTGTTGGACCAGCTGTTCGATCTCGGCGCGGTGCTTGTCCATCCACGCCACCGAGTACTTCCAGCCCATGCCCGCCGGGTCGAGCATGCGGTGGCGCAGCAGGCGGTAGTCCTCAGACGGCACGAAGCAGGCCTCGTGAGCCCAGTACTCGAACAACGCCCCTTCGGCCAGCAATTCGTCCAGCCAGGCCGGGTCGTAGTGGCCGAGCCGGCTGAACAGCACCAGGTAGGGGCTCCTGGCCAGCACGTGGATGGTGTCGATCTGCAACAAGGCCATGCGCCGGATCGCCGCCAGCACGTCGCCCTTGCCGGCTCGGCGCCTGGGCGGCGTCAACAGGCCCTGGGCGGCCAGATGCAGGTGGCGGGCGGCGCTGGGCGAGAGGTGAACCGTGGTCATGGCGATGGCATGGTGAGGGGGAAGGCATGACTATAGCAAATGGGGGAGGGGAGCTTGGCGCTGTTTGCGCGTTTTGGCCTTCCCCCTGCCGGCGCAGCGACTAAGCTGTCTGTGTGAGTCCTTATTCCCTATTTCATCACCACAAGGAGAACGACATGGATACCGGTAAGCACGAACTGCCGCAGCTGTTCCAGCAACTCGGCCTGGGCGGCGACGCCGCGGCGATCGACGCGTTTCTGGCCAAGCATCGGCTGGAGCACGGCATGGAGGTGGCCGATGCGCCGTTCTGGAGCGCGGCGCAGGCCGATTTTCTGCGCCAGGCGCTGGAAAGCGACGCCGAGTGGGCCGAGGCGGTGGACGAGCTGGCGACCTTGCTGAGCCAATAGCGTTTGGCCGGCGCGATGGCGCTGGCGCGGTGGGTGGCATGGCCTATGCTGGGGGTGAGCCTGACGGCGGCGGGTGCTGGTGCCGGCGCAAACGGGCTCTCGACAGCTAGGTAAGGAGACCCATCATGATGATCGCCCGCTGGAGTATCGAGGCCAAGTTCGGCCACAAGCCCGAGGTGGTGGCGGAGATGCAGCGCTGGTTGCGCGAGATCGGTTCGCAGGTCGGCTGGACCCCCGAGCGGGTGCGGCTGTTGAACGGCTCGATCGGCGCCAGGGAGTCCACCATCCAGTCCGAGGTCGAGATCGCCGATCTGGCCGAACTCGACGCGGTATGGCGCAAGCTCGCCACCCTTGACGCGCACGCGGCGTGGAGCCGCGCGCTGGAGCCGCACGTGGTGTCCGGCACGCAGCGCTGGGACATCTTCCGCGTCATCGGCTAGAGGGAGGCCCCGGCGCGAGGCGGAAGGCTGCCAGGGAGTGGCTTTCCGGCTGCACCGATGTGGGTCGTCCCATGTCGGGCGGCCCCCCGGCATAAGCCGGGGGGCCGCCACCGGTTCCATCATCGTCGCTGATGGCGGAACGCCGTTCCTTCGCAACGCTGTGCTACCTTGCTCAGTCAGGCTTCCGACCTACACCTAAATCCCTGATTCCGCTATACTTCCGCCCCTGTCGCGTGCCCGCGCGCACCCCCACCCCCAGCAAGGAAGCCGTCGCATGAGTCTGTTGCCGCATCAAGTCGAACTGTTGTCCCCCGCCAAGAGCGCCGAGATCGGGCGCGAGGCGATCCTGCACGGGGCGGATGCGGTGTACATCGGCGGGCCCTCCTTCGGCGCGCGCCACAACGCCTGCAACAGCGTGGAGGACATCGCCGGGCTGGTGCAATTCGCGCACCGCTACCACGCGCGCATCTTCGCCACGCTCAACACCATCCTGCACGACGCCGAGCTGGAGCCGGCGCGCAAGCTGATCTGGCAACTGTACGACGCCGGCGTCGACGCGCTGATCGTGCAGGACATGGGCATCCTGCAGATGGACCTGCCGCCAATCCAGCTGCACGCCTCGACCCAGTGCGACATCCGCGACGCCGACAAGGCGCGTTTCCTGTCCGACGCCGGCTTCAGCCAGATCGTGCTGGCGCGCGAACTGACCATCCCGCAGATCGCCAAGATCGCACAGACCGTGGCAGAGAGCGCCGACCCCGCCACCATCGAGTACTTCATCCACGGCGCGCTGTGCGTGGCGTTCTCCGGGCAGTGCTACATCAGCCACGCCGACACCGGGCGCAGCGCCAACCGCGGCGACTGCTCGCAGGCCTGCCGCCTGCCGTACACCCTGACCGACGAGAAGGGCGGCGTGGTGGCGTTCGACAAGCACCTGCTGTCGATGAAGGACAACAACCAGAGCGCCAACCTGGAAGCGCTGCTGGACGCCGGGGTACGCTCGCTGAAGATCGAGGGGCGCTACAAGGACGTCAGCTACGTCAAGAACATCACCGCGCACTACCGCCTGCTGCTGGATGAGATCATCGAGCGCCGCCCGGAGCTGGCACCGGCCTCGAGCGGCAGCAGCGAGATCTTCTTCGCACCGGACCCGGACAAGACCTTCCACCGCGGCGCCACCGACTACTTCGCCACCGGCCGCAAGCAGGACATCGGCGCCTTCGATTCGCCCAAGTTCGTCGGCGTGGCGCTGGGCACGGTGCACCAGGTGGGCGAGACCTGGCTGGAGATCGCCACCCCCGAGACCATGAGCAACGGCGACGGCATCAACTTCATGAAGAAGCGCGAGGTGGTGGGCATGCAGCTCAACACCGTGAAACAGGTCGGCAAGGTGCCCGGCGGCGACCTGCTGTGGCGCTGCGAGCCGAACGACCCGAGCGTGCTGGCCGGCCTCAAGCCCGGCACCGACCTCAGCCGCAACCGCGACCACGCCTGGGAGCTGGCGCTGCTGAAGAAGTCGGCCGAGCGCCGCGTCGGGGTGTGGCTGACCTTGGCCGAGAGCGCCGACGGCACGGCGCTGACCGTGACCGACGAGGACGGCTGCAGCGCCACGGCCAGCGTCCCGATGGCGCTGGAGCCCGCCAAGGACGCCGCCCGCGCCGAGGCGGGGCTGCGCGACAATCTCGCCAAGCTCGGCAACACCATGTTCCAGGCGCACGACGTGGCGCTGCAGATCAGCCAGCCCTGGTTCGTGCCGGCCTCGGTGGTCAACGGCCTGCGCCGCGACGCCATCGAGCGGCTGGAAGCGGCGCGCCTCGCCGCCTGGCCGCGCCAGCCGCGCAAGGCGCCGGTGGAGCCGCCGGTGCCGTACCCGGAAAAGAACCTGAGCTATCTGGCCAACGTCTACAACGCGCTGGCGTGGGATTTCTACAAAAAGCACGGCGTCGAGGTGATCGAACCGGCCTACGAGGCGCACCAGGAGGAGGGCGAGGTGAGCCTGATGATCACCAAGCACTGCCTGCGCTTCTCCTACAACCTGTGCCCCAAGCAGGCCAAGGGGGTGAAGGGGGTGATGGGGCAGGTGCGCGCCGACCCGATGGTGCTCAAGTCCGGCAATGAGACCTACACCCTGAAATTCGAATGCCGTCCGTGCGAGATGCACGTCATGGGCAAGATGAAGAAGCACGTCCTCAAGTCGCCGCCGCCGTCCGAAATCCCCGCCAGCGCGCCGATCACCTTCTTCAAGCAGCGCCCGGCGTAATCCCCCGTCCTTCGGCCAACCTTTTCGGTTGGCCGTTTTGCCATGGCGGCCTCTCCGGCCTACAACGGAAGCTGACCCGCTCACCGTTCAGGAGCCGCCATGCGTCCTTCCTCCGTCCTGCTGTTGCTGGCGCTCGCCGCCTGCGAACCGCCGCCGCCCGCCAAGATCGCCGCGCCGCAACGCGAGATGCTGGACCAGGCCAAGGCGGTGCAGCACACCGTCGACAGCCAGAACCAGCAGCTGCAGCAGCAGATCGACGCCGCCGAAGGCAAGACCACGCCGTAGCCGGCGCGGCCGTCATTTGCGTCCCCTTTGCGCCGCCGGGCGAGCCATACTGCAAACAGGGTATGGCGCAAGGAGACGACGATGATCGAAACGCTGACAAGTCCCTCGTCCCGGGTGGTGGCCATCAAGCTGCGCGGCACGCTGCACGACGTCGATTACCGCACGCTGGAGCCGCTGGTGGAAGCGGCGCTGCACGGCGGCAACAAGGCGCGGCTGTACGCCCAGTTCGACGACTTTCACGGCTGGGACCTGCACGCGGTGTGGGACGACATGAAGTTCGGCACCCGCCACTACGCCGATTTCGAGCGCATCGCCGTGGTCGGCGACGAGACCTGGCAGGAATGGATGGTGAAGCTGGTGCGGCCGTTCACGCTGGCCTCGCTGCGTTATTTCCCGAGCGAGGAGACCCCGGCCGCCTGGGCCTGGATCCACGAGGAGTTGTGACGGCCGGGCCGGGCGGCGGGCCTTGCTCGCGGCGGTGCGGCGCTACCCCTGCCGGGGCCAACGGGCCGGGCTGGCGCTGCACACCGGCCGGTTTCGCGGTGCGTGCCACGGCGTGACGACACGGCCGGGTTTTGCCAACGCCGGTTTCACGTGAAACACTGTCGCTCCATTCCCAAGGAGCCGCCTCGTATGACCCACCCCCTGATCGACAGCAGCGGCCTCGCCGCCGCCCTGGAGCAGTTCGCCCTCGAACGCGACTGGCCGCGCTACCACACCGCGCGCAACCTGGTGCTGGCGCTGACCGGCGAGGTGGGGGAACTGGCGGAAATCTTCCAGTGGCTCTCCGACGACGAGGCGGCCGGGTTGGCCGAAGACCCGGCGCGCTTCACCCATCTGCAGGAGGAACTGGCCGACGTGCTGATGTACCTGGTGCGGCTGGCCAGCGTCACCGGCGTCGACCTCGACGCGGCGGTGCGCGACAAGCTGGTGAAGAATGCGCGCAAGTACCCGGCGCCCTGAGCGCGCCGGCACGGTACCTTACAGAAAGCGCAGCGGGTCGACGCCCCACTGCTCCGGCGATTCGTGGCGCACGATGCGGTCGCCGCCGCCCTGGCCCAGGCCGCGCGCCAGGTCGATCAGCAGCGGCGTGATGTAGCTGTTGCTCTTGGTGCTGAAGAAGGCCTTGACCTTGGGGGTGAGCATATTGCTCTCGCTCTGCTCCACCACCACCGCCAGCTTGCCGCTTTCCAGCCGCACCAGCGTGCCCACCGGGTAGATGCCGGTGCTGCGCATGAACGCCTGCACCAGCGTCGGGTTGAAGTGGAACTTCGACCATTCGTAGATCTTGCGCAAGGCGTCGGTCGGGGTCATGCCGCGGTGGTAGCAGCGGTCCGAGGTGAGCGCGTCGTAGACGTCGACGATCGCCGCCATCTGCCCCAGCTCGGAAATCTCGTCGCCCTTGAGGCCGCGCGGGTAGCCGCTGCCGTCGTGGCGTTCGTGGTGCTGCGCCGCCACTTCGATCGCGATGGCGGAGATGCCCGGAGTCTGGCGCAGGATCTTCTCGCTGGCCACCACGTGGCACTTCATCACGGCGAACTCGCTCTCGTTCAGCTTGCCCGGCTTGTTGAGGATGGCGTCGGGCACCGTCATCTTGCCGATGTCGTGCAGCATGCCGCCCACGCCGGCGTGGTGCAGCGTCCCGTGCTCCAGTTCCATGGCGCGCGAAAAGCTGACCATCAGCGCACCCACGCTGACCGAATGCAGGAAGGTGTAGTCATCCTTGTTCTTGATGCGGCACAGCGCCAGCAGGGCGTCGTTATTGCGCAGGATCGAGGTGGTCATCTTCTCCACCGTCGGTTCCACCCGCTCCAGCTGCACCTGCCGCCCCAGCCGCACGTCCTGCATGATGTCGCGCACGATCTGGTGCGCCTCGGCGTGGATGCGCCGCGCCTGGCCGAACTCCTCGGCCGCGTCCACCCGGCGCGGCAACTGGCTCTTGCCCTCGGCAAAGGTGCGGATTTCCTGTTCCAGCTGCTGTTTCACCTCGGCCACGGTGGGCGCGTGCGCCACGTCCAGCCCCTTGCCGGTATCGATGTAGAGCTGATGGATGCCGGCCTGGCGGATCTTGTCGATCTCGCCCTCGCTGCCGATGACGAAGCGGTTGCGCAGAAAGGGATGGCTCATCCAGTCGCAGTTGAGGTCGTGGATGAACATGCCCGGCTTCAAGTCGGCGATATCGATGCACTTGATCATGGCAAAAAACCGCAGTGGTATGTCGTTTTCATTCAATTGGCACCGAGGCAGAGGGACTAGGATCGCGGCGCCGGGAGAGTGGCGTCGTGATCATTAACCCGTCACGACGGATTTGATAAGAAATTATTGAAAATAAAGCGCATTTCTTGCCTGCATTCTGCGGTAATCGCCGAGTCGAGGGCAAGCCTGCGAGCACAGGGCCGGCAACAGGCCCACAACCCAAGCAGGGGAAACGTCAGCCATGAGAACGAAAGAGAAGTGGGGAAAACTCAGCCGCAAGATCACCCTGATCGGCGGCTTGTCGGTGGCGCTGGGCTTTGCCGTGATGGTGGGGCTGATCGCCAAGATCAGCTACGACAGCGCGCTGGAGCAGGGCTACCAGCTGGCGTCGGAGCAGGCGCAGGGTTACGCGCGCCGGTCGAGGCCGAACTGGGGCAGAACATGGCCCTGCCGCATCACCTCGCCGAGGCGGTGCTGGGGCTGAAGAAGACGGCGCCGCCCGAGCGCAAGGTGGTCGACGGCATGATCGTCACGATGCTCGATCACTCGCCGCAGAACATCGGGCTGTGGATGCTGTGGGAGCCCAACGCGCTGGACGGCCGCGACGACGCCTATCGCCTCGACTGGCCGCGTCACGACCCCACCGGGCGCTACACCCCCTACGTCACGCGTGACGCCTCCGGCCACGCCAAGATGGACGTGATGCTGGACGCCGAGCGGGTCAAGGCCTTCCCGAAGTACAAGGACAACCCGCAGAGCTACCAGCCCGACTACGAGAAGCCGGGCTGGGGCGATTACTACTACGTGCCCAAGCAGCGCGGCCGCGACACCATCACCGAACCGTTCTTCTACGAGGTGCAGGGCAAGAAGGTGCTGGAGAGCTCGCTGGTGACGATGATCAAGGACCAGGACGACAAGTTTATCGGCGTCTCCGCCACCGACCTCGCGCTCGACGCGCTGCAGCAGCGCTACGGTTTCATCCGGCTGTACCAGACCGGTTACGTGCGGCTGGTGTCCGAGGGCGGCATGTACGTGGCCAACCCCGATCCGGCCAAGGTGGGCAAGCCGGTCGGCAAGGACGAGGCGCTGGGCGAGAAGCTGCTGCAGATCCGCCAGGGCGAGAACTTCGTGTTCGAGGCCGACGGTTTCACCCACTTCTTCTTCCCGGTCAAGATCGGCGACACCGGCCAGTTCTGGTCGCTCGGCGTCAGCATTCCCAGCGCCGCCATCACCGCGCCGGCGCTCAAGCTGCGCAACAGCGCGATCCTGATCGGCGTGCTGGCGCTGATTGCCATCATCGCCATCCTGGCGCTGGTGGTCGGCGCGCTGACCCGACCGCTCAACCAGCTGGCCGACACCATGGAGCAGCTGGCGTCGGGTGAAGGCGACCTCACCGCGCGCATCGCCATCGCCAACCGCGACGAGATCGGCCGCACCGCCACCGCCTTCAACCGCTTCATCGACAGCCTGCACGGGATGTTCGTCGGGGTGCGCGAGCAGAGCCACGCCGTGGCCGAGGCGGCGGCGCGGCTCACCGCGTCGGCGGGCCGAGGTCGAGCAGGCCTCGGCGGCGCAGTCGGACACCGCCAGCGCCACCGCCGCCGGGGTGGAACAGGTCAGCACCAGCGTGCAGCACATCGCCGATTCGGCCGGCCGCGCCGAGGAACTGGCGCGCCAGACCGGCTCCATCACCGACCAGAGCGTGGCCACGGTCAAGCGGGTGGCGGCCGAGATCGATTCCATGACCGGCGACATGCACGCGCTGGCCGAGCGCATGGGGGCGCTGGGCAGCCGCTCGGAAGAGGTCAGCAGCATCGTGCGCGTGATCCGCGACATCGCCGACCAGACCAACCTCCTGGCGCTCAACGCCGCGATCGAGGCGGCGCGCGCCGGCGAGCAGGGGCGCGGCTTCGCCGTGGTGGCCGACGAGGTGCGCAACCTCGCCGGGCGCACCGCCGAGGCGACGCTGGAGATCGGCCGCATCGTCGAGGCCATCGGCCGCGAGACGCGCGACGCGGTGCGCGAGGTGGACGGCAGCCGCGAACGCGCGGTGAGCAGCGTCGGCGTCGCCCAGGCCGCCGACGGCAGCATGCAGCAGGTGTCCCACTGCAGCCAGCAGCTGGTCGGCAACATCGTCGACATCGCCGCCGCCACCCGCGAGCAGTCCTCGGCCAGCGCCGAGATCGCGCGCCATGTCGAGCAGATCAGCGCCATGGCGCAGTCCAACCGCGACGTGGTGCAGGAGGTCTCGGCCGCGGCGGAGCAGCTGCACGCGCTTTCGGCCAACCTCGAGCAACTGGTGGGCCATTTCCGCCTCTGAGCGGGCCGGGTGCGGTGGCGCGGCGCCACCGCACCAAACGGGTGCTTATCAGCCGGCCGGTTTCGGCTTATAATTCGACGGTTTTGTTCGGATCAACCCCATGTGCCGCGTACGCTTTCTGTTCTGCGATGCCGCCTCCGCCCGCCAGGGCGGGAAAGACGCGTTGGCGTGCGCCGGGGAACCCGGGCGAGGCGTGTTGTCAAAATCAGCTCCTGAGCCGTCAGGAGCTTTTTTTATCTGTGAGAGACCCGTTATCGCGTTTCCAGAGCAAAACTGCCCGCCCAGGCGGGCGGCAGGTTTGCTCTGTAAATGGAATCACACCGCGAGGAACCCGCACCATGGCCAATCCCCTGTACCGGAAGCACATCATTTCCATCCCCGATTTCACCCGCGAGGAGCTCGAGCTGGTGGTGGAAACCGCCGGTCGCCTCAAGGCGGCGCCGCGACATGACCTGCTCGCCGGCAAGGTGGTGGCCAGCTGCTTCTTCGAACCGTCCACCCGTACCCGGCTGTCGTTCGAGACCTCGATCCAGCGCCTGGGCGGCACCGTGATCGGCTTCGCCGACGGCGCCAACACCTCGGCCAAGAAAGGCGAGACGCTGGCCGACACCATCCGCATCATCAGCTCCTACACCGACGCGGTGGTGATGCGCCATCCCCAGGAGGGCGCGGCGCGCCTGGCCAGCGAATTCTCGGCGGTGCCGGTGATCAACGGCGGCGACGGCGCCAACCAGCACCCGTCGCAGACCCTGCTCGACCTGTTCACCATCAAGGAATCGCAGGGCCGCCTGGAAAACCTGGCGCTGGCCTTCGTCGGCGACCTCAAGTACGGCCGCACCGTGCACTCGCTGACGCAGGCGCTGTCGCTGTTCAACTGCCACTTCTACTTCGTGGCGCCGGAAGTGCTGGCGATGCCGGATTACATCTGCGAGGAGCTGGACGAGCGCGGCATCTCCTACACCCTGGCCGAGTCGCTGGAAGAGGTGATCCCGCACGTCGACATCCTGTACATGACGCGCATCCAGCGCGAACGCTTCGACGAGGCCGAATTCAAGCAGATCCAGGGCCAGTACATCCTCAAGGCCGAGATGCTGAACCACGCCCGCCCCAACATGAAGGTGATGCACCCGCTGCCGCGCGTCGACGAGATCGAGGTGGCGGTGGATGACACCCCGCACGCCTACTACTTCGAACAGGCGCGTAACGGCGTCTTCGCGCGCCAGGCGCTGCTGGCGCTGGTGCTGAACGAAACCGTGTGAGCCGATCGAGCAAGGAAAGGACGACCATGCAATACACCCGCAACGTAGAAGCCCTGAAAGAGGGCACCGTGATCGACCACATCCCGGCCGGTCAGGGCCTGAAGATCCTGCGCCTGTTCCAGCTGGTGGAAACCGGCGAGCGCGTCACCGTCGGCCTCAACCTGCAAAGCCGCCACATGGGCAGCAAGGACGTGGTCAAGGTCGAGAACATCGCGCTCACCGAGGAGCAGGCCAACGAACTGGCGCTGTTCGCGCCCAAGGCCACGGTCAACGTGATTTCCAACTTCGAGGTGGTGAAAAAGCACAAGCTGGAGCTGCCGGAAGAGATCGAAGGCGTGTTCGCCTGCCCGAACTCCAATTGCATTTCGCATAAAGAGCCGGTAAAGAGCTTTTTTACGTCAGAACAGTGAAGAACGACACGAAAATGAAATGCAAGTATTGCGAAAAAGTCTTCACTAAGGATATCGTAGTCGAAGTGCGCTAAGTCGTACTCAGGAGTGGAGAAACTACAAGTAAGCGCTGCAAAACGACAGTGCAACAAAACCAAACAGGAAAGCGCCGCGGATGACCGCGGCGCTTTTTTATGGCCCGCGCCGGTGGCGGCGCCGATCTCGTGCCGCGCCACGTCGGGTGGCGGTCAGCGGCCGCCGTGTGCGCCAAGCGCGTCACGCTCGCGGGACAGAGCAGCGCGACGGCGCCGGGCGACCCGGACAAGCGGCGCCGGCCGGCTGTCCAGCTGCGCCACGCCGGCCTATAACGGGCAGGGAAGGCGCTGCGAAGCGGGGCGGGGGCCACGTGCAGCAGAAAATGGGGAGCGCGGACGATGGTGTCGGAACTGGCCGGCCTGGGCCTGATGCTGCTGGTGATCCTGGTGGCGGCGGAGGTGTTCACCAACGCGCTGGAGCATCTGGGCGAGAAGCTGAGGATTTCCGAGGGGGTGACCGGGTCGCTGTTCGCCGCGGTGGGCACCGCCATGCCGGAGACGCTGGTGCCGCTGCTGGCGATTTTCGGCGGAACCGCCAGCGGCGACGTCATGGTCAGCGAGGAGATCGGCGTCGGCGCCATTCTCGGCGCGCCGCTGATGCTGTCGACGCTGTCGACCTGCCTGATGACGCTGTTCGCCTGGCAGAAACGGGGCGCGCAGGGCGCGCTGCGGCCGGAAAAGAGCGGCCTCAAGCGCGACCTCGATACCTTCCTCGGCGCCTTTTCCCTGGCGGCGCTGGCGATGTTCGTGCCGCATGAACAGCCCTTCGTGCGCGCCGCCATCAGCGCCGTGCTGGTGCTGCTGTATTTCCTCTACATCCTGCGCACGCTGAAGGCCTCGGCGGCGCTGGTCGGCGAGGGGCACGCCACCCAGGCGGGCGATACGATGTTCCTGGCGCGTGCCGGTCTGCCGACCAACTGGCTGACCATCCTGCTGCAGCTGGGGCTGGGGCTGGGCTTGCTGGTGTACGGTGCCGACGGCTTCATCCAGCATGTCGACCGCGCCTCGCACCGGCTGGGTATCTCGGCGCTGCTGCTGGCGCTGATGGTGGTGCCGATCGCCACCGAGCTGCCGGAAAAGATCAATTCCATCCTGTGGATCCGCAAGCGCAAGGACACCCTGGCGTTCGGTAACATCACCGGCGCCATGGTGTTCCAGGGTACGCTGCTGCCGGCCATCGGCATCGCGCTGACGCCGTGGGCGCCGCAGAAGGAAGTCTTCGCCGGCATCGCCATCACCCTGCTGGCGGCGGGCTGGCTGCGCTACCTGGCCGGCCGCATCCGGGTGTGGCACCTGCTGTTCAACGGCGTGCTGTACGCGGTCTACCTCGCCATCGGGCTGAGCTGAAGGACGGCGAGGCCGACGGAAAACCGGCCGGGCGTCCGGTTTTCCGTCGCAAGCGGGGAGGGCGCTCAGTCGCGCGGGCTGTCCGGGGCGTCGAGGTAGCGCTGCAGGAACACCAGGTCGAGCCAGCGGCCGAACTTGTAGCCGACCTGCGGCATGTGGCCGACCTGGGTGAAGCCGAGGCGCTCGTGGAAACGCACCGAGCCCTCGTTGGCGGCGTCCACCCCGCCCACCATGACGTGCTTGCCCAGGGCCAGGGCGCGCGGCAACAGCGCCAGCAGCAGGTGCTCGCCGATGCCGCGGCCGCGGTGGTCGCGGTGGATGTGCACGCTGTGCTCCACGGTGTAGCGGAAGCCGGGAAAGGCGCGAAAATCGCCGAAGCTGGCGAAACCGACCACTTCGTCGCCGTATTCCGCCACCAGCACCGGGTAGCCCTGCGCCCGCCGTCCCTCGAACCAGGCCTGGCGCTCTTCCAGCGTGCTGGGGAGGTCGCAGTACACCGCGGTCGAGGTGGCGATGACGTCGTTGTAGATGGCGAGAATCGGCGGCAGGTCGGCGAGGCGCGCGTCACGGATGTGCATGCTGGAGGTCTCCTCTGGGCGGGCGGCAGTGCTCTCTCGAGCCGTGCCGTTCTGGTGCGGAGTCGATGCTTGAGGATTCATGCTAGGTGTTGGTTCCACGGCTGTCAAAAGGAGCCGGAAACTGGCACGAGGATTGCATTGTATCCAGCCGGATCGAGATTCCCGGAGTCAACATGTTCAAGTTCAAGTCGAAAGCCAAGCCGGAGGCCGTGGCCGGTACCACCAGCGAGCTGGTGATGTTCAACTATTGCCGTCCGGCGCGGGCGCGCCGGGTGGCGCTGGGCAGCGGCGGACGCGTCTGGCTGGTGGAGACGCTGGACCGGGTGCACGGGGTCTGGGTGTGGGAGGACGAGTGCAGCCAGGGCGACCAGGCGCTGGAGCAGGCGCGCCGGCTGAGCCTGATGCTGTCCTGAGGTGCCGCGCTGGTGCGCGTGTGCCCCGCCCGGGACGAAAAAAGGCGCGGAACCGGTCCGCGCCCAACACTCCTCGAAATACTCTTTTGTGCTTTGCTCGGCACCTATTTCAGTGGTGCGAGCGAGCCAAAGCAGGTTGAGTGCCGCCAGCGCACAGGAACCGGAATGTACATGGAGTACATGAGGATTCCTGATCGCTGAGCGAATTACTGCGTGCCAATCTCTGATTTGCTCAGCGATGGATTCGCACGCAGTACTGCCGGCGCTCAAGATGCGCAGGCACAGCCGCCTAATGGAGCCGGTTAGGCCGCCACCACGCCCTTGACGACCTTCCCCTTGCCGGCGAAGGCAGTCAGCAGTTCCTGCTGCTTCTGCTGCGCGAAGGCGTAGCTGCGGTCCTTGATCGGGCCGAAGCCGCGGATGCCTTCGGCCAACTTGGCCAGCTCCACCGCGCTGGCGAGGTTGTCGGCCTTGAGCCCCTGGAGCAGGGTGTCGACCAGCGTTTCGAACTCGCCGATCAGGCGGCGTTCGAGTTTCCGGTCGGCCTGCCAGCCGAAGACGTCGAGCGGGGTGCCGCGCAGGAAGCGCAGCTTGGCCAGCACCTTCATCGCCGGCAGCATCCACGGCCCGACGCTGATCTTCTTGGCCTTGCCGCCGGTCATCCAACTGGCGCCGAGCTGGAAGTGCAGCGTGTAGTCGCCCTCGAAGGTGCCGTCCAGCGCACGCAGGAACTCGCCGTCGCTGTAGAGCCGCGCCACCTCGTACTCGTCCTTGTAGGCCAGCACGTGGTAGTAGCTCTTGGCCACCGCCAGCGTCAGCGCCTGGCTGCCCGGCTTGACGCCGTCCTCGGCCGCCTTCACGCGTTGCACCAGCGCCTTGTAGCGTTCGGCCAGGCCGGCGTTCTGGTAGGCGGTGAGCAGCTGGGCGCGGTGGTGCAGCACGGCGTCCGGTGTTTCACGTGGAACGAACTGCACCACGGCGTTGGGGGTGACCAGCGCCTCGACGCGCGCCGGGTCGTGCGCGGCGTGGCGGCCCCAGAAGAAGGCCTGCTGGTTGAAGGTCACCGCGGCGCCGTTGAGGCGGATCGCTTCCATGATCGCTTCCTCGCTCACCGGCACCAGCCCCTTCTGCCAGGCGTAGCCCAGCATGAACATGTTGCTGGCGATGGCGTCGCCGAGCAGGGAGGTGGCGAGCCGGGTGGCGTTGACCTCGGAGTAGTGGCCGGCGCCGACCGATTCAATGATGGCGTCCTTCATGCTGCGCGCCGGGAAGCGCTGGTCCGGGTTCTTCAGGAAGGCGCTGGTCGGCGACTCGAAGCTGTTGATGATGGCGTGGCTGAAGCCCTCGCGCATCTTGGCCAGCGCCTCTTCGGCGGCGGTCACCACCAGGTCGCAGCCGAGGATCAGGTTGGCGTCGCCGGCGGCGATGCGTACCGCGTGCAGCTGCTCCTTGTTGTCGGCGATGCGCACGTGCGACCACACCGAGCCGCCCTTCTGCGCCAGGCCGGCCATGTCGAGCACGGTGACACCCTTGCCGTCGAGGTAGGCCGCCATGCCCAGCACCTGGCCGATGGTGACCACGCCGGTGCCGCCGACGCCGGTGACCATGATGCCGTAAGGGTGGTGCGCCGACGGCACCAGCGGCGCCGGCAGCGGCGGCAGGCTGCCGAGGTTGGCCGAAGCCGCCGCCGGCTTGTGCAGCTTGCCGCCTTCGACGGTGACGAAGCTCGGGCAGAAGCCTTCCAGGCAGGAGTAGTCCTTGTTGCAGCTCGACTGGTCGATCTTGCGCTTGCGTCCCAGCGGCGTTTCCACCGGCATCACCGACAGGCAGCCCGACTTGACGCTGCAGTCGCCGCAGCCTTCGCACACGCGTTCGTTGATGAACACGCGCTTGGCCGGGTCGGGGTAGTCGCCGCGCTTGCGGCGGCGGCGCTTCTCGGCGGCGCAGGTCTGGTCGTGGATCAGGATGGTGGTGCCTTCGGTCTCGCGCAGTTCCTTTTGCAGACGGTCGAGCTCGCGGCGGTGGAACACCTCGACGCCTTCGGCCAACCCTTTCACGTTCTGGTACTTCTCCGGCTCGTCGCTGGTGATGACGATGCGCTTGACGCCCTCGGCAGCGAGCTGGCGCGTGATCATCGGCACGTTGAGCGGGCCGTCGACGTGCTGGCCGCCGGTCATCGCCACGGCGTCGTTGTAGAGGATCTTGTAGGTGATGTTGACCTTGCCGGCGATGGCGGCGCGGATCGCCAAGAGACCGGAGTGGAAGTAGGTGCCGTCGCCCAGGTTGGCGAACACGTGGCGGGTATTGGTGAACGGTGCCTGGCCGAGCCAGGCCACACCTTCGCCGCCCATCTGGCTGAAGGTCTTGGTGTGCGGCTCGATCCAGGTCGCCATGTAGTGGCAGCCGATGCCGGCCAGCGCGCGGCTGCCGTCGGGCACCTTGGTGCTGGTGTTGTGCGGACAGCCCGAGCAGTAGTGCGGCACGCGTGCGATCGCTTCGCGCGGCTGTACTAGCTGCGCTTCCTTGTCATCGTAGAACTTGAGGCGGTCGTGGATTACCGGGCTGTCGAAGATCAGCGCCAGGCGGCTGGCGATGGCGCGCGCGATCATGGCCGGGGTCAGCTCGCCCGCCGCCGGCAGCAGCCAGTCGCCGTGCGGCAGCGCCCATTCGCCCTTCTCGGCGAACTTGCCGACCACGCGCGGACGCACGTCGTCGCGCCAGTTGTACAGCTGCTCCTTGAGCTGGTATTCGATGATCTGGCGCTTCTCTTCCACCACCAGGATCTCGTCCAGCCCTTCGGCGAAGTGGCGCACGCCTTCCGGCTCGAGCGGCCAGGTCATGCCGACCTTGAAGATCCTGAGGCCGATCTCGGCCGCCAGCGCCTCGTCGATGCCGAGGTCGTCGAGCGCCTGCATCACGTCGAGGTAGCTCTTGCCGGTGGTGATGATGCCGAGGCGCGGCTGCGGCGAATCGAGCACGATCCTGTTGAGGTGGTTGGCGCGGGCGTAGGCCAGCGCGGCGTACAGGCGGTGGTGCAGCACGCGCTTTTCCTGCGCCAGCGGGGTGTCCGGCCAGCGGATGTTGAGGCCGTCCGGCGGCAGCGGGAAATCGTCCGGGATCACCACGTTGATGCGCTCGGGCGAGACGTCGACGATGGCGGCGCTCTCCACGGTGTCGGTGATGGCCTTGATCGACACCCAGCAGCCCGAGTAGCGGCTCATCGCCCAGCCGTGCAGGCCGAAGTCGAGCACTTCCTGCACCCCGGACGGGTTGAGCACCGGGATCATGCTGGCGGCGAGGATGTGGTCGGACTGGTGCGGGAAGGTGGAGGACTTGGCGGCATGGTCGTCGCCCGCCACCAGCAGCACCCCGCCGAATTGGCTGGTGCCGGCCACGTTGCCGTGCTTGATGACGTCGCCGGAGCGGTCCACGCCCGGGCCCTTGCCGTACCACATCGCGTACACGCCGTCGTACTTGGCGCCATCGAACAGGTTGACCTGCTGCGTGCCCCACACCGCGGTGGCGGCGAGGTCTTCGTTGATGCCGGGGTGGAACACCACGTTGTGCTGCTTGAGGTACGGCTCGGCCTTCTGCATCGACAGGTCGACGTTGCCGAGCGGCGAGCCGCGGTAGCCGGTGACGTAGCCGGCGGTGTTCAGCCCGGCGGCGCGGTCGCGCTCCTGTTGCATCATCGGCAGGCGCACCAGCGCCTGGATGCCGGTCATGAATACCTGCCCGGTGGGCGCGGTGTACTTTTCTTCCAGATCGACATGGCGGATCGACATGTGGGTTCTCCTCCTGTGCTCGCTTGTGGCGTCAGCGGCAACCCGCCTTGTGGGCAGGCCTTCTCCTCTTACTGTTTTAGTTCAAGGATGCCGCGCGGTAGTTTCAGCGGACTATAGGTAACGTTAACGTAAACGTCAAAGAGATTGACGGATCGGCATGACCCGCGTTGCGTCTGTGCCAGTGCAGCAAGTGCTAACGCAGGTGACGATTGTTCGGCCACTTGAACAGTCTTGTCTGCCAGAGCCGATTGAAGGCAGAGCTGGCGGGCGTTAGGCTACAGGGATAAAAACGGCGTGTTGCGCCGATGACCCTCCCACATCGAGATTTTCCCATGTCTTCATCCCATGAAACCGGGCGCGGCGTGCTGTTCGTGTTCGGTGCCTTCCTCATCTGGGGGCTGTTCCCGCTCTACTGGAAGCCGCTGCACGACGTGCCGGCGCTGCAGATTCTGTGCCACCGCATCGCCTGGTCGGCGCTGTTCGTGGCGCTGCTGCTGCTGGTGCAGCGCCAGTGGGGCTGGCTGGTTCCGTTCGTGCGCGAGCCGAAAAGGCTCGGCATCTTCGCCTTGTCCTCGGCGCTGTTGTCGACCAACTGGCTGATCTACATCTGGGCGGTGAACGCCGACCGCGTGCTGGACGCCAGCCTGGGCTACTTCATCAACCCGCTCATCAACGTGCTGCTGGGGCGCTTGTTCCTCAGCGAGCGGCTGGTGCCGGTGCAAAAGGCGGCGGTGGGGCTGGCGGCGCTCGGCGTGCTGTGGCTCACCATCCTGGCCGGCACGCCGCCGTGGGTGGCGCTGGGCCTGGGGCTGTCGTTCGGCTGCTACGGGCTGTTGCGCAAGCAGGCGCCGCTGGCCTCGCTGCCGGGGCTGGCGCTGGAAACCTTTCTGATGCTGCCCTTGGCGCTGGGCGCGCTGCTGTGGTTCGAATGGCAGGGGCAGGGATCGTTCGGCCACGTCGACGGCCTGCACGACGCGATGCTGGCCGGGGCCGGGGTGGTGACGGCGATTCCGCTGCTGTTGTTCGCCGCCGGCGCGCGCCGCCTCAAGCTGGCCACGGTGGGGGTGATCCAGTACACCAGTCCGATCATGCAGCTGTTGCTCGGCGCCTGGCTGTTCCACGAGCCGTTCGGCGCCGGCCGGCTGGTCGGCTTCGGCTTCATCTGGGCCGGGCTGGCGCTGTATTCCGGCGCCGGGCTGCTGGACTACCTGCGCACCCGTAGCGTGAAGCCGGCCTGATCGGGGTTCATGGCGCAAAAAGGTTGGCTTCGGCCAACCTTTTTTGTTTCCTGGGAGAGATGGGGCTGAGCCTGCCCAAGTGGGCGAGCGAGTCAAGGCAGGTTGAGTGCCGCCAGCGCACAGGAACCGCAATGTACATACAGCCCATGAGGATTCCTGATCGCTGAGCGAATGACTGCGTGCCAATCTCTGATTTGCTCAGCGATAGATTCGCACGCAGCACCGCCGGCGCTCAAGATGCCAAGGCGCCGCCGCCTACTTTACTGGTTGGCGCGCACCCAGCGCAGCCACTGCGCGAACAGTTCCGGGTCGAGCGCGGCGATGGCGGAGCGGCTCCACGGCTGGTCGGCCCAGTAGTCGTCGGTGTTGAGCGTGGCGGCCTGGCCGCCGGCTTCTTCCAGGATCACCACGCCGGCGGCGTAATCCCACAGGCGCTGGCCGCCGTGCAGGTAGAGGTCGTAGCGGCCGGCGGCGAGGAAGCACCAGTCCAGCGTCGAGGCGCCCATATTGCGCTGGCTGCCGCACGGCGCCAGGCTGTTGAGGCGCGCTGCCAGCTTGCCCGAGCGCAGGTACTTCACCTCGACCCCGGCGATGGCGTCGCCCATGCAATTGGGCACCTTCTTCAGCGGCAGCGGGATGCCGTTCATGTGGGCGCCCTGGCCACGGCGGGCGTAGAACATCTCGTCGGACACCGGGTTGTAGATCACGCCCAGCTCGCTCTTGCCGTCGATCATCAGCGCCACCGAGATGGCGAAATACGGCAGGCCGTTGATGAAGTTGGTGGTGCCGTCGATCGGGTCGACCACCCACAGGCCGTCGCGGTGGGCCTGCCACAGCGCCTCCTGCTGGGCGCGGTCCATCTCCTCGCCCAGCACCGGATGCGGCAGGATGGTCGGCAGCAGCCGCACGAGCGCCTGCTGGCAGGCGAGATCGGCCTCGGTAAACAGCGTGCCGTCGACCTTGCGGCTGGAGCCCACGCGCAGGAAACGCGGCATCACTTCGGTCTGGGCGACTTCGCGCAGGGCTCGTATTACCTGGTCGACCACCTGCATCCGTTTCTCCTTAACGATGAGCTGAGAGCTTGTGAATAAATCTACTGCGCGTCCCTGATCGGGGCTCATGCGCGGCTCTGCGCGGGCGAATCGCTCGTGGAGATTCGCTCAGCCACGATCCTCATGTACTTTATGTACAGTCCGGTTCCTGCGCTGCTCTTTAACCCCGCCGAGGGCCGCTCGCGACGATTGCTTTCGCACGCTACGCGTCGGTGCTGTGGCCGAGTGAGCCGGGGCAGGGCCGGCGACGGCAAGAGGAGTATTGTTGCAACCGCAGCAAACAAAGCAAAATACCGGTATCGCCAAGGACTTTCAAGACAATGCCACGCTTTTTTCTCGACGGGGAACTTGCCCCCGGCATGACCCTCGCGCTGCCCGACAGCGTGCTGCGCCACGTTCAGGTGCTGCGCCTCAATCCCGGTGACGCCATCACGCTGTTCAACGGCCGCGGCGGGGAATATCCCGCCACCCTGAGCCGGGTGCTGAAGCGCGACGCCGAGTGCGTGCTGGGCGAGTTCGCCGACGTCGCGCGCGAGTCGCCGGTGTGGCTCGGGCTGGCGCAGGCCATCTCCGGCGGCGACAAGATGGAATTCACGCTGCAGAAGGGCGTGGAGATGGGGGTCAGCGTGTTCCAGCCGCTGACCGCCGAGCGCTCGGTGGTGCGGCTCTCGGGCGAGCGCGCCGACAAGCGCGTGGCGCGCTGGCAGGAGATCGTCATCGCCGCCTGCGAACAGTGCGGCCGCAACAGCGTGCCCGAGGTGCGGCCGATCCTGACGCTGGCGGAATGGCTGCGCGAGCTGCCCGAGGCCGACGCCCGGCTGGTGCTGTCGCCGCTCGGCACGCAACGGCTGGCCGACATCGCCGCCGCCCCGGCCTCGGCCTCGGCTGATGGCGGGCCCCGAGGGTGGGTTGTCGGCGCGCGAGGAAGGCGCGGCGATCGAGGCCGGCTGGACCCCGCTCAAGCTCGGCCCGCGCATCCTGCGCACCGAGACCGCGGCGCTGGCGGCGGTGGCGGCGATCCAGACGGTGTGGGGCGACTACCGCGGCTGAGGCCGGACGGCCCCGTTTCCGGACAAAAATCGGTCCCATCCCGCACCGCTGGCGATTAAGATGAAGAGTATGCCAGTGGCCGGGGGGGCCATGACGTGCCGAAGCAGACTGTGCCAACGCCAGGGCGACCGTTGTTCCGCGCGCTGCCCTGGCTGATTCTCATCGTCGGTGTTGCGCTCACCGCTTTGCAGGCGCAGCACATGCGCACGCGCGAGGCGGCGCTGGCGCGGGCCAAGTTCGAGATTCGCGTCACCGAGCTGGTCAGTGGCTTCGAGCACCGCATGATAGTGCAGGCGCAGATCCTGCGCGGCGTGGCCGGGCTGTTTGCCGCCAGCGCCGAGGTCGAGCGCGACGAGTTCCGGCGCTACGTCCAGGGGCTCGAGCTGCCGCGCTACTACCCCGGCATCACCGGCATCGGCTACGTCGCCATCGTGCCGGCGCGCGACAAGGCGCGCCACGTCGCCGCGATGCGCGCCCAGGGTTTTGCCGACTACGATATCCGCCCGCCCGGGCCGCGCGACCCCTACACCGCGGTGATCTACGTCGAGCCCTTCGACTGGCGCAACCGGCGCGCGCTGGGGTTCGACATGTCGCTGGAGCCGACGCGCTTCGCCGTCGCCCGCCGCGCCGCCGACGAGGGGCGGGCGCTGATGACCGGCAAGCTCACCCTGTTGCAGGAAACCCGGCAGGATGCCCAGCCCGGCGTGCTGCTGTTCCAGCCGGTGTACCGCGCCGGGGCGCCGCTGGCCAGCGTGGCCGAGCGGCGCGCGGCGCTGCTCGGCTGGGCCTACTCGCCACTGCGCGTGAGGCAGCTGCTGGAACGCTACCTGCAAAGCGAATACCCGCAGCTGTCGTCGCAAATCGCGCTGCAGGTGTACGCCGGCGACACGCTGCAGCCCGCCGCGCAGATGTACCAGCTGCACCCCGGCGCCGCGGCGCAGGGCGAGGCGGTGGTGCGGCGCGCCAGCCTGCATGGCAGCACCTGGACCTTCCGCGTCGAGCCCCTGGCGGGCTACTGGGGCGGCGAGGCATTCGACGGCAACGCCCGCATCGTGCTGGCGAGCGGCATCGTGCTGACCCTGCTGCTGGTGGCCGCCAGCCAGCTGCTCGGCCGCAGCCACCTGCGGCTGGCCGCCGCGCTGCGCGAAGCCTCGCTCGCCAACCGCCATCTGGCCGAGCAGCAGTCGCTGCTGCGCGCCATCTACGACAGTTCCAGCGTCGCCCTGTTCCTGATGAAGCCCGACGGCAAGATCGCCCACGCCAACCAGCGCATGGCGGCGATGTTCCATACCCTGCTGCCGGAGCTGATCGGCCGCGATTACGATACCTTGCTGCCGCCCGCCGAGCAGGACGGCGCGCGCGACTGGCAGGCTCGGGTGAGCGCGCAGCAGGGTACCCCGGCCAGCATCGAGCGCTGCTACCGGCGCTTCGACGGCGGCGAGTTCTGGGGCGTGACCACCGGCTGCGCCCTGCACGATGCCGGGGGCAAGGTGCTCGGCATCGTCGGCGTCATCGAGGACGTCACCGAGCGGCACAAGAACGAGGCGGGCATGCGCCTGGCCAGCACCGTGTTCATGGCGAGCCCGACCGGCATCATGGTGACCGACGCCGAGGAGCGCATCGTCTCGGTGAACCCGGCGTTTACCCTCATCACCGGCTACAGCGCCGCGGAAATCATCGGCCAGACGCCGAAGATCCTGGCCTCCGGGCAGCACGACGCGGACTTCTATCAGGAGCTGTGGCGCAGCATCGGGCAGGACGGGTTCTGGGAAGGGGAATTGCTGAACCGGCACAAGCAGGGCCACTTGTACCTGGAGATGATCTCGATCAGCCGGGTGGTGGACGGCCAGGGCCGGGTGGTCAATTACGTGGGCATGTTCCAGGACGTCACCGAGCGGCGCCAGGCGGAAGAGCGCATCCGTCACCTGGCGCATCACGACTACCTCACCGGGCTGCCCAACCGCGCCCACCTGCTGGAGCGCGCCAGCCAGGCGCTGGCGTTGGCGCGGCGCTACCAGCGCCGGCTCGCCATCCTGTTCCTCGACCTCGACCGCTTCAAGCCGATCAACGACTGCTACGGCCACGACGTCGGCGACGTGGTGCTGCGCACAGTGGCCGATCGCCTGCTGGCGCTGGTGCGCGAGTCGGACACGGTGTGCCGCCTGGGCGGCGACGAGTTCGTCATCCTGCTGGCGGAATACCATGACTTCGCCAGCGTCGAGCAGCTGGCGCACACCCTGCGCACGGCGATCGAACAACCTTGCGAGGTGGGCGCGCTGCGGCTCGCGGTCTCCGCCAGTATCGGCATCGCCACCTACCCGGAGCATGGCGACAGCGTCGGGGCCCTGATCCAGCGCGCCGACGCCGCGATGTACCGCGCCAAGACCGGCGCGGCGCCGCCGATCTGCGTCGCCGGCGAGCCGCTGGACTCCGCCGACGCCTGAGCGCATGGCCGGTGCCGCGCTCAGGCCGGCAGCGCGCTTCGGCCAACCTCGCAGCGGCTCAGAAGCGCGCGATCCATTCCCCCTGCAGGTAACGGTAGCGGTAATCCGGGCCGTTGAACGAGGCGCTCTGGCTGTAGCCGCCGCGCAGCCGCAGCGACTGCTGGGCGCGCAACGGGCTTTGCAGGCCGAGTTCGAGCAGGCGGGTGTTGCTGCGCGGGTCGTCGTTGACCTGCTGGCGGCCGAGCCCGGCGGTGAGCGTGCCGGTCCAGCCCTGCAGGCGTTTGCGCCAGCCCACGGCGAGCATCGACTCGTCGTAGTTCTTGGGGTTGAAGTAGGCGCCGTCGACGTCGTCGCTGCTGCTGTGGTAGGTGCGGTAGCGCGCCTGCAGCGTCAGCCCGAGGTCGAGCCAGGGCTGGTAGATCAGCTTGAGGCGGCCGTGGCTGCGCTCGTTGCCGTCGGAGAAGTCCTGGCGCGCCGCCAGGCCCACCAGCGTCAGGTGTTCCCCCAGGCCCTGGTCCAGGCTGGCACCCCAGTAGTTGAAGTGCACGCCGCGGTCGAGCGAGTTCTGGGTTTCCACCCAGTCGCGGTTGACGAACAGCTCCAGCCCGGTGCGCTGCGCCAGGGCCCGACGGTAGCTGCCGTCCAGCGTCACCAGGTCGTGGCCGCCCTGGCGGAACAGGCCGGTGTCGATCTGCCAGCCGTTGGCGGTGGCCGGGTCGATCTGGCGGTGCAGCAGGGCGATTTGCTGGCCGTCGCGCTGCCAGTCGTGCTGGCTGTAGTGATGGTCGGTGTAGCGCACCCCGGTGAGGGCGTCGGCGTGCTGGTAGTCGGGCAGGTATTCCAGCGCCAGGCGGCGCGTGGTGAAGCCCTCGTTGTCGCGCGACAGGAAGAACGCCGCGCCGGCGCCCTGGTCGTCGTTGGTGGTCTCGGCGGCCTGGCCGAACGGGCTCGCGGCCAGCAGCAGGGCGAGCAGGGTGGGTTGCAGCAGCTTGTTCATTTGCCCTCCGGCTGTACTTTGACGGGTGCGGTGTCCTTGGTGCCCCAGTGCTTGCGGGCATTGAACAGTTCGGCGAGGTAGCCCAGCAGGCAGGCCGGCTGCAGCAGCAGGCTGTAGCACAGGGTGTAGATCAGGAAACCCCGCGTATTGCGCCGCACCTTGAGGCCGTGCAGGTCGAACATTTTGCGTTCCACCGAGAACATGATGAAGTTCATCAGCAGCGCCACCGGCAGCAGGGCCAGCGTCATCGGGCCGACGATCCAGTAGTGGCCGAACAGCGCCAGCACCAGCCCGGGGATGAAGCCGATGGTGAAGGCCAGGTCGAGCCAGGGGAACAGCAGGTTCCAGTAGATGAAGAAGGTCGGCAGTTGCGGCTTCAGCAGCAGGCTGGGGTGCTGCTTGAAGGCCTCGACCATGCCGCGCGACCAGCGCTTGCGCTGGCGCAGGAACTGGCGCGCCGTGCTCGGGGCGTTGGTGAACAGACAGGCGTCCTCGCTGTGGCCGACGCGGTGGCCGGCCTTGAGGATGGCCCAGGTCAGCACGATGTCCTCGCCGACGTTCTCCGGCCAGCCGCCCACCTCGATCAGCGTGGCGCGGTCGTACAGCGAGAAGGCGCCCTGCGCCACCAGCGTGCCCTGGTACAGCGACTGCACGCGCTTGATGGCGGCGATGCCGTGGAAGTAGTCCCACTCCTGGCAGCGCGTCACCCAGTTCTCGCGCGAATTGCGCACCAGCACCGTGCCCGCCACGGCGCGCGTGTTGGGCGGGTCCTGGCGATAGCGTTCGACGATGGCGCACAGCGCATTGCGGTACAGGTAGGAGTCGGCGTCGACCGTCAGCACCAGCTCGTGGCGCGCCTGGGCCAGCCCCAGGTTGAGCGCGTTGGCCTTGCCGCCGTTCTTTTCCAGGTGCAGCAGGTGCAGCCACGGGTAGCGCGGCAGGCAGCGGCGCACGATGGCGGCGGTGTCGTCCTGCGAGCCGTCGTTGATCACGATCACCTGCAGTTCGCCCGGGTAGTCCTGGCGCTCGATGCTGACCAGCGTCTCCTCGATCGAGGCGGCCTCGTTGTAGGCGGCGATCAGGATGCTCAGCGGCGGGTAGCTCTCCAGCGGCTGGCGGCGCGGGCGTTTGTCGAGCGCCAGGCTGAGTAGCAGGAAGGCGTTCATGAAGCCCGGCACGATGGCGATGCCGCCGATCAGGAACCACGCCAGGTAACGGCCGAGGTGAGTGCTCAGTTCGGCAAACCAGGGTTGTGCCAGCCAGGCGGACAACGCGGTCCAGACGACCGCACCGCTGGTGGCCAGGGCGAATTTGCTGCGTACGGAAAGATACATGGAGGGGATGTTCGACTGGATTGACGACCGGCGGGCACGCCGGCCCGCCACCCGGACCCGCCGCCTGCCGTAGCCGGCGCGAGTCGCTCAGCCGGGCATGGTATGTTATATGAAAAACAACATCCAGTTTAAAATGCGTTTGCGCTAACTGGGCGGCATGAATGGCGCGAAAGGTGTCGTTTTTTTGTTGCCGCGTGAAGAGGCCGCCGCCGGTCGGCAGCGGCCGGGGAGCATCAGGCCAGGCGGTACACCAGCTTGCCTTCGAACAGCAGTTCGCTGTCGGTCAGGCACAGCTGGCCGGCCGGCGGCAGGGCGCGCTCGAACACGAAGTGGCGGCCGTCGATGTCGAGCCAGGCGTTGATCGGCGTGCCGTCGAACTGGCCCAGCACGTCGGGGGAGCGGGTGACGACGGCGTTGTCGGGCAGGCGGATGCCGGCCGGCGGCGTTTCTTCCGGCACCGACCAGTCTTCCTGCAGCTGCGGCTCGGGCAGGTTGCGCAGCGCCAGCTTGAGCCAGAGGCGGAACAGCCACAGCGGCAGGCGCACGCGGTGCACGCGCTTGTCGTCGCTGATGACGCAGGCGACCGGGAAGCGGCGGTGGCATTCCGGGCACTCGGCCTCGGCCGCCAGCACGATCTTGTCGTGCAGCAGGCGGGCGATGCCTTCCATGTCGCGCGCCGTCACCATGCTGTGGCAGTGCGGGCAGGCCTTGGCGAAACGGCTGATGCGGTTGCCGTTGGGAAAGGCCAGGGGCAGGAAGCGGGAAAGTTTCTGGGGCGTCGTCATGGGTCTCGGGGTCCGGCTCGGCCGCCGCGCTGGATGCGGCGGCAGCCGGCCATTATAGCGCGTCGCGGCGCGCTGTCAGGAGATCGGCTGCGCCTGCAGGCGGGTGCGCAGGGTATGGCTTTCGCCCGGCGCCAGGAGGCGCGCGTCGCGTCCGGCGTTGGCGGTCTCGACGCACACGAAGTGGCGGTAGCCGTCGTCCGGCAGGTCGGCCAGGCGGGCCGACTTGGCGACCCACGGGTTCCACACCACGCTGCTGGCGGAGCCCGCGGCGCTGAGGGTGACGGTGCGTCCCCAGGCGGCGTCGTGCAGCGTGAGTGGGCCCTCGGGGTAGACGATGGCGTCGATCTCGCGCTCGAAGCGCAGCGGCTCGCTGCCGAAGCGCGACGGCTGTCCCTGCAGCTGGTCGAGGTAGCTGGCGCCGGCGAGGCCGGTGAGGGTGGCGCCGTCGATGTCGCCCAGCGCCAGATAGCTGTGCAGCGCGGCGGAGAGCGTGGCCGGCGCGCTGCCGTGGTTGCGGGTGGTCAGCGCCAGCTCGACGGCGTCGTCGAGGCGTAGCTCGAGGCTGGCCTCCAGCGCGTCGTGGAGTGGGCCGGCCAGCCGCACGCTGAAGCCGTCGGCGTCGCGCGACACCTGCTGCAACACCCACGGCTGCTGGCGCGCCACGCCGTGCGCCGGCGCGCCGGCGTCGTCGGGATGGGCGCCGAACCACGGCCAGCACAGCGGAATGCCGCCGCGGATCGCCTTGCCGGGCTGGAACACGGCGGCGGGCGACAGGTACAGCAGCGGCGGCTCGCCGTGGCGGGTGTAGTCGAGCAGCTGACCGCCCAACAGCGAGAGCCGGGCGTCGAAGCGGTCGTGGGCGAGGGTGAGCAGGGTGACGCCGGGAGCGAGCTCGCTCAGGCTGGCGCCGTCGGGCAGGGTGAGGGACATGGCGACTCCGGGGAAAAACGGGCGGGTACGATGGTAGCGTAGCGGCGGCGTAGCCGCAGCGCTACATCGCCCGCCTCTCCCCGGGGTGGGCTTAAAACCTGTTTACGATCTGCTGCGCTTCGGCGATACGGCGTTAAAACCGACTTCGGAATGCTCATTTATACCTTGTAAACTCCGCTTCCTCAGCCGTTTTTGCCTCGTCTCGCTCTAGCTCGCGAGATCGTAAACAGGTTCTTAGAACCGGTTCACGCTCTTTTGGCGGTGGCGGCCGAGCACCACCGGCCCCGCGCGGCCCGTGAAAAGAGCGTGTGCCGCTGCTTACTTCAGGCTGCCGGCGAGGAACTGCTGGAGGCGCTCGCTCTTGGGCTGGTTGAGCACCTCGCGCGGGTGCCCTTCCTCCTCCACCCGGCCCTGGTGCAGGAAGATCACGTGGTTGGACACCTCGCGTGCGAAGCCCATCTCGTGCGTCACCACCAGCATGGTGCGGCCTTCTTCGGCCAACGTCTGCATCACCTTCAGCACCTCGCCCACCAGCTCGGGGTCGAGCGCCGAGGTCGGCTCGTCGAACAGCATCACCTCCGGCTCCATCGCCAGCGCGCGCGCGATCGCCACGCGCTGCTGCTGCCCGCCCGACATGTGCGACGGGTACTTGCCCTCAACGCTCTCCGGCAGCCCGACCTTGGCCAGATACTTGCGCGCGCGCGCCTCGGCCTCGGCGCGGCTCACCCCGAGCACGTGCATCGGCGCCTCGATGATGTTCTCCAGCACCGTCATGTGGCCCCACAGGTTGAAGTGCTGGAACACCATGGCAAGCCGGGTGCGCATCTGCTGCAGCTGCCCGGCGTCGCTCACGCGCAGCGCCCCGGTCTTGTCCGGCGCGGTGCGGATCGCCTCGCCGTTGAGCGTGATGCTACCGGCGCAGGGCTGCTCGAGGAAGTTGATGCAGCGCAGGAAGGTGCTCTTGCCCGAACCCGAGGAGCCGATGATGCTGATCACGTCGCCGGCCTTGGCCTTGAGCGACACGCCCTTGAGCACTTCGTGGTTGCCGTACTTCTTGTGCAGGTCGTCCACGGTCAGTTTGTACATTTCAATCTCTCCCAATACGGCGAATCAATGCGCCTGTGGCTTGAGGAAGGCGAGCCAGCGCTGCTCGCCGCGGCGGAACAGCCAGACCAGCGCGAACACGATCACGGCGTACAGCGCGCCGGCGATGCCGAAGGCCTCGAACGAGGCGTAGGTGGCGGAGTTGACGTCGCGCGCCACCTTGAGGATGTCCGGCACCGTGGCGGTGAACGCCAGCGTGGTGGAATGCAGCATCAGGATCACCTCGTTGCTGTAGTACGGCAGCGCGCGGCGCAGCGCCGAGGGCAGGATGACGCGGCGGTACAGCGTGAAGCTCGACATGCCGTAGGCGCGCGCCGCCTCGATCTCGCCGTACGGCGTGGCGCGGATCGCGCCGGCGAAGATTTCCACGGTGTAGGCGCAGGTGTTGAGCGCGAACGCCAGCAGCGTGCAGTTGATGCCCTCGCGGAAGAAGGCGTCGAGCAAGGGCTGGGCGCGCACCGACTCGATGCTGTAGATGCCTGTGTAGAACACCAGCAGCTGGATGTAGAGCGGCGTGCCGCGGAACACGTAGGTGTAGAACCACACCGGGCCACGGATCAGCGGATTGGGCGACACGCGCGCCACCGCCAGCGGCACCGCCAGCACGAAGCCGATGCCGATCGACGCCACCAGCAGCCACAGGGTCATGGCGACCCCGGACAGGTGGTAGCCGTCGCTCCACAAATAGGCCTGCCAGTATTGCTGCAAAATCTCGTTCATAGTGCGGCCTTTCTGACGCCGACCGAGTAGCGCCGCTCCAGCCAGAGCAGGGCGCCGTTCGATACCGTGGTGATGGCGAGGTAGATCAGCCCGCCTACCACGCAGAAATAGAACAGTTGCATCGAGCTCTTGCCGGCGTCCTGGGTCGCCTTGACGATGTCGGACAGGCCGATGATGGACACCAGGGCGGTGGCCTTGATCATCACCTGCCAGTTGTTGCCGATGCCCGGCAGTGCGAAGCGCATCATCTGCGGGAACAGCACGCGGCGGAATACCTGCCACGGCTTCATGCCGTAGGCCACCGCCGCCTCGAGCTGGCCGCGCGGCACGGCCTGGAAGGCGCCGCGGAAGGTCTCGGTGAAATAGGCGCCGTAGATGAAGCCCAGCGTCACCACCCCGGCGAGGAAGGGGTCGATGTCGATCTGCTCGACGCCGGCCCACTCGGTGGCCTGGTTGAGCAGCATCTGCAGGCTGTAGAACAGCAGCAGCATGATCACCAGGTCGGGCACGCTGCGGATCAGCGTGGTGTAGCCGGTGGCAAGGCCGCGCAACAGGCGGCTGCCGGACAACTTGGAACTGGCGCCGACGAGTCCGATCAGCACCGACGCCAGCATCGACAACAGCGCCAGCTTGATCGTCATCCAGGTGCCGCTCGCAATCAGCGGGCCAAAGCCTTGCAGCAGCATGGCTTACTCCTTTACATGGTTAGCGATGGCGCGGCGGCCGCCGCCCATCCGCCATGGTGGTCATCACGCCGCAATGGCTCGACCCCGGTCAGGGGCGCCATCGCGCCCCTGACCGGGTCGATCGGCCCCGCCCGTGTGGGGCGGCGCCGCACTCGCAGCCGCGTGGAACCGCTCAGTGATAGATGTCGAAGGTGAAGTACTTCTTGGCCAGGCGCTGGTAGGTGCCGTCCTGGTGGATCGCGGCGAGTGCCTGGTTGATCTGCTGGCGCAGGTCGGCGTCGTCCTTGCGCAGGCCGATCGCGGTGCCGGTGCCGAGGATCTTGGCGTCGTTCACTTCCGGTCCGGCGAAGGCGAAGCCGTTACCGCGCGCGGTTCTCCAGGAAGCCGACGTCGGCCTGCACCGCGTCCTGCAGCGAGGCGTCGAGGCGGCCCGACACCAGGTCGGACAGCACCAGGTCCTGGTTCTGGTACGGCACCACGTTCACGCCCTTGGGCTCCCAGTGCGCCTTGGCGTAGGCTTCCTGGGTCGAGCCCTGCTCGACGCCGATGCGCTTGCCGCGCAGCGATTCCGGGGTCGGCTGCAGCGGCGCGCCCTTCTTGGCGATCATGCGCACCGGCGAGTTGTACATCTTGTCGGAGAAGGCGATCTGCTCGGCGCGCTTCTCGGTGACCGACAGCGCCGACAGGATGCCGTCGAACTTCTTGGCCTTGAGCGCCGGGATCATGCCGTCGAAGTCGTTCTCGACCCACACGCATTTGGCTTTCAGTTTCTCGCAGATGGCGTTGCCCAGGTCGACGTCGAAGCCGGTCAGCTTGCCGTCGGCGGCTTTCGATTCGAACGGGGCGTAACTGGCATCGACGCCGAAGCGAATGACCTTCCAGTCCTTGGCGAACACGCCGCTGGAGGCCAGGGCGAGGCAAACGGTGAGGGCGAGTTTCTTCATGGGCTATGTCTCCGTAGACAGCTGAGTGCAATGGGCCGAGGCGGGCGGCCAGGGCCGGGATAAGGCCATCCGGCGCGTGCCGCGCGGCTGGCCATCATGCCGCCACTCTTGCGTTGGATCGGCTAAATGTATAGACAAATCTAAGAGCGAAGCCGGCACGGCGCAATCGCTTTTTGCAGAGACCCTGCTCAGCGCCAGGAGAAAAAGTGGGGGGAACGCCGCCGCTGCAGGCCGCGGCTTGGCCGAAAAATTCAGACGGCATGGCGTTGGTATGTGTTGTTTATCCTTCTGTATCAAATGTTTGACGGCGTTTTGGCCATGGTGTGGCGAGTGCGGGCTCGCCGTGCCTGCCGCGGCGGCGAAAATCGCGCATCCCTTTGTGGCTTATCTACGACAGCGCGGCCCGGCGCGGCCACCGCGTCGGGTGAAATATTGTATAGACATAATCGGATTCGACCCGGGCGGCGCCGCGGGGCGGGACAACGTGGCCCGGAATCCGGTCGCAGAGGGTGACGGCCACCTTCGCGGGGCTTGACTTGGAGCGCGGCTGTGATTGAATGTATATACAACTATCGGAGCCTTTCGCCATGACCCGTCCCCTCTGCACGGTGACAGCCTGTGGATCAACGTCCGCCTGGCCACCCTCGACCCGCGCCACCCCGCGCCCTACGGCGCGCTGGACGCGCACGCCCTGCTGGTGCGCGACGGCCGCATCGCCGCCATCGTGCCGCAGGCCGGGATCGACCTGGCCGCCTTCGCCGGCGAGGTGATCGACGGCGCGGGGCGCTGGCTGACGCCGGGGTTGATCGACTGCCACACTCATCTCGTCTACGGCGGCAACCGCGCCGCCGAGTGGGAAAAGCGTCTCACCGGCGTGCCCTACCAGCAGATCGCCGCCGAGGGCGGCGGCATCGTCTCCACGGTGCGCGCCACGCGCGCGCTGGACGAGGAGGCGCTGGCCGCGCTGAGCCTGCCGCGCCTGAAGGCGCTGATGCAGGAGGGGGTGACCACGGTCGAGATCAAGTCGGGTTACGGCCTGACGCTGGCGGACGAGCTGAAGCAGCTCGGCGCGGCGCGCCGGCTGGCGGCGGGGCTGCCGGTGGAGGTGGCGCCGACCCTGCTGGCGGCGCACGCGGTGCCGCCGGAGTTCGCCGGCGACGCCGACGGCTACATCGAGCACGTGGTGGACGTGATCCTGCCGGCCGCGGCGCAACAAGGGTTGGCCGAAGCGGTGGACGTGTTCTGCGAGGGGGTGGGCTTCAGCCCGGCGCAGGCGCGGCGCGTGTTCGACGCCGCGCGGCAGCACGGTCTCAAGGTGAAGGGCCACGTCGAGCAGCTCTCCAATTTGCACGGCGCGGCGCTGGTGGCGGAATACCACGGGCTGTCGGCCGACCACATCGAATACCTCGACGACGCCGGGGTGGACGCGCTCAAGGCCGCCGGCACCGTCGCGGTGCTGCTGCCGGGTGCCTACTACTTCCTGCGCGAAACGCAGCAGCCGCCGGTGGCCAAGCTGCGCGCCGCCGGCGTGCCGATGGCAGTGTCCACCGACCTCAACCCCGGCACCAGCCCGTTCGCCTCGCTGCGGCTGGCGCTGAACCAGGCCTGCGTGCTGTTCGGCCTGACCCCGGAAGAGGCGCTCGCCGGCGCCACCCGCCACGCCGCGCAGGCGCTGGGGCGGGGCGCCACGCACGGCAGGTTGGCCGAAGGCTGCGTCGCCGACCTGCTGCTGTGGGACATCGAACACCCGGCCGAGATCGTCTACGGCCTCGGCACCAATCCGCTGCAACTGCGCGTGTTCCGCGGTGTAATCCAGCACGAATAGGGCCCAAGCGGCGGGTCGTCGCCCGCCTCCGGCCGCCTCAGGGCGGGTATTTCGTTGGTTCGTGGCGGCCGACGGGATGCCCGCCCTGAGCGTTTTCTGCCGGTCTTCCGGTGAGACCGGCACGGCGCGTCGCTCCGCACCAGGGTGGCGCAGCTACGCCAAACCCGCCGCACGGTGCGGGGCGCACGACGCCCGTTCTGCGCTTGCTGCGTCTCTCGATTCCCTTTCCGGATTCTCTGCGCCCCGCCGTAACCCGCGCCCCGTCTGGCTTGGCGGCGGATGGCGACGGGGGCTGTCGGGTTCCGGCAACATTTTTCGCCGAAATCGCGATTTTCCACTTGTATAGACAATATGATCTCGCTACACTGAGCTCACTTGTATAGACATTTGCCGATCGCAGAGAAAACCGGACGCTGACAGAGCGCCCCCTCTGCGATGGACAGCGACCCGTTTCATACCGCGCCTGCCGGAGCAGGCCATTAGGAGGAGTCCCTACCATGACTGACCCGCGCTTTGACGCTTCCCGTGTCATCCACGCCCCCCGCGGCAGCGAAAAGACCTGCAAGAGCTGGCTCACCGAAGCCGCCTACCGCATGATCCAGAACAACCTCGACCCGGAAGTGGCCGAGCACCCGCAGAGCCTGGTGGTGTACGGTGGTATCGGTCGCGCGGCGCGCAACTGGGAGTGCTACGACAAGATTCTGGAAGTGCTGCAGCGTCTGGAAGACGACGAAACCCTGCTGGTGCAGTCCGGCAAGCCGGTGGGCGTGTTCAAGACCCACGCCGACGCCCCGCGCGTGCTGATCGCCAACTCCAACCTAGTGCCGCACTGGGCCAACTGGGACCACTTCAACGAGCTGGATAAGAAGGGCCTGATGATGTACGGCCAGATGACCGCCGGCTCGTGGATCTACATCGGCTCGCAAGGCATCGTGCAGGGCACCTACGAGACCTTCTTCTCGGTCGCCAAGCAGCATTTCGACAACAACCCGAAAGGCCGCTGGATCCTCACCGGTGGTCTGGGTGGCATGGGCGGCGCCCAGCCCTGGCCGCCACCATGGCCGGCTTCAGCATGATCGCCGTCGAGTGCGACGAGACCCGCATCGACTTCCGCCTCAAGACCCGCTACGTCGACCGCAAGGCCACCACGCTGGATGAAGCGCTGGCCATCGTCGAAGACGCCAAGCAATCCGGCAAGGCCGTCTCGGTGGGCCTGCTGGGCAACGCCGCCGACGTGTTCGCCGAACTGGTGGAACGTGGCATCACCCCGGACGTGGTCACCGACCAGACTTCCGCGCACGACCCGATCAACGGCTACCTGCCGCAGGGCTGGACCATGGAGCAGTGGCGTGCCGCGCGTCAGAACGACCCGCAATCGATCGTGCTGCCGGCCAAGCAGACCATGGCCAAGCAGGTGCAGGCGATGCTGACGCTGCAAAGCCGCGGCGCCGCCACGCTGGACTACGGCAACAACATTCGCCAGATGGCGCTGGAAATGGGCGTCGAGAACGCCTTCGACTTCCCGGGCTTCGTGCCGGCCTACGTCCGTCCGCTGTTCTGCGAGGGCATCGGCCCGTTCCGCTGGGTGGCGCTGTCCGGCGACCCGGAAGACATCTACAAGACCGACGCCAAGGTCAAGGAACTGATCCCGGACGATCCGCACCTGCACAACTGGCTCGACATGGCGCGTGAGCGCATCAGCTTCCAGGGTCTGCCGGCGCGCATCTGCTGGGTCGGCCTGAAAGACCGCGCCCGCTTGGGCCTCGCCTTCAACGAAATGGTGAAGAACGGCGAGCTCAAGGCCCCGATCGTGATCGGCCGCGACCACCTCGATTCCGGCTCCGTCGCCAGCCCGAACCGCGAAACCGAAAGCATGCTGGACGGGTCTGATGCAGTATCCGACTGGCCGCTGCTCAACGCGCTGTTGAACACCGCCGGTGGCGCCACCTGGGTGTCGCTGCACCACGGCGGCGGCGTGGGCATGGGCTTCAGCCAGCACTCCGGCGTGGTAATCGTGTGCGACGGTACTGACGAAGCCGCCAAGCGCGTCGGCCGCGTGCTGCGTAACGACCCGGGTACTGGTGTAATGCGCCACGCTGACGCCGGCTACGACATCGCCAAGAACTGCGCCAAGGCGCAGGGCCTCGACCTGCCGATGTTGAAGTAAGCGTCACACACACAACCCTTCTGGCGGCGTTGCGCGGCCTTGCCGTACGACTTGTACTGTCTGCGGCCGCGCACCTAGCCAGAACCGCTACGCTGAGTTGTGTGCGCAACGCATTATGCTGAGACCGTAGGATGGGTGAAGGGCTGGCCCCTCACCCGTCACAATGATTGCCCCGTATCGATGGGTTGTGCCGCGAGCCACCCATCCTGCGAATGCACGCTGCGGCCGATACGGACCGCCACGGCAGACAAGACACAAGGAATACCCATGACCACCATCACCATCACCCCGGGCAAGCTGACGCTGGCCCAACTGCGCCTGATTGCCCGTGACGCTTCCGTGCAGCTGGCGCTGGACCCGGCCGCTCACGCCGCCATCGACGCCTCCGCCGCCACCGTGGCGCGCGTGCTGGCCGAGAACCGCACCGTGTACGGCATCAACACCGGCTTCGGCTTGCTGGCCAACACCAAGATCGCCCCGGAAGAACTGGAACTGCTGCAGCGCTCCATCGTGCTGTCGCACGCCGCCGGCATCGGCGAGCCGATGAAGGACAGCACCGTGCGCCTGGTCATGGCGCTCAAGATCAACTCGCTGGCGCGCGGCTTCTCCGGCATCCGCCGCCTGGTGCTGGAGGCGATGATCACCCTGTTCAACAAGGGCATCTACCCGGTGATCCCGCAGAAGGGTTCCGTCGGCGCCTCCGGCGACCTGGCTCCGCTGTCGCACATGAGCGCGGTGCTGATCGGCGAAGGCGAAGCCTTCGTGAACGGCCAGCGCGTGCACGGCCGCGAAGCGATGCACGCCGCCGGCCTGGACCCGATCACCCTGGCCCCGAAAGAAGGCCTGGCGCTGCTGAACGGTACCCAGGCGTCGACCGCCTTCGCGCTGGAAGGCCTGTTCGCCGCCGAAGACCTGTACGTTGCCGCCGCCGTGGCCGGTGCCATGTCGGTGGAAGCCGCGCAGGGCAGCCGCCGTCCGTTCGACGACCGCATCCACCAGGTGCGCGGTCACAAGGGCCAGATCGACGCCGCCCGCCAATACCGCGCACTGCTGGGTGATGCCAGCGACATCTCCCACTCGCACGAGAACTGCGGCAAGGTGCAGGACCCGTACTCCCTGCGCTGCCAGCCGCAGGTGATGGGCGCCTGCCTGACCCAGATCCGCCAGTCGTCCGAAGTGCTGCTGACCGAAGCCAACGCCGTGTCCGACAACCCGCTGGTGTTCGCCGACGACAACGACATCATCTCCGGCGGCAACTTCCACGCCGAGCCGGTGGCCTTCGCCGCCGACAACCTGGCGCTGGCCATCGCCGAGATCGGCTCGCTGTCCGAGCGCCGCATGGCGCTGTTGATCGACAGCAACCTGTCCAAGCTGCCGCCGTTCCTGGTCAACAACGGCGGGGTGAACTCCGGCTTCATGATCGCCCAGGTCACCTCGGCCGCGCTCGCTTCCGAGAACAAGTCGCTGGCGCACCCGGCCTCGGTGGACAGCCTGCCGACTTCGGCCAACCAGGAAGACCACGTGTCGATGGCCACCTTCGCCGGCCGTCGCCTGCGCGACATGGCCGACAACACCGCCGGCATCCTCGCGGTGGAACTGCTGGCGGCCTGCCAGGGCGTGGATTTCCGCGCGCCGAACAAGGCGGCTGAGCAACTGGAATCCGCCAAGGCGCTGCTGCGTGCCGAAGTGCCGTTCTACGACAAGGACCGTTACTTCGCACCGGACATCCAGAAGGCCGCCGCGCTGATCCAGCGTGCCGACTACAACCGCTTCGCCATCGACGGCCTGCTGCCGTCGCTGTAAGCCGTCTTTGATCTCATTCCTGTCTGGACCGTCTGGTTCGTTACATGGCCCCGCAAGGGGCCATTTTTTTGTTGGGGTGCTGATTCAGGCACCAAGCACGTCCGGGCTACTATCAAGGAGGGTATAAAAGCAGAAGGAATAATAAACGTTGCACAAGCCAATATCCCTTCAAAATCGTTCCGCCGCGCGTACCTGATTTGCCGTAAGCAGCGACCGGTTCCTGATAGAATTGAAGGCCTATCGTTCCTGCGCTTGCCGAAGACGTTTTTTTCCGACGAGTTGGGATTAAAAGCTTCGATTCTTCGAGAATACGGAAAACCGCACGGCCAAGATCTATCCGGTTTATTTGGGTCGTCGAATCAATCCGCACCAGCAAGCCTCGTTCTGGCTGCAGGGTGAGCAGCGTGCAATTTCCATCAGAAGTTTCAGCGATGGCGCATGGCTTGGATGAGTCACGGGGTGGTTCTCAGCCGCCCGGCCGCGCGATATGTCGGCAATGCCGGCCCACTGCTCCTCATTGAGTCAGCGACGGCGTATGTTGTGCACCACAAAAAGGTTAAATCAGGATACAAATCCGCTACCACGCACACACCCTAATGAATCGTTGGCAGGTCAAACCCGATCTTTTGAGACCTGTACGGGATTACCTGGGCCGCGCTCAATCCATCGAGAAAATACACGGAGGGGACGCAATTGAAGAAACCCTATTCCGCCATTTTGCCTTTCCTCCAAACCTGATTTGGCCAATCATCACCATCGTTGCAGTGCGATGAGGGGAAAATGCAAGATGTTTTCATAACCGACCACGGCGCTTGCCGGGTTGGCGAAGGCTATCTTAAAATTATTTTTGATTTTTGCTTCCCGAATCCCTTTTCTAAAAGCCTTCCAGATCCCACCAAACCACCGAATGAAAAGCGCCGACAAGCATCATCGCAATGGATCCATGCGCGACTCCCGCGCCACCATCATGGACGTGGCGCGCGACGCCGGAGTCTCCAAGACCAGTGTGTCCCGCTATCTGTCCGGCGAGTTCAAGGTCCTGTCGGACGACATCCGCCAGCGCATCGAGGCTTCGATCGCGCGCCTCGGCTACCGCCCGAGCCAGATGGCACGCGGGCTCAAGGGGGGCGCACGCGTCTGATCGGCCTGGTGGTGGCCGACGTGATGAACCCCTATTCGGTGGCCATCCTGCACGGCGCCGAAGCGGTGTGCCAGCAGCATGGCTACACGCTGATGCTGTGCAACACCGGCAACGACGAAGCGCGCGAGAAGCAGGCGCTCACCATGCTGCGCTCGTACGACGTCGAAGGGCTGATCGTGCACTCGCAGGGGCGCCCGAGCCGCTTCATGTACGACCTGCTGGAATCGAACCTGCCGGTGGTGCTGGTGGACCGGCGCGTGTCCGGCATCGAGGTGGACCTGGTCGGCCTCGACAACCGCCAGGCCTGCCGCGCCGCCACGGTGCATCTGATCGAGCGCGGCTTTACCGACATCCTGTACGTGACGCAGCCGATCCGCGCGGTCAGCTCGCGCGAGGAGCGTCATACCGCCTTCCTGGAGACGCTGGCGGCGCGGCCGGACTGCCGCGGCGAAACGCTCGAACTGACCGCATTGGAAGACGAAGCGGCGCTCGACCATGCGCTGGCCGCCTTCATGTCGCACGCGGGCACCCAGCGCAAGGCCCTGCTGGCCGCCAGCGGCGTCGTCACGCTGCAACTGGTGCTGGCACTGCGCCGGCTCGGCATCACGGTGCCGCAGCAGGTGGGCCTGCTCGGCTTTGACGAGCTCTCTTGGTCCAAGCTGGTCGAGCCCGGTATCAGCACGCTGGCGCAACCGACCGACGAGATCGGCTTTCAGGCCGCCACCCGCCTGCTCCAACGCATCGCCTCCCCCGGCCACGACCACCACGAACTGCTGCTGCCCGGCACGCTGATCGTGCGCGGCTCGACCTCCGCCTGACCCGGCGCGCGTTCCGCGCCGTCTCTCCCGTCCTTGTCGATGACCTGCCCTCGGCGGGGCGCCATCCATCACGATGGAACCGAGTCCATTTTGTGATGCAAAGGCCGTGTATTACGCGCAACACAGCCACTGTCATTTTTATCCAAGCGATAAAATTCTTGTTGTTTTGCGCAAGTCTGGTGCTATATTCGCCGTAACAAAATAACAGGAACGATGGCTCGCCTCGGCGCGCCATGTTTTTTCGCTGTTTATGGAACCGGTTCCATAAATCGGTCCGAGACAGCCGAATGAGCAAGAGGAAAACCCACATGCACGCAGTCAACGTGGTGACGTCCGCCTACGGCGCAAGCCTGGTGCAGACGCACGGCCAACAGCATTTCATCGCGCTCGCCGCTGCGGCCGGCGCCGCCGGCATCGAGATCCGGCGCGAGCTCTTCCCCACCTCACCGCCGCTGCTCGGCCCGCTTGCCGACGCGCTGGCCGCTTCGCATCTGGACGTGGTCTACTCCGTGCCACTGGAGCTGTTCGGCACGGACGGCCAGCTCGATCTGGCCCGCCTGGAGCTGGCACTCGCCGAAGCCGTCGAACTCGGCGCCAGCACGCTCAAGCTGCCGCTCGGCCACTACGGCGCCGTCTCCGATCTTGCCCCGCTCGCGCCGCGCCTGGCCGGCAGCCCGGTCCGCCTGCTGGTGGAAAACGACCAGACCCCCCACGGCGGCACGCTGGCACCGCTCGTGGCCTTCTTTACCGCCTGCCGTGCCGCTGGTGTGCCGGTCGGCATGACCTTCGACATCGGCAACTGGCACTGGACTGGCACCGACCCGCTGGCGGCGGCCGTGGCGCTCGCCCCTTACGTCGACTATCTCCACGGCAAGGGCGTCGAAGCACGCGGCGGCAAGCTGCACGCGGTGCCGCTATCCGAGAGCGATGCCGGCTGGCGCCGGTTGTTTGCGCACTTTCGCGCCGACATCCCGCGCGCGATCGAATTCCCGCTCAGCGGCGGCGACCTGGCCGCGCTCACCGCGCGTTATGTCGCGCTGCTCGCCGAGCCCCAAGCGCCAGACGCGGTCGACACGCTCGACGTGGTCACCTTCGGCGAGGCGATGGCGATGTTCGTGGCCGACGAGCCGGGCGAGCTGGCCGCGGTGGCACACTTCAGCCGTCGCCTGGCCGGGGCGGAGACCAACTTCTGCATCGGCATGGCGCGCCTCGGCTACCGGGTGGGCTGGGTGAGCCGGCTCGGCCAGGATGCGTTCGGTCGCTTTGTGCGCGCCACGCTGGCCGCGGAGGGGGTCGACTGCCGCTGCGTCGCCACCGACCCGCGCTACCCGACCGGTTTTCAGCTCAAGTCACGCTGCGTCGACGGTTCCGACCCCGTCGTCGAATATTTTCGCAAGGGCTCGGCCGCCAGCCGGCTGTCGCGTGCCGACTTCGACCCGGCCTATTTCTCCGCCGCACGCCATTTCCACTGCACCGGCGTGGCGCCGGCGCTGTCCGACGGCACCTGGCAATTCGCCCTGCACGCGCTCGATTTCATGCGTGGCGCCGGCAAGACCATCTCGTTCGACCCCAACCTGCGCCCGAGCCTGTGGCCATCCGAAGCCGAGATGATCCGCCGCATCAACGCGCTGGCGGCCAAGGCCGACTGGGTGCTGCCCGGTATCGCCGAAGGACGCCTGCTCACCGGCTGCCGCACCCCGGAGGACATCGCCGCCTTCTACCTCGTACAGGGCGCGCGCCTGGTAGTGATCAAGCTCGGTGCCGAGGGCGCCTACTACCGCAGCGCCTCCGAGCAGGGCTACGTCGCCGCTGTTCCGGTGGGCGAGGTGATCGACACGGTCGGCGCCGGCGACGGCTTTGCCGCCGGGGTGGTGAGCGCGCTGCTCGAAGGCCTGCCGCTCGCCGCCGCGGTGGTACGCGGCAATCGGGTCGGCGCCTTCGCGATCCAATCGGTCGGCGACATGGAAGGACTGCCCACGCGCGCCGAGCTCGAGGCGGCCAGCCCCGCCTGACCTGGACACGATTTCAACACACAAGAAAAACGGTTCGAGCCGTCATGTAGCACTACATAAATCATATAAAGGAGACAAACATGGAGTCGCGTACCGCCGCCAGCCGCCGCTGGTTATTCGTTCTGCCCATGGTGTTCATCACCTACAGCCCGGCCTACCTCGACCGCGCCAACTACGGCTTCGCCGCCGCCGCGCACATGTCGACCGACCTCAGCATCAGCAAGAGCATGGCCTCGCTGATCGGGGCGCTGTTCTTTCTCGGCTACTTTTTCTTCCAGATCCCGGCGGCGTATTACGCGCAGCAGCGCAACGTCAAGAAACTGATCTTCTGGAGCCTGATCCTGTGGGGCGGCTGCGCCACGCTCACCGGCATGGTGCACAACGCTTACTGGCTATTGGCGATCCGCTTCCTGCTCGGCGCGGTCGAGGCCGCGGTGATGCCGGCCATGCTGATTTACCTCAGCAACTGGTTCACCCGCGGCGAACGCTCGCGCGCCAACACGGTGCTGATCCTCGGCAACCCGGTGACCGTGCTGTGGATGTCGATCCTGTCCGGCTACCTGGTGCAGGCGTTCGGCTGGCGCCTGATGTTCATCATCGAAGGGCTGCCGGCGGTACTCTGGGCGGTGGTATGGGCGCTGACGGCAAAGGAACGCCCAGCGGATGCCAGCTGGCTCGACGAGCAGGAGAAAACCGCGCTCGCCGCCGCGCTGGCGCAGGAGCAGGTCGGGCTCAAGGCGGTGAAGAACTACCGCGAGGCGTTCCGCCAGCCCAAGGTGATCCTGCTGTGTCTGCAGTACTTCTGCTGGAGCATCGGCGTGTACGGCTTCGTGTTGTGGCTGCCGTCGATCCTGCGCGAAGCGTCCAAGCTCGACATGGTGGCCACCGGCTGGCTGTCGGCGCTGCCGTATCTTGCCGCGGTGCTGGCCATGCTGGCGGTCTCGCACTTCTCCGACAAGCTGCGCAACCGCAAGCTGTTCGTGTGGCCGCCGCTGCTGATCGGCGCGCTCGCCTTCCTTGGCTCCTACCTGGCCGGCAGTAGCCACCTGTGGCTCGCCTATGCGCTGCTGACCGTGGCGGGTGCGGCAATGTACGCTCCCTACGGCCCGTTCTTCGCCATCGTGCCGGAAATGCTGCCGAAGAACGTGGCCGGCGGCGCCATGGCGCTGATCAACAGCACCGGCGCGCTCGGCGGCTTCCTCGGCTCCTACCTGGTCGGCTACCTGAACAGCGCCACCGGCAGCCCGGACGCTTCCTACATCTTCATGGCGGGCTCGCTGTTCGTGTCCGCGCTGGTCACCCTGCTGGTGCGCCCCGAGGCGCAGCCGGACATCGTGGTGGCCGCCCGCCATGCCAACCCCTGAGACGGAATGCTTGCCATGAAAAAACGTGTAGTCGCCTACAAGAAACTGCCGCCGGCGCTGCTGGCGCGGTTGGCCGAACAGTTCGAGGTGGTCGGCTTCGACGGCGTCAACGATAGCAACCGCGCCGCCTTTGCCGAGGCGGTCGCCGGGGCGCACGGGCTGATCGGCTCCAGCGTCAGGATCGACGCGGCGCTGCTCGACCCGGCGCGCGAGCTCGAGGTGATCTCGACCATTTCGGTCGGCTACGACACCTTCGACGTTGACTACCTGACCCGGCGCGGCATCCTGCTCGCCAACACGCCGGACGTGCTGACCGAGACCACCGCCGACACCCTGTTCGCGCTGATCCTGGCGACGGCGCGGCGCGTGGTGGAGCTGGCCGAATTCGTCAAGGCCGGCCACTGGCAGCGTAGCATCGGCCCGGCGCATTTCGGCGTGGACGTGCACCACAAGACGCTCGGCCTGATCGGCCTCGGCCGCATCGGCCGGGCGGTGGCGCGGCGCGCAAACCTGGGCTTCGGCATGGACGTGGTCTATTACAGCCGCCACGCCGTGCCGGAGGCGGAAGCGGCCTACGGCGCGCGCCGCGTCGGGCTGAACGAGCTCTATGCCAGTGCCGACTTCGTGTGCGTGGTGCTGCCGCTGACGGCGGAAACGGACAAGCTGATCGACGCCGATGCCTTCGCGCGCATGCGTCCGGAAACCATCTTCATCAACGGCTCGCGCGGGCCCATCGTGGACGAGGCCGCGCTGATCCAGGCGCTCAAGAGCGGCGCCATCCACGGCGCCGGCCTCGACGTGTTCGAGCACGAACCGCTGCCGGCCGATTCGCCCTTGCTGCAGTTGCCGAATGTGGTGGCGCTGCCGCACATCGGCTCGGCCACGCACGAAACCCGCTTCGCCATGGCGGAGATGGCGGTCGATAATTTGATCGCCGGCCTGAATGGACAGCGCCCCCGGGCCGTGGTGAACCCGTCGTCCCGGCCCTTTGCCACCTTGGGGGAAGCCAGCTGATGGCCTTGAGCTGTTCTTAACCGGGTCTGCGCTTGTTTCGGGCGACGGTGAACCCGTTCCCAACGTCACATCCGCTCAAACCGGCGGCGGCCTGAAACCTTGGCGGCTCGCGCCATCAGGATGGGCGTGGTGCCGGTTCGGTTATGGCTGCCGGCAACCAAGCCGGCAGTCCGCTAGGTTAATGACATGGGTGCCTCTCCCGACGGCCGGTCCGGCCGGCTGCACCAACGACAACGGCTCCCGCGGGAGCCGTTTTTTGTTGCCTGCCCTCCGGGCGGTGTTTCAGTGTGCTGCCTCGACGTGTTCTTCCTTGAACATCTGGCGCAATTGCTCGCGCAGCTGCGGGCTATCCTGGTAACCGTGTACTGCGACCGCGTGCTGCACCGCGGCGCTCAACAGCTCGTCCTCGCTGTCCGCGGCGATCGACACGGTGCATTGCGGGGTACCCGGATGCTCCCGGCAGTCTATGAATTTCCTGGCCATGGTCCGTTCCTTTGCCCCTTGGGGACGTGCGCGTCATCCTGGTGGCGACACCCCTGCTGCTGCGAATTGATTTTCACCTGTTTGCACCTGATTTATAGCACTTTTCCCATCTTCTCCCGCCTCTGCTGCGTGTCGGGGTGGCCTTTGGGCGCAAAGAGGCGAATAGTGTAGATAAGCGGAGCGGGACGATCGTGTCTGGAGAAATCTGCGCAGGGAGTAGCCTACTATGAAAGAAAAGGATTCAGAGGCAGGAAAGGGGGAGCTTATGTCGAATGGCATGAATCCTGCGCTGCGCGGGGTAAGAGCCGTCATCCGTCGTCCCTGGGTGATCGTGGCCTTGGTGGTGCTGGCGTTGATCGCCGTCGCCGCCTACCTGATCTCCGAGGAAGTCACCAGTTCGCGTTGGCAGGCGCGCTTCCTGAGCGAACTGAACCATCGCCTCACCTTCAAACTCCAGCCCGGAGCGGCGCCCGCGCGCGAGCTGCGCTATCCCAAGACCGGCCCGTACGACCAGCTGCTGGGCTATACCGCGCTGCCGGGCTTCCTGCAGCGGCTGCAAGGCCAGGGCTATGTCGTGGAGCAGCAGGCGCGCATGTCGCTCAGCCAGCGCGAGCTGATCGACTTCGGGCTGTACCCGAGCTACCGCGAGAAGATGCAGGCCGGCCTCAACGTGTCCGACTGCAGCGGCGAGCCGCTGTTTGCGGCGCGCTACCCGGAACGCACCTACCACAGCTTCGAGTCCATTCCGCCGATCCTGATGCAGTCGCTGCTGTTCATCGAGAACCGCGAGCTGCTCGACGACCGCAACCCGACACGCAACCCGGCGGTGGACTGGGGACGCTTCTCCAAGGCGGTGATCGAGCGGGTGCAGAGCGTCTTCATGTCCGACGTCGATACCTCCGGTGGCAGCACGCTCGCCACCCAGATCGAGAAGTACCGTCATTCCGAGGGTGGGCGTACCGGCAGTCCCAAGGACAAGCTGCGGCAGATGGCTTCGGCCTCGGTGCGCGCCTACCGCAACGGCGAGGACACCACGGCCGAGCGCCGCCAGATCGCGCTGAACTACGTCAATACCGTGCCGCTCAGTGCCAAGAGCGGCTACGGCGCGGTCAACGGCCTGGGCGACGGGCTGTGGGCTTGGTACGGCCGCGACATGGCCGACGTCAACCGGCTGCTGGCCGGCGACACCACGGCGCCGCTGGCCGAGCGCGCGCTGGCCTACAAGCAGGCGCTGAGCCTGATGATCGCGCAGCGCCGCCCGTCGTATTACCTGAGCGGTTCGCCGCAGCCCTTGGAGGAGCTCACCGACAGCTACCTGCGCCTGCTCGCCTCGACCGGCGTGATCGCGCCGGCCTGGCGCGACGCGGCGCTGGCCCAGCCGCTCGCGCTGCGCGCGGGGGCGATCAGCGCGCCGCCGGTGTCGTTCCTCGAGCGCAAGGCCGCCAACGCCACGCGCACCCGCATCGCCGGCCTGCTCGGCTTGCCGCGCCTGTACGATCTGGACCACCTCGACCTGAGCGCCCAGAGCACGCTGGACCAGCCGCTGCAGCAGGTGGCGAGCACCACGCTGTACGGCCTGCGCGACCCGGACAAGGCGCGCGACGCCGGCCTGATCGCGCCGCGCCTGCTCGATACCGGCGACCCGGCCAAGGTCATCTACAGCTTCACGCTGTTCGAGCGCACGCCGGGGGTCAACCTGGTGCGGGTGCAGACCGACAACTACGACCAGCCTTTCGACATCAACCGCGGCACCAAGCTCGACCTGGGCTCCACCGCCAAGCTGCGCACCCTGGTGAGCTACCTGGAAATCGTCGCCGGGCTGCACCAGCGTTACGTCGGGATGAGCCCGGAGGAGTTGAAGAAAGTCCCGGTGGCGGAGCTCGACTTCATCACGCGCTGGGCGGTCGACTACCTGAAAACGGCGCAGGACCGCAGCCTCAAGGCGATGCTGGAAGCGGCGATGGAGCGCAAGTATTCGGCCAACCCTGGCGAGGCGTTCTTCACCGGCGGCGGCATCCACACCTTCGTCAACTTCAACCCGCTCGACAACTACCGCATCCTCACGGTGCGCGAGGGCCTGCGCAATTCGGTCAACCTGGTGTTTGTGCGCCTGATGCGCGACGTGGTGCGCCATTACATGTACCAGGTGCCGGGGTCCAGCACCATGCTGCTGTCCGATCCCAACGACCCGCGCCGCATGGCTTACCTGCAGCGCTTCGCCGACCGCGAGGGGAAGGTGTACCTGCACGGCTTCTGGCAGAAATACCACGGCAAGAGCCCGGCCGAGGCGGAGGAGCTGCTGGTGCAGGGCATCCGGCCGAGCCCGGTGCGGCTGGCGGTGATCTACCGCTCGCTGCATCCCGAGGCCGGGGTGGACGCCTTCCGCCGCTTCCTGACGACGCACCTGCCCAACTCGTCGCTGGACGACAAGGACATCGCCAAGCTCTACGCCAACTACGCGATCGATCGCTTCAACCTCAACGACCGCGGCTACCTGGCCCGGGTGCACCCGCTGGAACTGTGGCTGCTGGGCTACCCGGCGCGCGAGCCCAAGGCCACGCTGTCGCAGGCGCTCGCGGCGAGCCGCGAGCAGCGCCAGGAGGTGTACGGCTGGCTGTTCAAGTCGCACAACAAGGTCGGGCAGGACCGGCGTATCCGCCAGCTGCTGGAAGAAGACGCCTTCCGCGAGATCCACAAGGGCTGGAAACGGCTGGGCTATCCGTTCGATTCGCTGGTGCCGTCCTACGCCACCACGCTTGGCGCGTCGGCCGACCGGCCGGCGGCGCTGGCCGAACTGATGGGGGTGCTGGTGAACGATGGCGTCCGCCAGCCCAGCATCCTGATCGACCGCCTGCACTTCGCCGCCGACACCCCGTACGAAGTGGCGCTGGCGTACCGGCGCAGCCAGGGCGAACGGCTGCTGCCGGTGGAAGTGGCGCAGGTGGCGCGCGAGGCGCTGACCGAGGTGGTCGAGCAGGGCACCGCCGCCCGGCTCAAGGGCGCCTTCACCGCCCAGGACGGCACGCCGCTGCCGGTGGGCGGCAAGACCGGGACCGGCGACCACCGCTTCGACACCTTCGGCAGGGGCGGGGTGCTGTTGTCGTCGCGCGTGGTGAGCCGCTCGGGCACCTTCGTGTTCTTCATCGGCGACCGCTACTTCGGCACCCTGACCGCCTACGTGGAGGGACCGGAAGCTGCCAAGTACGGCTTCACCAGCGGCCTGCCGGTGCAGATCATGAAGGTGCTGGCGCCGACGCTGACCCGGCTCACCGGGCTCAACGTGCCGCTCGGTCAGTCGCCGGCCTGCCGCCACGCGCCGGCCTGAACGGAGCAAGGGCTGGCTAGCGGCGGGGCGTGGGGTTGCGGGAGATGGCCGGGCGCCGTGCGGGCAGCTATTCCATCGGCGCAGGACGCCGGCGCAGCGCCACGGCGCTCGTCACGGGCAAGCGGCGTTTAGCCGGCTTGTTTGGCTTGCTGGTATTTTTCCTCGGCATCGCGCAGGCACAGGTCCTTGCGGTATTGACTCATGTTGTCGCAATCCAGCTTGGTCGAAATGTAGATCTCGGTAGCCTGTTGCAGGCTGGTGGCGGGCTTGCCCTGTTCTTGCTGCGGCTGGGCCGGGCTGGCGGCCAGTGCCGGCCCGGCGAGCAGGGCGGCGGAGACGAGGGCGGCGGATGCATACCTGATCATGATCGGACTCCTTGTTGTTGTGACGGCCATCGGGCGCAAGACACGCCGTGACGCCAAGAGCGGCGGGCGGCGTAGACCATCCGGTGCCCCGAGAGCCATTCTCATTATTGACCCGATTTTCTGCCAAATCAGGGAGAGATTGTGAAGGAGACCTCTCATGCTGTCGCGCCAGCAGGCGGGTGCCTCGGAGAGGGGAAAACGGCCGCAGAGGGCGGCCGGGAAGGAGGCCGCAGGAGCCTGCGGCCGAGGTGAGCGTGTGTTCGGAACTCAGAACTCGGTGTGCAGCCCGATCACCAGTTCGCTGCTGGCGCGCTCGTCGGTACTGACCTTGCTGTGCAGGTACTCGGCGAGCAGCGCGGTGCGCTTGGACAGGTTGTAGCTGGTGCCCAGTACGAACTCGTTGCGCTTCTGGTCGGAAACGTACTTGTAATTGTCGGTGTGGGTGACCGAGAGGCGCAGCGCAAACCGGTCCGGCTTGTACTCGGCGTGCAGCGCCACGCTCTTCATGGCGGCCGGATCGGCCGGCACCACCAGGGAGGAGCCGGTCAGGGCGCCGGCGGTGGCCGACAGCGTGGCGTGGTTGTACTCCAGGCCCATGGTCAGCCCGTAGAACGGGGTCAGCTTGCCGGACATCACCCAGTCGGTGGCGTGGCCGACGGCGCTGTAGGCCCCGGCCGCGCCATTGACTAGGTCCTGGCGGCTGTAGCCGGCGTGCAGGCCGTAGTTGGCGCCCTCGAAGTTGCCCCCGAGCGCCCAGGCGTTGCCGGCCGCGCTGCCGTTGCCTTTTTCGCCGGCCGCCCAGCTGGCCGCGGCGTTGAAGTGGCCGAACTTCGGCGTTTCGTACTTGATCGCGCCCTTCTGGCCGCCGGCGTCGCCCAGCCCCAGTACGCCGCCGATGCCGCGGTCCGCGCCGTGGTCGCCAACGTCGTAGAAGTTGGCGCCGTAGTAGTTGTCGCCGTAGGCGTTGACGCCGTGGCCGAGCTTGACCGCGCCGAACGCGCCGGAGAGGCCGACGAAGGTGTCGCCGGAGGCGAAGGTGTCACCGGCCTGGCCGCCGTCCAGGTGCACGTTGTTGTTCATCTGCCAGATCGCCTTCATGCCGTCGCCCAGGTCCTCGCTGCCGACGAAGTCGATTTCCGAGCCGAAGTCCTTGACGCCGTTCACATACGTGCCGTCGACGTTGCTCTTGCGTTGCAGGCCGCCTTCCATTTTGCCGATGAGGCTGACGTCGGCGTACGCGGTGGCGGACAGACCGGCCAGTGCCACGATCAGGTAGTTCAGTTTCATGTCTCCATTCCCTCTCTGCTGGTGATAGACGGCGGTCGCCCTTCCTTACCGTGCAATGGGCAAGGGGGTGCCGCCGTTTTTTTGCTTGTGGTGATTCGGAGTGGCTAACAAAACCCGGTGCAACGACGCCAAGAGGGTTCTGTTAGCGGCCCTCAGTGGGCGGCCAGGGCGGCCGGTGTCACGTCGTGCCGGCTCAGCCGCGGCAGCGCGTCGCCCTCGGCGTCGAACACGTGCAGGCGCGGCGCCGGCAGCGCGAACGGCAGCGTGTCGCCGATGGCGGCCTGCTGCTCGCTCAGCTTGGCGATCAGCGGCGTGGCGCCGAGCGGGGTCTCGAGGTAGGCGTAGCTGTGTTCGCCCAGGTGCTCGAGGTGGATGACGCGGCCCTTGAGCGGGCCTTGGCCGACGGCGATGTGCTCGGGGCGGATGCCCAGCGTCACGCTGCTGCCGGCCGGGAGCGCGCTGGCGTCGGCGGCGGCGGGCAGGGTGATGCCGCCGGCGCTGCAGGCGAGACCATCGGCGCCGGCGTGTTGCAGCGTGGCGTCGATGAAGTTCATCGACGGCGAGCCGATGAAGCTGGCGACGAAGCGGTTGCGCGGATGGTGGTAGAGCTCGAGCGGATGACCGACCTGGGCGATGCTGGGCACGCCGTCCTTCCCGGCCAGGGGCTTGAGTAGCACGATCTTGTCGGCCAGCGTCATCGCTTCGGTCTGGTCGTGCGTGACGTAGATCATGCTGGCGCGGCCCAGGGAGCGGTGCAGGCGGGCGATCTCGACGCGTGTCTTGACGCGCAGCGAGGCGTCGAGGTTGGAGAGCGGCTCGTCGAACAGGAACACCTTGGGCTGGCGCACGATGGCGCGGCCGATCGCCACGCGCTGGCGCTGGCCGCCGGACAGCGCGCCCGGCTTGCGCTCGAGCAGCGCGGCCAGGTGCAGCGATTCGGCCGCGGCGCGCACGCGGCGGTCGATCTCTGCCGGGCCGAGCTTGAGGTGGCGCAGGCCGAAGGCCATGTTGTCGTACACCGTCATGTGCGGGTAGAGCGCGTAGCTCTGGAACACCATGGCGACGTCGCGCTTGGCCGGCGCCAGGTCGTTGACGCGCACGCCGTCGATGTGGATGTTGCCGGCGCTGGTGTCTTCCAGCCCGGCGATCAGGCGCAGCAGGGTGGACTTGCCGCAGCCGGAGGGGCCGATGAAGACGCAGAACTCGCCGGCTTCCACGGTCAGCTGGATGTCGGCCAGGATAGGGGTGTCGCCGAAGCGTTTCTGGACATTATCGAGACGAATCTGGCACATCATGCTTCTCCTGCAGAGAGACGGAGGAAGGCGGCGGAAAGCGGCGGCAAGGTCAATTCCGTGCCCGCGAGGTCGGCGTCGAAGCCGTTGCCAGCGAGCAACTGGGCGTGGCCGGCCAGCGGCAGCGTGGCGGGGCGGTCAGACAGGTTGAACACGCACTGGATGCGGTCGCCGTCGAGTTCGCGCACCAGGGCCAGAACCTGCTCATGCGGCGCCAGCAGCGTCATGCTGCCAAGCCGCAGCGCCGGATACGCGCGGCGCCATTCGATCAGATGACGGTAAAACGCCAGCGTCGAGTCAGCACGGGCTTCTTGATGGGCCACCGTGCGTTCGAGGTGCTGCGGCGACACCGGCAGCCACGGCGTGCCGTTGCTGAAACCGCCCTGGGCGCTGCTGTCCCACACCATCGGGGTGCGGCAGCCGTCGCGCCCCTTGTACTCGGGCCACATGGTCTTGCCGTACGGGTCCTGCAGCAGTTCGAACGGCACCTCGGCTTCGGCCAGCGCCAGTTCCTCGCCCTGGTACAGGCACAGCGCGCCGGGCAGCGCCAGCAGGAACGCCAGCAGCAGCTTGGCGCGCGCCTCGGGACTGCCACCCAGCGCCTGCCAGCGGCTGGCGATGCGCGGCACGTCGTGGTTGCCGAGCGACCAGCAGGCGTACGCGTCGCCGGCTTCGCGCAGGTAGTCGGCCAGCACGCCGTGCAGGTACGGCGCGGCGCAGTGCTCGGTGAGCAGGGTGAACACGTACGCCATGTGGAGGTGCTCGTCGCCCCGGGTGTAGGCGGCCAGCGTCGGGTATTGCAGGTCGTCGCCGATCTCGCCGACGGTGACCGCGCCCGGGTACTGGTCGATCAGCTGGCGCAGCCGCGCCAGGAACAGCAGGTTCTCCGGCTGGGTCTTGTCGTAGAGGTGGCGCTGGTGGGTGTAGGGGTTGCTGCGCGGCGCACCCGGGCTGTCCATCTCGGCCGGACGCGGCGGGTTGTTGCGCAGCTGCGCGTCGTGGGTGCCGAAGTTGATCGCGTCGAGGCGGAAGCCGTCCACGCCGCGCTCCAGCCAGAAGCGCGCCACGTCGAGCAGCGCGTCCTGCACCGCGGGGTTGTGGAAGTTGAGGTCGGGCTGGCTGGCCAGGAAGTTGTGCAGGTAGTACTGCTCGCGCCGGGTGTCCCACTGCCAGGACGAGCCGCCGAACACGCTCAGCCAGTTGTTGGGCGGCGTGCCATCGGCTTGGGCGTCGGCCCACACGTACCAGTCGGCGCGCGTGTTGTCGCGGTTGGCGCGGCTCTCGACGAACCACGGATGCTGGTCCGAGGTGTGGCTCAGCACCAGGTCGATCAGCACCTTGAGGCCCAGTTCGTGGGCGCGGGCCACCAGCGCGTCGAAGTCGGCCAGGGTGCCGAACATCGGGTCGACGTCGCAGTAGTCGGCCACGTCGTAGCCGAAGTCGGCCATCGGGCTCTTGAAGAACGGCGAGATCCAGATCGCCTCGGCGCCCAGGCCGGCGATGTGCGGCAGGCGGCGGGTGATGCCCGGCAGATCGCCGATGCCGTCGCCGTTGCTGTCCTGGAAGCTGCGCGGATAAACCTGATAGATGACGGCACCGCGCCACCAGTTTGGATTGTGCTGTTGCATGATGTATTACCCCTTGACTGCGCCGGCGGTGAGGCCGGAGACGATCTGGCGCTGGCACAGCAGTACCAGCAGGATCAATGGAACGGTCACGATCACCGAGGCGGCCATGATGGTGCCCCACGGTAGTTCGAAGCTGCTGCCGCCCGAGATCATCGAGATGGCCACCGGCACGGTGCGCTGCTCGGGCGAGATGGTGAAGGTGAGCGCGAACAGGAACTCGTTCCAGGCGCCGATGAAGGCCAGCAGCGAGGTGGCGGCCAACGCCGGCAACAACAGCGGCAGGAAGATGCGGAAGATCAGCGTGAACACGCCGACCCCGTCCATCAGCGCCGCCTCTTCCAGCTCCTTGGGCAGCTCGCGCATGAAGGTGACCAGCACCCAGATGGTGAACGGCAACGTGAAGATCAGGTCGGTCAGCACCAGCGCGCCCAGGCGGTCGTACAGACCGAGCGCGCGCACCAGTTCGAACAGGCCGGACAGGATGGCCACCTGCGGAAACATCGACACGCCGAGGATGGTCATCATCAGCACGCCGCGGCCGCGAAACGACACCCGGCCGAGTGCGTACGCGGCCAGCACCGAGACGCCGAGCGACAGCAGCACCGCGCCGCCCGATACCAGCACCGAGTTGAGCAGGTAGGCGCCGAACGGCTGGTCCCGGAACAGGCTGGCGTAGTTGCTGAACGACGGGTGCGCCGGCCACAGCGAGGTCGAGAACAGCTCGTTGCCGCGCTTGAGCGACGAGCTGATGGTGTAGAAGAACGGGAACAGGCTGATCACCATCACCAGCGCCACCGCGACGTAATACAGCAGGGTCTCTACCGGATGCTTTTTCATCTCATACTCCTTGCATGCGGCGGCGGGTGAAGGCCATGTAGCCGGCGGTGAACAGCACGATCACCAGGAACAGCACGGTGGCCGAGGCCGAGCCGAAGCCGACCTGCTGGAAGTCCACCAGCTGTTCGCGCACGTACACCGACATGCTCTTGGTCAGGCGGCTGTTCGAGGTCATCACGTAGATCAGGTCGAACACGCGCAGCGCATCGAGCGCGCGGAACACCATGGCCACCAGCACGGCGGGCAGGATCAGGGGCAGCGTGATGTGGCTGAACACCCGGAGCCGCGGCACGCCGTCGACGCGCGCGGCCTCGTAGCAGTCGGAGGGCACCATCTGCAGCGCGGCCAGCATCAGCAGCGCCATGAAGGGCGTGGTCTTCCACACGTCGACCAGGATGATGGTGAAAAACGTCAGGTCCGGATCGGCGATGAAGGCCAGCGGATGGTCGATCAGGCCGAGGCTTTGCAGCAGCACGTTGATCACGCCGTACTGGTCGTTGAGCATCCAGCTCCACATCTTGGCCGACACGATGGTCGGGATCGCCCACGGCACCAGTACGGCGGCGCGCAGCAGGGTGCGTACGCGCGACGGCGTGTTGAGCAGCAGCGCCACGCTAAGCCCGAGCAGGGTTTCCAGCGTGACCGATATCACGGAGAAGCGCAGCGTGTTGGCCACCGCGCTCCACCACGCGGCATCGCGCAGCACGCCGTTCTCGCCGATATAGTTGTCCAGCCCGACGAACTGCAGCTGCGTCAGGTCGCCCAACTGCGCATTGGTCAGGCTGAACCAGATGGTGCGCAGCAGCGGCCAGCCGGCGATGGCCAGCAGCACCACCAGCGCCGGCGCCACCAGCAGCCAGGCCGTGCGCTGGCGCGAGCGCTGCAGCGAGGACTCGGCGGACGACGGACGCGCGGGGGCCGCCGAGGTCAGGGTTTGACTCGTCATGGAAGACTCTCCAGGGTGATTCCAATGCGCCTGAGAAACGCTAACGTTGTCGGCATGCGTTGTGCGGACTGCGTGCGAATCTATCGTTGGGCAAATCAAGGATTTGCACGCAGAGATTCGCTCAGCGAGCCTGGCCGTACCGTGTGTACGGTCTGCGGCCCCGCTCAACTTGCCTTCGCGTTTTCGTTCCTCATGCTTTTTGGAACAAGAAAAGGCCCGCGCCCCGCTGTGCGGAGAGCGATGTACGCGGGCGAAGGGGAGAATTACTTGGCGGCGACGAAGCCTGCCGGAGCCAGCCGCTTGAGCGTGCCGTCCAGCTGCGCCAGCGCGTCGGCCGACTTGGCGTTGCCCGACAGCACGTCGTGGGCGGCGTTCCAGAACTGGTTGCTCACCTGGTTGTACTTGCTGGTGGTCACGGTGGACGGGCGCGGCACGGCGCTGGCGAAGGTGGGGTAGAGCTCGGCCATGAACGGACTGGCCTTGATGATGTCCGGGTCCTTGTACAGGGCCGGAATGGTGGGGTTGAACGAGCCCGCGATGGCGCGGTACTTCTGCGCTTCTGCGCTGGTCAGGTACAGCAGCAGGTCGGCGGCCAGCTTGGGGTTCTTCGAGTAACGCGACACGGCGAGCTGCCAGCCGCCCAGCGTGGCGGCATGGCGGCCGGCGTTGCCGCCCTTGGGCAGCATCATCACGCCGACCTTGCCCTTGACCGCGCTGCCGTCCTGGTTCATCACCGACCAGGCGTACGGCCAGTTGCGCATGAACACCGCGTTGCCGGACTGGAAGACGCCGCGTGCCTCTTCTTCGGCAAAATTCAGCACCGCCTTGGGCGAAATGGTGCCCACCCACTTGGCGGCGGTGTCGAGCGCCTTGGCGGCGTTCGGGTTGCTGATGGTCACTTTGCCCTTGGCGTCGACGACGGTGCCGCCGTTGAAGCTCGACACCCACTCGAGCGCATTGCAGGTCAGCCCCTCGTAGGCACGCCCTTGCCAGACGTAGCCCCACAGCTTGTCGTTGCCGGCGGCGCGCTCCGCGTCCTGGATCTTCTTGGCCGCCGCGGTCATCTCGTCCCAGGTGGTCGGCGCTTTCAGGTGGTATTTGTCGAGCAGGTCCTTGCGGTAGTACATCATGCCGGTGTCGATGTACCAGGGCATGGCGACCAGCTTGCCCGCCACGGTGTTGTTGGCGACGATGCTGGCGAAGTGCTGCTTTTCCGCCCCCTTGCTGTAGGGCTTCAGGTCCAGCAGCTGGTTGGCCAGGATGCCGGGCCAGACCACGTCGATCTGCAGCACGTCGATCTTGTCCGAACCGCTGCCGAGCAGTTGCTGCAACAGCGCCAGTTGCTCGTTCGAGTCGTTCGGCGTCGCCACGAACTGCACTTCGTTGCCGGTCTTCTTGGCCCATTCCTTGGCCGAGTCCATGCACACATTCTGGCCCGGTCCCGGCGCGCCGCATTCGAGACGCAGGGTAGCGGCTTCGGCGGTGCCGGCCAGCGCCAGCACGGCGGCGGCGCTCATCAACGCGATTTTCATGACGGGTCTCTCCTCCTTGTTGTGGTCGACATCGCGTGGTGTGCCGGGGTGTGGCGCGGCTGACTCACGATGTCCTGTACCCATCTAACCGCGCTGGCGTTAATGGCAAATTTCATGGTGCGGGGTGCGGCGTTAACAATTGCAACAGGGCGGCTTCGGCCAACCTTGGCGGCTTAGCCGGCGTCCCGGGCCAACAGCCGTGCCAGTTCCGGCAGGGTGTAGGGCTTGGCCAGGAACGGCGCGCCGGCCGGCCAGTCGCTGCGCCGGGCGTGGTATTCCGGCGGCAGGCCGGAGGTCAGCACCACCGCCAGGCCGGGATGCGCCTGCTGCAGGCGGCGGTAGAGGCGCACGCCGTCGCCGCCCTCGCCCAGCATCACGTCCGACAGCACCAGCTCGGCCGCGCCGCCGGCGGCGAGCCAGTCCAGCGCCGCCGCCTCGCCGGCCACCGCGTGCACCGTGGCGCCCAGTTGCTGCAGCAGCGCCATGGCGGTGTCGCGCACGTCGGCGTCGTCGTCCACCAGCAGCACGCGGCGCGGCGGCAGCGTGGCGGGCAGCGCGGCGGGACCGCGCTCCAGGGTGCAGTGCGGCGCGGCGGGCGGCAGCCACAGCGAGATCGTGGTGCCCTGGCCCGGGGTGCTGTCGATGCCGACGTCGCCGCCGCTCTGGCGCAGGAAGCCGTACACGATGGACAGGCCGAGCCCGCTGCCCTTGCCCTGTTCCTTGGTGGTGAAGAACGGTTCCAGCACGTGCGGCAGCACCTCGGGCGGGATGCCGCGCCCGGTGTCGCGCACGGAGAGGCACAGCGCCGGGCCGGACAGCGGCGTGGCGCCGTCGTCGCGGCGCGCGACGAGGTCGAGCCGGCCGCCGTCCGGCATCGCCTGCGCCGCGTTGAGCGCCGGGTTGAGCACGGCGTTTTCCAGCTGGCCGCGGTCGACGCAGACACGCAGCCCGGGTTCGGCCTGCACCGTGACGGCGATGCCCTCGCCGACGCTGTATTCGATCAGGTCGAGCATTTCCTGCAGCATGTCGTCGAGGTCGACGATCTCCGGCGTGAGCGGCTGGCGCCGGGCGAAGGCCAGCAGCCGGCGCGTCAGCGCCGCCGCCTTGTTGGCGGCGCCGTGGGCGCGTTCCAGGCGGCGGCGCGCGTCGTCGGGCAGGTCGTCACGCTGCTCCAGCAGCTCGAGGTTGCCGAGGATCGCCACCAGGAAGTTGTTGAAGTCGTGCGCCACGCCGCCGGTGAGCTGGCCCAGCACCTCCATCTTCTGCATCTGCTGCAACTGCGCCTCGGCGACGCGGCGCGCCGAGACGTCGCGGCACACCGCCACCCAGCCGCCCTCCGGCATGGCGCGGCTGCGGAATTCCAGCACCCGGCCGTCAGGCAGGTGCAGCTCGGCGGCGCTGGCGATGCGCTCGCGACCGTCGGCGGTGTGCGCCGCGGTATCGGCCGCCACCGCCTGCCAGCGCGTGCCGGCGGGCATCGCCGTGCGCAGCGCGGGGTAGGGCAGGCCGCTGCTGAGCCGCGCCGGGTCGATGCCGAGCAGGGCCGGGAACTGCGGGTTCCACACCATCAGCGCGCCGTCGGCGTCGTACACCGAGAGGCCGTCGTTCATGCTGGCGAACACCGTCTGCAGCAGCCGGCGCTGCGCCTCCAGGCCCTGCGCCAGGCGCTGCTTTTCCAGGAGGTTGTCGCGGAACACCTGGAACGCCCGCGCCAGCTCGCCGATCTCGTCGGCGCGTTCGGTGGCGGGGGTGGCCTGCGCGGTGTCGCCGGCGGCGAGCCGGCTCATCACGCGCGAGATCGACTGCATCTGCCGCGCCACGCGCCGCACGTAGCCCGCCGCCAACAGCGCCACCAGCACGCCGACCGCCGCCAGCACGGTGAGTCCGCTGATGCCGGAGCGGATGGTGACCTGCACGCGGCGGCTGCGATTGTCGGCCAGCGCGCGCAGTTCCTGCACGTAGGCGGCGGTGCGCTGGCTGAGCTGCACCGCGTTGCTGCGGTAGAGCTGCAGCAGCAGCGCTATGCGCTCGTCGGTGGCGAGCACCTGGCGGCGCTGCTCGAACAGGTTCTGCGGCGTGCAGCAGATCACGTCCAGCTCGGTGTGGAGCCAGGGCGGCAGGTAGCGCGTCTCGCCGCGCCGCTGCATCGCCAGCAGCAGCGCTTCGGCGTCGGCTTCCAGCGCGCCCAGCGCGGCACGGTCGCGCGCCAGCGGCACCGCCTGCAGCGTGTGCCACAACGGCAGCAGGGTCGGCGCGCTGCGCACCACGCCGCCGTGGCCGAGCTGGTCGAGCAGGTGGTCGAGGCGCAGGCGGTAGGCGTCGAGCGCCTGCTGGTGGTGGCGCTTGTCGCCGGACAACAGCAGCAGTTGCTCGAGGTCGTGTCCGGCGCCGTCCAGCATGCTGCTGACCGCGAGGCGGCGGTCGGCCTGCGGCGGCAGCGCCAGCGACAGGCGCTGGATGTCGCCCATCAGCGCCTGCAGCCGCTGCACGTCGTCGGGCAGGGTGTCGGGGGCGTAATTGTCGGCCAGGTTGGGGGCGATGGCGGCCACCTGCGACACCTTTTCCGCCAGCTCCAGCACGCGCGCCAGCTCCGGCATCACCTCCTCGCGAAAGCCGGTGAGGGTGTCGAGCGTGGTGCGCATGCCGCTGACGCCGACCAGGGTCACCGCCAGCATCAGCACGAACATCGCCGCGAACGCCGCCTGCAGCCGGGTGCGGATCGGCTGCGACCAGGCGGAACGCACGGGTTGGGGGAGAAGGGCACGGCGGACCTCAAGGGCGGCTGACCGCGGCGCGGAACTGGTAGCCCAGGCCGCGCTCGGTGCAGATCAGTTCGGGGTGGCGCGGGTTCGGCTCGATCTTGCGCCTGAGGCGCAGGATCAGCACGTCGATGGTGCGGTCGTACACCTCGGTGTCGAGGCCGCGCGTCTGCTCCAGCAGCTGCTCGCGGCTCCACACCCGCTGCGGGTGGCGCACCAGCGTCGCCAGCAGCGAGAACTCGCCCTGCGTCAGCGCGCACGGCGTGCCGTCCGGCTGGCGCAGCTCGCGCGCGGTCAGGTCGAGCAGCCAGCCGTTGAAGGCGTAGCACTCGTGCGCCTTGCCCGGGTGGCGCTGCAGCGGGATCGACAGCTCGGTGGTGCGGCGCAGCGCGGCGCGCACGCGCGCCAGTAGTTCGCGCCCGGAGAACGGCTTGGTCAGGTAGTCGTCGGCGGCCAGTTCCAGCCCCAGCACGCGGTCGGTCTCGTCGCCCTTGCCGCTCATCATGATGATCGGCACGGCGGACTGGCCGCGCAGCTCGCGCGCCAGCATCAGGCCGTCCTCGCCCTTGAGCCTGAGGTCGAGGATCACCAGCGCGAAGCGCTGTGCCGCCAGGGCCTGGCGCATCGCCGCGCCGTCGGCTACGCCGTGCGGGGCGAAGCCGCCGTCCTCCAGCAGCGCGCCGAGCCAGTCGCGCACCTCGGTCTCGTCGTCGACGATCAGGATGCGGTGCTTGTCGTCCATGCGGGGGGCTCCTCCTTATTCATCGTGTTGTTCACGATGTTTGGCATCCCGTTTCTTATTGAGTCGGGCTTTTGTGTCAGCTGCGCGGACGACATTTCAAGCGGTGCTGACCGCCGGCAGGCAAGGGGGCTGTGTCGCCAGCCCCCTTGCAACCCCAGGCGACCCCGACGGCCCGTGAATTCCCGCTTGACCAGGGCAGGGCAAGGCGCCGCCGAACTCCATGCGTGCAAATCCATCGCTGGGCCAATCGGAGATTGGCACGCGGAGATTTGCTCAGCGGACGCATTTGCTAACGTCAAATCGCTCAAACAGGCGGCGGCTTAAAACCTTGCCCTACCCCGTCCAAACGGCACAGGCCAACGGGGATAGGGACGAGTCGGTTTTGTCTTGGCTCCGAGTTCGATTGTAGATGCCGAGCTCTGTCGATCCTCACAGAGCATGCACTGGTTCATAACAGAAAGCGCGGCGCGATGTGTTTCAATTGTTACACGGCGCCTGGCGCCAGCCGCCGCGCCACCTCGTCGGCCAGCGCGAGGCAGCTGGTCAGCCCCGGCGATTCGATGCCGTAGAGGTTGATCAGCCCCGGCACGCCGTGTTGGCGCTCGTCCTGGATCACGAAATCGGCGTCGGCCTGGTCCGGCGCGGCGAGCTTGGGGCGGATGCCGGCGTAACCCGGCTGCAGCGCGCCGTCCGGCAGCGCCGGCCACCACTGGCGGATGCTCTGGTAGAAGCAGCCCGCGCGCGCCGGGTCGACGCGGTAGTCCACCGCGTCCACCCATTCCACGTCCGGGCCGAAGCGCGCCTGGCCGGCGAGGTCGAGAGTGAGGTGGGTGCCCAGTCCGCCCGCCACCGGCAGCGGGTAGATCAGGTGCGAGAACGGCGCGCGTCCGCTCAGCGTGAAGTACACGCCGCGCGCGTAATGCAGCGGGGGAATGGAGTCTGCCGGCAGGCCGTCGATGGCCGCCGCGACGCGCTGCGCCCACAGCCCGGCGGCGTTGACCACGCGGCGCGCGTGCAGGTAGTACGGGGTGTCGCTGCCGATGGTGAGCACCAGTGCCGTCCGGCTCGATGCGCCCGCCGACCACCGGCGAGGCCAGCGCCAAGAGCGCGCCGGCGGCTTCGGCGTCGGCCAGCAGCGCCAGCATCAGGGCGTGGCTGTCGACGATGCCGGTGGCGGGCGACAACAGCGCGGTGTGGCCGGCGAGCGCCGGCTCCAGGTCGGCGAGCTCGGCCTGTTCCAGCCAGCGCAGGTCGCTCACGCCGTTGGCGGCGGCGCGTTGGGCGATGTGCGTCAGCCGCGGCGCGTCGCCGGCCTGGGTGGCGACCAGCAGCTTGCCGAGGCGGCGGTGCGGCACCGCGCGCGCGGCGCAATAGCGGTACAGCGATGCGCGCCCGGCCAGGCACAGCCGCGCCTTGAGCGAGCCGGTCGGGTAGTAGAGCCCGGCGTGGATCACCTCGCTGTTGCGGCTCGAGGTGTGGTGGCCGAAGGCGGCTTCGGCCTCGGCGACGATGACTTCGTGTCCTTGCAGGGCCAGCGCGCGCGCCACCGCCAGTCCGATGACGCCGGCGCCGATCACCAGGGTGTCGATGTGGTCCATGGTCGTTTCCTCAGAACCCGTTCACGATCTTGCTGCGCATTCCTGATCGGGGCTCATGTGCACTGCGTGCCAATCTATTGATTCGCTCAGCGATCGGGAGTCCTCATGTATTCCAGTACATTCCAGTTCCTGCGCTGCTTTTCACCCCGCTGAGGGCTGCTCGCGACAGATCGTGAACAGGTTCTCAATCCTGTCCGGCCAGCTGCGCGGTGGCCGGGCGGCCGAGCAGGGTGATGGCGTCGGCCAGTTGCCCGCTCCAGGGTTGGCCGAAGTTGAGGCGCAGGCAGTGGCTGAAGCGCGGCTCGGCCGAGAACAGCAGGCCGGGGGCGAAGCTGATCGACTGCGCCAGCGCGGCTTCCAGCAGCCGCGCGGTATCCACCCCCTCCGGGCATTCCACCCACAGCAGCAGCCCGCCCTGCGGCCGGCGCACGCGCGTGCCGTGCGGGAACGCCGCCAGCACCGCGTCGGCGGTGGCCTGCATCTGCTGCGCCAGCTGCTGGCGCAGGCGCTGGCTGGTGCGCGCGTAATCGCCCGCCGCGAGCATGTCGGCCAGCACCACCTGCAGCAGCGACGAACTCACCAGCGAGCTGCTTTCGCGCAAGCGTGCCAGCGCCGCGTGGTGGCGCCCGCCGGCGAGCCAGCCCAGGCGGAACGACGGCGCGAAGCTCTTGGTGAACGAGGCGCAGTAGATCACCTCGCCGTCGCGGTCCCAGGCCTTGAGCGGGGTGGGGCGGCGGGGGCCGAAGTAGAGGTCGCCGAACACGTCGTCCTCGATGATCGTCACGCCGTGCCGGCGCGCCAGCTGCAGCAGGCGCTTCTTGTTGTCGTCCGGCATCAGCGCCCCGGTGGGGTTCTGGAAGTGCGGCACGGTGACCAGGCACCGCACCGCCGGGCCGTGGCGCAGCGCGAACTCCAGCGCCTCCAGCGACAGCCCGGCGTCCGGCGTGCAGGGAATCTCCAGCGCCTTCAGGCCCAGGCTTTCCAGCGTCTGCAGCAGGCCGAAGTAGACCGGGGTTTCCACCGCCACGGTGTCGCCGGGGCGGGTGAGCAGGCGCAGCGCCAGGCTGATGGCCTCGGTGATGCCCTGGGTCATCAGGATGTCGCCGGGGGTGAGATCGAGCTCGGCGCCGGCGGCGAGGCGGGCGATCTCGCGCTTGAGCCGGGTCTGTTCGGATTCGGCGAGGTAGGCGCCGATCAGCTCCGGCTGGCGCAGCAAGGTGTGCTGCAGGCGGCGCGCCAGCTCGGCGGTGGGGTAGAGCGCGGTGGCGGCCTCGGCCATGTGCAGCTGCAGCGCGAGGCGCGAGCCGGACAGGCGCAGCAGGTGCGAGACGCGGCTGTCGACCCGCACCAGCGCCGCCGGCGCCGGCAGCGGCGCGCTCTGCTCGGGGTGGGCCGCGCGGCGCGGCAGCGCGGCGTAGAAGCCGGCGCGCGGGCGCGCCACCACGCTCTGGCGCTGTTCCAGCAGGCGGTAGGCGGCGAGCGCGGTCAGGGTATTGACGCCGTAGTGCTCGGCCAGGCGGCGCACCGCCGGCAGGCGGCTGCCGGGGACGAATTCGCCGGCGTCGAGGCGGGCCTGCAGTTCGGCGGCGATGCGCTGGTAATGCGGAGTGGCGTTCATCGTCTTGTTATATAGAACAGATCGCGCCCAGCCTAAGCTGTTTGGCGCGTTGTGTGAAGGCGGCGTCGCGCGGCGGGACTACGCTGGGGCCATCGATAACATCTGAGCGGTTAACCAACCCCGCGCAGCGGTCCTGGCCAGGCGCGCGGCTGCCGCCCGTACACCCAGTACGGCAAATGCGCGCCCAGCGATGGATCCGCACGCGCACAACACTGCCAAGAGGGTTGTGTTAGCGGCTCCAAGGAGCAGAACCATGACGTTTTCCCCCTGGCGCGATCTGTCGCCTTCGGCCGTCCTCGCTGCGGTGCTTGCACTGCTGGTGGGGTATTCCGGCCCTTTTCTCATCATCGTGCACGCCGCGCAGTCGGCGGGCCTGAGCGCTGCCCAGTTGGGCTCCTGGGTGTGGGCGGTGTCGATCGGCTCCGGCGTCGCCGGCCTGTGGCTGTCGCTGCGCTGGAAGGCGCCGGTGATCACCGCCTGGTCGACGCCGGGCGCGGCGCTGCTGCTGGCGGCGCTGCCCGGCGTGCCGTACCCCGAGGCGGTGGGTGCCTTCCTGGCGGCGGCGGTCATCGTCACCGCGATCGGTGCTTCCGGGCTGTTCGACAGGATCATGAAGGTGTTCCCGCCCGCGCTGGCGGCGGCGCTCTTGGGCGGCATCCTGTTCCGCTTCGTCGCCGAGCTGGCCGGGGCGGCCAGCCATGACGCGGCGCTGGTGCTGCCGATGGCGGCGGCGTTCTTCCTCGGCCGGCGGCTGTTCCCGCGCTACGCCTTGCCGCTCGCGCTGGCTCTGGGATTCGTCATCGCCGGCGTGCAGGGCCTGTTCGGCGCGCTGCCGGCGTGGCAGGGCGGCGCCGGGCCGCAGTTCACCCTGCCGGCATGGTCGTGGACGGCCTTCGTCAACCTCGCCATTCCGCTCGCGCTGGTGGCGCTGACCGGGCAGTTCCTGCCGGGCATGGCGGTGCTGGCCTCGTCCGGCTACCGCATCCCGGCGTGCTCGCCGGTCACCACGCTCGGATTGATGTCGATCGTCACCGCGCCCCTGGGCGGGCACGGCGTGGTGCTGGCGGCGATCACCGCGGCGATCTGCACCGGGCCCGAGGCGCACCCGGACCCGGCGCGGCGCTACATGGCCGGGGTGGTGTGCGGGGTGTTGTATATCCTGCTGGGGCTGGCCGGCGGCGCACTGGCGGCGCTGATCCTGACCCTGCCCAAGGCGCTGGTGGCCGCCGCCGCCGGGCTGGCGTTGTTCGGCACGCTGGCCTCCTCGCTCGCCACCGCGCTGGGCGACGAGCGCCAGCGCGAGGCGGCGCTGCTCACCTTCGTGGTGGCGGCCTCCGGCGTCACCATCGCCGGGCTCGGCACCCCGTTGTGGGCCTTGCTGGCGGGTGGGGCGGTCAGCGGCCTGCTGCGCTGGCGTTGGCGCTCGGCTCCGGCCTGACGCCTGGAGCATGCCGCCGACCTGTGGCGGTGCCGCTGTCACGCCGGCCGGCATTGCCGAAGTATTGCGTCAGGTACTGGTGTAGCCGCTGGCTGGCGGGGCTGTCGCCGGCGCCGGGCGTCTTGATCCAATAGGAATGGGCACAGCCGACTTGATGCTCGTTGAACGGCACCAGCTGCCCGAGAACCAGTTCGCTCTCCAGCATCACCGGGTCGCACAGGGCCAGTCCCAGGCCCTTGCAGGCCGCGCTCAGCGTCGATTTCGGGGAGTCGCACACCAGCCGTTCGGTGCTGCCCGGCAGCGGGTTGGCCTCCAGCCAGCGGTTCCAGCTGTGCTGCCAGATCTGCTGGTTGGGCTGCTGGAAGATCAGCAGGCGCAAGCGGCTGGTGTCGCCGCTGTGGGCGAACAGTTCGGCCACCGGCGGCGCGCAGAACGCCTGCAGGCGCACCGAGCGCAGCAGCTCGCCGTCGAAGCCCGGCCATGAACCGTCTCCCCAGCGCACCTCGCACGACACCGGCGGCATGTCCCTGTCATTCGGCCGCTCGGGCGAGCTGATGATGATCTTGTCGGCTCCGCTGATGAACTCGATCTCCCGCAGGCGCGGAATCAGCCACTGGCTGGCAAACAAGACCGGGCAGCGAATATGCAGCACCTTTTGCGCCGTGGCCTCGTTGATCTGCCCGATGGCTTTTTCCAGCGTATCGAAGGCCTGGCTCGCCGCAGCCAACAACTGCTGTCCTGCCGGCGTCAACACGATCCGTTTCTGATTGCGGTCGATCAGTTTCTGGCCCAGCGCCGTTTCCAGTGTCTTGACTTGCCGGGACAGCGCACTTTGCGTCAGGCCCAGCGCCGACGCGGCTTGGGTGAAGCTGAGGGTGCGGCCCACCGCCTCGAAGATTTTGAGGGCATTGAGAGACGGTAATTGTCTTTTCATTAATTTTTGTTTATTCAAATGGGATGCGTGAGGACTGTATTTTTTATGCCGGCTGTGCGTCAATTATGTACTTTTTGATTTCTATTACAAATCAGCCGCAGGATTAATTAGTGAATTCCGAAAACGCATCGATGGCGGTGAGAAAAAATCAACCTATGAGATTCGCGCACGGCCAGAGCAGAGCGCTTGTCCTTTTTGTCATGAACAGAATGACGGCGTTATGGCCCGATGGCCGGAGTGTGAAAATTGCCAGTGCCGTGGCATGGCGGGAGTTGTTGCTGTTTTGCACCAAAATGCGGGCGGGTGGCGTGGCGGGGTGGAATGCAAACGTTTGTTTTGGAAGGACGGACTGCGCCGCTCTTCCCGAGGATTTTCCAGTGAGCCGAGGTGGATGATGAAAATCACAACGCGTTTGATACTGTCGTTCCTGATCGGGGTGCTGCTGGTGATCGCGGCGGGAGGGCTGGCGGTATGGCAGCTGTCCCGGGCGCAGGTTCGTATCGAAGGGTTCACGACGGACATCATGCCCAGCGTCAAGGTCCTGGTCGCCGCCAAGGATGCCACGGCCAATGCCCGGGTGGCGGTGTGGAAGCACATCGCCACCGCGGACCCGGCGAAGAAGGCCGAGTACGAGAACCAGATCCGGCAGAGTTTCAGCGCCATCGACACGCAGCTCGCGGCCTACGAGTCGCTGGTCAGCGACGCCGACGACCGCGCCGCGCTGGCGGCGGACAAGGCGACGTATGCGGCCTACAAGCAGGAGATGGACCATACGCTGGGGGCGTCGCGCAGCGGCGACACCAACGCCGCGGTCGCCTTCGCCGGCCGCGGCAAGGGCGCGGCACTGGCCGCCTCCTGGACGCAGCATATCGGTTACAACAACAGAATGGCCGTCGCCATGAAGCAGGACAACGACCGTGCCTACGCCCAGTCGTTGTGGCTGTCTTTCGGCCTGATGGCGCTGTCCGCGCTGCTGGCGCTGGTGTGGGGCGGCTTGCTGTGCCGCAACATCAAGCGCGGTCTCGGCGACCTGGCGAGCACGATGGAAACCATCAGCAGCCGGCTCGACTTCACCCTGCGCGCCCCGGCTGCGGGGCGGGACGAGATCGGCCAGGCCTCGCAGGCCTTCAACCGCTTGCTGGAGCGGCTGCAGTCCAGCCTGCGCACGCTGCAGCAAGGCGTGATGGCGGTGGCGGAATCGTCGCAGGAACTGCAGGCGGCGTCGCGCCAGGTGGCCCAGAGTTCGGACACGCAGAGCGCCTCGTCGGCGCAGATGGCCGCCGCGGTGGAAGAAATGACGGTCAGCATCAACCATGTCGCCACCCGCGCCGAGGAGGCGCAGCAGCTGGCGGGCGAGAGCGCCGGGCAGGCCGGCAACGGCCAGCAGGTGATCGGGCGTTCCGTGGCCGACATCCAGGCCATCGCCGCGACCGTGAGCGGCGCCTCGGAAGACATCGTCCAGCTCGAATCGCGCAGCCAGGACATCGCCTCTGTGGTAAGCGTGATCCGCGACGTGGCCGAGCAGACCAATCTGCTGGCGCTCAACGCCGCGATCGAGGCGGCGCGCGCCGGCGAGTCGGGGCGGGGCTTCGCCGTGGTGGCGGATGAGGTGCGCAAGCTAGCCGAGCGCACCGCCGCCTCCACCCAGGAGATCGGCGCCATCATCGCCGCCATCCAGCAGGTCTCCGGCAGCGTGGTGGGGCGCATGCAGCAGACCGTGCAGCAGGTGGAGCAGGGCCAGGAGGGCGTGCAGTCGGCGCAACAGAGCATGAGCAGCCTGCATCACGGCGCCAGCCAGAGCGCGCGCCTGGTGACGGAGATTTCCGACGCCATCCGCGAGCAGGGCATGGCCACCAACAGCATCGCCCAGCAGGTGGAAGTGGTGGCGCAAGGCGCGGAGGAAAACAGCTGCGCCGCCAGCCAGCCGCCGCGCTGGCCGCGCGGCTGGAAGGGGTGGCGGGGAGCATGCGCCAGGAGGTCAGCGCCTACCGCGTGTGAGAGGCCCGGCGCTGGCGGGGCGGCGGCGGCGCGTGTACAGTTGAACGACTGTATACAATCCAGTGCTTCCGTTCCGTCACCCACAAGGTATCGACTCCATGTTTTCTGCCGACATCTACCTGCAGCGCCGTGCCCGCCTGCAGGCGGCGGGCCTGTCCGGCCTGTTGCTGTTCCCGGGCAACGTCGACGCACCGATGAACTACCGCGACAACATCTACCCCTTCGTGCAGGACAGCTCCTTCCGCTATTTCTTCGGCCTGAACGAGCCGGGGCTGGCCGGCGTGATCGACGCCGACAGCGGCGCGGTGACGCTGTTCGGGCGCGAGCCCGACGTCGCCGAGGTGGTGTGGACCGGGCCGCAACCGAGCCTGGCCGAGCGCGCCGCCTCCGTTGGCGTCGCCGTGGCGCGGCCGTACGCCGAGCTGGCGGCGGTGGTGCGCGCGGCGCGCGGCGCCGGCCGCACCGTGCACTACCTGGCGCCGTACCGCGGCGAGACGCAGATCGAGCTGGGCCGGCTGCTGGCGTTGCCGCCGGACGAGCTGGGCGCCGGCGTGTCCGCCGCGCTGACCCGCGCCGTGGTGGCGCTGCGCGAGATCAAGGGCGACGAGGAAATCGCCGAGATGGAAGCGGCGCTCGCGGTGACGCACGCCATGCACCTGGCGGCGATGCGCGCGGCGCGGCCGGGCGTGGCCGAGCGCGCGGTGGTGGGCGAGATGGAAGGCATCGTGCGCCGCCACGACTGGCAGCTGGCCTACCCCAGCATCTTTTCGCGCCGCGGCGAGGTGCTGCACAACCATCACCACGACCAGGTGCTGGCGGCCGGCGACCTGGTGGTGAACGACAGCGGCGCAGCGAGTGCCAGCGGCTACGCCAGCGACATCACGCGCACGCTGCCGGTGGGCGGGCGCTTCACGCCGCGTCAGCGCGCGCTGTACGACACAGTGCTGGCGATGCAGCTGGCCGCGCTCGAGGCGATCCGCCCGGGCGTACCCTATCTCGAGGTGCACAAGCGCGCGGCGCGGGTGATGGTGGAGCGGATGACGGCGCAGGGTTTCTTCCACGGCGACGCCGACGCCATCGTCGACTCCGGCGCCTACGCCATCGCCTTCCCGCACGGCCTGGGGCACCAGATCGGCATGGACGTGCACGACATGGAGGGGCTGGGCGAGGACCTGGTGGGCTACGGCGGCGAGGCCCAGCGCAGCGCGCTGTTCGGCCTGGGCTACCTGCGTCTGGGCAAGCCGCTCAAGGCCGGCATGGTGATCACCGTGGAGCCGGGCATCTACTTCATCCCGGCGCTGATCGACGCCTGGCGGGCCGAGGGCCGCCACGCCGGGCTGATCGACTACGCGCGCTTCGACGACTACCGCGATTTCGGCGGCATCCGCATCGAGGACGACGTGCTGGTGACGGAACAGGGCTGCCGCGTGCTGGGTACGCCGATCCCGAAGACGGCGGATGAGGTGGAGGCGGCGATGGCGGGCTGAGAACCTGTTTACGATCTGCTGCGCGTCGGCGATACGGCGTTAAAAACGTCTTCGGAATGCTCATTTACCACGTGTAAACTCCGCTTCCTCAGCCGTTTTTGCCTTGTTTCGCTCTAGCTCGCGAGATCGTAACCAGGTTCTGAACCGTCTCACCGCGCTCATCGACCAAAGGCTGGCCGAAGCCCGTGTGCGGGGCTTCGGCCAACCTTTTGTTCAGCGCCGCCGCGTGCGCGGCGGCGGGGAGGGCGATGCGCTCAGAGGAAGCGCACCGGCTCGCCCTGATGATCGAACGCCAGGTAGCGCGACACGTCGCCGCCGGTCTGGATGGTCTGGATCATGCGCTTGAGCGGCTCTTCGGCGTCGTCGCTGCTGGGGGCCTGGCCGTTGGCGCCGCCGATGGCGGCGACGAACATGAGCTGCCAGTGCCTCGCCGGTGCGCGCCGATTCCGCCTTGAGCGCGGCGAAGTTGGTGAGTTCGGCCGGGGTCTTGTCGACGCACAGCACCGGCTGCAGGATGCCGCCCTGGCCGGCGTTAAAGCGTTCGGCTTCGTGCGGGGCGTGGTCGTCGTGCAGCACCGAGCGCACGAACACGAACAGCAGGCGTTGCGGGTCGGGCTGCTGGCGTGCGGCGGCCAGCAGCGAGTCGAAATCGGTGATCTGGGTCATGACGCGGTATTCCAATACGGGCAGGGGGAAGCTGCAGTGTAGCGCGACGGCGGCGGGCACTTCGATACGCCCGACGAGGGGGAGGGGCTAGGCCGAACGGCGGAGGCAGGGCACGGGGCGTCAGGGCGAATCCTCGTCGTCGATGCGGTTCTGCCGTTCCAGTTCGGCGGCCAGGATCGCCCCGGCGCTGGCGCCGGCCATCGCCGCCGTGCGCTGGCTGTCCTCCTCGGTCAGCTCGTGGGTGTCGTCGTAGCCCGCCAGCGGCGCCATGGGCTGGGGCGGCTTGGCCGGCGCCGGTACCGGCAGGATGACGTGGATCGCGCGGTGGGCGAACAGGATGCCGCGTGCCTCCAGCGCCTCCTTGACGCGGCGGTAGGCCTCGCGCCGGATCACCCACTGCTCGCCGGGGCGGGTGGTGAACTTCATGCGCACGATCAGCGCCGACTCCTCGATGCGCATCACCCCCTGCGACTTCAGGGGCAGGATGAAGTGCGGCCCCAGTTCGGGGTCGGCCAGCATCTCCTCGCCGACGCCCTTGATCACCTTGCGCACCGTCTCCAGGTCGACGTCGTAGGGCAGGCGGATCTCCAGCTTCATGGTCGCCCAGTCGCGGCTCATGTTGCGCACGGTGCGGATCGAACTGTAGGGGATGGTCTGCAGCGCGCCCAGGTGGTGCCTGAGCTGCATCGAGCGGATCGACAGCCGCTCCACCGTGCCGCGCAAGTCGCCGGCCTCGATGTACTCGCCGCGGCGGAAGGCGTCGTCGAGCAGGAAGAAGATGCCGGAGATGACGTCCTGCACCAGCTTCTGCGCCCCCAGACCGATGGCGATGCCGATCACCCCGGCGCCGGCCAGGAGCGGCCCGATCTCCACCCCCAGCGCGTGCAGCAGGCTCAGGGTCAGGATGATCAGCAGCAGGAAGAACAGCAGCGTGCGCAAGGGCGGCAGCAGCGTCTCGCGCCGGCTGCCGGCGGCGGCGCCCTCACCCTCGTCGGCCAGGGTGCTCTGCACCTCCTGCTCCGGCGGCGGCAGCTGGCGCTCGATCTGCGACAACAGCACCTCCCACACCATATAGGCCAAGAGCACGATCACCATGCTGTCGAGCAGCGACTTGAGCAGGCGGCTGATGCGGCCGTCGCCGCTCATGGTCATGGCGTCGTAGCCCAGCACGTCGGCCACGGTCAGCACCGCGACGGTGAGCATGATCAGCCTCAGCCCGCCCTGCATGATGCGGCGGAAGCGGCGCGAGCGTTGGGCGAAGGTATGGCTTTGCAGCCAGGGCAGCTGGCACAGCTTGTAGAGCGCGGCGGCGAACAGCCGGTCGATGATCGGAAACAGCAGCGTGAGCCACCACGGCCAGGACATCTTGGCGGCGTGCTGCAGGTTGCCGATGATCAGACTGTGGCTCCACAGCAGCCAGATCGCCAGCAGCCACAGCGTCACCAGCAGCGGCCACGACTGGCTCAGGATGATGGCCAGGCCGTGTTCCCCGCCGTTGCGGTCGCGGCTTTGGAACAACTGCTCGATGGTGCCGCGCTGGAGCCAGACGAAGCCCAGCGCGAACAGGTTGAGGGCGAGGCCGGTGAGCACCTTGAGCAGGCGCACCAGTTCGCCGTCCATGCCGAGCCAGGCCAGGAAATCGGTGCCCTGGAAGCCGACGATGTAGAGCAGGGTGAAGGTCATCACGCCGCGGTGGAAGCCGATGGCCTGCTCGCAGGCGATCGGCAGCGGGCGGATGCCCTTGGCGGTGGGGGCGAACACCGCCTGCGACAGCACGCCCACGGCGCGGAAGGTCACCGTCGCCAGCAGCAGGCTGAACAGCAGCTTCGGCCGCACGTCGTTGGTGTTGCTGGTCAGCAGCAGCATGCCCTGCGCGGTGATCATGAAGATGCCGACGCACAGCAGCCGGAACAGCGTGCGCAGCAGCTGGTAGCCGATGCGGCTGCCGAGCCCGCTGGCCTGTTCGCGGCCGATGGCGTTGGCCAGCGCGCGGAAGCGGCGCCCGGCCAGGTACTCGGCCAGCATCGCCACCCCCACCACCAGCACGGTGATGCCGGCAAAACGGTCCCAGCCGGCGGCGGTGATGTCGTGGTCGATCTGCTGCGCGATCAGTTGCAGCTCGCCGGCGGCGCGGCCGAGGATTTGCTGGATGATCCACAGCACGTCGGCGATCTGGTTGGTGCTGTTGAAGAGCTCGTTCAGCATGGCGGCGCGCCCTCCGCCACAGCGGCATGCCACAACGTCGCCGGATCGTGCCAGTGCGGCGGCGGGGTGGGCGGCCAGCAGCGCCAGCAGGCGCGCGGCACCGTCCCAGATGGCGGCGTCGTGCACGCGGTGGTGGCTCATGATGCCGCTGGGTTCCTGGGCGTCAGCCTCGCCGCGGCGCCGCGCCGCGAGGTGGCGCGCCAGCGCCGCTGCCAGCGCCGCGTCGCCGGCGTACTGGCGGCTTCGCCAGTCGATCAGGTCGGCGTGCACGTTGACCACGGCGAGACCGGGCTGCACCCGACGCGGGCCGAGGGTGGAGAGCCCGATCAGCCCCGCCTCGGGCAGGCGCGCAATCCAGCCGGGGTGGAGGCGGTTCCACGGCGGCACCAGCACCGGGCGGAAACGTTGGCCGAAGGCCGCCGCCAGGCGCGCCCGCCCGCCCTGCAGCGCCGCGCGCAGCACGTCCCACTGCCAGGCGGCGCCGAGCTCGCACTTGCGCTCGCCCGGCAGGGCGTGGTCGAGGTGGGCGATGCCGTGTTGCAGCACGCCGGGCGCGTGCCGGGCGGCGAGGGCGGCGGGCAGCGAGTCCTCCAGCGCGGCCGGAATCACCGCCAGCCACAACGGCACGGCGTGGGCATCGGCCAGGTCCAGTAGCCGTTGCAGCGCGGCACTGTCCGCCACCGCGTCGTCGTCGCGCCACCACATGGTGGCCGTCCGGCCGCTCTCGCTCCAGCGGTCGAGTTCCGCGCGCAGCACGGCAAAACCATCGTCACCCGCCATGGCCGGCCTCCTCGGCCCAGCGCCGCAGCAGCCGCGCGCTCTGCTCGGCGCCGTCCAGCCTGAGTGGCAGGCGGGTGGGCGGCAGGGTCAGCGCCTGCTCGATCGCCGCCGCCAGCGCCAGCGGGGTCAGCGCGTTCTCCTCCAGCAGCGCGACGCGTCCGCGCGCGGCCAGCGCCTCGGCGCGCAGGTGCTGCTCGGTCTGGTCCTCGCCCTGGAACGGCACCAGCACCGCCGGGCAGCCGGCGGCGAGCAGGTCGAGCACGGTGTTGTAGCCGGCCTGCGAGATCGACAGCGCCGCCACCGCCAGGCGTGGCGCGAAATCGGCGCGCAGGTCCTCGACGATCACGCCGTCCGGTGCATTGTGCTCCAGCGCCCGGCGCCGCGCCGCCTCCAGCCGCGGGCCGCACAGCAGGCGCCAGCGCCGCGCAGCGAGCCGGGTCAGCGGCCGGGCCGCCAGCGCGGTGGCGAGCAGCTCGGCGCCGACCGCGCCGCCGCCGGCCGAGACCAGCACCTCGCCGGCCGCCGCGGGGTCGTCCGACGGCGTCAGCGTGGCGCCGACGTAGCCGGTGTGGTGCACCCGCTCCGGCGGCAGCTGCGCCACCGGAAAGCTTGCCGCCAGCGGCAAGAACTCGGCGTCGCCGTGCACCAGCAGGTGGTCGAAGTCGCGCCGGAACAGCGCGGCGCTCTCCGTCTGGCGCTCGGGCGAACGCCCTTGCAGCACGTCGCGCACCGAGCAGACGACCAGCGGACGCGGCGTCATGGCGCGCGCCGCCTCGATCAGGGGGTCGAGCTCGAAGCGCAGGCGGCGCCGCCCGAACGGGTAGCTCTCGATCAGCAGCAGCGCCGGGCGCACCTGCTCCAGCGCCGCCAGCACGCGGTCGCGCCGCTCGGCCTCCAGCGCGGCGTCGAGCGGCCGGCCGTGGCGGTCGAGCAGGGTGGTGAAGCGGGCGTCGGCACTGGTCAGCGGCGGCAGCACGATGCGCCGGGCGGCGCCGAAATCGACCAGCGCGCTGTCCTCGCCGCCCATCAGCATGTGCACCTCCAGGCCGTGCGCCTCGGCACGCCCGCGCCAGCCGCGCGGCGCGCTGCAGGTGGCCGATGCCGAGCAGGCTCTGGACGTAGAACAGCAGCTTCACGAGGCGTGCTCCCGCACGATGGCGCCCACCCGCTTGCCGATGGTCTGCAGCCCGCACAGCATGTTGCGCCGTGCCGCGGCCGACGGCGGTGCTTGCTCCGGCAGGCGCTGCAGCGCCGCCACCATCGGCGCGGTGTCGGCCAGTTGCGCCGGGTCGAGCATGGTGGTCAGCCCCAGCGCGGTCGCCTTGCGCGCGCGGATCAGCTGCTCCAGGCGCGGCTCGGTGCGCGGCACCAGCAGGGCCGGCTTGTTGAACGACAATATCTCGCAGAAGGTGTTGTAGCCGCCCATCGCCACCACCGCGCGCGCCTGGTTCATCAGCGATTCGAACTGGGTGTCGAAGGTGGCGATCTGCACGTTGGGCAGCCGGGCGGCGCGCAGCCGGAACGCCTCCTGCTCGTGCGCCGACATGAACGGCCCCAGCATGAACAGCGCCGGCCACGGCAGCGCGGCGCCGCTTTCGTAGGCGCGCAGCACCCAGTCCACCATCTCGGCGCCGTCGCCGCCGCCGCCCGGCGTCACCAGCAGGTAGGGCTCGGGCAGCCCCTCCAGCAGGCCGGAGCTTTCATGCTCCGGCAGGTGGCGCGGCAGGTAGCCGGTGTACAGCATCTTGTCGTGGATGGCGGGGGTGATCGGCAGCCCGGTGAGCGGGTCGCCCATATTGCGGCTGCCGTACACCCAGATCTCGTCGTACAGGCTCTCCAGCGCCGGCAGCGCGTTCTTGGCCTGCCACTCGCGCGACAGCCGGTCGGCGTCGTCCATCACGTCGCGCAGGCCGAGGATGGTGCGGGTGCGGCGCGTGGCGAGCAGGTCGAGCGTGCTGGCCACCTCGCCCTTGAGCCCGAGCGGCTCCTTGTCGACGATGAACAGGTCCGGCTCGAACACGCGCGCGGTGTGCAGGATGATCGACTCGCGCAGCGCCAGCGTCTCCTTCAGGCTGATGTGCAGCTTGAGCGGGGTGTACTCGCCGTTGTAGAGCTTGATCACGCCGGGAATGCGCACGAAGTCGACACGCGCCTTGAAGTTGAAGTGGCCGGCGATCGGCGATCCGGTCAGGATCAGCACCGTCAGCGACTTGTAGCGCTCGACCAGGGCGTGCGCGATGGCACGGCAACGGCGCAGGTGACCCAGCCCGAACGAGTCGTGGCTATAGATCAGGATGCGGCTTTTCTTCATCGCGGGATACCTTGGCAGCAGCCGGGACGGCTTCTTCCGGTATAGCCGATGCCGCGACGGGCGGGCCCGGCCAGTACGCTCGCAGCAGCGCGGCGGCGCGCCCCAGCGAGTGGTGCTCGCGCACGTAGTGTGGGCCGGCCTCGGCCATGGCGCGGCGCACCGCCCAGTCGTCCAGCAGCGTCGCCACCGCGGCGCTGAAGCGCTCGACGTTGCAATCGTGCACCAGCCGCCCGCTGGCGGCGTCGACGATGCCGGCCACGCCGGCGCCGTAACCGGCCACCACCGGGCAGCCGGCGGCCTGCGCCTCCAGCAGCGCCATGCCGAACGACTCGTTTACCGCCGGCCACACGCACAGCTGCGAGGCCGCCAGCCACGGCGCCGCCGCGGGCGGGTCGAGCGCGCCCAGCCGCACTGCACCGGGCAGGTCGGCGATCAGCGCGTCCAGTTCCGCCGCCGCCGCGCCGTCACCGACGATCAGCCAGTGCAGATGGCGTCCCTCCGCCAGCAGCCGCCGGTAGCACGCCGCCATCAGCCGGTACGAGGCCATCTTGTCGCCCGGGCGCAGCATCGCCACGCTGATCAGCCAGGGCCGCGCCGGGTCGAGCCCGGCTTCGCGCGCCAGCTCCCCACGCGGGCGCCGCCGCGCCAACGTCGTGGTGTCGATGAACGGCGGCAGCCGGCGCAGCACCCGCAGCGGGTTGGCCAGGACCGTCGCCAGGCCGGGCTCGTCGCGCGGGTTGACGATGAAGATGCGTGCCGCCTGGCGGATCGCCGCCACGCAGTCGGACAGGTTGTCCTGCCACAGCCCGCCTTCCTGCTGCGGCGCGTGCGAGGCCTCGCACAGCAGGTAGGGGATGCCGAGGGCGCGGCACACCGCCGGGCCGATCCAGTCCGGCGCCTTGTGGTAGAGGTGGTAGGTGAACCAGGCCTGCGGCCGCTCCTCCGGCGGACGGGCGCGGTAGGCGGCGATCAGCGCCGCGGCGCGGCGTTCGGCGCGCGCCTTGAGCCGCTGTTGCTGGCGCGGATCACCGACGCCGTCGTAGCTGCGCAGGCTGGAGGCCAGCTCCACTTGCCAGCCGGCCAGGCGCAGACCGCGCAGCAGCAGCCGCGCCAGTGTGCGGTCGCCGGACGGCACCGGGTGGCGCGGCGATTTCAATGGGGCGTAGAAGGCGAGACGGGGCATGCTGCCTCCGTAGCGGAAAGAGGGGTGTCAAAACAGGCCAGCAGCCGCTCGATGCCGCGTTCCATGGCGAACTCGCGGCGCACCCGCTCGGCGCCGGCCTGGGCCAGGCGCTGGCGCAGGCCGGGGTCGGCGATCAGCCGCGCCAGCGCCGCGCCGAGCGCCGCCACGTCGCCGGGTTCCACCAGCACGCCGCTGACGCCGTCCTCGATCAGCTCGGGGATGCCCGACAGCCGCGTCGACAGGCAGCACACCCCCTGGCTCTGCGCTTCCATCAGCACGTTGGGCAGGCCGTCGCGGTCGCCGTCGTCGACCACCTTGCACGGCAGCGCGAAGAGATCGGCCTGGCGGTAGGCCGCCAGCACCTCTTGCTGCGGCAGCGCGCCCAGCCAGCGGATGTGGCCGGCCAGCCCGAGCCGCTCCGCCTGGCGCTTGAGTTCCGGCAGCAGCGTGCCGCCGCCGATGTGGCTCAGGCGCCAGTGCAGCCCGGGCGGCAGCGTCGCCAGCGCCGCGAGCAGGTCGTCGTAGCCCTTCTTGGCCACGGCGCGGCCCACCGACAGCAGCTCCACCGGGTGCGCCGGGTCGCTGCCGTCGCGCGCGGCCGGGGGCGGGGGTGGCGGCGGAAAGCGCGCGAAGCTGATGCCGTGGTAGACCAGATGCACCTTGCCGCGCCCCTCAGGCAACGCCGAGAGGTAGTCGTGGTTGGCGCGGGTGCAGGTGGCGAGCCACTGCATGTCGGCCAGCTTGGCGCGGATTTCCCACTCCGGCTGGGTCCACACGTCCTTGGCGTGCGCCGACGCCGCCCACGGCAGGCCGCTCAGGCGCGCGGCGTAGCGCGTCACCGAACCGGGGGTGTGGATGAAATGCACGTAGAGCTGCTCGATCTCGGGCGGGCACTCCGCCGCCAGCACCAGCGCCTGGCCGAAACGGCGCACCCGGTTGGGGGTGAAGTCGCGCGCGAGGTCGGCGAGGAACAGCCGCCACGTCGCCCACAGCGCCGCCGGCCGGCGCAGCGCCGCCAACGCGGCACGCAGCACGCGCCACGGCTGCTGGTACAGGTACTCCGGCAGATACACCACGCGGGCACGGATCTCGTCGTGCACCGGGTGGCGCTCCAGGTCGGTGGGGTGGCGCAGCGAAAACAGCGTCAGCGTGAAGCCGCGCGCCTCCAGCTCGCGCAGCTCCTGCGCGATGAAGGTTTCGGAAAGGCGCGGGTAGCCTTTCAGGACGACGCCGAGGTGGCGGGTTGGCATGGCGAGATCGGTTCCCTGCTAGCAACGGACTCTTCTCCAGTATCGGCCACACGACGTAAAAAAACCGCCCTGCCGTTGCCGGCCGGGCGGTCGATCTTTCAAGGTTGGCCGAAGCCGGCGTTAATGCGCCACGCTCTTCACCAGGTCTTCCACCACCTTCTTGGCGTCGCCGAACACCATCATGGTCTTGTCCATGTAGAACAGCTCGTTGTCCAGACCGGCGTAGCCGGCGTTCATCGAGCGCTTCACCACGATCACCGTGCGCGCCTTGTGCGCCTCCAGGATCGGCATGCCGTAGATCGGGCTCGCCTTGTCCTTCTGCGCCGCCGGGTTCACCACGTCGTTGGCGCCGATCACCAGCACCACGTCGGTGTTGGAGAAGTCGGAGTTGATCTCCTCCATCTCCTGCACCTGCTCGTACGGCACCTCGGCTTCGGCCAACAGCACGTTCATGTGCCCCGGCATGCGGCCCGCCACCGGGTGGATGGCGTAGCGCACCTTCACCCCGGCCTCGTGCAGCAGCTCGGCGAACTCCTGCAGCGCGTGCTGCGCGCGCGACACCGCCAGGCCGTAGCCCGGCACGATGATCACGCTGTCGGCGTTGCTCATCAGGAAGCCGGCATCCTCGGCCGAGCCCGACTTGTAGTTCTTCGGACCCGAGGCCGCGGCGCCGCCGACGGCCGCTTCGGCGCCGAAGCCGCCCAGCAGCACGCTGACGATGGAGCGGTTCATCGCCCGGCACATGATGTACGACAGGATGGCACCGGACGAACCGACGCAGGCGCCGGCGATGATCAGCACCGGGTTGTTCAGCGTGAAGCCAATGCCCGCCGCCGCCCAGCCCGAGTACGAGTTCAGCATCGACACCACCACCGGCATGTCGGCGCCGCCGATCGGGATGATCAGCGTCACGCCCAGCACCAGCGCCACCGCCACCATCGCCAGGAAGGCGGCGTGGCTGTCGCTGACGAAGTAGACGATGCCGAAGCCCACCATGGCGATCGCCAGCAGCAGGTTGAGCAGGTGCTGGCCGCTAAACGACACCGCCTTGGAGCCGAACTTGCCCGACAGCTTGCCGAACGCCACCACCGAGGCGGTGAAGGTGATCGCGCCGATGAAGGCGCCGATGAACAGCTCCACCTTCTGCACCGGGGTATGCTCCACCCCGCTGTGGAAGATCGCCGCCACCGCGATCAGCACCGCCGAGAGGCCGACCAGCGAGTGCATCGCCGCCACCAGCTCCGGCATGCCGGTCATCTCGACGGTCTTGGCACGCCACGCCCCGATCACCGCGCCGCCGGCGATGGCCGCGCCGATCAGCGCCAGCACCGGCTTGTCCATGATCAGGAAGGTGGTGACCACGGCGATCAGCATGCCCACCATGCCGTACAGGTTGCCGCGCAGGGCGGACACCGGACTGGACAGCCCCTTCAGCGCGAGGATGAACAGCACCGCCGCGATCAGGTAGAGAATTGCAGAGATATTTTCCATGGCGGCTCCTTACTTTTTCTTTTTCTTGAACATGTCGAGCATGCGCTGGGTCACCAGGAAGCCGCCGAAGATGTTGATGCTGGCCAGGAAGATGCCGATGGCGCCGAGCACGGACGTCAGGGTGATGGCCTCACCGTTGATGTCCACCACCTGCAGCAGCGCCCCGACCACGATGATGCCCGAGATGGCGTTGGTCACCGCCATCAGCGGGGTGTGCAGCGCCGGGGTGACGTTCCACACCACGTGGTAGCCGACGAACACGGCCAGCACGAACACGGTCAGACTGGTGATGAAAGGATCGATCATGATGCTCTCCTGGAAGGTCAGGCCCGCGTCGCGGCCGGCTGGGCGGCGGCGGACGGGGAGGAAGGTTGGCCGAAGCGCACCGCGCCGTCGTGGGTGATCAGCGTGGCGGCCAGCAGGTCGTCTTCCAGGTTGAGGGTGAAACCGTCCTTGCTCAGCATCAGCGACAGGAAGGTCAACAGGTTGCGCGCGTACAGGCTGGAGGCGTCCGCCGCCACCAGCGCCGGCAGGTTGGTGGTGCCGACCACGGTCACGCCGTTGTCGGTCACGCTCACCTCGCCCGGTACCGTCAGCGCGCAGTTGCCGCCGGCCTCCGCCGCGATGTCGATGATCACCGAGCCCGGCTTCATCGCCCGTACCACCTCGGCGCTGATCAGCTGCGGCGCCTTCTTGCCCGGGATCAGCGCGGTGGTGATGATGATGTCCGCGGCCATGGCGTGCTTGGTCACCAGTTCGGCCTGACGGCGCTTGTAGTCGTCCGACATCTCCTTGGCGTAGACGCCGTCGCTGGCCGCCTTCTCCTCGTCGGTCATCGGCACCTCGATGAACTTGGCGCCGAGCGACTCCACCTGCTCCTTGGTGGACGGGCGCACGTCGGTCGCCTCCACCACCGCGCCCAGGCGCTTGGCGGTGGCGATGGCCTGCAGCCCCGCCACGCCCACGCCCATGATCAACACGCGCGCCGGCTTCACGGTGCCGGCGGCGGTCATCAGCATCGGCATGAAGCGCGGGTAGTAGTGTGTGGCCAACAGCACCGCGCGGTAGCCGGCGATGTTGTTCTGGCTGGAGAGCACGTCCATGCTCTGCGCGCGCGTGGTGCGCGGCAGCAGCTCCATGGCGAAGGCCGACAGCTTCTTGGCCGCCATCGCCGCCAGGTGCGGGTTGGCGTAGGGGTTCATCAGCGAGACGACGGTGGCGCCGGTCTTGAACTCGGCGATCTGGTCGGCCTCGGGCGGGCGCACCTGGAGCACGATGTCGGCGTTGGCGAGCGCTGCCGCGCGGTTCTCCGCCGGCTGGCGCCGGCGTCGGCGTAGGCCGCATCGGGGACGGCGGACAGGCGTCCGGCCCCCGACTCGACGACCACGGAGTGACCCATGGCGACGAGTTTTTTCACCGTTTCCGGTGTAGCGGCCACGCGCGCCTCGCCAGCCAGACGTTCGGCTGGAATTGCGATCTGCATGGTCAGTTCCTCAGTTGTGTGAAAAGCGTTAGTAAAGACGGCAAACGGCTGTTATCCCCGAAGATTAAACAGCCGTTCGTTTTATCTTTATGTATTTATTTGTTATTAAGCGTATCGCTTTTATACTTTTGCGACAAATTTTGCGGAAAACTTGTCCACTGTCAATGCGACTTTAGATGTCCCGGATTGCACTGACATGTCCTGCTCCGCTGTCAATCCGACTCCAGGCGTCACCCCAGCATGTCGTAGGCGAACTTGCCGATCAGCCCGGTCACCAGAATCAGGAACAACACCCGCACCAGCCCGGCTCCGCCCTTGATGGCAATGCGGCTCCCTACCTGGGCGCCGACGATGTTCGACAGCGCCATCGGAATGCTCACCGCGTACAGAATGTTGCCGGTGGTGACAAAAAACGACAGTGCCGCGATATTGGTTGCCGGGTTCACCACCTTGGCCGCGGCCGAGGCGTGCAGAAAGTCGAAGGCGAAACAGCGCACGAACAGGAAAATCAGGAACGTTCCGGTGCCCGGCCCGAAAATGCCGTCGTAGAAGCCGATGCCGCCGCCGATCAGCAGCGCCAGCCGCTTCTCCCGCGCGGTGACCGCCGTCGGCTTGTGTACCCGCCCCAGATCCTTCTTCTTCAAGGTATACAGCGCCATCGCGATCAACAGCACCAGCACCACTGGTTTCATCACCTGCTTCGGCACGTGGCTCGCCGCGGTGGCGCCGGCGAACGACAGCAGGAAGGCCGCGCCGGTGGCCGGCAGAATCAGGCCCCACGCCATCCTCACCCGTTTGACGAAGCTGCGCGTGGCGCTGGCGGTACCGAACACCGAGGCGAACTTGTTGGTGCCCAGCAGCGTGGCCGGAGCCTGCGTCGGCAAACCGTTGAACAGCGCCGGCAGCTGGATCAGCCCACCGCCACCGACTGCCGAATCGATCATGCCGGCAAAAAACGCCATCAGGCATAGAAAAACCATTTCCATTGGGCTATTTCTTCTATTTGTTGCGCCGCACAAGCCATGATGACAGTAACTTTTTGTCACACGAGCTGTAAAGCAGGGTTTACGATTAAGGGAAAACGCGAGACCGTAAAGCATAATCGATTCCAACGTTTTTCAGGTTGGGGCGGCAATGAGCCGCTTGTCATGCCGCCCGTCATCCCGATCGAGGTACCGAAGTGACCATGCCGTTATGGCCCTATCCGCTGGTATTCGCCCATCGTCTGGGCGGGGCGCTGGCACCGGAAAACACCCTGGCAGGCTTGTTGATCGCGGCACGGCTGGGCGTGCGCGCGGTGGAGTGCGACGTCAAGTTGTCGGCCGACGGCGAGCCGTTCCTGTTGCACGACGACACCCTGCAGCGCACCACCAACGGTGCCGGCCCGGCCCGCGCGCTGACGTTGGCGCAGCTGCGTGAACTGGACGCCGGCAGCCGCTTCCACGCCGCCTTCGCCGGCGAAGCGTTGCCGCTCCTGGAGGAACTGGCCACGCTGTGCCGCAGTGGCGGCATCCAGGTCAACCTCGAGATCAAGCCCTGCCCGGGGCGCGAGGCCGAAACCGGGCGCGTGGTCGCCCGTGCGGCGCGGCGGCTATGGCAGCGCGCCGCAGTGCCGCCGCTGCTGTCGTCGTTCTCGGCCGAGGCGCTGCACGCCGCCCGCATCGCGGCACCGGAGTTGCCACGCGGCCTGCTGTTCGACACGGTGCCGGCCAATTGGCGCGCCCAGCTTGACGCCGTCGGCGCCCTGGCGCTGCACTGCCACCACGCCAGCCTCAACCTGACGTTGGTCGAATCCATCCACAGCGCCGGCTACGCCGTCATGGCCTACACCGTGAACGACGTCATGGAAGCGCGGCTGCTGCAGTCCTGGGGGGTCGACATGCTGTGCACCGACCGCCCGGACCGATTGGGAGAACTGCAAAGCCGGGTCTAGCCCATCCCATGAGGTGGCTGCGCCTTCACGTCTTGAGTGCTGGCGGACGGCGTGCGAATTTATCGCTGGGCAAATCCCTGCGTGCCAATCTTCGATTGGCTCAGCGAGAGATTGGCACGCCGTCATTCGCTCGGCGATACGGAATCCTCAGGTACGGCATGACCATTCCGGTTACTGTGCTCCGCCAGCACCCAACCTGCCTTGGCCCGCTCACCTAACTGGAACGGACTTTCAGTCCATCCCCAACCCCGCATAGCGCCTCTCCCACTCTGCGGCGAAAGCTTGGCGCTCGGCCGCGCTCATCGCCAGCCCGCACTTGCTGCGGCGCCACAACACGTCGTCCGGCTGGAGCGCCCACTCCTCCCTGATCAGGTATTCCACCTCGCGCTGGTACAGGCCGCCGCCATGGTCGGTGCCGAGGTCGGCCAGTGCCGTCGCTTCTTGCAGCAGCCGCTCGATAAGGCTGCCGTGGCGTTGCAGCAGCGCCGTCAGCAGGGTTGCCGGCAGCCAGGGATAGCGCTGCGCCAGCTGGTGCCGGTAGGCGCTCAGCGTCAGCGTCGGCAAGACGCCGCCGGGCAGCGCCGGGGGCGGCTCGTCCGGCAGCTCCAGGTCGAAGTGGCCGGCCAGCCGTGCCAGCGCGGCGCGCGCCAGCTGGCGATGCGTGGTGAGCTTGCCGCCAAACACCGACAACAGTGGCGCGTCGCTGCCGTCGAGTTCCAGATGGTAGTCGCGCGTCACCGCCGTGGCGCTGGGCGAGCCGTCGTCGAATAGCGGCCTCACCCCGGCAAAGCTCCACACCACATCCTGCGGCCGGATCGGGCGCACGAAATACTCGTTCACCACGCGGCACAGGTAGTCGATCTCCTCCGCGCTCGCCGCCAGCGTCGCCGGGTCGCCGTCGAACGGCACGTCGGTGGTGCCGATCAGGGTGTAGTCGCCGTACGGCAGCACGAACACCACGCGGCGGTCGCCGTTTTGCAGCAGGTAGGCGTGCTCGCCCTCGTAGCAGCGCGGCACCACGATGTGGCTGCCCTTGACCAGCCGCAGCCGGGAGCGTCCGGCGTGGCCCAGGCTGGTTTCCAGCACCCGTTCCACCCACGGTCCGGCGGCGTTGACCAGCGCGCTCGCCGTCACCGTGCGCGGCGCGCCGGAAGAATCCGCCAGGCGCGCCAGCCAGCCCCCTCGCTGCGGCAGGCGCCTTCCAGGCGGGTGCGGGTCAGCACGTCGGCGCCGTATTCGCGCGCCTGCATCGCGTTGAGCACCACCAGCCGGGCGTCGTCGACCCAGCAATCGGCGTAGCTGAAGCCGGTATGGTAGCGCGGGCGCAGCGGCGCGCCGGCCGGGTGCTGCGCCAGCGTCAGGCGCTGGCTGGCCGGCAGCTGCTCGCGGCTGCCGAGGTGGTCGTACAGCAGCAGCCCGAGGCGGATCATCCACACTGGGCGCAGCGCCTTGTGATGCGGCAGGATGAAGGTCAGCGGGCGGATGATGTGCGGTGCCATCGCCAGCAGCACCTCGCGCTCCGCCAGCGCCTCGCGCACCAGGCGGAACTCGCCGTACTCCAGGTAACGCAGGCCGCCGTGGATCAGCTTGCTCGACGCCGACGAGGTATGCGCCGCCAGGTCGTCCTGTTCCACCAGCAGCACCGAGAGCCCGCACTGGGCCGCCAGGTTGGCGATGCCACAGCCGTTGATACCGCCCCCCACCACCAGCACATCGTAATGATCTCGCATCGTTGCCCCATCCCGTTTGGCTGTCCTGCTTTCAGCATACGACATGGTGCCGGCGCAAGGAGGGCGGCGGTGGTCTATAGCCCGGCACATGGGTCGCCAGCCCCACCGCGATCCGATGCCACAACCAGGTAAAAATTTGTTCGGCATCTACTCATTCGGCATGGTAGGCGGTGTTTTTCCGGTAGAATATCGGGCACCATGGCACCCGCTGCGTCCCGGTGCCATTCCGGCTCATGCCCACTAACCCGACCCTAGTCCGACAACACCATGTGGAATGCTACCCGCCTGCGTCTGGCAGCGGCTCTCGTCGTGCTGGCCACCGTGCTGGCCCTGCCAGCCTACTGGCTGCGCCTGGAGCACAGCCACGACGTCTTGCGGGCGCAGGCGTTGCAGCAGAGCGCCCGGCACGCCGAGCAGATGGCGGCCGCGCTGGCCGACAGCCAGGCCGGCGCGCTGGCCAACGTCGACTTCGCGCTGCAGGGCCTGCGCGCGGAATACCTGGTGGCGCCCGAGCAGGTGGCGCAGCACGCCGTGCAGATCATCGCCACCTTCCCGGCCGGCATGCTGAGCCAGATCGCGGTGATCAACGCCGACGGCTACCTCACCTACTCCAGCCTGAACGACTCGCTGCACGTCTACCTGGGCGACCGCGACCACTTCAAGGTGCACGCCATCAGCCGCACCGACCAGATCTACATCAGCAAGCCGGTGCTGGGGCGGGTGTCCCAGGCCTGGAGCATCCAGTTCTCGCGCCCGATGTACCGCGACGGCAAGTTCGCCGGGGTGATGGTGTTCTCGATTGCGCCGGACTTCTTCATCAACCGTTTCGGCGCGCTGCGCCTGGGGCCGAACGACACCTTGGCGCTGTTGCGCAGCGACGGCCGCTTCCTGGCGCGCAATCGGCTGCAGGACAAGGCGATGGGGCAGCCGTTCGACTTCAACGCGCCGTTCCGCGGCCCGTCTCCCGCCGCGCATGGCAGCTTCCGCCTGACTTCCTCTCTCGACCACGTGCCGCGCATCCATGCCTGGCAGCTGCTGGAGGTGTTCTCGCTGATCGCCGTGGTCGGTTTCGACGAGCGCGCCGTGCTGGCACCGGTCGAGCGTACCATCGCCGCCAGCCGCGAACAGAGCACGGTGGGGGCGCTGCTGCTGGCCGGCTGCGCCGCGGCCCTCGCGCTGCTGCTGTTGCGCCTGGCGCGTCAGCAGCACGCGCTGGACGAGAGCGAGGCGCGTTATAGCGGCCTGTTCGAGAACAACGCCGCCATCAAGCTGCTGGTCGACCCGGCCGGCGCCCGCATCGTCGACGCCAACCCCGCCGCCGCCGAGTTCTACGGCTACCCGCGCGAGGTGCTGGCGCGGATGCGCCTGCCGCAGCTGATCACGCTGCCGGCCGAGGCGCTGCAGCGGGAAATGGAGCGCGCGCTGTGTGGCGAGAGCGGCCGCTTCAGCTGCGTCCACCACCTCGCCAACGGCGAGCAGCGCCAGGTCGAGGTATACACCGGACCGGGTCCATTGGACGGCCGCAACCTGCTGCATTGCATCGTGCACGACGTCAGTTCCCGCCACGAACTGGCACGGCGGCTGCGGCACTGCGAGGAACAACTCCAGGCCCTGTTCGACAGCGTGGCCATGGGTGTCGCCGTGATCGACGCCGACGGCGCGGTGAGCGCCGCCAACCCGCTGGCGCGGCGCCTGCTGGGGCTCGACGAGGCGGGCTGGATGCGGCCCGAGCGCTGGCTGGTGCACCCGGACGGCACGCCGCTCGCCGCCGATCAGGCACAAGGACTGGCGGCGGTGCGCGACGCGGCCCCGCTCGAGCACGAACAGCTCGGCATCGCCAGCCATGGCGCCGAAGCGCAGTGGCTGTCGCTCAGTGCCCGCCCGCTCGGCGGCGACGTCCAGGGCCGGACACCCGCGGCGCTGCTGGCATTCAGCGACGTCTCGCCGCTCCTGGCCGGCCAGGCGGCGCAACGGCTGGCGCAGTCGGTGTTCGACGCCGCCAGCGAAGGCATCATGGTGACCGATCTCGACAGCGTCATCGTCACGGTCAACCACGCCTTCAGCCTGCGCAGCGGCTACAGCGCCGACGAGATCGTCGGCCACACCCCCGCCATGCTGGCCTCGGGCTGGCACGACGAGGCCTTCTACCGGACGCTGTGGCAACGCCTGCGCCAGGATGGCCATTGGGAGGGTGAGATCAACAACTGCCGCAAGAACGGCACGGTGCAGGCCGAGTGGCTGAAGATTTCGGTGCTGGCCGACGAACAGGGCCGGCCCAGCCACTACGTCGCACTGTTCAGCGACATCTGCCCCGAGCGGCAGCGCCAGCAGGCAGCCTGGCAGCAGGCCCACTGCGACACCCTGACCGGCCTGCCCAACCGCACCCTGCTGCTGGCCCGGACGTCGCGCGCCATGGCGCGCGCCGAGGCAGACGGCCAGCGCGTCGCGCTGCTCTATCTCGATCTGGAACGCTTCCAGCCGATTGCGGCGCGCTACGGCGAAGCAGCCGGCGAGCAGCTGCTGCGCCAGGTCGGGCGGCGTTTGGAGAATGGCTTGCGCCCGCAGGATTGCGTGGCGCGGCTGGGGTGTGACGAATTCGCGGTCCTGCTGGCCGACCTGCCGCAGGACGCCACCGCCATCGCCGAACGGGTGGAGCCACTGCTGGCGCGGCTGGCCAATCCGTTCATGCTGGGCAAGCACCGTGTCGAGATCGCGCTGCGCGTCGGCGTCGCGGTGTATCCCGGCGACGGCAACGAGCCCGCCCACCTGCTTGTCCGTGCCGAGTTGCTGTCCCGTTCCGGCACCCCGGGTGCCCCGTTGCTGCTGGCGTCGGGGAGCCCGCCGGGCCGAGGGGGCTTACTTGCCGATGCAGAAGCGGCTGAAGATCACCCCGAGTAGATCGTCCGGGGTGAATTCGCCGGTCACTTCCGACAGCGCGTGCTGCGCCAGGCGCAGCTCCTCGGCGAACAGCTCCACCTGCTGCCACACCGTCTCGGCCAGCGCCAGGTGCTCGGCGGCACGGCGGATGGCGTCGAGGTGGCGTTCGCGCGCCAGGAACACCCCTTCGCTGGCGCCACGGTAGCCGATCATCTCCAGCAGCTTGGCGCGCAGCAGCTCCACCCCGGCCAGGGTGCGCGCCGACAGCCGCACCACCGGATGGCCGTCTTCTTCGGCCAACCCCGGCGCGTCGCCCGACAGGTCCACCTTGTTGAACACGAACACACGCGGCAGGCGTTCCGGCAGCTTGGCCAGGATGGTGGCCACCTCGGCCCCCAGTCCCTCGCGGCTGTCCACCAGCACCAGCACCAGGTCGGCGCGCTGCACCGCCTGCCAGGTGCGCTCGATGCCGATCTTCTCCACCACGTCGTCGGTGTCCCTGAGGCCGGCGGTATCGATCACGTGCACCGGCACGCCGTCGATGACGATCTCCTCGCGCAGCGTGTCGCGCGTGGTGCCGGCGATGTCGGTGACGATGGCGACGTCGTCGCCCGCCAGAGCGTTCAGCAGCGACGACTTGCCGACGTTGGGCTGCCCCACCAGCACCACGTGCATGCCCTCGCGCAGGATCGCGCCCTGGCGCGCCGTGGCCTGCACCTGGGTGAGCCGGGCGCGCACCCCGCCGAGCTTGCCGCGCGCGTCGGCGGCCTCGAGAAAGTCGATCTCCTCGTCCGGAAAGTCGAGCGTGGCCTCCACCAGCATCCTGAGCGTGATCAGCTCGTCCACCAGCTGGTGGATCTCGTGCGAGAACGCGCCCTTGAGCGATTTGAGCGCACTCTTCGCCGCGGTCTCGCTGGAGGCGTCGATCAGGTCGGCCACGCTCTCGGCCTGCGCCAGATCGAGCTTGTCGTTGAGGAAGGCGCGCTTGGTGAACTCGCCCGGATCGGCCAGCCGCGCCCCCAGCTCGAGGCAGCGCGCGAGCAGCATGTTGAGCACCACCGGCCCGCCGTGGCCCTGCAGCTCCAGTACGTCCTCGCCGGTGAACGAGTTCGGGCCGGGGAAGTACAGCATCAGGCCGTTGTCGATGGCCGTGCCGTCGGCGGCGACGAAGTCGCTGTAGGTGGCGTAGCGCGGCTGCGGGGTCTTGCCGCCCGAGATGGCCTGGGCGAACGGCAGCAAACCACGGCCGGAGACGCGGATGACGCCGACGCCGCCACGGCCGGGAGCGGTGGCGATGGCGCAGATGGTGGTCGGAGTGTAGGCAAGCGACATGGTGGCGATCCTGCGGCAAAGGCGGAAAAATCTGGCCGAAACGGTCTGGGTGTTAGACCGCTTCGGCCAAGCTTTTCTCTGGGGACAGAGCAAAGGATGTCAGGAAAAAAGCCCGGCCATCAAGGCCGGGCTCGTCATCGGGAGTGCAAAGCGGCTCAGGACTGCAGCGCCAGCTTCTTGGCCTTCTCGATCTGCTTGTTGATGTACCACTGCTGGGCGATCGACAGCACGTTGTTCACCACCCAGTACAGCACCAGACCGGCCGGGAAGAAGAAGAACATCGCCGAGAACGCCAACGGCATGATCTTCATCATCTTCGCCTGCATCGGGTCGGCCGGCGGCGGGTTCAGGAAGGTCTGCAGGAACATGGTGATGGCCATGATCGCCGGCAGCACGTAGAACGGGTCCGGGCGGGCCAGATCGTTGATCCACAGCGTCCACGGCGCCTGGCGCAGCTCGACCGAAGCCAGCAGCGACCAGTACAGGCCGATGAACACCGGAATCTGGATCACCATCGGCAGGCAGCCGCCGAGCGGGTTGACCTTCTCGCTCTTGTACATCTCCATCACGGCCTGCTGCATCTTCATGCGGTCGTCGCCGTACTGCTCCTTCAGGCGTTCCAGACGCGGCGCCAGCGCCTTCATCTTGCCCATCGAGCGGTACGAGGCGGCGGTCAGCGGGTAGAACAGCGCCTTCACGGTCAGCGTCAGCAGGATGATCGCCCAGCCCCAGTTGTTCACCAGCGCGTGCAGCTTGGTCAAGAGCCAGAACAGCGGCGAGGCGAAGATGTGCACCCAGCCGTAGTCCTTGGCGTACTCCATGCCGTCGGCCACCTTGGTGATGATGTCGAACTCTTCCGGACCGGCGTACAGCGGCACGGTGATCGAGCGGCTGGCGCCCGGCGCGATGGCCGGCAGATCCACCAGCGTGGCGGCGGAGAACAGACCGTTGCTGCTCTTCAGCTCGAAGCGGCACGGCTGGCCGGCGGCGCACACGCTCTGGCCGCCCAGCGGCTTGATGATCCAGGCGCTCATGAAGTAGTGCTGCAGCATCGACACCCAACCGTTGTCGGCGCTCTTGACGTAGTCACCCTTGCCCTTGGTCAGATCGTCGAACGACACCTTCTGGAACTTGCCGTCGGTGGTGTACACCGCCGGGCCGGTGAAGGTGCTCGCAAAGCGGCCTTCGCCTTCCGGCTTCTGGCCGTCGCGCAGCAGGCGGAAGTAGGCGGTCGGGGCGACCGGCGCGCTGCCGCTGTTGCTGATGTCGTAACGCACGTCGATGTCGTAGGCGCCCTTCTTGAAGGTGTATACCTTGCTTACCTTGACGCCGTTGGCTTCAGGCGCGGTCAGCTTCACTTCCAGCTTGTCGCCGTTCATCTGGTAGCTGGTCTTCTCGGCCGTGAACACGGTCTTGTGCGTCGGCAGCGCCGGGTTGGAGGCGGCCACCAGACCGGTCTGCGCCACGTACACGCGGCCGCCCTTGTCGGTGAACAGCTCGAACGGCTTGCTGGCGTCCTCGGCGGCGTTGTGCTTCAGCAGATCCAGGCGACGCAGGTCACCCCCCACGGTGTCGATCTCCGCCTTGTAGAGGTCGGTGCTGACCGTGATGCGCTGGCCCGACGTCAGCTTGGCGGCATCGGCCGGCTGGGCTGCCGCGCTCGGGGCGGCCGGGGCTCCCGGCGCACCCGCCGTAGTCTGGCTCTTGGCCAGCTGCTGCGGGGTCGGTTTGGGCGCAAAATATTCCTGCCAGAGCAGCAGGATGCTCATGGACAGAACGATGAAAATGATCAGTCGTTTGGAATCCATCTCTCGTTACCGGGAAAGGTGGTCAGGGAACCGGGTCGTAGCCGCTGCCACCCCAGGGGTGACAGCGCGAAATACGCCGAACAGCCAGCCAGCCGCCTTTGCAGGCGCCATGTTTCTTCACCGCCTCGATCGCGTAGCCGGAACAGGTCGGCACATAGCGACAGCGCGGCGCGAGCCACGGGCTGATGGCGACCTGATAGCAACGGATCAGGAAGATGAAGAGGCGTGACATCGGGCTAGTTTACCAAAGAGTGAGGACAACGCCGTGACAGCTTCGGTGCGCGTCTCGCGGTCGAACACGAGGCGGGAACGCACCACGTAATCGAAGGAGCCGAGCGTCTGCTGGTTCAGGCGGAACCACTCTCGAACGGTGCGCTTGATGTAATTACGGCGATACGCCCGCTTGGCGACCTTCTTGCCGACCACGAGACCGAGTCGCGGGCGGTTAAGGCCGTTGGGGCGGGCGTATACCTGAAAATAGGGATTGCTGCGCGCTTGCCGCAAACTAAAAACGGATGAAAATTCATCCGTTTTCAACAGCCGGTGCGCACGGCGAAAGCGAAAGGCCAAAACTTACACGGCCAGACGCTTGCGACCCTTGGCGCGGCGGGCGGCCAGAACGGCGCGACCACCACGGGTCTTGGAGCGTACGAGGAAGCCGTGGGTGCGCTTGCGGCGCGTGGTCGAAGGCTGGTAAGTGCGTTTCATGATTCGGTGTTCCTATTTCGAAACGAGGAAATAAACGCGTGATTTCACAAGAAAACCCGGGCTTTGTCAATCGCTAATTTTTTCGCTCCCTGTGGATAACTTTCCGGAAAACTATTAGAATGTCAAAACTTAGCGCCCCCCACCCGCTGCGTAAGAATTGAACAGAAACCTTCCCCCTGCGGGCAAGGTTAGCCGCTCCGGCTGGGAGGATGCGCCTCTGCGCCATGCCGAACACTGACCGCCGCGCCGCCCACGAGGCCCTGGCACGGCGGTATCTCCCGCCTTCGCGACAACGGACAACGGCGGGATTTTTTGCTTTTTATTGCGTGTACTTAATGACCGAACTGGATCAATTCTGGCCTGCGTGCCTCGCTCGCCTCGAGGGCGAACTGTCTTCACAGCAGTTCAACACCTGGATCAAGCCGCTGGCCGCCGAACTCACCGAGGACGGCGTGCAGCTGTTGGCGCCCAACCGCTTCATCATGCAGTTCATCAAAGACCGTTTCCTCGGTCGCATCGAGGAACTGGCGGTGGAGCTGATGGGCGAGGTGCCGGTCGAGCTGCGCCTGGGCAGCCCCAATGCCGCCCCGGCGGTGGTGCCGGCCAAGCCGGCCGCGCCGAGCGGCAAGAGCGCACCGGCCGGCGGCGCGGCCCCGGCCGTGGCCACCCCGGCCAAGCAGGCGGCGGTCAAGGCCATCGGCGGCGGGCACGAAAGCACCCGGCTCAACCCGGCGTTCACCTTCGACACCCTGGTGACCGGTAAAGGCAACCAGCTGGCGCGCGCCGCGGCGATGCAGATCGCCGAGAACCCGGGCGACCAGGCCTACAACCCGCTGTTCGTGTACGGCGGCGTCGGCCTCGGTAAGACCCACTTGATCCAGGCCATCGGCAACCACGTCTACCAGAAGAACCCGCAGGCCAAGATCCGCTACATCCACGCCGAGCGCTACGTGGCCGACATCATGCGTGCCTACCAGCACAAGGCCTTCGACGAGTTCAAGCGCTACTACCACTCGCTCGACCTGCTGCTGATCGACGACATCCAGTTCTTCGCGGGCAAGAACCGCACCATGGAAGAATTCTTCTATGCCTTCAACGCCCTCTTGGAAAGCGGCAAGCAGGTCATCATGACCTGCGACACCTACCCCAAGCAGATCGAAGGCATGGACGAGCGCCTGATCTCGCGTTTCAGCTGGGGGCTGACCGTCGAAATCCAGCCGCCGGAGCTGGAAATGCGCGTGGCCATTCTGATGAAAAAGGCCGAGGCCGACAGCATCAAGCTCGACCACACCGTGGCCTTCTTCATCGCCCAGAACGTGCGCTCCAACGTGCGCGAACTGGAAGGCGCCTTGAAGCGCGTGGTGGCCTACGCCCGCTTCACCAACCAGAGCATCTCGCTCGAACTGGTCAAGGAAGCGCTCAAGGACATCCTCGCCGCCGGCAACCGCCAGGTGACGGTGGACGCCATCCAGAAGACCGTGGCCGAGTACTACAAGATCAAGCTGGGCGACATGCACAGCAAGAAGCGCAGCCGCGACATCGCCCGGCCGCGCCAGATCGCCATGGCGCTGGCCAAGGAGCTGACCCAGCTCTCGCTGCCCAACATCGGCGACGCTTTCGGCGGACGTGACCACACCACGGTGCTGCACGCCTGCAAGACCATCGCGGAGATGCGCGGCAGTGACGCCGACATCGGCCACGATTACGATACCCTGCTGCAAATGCTGCGCAACTAAAAAACTTTCGGGAGCCCGGAACATGCTGATTCTGCAAGCTGAACGCGATGCCCTGCTGAAACCGCTGCTGGCGGTGACGGGGATTGTCGAGCGTCGCCACACGCTGCCTATCCTGTCCAACGTGCTGATCGAGAAAAAGGACGGCGCGGTGGGCTTTCTGGCCACCGACCTGGAAATCCAGATCACCACGGCCAGCGCCGAAACGCTGCCGGGCGAATCGTTCCGCCTGACCACCTCGGCCAAGAAGCTGCAGGACATCCTGCGCGCCATCCCCGGTAACTCCACCGTGTCGCTGGAGCAGCAGGACAACCGCCTGACGCTGAAAGCCGGCAAGAGCCGCTTCAACCTGCAGACGCTGCCGGCCGAAGACTTCCCGCTGCTGTCGGTCAACGGCACGCCGGAAGCCACCTTCAGCCTGCCGCAAAAAGAGCTCAAGCGCCTGATCTCGCAGGTGCAGTACAGCATGGCGGTGCAGGACATCCGCTACTATCTCAACGGCCTGTTGATGCAGACCGACGACAACCAGGTACGCCTGGTGGCCACCGACGGCCACCGCCTGGCCTTCGCTGCCGCCGAAATCGACACCTCGCTGCCCAAGGCCGAGGTGATCCTGCCGCGCAAGACCATCATCGAGCTCTACAAGCTGCTGCAGGATAGCGACGAGCCGATCACCATCGAAGTGCTGGCCAACCAGGTGCGCTTCACCTTCGGCTCCACCGTCATCATCAGCAAGGTGGTGGACGGCAAGTTCCCCGACTACAACCGCGTCATCCCGCTCGACAACGACAAGCTGTTCCTGATCGACCGGCTCACCTTCCTGCACGCGCTGCAGCGCGCCGCCATTCTCGCCAACGAGAAATTCCGCGGCGTGCGCCTGGTGCTCAAGCCGGGCAGCCTGTCCATCCTGTGTACCAACAGCGAACAGGAAGAAGCCGAAGAAGAGCTGGAAATCGACTACGGCGGCGGCGAGCTGGAGATCGGCTTCAACATCAACTACCTGCTGGACGTGCTCACCAACCTGCCGGCCGAAACGCTGCAGCTGGCCTTCGGCGACGCCAACCGCAGCACGCTGGTGACCATTCCGGACTACAGCCAGTTCAAGTACATCGTGATGCCGATGCGCATCTAACGCGGTTTCGGCCGGCCTCGGGCATCACCAGGTTGGCCGAAGACGAAGGCGGGGGCCTCCCCCGCCGGTGACACCTGCCACACGACAGAGAAGGTTTTATGAGCGAACAGGAATACGGCGCAGACAGCATCAAGGTTCTCAAGGGTCTGGATGCCGTACGCAAGCGCCCGGGCATGTACATTGGCGATACCTCGGACGGCACCGGCCTGCACCACATGGTGTTCGAGGTGCTGGACAACGCCATCGACGAAGCGCTGGCGGGTCACGCCGACACCATCAAGGTCACCATCAACCCGGACAACTCCATCTCGGTGGAAGACAACGGCCGCGGCATCCCGACCGACATCCACCCGGAAGAAGGCCGCTCCGCCGCCGAAGTGATCATGACCGTGCTGCACGCCGGCGGTAAGTTCGACAGCAACAGCTACAAGATCTCCGGTGGCCTGCACGGCGTCGGCGTCTCGGTGGTCAACGCCCTGTCCGACTGGCTGCGCCTGAAAATCTGGCGTGACGGCAAGGTGCACGAAATGGAATTCCGCCGCGGCGAAGCGGTGGCCCCGCTCACCGTCACCGGCCACAGCACCTATCGCGGCACCGAAGTCACTTTCCACGCCAGTGAAGAAACCTTCGGCAAGATCGAATTCCACTTCGACATCCTCGCCAAGCGCATCCGCGAACTGTCGTTCCTGAACCAGGGCGTGGCCATCACCCTGATCGACAAGCGCACCGGCAAGGAAGAAAACTTCGCCTTCTCCGGCGGCGTGGCCGGCTTTGTCGAATACATGAACCGCAACAAGACCGCCCTGCACCCCAAGGTGTTCCACGCCATCGGCGAGAAGGAAGGCATGACGGTCGAAGTGGCGATGCAATGGAACGACTCCTACCAGGAATCGGTGCAGTGCTTCACTAACAACATCCCGCAGCGTGACGGTGGCAGCCACCTCACCGCGCTGCGCCAGGTGATGACCCGTACCCTCAACGGCTATATCGAACAATCCGATACCGCCAAGAAGGCCAAGGTCGACACCTCCGGCGACGACATGCGCGAAGGCCTCACCTGCGTGCTGTCCGTCAAGCTGCCCGATCCGAAATTCTCCAGCCAGACCAAGGACAAGCTGGTCTCCAGTGAGATCGGCCCGGTGGTCAACGAAGTGATCAGCGACGCGCTGAAATCCTTCCTGCTGGAAAACCCCAACGACGCCAAGATCATCGTCGGCAAGATCGTCGACGCCGCCCGCGCCCGCGAAGCCGCGCGCAAGGCGCGCGAGATCACCCGCCGCAAGGGCATCATGGACGGCCTAGGCCTGCCCGGTAAACTGGCCGACTGCCAGGAAAAAGACCCGGCCATGTCCGAACTTTACCTGGTCGAGGGTGACTCCGCCGGCGGTTCCGCCAAGCAAGGCCGCGACCGCAAGTTCCAGGCCATCCTGCCGCTCAAGGGCAAGATTCTCAACGTCGAGCGCGCCCGCTTCGACAAGATGCTGGCCAGCCAGGAAGTCGCCACCCTGATCACCGCGCTCGGCTGCGGCATCGGCAAGGACGAATACAACCCGGACAAGCTGCGCTACCACCGCATCATCATCATGACCGATGCCGACGTGGACGGCGCGCACATCCGTACCCTGCTGCTCACTTTCTTCTACCGCCAGACCCCCGAGCTGGTCGAGCGCGGCCACATCTACATTGCCCAGCCGCCGCTCTACAAGGCCAAGCACGGCAAGCAAGAACGCTACCTCAAGGACGACTACGAGCTCGACCAGTACCTGCTGCAGCTGGCGCTCGAGAAGGCCGAACTGATGCCGGCCGAAGGCGAAGCCGCACTGTCCGGCGACACCCTGGCCGAAGTGGCGCGCCAGTTCCTGCTCGCCCGCGCCGTGATCGAACGCGAAAGCCGCGTGGTCGACCCGCTGGTGCTGCAAGCCATGCTGCGCGTTGGCCGCCTGTCGCTCGACACCGAACACGCCGCCCGCGACGCCGTCGCCGTGCTCACCGCCGCGCTGCCGGCTGAGTTCATCCGCCTCGACCTGCTGCACGACGAGAAGAACGACGGCTGGATGATCAAGATCACCCGCAAGCTGCACGGCAACGTGATGGTAACGGTGCTCGACCAGGACTTCCTCGATTCCGGCGACTACGCCGAACTGGCCAAGACCGGCGACCTGCTCAAGGGCCTGCTGCGCGAAGGCGCCACCGTCAAACGCGGCGAAACCGTCAAGCCGGTGGCCGACTTCGGCGAAGCGCTCGACTGGCTGCTGGCCGAAGTGCGCAAGGGCATGAACATCCAGCGCTACAAAGGCCTGGGCGAGATGAACCCGGAACAGCTGTGGGAAACCACCATGGACCCGACCGTGCGCCGCCTGCTCAAGGTGAAGATCGAAGACGTGATGGGCGCCGACGACGTGTTCACCACCCTGATGGGCGACAACGTCGAACCGCGTAGGGCGTTCATTGAGGGTAATGCCTTGATTGCACGGAATATTGATGTGTAAACATGTCGGGTGACACGGAAAGTGAAAACCGTGTCACGTTAGTGCAAAAGTAGTGACACAGTTAATGAAAAAGCCACCGAGGACGGTGGCTTTTTTATGCTGTAGGCAGGCTGCTCGGCTTGAAGCCAGATTAGGGGTCCTATATGCCGGAAACTCCATAAAAATCATGATATTCTGCGAATAGGCCAAAAAATACCTGGCCAAACCTCCACTGATTTCCGCACAATGCGCGAAAAACGCCCACGAAGGACGCTAGTCTTTACATTGATTAGATGAAGGCAACAATGAACAAGCAACACATGACCAAGCTCTCCGACGCCTTGGTAAAGCAAAAGCACTCCCGCATCCTCGCTGGAAATGCTCCCAGAACATTGGATTTGTTTGCTGGGTGTGGCGGTATTTCTTTGGGCTTTGATGCGGCCGGGTTCAAGACGATTGGTGCTGTGGAGTTTGATCCTGATGCTGCACGTTCCCATGCAATGAACTTCATGAGCGATTTGCCGCATGATCTTTTCGAGATTCATGCTGGTGCAAAAGACATCACCAAGATAGAGCCAGCCAGCTTGTTAGAGACATTCAAGCTGGAGGGGCCGATAGAGCACCACGTTGATGTGATCATAGGCGGTCCGCCTTGTCAGGCATTTGCGCGGGTCGGTCGGGCCAAGCTACGTGAGGTTGCTGACCATCCTGAAGCATTCTTGAAGGACCCAAGAGGCAACCTTTACCTGCGCTATCTGCACTATGTCAATGAGTTGAAGCCCATTGCCATCCTGATGGAGAACGTACCAGATGTTCTGAACTATGGAGGGCATAATGTAGCCGAAGAAACTTGCGAAATATTGACCGAGATGGGGTACAGGTGTGGTTATACACTTCTCAACTCGGTCTACTTTGGTGTACCTCAGATGCGGGAGCGAATGTTCCTGGTGGCAGTGGCTTCACAAATCGCCTCAAAGATTTCCGTTCCCACTCCCTCCCATTGGATAGACATGCCGAAGGGCTACGAGGGCACTCGGCAGGTTGCACTTCAGACTGTTAGACGCGGGCTATTTGAGGGCGAGGGGTTTTTCATTGACCCGCCAATCCCCGACAAAAACAATTGCATCCCAGCTGTCACAGCACAGGATGCCCTTGGCGATCTTCCGGTGATTACCGAACACTTGGAGGGGAAACTGAAAAAAGGGGCGCGTCGTTTCGACAATGCATTGCCTTACCCCGGGGGAGCAATCAACGCGTATGCCAAACTCATGCGTTCTTGGCCTGGATTCGAGAATGATGCCGGTGTGCGCGATCATGTCATCCGCTATCTGCCTCGTGATTATGCAATCTTCAGGAGAATGAACCCTGGAGACCAGTATCCGGAAGCACATGGACATGCAGTAGCTATGTTTGATGAGTGCCTTGCTGCCTTAGAAAATCAAAAAGGAAAAACCATTGGTCCCAACTCAAAGGAGTACAAGGAGCTATGGAAAGCAACTGTTCCTCCGTATGATGTGAGCAAGTTTCCAAATAAATGGCGCAAGATGGAGGCATACGCTCCTGCACGAACACTGATGGCTCATCTGGGGAAAGATGGGTACTCCCACATTCACTACGACAGCGCCCAAGCGAGAACCATTTCTGTGCGAGAGGCCGCTCGGCTTCAATCTTTCCCGGACGGCTTTGTGTTCTCGGGGTCCATGAATCCGGCATTCAAGCAAATCGGAAACGCGGTGCCGCCTTTGCTCGCGAAAGCCATAGCGGATAGCCTCTACAAAATTCTTATGGGAGAAACGGATGTTGAGAAAACTAGCGCTGAAGAAGCTCAAGCCGTCTGATTTGTCTTTCTTCAAGTCATATCTCACGAAGCACCCGCAAGCTAAGCAAAAGGGTTTCAACCTCGACCTGAGTGTAATGGAAGGGGTGTTTTTCCCCTCGCTTCGGGTTTCACTGGAACCTCTTAGCAAAAGGGCAGCTCACGTTGACCTGACAATGTATGGACCGGGGATGGCCGATGCTCATACATTGGCTAGAAAGGTGAAGCGAGATGCGAAGAACATTCGCTTGAATGGTGAGATTGTTGACTGCCCTGTCACCGACCCCACTCGCTATGACGGGCTGGTTCCAGGTGACTTTGCAGTAATGGAATTCGTTGGGGCCGCTGTACCAACCGCTGTGAATGTTGTGCTGATTGCAGCGGGACACCCAGACGATGCAGCCCTTTATGCTGAGCTTCAGCCGCTGCTTCCTTCTCCCAATGATTCAATGAGAGTGCTTTCAGAGAAAGAGTTGGAGAGTGCCATCAATGAGGCGGCACCTGCGATCTCTCATCCGATTCGAGATTGGCTTGATGCAGCATTGTTGGAGGAGGTCGGCCAGGGAAGTTCGGAAGCGACTGAAACACTCAATAAACGACGGGCTGGACGAGGTCTCAGTCCTTCTGATCTGAAAGCCGCGAAGGAGTCTGCAGAACGGACTGGACGTCTTGGAGAGGAGTTGCTGGATCAGCATCTCAAGTTTTCAGGATTCATTGGTGTGGCCAGTCACGAGTGGGTGGCACAACTCAATGCAGTTTCTCCCTTCGATTTTTCCTTGAAAATGGATGATGGTTCTGAACGTCATGTCGATGCGAAAAGCACTTCAGGTAAGTTCTCGGCTCCACTCTATCTTTCCATCGGCGAAATAAAACACGCAGTATCAAGCGGGGTGCCGTATGACATCTTTCGGCTCTATGAGGTAAAAGAGTCGAGTGCCTCGCTTAAGGTCGCAAGGAACATTGGCCCTCAGCTTGAACCTGTTCTCAAAGCACTTTCCTCCATGCCGTCGGGAGTAAGCGTAGATTCGCTTTCATTCGACCCGTCCTTTTTTGAGTTCGGTGCAGACAGTTTTGATGTTGAAATTGCTCCGGAGGATGAGGAGGAGTTGGAGTAACCGTACCTAGCAGGGGGCGCAATGGTAGGAAAAGACGTCCTATCGCCTGAACAGCGCAGGCGTTGCATGTCCCGTAACCGAGGGCAAGACACTGGACCGGAGGTTGCTCTAAGAACATTGTGCTGGGCAAACGGTCTTCGATACCGTCTCAACTCAAAGCTTGTCGGTAAGCCAGACTTTGTTTTTGTGCGCGAGAAAGTGGCAGTGTTTGTCGACGGTTGTTTCTGGCATGGTTGCCCAGATCACTACAACGCCCCGAGTACCAGAAGTGAATTCTGGAAAAAGAAGCTAGAAAACAATCGTCAGCGTGACGCGAGAGTGACTGAGGAACTGCAAGAATCAGGATGGCTGGTGTTGCGGTATTGGGAGCACGACGTTAGAACGGCCTCACTAAGAGAGGAACGTGTTAGAGAAATTCGGAGTGCCATACTGGCGAGGCGAGTAGGGGGAAAGGGGGCGTGAATCGCCTTGTATCTATATATCATTGCTGTGGTAAGCCACCAATAGCTAGAATTTCAGAACATTGACATCCATACGGGCAAGCCGAGGCTAGACCATGATTCTGAAAGACAAAGCGGCTACCGAGCCCAAAGACAAGTTTCAAGCGGCTGGCGACGCTGCTGAGCGCGAGCTGGCGTTCTACCTGAAGCGCTACTTTGCTGACGATCCCGAGGTGCTTGTCCTGCACGACATCCGCATCGAGTTTAACGATGACGTGGCGCAGATGGATCATCTCATCATCCACCCCGCCGGGATGACTATCGTCGAGACCAAGAGTGTGGCTGGCAAGGTGCAGATGAAGGAAGATGGGCAGTGGCTGCGCTGGTATGGTGACCGCTCGTCTGGCATGGCCTCGCCGTTGATTCAGGCCAAGCTCCAGATGGAGTTGCTGCGCAAATTCCTCCGGGCCAATACGCGTCAGCCTGAAGTGATCAACCGCTTACCGATTGATATTTTGGTGGCGATTTCTTCACAGGGCGTGTACCTCCCCCAAAAAGCAACCCACCACCAGAGGTGTGCAAGACTGATCTGGTGGGTGAAAAGCTACGCACCAAGATGGTGGATGTGTTGGCATGGTTTTCCGTGGGCCATCGCAAGCTATTGGCCGACTTTTTGGTGCGCAGCCATACGCCGCGTGTGGCACCTGCTCCCCAACCGGTTCCTGTCCCTGTTGTTGTGGAGGCACCGGAGCCTGTGGTGCAAGAAGCGTACGCGGTCTACCTGGCTGAACCGGTTAAAGCCAAAACAATCCCGGCCACGCGTACAGTACCTGCGCACCTTGAATACATCGGGGATCGGCTCAAAGCGGCGGGTTTCTTGCGCTCATTGGCTGGGGCCGATAGGGTGCGCAAGGTCTATGCCACTTATTGCAAAAAGTGCTCCTCGCAAAATCTGGAATTCCGCTACGGCAAATATGGCTATTACCTCAAGTGCCTAGAGTGCGAAGAGAACACCTCGATCAAGCTCGACTGTCGGATTTGTCATCGGCAGACCAAACTGCGTAAGGATGGCGATCTACTGTTCGTGGAGTGTGCCCAGTGCAAACTGTCGGAGGTACTGCATCGTAATGATCGACCCTTGCCAGAGCTTGAAAACTAAGCAAGTCCATAGGCTTCGAGCAGGGTGCTTGGCGATGCCTTCACTTGGCTTGGCGTAGGTCGAGGTCGACTCGTTCTAGCGCGGCATTGCAATAGGCCTGCATGAAGGCATCCCGCGAGTGGGGCCGCAATGCGCGGTCGCGCGTCCCCGTCATAAGCGCCTGTTTTTTATAGCCGGGCCGGCGCGGCGGCAGGGGGCGTGTTACCATTTGCACCGCGCCGTTTTTATTGCTTTGCAGCATGCGACGGTGCACTGCTGCAGCACCATTGCCATGATGCGGCCAACGTTGGCCGCCCTTTCTGTCGTCTTCCCGCCTTGTCGCCGGTCGCGGCGTAACCTGTTTTCAGCCGCCGCACGGCGCTTCCCATGATCATTCTGAAAAACGTGGCCTTGCGCCGCGGTACCAAAGTCCTGCTCGACAACGCGTCGGTGACGCTCAATCCCGGCGAGAAAGTCGGCCTGGTCGGCCGCAACGGCGCCGGCAAATCCTCGCTGTTCGCAGTACTGAACGGCTCGCTGCATGAAGACGGCGGCGATGTGTCGATCCCGTCGCAGTGGCGCATGTCGCAGGTGGCGCAGGACATGCCGGAAACGTCGCAGACCGCGACCGAGTTTGTGGTCGAGGGCGATACCACCCTGCTGGCCGCGCAGCGGGAGGTGACCGAGGCCGAGGCCGGCGAAGACTACATGCGCATGGCGCATGCCTATACCGCGCTCAACGATGCCGGCGCCCACGACGCGCCGGCACGGGCGCAGGCGCTGATTCTCGGGTTGGGGTTCAGCGTCGCCGAGCTGCAGCAGCCGGTGAACAGCTTTTCCGGCGGCTGGCGCATGCGGCTGCAACTGGCGCGCGCGCTGATGTGCCCGTCCGACCTGCTGCTGCTGGACGAGCCGACCAACCACCTGGATCTGGACGCGCTGGTATGGCTGGAAGCGTGGTTGAAGCAGTACGCCGGCACCATGGTGGTGATCAGCCATGACCGCGAATTCCTCGATGCCGTCACCACGGTGACACTGCACGTCGACAATGCCAAGCTGGTGCGCTACGGCGGCAATTACAGCAAGTTCGAGGACATGCGTGCCGAACAGCTGGTCCTGCAGCAGGCGGCGCAGGCCAAGCAGCAGGAAAAGATGGCGCACCTGCAGAAGTTCATCGACCGCTTCAAGGCCAAGGCCAGCAAGGCGAAGCAGGCGCAGAGCCGGGTCAAGGCGCTGGAGCGGATGGAGAATATCGCGCCGGTGCTGGCCGATGCCGAGTTCCAGTTCGAATTCAAGGAACCGCAGAGCCTGCCCAACTCGATGCTGTCGATGAGCGGTGTGGTGTTCGGCTATCCGGCGCCTGAAGGCGCGGCGGACGGCACGCCGCCGACGGTGATCGTGCGTAACGTAAACCGCACCGTGCTGGCCGGGCAGCGTATCGGCATCCTCGGTGCCAACGGCCAGGGCAAATCGACGCTGGTGAAAACCGTGGCCGAGGCGCTGCAGGCGGTCGGCGGCGAGATCATTCGCGGCAAGGGGCTCAATATCGGCTACTTCTCGCAGCAGGAGCTGGACGTGCTGCGGCCGGAGGACGATCCGCTGCAGCACATGTTCCGTCTGGTGCGCGACACCCCGGCGGCGATGCGGCCGTCGGCCAACGATTGCCGCGAGCAAGGGCTGCGCAATTTCCTCGGCACCTTCAACTTCAGCGGCGACATGGTGAAGCAGGCGGTCGGCAGCATGAGCGGCGGCGAGAAGGCGCGGCTGGTGCTGTGCATGATCGTGTGGCAGCGGCCGAACCTGCTGCTGCTGGATGAACCGACCAACCATCTGGACCTCGCCACCCGCGAGGCGCTGAGCGTGGCGCTGAACGAGTTCGAAGGCTCGGTGATGCTGGTCAGCCACGACCGGGCGCTGCTGCGCGCGGTGTGCGACGAATTCTGGATGGTGTCGCGTGGCGGGGTCAGCGATTTCGCGGGCGATCTGGACGATTACCAGGTCTACCTGCTGGAAGAGGCCAAGCGCCGGCGCGAAGAGGCGGCCGGCAAGCGTTAAGCCGGCCCGTCTGCGCGTTACCACCTTTCGGCCAACCTTGTTCAAGGTTGGCCGAAAGGTTTTGGGTGGCGACGGAGAAAAGGGGACAGATTTATTTCTGGTATACGGGCAGCAGCCTGACGGATAGCTGAGGGCCGCTGCCGGCGGCGATGTGCCTTCCCCCGTCGCCGTATCGTGGCATGATGTCTTTTTCCCCTTCTTTACGAAAACAACATGAAGCGCTTTGCCAATCTGTTCGCTGTGGCGGCGCTGGGCGTCTGTCTGCACGCCCAGGCCGATACGCCCAAGGCCGGGGTGGTGGTGATGCACGGCAAGGGCGGCTCTCCCTCTAAATATGTGTCTGACCTGGCCGCCTCGCTCGAGCGCGACGGGTTTCTGGTGGCCAATCTGGACATGCCCTGGTCTGGCCGGCGCGAGTACGACGTGGACGTCACCACTGCCGAAAACGAGGTGGAAGCGGCCTTGACGGCGTTGCGGCAGAAGGGTGCCGGCAAGGTGTTCGTGGCGGGGCATAGCCAGGGTGGGGTGTTTGCGCTGTATTTCGGCGGCCGGCACCGCGTCGACGGCGTGGTGGCCATCGCGCCGGGCGGCAACGTCGGCAATGCCACCTTCCGTGAGGCGGTGGGGCCGTCCGTGGAGCAGGCGCGCCAGCTGGTGGCGCAGGGCAAGGGGCAGGAGAAAGCCCGGTTCAGCGATTACGAGGGTGGCCGGGGGACCTATGCCGTGGCCTCCACGCCGGCGGCCTATCTGACCTGGTTCGAGCCGGAAGGGGCGATGAACCAGACGCTGGCGATGCGCGGCATCAAGGCGGATACCCCCGTGCTGTACATTGCGCCCAGCAACGATTATCCGGCCCTGGTGCGGGTGAAGCACGAGATGTTCGGGCTGCTGGCCAAGCACCCGCTGACCAAGATGGTCGAGCCTGCTTCCAGTCACCTGAACGCTCCTTCGGCCTCGGTGCAGGAGATCGAGCGCTGGATTGCCACGGTTTCCAAACAGTAAACGCCCCCGACGCTAGCGGCCGGTCGGGCCGGTCGCCGTTGGGGTGTCTCTCCCGTGCGGCAGTCGCTTGGTCTTCGATGGCTGTCTGCAAATCGCATTGCGTTGCCCTTGCCACCATCTAACATGGAACAAACTCCAACAATTCGGGAGGGGCGGCGATGGGTATCAACCGGCGGGATTTTTTGCGTGTCGGCTCGGGTGGCTTGCTGCTGGCTGGCGGGGGTTTGCTGGTGCCGGCCTGGGCCAAGGGCGCGAAGTTGCTGCAACCGGCGGCGCTGCCGGATGGCGCGCGCGAGTCGGCCTTGCTCGAGGCCTTGCCCGGCAAGGTGCCGCTGATCAAGCGCAGTTACCGTCCTCCCAACTATGAAACGCCGCCGGAGTACTTCCGCGAGGTGTTCACGCCCAACAAGGCGTTTTTCGTGCGCTATCACCTGGCCAACATTCCCGAGGTAGAGGCGCGCAGCTGGCAGCTGCGCATCGGCGGCGAGGTGGAGAGCCCGCTGGTGCTGACGCTGGATGAGCTGCGCCGCTTCGAGACGGTGGAGCTGGCGGCGGTGTGCCAGTGCTCGGGCAACCGGCGCGGCCTGTTCCAGCCGCACGTGCCGGGGGTGGAGTGGAGCTACGGTGCGATGGGCAACGCGCGCTGGCGCGGGGTGCGCTTGCGCGACCTGCTGAACAAGGCCGGGGTGAAGAAGGGCGCGCTGGAGCTGGTGCTCGACGGCGCCGACGGCCCGGTGCTCGACAAGACGCCGGATTTCGTCAAGAGCCTGCCGCTGTGGAAGGGGCTGGACGAAAACACCCTGATCGCCTTCGAGATGAACGGCGAGCCGCTGCCGCACTGGAACGGCTTCCCGGCGCGGCTGATCGTGCCGGGCTGGACCGCCACCTACTGGGTCAAGCACCTGAGTTCGATCAACGTGGTGTCGGCGCCGTTCGACGGCTTCTGGATGAAGAGCGCCTACCGTGTGCCGGTGGGCAAGTTTCCGGTGGTGGAGCGCTTTTTGTCGCAGGAGACGGCGGCCAACACGCCGATCACCGAGATGGTGGTCAATTCGCTCATCACCAGCGTGCGCGACGGCGAGCGGCTGCCGCTGGGCAAGCCGCTGGAGCTGGCCGGCATTGCCTGGGATGCGGGTTACGGCATCCGCCAGGTGGAGGTCTCCATCGACGGCGGCATGAGCTGGCGCAACGCCGAGCTCGGCACCGATCACGGCCGTTTCTCCTTCCGCCCCTGGCATTACCGCTTCCAGCCGCGCCACAAGGGCCGCTATACGCTGCTGGCCAAGGCCACCAACCGCATCGGCCAGACCCAGACCTTCGAACTGATCGCCAACCCGGCCGGGTATCACCACAACCTGGTGCACCAGGTGGCGGTGGACGTCGTGTGAGGGGCCAGCCATGAACAAGACACTCTGCGCGCTGCTGTTGCTGCTGCCGGCCCTGGCGCTGGCCGACGAGAGCGCCGTCAAACTGCGGCAAGGCAGCAACCAGGACGTGGTCGCCCGCAATTGCGCGGTCTGCCACAGCCTGGACTACATCCAGATGAACTCGCGTTTTCTCGACCGCAAGGGCTGGGAGGCGACCGTCACCAAGATGATCAAGGTGATGGGGGCGCCGATCAAGGAAGAAGACGTGCCCCTGATCCTCGATTACCTCGATCAGCAGTACGGCAAGCCGAAGTAGGCGGTGCCGGCTGGGCCCATGCGGCGGCGTTCCGGTGTCGGGTTCCCTGCGCCGGGACCGACGCGGGCTTCGTGCTGCCGAGGCGGGACAAGGTGCACGAGGTGTTCGACGGCGTCGCCACCTCGCTGAAGGATCAACCCTTCGCCTCGATTTGACCGGCCTGCTTCTCTCGGCGTGGATCGGGGCGAGCCCCTGGTCGGGAGAACCTCCATGCCTGCATGGCTCATCTTCGCCATCATCGGCACGCTCGGCGGCGTGGCCGCCGGCTTGTTCGGGGTGGGCGGCGGCATCGTCATCGTGCCGGCGCTGATTTACTGGGCGGGGTTCTCGCAGCACGTGGCCACCGGCACGTCGCTGGCGGTGCTGCTGCCGCCCATCGGGCTGGCGGCCGTCATCGAGTATTACCGGCACGGCAACGTCGACGTGCGCGCCGCCGTCATTCTCGCCACCACCATGTTTCTCGGCGCGTGGCTGGGCGCCTATTTCGCCAACCGCATGGCAGGGCCGCAGTTGCGCCTGCTCTTTGGCGTGTTCATCACCGCGCTGGGCGTGTACCTGGTGTACGGCGCCTGCAAGCGGCTGGGCTGGCTCTGAACGGAGCGCGCTGGGCCTGAAGTATCGGGGCCGATTCACTATGGTGAAGAAACAGGCGCCGTCTGGGCTCGCGTGCCCCGATGCCGTTCTTCCTGTGGGAGAAAAACATGGGCCAAGCCGTTCCGTTCCCCCGCGCCGACGTCGTGCGCAATCCCCACCTCAACCAGGGCACCGCGTTTAGCGCCGAGGCGCGCGAGCGGCTGGGGTTGAGCGGGTTCTTGCCGCCGCGCATCGAAACGCTGGACGAACAGGCGGCGCGGGCGCTCGACATGGTGCGCGCCCAGGCCGGCCCGATCGAGCGCTACGTCTACCTCTCCGCCCTCCAGAACGAGAACGAAACGCTGTTCTACCGGGTGGTTGTCGACAATCTGGCGGAATGCCTGCCGCTCATCTACACCCCCACGGTTGGCCAGGCCTGCCTGGAGTGGAGCCGGCGTTACCTGGCCCCGCGCGGGCTGTACCTGACGCCGGAGCACCAGGGGCAGATCGCCGACATCCTCCGGCGCTGGCCGCAGCGCGACATCGACATCATCGTGGTGACCGACGGCGGCCGTATCCTCGGGCTGGGCGATCTGGGCGCCAACGGCATGGGGATTCCCATCGGCAAACTGGCGCTGTATACCGCCTGTGCCGGCGTGCCGCCGTCGCGCTGCCTGGCGGTGACGCTGGATGTGGGGACGGACACGGCCTCCCTCCGCGAGGACCGGTTCTATCTCGGCCGGCGCGTGCCCCGGCTTGCCGGGGAGGCCTACGACAGTCTCGTCGACGAGTTCGTCGGCGCGGTGCGCCAGGTGTTTCCCGGGGCGGTGCTGCAGTTCGAGGACTTCAACAACGCCAACGCGTTCCGCCTCTTGGTGCGCTACCGCGACGAGCTGTGCTGCTTCAACGACGACATCCAGGGCACCGGCGCCATGGGGTTGGCCGGGCTGTACGCCGCCGGCCGGATGACGGGACGCACGTTGGCCGAAGAACGCCTCTTGTTTCTCGGTGCCGGCGAGGCGTGCCTGGGGATCGGGTCGCTCGTGATCAAGGCGCTGCAGCATGCCGGGGCCGAGCTGGCGCAAGCGCGCTCGCAGTGCCTGTTTGTCGACTCGACCGGCCCGGTGGTGGCGAGCCGCCGCAATCTGCCGCCGCACAAGCGCGCCGTGGCGCAGGACCGCGCCGCGCAGCCCGACCTGGTGGCGACCATCCGGGATTTTCGGCCGACCGTGCTGATCGGCGCCACCGGTTGCGGCGGCCTGTTCACCCGGGCGGCGCTGGAGGCGCTGGCGGAGGTCTGCCCGCGCCCCGTGGTGTTCGCCCTGTCCAACCCGACCGTCAAGGCGGAGTGCACCGCCGAGCAGGCATACGCCTGGAGCGCCGGGCGCGTGATCTTCGCCAGCGGCAGCCCGTTCGAGCCGGTGACCGTGGCGGGGGTGTCGCATGCGCCGGGGCAGGCCAACAACGCCTATATCTTTCCCGGCTTCGGACTCGGGCTGATCGTCTCCGGCGCCCGCCGCGCCAGCGACGAGATGTTCTTCGCGGCGGCCAGCGCCCTGGCCGGCCAGGTCAGCGCCGACGATGTGGCCGCCGGGCGCATTTTCCCGCGCCAGGCGCAGCTGCGCGCCGTGGCGCAGGCGGTGGGCGCGGCCGTTGCCCGGGTGGCGTACGAGCAGGGCGTGGCGACGCAACCCCGGCCGGATGACCTGGACGCGGCGGTCAGCCAGGCGATGTGGCAGCCGCGCTACGCGGCCACGGTGTGAGCCGGGTGGTACAGGGCGGGCCGGTCAGCGGCTAGCGCGCCAGCCCCGGGTAGAGTCTGGCCGCCAGGGCCAGCAGCAGCAGGAAAACCAGCAGCATGATGCCGAAGCTGGTGGCGTCGCCGTAGACGCTATGCCCGCCCACGATCATCGCCCCGCGCAGCGCGTCCACCAGGTAGGTGAGCGGGTTGAAGGCGGCGATGCCGCGCAGCCAGTCCGGCATGATATCGAGCGGATAGATGGCGTTGGAGGCGAAAAACAGCGGCATGGTGAGCAGCTGGCCGATGCCCATGAAGCGCTCGCGCGTCTTGACGATGCAGGCGATCACCAGCGAGAAGGTGGAGAAGATGCACGAGCCGACGAACACGGCGGCGGCCACGGTGACCATCGGCAGCGGCTCCCAGCGGATCGCCACGTGCAGCGCGATCGCCACCAGGTACACCACCGCCGCCTGCACCAGCCCGCGCAGCCCCGCCGCCACCGCCTTGCCGAACACCAGGGCGCTGCGCCGCGCCGGGGTGACCAGGAGCTTGTGCACGATGCCGAGATCGCGCTCCCAGATGATGGCGATGCCGTAGAAGATGGCGCTGAACAGGATGCTCTGCGCCAGGATGCCGGGGGCCATGTAGTCGAGGTAGCGCAGGTTGCCGGTGGGGATGCCGCGCACGTGGCTGAACACCTGGCCGAACACCGCCAGCCACAGTACCGGCTGCACCGCGCGCGACAGCAGCTCGGTGGGGTCGCGCCTCAGTTTGCGGACCTCGGCGTCGGTCACGGCGGCACTTTCGTAGAGCCAGTTGAGCATGCGGCTTACCCCAGGCGTTGGATGGTGCCGCGGCTTTGGCGGATGCCGCGGTAGTAACCTTCCTGCTCGATGACGGCGCCGCTGAAATGCGCGAATACATCGGCCAGATCGGCCTCCGGCCCGACTTGCGCCTTGAGTCCGTCGGGCTTGCCGATGACCGCCAGCCGGCCCTGATGCAGGATGGCGAGTTCGTCGCACAGCACGTCGGCCTCTTCCATGTCGTGGGTGGTGATCAGGATCGTCATGCCCTGGGCCTGACGCAACTGCTGCAGTCTTTCCCACACGGTGCGGCGCGCCACCGGGTCGAGGCCGATGGTCGGTTCGTCGAGAAACAGGATTTCCGGGTAATGCAGCGTGGCCTGGGCCACTTCGAGGCGGCGGATCATGCCGCCGGAAAAGGTGCGGACCAGCTTGTGCGCCACCGTGTCGAGGCCGGCAAAGGCCAGCGCCTCGTGCACGCGCGTCTTGAGCTGGATGCCGTGCAGGCCGTACAGGCGGGCCGACAGGGTCAGGTTCTCGGTGGCGGTCAGGGCGCCGTCGGCCGACAGCAGCTGGGGCACGTAGCCGATGCGCCGCCGCACTTCGATCGGGTCGGCCGCGACGTCGAAACCGGCCACCGTGGCGCTGCCGGAACTGGCCTCGAGCAGGGTGGTGAGAATCTTGATGGTGGTGCTCTTGCCGGCGCCGTTGGGGCCCAGCAGGCCAAAGATCTGTCCGCGCGCCACGCTCAGGTTGAGCCGGTCGAGCGCCGTGACGTGGTTGAAGCGTTTGCTCAGGTCAACCGTGGCAATCGCGATGGAGTTGTTGGTAGCGGCCATGATCCATGCTAGCACCGAATCGGCGCGGCATTGCCGGATGCCGCCCGGCCCGGCGAAGCGGGGCGCGGGTGGTCGTCGTGCGGTGGCGGCGCGGGGGTTCAGGTCACCGAGGCGCGCCGGTGGAATTCGGGGCGATCCCAGCTGCCGCTGTCGAGGATGTCCTTGAGCGTGTCCACCGCGTCCCAGATGTCGGCGTAGCCGAGGTAGAGCGGGGTGATGCCGAAGCGCAGCACTTCCGGCTCGCGGTAGTCGCCGATCACGCCGCGCGCGATCAAGGCCTGCATCACGGCGAAGCCCTGCGGGTGGCTGAAGCTGACGTGGCTGCCGCGCCGGGCGTGCTCGCGCGGGGTGATCAGGGTGAGCGGGTGGTCGGCGCAGCGCTGTTCCACCAGCTCGATGAACAGGTCGGTGAGCGCCAGCGATTTCGCCCGCACTACTGTCATGTCGGCCTGCAATGCCACGTCCAGGCCGCATTCGATCAGCGACATCGAAACGATGGGCTGGGTGCCGCACAGGAAGCGGCGGATGCCGCTGGCGGGCTGGTAGTCGGTGGCCATGGCGAACGGGCGCTGGTGTCCCCACCAGCCCGACAGCGGCTGCCAGAAGCGGTCCTGGTGGCGTGCCGCCACCCAGATGAAGGCGGGCGAGCCGGGGCCGCCGTTGAGATATTTGTAGGTGCAGCCGACGGCGAAGTCGGCCTCGGCGCCGTTGAGGTCGACCGGCATCGCGCCGGCGGCGTGTGCCAGGTCCCAGAGGGTGAGGATGCCGTGGCGGTGCGCCAGCGCGGTGGTGGCGGCCATGTCGTAGAGGTAGCCGGTGCGATAGTTGACGTGCGACAGCAACAGCACCGCGACGTCGTCGCCCAGCGCCGCCTCCAGCGGCGTGGCGTCGTCGATCAGGCGCAGCTGGTAGCCCTGCTGCAGCAGGTCCATCATGCCCTGGATCATGTAGAGATCGGTGGGGAAATTGTCGCGTTCGGACACGATCACGCGGCGCTCGGGGTGGTCTTGCTGCTGGATGCGCAGGGCGGCGGCAAGCGACTTGAAGAGGTTGAGCGAGGTGGTGTCGGTGACCACCACTTCGCCGCCGTTGGCGCCAATCAGGCGGCCGAGCTTGTCGCCCAGGCGCGCCGGCAGGTCGAACCAGCTGGCGGTGTTCCAGCTGCGGATCAGGCCGACGCCCCATTCCTGGTCGATGACCTCGGCGCTGCGGGCGCGGGCGGTTTTCGGCAGCACGCCGAGCGAGTTGCCGTCGAGGTAGATCACGCCGGGTGGCAGCTCGAAATGCTGTTTGAGCGCGGCCAGCGGGTCGTGCCGGTCGGCGGCGAGGCAGGCTTCACGGGTATGCATGGTGGGTCTCCTTGTGGGGCGAGGCTGAGAACTAATGCTAGCACCGGAGGCTTTGGCCAAAATTGCAAGTTCGACTTGTCGATGTGCTATTTTTCGCAGATTATTCGAAGAAATAGTGCTAAGCGATTGGATATTGCAGATGCAGGTCGATTCGATAGATTGGCGCATTCTTGCCGCGCTGCAGCAAAACGGCCGGCTCAGCAATCAGGACCTGGCCGACAAGGTGGCGCTGTCGCCGTCGGCCTGCCTGCGCCGGGTGCGCACGCTTGAAGAGCACGGCCTGATTCGCGGCTACCACGCCGAACTCGACGCGCAGCAGCTGGGTTTCGAGCTGGAGGCCATCGTGCACGTCACGCTGGACCGCTCGCGCGAGGAGTGGCACGAGCAGTTTCTGGAGCAGATCGCGGCGCTCGACGAGATCGTCGCCGCCTACGTGGTGAGCGGGCCGACCAACTACGTGTTGCACGTGCGCACGCGCCATCTCACGGCGTTTTCGAATTTCGTGGTGGAGAAGCTCAACAAGATTCCGGGCATGCGCGACATCTGCTCCTATATCGTGATGAAGAAGGTCAAGGACCGCCTGGGCCGGCTGCCGGTGGGCAAGGGCGACTAGGCGCCGGCAGGAACAGACGGCAGCGGCGGGGGCAACGCCGCCCCGCCGGCCGCCGGGATGAAGCCGGGTCCTATGGCTTGGGGGCGCCGTCGTGGACCGCTCCATTCATTTATTTCGGGCAAGTCGTCCAGGCCGGACGCCGCCTTTTAATAGCCGGCGCTTTTGCGGGCGCAGGCCATCCATCTCCTTGTTCATCCATTTAATCGGCCTGGCCGTAATAGGGGTTATTTTGCCCCGGCCAATTAAATGCCATCAGTATTTTTCTCCTTGCAAACGAACGCCGTTTTACACCTGGTGAGGCCATCACGGTCGTCTTCTCGCCCGCTCTTCAGCGGGAATAAAACGTAAAAACAGACACTTGGAGATATGGCGCCATGCCTCACGTAATGTGACGCAAGGCGGCGGCTTAGAGCGTTCGTCAAATCCGACCGGTTTGCCGAATCGTTTCAGATGAGCGGGGTATTTAGTCCGGATTCGACATGCCAATAGCGCAGGAAAATCATTATCGGGCCGCGTATGTCATGGAGGAGTCATATTGCTCTGAAACAATGGCGGGTATTCGATTTACTGCGCCAGCACGTTATCCCTTCCATGCCGTTGAGATAACGCTCTGCTTGTCTGTTTTCCCGGGGTATTACGCCAAATGAATCTCCGTCACCGGATCACGCTGCTCATCATCCTGGCCTTGCTGGCCATTTCGTCGATTGGCGGCTACAGCATCCTGCAATCGCGCAACAACGCCGCCGAGGTCAAGGTGGTGACCGAGGGCGTCGTGCCCAGCGCCCTGGCTTCCGCCGATCTGGTGGCACTGCTCAAGGATGTGCAGCTGGCCACGATCACGCTGGTCACCGCGCCGGACGACAACACCGCGGCCCAAGCCAAGGACAAGCTGACGGCACAGAAAGCGCGCCTGAAAGCAGGGCTGGAGCTGCAATTCCGGCAGGCCAGCAGCACTACCCAGCAAGGCCTGCTGCAGCAGGCCCAGGAGGGTCTGGACGACTACTTCGCGGCGGTGGACGAGACGATGCAGTTCAAGCTGGCGGGTCAGAAGGACCTGGCCGAGGCCAGCCTGTTCGCCAGCGTGGCCCAGTACCAGCGGGCCATGGAACAGATCATCGGCACCTTGAGGATCGAGAAAAACCGCACCAAGGACGAGGCGATTGCTGCCTTGAACGAAAACCTGTCGGATACCGTGATGGCCATCGCCGGTGTCAGCGTCCTGGCCGCGCTGGTGCTGGCCGCTGCCGGCGCCTTGCTGTACCGCCAGATCACCCGGCCGATCAGCCGCATGCAGGCGATGATGAGCGAGATCGCCACGAGCCAGGATTTCACCCGCCGCGTGCCGGTCGACCGCATGGATGAAATCGGCCATTCGATCGTGGCGTTCAACAGCATGATCACCAAAATTCAGGAAAGCTCGGAATTGCTGCAGCAAAAGACGGCCGACATGCAGGCCATGCTGCAGAACATCCCGCAGGGCATTCTGACCATCGTCGATGGCAACAAGGTTCACCCGGAGTTTTCTGCTTATCTGGAAACGATTTTCGAGACCAAGGCTATCGCCGGTCGCAACATGATGGATCTGGTCTTTGCCAACACCCATCTTGGTGCCGATGCGCTGTCGCAGCTCGAGGCCGTCGGCGGGGCGTGCATCGGCGAGGATGTCATGAACTTCGCCTTTAACGAGCACCTGCTGGTCGGCGAAATTGAAAAGACCATGGCGGATGGCCGGGTGAAGATTCTCGATCTGAGCTGGTCGCCGATCACCGACGACACCGACACCATCGTGCGCCTGATGCTGTGCGTGCGCGACGTGACCGAGCTGCGCAAGCTGGCGGCGGAGGCCAACGAGCAGAAGCGCGAGCTGGAGATCATCGGCGAAATCCTTGCCGTCACCCAGGAGAAGTTCCACGACTTCATCGCCGGTGCGATCAAGTTCCTCGACGAGAACGAACTGCTGATCCGCCAGCATCCGGAGCACGACGCCGAGGCGATCGCGCAGCTGTTCCGCCACATGCATACCATCAAGGGCAATGCCCGGACCTACGGGCTGCAGCACCTGACCAACATCGTGCACGAGGCCGAGCAGACCTACGACGAGCTGCGCAAGCCGCGCCCCGCCATCGCTTGGGATCAGGTCATGTTGCTGGACGAGCTGGCCGGCGTGAAGGCCATGGTCGAGTGCTATGCACGCATCAATGAAGTCAGCCTGGGGCGCAAGGGGCCGGGCCGGCGTGGTGGCGAACGTTATCTGATGGTGGATCGGGAGCATATCCAGCAGGCCATCCAGCGCCTGGAAAAGATCAATACCCGCAACCTGCACGAGTTGGTGGCGGCTCGCGATGCGGTGCGCAAGGCGCTGCGTCTCTTGGGCACCGAGCCGATCAGCGAGGTGCTGGGCGGCGTGTTCGAGTCGCTGCCGGCACTGGCGCAGGAACTCGGCAAGGCCGCACCGGTGGTGAAGATCGAAGACAACGGCTATGTGGTGCGCAACCAGGCCGGCAGCCTGCTCAAGAACGTGTTCATGCACCTGATCCGCAATGCCATGGACCACGGCCTGGAAACCCCGGCGGTGCGACTGGCGCAGGGTAAGCCGGGGGCGGGCCTGATCCGCCTGAGGATGAGCGTTGCCGGCGGCATGTTGCACCTTCGTCTCAGTGACGACGGGCGTGGCCTGGCACTGGCCCGCATCCGCCAGATGGCCATCGAGAAGGGACTGATCGCAGCCGACGAGCCGCTCGGTGACGAGGACATTGCGCGCCAGATTTTCCGTCCGGGATTCTCCACCGCGGAGAAGGTGACCGAGGTGTCGGGGCGTGGCGTCGGCATGGACGCGGTGAACGACTTCGTCAAGCGTGAGCATGGCCGCATCGAGATCCGTTTCCTCGACGACGCCGTGGGTACCGATTTCCGCCAGTTCGAGATCGTGGTGTGCCTGCCGGAGAGCCTGGCCGAGCATGTCGAGGGCGACGAGGTGCTGCTGGTGGAGCGCGCGCGTCAGGAGCCGGCTGCCACAGGAAACACGGAAGGGGCCGAGCAGGAGGCGCACGAGGCGGAGCCCGGCAAGGGCAAGCTGCGCGTGGTCTGAGGCGGGGTGCCGTCGGTGGGCAAGGGTGGGATGGTTGAATCAGGAGCAGGGTTGGCAGATGAAGAACGATAGGCTGGTCGTTAGCAAGGTGCTGGTGTTGGACGATGTGGAAGCGCATTTCGAGCACCTGAAGGCCTTCTGCGAGGAGTGCGGGCTGGTGGGTATCCGCCCGCAGCAGCGCGATGCGGCCAGCGTGATGGCCATCCTCCGCTCCAATGTCGATCTCGGCGGCATCATGCTGTACGAGCATTTCGGCGGCTCGGCGGGTCAGGGCCTGGCGCTGGCGCGGGAAATCCATGCCGCGCGCCCGGAGTTGCCGATTTTCCTGCGTCGCGACGTCGTGGCCAGCATGGCCGGGCTGGACGAGAAGACAGCGGCGATGTTCCGCTGTGCCTACACCCTGGCCGACCTGCAGCAGCTGCGTTCCTCGCTCGAGGTCTCGATCTTCAGCCGCGTCTACCCCAACGAACTGGTGCGCGGCATCACCGACTTCACCCGGGCCTCGTTGGAAACATTGTTTTCCCACTGCGACATCGATACCGAGACGCCTTATCTGGTCAAGGACCGCCTCATCTACGGCGAAGTTTTCACGCTGATCGCCATCGAAAGCGACTGGTGCCGCGGCTACATGATGTTCCAGGCCTCGGAGGAGGCCGCACTGGAGCTGCTGCGCCGCGCCGGGGGGCAGGAGGGCGAACACTGGACCTTCCGCGAGCTCAACAATGTGCTGGGTGAGCTGACCAACTTGGCCTGGGGCTCGTTCAAGAACCGCTACGTCGGCCATGAGAACCGCAGCGAGCGCTTTCAGACGCAGGTACCGATCATCATCAACCACCAGCGCGGCTTCATTTCCTTCGGCTCGGAAGACCCGCAGCTGTGCCTCAAGTACCTGCTACGCGAGCGTCATCGTCCCGAGGCGGCACCGGTACCGATCTTCCAGCGCTTCGTCTTCAACCTGAACTGGTCACCCGACGAGTTCCGGGAAAACCCTTCGGTCGAGTCGCTGGTGGATGCCGGCGAGCTCGAGCTGTTCTGATCATTACTTATGTCATTTTGAAAAGGATATTCCATGGCACAGATTCTGGTAGTCGATGATTCCAGTACCGTCCGCAACGAGGTGGCGGATTTTCTGAAGTCGCAGGGCCTGGCGGTCGCCACCGCAGTGGACGGCAAGGACGGGCTGGACAAGCTCAAGGCGGATGCGTCGATCAAGCTGGTGGTCAGCGACGTGAACATGCCCAATATGGACGGCCTGACCATGGCCGAGAAAATCCGCAGCGAGCAGAAGAATATCGCCGTCAACATCATCATGCTGACCACCGAGAACAGCCCGGCGATGAAGGAGCGTGGCAAGGCCGCCGGCATCAAGGGCTGGATCGTCAAGCCGTTCAATGGTCCTGGCGTGATCGCGACACTGAAGAAGCTGGCCAACTGAGGAGCGGCCGGGCCGCAGAGGGTGAGGGATGGATTTATCGCTAAACACGTTCCTGCTGGTGGTCGTGGGGATGGTGCTGGGCGCGGCCGCCATGGGGTGGCGCGCCGCCGTCGGGCAGCGCTTGGCCCGCAAGGAGATCGCGCAGCGCGACGAGCTGATCCGCGAGCTGTCCGGGCGCATGGCTGCCGACGAGCTGGCAGCGCACCAGGCCACGTGGCGCGCCGAAGCCGACGCGCTGCGCCAGCAACTGGCGCAGCAGACCGCGGTGCATGAGGCGGCGCTGGCCCTGGCGGCCGAGCAGGCCGCCGTGGAATGCGACGGCCGCCTGTCGCAGCTGACCCAGGAGCATGCCCGGCAGCTGGCCAGGGTGCGGGCGGAACTGACCGCCGATCAGGCGTCCCTGCAGCGCGACATCGAACTGCTGTTGGGCATCGTCCGGACCGTCGAGCGCTGGCACGACGAGATGCAGACCATTTTGGGCAACAACCGGGAACTCAAGGAACAGAACGAGGAATTTGCCCGCATCGTGAAGAACGTGGTGATGCTGGCGCTCAATGCCGCCATCGAGGCGGCCCGCGCCGGCGAGCACGGGCGCGGCTTTGCCGTAGTGGCGGACGGCGTGCGCGATCTGGCGCTGACCTCGGCCAAGCTGTCGCAGGACTACAAGTGCAATCTCGACAAGAACGATCTCATCACCACCACCACGTTCCAGGACATGCAGGCGAGCGGCAACATGATCCGCACCGCCGTGTTCGGCATCCGGGCTAAGGCCGAGAAGATCCAGTCGACCATCGCCAGCGCGGACCTATCGGCATGATGACCGCCAAGGCAAGCGCCGCGATGGATTGGTTGTTCGAGAAGGCCATCCGCGACCACTGTGTCCTCGGCGGTGGGGCGAGCTGCACCGTGACCCGCAAGGCGGAGGGGGCCGTGGCGGCCGAGGGCAGTCAGCGCCAGCTCGTGGTGCTCAACATGTCGTCCTACCTGTTCCGCATCGTGGCGCTGTTCGATTTCGACAACACGGCGGCCACCACGGCGCATCTGACCGGACAGGGGCGTGGCGGCGACAGGTCCCTGGACGATCAGGCCCAGTTCGACATCTACGCCGAGTTCGTCAACATGGTGTGCGGTGCCGTCAACCGTGGGCTGTGTGCCGAGTTCCTGCATGCCGGCATGTCGACGCCGTTCAGGCTCGAGAGCAGCTGCGCCCGCTACCTGTCTGTCCTGAAACCGACGCGGGTGCAGTCCTTCGAGGTGGCGGTGGACGACGGCATGCGCTTCGACGTCACGGTCTGTGTGTGCCCGGCCAGTGGCGCCACGCTGGATTTCGATGTTGACCGCCGCGAGCCGGAGGTAGAAGCGGCGGGTGAGCTCGAACTGTTCTGAGGGGCATGGCGGGCCGGCCGCGCACCCCGAGGGCTTGGGTGCGCTGGGGTTCTGCGCTACATTGATGCCAACGGCGTGTCGTGCCGTTTTGCCGTCGGCTGACTTGCCGGGGGCGTTCGATCGGGTTCGACCATACTGCAATCGGAAGAAGGGAAGTGAACCATGCGCAAATTCGTGATGATGGCCCTGTTGGCCCTGGTTTCGGCCAACGTGGCCCTGGCCGGCGACGCCGCGTGCGAAGCCAAGGCGGCGGAGAAGAAGCTGGCGGGTGCCGCCAAGGCCAGTTTCCTCAAGAAGTGCGAGAAGGACAGCAAGGGCATGGCAGCGCAGTCGAGCTGCGAGGGCAAGGCCGCCGAGAAGAAGCTGGCGGGCGCCGCCAAGAGCAGTTTCATGAAGAAATGCGTGAAGGATGCCGGCGCCAAGTAAGCCGGCAGCGCGTGGCGTATCACCCGGGCCCGTCCGTTGTGGACGGGCTTTTTATTGCACGGGCGGCGGGGCGCGTGCTGCCGGATGCCTTCACTTGTGGGGGAAAGCGGGCTAGTTTTAAAGAATCTCAAGGGGCAACCATTCGCATACCGCATGGCCCGCGCCCGTCGTCCGTCGGCGTCCGGCGGCCGGGTCATGGCCGACTTTGGAGGAGGACGATCATGTCGATCTCTACCACCTTGCAGGACTGCCTGAGCCGCAAGGGCAGTCAGTACGATATCGTGCATCACGCGCACACCCATTCCACCAGCGAAACCGCCCAGGTGGCGCACGTGCCGGGCGACCGCCTGGCCAAGACGGTGCTGCTGGCCGACGAGCGCGGCTACGTCGCGGCGGTGCTGCCGTCCACCTTCCGCCTGGACATGTCGGAGCTGAGGGACGCCACCGGTCGGGATCTGGAACTGGTCCGGGAGGCCGAGCTGTCGGCGCTGTTCCAGGACTGCGAAATCGGCGCGGTGCCGCCGGTGGGCATGGCCTATGGCATGCAGACCTACCTCGACGAGAGCCTGGCGATGCAGCCGGACATCTACTTCGAGGCGGGCGATCACGAGGACCTGATCCACATGCGCACCGAGCAGTTCCTCAACTTGATGGACAAGGCGGAGCGGGGCAGTTTCGCCCACCGCTGGAGCACGTGACGGAGCCGGGCCGGCGCGGGCGACGCCAGTGCGCCGGCGCCGGCCCTAGCCTCAGGGAGCACGCATGGGAAAAGCCATCATCACGCCGCGCAACAACGGCCCGTATCACATCAAGGGCGAGTTCACGATCGTCACCCAGGGCGGCCGGGAGATCGCCGTCGAGGGGGACCAGGTCTGGCTGTGTCGCTGCGGCCACTCCAGGAACAAGCCGTTCTGCGACGGTTCGCACAAGGCGGCCGAGTTCAAGAGCGATCTGGACGAGACGTCGTAGCGGCGCCGTGGAGCGGCCCGCCGTGGACGGCGCGGGCGCGGCAGACAGCAAAAAGGTTGGCTTCGGCCAACCTTTTTAGCGGTAGCGGGACGACCCCGGGGTTAGGGCGCCAGTCGCGACTTCTGCCACTGGCCGGCATCGTCCAGCGTGTACACCACGCGGTCGTGCAGCCGGCTGGGGCGGCCCTGCCAGAATTCGATGCGGTCGGCGGCCACGGCGAAGCCACCCCAATGCGGCGGGCGCGGCACGTGCAGCGGGTACACGGCGCCGAACAGCGCGGCACGCTTGATCAGCTCGGTCTTGGAGGCAATCTCGCTGCTCTGTTCCGAGGCCCAGGCGCCGAGGCGGCTGGCGTAGGGGCGGCTGTGGAAGTAGCTGTCGGACACCTCCGGCGCCACCGTCACGGCCTTGCCTTCGATGCGCACCTGGCGTTCCAGCTCGGGCCAGAAGAAGGTCAGCGAGACCCAGGGGTTGGCCGTCAGCTGGCGCCCCTTGCGGCTGTGGTAGTTGGTGTAGAACACGAAGCGGCCGTCCTCCACCCCCTTGAGCAGCACGATGCGCGCACTGGGGCGGCCGTCGTCGCTGACGGTGGCCAGGTGCATCGCGGTCGGCTCGTTGACCTTGGCGGTGATGGCTTCGTTGAGCCAGAGCGTGAACTGCGCGACGGCGTCGGGCAGGCAGTCGTCCGGCGACAGTTCCTTCTGGGCGTAATCGTGGCGGATATCGGCGAGCTTCAGCGACATGGCGTCCTCCTGTGGGGCGCTATCTTACTCCCTTGGCCGGGGCAGCGGGGAGTGGGTGTGGCTGCGCCGGACTACCCATCCGGCTTGCTTGGCCGACGGCTGAGGTGACACCGGCTCCTCCGCCGTGGGGAGTAGGGACGGGAACACTGGTTTAGGCTAGAATAAGCCATTTAACCTGCGGCCTTTCCGCTCATGCACCTGGTTGCTTTCGGACTCAATCATCAAACCGCGCCGTTGTCGGTCAGGGAGAAGCTCGCTTTCCCGGCGGAGGTATTGCCGGGAGCGCTGGAGAGCCTGGTCCATTCCGACGCCGCGGGCGAGGCGGCCATCGTCTCCACCTGTAACCGCACCGAGATCTACTGCGCGAGCCACAACCCGCAGGCGGCGCTGGAGTGGCTGTCGCAATTCCACGGCCTGCCGCTCGACGAACTCGTCCCCTACCTGTACCAGCTCGACGCCGCCGCCGCCGCGCGCCACGCCTTCCGCGTCGCCTCGGGGCTGGATTCGATGGTGCTGGGCGAGACGCAGATTCTCGGTCAGATCAAGGACGCGGTGCGCGCCGCCGAGCAGAGCGGCACGCTCGGCACCCAGCTCAACGCGCTGTTCCAGAAAACCTTCGCCGTGGCCAAGGAAGTGCGCAGCAAGACCGCGGTCGGCGCCAACTCGGTGTCGATGTCGGCGGCGGCGGTGAAGCTGGCCGAGCAGATCTTCCCCACCATCCGCGAGCTCAAGGTGCTGTTCATCGGCGCCGGCGAGATGATCGAGCTGGTGGCCACGCACTTCGCCGCGCGCAACCCGTCCTGTATCACCGTGGCCAACCGCACGCTGGAGCGTGGCGAGAAGTTGGCCGAACGCTTCGGCGGCAACGCCATCACCCTGTCCGACCTGCCCGAGGCGCTGCCGCGCTACGACGTGGTTGTGACCTCCACCGCGAGCCAGCTGCCGATCCTGGGCAAGGGCCTGATGGAGCGCGCCATCAAGATCCGCCGCCATCGCCCGGTGTTCATGCTCGACCTCGCCGTGCCGCGCGACATCGAGGCCGAGGTGGGCGAGCTGGACGACGTCTTCCTCTACACCGTGGACGACATCGCCAGCGTGGTCGAGGTCGGCCGCGAGGCGCGCCAGCTGGCGGCGGAAGAGGCCGAGACCATCATCCAGGCGCGCGTGCAGGAATTCGTCGAATGGCTCAAGCGGCGCGAGACCGTGCCCTTGATCCGCGGCCTGCGCGACGAGGCCGAGCGCGTGCGCCGCCACGCGCTGGAGGCGGCGCACAAGCAGCTGGCGCGCGGCGATGACCCGGCCAAGGTGCTGGAAGCGCTGTCGCAACAGCTCACCAACAAGCTGATGCACCCACCGACCCAGGCACTGTCCGCGGGCCACGGCCCCGAGCACGACGCGCTGGTGCATGCCATCACGCGTCTTTACCGTTTACACCCGGAGTCGTAATGAAACCGTCGATTGCGACGAAGTTGAGCCAGCTGGCGGACCGGCTGGAAGAAGTCACCCATCTGTTGGCGAGCGAAGCCGCCACCCAGGACATGGACTCGTTCCGCAAGCTGACGCGCGAACATGCCGAACTCACGCCGGTGGTCGAAACCTACCAGGCCTATCGCCAGTGCGAGGGCGACCTCGCCACCGCCACCGAGATGTTGGCCGACCCGGACATGAAGGAATTCGCCCAGGCCGAGATCGACGAAGGCAAGGAGCGCATGGCCAGCCTCGATGTCGAGCTGCAGAAGCTGTTGCTGCCCAAGGACCCCAACGACGAGAAGAACATCTTCCTCGAAATCCGCGCCGGCACCGGCGGCGACGAGGCGGCGCTGTTCGCCGGCGACCTGTTGCGCATGTACACGCGCTTTGCCGAGCGCAACCGCTGGCAGGCCGAGATCGTGTCGTCGTCCGAGTCGGACCTCGGCGGCTACAAGGAAGTGATCGTGCGGCTGGTGGGCTTTGGCGCCTTCTCGCGCCTCAAGTTCGAATCGGGCGGCCACCGCGTGCAGCGCGTGCCGGCCACCGAAACCCAGGGCCGCATCCACACCTCGGCCTGCACCGTGGCGGTGATGCCGGAGGCCGAGGAAATCGCCGAGGTGGTGCTGAACCCGGCCGACCTGCGCATCGACACCTTCCGCGCCTCCGGCGCCGGCGGCCAGCACATCAACAAGACCGACTCGGCGGTGCGCATCACCCACCTGCCCACCGGCATCGTCGCCGAATGCCAGGACGGCCGCTCGCAGCACGCCAACAAGGCCAGCGCGATGCAGGTGCTGGCGGCGCGCATCTACGACATCCAGCTGCGCGCGCAGCAGCAATCGGTGGCCGCCGAGCGCAAGAGCCTGATCGGCTCGGGCGACCGCTCCGAGCGCATCCGCACCTACAACTACCCGCAGGGCCGCATCACCGACCACCGTATCAACCTGACGCTGTACAAGCTCGACCAGGTGATGGACGGCGACCTGTTCGAACTCACCGACGCGCTGATCGCCGAACACCAGGCCGAGCTGCTGGCCGCCATGGGCGACTAAGAACCTGTTCCCGCTCTTGCTGCGCCTCCCTGATCGGGGCTCATGGGCACTGCGTGCCAATCTTCGATTGGCTCAGCGATCGGAAATTCTCATGTACTTCAGTACATTCCGGTTCCTGTGCTGCTCTTCGCCCCGCTGAGGGCTGCTCGCGACAGATCGTGAACAGGTTCTGAGCCCTTCCTCTCGTCTTGCCGCCACGCGGGCCGCCTTCGGGCGGCCCGTTTCGTTTGGGGGCGGGCTTGCCTTTTTAAGTGCCATATATTATATATTTGTATATATTGTTTTCGAATGGCGCACAAAGGAGCGAGTGATGAAGCAGAACATCGGCAGGATCGAACGCGTGGTACGCATCGCGGCGGGGCTGGGCATCGTCAGCCTGGCGCTGGTCGGGCCGCACAGCCCGTGGGGCTGGCTGGGGCTGATTCCGCTCGCCACCGGCCTGGTCGGCTGGTGTCCGCCGTACGCGCTACTCGGCATCAACACCTGCAAGTGCCGCCACTAGCCGTTGCTTCCGTCCTGCCCGCCGCCGCCCTGCGCGGCGGTTTCCATTTGCACAGCAAGAATCGGATCGTCATAAGACGCCACCTTCTCTACACTGGCGTTTTGCGAGGACATCCCGATGAATCTTCCGAGTCGTTATTCCGGGCGCCGCCGTCGGCGCGCCGTGACTGTCGTGGCGGAGGTGAGCCATGGCTGAGCGGCGCGACTGGCTGTGGCTGGTGTTGCTGGCCGCGATGTGGGGCGGCTCGTTCCTGTTCATGCGCGTGGCGGTGCCGGAGCTGGGGCCGTTCCCGCTGATCGCGCTGCGCCTCAGCGTGGCAGCGCTGGCCTTGCTGCCCTTGCTGCTGTGGCAGGGCGGGATCGCGCTGTGGCGCCAGCATTGGCGCGCCATCGCTATCGTCGGGGTGTTCCTGTCGGCGCTGCCGTTCTGCCTGATCGCCTGGGCCACGCTCAGCCTGCCGGCCGGGGTGGCCTCGGTGCTCAACGCCACCACGCCGCTGATGACCGCGCTGTGGGCGATGCCGCTGGCGGGCGAGGCGATGACCCGGCAGCGCGCTGCCGGGCTGGCGCTGGGGCTGGCCGGGGTGCTGGTGCTGACGCTGGGACGCGGCGCCGCGTTCGGCCTGGACAGCGGGATGCCGGTACTGGCGATGCTTGGCGCCACCGCCTGCTACGGCTGGTCCGGCCACATGGCCAAGCGCTGGCTGCCGGGCCTGCCGCCCCTGGTGACCGCGACCGGCAGCCTGGCGTCGGGTGCCGTATTGCTGTTGCCGCTGGCGCTGGTCACCTGGCCGCCGGTCGTTCCGCAGGGCAAGGTGTGGGGCGCGGTGCTGCTGCTGGCGCTGGCCTGCACGGCGTTGGCCTACGTGATCTTCTACCGCCTGATCGAGAAGCTCGGCGCCACCCGCGCCAGCAGCGTCACCTACCTGGTGCCGGTGTTCGGCGTGTTGTGGGGGGCGATGTGGCTGGGCGAGGCGGTGAGTGCGGCGATGCTGGGGGGCGGGGTGCTGATCCTGGCCGGGGTGTTGCTATTAGGCTGGCGGCGGCGCGGCTGAGAGCCCATCCCATTAGGCGGCTGCGCCTGCGCATTGTGAGCGCCGGCGATGCTCGGAATCCTCATGGACTCCGTGTCCATTCCGGTTCCTGTGCTTCGGCGGCACTCAACCTGCTTTGGCTCGCTCGCCTACTGGGGCGGGCTTTGACGGCTTCGGCCAACCTTTTCACCCAACGGGGGGCTTCGGCTCCCCGTTTTGCGTTTGTGGCGCCAGCGTGTCGCTCCAGTCCGATCAAATGTCGCCAGAGTTCGCTGGGCCGGGGGCCGATGCCGCTACAGTGACGCCACTACCCCCTCCGCCGGGTGACGGCGGTGCCACCGGGCGCCGCGTGGATGGCCGTCGCAACGGCCCGCGGGTCGGAACAGGACCGATTCTTTATCACGGAGCTAGGACATGAAACTGGATATCAAACCGCTGGTGCTGTGCCTCTCTTCGCTGCTGGCGCTGCCGGCCTTGGCCGCGGAGCCGGAAAGCTGCCGCAACGTGCGTTTTGCCGACGTCGGCTGGACCGACATCGCCGCCACCACCGGGCTCGCGACGGTGGTGTTCAAGGGGCTGGGCTACGTCCCGAGCAAGACCATCGCCTCCGAGCCCATCGTGTTCGCCGGCCTGAAGAGCAAGCAGCTGGACGTCTACCTCGGCTACTGGGACCCATCGCAGACCCCGGCCATTACCCCGTTCGTGCAGAGCAAGTCGCTGCAGGTGCTGCCCGGCGCCAACCTCGACGGCGCCAAGTACACGCTGGCGGTGCCGAGCTACGCCGCCGAGCACGGCCTGAAGACGTTTGCCGACATCGCCGGGTTCCGCAAGGAGCTGGACGGCAAGATCTACGGCATCGAGCCCGGCAGCCAGGGCAACGCCCAGATCAAGAAGATGATCGACAGCAACGAATTCGGCCTGAAGGGCTTCAAGCTGATCGAGTCGAGCGAGGCCGGCATGCTGGTCGAGGCCACCAAGGCGTTCCGCCAGAAGCGCCCGATCGTGTTCCTGGCCTGGGAGCCGCATCCGATGAACTTCCTGATGAAGCTGACCTACCTCTCCGGCGGCGACAAGCAGTTCGGCCCCAACTACGGCGGCTCCAAGGTGTACACGGTGCTGGCCAACGACTACCAGCAGCGCTGCCCCAACGCCGGCAAGCTGGTCGGCAACTTCAAGTTCACCCTCGACATGGAAAACCGCGTGATGGACCCGATCATGAACAAGGTCGATCCGGCCAGCGCCGCCAAGCAGTGGCTGCAGCGCAACCCGCAGGTGCTGACCGCCTGGCTCGACGGCGTCACCACCTTCGACGGCAAGCCCGGACTGGACGCCGTGAAGAGCTATCTGGCGCAGTAAGCCGGCCCCCGATTCCCGCAGAAAGGACACAGCATGAACCATGACGTCATCGTCACCTGCGCGGTGACCGGCGCCGGCGACACCGTCGGCAAGCACCCGGCCATCCCGGTCACCCCGCGCCAGATCGCCGACGCCGCCATCGAGGCGGCCCGTGCCGGCGCCACCGTGGTGCACTGCCACGTGCGCAACCCGGATACCGGCAAGCCCAGCCGCGACCCCAAGCTGTATCGCGAGCTGGTGGACCGCATCCGCTCCTCCGGCGTCGACATGATCCTCAACCTGACCGCCGGCATGGGCGGCGACCTGGAGATCGGCGCCGGCGAAAAACCGATGGAGTTCGGCCCCGGCACCGACCTGGTGGGCGGGCTGGAACGGCTGATCCACGTCGAGGAGCTGCTGCCGGAAATCTGCACGCTCGACTGCGGCACGCTCAACTTCGGCGACGGCGACTACATCTACGTCTCGACCCCGGCGCAGCTGCGCGCCGGCGCCAAGCGCATCCAGGAGCTGGGCGTGAAGCCGGAGCTGGAGGTGTTCGACACCGGCCACCTGTGGTTCGCCAAGCAGCTGCTGAAGGAAGGCCTGCTCGACGACGCGCCGCTGTTCCAGTTCTGCCTCGGCATCCCCTGGGGGGCGCCGGCCGACACCACCACCATGAAGGCGATGGTCGACAACCTGCCGCCGGGGGCGAACTGGGCCGGCTTCGGCATCGGCCGCATGCAGATGCCGATGGTGGCGCAGGCGGTGCTGCTGGGCGGCAATGTGCGCGTCGGGCTGGAAGACAACCTCTACCTCGACCGCGGCGTGTTCGCCAGCAACGGCTCGCTGGTGGAGCGCGCCATCGACTTGGTGGAGAAACTCGGTGCGCGCACGCTGACGCCGGAAGAGGGGCGCCAGAAGCTCGGGCTGAAGAAGCGCGGCTGATCCTGCGCAGGATGTGGGAGCGCGGCGCGCCACACATTCTGGCTCTGAATACGACGAAACATTCCATGCTGGGCCATCCGGCCCCAGCGAGAGGAGGCAGTCATGCCTGTGATTAGCGAAATCAAGACTTTTGCCGCGCTCGGCGTCGGCGTGATCGGCAGCGGCTGGGTGGCGCGCGCGCTCGCCAACGGCCTCGACGTGGTGGCCTGGGACCCGGCACCCGGTGCCGAGGCGCAACTGCGCGCCAACGTCGCCAACGCCTGGCCGGCGCTGGAGCAGGCCGGCCTCAAGCCGGGCGCCTCGCCGGCTCGGCTGCGCTTCGTCGCCACCATCGAGGAGGCGGTGACCGACGCCGACTTCATCCAGGAGAGCGCGCCGGAGCGGCTGGAGCTGAAACTGGAGCTGCACGCCCGGGTGTCGGCGGCGGCCAAGCCGGGGGCCATCATCGCCTCGTCCACCTCGGGGCTGCTGCCGTCCGAGTTCTACCGCGACGCCGTGCACCCGGAGCGCTGCATCGTCGGCCACCCGTTCAACCCGGTGTACCTGTTGCCGCTGGTCGAGGTGGTGGGCGGGGAGAAGACCTCGCCGGAGACCATCGAGGCCGCCAAGGCGATCTACGCCGGCCTCGGCATGCGGCCCTTGCACGTGCGCAAGGAGGTGCCCGGCTTCATCGCTGACCGCCTGCTGGAAGCCTTGTGGCGCGAGGCGCTGCACCTGGTCAACGACGGCGTGGCGACGACCGGCGAGATCGACGACGCCATCCGTTTCGGCGCCGGCCTGCGCTGGGCCTTCATGGGCACCTTCCAGATCTACACCCTGGCGGGAGGCGAGGCGGGCATGCGCCACTTCATGCAGCAGTTCGGGCCGGCGCTCAAGCTGCCGTGGACCTATCTGCCGGCGCCGGAGCTGACCGACGAGCTGATCGAACGCGTGGTCGAGGGCACGGCGGTGCAGCAGGGCGAGCGCTCGATCAAGGCGCTGGAACGCTACCGCGACGACTGCCTGCTCGGCGTGCAGGCGGCGGTGGCGGCGGCCAAGGCGCGTCACGGCCTGAATCCGGAGGAATGAGATGGGCGCGCTGACGCTGTATCGCGACGAGGTGCGCGCCGAGTGGGTCGACTACAACGGCCACCTGCGCGACGCCTTCTACCTGCTGCTGTTCAGCTACGCCGCCGACGCGCTGATCGACGCCATCGGGCTCGACGCGGCGGAGCGCGAGCGCAGCCGGCGTTCGGTCTACACGCTGGAGGTGCACCTGAACTACCTCTCCGAGCTGAAGCAGGGCGAGGCGGTGCGGGTGGATTGCCAGCTGCTGGCGCACGACAGCAAGCGCCTGCACGTCTACTTCACGCTGCATCGTGGCGACGAGGCCGAGCCGGTGGCCGCCAGCGAGCAGATGCTGCTGCACGTGGATACCGAGCGCGCGTGCTCGGCGCCGTTCGGTGCGGCGGTGCTGGCCAAGGTCGAGACGCTGGCGGCGGCGCATGCCGGCCTGCCGCGCCCGGCCTACGCCGGCCGGGTGATCGGGCTGCCGCGGCGCGCTGCGACGGAGGGCGGGCCGAGATGAGCGTACCCGTTCCCAACGAGCCCTTGTGGCAGCCCAGCGCCCCGTGCCGGCTCGACGCCTTCCGCGCCGAGGTGGCGTGCGAGCAGGGCATCGCGCTCGACGACTACGACGCGCTGTATGAGTGGTCGATCCGCGAACCGGCGGCGTTCTGGCAGGCGCTGTGGCGTTTTGCCGAGGTGCGTGTCAGCCGCGAGGCGGACACGGTGCTGCAGGATGGCGAGCGCATGCCCGGCGCGCGCTGGTTCGTCGGCGCGCGCCTGAACTTCGCCGCCAACCTGCTGCGTCGGCGCGACGACGGCGTGGCGCTGGCGTTCTACGGCGAGGACAGGGTGCGCGCAACGTGGAGCTGGTGTCGGCTCTACGACACCGTGTCGCGCCTGGCCCAGGCCTTGCGCGCCCAGGGCGTCGGCCCCGGCGACCGGGTGGCCGGCCCGGTGCCGAACATGCCGGAGACGGTGGCGGCGATGCTGGCCGCTGCCAGCCTGGGCGCGGTGTGGAGCAGCTGTTCGCCGGATTTCGGCGTCGAGGGCGTGCTCGACCGCTTCGGCCAGATAGCCCCCAAGGTGCTGTTCGCCAGCGACGGCTACCGTTACAACGGCAAGGCGATCGACGTGCGCGCCAAGTTGGCCGAACTGGCCGGCGCGCTGCCGGGCCTCGAACGCGTGGTGGTGTGGAACTACGCCGGCGGCGTGCCGGAACTCGGCGGGATGGCCAAGGCGGTGACGTGGGACGACTTCGTCGCGCCGTACCCGGCCGGCGACATCGACTTCGCGCCGATGCCGTTCGAGGCGCCGCTCACCATCCTGTATTCGTCCGGCACCACCGGCCAGCCCAAGTGCATCGTGCATGGCGCCGGCGGCACGCTGCTGCAGCATCTGAAGGAGCACATGCTGCACGGCGACCTCGCGGACGGCGACCGCCTGCTGTACTACACCACCTGCGGCTGGATGATGTGGAACTGGATGGTGTCGGCGCTGGCGGTGGGCGCCACGCTGGTGCTGTACGACGGCGCGCCGCTGCTGAACGACGCACCCGACGTGCTGTGGCGCATCGCCGAGGCGATGCGGCTGACCCATTTCGGCACCAGCGCCAAGTATCTGTCGGCGCTGGAGAAGGCCGGCGTCGCGCCGGGCGAGCGCTACGACCTCACCAGTCTGCGCTTCATCTACTCCACCGGCTCGCCGCTGCTGCCGGCCAGCTACGACTACGTCTACCGCGCCATCAAGCCGGACGTGGCGCTGTGTTCGATCTCCGGCGGCACCGACATCGTGTCCTGCTTCGCGCTCGGCTGCCCGGCCAAGCCGGTGTACCGCGGCGAGCTGCAGGCGCGCGGGCTCGGCATGGCGGTCGAGGTGTGGAACGAGGCCGGGGCGCCGGTGGTGGGGGAGAAGGGCGAGCTGGTGTGCACCAAGCCGTTCCCGTCGATGCCGCTCGGCTTCTGGAACGATGCCGATGGCACGAAGTACCGCGCCGCCTACTTCGAACGCTTCCCCGGGGTCTGGGTGCACGGCGACTGGGCCGAGCTGAGCGCGCGCGGCGGGCTGATCATCCACGGCCGCTCCGACACCGTGCTCAATCCCGGCGGAGTGCGCATCGGCACCGCCGAAATCTACCGCCAGGTGGAAACGGTGCCCGAGGTGCTGGAGTCGCTCGCCATCGGCCAGGACTGGCAGGGCGACGTACGCGTGGTGCTGTTCGTGCGGCTGGCCGCCGGGTTGACGCTGAGTGATGAGCTGCAGCAGACGATCCGCGCGCGCATCCGCCGCCACACCACGCCGCGCCACGTGCCGGCGCGCATCGTGCAGGTGGCCGACATCCCGCGCACGCAAAGCGGCAAGATCGTGGAACTGGCGGTGCGTGAGGTGGTGCACGGCCGGTCGGTGAAGAACGTGACGGCGCTGGCCAACCCGGAGGCGCTGGAACTGTTCCGCAATCTGGCGGCACTGGCGGTGTAGGGCGGATGCCCCTGACTGAGCAAGGTAGCGCAGCGTTGTGAAGGAATGCGTTGCGAAGGAATACGGGGTGATCCGCCGACGCCCCGCAATATACCGCGTCGGTATGCGCGTCGAATGCGCTGCGGATGCGCGGTGCGTTGCTTGGCGGAACGCCCCTTTAAAAGGGGCTTCCGCCCTACGGTCAGGGTGCCGCCCGCGTGGCGCTCTCTTCGTGGCGGTCGTGGCTCGGCGTCACCCCATAGCGCTGGCGGTAGGCGCGCGCGAAATAGGTGGCCGAGTCGAAACCGCACGCCACGCCGATCTCCATCACGCTCATCCCGGTCTGGCGCAGCAGCTCGCGCGCCCTCTCCAGCCGCAACTTCAGGTAGAACGCGCCCGGGGTATCGTCGAACTGGGCGCGGAACAGCCGCTCCAGCTGGCGTCGCGTCACCCCCACCGTCTCGGCCAGCTCGTCCGCCGTCAGCGGCGTCTCGAGATGCCGTTCCATGGCGCCGATGGCGTTCACCAGCTTGCGGTTGTGCACGCCGTAGCGCACCGCGATCTGCAGGCGCTGGTGGTCCGACTTGGCGCGGATGCGGCCCAGCACGAACTGCTCGGACACCTGCATCGCCAGCTCGGCGCCGTGGCGGCGGCCGATCAGCTCCAGCATCAGGTCGATCGAGGCGGTGCCGCCGGCCGAGCTGATGCGCGCGCCGTCGATCTCGAACAGCTCCTGGGTGACGTTGAGCGCCGGGTAGCGCTCGCGAAACGCCGCGATCGCCTCCCAGTGCAGCGTCAGCTTCTCGTGCCGGAACACCCCGGCCTCGGCCAGCACGAAGCAGCCGGTGTCGATGCCGCCCAGCGTCGCACCCTGCCGCGCGAGCTGGCGCAGCCAGGCGGTCAACGCCGGCGTGGCGTGCGCCAGCGGGTTGAAGCCCGCCACCACGAACAGCGTGCGCACCACATCCGCCCCGCTGCAGGCGCCTTCCGCCGCCAGCGACATGCCGTTGCTGGCGCTGACCGCGCCGCCGTCCAGGCTCAGCAGGTGCCAGCGGTACAGCGCCGGATGGAAGCGGTTGGCGACGCGCAGCGGCTCGATCGCCGACAGCAGGCCGAGCATGGAGAATTCCGGCAACAGCACGAAGTGGACGTCTTCGGGGACGGCGGTCGGCGGAGTCGGGCAAGGGGCGCTCATCGGGCGGGGCGGCTCGGTTGGGGGGTGACACAGCATAGCGCATGCGCGACACGGCGCCGAGTCCGGCGCCGGGAGCCCTCCCGACCGGCATGACGCGTGGCACGAATTCGCATTCTCTCCATGTTTGCGTAAGGTTTAGCCGATATCATTGAACCTCGCCCGGTGCGTCGAGGTTGGTCCGGGCGTCTGCGCGTTTTCCTTTTTCCCAGCCCCAGACAGCGAACCGACACGATGAGCCCGACCCCCGCCGAATCCACCCCCCCGTCTTCTCCCTCTTCCCCCCGCCCGCGTCGCCGCCTGCTGTGGCTGGCGCTGTTCGGCCTGGTCGTGGCCGGGGCGGTCGGCTGGCAGCGCTGGCACGCCGCGTCCGGTGCGGACAAGGCGGCGGTGCAGAAACGGGGCGAGCGCGGGCCGCAGACGGTGACGGTGGCGACGGTGAAGCGTGGCCAGCTCAAGGTCTACCTGACCGCCTTGGGCACGGTGACGCCGAGCGAGACGGTGACGGTGAAGAGCCGCGTCGACGGCCAACTGATGCGCGTGCTGTTCACCGAGGGCCAACTGGTCAAGTCCGGCCAGCTCCTGGCCGAGATCGACCCGCGCCCGTTCGAGGCGGCGCTGGCGCAGGCCGAGGGGCAGCAGCTGCGTGACAGCGCGCAGCTGAAGAACGCCGAGATCGACCTGGCGCGCTACCAGTCGCTGCTGGCGGAGAATTCCATCGCGCGTCAGCAGGTGGATACCCAGGCGGCGCTGGTGCAGCAGTTCCGCGGCACGGTCAAGGTCGACCAGGGCGTGGTCGACAACGCCCGCCTGCAGCTGTCGTACAGCCATATCACGGCGCCGCTGGCGGGGCGTGTCGGGCTGCGCCGCGTCGACGCCGGCAACATGATCACCGCCAACGACGCCAACGGCCTGGTGGTGATCACCCAGACCCAGCCCAGCCACGTGGTGTTCGCGCTGCCCGAGGCGCACCTGAGCACGGTGATGAAGCCGTATCTGGCCGGGCAGGCGCTGTCGGTCGAGGCGTGGGACCGCGGCGGCAAGCTGCTGGCGCAGGGCAAGCTGGAGACGCTGGACAACCAGATGGACAGCACCACCGGCACGGTCAAGCTCAAGGCGCGTTTCGCCAACGCCGACAACGTGCTGTTCCCCAACCAGTTCATCAACGTCAAGCTGCTCACCGAGGTGCGCCGCGACGCGGTGCTGATCCCGGAGGCGGCGCTGCAGCGCGGCAAGGACGGCCCCTTTGTCTACCTGGTGCAGCCGGACAACCGCGTCGCGTTGCGCCCGGTGGTGCCGGGGCCGGCCGACGCCGGCCAACTGGCGGTGGAGCAGGGCCTGGCGCCGGGTGAGCGCGTGGCGCTCGACGGTCTCGACCGGCTGCGCGCCGGCAGCCGAGGTCAAGCCGCGCGCCCTGAACGACGCGGGTGCCACGGCGCCGGCCGGCGGCGGCAAGCGCCGTGGCAAGCACGCGGCCTCGGCGCCGGCGGCGCAGGGACAGGCCAAGCAATGAACCCGTCCCGTCCCTTCATCCTGCGGCCGATCGCCACCACGCTGTGCATGCTGGCGCTGGTGCTGACCGGCTGGGTGGCGTACAAGCTGCTGCCGGTGTCGGCGCTGCCGCAGGTGGATTACCCCACCATCCAGGTGGTGACGCTCTACCCGGGCGCGAGCCCGGAGGTGATGGGGGCGATGGTATCCTCGCCGCTGGAGCGCCAGTTCGGCCAGATGCCGGGGCTGAGCCAGATGCGCACCAGCAGTTCCGGCGGCGCCTCGGTGATCACGTTGCAGTTCACGCTCGACATCGCGCTCGACGAGGCCGAGCAGGAAGTGCAGGCGGCGATCAACGCCGCCAGCTCGCTGCTGCCGGCCGACCTGCCGTCGCCGCCGATCTACAACAAGGTCAATCCGGCCGACAGCCCGATCGTGTCGCTCGCCATCACCTCGCCCACCTTGCCCTTGCCCAAGCTGGAAGACCTGGTCGACACGCGCCTGGCGCAGAAGCTGTCGCAGCTCTCCGGGGTGGGGCTGGTGAGCCTGAGCGGCGGCCAGCGCCCGGCGGTGCGCATCCGCGCCGACGCGCGCGCGCTGGCGGCCAACGGCCTGACCCTGGCCGATCTGCGCAGCGTCATCGGCAGCGCCAACGTGAAGCAGTCCAAGGGCGGCTTCGACGGTCCGCTGCAGGCCTCCAGCATCGACGCCAACGACCAGCTCGCCTCGTCCGACGACTACCGCCGCCTGGTGCTGGCGTACAAGAACGGCGCGCCGCTGCGCCTGTCCGATGTGGCCTCGGTGGTGGACGAGGTGGAGAACCGCCGCCTCGGCGCCTGGGCCAACCGCAGCCCGGCGATCATCGTCGACATCCGCCGCCAGCCCGGCGCCAACGTGATCGAGGTGGTGGACCGCATCAAGACGCTGCTGCCGCAGCTCAAGGCGACGCTGCCGGGCTCGGTCGACGTCACCCTGCTCAGCGACCGCACCGACGGCATCCGCGCCGCGGTGCACGACGTCGAGTTCGAGCTGATGCTGGCGGTGGCGCTGGTGGTGATGGTGATCTTCCTGTTCCTGCGCAACGTGCCGGCCACCCTCATCCCCGGCGTGACGGTGCCGCTGTCGCTGGTCGGCACCTTCGGCGTGATGTACCTGGCGGGTTTCAGCCTCAACAACCTGACGCTGATGGCGTTGACCATCGCCACCGGCTTCGTGGTGGACGACGCCATCGTGATGATCGAGAACATCGCGCGCTACATCGAGGAGGGCGACTCGCCGCTGCAGGCCGCGCTCAAGGGCTCGGCGCAGATCGGCTTCACCATCATCTCGCTGACCTTCTCGCTGATCGCGGTGCTGATCCCGCTGCTGTTCATGGGCGACGTGGTGGGGCGCTTGTTCCGCGAGTTCGCCGTCACGCTGGCGGTGTCGATCCTGCTGTCGGCGGCGATCTCGCTGTCGCTGACGCCGATGATGTGCGCGCGCCTCTTGAAGCACGTGCCGGAGGAGAAGCAGGGGCGCTTCTACCACGCCAGCGGCGCCTTCATCGACGGCATGATCGCGCGCTACGGCCGCGCCCTGGAGTGGGTGCTGGAGCACCAGCCGCTGACGCTGCTGGTGGCGCTGGGCACGCTGGTGCTGACCGCCGCGCTGTACCTGGTGGTGCCCAAGGGCTTCTTCCCGCTGCAGGACACCGGTGCCATCCAGGCGGTGACCGAGGCACCGCAGTCGGTGTCGTTCGCTGCCATGGCCGAGCGCCAGCAGCGCCTGGCCGCGGTGCTGCTGCACGACCCGGCGGTGGCGAGCCTGTCGTCCATCGTCGGCGTCGACGGCAGCAACGCCACGCTCAACAGCGGACGCCTGCAGATCAACTTGAAGCCGCACGGCGAGCGCGACGACGTGTCCACGGTGGCGGCGCGGCTGCAGCAGAGCGCGGCGCAGGTGCCGGGCATCGCGCTCTACCTGCAGCCGGCGCAGGACCTTACCATCGAGACCACGCCCAGCCGCACCCAGTACCAGTTCGCGCTCGACAGCGCCAATTCCGCCGAGCTGGCGCAGTGGGTGCCGCGCCTGTTGGACGCGCTGCGCCAGCGCCCGGAGCTGGCGGATGTCGCCAGCGACCAGCAGGAGCAGGGCCTGCAGGCGTATATCGAGATCGACCGCGACAGCGCGGCGCGCCTCGGCGTCAGCGCCGCGGCGGTGGACAACGCGCTGTACGACGCCTTCGGCCAACGTCTGATCTCGACCATCTTCACCCAGACCAACCAGTACCGCGTGGTGCTGGAATCGGGCGGGGCCGCCGGCAAGGGCCTGGCCGCGCTCGACGATCTCTACCTGACCAGCAGCGGCGGCACCCCGGTGCCGCTGAAGAGCGTGGTGAAGGTGAGCGAGCGGCTGGCGCCGCTGGTGCTCAATCGCCTCGACCAGTTCCCCACCGCCACGCTGTCGTTCAACCTCGCCCCCGGCGTGTCGCTGGGCAGCGCGGTGGCGGCGGTGCGCGAGGCGGAGCATGAGATCGGCCTGCCCGCCAGCGTCGAGACGCGCTTCCAGGGCGCCGCCGCGGCGTTCCAGAGCTCGCTCTCCAACACCCTGTGGCTGATCCTGGCGGCGGTGGTGACGATGTACATCGTGCTGGGGGTGCTGTACGAGAGCTACATCCACCCGGTCACCATCCTCTCCACGCTGCCGTCGGCGGCGATCGGCGCGCTGTTGGCGCTGCTGGTGTCGGGCTCCTCGCTCGACGTGATCGCGGTGATCGGCATCATCCTGCTGATCGGCATCGTCAAGAAGAACGCGATCATGATGATCGACTTCGCGCTGGAGGCCGAACGCAAGCAGAAGCTGAGCCCGCGCGAGGCGATCTTCCAGGCCTGCCTGCTGCGTTTCCGCCCGATCCTGATGACCACGCTGGCGGCGCTGTTGGGCGCGCTGCCGCTGATGCTGGGCTCCGGCGCCGGCTCCGAGCTGCGCCACCCGCTCGGCATCACGCTGGTGGGCGGGCTGCTGTTGAGCCAGCTCTTGACGCTGTTCACCACGCCGGTGATCTACCTCGCCTTCGACCGCCTGGCGCGGCGCTGGCGCAAGGCGCCGGCGGCGCAGGGTGACGCGGCATGATCCCGTCCGCGCCGTTCATCCGGCGCCCGGTCGCCACCGTGCTGTTGACGCTGGCGATCGCGCTGGCCGGGTTGCTGGCGTTCGGGCTGTTGCCGGTGGCGTCGCTGCCACAGGTGGATTTCCCCACCATCCAGGTGCAGGCGCAGCTGGCCGGCGCCAGCCCGGAAACCATGGCGGCCACGGTGGCGACGCCGCTGGAGCGCACCTTGGGGCGCATCGCCGGGGTCAACGAGATCACCTCGACCAGCTCGCAGGGCAGCACCCGTATCGTGCTGCAGTTCGACCTCAACCGCGACAGCAACGGCGCCGCCAAGGACGTGCAGGGCGCCATCAACGCCGCGCTCGCCAACCTGCCCAGCGCGCTGTCCGGCACGCCGACCTACCGCAAGGTCAACCCGTCCGAGGCGCCGGTGCTGATCCTGACGCTGACCTCGGACACCCTGACCAAGGGCCGGCTGTACGACATCGCCTCCACCGTGCTGGCGCAGAAGCTGTCGCAGGTGGACGGCATCGGCCAGGTCACGGTCGGCGGCGGGGCGCTGCCGGCGGTGCGCGTGGCGCTCGATCCCACCGCGCTGTCGCGCCACGGCGTCAGCTTCGACGCGGTGCGCCGGGCGATCCAGAACTACACCCTGAAGCTGCCGCTGGGAGTGCTGGAGGACGCCGGCCGGCAGTGGCAGCTCGCCAGCAACGACCAGCTCAACCGCGCCGCCGACTACCGCGGCCTGATCGTGCACTACCAGGACGGCGCCGCGCTGCGCCTAGCCGACGTCGCCACGGTGAGCGATTCGGTGCAGGACGTGCGCAACGCCGGGCTCGCCAACGGCAAGCCGGCCATCGTGCTGCTGCTGTTCCGCGCCCCCGGCGCCAACGTCATCGACACCGTGGAGCGCGTGCGTGCGCTGATGCCGCAGCTCTCCGCCTCGGTGCCGCAAACCGCCACACTGACGGTGACGCAGGACCGCACCTCGACCATCCGCGCCTCGCTGCGCGACGTCGAGCGCACCCTGATCACGGCGGTGGCGCTGGTGGTGCTGGTGGTGTTCCTGTTCCTCAAGAGCGGGCGCGCCACGCTGGTGCCGGCGATCACCGTGCCGGTGTCGCTGATCGGCACCTTCGGCGTGATGTACCTGGCCGGCTTCAGCCTCAACAACCTGTCGCTGATGGCGCTCACCATCGCCACCGGCTTCGTGGTGGACGACACCATCGTGGTGCTGGAGAACATCGCGCGCCACATCGAGAACGGCATGACGCCGCGCGCGGCGGCGTTCCGCGGCGCGCGCGAGGTGGGCTTCACGGTGCTGGCGATGAGCCTGTCGCTGATCGCGGTGTTCATCCCGATCCTGCTGATGGGCGACATCGTCGGCCGGCTGTTCCGCGAGTTTGCGCTGACGCTGTCGGCGGCGATCCTGGTGTCGCTGGTGGTGTCGCTCACCACCGCGCCGATGCTGTGCTCGCGCTGGCTGCGCCCGCGGCCGCCGCGGCCGGCGGCGCCGAGCCGCTTCGCGCGCTGGCGCGCGCAGTGGTTCGAACGCCTGGTGGCCGGCTACCGCCGCTCGCTGGCGTGGTCGCTCGACCACCACCTGCTGATGCTGCTGCTGCTGGTCGCCACCGTGGCGGCCAACGTCGCGCTCTACGTCGCGGTGCCCAAGGGCTTCTTCCCGCAGCAGGACACCGGACGCCTGATCGGCAACATCCGCGCCGACCAGAGCATCTCGTTCCAGGCCATGCGCGACAAGCTGCAGCGCTTCGTCGACGTGGTGCGGCGCGACCCGGCGGTGGCCAGCGTGGTCGGCTTCACCGGCGGCGGCGCGCGCAACAGCGCCAACGTCTTCGTCGGCCTCAAGCCGCGCAGCGAGCGCCAGGAGAGCGCCGACCGGGTGATCGCGCGGCTGCGCAAGCAGCTGTCGCGCGAGCCGGGCGCCACCTTGTTCCTGCAGGCGGCGCAGGAGCTGCGCATCGGCGGACGCCAGAGCAACGCCCAGTACCAGTACACGCTGCAGGGCGACGACCTGGCCCAGCTGCGCGCCTGGGAGCCGCGCGTGCGCCAGGCGCTGGTGCGGCTGCCCGGGCTCGCCGACGTCAACACCGACCAGCAGGACCGCGGCCTGCAGACCACGCTGCTGTTCGACCGCGACACCCTGGCGCGCCTCGGCCTGACCCAGAACGACGCCGACAGCGCGCTCGGCAACGCCTTCGGCCAACGTCAGATCGCCACGCTGTACAATCCGCTCAACCAGTACAAGGTGGTGCTGGAGGCGGCCCCGGCCTACCTCGAGCGCCCCGAGTCGCTGCGCGATATCTATTTGATCACGTCGCAGAGCCAGCCGGTGCCGCTCGCCACGGTGAGCCGGGTGCAGCCCGACAACACGCCGCTGGCGGTCAACCACCAGGGCCAGTTCGCCGCCACCACGGTGTCGTTCAACCTCGACCCCGGGGTGTCGATCGGCGCGGCGCGCGCCGCCATCGACGGCGCCGTCAACCGGCTCGGTCTGCCCGGCTCGCTGGTGGGCAGTTTCCAGGGCAGCGCGCGCGCCTTCCAGGCCTCGCTCGACAGCCAGCCCTGGCTGATTCTGGCGGCGCTGGCGGCGGTGTACATCGTGCTGGGCATCCTCTACGAAAGCGCCATCCACCCCATCACCATCCTTTCCACGCTGCCCTCGGCCGGGGTCGGCGCCATCCTGGCGCTGCAACTGTCCGGCGGCGAACTGAACGTGGTGGCGATGATCGGCGTGCTGCTGCTGATCGGCATCGTCAAGAAGAACGCCATCATGCTGATCGACTTCGCGCTCGCGGCCGAGCGCAAGCAGGGGCTGGCGCCGCGCGAGGCCATCCTCGAGGCCGGCGTGCTACGTTTCCGCCCCATCATGATGACCACCATGGCGGCGCTGTTGGGCGCGCTGCCGCTGGCGCTGGGGCACGGCGAGGGCGCCGAGCTGCGCCAGCCGCTCGGCATCTCGGTGGTGGGCGGACTGATCGTCAGCCAGCTGCTGACCTTGTACACCACCCCGGTGGTGTACCTGTACATGGACCGCCTGCGGCGGTGGAGCGGGCGCCGGGAGCGCCGCTCCGCGCCGGCGCAGGCGCAGGAGAACGGGTAAATGAAGACAAGCAAGCGCCATGCGCTGTGGCCGCTGGCGGCGTTGCTGTTGGGCGGCTGCGCGGTGGGACCGAACTACCAGCGCCCCAGCGTGGCGGTGCCGGAGGCGTACCAGGAAGCCAAGGACTGGAAACCGGCGACCCCGGCCGACCACCTGCCGCGCGCGGCATGGTGGCAGGACTTTGCCGACGCCCAGCTCGACAGCCTGCAGCAGCAGCTGCAGCAACATAACCAGACGCTGCGTGCCGCCGAGGCCAGCTACCGCCAGGCCCAGGCGCTGCTGCAGCAGGCGCAGGCCGGCTACAGCCCGAGCGTCACGGCCGGCGCCTCGGCCAGCCGCGGCCGCGCCGGCGGCGACAGCGCCATCGCCAACAGCTACCGCGCCGACCTGAGCGCGGCCTGGGAGCTCGACCTGTGGGGACGGGTGCGGCGCACGGTGGAAGCCGGCCGCGCCAGCGCCGAGGCCAGCGCGGCCGACCTGGAATCGGTGCGGCTGAGCGCCCAGGCGCAGCTCGCCAGCGCCTACTTCAAGCTCTACGTCGCCGATCGCACGCTACGGCTCCTGGAAGAGCAGGTGGCGGCCTATCGTCAACAGCTGCAGATCACGCGCAACCGTTACCGCCAGGGCGTGGTATCGCGCGCCGACGTGGTGCAGGCCGAGACCCAGCTCAAGAGCACCGAGGTCAGCCTGCTCGACAAGCGCGTGACGCGGCGCCAGCTGGAGCACGCCATCGCCGTGCTGCTGGGCCGCCCGCCGGCCGGCTTCACGCTGGCCGAGCGCAAGCAGCCGCCGGCGCTGCCGCTGCTGCCGGCCGGGCTGCCGTCGCAGCTGTTGGAGCGGCGCCCCGACATCGCCGCCGCCGAGCGCCGCGTCGCCGCCGCCAACGCCGCCATCGGCGTCGCCAAGGCCGGCTACTTCCCGAGCCTGACGCTGGCCGCCAGCGGCGGCTACGCCGGCGCCAGCCTGGCCGACTGGTTCAACCTGCCGGCGCGCTTCTGGTCGCTCGGGCCGCAACTGGCGGCGACGCTGTTCGACGGCGGCCTGACCCGCGCCAAGACCGCCGAGGCCACCGCCGCCTACGACGCCAGCGTCGCCAACTACCGCCAGACCGTGCTGCAGGGCTTCCAGGAAGTGGAGGACTCGCTCACCGCGATCCGCCTGCTCGACCAGCAGGCGGCGTTGCAGGTGGAAACGCTGGCCGCCGCGCGCGAGGCCGAGACCATCGCCCGCAACCAGTACCAGGCCGGGCTGGTGAGCTATCTGGATGTCGTCACGGTGCAGAGCACGCGCCTGTCCGCCGAGCAGAACGGGCTCGCCATCCTCGCCAGCCAGCTCGCGGCGCGGGTGGCGCTGATCAAGGCGCTGGGAGGAGGGTGGCAGGCGTCGCCGCCTGCGGCAGGGTGATGCGCACGCGGAAGCCGCCCTCCGGGGCGTCTTCCAGGAACAGCGCGCCGCCGTGCTGCTTGACGATGCGCGCCACGATGGCGAGGCCCAGGCCGCTGCCGCCGTCGGTGCCGCGGTGTTCGGCCAACCTTTCGAACGGCGCCAGCGCGTTCTCGCGCTGCCCCGGGGCGATGCCGCTGCCCCGGTCGCTAACCGTCAGCGTCACCGTGGTGGCGTCGGCGTCCACCCCCACCCGCACCGGCGGGCGGCCGTAGCGCCGCGCGTTCTCGATCAGGTTGGTGAGCAGGCGCTCCAGCGCCAGCGCGTCGGCCTCGATTTCCGGCTCGGCGCCGCGCCGCAGCCCCACCTCCATGCCCTCGCGGCGGAAGCGCGCCACCACGCTGGCGGCCAGTTCCGCCAGCGCCACCGGTTCGCGCCGGCTGGTCTCCTCGCTGCGCGCGAAGTCGACGAACTGGCGCACGATGCGCGACAGCTCGTCGATGTCGGCCAGCATGTCGTCCTTGTCCTGGCTGTTCTGCTGTAGCTCCACCGTCAACTTGAGCCGGGTCAGCGGCGTGCGAAGATCGTGCGACAGCCCGGCCAGCATCAGCCGCCGCTCGCGCGCCGCGTCGTCCAGCGCCTCCGCCATGCGGTTGAAGCGCTTGGCCAGCACGCGCACCTCGCTCGGGCCGGACGGCGGCACCGGCTCCGGCTTGTAGCCGCTCTCCAACTGGCGCGCCGCGTGCGCCAGATCGGTGAGCGGGCGCGTGACGCGCCAGGCCAGCACCGAGGCGGCCAGGATCGCCAAGAGCGAGAACAGCAGGCCGCCCAGCAGCACCGGCGAGACCGACGGCGGGATGTAGCGTCCCACCGGCATCACCAGCCAGTAGCGCTGACCGATCACCTGCACGTCGAGCCAGATCTCCTGGCGCTCGGTCTGTTGTGCCCACAGTACCGTCACCGGCTCGTTCATGCCGAGCGACAAGCGTTCTTGCAGCGATTGCCCCAGCGAGGGAAGGCTGGTCAGGAAGCGCTGGTCCTGGCGCGAGGCGGCCGGCAGCAGGCGCGGGAAGCCGGGGCGGTTGTAGGCGATGAGGAAGTCCACCCGCTGCAGCGGGGTGAGATTGTCGAGCGCACCCTCCAGGTCGGCCAGGGTATCGATCACCTGGGCGTAGAGCTGGTCGGCCAGCAGATGCTCGCGCTGGCGCGCGCTCATCCACAGCGTGAAGGCCTGGCTGGCCAGCACCACCAGCACCACCAGCAAGGCGAGACGGAAGAACAGCGAGCCGAGCAGACGGCGCAACGCGTGCTCCTTATTCCCGTGGCGCGCCGTCGGGCACGAACACGTAACCGTAGCCCCACACCGTCTGGATGTAGCGCGGGCCACCTTCATCGGTGTCGAGCGCGCGGCGCAGGCGCGAGATGTGCACGTCGATGCTGCGGTCGAGCGATTCGCCGTTGCCCTTGCCCAGCGCCATCTCCATCAGCTGCTCGCGCGTCATCGGTCGGCGCGGGTGGCTCGCCAGCACCGCCAGCACCGCGTACTCGGCGCTGGTCAGCGTCACCACCTTGTCCTGGTGGGTCAGCTCGCGCCGCCCGAGGTGCAGCGTAAACGGCCCGAACTCGATGGCGTCGCCCTCCTCGTGGCGTGCCGCCAGCGCCGGCGTGGCGTTGTGACGGCGCAGCACCGACTGGATGCGCGCCACCAGCTCGCGCGGGTTGAACGGCTTGGGCAGGTAGTCGTCGGCGCCCATCTCGAGGCCGAGGATGCGGTCGATGTCCTCGCCGCGCGCGGTGAGCATGATCACCGGCACCATCTCGCCCTGCGCGCGCAGCCGGCGCACCACCGCCAGCCCGTCCTCGCCCGGCATCATCACGTCGAGCACCATCAGGTCGGGGCGGTTGCGCGCCAGCTTGCGCTGCAGTTCGCGCGCGTCCGGCAGCGTGTCCACGGTGTAGCCCTGCTGGCCGAGGTAGCGCACCAGGAGGTCGCGTAGTTTGGCGTCGTCGTCGACGACCAGGATTTTGCTGTTTTCCATAATGCCAAGAGTAGCGTGTCGCGGTAGCGGGTGTCAGCCCGGAAAGTAAACAGATTTTACATCGTGCCGCCGGCTTCAAACTCGTTAACACTTGGCGCGGATTTGCACACGGTTCGGCAACACCCGCCCCCTACACTGGCAGCATCCCCTCGCTGTCAGGAGTTCCCCATGATCCGCACTACCGTTCCGCTCGTGCTGCTGGCCATGCTCGGCGGTGGCGCCCTGGGCCTCTGGGTCGGTGCCCCGCAGCCGTCAGCGGCTACCCCGTTCTCCCCCTCCGCGCTGTCCCGCACGCCGGTGCAGCAGCAGCGCCCCGCGCTCGCCCCCCCGAGCCGGGAGCGCTATCCGGAACTCGGCTGGCGCGCCAACCAGCGGCCGTTCGAGGCCGACGTTTGAACCCTGCCGATATCGTGCATGCGACGGATGGCAGGTCCGCTTGGCACAGGATAGAATGAAAGCATGAAACATCGCGTCTTCGCCGGTTTGGCGGCTTGTCTCGTTCTGGTTCTGGCGCCGCCGGCGTTGGCCGGCCGGCATGGGCCTCCCGGTGGCGGGATGGACGGCGGCGGTTTCTCGCCGCCGGGCTGGATGCAGGCCGGCCGGGGCCAGGATGGCCAAGGCCAGGACGGCGACATGCGGCGGCTGCGCGAGCTGCGCCTCAAGGAAGCCATTCGCAATGGCGACCTGAGCCGCGAAGAAGCCCGCCAGCAGCGCCCGTCGCCGCGCGAATACTGGCCGTTTGCGCCGGGCAACTCGGCCGGGGAAGGCCCGGGTGCTCCGGATAACAAGAGACGCTACTGGCGCGACAAGCGGCGACAAGCCAACGAACGCGACCGTGGCGATTGACAGCCTGCAACCGCAGGGCAAGGGGCAACGCAGCGTGGAGGCCGTGGAGGCCCGCGCTGCACATGACCACCGCCTGAAGGAAGTCGGCTTCACAGGGGGGATGGATGCTGCGGCGACAGATGCTGGCCATGGGGGTGATGGCGCTGTTGTCAGGCTGGCCGATGACGGGCTGGTCGGCGGAGCCGTTGGCGCTTTCCTGTAGCCAGAGCATCGCCCCGCAGCGCTGCGAACTGATGCGCCTGGGCCAGTTGTCGTGTTCCGACCTGCCGCTCGAGCACCAGCGTGAATGCGAGCAGCTGTTCACCCCGCCCCTCAACTGCTTCCGCAGCCGCGACCCCCGTGCCTGCCAGGCCCTGCAGCAGGCGCAGCAGGCCTGCGATTCACAGCGCGGCGAGGCGCGCCGGGTGTGCATCCGCGAGCGCCTGCCGGCACCGGACTGCACCCGTGCCGCCGCGCCCGAGCGCTGCCGCCAGCGGGCGGAGGCGGAACAGGCCTGCAGCGAACGCTACGGCGCGGACTACCGCGAGTGCGTCGCCAAGGCGATGCGTTGACCCATCCCGCGATAAATACAAAAAAGTGGCCGACCCCGTGCGGGCGTCGGCCACTTTTCGCCCAAGAGCCTGAACAGGCGCTAAAGCAAACGGCGCGCGGTTACGGCCGCAGGATCAGCGAACCGGTGGTACGGCGCCCTTCCAGGTCGCGGTGCGCCTGGGCCGCGTCGGCCAGGGCGTAGCGGTGCGACGGGGCAACCTGCACCGCGCCGGCCCGCACCCGCTCGAACAGCGCGTTGGCCGATTCCTCCAGCTCGGCGCGGCTGGCGGTGTAGTCGCCCAGGCGGGGGCGGGTGAAGTACAGCGAGCCCTTCTGCGCCAACAGCAGCGGGGCGAACGACGGCACCGCGCCGGAGGCGTTGCCGAAGCTGACGAACATGCCGCGCGGCGCCGGGCAGTTCAGCGAGATTTCGAAGGTATCCTTGCCCACCGAGTCGTACACCACCGGCACGCCCTGTCCGGCGGTGATCTCGCGCACCCGCTCCACCACGTTCTCGGTACTGTAGTTGATGACGTCGGCGCAGCCCAGCTCGCGCGCCCGCTGCGCCTTGGCGTCCGAGCCCACCGTGCCGATCACGTTGACGCCGAGCGAACTCAGCCACTGCACCGCAATCTGCCCGACGCCGCCGGCGGCGGCGTGCCACAGCACGGTCTGGCCCGGCTGCACCGGGTAGGTGCGACGAATCAGGTACTCCACGGTCATGCCCTGCAGCATCATGCAGGCCGCCTGTTCGTCGCCGATCTCGTCCGGCAGCTTCACCAGCACCGCCGCCGGGATCAGGCGCTCGCCGCTGTAGGCACCGAGCGGGCCGCCGCAGTAGGCGACCCGGTCGCCCACCCGCACCTGGTCGACGCCGGCGCCCACCGCCTCGACCACCCCGGCCGCCTCGGTGCCGAGCCCGGATGGCAGGCTGGCCGGGTAGAGCCCGCTGCGCACGTAGGTGTCGATGAAGTTGACGCCGATGGCGCTATGGCGCAGCCGCACCTCGCCCGGTCCGGGCGCGCCCACTTCCACGGTTTCGGTCTGCAGCACCTCGGGTCCACCGGTCTGGTAAAAGCGGATGGCAAGCGTCATGTCGGGTCTCCTCAAGCGATGTCGGTCTAGCTCGGCATAGTGTCGCGGCGGCGCCGGCCGCGCAATGGCCGTGGCAGAACAGGCTGTTTTGTGCAGCGAACAGCGGGCGGCGTTACGTCTCGTCCACCTGTTCCCGGCACTCGTCGCCCGCCCATGCCAGCACCCCCGGCAGGCATTCCGGCCAGCGGGCCAGGCGGTGATCGTCGCCAAAGAACACGGTCTGGCGCGCACCGCGGTAGTGGCGCACCGCCTCGCGCCAGTCCAGCACCTCGTCGGCGGTGCCCAGCACCAGCCAGTAGCGCTCCGCGTTGGGCCGCTCCACGGCGAGCCGGCGCAGCGCCGTCAGGTCGGCCTCGCCGAGCGTGTACTGCTCGCCGGTATAGGGGTTGGTCTGTGGCCCGATATAGGCGGCCAGCGAGCGGTCGGGGCGTACCGCCGGGTTGATCAGCACCGCGCGCAGCCCCAGCGCCTCGGCCAGCCAGCTGGCGTAGAACCCCCCAGCGAACTGCCGATCAGCAGCGTGTCCGCCGGCAGCCTCTGCAGCAGCGCCGTGGCGGCGGCGATGGCATCGGCCGGGTGTGGCGGCAGGCGTGGGCAGTGAAACGTTTCGGCCAACCCGCACTGGTCGAGAAAGGCCGCGGTTTCTTGCGCCTTGGCCGAGTGTTCGCTGGAATTGAAACCGTGCAGATAGACGATGTGTGGCATGGCTGACCTGAGAACGTGTTTACGATCTTGCTGCGCATCCCTGATCGGGGCTCATGTGCACTGCGTGTGAATCTATCACTGAGCCAATCGAAGATTGGCACGCAGTGATTCGCTCAGCGATCAGGAAGCCTCATGTACTCTAGTACATTCCGGTTCCTGCGCTGCTCGCGACAGATCGTGAACAGGTTCTGTAAGCGAGGTTGGTGAAAGGGGCGGGGCCGGCATGGAAGGCGGATGAGCGCATCGCCTTGTGCATGACATGCGGACCACTATACTTTTTTTAACTGGCCTTTGTCCGTCACCGGTCTGCCGTCAAAGGATGCCGATAATGAAAACAAGTACCATCGTCGCCGGCTTGCTGTTCACCGTTGCCCTGATGCCTGCCGCCCAGGCGCTTGATCTGTCGCTGTCGCTGGGGAAAAGCGGGGAGGGGTCCGATTATTACCGCCTGGGCCTGCAGCAGGACTTCACCCAGAGCTGGTGGAACAGCCCCACCGGCCGCCTCACCGGCTACTGGGACGTCGGCCTGACCCACTGGGCCGGCGACCAGGCCGCCAGCAACCAGACGCTGTCGTTCTCGCCGGTGCTGGTCTACGAATTCAGCAACAGCGACATCCGTCCCTTCGTCGAGGCCGGCATCGGCCTTGCCGCGTTCCGCCATACCCAGATCGAGGATCACCAGTTGGGCAGCGCGCTGCAGCTCGAGGACCGCATCGGCATCGGCCTGCGTTTCGGCGCCCACCACGCCCTCGGCCTGCGCGCCATCCATTACTCCAACGCCGGACTCAAGCAGCCCAACGACGGCATCGAAGCCTATTCGCTGTACTATCAGCTACGTTACTGAGGGAGAGGCCACGCCGTGCTCAATTGGCCTGCCACTGATAGGCCTTGAGAATGGTCTTGAGCTTGCCGTTCTTGTGCAGCCGGGCGATGGCCTGGTTCAGCTCGGTCACGCTGTAGCGGCTGGCCGGGGCCACCGCGCACATGGTCGGCATGGTGGACACCACCACCGGCAGCATCTCCAGCTTGCGCGCCTCGAACGGGTAGCTGCGCGCCCAGTAGGCGAATTCCAGTTCGGAATGGATGGCGACGTCGATCAGTTTCTTCTGCAGCGATTTCATCAACAGCTCGATGCGCGCCTCGTCCACGCGCGTGGCCTCGGCCGCTGGCCCACAGCGCCTCCACCGCCGGATAGTGGTAACCGCGCGTGGTGCCGATGCGCTTGCCCGCCAGTTCGTCCAGATGCCGCAGCGGGTGGTTCGATCTGAGCGCGATCAGCCGTTCCACCTGCGGGTACAGCTCCTGGGTCCAGCCCAAGCGGCTGGCGTTGCCGTACCACAAGGGGTTGGCGTTGCAGTGGATGTCGACCTTGTTGGCCTCGATGTTCTGTTCCACCCGCTTGCGCGACACCACGATGAACTGTGGCGTGGTGCCCAGTTCTTCCGCCAGCGCCGTCCCCAGTTCCTTGTACAGGCCGCCCACCAGCCCCTGCTGCGGATCGCTGGCCAGCTCGACGATGGGCGGGCCGTCCGAATCCGACACGCCGATGCGTAATACCGCTGCCGCCTGCGCGGACAGTCCCCCCCTAAGGCCAGCACCATCGCCAGCACCGGTTTATGCGCCCTGAACATAAGCTTCTGCTCTCTTCTTCTTAAAGGTTGGCGGGTTCGGTACGGACAGCATGGTAAGATGCCAGACCGATGACGCCACCTTCCCGTTTTAGACGATAACCACTTGTTTGCCATGACGATCGCCACCAACCCCACCCTATACGATCACCTGTCGCGCCGTATCCTGATTCTGGACGGTGGCATGGGCACCATGATCCAGCGCCACCAGCTCACCGAACAGGACTACCGCGGCGAACGTTTTGCGGACTGGCGTTGCGACGTCAAGGGCAACAACGACCTCTTGGTGCTGACTCAGCCCGGCATCATCGGCGGCATCCACCAGGCCTACCTCGATGCCGGCGCCGACATCGTCGAGACCAACACCTTCAACGCCACCTCGATCGCCATGGCCGACTACGAGATGGAAGCGCTGGTGTGGGAGATCAACCACGCCGCGGCGCGTCTGGTGAAGGAGCTGTGCGTCGCCGAAACAGCGAAGAACCCGGCCAAGCCGCGCTACTGCGCCGGCGTGCTGGGGCCGACCAACCGTACCTGTTCGATCAGCCCGGACGTCAACGACCCGGGCTACCGCAACGTCACCTTCGACGCCCTGGTCGAGAGCTACACCGAGGCCATCGACGGCCTGGTCAAGGGCGGCGCCGACCTGCTGCTGGTCGAAACCATCTTCGACACGCTCAACGCCAAGGCGGCGGTGTTCGCCATCCACAAGTATTTCGACGAGCACCCGGAGGCGACCCGGCTGCCGATCATGGTGTCCGGCACCATCACCGACCAGTCCGGCCGTACCCTGACCGGTCAGACGACAGAGGCATTTTACAACTCACTTTCGCATGCCGATGCAATTTCTTTTGGCCTGAATTGTGCGCTGGGGCCGGACCTGCTGCGTCCCTACGTCGAGGAAATGGCGCGCATCTCGTCCACCTTCGTTTCGGTGCACGCCAACGCCGGCCTGCCCAACGCCTTCGGCGGCTATGACCTGTCGCCGGCGGACATGGCGGTCAACGTCAGGGAGTGGGCCGAATCGGGCCTGATCAACATCGTCGGCGGCTGCTGCGGCACCACGCCGGAGCACATCGCGGCGATCTGCCAGGCGGTGCAGGACCTGCCGCCGCGCGCGCTGCCGGCGCTCGAGCCCAAGTGCCGCCTGTCCGGCCTCGAGCCGTTCAACATCGGCGACAGCGACCTGTTCGTGAACGTCGGCGAGCGCACCAACGTGACCGGCTCGAAGGCGTTCGCGCGCCTGATCCTGAACGGCGACTACGCCACCGCGCTCGACGTGGCGCGCCAGCAGGTGGAAAACGGCGCGCAGATCATCGACATCAACATGGACGAGGGCATGCTGGACGCCCACGCCGCGATGGTGCGCTTCCTCAACCTGATCGCTGCCGAGCCGGACATCGCGCGCGTGCCGATCATGATCGACAGCTCCAAGTGGGAGGTGATCGAGGCCGGCCTGAAGTGCATCCAGGGCAAGGGCATCGTCAACTCGATCTCGATGAAGGAAGGCGTCGACAAGTTCGTCGAGCAGGCGCGCCTGATCCGCCGCTACGGCGCGGCGGTGATCGTGATGGCGTTCGACGAGGCCGGCCAGGCCGACACCTACGCGCGCAAGGTCGAGATCTGCGAGAAGAGCTACCGCATCCTGGTGGACGAGGTGGGCTTCCCGCCGGAAGACATCATCTTCGACCCCAACATCTTCGCCGTCGCCACCGGCATCGAGGAACACGCGCGCTACGGGCTGGACTTCATCGAGGCCACCGGCTGGATCAAGCAGAACCTGCCGCACGCCAAGATTTCCGGCGGCGTATCCAACGTGTCGTTCTCGTTCCGCGGCAACAACAAGGTACGCGAGGCGATCCACGCCGTGTTCCTGTACCACGCCATCAAGCGCGGCATGACCATGGGCATCGTCAACGCCGGCGCGCTGGAGGTGTACGACGAGGTCGACCCGGTGCTGCGCGAGCGCATCGAGGATGTGGTGCTGATGCAGGGCGACGACAGCATGGCCGCCACCGAGGCGCTGATCACGTTGGCCGAAAGCTTCCGCGGCGATGCCAAGGAAGCCAAGGGCGAGGACCTGGCGTGGCGCAGCCTGCCGGTGGAGAAGCGCCTGGAACACGCGCTGATCAAGGGCATTACCACCTATATCGTCGAAGATACCGAAGAAGTCCGCCTCAAGTGCGAGCGCCCGATCCACGTCATCGAAGGCCCGCTGATGGACGGCATGAACGTGGTCGGCGACCTGTTCGGCGCCGGCAAGATGTTCCTGCCGCAGGTGGTGAAATCCGCGCGTGTGATGAAGGCCGCCGTGGCGCACCTCGAGCCGTTCATCGAGGAAGAGAAGATCGCCATGGGCCTGCAGGACGCGCCGGCCAAGGGCGTGATCATCATGGCCACGGTGAAGGGCGACGTGCACGACATCGGCAAGAACATCGTCGGCGTGGTGCTGCGCTGCAACAACTACAAGGTGATCGACCTGGGCGTGATGGTGCCGTGCCAGAAGATTCTGGACGCGGCGATCGAGCACAAGGCCGACATCATCGGCCTGTCCGGCCTGATCACCCCGTCGCTGGAAGAAATGAGCCACGTGGCCAAGGAAATGCAGCGTCAGGGCTTTACCATTCCGCTGCTGATCGGCGGCGCCACCACCAGCCGCGTGCACACCGCGGTGAAGATCGCCCCCAACTACCACGGCCCGGTGATCTACGTGCCGGACGCCAGCCGCGCCGTCGGCGTGTGCTCCAACCTGCTGTCCGACACGCTGCGCGACGTGTTCGTCGAGGAGGTCGCCGCCGACTACGCCAAGGCGCGCGCCATCTTCGAGGGCCGCGGCGAGGCCAAGCTGCTGCCGATCGCCGAAGCCCGCGAACAGCGCCACCAGATCGACTGGGCGAACTACACCCCGCCCAAGCCGTCCTGGCTCGGCGTGCGCCGCTTCGAGCACTACGACACTGGCCGAGATCGCCCGCTGCATCGACTGGACGCCGTTCTTCCAGAGCTGGGAGCTGGCCGGCCGCTACCCGGCCATCCTGTCCGACGAGGTGGTGGGTGAGTCGGCGCGCGCGCTGTGGGCCGACGCCCAGGCCATGCTGAAGCAGATCATCGACGAGAAATGGCTCACCGCCAACGCCGTGATCGGGCTGTTCCCGGCCGCCAGCGTCGGCCACGACGACATCGAGATCTACCACCCCGACAGCGGCGAGCGGCTGATGACCTGGGTCGGCCTGCGCCAGCAGATCGTCAAGACCGACAAGGACGGCAACAGGAACCCGGACTGGTGCCTGGCCGACTTCATCGCGCCCAAGGACAGCGGCGTTGAGGACTACATCGGCGTCTTCGCCGTCACCGGCGGCCTCGGCATCGACCCGCACGTGGCGCGCTTCGAAGCCGCCAACGACGATTATTCGGCGATCCTGCTCAAGGCGCTGGCCGACCGCTTCGCCGAGGCCTTCGCCGAGCTGATGCACCAGCGCGTGCGCACCGAGTTCTGGGGCTACGCGCCGCACGAGCAGCTCGACAACGAGGCGCTGATCGACGAGCAATACCAGGGCATCCGCCCGGCGCCGGGCTATCCGGCCTGCCCGGACCATACCGTGAAGAAGGAGCTGTTCGAACTCTTGGACGCCCCGGCCATCGGCATGACGCTGACCGAAGGCTACGCCATGTTGCCCACCGCGGCGGTGTCGGGCTTCTACTTCAGCCACCCCGATTCGCGCTACTTCGGCGTTGGCAAGGTGAGCCGCGATCAGGTGGAGAGCTACGCCCAGCGCCGTGGCGTCAGCGTGGAGCAGGCCCAGCGCGATCTGGCGTCGAATTTGGGGTACAACGCCTGAACCTTACCGCTCGCACCGGGCGATGCGCCGCCGTGATGCCAAGCCGGGACGTGTCCGGCTCAACAGAAACCGCCCGTCAAGGGCGGTTTTTTGCTTGATGGCGAGACGGGCCGCTCATGTCGCCGCGATCGCACGGTCGATGTCCTCGATCAGGTCTTCGACGTCTTCCAGCCCCACCGACAGCCGTACCAGCGCGTCGGGCAGGCCGGCCTTGTGGCGCTGCTCGGGCGGGATGGCGGCGTGGGTCATGGCGGTGGGCAGGCTGACCAGCGACTCGACGCCGCCCAGGCTTTCGGCCAACGTGAACAGCCGGGTGCGGCTGGTGAAGCGGGCGCTGCGCTCGGCGCCGCCCTTGAGTTCCAGCGAGATCATGCCGCCGAAGGCGTACATCTGGCGCCGCGCCAGCTCGTGCCAGGGGCTGTCGGGCAGGCCGGGGTAGTGCACGCGCAGCACCTCGGGGTGCTCGGCCAGGTGCTGCGCCAGTTCCAGCGCGTTGGCGCAGTGCTGGCGCATGCGCAGCGCCAGCGTCTTGATGCCGCGCAGCACCAGGAAGCAGTCCATCGGCCCAGGCACCGCGCCGACCGCGTTCTGCAGGAACTTGAGCGTCTGGTACAGCGCCTCGTCGTTGGTGACCAGCGCGCCGCCCACCACGTCGGAATGGCCGCCCAGGTACTTGGTGGTGCTGTGCAGCACCAGGTCGGCGCCGAGTGTCAGCGGTTGCTGCAGGTAGGGCGAGGCGAAGGTGTTGTCCACCACCACCGTGACGCCATGCGCGTGCGCCAGCCGGGCCAGCGCGGCGATGTCGCACACCGTCAGCAGCGGGTTGCTCGGCGTCTCCAGCCACAGCAGCTTGGTGGCGGGGGTGAAGGCGGCGGCAACCGCCGCCGGGTCGGTGGCGTCGACGAAGCTGGAGGCGACGCCGAAGCGGGCGAACACCTGGGTCATCAGGCGGTAGGTGCCGCCGTACAGGTCCTGCCCGCACAGCACGTGGTCGCCGCTCGACAGCGTTTGCAGCACGGCCGTTGCCGCCGCCAGGCCGCTGGCGAACGCCAGGCCGTAGGCGCCTTCCTCCAGTGCTGCCAGGTTGGCTTCCAGCGCGCTGCGCGTGGGGTTGGCGGTGCGCGCGTAGTCGTAGCCCTGGTGTACGCCGGGGGCCTGTTGCGCGAAGGTGGAGGTGAGGTAGACCGGGGTCATGACAGCGCCGGTGGAGGGGTCCGGCGCCAGCCCGGCGTGGATGGCCTTGGTGGAGAAACGCATGGTGTGCCTCTCTTTCGGTGTAGCGACTCTTCCTGCCCGGCCGCTCGGTAGGATGGGGGGCGTAGCGCACCCCGTCACCGCGCCGGATGCGTGGCTCGATGGGTTGCGGCACTGACTGAGTGGGCAAGCGTCACGTCGCGAAGGAATAGCGCCTTCACCCATCCTGCGCAGTCCGGCGGCGGCCATCGCGCTTCAGTCGTCGGCGGCCAGCGCCCGCAGCAGATCGCTCTTGGTGATGATGTCGTAGCCGGCACTGGTGTGCACCAGCAGCGCCGGCACCTGGCTCGGCACGCGCCGCGCGATCTCGTCGAACGGGGCATCGGCTTCGAGTACCGGTAGCGGTTCGCGCAGCAGCTCGCGCACGATCAGCGCATCCAGCGCCTTGCCGGCGAGCAGGGCATTGATCAGGTCCTGGCGGTACAGCATGCCCAGCAGCTCATCGCCGTCGAATACCGGCAGTTGCGCGCACGACAGGTCGCGCATGCGTTGCAGCGCGTCGCGCAGCGCATCGCCCGGGGCGGCGGTGGCGAGTGCGCGCGGCGGTTTGGCGCGCAGCACGTCGGCGACGGTGAGACCGGGCCGTGCCTCGAGGTAGCCGTTGGCGCGCATCCAGTCGTCGTTGTAGATCTTGCCCAGGTACTGCCGGCCGCCGTCTGGCAGCAGCACCACCATCAGGTCTCCCGGGCCCAGCCGTTCTGCCACCTGCAGCGCGGCCAGTATCGCCGCGCCGCTGGAGCCGCCGGCGAAGATGCCCTCGCTGTGCGCCAGGTGGCGCGTCATCAGGAAGCTGTCCTTGTCGCCCACCTGGATCACGTCGTCGATCACGCTCCAATCCAGCGCCCCCGGCACGAAGTCCTCGCCGATGCCTTCCAGCTTGTACACGTGTGGCTCTACCTCGCGCCCGCTGTGGAACAGGTCGTACAGGATGGAGCCTTCCGGGTCGACGCCGATCACCTGCACCGCCGGGTTCTGCTCCTTCAGGTAGCGGCCGATGCCACTGATGGTGCCGCAGGTGCCCATGCAGCAGACAAAGTGGGTGATCTTGCCTTCGGTGTCGTGCCAGATTTCCGGGCCGGTGCTGACGTAGTGCGCCCGGGTGTTGTCCGGGTTGTGGTACTGGTTGCACAGGAAGGCGCCGGGAATCTCGACCGCCAGCCGGCGCGCCACCTCGATGTACTGGCGCGGGTGGTCCGGCGGCAGGTCGGTGGGGCAGACGATCACTTCCGCCCCCATGGCGCGCAGCATGTCGATTTTTTCGCGCGATTGCTTGTCTGCGATGGTGAACACGGTGCGGTAGCCGCGTGCCGCGGCGAACATGGCGAGCCCCATGCCGGTGTTGCCCGAGGTGCATTCGACAATGGTGCCGCCCGGCGCGATCTCGCCGCGGCGCTCGGCTTCGCCGACCATGAACTGGCCGATGCGGTCCTTGACCGAGCCGCCGGGGTTCATGAATTCGAGCTTGGCGTAGACCGCGCAGTCGAACTGGCGGGTGAGGCGGTTCAGCCGCACCAGCGGGGTGTGGCCGATGGCGTCCAGAATGCTCTCGTACTTCATGGCGTTCCTCCATGCCGTGAGCCGGGGTGGAGTTCAGGGGACTGCAGCCGGTGCCGGGGCCCGTCGCCGCAGTGCTCCACCGCGCCTGCGATCCGCGCGTGGCAGATCGTGGACCGGTTCTTCGGTTCACTATAGCCGGTGGATGGGGCCGGCTGCTGCCCCGGCGTATCCGTTTTACAATGCCGACGTCGCTACGCTCAGAACTGCTGGATTGCCATGAACATCACCGTGCTGTTTCCCACCGCCACCGAGGCGAGCCTGTTTTCCCACCCCGGCGTCACCACCGTGGTTTCCGGCGTCGGGCTGACCGCCACCGCCTACGCCACGCTGAAGGCGATCCAGCAGCATAAGCCCGACGTCATCATCCTGGCCGGCGTGGCCGGGGTGTACCCGCACGCCGGCCTGCGGATCGGCGACGTGGTGCTGGTGGCGTCGGAGGTGGAAGGCGATCTGGGCTTCTTCACGCCCGAGGGCTTCACCCACCTGGCGCATCTGCCGCTCGACATGGCGTTCGAGCGCCGCCATACCCTGGCGTGCCCGGCGTTGCCGGCCGGGTTCGCGCAGGCGAAGAGCGTGTCGCTGAACGCAGCGCTGGCGCCCTTTATCGATAGCCGCGAGGTGGAGATCGAGAACATGGAGGGGGCGGCGTTCTTCCACGTCTGCCTGCAGGAAGGGCAGCGTTTCATCGAGATTCGCGCCATTTCCAACGTGGTGAAACCGGGGCACGACGACTGGGACCTGGAAGGCTCGGTGCGGGCGCTGACCGACGGTCTGCACCGCCTGATCGACGTGTTGCAGCGGGAGGACGCCGGCGCAGCGCCGGCCTGAGCACGCGGGGCGTACGGGCCATGCGCCGTGCGGAGGGGGCGGCCAGGCACCCGTTGCTCCCTTCCGTGCGGCCGGCCTTCGTCGCCCCGCCACGGGCCGGGCGCGGCCGATGCCGGCGGGGCGAGGCGCGCAGGCGGTTCTCTGCGTTAAATCAAGAACGGCGGTCCGGGGGGCGTCTACCATGGCATGAAACCCCTGCCGCCGCCGCGCGGCCCGCCACCTTTGGAGGATGTCATGTTTCCCGAATTTCGCGACCGTATCAGCCAGCTCAAGACCGAAGACGCCCATTTTGCGCGCCTGTTCGACAAGCACAACGCGCTCGACCAGCAGATCAAGAACATCGAGGCGCACCTCGAGGCGGGCAGCGCCGAAGACGTGGAGAACCTGAAGAAGGAAAAGCTCAAGCTCAAGGACGAGCTGTACCAGATACTGAAAAACGCCGCGGCCTGATCGGCGCCGCGCCGCGCACTGCCGACGCGGCGGCGCGGTTGGTCTACAATGCCCGGCGCGGGTCGCCAGGGCGGCGACAAGGTTGGCCGAAGCCTCGCTGGGGGCTTCGGCCAACCTTTTGTCTATGCGGCCGGCGGCGGGGGTTGATCTGGCTCATGGCACCCCGGCCGCCGCGATGCACAATGCCATGCCATGTAAACGCCGACTGCGCTGGCACTGCCGGCGCGCTCGTCCTCGGGATGAAGGTCATGAAGGGTATCCACACCAGGCACCGGGGCCGCCGCTGGGCGGCCTTGCTGTGCGCGTTGCTGCCGGCGCTGGCCGCTGCCGTGCCGTCCGGCGGGCCGTTGCGCGTGGCCATCGGCGAGACCAAGGCGCCGTACGTGATGGCGGAGGAGCAGCGCGGGGTGGAGTACGAACTGGTCACCGCCGCGCTGCGCGCCGCCGGCTACCAGCCGCAGGTGTCGTTCGCCCCCAACAAGCGCGCCCAGCAGTGGCTCGCCGCCGGGCGGGTGGACGCGGCCATCGCCAACGACGGCGGCTACCTGTCCGATCCCTACATCACCTACCAGAATGCCGCGATCACGCTGTGTCGCCGCCAGCTCCGCCTCGACGCGGTGCCGGAGCTCGGTCGTTACCGGGTGGCGGCGTTTCAGAACGCGCGGCGCTTTCTCGGCCCGGACTACGCGGCGATGGCGGCGGGCAATCCCGACTACGTCGAGCAGTCGCCGCAGATCACCCTCAACCGCCTGCTCTACAACGGCCGCGCCGACGTCGCGGTGAGCGACATCAACGTCTTCCTGCAGCTCAACGACGAACTCGGCCCCGGCCTCGACACGGCGCCGTCGCTGTGCCCGTTCGCGCTGTTCCCGCCCACGCCGTACCGGCTGGCCTTCCACGATGCCACGGCGCGCGACCGTTTCAACCAGGCGCTGCGTCAGCTCGGCCAGCAGGGCTTCTACGAGGCGCTGGCGAAGCGCTACCGCCTGCCGGCGCCGCAGGGCCGGCCGTGGTTCAAGCCGGCGCTGCGTTGAGTTCCCTCACCCCCGATTACCCCGGCCAGCGTGGCGAAGTGGCGCGCGATGTCGTCCTCGTCGACGTGGGCGTAGCCCAGCAGCAGGCCGGGCTGGTGCGGGCCGTCGCCACGGTAGTAGGCGCTCAGCGGCCGGGTCAGGATGCCGCGCGCGAGCGCCGCGGCGGTGACGGCGCGGTCGTCGCTGCCGTCCGGCAGGCCCAGCACTAGGTGCAGCCCGGCGGCACCGTCGTGGATGGCGAATTCGTCGCCGAAATGCTGGCGGATGGCCGACAGCAGCGCCTCGCGCCGCGCCGCGTAGAGGTGGCGCATGCGGCGGATGTGCGAGACGAAGTGGCCCTCGGCAATGAAGTCGGCCAGCACCGCCTGGGTCAGGTACTGGCCGCCGCGGAACAGCTCGGACAGACCGGTCTGGAAGCTTTCCACCAGCGCCTCCGGCACCACCATGTAGCCCAGACGCAGCCCGGGGTAGATCACCTTGGAGAAGGTGGCGAGGTAGATCACCCGACCGTGGCCGTCCAGCCCCTGCAGCGACGGCAGCGGCGGGCGGCCGTAGCGGAATTCGCTGTCGTAATCATCCTCGACGATCCAGCTGTCGTGGCGGCGCGCGTAGGCGAGCAGGCGGCGCCGACGCGCCGGGCTCATCACCGCGCCCAGCGGGTACTGGTGCGAGGGTGAGACGTAGATCAGCCTCGGCACCCCGAGGCGGGCGCCTTCGTCCACCTGCAGTCCCTCGCCGTCGACCGGTACCGGCAGCGTGTCGAGCCCGGCGCTGCGCCACACGCTGTGCACCCCCCAGTAACCCGGATTCTCCACCCAGGCGGCGTCGCCGGCGTCGCCCAGCAACAGCCCGATCAGCTGCAGCGCCGAGTGCGAACCGTTGGTGACGATGATCTGCTCCGGCGTGCAGCGCACCCCGCGCGAGCTGTGCAGGTAGTCGGCCAGCGCGCTGCGCAAGGCCGGCAGGCCGGGGCCGACGGCGTAGGTCAAGAGGTCCGGCTGCGGCTTGCGCCACTGGCGGTTGTGCAGCCGCATCCAGGTGCGCGACGGGAAGGTGCGCACCTCCGGCACCCCCGGCATGAAGGCGCCCCATTGCTTCTCGCCGGCGCCGGCCTGTTCCACCAGTTCGGCGCCGCGGCGCGAGATCACCACCTCCGGGGTGGCCGGCACCGGCCGCGCCGGGCCGGCCGCGTCGCGGCTGGCGAGCTTGTCCGGGCGCGTGTCGAGCACGAAGGTGCCCTGGCCGACCCCGGCCGCGACGTAGCCCTCGGCCCCCAGCCGTTCGTAGACGTGGATCACGGTGTTGCGGGCGAGGCTGAGCTCGGCGGCGAGCTGGCGCGACGAGGGCAGGCGCAGCCCCGGCGGCAGCGTTTCGTGCAGGATGGCGTCGCGCAGCAGGCGGTAGAGCTGCTGGTTGTTGGGCTCGCTGCTGGCCGGGTCGAAATGCAGCTGCAGCAGGTCGGTCAGCAGCGAGGGCGTGGCGGAGGAAGCGGGGCTGGGACGTGGCGACATGGGCGTGCGGGCCAAAATGGCTCCATCAAAAAAACCGGATTGGGTCTAATTGTATCGCCAATCCGCGCTTACACTCGCACGCTGCATTTCCCCATGCATAAAAAAAACCGATAACACGCCGGCCGCTGCCCCCTTGCCGCAGCCGAGCACAGGCCCCGGCGCATTCTGCACACGGAGGCCGGGTAGTCAGGAGAATCTATTCATGAGTGTTTCATCCCAAGGCCTGAGTCACGGCCTCAAGCAACGTCACGTCACCATGCTGTCGATCGCCGGTGTGATCGGCGCCGGCCTGTTCGTCGGCTCCGGCCACGCCATCGCCGAGGCCGGCCCGGCGGTGCTGATCGCCTACGCCATCGCCGGCCTCTTGGTGGTGCTCGTCATGCGCATGCTGGGCGAGATGGCCGTCGCCGCTCCGGATACCGGTTCCTTCTCCACCTACGCCGACCGCGCCATCGGCCACTGGGCCGGCTACATCATCGGCTGGCTGTACTGGTGGTTCTGGGTGCTGGTGATCCCGCTCGAGGCTAACGCCGCCGCCACCATCCTGCACACCTGGTTTGCCGGCGTGCCGATGTGGCTGTTCGCGCTCGGCATCACCGTGCTGCTGACCATCACCAACCTGTTCAGCGTCAAGAACTACGGCGAGTTCGAGTTCTGGTTCGCGCTGGTCAAGGTGGTGGCCATCGTCGCCTTCCTCGCCATCACCGGCGCCGCCATCATGGGCTTCATCCCGGGCAGCCAGGTGAGCGGGGTGTCGCAGCTGGTCGCCCACGGCGGCTTCATGCCCAACGGCTTCGGCGCCGTGCTGGGCGCGATGCTGACCACCATGTTCACCTTCCTAGGCACCGAGATCGTCACCATCGCCGCCGCCGAATCGGACAACCCGCAGCAGCAGATCACCAAGGCCACCAACTCGGTGGTGTGGCGTATCAGCCTGTTCTACCTGGGTTCGATCTTCGTGGTGACCGCGCTGGTGGCGTGGAACGACCCGCTCCTGGCCTCGTCCGGTTCCTACCAGCGCACGCTGGAGCTGATCGGCATCCCCAACGCCAAGGCCATCGTCGACGTGGTGGTGCTGATCTCGGTGGCGAGCTGCCTCAACTCGGCGCTCTACACCGCCTCGCGCATGCTGTACTCGCTGTCCTCCCGTGGCGATGCGCTGAAGATGTTCGGCGAAACCGCCGCCAACGGCACGCCGCAGAAGGCGGTGCTGGGCTCGATGGTGGTGGGCTTCCTCACCGTGATCGCCAACTACCTGATGCCGAAGGCGGTGTTCGACATCCTGCTGGCTACCTCCGGCACCATCGCCTTGCTGGTGTACCTGGTGATCGCCATCTCGCAGCTGCGCATGCGTCAGCGCATGATCGCCAAGGGCGAGACCCCGGCGTTCAAGATGTGGCTGTTCCCGTGGCTGACCTGGGCGGTGATCCTGTTCATCTGCGCCGTGGTGGCGATGATGGCGATCCGTCCGGAGCACCAGATCGAGGTGATCGGCACCGGCGTGCTGGCGCTGGCGCTGCTGGTGGTGGGCTGGGCCCGCTCGCGCCTGTTCGGCACGCCGTGGAGCAAGAGTCGTCCGGCGGTGGCCGCCGCGGCCGCCCGCTCGTAACGGCGTCCTTGAGCCCAGCGCGGCGGCGTGACCGTCGCGCGGCAACACAAAGCCCATCGTGCCTCGCGGCCGATGGGCTTTGTTGTTGGTGTTGGGGATCTTCGGCCAACGTGTGGGGGCGGGACCCGCAAGCTGGTCGACCAATTTACTTGCCGCGATAAGCAGGCTGCCTGTGTTCGGCCCCACGCGGCTCACGCCCAAGCGGCGGCGGCATCCTCTTCGGCCAACCCTGCCACCCGGCGGGGCTGGGTCAGGATGCGGTCGCGGCGTGGCCCCGCCATGCCGCGGGCGGGCGCCACTGGCTGACCCAGACCGGGAAGTCCGCCGCCGGCATCGGCCGGGCGATGGCGTAGCCCTGGCCGAAGCGCACCCCGAGCGCCAGCAGGTCCTGGCCGATGGCCTCGGTTTCCACGCCCTCGGCGATCACGGTGCGGCCGGAGAGCTGGGAGAAGGTGCTGACGCTCTTGATGATGGCGATGTTTTCCGGCTGTTCGCGCATCGAGCGCACGAAGCGCTGGTCGATCTTGATCACGTCGGGCTGGATGCGCTGCAAGTGCAGCAGCGAGGAGGCGCCGGTGCCGAAGTCGTCGAGCGCCAGCGACACGCCGATGTCCTTGCAGGCCTGCAGGCAGTCGATGATGTATTGCAGGCTGTCCTGGCTGACCGATTCCAGCACCTCCAGCTGCAGCGCCTGGTGCGGCAGGGCGGCCTCGGCGAGCAGCGCGCGCAGTTCGCCGAAGAACGCCGGGCGGCGCAACGAGATGGCGGAGACGTTGACCGAAATCTGCAGCGGCAGGCCGTGGCGGTGCCAGTGCGCGGCCTGGGCGATAGCGTGGCGGATCGCCCAGCTGTCGATCTGTCCCAGCAGTTCGGTGCCTTCCAGCGCCGGCAGGAAGCGGCCGGGGGCGCGCACCTCGCCGTCGACCAGCCAGCGGATCAGCGCCTCGGCGCCGATCACCGCGCCGCTTTGCAGGTCGACCTTGGGCTGGTAGTAGAGCGCCAGCTCGTCGCCGTCGAGCGCGGCACGGATGGCGTGGCGCGTGGTCTGCTGCTGCTTGAGCTGGCGTTCCAGTTCGTCGTCGAACAGGCAGTACTGGTCGCGCCCGAGCGACTTGGCGCGGTACAGCGCGATGTCGGCCTGGCGCAGCAGGGTATCGGCGCTGACGCCGGCGCTGCCGGTCACCATGCCGATGCTGGTGCTGACGCTGACCTCGCCGTCCGGCAGCGGCACCGGGCGCCGCACGGCGCTGATGATCTGCTCCACCGCGTTGCGCGCGGTGTGCGGGTCGGGCAGCTGTTCCAGCAGCACCACGAACTCGTCGCCGCCCATGCGCGCCACCACGTCGGCGGGGCGGCACAGCGCGCGCAGGCGCTCGGCGATGCGGCACAGCAGGGTGTCGCCGGCGCTGTGGCCGAACAGGTCGTTGATGTCCTTGAAGCCGTCCAGGTCGAGCATCAGCACCGTCAGCCGGTCGGCGGCGTCCGCCTGCAGCGCCTGCTCCAGGCGGTGGAACAGGCGGGTGCGGTTGGGCAGGCCGGTGAGCGGGTCGTGGGTGGCCTGGTGCAGCAGCCGGGCCTCGGCCTGGCGCTGCCGTTCCAGGTCGTCGAGGTGGCCCAGCGCGAGGTCGATCTTGTCGGCGATGGCCTTGGCCAGGCGCTGTTCTTCCGCGCCGAAAAAGCCGGGCGCGGCGGCGTACAGGTTGAGCACGCCGATCACCGCGCCGTCGCGCCACAGCGGCGTCGCCACGCTGCTGCGGAAGCCCTGGCGCAGCGCGTGCTGGCTCCAGGCGTGATAGCTCGGGGCGTTGAGCGAGTCCTCGAGCAGTTGCAGTTGCCCGCTGCGTACCGCGCGGCCGGAGGGGCCCTGGCCTTCCGGCCGCGCCGGGTCGGTGGACACCGTGATGCCGACCAGGTAGCGCGCGGCGTCGGCGCCGGCCCAGGCGAACGGGTCGATGCGCTGCGACGCCGGATCGATGAAGCCGACCCAGGCCATGTGGATGCCGCCGTGCTCGACCACGGTTTCGCATACCTCGCGCAGCAGGGTCTGCGCCGCCAGCTCGCGTGAGCCGAGGTGGCGCACGTTGCGCGCGGCGATGTGGCTGACCTGGCTCAGGGTGATGTAGAGGCGGTTGAGGCGCGCCAGGCGCTGCGCCTCGCCCTGGCTCACCGCTTCCGCCCCGGCGTGGTAGCCGCTCAGTTGCAGCAGCAGGTCGTAGAACACCAGTTTGCGCAGCGCCGCGGTCAGGCCGGCGCGGTCGTCCGCCGCCAGGGCGAGGCCGCCCACGCGCTGCTCCAGGTGGTCGAGATACACCCGGTGCGCGCTGCTGAGCCAGGCGGTGGAGAGTCCGTACTCATGCTGTTGCCGTCCCAGCGCCAGCCCGGCGTCGAGCGACTCCCCGGCCCAGGGCCGCGTCAGCAGGGCGGCGAAGTGGCTTACCTTGTGCTCGACCAGCCGGCGCAGCGCGGCGTCGGCCGCGTCGCCGAAGCGCTCGCCGGTCTCCGGCTGGCGCTGCAGGAAGTCGTGCAGCGCGGCGCCGAGGAGGGCGGTGTCGGCCAGCGCCGGGTGCTGCTCGAGGTCGTACCGTGCCAGCTCGGCCGGATCGAGATCGACCCGTTGCGCCAGCAGCGCGGCAAGGTCGGGAAGAGGGGCAGCGGATGACATGCGGTTTCGGCCTTGCCAAAAGGGTGTGTGAGGAGGCGTAGAGGTGTTTTTAACACATTTGACGCGGCGGCATCATGACGTCGCTGAGGATCGGCGCCGCGCTGTGGCGGGCGTGCCGGGTCGGCGGGGAGGGGGCAGGGCGGGAAGTGGGGGCGGGAAAAAGCCGACGGGCCGGCGTCGGCCGGCCCGTCGCGGGCGGCAGGCGGGTCGACGCGACCGCCCTGCCGCCACCGGGGAAGGCCGCGCTTATGCGGCGGCGTCTTCCACCTGCCGCGGCGCCATGAAGTAGAGCCAGGCCAGCGCGATGAAGTAGACCACCGGGATCATGGTGAACAGCACGGCGTAGTTGTTGTGGGTGACGGTCAGCACATAGCCCACCAGCTGGGTCATGAACATGCCGCCGATGGCGCTGATCATGCCGCCGAAGCCGAACACCGAACTCACCACGTGCTTGGGCGAGGTGTCCATCACCACGCTCCAGATATTGGCGGTCCAGGCCTGGTGCGCGCCCACCGCCAGCGAGATGAACAGCACCGCCATCCACAGGCTGCTGGCGCCGGCGGCGAACACGATCGACGAGATACACAGCGCGAAGGCCAGCATCGACACCAGGCGCGAGCGTACCGGCGCCATGCCGCGCGAGATCAGGTACGACGACACGGCGCCGCCGAACACGCTGCCGAAGTCCGCCATCAGGTAGATCACCATCAAGGGCAGGCCCATCTGGGTCACGCTGATGCCGAGGTGGTACTGCTGGTTGAGGAACGGCGGCAGCCAGTACAGGTAGAACCAGAACACCGGCGAGGTGATGGCGTAGGCCACGGTGAAGGCCCAGGTGCCGCGCATCTTCAGGATGCGCGAGTAGGGCACCTTGGCCGGCGCCGGTTCGACGCCCTGCTGCACGTAGGCCAGTTCCTGCTGGCTGACGCGCGGATGCTCTTCCGGGTTGTAGTAGTTGCGCAGCCAGAACACGAGCCATACGAAGCCCAGTGCGCCGATGGTGAAGAACGCCGCCTGCCAGCCCCAGACCTGCAGGATGAACGGCAGCATCAGCGGGGTCAGCATGGCGCCGACGTTGGTGCCGGCGTTGAAGATGCCGGTGGCCATGGCGCGCTCGCCGGCCGGGAACCACAGCCGCGTGGTCTTGACGCAGGACGGGTAGTTGGCGGCTTCGGCGAGGCCGAGGAAGAAGCGGCACACCATGAAGCCGGCGGCGCTGGCGGCGAAGCCGTGCGCGGCGGCGGCGATGCTCCACAGCACCACGGCGATGGCGAAGGCGCGTTTGACGCCGACCTTGTCGATGAAGCGGCCCTGCGCGGCGAAGCCGGCGGCGTAGCCGACCTGGAACCAGAAGTTGATGTTGGCGTAGTCCTGCGCGGTCCAGGCCATGGCCTTGGCCAGCACCGGCTGCATCACGCCCAGCGCGGCGCGGTCGATGTAGTTGATGGTGGTGGCGAAGAAGACCAGCGCCAGCATGCCCCAGCGCATCTTGCCGATGGCGAAGGCGCTGCGGATCTTGTCGCCGACGCTGCCGGAGGGGGCGATCGCCGTCAGGGGGGTGGGGGTAGTCGACATCCTGTTGTTCTCCATTCGTTTATGGCGACGGCGTCTGAATCTCGTCGTCGCTGTTTTATCGCGTTGTTACAAAGTGTTGTTTTTATTGGGTGTGAAGCGGTGCGCTGGCCTGGCGTCCCGGTGCCGCGGTGCGAGCGGCCGAGGGTCTGGTCAGGGACGGCGTGCGGGGCGGTGATGTCGCGGCGCGACCGTCGGGTCTTGCTCTGCCCCCGGGTGGAGGGCGGCGCGTCGTCCTGCGGGTGTGAGGACGGGTGGCGCTCAAAATGTAGCAACAGGGCTGGGGGACGACAATTCCGATTATCGAAAATATGTTCGTTAATCGGTCGTTGCAGAAGGGGACGCCGTTACAGCGGCATTCAGGGGGTGGTTCTGTTGGTTTGTTGCCATGCAGCACGTACGCCGGTATGGCCGGTGCCCGCGGTGAGGCCCGGCGCGCCGGGCGGAAAAACCCGGCGCCAGCCCGGCTTCGGCCAACCTTGGCCTCGGGCTGGCACGGTGGTGCCGGGCTCGGCTAGCCGGCCGCCACGGTCTCGTCGTCCTCGGCCTCCTCGCCGAGGAAGCCGCCGCTCTGGTGCGCCCACAGCCGCGCGTACAGCCCGCCCTGCGCCAAGAGCGCGGCGTGCGTGCCTTCCTCGACGATCTGGCCGCGGTCGAGCACGACCAGCCGGTCCATCGCGGCGATGGTGGAGAGGCGGTGCGCGATCGCCACCACGGTCTTTCCTTGCATCAGGCGGTACAGGCTGCCCTGGATCGCCGCTTCCACTTCCGAATCGAGCGCGCTGGTGGCTTCGTCCAGCAGCAGGATCGGCGCGTCCTTCAGCATCACGCGGGCGATGGCGATGCGCTGGCGCTGGCCGCCGGAGAGCTTGACGCCGCGCTCGCCGACGTGGGCCTCGTAGCCGTGGCGGCCCTTGGGGTCGGTCAGGGTCTGGATGAACTCGTGCGCCTCGGCGCGGCGCGCGGCGGCGACCATCTGCTCGTCGCTGGCGTCGGGGCGGCCGTACAGCAGGTTGTCGCGCACCGAGCGGTGCAGCAGCGAGGTGTCCTGCGTCACCATGCCGACCTGGGCGCGCAGGCTGTCCTGCGTGACGTGGGCGATGTCCTGGCCGTCGATCAGGATGCGCCCGCCCTCCACGTCGTAGAAGCGCAACAGCAGGTTGACGATGGTCGACTTGCCGGCGCCGCTGCGTCCCACCAGGCCGATCTTCTCGCCCGGCCGCACCGTCAGCGTGAGCTGGTCGATCACCTTGCGCTCGCCGCCGTAGCCGAAATCGACCGCCTCGAAGCGGACCTCGCCGCGCGTCACCGCGAGCGGCTTGGCGTCCGGGCGGTCGGTGACGGCGATGCTGCGCGACAGCGTGGCGATGCCGTCCTGCACCGTGCCGATGTGTTCGAACAGGCTCGACATCTCCCACATGATCCAGTGCGAGATGCCGTTGAGGCGCAGCGCCATCGCGGTGGCGGCGGCCACCGCGCCGACCCCGACCTCGGCCCTGGCTCCACAGCCACAGCGTGGCGCCGGCGGTGCTGGCGATGAGCACCATGCTGAGGGCGTGGTTGGTGACCTCGAAACCGCTCACCAGCCGCATCTGGCGGTAGGCGGTGAGCATGAACTCCTGCATCGCGCTCCTGGCGAAGCCGGCCTCGCGCTGGCCGTACGAGAACAGCTTGACGGTGGCGATGTTGGTGTAGGCGTCGGTGATGCGCCCGGTCATCAGGCTGCGCGCGTCGGCCTGGGCGCTGGCGGCACGCCCCAGGCGCGGCACGAAGAAGGCGAGCGTGGCGACGTAGAGCACCAGCCAGCCGAGGAAGGGCAGCATCAGCACCAGGTCGAAACGGCCCACCACCGCCACCATGGTGACGAAGTAGATCACCACGAACACCAGGATGTCGGTGACGATGACCACCGTTTCGCGCACCGCCAGCGCGGTCTGCATCACCTTGGCCGAGACCCGGCCGGCGAATTCGTCCTGGTAGAAGCTCATGCTCTGGCCGAGCAGGTGGCGGTGGAAGTTCCAGCGCAGCAGCATCGGGAAATTGCCGGCCAGGCCCTGGTACTTGCACAGCGACTGCAACGCGATCAGCAGCGGGCTCGCCAGCAGGATGCCGGCCAACAGCAGCAGGTTGTGCTGCTGCGTCTGCCACAGCTGCGCCGGCGGCACCTTGCTCAGCCAGTCCACCACCGACCCCAGCATCGAGAACAGCAGCGCCTCGAAGGCGCCGATCAGCGCGGTGAGCGAGGTCATCGCCGCGATCAAGGGCCGCAGGCCGCGGGTACAGGACCAGACGAAGGGGAAGAAGCCCTGGGGGGGCTGGGCCGGTGGCGTGTCGGGGTAGGGGTGCAGCCGTTTTTCGAACCAGGCGAACATGGGGGAGTGTCCTAAGTCCTGTGTATCCAGGAACAACTCAGAACCTGTTCAGGGTCTGTCGCGAGCGGCCCTCAGCGGAGCGAAGAGCCGCACAGAAACCGGAATGTACTGGAGTACATGAGGATTTCTGAGCGCTGAGCGAATCACTGCGTGCAAATCTTCGATTTGCTCAGTGATAGATTCGCACGCAGTGCGCATGAGCCCCGATCAGGGACGCGCAGCAGGATCATGAACAGGTTATCAGCGCGTGCTGTTCCAGTTATGTATCGCTTCTTTCTTGTTGTCGGCCTGGGCGCCGATGGCGTTGCAGTTGCCGTTGCCGGCGTAGCGCGTGCATTGCACCCAGTAGCGGCGCGAGCCGCTCTTGATCAGCTCGGCGCGCGAACCGCACTTGTTGCAGGGTTTGAGGGTTTCGGGGACGGTCTGGTTCATGGCGGTCTCGTGATGGTGCGATGGGGCGGCGCGGCCGCCCGATAATGGCCGATGATACCGCAAAGCCGGCCGTGGCACGGCGGGCGCTGGCCGGGGCGGCCGCGCAAGATAATGCCACCCGCCGCGCGCGAACGGCCTATCATCTGCTTATGCGGCGCCACCGTCGGCGCCGCTGCAGGGAGATACCTGCAACCGCCTTACCGTGGTGCCGGGGCATGGCACGATGCCGGCACCGCCAGGAGATATCCAATGGCTAAGGGTCAAGTGCGCAGCAACAAGGAAGTCAAGAAGCCGAAGCAGGCCAAGCAGAAGGTGGTGGCGCCGGGCTCGATCATTCCGCCGGGCCGAGGCCGCGAGCCGGCCAAGAAGTAAGAACCAGTTCATGATCTTACTGCGCGATCCCTGATCGGGGCTCATGCGCTGCGCGAAATCCTCATGTACTCCAGTACATTCCGGTTTCTGTGCGGCTCTTCGCCCCGCTGAGGGCCGCTCGCAACAGATCCTGAACCGGTTCCAAGCCGCCGGTCAAAACAAAACCCCGTCATGCTGACGGGGTTTTTTGTCGCGGCTCACGGCGCCTGGTGGCGGCGGGCTCAGGCCAGTTTCAGGATGCTGCGCGCCACCGCCTCGGCCACCTTGATGCCGTCGACCCCGGCCGACAGGATGCCGCCGGCGTAGCCGGCGCCTTCGCCGGCGGGGAACAGGCCGCGCACGTTCAGGCTCTGGCAGTCCTCGCCGCGGGTGATGCGCAGCGGCGACGAGGTGCGGGTTTCCACACCGGTCAGCACCGCGTCGTTCATGGCGAAGCCGCGGATCTTCTTGTCGAAGGCCGGGATCGCCTCGCGCATGGCGGCGATGGCGTAGTCGGGCAGCGCGCTGGACAAGTCGCCCAGCATGACGCCCGGCTGGTAGGACGGCGTGACCGAGCCGAGACGGCTGGACGGCCGGCCGGCGAGGAAGTCGCCCACCAGCTGGCCCGGCGCCTCGTAGGTGCCGCCGCCCAGCACGAAGGCGCGCGATTCCAGCTCGCGCTGCAGCACGATGCCGGCCAGCGGGCCGCTGCCGGGGAAGTCGGCCGGGGTGATGCCGACCACGATGCCGGCGTTGGCGTTGCGCTCGGCGCGCGAGTACTGGCTCATGCCATTGGTGACGACGCGGTTGGGTTCGGAAGTGGCGGCCACCACCTGGCCGCCCGGGCACATGCAGAAGCTGTACACCGAACGGCCGTTGCTGGCGTGATGCACCAGCTTGTAGTCGGCCGCGCCCAGAAGGGGGTGGCCGGCGTACTTGCCGAGGCGCGCCTTGTCGATCAGCGTTTGCGGGTGCTCGATGCGGAAGCCCACCGAGAACGGCTTGGCCTCCATGAACACCTCGCGCGCGTGCAGCATCTCGAAGGTGTCGCGCGCGCTATGGCCGAGCGCCATGACCACGTGGTCGGACAGGATCTGTTCGCCGTTGGCCAGCACCAGGCCGCGCATCTGCTTGCCGGTGGGGCCGTCTTCGATCAGCACGTCGGTCACCTTGTGCTCGAAACGGATCTCGCCGCCCAGCGCCTCGATGTTGGCGCGCATCTTTTCCACCATGCTGACCAGGCGGAAGGTGCCGATGTGCGGCTTGTTGACGTAGATGATTTCCTCGGGCGCGCCGGCCTTGACGAACTCTTCCAGCACCTTGCGGCCCAGGTAGCGCGGGTCCTTGATCTGGCTGTACAGCTTGCCGTCGGAGAAGGTGCCGGCGCCGCCTTCGCCGAACTGCACGTTGGATTCCGGGTTGAGCACGTTCTTGCGCCACAGCCCCCAGGTGTCCTTGGTGCGCTCGCGCACTTTCTTGCCGCGTTCCAGGACGATCGGCCGGAAGCCCATCTGTGCCAGGATCAGCCCGGCAAACAGGCCGCACGGGCCGAAGCCCACCACCACCGGTCGGCTGGCCAGGGTGCTGGGCGCCTGGCCGACGAAGTGGTAGCTCATGTCCGGGGTCGGCACGACGTGGATGTCTTTGGCGAATTTCTTCAGCAAGGCGGCCTCGTTGGCGACCTCGACGTCGACGATGTAAATCAGCTGCATCGTCGATTTGCGCGCGTCGTAGCTGCGCTTGAACACGGTGAAGCTGCCCACCTCGGCGTCGGGCACGCCCAGGTAAGCCACGATGGCTTGGCGCAGCGCCGCTTCCGGGTGGTCGAGCGGCAGTTTGATTTCAGACAATCGCAACATGGGTAATCCAGATCCTTGGCTTCGGCGCGCGGCAGAAGCCTTTACCAATCAACAAGGTGGCTATTGTATAGAGAGCCGGGCCCGGCGAGGTAGCTTATTCACCGCGCAGCGGGACGGCGCGTTCGGTTTTCCGTGCGCCATGCCTCGTCAAATGACGGTTATCCGAACGCGTGCCGGTTTCATTCAAAATCTTACGTCATAGAATGAAGAAGTTAGCACCGCCGATGGTGATGTCATGGCGGGCATGAATCATGCAGCGTCGGCGGGGTTGAAATACCAGCAGGCCGCAGAGCCTGCCGCTTCACCGGGCACGTCCGCGCCGTCGCTAGCAGCGCTACGACGCGCCCGCCACCCCTGACCAGGGCGCACCGACGCCCTGGCCGATGCCGTCAACAAAGGAGAGTCATTCATGCTGTCTTCCCGTATCCGTCGTCCCTTCGCGCTCGGCGCCATGGCCTTGGGCTTGGCGCTGGCCTTTGCCCCGGTCGCCTCGCAGGCCGAAGCCCCGGTTGCCGCCCCGGTGGTCAAGTACGACTACGATCAGGACATCTTCCACCCCGTCTACGCCGGGCATGGCATGGTCGCCGCCGAGCAGGAGCTGGCCAGCCGCATCGGCCTGGACGTGTTGAAGCGCGGCGGCAACGCCGTCGACGCCGCGGTGGCGGTGGGCTTCGCGCTGGCGGTGGTGCTGCCCAACGCCGGCAACCTCGGCGGCGGCGGCTTCATGGTGCTGCACGACGCCAAGAGCGGCCATGACGTGGCGCTCGACTTCCGCGAGATCGCCCCGGCCAAGGCCAGCCGCGACATGTACCTGGACGAGAAGGGCAACGTCGCCGAGGGCCGCTCGACCTACACCCACCTCGCCGTCGGCGTGCCGGGCACGGTGGCCGGCATGGAGCACGCGCTCAAGCGCTGGGGCACGATGAAGCTGGCGGACCTGATCGCGCCGTCGATCAAGTTGGCCGAAGGCGGCATCGTGGTGAGCCCGACCATGGCCAAGATGCTGGAAGTGGAGAAGGACAACCTCGGCAAGTGGGACAGCACGCGCGCCATCTTCTTCAAGAACGGCCGCCCGCTGCAGCTGGGCGACAAGCTGGTGCAGAAGGACCTGGCCAAGTCGCTCAGGCTGATCGCCAAGCACGGCAGCAAGGTCTTTTATAACGGCGAGATCGGCGACAAGATCGTGGCCGAGATGGCGCAGCACGGCGGCCTGATCGGCAAGGACGACCTCAGGAACTACAAGGTGGAAGAGCGCGCGCCGGTGCGCGGCGAGTACCGTGGCTACCAGGTGGTGTCGATGCCGCCGCCGAGCTCGGGCGGCACCCACATCATCCAGATCCTCAACATGCTGGAGCGCTACCCGCTGGCGCAGTACGGCGTGAACAGCGCGCAGACCATCCACCATATGGCGGAGGCCATGAAGCTGGCTTATGCCGACCGCGCCGAATACCTGGGCGATCCGGGCTTCGTCAAGGTGCCGGTGAAGGGGCTGACCTCGAAGAAGTACGCCGACGAGCTGGCGCAGAAGATCGACCCGGTCAAGGTGCTGCCGGCCTCCGCCATCAAGCCGGGCAAGCCGCAGCCGTATGAAAGCGACCAGACCACGCACTACTCGATCGTCGACGCCAAGGGCAACGCGGTGGCGGTGACCTACACGCTGAACCTGAACTTCGGCAGCGGCATCGTCGCCCGTGGCACCGGCATCCTGCTCAACGACGAGATGGACGACTTCTCCGCCAAGCCGGGCGTGCCCAACGCCTACGGCCTGATCGGCGGCGACGCCAACGCCATCCAGCCGGGCAAGCGTCCGCTGTCGTCGATGTCGCCGACGCTGGTGCTGAAGAACGGCAAGCCGTGGCTGGTGACCGGCAGCCCGGGCGGTGCGCGCATCATCACCACCACGCTGCAGACCATCGTCAACGCCATCGACTTCGGTATGAACCCGGCGGAGGCGGCGTCGACGCCGCGCGTGCACCACCAGTGGCTGCCGGACGTGCTGCGCGTCGAGAAGGGCCTGAGCCCGGACACCATGGCGATCCTGCAGAAGCAGGGCTACAAGGTGTCGGTGCAGCCGACCATGGGCCGCACCCAGACCATCCAGCTGCGCGACGACGGCCTGTACGGCTACTCCGACCCGCGCAACCCGGACGGCGCCACGCTCGGCTACTGAGCCGGGACCTGTTGGCGGCCAGCCGCGTTCCTGCGGGACGCGGCTTTCCGGCGGCTGACAACGCGCCCTGTTCCGACGCTGCCGGACCCGGCGCAGCCGGGCCGCTCCCGGTCAGTGACGGAATCCGCCGTCTTGCTGTTTGCACGCCAAGCCGCGCTCCCTCGGGACGCGGCTTTTTGCATGCCCGCGCCTCAGCGCGCCAGCAGCACGTTCTTGGTGAAGCGCACCGGCACGGCGCCGGGGTTGAGGTAGGCGTAGCGCTCGTCGGAGGCGAAGGCCAGCGAGTCGCCGGGGGCGAGGCGCTGGCGCGTGCCGGCGCGTTCCAGCTCCAGCTCGCCAGCGATGACGTACAGCATCTCGTGGCTGCCGGCGGGGTCGGCTTCGGCGTCGTAGCGTTCGCCGGCGGCGAGCTGCCAGAGCCACAGCTCGACGGTGCGGCCGGCACTGCCCAGGCTTTGCAGCAGGCTGGCGTGGCTGTCGGGGTGCCGGCCCTGCCACACCGTGACCGGGGCCGCCGGCTGGCGCGGGTTGGCCGCGGGCGGGCGCACCAGTTCGGCGAACGACAGGCCGAGCGCGGCGGCGAGGCGGTCGAGCGTGGCCAGGCTGACGTTGCTGTCGCCGGCCTCGATGTTGACCAGCATGCGGCGACTGACGCCGGCGGCGGTGGCGAGCTTGTCCTGGCTCCAGCCCAGCGTCTGGCGCGCCTGGCGCAGGTTGACCGAAACATCGAGCAGCACTTGCGGGGGAGTGTCGGGCATGGTGTGAGCACTATATTGCACATTGAGCGATATGTGCAGTATAGTGCACTGAGCCGTTTCGCCGCAATCGACCCTCGCTTTCCTTCCCGTGGAGTTCCGTCATGACCTCATCCAGCGCCACCTTGCCCTTGCCTTCCGGGGCGCGTCCCTCGCGCCTGCCGGACCTGGTCTTGCTGCTGATCACGGTGGTCTGGGGCGGCACCTTCCTCGCGGTGCAGACCGCGCTGCAATGGGCCGGGCCGTTCGGCTTCGTCGCGCTGCGCTTCGGCGTGGCCGGGGCGCTGGCCTTGCTGCTGTCGTGGCGCCAGCTACGCGGCCTGACCCGCGCCGAACTGCGCGCCGGGGTGCTGATGGGGGCGGTGCTGTGCGGTAGCTACGGCCTGCAGACCATGGGGCTCGGCCTGATCGCCAGCAGCAAGTCGGCCTTCCTCACCGCGCTTTACGTGCCGCTGGTGCCGCTGATCATGCTGCTGCTGTTCCGCCGTCCGCCGCCGCTGGCGGCCTGGCTCGGCATCGCGGTGGCGTTCGGCGGGCTGGTGCTGCTGTCCGACCCGCGCGGCCTGGAGTGGTCGTTCGGCCTCGGCGAGGCGCTGACCCTGGCCGGAGCGGCGATGATCGCGCTGGAAATCTGCCTGCTCGGCCGCTACGCCGGGGGCTGCGAGCCGCGCCGCATGGCCGTGGTTCAGCTGCTGACGGTGGCGCTGCTGGCGACGCTGTTGATGCTGGCGACCGGCGAGGCCGCGCCGCAGCCGACGCCGGGGCTGATCGGCTGCGTGCTCGGGCTGGGGCTGGCCACCACGCTGATCCAGGTGGCGATGAACTGGGCGCAGCAGACGGTGCCGGCCACGCGCGCCACGCTGATCTACGCCATGGAGCCGGTGTGGGGCGGGCTGGTGGGCTGGCTCGCCGGCGAGCCGCTCACCGTGCCGGCGCTGTGCGGCGCTGCGCTGATCGTGGCCAGCGTGCTGGTGGCCGAGCTGGGCAAGCGGCGGGCTTAACATCCGTTAACAACTATTTACAAGGCATACATATCGTCTCCTTATACTGGCCGTCACCGCCGCCTCTGAAGGCGGATTGCCGACTCTGGAGAATCCCGATAATGAAAAGAATGCTGATCGCCACGCTGCTCGTTGCCGCCGGCAGCGCCCAAGCGATGACCTTTACCGACTACGCCACGGTGCTGAAGAGCGAGCCGCGTTACCAGACCGTCAAGGACGATAACTGCGAGCAGGTCAACGAACCGGTCGCGGCGCCGGCCCCGAGCGGCGGCCTGGAGGGCATGGTGACGGCGGAGAACGGCGGGGCGCTCTTGGGCGGCCTGGTCGGCGGGGTGCTGGGTCACCGAGGTCGGCGGCGGCAAGGGCAAGACCGCGGCCACCATCGTCGGCGCCATCGGCGGCGCCATGGCCGGGCAGCAGATCGCGCGCAACACTCAGGGCGCGCGTCCGACCACGGCGTCGCGCACCGTGTGCCACCCGTCGCAGCGCGAGGAACTGACCGGTTATGAGGTGACCTACGAATACCACGGCCAGCGCAACACCGTGACGCTGCCCAGCGATCCGGGCCGGCGTCTGAAGATGACGGTCAACGCCCAGCCGGCGGCCAGTGCGCCGGCGGCGAACACCACCAACTACTGAGTCGTCAGAACCTGTTCATGCGCTTAGGGCGGCAGCGGCCGGGTACGACCGGCCCCGTGCCGCTCGTCAAAAAATCGTGAGCCGGTTCTGACCAGGGTTGGCCGAAGGCCCGGGTCTTCGGCCAACCTTTTCGCCGTCGCGCCGGGCGCTCAGCCGGGTTGCATCAGGTTCAGCTCGCGCGCGGTGAGCCACAGCCGCAGGTCGAATTCCAGCTGGTGGTAGTCCGGCTCCATGTGGCAGCACAACTGGTAGAACGCCTTGTTGTGCTCCTTCTCCTTCAGGTGCGCCAGCTCGTGCACCGCGATCATCTTCAGGAACTGCGGCGGCGCCTCGCGGAACAGCGTGGCGATGCGAATCTCGTTCTTGCTCTTCAATTTGCCGCCCTGCACCCGCGCCACGAAGGTATTGGTGCCGAGGGTGCCGTGCACCGGGTGCTGGCGGTTGTCGTACAGCACCTTGGCCAGCGGCGTGGCGTTCTTCAGGTAGCGCTGGCGCAGCTCGGCCAGGTACTGGTACAGCGCGCGGTTGGTCTGCACCGCGTGGCGCTCCGGGTAGCGCTCGGCCAGCCAGGTGCCCAGGCGCCGGTCGGCGACCAGCGCACGCACGCGCTCGAGCAGCGCCGGCGGGTAGCCGGCGAGATAGGGAAAGTCGGACATGCGCCATTGTAGCGCGGTGCCACCCATCCCCGACCAAAGATGAATGGTGAGGCGGCGCGCTCCCTTGTACAAAGCAGGAGAGACCGGGCGTCTTTCGCGGAAGACGGCGAGCCCGGCGACAGGGAGAGACTGCATGGCTTATCTGCAACATCACGCGCCGGTCGCGGCGCCGCCTGCGGCGGAGACCGGACGCTCGGCCTTCGGCGGTGGCCGGCCGCGCACGCTGGACGACTTCCTCGCCGGCGACCCCGGGCTCGCGGCGGTGGCGCGCCGCGCGCTGCGCCTGGTCGGCAAGGACATTCCGCTGCTGATCGAAGGCGAGACCGGCACCGGCAAGGAGCTGTTCGCGCGTGCCTTCCACCGCAGCGGGTCGCGCTTCGACCGGCCCTTCGTGGCGGTCAACTGCGCCGCGATCCCGGAAGGGCTGATCGAATCGGAGCTGTTCGGCTACGAGGAGGGCGCCTTCAGCGGCGCGCGCCGGCGCGGCCACGTCGGCAAGCTGCTGCAGGCCAACGGCGGCACGCTGTTTCTCGACGAGATCGGCGACATGCCGCTCGCCCTGCAGGCGCGCCTGCTGCGCGTGCTGCAGGAACGCGAGGTGACGCCGCTCGGCTCCAGTCGTGTCCTGCCGGTCGACTTCTCGCTGCTGTGCGCCACCCACCGCGCCCTGCCCGAGGCGGTGGCGGCGGGCCGCTTCCGCGCCGACCTCTACTACCGCATCAACGGCGTGCGCCTGGCGCTGCCGCCCCTGCGCGAGCGCAGCGACCTGGTGCCGCTGGTGGCGCAACTGCTGGCGGACGAGTGCGGGGGGCGGCCGGTGGCGGTGGCGCCGGCGGTGTGGCAGGCGTTCGCCCGCTACCCCTGGCCCGGCAACCTGCGCCAGCTGCACGGCGTGCTGCGCACCCTGTGCGCGCTGCTGGAACCGGGCGAGACCCTGCTGCCGAGCCACCTGCCCGAGGAGTTGCTGGAGGCCGTGCCGGCGGCCGGGGTCGAGGAGGTCGAGGCACCGTCCGCCGCGCCGCCCCGTGCCAGCGCCCCCCACGGCGAGCGCCTGGCCGAGGTCGAGCTGCAGCTGATGCGCCGCGTGCTGGCCGACTGCAACGGCAACGTCAGCGCCGCGGCGCGCCGCCTCGGGGTCAGCCGTAACACCCTGTACCGCCGCCTCAAGCCGGCGCCGCGCTGACGGCGCGCTTCGCCCCCCAAAACGGCACAAGCCCGACGCTCCGGAGAGGAACGTCGGGCTTGCGGCGTTGGTGCCCCGCCCGCCGCGCGGCGGGCGGGTCATTCGCCTCAGAAGAACAGGATGGCGCCGAGCGACACGCTGTCGGTGTCGATGTCGGTGACCTTGTTGCGGCGGCGGTTCAGTTCGCCCACCAGGGTCAGGTTCGGCGTCAGGCTGTAGTAGGCGCCGAGTGTGGTGCCGGCGACGCGGTTGATGTAGCCGCTGCCTTCTTCGCTGGTGGCCTTGGTGCGGCTCTCGCCGTAGCTCACGCCCAGTTTCAGGTCGTCGATCTTGTAGGTGGCCTGCGCCAGGTAGCCGTTGGAGCGGCGGTTGTTGCCGTCGGCGTCGGTGCCGCCGGAGAACAGGATGGTGTCGCCGATGCCCTTGCCGTTGAAGCCCTGCGCCATCAGCCCGACGTTGCCGATGTCGGCCTTGGCGCCCAGTTCGAAGCCGGTGGCGTTGTTGTCGCGGATGCGGGTGAACTGCTGGTTGACGAAGCCGAGCCAGGCCTTGCCCGAGGCGGCGTTGCTCTTGAAGCCGTACTCGGCCAGCCCCTGGTAGCCGGGATGGCTGCCGGTGGTGCCGGTGCTGTCGACGTCCTTGTTGTCGAACACGCCGAAGCTGGCGTGGAAGCCGTTGTAGTCCGGCGTGGTGTAGGTGATCTGCGGCTGGAACTCGGCGTAGATGTAGCCGGCGCCGATGCCGCCCAGCGTGGTGTTGATGTTGCGCGCCAGCCCGGCGCCGCCGCCGACGCCGATCAGCGTCATGTCGTTGAGGATGGCGTTGGACTGGAACAGGCCGATATCGCGGCCGAACTTGAAGGTGCCGATCTTGTCGTTGCCGAAGCTCAGGTAGTTGGTGCGCGCGTCCACGGTGGACTTGCCGACGCCGGAGGTGGTGCCGGCGAAGGCCGGCGAGTCGGAATCGATGCCCGGCCACATGCCGATCACGCCCTTGATGTCGAGGCCCTTCTGCTTGGTGGCGGCGGTGATGTTGAAGTAGCCCGGCAACAGGCCGTTCTCGATCTGGCTGCTGCGTTCGGCGTTGTCGGCCTTGCTGGTGGTGTAGAAGGCGTTGACCGAGCCGCTGATGTCGAGCGTCCAGCCCTTGTCGTTGTAGATCTCCAGGGCCATGGCACTGGCTGGCGAACAGGGCGGCGACGAGGCTGGCGAGCAGGGTGGTTTGAGTTCTGGTTTTCATGGTTTCTCCATTCCGGTGGCAAACGAGGCGACTGCCGGGCGCCAGCTGCAAGCGCCATTCCCACGCCGGGGAAAACCGTCTACGACTTTGGTATGTGATGCGCTATCTCGTTGAAACCAATGGGGTTTGTGTCGGTCCGACGGCGCCGGGGGCGTTTCCGGCCCGGCCGCGCCGGGCCTGGCGGGGCGCGGCCGCTGTGGCGAAGTGCAACACTGTGTCAGCCTGGTACAGTGTTCCATGCCGGCCGTTGCGCCAGTCTGCAACGCCGTCCCGGGCTGGCGCTCGCGGCGGGGCAAGGGTACGCTGTGGCCTCCCCCGTCATTTCCTTGCCCGCCCATGAACCCTGCCTCGCCGGCCGTGCCGGTTTCGCTGCGTCGTTTCCGGCCGTTCTGGCGGTACTGGCTGACCCGCGTCTGCCTCACCAGCGGTTTCCAGATCCTCACCGTCGCCATCGGCTGGCAGGTGTACTCGCTTACCGGCAGCGCGCTCGACCTGGGCCTGGTGGGCTTGCTGCAGTTCCTGCCGCGGGTGCTGTTGGTGCTGGTGGTGGGCTCGGTGGTGGACCGCTTCGACCGCCAGCGCATCGTCACCGTGAGCCTGCTGGTGCAGGCCGCGGTGGCGGCGCTGCTGGGGCTGGGCAGCGCGCACGCCGGCTTCGCGGTGAGCCGCGAGCTGATCTTCGCGCTGTCGGTGTTGATCGGCACCTGCCGCTCCTTCGACATGCCGGCGATGCAGGCGCTGCTGCCCAACGTGGTGCCGCCCGCGCTGCTGCCGCCGGCGGTGGCGGCGGCCGCTTCGGCCAACGAGGCGGCCACCATCCTGGCGCCGGCGCTGGGCGGCTTCCTCTACGCGCTGGGGGCCGAGTTCACCTACGGCCTCGACCTGACGCTTTACCTCGGCGGCGCGCTGCTGCTGTCGCGGCTGGCGGTGCGCCCGTCGGAGCCCTCGCAGCAGCGCATGACGCTCGATTCGCTGCTGGTGGGGGTGCGCTTCATCAAGAGCCGGCCCGACATCCTCGGCGCCATCTCGCTCGACCTGTTCGCGGTGCTGCTGGGCGGGGCCACCGCGCTGCTGCCGATCTACGCGCGCGACATCCTGCACACCGGGCCGTGGGGGCTGGGGCTGCTGCGCTCGGCGCCGGCGGTGGGCGCGCTGATGATGTCGGCCTGGCTGATGCGCTTCCCGATCGCCGAGCGGGTGGGGCGGGTGATGTTCGCGGCGGTGGCGGTGTTCGGGCTCGCCACCATCGCCTTCGGCCTGTCGACCTCGTTCGGCCTGTCGCTGGCGGCGCTGGCGGTATTGGGGGCGTCGGACATGATCAGCGTGGTGATCCGCACCACCTTCGTGCAGCTGGAGACCCCGGACGAGATGCGCGGCCGGGTCAGCGCGGTCAATTCGCTGTTCATCGGCGCCTCCAACCAGCTGGGCGAGTTCGAGTCCGGCGCCACCGCGGCGCTGTTGGGCACGGTGCCGGCGGTGGTGGCGGGCGGGGTGGGGACGCTGTTGGTGGCGGCGCTGTGGATGCGGCTGTTTCCGACGCTGGCGCAGCGTCACCGCCTGGTGCAGGGGCCCGCCGCCGACGCCGCCGGCTGAGGCCCCGCCTTGCTTCGCGCCGCGTGGCGGGCGCGGCAGGGGGGCGTTGCGGGAGGGCGGCGCGTCGCGCCGCGGCGGCTCAGTGCAATGCGCTCACACCGGCCACAGCGGCGCTTCGTCCATCAGCGCGATCTGCTCGCGCAGCGCCAGGATCTGGTCCTGCCAGTAGCGCGGGCTGTCGAACCACGGGAAGGCGGCCGGAAACGCCGGGTCGTGCCAGCGCCGCGCCAGCCAGGCGCTGTAGTGGATCAGCCGCAGCGTGCGCAGCGCCTCGACCAGGTACAGCTCGCGCGTGTCGAACTCGCAAAAATCCTCGTACCCCGCCAGCAGGTCGGCCAGCTGGGCGCTCTGCTCGCTGCGTTCCCCCGACAGCAGCATCCACAGATCCTGCACCGCCGGCCCCATGCGGCAGTCGTCGAAATCCACGAAGTGCGGCCCGGCCTCGGTCCACAGCACGTTGCCGGCGTGGCAATCGCCATGCAGGCGGCGCAGCGTGATGGCGCCGGCGCGGTCGTAGCCGCGCGCCACGCCGTCCAGCGCCTGGCGCGCCACGCCCAGGTACACCGCGCGCAACTCGTCCGGGATGAACGGGCAGTCGGCCAGGAAGGCCAGCGGCTCCGCGCCGAAGCTCGCCGCGTCCAGCGTCGGCCGCAGCGCGAACGGCGTCACCGCGCCGACGGCGTGGATGCGGCCGAGAAAGCGTCCCAGCCATTGCAGCGTGTCCGGGCGGTCGAGCTCCGGGGCGCGTCCGCCGCGGCGCGGGAACAGCGCGAAGCGGAAGCCGGCGTGCTGATGCAGCGTGCTGCCGGCGATGCCGAGTGCGCCGACCACCGGAATCTCGTGGCCGGCCAGTTCCGCCACGAAGGCGTGCTCTTCCAGGATCTGCGCATCGCTCCAGCGCTCGGGGCGGTAGAACTTGGCCACCAGCGGCGGCGCGTCGTCCAGGCCGACCTGGTAGACGCGGTTTTCGTAGCTGTTGAGCGCCAGGAGCTGGCCGTTCACCGGCAGGCCGAGGCCTTCCAGCGCGTTCAGCAGGCAGTCCGGGGTGAGCCCGGCAAAGGGAGGTGATGTGGTCATGGCTGCATTATACGACCTCCGCCACGCCGAGCGCGGACGCGTCGCGTGGTGGCCGGGCGGGCCTGGCCGGGGCACGCCCCTTGCGGCCGGGACGGGGGATTCTCCGCTACACTGCGGGTCTTTCCCGTTGTCTTGAAGTGGACCGATGTCCAAGTACGCCACGCTGGTCGATTTTTTCGTTGCCGCCATCGAGCACGGCAGCTACCGCGCCGGCGACGCGCTGCCGTCGCTGCGCCGCCTGTGCGAGACCCACGGCGTCGGCATGAACACCGCCAAGCGCGCCTACTACGAGCTGGAGCGGCAGGGCTACGTCGAGGCGCTGCCGCGTGCCGGGTTCCGCGTGGCGCCGGGCGGCGCGGCACCGGCTTCGGCCAACCTGGCCCCGCTGTTGCCGTGGGGGTCGCCGTTCATCAATCCGGCCTTGTTCGACGGCCGCGCGCTGGCGCAGGCCTTCGTGCGCGTGCAACGGCGCTACCCCGAGCTGCTGGCGCGGCACGAACTGCTCGGGCTGGACGCGCTGCGGCGCCAACTGGCGCGCCGCTGCCACGCCGAGGGCATGGCGCTCGACTGGGACCAGCTCGTGATCACCTGCGGCGGCATGGAAGCGCTGGCGCTGGCGGTGCAGGTGGTGACGCACGCGCTGGCGGCGCCGTGCCTGGCGGTGACCACGCCGGCCTTCCCCGGTCTGTTGGGGGTGCTGGCGCAGCACGGCATCGCCACCCTGGCGCTGCCGGTCGGGCTCGACGGCGCGCTCGACCTGGCGCCCTTGGCGCAAGGGTTGGCCGAAGGCCGGGTGCACGGCATCGCGGTGATGGCCAACTTCCAGCATCCCACCGGGCAGTGCCTGAGCGACGCCGCGCGTGACGCCTTGTGGCAGCTCGCCGAGCGCTACGACGTGCCGCTCATCGAGGACGACGCCTACCGCCAGCTGGCGTTCGCGGCGCCGGCCCCGGCGCCGTTCAAGGTGCGCGACACCGCCGGGCGGGTGCTGTACTGCGCCACCTTCTCCAAGTCGTTGGCACCCGGCTACCGCGTCGGCTGGATCGCGCCGGGGCGCTACCTCGACGCGGTGTGCCGGCTCAAGGTCAGCACCACGCTGGCCTCGCCGCTGCCCAACCAGATGGCGATCGCCGAACTGCTGGCCGACGGCGGCGACCCGCCCGGCCTGCGCCGGCTGTGCCAGCAACTGGCCGACCGCGCCGCCGCGCTGCGCCAGGCGCTGGCGGAGCGGCTGCCGCCGACGGTGCGGCTGTCATGCCCGCAAGGCGGCTACTTCCTGTGGCTGGAGCAGGACGCGGGGCCGGACAGCCAGACGCTGCTGGCCGAGGCGCAGGCGCACGGCCTGCACTTCGCGCCCGGCGCGTTGTTCCACCCCGACGGCGCCGGCCGCCACGCCCTGCGCCTCAACCTGAGCTACGTCGAGCCCGGCCGGCAGCTCGCCGCGCTGGACTGGCTGGCGGCGGCGCTCACTCGCCGATGAAGCTGCTGTCGGCGCTGACGTAGCGGTGCGGCGCGTCGACGGCGCGCAGCACGAAGCGCAACGGCTGGCTGCCGCGCTGTACCGTGCCGGGATCGACCGCCACCCGCACCCCGACCGTGGCGACGGTCAGCGCCGGCACCAGCACCGGGGCGTCGTCGCGCAGGCGGGCGCCGGGCAGCCCCGCCACCTCGACACGGAAGCGGTGCGCCTGCTCGTCGCCGTTCATCACCCTGAGGCTGTAGCTGTTTTCCAGCCAGCCGTCGTCGCCCTCCCGCACCAGCGAGGCGCGGTCGCGCAGCACGTCGAGCTTGTACGGCGTGTGGTTCAGCAGGCCGGTCGCCGTCAGCACCAGCAGCATCGCCAGCAGCCCGCCGTAGACCAGCACGCGCGGGCGCTGCCAGAGGCGGCGCGGCCGCCCATCGCCGCCGTCCTCGGCGCGCTGGGTGGTGAAGCGGATCAGCCCGCGCGGCGCGCCGATCTTGTCCATCACCGCGTCGCAGGCGTCGACGCAGGCGGCGCAGCCGATGCACTCGTACTGCAGGCCGGCGCGGATGTCGATGCCGGTGGGGCAGACCTGCACGCACAGCCCGCAGTCGACGCAGTCGCCGCGCGCCACGCCGGGCTGGGCGTCCTTGCGCAAGGCGCCACGCGGTTCGCCGCGCGGCACGTCGTAGGCCACCAGCCGGGTGTCCGGGTCGAACATGGCGCCCTGGAAGCGTGCGTACGGACACATGTGCAGGCACACCTTCTCGCGCAGCACGCCGGCCAGCAGGTAGGTGAAGCCGCCGTAGAGCAGCGCCCAGAACGCCTCCCACGGTCCGATGGCGAGCGTGGGCAGGCCGGCCGCCAGTTCGCGCATCGGGCTGAAGTAGCCGACCAGGGTGAGCCCGGTCCACAGCGAGAACGCCGCCATCAGCACGTGCTTGCCGCCCTTGCGCATCACCTTGTTCAGACGCCACGGCGCGGCGTCGAGGGCGCGGCGCGCCGCCGGCTTGCCCTCGGTCCAGCGCTCGATCCACAGCATGATCTCGGTGTACACCGTCTGCGGACAGGAAAAACCGCACCACAGCCGGCCCGACAGCGTGGTCCACAGGAACAGCCCGAAGGCGCTCGCCATCAACAGCGCGGCGAGGTAGACCATGTCCTGCGGCAGCAGCGTCAGGCCGAACAGGTGGAAGCGTCCGCCCGCCAGGTCTAGCCAGACCGCCTGGCGACCGTGCCATGGCAGCCAGGGCAGGGCGAAGTAGAGCAGCTGGGTGACGACGACGAAGGCGACGCGCCAGGTGTTGAAGCGCCCCCGCGTCAGGCGCGGGTAGAGCTTGATCGGTAGGGCTGGGACTGTGGACATGGCAACACCATCATGAAACGGGATGGCGTCAGGGTAGGCGGGGCGGTGCCGGCGCATAAGGCACAGCGCGCGGGAAAATGACGGACACAGGGCCGAGTGGGGGCTGCGGCAGGGTTTTGCCGGGGTTGGGGGCGGCGCCAGGCCCCCGTGGCGTGCCAGGCGGCCGCTAGCCGTCCATCTCGCTGAAGATCTTCTTGAAATCGGGCTCGCTGTCTTCCTCCGGCGACATGTCGAGCGCCGACTCCACTTCCTTCAGATGCTGCGACATCCACGCCTTGGCCTGGGCCGCGTCGCCGGCCTCGATCAGGGCGATCAGGGCGTCGTGGCTGTCGCATTTGCAGTCGGCGCTCCACGACGAACCGTACACCGCGATGATCAGCGACGAGCGCGACACCAAGCGCACCAGGAAGTCGGTCAGGTCGTCGTTGCCGGCGATGCTCAGCAGGCGCACGTGGAACTGGCCGGACAGCTTGATGGCCTGGCGGTGGTCGCGCACGTGCTGCGCCTCGTGTTCCTGGCGGGCGATCTCCCTGAGCTCGGCGATATCGCTGGGGCGGATGTTCGCGATCACCTGGTCGAGCGTGCCCACCTCGATCAGCTGGCGCGCCGCAAAAATGTTCTTCGCCTCGGCGATGGTGGGTTTGGCCACCGTCGCACCGCGCTTGGGCAGGATCGTCACCAGGCGCTCCAGCGCCAGGCGCTGCAGTGCCTTGCGGATGACGGTGCGGCTGACCTCGAAGCTCTCGGTCAGCGCGTCTTCCGGCAGTTTCATGCCCGGCTGCAGGCGGTGCTCGATGATCGCGGTGAACAGCCGCGCGTATACCAGTTCGTCCTTGGTGCCTTCCTCACCCCGTTGGGGATGAGCGGGTGATAGTCCCCGAAGCATGGTTGCTCACTCCTTGATGTCGTCTATAGGACTCTGGCCACTATCTTAACCCGCAAACGGCGCCGAACCCATGGCGCTGGCAAATTTGTTTGTGTACCAAACTCTATTGAATGGTATACAACTATTTCGACGGTGGCGGCGCGGAATGCCGCTGCCCATGCCCGAGCCGCCCGAGGTGTGTCAGAAAAACCTCAGTAAAAACAGTGCGCTAGCTTGGTTATTACTGCGTATACGAAAATGTTATTGTTGCGTGTACGAAATCTGCTAACAATGAAGAGCAACAAGGCCAGCAAGAGCCTCTAAGACTAGCAAAACTGCAAAGGAGAATTTCGATGCACCAACCGCATTCCCCCGGCCACGCCGGCCAGTGTCCGCAAGGCTACAGCGAGCGGCTCTACAACGAAGACCTCGGTCCGCTCAAGGACCAGCATTGGAACTGGTACAACATCTTCGCCTTCTGGATGTCGGATGTGCACAGCGTCGGCGGCTACGTCTTCGCCGGCAGCCTGTTCGCGCTGGGCACTGGCGAGCTGGCAGGTGCTGGTGTGCCTGCTCATCGGCATCGGCATCGTGCAGTACGTGGCCAACAAGATCGGGCGACCGAGCCAGCAGGGCGGCATCCCCTACCCGGTGGTGTGCCGCATGTCGTTCGGCGTGTTCGGCGCCAACATTCCGGCGGTGATCCGGGGGCTGATCGCGGTGGCCTGGTACGGCATCCAGACCTACCTCGCCTCCTCGGCGCTGGTGATCGTGGTGCTGCGCTTCTTCCCGGAACTGGCGTACCTCGGCCATATCAAGTTCGCCGGGCTGTCGGCGCTGGGCTGGATGGGGTTCATGACGATGTGGGCGCTGCAGGCGCTGGTGTTCTGGCACGGCATGGAGGCGATCAAGAAGTTCATCGACTGGGCCGGCCCGGCGGTTTACGCCGTGATGCTCCTGCTGATGGCGTACATCGTGTACAAGGCCGGCTGGCACAACATCAACTTCGACCTCAGCACCAAGCGCCTGACCGGGCTCGACGCCGCCTGGCAGATGGTGCTCGCCGTGGTGCTGGTGGTGTCCTACTTCTCCGGCCCGACGCTGAACTTTGGCGACTTCACGCGCTACGCCAAGAGCATGGACGAAGTGAAGCGGGGCAACTTCTGGGGGCTGCCGGTCAACTTCCTGCTGTTCTCGATCGTCACCGTGGTGGTGATCTCGGGCACGCTGCCGGTGTTCGGCAAGCTGATCGAGGACCCGATCGAAACCGTCGGCCTGATCGACAACACCACGGCCGCCGTACTGGGCGCGCTGACCTTCATCACCGCCACCATCGGCATCAACATCGTGGCCAACTTCGTGTCGCCGGCGTTCGACTTCGCCAACGTCAACCCGCAGAAGATCAGCTGGCGCATGGGCGGCATGATCGCCGCGGTCGGTTCGATCTTCATCACGCCGTGGAACCTGTTCAACTCGCCGGAAGTGATCCACTACACGCTCGACTCGCTCGCCGCCTTCATCGGGCCGTTGTACGGCATCGTGCTGGTGGACTACTACCTGGTGCAGAAGCGCCGCATCGACGTCGACGCGCTGTACAGCGACAAGCCGGGCAACACCTACTGGTACGAGAACGGTTACAACAAGGCTGCGATCAAGGCGCTGGTGCCGGCGGCCGTGCTCGCCCTGATCTGCTCGCACACCCCGGGCCTGAGAGAGTACCTCGGCCACTTCGCGCTGTTCATCGGCGGTTTTGCCGGGGCGCTGCTCTACCGGAAGCTGGGACGTTGTCCCGAGGCGATCAGCAAGATGGTGTTAAGCCGTTCCTGAGTCTTCTCCTTGGTACCTATCTCGAACGGTGGTTTACGCGGCAGCCCTGGCTGCCGCTTTTTTTATCGGCCGGCGGAGGCGCCCCGGGCGGCGCTCAGTGCGCTTCCTTCAGCGTGACGAACTCCACCAGCACGTTGTGTACGTTGTCCGACAGCCAGATCTGGCCGTCCTGGATCGTCACCTGCAGCTGCATGCTGCGTTCGGCCAGCGCCGCCAGCTGCGCCAGCGTGTCCGGGCTGACGCCGGCGACGTGCAGATGCTCGAAGCGGCTGGCCTTGCCTTCCATGCCCTGCCACCAGATGTCGGCGGCGCGGCCGCCGTAGCTGTAGATCCACACTTGATCGGCACGGCCGCAGGCCTTGCGTAGGCGCTTCTCGTCCGGCTCGCCCAGCTCGATCCACAGCTCGATCTCGTCCGAATAGTTCTTCTGCCACAGGTCCGGCTCGTCGTCCTCGCTGATGCCCTTGGTGAAGGCCAGGGTGTCGCTGGCGTGGCGCGCGAACGCCACCAGCCGCAGCATCATGCGCTCCACCGTTTCCGACGGGTGCAGGGCGAGGGTGAGGTTGTGGCTGGCGTAGTAGCTGCGGTCCAGGTCGGTGATGTTGAGTTCGGCTTTGTAGATGGTGGCTTTGAGCGCCATGGTCGGGTCCGGTTGCAGGCAGTTGAGGGGGAAAGCGCGCTAGTGTAGCGGTTCTGATGGCCGACAACCTACCCCCATCGCTGAGCCGGCCAGAGCGCCACGGCGGCGCGGCGCCTCATGGCGCCGGTGCCCGGTAGGCGTCCCAGTCGGGCTCCCCGGCGAAATGGTCGGCCAGGAAATCGACCAGCGCGCGCACCTTGCGCGGCAGGTACTGGCGGTGCGGGTAGAGCGCGTAGAGGCGGAATTCGGGCAGCGGGTAGCCCTCCAGCAGCGGCACCAGCCGGCCGCTCTTGAGGTCGTCGCCGAGCAGGAAGGTCGGCTCGCAGATGATACCCATGCCATGGCGCGCCGCGTCCACCAGCAGGTCGCCGTTGTTAGCGGCGAGCGGGCCGGAGACCTTGACCCGTTCGCTGCCGAAACGCCATTCGTCCACCGGCTCGCTCAGGGTGTAGCGCAGGCACCGGTGGCGGGCGAGTTCGGCGGGCGTGGCCGGGGTGCCGTGGCGCGCCAGGTAGGCCGGCGCGGCGCACACCACCACCCGTACCGGCGCCAGCGCGCGCGCCACCAGCTGGCTCTGGCCGAGGTCGGTGGTGATGCGCAGGGTCAGGTCGACACCGTCCTCCAGCATGTCGCGCTGGCGGTCTTCCAGCAGCAAATCCACCGTCAGGCGCGGGTAATGGGCGTTGAACTCGGCCAGGATCGGCCCCAGCCGGCGCACGCCGAACGCCAGCGGCGCGCTGACGCGCAGCGTGCCGACCGGCTCGCGGCTGGTTTCGGCGGCCTGCGCCTCGGCTTCGTCGACCTGGGCCAGGATGCTGGCCACCCGCGCCAGATAGTCCGTGCCGCTCTCGGTCAGCGCCAGCCGGCGCGTGGTGCGGTTGAGCAGGCGGGTACCCAGGTGCTCTTCGAGCCAGCTCACGTACTTGCTGGCCATGCCGCGCGACAGGCCGAGCTTGTCCGAGGCCAGGGTGAAGCTGCCGCCGTCGGCCACGGCGTGGAACACGCGCATGGCGGTCATCAGGTCCATGATTGTTTCTTGCAGGGAATCAATATTGTGAAATATGGCGGGTTTATCGAGCGGATGGCAAGCGCTTTAATACGTCCATACCCACCCACTGGAGCACCACCATGATCGATACCCGCACCGCCCCCTACGCCGCCTTTCTGCTGCGCCTGAGCCTGGGCCTGATGTTTCTGGCGCACGGCCTGACCAAGCTGTTCGTGTTCACCCCGGCCGGCACCGCCCAATTCTTCGCCTCGCTCGGCCTGCCCGGCTTCGTCGGCCCGCTCACCATGGTGGCCGAGATCGGCGGCGGTGTGCTGCTGATCCTTGGCGTGGCCGGGCGCCAGGTGGCGCTGCTGTTGAGCCCGGTGCTGGTGGGCGCCACCCTGCTGGTGCATCTGGCCAACGGCTGGGCCTTCACCAACCCGGGCGGCGGCTGGGAATACACCGCCTTCCTGAGCGCGGCGGCGCTGAGCGTGGCCTTGCTTGGCGACGGCGCCTTCGCGCTCAAGCCGCTCGGCCGTCGCGCCTGACGCGGCGTATCATCGACTAACGACCCAAGGAGAACACCATGTCCCGTCTGCCCAGCCTGTTCATCTCGCACGGCGCCCCGACCGTACTGATCGACGGCTCGCCCGCGCCGGCCGCCTGGCGGCGCTGGGCCGACGCCCACGACCGCCCGCGCGCCATCGTCAGCCTGTCGGCGCACCGCCCGGCACGGCAGCCGAGTGCCGGCAGCGCGGCGCACTGGCGCACCGTGCACGATTTCGGCGGCTTCCCGGAACAGCTCTACCGGCTGCAGTACCCGGCACAGGGCGAACGCGCCCTGGCCGACGACATCGACCGCCGTCTCGCCGCAGCCGGCTTCGCGGTGCAGCCGGACGAGCGCCCCGGTCTCGACCACGGTGCCTGGGTGCCGCTGCTGGCGATGTACCCCGACGCCGACATCCCGGTGGTGACCCTGCCGGTGCTGCCGGCGGCGGACGCCGCCACCCATTACCGGCTCGGTCAGGCGCTGGCGGGGCTGGGCGAGGAGGGCGTGTTGCTGGTCGGCTCCGGCAGCCTCACCCACAACCTGTACGAAGTGGCGTGGAACGCCGGCCCCGAAGCGTGGGCGCTGGAGTTCCAGCGCTGGATGCTCGAGCGCTTGGCCGAAGGCGACGTCGACGCCGTACTCGACTGGGAACGGCAGGCGCCGCAGGCGCGGCGCAACCATCCCACCGCCGAGCACCTCTTGCCGCTGTTCTTCGCGCTCGGCGCCGGCGGCACGCCGCTCAGCGTGCTGCATAGCGGTATGGAGCACGGCAGCATCGCCATGGACGCGCTGGCGTTTGGTGAGAACCTACCCCATTAAGCGACTGCGCCTTCGTATCTTGAGTGCCGGCAGTACTGCGTGCGAATTCATCGCTGAGCCAATCTCTGCGTGCAAATCTTTGATTTGCCCAGCGATAGATTTGGCACGCAGGGATTCGCTCAGCGATACGGAATCCTCATGTACTCCATGACCATTCCGGTTCCTGTGCGCTGGCGGCACTCAACCTGCTTTGGCTCGCTCGCCTACTGGGATAGGTTCTGAGCGTTTACTGTCGGCAGCGGGTTCCACTGTCGCGCCAACCCCTGTACACTGTCGCCTTCCCGCGTCGTGCCAATCGGCGCGCGGTCTAGCTTCAACGCCGAAGCCCCCGCATTTTCCATCATCGACGTCTGCCTGGATTGGTGTCGCACAACCTGCGATTGGGCCGTCGCTGGAGTTTTCATGTCCGAAATCAAATTTACCGACCTCGGCCTGTCCGAGCCCCTGTTGCGTGCCGTGGCCGAAACCGGCTACACCACGCCCACCCCGATCCAGGCGCAGGCTATTCCGCAGGTGATCAAGGGCGGCGACCTCTTGGCCGCAGCCCAGACCGGCACCGGCAAGACCGCAGGCTTCACCCTGCCGCTGCTGCACCGCCTCGGCCCGGCGCCGACCCACCTCAAGGGCCGCCCGCGCGCCCTGGTGCTGACGCCGACGCGCGAACTGGCGGCGCAGGTGGAAGAATCGGTGCGCACCTACGGCAAGTACCTGCCGCACAAGTCGATGGTGATGTTCGGCGGGGTCGGGATCAATCCGCAGATCGCCGCGCTCAGGAAGCCGCTGGACATCCTGGTGGCCACGCCGGGCCGTCTGCTCGACCACGCCGGTCAGAAGACCGTCGATCTGTCCGGGGTCGAGATCCTGGTGCTGGACGAAGCCGACCGCATGCTCGACATGGGGTTCATTCACGACATCAAGAAGGTGCTGGCGCTGCTGCCGGCCAAGCGTCAGAACCTGCTGTTCTCGGCGACCTTCTCCGACGAGATCAAGGCGCTCGCCGACCGCCTGCTGAACAACCCGCAGCTGGTCGAAGTGGCGCGCCGCAACACCGCCAACGAGTTGGTCGAGCAGAAGGTGCACCTGGTCGACCGCGACAAGAAGACCGAGCTGCTGACCCACCTGATCAGCCAGGGCGACTGGCACCAGGTGCTGGTGTTCACCCGCACCAAGCACGGCGCCAACCGCCTGGCCGAGAAGCTCGACAAGAGCGGCATCAGCGCTGCGGCGATTCACGGCAACAAGAGCCAGAACGCGCGTACCAAGGCGCTGGCCGACTTCAAGGCCAACACGCTGCAAGTGCTGGTGGCCACCGACATCGCCGCGCGCGGGCTGGACATCGACCAGCTGCCGCACGTGGTCAACTTCGAGCTGCCCAACGTGCCGGAAGACTACGTGCACCGCATCGGCCGCACCGGCCGCGCCGGTAACGAGGGCGAGGCGGTGTCGCTGGTGTGCGTGGACGAGTTCAAGTTCCTCAAGGACATCGAGAAGCTGATCAAGAAAGACATCCCGCAGTTCACCGTTCCCGGCTACGAGGCCGATCTGACGGTGACGCCGGAGCCGATCCTGATGGGTGGCCAGCGTCGTGGCCAAGGCCAAGGTCAGGGGCAGCGTCAGGGCCAGGGAGCGCGTCAAGGCCAGGGAGCCGCGCGTCAGGGCCAGTCCCAGCCGCGTCAGGGTCAAGGCCAGGGCCAAGGCCAAGGCCAAGGCCAAGGCCAGCGCCGTGGCGGCGACGGCCAGGCCGGCAACGCACGTAGTAGCGCCGGCGCCAGCGGCGGCCAGAATGGGCGTCGCCACGAGCATGCCGACGGCGCGCGCCAGCCGGGTGCCCGTCCGCCCAAGAGCAACACCGGTTCCCAGCAGCCCAAGGGGCGCCATACCGCGCCGGCCAACGGCCAGCGTGGCGAGCCCAACGGCAACGTGATGCCGCCGCCGCCGAAAGAGGTGAACGGCAACGTGATGCCGCCGCGCGGCAAGCCCAACAACGGCAACCAGCGTCCGGGCAGCAGCCGCCCGGGCGAGGCGCGCCGCAGCAAGCCGGCGGGCGGTCGCCAGACCGCCGCGCTGTTCGCGCCCAAGCGCGACAGCAACCGCTGACGCTCCGCCCGCGTCCGCACCAGACCGCTACCCGCTTGCCGGGGGCGGTTTTTTTCGCCCGGTCCAACCGGTCCCGCTGCTTCCTATGCATTTTGACCGTGCCGCCGGTGCGCTTCTGCTATCCTTAAGCAGCTTTCGGTGTGCCCCGGTCCGGATCGGCCCGGGGCTTGAGGTTTCCCGCCGTCTGGGGAACTTCAACGGGAAGACGGTGTGCCGATCGGCAAATCCGTCGCTGCCCCCGCAACGGTAATCGAGTCAGCGTCGGCAACACGCCACTGGGGTCGCACCCGGGAAGGCGCCGGCGTGGGAGCGTGCTCCCTGCTCGTGAGCCCGGAGACCGGCCGAAGGCGACGACGCTATGCACCGCGGAGGGCGGTGCGCTTAACGTTTCTTCCAGTGTGCCCCTCCCTTACCCTGCCGCGCCATCGTCGGTCCATCGCTGTGCGGCGGCTTGCCGCCAACCGACACCGCGAGACAGGGGGGCCATGGAAAGACCCAGGAGATAGACATGCAGTTGCACAAATCCGCCGCTCGACCGATCGGCCCGTTCGCCCCCGCCAGCGCCGCGCGCTGGAAAGCCCGCTCCGCCGCCCTGTGCGCCGCGCTGCTGGGCGCGGTGATCCTCTACGGCGTCGGCTTCGCGCCGGGCATCGCCCACGGCGAGAGCCACGATACGCGCCATACCATGGGCTTCGTCTGCCACTGACCGGCGAAGGGTTGTCATGTTTGCACGTATTGTTGCCCTGTCGCTGCTGGCCGGGCTGCTGGCCGGCGTGGTGGCGACGCCGGTCCAGCTGGCGCTGGTCCAGCCGCTGATCGAGCAGGCCGAAGGCTACGAGCAGCAGCTCGAGGCCGCCACCGCCACGGCGCACGTTCACGCGGCGCACGACGCCGTGGCGGCCGAGGGACACTCGCACGAGGCGATGGCGAGCGAGGAGCCGTCCGACGACAAGACGCACCGCGCCGTCGCCACCGCGGTCTCGCTCACGCTGGCGGCGATGGGCTACGCCCTGCTGCTGGGCGCCGTGCTGTCGCAGTTCGGCCACATCGACTGGCGGCGCGGCCTGTTGTTCGGCGCGTTGGGCTTCGTGGTGTTCCAGCTGGCGCCGGCGCTGGGCCTGCCGCCGGAGCCGCCGGGCGTGCCCGCGGCCGACCTGCAGCAGCGCCAGCTGTGGTGGCTGCTCACCGTCGCCTGCACCGCCGGCGCGCTGTTCGGGCTCCATCGTGCCTGGAGCCAGCGCCGCCTGCGGTGGGCGGCGGGCGCGCTGGCGCTGGCGGCGCTGCCGCACCTGGTCGGCGCGCCGGTACTGGCCGAGGTGCACACGCTGGTGCCCGCGCGCCTGATGAGCGACTTCATGCTGGCGGCGCTGGCCTCCGCGGCGGTGCTGTGGCTGGCGCTGGGCGGCGTGCTGGGGGGGCTGTTGCAGCGCTTCCCGGTGGAATCGCGCTAACCGCGCGCTTGTCCCGCAAAGAAAAAGCCCCGGAAGCGATTCCGGGGCTTTTTTGTTTTCAAGGTTGGCCGAAGCCGGCCTGCGGTCACACCGTGCTGTCTTCCTCGACCGGCACGTCCTCGTGGCCGACCTTGCCGGCGTAGCGCAGCTCGATCTCCTGCGTCAGCTCGTCGATGCGGATCACCGCCAGGCGCACCTTGTCGCCGCTCGCCAGTTCCGGCAGGCCGGGCACGCGCAGGCGCAGCGGCAGGCCGTCGATGCGCACCAGGTCTTCCTTGATCAGCGTCGCGGTCGGCTCGGTGACGCCTTCCTGGCTGAACCAGCGCAGGCACCAGAAGTGCTCCATGCGGTCCTGGAAGGCGAGGTAGGCGCTGTAGGTGGCGTCGAAGTCGCGCAGGATGGCGAACAGCATGGCGTTGCCCTGCTCGAACTCGGGCTTGTCGCCGCGGATCATCGCGGTGAGCTGGCGCTGGTTGACGAAGTCGGTGGCACGGCGCAGCGGCGAGGTGGACCAGGCGTACTGCGCCACGCCCAGGCCGATGTGCGGCTCCGGACGGGTGGTCATGCGCACCTTGCCCATGCTCTGGGCACGGTACATCGCCGGGATGTCGGCTTCGGCCAACATGCGGCCCCACTCGCTGTTGGCGAGGATCATCAGCTCGGACACCAGTTTGTCCATCGGCGCGCCGCGCTTGCGCAGCGTGATCAGCACCTTGCCGTCGACCACGTTGAAGTTGTAATCCATCTGCACCGGACGCGTCGGGTCGTACTTGCCGCGGCGCTTCTCCAGCGCGTTGGCGAACTGCCACAGCCAGGTCAGCTCGCGCTTGAACGCGTAGTCCGGTCCGCCGTCCGGGTGCGCCAGGGTCTGTTCGTTGAACACCTGTTCCAGCTGGTCGTGGCGCAGGTTGGCGGCGATGGTCACGCGCTCGATGCGGCTCTCGTAGCCGACCGGCTCGAATTCCGGCGTCACCTCGACGTACAGGCTCACCGCCGGGCAGGCCTGGCCTTCCTTCAGCGTGAACTGTTCGACCAGCTCGTCCGGCAGCATGGTGATCTTGTCGCCGGGGAAGTACACCGTGGAGAGGCGCTGGAACACCAGTTTCTCGATGTCCGAACCGGGCGCCACGCCCAGCGTCGGCGCAGCGATGTGGATGCCGACGCGCTGGTTGCCGTTGGGCAGTGCGACCAGCGACAGCGCATCGTCGATCTCGGTGGTGGCGGCGTCGTCGATCGAGAACGCGGCCACCTCGGCGAGCGGCAGTTCGTCGTCGCCCGGCAGCGTCGGCGCGGCGTACTGGCCGAAACCGGTGCCCTTGGGGAAGTACTCCAGCAGGAAGCCCGCCATCAGGTAGTCCGGCACCGAGGGGATGCCGCCGACCGCGGCCGCCAGCCGCACCGGCGGCAGGTTGCGCTCGCGGCAGGCCTGGTCGAAGGCCTTGAACTCCAGCGTGTTCTTGTCCGGGCGGAACAGCAGCGTCATCAGCTGGGCGCGGATCGCGTCCGGCAGGCGGCCGGATTTCAGCTCGGCCACCCAGGCGTCGATCTGCTCCTGCTCGCGCTTCTTCTTCTCGATGCCGGCCAGCGCCGCCTTCAGCGACTCTTCCGGCGCCGCCTTGAAGCGCCCCTTGCCCTTCTTGTAGAAGTACATCGGCGCCTCGAACAGGCGCTGGATGATGGCGGCGGCCTCGGCCGCGCTCGGGGTGTGGCCCCAGTAGTCGGCGGCCAGCGCCTCGAAGCCGAATTCGTCCTGGCCGCTCACTTCCCACAGGAAGTCGACGTCGATCTCGGCGGCCAGCTTCTCGACCGCCGGCAGGAACTCGGCCAGCGTCGAGTTGAATTCCAGCATCACGTTGGCCGACTTGATCTTGGCGCGTTTGCCGTGGAGGGTGTCGACCTGCAGGCTGGCGTCATTGCGGGACACCACGGCGCCCACCTTGAAGCTGCCGCTTTCTTCGTAAAAAACGTTCATGGCGCGTCAGGCTTGTTGTTGCTTGCAAACGCTGCAGTATACCAGCAGGGGCCGGGGCGCCGCGGCGCCGGCGTAAAAAGCCCGCGCGCGGCGGGCTTTGGCCGGGAGCCGGTTGCCGCCTATTCTGCAAGGTACAGGCGCACGTTGTGTTCGGACATCATCTTGGCCAGCGGCTCGGGCGGGGTTTCGTCGGTGAACACGGCGTGGAATTCGCTGATGTGGCCCATGCGCACCAGCGCGTTGCGGCCGAACTTGCTGTGGTCGGCGGCGAGGTAGCGGTGGCGCGCGTTGTTCATCATCGCCTGCGCCACGCGCACTTCGCGGTAGTCGAAGTCGAGCAGCGAGCCGTCCGGCTCGATGCCGGAGACGCCGAGGATGGCGTAGTCGACCTTGAACTGGTTGATGAAGTCGAGCGTGGCGACCCCGGTGATGCCGCCGTCCGAGGCGCGCACCACGCCAGAGGTGATCAGCACGTTGAAGTCCGGGTTGGTCGACATGATCGATGCCACGTGAATATTATTGGTGATCACGCGCAAGCCCTTGTGGCTGGCGGTGAGCGCCTGGGCCACGGCCTCGATGGTGGTGCCGATGCTCATGAACAGCGAGGCGTGGTCCGGGATGTTCTCGGCGATCATGTCGGCGATGTACGCCTTCTCGCTCTGCAGCTTGCCCTTGCGCGCCACGTAGTCCTCGTTCTCGACGCTGCTGCCGAGCGCGGCGCCGCCGTGGTAGCGGCGCAGCAGGTTTTCCTCGCACAGCTGGTTGATGTCGCGGCGGATGGTCTGCGGCGTGACGTCGAGCAGGCGGGCCAGTTCCTCGATCGGCATGAAGCCGTTTTCGCGGACCAGTTGCAGAATCTTTTCGTGGCGGGGGGAGCGGCTCATGTTGGTTCGATTCCGAAAATCTGTCGTCTGTTAATTAACATATTTCGCCGCCCGCGGGCAAATCGGGGCGCGATTTTGTCGGCGCCGCGCGCCAATCGCAAGGAGTTCGGCCTATGACGGCAACACTGCTGGTAATCGACCAGGGCACCACCAGCACCCGCGCCATGCTGTTCGACGCAGGGGGCCGGGTGCTGGCCCGCGCCCAGCGCGAGCTGCCGCAGCACTTTCCACAGCCGGGCTGGGTGGAGCACGAGCCGGAGGACATCTGGCGCGACACGCTGGCGCTGGCGCGCGAGGTGCTGGCCCACGGGGCCACCCCGGTGGCGCTGGGGCTCACCAACCAGCGCGAGACCACGCTGTTGTGGGAACGCGCCAGCGGCCGGGTGCTGCATCGGGCCATCGTGTGGCAGGACCGGCGCACCGCCGAGCACTGCGCGGCGCTCGCCACGCCGGACAACGCCGCGCTGGTGAGCGCCAAAACCGGCCTGGTGCTCGACCCCTACTTCTCCGCCAGCAAGCTCGCCTGGCTGCTCGACCACATCCCCGGCGCGCGCGAACGCGCCGAGCGCGGCGAGCTGGCGTTCGGCACCGTCGATAGCTTCCTGCTGTGGCGCCTGACCGAAGGGCGGGTGCACGCCACCGACGCCAGCAACGCCGCGCGCACCTTGCTGTTCAACATCCACACCCAAGAGTGGGATGACGAGCTGTTGGCGCTGTTCGCCATCCCGCGCGCGCTGCTGCCGGAGGTGCGCGACAACGTCGCCGACTACGGCGTCACCACCTTGTTCGGCCAACCCCTGAAGATCACCGCGCTGGCCGGCGACCAGCAGGCCGCCACCGTCGGCCAGGCCTGCTTCGAGCCGGGCATGATCAAGTCCACCTACGGCACCGGCTGCTTCCTGGTGCAGAACACCGGTAGCGAGGTGCTGGCGTCGCGCCACCGCCTGCTGTCGACGGTGTGCTACCGGCTGGAAGGACGCACCACCTATGCGCTGGAAGGCAGCATCTTCGTCGCCGGCGCCGCGCTGCAATGGCTGCGCGACGCGGTACGGCTCATCCACTCGGCCGGCGAGAGCGAAACGCTGGCACGCCAGCTGGCCGACACCGGCGGCGTCTACCTGGTGCCGGCGTTCACCGGGCTCGGCGCGCCGTACTGGGACCCGCTGGCGCGCGGCGCCATCATCGGCCTGACGCGCGACTCCGGCATCGCCCACATCGTGCGCGCCGCGCTGGAGTCGGTGTGCTACCAGACGCGCGACCTGATGGAGGCGATGCAGGCCGACGGCGCGGCGCGCCCCGCCAGCCTGCGCGTCGACGGCGGCATGGTCGGCAACGATTGGCTGATGCAGTTCCTGGCCGACATGCTGGCGGTGCCGGTGGAGCGCGCGACGGTGAGCGAAACCACCGCGCTCGGGGTGGCGTTCCTGGCGGGGCTGGGGGCGGGGGTGTACGGCTCGCTCGACGAGCTGGCGGCGCTGTGGCGGCGCCAGCAGCGTTTCGAGCCGGGCATGAGCGAGGAGCGGCGCGCGGTGCTGTACCAGGGCTGGCGGGTGGCGGTGGCGCGCACCCTGAGCCAGCCGGAAAGCCTGGCCCGTTAGGCGGTAGCGCCGGCGTCTCGTGAGGCTGGCATCCGGGCGATGGCACCATCGCCACACGATGCGCTGCTTTCCTCGCCACGTCAGTGCCGAACCCCATCGACCATCGTTCGATGGGGTTCGCCTTGCTCTTCCCATCCTACGCTTCAGGCGACGCCCGGCCGGCTTGGGTGCGCGCCGACTGGCATCGACGCTGGCGGGCAAGCGGGCCGGCAGAACGTCGGCCCGCGGGGCAGGGTCAGCGGCCGGCCGGCGCCTGCTCGGACAGCATGCGGGTAAGGCCGCTCATCACCGCGGCGTTGGCCTGTTCCATCGCCGCCAGTTCGGTCAGCGCCTGCTCGAAGCGCCCGGCGTAGAACAGCTCCACGGCGCGGCGGGCGTGCTCGTGCACGTTGCGGTGCGGCGCTTCCAGCGCGGCGTAGCCCGGCAGGCGCGAGAAGCTTTCCTTGCCCTCGCCGCCGTAGTACCACTGGCCGAGGCGGCACTGCGTTTCGTCCGGCAGCGCTTCCGGGCGCGTCTTGGCGATGCCCATGAACACCTTGTACACCTCGAGCTTCACGGTCAGTTCGTCGAGGTTGGCGAGTTCGACGCCGGACAGCTGTGCCGCCGCGGCGATCGCCTTTTCCATCTGCTGCGACAGCGCGAACAGGCGCTGCATGCTGCCCACCGCCTCCTGGCTCTCCGCCGAGAAGCGGCTGGCGTCGTCGGCGCCCAGCTGCATGGTCTGCTTGGCGCTCTGCGTTTCGCCCTGGATGGTGCCGACCAGCCCGGCGATCTCGGTGGTGGCCTTGGCGGTGCGTTCCGCCAGCTTGCGCACCTCGTCCGCCACCACGGCGAAGCCGCGGCCCGATTCACCGGCGCGGGCGGCTTCGATCGCGGCGTTCAGTGCCAAGAGGTTGGTCTGGTCCGCGATGTCCTTGATCAGGCGCACGATGCCGCCGATCTCCTCGGCCTGCTGGTAGAGCGCCTCGACGTTGGCCGAAGCCTGCTGGATGCGCTCGAACATGCTTTTCAGGTTGGTGGCGATGCGCTCGAACCCCTGGCGGTTGGCGTCCGATTGCGCCGCCACGTCGCGCGCCGAGCGCTTTTCCTGGCTCAGCGAGTCGGCCAGCTCGAGGAAGGACTGGCGCACGCCGTCGAGGGTGTCGCCGAAGCGGCCGACGTTGGTGAACACCCCTTGCAGCATGGTGCGCTCGCGCTGCAGCCGGGCCAGTTCCTCGGCCTGCTCGGCGTGGGCGCTTTCCATCTGGGCCAGCCGCTGCTTCAGCAGGGCGTTCTCCTGCTGCAGGCTGGCGTTGGTGGTTTCGGATTGCTGCAGGGCGGTGCGGGTTTTGCTGAATAACACGGTGTCTCCCGGGTGCAAGGCGCGGTGGTGACGCGTCGAATAGGCATTCATCTTACCGAGTTATGCGGCGGAAGAAATTGACCCGGATAAAATAATCCCGGACCGTTGCGGTTTCGCGACCGGCGCGCAAGAAAAAGGCCGGGAGACGACTCCCGGCCTGTGTCCTTGTCCTGCTCGTATCGCAGCGCTTCAGCCGGCCAGGCGCGCGCGGTGGCGGGCGATCTGCGCCCGCACCTGGTTCGGCGCGGTGCCGCCGACGTGGTCGCGCTGCGCCAGCGAGCCTTCCGGCGTCAGTACCGTGAACACGTCCGCCTCGATCAGCGGCGAGAACTCGCGCAGCTTGTCCAGGCTCAAGTCGGCCAGATCGACGCCTTGGCCTTCGGCAAAGCGTACCGCCAGCGCCACCACTTCGTGGCTGTCGCGGAACGGCAGGCCCTTCTTCACCAGGTAATCGGCCAGGTCGGTGGCGGTGGCGAAGCCCTGCAGCACGGCGGCGCGCATCGCCTCTTTCTTCACCGTGATGCCGCGCATCATGTCGGCGTAGATGCGCAGCGTGTCGATCAGCGTGTCGGCGGTGTCGAACAGCGGCTCCTTGTCTTCCTGGTTGTCCTTGTTGTAGGCCAGGGGCTGCGCCTTCATCAGCGTCACCAGCGCGATCAGGTGGCCCACCACGCGGCCGGATTTGCCGCGCACCAGTTCCGGCACGTCCGGGTTCTTCTTCTGCGGCATGATCGACGAACCGGTGCAGAAGCGGTCGGCGATGTCGATGAAGCCGACGCGCGGGCTCATCCACAGGATCAGCTCTTCCGACAGGCGGGACAGATGCACCATCACCAGCGAGGCGGCGGCGGTGAATTCGATGGCGAAGTCGCGGTCGGACACGGCGTCGAGCGAGTTGTGGCAGACGTCGTCGAAGCCCAACAGCTGCGCGGTGTAGTGGCGGTCGATCGGGAAGGTGGTGCCGGCCAGCGCGGCGGCGCCCAGCGGCAGGCGGTTGACGCGTTTGCGGCAGTCGGTCATGCGCTCGGCGTCGCGGGAGAGCATCTCGACGTAGGCCAGCATGTGGTGGCCGAAGGTCACCGGCTGCGCCACCTGCAGGTGGGTGAAGCCCGGCATCACGGTGTCGGCGTTGGCTTCGGCCAGGTCCAAGAGGCTCTGTTGCAGTTCGGCGATCAGCACCACGATGGCGTCGATCTGGGCGCGCAGCCACAGGCGGATGTCGGTGGCGACCTGGTCGTTGCGCGAGCGGCCGGTGTGCAGGCGCTTGCCGGCGTCGCCGATCTTGTCGGTCAGGCGGCGCTCCACGTTCATGTGCACGTCTTCCAGGTCCACGCTCCATTCCAGGCGCCCGGCACGGATGTCGTCCAGGATCTCGGCCATGCCCTGGCGGATCGCCGCCACGTCGTCGTCGGACAGTACCCCGGCCTTGTTCAGCATGGTGGCGTGGGCCAGCGAGCCCTCGATGTCGAACTCGGCCAGACGTTTGTCGAAGTCGACCGAGGCGGTGTATTTCTTGACGAGTTCGGAGACCGGCTCGGAGAAGCGGCCGGACCAGGCGTGGCTGTCTTGCATGGCGGTGGATACCCAGGGTTTCGCAAAGGGAAGCGGTGATTATAAGCCAAAAGCCCGTTGCTACGGGGAGTCGTGCCGGCGGGCTGGCGCACCGTGGCCATTCGGGCGGAGGCGTCGGCGGCGGCGCGGCGTGTGGCCTTGGCGTATTGCGTCGAGGAGTCCGTGCCCCGGTCGTCGATCACGACGTGCCGGCAAGAAAAAACGGCAGCCCGCGGGCTGCCGTCGTGTGTGCAGGTTGGCCGAAGAGCTCAGCCGCTGTTCCTCAGCCCGGCCGAGATGCCGTTGATGGTGAGGTGGATGGCATACAGCGCCTCGGCGTCCTCGGGCTGCTCGCGCAGGCGGCGCAACAGCTCGGTCTGCAGCAGGTTGAGCGCGTCGAGGTAAGGCAGGCGGATATCCAGGCTGCGCCCCAGCGTCGGGTTCTTCTCCAGCAGCTTCTGCTGGCCGCTGATGGCGAAGAACGCCTGCTGGGTCTTGTGCCACTCCTCGCTGATGCGGCCGAACAGGTTGTCGGCCAGGCGGCGGTCCGACACCAGGTCGGCGAAGCCCTTGGCGATGTTGAGATCGCCCTTGGCCATCACCTGCTCCATGTTGGACAACACCACCTGGAAGAACGGCGAGGAGGCGTAGGCCTGCTGCAGGCGCGCCAGCCCTTCGTCGCCGTGGCGGCCGAGGTAGGCCGACACCGCCGAGCCGAAGCCGTACCAGCCCGGCAGCATCACGCGCGACTGCGCCCAGGAGAACACCCACGGGATCGCGCGCAGGTCGCGGATCGAGTTCAGGCTCTTGCGCGAGGCCGGGCGGCTGCCGATGTTGAGCTTGGCGATGGCGCTGATCGGCGTGGCCTCGAGGAAGTACTGCATGAAGCCCGGGGTCTCGACCAGTTCGCGGTAGGCGGTGAAGGCGTGGCCGGAGAGTTCGTTGAACACCTCCTCGTCCACCGCGTGGCAGGCGTGCGGCGACAGGCTGGCCTCCAGCGTGGCGGCCACCAGCGCCTCGAGGTTGCGCGCGCCGATGTCCGGGTCGGAGTACTTGGAGGCGATCACCTCGCCCTGTTCGGTGATGCGGATGCGTCCGGCCACGCTGCCGGCCGGCTGCGCCATGATGGCCTCGTAGGACGGGCCGCCGCCGCGCCCGACCGAACCGCCGCGGCCATGGAACAGCTTGAGCTTGACGCCGGCGGCGGCAAAGCTCTGCACCAGGCGCTGCTCGGCCAGGTAGAGCTCCCACTGGCTGGTGAGGTAGCCGCCGTCCTTGTTGCTGTCGGAGTAGCCCAGCATCACCTCCTGGATCATGCCGCGGCTCTTCAAGAGCTGCTGGTACCACGGCAGCGCGAACAGCGCGTCCATCACCAAGGTGGCGTTCTGCAGGTCGGCGATGGTCTCGAACAGCGGCACCAGGTTGATGCTGGCCTGCGGGATGCCGTTGTCGAGGCGGATCAGCCCGGCTTCCTTCAACAGCAGCGCCAGCGCCAGGATGTCGCTCACCGTGGCGCAGTTGGAGATGATGCTCTGGGCAATGGCATCCACGCCGAATTCGCGCTGGATACGCGCCGCCTCGCGGAAGATCGCCAGTTCCTTCTCGGCCTCGGCGCTGTAGGTCAGGTAGGGCGAGTAGAGCAGGCGCGGCGTGGCCAGCTCGCGCAGCAGCACGCGCACCCGTGCCGCCTCGTCGAGCGCCACGTATTCTTCCAGCCCGGCGCGCGCGAACAGTTCACCCACCACCGCCTCGTGGATGGCGGCGTGCTGGCGCATGTCGAGCGGCATCAGGAAGAAGCCGAACACGTCGAGGCTGCGCAGCAGGCGGCCCAGGCGGCCTTCGGCCAGCAGGCCGCTGCCGTGTTCCCTGAGCGAGTCGACCAGCGCCTGCAGGTCGGCCACCAGCGCGGCGCAGTCGGCGTAGGGCTCGCCCAGCGTCCAGCGCCCGCGCGCCTCGACGCCGAGGCGTGCGGCGCTGGCCGAGAGCCGGCCTTCGATGGTGGCGAGCGCGCGGCGGTACGGTTCCTCGCGGCGGCTCTCGGCCAGGTCCGGCGAGGCCGCCGACAGTGCTTGCACCGCGGCGCTGACGCTGACGTGGCGCTCGGACAGCGACAGCTCGCGATACAGCCCGGCCAGCTCGTAGAAGTAGTGGCGGAACGCTTCCTCGGCCTGGCGCGTGATGGCGTGGCGCATCACGCCGGCGTCGACGTTGGGGTTGCCGTCGCGGTCGCCGCCGATCCAGCTGCCGACGCGCAGGAAGGAGGGCAGTTCGACCTGTTGCTCCCAGTGATCGGCGATGAGACGGCCGAGGCGCTCGTACAGCTTGGGCATGGCGCTGAAGAAGGTCAGCGGATGGTAGGCCACGCCGTTTTCGATTTCGTCGCGGATCGACAGCTTGAACGGACGGATCTCCGAGGTCTGCCACAGCGTCAGCATGACGCGCTTGAGCTTGGCTTCCAGCTCGCTTTCTTCTTCCGGGGTCAGCTCCGGCGAGTTGAGCTGGGAGAGGAACTTGCGCACCGCGCGGTGGCCGTCGAGCACGCTCTGGCGCTGCACTTCGGTGGGGTGCGCGGTCAGCACCGCCACCACCGAGGCGTCGGCCAGGGTGGCCGCCAGTTGGCCGAAGCCGACGCCGTCCTGCTTGAGGCGCGCCAGGGCGCCGGCCAGGCTGCCTTGTTGCGGCGCCGAGCCGGCGATCTGGTGGGCGCGGCGGCGGCGCGTGTGGTGCAGGTCCTCGGCGATGTTGAAGAGCTGGGAATACAGGCCGCAAGCGCGTACCAGCGCGGTGGTGGCGCCGGGCGACAGGCGCTCCAGCACCGAGCGGCTACGCTCGCCGCCAGTCAGCGCGTCGGCCGGAATGGCGCGCACCTCTTCGTATACCTGCTCGCCTTCCTGTTCGAGCAAGACCTCGCCGAGCAAGCGCTCCAGCCGCGCGATGCTCGCTCGTAGGGGGAGGTCCTTGTCCTGGTCCGTCATTCGTTTACTCCGTCTGTAGTGTGAAGTGTGAAGTTATTTTTGTCGCTTGCGGCTTGCTGTCCGGGCGCCGTCGCCCCGACGGTCGTGTGGCGTCACTCTAATTATGTCAAGAATAGTGCCATGTCCCCCGCCCTCCTGCTACTCCCGCGTCGCCCGCGTGGCCGGCTCACCCTTTTGGGCTAGGGTTGGCGGCCGGGCGGCCGTGCTAGAATCATTGGCAATCGTTTCCCTCTACAGGACCGCGTCCATGGACAAAATCGTCATCGCCAGCCGCGAGAGCAAGCTCGCCATGTGGCAGGCCGAGCACATCAAGGCCCGGCTCGAGCAACTCTATCCGCAGCTCGCCGTCGAGATCCTCGGCATGACCACGCAGGGCGACCAGATTCTCGACAAGACGCTGTCGAAAATCGGCGGCAAGGGCCTGTTCGTCAAGGAGCTGGAGCTGGCCCTGCAGGAAGGCCGCGCCGACCTCGCGGTGCACTCCATCAAGGACGTGCCGATGAACCTGCCGGAAGGCTTCGCGCTGGCCGCCATCTGCGAGCGCGAGGACCCGCGCGACGCCTTCGTGTCCAACCGCTACGCCAGCCTCTCCGAGCTGCCGGACGGCGCCGTGGTTGGCACCTCCAGCCTGCGCCGCGAGTCGCAGCTGCGCGCGCGCTTCCCGCGCCTCACCATCAAGCCGCTGCGCGGCAACGTGCAGACCCGACTGCGCAAGCTGGACGACGGCGAGTTCGACGCCATCATCCTCGCCGCGGCCGGCCTCAAGCGGCTGGAACTGAGCGAGCGCATCCGCTGCGAGCTGGCGCCGTCGGAAAGCCTGCCGGCGGTCGGCCAGGGCGCGCTGGGCATCGAGATCCGCGCCGACCGCACCGACCTGATGCAACTGCTGGCGCCGCTCGACCACGCCGACACCCACGCCTGCGTCAGCGCCGAGCGTGCGCTGTCGCGCGTGCTGGGCGGCAGCTGCCAGATCCCGCTGGGCGGTTTCGCCACGCTGACCGACGACGTCATCACGCTGGGCGGCTTCGTGGCGCATCCGGACGGCTCGGTGATGCTCACCGCCTCGGCCTCCGCGCCGCGCGAGTACGCCGACGCGCTCGGCCGCGCCGTGGCGCAGAAGCTGCTCGACGCCGGCGCCGCGCCGCTGATCCAGGCCGTCATCGACGAAGGCCAGGGCCGGTGAGCCCGGCCGGGCGGCGCATCCTCGTCACCCGGCCGCCGGCGCAGAGCGCGCGCCTGATGGCGCTGCTCTCTGACGCCGGCGCCGAGCCGTTGCCGCTGCCGGTGCTCGACATCGTGCCCGACGAGCGCGCGCTGGCGGCGCTGCCCACCCTGGCCGAGGCGGCCGACTGGCTGATCTTCGTCAGCCCCAGCGCCATCGACGCCGCCTGGCCGGTGCTGGCGCGGCGCAAGCTCAAGGCCCGGCTCGCCTGCGTCGGCGCCGCCAGTGCCGCCAAGCTGGCGGCCCTGTCCGGCCGCGCCGTGCTGCATCCGCGCGACGGCAGCGACAGCGCCGCGCTGTTGGCGCTGCCGGAACTGCAGCGCCTGGCCGGGCAACGCGTGCTCATTGTGCGTGGCGTCGGCGGCCGGGCGGAACTGGGGGAGACCCTCGCCGCGCGGGGTGCCCGTCTCACCCTGGCCGAGGTTTACCGCCGCGTCGACGGGGAGCCCGACTGGTCCTTGCTGGAGCAGCCGGTGGACGCCCTGGTGCTGACCTCCAGCGATACCGCCGAACGATTATTCCGTCTGGCTGGCCGCTCCCGTAGCCTGACGTTACAATGCCTGCTGTACTGCGTTCCGCATCCGCGCATTGCCGCCACGCTGGCGGCGCACGGCGTGACACGCATCGTGACAACCCAGGCCGACGACGCCGCACTGGTCGCCGGCCTCAGCGAATGGTTCACCCGTCACCCATGAACGAAATCCAGACTGCCGAGATCGGCAAACCGGCCGTGAAGAAGTCCTTCCCGCTGGCGCTGCTGGTGGCGCTGGCGGCGCTGGGCCTGTCCGGCTGGCAGCTTTACTCCACCCAGCAGGAGCTGGCCGCCACGCGCCAGGAACTGGCACGCCGTCTGGCCGAGTCCGGCGGCAGCGCCAAGGAAACCCGTGTGCTGGTCGATCAGGCCCTGGCCACCGTGCGCGCCAGCGACGGCAAGCTGGCCCTGCTCGAGGCGCGCGTCAACGAGTCCGCCGGCCAGTACGCCACGCTCAACGGCATGTACCAGGAACTGACCAAGAACCGCTCCGACTGGCTCTTGTCCGAGGTCGAGCACACGCTCGCCATCGCCAGCCAGCAGCTGCAGCTGGCCGGCAACGTGCCGGCAGCGCTGCAGGCGCTGGAAATGGTCGACGCCCGCCTGGCGCGCTTCGACCAGCCGCAGCTGATCACGGTGAAGAAGGCCGTGGCCACCGACCTGGAAAAACTCAAGGCGTTGCCTTATCTCGACACCGTCGGCCTGACGGTGAAAATCGATCGCCTGCTGCTGGGCGCCGACACCCTGCCCCTGGTGGTGGGGCACCATCGCCTGGGCAGCGCCAAGGACGGCCTGATCCAGCCGGCCCGGCCGGCCGCCGACGCGCCGTTCTGGGAGCGCCTGCTGGCCGACATCACCGGCAGCCTGGGCGAGCTGGTGCGCATCCGCCGCATGGACAAGCCGGAGGCGCTGCTGCTGTCGCCGGAACAGTCGTTCTTCCTGCGCGAGAATCTCAAGCTGCGCCTGCTGGACGCCCGCCTGGCGCTGACCCAGCGTGACGGCCAGACCTTCAATTCCGATGTCGAAGCCGCCAAGAGCTACGTCGAGCGCTATTACGACGGCGACGCCGCGGTCACCAAGTCGTGGCTGTCGCTGCTCGCCGAACTCAAGGGCGCGCCGCTGGACGTGGCGCTGCCGGACCTCTCCGCCAGCCTCAAGGTGGTGCGCGAGGCGCAGGGCAGCGCAGGGGTACGCCGTGAAATTCGTGCTGTGGATTACCGGCCTGTTCGCGCTCGCCGTGCTGGTGGGGCTCGCCTCCACGCTGAATACCGGCTACGCCATCCTGTTCCTGCCGCCGTACCGGCTCGAGGTGTCGTTCAACCTGCTGATCGTGGCGGTGATCCTGCTGATCGTGGTGGCGCACCTGGTGTTGCGCCTGATCGGCCTGGCCACCGGCCTGCCCGAGGAAGTACGGCGCTTCCAGCGCCAGAAGAAGCTGAAGGCGGCGCGCCATGCCCTGCGCGAGGCCGGCATCGCCTTCTTCGAGGGGCGTTTCCAGCGCGCCGAACGTGAAGCGGTGCGGGCGCTGGCCGACGAGTCGGCACCGGAAAACAAGGCGCTGGCCCTGTTGATGGCGGCACGCTCGGCGGCCGCGATGCAGGACCTGGACAAGCGCGACGGCTACCTGTCGCAGCTCGACGCCCTGCCGGAGCGGTTGCAGCTGGCGCGCCACATGCTCGACGCCGAACTGAAACTGGAGGCCAAGGATACCCTTGGGGCGCTGTCCGCCATCGAGCGCGCGCGCGCCATCTCGCCCAACCTGACCAATGCCCTCAAGCTGGAGCTCAAGGTGCGCCTGCTGCAGAAGCAGCCGGAAGCGGTGCTGGCGCTGACCGAGAGGCTGCTCAAGGCCGAGGCGCTGGAACCCGATCGTGCACGGCGCTACCGCCTGGCGGCCTACACCCAGCAGCTGGACGGTTTCTCGCAGGGGCAGGAGATTCGCGACTGGCTGCGCCGCGTGCCGGAAGTGGAGCGCAACAATCCGACGCTGGTCAGCCGTATCGTGGAGCGCCTGATCGTGCTGGGCGAGGCGGATTACGCCGCCACACTGATCGCCGGCGCCCTGGGCAACGACGATCAGGCTACTCCGGAACTCGCGCGCGAGCTGGGCCAGCTGGCCGAGCACCTCACCGCCGAGAAGCGCCTGGAGCTCTTGAAGGACGCCGAGAGCTGGCTCAAGCTGCGACCGCGCGACCACCTGTTGCTGCTGGCGCTGGGCCGTCTCGCCCTGGCGCAGCAGTTGTGGGGCAAGGCGCAGAGCTATCTGGAGGCCAGCGCCTCGATCGAGCCGACGCTGTGTGCGCACGCCGAGCTGTCGCGCCTGTTCACCGCCATCGACAAGCCCGAGCTGGCCGAGCGGCATTACCAGCAAAGTCTGGAGTTGGCGTTGCAGCAGGGCTGTTAAGCGCTGTCCAGAAGCAAAAAAGGTCGCCTCGGCGACCTTTTTTCATCTCTGGCATGTGCTGCCTCAGAGCCAGTTCACAATCTGTCGCGAGCCGCCCTCCGCGGGGTGAAGAGCCGCGCAGGAACCGGAATGTACCGGAGTACATGAGGATTCCTGCTCGCTGAGCCAATCGAAGATTGGCACCCGGTGCCCATGAGCCCCGATCAGGGATGCGCAGCAAGATCGGAAACAGGTTCTCAGCGGGTGAAACCCAGCTCGGTCAGCTCGGCGGCATCGAGGTGGCGCCACTCGCCTTCGTCCAGTTCGCCCAATTGCAGCGTGCCCAGTGCGACGCGGTGCAGTTCCTGCACGCGGTTGCCGGCGGCGGCGATCATGCGTTTGACCTGGTGGTACTTGCCCTGGGTGATGGTCATCCGGATGGTGATCTCGTCCACCACCTCGACCTGGTCCGCCACCACCTTCTCGTTGTCGTCTTTCAGAAACACGCCGGCCTTGAGGTGCTTGACCAGCGCCTCGCTCACCGGGTGCTTGAGCGTGACCTCGTAGCATTTCGGCACGTGCTTCTTGGGCGAGGTCAGGGCGTGCACGAACTGGCCGTCGGTGGTCAGCAGCAAGAGTCCGGTGGTATCGACGTCGAGCCGGCCCACGGCGGCGATGCCGAGCTGCGAGAACTGCCACGGCAGCAGCGTGAACACGCTCGGGTTGTGCATCGGCTTGTGCGAGGTTTCGTAGCCGGCCGGCTTGTGGAGCAGGATGTAGAGCGGCAGCATCAGGATTTCCCACGGCTCGCCGTCGATCACCAGTTCGTCGATGGCCGCGGGATCGATCTCGAGGCGGTAATCGTCCACCACCGCGCCATCGAGTTCGACCAGGCCGTGCTCTACCAGCTTGCGGCACTCCTTGCGGCTGCCGAAGCCTTGTTGTTGCATCAGTCGGTAAAGTTCCATGGCCGCGATGGTAGCACGGCGGCAGGGTGCCGGCTCAGCTCGACAGGCTGGCGGGGTGGGGGTCACCCCTGCCGGCGGCTCGGCCACGCAGAGGCGGTCGCGGCCGCTGCTCTTGGCGACGTAGAGCGCGGTGTCGGCGGCGTGCACCAGGCTTTCGGCGTCCTCGGCGTGCAGCGGGCTGCAGGCCACGCCGATCGAGACGGTGACGTTGAGGGTGTGGTCGAGCGCCTCGATCGGCCATTGCTGCACCACCTTGCGCAACTGCTCGGCCTTGGCGATGGCGTGCTCCAGGCTCATGCCGGGCAGCACGATCAGGAACTCCTCGCCGCCGTAGCGGCACACCATGTCGTTGCTGCGCAGGCTGTCGCGCAGGCGCGCGCCCAGCGTGCTCAGCACGCAGTCGCCGGCCTTGTGGCCGTAGGTGTCGTTGATGCGCTTGAAGTGGTCGGCGTCGAGCATCAGGAGCGCCACCGGCTTGCCCAGCGCCAGGGTGTGCGCCAGCACGCGCGGCAGGGCATCGTCGAGGTAACGCCGGTTGAACACCCCGGTGAGCGGGTCTCGCACCAGCTGTTCCTTGAGCCCCGACTGCAGCGACTCGATCTCGTTGAGGTGCTGGCGCAGCGCCTCGTTGGCGGTCTTCAGGCTGTGCTCCAGGCGCTTGCGCTCGCTGATGTCGTTGATGCCGGTGATGACGTGCAGCGTGCCGGCGGAGCGCACCAGGGTGCAGGAAATCAGCGCCCAGAATACCCGGCCGCCGGTGTCCTGCAGGCGCACCTCGTGATCACGCAACTGACCCTTGTCGCGCATCAGCGCGGCGACCTCGTCACGGGTTTGGCTGCTGACGTAGAAGTCGTCCACGGTGAGGCCCTGCGTGCTGCGCAGGCGCCCCTTGAACATGCGCTCGGCGCGCTCGTTGGCGTAGGTGATGACGCCGTCGGAGAGTCGGCTCAGCACCAGCGGGAACGGCGCGGCGTCGACTAGCTGCTTCTGGCGCGCCTCGCTCTCCGCGAGCTGGGCGGTGCGCTCCGCGACTTTCTCCTCCAGGCCGTGGTTGGCGCGCCGCAGGCGCTCTTCGGCGCTGCCGCGCTCGGCGATCAGCGCGCCCATGATCAGCAGCGTCACCGACTGGCTAAGCACCATCATGCCGGCGTTGAGCAAGGCGAGGCCGGGGGTGTCCCCGAAAAACACGCCACGGCCGCTGGCCGCGCCGGCCAGCGCCAGCAGCAGGATGCCGAACGCCAGCCAGTGCGCCGAGCGCAGCGAGATCCGTGCCGCGGTCCACATCAGCGGGATGATCAGCAGGTAGGGCAGCGCGGTGTAGAGGCCGTGGGGGTCGTTCAGGCCGAGGAACAGCAGGGCCGCCGCCAGCAGGGTGGCAGCGCTGCCCGACGCCAGCTCCAGCGGCGAGGCGCGCGCCGGCAGCGGGTCGATATCACCGCGCCGTCGCAGGAACAACAGCGGCGGGGCGAAGAACAATGTGCCGGCGGCGTCGGCGAGCCAGCCGGCGCACAGCTGCTGCAAGGCGGCGCTGGTGCCGGGGTAGTGCCACCAGGCCTGCGCCAGCAGGCTGCCGCTGGCGGAGACCAGCGCGGACAGGCCGACGCCGGCCCAGAGGAAGCGGAACACGTCGCCCAAGCGGTAGAACGGCAGGCGGCCCGAGCAGTGACGGCGGATCTGCATGCCGCCCAGCAGCGGCCCCACGGCGGCGCCCAGTGCGGCCAGCAGCGCGCCGGGCAGCGGGGTGCCGAGGATCAGGGTCTGTAGTGCCAGCGCCCCCAGCAGCAGGGCGGGCCAGACGCGGTGGCCCCAGCGGATCACGGCGGCCACGGCGAGGCCGGCGGGGAGCCACACGGTGAACGGAAAGGGATTGTCGGGCGTGAAGAAGTGGTCGATCAGCCAGCCGCAGGCGCCATACAGCAGTCCGAGGGACAGCAGTACCAGGGCGTAGCGGACCTTCTGTCTGGATGTGTGCGGCGAAGCGAGCATGCGCTTATCCCGGTTGCTCCTCCGTGGCAGCGGGGGCAACCATGTTGTCATAATCCGCCGAGCATATTGGGGTTGCGGACAGAAAGCGAGACTCGGCAGCGAAGAAAGTGCGGCTCTGCGGTTTCTACGGTGCCCGGGGTGTGGCGGAAAAAACACAGCGGCGGCAGCGGTCCCTCGTGCTGGCGTGGCGGCGGCGTGTAGTCCAGTGCGAGGCATGCCGTGAGCGCTTGCGATATCTGTTTGATATAGCGCAAGCTTTTTAGCATGATGGCCATCATGCTAAGGGGCATTTGAAAGGACGGCGATGCGTTATTCCCCCTCCACAAGGCCGACGTCCGGCAGCGAATCATCCGTACGGCGTCCTACCGCTTCCGCTCCGAGGGCATGGACGCGGTCGGCATCGCCAACCTGATGGCAGACCTCGGTCTGACCCATGGCGGCTTCTACAGCCACTTCCGCGACAAGGAGGCGCTGGTCGCCGAAGCCTGCCGGCACGGCTTCGACGAGCTGCAGCAACGGCTCGCCGGGGTGCTGGACGCGGTACCGCCCGAGCAGCGCCTGGCGGCGCTGGTGCAGCATTACCTGAGCTTGGCGCACCGCGACCGACCCGACGACGGCTGCGTGGCGGCGGCGCTGGGGGGCGAGATGGCGCGGCGCGACCAGCCGTCGCGGCAGGCCTTCACCGCGGGAATCGAGGCGCAACTGGCGCTGCTGCAGGAGTGCGTGCCGCCGGGCGAAGAAGGGAGCGCGCCGACGCCCTGCGTGGCGCTGGCGCTGATGGTGGGGGCGCTGCTGCTGTCGCGCGCGGTGAGCGATCCGGTGCTGTCGCAGCGCTTTCTGGAGGAGGCGACACGGGCGCTGGCGCCGCCCAGGCAGGAATAGCCGACGCGGCAGGGTGGCGCCGCGCCGGCCGCCGGGCTCAATGGCCCTTTTGCGGGATCAGGCCGTCGGCGCGGAACATGGTCTTGATGCCGCGCACCGCCTGGCGGATGCGCGCCTCGTTCTCGATCAGCGCAAAGCGCACGTAGTCGTCGCCGTAATCGCCGAAGCCGACGCCCGGCGACACCGACACCTTGGCCTTGTCGAGCAGTTGCTTGGAAAACTCCAGCGAGCCCAGCGCGCGGTAGGGCTCGGGGATGCGCGCCCAGATGTACATCGAGGCCTTGGGCAGGTCGACCTCCCAGCCCGCCTCGCACAGCCCCTTGTAGAGCACGTCGCGGCGCTTCTGGTAGGTGGCGGCGATGTCCTTGACGCACTGCTGGTCGCCTTCCAGCGCGGCGATGGCGGCGATCTGCAGCGGGGTGAAGGTGCCGTAGTCGTGGTAGCTCTTGATGCGTGCCAGCGCCGCCACCAGATCCGGGTTGCCGACCATGAAGCCGATGCGCCAGCCCGCCATGTTGTAGCTCTTCGACAGCGTGAAGAACTCCACCGCGATGTCCTTGGCGCCGGGCACCTGCATGATGGAGGGCGCCTTCCAGCCGTCGAACACGATGTCGGCGTAGGCCAGGTCGTGCACCACGAAGATGTCGTGCTTCTTCGCCAGTGCGATGACGCGCTCGAAGAAGTCAAGCTCGACGCACTGCGCGGTGGGGTTGGACGGGAAGCCGATCACGATCATCTTGGGCTTGGGGTAGCTGCCGCGGATGGTGCGTTCCAGCTCGGCGAAGAAGTCGACGCCGGGGATCAGCGGCACCGAGCGGATGTCGGCGCCGGCGATCACCGCGCCGTAGATGTGGATCGGGTAGCTGGGGTCGGGCACCAGCACGGTGTCGCCGCGGTCGAGCGTGGCCAGCATCAGGTGCGCCAGGCCTTCCTTGGAGCCGATGGTGACGATGGCCTCGCTATCCGGGTCGATCTCGACCTGGTAGCGCTCCTGGTACCAGCGCGCGATGGCGCGGCGCAGGCGCGGGATGCCCTTGGAGGCCGAATAGCCGTGGGTGTCGGGGCGCTGCGCGGCCTCGGTGAGCTTGGCCACGATGTGCGGTGGGGTGGCGCCGTCGGGGTTGCCCATGCTCATGTCGATGATGTCCTCGCCACGGCGGCGGGCGGCCATCTTGAGTTCGGCGGTGATGTTGAAGACGTAGGGGGAGGCGGTCGATGCGCGCAAAGCGGCGCTTGCCCGATGCAGACATGGTTTTTCCTTGAACGTAAGCGCCCGGAACCGTCCGAGCGACGTCCTCCCGACACAGGAGGTGGATCGATACTAAGCGTCCGGCATGGCGCCGTCCAGCGGGGACGTATGGGCTGTGGCGCCGCTGCCGCAGCGGCGGGTGGACCACCGGGCAAAAAAAACGGGACGATCGAGTCGATCGTCCCGGGTGGAGCAAAAACAGCGGGGTCAGGGTACGGCGCGGCCCTGCGCCGCTTCGAGCAGCGCGAACCAGTGCTGGCGTTCGAGCGGCAGCGCGGCGGCGCGCGCGGCGTCGTCGAGCGAGGAGAGCCGGCGCGAGCCGACGATGGGCAGCGGCCGCGCCGGGTGGCGCAGCAGCCAGGCCAGCGCCAGCGTGGCGGGCGTGACGCCGAGCTGTTCGGCCACGTTGGTCAGCGTCCGGTGGAGCGCTGGCTTGGTCGCCGGGTCGAACAGCCGCCCGCCGGCCAGCGGCGACCAGATCATCGGCCGCACGCGTTTCTCCAGGCATTGGTCGAACGTGCCGTCGAACAGCGGATCGAGGTGCAGCAGCGAAGCCTCGACCTGGTTGGTGACGAGCGGGGTGCGGCTGGCCAACAGCGCGAACTGGCTCGGGCTGAAGTTGGAGACGCCGAAGTGGCGCACCTTGCCGGCGGCCTTCAGCGTGGCGAAGGCGTCGGCCACTTCGTCCGGGTCCAGCAGCGGGTCGGGGCGGTGGAGCAGCAGCAGGTCGAGGTAGTCGGTGCCGAGGTGCTGCAGCGACTGCTCGACCGAGGCCAGGATGTGGGCGCGGCCGGTGTCGTAGTGCTTCACCGTCCAGCCGCGTGCCGCGTCCTCCGGCTTGATGCCGCATTTCGTCACCAGCTGGATTTCGCCGCGCCGCGCCGGGTGCGCCTTGAGCCAGCGCCCGAACAGTGCCTCGCAGGTGAAGCCGCCGTAGAGGTCGGCGTGGTCGAAGGTGGTGAGGCCCTGCGCGATGGCGTGTTCGATCCACGCCGCCAGCGCGGCGTCGTCGAAGTCCCAGGCGTCGAGCCGCCACGCTCCGACCGCCAGCGCCGACAGCTGCGGGCCGTGTTCGGCCAACGTTGTGGTGCCGACGGCCGCGCTCATGCGATGCGCACCTCGGTTTTCGGATCGAACAGCACCGCCTTGGAGACGTCGAACACCAGTTGCATGGCGTCGCCCGGGCGCTTGGCCTCGGTGGGGTGGGCGCGGCAGCACACCTTGGTGTCGTTGAGCGTGACGAAGATCAGCGTGTCCGGGCCGGTGGGCTCGATCACTTTCACATGGCAATCCATCTGCGGCAGCCCTTCGCGGTGCGCGGTGCGGGCGTCGGTGATCTGTTCCGGGCGGATGCCGAAGATCACCTCCTTGCCGACCCAGGCCGAGAGCTTGGCGCGGTCGTGCGGCAGCGGCAGCACCACGCAGCCGTGGTCGTCGCACACCTTGACGCCGAGCCCGCCGGGCGCTTCCACCACGGTGGCCGGGATGAAGTTCATCGACGGCGAGCCGATGAAGCCGGCGACGAACAGGTTGGCCGGGTTGTCGTAGATCTCCTGCGGGCTGCCGAACTGCTGCACGATGCCGTCCTTCATTACCGCGATGCGGTCGCCCAGCGTCATCGCCTCGATCTGGTCATGGGTGACGTAGACGATGGTCGACTTCAGGCGCTGGTGCATCAGCTTGATCTCGGTGCGCATCTCGACGCGCAGCTTGGCGTCGAGGTTGGAGAGCGGCTCGTCGAACAGGAAGATCGATGGGTTGCGCGCCAGCGCCCGGCCCATCGCCACGCGCTGGCGCTGGCCGCCGGAGAGCTGCGAGGGCTTGCGGTCGAGCAGGTGGGTGATCTGCAGCATCTCGGCCACGCGGTTCACCGTGGCGTCGATCTCGGCCTTGGGCTGCTTGCGGATCTCCAGCCCGAACGAGATGTTCTGGCGCACGCTCATCGAGGGGTAGAGCGCGTAGCTCTGGAACACCATGGCGATGTCGCGGTCCTTGGGCGAGAGGTCGTTGACGCGGCGCGCACCGATGCGGATGTCGCCCGAGCTGATGTCGTCCAGACCGGCGATCATGTTGAGCAGGGTGGACTTGCCGCAGCCGGAGGGGCCGACCAGGATCAGGAACTGGCCGTCGTCGATGGCGATGTCGATGCCCTTGAGCACGTCGGTGCCGTTGTTGTAGGTCTTGCAAACGTTGTCGATGGAAAGCGAGGCCATTGTCTTAACCTTTCACGGCGCCGGCCGTCAGTCCGCGCACGAAGTAGCGGCCGGCGACCATGTAAACGAACAGGGTGGGCAGGGCGGCGATGATGGCGGAAGCCATGTCGACGTTGTATTCCTTGACCCCGGTGGAGGTGTTGACCAGATTGTTCAGCGCCACCGTGATGGGCTGCGCTTCGCCGGCGGCGAACACCACGCCGAACAGGAAGTCGTTCCAGATCTGGGTGAACTGCCAGATGATGCACACCACGAAGATCGGCCCGGACACCGGCAGCAGAATGCGGAAGAAGATGGTCCAGAAGCCGGCGCCATCGATGCGACCCGCTTTCACCAGCTCGTCCGGCACCGTGACGTAGAAGTTGCGGAAGAACAGCGTGGTGAAGGCGGTGCCGTAGATCACGTGCACCAGCACCAGGCCGGCGGTGGTGTTGGCGATGCCGAGCCAGCCCAAGAGCTGCGCCATCGGCAGCAGCACCACCTGGAACGGGATGAAGCAGCCGACCAGCAGCAGGGTGAACAGGGCATCGGAACCGCGGAAGCGCCACATCGAGACGACATAGCCATTCACCGCGCCGATCATCGTCGAGATCAGCACCGCCGGTACGGTCATCTTCACCGAGTTCCAGAAGAAGCCCTTCATGCCGCCGCATTCGATGCCGGTGCAGGCGGAGGCCCAGGCCTTGGCCCAGGCGCCGCCGTCCCAGGCGTGCGGCAGCGACAAGAGGTTGCCTTGACGGATGTCGTCCAGCGTCTTGAACGAGGTGGTGAGCATCACGTAGAGCGGCAGCAGGTAGTAGAGCGCCACCAGCGCCAGCGCGGCGTAGACCAGCAGCCGGCCGATTGAGAGCTTGTTAGCCACGTTTCGCACTCCTCGTTTCCAGGTACATCAGCGGCACCAGCACCGCCACGATGGTCATCAGCATCATCATCGCCGAGGCCGCGCCGAGGCCGAGCTGGCCGCGCGTGAAGGCGAACTGGTACATGAAGATGGCGGGCACGTCGGACGAGGTGCCCGGGCCGCCGCCGGTGAGTGCCATCACCAGGTCGAAGCTCTTGATGGCGATGTGCGACAGGATCAGCAGCACGCTGAAGAACACCGGGCGCAGCGACGGGATCACGATGCGGCGGTAGATGGTGGGGAGGCTTGCGCCGTCCACCTGCGCCGCCTTGATGATGGAGTCGTCCACGCCGCGCAGGCCGGCGAGGAACAGCGCCATGACGAAGCCGGACGACTGCCACACCCCGGCGATCACCACGGTGTAGATGGCGCGGTCCGGGTCGACCAGCCAGTCGAAGGTGAAGTTGGCGAAGCCCCAGTCGTTAAGCACCTTCTGCAGCCCCATGTCGGGGTTGAGCATCCACTTCCAGGCGGTGCCGGTGACGATGAAGGACAGCGCCATCGGGTACAGGTAGACGGCGCGCAGCGCGCCTTCGGCACGGATTTTCTGGTCGAGCAGCACCGCCAGCAGCAGGCCCACCACCAGCGTGCATAGGATGAACAGGCCGCCGAACACCCCGAGGTTGGCGACGGCGGTCCACCAGCGTTCGTTGTCGAACAGCGCCAGGTACTGGGTCAGGCCGGCCCAGTCGTAGCGCGGCAGCAGGCGCGATTCGGTGAAGGAGAGCCAGGCGGTCCAGGCGATGAAGCCGTAGACGAACACCAGGCTCATGATGATCGTCGGGCTCAGCACCAGCCGGGGCAGCCAGCGGTCGGCCAGGCGCTGGCGACTGGCGGCCGCGGGCGCGGCGTCGGCCAGGGCACGGACTCCGGCCGGAGACGAAGAATGGGACATGGGAATTCCTTAGCGTAGCGAGAGCGGGGAACACGGCGGGGAGGGGCTCCCCGCTTCCGTCATCGGCTGAGAGGCTTTCAGCAGGCGGGCGCGCCATAGCAGGTTGAGTGCCGCCGCCGCACAGGAACCGGAATGGACATCGGGTCCATGAGGATTCCGAGCAGCGCCGGCGCTCAAGATGCAAAGGCGCAGCCGCCTGATGCAGCTCTTACTTGACCTTGCCGGCCTTGGCCAGTCGTTCGGCGGCAGCCTTGGGCGTCATGCTGGAGTTCATGAACTGCGAGATGACGTCCACCATGGCCCCTTCGGTGGCCGACGGCATCGCCATCTTGTGCGCGAAGCTCGGCACCAGCGCGCCGCTCTTGGAGGCGGTGGTCAGGTCGGCCTTGGATTTCTTGGCGCAGTCGTCGAACTTGTCCATCGGCGTGTCGAGACGCGCCGGGATCGAGCCCTTGTTGAGGTTGAAGGTTTCCTGGAACGCCGGGCTCATCACCGTGGCGGCGAGGTCGGCCTGCGCCTTGACCGAGGCCGGGTCCTTCTGCTGGAACATCGCCAGGCTGTCGATGTTGAAGGTGAACATGCCGGCGGTGCCCGGGGCGTCGACGCACAGGTAGTCCTTGCCCGGCTGCTTGCTGGCGGCGGTGAATTCACCCTTGGCCCAGTCGCCCATGAACTGCATGCCGGCCTTGCCGGTGATGACCATGTTGGTGGCCAGGTTCCAGTCGCGGCCGGCCGCGCCCTTGTCGATGTAGCCCTTCACGCGCTGCAGGGTCTCGAACACCTTGACCGTGGTCGGGCCGGCCAGCGTGGCCTGGTCGAGCTGGACGAAGGCCTTCTTGTAGTAGCCGGCACCGCCGACGCCGAGCGCGACGGATTCGAACAGGGTGGCGTCCTGCCACGGCTGGCCGCCGTGCGCGACCGGCTGGATGCCGGCCTTCTGCAGCTTGTCGGCGGCGGCGAAGAATTCCGGCCAGGTCTTGGGCACGGTGGCGCCGGCCTTCTTGAAGGCTTCCGGGTTGACCCACAGCCAGTTGACGCGGTGCACGTTGACCGGGGCGGCGACATACTGGCCCTTGTACTTCATGACCTGGCTCACCACCGGCGGCAGCAGCTTGTCCCAGTTGCCGGCCTTGGCCACCGGGTCGATGTTGGCGAGCACGCCTTCGGCGCCCCATTCCTGGATCGCCGGGCCCTTGATCTGGGCCGCGGTGGGCGGGTTGCCCGAGACCACGCGCGTCTTCAGCGCGGTCATGGCGTTGTCGCCGCCGCCGCCGGCCACGGCGAAGTCGCGCCGGGTATGGCCCTTGGCGGTCATCATCTTCTTCAGTTCGAGAGCCGACTTGGCCTCGCCGCCGGAGGTCCACCAGTGCAGCACTTCGACGTTGCCGGCCATCACGGTGGCGGGCAGCAGGCTGGCGGCCAGCAGGGCCGCGCTCAGGCGCTTCAGTTTCATGCTCTATCTCCTCGGTATTGTTGTCGGTCCGTCGCGCGGCGTGTGGGGCGGCCTGCCGTGACGGCTTGCGAAAACTATAGCGGCTTGCTGTAAGTTTTGCGTAAGTTTTGCGTCTGGCTGACGTAAGAACTTGAACGGTTTTGGGTGCGATGCAGCATGAATAAACGGCGAGGCCGGCCGATGCAGGCGGAAACGGATGATGCGATGCAGCACGAGGGGTGCGCCGTAGTGTACCAACTACACGACGGCCGGCCCGGGCACGGGCCGGCGCCGTGCCGGCAAAGCAGCATCGGGACGGAGAACAGGGGTCAGCGGGCGGGGCCGGGGGGCCCGCTCAGGGCAAAGCGCAACGACACGGTGAGACCATGCGGCGGGTGCTCGGACAGCGTGACCGAGGTGCGGTGGCGCCGCGCGATCTCCTGCACGATGGCGAGCCCGAGACCGCAGCCCTTGCCCTTGCCCTCGGCGCTGCCGCGGTAGAAGCGCTCGAACACGCGCTCGCGCTCCGCGGGCGGGATGCCCGGGCCGTTGTCGCTGACGCGCAGCCACACCTCGCCCGGCCCGGGCTGCAGCGCCACGGTGACTTCGCCGCCCATCGGGGTGTACTGGATGGCGTTGTCGAGCAGGTTGGCCACGAGTTCGCGCAGCAGGCCGGCGTGGCCGGCGATGGTCAGCGGCGCGGCGCCGCCCTCCACGCCGAGGTCGATGTCTCGCGCCAGCGCCCGCGGCACCGCCTCGGCGCTCACTTCGCGCACCAGCTGCGCCAGGTCGAGCGGCGCCAGCTGCAGCCCGGCCTCGGGCTCGGCGCGCGCCAGCGCTAAGAGCTGGTTGACCAGGCGGATGGAGCGCTCGACGCTGGTGTGCACCTGCTCCAGCTGGCGGCAGGCGCGCGCCACGTCGGGCTGCGCCTGGTGCAGTTCGCCCTGCGCCAGCTCGCTTTGCGACTTGAGCCCGGCCAGCGGGGTGCGCAGCTGGTGCGCGGCATCGGCGATGAAGCGGCGCTGCTGCGCCACCCGGCCGTGCACCTCGGCCAGCAGGGTGTTGATCGCGGTGGCCAGGGCGCGCACCTCGGATGGGGCGTTTTCCGCCTCGATCGGCGCCAGGTCGCGCGCCGAGCGGTGTTCCACGCTGCGGCGCAGGTTCCTGAGCGGCGACAGGCCGCGGCTGATGCCGGCCCAGACCAGCACGCTGGTGAGCAGCATCAGGCCCAACAGCGGCAGCCCCATGTCGAACAGGATCTTGTGCGCCAGCTCGGCGCTCAGCGCGCGGCTCTTGGCCACCTGCACCAGCATCAGCTGCGGCTGGTCCGGGGTGCCGGCGTTGAGGTAGAGCGCCGCCACGCGCACCCCGAGCTGGTTGCCCTGTTTTGCCATGGCGGCGTTGTAGAAGTAGCTGGCGCCGGCCCGCACCGGCAGCCCGGCGGGTGGGCGCGGCATCGCCGGGTCGCCCAGCAGGAAGGCCTCCGGCGGCGAGCTGACCATGTAGTAGACGCGGTCGTTGGGGTCTTCCTCGAGGATTTCGCGCGCCGCCTGCGGGAAGTCGACGTAGAAGCCGTTGCCGAACGGCTTGACCTGGCGCGCCAGCGCGCGCGAGGACTTGGCCAGGCTGCGGTCGATCACCTCGTTGCTGTAGCCCAGCGCCATGGCGTACGCGAGGTAGGCCGCGGCGAGCCACAGCACCAGCTGCGGCAGCAGCAGCCACAGCAGCAGCTGGCGGCGCAGCGACAACTGGCGGGGAGGGGACATCGGGGCTCCTTGTCGTCGGGCTTCGGCCAACCTTTAGCGCGGCGCGTCGGTGCTGGCCAGCAGATAGCCCAGGCCGCGCACCGCGCGCACGCCGACGCCACTGCCGTCGAGCTTCTTGCGCAGGCGGTGCACGTAGACCTCGACCGCGTTGGCGCCCACTTCTTCCCCGGTGCCGGACAGTTCGGTGGCGATCTGTTCCTTGGTGACGACGCGCTCGGCGTGGCTCATCAGGATGTCGAGCAGCTGCAGCTCGCGTGCCGACAGTTCCAGCGCTACGTTGTCGGCCCAGGCGCGTTGGCCGATGCGGTCCAGGCGCAGGCGGCCGAAGCGCGGCTCGTCGCGCGGGCTGTCGGCGACGCGCTGGCGGCGCAGCAGGGCGCGCAGGCGCGCTTCCAGTTCGGGGAAGTCGAACGGCTTGACCAGGTAGTCGTCGGCGCCGGCGTCGAGCCCGGCGACGCGGTCTTCCATGCTGTCGAGCGCGGTCAGGAGCAGGATCGGCAGCGCCGGCTTGTGCACGCGCACGTTGCGCAGCACGGCCAGGCCGTCCTGCCCGGGTAGCCCGATGTCGAGCACCACGGCGTCGAAGTCCTCGGCGAGCAGGCGCTGCTGCGCGTCGAGGCCGTCGGCGGCGTGCGCGGTGTCGAAGCCGAGCTGGGTGAGGCGGGTGAGCAGGGCGTCCGCCAGGACGGCGTCGTCTTCGGCCAGAAACAGTTTCATGGGAGTCAAAGCCTCGCGGGCTGGCTACGGATCATGCTGCGATGTTAGAAGCTGCGGCGCGGTTTGGCGAGGGGGTGGACGGCGCGTTCAGCGCGCCAGCTGGCGCAATTGCTCGTAGAGCCGGCGCTCGGCCGCGGAGAGCCGTTCGGGAATCTGCACCTGCAGCCGCAGCAGCAAGTCGCCGCGCTCGTCGCGCCCGAAGTAGGGCAGGCCCTTGTGGCGCAGCCGCAGCACGGTGTCGGGCTGGGTGCCGGGCGGCACCGTGACGCGCGCCTCGCCATCCAGCGTCGCCACGGCGAGTTCGGTGCCGAGCACGGCGTCGGTGAGAGGCAGCGGCTGGCGGCACCACAGGTCGGCGCCGTCGCGCTCGAAGCGGGCGTCGGGCAGGGTGCGCACCACCACCAGCAGGTCGCCGGGCGGCACGCCCGCCGGCGTGGCGGCCTGGCCGTGGCCGGGGATGCGCAGCACCATGCCTTCCTCGACGCCGGGCGGTATTTTCACCGTGAGGGTTTCGCTGCGCGTGGTCTGTCCCTCTCCGTGGCACTCGGCACAGGGCTCGTCGATGATGCGGCCGCGCCCGGCGCAGGCGGGGCAGGGCGTGACCTGCTGGAACACGATGCCGCGCTTCTGGCTCTTTTTCACTTCCTGGCCGCTGCCGTGGCACACGGCGCAGACGCGCGGCGCGGTGCCCGGCTTGGCGCCGCTGCCGTGGCAGGTCGGGCAGGGCTCGCGGCGGGCGATCGGCACCGGCTCCTCGCCGCCGTGCAGCGCCCGCTCCAGGGGGATGCGCAGCAGCACCTCGATGTCGTCGCCGTGCGCCGGCGCGGCGCGGCGGCGTCCGCCGAAGAAACGCTCGAACAGCCCGCCGCCCAGGTCGAAGCCCAGCCCGCCGAACAGGGTGTCGAAGTCGACACCGCCGAACAGGTCCTCGGGGGGCATGCCTTCCAGTCCGGCGAAGCCGCCGGCGTCGTAGTCGGCGCGCTTCTTCGGGTCGGACAGCACGGCGTAGGCCTCGGCGATCTCCTTGAAGCGCTGCTCTGCTTCCGGCGCCTTGTTGCGGTCGGGGTGGTACTTCAGCGCGAGGGAGCGGAAGGCGTCCTTGATCGCCTTGGCGTCGGCGTCGCGCGCCACGCCGAGCACCTCGTAGTAATCGCGTTTGGCCGTCCTGGCAGTATCGATGGCGGCACCCGTTCAGCTAGTGGTAGTCGGCGTCCACCACGCGTCCGCGCGGTCCGGCGCCGCTTGGGCGCGGCTCGCCGCCGGTCGAGACCTCGGGCTGGGCGTCGGGGCCGTAGCGTACTTCCTGGTAGGGTCCGGCACCGGAGGGCTGGCTCTGGGCGTAGATCGAGCTGCCGGCCTCCTTGAGCAGCTTGCGCAGCTCGTCGGCCTGGCTCTTGGCGCGCGCCGCGTCATGCTGGGTACAGGCCTCCTTGGTGGCGCGCCGCGCCTGTTCCAGGCGCTGCTTGAGGTCGGCGGTGAGCTTGTCGCCGAAGTCGGCCAGCAGCTTTTCGGCCTGGTAACACAGCCCGTCGGCCTCGTTCAGGGTTTCCGCGTCCTCGCGCCGTTTCTTGTCGGCCTCGGCGTAGTGCTCGGCCTCTTCGACCATGCGCTGCTTGACGTCGTGCGCCAGCCGGGTCGAGCCGCTGATGCGCACCGACTGGCTCTTGCCGCTGGCAATGTCGCGGGCCGCGACGTTGAGCATGCCGTTGGCGTCGATGTCGAAGCTGACTTCGATCTTGGGCACGCCGCGCGGCGCCGGCGGGATGCCGTCGAGGTTGAATTCGCCGAGGCTGACGTTGTCCGCGGCCATGGCGCGCTCGCCCTGGTAGACGTGGATGGTGACGGCGGTCTGCAGGTCGGAGGCGGTGGTGAAGGTTTCGGTCTTCTGCACCGGCACCGGGGTGTTGCGTGCGATCAGCGGGGTTGCCACGCCGCCCAGGGTTTCCACGCCGAGGGTGAGCGGGGTGACGTCGACCAGCACGATGTCGCTGACCTCGCCCGACAGCACGCCGGCCTGGATCGCGGCGCCGCTGGCGACGCATTCCATCGGGTCGACCCCCATCTCCGCCGGCTTGCCGAACAGCTCCTCGAAGAAGGCGCGCACCGCCGGCATGCGCGTCGGCCCGCCGACGAACACCACGCGGTCGACCGCCTGGGGCGTGATGCCGGCGTCGTGCAGCGCCTGCTCCACCGGGCGGCGGCAGCGCTCGATCACCGGCCGCACCAGCCGTTCCAGTTCGGCGCGCCCCAGATCCAGCTCGAGGTGGCGCGGCTCGCCGCCGGCCACGCCGATATAGGGCAGGCTCAAGTGGGTGGTGACGCTGCTGGACAGTTCCACCTTGGCGATCTCGGCGGCCTCCAGGAGCCGCGCCGCCGCCTTGGTGTCGCGCCGCACGTCGATGCCGCTCTGTTCGTAGAAGCGCTGCGCCAGCGCCTCGAAGATCGCCTGGTTCATGTCGGTGCCGCCCAGCCGGGTGTCGCCGCTGGTGGACTTGACCTCGAACACGCCCTGGCCGAATTCCATGATGGTGACGTCGAGGGTGCCGCCGCCCAGGTCGATCACCGCGATGCGCAGCTCCTGGCCGGCGCGGTCTAGGCCGTAGGCGAGCGAGGCGGCGGTGGGCTCGTTAACCGTGCGCACCACGTCCAGCCCGGCGATGGCGGCGGCGTCCTTGGTGGCGCTGCGCTGGTTGTCGTCGAAATAGGCCGGCACGGTGACCACCGCCTTGCTCACCGCTTCGCCGAGAAAGGCTTCGGCATCGCGCTTGATCTTCTGCAGCAGGAAGGCGGAGAGCTGCTCCGGCGAGAACTCGCGGTCGCGCAGCCGCAGGCGCTGGCGCGTGCCCATCTGGCGCTTGAAGGCGGTGACGGTGCCTTCCGGGTTGGCCGCCATCTGGCGCCGTGCCGCTTCGCCCACCAGCATCTGGCCGTCGGCGGTGATCGCGACGTAGCTGGGAAACGCCTTGCCGCCGAGGCTGACGCCCTCGGCGCTGGGAATCAGCACCGGACGGCCGCCGCGCAGCACGGCCGCCGCCGAGTTGGATGTGCCCAGGTCAATGCCGATGATGGCCATGCTGCTCCCTCCCTGTCGGATCGTGTCCGATGGTGTTGTTGTCGCGGCACGGGGCCGTGCATGGCTGAAGTATAGGCAGCCGGCCGTGCCGTCGCGCCCGCGTCCCGGCGGCGGGCGCGCGCCTCAGCTGACCAGGATCACCGGGCAGTCGATGTCGTTGAGCAAGGCGGCGAAGCCCGTGCCGCTGCGCAGCGAGCGGCTGCCGTCGAGCACCAGGCTGGTGGCGTTTTCCTCGCGCACCGCGGCGGCCAGGGCGCGGCTGTCGCCGGGGAGCAGCTGGCGGCAGCTGCCGGCGCTGGCCGGCGCCAGCGCCATGGCGGCGTTGGCGTGGCGCAGGAAGTCGGCTTCGTTGTCGGCCGGGATCAGCACGCGCAGTTCGCCGTCCTGGCTTTGCGCCAGGTCCCGGGCCAGCGCCAGGGCGCGTGCGGCGCCCGGCGAGCCGTTGAACAGCACCAGCAGCCGCGGCCGGGCGGCGCGGCGCGGTGGCGGCGGCGCCTCGCACAGCAGCGTCCACAGCGGCATGGTGCCCATGCGCGCGCTCTTGCCCAGCACCACCAGATCGGGTTCGTCGGCGCGCGCGAACAGTTCGGTGGCGATCTGCCCGCGCGCCAGCTGGAACGACCAGCGCAGTTGCAGCCGGGTGGCGGTGTCGGCGAGCAGGTGGCGCGCCTGCTCCGCCTCGCAGCGCAGGGCGTGCTCCAGCTGTTGCGTGCCCAGCGGTGAGGCGCGGGAAAACTGGCCGATCTCGCGGGTGAAGGGCAGGGCGGCCAGGTGCAGCAGGTTGATGTCCTCGATGAACAATCCCGCCAGTTCGACATCGCGCGCGGCGGCCAGCGCCGCCGCCAGTTCCAGCGCGGCGCGGCTGCGTGGCGAGACGTCGAGCGCCAGCAGCACCTTGCCGGGGCTAGGCTTGTCCATGGCCGTGCCTTGCTTTGGGAGCGGGGGCGGCGCGCTGCCGGCCTGGTCGCCCTTGTCCGGCTGGCTGTAGGCGCGGGCGATGTCGGCCGGGCCATGCAGGCGGTCCGCCACGCGGCGGTTGACGCTGCCCTCCGGGAAGAGGCCGCTCGCGTCCGCGGCGCCGGCCTCCACGCCGGTGAGCAAGGCGATGGCCTCGTCCACGGTGTCCACCGCGTAGACGTGGAACAGTCCGGCCGTCGCGGCCTCGATCACGTCTCGGCGCAGCATCAGGTGCAGCACGTTGGCGGCGGGGATGAGCACGCCGTGCTCGCCGTTCAGGCCGCGCTGGCGGCAGATGTCGAAGAAGCCCTCGATCTTTTCGTTGACGGCGCCGATCGCCTGTACCCGGCCGAACTGGTCGACCGAACCCGTCACCGCCAGCGCCTGGCGCAGCGGCAGGCCGGAGAGCGAGGAGAGCAGGGCGCACAATTCCGCCAGCGAGGCGCTGTCGCCCTCGACCATGCCGTAGGTCTGTTCGAACACCAGGCTCGCCGACAGCGACAGCGGCTGCTCGGCGGCGTAGCGCGTCGCCAGGAGCGAGGACAGGATCAGCACGCCCTTGGAGTGGATCGCCCCGCCCAGCTTGGCCTCGCGCTGGATGTCGACCACTTCGCCGTCGCCCAGGCGCGTGGTGGCGGTGATGCGCGAAGGTTGGCCGAAGGCGAACTGGCCCAGCTCGAACACCGACAGGCCGTTGATCTGGCCGATCTGCTCGCCGCTGCTGTCGATGCGCAGGATGTCGCGCAGGATGGCCTCGTGTACGCGTTCCTTGAGGCGGTCGGCGCGGTGGATCTGCGCCGCGATGGCGCGTTCGACGTGCTCGGCGCCGACGCGGGCAAGGCCGTCCTGCTGCGCCCAGTAATCGGCCTCGCGCACCAGCCCGGCCAGGCTTTCCATGTGCAGCGAGAGCCGTTCGGCGTCCTCGGCGCGGCGCGCGCCGTATTCGATGACGCGCGCCACGGCGCCGCGCTCGAAGGGTCGCAGCCCGTCGCGCCGCGTCAGGGTGGCGATCAGGCGGGCGTACAGCAGGGCGTTGTCGCCGGTGCGCGGCACCTCGTCCTCGAAATCGGCCGCCACCTTGAACAGCTCGCCGAACTCCGGATCGTATTCCGCCAGCAGGTAGTACAGCATGCGGTCGCCCAGCAGCAGCACCTTGACCTCGAGCGGGATCGGCTCCGGCTCCAGCGACACCGTGCTGATCAGGCTGTACATCTGGCCCAGCGACTCGATGCGGATCTCGCGCGTGGCCAGCGCGCGCTTGAGCGCCTCCCACGAGAACGGCTGGCTCAGCAGCTTGATGGCGTCCAGCAGCAGGTAGCCGCCGTTGGCCAGGTGCAGCGCGCCGGGCTTGATCTGCAGGAAGTTGGTGATCAGCGTGCCCATCTGCGACAGGTGCTCGACGCGGCCGATCAGGTTCTGCCAGGTGGGGTGTTCCTCGTCGATCACCGGTGGCGCCGGGCGGCCGCCGTGATCGACCAGCAGGTTGACGCGGAAGCGGTTGAAGTCGGCGCCGTCGCCCAGGCCCTGCAAGCCGGACTGGGAGGGCGCGCCGTCGCGCGGCTGGCGAAAGTCGTCGATGCTGGCGATGATGTTCTGCTGCACCTCGTCGAGGTAGAGCCGCACCGGTTCGAAATCGGCGTAGTCCTCGCGCAGCGAGTCGATCATCTGGCCCACCGCGAACAGCACCGCCTCTTCGTTCAGCTGGCGCACCCGCTCGATGCGTTCGTGGCGCCAGCGCGGCACCTGGCGGATGGCCTTTTCCAGCTGCACGCGCAGGGTGTCGGTGTCGCGCTCGATGCGTTCCTGCTCTTCGCGCGGCAGCTTGGCGAATTCCTCCGGGCTGATCACCTCGCCGTCCTTGGCGGGGGCGAAGGAGAAGCCGTTGGGGGTGCGCAGCAGGGCGATGCCGTGCTGGATCGCGGCGTCGCCGACCTCCTCGAACGCCTGCGTCTGCTGCCGGGTGAACTCCTCGTTGATCTGGTCGAGGCGGCGGCGGTATTCCTCGCCCTCGAAGATGGCGGGGATGGTGGCGCGCAGCTCGTCCACCAGCTGCTGCATGTCGTCGCGCAGCGTCGCCCCCCGGCCGGCGGGCAGGCGGATGGCGCGCGGCTTGTGTGGCTGGGAGAAATTGTTGACGTAGCACCAGTCGCACGGCGGCGCCGCGCCGGCCGCCTGCTGCGCCAGCAACTGCCGCACCATGGTGCGCTTGCCGCTGCCGCTGGGGCCCATGACGTAGACGTTGTAGCCGTGGTGGCGCATGCCCAGCCCGAAGCGGGTGGCGCCGACGGCGCGCAACTGGCCGATGATCTCGGACAGGTCGTCCAGCTCGGCGGTGGTGGCGAAGGCGAACAGCTCGGGGTCGCAGCGCCGGTACAGCCGCGCCACGGGCAGGGGATCGAGGTGGCTCATGGCGCCACGTTCCTTTGTCATGGGGGCGGTGAGGGCGCCGATGCCGCACCCGGTGGGCCGTGCATGGCGCGATTGCCACAACTATAGACAGCGCGGGACCGAGTTTCAGGGCCGGGCACTCGCAGCGCCGGGCGCGGCGTTCCGGCGTCGGGGCAGGGGAAGGGGAAGGGGAAGGGGAAGGGGAAGGGGAAGGGGAAGGGGAAGGGAGCGGCGGGCGCATCGCGGCGGGGCGGCGGCCGGGGCATGAAAAAAGGGCCTGTCCGGGAGAGTCGGCAGGCCCTGCAAGGAAGCAACAAGCAACAAAAACGGGGGTTCAGCGCACCGCCAGCGCGCTGGCCTCGCGGGCCAGCTGGGTGATGCGTTCCCAATCCTGGGCGGCGAGGGCGTCGGCCGGGGTCAGCCACGAACCGCCCACTGCCAGCACGTTGGGCTGGGCCAGGTAGGCCGGCGCGTTGCTGGCGTCGATGCCGCCGGTCGGGCAGAAGCGCAGCTCCGGCAGCGGGCCGGCCAGCGCCTTGAGCAGCTTGATGCCGCCCACCGCCTCGGCCGGGAACAGCTTGAGGATGTTGAAGCCTTCGTCCTGGGCGTGCATCGCCTCGGACGGCGTGGCCACGCCGGGGATGAACGGCACGCCGGAGGCGCGCGCGGCGGCGGCCAGCTCCGGGGTGAAGCCCGGGCTGAGACCGAACTGGGCGCCGGCGTCGAGCGCGGCTTCCAGGTGGGCGCGGGTACGCACGGTGCCGGCGCCGACCAGGGCGTCAGGCACTTCGTCGCGGATGCGGCGCATCGCGGCCAGCGCGGCCTTGGTGCGCAGGGTGATTTCCAGGGTGCGGATCCCGCCGGCGACCAGCGCGCGGGCGAGGTCGACCGCCACCGCGGCGTCGTTGACCACGATCACCGGCATCACCGGGCTTTGGCGTAACAGAGTCAGTGCATCCATTGCTTTCAATCTCTCCACAGGGGGTGGTGGAAGGTCATCGCGCCGTGTTCGGCGACGTCGGCCAAGGTGCGCATGCCGGCGAACAGTTCGCGGCCGACGCCGAAATCATTACCTGCAAGGTTGGCCGAAACCACCTCGCGCGCGGCCCATTCGGCCTCCGCCACCAGGGCCGTCAGTTCGCCGCTGTTGGCGTCGACGCGCACCAGGTCGCCGTCGCGCAGCTTGGCGATCGGGCCGCCGGAAACTGCCTCGGGCGAGACGTGGATCGCCGCCGGCACCTTGCCGGAGGCGCCGGACATGCGGCCGTCGGTGACCAGCGCCACCTTGAAGCCGCGCTCCTGCAACACCGCCAGCGTCGGCGTCAGCTTGTGCAGCTCCGGCATGCCGTTGGCGCGCGGGCCCTGGAAGCGGATCACCGCGACGAAGTCGCGTTCCAGCTCACCGCGCTTGAACGCGGCCAAGAGTTCGTCCTGGTCGTGGTAGATCACCGCCGGCGCTTCCACCACGCGGTGTTCCGCCTTGACCGCCGAGACCTTGATCACCGAGCGGCCGATATTGCCCTTGAGCACGCGCAGGCCGCCGTCGGCCGAGAACGGCTCCGCCGCCGGACGCAGCACGCCGCTGTCGTGGCTCGTGGCCGCCGCCGGACGCCAGGCCAGCTGGCCGTCGTCGAGCCACGGTTCCGTGGTGTAGGCGCGCAGGCCCGGACCCATGATGGTGGTGACGTCCTCGTGCAGCAGCCCGGCGTCGAGCAGCTCGCGAATCAGGAAACCCATGCCGCCGGCGGCGTGGAAGTGGTTCACGTCGGCCTTGCCGTTGGGGTAGACGCGTGCCAGCAGCGGAATCACCGCCGACAGCTCGTCGAAGTCGTCCCAGTTGATGTCGATGCCGGCGGCGCGGGCGATTGCCACCAGGTGCAGGGTGTGGTTGGTCGAACCGCCGGTGGCCAACAGGCCGATGATGCCGTTGACCACCGCCTTCTCGTCGACGAGGCGGCCCACCGGGGTGTAGTGCTCGCCGCCCGGGCTGATCGCCACGGCACGGTGCGCGGCAGCGCGCGTCAGCGCTTCGCGCAGCGGCGTGCCCGGAGTGACGAAGGCGGTGCCCGGCAGGTGCAGGCCCATGATCTCCATCAGCATCTGGTTGGAGTTGGCGGTGCCGTAGAAGGTGCAGGTGCCGGGGCCGTGGTAGCTTTGCGCCTCCGATTCCAGCAGCACGTCGCGGCCGACCTTGCCCTCGGCGTAGAGCTGGCGGATGTGCGCCTTCTCGTCGTTGGACATGCCGGTGGTCATCGGCCCGGCCGGCACGAACACCGCCGGCAGGTGGCCGAAGGTCAGCGCGCCGATCAGCAGGCCCGGCACGATCTTGTCGCACACGCCGAGGTAGAGCGCGGCGTCGAACATCTGGTGCGACAGCGCCACGGCGGTGCTCATGGCGATCACGTCGCGCGAGAACAGCGAGAGCTCCATGCCGGCCTGGCCCTGCGTCACGCCGTCGCACATCGCCGGCACGCCGCCGGCGAACTGCGCGGTGGCGCCGGCCTTGAGCGCCTCGTCCTTGATCCAGGCCGGGAACGCTTCCAGCGGCTGGTGCGCCGACAACATGTCGTTGTAGGCCGAGACGATGGCGAGGTTGGGCCGGCTGGCTTCCTTCAGATGAATCTTGACCGTGTCCGGCATGGCGGCGAAGGCGTGCGCCAGGTTGGTACAGGACAGCTGGGTGCGCTCCACGCGGCCGCGTTTGGCGGCGGCGTCGAGATGCTGCAGGTAAGCCGCGCGGCGCGGCTGGCTGCGGGCAACGATACGGGCGGTGACGTCGGCGATGACGGGATGTAAGGCCATGGTGTAATCCCGGTGGGTAATGTGCGATGAATGGTAGTTTTACTACAATCAAAATGCAATACGTTGCAGCGGGTTTCTCGCTGCGGCTGTGGTGCAAATGCTGAAAACCATTGCTTATAAAGGATTTTCGTTGATTTCTATGTTGCTTTGCAGCATCGAAATTGTTGTCTTTGGCCGTGTAATTGCCGTAGACAGCGGCACGTCGAATGGTAATATAACTACATCACAACCCACTGTGCGAGAGAACACTCAGGATGGACAACGCTAATCTGCACACCCCGGCCTTCGACATGGTGCTGTTCGGGGGCACCGGCGACCTGGTCATGCGCAAACTGCTGCCGTCGCTGTACCAGGCTCATGCCGCCGGCCTCTTGAACGAAGAAGGCCGCATCCTGGCGCTGGGTCGCCGCGACATGGCGCGCGAAGACTACCTGGCGATGGTGGAGAAGAGCGCGCGCATCCACATCAAGGAATACTTTTCCGACACCGCCTGGCAGGGTTTTCTCGCGCGCGTGGACTACCTCAAGGTAGACGCCGCCACGCCGGAACACTACCCGGCGCTGGCCGAGGTGCTGAACCAGCACAGCGAGCGTGTCGCCGTCTGTTACCTCGCCACCGCGCCGGACCTGTTCGAGGGCATCTGCGACAACCTGGCGGCGGTCGGCCTCAACCACGACAAGGTACGCGTGGTGCTGGAAAAACCGCTCGGCCACGACCTGGAATCGTCCAACGAGATCAACGAAGCGGTGGCGCGTCACTTCAAGGAAGAACAGCTCTACCGCATCGACCACTACCTCGGCAAGGAATCGGTGCAGAACCTGCTGTCGATCCGCTTCGCCAACGCGCTGTTCGAGCCGCTGTGGCGCCGCGAGTGGATCCACGACGTGCAGATCACCATCGCCGAAGAGCTCGGCGTCGGCACGCGCGGCGACTTCTACGATAATACCGGCGCGCTGCGCGACATGGTGCAGAACCACCTGCTGCAGCTGTTGTGCATCGTGGCGATGGAGCCGCCGGCCAACCTCGGCGCCGACGCGGTGCGCGACGAGAAGCTCAAGGTATTGAAAGCGCTGCGCCCGTTCAGCGAGCAGGACGTCGCCGCCAAGACCGTGCGCGCCCAGTACAAGGCCGGCGCCGCCAACGGCCAGCCGGTGGTGGGCTACCTGCAGGAGCAGGGCATCCCCGCCAGCAGCCAGACCGAGACCTTCGTCGCCATCAAGGCCGAGATCGACAACTGGCGCTGGGCCGGCGTGCCGTTCTACCTGCGCACCGGCAAGCGCATGCAGGAACGCCTGGCCGAGATCGTGATCAACTTCCGCGACGTGCCGCACCACCTGTTCCCCAGCCCGATGGGCCTGAACACCGCCAACCGCCTGGTGATCCGCCTGCAGCCGGAAGAAAGCATCCGCCTCTACTTCCTGTCCAAGGAGCCGGGCGACACCCAGCGCCTGCAGCCGGTGCACCTCAACCTCGACTTCCACGAATCGTTCAAGGTGCGCCGCGCCGACGCCTACGAGCGCCTGCTGCTCGACGTCATCCGCGGCAAGCTGGCGCTGTTCATGCGCCGCGACGAGCTGGTGGAGGCCTGGCGCTGGGTGGAGCCGATCATGGACCACTGGCAGCACAGCACCACGCCGCCCAAGCAGTACACCGCCGGCAGCTGGGGCCCGGCCGCCTCCAGCGCGCTGCTGTCGCGGGATGGGGTGTCGTGGCACGAGGAAAGCTGAAATCCCACCCCATTAGGTGGCTGCGCCTTCGCATCTTGAGCGCCTGCAGTGCTCGGAATCCTCATGGACCCTGTGTCCATTCCGGTTCCTGTGCGCTGGCGGCATTCAACCTGCTTTGGCTCGCTCCCCTACTGGGATGGGCTTTAGTCTGTGAAGAGTGAAATAAAGATGAGACGACACCATGCAATGGTTTGAATTCGATACGCCTGCCGACGCCGCCACGGCGCTGGCCGAGGCGGTGAGCGGCGCGCTCGCGACGGCGATCCGCGAACGCGGCGAGGCGGTGCTGGCGGTGTCCGGCGGGCGCTCGCCGGTGGCCTTCCTGCAAAGGTTGGCCGAAAGCGGCCTCGACTGGTCGCGCGTGACGGTGACGCTGGTGGACGAGCGCCTGGTGCCGGAACACCACCCGGACAGCAACGCCGCGCTGGTGCGCCAGCACCTGCTCACCGGCGCCGCCGCCGCGGCGCGCTTCCTGCCGCTGGCGCTCCACCCCGACGATGCCGCCGCCAGCCCGGCCGCGGCGCGCGCCGCCCGGCGCCAGCCCGACGTCGCTGTGCTCGGCATGGGCGACGACGGCCACACCGCCTCGCTGTTCCCGGCCGCGCCGGAACTCGCTGCCGGGCTCGCGCTGCCGTCGGCCGAATGGCTGCTCACGGTCACCCCGCCGGCGGCGCCGCACACGCGCCTCAGCATGACGCTGGCCGCGCTGCTGGCCTGTGGCCGGCTGTTCCTGGCGATCCAGGGGCCGGCCAAGCGCCGGGTATTCGAACAAGCGCGGCAGGCCGTCGACGACGCACTGCCGATCAGTCATGTCCTGCACCACACGGAGGTACCGCTCGATGTTTACTGGGCGTCCTGATAGCTTTCCCCTGGCTGGTCGCCGATATCGGCGGCACCAATGCCCGTTTCGCGCTCTACACCGGCGGCGCCGAACCGGAACAGATCAAGGTCCTGGCCTGCGCCGACTACCCGACGCTGGAAGCGGCGGTGCGCGCCTACCTCGCCGACGTCGGCGCCACGGTGCGGCATGCCTCCATCGGCATCGCCAACCCGGTCACCGGCGACTGGGTGCAGATGACCAACCACCACTGGGCGTTCTCGATCGAAGCCACGCGCCAGGCGCTGGCGCTGGACTCGTTCCTGGTGATCAACGACTGGGCGGCGATGGCGCTGGCCTTGCCGCACCTGCCGGCCGACGCGCTGATCAAGGTCGGCGGTGGCGAGGCCGTGCCCGGCGCGCCGTGCGCGCTGATCGGCCCCGGCACCGGGCTCGGCGTCTCGGCGCTGGTGCCGCACGCCCACGGCGCCACCCCGGTGCCGGGCGAGGGCGGCCACGTCAGCTTCGCCCCGTTCGACGAGCGCGAGGCGCAGATCTGGCACTTCGCGCGCGAGCGCTACGGCCACGTCTCGGCCGAGCGCCTGCTGTCCGGCCCCGGCCTGGTGCTGATCTACCAGGCGCTCGCCGCGCTGGCCGGCGAGGAGGCCGAAGACCTGCGCGCCGCCGACATCTCCACCCGCGCCCTGTCCGGCGAATGCCCGCGCTGCCGCGAGACGCTGGACGCATTCTGTGCCATGCTCGGCACCGCGGCGGCCAACCTGACGTTGACGCTGGGCGCCCGCGGCGGGGTTTACCTCGGCGGCGGCATCGTGCTGCGCCTGCTCGACTACTTCCAGAGCTCGCCGTTCCGTGCCCGTTTCGAAGACAAGGGGCGCTTTTCCGGCTACCTCGCGGCGGTGCCGGTGTACATCATGACGCACGCCATGCCGGCGCTGTTGGGCGCCACCGCCGCGCTGGCCGCGCACCTGGAGGAGCAGCATGCTTGAACGAATCCGCAATCAGCTGGGCAGCCTGTCGGCGGCCGAACGCAAGGTCGCCGACCTGGTCCTGGAACAGCCCTACACCATGATGCAGGCGGCGGTGGCCGACATCGCCGCCAGCGCCGGGGTGAGCCAGCCCACGGTGATCCGCTTCTGCCGCTCCATGGGCTGTACCGGCTTGCCGGATTTCAAGCTCAAGCTGGCGGGCAGCCTGGTCACTGGGGTGCCGTACGTGCACTCCAGCGTGCGTCCCGAAGACCCGACCTCCGAGATCGCCGCCAAGGTATTCGACAACACCGTGTCGGCGCTGCTCAAGTGCCGTAACGACGTCAACCCGGCGGCGGTCAACGCCGCGCTGGAGCTGTTGGCCAACGCCAACCGCATCGAGTTCTACGGCCTGGGCAACTCCGGCATCATCGCCGCCGACGCCCAGCACAAATTCTTCCGCTTCGGCATTCCCACCGTCGCCTACGCCGACACCCACACCCAGATCATGGCGGCCTCGGTGCTGGGCGAGGGCGACGTGCTGGTGGCCATCTCCAACTCCGGCCGCACCGTCGAGCTGCTCGACGCGGTCGAGGTAGCGCTCCACGCCGGTGCCAAGGTGGTGGCGATCACCGCCAGCGGCTCGCCGCTGGCCAAGCAGGCCACGGTGACGCTGGTGGCCGACGCCCCGGAAGACACCGAGACCTACAGCCCGATGATCTCGCGCATCGTGCACCTGGTGCTGATCGACATCCTCGCCGTCGGCGTGGCGCTACGGCGCGGGCCGGGCGTGATCGGCCAACTGGAAAAAACCAAGCTGAGCCTGCGCCCGAAACGCCAGGGCAGCCGGCACGACGACTACTGAGGGGATGGCATGAGCGAACTGACCCGACTGCCCGCCCGGCAACAGCTGTGGGAACACTTTGCCGACGCGAAACAGCTGCACATGCGCGAGCTGTTCGAGAGCGACCCGGAACGCGCCGAACGTTACGCGCTGGAAGTGGGCGGGCTGTTGCTCGACTACTCCAAGAACCGCCTCACCGACGACACCCTGCAACTGCTGATGCAGCTGGCGCGCGAAGCCGGCCTGCCGGCGCGCATCAAGGCCATGTTCAAGGGCGAGAAGCTCAACGTCACCGAGAGCCGCGCCGTGCTGCACGTGGCGCTGCGCAACCGCACCAATTCGCCGATCCTGGTCGACGGCGAAGACGTCATGCCCAAGGTCAACCGCGTGCTGGAACGCATGGGGCGCTTCGCCCACGCCGTGCGCTCGGGCGAGTGGCTGGGCTACACCAACCAGCCGATCACCGACATCGTCAACATCGGCATCGGCGGCTCCGACCTGGGCCCGCTCATGGTGTGCAGCGCGCTGCGCCCGTATGCCCACCCGCGCATGAACATGCACTTCGTCTCTAACGTCGACGGCGCCCAGCTCAAGGAAACGCTCAAGCGCGTGCACCCCGAGACCACGCTGTTCGTGATCGAGTCGAAGACCTTCACCACCCAGGAAACGCTGACCAACGCGCTCACCGCGCGCGACTGGTTCGTCCAGCGTGCGCGCGACGAAAAGGCCGTCGCCAAGCACTTCGTCGCGGTGTCGACCAACCAGCAGGCGGTGGCCGACTTCGGCATCGACCCGGCCAACATGTTCGAGTTCTGGGACTGGGTGGGCGGGCGCTACAGCCTGTGGTCGGCGATCGGCCTGCCGATCATGCTCTACCTTGGCGAAGAGAACTTCGTCGAGCTCCTGAACGGCGCGCACCTGATGGACCAGCACTTCCGCAACGCGCCGCTGGAAGCCAACATGCCGGTGCTGCTGGCGATGATCGGGGTGTGGTACATCAACTTCTACGGCGGCGGCTCGCACGTCATCGCCCCCTACGACCAGTACCTGCACCGCCTGCCGGCCTTCATCCAGCAGCTCGACATGGAGTCCAACGGCAAGCAGGTGATGCTCGACGGCAACCCGGTCGATTTCGAAACGGCGCCGATCATCTGGGGCGAGACCGGCATCAACGGCCAGCACGCCTTCTTCCAGCTGCTGCACCAGGGCACGCACATCTCGCCGATCGACCTGATCGCCTCGCTGGAGAACCGCTCCAGCCTGCCCGGCCACCACGAGATACTGCTTGCCAACGTGTTCGCCCAGGCCGAAGCCTTCATGCGCGGTAAGACCGCCGACGAAGTGCGTGACGAACTCACTGCGCAGGGCGTGACGGGCGAGGCGCTGGAGAAGCTGGTGCCGCACAAGGTGTTCGGCGGCAACCGCCCCACCAACACCCTGCTGATGAGCCGGCTCGACCCGCGCAACCTGGGCTCGCTGATCGCGCTCTACGAGCACAAGATCTTCGTGCAGGGCGTGATCTGGCACATCAACAGCTTCGACCAGTGGGGGGTGGAACTGGGCAAGCAGCTCGCCAAGACCATCCACGCCGAACTGGCCGGCAAGAGCGGCCCGGCGCCGCACGACAGCTCCACGGCGCGGCTGATTGCGGCCTACAAGCAGGCCAACGGGCGCGGCTGACCGTATGCTTTGCTCGCAAAAACGCCACCGGCAAGCCGGTGGCGTTTTTCATTTCGCACGGTTGGCCGAAGCCGGGATCAGACATCGTCCTCCGCCGCCGGCCAGCCGTAGCGCTTGAGATCGACGCGGCCGCTGGCGCTTAGCCCCACGCCCTCGTGTTCCAGCAGCAGGCGCTGGTAGTCGGCCCCTGGGGTGCCGGGGCGGGCGATGCGGCCGCCGGCGCCCACCACGCGCTGCCACGGCACGCTGACGCCATCCGGCAGATGGCCCAGCAGGTGCCCGACGTGGCGGGAATGGCGCGGCCAGCCGGCCAGCTCGGCGAGCCTGCCGTAGGTGCTGACGCGGCCCGGCGGGATGCGCGCCACCAGCCCCAGCACCGCGCGCGCGAACTCCGGCGGCATCAGCGGTAGCGCGCGTCGGCGACGAAGGGATTGTGGCGCTTCTCGTCGCCGATGGTGGTGTAGGGGCCGTGGCCCGGCACCACCACGGTCTCGTCCGGCAGCACGAACAGCTTGCCGCGGATAGCGTCGATCAGCTGCTGGTGGTTGCCGCGTGGAAAGTCGGTTCGCCCGATCGAGCCCTGGAACAGCACGTCGCCGGCGATCAACAGGCCGGCCGCCGGGCTGTAGAACACCACGTGGCCGGGGGTGTGGCCCGGGCAGTGCAGCACCTCCAGCGTTTCCTCGCCGAGCGTCACGGTGTCGCCTTCCTCCAGCCAGCGGTCGGGCGTCACCGCCTCGGCCGGCGGAAAGCCGAACATCTGTCCCTGGTTCGGCAACTGATCGAGCCAGAAACTCTCCTCGCGCTGCGGCCCTTCCACCGGTACGCCGAGGCGGCGCGCCAGCGGCATGGTGGCGCCGGCGTGGTCGATGTGGCCGTGGGTCAGCAGGATCTTGACCACCGTGAGGTCGCGCGCCGCCACCTCGGCCAGGATACGTTCGATGTCGCCGCCCGGATCGACGATGGCGGCGTTCAGGGTAACGTCGCACCACAGCAGCGAGCAGTTTTGGGCGAACGGGGTGACGGGAACGGTGTGCAGTTTCAGGCTCATGGCAGGGGTGGGGCTGGGAATGGCAAAAGTGCATTGTGCCACGCCGTCAAGGGAGCGGGTATCGCCGGGGGTGACATGATGAACGGATTCTGCATGACGGCGGACAGGGCTCTGGCGTAACATGCGGCATTGGCCGTCGACGTCGCTGGAACGGCAATCTGCGGAGTAGTGTCACTTGAGCTTGAGATGGAAATCGGCGCTGGCGCTGGCCGCGTTGTTCGCCGTGCTGTTGGTGCTGGCGCTGTTTGCCGGCAACCTGGCGGTGCATTCGATCCGCCAGCATTACGGCGCCGCCTTCGCGCGCGATCATGCCCTGCTGCAAAAGCAGACCCTGGTGACCCAGCTGTCGCGCGAACTGGCGCTGTCGCAGCGCCTGGCCGGGCTCGAAGTCACGCGCGACTGGCTGCGCGACGAGCAGGACCCGGCCAAGCGCCGGGCCTTCTTCCGCGAAGCCGAAAATTTCCGCCAGGCCTTTGCCGATCATTCCTTCTCCATCGTCGCCGACCGTTCACTCAGCTACTATTTCAGCGACGACAAGCTGGCGGCCAACGCCGCCGTGCCGCGCTACCGCCTCAAGCCGAATGACGCCGAGGACGGCTGGTACTTCGCCACGCGCCAGAACGTGCGCGACTACGCGCTCAACGTCAACGTGGACGGCAAGGTGCGCGTCACCAAGGTGTGGTTCAACGTGATGATCCACGACGGCGACGAGGTGCTCGGCATGGCCGGCACCGGCCTCGACCTGTCGCACTTCCTGCGCGACCTGGTGGCCTCGCACCAGCGCGGCGTCAGCAACATCATCGTCAACGGCCAGGGGGTGATCCAGGCCCACCCGGACGCCCGCCTGATCCAGTACGCTTCCGTCTCCTCCCTGAATTCCGCCAAGACCGTGTACCGGCTGATCCACACCGAGGAGCAGCCCGCCCTGGCCGGCGCTCTGGCTGCGCTCAAGGCCACGCCGGAGGGCACCCAGACCGCCAGCGTCACGCTGCAAGGCCAGCCGCGGCTGCTGGGCATTTCGTACATCCCCCAGCTCGACTGGTACGTGATCAGCGCGGTCGACCTCTCCACCGCCGCGGTGCTGGACGAACGCCTGCTGGCCACGCTGGCGGCGGGCGGCCTGGTGGTGCTGCTGGCGCTGGGGCTGCTGGTCATCTTCGGCCTCGACCGCCTGGTGCTGAACCCGCTGGCGCGCCTGCACCGCTCGGTGGCCCAGCTCTCCGCCGGCGACTACCGCATCGAACTGCGTTCGCGCCGCGACGACGAACTGGGCGACCTGACGCGCGCCTTCAACCACATGGCGGGCGAGATTCGCGTCCACACCGAGAAGCTGGAACAGCGTATCGAGGAGCGCACGCGCGATCTGGCCCAGGCCAACGAACAGGTGCTGCAGGCGCACCGCGCGATGCAGGACAGCATCCGCTATGCCAGCCTGATCCAGAACGCCATCCTGCCGCACGGCCCGCTCAGCGAACTGTTGGGCGAGCAGCACTTCCTGCTGTGGAAGCCGCGCGACGTGGTCGGCGGCGACTTCTTCGTGTGCCGTACCGGCCCCGGCCGCTGCCTTCTGGGAGTGGTCGACTGCGCTGGTCACGGCGTGCCCGGCGCGTTCATGACCATGATCGCGCAGACCGCCTTCGACGTCGCCGTGAGCGAACTGGGCCTCGCCGACCCGGCGGCGCTGCTGGAGCGCATGGACCAGGTGGTGCGCGCCATGCTGCGCCACGAAACCGGGGCGCGCCATCTTGCCACCAGCATGGACGCCGGGTTGTGCGCGGTCGACCTGATCAACAACACGCTGACCTTTGCCGGGGCGCGGCTGTCGCTACACTGGAGCGACGGCGCGCAGGTCGGCGAAGTGGCCGGCGAGCGCGGCGGCATCGCCGACCGCAAGCCGACGTCGTTCCGCAACCACGTCATGACGCTGCGCCCGGAGGTCAGTTATTACCTCACCACCGACGGCTTCCTCGACCAGTCCGGCGGCGACAAGGGCTACGGTTTCGGCCGGCGACGCTTCGCCGAGCTGCTGCGCCACCACGCCCAGCTGCCGGTGGCCGAGCAGCGCGAGGCGTTCCAGCAGTGCCTGGCCGAGTACCAGGGCGAGCGCGCCCAGCGCGACGACATCACGGTGCTGGGGTTCCGTTTCGGTCGGCAGGACGAGGCCGATCAGCCCGCGTTGCCGGGTGATCACGACAGATAAGGAGAGTCCATGGAGCAGGTCGATGTACTATCGCTGAGGGCAGCCTTCATCCAGCAGGGCATCATGCTGTGTTTCAACGGTCCGTTCTCGGCAACGCTGATCGAAGAGATCGGCCAGGCGCTGCGCAAGCATATGCAGGGCTTGCAGGAATCGCAGTCGGCGGTGACCGACGTGTTCTCGGTGTACATCGAGCTGACCCAGAACATCCGCCATTACACCGCCCTGCACGGCCTGGAGGGGGCCGACGCGCACGCCACGCTGATCGTGTCGCGCTCGGAGGACGGCCGCTACGTGGTCAGCGCCGGTAACGTGGTGCTGCCGGCCGATGGCGACGCGCTGGTGGAGCGCATCGCGGCGCTGGCGCGGCTCGACAAGGCCGGGCTCAAGGCCGAGTACAAGAACCAGCTGCGCCAGCCGCGCGATCCGTCCGCCAAGACCGGCGCCGGGCTCGGCCTGATCGACCTGGCGCGCCGCGCCTACGAGCCGCTGCAGTGCTCGCTGACCGCGCTGGATGGCGGTGTGGCGTTTTTCAGTTTACGCGTAGTGATTTGACGAGGTTGACATGCAAGATCTGATCGTCGAGGGGACCGGTTCGATTCCGGCCATCCGGGCAGACTGGGAAGCAGGATGTGTGGTGATGAAGGGCGACTCCTACCCGGAAAACGCCTTCGAACTGTACCAGCCGGTCATCGACTGGATCGAGGCCTTCCTGGCACGCGAGGAGCGCCCGCTGCGGCTGCAGCTGCAACTGCTCTACCTCAATACCAGCAGCATTCGCGCCATGATGGACATGCTCGACCAATTGCAGGGCGCCTTCGATGACGGCCGCGCGGTCGGTGTCGAATGGCGCTACGAGCGCGAGAATGAACGGGTGGCCGAACTGGCCGAGGAGTTCCGCGAGGACTACACCTTCCCGTTCGATATCCTCGCCCACGACTGAACCCGCGGAGCCGCGATGAAACAGCACGAGGAGCTGGAAAGCCGCATCGAAACCCTGCTGGCAGACCCGGCCTACGCCGACCATCCGCTGCACGAGGCGCTCGCCTCGCTCTTCGAGTGCTATCGCGAGCAAATCCGGCAGATCGAGCGGGTGAGCCGCATCGCCGACCGCTACCAGGATGCCGAGCGTGACCGAGGCCTGAGCTACGCCGCGCGCTATCAGCGCCAGCTGCGCCAGGTTGAGAAGATCGTGCGCATCAGCGACCGCTACCAGAACATGCTGCGCGACATGAACCAGCGCCTGCACTGGCTGTCGAGTCGCGACGAACTCACCGGCCTACCCAACCGCCGCCACGCTTTGGTTCGCCTGCGCGAGGAGTTGCAGCGGCTGGGCCGCAGTGGCGGCCAGTTCTGCCTGACGCTGGCCGACGTCGACCACTTCAAGAGCATCAACGATGGCTACGGCCACGACGTGGGCGACCGCGTGCTGGGGGCCATCGCCCATGGTCTGTCCGAAGGGGTGCGCGACTACGACGTCTGCGCGCGCTGGGGCGGCGAGGAGTTCCTGTTGCTGTTCCCGCACTCCAGCATCGAGGAAGTGCAGAGCGTGCTGGTGCGGTTGCGGCGCCAGGTGGGGGTGCTCAGCGGCGAGCTGTTGCCGGCCGGTGCCGCCGGGCTGACGCTGTCGTTCGGGCTCACCCTCTGCCGCGACGGCGCCGAACCGCTCGACGCCATCCTGCAGCGCGCCGACCAGGCGCTGTACCAGGCCAAGGGGCAAGGGCGGGATTGCGTCGTCATCGGCTAAGCGCCCCGCAGCAAGCGGCGCCGCCGGCCCGTCTTGGGTACCGCGCACGGCGCACCCTCTTTAAATCCGAGTACACCACGTCAGATTTTGCGCGTCATCGCTTGCCAGGCCGGGGTAGGGATGAGCCGGCGATGCGCCATCCCCATGTGCGCCGTATCCATTCCGGTGCCGGCGTCCCGGCCGTCCCCAACGTCCTTAAGGCCCGCTTGCCGCGCGGTTCCAGTAGTCCGCCCCGGCTCCGGCATTCGCCCTAGCGCACGCTAGGTTTGGCCGCCTTCTTCTCGATCTCCTGCAAGGTGGCGCGTGCCGTCTCCTGCCACGGCCCCCCCAGAGCCAGCGCCCGTTCGGCGTGGCGGCGTGCCTGTTCCAGCTCGCCCTGATCGGCCAGCACCACGGCCAGATTGTTGTGCGCGGCGGCGTTGTCGGGCTGCGCCGCCAGCGCCTGTTCCAGCGCATTTCGTGCGGCTGGCAGGTCGTGCATGGCGTAGGCGGTGTTGCCCAGGCCGATCGCCAGCGTCGGGTTGTTCGGCCAACGTTTGAGCGCCGTGGCATAGCCGCTGCGCGCGTCGGGGCGCGTGGCGAGGCGGTCGAACGCCACCAGCGCCGCCGTCGTGCCGGCCTCGTCGGCGCTGATCGGCAGCGTGTCCGGCGGCAACACGGCCACCGCCCAGTGCTCGCTGCGCGCCCAGGTGTTCTCGAAGGCGGTCAGGCTCATCAGCTGGCGCCGGAAGGTGCCAGAGCGCAGCACCATCTCGTCACGCTCCAGGTTGTAGCCCACCACCACGGCGTAGTGCCACGACGGCCACCACGACAGCCCCAGATTCTGCATCACCAGCACCGGGTGGCCGGCGCGCACCTCGTCGAGCAGCGCGTCCAGCCGCGGTGGCAGCACGGTCGCCACCCGGCCGTGGCGGCGCGCCGCCGCCAGCATCTCGATCTGCAGGCTGCCCTGACGTGCCGGCACGTAGACCTGGCTGGTCAGCTCGTCCGGCGCCACCATCTTGCCGGACGCCGTCAGCACCGTGGCCAGCGCCGCCGGGCCGCACTGGTACTCCTCCTGCGGGAAGAACGGGGTGTCGGCGAGCTCGACCTGGCGCGGCAGGTCGGTGCGTGCCAGTTGCTGCCGCACCACCGGCGTCGCGCAGGCGGAGAGCAGCAGCACGGCCGCCAGGAGCAGGCCGCGCCACGGCGGTATCGACCAGGAGCGCGCCATCGTTCAGCGGATGGAGCGGGTGAACGGGAAGATCTTGGTGAGGCCGAGGATGTCGGTCAGGAGCAGCACGAAGAACACCAACAGCACGGCGCCGACGATGTCGCCGCCGGCCGGGGCCTTGGCGGCTTTCTCCGCCAGCAGCGCGGCATCCTTGTCGCTCAGGGCGGCGATGCGTTCGCGTGCCTGCTCCGGCGACACGCCCTGGCGTTCCAGCTCGGCGACGACGTCGGCGCGGCTGAGGGTTTCCAGGATGCGGGCGCGGTTGGCGTCGCCGGCGTTGGTGGCGCCCTGGTTGAGCTGTTCCACGCCGATCATCGCCGCCTGGGCGGATTGGGTGATGCCGACGAAACCGATCGACAAGGCCAGCGAGGTGGCGATAAAGGTTTTGCGTGCGAGCATGGTTCGTCCTTCTTCTCAGGTGGGGGTAGTGTCGAAGAGTGGATAAGAGCGCGGCGCGCCGGATAAGTTCTTTAACAGATATGCAAGCGGGGAGAGGAAGTCAACCCGGGCACTTTGCCGGGCTGCCCGATCCGTCAAATGAAAACCGCCCCGGGGCACGAGGCATCCCGGGGCGGTTGATGTAGCGTCAGGCCGGTTGGCGGCTTACCACCAGCTTTCCACCTGCAGGCCGACGGTGGAGCCGTGGCGGCGCGAACCGAACACGCCGCTGCTCGACAGCGGGTCGTTGGCATTGTCGCCGGCGGCGTCCTGGGCGGCCTGGTTCCACTGCGCGTAGGTGTAGAACAGGCGCAGCTCCGGGCGGCTCCAGAACGACTTGCCCATGGCCAGGGTCGGCGCGATGGTGAACTTGGTCAGGGTGCGGGTCGGGCCGCTGGCCGGCTGTACCCGGTCGTGACCCAGTTCGGTCACCAGCTTGAAGTGCTCGGTGAAGGCGTAGCTCGGGCGGATGCCGAACGACATCCACTTCTGCGTGCCGCCGTCGACGCGGTCCTGCTGGTACAGCCCCACCAGCTGGCCGCCGAAATTCGGCGTGGCTTGCCAGTCGAAGGCGTCCAGCACGCGCCAGCTCTTGTCGCTGCTGTCGTTGGTGATCGGGCCGACGGTGCCGGACAGGCTGGTGCCGCTGCCGGTGCCGTACTGCAGCGCGAGCTTGTTCTTGCCGCCCAGCACGCCGCTCTGGATGTGCTGTACGGTGTACGCCCAGCCGCTGTGCGGATCGACCTTCTGGCCGTTGACGTCCACCTTGCCGGACGGGTCCATGTAGCTCACGCCGAGTTGCAGTTCGCCGCCGGGGTTGACGTCGATGCCCGACAGTTGCAGGTCGTGGCGGTTGGAGTCGTACTCCTGGAAGATGCCGTCGTTGCGGAAGAAGGCGTAGCTCAGCTTGAGCTTGTCGCCGATGGCGAAGTTCTCCAGACCGGCGCCGAGACCGCTCGGGTTCCAGTAGAAGAAGTCGTTGATGTGCACGTCATTACGACGGTAGTAGATGCGGCCGGCCCACAGGCGCGCACCCGGCAGGCCGGGAATGTTGGTCAGCTGCAGGTAGGACTGCGGCAGGCGCAGGCTGCCGCTGTTGCCGTCGCTGTTGTGGAAGGTCGGGGTGCGGTCGTTTTCGTTGTACAGGCTGGCCATGGCCAGGCCCGACAGTTTCATGCCGTTGTCGAACTGGACCAGGTCCTGCTCGCCGGTCAGTTCGCTGTAGATTTCGCATTCGTTGCCCAGACGGTACTTGCTCTGGGCGCCGGCCAGCTTGAAGCAGGCCTGGCTGTCGCCATCGCTGCTGCCGACGCCGGCGCGTACGTAGCCGTGGAAGTCGAAGGCCTGGGCCGGGGCGAGGGCGCCGGCCAGCAGGGCTGCGCCCAGCAGGCTTGCCGAGATGTGCTTCATGATGTCTCCTGATTGTAGTTTTGCTACTTATTGTGTGGTGCTTCACCCCTCCCGGCTCTGGTGGCCGGTGCGTTGCCGTGGGGTGGTCCGTCATCGCGGCGGGGTGATGCGTCCCCGTGGTGCCATGAAATCCGCTATTTATGCCGATTTCAGCGCGCTCCGTCCCCAGGTGGCCGGTCTTCGCGACGGCGCAGGATAGCGCCGTCGCAATCGCGCCACGGCGGGGGCGCCGAGGTGTGTTGGATCATGACAAAACTTTATGTTGTCGCAAAATTACATTGTAAGGAACTGTAAGAAAATGTCGTTTTTCTTCCACGGCCGCCAGCGGCGGGATGTGTGGCGAGGGGGAGGGCTCAGAGGGGGTGGTGGTCCGGAGTGGTGTCGTCCGGGGTGCCGTGAGCCGCACACAGGGCACGTTTTTGCGCCGGGGAGAGCTGCTTGACGGCGTATTCGGCCTTGAGCGCGGCGGACTTGTTGTCGAACGCCAGCACCAGGGCGATGCGTTCGGGAGGGTGCAGGCGGGTGTAGCGCGCACCCTTGCCGGCGGCGTGCGCGGCGTAGCGTCGCGCCACGTCGGTGGTGATGCCGGTGTAGAGACTGCCGCCGCGGCATTGCAGCATGTAGAGAAACCAGCTCATTCGGGGGTTGCCAGGACAAGACCCCGCTACGCTAGCGCAGCGCGGCGTTTTGGCCAAGCGCTTGTGCCGCCCATCGCGCCCATCGCTCACACGACAACGCCCGGCACGGGGCCGGGCGTCGGGGGCGAGGAGTGGCCGCGGCGGGAGGGCTTCGGCCAACCTTCAACTATTACAGCGTGCCGTAGGAGTGCAGGCCGGACAGGAACATGTTGACGCCGAGGAAGGCGAAGCTGGTGACGAACACCCCGATTACCGCCCACCACGCCAGCGGCGTGCCGCGCCAGCCTTTGACCAGGCGCACGTGGAGCCAGGCGGCGTAGTTGAGCCAGACGATCAGCGCCCAGGTCTCCTTGGGGTCCCAGCTCCAGTAGCCGCCCCAGGCATCGGCCGCCCACATCGCACCCAGGATGGTGGCGATGGTGAAGAACAAAAAGCCGACCGCGATCGCCTTGTACATCACCTCGTCCAGCAGCTCGGCCGACGGCAGCTTGTCTTTGAGCCAGCCATGGCTGACCAAGAGCTGGGCGATGCCGAGCATGGCGGCGATCGAGAACGAGCCGTAGCCGACGAAGTTGGCCGGCACGTGGATCTTCATCCACCACGACTGCAAGGCCGGGATCAAGGGCTGGATCTCGTGCGCCTGGCGATCGAAGGTGTACCACAGGATGAAGCCGACCGCGGCCGAGATCACCAGCAGCACGAAGGCGCCCATCTGGCGCGCGGCGAACTTGGCTTCGTAGTACAGGTACATCAGCGCGGTGATCAGGCAGAACAGCACGAACACTTCGTACAGGTTGGAGACCGGGATGTGGCCGATGTCGCTGCCGATCAGGTAGCTCTCGTACCAGCGCGTCAGCATGCCGGCAAAGCCCAGCACCGCCGCGCTCCAGGTCAGCCCTGTGCCCATACGGCCGAGCAGCGCCGAGCGTGTCAGGAGGCCCATCCAGTACACCGCGGTGGCGAGGAAGAACAGCGTGCACATCCACATGATGGCGGACTGGCTCGACAGCACGAAGCGCAGCCAGAACGCGCTCTGGCCGCGCGCCAGGTCGCCCTGGTAGAGCTGGATCGCCACGAGTGCGATGGCGCCGGCAAGCGGCAGGAACAGGCGCCAGGCCTTCCAGAACCAGCCCAGCGCGATCAGGCCGACGGTGCTGCCGGCCAGGATGCCCTGCTCGTAGACGTCCATGTAGGCGCCGTAACGGTAATAGGTGACCCCGGCGGCCACCACCAGCAGCGCGGCGAACAGCCAGTCGGCCAGGTTCAGCCGCTGCCACAGCGGCCGTTCGTCAAAGGAATAAGCGAGTTCCATCAGGCACCCCGTACAAGCTGTTGAATGGCGTCGCGGTGACGCCGGAAATCCTCGTCCAGGTCGCGGTTGTGACGATTGGAGGTCATCGCCAGCCGCACCCGGCCATTGCCCAGCCTAATCCACAGTCGCACTTCGCGGATATAGAACATCAGTACGATACCGATCACCAGCATCAGCGAGCCCAGGTAGACCAGCGTCTTGCCGGGCGAGCGCGTCATCTGCAGACCGGAAGCTTGGACCTGGGTAAAGCCGTCGAGTTGCAGGAACACCGGCACACCGTAGTCGTTGAGGCTGCTCGCCGCCACCAGGCTGTCGAGCAGGAAGCGGTAGTGACGGCCATCCTGCGTCAGCGGCTTGGCACCGGCGCGCTCGTTGGCCACCGCCATCACGTCCACCACCGCCCCCTGCAGGATCTTGATATAGGTCTGCGCCACCGCCTGGCGCTTGTCCGCCGGCACGCGCTGATCGAGGAACTGCTCCAGCGCGCTGAAGCCGCCTTCGCCGAAGCGCGCCAGAATCCACTTCACGCTCTCCTCGAACTGCTGACGCATCGCCGGGCTGATCGCCGAACCCTGCATCGCCTTGGCGGTGCTGCGCCGCGCGATCTCGTCGTACAGCGCCGGGTTTTTCAGCGCCGCCCTGAGACGCATGAAGGTGTCGATCTTCATCTCGTCGTCGAGCGGGAGGCGCAGGTACTGGAACGGCTCCGACACCGTCTTGCGCATGCCGGCGATCAGGTAGCTGGCACCGTCCTGCTCGATCGGGGACATGTAGTGGTGGTACTCGCGCGCCTGGCCCTGCTCGTCGCGCAGCTTGAAGGTGATCGACGGGCCGACGTTCTTCAGGTTCTTGTCGCGTTTCACCTCGCGCGCGTCGTGCATGCGTTCGGACAGCGACTTGGCGCCCTCGGCCTTGCTGCGCTCCATGTTCTCGATGTTGAACTGGCGGAACTCGCCGAACTCCAGGCTGTACTGGTGGCCGTTGGCGCGCAGCGGCTGCGAACTCAGCGACACGCCCGTGATCGGCGCCGGTGGCATCTCGGGCGACGCCGAGGTTCCAGGCCTTGAAGTTCAGCGGCGAGCCGCCGTCGCCAAAGCTCGCCTGGTAGATCGCCACACCGTCGACGATCAGCGGGTGGTTCACTTTCACCGTGGCCGGCGTCTCCTTGCCGGAGGCCTTGTCGGTCACCACGATGTCGCTGGCGAACAGCTTGGGCATGCCGTTGCTGTAGTAGTCGACGTGGAACTTCTTCAGCGTGACGATGAACGGCAGCTCCTGCACCAGGTAGCCGTTGCCGGAGTTGAGGAACACCACGTCGGCGCTCTTGTTCTCGGCCACCGTGACGTTGCCGCGGAACGACAGGTTGCGGGTGGAGAGCCGGCTCTTCTCCGGAATCTGCGATTGCGGCAGGTCGCGCGTTTCCGCCACCACCCGGCCGAACAGCTCGCCCAGTTTCAGCGGCAGGTTGCCGTCCAAGAGGCCGCCCAGGCAGATCACCACCATGGCGATATGGGCGAAGAAGTAGCCCAGCTTGTTGGCGGCGCCCTTCTTGGCGGCCAGCACCAGGGTGCCGTCGTCGCGGCGGTGCTGGCGCAGGCGGAAGCCCTTGGCCGCGAGGTAGCCCTGCAGCTGCTCCGGCGAGGCGTTGGCCGCCTCGAACTCCTCGCTGTGCTGCATCGCGGCCAGCGAGCTGTCGGTGGCCTTCTCGCGGAACGCCTTCATGTCCTTGATGAAGCCGGGGCCGTTGCGCAGGATGCACAGGCTGGTGGAGATCACCAGGAAGGCCAGGATGGTCAGGAACCAGGCCGAATGGTAGACGTCGTAAAGGCCGAGCCAGTCGAAGGCGACGAACCAGAACTGGCCGAATTCGAAGGCGTAGTTGGGGTAGGGTTCGTTCTGCTTGAGCACGGTGCCGATCACCGAGGCGATGGCAATGATGGTCAACAGCCCGATGGCGAAACGCATCGAGCTCAGCAGCTCGTACAGGGAATAACTGAAGCTGGCGTGGCGGCTTGGTTTTTTCATGGGTTTCACATACAAAAAGGGAAGCCGTCAAGGCTTCCCTTTTGAGTAAGGCATGAGGCGGAAGTTGCGCTTAGCGCAGGCCGGAGATGTAGTCGGCCACTGCCTTCATTTCGGCATCGCTCATACGGGAAGCCACGTCCGACATGGTCGGATGCTGGCGGTCGGTGCCGGCCTTGAAATCGTTCAGCTGCTTGAGGATGTAGCCGGCGTGCTGGCTGCCCACGCGCGGGAACTGGTCCGGCATGCCGGCGCCGTTCGGGGCGTGACAGGCCATACAGGCCGGAACGCCGGTGACCGGGTTGCCGACACGGTACACTTTCTTGCCCAGCTCCATCAGGGTCTTGTCCGCGGCTTCGCGCGGCTTCGCCTTCTGCTGGCTGAAGTAGGCGGTCACGTTCCACATGTCATCGTCGGACAGCGGCGTGGCCATGCCCATCATGATGGGGTTCTTGCGGGTGCCGGCCTTGAACGCCTTGAGCTGACTGTACAGATACTTCTGGTGCTGACCGGCCAGCGTCGGGTTGGCGGCAGCCACGCTGTTGCCGTCCGCGCCGTGGCAGGCGGCACATACCTGATCGACGATCTGCTTGCCCTTGACCGGGTCGCCCTTGCCTACCGGGGCGGCGGCGGCCAGTGCACTACCGGCCAGGGTCATGGCAGCCAGCGCCAACAGCATCTTGCGTTTCATGGTCGCTCCTCAGAGAGAGATTTCGTAAATATCTGTAAAAGTGGCAATTTCAAACCTGTTATTCTATACCAACTGCTTACACCGTTACTACTATGACGATTTTCCAGAACGCGCGCTTTTATACAACCGTCAACCACCTGAAGGATTTGCCACCCACTCGCGCCGAGGTGGCCTTCGTGGGGCGCTCCAACGCCGGCAAGTCGAGCGCCATCAATACCCTGGCCAATCGTACCCGTCTGGCATTCGTTTCCAAAACCCCGGGGCGCACCCAGCACATCAATTTCTTCGACCTGGGCGAAGAGCGCTATCTCGTCGACCTGCCGGGCTACGGCTACGCCGAAGTGCCGGAGGCGGTGCGCACGCATTGGGTCGCCTTGCTGGGGCGTTACCTGCAGACCCGGCAGAACCTGGTCGGCCTGATCATGATCATGGACAGCCGTCACCCGCTGAAGGAGCTCGACTGGAAGATGCTGGAGTTCTTCCGTGAGACCGGGCGGCCGGTGCACATCCTGCTGTCGAAAAGCGACAAATTATCGCGGATGGAACAGCAGAAAACCTTGGCCTCGGTCAAAAAAGCGTTGGCCGACTACCCGGCGGTGAGCATCCAGCTGTTCTCCAGCCTGAAGAAAACCGGCGGCGAGACGGTGGAAGAGGTGGTGGAGCGCTGGTTCGACGCCTATCTGGCGCAGGGCCAGGACGAGATGCCGTCGGCGTGACGGAACTTTGCCAGGGGTGGCAAGCCTAATCGGCAGGTGATCTCACCTCCCGCTTGCCTCCCTGAGCGGGTGCCTTTTGCTGACACTAAAGGCTGTTTACCCCGGCACCCAGGTGCCGGGGTTTTTTATTGACGGCACCCGGCGGGGAACGCCAGGCAAACAAAAAGGCAGGGCGGGCGCCCTGCCTGCGGATCGGTTTCCCGCGCGGCGTCAGATGCCGCCGCTGATCACCGTGCTCTCCACGTTCAGCGCTTCGGCCACGGTGCGCGCCGCCTGGCGTGACCGGAACGGTCCCAGCTGCACGGTGTAACGACCGTTGCGGTTGACGATGCCGAGCTTGGCATCGTTCTTGGCGTCCAGTTCCTTCTCGATCTTGCTCATGCGGGCCTCGGCCTGGGCCAGGCGGCTGTAGCTGCCCAGCTTCAGGTAGCTGTCGTCGCCGCTGGCCTTGAGTGCACGGCTCGGCGCGGTGGCGGCAACGCTGTCGTCGTTGCCGTCCGGCCAGACGCGTTCCACCTTGATCGGTGCGCTGCCCTGATGCACGAAGCCCAGCTTGTAGGCTGCGGCGTAGGACAGGTCCATCAGGCGCCCCCTGTGGAACGGGCCGCGATCGTTGATGCGCACGATCACCGCCTTGCCGTTTTTCAGGTTGGTGACCCGGGCGTAGCTCGGGATCGGCAGCGTCGGATGGGCCGCGGTCATGGCGTACATGTCGTAAGGCTCGCCCGACGTGGTATGGCGGCCGTGGAACTGCTTGCCGTACCAGGAGGCACGCCCCTTGGCTTCGTAGGGCTTGTCGCTGGTGTCCGGGTGGAAGCTCATGCCCAGCGCCGAGTAGGGCAGGTTGGCCGCCTTGATCAGCGGCTCGTCCTGCGGCACGGCATCGGGTACCAGAGCCAGGTTGGCCGGGATGTGGTCGGCCGGACCATCTTGTTGGAAGTACTTGCCGGTGTTGCTGGCAAGCGGCTTTTTGGTCGAGCGGATCGACGCTTGTTGACTGGTTGCGCTGGCGTTTCTGACGGTGGAGCAGGCCACCAGCGCGAGACTAATAAACACTAGCCACAGCCATCGGAATACAGGCTTCATTACACCTCCCTGTGCTGTTGGGCCAACAGGTGAACGCTCAGCTTCCTCCCGCAAAATCGTTCTGCCGCCACGCTTCGAACACCATGACGGCGACCGCGTTGGACAGGTTCATGCTGCGTGACTCGGGTTGCATTGGCAGGCGGACACGACGGTCGGCTGGAAATGAATCCAGGACTTCCTGCGGCAGGCCACGCGATTCGGGGCCGAACAACAATACATCTCCGGGTCGGAAAGCTGTCTGGTCATGCCGCGTCGCTCCCTTGGTGGTGGCCGCGAAGATTCGGCGGCCGGAGAGGGCGGTGCGGCAGGCTTCCCAGTTCTCGTGGACGACCAGGCGAGCGTACTCGTGGTAGTCGAGGCCGGCACGACGCAGCTTGGCGTCGTCCAGTGGGAAACCTAACGGTTTGACCAGGTGCAGTTCACAGCCGGTGTTGGCACATAATCGAATCACATTGCCCGTGTTGGGCGGTATTTCCGGCTGAAAGAGAACAACTGTGAACATCGTTGGCAGGCGGATTGTTCCAAGGAATCAAAAAGTTGGTCAAGTTTTTAGGCTAATTGCCCGTGCCAGCACCCAGGCCTCGACCCGTTTTGCCCCCTGTTTTTTGAGGGTGGCGGCGAGTGCGGAGAGGGTGGCGCCGGAGGTCGCCACGTCGTCGACGATGGCGATGCAAAGCCCGTCCAAGCAGCGTTTTACGCCAAATGCATGTTTCATGTTGCGGTGCCGTTCGGCACGGTCAAGCGTGGTCTGACTGCGAGTGTTGTATTTTCGCCAACACAGGTCGGCGTCAAACCGGACTTGCATTGTAGCAGCGAGTGCGTGTGCCAGCTCGTGACTTTGGTTGAAACCGCGTGCGGCAAGTCGTTCTTTTGCCAGTGGAACGGGTACGATCAGGTCGATGGCAGGGGCGGAAAGCGGGGCGTGTTCCGCCAGCAGCCGGCCCAGCGCACCGGCCATTTCCAGGCGTTTTCCGTACTTGAAGGCGTGAATCAGGCCGTCCAGGGGGTAGTCAAAACGGTAGGAAACGTGTAGCGCGTCGAAGGCAGGCGGATGGCGCTGACACGCCCCGCACAGGCTGCCGGCGGCGACTGGTTCGGCGCAGTGCGGGCAGCGTTCCGCCGGCAGGCGCGGCAGGCAGGCGTGACACGGCGGGCACAAGCCGTGGCGTGTTCCGGAAGTGCCGCATAGTAGGCAGGGTTGATTAAAAAATAATCTGTTGTCAATTAATCGGCCAAAAAGGTTTGACAGCATGGCGGCCCCGCGACAAGATGCGTTCAACAAAAATCTAGGGCGTGTCACCCATTGTTTCCCCTCCGCGTTGCTGCCGCGAAAACGGTCAGGCAAGGCGCCGGGCGAAGGCAATGGCCGCCCCCTTGCCAAGACCGGCAACGCCGCCTGACCGTTTTCGCGGCGCAACCCTTCGGGCCGAGTCTGCTTTTGCGCGCCACGGCGTTACTTGGCGCTCGTTTGGAATCACCAAACGTCGCGTGCAAAAACAGATCCCGGCGCGGGGTGGGAAACAATGGATGACACGCCTTGGTGATCTTCACCCTATGTCAGCCGCCGCCGGGCGGGAAGAGAGCGCGGTCGAGCGCGCTTCCCCGCCGGCGACGTGCCGGCGCTACGGATAGAGCCCATGCAACCGTCTACCATCGCATTCCAACGCCCAGCCACCCCGCATCCCGAGTCCGCTGCCTGGACCGTCGACGAAATCGAGGCGCTGCTGGCGCTGCCGTTCATGGAACTGGTGTTCCGTGCCGCCGAAATCCACCGCCAGTTCTTCGATCCGACCAAGGTCCAGCTCTCCACCCTGGTATCGATCAAGACCGGCGGCTGTCCCGAGGACTGCGGCTACTGCCCGCAGTCGGTGCATCACGATACCCCGGTGGAAAACCAGCCGATGATGACGGTGGACGAGGTGGTCGAGGCCGCGCGTTTGGCCAAGCAGAACGGCGCCGGCCGTTTCTGCATGGGGGCCGCCTGGCGCGGTCCGAAGGACGCCGATCTGGACAAGACGCTGGATATGGTGAAACGGGTCAAGGCGCTGGGTCTGGAGACCTGTGCCACCTTCGGTCTGTTGAAGGATGGCCAGGCGGAAAAGCTCAAGGATGCCGGCCTCGACTATTACAACCATAATCTGGACACCGCGCCGGAGAAGTACGCCGACATCATTCAGACGCGCGAGTACGAAGATCGTCTGGACACGCTGGGCAAGGTGCGCGGCGCCGGCTTGTCGGTATGCTGCGGCGGCATCGTCGGCATGAACGAGACCCGCACCGACCGCGCCGGGCTGATCGCCCAGCTGGCCAACCTCGATCCGCAGCCGGAATCGGTGCCGGTGAACAACCTGGTCAAGGTGACCGGCACGCCGCTCGACGGCGCCGAGCCGCTGGACTGGACCGAGTTCGTGCGCACCATCGCGGTGGCGCGCATCACCATGCCGAAGAGCTACGTGCGGCTGTCGGCGGGCCGGCGCGAGATGCCGGAGGCGATGCAGGCGCTGTGCTTCATGGCCGGCGCCAATTCCATCTTCTATGGTGACAAGCTGTTGACCACCGGCAACCCCGACGTCGACGCCGACCGGGCGTTGATGGAGAAGCTGGATCTGGCCCCCTTATAAGGGTCCCTTCTCCTTACAACGTTGGCCGAAGCCGTGCGGGTCGGATCCCGCCGCCTTCGGCCATGCCTTTATATGGAGTTGCCATGCAGCCACAGCAACTGTCCGCCGCCCTGGCGGAACTGGACGCCAGCCACAGCCGGCGGACCCGGCTCACGCTGGAGAGTCCGCAGGGGCCGCTGATCCATGTCGACGGGCGCGATTACCTGGCGTTCGCCAGCAACGATTACCTGGGGCTGGCCAACCACCCGGCGCTGATCGAGGCGACCCGTGAAGGTCTCGCGCGCTGGGGGCTGGGCGGCGGCGCCTCGCATCTGGTGGCCGGGCATTTCGGCGTGCACCAGCAGGCCGAGGACGAACTCGCCGCCTTTGTCGGCACCCCGGCCGCATTGCTGTTCGGCTCCGGCTATGCCGCCAACCCGGCGGTGATCACCAGCCTCATGGGGCGCGACGACGCAGTGTTCGCCGACCGCCTCAACCACGCCTCGCTGAACGATGCCTGCCTGTTGTCCCGCGCTGCCTTCAAACGTTTCCGCCACAACGATCTCGACCATCTGGAAAGCCTGCTCAAGAGCACGCCGGCCAAGAGCCGGCTGATCGCGGTCGACGCGGTGTACAGCATGGACGGCGACGAGGCGCCGCTCGCCGAGCTGCTGACGTTGGCCGAGCGCTACGACGCCTGGCTGTATCTGGACGATGCGCACGGCTTCGGTGTGTTCGGCGACGGCCGCGGCAGCATGGCGGAGCAGGGGATCGCCAGCGAGCGGGTGATCTATATGGCCACGCTGGGCAAGGCCGCCGGCGTCGCCGGCGCCTTCGTTGCCGGCTCGACCGAGCTGATCGACTGGCTGGTCAACAAGGCGCGGACCTATATCTTCACCACCGCCCAGCCGCCGGCCTTGGCCGAGGCGGTACGGGCCAGTCTGGGGCTGATTGCCGGCGAGCCGTGGCGACGCGAGCGACTCGTACAGCATATAAAAATGCTACGGCATACCCTTTCTGGTGTTAAATATCCATTACACGCTTCCCGCAGTCCGATCCAGCCGCTTATGATAGGCGGCAACGAGCAGGTCATGACATTATCCGCCCGCTTGCGCGAGGCGGGTCTGTGGGTGCCGGCGATCCGCCCGCCCACCGTGCCGGAAGGGAGCGCCCGATTGCGGATTTCGCTGTCGGCCGCGCACGAGGCCGGACAGGTGCAGCGTCTGGCTGAGGCCATCGTCGCCATGTCATGAGGTTTTAGGGGGCGCCTGCCGTGTTTTGCCGGATATCCCGGCCGATACCTACTACGATAATGACATGAATAGCACGGTAGACTATCTCTATGCGCCGCAGGCTGCCGCCGAGGCGGCCCTGGCCCTGTTAGGCGTGCACCAGCGTCCGCTGCAGGTGGCGGTCTGGGCCAAGGTCGGCACGGTGTGGCAATGCTTGGCTTGGCGCGGTGCCGTCGACGGGTTGGTGTCCCCCGATGAGCTGCAGCGGGGACGGCTGCCAGGGCCCGATGGCGGGGCCGAGCCGCTGAAGAGCGGCGGCGAGCTGTTGGGCTGGCTGATCTGGCGCGGTCCGCGCCCGGACAACTGGTCTCCCGTGGCGCTGTTGCTCACCGGCCACTTGCTGGCCGCGCGCTTGCATTCGGATCAGGCCATCTCCCGCATCACCCACGAGACCATGCTCGAGATGAGCCGGCTGGCCAGTGAATGCGCCAGTCTGGAGGCTTTCCTGCCGGGCCTGCACCGTCTCCTCGGGCGCCTGCTGGATGCCCGCAACTTCTATATTGCGCTGTTGGACGAACAGGCCAACGCGCTCAGTTTTCCGCTCTATGCCGATCTGCGCGAGCCGGCCAGCGAGTGGCCGCAGCCGGAGCAGCGCTTCCCGATGGGTGGCCAGCCGCCGTCGCTCACCGCTTATCTGATGGCCGGCGGCAAACCGCTGGTGCTGTCGCGGCGCATGCTGGAAACCCTGCAGCAGAATGGTGATCTCCAGATTCATGGGCCGGTGCCGGAGAGCTGGATGGGGGTGCCGCTGAACAATATCGCCGGCCAGCCGATTGGCGCGGCGGCGCTGCAAAGCTACCAGGCGGGACACAGCTACAGCCCGACCGAGCAGTCACTGTTCCAGTTCGTCGCGCTGCATATCGGCCACGTGCTGGCGCGCGTGATGGTGCGCAACCAGCTGGAACAGCAGGTGTGGTTGCGCACCTGCGAGCTGGAAGGAGCCAACACCCGGCTGCGCAACGAAGTCGCCGAACGCCAGCTGGCCGAGAAGCGTCAGGGCGTGCTGTTCCTGATCGCTGAGTTGTCCAATACTAGCCTGTCGCTGGAGGCCTTCCTGGGCGGTGTGCACCGCCTGCTGGGAGAGTTGCTGCCGGCGCGCAATTGCCTGGTGGCGCTGTACGACAAAGATCACGACCTGATTTCCTTCCCCTACTATCAGGACGAGCGCTGCCCGTCGCACAAGGCGCGCAAGCCCGGCAAGGGCTACATCGAGCAGGTGCTGTACAGCGGCCAGGCGCTGCAGGTGAACTCCTCGCGCGCCAGCGGCGATGACGCCACGCTGCCGCGCAGCTGGCTGGGGGTGCCGCTCTACCACGGCCACGAACTGCTCGGCGTGCTGGCGGTGCAGAGCTACGACGAACAGGTCCAGTATGGTTTCCGCGAGCAGGAGCTGCTGGAGTTCGTCGCCAACAACATCGGCGCCGCGCTGGCGCGCATCCATGCCATGGAAGCGCTGCAGGCGGCCTACCTGGAGCTGGAAGAGCGGGTGCGCGAGCGCACCAGCGAGCTCGACGCCGCCAATGCCCAGCTCGAGTTCGACAGCCTGCACGACCCGCTCACCAAGCTGCCCAACCGCACCTACTTCGCGCGCGCTCTGCGCCGCAGCTGGGAGGCCTACGTCAACGGCAGCGGCGAGCGCTTCGCGGTGCTGTTCATCGACCTCGACCGCTTCAAGCTGGTCAACGATACGCTGGGCCACCTCGCCGGCGACCACCTGCTGTTCGAGGCCGGCGCGCGCATCCGCAGCTGCCTGCGCCACAGCGATTTCGTGGCGCGGCTGGGGGGCGACGAGTTCGCCGCGCTGCTGTTCGGCATCGAGGCGCCCGGCTGCGAGCAGACCGCGCGCATGATCGTGGGCGAGTTCGATCGCCCGGTGGTGCTGATGGGGCGGGAGGTGTTCACCACCGCCAGCGTCGGCGTGGTGATCGCCGACAAGTCCTACTATCAGCGCTCGGAAGACGTGCTGCGCGACGCCGACCACGCCATGTACCGCACCAAGCAGCAGGGGCGCCACGGCTACACCCTGTTCAACCATGAGCTGCGCCTCAACCAGGCCGACCAGCTGGCGCTGGAGTCGGAGCTGCGCCGCGCGCTGGAGGTGGACGACCAGCTCACGCCGTTCTTCCAGCCCTTTATCGACGCCCGCAGCGGTGCGCTGCAGGGCTTCGAGGCCCTGGTGCGCTGGCAGCACCCGACGCGCGGCCTGATCTCCCCGGCCATCTTCCTGCCCATGGCCGAGGAGAGCGGCCTGATCATGCGTGTCGACCGCTACATGATCGAGGCCGCGGCGCGCCAGTTGCGCCAGTGGATGGACGAAGGGCGGCTGACCGACGAGGTGTCGCTGCACATCAACCTGTCTTCGGCCAACTTCCACGACCCGGAGCTCTTGAACTGGATGCAGGCGCTGATCCGGCGTTACGCGTTGCCGGCCGGCATGCTGCATCTGGAAGTGACGGAAAGCGCGCTGATCGACGTACCGGACGTGGCGGCCGAGGTGATCCAGGGGCTGCACGACATGGGCGTACGGCTGGCTCTGGACGATTTCGGCACCGGCTATTCGGCGCTGTCCTATCTGCACCGCTACCATTTCGACGTGCTCAAGATCGACCAGTCCTTCGTCGCCGACCTCGACCAGAAGCAGGAGTCGGCCGCCATCGTGCGTGCCATCCTGGCGTTGGCCGAAGCGCTCGACCTGGACGTGGTGGCCGAGGGGGTGGAAACCGGCATGCAGTTGCGCACGCTGCGCGACATGGGCTGCAGCAAGCTGCAGGGGTTCTACTTCGCCACCCCGGCACCGGCCGCGCGCATCGACTGGGACCGCCTGGCCGGCTTCGCCAGCAGCTTCCGCCAGGTTGCCTGAGCCCGGATGATGATCCGCCACGAGCGTGCAACCGTTCCTCGACCCGCCGTGCAGATGGCCGGGGCGGGACGCTGCGCTTCGGGATGTCGAGCCAGCCATGAGCGGTGAGCCGGAACGCGTCCCCCGGCCGGAGGGCGGCTCCGGGTTTGCCACCCGCTACAACCGCTGGCGCTACAACCTGTACGCGCCGGTCTACGACGGCGTTGTCGCCGCGTTCTTTGCGCCGCGCCGGCGCCGCGCCATTGCGCTGTTGGCACCCCGCCCGGACGAGCGCATCCTGCTGCTCGGGGCCGGCACCGGGCTCGACCTCGACTACCTTCAGGGCTGCCGCCGGCTGAGCGCCATCGACGTCTCCGACGGCATGCTGGCGCGGCTGCGCCGACGGGCCGCCCGGCTCGGGCTCGAGGTGGAAGCAAGCGTGATGGACGGGCAGCGGCTGGCGTTCCCTGACGCCTGCTTCGACGCCGTGATCCTGCACCTGATCTTGGCGGTGATCCCCGACCCAGTGGCCTGCCTGCGCGAAGTCGAGCGCGTGCTCAAGCCCGGCGGGCGCGCCGTGGTGTTCGACAAGTTCCTGGCCGACCGCCAGCGACCCGTCTGGTGGCGCGTGGCGGCCAACCAGCTGACCCGGATCATCGCCACCGACATCAACCGTCAGCTCGGCGTCATCGTCAATCAGACCACTTTGCACATCGAGCATGAGGAATCGGCCGGGATGGGTGGTTTCTTTCGCATCGCACTCTTGCGAAAATAGCGTTTTCCCTCATCTGAGCTCGCATGAGTCTGTACATTGAATCGCTCGGACGCGGCCCGGACGTCGTCATGCTGCACGGCTGGGGCCTGCACGGCGGCGTGTTCAGCCGCGTCGCCGAGCGCCTGGCCGGGCGCTATTGCCTGCATCTGGTCGACCTTCCCGGGCACGGCGCCTCCGCCAGCCGTCATCCCTTCGACGCCGACGACATCGCCGACCTGTTGGCGGCGCAGTTCCCCTGGCCGGTGCACGTGGTCGGCTGGTCGCTCGGCGGCCTGCTGGCCCAGCACTGGGCGGCGCGCCACCCCGAGCAGGTGAAGAGCCTGGCGCTGATCGCCAGCAGCCCGCGTTTCGTCAAGCAGGATGGCTGGCCGCACGCCCAGGAGAAGAAAGCCATCGAGGGCGTCGGCGCCAGCCTCGATAGCGCTTTCGAGCTGACCCTGGAGCGTTTTCTGGCGCTGCAGATGCTGGGCGCGCCGGGCGCCCGCGACACGCTCAAGGCGCTGCGCGAGGAACTGTTCGCGCACGGTCGGCCGCAGGGCCTGCTGCCGGCGCTGGAACTGCTGCTGATGGCCGACGCGCGCGCGCTGGCGCCGCGCATCCACTGCCCGGTCGGGCTGTTCTTTGGCGCCAAGGATGCCATCACCCCGATCGGTGCCGGGCGCTGGCTGGCCGAGACGCTGGCCGACGCCACCCTTTACGAATTCCCGCAGGCCTCGCACGCCCCCTTCCTGTCGCACGAGGAAGAGTTCGTGGCGCGGCTTGCCGCCCACCTGGACCAACACGCATGAGTGAAGCGTTTTATACCGACAAGTCCCGCGTGCGCGCCGCCTTCGAGCGCGCCGCGCCGAGTTACGACTCGGCCGCGGTGCTGCAGCGCGAGGTGTCGGACCGCATGGCGGCCCGCCTCGACTACATCAAGTTCAGTCCCAAGGTGATCCTCGACGCCGGCAGCGGCACCGGCTACGGTACGGCCGAGCTGCGTCGCCGCTATCCCGAGGCGCGCGTGATCGAACTCGATCTCGCCGCCACCATGCTGCAAGCCTCGCGCGAGAAGCAACAGGCGGGCGGCGGCCTGCTGGGTAAGCTGTTCAAGCGTGCCCAACCGTGGCAGTTGTGCGCCGACGTCGAATGCCTGCCGCTGGCCGACGCCAGCGTCGACATGATCTGGTCCAACCTGGCGATCCAGTGGGTCAACATTCCGGACGGCGTGTTCGCCGAATTCCAGCGCGTGCTCAAGCCGGAAGGCATGCTGATGTTCTCGACGCTGGGGCCGGACACGCTGTTCGAGCTGCGCCAGTCCTTCGCCGGCGTGGACGGCGCCACCCACGTCAACCAGTTCATCGACATGCACGATCTGGGTGACGCACTGCTCAAGAGCGGTTTCGCCGAGCCGGTGATGGACATGGACAAGATCGTGCTGACCTACCCGCGGGTACGCGACGTGATGCAGGACCTGAAGGCCATCGGCGCACACAACGCCACCGCCGGGCGCGGGCGCGGTCTGATGGGCAAGCACAGCTGGCAGAAGGTCGAGGCGGCGTACGAGCTGCGCCGCCAGGACGGCGCTTTGCCGGCCACTTACGAAGTGGTGTACGGCCACGCCTGGAAGGGTGAAACCAAGAAGAAGGCCAATCAGCTGCCGGATGGCCGCCAGGTGATCGAGTTCATGAAACCCGGCGCGCGTCCGGGCGTCAAATAGGGCGGTCTCTGTGTTTGCCGGGCGGCGTGGCCGCCCGTTTGTTTTGGATATGAGGTAAAGGATGATTGCACGTCGAACCCCGTTCCGGCTCGTGCCACTGCTGGCGCTGGTCACCTTGAGTGCCTGCTCCGTGGTGGGGCCGGCCAAGCCCGGGGTCGCCGTGCCGGCCAAGCCCCTGCCCAGGCCGAAAATCGCCCTGGCACTCGGCGGTGGCGCGGCCAAGGGCTTTGCCCATATCGGCGTGATCAAGGTGCTCGAATCGCACGGCATCGTGCCCGACATCGTCACCGGCACCAGTGCCGGGAGCGTGGTGGGCAGCCTGTACGCCGCCGGTTACAACGGCCTGCAGCTGCAGAGCATGGCGATCAAGCTGGACGAGAGCAATCTGACCGATTTCACCCTGTCCACCAGCGGTTTCATCAAGGGCGACAAGCTGGCCGCCTTCGTCAACCAGGCCGTGGGCAACCGGCCGCTGGAAAAACTGGGCAAGCCGTTCGGCGCGGTGGCCACCGAGCTCGACAGCGGCCAGCGCGTGGTGTTCCGCCAGGGCAACACCGGCCAGGCGGTGCGCGCCTCGGCCAGTATTCCCAATGTGTTCCTGCCGGCCCTGATCGCCGGCAAGCGCTACGTCGACGGCGGTCTGGTCAGCCCGGTACCGGTCAGCGCGGCGCGCGAGATGGGGGCCGACTTCGTCATCGCGGTGGACATTTCCGCCCGGCCACGCGCCGGTTCGGCCACCGGCTTCCTGTCGATCTTCGACCAGAGCATCAACATCATGAACGTTACCGCGCTGGCGCAGGAGCTGAAGCAGGCCGACGTGGTGATCCGGCCACAGGTGCAAAACATGGGGTCGACCTCGTTCGAAGATCGCCACCAGGCGATCCTGGAGGGCGAAAAGGTGGCGTTGCAGGCCTTGCCGCTGATCCAGAAGCTGGTGCAGCAGAAGTCGGTGGCGATGGCGGCCGCCCGCTGAGGGCGGTGGGGTGGCGTACGCGGCTCGCCCGTCTGGGCAAATGGCTTCATAATGACTTCTGCATGGCCGCGGTCGCGGCCATGGGCATCACTGCCGTTCCCACGCGCCCGCCCGACGACAGGAGAATCCGATGATCACGCTCTACGGTGTCGCCCTCTCTCCGTATTACAACAAGGTAAAGATCGCCCTGATCGAAAAAGGGGTGAACTTTCGCGAGCAGCCCGCCGCGCCGACGCAGACCCCCGAGGTGCTGGCGTTGAGCCCGATGGGCAAGATTCCCTACGTCGATATCAACGGCCACGCCCTGGCCGAATCCGGCGCCATCCTGGAGTGGCTGGAAGACGCCTACCCGACCGCTGCGCTGTTGCCGCCGACGCCCAATGGCCGGGCTCACGCGCGTGAGCTGGCGCTGTTGCTGGAGCATTACGTGCTGACGCCGGCCAAGCCTTTGTTCGACCATGTGCTGTTTGGCTCCGCGCTGGGCGAGGCCGAGCGCGAGCGCGCCGGTGGCGCCATCGAGTCCGGCATTGCCGCCGTGATGCGTCGTGCGCGGCTGACCCCGTGGCTGAGTGGGGCCGAGTTCAGTCATGCCGACATCAGCGCCGCCGCGCTGCTGCCGTCGGTGTCGCTGGCGTGCCGCCGCACGCTCCAGCGCGACCCGGTGCAGGCGGTGCCGGAGCTGGCGGCCTACCTGACGGCGCTGGCGCAGCGCCCGAGCGTGGCACGCACCTGGCAGGAGCGCGACGTCGCCGTCGCCGCGTTCCAGGACGCACGGCAGGCCGGCTGAGCCCATACCATCCCACTTCCCGCTGGGCCGCCGTGTCCGGGCGGCTCGACCCTTGGGTGGTTCGGCTTCGGCCAACCCTGGCCTGCTGAGCCGGCCTACTCGCCGCCGTGGAACAGCGCCAGCTGGCGCTGTTCGGTGTCGTCCGCGGCGAGCCGCACGCCCACCCCCAGCAATCTGACCGGTTGCGCCCCGCGGGCGTGGCCGACCTGCAGCAATGCCGCCAGCGTGTCGCGACTCAGTTGCTGGCCCGCCTGCTCCACCGTGGTCTGGCTGAAGTCGGCAAACTTGAGCTTGACGCTCAGGCCGCGGAACGCGGGCTGGCCAGCACGCTCCAGGCGATGCGCCGGGCGCTCCAGCAGTTCCGGCAATTTGGCCAGGCAGGCATCGAGGTCGGGCAGGTCCACCGCGTAGGTTTCCTCCACGCTGATCGATTTGCGCAAACGTTCGATGCTGACCGGGCGTGGGTCGATGCCTCGTACCAGGGCGTGCAGGCGCTCGCCGAAGCGGCCGAAGTGACGCACCAGTTCCGCCAGTTCCCAGCCGCGCACGTCTTCACAATGCCGCACCCCGAGCGCGTGCAGACGTGACGCGGTGACGGCACCGACACCGGGAATCTTCTCCACCGGCAGGGCGCGGACGAAGGCGTCGACGTCCTCGGGCCGGATCACGAACTGGCCGTCCGGCTTGTTCCAGTCGCTGGCGACCTTGGCCAGGAACTTGTTGGGAGCGATGCCGGCCGAGGCGGTGATGCCGACCTCGTCACGGATGCGGCTGCGGATCGCTTCGGCCATCAGCGAGGCGCTGCCCTGGCAGTGCGGCCGGCCGCTGACGTCGAGGTAGGCCTCGTCCAGCGACAGCGGTTCGATCAGTTCGGTGAAATCCTGATAGATCGCCAGGATCTGCTGGCTGGCCGTCTTGTAGCGTGCGAAGTCGGGGGGGACGATCAACAGCCGTGGGCACAGATGCAGCGCGCGCGCCGACGACATCGCCGAGTGCACGCCGTAGCGTCGCGCCAGGTAATTGCAGGTGGCGATCACGCCGCGGCTGTCGGGCTGCCCCCCACTGCCAGCGGGATGTCGCGCCAGGCGGGCTGGTCGCGCATCTCGACTGCGGCGAAGAAGCAGTCGCAGTCGACGTGGATGATCTTGCGTTGCGGCAGGGCCATGCTGCGGCCAACCTCGCTTTCAGAGCGGCGGGGTCGGTACGGCGTCGCTGTGGCCGAGCGATTTGTCCGGGGCGACACGGTCGCGTACCCGCTGCTTCAGTTCCTTGATGTCGGGAAAGCCGCCGTCGGCCTTGCGGTCCCACAGTTGCTCGCCGTCGAGGGTGATGCGGAACACGCCGCCCGAGCCCGGCTGGAGCGCCACTTCGGCCAGTTCCTTCTCGAAGGTGGTCAGCAGTTCCTGAGCCATCCACGCGGCGCGCAGCAGCCAGCGGCAGCCGGTACAGTACTGGATGGCAAGGCGGGGGAGTCGATCCGGGGTCGTCATGGTGGGCGTATCGGGGTGATGGAATACGCCATACAGCATAGCGGAAAGTGCTGTCTTCAAGGAGGGGAAGCCGCCGGTCCCGCGAGTCGCTTTATTGTATGACGGGCCCTTGGGGCCCGCTCCTCCATCTTAGACTTCTGTCGGGTGCAAACTTGACGCTGCGGTATATGTGGGGACCGGCGGTTTTGATTCCCTCGGCGAGTGTGCCCATTAATGGGGCATCGGTAAAGCGAAATGGCCTTTCGACATTTTTTGTTGCACTGCAATGTGTCACATAACTACAACGTTGTCGGCGTTTGCTGGCCGTTCGACACCACTACCGCGTTGTGCGACAGGTAACGGCTCATGGCGTGCTGCTCCAGCGGCTTGCTCAGGTGGAAGCCTTGCGCGTAGTCGCAGCCGATCTCGGCGAGGAAAGCCAGTTGCCGTTCGTTCTCGATGCCTTCGCCGGTGACCATGGCGCCGAGTGAATGCCCCATCGCCACGATCATGCGCACGATGGCGGCGTCCTGGTGGTTGTCCGGTACCTGGTCGAGGAACTGCTTGTCGATCTTGATCTTTTCCGCGGGGAAGCGGCGCAGGTAGCTGAACGAGGCGTAGCCGGTGCCGAAGTCGTCGATCGCTAGGCTCACCCCCAGCGCCTTGAGGCGGCGGATATTGTCTTCGATGCTGCCCGACTGGCGCAGCGCCAGGGTTTCGGTGACTTCCAGCTCCAGCGCCGAGGGGGAGGTGGGCGGTGGCCAGGATGCCCGCGACCAGGTCGGCGAAGTGCGGGTCTTCCAGTTGCAGCAGCGAGACGTTGACCGAGATGGTGAACTCCGGCTGCCCACCCTGCCGCCACTTGGCGGTCTGCTGACAGGCTTCGCGCAGCGCCCACTCGCCGAGCGGCACGATCACGCCGCTGTCTTCGGCCAGCGGGATGAACTCGCCGGGGGAGATGAAGCCGTGCTCGGGGTGGTGCCAGCGCAGCAGCGCCTCGGCGCCGCGCGTGCGGCGGGTTTTCAGGTCGTGGTAGGGCTGGTAGCAGAGGAACAGCTGGTGCGTGCCGATGGCCTGGCGCAGTTCGTTGATTAGCAGGTGGCGGCGGTGCCAGTCGGTGCTCATGTCTTCGTGGAAGCGCACCCAGCCACCCTGGATCGAACTGCGCGAGATTTGCATCGCCAGCTCGGCGTGTTCCAGCAGGCGCAACGGTTCCTTGCTGTCCTGCGGCGACAGCGCCAGTCCGGCACTGACGCGCACGCCGATCAGCTGGGCGTTGACGTCGAGCGGCAGGTTGAGCGTTTCGTTGATGGCGGTGACGCGGCGGTTGATGTTGCTCTCGTCCTTGCCCAGCAGGATCAGGCAGAAGCGGTTTTCCGCCACCCGTGCCACCAGTTCGCCCGGCTCGGCCAGGCGCGCCAGGCGCTCGCACAGCAACAGGATGACCTGGTCGCCGGTGTCGTGGCCGTACAGCTCGTTGAGGTTGGGAAGGGCGTCCAGCGCCAGGATCAGGCAGCCGAACACCGGGTTCTCGCTACGATTCTGTGCCAGTTCGTCGAGCTGCATCAAGAGCCGGGCCCGGTTGGGCAAGCCGGTGAAGCGGTCGTAGTAGGCGTGGCGATGCAGTTCGCCCTCGGCCTGCAGCCGTGCGCCCGATTCCATCATCAGCGCCACCACGTCGGCGCTGGAGCAGACGAAGTTGATCTCGTCGGGGTGCCAAGTCTCGCGCTTGTTGCGGTCTTCCACGCAGATCACCCCGTAGTGGGTGCCGGCCAGCGTGACGGCCGCGTCCAGCATCGAGCAGACGGTGTGTTCCAGCAGGTAGTCGCGCATGCTGGCCGGGCGCGGATCGCTGGTGGCGTGGCTGGCACTGAGGTAGCGCTCCCGGTGCAGCGCAGAGAAATAGTCGGGATGGGCGGAGAAGTGCAGCAAGGCACCGGCGAAGTGGTGGTCGGCGTCGCGGTCGATGCCGATCAGGCACTCCAGCTCCTGGAGATCGGGTTGGTAGCGCCAGACGCTGACGCGGGAGACGTCTAGGGTGGCAGCCAGTTTCTGGCACAGCAACTTCAGGTAGGCGTCGAGCGGGTCGCTCTTGTTCTCGCGTTCGGCAACCAGTTCGCGCAGCACTTGCCCCTGGCTGATCAGGCGCGCGGTGGTGCGCTGGTGGCGCAGCGTCAGCTGGCGCGATACCCGCAGCAGCAGCAGCGCGATGGCGATCAGCACCACCAGCAACAGCAGCGCGCGCGGCAGCAGTGCCGTTTGCAGACGGTTGCCTGGCAGCTCCTGCTGCCAGGTGAGGTAAGCCAGTGTCTGCCCTTCGGGACCTTGAACCGCGAGCGCCCCGGGGGGCTTGGCGGCGGCGGAGAAGTCGACCTGCAATTGCTCCAGGCGCAGATCGCCGGCGATGTCTTCCAACTGGGCGGGGCCGATGTCCTTGGCGAACAGCAGGTAGCGCGCCGGGAGGGCGGCGTCCGGTTCCGTGGTTTCCGGCACGATGCGCTGCAGCGCCAGCATCAGCAGACGCGGTTCGGTCTGGTGGGTGAGCGGGTTGGGGGCGGTGTCGCGGAAAAACGTGGTGGGGTAACCTTCGTTGCCGAGCGGCTCGAAGCGGGCGGCCATCTGTACCAGGTGCTGCCATTGCCGGGCGCTGAACGGCAGCGTCAGGTTTGGCGTTTCCTCGATGGCGCCGTTGCGCACGGCGTACAGTGGCTTGCCCTGGGCATCGGTGATGACGCCGAGCTGGATATCGAGGGTGCGGTAGATCGATCCGGTGAGGTTGGTGCGCAGCCAGGCGATATTGAGAGAGGGGCCGCTGACCGCGTGGTACATGTCGTCCCAGGCGTTGTATTCCGTCAGGTTGTGGCCCAGCGTGTTGCGTTGTTTGAGCAGGTTGCGCTCGAGCAGTTCGCCGGTCAGCTGGAGATAGCCCCGATCGCTTTGCGCGATGGTGCTGTCCAGCAGGCGCCAGGTGCCGACCAGCCCCAGTACCATGAGCAGCGTCATGAGCAGGGTCGGGTTGCCTAAAGCGTGTGCTAGTCGCATCAGCAGGCGTCGCAGCATGAATATCCACTCTTGATGTGTAAGCACATGTGAATAATAAGACGCTTTTATTTAACAGTAAAAGCGGTTTTTACCCGATTTGGCTTCATGATCAGCGCAATGTCATTTTTTTGACACGTTGACTGTAGCAGGGCGACCCGGGAGGGGCGAGCGAAGGTGGCGGGTCGGGCCGCGGGCGATGGGGGGAGGAGGGGGCATGTCGGGACACGGCCGGAGCGTCGGACGCCGTGCGGGCGCCGCGACGCGGTGGGATGCTGTTCAGGGGGTGGGCATCAGGCCTTCTTCGATCTTGACCTCGACCTCGATCGTGCCGGCGCGGGCGAAGCGTAGCGTCAGAGGGAAGCGTTCGCCGGCCTTGAGCGGCGCGGTGAGCCCCATCAGCATGATGTGCGTCCCGCCCGGGGCCAGCGCGATGCCACGGCCGGGGGGCAGTTCTATCCCTTCGGGCAGCGCGCGCATGCGCATGATGCCGTGATCGTTGAGGTTCTGGTGCAATTCGGCACTGGCGGCGCGCGGGGTGCTGACCGCGAGCAGGCGGTCGGCGGTCTTGCCCTGGTTGTCGAGCTTCAGGTAGACCGCACCGCTGCTCATCATGGCCGGCATGGCGCGGCTCCACGGGTGGCCGATATGCACTGTGCCGAGCACGTAGTGATGGGCCAGTGCCGGCAGGGCGAGCAGGCCGAGAAGGAGGGCGGTCAGGATGCGGAGGTGTTTCATGACGGGTATGGGTGCGGTCTCGAAGAACGAACCGTAGCATAGCGCCGACCGGGCGTGGCTGCGACAGATTGCCGCAGTGGCGTGCCACGTTGCGCTGGCAAGCCGACCGCAAGCGGGTAGAATGGCGACCCCCGATATCCCCGGCTGTTTTCCATGCTGAAAGACCTGTATCTGCAGTTTCTGTTTGGCGGCCTGATCAGTCTGATCACCATCACCAACCCGCTGTCGAAGATTCCGTTATTCATCACGCTGACGCGCGACATGAGCGACGAGGGGCGGGCGCATCATGCGCGGCGCGCCTGCCTGTTCGCCGCCGGCATCATGCTGGTGTCGCTGCTGGCCGGCAACCTGATCCTGGCGCTGTTCGGCATTTCCTACGGCGCCCTGCGTATCGCCGGCGGTCTGGTGGTGGCGGTGCTGGGGTACCGCATGCTGTTCCTGTCGCAGGACCCGGGCATGGCGCCCAAGACCTCGGACGGCAAGGAGGATTACGCCTTCTTCCCGCTGGCCATGCCCGGCATCAGCGGGCCGGGGACCATCGCCGTGGTGATCGGCATCGCCACCGAGATCGCCGAATTGCACGGCGTGCCGGCCAAGGCGCTGGCGATGGCGATGACGGTGCTGGCCATCGTCCTGACCTGCCTCGGCACCTGGCTGGTGTTGCGCTCCTCGACGCTGATCGCCGAGAAGCTGGGCCGTTCCGGGCGCGAGGTGATGACGCGGCTGATGGGCTTCTTGCTGATCTGCGTCGGCGTGCAGTTCATCGGCTCGGGGGTGCGCACCTTCCTCGCCGGCTCCTGAGCCGGCGCGCCGGGCATCACGACCACCCCGTCCGCCGGCGGGGTTTTTTGTCGCCGCCCGTCGCGGTTTCGGCCTGTCGCGTTGGCGCGCTTGCCGTCATAATCGACGTATCGTTCCCGACGTCCCCGCCATGAGTCATTCCGCCGCCGAGTACGCCCGTTTTTTCCGCGCCGACGACATCGCGCCGCTGGAGTGCCTGGACGCACGCTACGTCGAGCATGTGTTTGCACCGCATTTCCACGAGGAATACGTGGTCAACACCCTGATCCAGGGCTCCCAGCGCTATCACTACCACGGCAGCGCACATCAGGCCGGGCGCGGTCAGCTGATCGTGATCAATCCGGGCGAGGTGCACACCGGCGAGGCGGGCGAGGAGAATGGTTGGGCCTATCGTGGTTTCTATCCGTCGGCGGCCTTCATGCGCCGGCTGGCGCAGGAAATCAGCGGCCGCGCCGATGCGGTGCCGTATTTCCGGGCCACCGTGCTGCACGACGCCGATCTGGCCGAGCGGCTCAATCAGCTGCATCTGCTGCTGAGTTCGAGCCAGGACCGGCTGCAGCGCGAGTCGGCGCTGTACGCGGTGTTCTCGACGGTGCTGCGGCGGCACATGAGCGTCGCCAGCCAGCCCTTGGCATCGCACCCGGTCGCGGTGGAGCGGGTACGGGCGCTGCTGGCCGACCGCCTGGCGGACAACCTGTCGCTGCAGCAGCTGGCGGACGCCGTCGAGCTGTCGCCCTATCATCTGAATCGTCTGTTCCGGCAGCACCTCGGCCTGCCGCCGGTGGCGTGGCGCAACCAGCTCAGGGTGGCGCGGGCGCGCACGCTGCTGGGGCGCGGCTGGCGACCGTCCGATGCCGCCGCCGAGTTGGGCTTCGCCGACCAGGCGCATCTGACGCGGGCTTTCCGCCATGCGCTGGGCGTGACCCCGGCAGCCTACCAGCGTGCCGTCGGCGCAAGATCGTTCAAGACCGGCAACGACGCCTGAGCCAGACTGGGCACGTCACCCACTTTTCTCGCGGCCCCCTCCGATGAAACCTTTCGCTCTGCTCCTGGCCGGCGCCCGCGACAGCCTGCCGATGCTGGTCGGCGCCGCGCCGTTCGGCGTCATCTTCGGCACGCTGGCGGTCGGTGCCGGGCTGTCGGCCGGCGCCACGCTGGCGATGTCGGCCTTCGTCTTCGCCGGCTCCTCGCAGTTCGTCGCGGTCAGCCTGATCGGCGCCGGCGCGGCTCTGCCGGTGATCTGGCTCACCACCTTCGTCGTCAACCTGCGCCACGCGCTGTACAGCGCCACGCTGCTGCCCTACGCGCGCGACTGGAGCGCCCGCTGGCGCTGGCCGCTGGCGTTCTGGCTCACCGACGAGACCTTCGCCGTGGTGGAACACCGCTTCCGTTCGCAGGGGGCGGCTGGCGGGCAGTGGTACCAGCTCGGCTCCTCGCTGGCGATGTACCTCAACTGGTTCCTGTGGAGCGTGGTGGGGGTGTGGCTCGGCAAGACGGTGCCGGGTCTGGCGGGCTGGGGGCTGGACTTCGCCATGGTGGCGACCTTTACCGCCATCGTCGCGCCGCAGCTGAAAAAGCGCCCGGCGCTGGCGGCGGCGACGGCGGCCGGCGCGGTGGCGCTGCTGGCGCGCGGCCTGCCCTACAAGCTCGACCTGATGCTGGCGGCGCTGGTCGGCGTGCTGGCCGGGGTGGCGTGTGAAAGGTTGGCCGAAAGGAGGACGGCAGCATGACGATCTGGCTGACGATTGCCGGCATGGCGCTGCTGACGGTGCTGATCCGCGCCAGTTTCCTGGTGTTCGGCCAACGTTTGAGCTTTCCGGCCTGGCTCAACCGCGCGCTGCACTATGTGCCGGCGGCGGTGTTGACCGCACTGGTGGTGCCGATGGCGCTGGCGCCGCAGGGCACGCTCGACCTGTCGCCGGCCAATCCCTACCTGGTCGGCACGCTGGTGGCCGGCGCGGTGGCGTTGCTGACGCGGCGCACGCTGCTCGCCATCGTGGTCAGCTTCGCGCTGTACGGCGCGCTGCGCTGGCTGGGCTGAGGGCTCGACGCTCGCCGCCGTACGCGGCCTCCCCGCTGGGGAGGCCGCTTTGCTTTGCCTCCCGCGCCGGGAGGGTCGCCTCATTCGATTCCGTGATGAGCAATGGAAAAATTCTAACTTGATGGAATATCACGGACGCGGCTACCCTGTTCGATCGTCCCGCCTTGAACCGGCGGGGGCATGGCGAGGAGGCGAGCAAGGCGGGGTCGGCCGTGACCGGGATGCCGAGTTGGTCGGGGCGCGCGGGATGGACTGGTCCAAGCTCTCTACGGGGCAACGAGGAAGACGGGCATGAGCAAACTACTGACTTTTTTCACCGAGCGGGTGCACAGCCTGTATTTCAGCGGCTTCCCGATTCATCTCTCCGAACAGGGCGAGTTTTTCGGCACCTTCATCAAGCACCGCCTGGCAAGCCGCTTCCAGCCGCAGGAGGATGGCAGCGCCGTTGCCATGACGCAGTGCCTGAGCCCGGCCGGGCACACCATCGAGATCGAGCGCTTGCTGGGCCTGTGCCAGGCCAGCCAGTCGCCGCTGGTGCTGGACCGTTTCGTGCGCGTCATCCACCTGCTCAATTACCTGCGGCTGGATTGTCCATGGCACACGCTGTACCTGCCGGTGTCGCTGACCCTGGTGGCCGGGGTGGAAGCCGAGCACGGCAAGGTGTTCCGCGACATCCTCAACCGTCTTGGGCTGGAACAGCGTTTCGGCATCCTGCTGCCGGAGGCGTTGCGCCAGCAGCCGGAGCGACTGGCGGCCATTGGCGGCAACTACCGTCGTCACGGCTTCGCCACGGCGCTGGCCGGCGTGGATGGTCAACTACTGCCGCTGGAGGGCTGAGGCGGCACCAGATTGCTGACAAATCCTCTCTTACGTAGCAAGGCTCCCTGGCAGGGCAAGGGCGGGTCGCGTGCGAATCCATCGCTGGGCCAATCTCTGCGTGCAAATCTTCGATTTGCTCAGCGATGGATTGGCACGCAGGGATGCGCTCAGCGGAGGATGGGGAATGAATGGGTAGGCTGCGGAATCAAATACCTGGGTGGAGAGGCCCGGCTTAGCCGGGTCCTGTAAAAACCTCCCAGCACACGTTGCCGGCAGCCTAGCGCCGCGTGTTGCCGATGCTCATCAGCATGCCGAGCCCCAGCATCAGCGTCAGGGTGGCGGTGCCGCCGTAGGAAACCAGCGGCAGCGGGACGCCGACCACCGGCAGGATGCCGGCCACCATGCCCATGTTGACGAAGGCGTAGACGAAGAACGACATGGTGATGGTGCCGCCCATCAGGCGGCCGTACAGGGTCTGGGCGCGCGCCGTGATCATCAGGCCGCGGCTGACGATCAGCAGGTAGAGCACCACCAGGATGACGTTGCCGACCAGACCGAACTCCTCCGAGTACACCGCGAAGATGAAGTCGGTGGTGCGCTCCGGGATGTAGTCGAGGTGGGTCTGGGTGCCGTTGAGCCAGCCCTTGCCGAACGGCCCGCCCGAGCCGATGGCGATCATCGACTGGATGATGTGGTAGCCGGCGCCGAGCGGGTCTTCCATCGGGTCGATCAGGGTCAGCACGCGCTTCTTCTGGTAGTCGTGCATCAGGTTCCACACCACCGGCAGGCTGGCGGCAAACGCCACCGCGCCGCCGATCAGCACCTTCCACGACAATCCGGCGAAGTACAGCACGAAGAAGCCGGCCGCCATGATCAGCGTGGCAGTGCCGAGGTCGGGCTGCTTGAGCACCAGTCCGCCGGGAATCACGATCAGCACCATGGCGGCTAGGTAATGCCACCAGCGCAGGCTCAGCTCGAAACGCTGGAAGAACCACGCCACCATCATCGGCAGCGCGATCTTCATGATCTCCGATGGCTGGATGCGGGTGATGCCGAGTTCCAGCCAGCGCGTCGAGCCGTTCACCGTCACCCCCTTGAAATGCACCGCCAGCAGCAGCAGCACCCCGAGCGCGTACAGCGGCGGTGCGAAGTTCATGATCGACTGCGGACGCATGCGCGCCGCGCCCCACATCACCACCAGGCCCAGCACGGTGTAGACCAGCTTGTTGTCGATCTTGTCGAAGCTCTGGTTCGAGGCCGAGTACAGCACCAGCATGCTGAGCACGAACACCAGGCCGAGGAACAGCATCAGCCAGCCGTCCAGCGGTTCGCGCACGAACTGCCAGATTCGTTTAAGGAGCGGGGTTTGCATCGTGGCCCTCCTGCTCTTCGGCGGCGCGCTCGGCTTGGGCCCGGGCAATCTCCGCCGCGCTGCGGGTTTCCGTCTTCACCGTCTGCAGCTGGCCGGACAGGTCGGCCGGCACCTTGCCGGTGAGGTAAAAATCGGTCAGGGCGCGCGCGATCGGGGCCGCCGCGGCAGCACCGAAACCGGCGTTCTCGACGATCACCGCCAACGCGATCTTGGGCGCCTCGACCGGGGCAAAGGCGACGAACCAGGAGTGGTCGCGGTAGCGTTCGGCCAGCGCGCCGGCGTTGTACTTGGCGCCCTGCTTGATCTGCACCACCTGCGCCGTGCCGGTCTTGCCGGCCATGGTGTAGGGCAGGTTGACGCCGATGCGCGCCGCGGTGCCGCCGGGCTGCAGCACGGCCTGCATGCCGCGCTTCACGTACTCGAAATGGGCCGGCTTGAACGCCGGGCGCCGCACCGGGTTGGTATTGATCGGGGTGGCCTTGGCGTGCCGATCGTCCACCACCTGCTGCACCAGGTGCGGCTTGAACATCGCGCCGTCGTTGGCCAGGGTGGCGACGCCGTTGGCCATCTGCAGCGGGGTGTAGGCGTTGAAGCCCTGGCCGATGCCGATGCTGACCACGTCGGCGGGATACCAGCGCCCCACCTCCGGGCGGTACTTGGCGAAGCGCTTGGCCTTCCATTCCTTGGAGGGCAGCACCCCGGCGGCCTCGCCGTCGAGGTCGATGCCGGTCTTGCTACCCAGTCCGAACTGCGCCACCACCGGATGGATGCGGTCGATTCCCATATCCCACGCCAGCTTGTAGAAGAAGGTGTCGCTCGATACCTGGATCGCCTTGGCCAGGTTGACCATGCCGTTGCCGGAGGGTTTGGAGTCGCGGAACTGGTGGCTGCTGCCGGGCAGGGTGAAGTAGCCCGGCGCTGGGCGGATGTCGTTGGGGCCGATGGCGCCGGTCTCCAGCGCCGCCATCGCCATGAACGGCTTGAAGGTGGAGCCGGGCGGGTAGAGACCGCGCAACGCGCGGTTGACCAGCGGCTTCTCCCAGTTTTCGTTCAGCTCTTTCCAGGTCTGGCTGTCGATGCCGTCGATGAACAGCGAAGGATCGAAGCCGGGCTTGGACAGGAAGGCCAGCACGCCGCCGTCGCGCGGGTCGATCGCCACCAGCGCGCCGCGGCGCTTGCCGAACAGCTTGTCGGCGAGCTCCTGCAGGCGGATGTCGAGCGCCAGGTGCAGGCTCTGGCCGTTGATCGGCGGGGTGCGGCGCAGGGTGCGGATGGCGCGCCCGCCGGCGTCGGTTTCCATTTCCTCGAAGCCGACGGTGCCGTGCAGCTGGGTCTCGTAGGTGTATTCCAACCCGGTCTTGCCGATATAGGTGGTGCCGCGGTAGTTGGTGGTCTGATCGTCCTCTTCCAGCCGCTCCACGTCCTTGGTGTTGATGCGGCCGATATAGCCCAGCACGTGGCTGGTCAGCTCCTTGAACGGGTAGTCGCGGAACAGCCGCGCTTTGACCTCCACCCCGGGGAAGCGCCAGGCGTGCGCCGCCATGCGGGCGGCTTCCTCCTCGCTCAACTTGGCCTTGAGAGGAATCGCCTCGAAGTTGCGCGATTCCGCGCGCAGCTTCTTGAACAGCTTGAGGTCGCGCGGGGTGACGTTGACCAGCTTGGAGAGCTCGGCCACGGTGGCGTCGAGGTCGGCCATCTTGCTCGGGGTCAGCTCCAGCGTGTAGGCCGAGTAGTTCTGCGCCAGGATCACGCCGTTGCGGTCGACGATGAGGCCGCGGTTGGGCAGGATCGGCACCAGCGAGATGCGGTTGTTCTGGGCCAGCGTCGAGAAATGTTCGTGCTGCATCACCTGCAGCCAGACGAAGCGGCTGATCAGGAGCAGGAACAGCAGCACCATGATGGCGTAGGCCACCACCAGGCGCAGCTGGAACTGGCCTTCTTCCGCCTGGGTGTTCTTGAAACGGGTGGGACGGGACATGCCGGGCGCTACCACTAGACCGAATGCTGCCGGTACGGCAGCAACAGCAGCTTGGTCAGCAGCGGCCACAGCAGCGCGCCGACCAGCGGCGGCAGGAAATAGCTCCAGCCGACGAAGGCGGCGCCGGTGATCATGCGCGCCACCACCATGATGGCCTGGTTGGCCAGCATCAGCGCGAGCACGGCCAGCGCCTGCTGGCCGAGGTTGAACATCACCAGCTGGCGCTGCTGGCGCAAGGCCAGGTAGCTGGTGATCGAATAGGCCAGCGCATGTTGGCCGAACAACCCGGCGGTGGCGGCATCCGCCACCAGCCCCAGCAGGAAGGCGCTGCCGATATTGACGCGGCGCGGCTGGTTGATCACCCAGTACAGCAGCAGCAGCCCGATCAGGTCGGGCAGCCAGCGCGTGGAGCCCGCCGGCAGCGGGATCAGTTCGACCAGCACGGCGATGACGAAGGTCAGGAAGATGAAGCGGCGCTTGACCGGCTTCAGCAGTTCTTTGGGGCGCTCAAACGGCATGGTTACTCCGTGCGGCGGGGCGGGGCAGCGTCAGGTGGCGGGGGTGGCGCGGCCGGCACGTGCTGCTTCGGGTTCAGCACCAGCACGAAACGACTCTCCTGCACCCCGGCCACCACGCTGGTGGACAGCCGGGCGAAGGCGGCGCCGGTGTTGCGCTCGATCTTGCCGACGCGCGCCACCGGCAGCCCGGCCGGGTACAGGTCGTCGATGCCCGAGGTCACCAGCAAGTCCTTCTCCTGCACGTCGGCGTGGTTCGGCAGGTAACGCACTTCGACGCCACCGCCGTAGCCGTACAGGATGGCGCGCGCGCCGGTGCGCTCGATCATCACCGGCACCATGTGGTTCTTGTCGATGATCAGCGTCACCTCGGCGGTCAGCGGCTGCACCCGCGTCACCTGGCCGATCAGCCCCTGGCTGTCGATCACCGGCTGGCCCGGACTGATTTGGGCGTCCGCGCCCTTGTCGATGATCAGCTTGTAGGAAAACGGGTCGCGCCCGGTATAGAGCACCTCGGCCAGCTGGCCGCCCTCGGCGCGCGACGACTTGAGCTCGTTGAGCTGGCGCAGTTCGCGGTATTCGCGTTCCACGGTGGCGAGCCGCGCGAGCTGCGCCGACATCTGCAGGCGCTGGCTCTTCAGCGCGTCGTTCTCGGCCTTCAGCTGAGCCTGCGCGGTGAAGAAGTCGATGACGTGGCGCGCGCCGGCAAACGGCACGTTGACCGCGCGCTGTACCGGGTACAGCGCCACCGAGAGCGCTTCGCGCACGTGCTCCATCAGGCCGTAGCGGCTGTCGCCGATCAACAGCGCGATCGACAGCAGCACGCACAACGCGAGACGCACCGCCGGGTGCGGGCCCTGGCGGATGAAGCTGGGATTGTTGGCAAAGTCCATCTGGCAGGACGTCCGGCCGGTTCAGGCCGGACGCGAATCCGGTTCAGGGTACGTTGGTGAAGATGGTGCCGATCTTGTCCATCTTTTCCAGCGCCTTGCCCGAGCCGCGCACCACGCAGGTCAGCGGCTCTTCGGCGACGATCACTGGCAGACCGGTTTCCTCGGCCAGCAGGCGGTCGATGTCCTTCAGCAGCGCGCCGCCGCCGGTCAGCACCATGCCCTTGTCGGCGATGTCGGCGCCCAGTTCCGGCGGGGTCTGCTCCAGCGCGATCTTCACCGCGGAGACGATCTGGTTCAACGGCTCGGTGAGCGCCTCGAGGATCTCGTTGGACGACACGGTGAAGGCGCGCGGGATGCCCTCGGCCAGGTTGCGGCCCTTGACTTCCATTTCCTTCACTTCGGCGCCCGGGAAGGCCGAGCCGATGGTCTTCTTGATCTCTTCGGCGGTGGTCTCGCCGATCAGCATGCCGTAGTTGCGGCGGATGTAGTTGATGATGGCCTCGTCGAACTTGTCGCCGCCGACGCGCACCGAGTTCGAGTACACCACGCCACCCAGCGAGATGACGCCCACTTCGGTGGTGCCACCGCCGATGTCCACCACCATCGAGCCGGTCGGCTCTTCCACCGGCAGGCCGGCGCCGATCGCGGCGGCCATCGGCTCCTCGATCAGCTCGACGCGGCGCGCGCCGGCGGCCAGGGCCGAGTCCTTGATGGCGCGGCGCTCGACCTGGGTCGAACCGCACGGCACGCAGATCACGATGCGCGGGCTGGCGGAGAAGAAGCGGCTCGGCGTCACCTTCTTGATGAACTGCTTGAGCATCTGCTCGGTCACGGTGAAGTCGGCGATCACGCCGTCCTTCATCGGGCGGATCGCCTGGATAGAGCCCGGGGTGCGGCCCAGCATGCGCTTGGCTTCCAGACCGACGGCCAGGATCGACTTCTTGTTGGTCGGGAAGTCGCTGTGAATCGCCACCACCGACGGTTCATCCAGCACGATGCCCTTGCTGCGCATGTAAATCAGGGTGTTGGCGGTGCCGAGGTCGATGGCGAGGTCGTTCGAGAAGTATCCGGTGAGGGAACGAAACATGGGGTGGTCCTGGTTCAGTGTTCGTGTTGTCGGGACGAGCCCGCAATGGCGCTAATGGTCGTGGTCTAGCGGCTTCCCCTGGTCGCCGGAAGGACGGCATGAACCGTCAAATGACCCCCGGCGGAACGGTGTGGCGAAGCGTCGAATCTTGGGTGAATCAAACAGTCTATGATACCCTATCAGCCTTGAATTATTAAAGGTTTTAACGAGGACACCATGTCGCTGACGCATCAGGATGTCGCGCGGATCGCCAAGCTGGCCCGCATCGCCGTAACCGACGAAGAAATCGTGGCGGTGGGCGCTCAACTCAACAATATTTTCGGCCTGATCGAGCAGATGCAGGCCGTCGATACCGATGGCATCGAACCGATGGCCCATCCGCAGGACGTGAGCCTGCGCCTGCGCGATGACGTGGTGACCGAATCGGACCGCCGCGCCGCCTTCCAGGCCATCGCCCCGCAGGTCGAGAACGGCCTGTTCCTCGTCCCCAAAGTCATCGAATAGTTCCAGAAAGCACTGGGAACGAGAACGCGAAGGCAAGTGAGCGGGGCCGCAGACAGTACAGGTAGTACGGCAAGGCCTCGCACAACGCCGCCGACAAAGTTATCGTTTCCAGGGCGAACTGGAATAACCAGAGATTGATTCTGGCACGGTTGGTTCCCGGCGCGCGCGTTTCGGCCAACCTGCCGAGCTTATCGAGATTTTACGACACCATGATTAACGCCACCCTCAAGGCGCTGTCGCAGCAACTGGCGGCAAAAGCCGTGTCCAGCGAGGAACTCGCCGGGCTCTACCTCGACCGCATCGCGGCGCTCAACCCGACGCTCAACGCCTTCATCAGCGTCGACCGCGACAAGACCCTGGCCGAAGCGCGCGCCGCCGACGCCCTGCGCGCCGCCGGCCGGGCCGGCCAGCTCGCCGGTGTGCCGATCGCGCACAAGGACATTTTCTGCCAGCAGGGCTGGAAGACCAGCTGCGGCTCGAAGATGCTCGACAACTTCGTCTCGCCCTACGACGCCCACGTCATCGAGCAGTGCCGCGCCGCCGGCCTGGTGACGCTCGGCCGCACCAATATGGACGAGTTCGCCATGGGCTCGTCCAACGAGAACAGCTTCTACGGCCCGGTGAAGAACCCGTGGGACTTGGCGGCGATTCCCGGCGGCTCGTCCGGCGGCTCCGCCGCGGCAGTGGCGGCGCGCCTCGCCCCGATCGCCACCGGCACCGATACCGGCGGTTCGATCCGCCAGCCGGCCTCGCATTGCGGCGTGACCGGCATCAAGCCGACCTACGGCGTGGTGTCGCGCTACGGCATGGTGGCCTACGCCTCCTCGCTCGACCAGGGCGGCCCGCTGGCGCAGACCGCCGAGGACTGCGCGCTGCTGCTCAACGTCATGGCCGGTTTCGACCAGCGCGATTCGACCAGCCTCGAACGTGCCAAGGAAGACTACAGCCGTGACCTGAATGCGCCGCTGAACGGCCTGAAGATCGGCCTGCCGCGCGAATACTTCGCCGAGGGCCTGTCCGCCGACGTCGCCGGCGTGGTCGATGGCGCCATCGCCGAACTGAAGAAACTGGGCGCCGAGGTGGTCGAGATCAGCCTGCCCAACACCCGGCTCTCCATCCCGGCCTACTACGTGATCGCCCCGGCCGAGGCCTCGACCAACCTCAGCCGCTACGACGGCGTGCGCTACGGCCACCGTGCCGCCGAGTACAAGGACCTGGTCGACATGTACGAGAAGACCCGTGCCGAGGGCTTCGGCGCCGAGGTCAAGCGCCGCATCATGGTCGGCACCTACGTGCTGTCGCACGGCTACTACGACGCCTACTACCTCAAGGCGCAGAAGATCCGCCGCCTCATCGCCAACGATTTCAAGGCCGCGTTCGAACATTGCGACGTGATCCTTGGACCGGTGGCGCCGACCGCGGCGTTCAATATCGGCGAGAAGTCGGACGACCCGGTGCAGATGTACCTGTCCGACATCTACACGCTGTCGGTCAACCTGGCCGGCCTGCCCGGCATGAGCGTGCCGGCCGGCTTCGCCGCCAACGGCCGCCCGGTGGGGCTGCAGATCATCGGCAACTACTTCGGCGAAGCCAAGATGCTGAACGTGGCGCACCAGTTCCAGCAGGCGACGGACTGGCACCAGAAGGTGCCGGCCTTGTAAGTCTGCGGCTGCACAACCCGAATACGGCGCTGGGCGCGCTGGCCATACCAGTCTGTACTGTCTGCGCGCGCCCGCCTTGTCTTCGGGTCGTTCGCACGCAGGCTGGAAGTTTACGTTTTCGAAGGGCGGTGCTTTGCTCCGTTCTTTCATGTAGAAGGATTTTCCGACCATGAAATGGGAAGTCGTGATCGGCATTGAGGTGCACGTGCAGCTCAATACCGCATCGAAAATTTTCTCCGGCGCCTCCACCGCCTTCGGCGCCGCACCCAACACTCAGGCCTCGGCAGTCGAGCTGGCCTTCCCTGGCGTGCTGCCGGTGTTGAACCGCGCGGTAGTGGATAAGGCCATCCGCCTCGGTCTGGCGCTCGACGCCACGATCAACCAGAAGAACGTGTTCGCGCGCAAGAACTACTTCTATCCCGACCTCCCCAAGGGCTACCAGATCAGCCAGATGGAGCTGCCAATCGTCGAGCACGGCAAGCTCAAGATCCTGGTCGGCGAAGAGGAGAAGGTGATTGGCGTCACGCGCGCCCACATGGAAGAGGATGCCGGCAAGAGCCTGCACGAAGACTTCCAGGGCCTGTCGGGTATCGACCTCAACCGCGCCGGCACGCCGCTCTTGGAGGTGGTGTCCGAACCCGACATGCGCTCGGTGGATGAGGCGCTGGCCTACGTAAAGGCGCTGTACACCCTGGTGACCTGGTTGGGCATCTGTGACGGCAACATGCAGGAAGGCAGCTTCCGCATGGACGTCAACGTGTCGGTGCGCCCGGAGGGCCAGAAGGAATTCGGCACCCGCCGCGAGATCAAGAACCTCAACTCCTTCCGCTTCCTCGAGCAGGCCGCCAAGTACGAGATTCAGTGGCAGATCGATACGCTGGAAGATGGCGGCAAGGTGCAGCAGGCCACCGTGCTGTTCGACCCGGACAGCGGCGAGACGCGCATGATGCGCAGCAAGGAAGACGCACACGACTACCGCTACTTCCCCGATCCGGACCTGCTGCCGGTGCGTATCGCCAGCGCCCAGATCGAGGCCATTCGCGCCGAGATGCCGGAGCTGCCTGACGCGATGCAGGCCCGTTTCGTCGCCGAGTTCGGCGTATCCGGCTACGACGCCGGCCTTCTGACCAGCTCGCGCGCCTTGGCGACATATTTCGAGACCGTGGCCAAGGTTTCCGGCCAGGGCAAGCTCGCCGCCAACTGGGTCAACGGCGAGATCGCCGCGCGCTTGAACCGCGACGGCAAGGAGATCGGCGACTGCCCGATCGCCGCCGAACGGTTGTCCGGGCTGATCGCGCGCATCGCCGACGGCACGCTGTCGTCCAAGCTCGCCAAGCAGGTGTTCGAGGCGATGTGGGACAGCGAACTGTCCGCCGATGCCATCATCGAGCGCGACGGCCTGAAGCAGGTGTCCGACGTCGGCGCCATCGAGAAGATGGTCGACGAGGCCATCGCCGCCAACCCCAAGGCGGTGGAAGAGTTCCGCGCCGGCAAGGAAAAGGCGCTCAACGCGCTGGCGGGCCAGGTGATGAAGGCCTCCAAGGGCAAGGCCAATCCGGCCCAGGTACAGGAAATCCTCAAGCATAAACTGGCCTGACGGCCGGTGCGGCAGAGGCCGGGCCCCGACCCGGCGACAGGCGACATGCCACGGCATGTCGCCTGTATTTTTTTGGCCGTTCTGCGCTGTTGTATTCCCCCTTTTCACAGCCTACTTTCAACGCTTTTTTTAAGCTGCTGATTTAATAGGATTAATCTCGGCATGGTCTTTCTAAGCCCTTGTCTTAAAAGGAGGTTGTGTTCCGGCTCAGGTTGACCCTATGACGCTTCTTTCTTATAGTGGCGAAAAGTGGGGTGAAGTGGGTAAAAGTGGGGTGTGATCTCCAAACCAGAGGCTTAATGTCCGAATCATGATTGGTGGCGTCAACGTCGTGTCTCTCGATAGCAAGGGGCGTCTGGCCATTCCGGCCCGGCACCGCGAGACGCTGCTGTCCACGTTCGGCTCCAAGCTGGTGGTGACGCTGGAGGCGCGCGATCACCTGCTGCTCTACCCCGAGCCCAATTGGCGCCCGGTCGAGGCCCGGCTCCTGGCGCTGCCCTCCGGCAATCCCATGCTCAAACGCTACCAGAAGCTGGTGCTGGGCCATGCCGAACTGCTCGACATGGACAGTGCCGGCCGCATTCTGCTGTCGCCGCGCCTGCGTGGTCTGGTCAACCTCGACAAGGACGTTGCGCTGGTGGGCATGGGCAACCGTTTCGAACTGTGGGATGCCGCCGACTGGGATGCCCAGACCAGCGACGCCCTGGACATCGACCCCGCCGAACTGTCTCAGCATCTCGGAGATTTCACGTTGTGAGTGCCCCCGTTTTTTCGCACCTTACGGTGCTGCTTAGCGAAGCTGTAGCCGCGCTCGCCGTTCGTCCGGACGGCGTGTACGTCGACTGCACCTTCGGTCGCGGTGGGCACAGCCGCCTCATCCTGTCGCAACTGGGCCCGGCCGGCAGGCTGGTCGCCTTCGACAAGGACCCCGAGGCGATTGCCGCCGGTGAGCGTCTGGCCGCGGAAGACCCGCGTTTCACGCTGGTGCACGAAGGTTTCGAAACACTCGCGCGCGAGCTCGACCGGCTCGGCATCGCCCGTGTCGACGGCGTGCTGATGGATCTGGGCGTGTCGTCGCCGCAGATCGACGACGCCCGGCGCGGCTTCAGCTTCCGTTTCGACGCGCCGCTCGACATGCGCATGGATACCAGCCGCGGCCTGACCGCGGCGGAATGGCTGGCCACGGCCGCCGAAGAAGACATCAGGGAGGTCATCAAGACTTATGGTGAAGAGCGGTTTGCTCGCAAGATCGCAGCAGCCATTGTTGCGCAACGGGAGCTCGCTCCCCTCGAAACCACGCGTCAGCTCGCCCAGCTCGTTGGGCAGAACGTCCGTACTCGCGAACCGGGTCAAGACCCCGCGACGCGTACGTTCCAGGCCATCCGCATCTACATCAACCGTGAACTGGAAGAGCTGAAAGCCGTGCTGCCGCAAGCGGCGCAAAGGTTGGCCGAAGGCGGCCGCCTGGCCGTGATCAGCTTCCATTCGCTGGAAGACCGCATCGTCAAGAACTTCATGCGCGACGCCAGCAGCGACGCCAAGCTGCCCTCCTGGGTCATGGTGCGCAGCGCCGACCTGCCCGAGCCGCCGCTACGCACCGTCGGCAAGCCGGTGCGCGCCAGTGACGACGAGGTGAAGGGCAACCCGCGTTCGCGCAGTGCCATCATGCGCATCGCCGAGCGCACCGCCGGTGCCTGGCGCGAGGAGGCGGTGTGAACAAGCTCAATGCCATTTTGCTGGCCATCCTGGTGCTGTGCGCGTGGTCCGTGGTGACCTCGCAGCACGTGTCGCGCCAGCTCTACAGCAATCTGGAACGCGAGCAGAAGTCGGCCCAGCAGCTGCAGGTCGAGTACGGCCAGCTGCTGTTGGAGCAGAGCACCTGGGGCGCGCATGCGCTGATTGAAAAGACCGCCGCCTTGCGGCTCGGGATGAAGACGCCCGAGCAACGCCAGGTCCAGGTAGTCGCCCCCTCGGGAGGGACCTGATGCGCGTCTACTCAATGAATACGCGTTCCCCCAAAGCCAGCCCCGCCCTGCGTATGACGCCAGGGCGTGTGCGTTTGGTGCTGCTGGCTCTGGCGCTGCTGTTCCTGGCCCTGATCGGGCGCGCCCTCTACCTGCAGGTGGCGCAGCAGGATTTCCTGCAGAACCAGGGCGAGGCCCGGTTCCGCCGCGCCCTGGTGCTGGAGGCCAACCGTGGCGTGATCACCGATCGCAACGGCGAGCCGCTGGCGATCAGCTCGCCGGTGCAGACCATCTGGGCCAGTCCCGCCAGCATGGAGCCGGTGCCGCCGGCCAAGCTGCGCGAGCTGGCGCGGCTGCTGGAGCTCGGCCCGGCCGAACTGGATGCCAAGCTGTCCGATCGCAAGCGCGAATTCGTCTACCTCAAGCGCCAGATCAGTCCGGAGCTGGCCGACAAGGTGATGGCGCTGGGCATTCCCGGCATCGCCAAACAGCAGGAATTCCGCCGTTTCTACCCGGCCGGCGAAAGCATGGCGCAGCTGATCGGCTTCACCGGCGTCGATGGCCGCGGCCAGGAAGGCCTGGAACTGGCGCGCGAGAAGATGCTGGCCGGCAAGAATGGCCGGCGCGTGGTGCTGAAGGACCGGCGCGGCCACATCATCGAAGACGTGGCGGCCATCGAATACCCGAAAGACGGCCAGACGCTGAATCTCGCGATCGACCAGCGCATTCAGTATCTGGCCTACCGCGAACTGGCGGCGGCAGTGGAGGTCAATAAGGCCAAGGCTGGCAGCATCGTGGTATTGGATGGCAAGAGCGGCGAGCTGCTGGCGCTGGCCAACGTACCGTCGTTCAACCCCAACAGCCGCAAGGAGCTGGACCCGGAACGCCGCCGCAACCGCGCCGTGATCGACATGTTCGAACCGGGTTCGACCATGAAGCCGTTCCCGATCGCGATGGCGCTCAACGCCGGCAAGGTCAATCCGAACATGGTGTTCGACACCAACCCGTACTCGATCGGCCCGGCGCGGGTACGCGACTCGCACCCGAAGCCGTCGATGACGCTGACCGAGGTGATCCAGAAGTCGTCCAACGTCGGTGCCTCCAAGGTGGCGCTGCTGTTCTCGCCGGAGCAGATGTGGACGTTCTACGACGAGGTCGGTTTCGGCCGCAGCGTGCACGCCGGTTTCCCGGGTGAAATCGCCGGCCGCCTGCGCCACTGGCAGAGCTGGCGCCCGATCGAGCAGGCCACCATGTCGTTCGGCTACGGTGTGTCGGTGAGCCTGCTGCAGCTGGCGCGTGCCTACACCATCTTCACCAACAACGGCTCCTTGCTGCCGGTGTCGCTGACCCGGCTGAGCTCGCCGTTGCCGGCCAAGCCGATCATTTCCCCGGACGCGGCGCGCAAGATGCGCGAAATGCTGATGACGGTGACCCAGGCCGGGGGCACCGGGACGCGGGCCCAGGTGCTGGGCTACAACGTCGGCGGCAAGAGCGGTACCGCGCGCAAGCTGGTCAACGGCGGCTACCAGGCCGACAAGCACCGCGGCCTGTTCATCGGCTTCGCGCCGGCGACCAATCCGCGCCTGATCGTGGCGGTGATGATCGACGAACCCGGCGCCGGCAGTTACTACGGCGGCTCGGTGGCCGGTCCGGCCTTCTCCAACACCATGGCCGGGGCGTTGCGCATCATGGGGGTCGAGCCCGACGCTCCCTCCAACAATTCATTGCTTCCGGTCAATCAGGTACCGGAGATACGAGAAGATACATGAAGAGTCTGTTGACCCCGCTGCCGGACTGGGATCCGGCCGAGCTCGATACCCTGGGGCTGCCGCTCAAGCGCGTCGAGACGGACAGCCGCCGCGTGCTGCCGGGCGACGTGTTCCTGGCGTGCCGCGGCGAGTACGCCGACGGCCGCCAGTTCATTCCGATGGCGCTCGCCAACGGTGCCGCCTGCGTGCTGTGGGACCCGGCCGACGGCTTTAACTGGAACCCGGCCTGGAACGTACCCAACCTGGCGGTGCCGCAGCTGCGTGCGCGCGCCGGCATTGTCGCCAGCCACGCCTATGGCGAGCCGAGCCGCGCCATGACGGTGATCGGCATCACCGGCACCAACGGCAAGACCTCGATCTCGCACTGGCTGGCGCAGGCGTTCTCGCTGCTGGCGCACAAGGCGGCGCTGATCGGCACCGTCGGCAACGGTTTCTACGGCGCCCTGACCGAGACCACCCATACCACGCCGGACCCGGTGACGGTGCAGCAGAAGCTGGCCGAGTACAAGCGCCAGGGCGCCGACGTGGTAACCATGGAAGTGTCCTCGCACGGTCTCGACCAGTTCCGTGTCAACGGCGTCAGCTTCGCCACCGCGGTGTTCACCAACCTGACGCGCGACCACCTCGACTATCACGGCTCGATGGAAGAGTACGGCGCCTCCAAGGCGCGGCTGTTCCATTGGGAAGGGCTGCGCCACGCCATCATCAACGCCGACGACGCCTTCGGCCGCGAGTTGGCCGCCGGTATCGATCGCCAGCGCACCCAGACCGTGACCTACGGGCTGGAGCAGGGCGACGTGCGCGCGCAGAACCTGTCCGCCACCCTCGACGGCCTGCAGATGACGGTGACCACGCCGTGGGGCGAGGTCGAGCTGCGCAGTCCGCTCTTGGGCCGTTTCAACGCCGCCAACCTGCTCGCCTGCCTCGCCACGCTGTGCGTCAACGGCGTGTCGCTGAAGGACGCGGCGGCGGTGCTGTCGCGCATCCAGCCGGCGCGCGGGCGCATGCAGCGCCTGGGCGGCGGTCACGAGCCGCTGGTGGTGATCGACTACGCCCACACCCCGGACGCGCTGGAGAAGGCGCTGGCCACGCTGGCCGAGATCCGTCCCGTCGGCAACCGGCTCTACTGCGTGTTCGGCTGCGGTGGCGACCGCGACAAGGGCAAGCGCCCGATGATGGGAGCCATCGCCACCCGCATCGCCGACGTCGCGGTGGTGACCAGCGACAACCCGCGCAGCGAAGAGCCGCAAGCCATCATCGCCGACATCCGCGCCGGCATGGGTGGGACCGGCCACGTCGAGGCCGACCGTGCCGCCGCCATCCGCTGGGCGATCGCCGCGGCGCGCGCCGGCGACATCGTGCTGGTGGCCGGTAAGGGGCACGAGGAATACCAGGACATCCGCGGCGTGAAGCAGCCGTTCTCCGATTTCCGCATCGCCGAAGAGGCGCTCACGGCCTGGAGCGAGGTGCACGATGCTGATGCTGTCTGACGTGGCGCAACTGGCCGGCGGCCGCCTGGCCGGTGCCGATGCCGAGGTGACCCGGGTGGTCACGGACAGCCGTGCCGCCGGGCCGGGCGATCTGTTCGTGGCGCTCAAGGGCGAGCATTTCGATGCGCACGATTTCGTCGCCGACGTGCTGGCGCAGGGCGCGGCAGGGGCTCTGGTGCGCCAGGATTTCGCGCTGCCCGGCGCGGCGCTGGTCCAGGTGGACGACACCCGGCTGGCGCTGGGCCGGCTCGCCGCCGGCTGGCGCGCCCGTTTCGAGCTGCCGCTGGTCGGCATCACCGGTTCCAACGGCAAGACCACGGTCAAGGAGATGCTGACGGCGATCCTCGCTGCCCATGCCGGGCGCGATACGGTGCTCGCCACCGCCGGCAACTTCAACAACGACATCGGCCTGCCGCTGACGCTGCTCGGCCTGAATGCCGGCCATCGCTACGCGGTGATCGAGATGGGCATGAACCATTTCGGCGAAATCCGCTATCTGACCGGGCTGGCCCGGCCGCGCGTGGCGCTGGTCAACAACGCGCTGCGTGCCCACCTGGGCGGGGGCTTTTCCGGTACGGCCGACATCGCCCGTGCCAAGAGCGAGATCTTCGAAGGGTTGGCCGAAGACGGTGTGGCGGTGATCAATGCCGACGATCCCCACGCCGCCGTCTTCCGCGCCGCCGCCGCCGGCCATCGCCTGCTCAGTTTCGGTTTGGGCGAGGCCGATGTGAACGCTCGCGACGTGACGCTGTCCGATACCGCTGCCCATTTCGTCCTGTGCTCGCCGCAGGGGGACGTGGCCGTCGCGCTGCCGGCGCCGGGGGAACACAACGTGCGCAACGCGCTCGCCGCCGCCGCCGCCGCGCTGGCGCTGGAGGTGCCGCTGGCAGCCATCGCCGCCGGCACTGGCCGGCTTTGCCGGGGTCAAGGGCCGGCTGCAGCGCAAACGCGCCGGCAACGGCGCGACGCTGATCGACGACACCTACAACGCCAATCCGGACTCGATGAAGGCCGGCATCGACGTGCTGCTGCAGGCGCTGGCGCCGCGCTGGTTCGTGATGGGCGACATCGGCGAACTGGGCGAGAACGCCGCCGCACTGCACGCCGAGGTCGGCGCCTACGCCCGGGAACGCGGGCTCGACGTCCTGCTCACGCTGGGCGACTTGAGCCGTCACGCCGCCGCCGCCTTCGGCACCGCAGCAAACCATTTTGATACGCTGGATGCGCTGCTCTCCTATCTCGACAGCCATCTGCCGGCAGATGCCACCGTGCTCGTAAAGGGGTCGCGCTTCATGCGCATGGAGCGGGTGGTCGAGCATCTGACCGGACAACGACAAGAACATTAAGGGAGTGTAGCCGTGCTGCTTTGGCTGGCCGATTGGCTGAAAGATTACATCCGGGCGTTTTCCGTCCTCAACTACGTCACCCTGCGTGCGGTGATGGCGGCGTTGACCTCGCTCGGCATCTCGCTGCTGATGGGGCCGTGGGTGATCCGGCGTCTGACCGAATTGAAAGTGGGGCAGGCGGTGCGTTCCGACGGCCCGCAGACCCATCTGGTGAAGACCGGTACTCCGACCATGGGCGGCACGCTGATCCTGCTGGCGATCGGCGTCACCACGCTGCTGTGGGCAGACTGGAGCAACAAGTACATCTGGCTGTTGCTGGCGGTGCTGTTCGGCACCGGCGCCATCGGCTTCTACGACGACTGGCGCAAGGTGGTGTACCGCGACCCGAAAGGCATTTCGGCGCGCGCCAAGATGTTCTGGCAGTCGGCCATCGCCATTGGTGCCGGGGTGTTCCTGATCACCACCGCCAAGCTGCCGGCGTCGACCGAATTCATCGTGCCGTTCTTCAAGAACGTGGTCTATCCGCTGGGGGCGATCGGTTTTTGCATCCTGACCTATTTCGTCATCGTCGGCACCTCCAACGCGGTCAACCTCACCGACGGCCTGGACGGCCTGGCGGCGCTGCCGACGGTGCTGGTCTCCGGCGCCCTGGCGATCTTCGCCTACGTGGCCGGCAACATCGTATTCGCGCGCTACCTCGGCCTGCCGCACATCCCCGGCGCGCACGAGGTGGTGGTGTTCTGCGCCGCCATCTGTGGTGCCTGCCTCGGATTCTTGTGGTTCAACGCCTACCCGGCGCAGGTGTTCATGGGCGACGTCGGCGCTCTGGCGCTGGGCGCGGCGCTCGGCACCGTGGCGGTGATCGTACGCCAGGAAATCGTGCTGTTCATCATGGGCGGCCTGTTCGTGATGGAGGCGCTGTCGGTGATGATCCAGGTGGCCTCGTTCAAGCTCACCGGCAAGCGCGTGTTTCGCATGGCGCCGCTGCATCACCACTACGAGCTCAAGGGCTGGAAGGAAACGCAGGTGGTGGTGCGCTTCTGGATCATCACCATGATGCTGGTGCTGGCCGGCCTCACCACCCTGAAACTGCGCTGAGGACCGAAGATGCGCTTCGCCAACCGTCACATCGTCGTCGTCGGCCTCGGAGACACCGGGCTGTCCGCCGCGCGCTGGCTTGCCGCGCACGGCGCGACGGTCACTGTGGCCGACAGCCGTGACAACCCGCCCAACGCCGCGACCCTGGCCGAAAGCCTGCCCGGCGTGGCCCTGAAGACCGGCGCCTTCGACGCGACGACGTTTGCCGGCGCCGAGATGCTGGTGGTGAGCCCGGGCGTGGCCGTGGCTACCCCGGCGATCGCCGCGTTCCGCCGTGCCGGCGGCGAGGTGGTGGGGGACGTGGAACTGTTCGCGCGCGCCATCGCCGGCTCGGGCAGCAAGGTCATCGCCATCACCGGTTCCAACGGCAAGAGCACCGTCACCAGCCTGGTCGGCCACCTGTGCCGGGAGGCCGGGCTCGACACCGTGCTGGCCGGCAACATCGGCCTGCCGGTGCTGGATGCGCTGGGCGAGCGCGAAGCCAGCGGCAAGCGCCCGGACGCGTGGGTGCTGGAACTGTCGAGTTTCCAGCTGGAAACCACCACCAGCCTGAATGCCGACGCCGCCACCGTGCTCAACATCTCCGAGGACCACCTCGACCGCTACGCCGACCTGCTCGATTACGCCCACAGCAAGACCGCGGTGTTCAACGGCCGTGGTGTACAGGTGCTCAACCGCGACGACGCGCTGGTGCGTGCCATGGTGCGTCCCGGCCATGCCCAGCGCTGGTTCTCGCTGAAAGAGACGGCCGACTACGCGCTGCGCCAGGACGCCGGGCGCTACTGGCTGACAGTGGCCGGCGAGGCGGTGTTCGACTGCGCCGAGATGAGCCTGCAGGGCCTGCACAACGCTGCCAACGCGCTCGCCGCGCTGGCGCTCACCGAGGCCATCGGCGTGCCGCGCGCGGCGCTGCTGGAGGGACTCAAGACGTTCACCGGCCTGGCGCACCGCGTCGAGTTCGTCGCCGAGGTGAACGGCGTGCGCTACATCGACGACTCCAAGGGCACCAACGTCGGCGCCACCGAGGCCGCGCTCAACGGCATGACCCGGCCGGTGGTGCTGATCGCCGGCGGCGACGGCAAGGGCCAGGATTTCTCGCCGCTGAAGCCGGCGTGCGCGCGCATCGCCCGCGCCGTGCTGCTGATCGGCCGTGACGCCGGCAAGATCCGCGCCGCGCTGGAAGGGCTGCCGCTGCCGATAGTCGACTGCGCCACGCTGGAAGTGGCCACGCGCGAAGCCGCCGGGTTGGCCGAAGCCGGCGACGTGGTGCTGCTGTCGCCGGCCTGCGCCAGCCTCGACATGTTCAAGAACTACGCCCACCGCGCCCAGGTGTTCATCGACGGCGTGCGCGCGCTGCAAGCGGGGAGCGCCGCATGATCGCCAACAGCGCCCGCCGTTACGCCCCCATCACGCCGTTCGACGAGGCGTTGGGGTGGGCGATCGCGTTGCTGCTGTCGATCAGCCTGGTGATGGTGTACTCGGCGTCGATCGCCTACGCCGAGGCGGATGCGGCGACGCAGAACCGCTATTTCTACCTGATCCGCCACATGATCTTCATGGGCATCGGGCTGACCGGCGCCTACGCGGTGTTCCAGTTCCCGACCGCGTTCTGGCAGAAGTACGCCGGCAAGGTGTTCATCATCGGCGTGGTGCTGCTGGTGCTGGTGCTGATTCCCGGCATCGGCCGCGTGGTGAACGGGGCACGGCGCTGGATCGGGCTGTTCGTCATCAACCTGCAGCCGTCCGAGGTGATGAAGCTCGCCACCGTGCTGTACGTGGCCGACTACACGGTGCGCAAGTCGCACAAGCTGCACAGCCTGAAGGAAGGCTTCGCCCCGGTGTTCGGCGCCATGGTGGTGGTGGCCTTCCTGCTGTTGCGCGAGCCGGACTTCGGCGCGCTGATGGTGGTGATGAGCATCGCCATGGGGCTGTTGTTTCTGGGCGGCATCAATATGCGCATCTTCACCGGCCTGGCCGCCATGGCGGTGGTGGCGGTGGCGACGCTGATCATCACCTCGCCGTACCGGCTCAAGCGCGTGCTGGGTTTTCTCGACCCGTGGGACGATCCCTACGGCAAGGGCTACCAGCTGTCGCACTCGCTGATCGCCTTCGGCCGCGGCGAATGGTTCGGGGTGGGGCTGGGCGGCAGCGTGGAGAAACTGTTCTACCTGCCCGAGGCGCATACCGACTTCATCATGGCGGTGATCGCCGAGGAATTCGGTTTTGCCGGCCTGCTGGTGGTGCTCGGGCTCTACGCCTGGATCGTGCGGCGGGCCTTCCACATCGGCGTGGAGTCGAAGAAGCTGGAGCGTTATTACCAGGCGCTGGTGGCGCAGGGCATCGGCATCTGGCTCGGCATCCAGACCTTTTTCAACATCGGTGTGAACATGGGGCTGTTGCCGACCAAGGGCCTGACCCTGCCGCTGATGTCATTTGGCGGCTCGGCCATGCTGCTCAACATGGCGGCGCTGGCGATCCTGCTGAGAGTGGATTGGGAAAACAGGCGAATCATGAGGGGCTATAAGGTTTAGCCCCTCATGAAGCCACGCCAGAGGCGTGGCCAGGTACGAAGTACCGTGCTCGCCTGTTTCTGCGGAGCCCCGTAAGGGGCGCAGCTAAAACCGCCGGATTAGGCGGGGCTAGAAGGTTAGTCCTGTCTGCATGACGAAATGACGAAATGACGACCAGGTTGGCCGAAGGCCGACCGGAAACAAGAAAGACGATGACGAAGCGAACGGTAATGGTGATGGCCGGCGGCACCGGGGGGCATATCTTCCCGGGCCTGGCCGTGGCGCACGAACTGCAGGCGCGCGGCTGGACGGTGTTCTGGCTCGGCGCCAGCGGCGGCATGGAAACCCGCCTGGTGCCGCAGCACGGCTTCGCCATCGAGACGGTGAAGATCGGCGGCGTGCGCGGCAACGGCCTGAAGCGCTGGCTGCTGCTGCCGTTCACGTTGACGGCGGCGCTGGCCAAGACGCTGGCGGTGATCTTCCGCCGCCGGCCGGACATCGCGGTGGGCTTCGGCGGCTACACCGGCTTCCCCGGCGGGCTGATGAGCCGCTTCCTGTGGAAGCCGCTGGTGATCCACGAGCAGAACTCGGTGGCCGGCCTGACCAACAAACTGCTGGCGCGCATCGCCAACCGCACCTTGTTCGCCTTCCCCGGCGCGTTTCCCGGGCCGGACGGGCTGGTCGGCAACCCGGTGCGTGCCGAGATCGCCAAGGTGCCGGCGCCGGAGTCGCGCTTTGCCGGCCGCAGCGGTCCGTTGCGCGTGCTGGTGGTCGGCGGCAGCCTCGGCGCCAAGGTGTTCAACGACACCCTGCCGCAGGCGCTGGCGCTGATCCCGGCCGAACGGCGGCCGCAGGTGGTGCACCAGGCCGGCGCCAAGCAGATCGAGGCGCTGAAGGACAACTATGCCAAGGCCGGGGTGAGCGCCGATTGCCGCGCCTTCATCGACGACATGGCGGCCGAGTACGCCGCCGCCGACCTGGTGATCTGCCGTGCCGGCGCGCTGACCGTGGCCGAACTGGCCGCGGTCGGGGTGGGCAGCGTGCTGGTGCCGTATCCGCACGCGGTGGACGACCACCAGACCGGCAATGCGCGTTACCTGGCCGACGCGGGCGCGGCGCGGCTGCTGCCGCAAAGCCAACTCAGCGTCGCCGGCCTGGCGGAACTGTTGACGCAACTGACGCGCGAGGACTGTCTGGCGATGGCCAGGAAGGCGCGCCAACTGGCCATCGTCGATGCGGCACAGCGCGTCGCCGACGTGTGCGAAGCCCTGGTACAAGAATGACCGGCCGTTTTCTGGTGAAAGCGGCCCTGACAAGCGAGCAGCAATGAAACACAGAGTCAAACACATCCATTTCGTCGGCATCGGTGGTGTCGGCATGTGCGGCATCGCCGAGGTGCTGCTGAACCTCGGCTACACCGTGTCCGGCTCCGACATGGCGGAGAGCGCCGCCACCAAGCGCCTGGTGGCGCAGGGCGCCGAGGTACATTTCGGCCATGACGCCGCCTACATGCAGGGCGCCGACGTGGTGGTGACCTCGACCGCGGTCAAGGCCGACAACCCGGAAGTGGTCGAAGCCAAGGTGCGGCATATCCCGGTGATTCCGCGCGCCATGATGCTGGCCGAGCTGATGCGCTTCAAGCAGGGCATCGCCATCGCCGGCACCCACGGCAAGACCACCACCACCAGCCTCACCGCCTCGGTGCTGGCGGCGGCCGGGCTCGACCCGACCTTCGTCATCGGCGGCAAGCTGACCGCCGCCGGCACCAACGCCAAGCTGGGCTCGGGCGAATTCCTGGTGGCCGAGGCCGACGAGTCGGACGCCTCGTTCCTGCACCTGGCCCCGGTGATGGCGGTGGTGACCAATATCGATGCCGACCACATGGACACCTACGAGCACAGCTTCGACAAGCTGAAGCAGGCCTTCGTCGACTTCCTGCACCGCCTGCCGTTCTACGGCCGCGCCGTGCTGTGCCTCGACGACGCCAACGTGCGCGAGATCCTGCCGCGCGTCACCAAGCCGGTGACCACCTACGGGTTCTCCGACGATGCCGACGTGCAGGCGGCCAACGTGCGCGCCGTGGGCGGCCAGATGCACTTCGACGTGGTGGCCAGGAACGGCAATCAGCTGCATTTCCCGGTGGTGCTCAACCTGCCGGGGCGGCACAACGTGCTGAACGCGCTGTCGGCCATCGCCATCGGCCTTGAATGCGGCGCCGATGTGGCGTCGATCCAGCAGGGGCTGGCCGAATTCGCCGGCGTCGGCCGGCGCTTCCAGCGCTACGGCGAGGTGGCTTGTCCGTCCGGCGGCCACTTCACCCTGGTCGACGACTATGGCCACCACCCGGTGGAAATGGCCGCCACGCTGGCGGCGGTGCGCGGTGCCTTCCCGACCCAACGCCTGGTGCTGGCGTTCCAGCCGCACCGCTACACCCGCACCCGCGACCTGTTCGAGGATTTCGTCAAGGTGCTGTCGACGGTGGACGTGCTGCTGCTGTCGGAGGTCTACGCCGCCGGCGAGGCGCCGATCGTCGCCGCCGACGGCCGCGCGCTGGCCCGTGCGGTGCGCGTCACCGGCAAGGTCGAGCCCTTGTTCATCGAGGCCATCGCCGACCTGCCGCAGGTCATCCTCGACACGGTGCAAGACGGCGATGTGGTGATCACCATGGGGGCCGGCTCGATCGGCGCGGTACCGGGCAAGCTCGCGGCTCAGGCTTGATCGGACCAAGGTATAAAGATGCCCGCCGAGCAGCGGGCGCAGAAGGATAGACGATGAAGCAGTACGGAAAAGTGGCAGTGATGATGGGCGGCACCTCGGCCGAGCGCGAGGTGTCGCTGATGAGCGGCGGCGGGGTGCTCAAGGCGCTGCAGAGCCAGGGCGTGGACGCGCACGCCTTCGACCCGGCCGAGAAGCCGCTCGCCGCGCTCAAGGACGAGGGTTTCGAGCGCGTGTTCATCGCGCTGCATGGCCCGTTCGGCGAGGACGGCACGCTGCAGGGCGCGCTCGAGACCATGGGCATGCCGTACACCGGCTGTGGCGTGATGGCGTCGGCCATCGGCATGGACAAGTGGCGCACCAAGCTGCTGTGGCAGGGTGCCGGGCTGCCGATTCCGGCCTTCGTGCTGCTCGCCGACGACAGCGATTTCGCGGCGGTGGAAGCCCAGCTCGGCCTGCCGCTGTTCGTCAAGCCGGCCACCGAGGGTTCCAGCATCGGCGTCACCAAGGTGAAGCATCCGGGCGAATTGCGTGCCGCCTACGAAGAGGCGCGCCGCTACGACAAGCTGGTGATCGCCGAGGCCTTCGTCGGCGGCGGCGAGTATACCTGCGCCATCATCGGCGACAAGGCGCTGCCGACCATCAAGATCGAACCGGCTACCGAGTTCTACGACTACCAGGCCAAGTATTTCCGCGACGACACGGTGTACCGCTGTCCGTCCGGCCTGAGTGCGGAGGTGGAGCAGCGCGCGCGCGAACTGGCGCTGACCGCGTTCGAGGTGCTGGGCGGGCGCGGCTGGGGCCGGGTGGATTTCCTGATGGACGAGGCGGGCGGCATCTACCTGCTTGAGGTGAACACCTCGCCCGGCATGACCAGCCACAGCCTGGTGCCGATGGCGGCGCGGGTGGAAGGCTTGAGTTACGAGGAGCTGTGTCTGGCGATTCTGGACATGGCCCATGTGGGATAACCACCGGGCACTCAGGACCCTGGCGAATCTGCTGCTGGGGAGCTCGGTGATGATGGTGCTGTACGCCGCCGGATTCTGGCTCACCCATTCTCCGGTGTTTCCGGTGAAGAAGATCCAGATCCAGGGCCAGATGAAGAGGGTGACGCCGGAGCAGTTGCGTTATATCGCCGAGCACGAGTTGCTGGGCACGTTCTTCACACTGAACATCGACAAGACCCGTGCCGCCTTCGGCAAGCTGCCGTGGGTGCGCGAGGCGCAGGTGCGGCGGCAGTGGCCGGACACGCTGCAGATCGAGGTCGAGGAACATGTGGCGATCGCGCGCTGGGGCGAGAACGGCCTGGTGAACAGCCGCGGCGAGTGGTTCGACGCCGCCAGCGACCAGCCGTTGCCGGTGCTGTACGGCCCCGCCGGGGCGCAGAAGGACATGGTCGCCATGCTGGCGGCGCTCAAGCCGGTGTTGCAGCCGGCCGGCCTCAAGCCGCAGCGGCTGTGGCTGTCGCCACGCCGGGCATGGCGGGTGGAGTTGGATAACGGGGTGCAGGTGGAACTGGGACGCGGCGACGTGGAAAAGCGCGCCGGCCTGTTCGCCACCCACTGGAAGGGAACGCTGGCCGCGCTGCCGTACCACATCGAGAGCGTGGACATGCGTTATCCCAATGGATTCGCCGTGCGGATGCCCGATTACAAGGCACCGCCGGCTCACGGACAGAAGCAATAGCAGTTGGAGCGACAGGTGAGCAAACCGAAAGAAAGCAAGAACATGCTGGTTGGCCTCGACATCGGCACGTCGAAGATCGTGGCGATCGTCGCGGAAGTCCTCGAGGACGGACAGCTCAACATCATCGGCATGGGGCAGACGCCGTCGCGCGGTCTGAAGCGCGGCATGGTGGTCAACATCGAATCCACCGTGCAGGCCATCCAGCGCGCGCTGGAAGAGGCCGAGCTGATGGCCGACTGCAAGATCCACGAGGTGTTTACCGGCATCGCCGGCAGCCACATCAAGAGCGTCAACTCGCACGGCATGGTGGCGATCAAGGACCGCGAGGTGATGCAGATGGACATCGACCGCGTGATCGAAACCGCACGCGCGGTGACCATCCCGCCGGACCATCAGGTGCTGCACATCTTGACCCAGGAATACAGCATCGACGGCCAGGAAGGTGTGCGCGAGCCCCTCGGCATGAGCGGCGTGCGCCTGGAAGCCAAGGTGCACATCGTCACCGGCGCGGTGTCGGCGGCGCAGAACGTCACCAAGTGCGTGCGGCGCTGCGGCCTGGAAACCTCCGACCTGGTGCTGCAGCCGATGGCCTCGGCGCTGGCGGTGCTGTCCGAGGACGAGAAGGACCTGGGCGTGTGCCTGATCGACATCGGCGGCGGTACCACCGACATCGCGGTGTACGCCAACGGCGCCATCCGCCACACCGCGGTGATCCCGATCGCCGGCGACCAGATCACCAACGACATCGCCATGGCGCTGCGCACCCCGACCAAGGAGGCCGAGGACATCAAGATCCAGCACGGCGTGGCGCTGGTCAGCCTGGCCGATCCGGGCCAGATGATCGAGGTGCCGGGGGTGGGCGAGCGCGGACCGCGCCAGATGTCGCGCTCGACGCTGGCCGAGGTGATCGAGCCGCGCGTCGAGGAACTCTTTCAATTGGTGCAGCAGGAGCTGCGCCGCAGCGGCTTCGAGGAAATGCTGTCGTCCGGCATGGTACTGACCGGCGGCGCCAGCCTGATGCCGGGCATGGTCGAGTTGGCCGAAGAGGTATTCCACCTGCCGGTGCGCATCGGCGTGCCGAAGTACGTCGGCGGCCTGGCCGAAGTGGTGAAGACGCCGCGCTTCTCCACCGGGGTCGGCCTGCTGCTGCACGGCAAGGAGCAGATTCACAGCAGTTACGTGGGAAACAAGACCGAGTCCGCCGGGCTGGGTCAGATGATCTCGCGCATGAAGGCATGGTTTGCCGGCAACTTCTAAGGGCCTGGCCACGTGTGCCGACTGCGGGTCGGCGCGTGGCGGGGCGGGCCGGTGCAGTACGGGCAAGCAGTAAATCGTTTGGGTTAGCTCATCTTTATTGAGGAGAGGGAAATGAGCACGATGGTATTCGAAGTAATGCAGGAGACCGCCCAAGAGGCTGTCATCAAAGTCATCGGGGTCGGCGGCGGCGGATGCAACGCCATCGACAACATGATCGACAACAACGTGCGCGGCGTCGAGTTCATCTGCGCCAACACCGACGCGCAGGCGCTCAAGCGCAACCGCGCTTCGCAGAAGCTGCAGCTGGGCAACAACCTGACCAAGGGTCTGGGCGCTGGCGCCAATCCGGAAGTGGGCCGCAGCGCCGCGCTGGAAGACCGCGAACGCATCGCCGAGATGCTGCGTGGGTCCAACATGGTGTTCGTCACCGCCGGCATGGGTGGCGGCACCGGCACCGGCGCGGCACCGGTGGTGGCCGAAGTGGCGCGCGAGCTGGGCATCCTCACCGTGGGTGTGGTGACGCGTCCGTTCGACCATGAGGGCAAGCGTCAGAAAGTGGCGCAGAACGGCATCGAGGATCTGAAGAAGCACGTCGACTCGCTGATCGTCATCCCCAACGAGAAGCTGATGGAAGTGCTGGGCGAAGACGTCACCATGCGCGAAGCGTTCCGCGCTGCCGACGACGTGCTCAAGGGTGCCGTGGCCGGCATCGCCGAAGTGATCACCTGCCCGGGCCTGATCAACGTCGACTTCGCCGACGTGCGCACCGTGATGGGCGAGATGGGCACTGGCGATGATGGGTTCCGCCTACGCCTCCGGCATCGACCGTGCCCGCGTCGCCGCGGAACAGGCCGTGGCCAGCCCGCTCTTGGACAACATCACGCTGGAAGGCGCGCGCGGCGTGCTGGTGAACATCTCCACCGCCCCGGGCTGCCTGAAGATGAGCGAATACCGCGAGATCATGGGCATCGTGCGTCATTACGCCGACGACGAGGCGCAGATCAAGTTCGGTACCGCCGAAGTGGAAGAGATGCCGGAAGACACCATCCGCGTGACCCTGATCGCGACCGGCCTGGGCAGCGCCAAGAAGGCCGCCCCGCGCGAGGAGCGTCCGGAGTACATCAAGATCGTCAAGACCGGCACCGACGACCGCGTCGGCGACTCGCTGAACTACGACGACTTCGATACCCCGGCCATCATGCGCCAGCGCGGCCGTCGCACGCCGACCTCGACCGACTTCTCCAACCCGGAAGTGAGCGAGTCGTATGACATCCCGGCCTTCCTGCGCAAGCAGGCCGACTGATTGTCATAAGCTATCGATGTGGTCCGGGTAATCAATAAAGCGCAGCTTTTCGCTGTGCTAGAATGCTTGCGTCCGGATAGCAGGTAGGAAGTCACTGATGATATTGCAGCGCACGCTACGACAAGCGATTAGCGCCACGGGCGTCGGTTTGCATTCCGGCGAGCGGGTGAAGCTCACCCTGCTGCCTGCCGCGCCCGACAGCGGGATCGTATTCCGTCGCACCGACTTGCCCGGGTCGGAAGACGTGAAGGTGGATCCCTCGCTGGTGAACGACACGCGCCTCTCCTCCACGCTGGTCACCCCGACCGGCGTGCGTGTCGGCACCATCGAACACCTGATGTCGGCCTTTGCCGGGCTCGGCATCGACAACCTGGTGGTGGAGGTGACCGCCGCGGAAATGCCCATCATGGACGGCTCCGCGGCCCCCTTCATCTACCTCTTGCAGTCCGCCGGCATCGTCGAGCAGGCGGTGCCCAAGCGCTTCATCCGGGTGCTGAAGCCGATCGAGGTGCGCGACGGCGACAAGTGGGTGCGCCTCGAGCCGTACGACGGCTTCAAGGTCGAGCTCGCCATCGAGTTCAACCATCCGGCGTTCAACCGCGCGCCGCAGACGGTGGAGATCGATTTTTCCCGGCGCTCCTACATCGACGAAATCAGCCGTGCCCGCACCTTCGGCTTCATGCACGAGGTCGAGTACATGCGCCAGCACGGCCTGGGCCTGGGCGGCAGCCTCGACAACGCCATCGTCATCGACGACGAATACGTACTGAACCCGGAGGGCCTGCGCTTCCCGGACGAGTTCGTGCGCCACAAGATTCTCGACGCCATCGGCGACCTCTACATCGTCGGTCATCCGCTGATCGCGGCGTTCTCCGGGCGCAAGTCCGGCCACGCCCTCAACAACCAGCTGCTGCGTAGCCTGCTCGCCACCCCCGGCGCCTGGGAGTACGTCAGCTTCAGCGACCCCGCCGAGGTGCCGTCGAGCTTCCACCGCCTGCCCGAGGTGGTGTGATGGCGGCCCCGGCCTTGCGGAGCGGGCGCGGCTGATGCTGTGGGTGCTGCGCTTGTGGCTGTACGGCGCCATCCTGGTGCTGGGCTGGGCATTGATCAGCTACGCGCTGACGCGCAACCGCGACTACCTGCACCGCGCCGGCCGGCTGATCCGCTGGTCCGGCCTGTTGGCGGGGGCGATTACCTTCTTCTGGCTGATTGCGCGTTTCTTGCGCTAGCGCCACACTCTCGGCTCTAAGAGCCTGTTTACGATCTCGCGAGCTGGAGCGAGACAAGGCAAAAACGGCTGAGGAGGCGGCCTTTCCACGTGGTAAATGAGCCTTCCGAAGACGTTTTTAACGCCGTATCGCCGACGCGCAGCAGATCGTAAACAGGTTCTAACCGGCTGCACCAAGTCTTCGGCCAACCTGGCCGCGCGCTGGCCAGCCCTTTCCATTCCCAGGAGACCCCCGTGTCCGAACTGACCCATTTCGACTCCCAGGGCCAGGCCCATATGGTGGACGTCGGCGCCAAGAGCGAGAGCCGCCGTCGTGCCGTGGCCGAGGGCGTGATTCGCATGCTGCCCGCCACCTTCGCGCTGATCCGCGACGGCGGCCACCAGAAGGGCGACGTGCTGGGTATCGCCCGCATCGCCGCCATCATGGCGTCCAAGCGCACCGCCGACCTGATTCCGCTGTGCCATCCCATCGCGCTGACCCGGGTCGGCACCGAATTCACCCTGCTCGACGCGGAGTCGGCGGTGCGCCTCGAGGTGACGGCCGAAACCGTCGGCCGCACCGGCGTCGAGATGGAGGCGCTGACCGCGGTCAACGTCGGCCTCCTGACCATTTACGACATGTGCAAGGCGGTGGACCGCGGCATGGAAATCACCGGCGTGCGCCTGCTGGAAAAAGAGGGCGGCAAGTCGGGTCACTGGAAGGCGTGAGATGCGGCTGAAGATTCTGTTGCTGTGGCTGGCGCTGCTGGTCGCCGCACCGCTGGCCGCGGCGGAAGACGCCTGTACCCCCGACACGCCGGTGGGCACGGTGTGCCAGCTGGCGATCGCCGCGCTGCACCCGACCCAGCCCGGCATCGGCCTGCTGCAGGTGGAGCAGGACCTGGCCCATCTCGGCAAGAAGCCGCTCGCCAAGCTGCACAAGTACATGCTCAAGAAGCGCATTCCGGTGGTGATCGGGCCGGATGCCGGCTATTACCTGGTGGACGGCCATCACCTGACGCGCGAGCTGTGGACGCTGGGCCAGCGTGAGGTGCCGGTGGTGATCGAGGGGCGGTTGGAGAACCCGGCGACGTTCTGGCCCGAGATGCAGGCGCATCACTGGGCCTGGCTGGCCGACCAGCAGGGGAGGCCGGTGCGCCCCGAGACGCTGCCGCGCCGCATCCAGGACCTGCCCGATTATCCCTACCGTTCGCTGGCGGGGTTTGCCCAGCGTGCCGGGCTGTTCGACAAGCGCGACGAGGTCTATTTCGTCGAGTTCGCCTGGGCGCGTTACCTCGGCGAGCGGCTGCACTGGGCGCCGGTGACGCGCGCCACGCTGGCGCAGCGCCTGCGCGAAGCCAGCCGGCTGGCGTGCCAGCCGGACGCCGCCGGCCTGCCGGGCTACCCCGGGCGGGCCTGTTCCCAGCCATGAGCAGGAGGCCTGCCGCCCGGCTGCCGTGGCAGGCGGGCGGGGGCCGCCTCAGTCGTGCAGTTCGGTCAGTTCGGTGCGCTTGGGGTCGGCCTCGCGGCTGACCAGCAGCACCGCGCCCAGGATCAGCAGCCCCCCCAGCGCCTGCGACAGCCCGATCGGCTCGCCCAGCAGCGCCCAGGCCAGCAGCAGGGTGACGACCGGCTCCACTGTGGAGACCAGCGAGGCGCGCGTCGCGCCGATTTTTTCCAGTCCGTTGAGAAACAAGGCCAACGCCGCCACGGTGCAGATCAGCGCCATCATCCCGATCGCCAGCCAGCCGCGCGCCGAGTGCGGCGGCCCCCAGCCCTGCCAGGTGCTCTGCAGCGCATAGCTGGCGGCGGCGGACAGGATCACCACGCAGGTCGCGGGGAGCGGGTGGGTGCCGACGGTGAAGCGGCTGCCGATCAGGATGTAGCATGAATAGATCAGCGCCGCCCCCAACCCCAGCACCAGCCCGAGCGGGCGTGCCGAGAATTCCAGGCCGATGGTTACCGCGAGGCCGGACAGCGCCAGCAGCAGGGCGATCAGGCGCAGGCGGGTGAGGCGCTCGCCCAGCAGCATCGACAGCAGCAGCACCAGCACCGGGTAGAGGTAGAGCAGCAGCGCCACGGTGCCGGCCGAGGCATGGTTGAGCGCGTTGAAGTAGCACGCCGACATGCCGGCGTAGCCCACCGCGCCCATCACGATCAGCGCCAGCAGCGGACGGCCGGTCGGCCAAGGCAGGCGTTGCAGCGCCACCCAGGGCAGCAGCACCAGGCCGGCGATGACGAAGCGCAGCAGCAGCAGGGTGGTGGTGGAGGTGCCGTCGGCGTAGGCGAAACGGGCCAGGATGGCCATGGTGCCGAAGGCGACGGCGGAAAGCAGGACCTGGATCAGGCCGATCAGCGAGGGAGGCATCGGGGCAGCATGGGGGAAACAACGATCCCGCCATGCTGCCGGTTTTTCAGCGTGCTGTCATGTGGCCGGCTGGCTCAGCGCCACGGCGCCTTGCGCATCAGCGCCACCGCGTCCTCGCCCGTTTTGGGCGCCCAGTTGTCCTGGCACAGGTTTTCGTGCAGGCGGCGGTGCAGCAGGTCGCCGTATTCGATGTTGCGCCATACCGGTTTCATCGATTCGATCCAGCGCTTGTTGATGGTGTCGCCGAAGGCGTAGCTGCGGAATTTCTTCTGCCGGCACTGCAGGCCTTCCGCGCTGAGGTTGACCGCGCCGGACGGGCTCACCACCTTGACCACGTAGCGCACCAGTTGTGTATCCGCCACGCTCACGCTCTTGGCGTCGACAAAGTACTGGTTCTGCAGCGTGTGGTGCACGAAGAAGCCGACCCAGTCGGTGTCGGCCGGGTAGGCGGGCAGGGTGTAGCTGCCTTCTTCCCACGGTTTCTCGTCGTCGAAGGCGTAGGTCGAATACTTGTGCTCGTAGTCGCCGGCATGAGCGCCGGCGGCAAGCGTGCCGGCGCCCAGCGCCAGCAACGTGATCAGTCGTTTCAAAGGGGTCTCCTGGGGGACTGGAGCGGGCGCAGGCTGTAGTGCCGGCGTCCGGCCTCGCGGCCGGCCATGCTCCAGGTCAATTCCGAAAAGTGTACATCGCCGCGCCCGGCCACGGTCAACAGCATGGAGCTGCGCGTGCCGTAGTCGCGGTCATTAATGAAGATCGGGGCGAGCCGCTTTTCCATGGCCAGCCCGACCCCGCTGTTGGGCAGCTGCTCCACCGGCGGCATATGGGCGTCGGCCAGCCAGCGGAAGGCCTCGGCCTCGGAGGGCGGGCGGGGCAGGCCGCGCAGGGCTTCGGCCAACCTTTGCGCCTTGGGCCAGGGCGTGTCCAGCGTGGCGTTGGACAGGGTGTGGATGCCGGGGGTGAGACGGGTGAGACGCGCACCGCGGCTGTGGAAGTGGTAGAGGTCGTCGAGTTGGCCGAACAGCAGGTTGAACGGGGCGTAGCGGCCGTGCTCGGCCTTGAGCCAGGCGGCGAACGCCAGCGCGCTGTCCTCGCCGGTGACGAAGCGTGCCACCAGTTCGCCGCGCGTGCGCTCGCCGCGGCGCGCCAGGCCCTCGCGGATATTGGTGATGGCGGCGAAGCGGCCGCGCTTGTCGAGCGCCAGCCAGCTGCCGCCCGCCTGCAGATCGCGTCCGCCCAGCGTGTCCGGATGTTCCGGCGCCCACCAGTCGAGCGGCGCCGACGGGCGCGCGTAGTATTCGTCACGGTTGGCGAGCAGCACCAGCGGGCCGAGGGCGGGGGTCTTGTAGGCGAAGGCGATCAGGCACATGGCGGGAATCCGTAGCGGCGGGCACGGTGCCGAAGCGCTGGGTCCGGCGGAACCAGGCTTGGGGCCGTGCCCAACACGGCGTAAAATAAGCGGATTATTGTAACGTGAATGGCGCGGAGAAGCCGCTATGCAGCCAGACAGACTGATCGACCTTTCCGGACTGAATTGTCCGCTCCCCATCCTGCGCTCGAAGAAAGCCCTGGCCGAGATGGACAGCGGCGCGGTGCTGGAAGTGATCGCCACCGATCCCGGGGCGCCCAAGGACTTCGAGGCGTTCTGTCGCCAGACCGGCAACGCGCTGCTGGCTTCGGAAACCACGGCGGAAGGCAAGTTCCGCATGGTGATCCGCCGCAAGTGAGCGCTGACGCCCCGTCGCTACCCTGACCCCCCGCGTCCGGCGCCAGAGAAGGCCGGACCCGACCGAGAAAGACCTGCCCGTGAAGCTGACCCTGACCCGCCCCGATGACTGGCACCTGCACGTACGCGACGACGTCGCGCTGGCGGCGGTGCTGCCCGATACCTGTCGCCAGATGGGCCGCGCCATCATCATGCCCAACCTCAAGCCGCCGGTGACCACGGTGGAGGCCGCCGCCGCCTACCGCGAGCGCGTGCTCGCCGCGCGTCCCGCCGGCAGCGCCTTCGAGCCGCTGATGACGCTGTACCTGACCGACAACACCTCGGCCGAGGAAGTGCGTAAGGCCAAGGCCAGCGGCTTCGTGCACGGCGTCAAGCTGTACCCGGCCGGCGCCACCACCAACTCCGACGCCGGCGTCACCAGCATCGACAAGGCCATGCCGGCGCTCGAGGCGATGGCCGAGATCGGCCTGCCGCTCTTGGTGCACGGCGAAGTCACCGACCCGGCGGTGGACGTGTTCGACCGCGAGGCGGTGTTCATCGAGCGCGTGTTCCAGCCGCTGCTGGCGCGCCTGCCGCAGCTGAAGGTGGTGTTCGAGCACATCACCACCAAGGATGCCGCCGAGTACGTCGCCGCCGCGCCGGCCAACGTCGCCGCCACCATCACCGCGCATCACCTGCTGATGAACCGCAACGCCCTCTTCGTTGGCGGCATCCGTCCGCATCACTACTGCCTGCCGGTACTGAAGCGCGAACTGCATCGCCAGGCGCTGGTGAAGGCCGCCACCTCGGGCAGCGCCAAGTTCTTCCTCGGCACCGACAGCGCGCCGCACGCCCGCCACACCAAGGAGAACAGCTGTGGCTGCGCCGGCATGTACACCGCCAACGCCGCCATCGAGCTCTACGCCGAGGCGTTCGAGGCCGCCGATGCGCTGGACCAGCTGGAGGGTTTCGCCAGCTTCCACGGACCGGCGTTCTACGGCCTGCCGCGCAACGCCGACACCATCACGCTGGTGAAGGAGAGCTGGACCGTGCCTGACAGCCTGCCTTACGGCGACCAGGAGCTGGTGCCGCTGCGTGCCGGCGAGAGCATCGCCTGGAAGCTGATCTAAGTTCTTTTCCCTCTTGATAACCCTTCTCGAGCGTAGCGAGGCTCCCTTGCAGGGCAAGGGCGGGGGGATTGGGAATGGATCGGGAGGCTGCGGAATCAACAACCTTAGTGGAGAGGCCCGGCTTTGCCGGGTCCTGTAAGAACGCATCAAAGCACTTTGCCAGCAGCCTGAAACCCGGACGTGTCCGGGTTTTTTTATGCCTGTCACGAGTGCAGCCGAAATGAACCATACTGTGCTTATCAATACCGGCAACTCACGCGGGGTGAGCATTCACGATGCGCGTTCGGGTTTATATGGCGCTGGCCTTGCTGCTGGCCGCTGCATGCGGCCGCGAGCCGGCGGGCAAGGCGGCAGGCGACGGCGACAAACCGGCGCTCAACATCAGCACGCTGACGGTGGTGCCGCGCGAGCTGGACGAGACGCTACGCGTGTATGCCGAAGTCGAGGCCGCGGTGGCGCCGGAGGTGGCGGCCGAGGTCAGCGGGCAGGTTACCGCGGTGCTGGTGGAGGAAGGGCAGGCGGTGACGGCGGGCCAGCCGCTGGCGCGGCTGGATGCCGCCAATCTCGTCGATGCCCGGCGCATGGCCAATGCCGAGGTCGAACGCCTGCAGGCGCTGGTGATGCAGCAGATGTCGCAGGTCAAGCGCGACAGCATGCTGGTCGAGCGCGGCTTCATCTCGCCCTCGGCGATGGAGTCGTCGTCGTCGGCGCTGGCGGCGCTGCAGCAGCAGCTGGCCGCGGCCGAGGCGGCGGCCGCGATCAAGGCGCGCGACGCCGGCAAGGCGGTGATCGTGGCGCCGCTCTCCGGGCAACTGGAGGCGCGCCTGGTCAACGTCGGCGATTTCGTCGGCGTCGGCAAGGTCTTGTTTCGCATCAACGCCAGCGGCGCGCGCCGCGTCCGGCTGGCGGTCGGCGGCGAGGCCGGCCAGCGCCTGCAGCCCGGGCAGGCGCTGCGCCTGAGCGATGGCACGCGCCAGCGCGAGGTCAGGCTGAGCGAGGTGCGCGCTGGCTTCGACGTCGCCAGCCGCGCCCGCGTCGCCTACGCGCCGTTGCCGGGCGACACCGCGTGGCGCGTCGGCGATGCCCTCGACGGCGAGCTGACGTTGGCCGAAAAAACCGCGCTGGCGGTACCGCTGCCGGCGCTGGTCGAGCGGCCCAAGGGGGTGGTGGTGTACGTGGTGCAGAAGGGGAAGGCGCGCGAACGGGCGGTCGCCACCGGGCTGCAAGCCGGCGACTGGGTCGAGATCGTCTCCGGCCTCAAAGCGGGGGAAACGGTGGCGGTGGACGGCGCCGGGTTCCTGAGCGACAAGGCCCGCGTCAAGCCGACGGGCACGGCTGACGCTCAGGCGCCAGCCTCGGGCGGAGGGTAAGCCAGGTGCGCCTGATCGAACTGTTCGTGCGGCGCCATGTGCTGGCCTTCGTGCTGTCGGCGGTGGTGGTGCTGTTCGGCGTGGTGGCCTACCAGCGCATCGGGGTGGACCGCTACCCGGCGATCGAGCAGCCGGTGCTGACCGTGAGCACCCGCCTGCCCGGCGCCTCGCCCGAGGTGATCGATCAGAGCGTGACCCAGGTCATCGAGGCCGCGGTCAACGGCATACCGGGTGTCGACATCCTGGATTCCACCTCCTACACCGGGCGTTCCTCGGTGACCGTCCTGTTTGATCTCGACAAGGACATCAACGTCGCCTTCGCCGAGGTGCAGAGCAAGATCGAGCAGGTGCGGCGCAGCCTGCCCGAACAGGCGGAATCGCCGGTGATCAGCAAGACCGACGACAACGCCTCGCCGATCCTGTTCCTAGCGCTGACCGGCGACCGCACCGAGCGCGAGCTCTACCTGTTCGCCAACAACGTGCTGAAGAAGCAGCTGGAAACCATCGACGGCGTCGGCGAGGTCGGCATCCGCGGGCGGGGCGAGCGGGTGATCCGGGTCGAGCTGGACCCGGTGCAACTGGCCGCCTACAAGCTGACCGCCAAGGAGGTGCAGACCGCCTTCGCGCGCGAGCACCGCCAGGAAGCCGGCGGCTACCTCACCGACGGCCCGCGCGAATACCTGGTCGACCTCGACCAGGAATTTCACAGCGTGTCGGCGCTCAAGGGGCTGGTGATCGGCTGGTACGGCCAGGCGCCGGTCAAGCTGGGCGACGTGGCGCGGGTGATCGACGGCGAGGCCGACGTGCGCGCCCTGAGCCGTTTCAACCATCAGCCCTGCGTCACCATCGGCATCGTGCGCATCCCCAACACCAATACCGTGGCCATCGTCGATGCGGTGCTGAAGCGGCTCGACACCCAGATCCGGCCGACGCTGCCGCCCGGGCTGCGGCTCGACATCGCCGGCAACTCGGCCGACTTCATCCGCGAGATGGTGCGCGCACTGCAGGAGCACCTGCTGGAAGGCACGCTGCTGGCGGCGCTGGTGGTGTGGGTGTTCCTGCGCAACTGGCGCGCCACGCTGATCGTGGCGCTGGCGATTCCGGTGTCGCTGCTGGGCGCCGTCGCGGTGATGTATTTCCTCGGCTATACCTTCAACGCCATTTCGCTGCTGGCGCTGCTGCTGCTGATCGGGGTGGTAGTGGACGACGCCATCGTGGTGCTGGAGGCGATCCACCGCCGCGAGGAAAACGGCGAGGACCCGGTGCCGGCGGCGATCCATGGCGCGCGCGAGGTGGTGTTCGCGGTGGTGGCCGCCACCCTGGCGCTGGTGGCGATCTTCCTGCCGGTGGTGTTCCTGTCGAGCACCGTCGGCCGCCTGTTCAACACCTTCGCCGTGGTGGTGTCGTGCGGGGTGCTGGTGTCGCTGCTGGTGGCGGTGACGCTGACGCCGATGCTGTGTTCGCGCTTTCTCAAGGCCCAGCCGCGCCACGGCCGGGTGTTCCGCGGTTTCGAGCAGGTGTTCGAGGGCCTGGAGCGGGTCTACAAGGTGATGCTGTCGTGGGCGCTGCATCACCCCTGGAGCGTGCTCGTCGCGGCCATGCTGCTGGTGGTGGCCGGGCTGACCTCGCTGAGCCAGCTCAAGGTCGAGTTCTATCCCAAGGAGGACGAGGGGCGCTTCCAGATGTCGGTGAAGGTCCCGGTCGGCGCGAGCCTGGCCTACAACGACGACCGCACCCGTCTGATCGAGAAAAAACTGGCCCAGATTCCCGAAGTGGACGCGGTGCTGGCGGTGGTCGGCGGCTTCAGCGGGCGCAACGCCTACGATACGCGCCTGGTGGTCAGGCTCAAGCCGCGCGCCGAACGGCGGCACAGCCAGGACGCGGTGATGAAGGAGGCGCGCAAGAAGGCGCGCAGCGTGCCGGGGGTCAAGGTCACCGCCTATCCCTACCCGCGTGCCGGGGAGAGCAGCGGCGGCCAGTTCAAGTTCAACGTGGTGGGGCCGAACCTGGACGAGGTCGGGCGGCTGGCGGACGACTTCGCCAACCACCTGGCGCGCTACCCGGCGCTCGGCAGCTTCGACCGCCGTGCCGAAAACCGCCTGCCGAAGCTGACGCTGGCGATACGGCACGAAGCGGCGGCGCGCGCCGGACTGTCCACGGCCGACCTGCTGGATGCGCTCAACCTGCTCACCAGCAGCGCCAAGATCGGCAATTTCTCCGACGGGGACGGCGAGCGCTACGAGGTGCGGCTGCAGGCCGCGGACTACGCCTTGAGCCGGCCGCAGGATCTGGAGGCGGTGTATCTGCGCAACGCCAGCGGCACGCTGGTGCCGCTCTCCAGCGTGGCGCAGGTGCAGCACCGTCTCGGCCCGACTCAGATCAGCCGCATGGGACAGATGTACTCGGTGGGGCTGGCCAGCTCGCCCGATCTGCCGCTGGCCGACGCCATGCAACTGGTGCGCCGCGAGGCGGCAACGTTCCTGCCGCCGGGCTACCGCATCGAGTTCCTCGACGAGGCGCGCGAGCTCGACCGCACCGGCGGCGAGCTGGTGTCGGTGTTTGTGCTGGCGTCGCTGATGCTCTACCTGATCCTCGCCGCCCAGTTCAACAGCTTCCGCCAGCCGGCCCTGATCATGTTGGCCGAACCGCTGGCGCTGGTGGGCGGCCTCTTGGCGCTGTGGCTGACGGGGCAGACCCTCAACGTCTACTCGGTGATCGGGCTGGTGCTGCTGATCGGGCTGGTGGCCAAGAACGGCATCCTGCTGGTGGACATCACCAACCAGTACCACGTGCAGGGACTGACCGTGGACGAGGCCCTGCGCGTGAGCTGCCCGATCCGGTTGCGCCCGGTGCTGATGACCACGCTCACCGTGATCCTGGCGATGCTGCCCGCCGCGCTCGGCCTCTCCGCGGGGGCGGAAACCAACGGGCCGCTGGCGGTGGCGGTGATCGGCGGGCTGCTCTTCTCCACGGTCCTGACGCTGTTGATCATTCCCTGCGGCTACCTGTTGCTGGAGCGGCACGGGCTGCGCCGCTGAGGCATGCCGGAGGGGAGCCCCGGCTTTTGTATGCCGGACGCCACGTATTGCAGTTTGAAATGTGAAGCGTTCCCAAACACTGGCATGATGGCGGTGTCCAGGGTGTGGCGGGGAAACGTCGGGCATGAAAGCGAGTTGGTGCGTTTGGGTACTGCTGTGCGGGCTGTTTGCCGGACCGGCCGCGACCGCGACCGAGCTACACGTCGCGGTCGGTCTGGCCAAGCCGCCGTATGTGGAAGAGGGCGGGCAGAGCGGGATGGAAGTGGAGGTCGTGCGCGCGGCCTTGCAACAGGCCGGTTTCAAGCCGGTGTTCGAGGTCTACCCGCAGGCGCGCGGGCTGATGCTGCTGCAAAGCGGCCGCGTCGACGCCATGCTGACGCTGGCGCCGGATACCCCGGTCGAGGCCTTTCGCTCGGCGCCGGTGTTGTATTACCGTAACCGCGCCATCGTACTCAAGTCATCCGGCATCCGGCTGGAGCACCTCGCCGACCTGGCGCGCTACAGCGTGGCGGGGTTTCAGAACGCCCGGCTGCTGCTGGGGCCGGAGTTCACCGCGGTGATGGCCCGCCACCCGCGCTACGTCGAGCTTGCCGATCAGCAGATCCAGAACCGCCTGCTCTACCTGCACCGGGTCGAGGTGGTGGTGGGCGATAGCCTGGTGTTTCATCAGAATAATCGTGCGCTGGGGACGCGTCTCGACACCTCGGCGGAGCTGGCCGAGTTTGATCTCTTCCCGCCGTCGCCGCGCTCGGTCGGCTTCCTGCGCGAGGAGCAGCGCGACGCCTTCGATCGTGCACTGAAGGCGCTGCAGCGCAGTGGCGAGGTGGCGCGCATCGTGGCGCGCTACCGCGCCGCCTACGGTTTCGATTAAACGGCGTTTAGCGTCGCCCGGCTGGGCGACATCAGCCTGTCCGGCGTGCGGCCCGCCTTCCCCCTCCTGCCGCTAGATGTTGCCTACGGCCATGCTGGCCGTGATCGCGCGCAATTTTATGACAAAGTCTTTACCTGGGATGGCCGCCAGCGTAGTATTCGCCTGCTTTTAAATGACAAATGGTTTTTTAGGAATGAAAAAACTCGCTCTGGCGGTGCTTGCCGCCACCGTCCTGTCGGCCCAGGCACAGGCCTTCGACCTCGGTTCCATGATCAGCGCCGGCACCGATTTGATGAAATCGGCCACCCTCAGCGACGCCGACGTGAAGATGCTGGCCAGCGAATCCAGCGTGGCGTTGGACAAGAAGAGCCAGGTGGCGTCGGCCTCCAGCCCTTACGCCAAGCGCCTGGTCAAGATGGTCAAGGGGCTGGACAGCGAGGACGGCACCAAGCTCAATTTCAAGGTCTATCTGACCAAGGACGTCAACGCCTTCGCCATGGCCGACGGCACCGTCCGCGTCTACAGCGGGTTGATGGACAAGATGAGCGACGACGAAGTGCGCTTCGTCATCGGTCATGAGATCGGTCACGTCAAGCTCGGCCACACCAAGAAGGCGATGCAGCTGGCCTACGCCTCCTCGGCGGCACGCAAGGCGGCGGCCGGCAGCGGCAACGCGGTGGCGGCCGAACTGTCCTCCTCCGAGTTGGGCGCGTTTGCCGAAGCCGTGGCCAATGCCCAGTTCTCGCAGTCGCAGGAAAGCGATGCCGACGGCTACGCCATCGGCTTCCTCAAGCGCCACAACTACAATGTGCAAGGCGGCCCGGCCGCGTTGCGCAAGCTGGCCGAGCTGTACGGCAACGACAGCAGCCTGCTGTCCAGCCATCCGGCGCCGGGCGACCGTGCGGCGAAACTGGAGAAGCAGCTGCAGGGCCTGTGAGTCGGGTTCTGTCACCAGAAAAACGCCCTGCGGTGCAGGGCGTTTTTCATGGTTGGCCGAAGCGGTTCAGGCTTGGCGGCGTGCGGGCTTGGCCAGCGCCTTCAGCGCGTGGGCGGCGGCGGCGAGGCCGAAGCTGGCGGTCACCGCCATGCTGGCGCCGAAGCCGGCGCACGACAGCCCCTGCGGGCCGCGCTCGCCGACGTCGCAACTGGGCGCGTCGGGGTAGACCAGCTGTTCGGTGGAGAACACGCAGGGCACGTGCAGCTTCTTGCCCGGCTCGCGCGCGAAGCCGTGGTGGCGGCGCAGGTTGTAGCGCAGCTTGGCGAGCAGCGGGTCGTAGGTGACCTCGCCCAGGTCGGCGACGCGGATCTGCGTCGGGTCCATCTGGCCGCCGGCGCCGCCGGAGACGATGAAGGGCTGGCGCCGTTTGACGCACCAGGCCGCCATGGCGGTCTTCACGCGCAGGTTGTCGATGGCGTCGATGACGAAGTCGTAGCCCCGTCCCAGCATGTCTTCCAGATTGCCTTCCTCGACGAACTCCTCGATCTCGACGACCTCGCAGGCCGGGTTGATGGCGCGCACCCGTTCCGCCAGCACGCTGACCTTGGCGCGGCCGTAGTGCGGGTCGAGCGCCGGCAGCTGACGGTTGGTGTTGGATTCGGCGACGTTGTCGAGGTCGATCAGGGTGAGCTTGCCGACGGCGCTTCTGGCCAGCGCCTCGACGGCCCACGAGCCGACGCCGCCGACGCCGATCACGCAGACGTGGGCGTGGCGGAAGCGTTCCAGCGCCGCCGCGCCATAGAGGCGGGCGATGCCGCCAAAGCGGCGGTCGAGATCGGCATCGGACGGGTTCATCAACATCTCCGGCAAGGCGTCAAAGCGGCGAAGGATACTGCATGTGGAGTTGGTGGGCCAGCAGCTGGAGCCTGGTTCATTAGGCGGCTGCGCCTTTACATCTTGAGTGCCGGCAGACTGCGTGCGCATCTCTGATGCGCCCAGCGATGCGGAATCCTCATGTGCTCCATGTACATTCCGGTTCCTGTGCGCTGGCGGCACTCAACCGGTCTTGGCTCGCTCGCCTACGGAACCAGGCTCTTGGCGTGGCGCTGCTCCGACAGCTCAGGACGGTGCATCGGCGTCTTCGAGCAGGTAGTCGGCGAAGCGCATGATCACCGCACGCGGCTGGCTGCGTTTCCACACCAACAGCGTGGGTGCGCGTGCTGTTCCGGGAGGGAGGCGGTGGCGTGCCAGCGCGGCCCGGCCGGCGTACTGGTCGAGCAGTTTTTCCGGCACCAGCGCCACGCCCATGCCGGCGGCGGCGCAGCCGAGCATGGCGTGGTAGGAAGAGAGCTCGACTTGGCGCTGCGGCAGGCGGCCGGCGCTGGCGAACCAGTTTTCCAGGCGCTGGCGATAGCCGCAGCCGGGCTGGAACGCCAGTAGCGTGTCGTGGGCGACGTCGCGGGCGTCGCGCACCGGCGGGTGGTCGAGCGCCGTCACCAGCACCAGCTCCTCCACGCCGATGAGGCGGCTGTCCAGCCGCGTATCCAGCCCGCCGCCCACCGGTTCGGCCACCAGCGCCGCGTCCACCTCGCCACGCAGCACGCGCTGGCACATCGGCAGCGAGGGGCCGGTGGAGAGTTCCAGCTCGACCTCGGGGTAGTCGCGGTGGAAGCGGCTGAGCGGCAGCGGCAGCCGGGTGGCGGCGGTGTTTTCCATCGAGCCCAGGCGGAAGCGGCCGCCCAGGCGTTGTCCGGCCAGGTCGTCGCGCGCGGCGGCGGCCAGTCCGAGCAGCTGGCGGGCGTAGCCCAGCAGGCGTTCGCCGTCGGCGGTGAGCACCAGCTGGCGCCCCTCGCGCTCGAACAGGTCGACACCCAGGTCCTGTTCCAGCTTGCGGATGCGGGTGGTGATGTTGGACTGCACGCGGTGCAGCCGCTCGGCGGCGCGGGTGACGCCGCCGGCTTCCACCACGGTGCAGAACACGGTGAGGTCGGAAAGATCCATCTCGATACGAGAACGGTTAAGAAGTAATTATTCATTTTACCGCATGGCCGCCGTCGCGCTACCTTGTCGTGCATGAACAGGGTGCAGGAGGGGGAGATGCGTCGCGGAATGCTGTTTGCCATGTTGGCCGTGCTGATCTGGAGCGGCTTCATCGTGGTGTCGCGGCTGGGCGGCCGGAGCGCGCTGACGCCGTACGACATGGTGGCGCTGCGCTTCGGCGTCGGCGCCGTGCTGCTGCTGCCGCTGTGGGCGTGGCGCCGCACCCGGCTGCTGGACGGGCGGCTGCTGCGTCTCGGGCTGATCGGCGCGCTGGGCTACGCGCTGCTGGCGTACTGGGGCTTCCGGCTGTCGTCGGCGCTGCACGCGGCGGTGTTGTTGCCGGGCCTGCTGCCGTTCCTGGTGCCGCTGTGGCTATGGCGGCTGCAGGGCGAACTGCCGGAGCGGGCCAAGCTGGTCGGGCTCGGCCTGATTGCCGCCGGCGTCGGCTGCGTGGCGGTGGAGAACTTCGCCGGCGCGGCGAGCGGCTGGGGCGATCTGCTCCTGGTCGGTTCGGCGCTGTGCTGGGCCTGGTACAGCGTGACGGTGCGGCGCTACGCCATCCACCCGATCGACGCCACCATCGGCAGCGCGCTGTGGGCGGCGCTGTGCTTCATGCCGGTCTATTGGCTGGCGCTGCCGTCCGGCCTCGCCATCGCCCCGTTCGGGGCCATCCTGCTGCAGGCGTTCTACCAGGGCGCGCTAGCGGTGGTGGTAACCATGCTGCTCTACCTGTACGCTGTCGAGCACATTGGCGCGGCGCGCATGGGGGCGATGATGGCGCTGGTGCCGGCCTTGTCCGGCGTGCTGGCGCTGTGGCTGCTGGCGGAACCGTTGTCGGGCTGGCTGCTGGCCGGACTGGTGCTGAGCAGCGCCGGCGCCTGGCTGGCGGTCCGTCCCCCGTCGTTTTTATCCACAAGGAGCTTTGCATGCCTTACGTCAACATCAAGATTACCCGCGAGGGAGCCACGGCCGAGCAGAAGGCCGAACTGATCCGCGGCGCCACCCAGCTGCTGGTCGACGTGCTGGGCAAGAACCCGGCCACCACGGTGGTGGTGATCGACGAGGTCGACACCGACAACTGGGGCATCGGCGGCGAGACGGTGACGCAGCGGCGCGCGGCCGGGCAGTAGGGATTGCGGCTGGCGCTCGCCGGCTCGGCTGCTATCCTTCTAGGTGAGCCTGTCAAGAACGGCACCGACGTTCCGCTGGCGGCTCGTCCCTCCGTTCCCAACGTGGAGACAGACCCATGAAGCAGCAGCCGAGTTTCGACATCGACCTCGACAAACACTACAACCCCACCGTGGTCATCGCCTGCACCCAGTGTGGCCATGAAACGCGCCAGCATCTCGATACCCTGGCTCCGGACCAGGCCGCCGCCTTGCGTTGCGACTGTGGTGCCGACATTTCGCTGGACAGCACCGCGCTGGACAAGGCGCACCGCCTGGCGGCCGACATCAAGCAATCCTACCGTATCCATTAGAAGGACCCGACAAGCACTCGCAGCGAGAACCTTCCGGTTCTGACAGCCGGCATGCGATGCTGGCACAATCAGGCAAGAGCCTGACTGAGAATTCGTTTCGACGGCGGCCACGAGTCGCCGTCGGTCATTTCACGAGCCGATTCCAGTAGCGAGCGAGCCCCTGCAGGAGGCGCGCCGTCGACGCTGTTAGGATGGGGGCGCAACGCGCAACCCGTCGCTCGATGGCGATGGGTGCCGGCACCGATGGAGCAAGGGTGCCTTCACCCATCCTGTGCGCCCTCACGATGCGAGGGGCGGCCGTCTCATGGCATCGGCTCAGAGGGGATACCATGCAGTGGATTGATGTACGCAGCGACACCGTGACCCAGCCGACGCCGACGATGCGCCAGGCGATGTTCGACGCCGTGGTGGGCGACGACGTCTACGGCGACGACCCGACGGTGCAGGAACTGGAACGAGTGGCCGCCGAACGTCTCGGCAAGGAGGCGGCGCTGTTCGTGCCCAGCGGCAACTTCGGCAACCAGCTCGCGCTATTGACGCACTGTCGGCGCGGCGACGAGGTGATCCTGGGTGACGACTGCCACATCGTCTGGCACGAGACCGGCGGTGCGGCGGTGATCGCCGGGGTGCAGTTGCGCACCATCGCCAGCCCGGACGGGGTGCTCAGCGCCGCCGAGGTGGCGAAGCGCATCCGTATCGGCGACGACATCCACCATCCGCACACCGGGCTGATCTGCCTGGAGAACGCCCACAGCAACGGCCGGGTGATTCCGCTCGCGGCGATGCAGGCGGTGGCCGAAGTGGCCGCTGCGCACGGCGTGCCGGTGCACCTGGACGGCGCGCGCGTGTTCAACGCGGCGACCTATCTCCAATGCGACGTGCGCGACATCACGCGCCACGCCGACACCGTGATGGTGTGCCTGTCCAAGGGGCTGGCGGCCCCGGTGGGCTCGATCCTGGCCGGTCCCGCCGGGTTCATCGCCCGTGCACGGAAGAACCGCAAGCTGATGGGCGGCGGCTGGCGCCAGGCTGGTGTGCTGGCGGCGCCGGGGCTGATCGCGCTCACCGAGATGAGCCAGAGGTTGGCCGAAGACCACGCCAATGCGCGCTACCTGGCCGAACGGCTGGCAACGCTGCCGGGGGTGACGGTCGACCTCGCCAGCGTCGAGATCAACATGGTGTGGTTCCGTCTCGCCGACTCGGTCGACGTGGCGCGCCTGATGGCGACGCTGGCCGAGGCCGGCATCAAGGCCAACCCGCCCGAGGCCGGCATGATGCGCATCGTGACGCACTGGCAGGTCGGCCGCGCCGAGGTCGAGCGCGTGTTGGCGGCGCTGCAGCAGGCCCTGGTGGGCTGAGTGGTCCGCCGCTCCTCGCCGGCCGGGAGGCGCTGGCGAGGAGCCAGCGCCGCTATACATCCTCGGCAAGGCCGCTTTGCCGCCTGCCCGAACCTTTTCCGGAGTGTGCCATGCGCCCTGTTGTTGTCGGTCTTGTCCTGATGGCGAGCGTCTCGCTGGCCGCTGCGGCCGAGACCTTGGAAAGCGTTTCGCCCCGTGACGGGGTCGCCCAGCGTTTCCTGCTGCTCAAGCCGGAAGGGCCGCCGCTGGCCAGCCTGATTCTGTTCACCGGGGGCGATGGCAATCTCAAACTGTCCGACGATGGCCGGCTCGGCAGCGGCGCCGGCAACTTCCTGGTGCGCACCCGTGCCCGCTGGGTGGCGCAGGGCTTCACGGTGGCGGTGGTGGATGCCCCGTCCGATCATGCCGCAGAGGGCACTGGCAGGGGATTTCCGCGGCACGCCGGCGCACGCCCAGGATATGGCCGCCGTGATCGACTTCCTGCGTCGGCAGGCCGACGTGCCGGTCTGGCTGGTCGGCACCAGTCGCGGCACCACCTCGGCCGCCTCGGTCGCGATCAAGCAACGGGACAAGGTGGACGGCCTGGTACTGACCTCCAGCATCGACCATGGCCGCGGCAATCTGGCGGATTTCAATTTGCAGCGGCTGACCCAGCCGGTCTTGCTGGTCCAGCACCAGCGCGACGAGTGCCAGGAAAGCCGGCTGGACAACCTGCAGCCGGTGGTGGACAAGCTGACGGCGGCCCAGGCCAAGGAACTGATCGTGGTGGACGGCGGCAATAACCGTGGCGACCCATGCCAGCCCTGGGCCTGGCACGGTTACAACGGCATCGAGGACCAGGTGGTGTCCCGGGCCAGCGCCTGGATCAAGGGGCATCTGGCCCGGTAGCGGCATTTGGCGGCAAGGGCGCGGGGTGCTACCCTCGGCCCCATTGCAACCTTCGGCCAACCCGACATGCCTGACCACGACCCCCACCGCTGGCTGGAAAGCCTCGACAGCCCCGACGTCACCCGCTGGGTGGAGGCGCAGAACGAACGCACCCGTGCCCAGCTCGACGCCGACCCGCGCTTTGTCCCGCTCGCCGCCGACATCCTCGCCACCCTGCGCGACACGCGCCAGATTCCGTTCTTCGCCGAGCACGCCGGCTGGCTCTACAACTTCCACCAGGACGAAGCCCACCCGCGCGGCGTCTACCGCCGCACCACGCTGGCCGCCTACCGTGCCAACGCGCAGGACTGGCACACCGTGCTCGACCTCGACGCGCTGGCCGCGGCGGAGGAAGTCGACTGGTACCTCGACGGCGTGTCGCACTACACGCTGCAACCGACGCGCGTGCTGCTGAGCCTGACCCCGGGCGGCTCCGACGCCACCGTGACGCGCGAGTACGACCTCGAGGCGCAGGCCTTCGTCGCCGGCGGCTTCGCCTTCCCCTACGGCAAGAACCACATCGCCTGGCGCGACCTCGACAGCGTGTTCGTCTGCCCGGCCTGGGAAGACGAGCAGCTGAGCCGTGCCGGCTACCCGCGCGAGGTGTGGCTGCTCGAGCGCGGCCAGGGCTGGGACGCCGCCGTGCCGCTGCTCAAGCTGCCCGAAGACGCCATGATGGCGGCCGCCTGGCGCTTCCTCGACGCGGATGCGACGCCGTTCGACATCGTCGAGGCTTCCGACTCGTTCTACAGCAAGACCTACTACCATGTCGCCGCCGACCGCGCGCTGACCGCCTTGCCCTTGCCGCCGAAGAGCGAGATCGAGGCCTACAGCCACGGCGACCTGATCGTCAAGCTGGCCGACGACTGGAACGTGCACGGTCAGCAGTACGCCGCCGGCAGCCTGCTGGCGGTGGCCTGCGACGCGGCGACCGGGCAAGTGGGGCACATCGCCGCGCTGTTCGAGCCGGGCGAGCGCCAGTCGGTGGAAATGGTCGAGGCCACGCTGAACCTGCTCGCCGTCATCGTGCTCGACAACGTCAAGAGCCGGCTCGTCACGCTGCGCCGCGCCGGCGGCGAGTGGCGGCAATGCGCCAACCCGCTGCCGCAGGACGGCGTGATCGAGTTCGCCGACCAGCCGTGGCAGAGCGACGTGCTCTACTACAGCTACAGCGACTTCCTCACCCCGGCCGGGCTGTACCGCATCGACCTCGGCCGCGATACGGCACCCGAGGTGCTGCGCCAGCAGCCGGCAGCGTTCGACACCAGCGCCTTCATCGCCGAGCAGTGGCACGCCGCCGCGCCCGACGGCACCGCCATTCCCTACTTCGTTGTGCGGCCGCGCGAGCTGCCGTTCGACGGCCAGGCGCCGACGCTGCTGTACGGCTACGGCGGCTTCGAAGTGCCGATGATGCCGTACTACATGGACAACTTCGGCCCGCAGTGGCTGGAGAAGGGCGGCGTGTTCGCGGTGGCCAACATCCGCGGCGGCGGCGAGTTCGGCCCGGCCTGGCACCGGGCGGCGCAGGGCGTGAAGCGCGCGGTCAGCTTCGACGACTTCGCCGCGGTGGCGGAAGACCTGATCGCGCGCGGCGTCACCTGCCCGCGCCGGCTCGGCATCGAGGGCGGCAGCAACGGCGGTCTGCTGGTCGGCGCCTGCATGGTGCGCCGTCCCGAGCTGTTCCACGCCGTGGTGTGCGAGGTGCCGCTGCTCGACATGCTGCGCTACACCGAGCTGTTGGCCGGCGCCAGCTGGATCGACGAGTACGGCGATCCGGAAGATCCGGAAACGCGCGCGCAGCTCGCCGCCTACTCGCCCTACCATCAGGTGAGCCCCGAGGCGCGCTACCCGCTGGCGCTGTTCACCACCAGCGCCAAGGACGACCGCGTGCACCCGGCGCACGCGCGCAAGATGGTGGCCGGGTTGGCCGAACACGGCCACGACGCGCTGTTCATCGAGACCGACGCCGGCGGCCACGGCGGCAACACCGGCCAGCAGCAGACCGCGGCCGAACTGGCGCGCGTGCTGGTGTACCTGTACCGCCAGCTGATGGATTGAGGAAAGGTCCCGGGCGGCACCGGACCGCGCGGCAGCGGAGGAGACCGAACACCCCGGCGGCGGCCGGGGTGTTGTTTTTTGCGGTGCATCACGGGGAAAGATGTATGCATAATGGATTTAACGTTATCCAAAAGGCATAATCGTTGGTTTTGACACAACCTCATCATCACGCCATGTCCACATCGCTTCGTCCCCTGTTGGCCGTTCTCGCCCTGGCTCCGGCCAGCAGTGCCTTCGCCGCCCCGCAGCCGGAATTCACCCTCGGTACCGAGCTCTACCACGAGAAGTACGAGGAGGAGATCGGCGGCGCCAAATTCATGCAGGAAGAAGCCTGGATGGCCGGCCTCAACGGTTCGGCCCGCTTCTTCCTGGCCGACAATCACGCCGTCAAGTTCAAGGGCCGCTACGCCCAGGGTGAATCCGACTATACCGGCGGCTATAACGGCGGTCCGGGCTACGGTTCGCTGCGTATCGACGGGCTCGATCGTTCCGTCTACGAACTGCACGGCGCCTACGAATACACCTCGCCGTGGGAAGACCACCCGGTGATCTCGTCGCTCGGCCTAGGCTACCGCAACCTGACCGACCGTCTGGACCAGGGCGGATCTGGCGGCTACAAGCGCGTATCGGAGTACTGGTACGCCACCCTGGCGTTCGAGTCGTCGTTCTTCCTCGGCACCTCCTACTGGCAGGCGACGCCGCGCGTGGCCTACAACTACCTGCTGCAGGGCAAGCAGCATAGCTACCTGTCGAGCGGAGAGCTGCAGAACGATCAGAACAAGGGGCACGGTTTCGAGCTGGCGATGAGCTTCAGCCGCCCGATCAATCTCGGCGCGCGCAGCACCCTGTCGGTGACGCCGTTCTTCCGTTACTGGGACATCAAGAAGAGCGAGAGCATCTATACCCTGAAGGGCGGCCTGATCTACGAGAACTACGAGCCGAACAACACCACCAAGGAATTCGGCCTGAATCTGTCGCTGGGTTTCTGAGACCACGGACGGACAGCAAAACGCCCCGGCAAGCCGGGGCGTTTTTCATGCTGACGGGGTGGTCTGCGCTCAGAACTGCAGCCCGACGCCGAGGTAGGGGCCGTCGGCCAGCTTGCGGTTGCGCTGCGAGTCTTCGCGCTTGACGTCGAAGTAGCGGTAGCCGGTTTCCACGGTGAACAGCGGCACCGGGTTCCAGCGCAGGCCGGCGTTGACGTCGTTGACCTCGCGGATGCTGCCGCTGGAGGCGCCGGACGGGGCGAAATAGCCCTGGCCGAACAGGCTGAAGTTGGAACCGAGGTCGAGCGCGGCGCGGCCGCCGAGCGCCGCGGCGGAGCCGTAGCCGTCGGCGTCGACGTAGATCGCCTTGGCGCCGGCAGCGACGGTCAGCGGACCGGCCGGAACGGCGAATTCCAGGCCGACGCTGGCGCTGTCGTCGCCGTGCTTGTTGTTCAGGTAGTCGGCGGTGAAGCCGAGGCCGAGGCCGTTCGGGGTGCGCGACAGCGTCACGAAGTCGTCGCCGGCGCCGAGCGACAGGTTGCCGGCCTGTGCCAGCCCGCTGATGGCCACGAGGCCAAGGAGGAGGGTGGTCTTTTTCATGTGCTCTCCGAAAGGGAAGTTGCTGCGGGGAAGGGAGTAGACCACGCTCGCTCCCCCGGGTTCAACCGCCGAGCAAATCCAGCAGTTCGGACAGCCGCGTTTTCAGCGCCGCCACTTCGGCTTCCAGTGCCGCGACACGGCCGGTCAGGCCGACCTCGATCGGTGCTGCGGCCCCGGCCGGGACGAGTTCCGGCTCGCCGCTCAACAGGTGCGCCCAGCGCGCCTCGCGCTCGCCGGCTGGCGCTCCAGCTTGACCACCAGCGGCGGGTACTTGTCGGCCAGCGTCGCCAGCGCGGTGTCGACTTCGTCGACGCCGGAGAAGGCGTAGATGCGGCCGGCCTTGCTGCGGATCTCGGCCGCGGTCTGCGGGCCGCGCAGCAGCAGCACGCACAGCGCCGCCACGCGGGCGCCGTCGATGTTCCAGGCGTAGGGCAGGCGGTGCTCGTACTTGGCGACGCGGCTGCCGGCCGGCAGCCGCTCCCCGACCAGCTTCTGCTCCATCAGGCTGGCCAGCGCCTGGCTCAATTCGGCCTCGGACAACTGCATCACCGGTTCGCGGCTGGTCAGCTGGTTGCAGGCGGTCAACAGTCCGTTGAGCGTCATCGGGTAGGCGTCCGGGGTGAGCGCCTGCTTTTCGATCAGCGCGCCCAGCACGCGCACTTCTGCCGGCTCGAGTTGGTGAGTGTCCATGGCGGTGCTCCCTTGTTGTCGTTTATGCCAAGGATGATCGCACCAAGCTGTCTCTCAGCCAACCCTCAGCGCGGGCGAACGGAAGGCGATTTGTTTGAGCGGGCGCAAGGAAGCGCAACGTCGCAGGGAGCAACATCGGTCGGAATCCGGCGGCTTGACAGCAGGCGGCAGCGACGCCACCCTGTGCTCTTTTTTTCAGCGTCCATAAGCACATCATGATTCGAGCCGACCTTCTCCTGGTGGAACAGGGCCTTGCCGCCTCGCGCACCGCTGCCCAGAACCTGATCGCGGCCGGGCGGGTGAGCGTCGACGACGACGGACGCTGCGTCGTCGTTGCCAAGCCGAGCCTGAAGCTCGCGCCCACGGCGCGCCTGCTGGTGACGCCGGACGAGGCCGACCGTTTCGTCTCGCGCGGCGGGCTCAAGATGCAGGGTGCGCTGGCGACGGCCGGGCTCGACGTGAGCGGCATGAGCGCGCTCGACGTCGGCCAGTCCACCGGCGGCTTCACCGACTGCCTGTTGCAGTCCGGGGCGAGCCGTGTGGTGGGGGTGGACGTGGGGCACGGCCAGCTCGCCGCCGGGTTGGCCGAAGACCCGCGCGTCACCTTCTTCGAGGGCATCAACGCCCGCGCGCTGGACCACGCCGCGCTGTTGGCGGCCAACCAGGGGGTGCCGTTCGAGCTGATGGTGTGCGACGTGTCGTTCATCTCGCTGACCCTGGTGCTGCCCTCGGCGCTGCCCCTGATAGCCCCCGGCGGCTACCTGCTGTCGCTGGTCAAGCCGCAGTTCGAAGTGGGGCGCTCCGGCATCGGCCGCGGCGGCATCGTCAAGGACGAAGGGTTGTACGACGGGGTTCGCCAGACCATCACCACGCTGGTCGAGCAGCTCGGCTTCGAAGTGCTGAAGTGGTTCGACAGCCCGATCAAGGGCGGCGACGGCAACCGCGAGTTCTTCATCTTCGCGCGCCGGCCGCTCCACCCCGTGCGCTGAGCCTCGTGGCGGCGCTGATTCGCGCCCGATTTAAGCTTATGGCATAATAGCAAACGATTGTTCGAAAGGAGACGCCGACTGATGGCCGAATTTCTGTCGATTATGGCGGTCGTGATGCTGGCCCTGGTCGCCTGGGTGGTCCGTTCCCGCCGTCCGCCGGCGCGGCGCGTGCCGGCCGATGAGCCGTCTTACGCGCGCCACACCCAGACCCGCGCCATCGATGTGCCGTCGCAGATGACCGGGCGCGACTACGGCATCCTGCTGCGTGCCGCGCACGGCGACCGCAGCCGCCTGGAAACCTGGGTGTTGGCCGAGCAGCAGCGCGCCACGCCGCCGCTCAGCCGCGACGAGGCGATGGAGCGCCTGGCCGAAAGGCTGCGCCTGTCGCGCAGTTGAGCCCGTTACGCGAAAACCAAACAGCCCCGGCGTGCCGGGGCTGTTTTGCTGGGGGGCGCCGCTTCAGGCCAAGAGCCCGAGGTGGCGCCGCTCCCACGGCGTGATCTGGTGCTGGAAGTCGAGCAGTTCCAGCTCCTTCACCGCCAGGTAGGCCTGCACGAACTCGCTGCCGAACAGCCGCTCCGCGCAGGGCGAGGCGCGCATGGCGGCGAGCGCGGCGTCCAGCGTGGCAGGCAGGCTGGTGTCGCCCTGCCGGAACACGTTGCCGCTCACCGGCGGATCCGGCGTCAGGTGCTCGGCGATGCCCGCCAGCCCGGCGCCCAGGCTCGCCGCCAGCGCCAGGTAAGGGTTGGCGTCGGCGCCGGGCAGGCGGTTCTCGACCCGGCGTGCCTCCGTGCCGCAGCGTGGCACGCGCAGCCCGACCGAGCGGTTGTCCTCGCCCCAGGCCAGGTTGACCGGCGCCGCCGGGCCCTTGACGAAACGGCGGTAGGAGTTGGGGTTGGGGCAGAACAGCGGCAGCAGCGCCGGCAGGTAACGCTGCAGGCCGGCGATGAAGTGCAGCAGCAGCGCGCTGTTGCCGCCGTCGGCCCGACCGAACAGGTTGTGGCCGTGCCTGTCGACCAGGCTCTGATGCAGATGCATCGAGCTGCCCGGCTCGCCCGCCAGCGGCTTGGCCATGCACACCGCCGACAGGCCGTGGCGGTGCGCGGTTTCCTTCAGCAGGTACTTGAACAAGAACATCTGGTCGGCCAGGCGCAGCGCGTCGCCGTGGCGCAGGTTGATCTCGAACTGGCTCGGTCCCATCTCGTGCAGGAAGGTGTCGCTGGCGATGCCGAGCCGCTCGCAGCCGCGGTAGACCTCGTCGAAGAACGGCGCGAGGTCGTTGCGTGCCGACAGGCTGAAGGCATCGCCGCCGGCCTCGCGCCGCCCGCCACGCAGCGCCGGCGACTGGAACGGGGCGGCGTCGCCGTCGTGCGCGGCGAACAGGTAGAACTCCAGCTCCGGCGCCACCACCGGGCTGAGGCTGCGCGCGGCGTAGTCGGCCAGCACGTGCTGCAGCGCGCTGCGCGGCGCCAGCGGCGACAAGCTGCCGCCGTGGTCGACGTTGTCGCAGATCACCACGGCGCGCGGGGTGTCGCTCCAGGGGGCGCGGCACAGCGTGGTCAGATCCGGGCGCAGCGCGACGTCCGGGTCCTGCTCGCCGTAGAAGCGGTAGTCGGGATAGGCGCCGGTGCAGGCCTGCACCGCCACGGCGCGGGGAATGCGGACTTCCTGGCCGTGGGCGAAGGCGAGGGCGGGGAGGGTCTTGCCGCGCGGGAAGCCGGTGAGGTCGGCGAACACCAGTTCGACCTCGCACACGCCTTCGGCGCGCAGCCATTCGGCCTGGGCGGCCGGCAGGGCGGTAGCGGACATGATTCGTCCCTTGTGGGGGCGGTGGCCGGGTTTCCGTCGCCACCGCGTCGCGCCGCTAGCGGGCGGCGCGCACCGGGGTCACAGCACCCACTGCGGCTTGCCGAGCTTCTCCACCAGGATGCGCCAGGCCTGCAGCAGTTTCTGGAACTTGTTGTTGGCCGGGGCCAGCTCGCGCACCTTCTTCAGCAGCTCGTGGGCGCGGCGCATGTGGCTTTCGTGCCAGCCGTTACGGTGCACATAGGCCAGCGTGGCGTTGACCAGGTTGAGCATCACCTGCAGGTTACCCGGCATGTCTTCGTGCGCCTTGGCGAAGCGTTCGATGGCCTGCTCGAACTGGCCGGCCTGGGCGGCGCGCACCGCCTCGTTGTTGAGTTCGATCACCGACTGCACGTTGCTGGCGATGAGCTGGTGGCCGGCGTCGCGGCGGCCGACGTCCTCGAACAGGTCGCCGATCTGTCCCAGCAGCGCCTCGTCGTCGTGGTGGTTGCGCACCAGCGCCTGCATCGCGGCGTCGCCGGCGTCCTGCCGCCCCTGGGCGTAGCAGGCGCGGGCGAACTCCATCTGCGCCTCGGGCGGCAGTCCGGCGCCGAGCGTGGCGAAGCGTTCCTGCGCCTCGCTCAGCAGCTGGGCGGCGCGCTGGCGGTTGCCGCTCTTCAGTTGCAGCTGGCTGTCGCAGACGTCCGCCATCCATTCGCCCACTTCGTTGTAGCGGTAGTCGCGGCGCAGGCTGGCGACGGTGCGCGCCGCCGCTCCGTTTTCGCCCTGTGCCATCTGGACGCGCGCCAGCATGGCGTAGTGGGTGGGGTGGCGGTGCCAGGTGTACTTGGCGATCTCCAGCGTCTCGCGGCTGGCGGCCTCGGCGGTGGCGAGGTCGTGGTTCTTCAGCGCCACTTCGGCCAGCTGTTTCTGGCGCCGGATCACCACCGGCGACAACCGGGTGGCGCTGGCCAGCATCTGCTGCGCCTTGTCCAGCTCGTGGTTGGTCTGGTGCAGCCGGGCGAGCCAGTCGTAGGCTTCCATCACCCGGTCGTTCTCGCGCAGCACCTCTTCGAACAGCAGGCGCGCTTCGTCGTAGGCCTTCTGCCCGGTCAGCGCCTTGGCCAGGCCGAGTTTGGCCCACGGCACGGTCTTGATGCGCAGCACGTCCATGTAGAGGGCGCGGGCGGTGTCGTAGTCGCCGATCTTGAGCGACAGCGAGCCCTTCAGCTTCATGAAGTCGAGCGCGAATTCGCTCCGCTCGCCGATCTTGCGGCTGCAGGCGTCGATGGCGGCGAGGTATTCGTGGCGCATCACCGCCTCGTCGACGATGCGGAACGCCTCGCGCCGGCGCATGGCGCGCTCCAGCCGCTGCGCCAGCACCTCGCCGGTGAAGGGCTTGAGCAGGTAGTCGTCGGGGGCCTGTTCGGCGGCCGAGATCACGCGCTGGGCGCGGCGCTCGCCGGTGACGATCATGAACACGCACGACTGCTTGATCAGGTTGCGTTCCTTGACCTCTTCGAACAGGTAGAGGCCGTCGTAGCCGTTGCCGAGGTCGTAATCGCACAGCACCACGTCGAACTCGTACTTGGCGAGCTTGGCCAGCGCGTCCCCCGCCTTGCTGGCGTACTCGACCTTCTCGGCGCCGAACGACGACAGCGTCATCGCCAGCGCGCGCTGCATTTCCGGCACGCTGTCGATGATCAGGAACAGCCGCTTGGCGTAGGGGTCGGCCATGGGCTGCTCGGCCGGACGCGCGCCCTTGTACGCCGAGGCGATGCTGTGAAACGAGGTGGACTGCGGCTTGAGATCGCTCATCGGGGTATCTTCCGGCAACGGTGCACGGCGGCCGTCAGGCCGCGCTGAGCTTGGCGTAACGCAGGTCCAGCCATTTCAGGCCGTGTTCGGCGAAGTTGATGTGCAGGCGCACGTCGTCGCCGCCGCCTTCGGCGTCGATCACCACCCCCAGCCCGAACTTGGCGTGCGTCACCGACTGGCCGATGGCGAAGCCCTTGAGGTTGGCCGAAGGGCGGCTCGGCGGCGGCTGGTCCAGCCAGGGCGCACGCGTGTTATGCGAGACCGGTAACGGTTTCACTGTAGCAGACAGCACGTGCAGCAGCTGGCCCGGCACCTCGTCGACGAAGCGCGAGCGGATCGGGTAGCGGCTCAGGCCGTGCAGCATGCGGCTCTGCGCCGAGCTGAGGTAGAGCCGTTTGCGCGCGCGCGTCACCGCGACGTACATCAGGCGCCGCTCCTCCTCCAGCCCCTTGGGATCGTTGAAGCTGTTCTCGTGCGGGAACAGCCCTTCCTCCAGCCCGGACACGAACACCGCGTCGAATTCCAGCCCCTTGGCGGCGTGCACCGTCATCAGCTGCAGCGCGTCCTGGCCGGCCTCGGCACTGGTGCTCGCCGGCTTCCAGGCTGGCGGCGCTGAGGAATTCCACCACCGCCTGCTCAGGGTCCTGCGGGAAGAAGCCGGCGGCGGCGTTGATCAGTTCGTCGAGGTTGGCGAGGCGCTCCTCGCTCTCCTTCTTGTCGGCCTCGTACATCGCCTTGAGGCCGGAATCGTCGAGCAGCAGGCTGACGGTCTCGGCCAGGTTCAGCGTGGAGGTGCGCGCGCGGAGCTGGTCGATCAAGAGCACGAACTTGCCCAGGCTGGCGGCGGCGCGGCCGCTGCCGGAGGCGCAGGCGGCCTGCCACAGGCTGATGCCCTGCTCGCGGCTGGCGGCCTGCAGGCCTTCCACGGTGCGCGCGCCGATGCCGCGCGCCGGGATGTTGATGACGCGCAGCAGCGCGTTGTCGTCGTCCGGGTTGGCGATCAGGCGCAGGTAGGCCAGCGCGTGCTTGATCTCCTGGCGCTCGAAGAAGCGCAGCCCGCCGTACACGCGGTACGGCAGCTTGGCGTTGACCAGGGCGTGCTCGAGCGCACGGCTCTGGGCATTGGAACGGTACAGCACGGCGATGTCGGAGAGGTTCCAGCCGTCGCGCTGGAGCGCCTTGACCTCGTCGCAGATGAACTCGGCCTCGTCGCCATCGGAATAGGCGTCGTAGAGGCGGATCGGTTCGCCCTCGCCGGCCTCGGTCCACAGGTTCTTGCCGAGCCGGCCGTCGTTCTTCTCGATCAGCGCGTTGGCGGCGGCGAGGATGTTGCCGGCCGAGCGGTAGTTCTGCTCCAGCCGCACCGGGCCGTCGATGCCGAAGTCGACCAGCAGCGAGCGCATGTTGCCGACCTCGGCGCCGCGGAAGGCGTAGATGCTCTGGTCGTCGTCGCCCACCGCGAACAGCGCGTTGTCGCGCCCGGCCAAGAGCTTGAGCCAGGCGTACTGCAAGCGGTTGGTGTCCTGGAACTCGTCCACCAGGATGAAGCGGAAGCGGCTCTTGTAGTGCTCGGCCAGCGCGGCGTTGCGCGACAGCACCTCGTAGCTGCGCAGCAGCAGCTCGGCGAAGTCCACCACGCCCTCGCGCTGGCACTGCGCGTCGTAGGCGGCGTAGAGCTCGATCAGCTTCTTGGTGTAGGCGTCGTGCGCCGACAGCGCGTCGGCGCGCACGCCGGATTCCTTGTTGCCGTTGATGAAGTTCTGCACCGCGCGCGGCGGGAATTTTTCGTCTGAGACGTCGAGGCTCTTCAGCAGGCGCTTGATCGCCGCCTGCTGGTCGGCCGAGTCGAGGATCTGGAAGGTGCTGGGCAGCCCGGCGTCGCGGTAGTGGGCGCGCAGGAAGCGGTTGCACAGGCCGTGGAAGGTGCCGATCCACATGGTCTTGACGTTGACCGGGATCATCGCGCCCAGGCGCGTCTGCATCTCGCGCGCCGCCTTGTTGGTGAAGGTCACGGCGAGGATGCCGGCCGGGCTGACCTGGCCGGTCTGGATCAGCCAGGCGATGCGCGTGGTCAGCACCCGCGTCTTGCCGCTGCCGGCGCCGGCCAGCACCAGCGCGCTCTTGGCGGGCCAGGTGACGGCGGAGAGTTGTTCGGGGTTGAGGCCGGAGAGCAGATCGGACATGGCGGGGCAGCAATCGTCAAAACGCCGATTTTACCCCAGCGCGCCGCCGCCCGTACGGACGGATCGAAGCGCCTCGTCACGGCGGCCGTTGCATAGACAAAAGGTTGGCCGAAGCGGGGCTTCGGCCAGCCTTGGGGCAGTGTGACGCCCTAGCCCTTCACCCCCAGCTCGCGCAGCCGTTCGGCCAGATAGCGGCCGGCGCTGTAGCGCTCCGACAGCTCCACCTCGTCGCGCGGGTGCAGGAACAGGGGCAGCGCGACGCGGCTCCTGGCGGCGGCTTCGCCCACCGGGTTGACCACGCGGTGCAGCGTGGACGGGTAGTAGCCGCGCGAGGCTTCGGCCAACATGTCGCCGGTGTTGATCACCAGCGTGCCGAAGTCGCACGGCACGTCCTGCCACTGGCCGTCGCGCCCCTGCACCTGCAGCCCCGGCTCGCTGGCGGCGGGCAGGATGGTCAACAGGTTGATGTCGCCGTGCGCGGCGGCGCGCAGGGCGCCGGCCGGTTCGTCGCCACTCAGCGGCGGGTAGCGCAGCACGCGCAGCAGCGTGCCGCGGCTGTTGGCGATCATCGTCGACAGCGGCTGGCTGTAATGCGCGGCGATGTCGGGCGGGGTGTGGCGCTCCACCCAGCCCAGCAGTTCGGCCGCGAGCGCGCTGGCCACGGCGTAGTAGCGCAGGGTGTCGTCGTGCAGCTCGGGCGGAATGCGCCCCCAGGGGTAGACGTGGTAGTACTCCTTGAGGTCCTTCTGGGTGTGGCCCTTGGCGGTCTCGGACACCGCGGTGGAGAACCAGCCGTCCTGGGTCTCGGGAGAGAAGGCGTAGGCGTGCTTGGCGTCGCCGTCGAAAAAGGCCAGCCAGCGCCGGTACAGGTCCGTCACCAGCGTCTCCGGGATCGGGTGATGGCTGAGCACGGCGAAGCCGGTCTCGTGCAGCGAGCGGGCGAAGCGTTCGGCGGCGTCGGCGGCGCGGTAGTCGACTTGCTGGACGTTCATCTCATGCTCCTATGGGGCATCAAGTCAGGTTGCAGCAAGGGAGCACGGGCGGCGCTGGCACCGCCCCAGGCTGCTGACAAAGTACCCTGTCCAGATTCTACCGGACCCGGCAAAGCCGGGCCGCTTCTGACAAGCTATTGAATCCGCAGCCTTCCTTATTTACACGACAAACCCCTTCCGCTTCGCAAAAGGGGTTTGTCAACAATCTCGTGCGGTGCCTGCACCGCCCGTGGCATGGCAGCTTACACCCGCTGGTCCATGTCCAGCCCCGGCGTGCCCGGTCCGGGCGAGCCCACCACCTTGGCCGGCACCCCGGCCACGGTGCTGTGCGGCGGCACGTCGTCCAGCACCACGCTGCCGGCGCCGACCTTGGCGCACTCGCCGACGTGGATGTTGCCGAGGATCGCCGCGCCGGTGCCGATCAGCACGCCGTCGCCGATCTTGGGATGGCGGTCGCCGCGCTCCTTGCCGGAGCCGCCCAGCGTCACGCCGTGCAGGATCGAGACGTTGTCGCCGATCACCGCGGTTTCGCCCACCACCACGCCGGTGCCGTGGTCCAGCATCACGCCCTGGCCGATGCGCGCCGCCGGGTGGATGTCGGCGCCGGTCACCTCGGAGATGCGGTTCTGCAGGAACAGCGCCAGCGTCTGCCGCCCCTGCTGCCAGAGCCAGTGCGTCACGCGCTGGCTCTGGATGGCGTGAAAGCCCTTGAAGTACAGCAGCGGGATGGAGTAGCCCTCGCAGGCCGGGTCGCGGTCGTAGCAGGCCACGATGTCGGCGCGCATCTTCTGGCCGATGACGGGGTCGGCCGCGAGCGCCTCGCGGAACAGCTCCATCAAGGCGCGCGCGTCCATCACCGGGCTCGAGAGCTTGCTCGACAGGTGGAACGCCAGCACGTCTTCCAGCGTGTCGTGGCGCAGCACCGTCATGTGCAGGAAGCTCGCCAGCAGAGGCTCGGCCTGCGCGGCGGCTTCGGCCTCCTTGAAGACGGCAAGCCAGATCGGGTCGTCGTAGTTTTCGCTCATGCTTGTCTCGTTACAGTGTTTGCGGCGGCATTCCAAAAAGCATTAGGAACGAGAACGCGAAGGCAAGTGAGCGGGGCCGCAGACAGTACAGCTAGTACGGCAAGGGCTCGCTGAGCGAATCTTAAGATTCGCACGCGGTCCGCGGCCACGCGGCCGACAACGTTATCGTTTCTAAGGCGCATTTGGAATCACAGCAGCACCACGTCGAACTGCTCCTGTGGATAGGTGGTTTCCACCGACAGCGAGATCGGCTTGCCGATGAAGTCCACCAGCATCGCCAGGCTCTGCGATTCCTCGTCGAGGAACATGTCGATCACCGGCTGCGCGGCCAGGATGCGGAAGCCCTTGGCGTCGAACTGGCGCGCCTCGCGCACGATCTCGCGCTGGATCTCGTAGCACACCGTCTGCGCCGTCTTGATCTCGCCGCGCCCCTGGCAGGTCGGGCACGGTTCGCACAGCACGTGCGCCAGGCTCTCGCGCGTGCGCTTGCGGGTGATCTCGACCAGCCCCAGGCTGGTGAAGCCGTTCAGCGTCACCCGGGTGCGGTCGCGCGCCATCGCCTTGGCCAGCTCGTTCAGCACCTGGCTGCGGTGCTCCTCGTTATCCATGTCGATGAAGTCGACGATGATGATGCCGCCCAGGTTGCGCAGGCGCAATTGGCGCGCGATGGCGTGGGTGGCCTCAAGGTTGGTCTTGAAGATGGTCTCGTCGAAATTGCGGTTGCCGACGAAGCCGCCGGTGTTGACGTCGATGGTGGTCATCGCCTCGGTCTGGTCGATGATCAGGTAGCCGCCGAACTTCAGGTTGACGCGGCGCGCCAGGGCGCGGTCGATCTCGGCCTCGATGCCGTGCAGCTCGAACAGCGGGCGCTCGCCGCTGTAGCGCGCGATCTTGTCCACCGCGTTGGTGACGTACTGCTCGGCGAACTCCACCATGCGGCTGTAGTTCTCGGTGGAGTCGACGATGACGTGCTCGGTCGATTCGCTCACCATGTCGCGCAGCACGCGCACCGCCAGCGGCAGGTCTTCGTAGAGCAGGCTCTGCGGCGGTTCGGTGAGCGAGCGCTGGCGGATGTCGGTCCACAGCTTGCCGAGGTAGCCGATGTCGGCGGCGAGTTCCTGGTCGCTGGCGGTCTCGGCGCTGGTGCGGATGATGTAGCCCTTGGGCGTGCCGTCGGGCAGCAGCTTCTCCAGCCGCGCCTTGAGGCTCAGGCGGTCCTCCTCGTTCTCGATCTTCTGCGAGATGCCGATGTGTTCTTCCTGCGGCAGGTGCACCAGGAAGCGCCCGGCCAGCGAGATCTGCGTCGACAGGCGCGCGCCCTTGGTGCCGATCGGGTCCTTGATCACCTGGACCAGCACGGTCTGGCCCTCGAACAGCATCTTCTCGATGCGCTGCGGCTCGGAAGGATGCTGGCGCTGTTCCAGCACGTCGGCGATGTGCAGGAAGGCGGCGCGCTCCAGACCGATCTCGATGAAGGCGCTCTGCATGCCGGGCAGCACGCGCTTGACCTGGCCCAGGTAGATGTTGCCGACGATGCCGCGGCTGGCGGCGCGCTCCACGTGCAATTCCTGCACGATGGCGTCTTCCAGCACCGCGACGCGGGTTTCCTGCGGCGTGATGTTGACCAGGATCTGCTCGTTGGGGCGCGGCAGGTCGCGCGGCAGCGGAATGGATTGATGCAGCATGCGACGCTCCTCAGGGGAAGACCAGGCCGAATTCGGACAGCAGCGCGGCGGTCTCGAACACCGGCAGCCCGACCACGCCGGTGTAGCTGCCTTCGATGCGCTCGATGAACACCGCGGCGCGGCCCTGGATGCCGTAGGCGCCGGCCTTGTCGAACGGCTCGCCGGTGTCGATGTAGCGGGCGATGTCGAGTGCGGTGAGCGGGCGGAAGGCGACGTCGGTGACCGAGGTCTTGAGCAGGGTGCGCTCGCCCTCGCGCACCGCCACCGAGGTCACCACCTGGTGGCTGCGGCCGGAGAAGGCCTCGAGCATGCGGCGCGCGTCGGCGGCGTCGGCCGGCTTGCCGAAAATCTCGCCGTCCAGCACCACCGTGGTGTCGGCGGCCAAGAGCGGACGCGACGGCAGGCCGCAGCTTTCCACCAGGTGCCAGCCGGCGGCGGCCTTGTCGCGCGCCAGGCGCTCGGTGTAGGCCACGGCGTTTTCGCCGGGCAGGACCGCCTCGTCGATTTCGGCGTGGATGCGTTCGGTGCGCACGCCGAGCTGCTGCAGCAGCTCGCGCCGGCGCGGACTGGCCGAGGCCAGGTAGATCAGGGTGTCGTTGGTGCTCATGGGGTTGCCGTCAGGGTTTTATTCTTGGACTGCCTGCAAGGGTACCAGAGGCCCTCTCTCCGTACTATCGGCAGCATGGGGGACTTCGGCCAACCCTGAGGGAGCGGGACCCGGCGCGGCCCCCTGTCCTCGCGACGACCCGCGCCGCAATGAAAAAACCCGGTCCATGAGGGCCGGGCTCGGGGAGATACAACATGGTGATCAGCGGTCGCTGCGCAGCGGGCCGTACTCGACCGGCACCCAGGCGTAGCGGCTGCGCTCGGCGCGCACGTGCCCCAGCCCCGGGAACGGCAGGTGGGCGCCACCCACCCACAACTTGTCGCGTGCGGCGTCGGCGAGCAGCTTCTTGCGCGTGGCCACCGCCTGCTGGCGGTCGACATCGAACTCGATCGCGATGTCGGGGCGGGCGAACTGCGTGGCGTAGCTGTGCACGATGTCGCCCCACAGCAGTAGGCTTTGCCCCTTGGAGCTGAACAGGTAGCCGCTGTGTCCCGGCGTGTGGCCCGGCGCCGGCACGGTGGTGACGCCCGGCAGCAGCGTCTCGCCTTTGCCGTAGATCTTGAGCCGGTTGGCGGCCAGGTAGGGGGCGACCGACTCGCGCGCCATCTTGAAGAAGGGCTGGCTGTCCGGCGGCGCCTTGGCCGCGCTGGCCTCGTCGAGCCAGTAGCGCGCCTCGGCCCGTGCCACGTAGACGTCGGCGTTGGGGAACGCCGCCTTGCCCTCGGCCGTGACCAGGCCGCAGGCATGGTCCGGGTGCAGGTGGGTCAGCAGCACGGCGTCGACGTCGGCCGGTTCGTAGCCGGCGGCGCGCAGGTTGTTGATCAGGTTGCCCAGGGTCGGGCCGAAGCAGCGTGCCGAACCGGTATCGACCAGCACCAGGCGCGTGCCGGTGTGCACCAGGTAGCCGTTGACTGCGGTCTGCACGCCGCGCGTGGTGTCGATGAACATGCGCGCCAGCAGGCTCTGCACGTCCCTGGCGCGGGCATTCTTCAGCAGCTTCTGGTCGAGGTCGACGTAGCCGTCGTAGAGCGCGGTCACCTGGAACTCGCCCAGCGCCATGCGGTAGTAGCCCGGCACCTGGGCCTTCAGTTGGGGCGGCGGCGCGGCGTGGGCAAGGCCCGGCGCCAGCGGCAGCAGGCTGGTGCCGGCGAGCGCGAGGAAGGACAGCAGGCGGCGGGCGAGGCGAGGCGACGTCGTGGGCATGACAGGCTCCGTAATGACAATGAACTATCACTTTAGCATCAAGCGGAGGCTATGCGGTGTCAGCGCGGCGGGCCTGCCGTGCGGGCGGACCGTCATTCCCGGGTGACGGCCCAGCGCAGGAAGGCGTCGACCACCGGGGAGGGGTGTGCTGTCGCCGGGCGCGCCAGCACCACGCGCTGCGGCGGCGGATCGTCGCGCAGCGGGCGGCAGGCGATGGGCGTGCCGTCGTAGCTCAGGTCCCCGGCCGGGCGCGTGCACGACAGCGCCACGCCGGCGCCGTGCGCCACCAGGCCGCGCTGCATTTCGAAGCTCTGCACCGTCTGCGCGATGCGCGGCGTCAGCCCCAGGTTCCAGAACAGCGACAGCAGGTAGTCGCGGGTGTGCGGAATATCCTCCAGCACCAGCGGCTGCGCGGCCAGCTCGGCCAGCGACACGGCGGGCTGCGCCGCCAGCGGATGGTCGCCCGGCAGCAGCGCGTAGGGCGCCAGTTCCGCCAGCGTGCGGCATTCCATCTGCGCGTCGGTGGCGAGTTCGTAGGTCAGCGCCAGCTCGGCCTTGCCGGCGCGCAGCGCGCGCTGCACCGTGGCCAGGTCGCCCTCCAGCAGCGTCACCGCGATCTGCGGGTGGCGTGCACGAAACCCCGCCAGCAGGCGCGGGGCGAAATAGGGCCCCAGATCCTGGAAACAGATCAGCGACAGCTGGCCGCGTAGTTCGCCCGGTTCCTCGCCGCTGCCGAGGCCTGCCGCCAGCGCCAGGATGTCGCGCGCCTGGCCCAGCACGCGCAGCCCGGCCGGTGTCAGCTCGACGCCGCGGCTGGCCTGACGGCGGAACAGCGCGGTGCCGAGCGCGGCCTCGAGCTGGGCGATGGCGAGCGATACCGAGGGCTGAGACACGTGGCGCGCGCGCGCCGCGGCACTGACGCCGCCGTGCTCGGCGGTGGCGACGAAGTATTCGAGCTGACGCAACGAGAAGTCGATCATGTTTTTCAATAATGAAAAATAGGAAATATATATTTTTATTATCATAAAGCGCCCCGCGATACTGTCGCCAGAAGCCGTCTTACCCACCACCACCCGAGGAGAGGCCGATGCAGGCGACGACAGTAGGACAGGATCAGATCGAGGCATTCCAGCGCGACGGCGCGATCGTGCTGCGCGGGGCGTTTCGCGACTGGGTCGAACCGCTGCGCGAGGGATTCGAGCAGGTGCTGGCCGCGCCCGGCCCGTACGCCATCGAGAACGTTCGGCCGGGCGAAACCGGGCGTTTCTTCGAGGATTACTGCAACTGGCAGCGCATCGAACCGTTTGCGCGCTTCATCCGCCATTCGCCGGCGGCCGCGCTGGCGGGGCGGCTGATGGGCGCGCAGCGGGTGCAGATCTTCCACGAGCACATCCTGGTCAAGGAGCCCGGCACCGCCAAGCCCACGCCCTGGCACCAGGACATCCCCTATTACTGCGTCAGCGGCCTGCAGACCGCCAGCTACTGGATTCCGCTCGACCCGGTGACGCGCGACAACACGCTGCGCGTGGTGCTGGGCTCGCACCGCTGGCCCAAACTGGTGCGCCCCAAGCGCTGGGCCACCAACGAGAACTTCTTCGCCGGCGCCGACGACTTCATGGAAATGCCCGACGTCGAGGACGGCAGCTACACCCTGCTGGCGCCGGAGCTGGAACCGGGCGACGCGGTGCTGTTCGACTTCCACACCGTGCACGGCGCCGCCGGCAACCCGGGCGGCAACCGCCGCCGCGCCTTCTCGGCGCGCTTCCTCGGCGACGACGTGCGCTACGCCGCGCGCCCCGGCCGCACCTCGCCGCCCTTCCCCGGCATCGGCCAGCAAGACGGCGAGCGCCTGCGCGAGGACTGGTTTCCGGTGGTGTGGTCGGCCGACGGCACGGCCTGACCTGACCATGGCGCTGTCGTCGCCAACAAAAAAGCGGGCCGCAGCCCGCTTTTTCATTGCCGTATCAGTCAAGCCTCAGCTGCGCACCTGGCCGTCACCCAGCACCACCCACTTCTGGCTGGTCAGGCCGTGCAGGCCGACCGGGCCGCGCGCGTGGATCTTGTCGGTGGAGATGCCGATCTCGGCGCCCAGGCCGTACTCGAAGCCGTCGGCGAAGCGCGTGCTGGCGTTGACCATGACGCTGGCCGAGTCCACCTCGCGCAGGAAGCGGCGGGTGCGGCTGTAGTCCTCGCTGACGATGGCGTCGGTGTGGTGGCTGCCGTAGTCGTTGATGTGCTGGATCGCCTCGTCGAGGTCTTTCACCACCTTCACCGCCAGGATCGGCGCCGAGTATTCGGCGTACCAGTCGTCCTCGGTCGCCGGCACCACCTGGTCGCCGAGGATGATGCGGGTGCGTTCGCAGCCGCGCAGCTCCACGCCTTTTTCCCACAGCGGGGCGGCCAGCTTCGGCAGCATGAATTCGGCGGACGCCTCGTGCACCAGCAGCGTTTCCATGGTGTTGCACGGCGCGTAGCGCTGGGTCTTGGCGTTGACCACGATGGCCACGGCCTTGTCCGGGTTGGCGGTGTCGTCGACGTAGACGTGGCAGTTGCCGTCCAGGTGCTTGATCACCGGCACGCGCGCGTCCTGGCTGATGCGCGCGATCAGCCCCTTGCCGCCACGCGGCACGATCACGTCGACGTACTCGGGCATGGTGATGAGCTCGCCCACCGCGGCGCGGTCGGTGGTTTCGATCACCTGTACCGCCTCGGCCGGCAGGCCGGCCAGGCGCAGCCCTTCGTGCACGCAGCGGGCGATGGCCTGGTTGCTGTGGAAGGCTTCCGAGCCGCCGCGCAGGATGGTGGCGTTGCCCGATTTCAGGCACAGCCCGGCGGCGTCGGCGGTGACGTTGGGACGGGCCTCGTAGATGATGCCGATGACGCCGAGCGGCACGCGCATCTTGCCCAGCTGGATGCCGGACGGACGGTAGGTGAAGTCGTCCATCTCGCCCACCGGGTCGGGCAGCGCGGCGATCTGGCGCAGGCCCTCGGCCATGCCGTGGATGGTCTTGTCCGACAGCGTCAGGCGGTCGATGAAGGCTTCTTCCAGTCCGTTCTGGCGCGCGGCTTCCAGATCGAGCATGTTGGCGGCGATGAGCTGCTCGCTGTCGCGCTCGACGGCGTCGGCCATGGCCAGCAAGGCCTGGTTTTTCTGGAGGGTGTCGGCGCGGGCGATGGCGCGGCTGGCGGCGCGGGCGGCGCGGCCGACGCGCTGCATGTAGTCCTTGACGTCCATGTTCGGAGTCCTGCGAAATCTTGATGGGAATGCGTCGAGATTACCGCAAAGCGGCAAGGCCGTGCCAGTGCGGCAGGGGCGAGGGCGGCTGTTGCGGCAGAAAAACAGCGCCTTGCGGAATCGTTTGACCCTGCTGCGAGTGTGGGGTAAGGTGGGATTCGAGCAACCGCTTGGTTGAATTGTCGTCATTACGCACAACGGCGCGCCAGACGCCGGCACGGAGGAGAGACCGCATGACCGCATACCGCGATTTTCATCGCCAGTCCATTGATCAGCCCGAGGTTTTCTGGGGGCGCGAGGCGGCTCGCATCGACTGGCACCGTCCCTACGACAAGGTGCTGGCCTACGACAAGCCGCCGTTTCGGCGCTGGTTCGTCGGCGGCGAGACCAACCTCTGTCACAACGCGGTGGACCGGCACGTGGCCGGGCGGGGCGATCAGGCGGCCTTGATCTACGTCTCGAGCGAGACCGGAGAGGAACGGGTTTACAGCTTTGCCGAACTGCAACAGGAAGTGGCGCGCTTTGCCGCCATCCTGCAGGCGCAGGGGGTGGGCAAGGGCGATCGCGTGCTGATCTACATGCCGATGATCGCCGAGGCGGTGTTCGCCATGCTGGCCACGGTGCGGCTGGGGGCGGTGCATTCGGTGGTGTTCGGCGGCTTCGCCTCGGCCAGCCTGGCGGCGCGCATCGAGGACGCCCAGCCCAAGGTGATGGTGACCGCCGATGCCGGGCTGCGCGGCGGCAAGGTGATCGCCTACAAGCCGCTGGTGGACGAGGCGCTGGAGCTGGCCGGGGCGGCGGCGCCGGGCAAGGTGATCCTGGTCAACCGCGGCCTGGCCGAAGCGCCGATGATGAAGCCGGGGCGCGACCTCGACTACGCCACGCTGCGCGCCCGGCACCTGGACGACCGCGCCGAGGTGACCTGGGTGGAATCGAGCCATCCCAGCTACATCCTCTATACCTCCGGCACCACCGGCAAGCCCAAGGGGGTCGAGCGCGACACCGGCGGCTACGCCGTGGCGCTGGCGGCGAGCATGGACTACATCTACGGCGGCGAGGCCGGCGAGGCCTTCTTCTCCACCTCGGACATCGGCTGGGTGGTGGGGCATTCCTACATCGTCTACGGCCCGCTCATCGCCGGTATGGCGACGCTGGTGTACGAGGGCCTGCCGACCAACCCGGACCCGGCGGTGTGGTGGCAGCTCGTGGAAAAGTACCGCGTCTCGGTGATGTTCTCGGCGCCGACCGCGATCCGCGTGCTGAAGAAGCAGGACCCGGCCTACCTGCACCGCCACGACCTCTCCAGCCTCAAGGCGCTGTTCCTCGCCGGCGAGCCGCTGGACGAGCCGACCGCCAACTGGATCGCCGGCGAACTGAAGGTACCGGTGATCGACAACTACTGGCAGACCGAGACCGGCTGGCCGATGCTCACCGTGTGCAACGGCGTGGCGCCGCAGCCGGTCAAGGTCGGCAGCCCCGGCCTGCCGGTGTACGGCTACAACCTCAAGCTGGTGGACGAGGCCAGCGGCGAGGAGGTCGGGGTCGGCGAGAAGGGCGTGATCGCCATCGTGCCGCCGCTGCCGCCGGGCTGCCTGAGCACGGTGTGGGGGCAGGACGAGCGCTTCCTCAACACCTATTTCGGCGGCTTCGCCGATCGGCTGCTGTATTCCTCGTTCGACTGGGGGGTGCGCGACGCCGACGGCTACATCACCATCCTCGGCCGCACCGACGACGTGATCAACGTCGCCGGCCATCGCCTCGGCACGCGCGAGATCGAGGAGGCGGTTTCCGGCCACGGCGCCATCGCCGAGGTGGCGGTGGTGGGGGTGGCCGACGCGCTCAAGGGGCAGGTGCCGCAGGCCTTCGCCGTGGTGCGCGACCCGAGCATGCTGGCCGACCCGGTGCGCCGCGCCGCGCTGGAGAAGGAAGTGATCGCCCGCGTCGCGCACGAACTGGGCGCGATCGCCAACCCGGCGCGGGTGTTCTTCGTCAACCAGTTGCCCAAGACCCGCTCCGGCAAGGTGCTGCGCCGTTCGATCCAGGCCATTGCCGAAGGGCGCGATCCGGGCGATCTCACCACGCTGGACGATCCGGCGAGTCTGGAACAAGTGCGTCAGGCCATTACCAGAGCCTGAGCCCTTTCGAGGGTGGCGTGTGCGTCACCACTGGGCCGTCTGCCTCCGGGCCGACGGCCGTTTTTTATGCCTACGCTACCTGCGCCAGCGGCGCGGCCAGCAGGCCGGGAAACTCGTGTGCCAGCACGCGGTGGAACGCCTGCAGCCGGGCGTCGTCCTCGTCGTGAAACACGTGGCAGTGCACGCGGCTGCCCTTGGCCTGGGCGTTGTTGAGCAGGTCGGCCAGGGTCAAGAGCTGGTTGGCGCTGTCGGCGTCGAGCCGGGTCAGCGCCAGCGTCAGGGCCACCTCGCCGTGGTCGAGGCCGGCCAGGTACGGGGTCAGCGGCCGGAACAGCCGGTCGTAGAAGGCGGCGGCGTCCTCCGGGCAGCTCACCCCGCGCAGCAGCAGGCGGCCGCTGTGGAAGCGGAAATCCACCTCCGGCGTGGCGGCGCCGGGGGCGAGGTAGAAGTCGGGACGGGCGACGGGCAGGGCGGGTGACAGCATCGGACGGTCTCGCGGCAGGGTGGTGAAGCCGGCGAGTGTAGAGCGCCGCTGTTGCAGCACGATGACGGCGGCCGGGGCCGGGAGAGGTTGGCCGAAGGCTTCGGCCAACCTCGGTGGACGGCGGGCGACGTAGCGAGGGCCGCTCCGCCGCTGACATCAGGACAGGCTTCGTGGCGCCAACGGCGTCTCAGTGCCCCAGCCCGTCGCGCACCTTGCGCACGCCGTACCACACCGCCGCCGCCACGATCGGGATGGCGATGCCGGTGGCCAATTCGGTGTTGAGGTGCACGCCGGCGGCCTTGATGGCCTTGAGCAGGTAGGACAGCAGGCTCACGATGTAATAGGTAAGCACCCCCACCGACAGCCCTTCCACCGTCTCCTGCAGGCGCAGCTGCATCGCGGCGCGGCGGTCCATGCTGGCCAACAAGGCGCGGTTCTGTTCCTCGTGCAGCACCTCGACGCGGGTGCGCAGCAGCGCGGTGCTGCGCTGCAGGCGGTCGGTGAGGCGGTCCTGGCGCTTCACCACGGTGTCGCAGGTGCTCATCGCCGGCGCCATGCGCCGTTCCATGAATTCGTGGAACGGCTGCATGCCGGGCAGGCGGCTCTCGCGCAGCTCGCCGATGCGGCGCTCCACCAGCGAGTAGTAGGCGCGCGTGGCGGAAATGCGGTACTGGCTCTCCGAGATCAGCTGTTCGGCGCGCGTGGAGAGGTCTTCCAGCTCGGTGAGCAGCTGGGCGTCGCCGCTGTCCGGCTTGCCCATGCGCTCGGTCAGCGAGCGCAGCACCACGTCGAGCCGGTCGAGCTCGCGCATCTGCTCCTTGGCGATGGGTAGCGCCAACAGCGCCAGCATGCGGTAGGTCTCGATCTCGAACAGGCGCTGCAGCATGCGTCCGGACTGGTTCGGTCCCATTTCCTCGTCCAGCACCACGTAGCGCGAGAAGCCCTCCGGCAGGCGCGGGTCGGGGTGCAGCTGCAGGTCGGTGTAGGCGATGCCGTTGCCGTCGCCGATGCGCGAGCCGATCAACTCGCCGCCGCCGAACCAGCGCGCCGCGATCTCGTCCGGGGTGCTGGCCGAGCCGCCCTTGAGCAGCACCGCGTGCAGTGCCACCAGCACCGTGCCGGGCAGGCGGTCGAGCCAGCTCGAGGGCAGGCGGTCGAGCGCGGTGCGGTCGAAGGGCTCGGAAAAATCGCCGGAGAGGATGAAGGTGTAGCGCGCGAACTCGGCGTGTAGCGACCAGCGTACCGTCAGGTCGCCGGCATTCGCGGTGTAGTGCGCGGCGTGGCCGAGCGGGGCCGGCAGGGCCAGCATCTGGGCCAGCTCGGCCAGTGCCTCGCGCTGGCTGGCGTCGTCGTAGTCGTAGTACAGGGTCAGCGAGGTCAGCCGTGCCGGCGACGGAATCGAGGCGTAAGGGCGGGCGTGCGCCTCGTCGTTGAGCACGCGGCGCAGCGGGTGCGGGGTGAGGGTGAGCATGGTGGGTCCAATAGGCAAACGGTTTTAAAGATGCGTGGCGCATGTTTAAAACCGCTTGCCGTACAGCATACCTCAAGCGCGCGCCCGGCTGTCCACCACTTCCGTATTACTCCGCCGTCGCGGCCGGGTGTCGGGGTGGCGCGTACCGCAGGGGCACGAAAGCGCCGCCCTGCCGATCTGATGGCCAGTCCGAACTGCGCCTGTCCGGGCCGAGGCATGCGAGAGGGGCCTGATAATCCTCCGCGTCGTAAAGGAAACAGCCCCGCAAGCATCGCCTGCGGGGCTGTTGGATACAGTGGACCTTCACCTTGACGCCCCGGCGGGGCCGGGGGCGTTCAGACGCGGAAGCGCCGTACGCTGTGGCCGAGCTGGTGCGCCAGTTCGACCAGCTGCGTGACGCCGCCGGCGAGGTTTTCCGCCACCGCCGCGCTCTGCTCGGCGGCACCGGCCACGCACTCCATGCTGCCGGCGATGTCGCGGCTGGCGACGTGCTGTTGCTGCATGGCGCTGGCGATGCCCTGCGCCTGGTCGCGCGAGGCTTGCGCCGCGGTCTCGTTGCGCTTGAGGCCGTCGCCCACGCTCTCGACGTAGCGGCGGCTGCTCGCCAGCGCCGCCAGGCCTTCGGCGATGGACGCTTCCAGGGTGTGTGACTGGCTGTCGAGCAGCAGCGTGACGCGGTCGATCTCGTTGGCCGAAGCCGCCGACTTTTCCGCCAGCTTGCGCACCTCGTCGGCCACCACGGCGAAGCCGCGCCCCTGCTCGCCGGCGCGCGCCGCCTCGATCGCGGCGTTGAGCGCCAAGAGGTTGGTCTGGTCGGCGATGTCGCGCACCTCGCTGGTCATGCCGGCGATGTCGCGGCTCTTGGCGAGGAAGGCGCCGACCAGCTCGGCGGTGCGGCCCACCACCGCTTCCACCCGCCCCACCTCGTCCACCAGGGTGGCGAGCTGCGCCGTGCCCTGGCGGCTGCTCGCCAGCGCATGGTCCGCCGCCTGGTGCATGGCGTCGCTGACGTCGGCCACCGAAGCCACGCTGACCGACAGCTCCTCGATGGAACCGGCCGATTCGGACGAGGCCCGCGACTGCTCGCGCGCCGCGCCCAGGAGCTGTGCCGACATCTGCGCCAGCGTCTCGGCCAGCCGCTCCAGTTCGCCAGCGCTGTGTTGCACCGTCGCCACGCTGCTGGCGAGGTTGCCGCTCATCTGCTGCATGGCGCCCAGCACCTGGCCGGTCTCGTCGCGTCCTGCGGGCGGCAGCGTGACACTGAGGTCGCCGCCGGCGATGGCGCGTACCGCGCCGACCATGCGCCGCATCGGCACCGTGATGCCGCGGGTGATCAGCCAGCCGGCCAGCAGGCTCAGCAGGATGATGCCGCCGCCGGCGCCAAGGCCGATCCATTTGGCCTGGGCGTAGGCCCGCGCGGCGTCGTCCAGCGCGGCGCGCGTCCTGGCCTGTTCCGCGGCGATCAGCGCTTCCAGCGCCTCGCGCCAGGGGCGCACGGCGGGGATCAACTGCGCGTTCATCACCGCGATGGCGCCGGGCACGTCGTTGGCGAGCCCGAGCTGCATCATGCGGTCGATCACCGGTTCGGCCTGGCGGCGCTGGCGGGCCGCCTGCTCCAGCAGCGCCCGCTCCGCGGCGCCGGGGGTGTAGCGCTGCCAGTGTTGCTCCAGTTCGTGCAGCGTGGCGTCGTAGTCGCGGCGCGCCGTGGCCATCTTGGCGACGGCCTGACGCTTGCTGGGCTCATCCGGAAACATCACGGCGTCGCGGTAGACGGTGCGCTGGCTTTGCAGGTTGTAGGTAAGGCGGGTAGTCAGCTCGACGGTGCGGTTGTGGTCGAGCGCCACCTCGTCGAGATGATCGCGCAGTCGGCTAAGGCCGGTGAGCTGGACCGCCAGCAGCAGCGCCACCAGCAGGGTCATGCCGCCGAAGCCGAGTGCCAGCCGCTGGCCGATACGGAGATGGTTCATTTTCTTGAAGAGAGCCTGAAGCAAACAAAGAAAATGATTCTGGCATGCGCGGGCGCTGCGCCGGTTGACGCAGGTCAAGGGGGCGGTCTGGTCGGCGGGAGTGCGGCGGAAGGACTCAGCCGCGGCGGTGGTGCGCCAGCAGTCGCGACAGCGCCGCGCTTACCAGCGGGTTGCTGACGCTGGCGGCGGCTTCCTCGATGCGCTCCAGCGCCGCCGGGCTGATCGCCAGCGCCTTGGGCGGCTTGACCGGCGGCTTGAAGCGGATGTCGACCTTGACGCGGATCTTGCTCGCCGGATAGCCGCGGTCGGTCAGCGCCGGCAGCAGGCCCGGGCCGATCATCTTCAGCCGCGCCGCCACCACGCCGTTGTCGGCGTACACCACCAGCTCGCCGTCGCGGATGCGCACCGCGCGGCAGTAGTCGGAGAGGGGCGCCGGCAGCAGGCGGCGAAAGGCCGTGTCCAGCGCCATCAGCGCCTTGGCCTCGCTGGCCAGGCGCGACAGGCGGCTGTCCTGGCGGGCAATGTCGCGGAAAGAAAGACTGCTCATGGCGCGAATTCTAGCCGATTGCCGCCATGATGGGCGATTCGCGGCGCGTGCGACCGGTTTTTCCGGGGTTCCCTTGACGCGCCACAACTTTGCCCCCATTACGTGGTCAGTGCTTGTGCTACACTTTTCCCCATTTTTCCGGCCCGCTTGGCCTCTGGATTCGAAAACCGATGATTTCCACGCTTCTCAAGAAAGTGTTCGGTAGCCGTAACGACCGGCTGCTGAAGCAATACCGCCAGGTAGTGGCCCGTATCAACGCGCTGGAAGACGGCCTGCGCGCGCTGTCGGACGAAGACCTCGCCGGCAAGACCCCGCACTTCCGCCAGCGCCTCGCCAGCGGGGAAAGCCTCGACGCGCTGCTGCCGGAAGCCTTCGCGGTGTGCCGCGAGGCCTCGCGCCGGGCGCTCGGCATGCGCCACTTCGACGTGCAGCTGATCGGCGGCATGGTGCTCAACGACGGCAAGATCGCCGAGATGCGCACCGGCGAGGGCAAGACCCTGGTCGCCACGCTGCCGTCCTACCTCAACGCGCTCACCGGCAACGGCGTGCACGTGGTGACGGTCAACGACTACCTGGCCAGCCGCGACGCCGGCATCATGGCCAAGCTGTACAACTTCCTCGGCCTGACCGTGGGCGTGAACCTGTCGCAGATGCCGCACCACCTGAAGCAGGAAGCCTACGCCGCCGACATCACCTACGGCACCAACAACGAATTCGGCTTCGACTACCTGCGCGACAACATGGTGTTCAGCACCGAGGAGAAGGTGCAGAAGAAGCTGGCCTTCGCCGTGGTCGACGAGGTCGACTCGATCCTGATCGACGAGGCCCGCACGCCGCTGATCATCTCCGGCCCGGCCGAAGACAACGTCGAGATGTACCAGCGCATGAACGTGGTGCCGCCGCTCCTGGAGCGCCAGCAGGAAGAAGAGGGCGAGGGCGACTACTGGGTGGACGAGAAGGCGCACTCGGTGCTGCTGTCCGAGCGCGGTCACGAGCGTGCCGAAGAGATCCTGACCCAGATGGGCCTGCTGAAGGAAGGCGACAGCCTGTACTCGGCCACCAACATCACGCTGATGCACCACCTGATGGCCGCGCTGCGCGCCCACGCCCTGTACCACCGCGACCAGCACTACGTGGTGCAGGACGGCGAGATCATCATCGTCGACGAATTCACCGGCCGCCTGATGCCGGGCCGCCGCTGGTCCGAGGGCCTGCACCAGGCCGTCGAAGCCAAGGAAGGCGTGACGGTGAACCGCGAGAACCAGACGCTGGCCTCGATCACCTTCCAGAATTACTTCCGCCTGTACGGCAAGCTGTCCGGCATGACCGGCACCGCCGACACCGAGGCGTTCGAGTTCCAGAGCATCTACAACCTGGAAACCGTGGTGATTCCGACCAACAAGCCGATGATCCGCAAGGACGCGCACGACAAGGTCTACCGCACCGCGCAGGAGAAGTACGACGCCATCCTGGCCGACATCAAGGACTGCCACGAGCGCGGCCAGCCGGTGCTGGTCGGCACCACCTCGATCGAGAACTCGGAGCTGATCGCCGCCCTGCTGAGCCAGGCCAAGCTGCCGCACAACGTGCTGAACGCCAAGGAACACGCGCGCGAAGCCGACATCGTGGTGCAGGCCGGGCGTCCCGGCGTGATCACCGTCGCCACCAACATGGCCGGTCGCGGTACCGACATCGTGCTGGGCGGCAATCCGGAGCCGGAAATCCGCGCGATCGAGAACGACGAGAGCCTGTCCGAACAGGACAAGACCGCGCGCATCGCCGCCATCCGCAGCGAGTGGTCGCTGCGCCACGAGCAGGTGCTGGGCGCCGGCGGCCTGCACATCGTCGGCACCGAACGCCACGAGTCGCGCCGCATCGACAACCAGCTGCGCGGCCGTTCCGGCCGCCAGGGCGACCCGGGCTCCTCGCGCTTCTACCTCAGCCTGGAAGACCCGTTGCTGCGCATCTTCGCCTCCGACCGCGTGTCGGCGATCATGGAGCGCCTGAAAATGCCGGTGGGCGAAGCCATCGAGCACCCCTGGGTGAGCCGTTCCATCGAGAACGCCCAGCGCAAGGTGGAAGGCCGCAACTTCGACATCCGCAAGCAGTTGCTGGAGTACGACGACGTCGCCAACGACCAGCGCAAGGTGATCTACCAGCAGCGCAACGAAATCCTCGACGAGGAAGACGTCAGCGCCATCGTCACCAATATGCGCGAGGGCGTGCTGTCCGACCTGGTCGACCTGCACCTGCCGCCGGAATCGATGGAAGAGCAGTGGGACCTGCCGGGGCTGGAGAAGACCCTGGAGAGCGAGTACCAGCTCGAGGCCCCGGTGGCGGACTGGCTCAAGGCCGCGCCCAACCTCGACATCCCGGAAATCCGCGAACGCATCATCAAGCAGGCCGAGGCGATCTACCAGGCCAAGGTCGAGCTGGCCGGTGAGCCGGCGATGCGTCAGTTCGAGCGCTCGCTGGTGCTGCAGATGCTGGACAACCACTGGCGCGAGCACCTGTCGTCGATGGACCACCTGCGCCAGGGCATCCACCTGCGCGGCTACGCCCAGAAGAACCCCAAGCAGGAGTACAAGCGCGAGGCCTTCGAACTGTTTGCCGACATGCTCGAGCGCATCAAGAAGAGCGTGGTCAGCGTGCTGATGACGGTGCAAATCCGCAGCCAGGAAGACATGGACGCGGTCGAGCCGCACGAGCTGCCGGAGGTCGAACTGCAGCACGCCGAGCCGGGTTCGGCACTGGCCGCGGCGGACGACGAGAACAATCCGTACGCGCCGGCGGCACTGGCGGCGCAGGGCCTGCGCATCGGCCGCAACGACCCGTGCCCGTGCGGCAGCGGCCAGAAGTACAAGCAGTGCCATGGCCGCCTGGCCTGAGAGGTCGATCACCGCTGAGTCAGCGGGCTCGACCTGAGCGCAACAACAACGCGCCCGATGCTGCATCGGGCGCGTTTTTTCTTGCCTTGGCCGGCGCTGCCCTCGCTTAGCCACTGGCGCGATAGCGGCTAAGCTTGAGCCATCGCCACGAGAGGAGATCGTCCATGACCCGCACCGCCTTCATCACCGGTTCCACTTCCGGCATCGGCCTGGCCGTCGCCTGCCGTCTCGCCGCCAACGGCTGGGCCATCGGCCTGCATGGCCCGGCGACTCCCGAGCAGCGCGACGAGGCGCTGGGCATGGTGCGCCAGGCCGGCGCCGCCGACGCCGCGTTCTTCGACGGCGACCTGCGCGACCCCGCCGCGGTGCAGGGGTTGGCCGAAGCGGTGCAGCGCTGGCGTCCCGTCGACGTGCTGGTCAACAACGCCGGCATGCAGCACACCGCGAGCGTGGCGGCGATGCCGGCCGAGCTGTGGCAGGCCATCCTCGCCGTCAACCTGTCGGCCGCGTTCTTGCTGATGCAGGCGCTGCTGCCCGGCATGGCGGGGCGCGGCTGGGGGCGCGTGGTCAACATCGCCTCGGTGCACGGGCTGGTGGCGTCGGTCAACAAGGCGCCGTACGTGGCGAGCAAGTTCGGGCTGGTCGGGCTGACCAAGGTGGCGGCGCTGGAATACGCGCAGAGCGGGGTGACGGTGAACGCGATCTGCCCGGGCTGGGTGGAGACCGCGCTGATCGAGCCGCAGATCCAGGCGCGCGCGGCCGCCTTCGGCGGCGACCGTGACGCCGGCCTGAAGGCGCTGGTGCTGGACAAGCAGCCGTCCGGACGCATGAGCCAGCCATCCGACATCGGCGAGGCGGTGGCGATGCTCTGCGGCGACTGGGCGCACAACCTGACCGGGGTGGCGCTGCCGATCGACGGCGGCTGGAGCGCGCAGTAGCGGCCATCGCGCCACGTTGGCCGAAGCGCGTTGCCCTGCGTCTTCGGCCAACCTGACTGCCCCGGCCGCAAGGCTGTGGACAACTCTGTGGATGGCCTGAGGGTAAGCTGTGGAGCGGCGGTGGATGGTCAATACGACCAATGTTGCAGTGCACGAAAAGGCGATCCGGGGCTAGAATGGCGCTTTGCCCGCTGAACCCGCCATGATCGTCCGTCCTGCCTCGCCCTCCACTTTCTCCCTGTTATTTTCGATGCGCGGCTCGGTGGTGCCGGTGGTGTGGCGCCGCGTGCTGTTCACCGTCGGTGTCGCGGTGCTGGTGACGGTGGTGCACGGCACGCTGGGGCCGCTCAAGATCACCCTGACGCCGACGCCGTTTTCGCTGATCGGCCTGACCCTGGCGATCTTCCTCGGCTTTCGCAACAGCGTCAGCTACGACCGCTTCTGGGAAGCGCGCAAGCTGTGGGGCGAAGTGCTGGTGGTGACGCGCAACCTCGGCCGGCAGACCCTGACGCTGGTCGACCATCTCGAGGCGGAAGAGAAGAAAGTCCTGCTGTACCGGCTGGCGGCGTTCTCCCATGTCCTGCGCCACCAGCTGCGCGGCAGCGACCCGTCCGCCGACCTGGCCCGGCTGCTGCCGGCCGGCGAGTGCGCCGCGGTGCTGGCGCAGCCCAACCGCCCCAACATGCTGCTCGAGCGCATCGGCGCCGCCTACGCCGCGCTGGGCCGCGCGGGACGGGTGTCGCCGCAGCTGCTGGCCAACATCGACGAGCAGATTTCGCTGCTGTCGCACGCCTACGGCGGCTGCGAGCGCATCCGTCACACCCCGATCCCCTACGCCTACATCCTGCTGCTGCACCGCACCGTGCACCTCTACTGCTACCTGCTGCCGTTCGGCCTGGTGGACAGCGTCGGGGTGATGACGCCGCTGGTGGTGGGCATCGTGTCCTATACCTTCTTCGGGCTCGATACCCTGGGCGACCAGATCGAGGACCCGTTCGATACCCTGCCTAACGACCTGCCGCTCAACGCGCTGTGCCACACCATCGAAAGCAACCTGCTGATGCTGCTGAACGAGCCGCTGACCACCGCGCCGCAGCCGGACGCCAGCGGCGTGCTGCTGTAACTACCCCTGCGCGGTCTTGCGGCACCCCTCATCAGGGTCGCCGTGTTGTTCGCATCCTCCAGACAAAAAAGGGTTGCCCCGGAGGGCAACCCTGCAAGTTCTGCCATGGAGGCAGGTCGCTTCACACTCCATCCAAGGAGATGTCGGTTACAGCGTGACCCAGCGCGGTTGGGTCAGCGCGGCCGGATTGAGCACGGCGTCGAGCTGGTCGCGGCTCATCAGGCCGCGTTTCAGCACGATGTCGTAGACGCCGCCGCCGCTGGCGTGCGCTTCGGCCGCCACTTCGGTGGCCGCGGCGTAGCCGATGTAGGGGTTGAGCGCGGTGACCAGGCCGATCGAGTTTTCCACCTGGCTGCGCAGGAAGTCGCGGTTGGCGGTGATGCCCTTGACGCAGTTGTCGGACAGCGTGCGGCAGGCCTGGGTCAGGTGGTTCACGCTGCGGAACAGGCTGTAGGCGATGACCGGCTCGAAGGCGTTCAATTGCAGCTGGCCGGCTTCGGCCGCCATGGTCACGGTGAGGTCGTTGCCGATCACTTCGTAGGCGACTTGGGTCACCACTTCGGGAATCACCGGGTTGACCTTGCCCGGCATGATCGACGAGCCGGCCTCGGCGTGCCGGCAGGTTTATTTCGCCCAAGCCGGCGCGCGGGCCGGACGACAGCAGGCGCAAGTCGTTGCAGGTTTTGGAGAGCTTGACCGCGACGCGCTTGAGCACGCCCGAGAGCTGCACGAAGGCGCCGCAATCCTGGGTGGCTTCGATCAGGTTGGGCGAGGTGATCAGCTCCAGGCCGGTCAGCGCCGACAGCTGGCGGCACACCAGGGGGACGTATTCCGGGTGGGCGCAGATGCCGGTGCCGATGGCGGTGGCGCCGAGGTTGATTTCCAGCATCAGGCGCGAGGCTTCCTGCAGGCGCAGCTCGTCCTCGCCCAGCATCACCGCGTAGGTCTGGAATTCCTGGCCCAGCGTCATCGGTACCGCGTCCTGCAGCTGGGTGCGGCCCATCTTCAGCACGTCGCCGAACTCCTCGGCCTTGGCGGCGAACGATTCACGCAGCTCGGCCATCGCGGCCAGCAGCTGCTGCACGCCCCAGTAGGTGGCCAGACGCAGCGAGGTCGGGTAGACGTCGTTGGTGCTCTGGCACAGGTTGACGTGCTCGTTGGGGTGCAGGTGGCGGTACTCGCCCTTGGCGTGGCCCATCAGCTCCAGCGCGCGGTTGGCGATCACCTCGTTGGCGTTCATGTTGGTCGAGGTGCCGGCACCGCCCTGGATCACGTCCACCACGAACTGCTCGTGCAGCTTGCCGGCGCGGATTTCCTCGCAGGCGGCGACGATGGCGTCGGCGCGCGGGGCGTCCAAGAGGCCCAGCTCGCGGTTGCTCAGCGCGGCGGCCTGCTTGATGGCGGCCAGCGCCGCGATCAGGTTGACGTAGCCGGCGATGGTCTGGCCGGTGATCGGGAAGTTCTCGATGGCGCGCAGGGTATGCACGCCCCAGTAAGCATCGGCGGGTACGTCGCGGTCGCCGAGCAGGTCGTGTTCGCTACGAGTAGTCATGGGTTTTGTCGTTGTCGTGTTGTGGTAAGGGACAGGGCGCACTGTAGGCGAGGGCGGTGCCGGCTGGCCAATTCCGAATGCCGATCGCGTCATGCTTTTTTTGCATAACCTGGCCGGCGGCGGCCCGGATACTGGCGCTGGGGGATAAAGGCGCAGGGCAGGGGGTGGCCTGCCCGGGGCTTGTCGGTGAGGCGGCGGCAGTGCGCCGGATGGGTGGAGACACCATGGCCTTGTGAGCGCTGTGCTGCCTTGCTCCGCCAGTGTCGGAGCCCGTCGGCGATGGGGCGCTGCGCGTCACTCTTGCGACGCGAATCCCTGCGGACAGGTGCCGTTTGGGCAAGGTGTTGGGTTGTGGCTGGTGCGCCCGCTCTCAGATCGCCGGGTATTCGGTGGCGAGGTACTGCCAGAACGCTTCCAGCACCGGCCGGTTGCGCTTCTTGCTGCGATAGAGGCGCAGCTCCATGTCCACCCCCCAGCGCTCGTCGGCGGCCGGGGCGAGCTGGCCGTAGCGCACTTCGCGCGCCACCGCGCTTTGTGGCAGGAACGCCACGCCGTGCCCCTCCAGCACCATGTTCTTCAGCCCCTCGGCCATGTCGGTCTCGTAGCGCAGGTGCAGATGGCAGGGTTCCGGCGCATCGGCCAGGATCTGCTCGGTCATCAGCCGGAAGTAGGCGCTGGCGGCGTAGCCGAGGAAGGGCACGGGTGCGGCCGCGCTGCCGGGCAGGGCGAAGCGCGGCTGGCGCTGGCGGTCGGCGCGGGCGTAGGGGCGCAGCCGTTCCACGCCGAGCCGGAGCCCGAGGTAGCGGCCGTCCTCCAGTTCCACCGGCTGCTTGGGATGGTGGTAGCACATCAAGAGGTCGCTGCCGCCCTCGACGAAGGCCAGCAGGGCGTCGTGCACGTTGCTCGCCTGCAGCCGGCACGACAGTTGGCCGAAGCCCTGTTCCACCCGGCTCAGCCACTTGGGGAAGAACGAGAACGACAGCGTGTGGGGGACGGCGAACTCCAGCGTGTCTTCCGGCAGCGGGCGCATGCCCTGCAGCAGTGCCCGGGTGGCGTGGATCTGGTTGAGCATGGCGGCGGCGTGTTCGCGGAACACCTCGCCGGCCGGCGTGAGCCGCGTCGGGTACGAGGTGCGGTCGATCAGCTCGGTGCCGATCCAGCCTTCCAGGGCGCGGATGCGGCGCGAGAACGCCGGCTGGGTCAGGTGGCGCGCCTGTGCCGAACGGGTGAAGCTGGCGGTTTCCGCCAGCACCAGAAAATCCTCCAGCCATCGTGTTTCCATGCTCGTGCTCCAGCGTCCGGGGCGGTGGGAAAGAACGGGGTGCATGGTAGCACCGTGATGAACGATTGGTGCGCGTGGCGGTCTGTTGCCTGTTGTCCGCTTGCGCGGAGCAAGATCGTGAACCGGTTCCACAGGAGTGCGCCATGAATCCACCCCGCTTGACCCGTCTCTGCGCCGTCGTGCTGGCGCTGACGCTTGCCGCCTGCGCCACGCCCCAGACGGCGGGTGGCAAGCGTGCCGCCAGTCCGGCCCCGGCGCCCGCCGCCCAGGCCGCCGCCGTGCCACCGGCACCGAGTACCGCCCCCGCGCCGCGCCTTGCCGCGGCGGCCGACTGCATCCAGGGCGGGGCGCAGAAATGGGGTATTCCCGCCAATTACCTGACGCGGCAGACCCGCGCCGATGGCGGCATCGTGCTGACCCTGGTCAATCCGTATTCCGGCAAGCGCGGCCTGAGCATCGAGTTGACGCCGGATGGCCGCCACACCGAGGCCAATCTGGATGAAAACGGCACCGTGGTCTCGGCAAAGTGGCGCGGGCTGGTGAGCCGCTGTACCGACGGCGCCTGACCCGGCCGGGCGCGTTTTCATGACGTGCAGGCAATGTGCCTGCCTGGTCATGTCGTTGTCTTTAACGGTGCCGTTTGCGTGTTGGAAGCCGTGACGGCGCCCGGGGAGTCCGGTAGCATGTCGGCGCTCGCGGGACGGTCCGCGGCGTTCTGAACAGGGCTTCCCACGGGGAGCCCTATGGTTTTCCCGCCTGCCGTTCCCCTGTTTTCCGACTTCGCCCCGTTCTCTTGTTGGCAACACGATGAAGATGAAATGGTTGTATCCGGCTGCCTTGCTACTCTGGTTGGTGCTGTGCGCACTGATCGGGGTGGCGTTCGCCAGCCGTGCCGTTCATCAGGCCGAAAGCGAATTGGAGCGCGTCACCGGACGGCTCGCCGAGGACATCGCGCAGCGCCTGAACGCCACCGAGGCGCAGCTCGACAGTTACGCCGGCTTCTCGACCTTTGGCCAGCATCACGGGGAGCTGACCGAGCACAGCCTGCTGCTGCGCCAGTTCAAGCGCCATCGCGCGATTGTGCTGGGGCTGCGCGTGCGGCGCGTGAACGAGGACGAACGCGCCGCCTTCGAGCGTGAGTTGAGCGCCCGCCGCGGGCGCCCCGTCGCCATCCACGGCTACGACCCGGGACGCCAGCCGCCGCGCTACACGCTGGAGGGCGGCGGCTATTACCCGGTGGTATCGATGGTGCCGGCCGGCGAGTTGCCGCCACCGTTTTCGCCGGCCTTGGGCATGGACGTCAGCCGCGTCGATTTCCTCTACGACGCCCTGCGCCAGTCGCAGCGGCGCGAGCTGCCGGCGTTGTCGCGTCCATTCGCGCTGGGCGACGGCCGTCTGGGCTACCTGATCATCCGCCCCGCCGACGAGTTCGTGTTGCAGCCGGCGCCGGCGCTGTTGCCCGACCGCCAGTTCGTGGCGCTGGTGCTGCGCGTCGACGATCTGCTGCCGCGGCCCCTGAATCTCCCCCCGGGATGCGGGTGCAACTGTGGCATCAGCGCTACGGCCAGCAGGACCCGCAAGGGCGCTTCCTCGATACCGGCCGCGTGGCGCGGGGGCCATTCGAGACGCTGCTGTTTCCGAGCCTGGAGTTGAGCCGCAGCACCGGAGGTTCGACCCCGAGCCTGATGCTCAAGGTCAGCTGGCAGCTGGGCTGGGCGCAGATCGGGCTGTTCGAGTGGCTGGTCATGGCGCTGTTGGCGCTGGTGCTGCTGGCGGTGCTGTTGTTCGGCGTCAACAACCTGCTGCGCTGCCATGTCGACCGGGTCGCGCGTGAGCAGGAGCTGTTCCATCTCGCCAACCACGACGCCCTGACCGGGCTGGCCAACCGCAACCTGTTCGAGGACCGGTTGCAGCACGCCATCCGCCGGGTACGGCGCAACGGCAAGCGTCTGGCGCTGCTGCTGCTCGACATGGACCGCTTCAAGCCGGTCAACGATACCTACGGCCACGCTGCCGGCGACCGTGTGCTGCAGCTGATCGCGGCGCGTCTCAACGAGGTGCTGCGCGGCGAGGACACCGTGGCGCGGCTGGGCGGGGACGAGTTCGTGGTGCTGCTCGAGGACGTCGACGCCGATGCCGACGTGGCGCAGGTGCTCGAACGGCTGCAGCTGGCCCTGCAGGAACCGTACGACATCGACGGCGGCACGGTGACGCTGGGCGTCAGCATCGGCACCGCGTTTTATCCGGACGACGGCGACGCGATCGAGGGGCTGCTCGCGGTGGCGGACCGCACCATGTACAGCGCCAAGCAACGGGCGGCGGAGCGTTAGCGCTGCCAACGAGCGGCGCCGGCGCCCGCTCCCGCAGGCTGACGAGCTCAGGCCGGCTGCGTGCCGCCGGCGCACAGAGTCGGCATGGGTGCCTGAGGATGTCGCTTCGCTGCGCCGCGCTCTCCGCCGCCGGCCGTCGGCGCTCACGATGGGAAGGCGTAGCCGCCTATATGGAACAGACACTTATCCACAGGCCGGTTTTTGCAGTACAATGCCCGCCAACGATCCGAGGAAAGCCCGCATGTACCAGTCCGAATTCACCGATTTCATGACCCAATTTCTCGATAAGAACCCGCAAGTGGACAGCGAGCGCCGCGAGCTGCGCCTGACCTGGTGGGACCGCAAGGTCGATCTCGACGACCAGCGCCGCTGGAAAGAGGCGCGTGTGCCGCAGAAGCCCTACGTCTACCAGCCGGAGTGAGCCTGTCCCGGTCGTTCCCCGCTACGCCCGTGTTCACGGGCGTTTTGCCGTCTAGATGCCGTTCCTGACATGACCAGCCGCACCGTACCACTCGATACGCCCCTGCACGACTACCTGATGGAGATCGGCGTCACCGAACACCCGGTGATGGCCGAGCTGCGCGCCTTCACCGCCGGCCATCGCCTGGCCAAGATGCAGATCGCCCCGGAGCAGGGCCAGTTCATGGCCTGGCTGGCGCAGCTGATCGGCGCGCGGCGCTACCTGGAGATCGGGGTGTTCACCGGCTACAGCGCGCTGGCGGTGGCGCTGGCGATGCCGGACGACGGCGAGGTGGTGGCTTGCGACGTCAGCGACACCTTCACCGCCATCGCCCGCGAGTACTGGCAGAAGGCCGGCGTGGCCGGGCGCATCCGGCTGGTGCTGCAGCCGGCGTTGGCGACGCTGGAGGCGCTGTTGGCCGAAGGCCGCGCCGGCAGCTTCGATCTGGCCTTCATCGACGCCGACAAGCCGGCCTACCCGGACTACTTCGAGACGTGCCTGAAGCTGGTGCGGCCGGGCGGGGTGATCGCCATCGACAACATCTTCCTCAGCGGCCGCGTGGTTTCACCGCGCCCGGAAGACCCGCCCGGGGTGCACATCATGCACGCCTTCAACGCCGGCCTGAAGCACGACCCCCGCATCCGGCTCGCGGTACTGCCGGTGGGCGACGGCCTGACGCTGGCCACCCGCTTGTAATGCCGATCGGCTCCCCGGCTGAACTTTCCGCCGTGCGGGCCGGTCTTTACCGTTTCTGTCATCAAACCCCTGCGGCCGCGATGGTATCATCCGGCCTGACGCCGTTATTCGCTACGCTGCCATGCTCAATCGACGCCCCCGCCGCCAGATGAACCAGATGAACGTCGTGCCTTACATCGACGTGATGCTGGTATTGCTGGTGATTTTCATGGTCACCACGCCGCTGTTCACCCCCGGCGTGATCGACGTGCCGAGCGTGTCGCACGCCGCCGCGCTCAACGAGCAGCCGCTGGAGGTGATCGTCGAGGCCGACAAAACGATGCAGCTCAAGGCCGACGGCAAGGAAACGCCGTTGGCCGGCAAGGACGAGCTGATCGCGCGCTTGCACGAACTCAACGCCACCGAGCGCCCGGTCGCCATCACCGCCGACCGCGACCTGAAGTACGCCGAGGTGGTGGAGATCGCCGACGACCTGCACAAGGCCGGCATCAAGCGTGTGGCGCTGACGGTGAAACAGGGCAAATGATCGCCGTGGCCGAACAACGCAATTCACCGTGGCCGGTCGTCCTGTCGCTGCTGCTGCACGCCACGGTGGTGTTGCTGCTGGTGCTGGGCGGACTGAGTTCGAACGACAAGCCGCAAGACGCCCCGGTCGCCGTCGAACTGTGGAGTAGCGCGCCGCCGCCTCCGCCGCAGGCGCCGAGCGTGGCTGTGCCGCAACCTGCGCCCCGCCCGCAGCCGGCACCCCCAAGGTCGCGCCGGCGCCGGTCGAGCCGCCGCGCGCCGAGGTCAATCTCGGCGAGAAACGCAAGCCGCTGCCGCCGGTGAAGAAGCCGGAACCCAAGCCGGAGCCGAAACCCGCACCGAAGCCGGAACCGAAACCCGAACCGAAGCGCGAAGCCAAGCCGGAGGTGGTGAAGCAGGCCAAGCCGCAGCCGGCAGCCAAGCCGGTCGAGAAGGCACCGCCCGTGAAAACCGCCAAGGCCGACAGCGTGCCCGACAAGCATGCCGAGAAGAAGGCGGCGGCGCTGCCGCCGGGCAAGGGCAGCAAGGCGGCGCCGCGCTACAACCCGGAAGCCGACGACCTGCTGGCCGATCTTGGCAGCAGCAACACCACCAGGAAGGGCAACGCGCGCAGCGACCGAGGCCGGTCAGAAAACCGGCGTGGTCGGCGGTTCGGCCAACGGCACGTCGCTGAACCTGGACGGCTACGCCAGCAAGGTCCAGGCCAAGGTGAAGCCGCTGGTGCAGGTTCCGCCCGAGCTGTCGGGCAACCCCAAGGCGGTGGTGCAGGTGACGTTGCTGCCGTCGCTGGAGGTACGCGCGGTGCGCCTGCTGGCGTCGAGCGGCAACTCCGCCTACGACGAGGCGGTGCAGCGTGCGATCTGGGAGGCCAAGGTCTTCCCGTCGCTGCCGGCCGGCGCCAGCTTTACCGATTTCCGCCAGCTCAAGCTGGAATTCCGCCCCCATTGAGACCCCCATCGCACCACTGAGGAAGCCGATGCCCATCGTCAAAACGCTGATCCGAGCAATGTTGCTGCTGTGCCCGGCTGCCGCCGGCGCCGCCCGCGCCGACATGACCATCGAGATCGTCGGCGGCGGCGCCAACCGCCACGCCATCGCCGTGCTGCCGTTCCAGAACGAAACCACGCAGGTGCGCGAGGCGCTGACCCCGATCATCCGCAACGATCTCTTGCTCACCGGCGCGTTCCGCATGGTCGACCCGGCCAGCGCCGCCAACCCGGCGTTCGAGCCGGCGCAGATCAACTACCCGGCGTGGCGCGGCGCCGGTGCCCAGTCGCTCGCCATCGGCAAGGTCGAGGCGGCGGGCGGCCAGGTGAAGATCAGCTTCCGGTTGTTCGACGCCGCCCAGCAGAAGCAGCTGACCTCGGGCGAATTCACCGTGACGCCGGAGCGCTCGCGCGAAGTGGCGCACACCATCGCCGACATGATCTACGAGGCGATCACCGGGCAGAAGGGCATCTTCAACACTCGCATCAGCTACGTGCTCAAGTCCGGCCGCGACTACCTGCTGCAGGTGGCCGACATGGACGGCCGCGGCGCCCAGACCGTCCTGCGCTCCAAGGAACCGATCATCTCGCCGGCGTGGAGCCCTGACGGCGGCAAGATCGCCTACGTCTCGTTCGAGGCCAAGAAGCCGGTGGTGTGGGTGCAGAACCTCGTCACCGGCCAGCGCCGCATCGTCGCCAATTTCAAGGGCAGCAACTCCGCGCCGGCGTGGAGTCCGGACGGGCGTCAGCTCGCCGTGGTGCTGACCACCAGCGGCACCTCGCAGATTTACGTGATCGACGCCAACGGCGGCGGCGCGCGCCGCGTCACGCACAGCAACGCCATCGATACCGAGCCGGCATGGAGTCCGGACGGCAGCCAGCTCTACTTCGTCTCCGACCGCGCCGGCGGCCCGCAGATCTACGTGCAGCCGGTGGCCGGCGGCAGCGCGCGCCGCCTGAGCTGGGACGGCAGCTACAACGTCTCGCCCAAGGTGTCGCCGGACGGCCGCACCCTGAGCTACATCCGCCGCCAGGGTGGCCAGTTCCGCGTCGTGGTGCAGGACCTCGCCAGCGGCGACAACCGCGTGCTGTCGAGCGGCGCCTACAACGAGCGGCCGAGCTTCGCCCCGAACAGCCGCATGGTGCTGTTCGCCAGCGACGAGGGGGGCCGGAGCGTGCTGTACGCAGCCACCCCGGACGGCAGCAGCAAGGTGCGCCTCGCCGTGATCAACGGCGACGTGCAGGACCCGGCGTGGGGGCCGTTCAACCGTCCCTGAGGATTTTTTCCGGATATCGCGATGACGGGGGAACCCTGAACGGTTTTCCCTGTCCGCTATCAGTTAGCGGATTGCCTGTTGCGCAGTCGCTTGCCCACTTTGACCAATACCTTAGGAGTCATTGCATGAACCTGAAACACCTGCTGATCGGTACCGCCACCGTCGCCCTGCTGGCCGCCTGCTCCAGCACCAAGCCTCTGGAGACTGCCGCCCCGACCGAGAACGGCAGCGCCGGCGCCGGTCAGAGCGCCACCCTGCCGGCCGACACCGGTGCCGCCGGCCAGGGCTCCGTGGCTGTCGACCCGCTGAAGGATCCGAACAGCCCGCTGTCCAAGCGCAGCGTGTACTTCGACTTCGACTCCTCCGCCGTCAAGCAGAGCGAACAGCAGACCGTGGCCAACCACGCCGAGTACCTGAAGTCGCACCCGGCCCGCAAGGTGGTGATCCAGGGCAACACCGACGCGCGCGGCAGCCGCGAGTACAACCTGGGCCTGGGCCAGCGTCGCGCCGAGAGCGTGAAGAACGCCATGCAGGTTATCGGCGTCAAGGAAAACCAGCTGGAAGCCGTCAGCTTCGGCAAGGAAAAACCGAAGGCGACCGGCAACACCGAGGCCGATTACGCGCAGAACCGTCGCGCCGACATCGCCTACGACGGCGAGTAACCGCCTATATTCAGCTGGCGGGCGAGCCCTGGCGGCCTGAGTGTCGCCGCGGCGCGCAACAGGCGATGGCCTGGCCGTCATACTGGAATGGGTGCCACGTTGCTCCCCCCGGGCCGTTCCGGATGACGTATCCTGAGCGGCCCGATTGCCTTCAAGGAACACGATCATGAAACGGCTTGCCCTCGGTGCGCTGTTGCTGACCCTGCTGGCTGGCTGCGCCACCACCACCGAGCTGGACGACACCCGCAGCCGCCTGGAAGATACCCGGCGCCAGCTCGACCAGATCAATCGCCAGGCCAACACCCGCCTGACCGACGTCGAAACCAAGCTGTCCAACGACAAGCTGCTGGCGATGATCAGCGAGCTGGAAAGCCTCAAGGCCGAGCAGGCGCGCCTGCGCGGCGAGCTGGAAGTGCAGGGCTACAACCTGCAGAACACGCAGAAGCGCCAGAACGATCTCTACGCCGACCTGGACGCCCGCCTCGCCAAGCTGGAAGGCGGCGCACCGGCCTCGTCGGCCTCGCCGGCTTCGTCGGGCGCTACCGACGGCGCCGCGCCGAGCTCATCGGCGCCAGCGGCGACGCCGGCCAGCTCCGACTACGACAAGGCCATCGCCCTGCTGCGTAACCGCGACTTCCCGCACGCCACCGAGGCCTTGAAGCGCTTCATCGACCAGAACCCCGGCGCAGTGGAGGCGGTCGACGCCATGTACTGGCTCGGCGTCGCGCACGCCGCGCAGCGCCAGTACGATGCCGCTATCGACATCCATCGCCGTTTCGTCGAGCGCAATCCGAATCATCCCAAGGCCCCCGACGCCTTGCGCAACATCGCCAATTGTCAGCGCGACCTGGGCCAGGTCGACGTGGCCAAGGCGACCCTGCACCGCCTGATCAAGCTCTATCCGAAGAGCGCCGCGGCGGTGAAGGCCAAGGAGCAGCTCAAGCAGATGTGAGAGAGCTTGTGATTACGTTCACAAGTTCCGAGAATCGGCCCACAAATCTCCTGTATGCCTATGAGGTCAGGGCTCGTGTCCGCTGCGCGGACGATGTTTCGGGTGCGGTGCTGACCGCTGGCAGGCAAGGGGGCTGCGTCGCCAGCCCCCTTGCAACCCCAGTCGACCCCGACGGCCCGTGAATTCCCGCATGGTCCGGATGGGGCAAGGTGCCGCCGAACTCCATGCGTGCCAATCCATCGCTGGGCCGATCGGAGATTTGCTCAGCGGACGCATTTGCTAACGTCAAATCGCTCAAACCAGCGGCGGCTTAAAACCTTGCCCCATCCAGCCCAAGCGGCACGGGCCAACGGGGAGTGGGACGAGTCGCTTCGGTCTTGGCTTCTGTCGTTTCATTTGAATGCGAGAAAAGGTTCCGGCCTGACGCGGCATTCGGGTAAAATCCCGTTTTTTCCATACCTTACAGGCTCTTCCGCCATGATCGAAGTCGGTATCGTGATGGGTAGCAACAGCGACTGGGACGTCATGCAGAACGCCGCCCGCGTTCTCAAGGACTTTGGCGTCGCGTTCGAAACCCGCGTCGTCTCCGCCCACCGCACTCCTGACCTGCTGTTCGACTACGCCGCCAGCGCCGAAGCGCGCGGGCTCAAGGCGATCATCGCCGGCGCCGGCGGCGCCGCCCACCTGCCGGGCATGCTGGCCGCCAAGACCCACGTCCCGGTGCTGGGCGTGCCGGTGCCGTCCAAGTACCTGCGCGGCGAGGATTCGCTGCTGTCCATCGTGCAGATGCCCAAGGGCATCCCGGTGGCCACCTTCGCCATCGGCGAAGCGGGGGCCGCCAACGCCGCGCTGTTCGCGGTGGCGATGCTGGCCAATGCCGTGCCGGAACTGGCCGCGAAGCTGAAGGCCTTCCGCAAGAAGCAGGAAGACACCGTGCTGGCGATGACGCTGCCGGAGGTCGAATAATGGCGGCGATTCTCCCCCGGCGATGCTGGGCATTCTCGGCGGCGGCCAGCTGGGCAGCATGTTCACCGTGGCGGCCAAGACCATGGGCTACCGCGTGACCGTGCTCGACCCGGACGCCAGCGCCCCGGCGGCGCGCTTCGCCGACGTGCATTTGTGTGCGCCGTACAACGATCCGGACGCGCTGAAGACCTTGGGCGAAACCTGCGCCGCCGTCACCACCGAGTTCGAGAACGTCAACGCCGACGCCATGCGCACGCTGGCGCAGAAGACCCGCGTGTCGCCGTCCGGCGACTGCGTGGCGATCGCGCAGGACCGCATCGTCGAGAAGGGCTGGATCAACAAGGCCGGGCTGCCGACCGCGCCGTATCTCGCGATCGAGTCGGTCGAGGAGATCCAGGTCGATCTGACCCCGTACCTGCCCGGCATCCTCAAGACCGCGCGTCTGGGCTACGACGGTAAGGGCCAGGTGCGTGTGCAGACCGCCGACGAGGCGCGCGCCGCCTACGCCGACCTGGGCGGCCAGGCCTGCGTGCTGGAAAAGATGCTCGACCTCCAGCTCGAGGTCTCGGCCATCGTCACCCGCACCTCGCCGGCGCAGGTGGCGGTGTTTCCGGTAGCGGAGAACCGTCACGCCGGGGGCATCCTCGACGTCTCCATCGTGCCGGCGCGCATCGCGCCGGAACTGGCGGCGCAGGCGCAGGACATGGCCAAGAAGTTGGCCGAAGCGCTCGATTACGTCGGCGTGCTGGCGGTGGAGTTCTTCGTGCTCGCCGACGACACGCTGGTGGTCAACGAGATCGCGCCGCGCCCGCACAACTCCGGCCACTATACGCTGGATGCCTGCCTCACCGACCAGTTCCAGCAGCAGGTGCGCGCCATGTGCGATCTGCTGCCGGGCCGCACCGACCTGCTGAGTCCGGCGGTGATGGTCAACCTGCTGGGCGACAGCTGGCGCGAGGACGGCGGCGAGCCCAACTGGGCGGTGCTGGCCGAGGCGCCCAACGTCCATCTGCACCTCTATGGCAAGCAGCAGGCGCGTGCCGGCCGCAAGATGGGCCACTACACCGTGCTGTCGGCCAGCGCCGACGCCGCGCTGGAGCAGGCCGAGGCGCTCAAGGACACGCTGTAATCATCGGATTTCGGGCGCCCCGCCACGGGCGCCCGGCTTGTTTTCAAGGAAGCAACATGACCGGCATCACCACCACCAACCTCACCAGCCTGAAGAAGATCTACTCGGGCAAGGTGCGCGACCTGTACCAGATCGACGACAAGCGCATGCTGATGATCGCCACCGATCGCCTGTCGGCGTTCGACGTGATTCTCGACGACCCGATCCCGGGCAAGGGCCAGATCCTCACCGCCATCTCCAACTTCTGGTTCGAACGCCTCAAGGACCTGGTGCCCAACCACCTCACCGGCGATAAGCCGGAGGACGTGGTGAGCGCGGAAGACCTGCCGCAGGTGGAAGGCCGCGCCGTGGTGGCCAAGCGCCTGAAGGCGGTGCCGATCGAGGCGGTGGTGCGCGGCTACCTGGCCGGCTCCGGCTGGAAGGAATACCAGCAGTCCGGCACCGTGTGCGGCATCAAGCTGCCGGAGGGCCTCAAGGAAGCCAGCCAGCTGCCGGAACCGATCTTCACCCCGTCGACCAAGGCCGCCGTCGGCGACCACGACGAGAACATCAGCTACGAGCGCTGCGTCGAGATCATCGGCGCCGAGCTGGCCGAGAAGGTGCGCGACACCGCGATCACGCTGTACAAGGCGGCCGCGTTCTACGCCGCCACCCGTGGCATCATCATCTGCGACACCAAGTTCGAGTTCGGCCTGGACGAGGACGGCACGCTGACGCTGATGGACGAGGCGCTGACGCCGGATTCCAGCCGCTTCTGGCCGGCCGACAGCTACGTCGCCGGCAGCAACCCGCCGTCGTTCGACAAGCAGTTCGTGCGCGACTGGCTGGAAGCGTCCGGCTGGAACAAGCAGGCCCCGGCCCCGGCGGTGCCGCTGGACGTGCGCGAGAAGACCGCGGACAAGTACCGCGAGGCGCTGGAACGTCTGACGCGCTGAATCTACTGCATTAGGCGGCTACGCCTGCGGATCTTGAGCGCCGGCGGACTGCAGGCGATGCGGAATCCTCATGGACGACGTGTCCATTCCGGTCCCCGTGTTCCGGCGGCACTCAAGCTGCTTTGGCTCGCCAGCCTACTGCAGCAGATTTCCCCTTGGTGCCGAGTACTTTATGCCCCGCCAACCCGCCTCCCGGCGGGTTTTTTCATGGCTGCCAACGCGAGCCCTCTGTCATACTGGTGCGTGCCGCTTTCCGACGGAAACCCGATGACCGTGCTGCAACCCACCCTGTCCACCGCCCGCCTCTTGTTGATCCCGGCCGACCCCTCGTGGGCGCTGGCGCTGCTCGACTACCAGCACCGCAACCGCGAGCATCTGGCGCGCTGGGAGCCGCGTGGCGGAGACATGTTCTACAGCGAGCTGTACTGGACCATGCGCCTGCGCCAGCGCTGCCGTGACTGGCAGGACGGGCGCGGCGCGGCGTTCCTGCTGGTGCGCGAAAGCACGCCAGGGCGGGTAGCCGGCACCGTGACCCTGTCCAATATCGTGCGCGGCAGCTTCCAGGCCTGTCACCTCGGGTACAACCTGGACCAGGCTGAGCAGGGGCGCGGGCTGATGCACGAGGCGCTGCGGGCGGTCATCGCCTGTGCGTTCGAGACGCTGCAGCTGCACCGCATCCAGGCCAATTACCAGCCGGACAATGTGCGCAGCGCGGCGGTGCTGCGCCGCCTCGGCTTCGTCGTCGAGGGCCACGCCAAGGACTACCTGTTTCTCGACGGCGCCTGGCGCGATCACGTGCTGACGGCGCTGACCAACCCCGATTTCGACCCGGCGCGCATGCTGGCCTGAGCCGGCGGCGCGCCTTTGCCGTTCTGGAGCCCGGACGATGCAAGCCTTTACCCTCGACGCCGCCGACGGCGAAACGATCCGTGGCTGGTGTTGGCTGCCCGCCGCGGCGCCGCGTGCGGTGGTGCTGATCGTGCACGGCATGGGAGAGCACGCGGCCCGTTACAGGCGCTTTGCCGACAGCTTGGCCGAAGCCGGTTACGCGGTGTACGCGCACGATCAGCGCGGCCATGGCGAGCGGCCGCGGCGGCGCGGCTGGTTCGCCGCTGAACAGGGCTGGAACAAGGTGGTGGACGACGTCGATACGGTGCGCGCCCACGCCGCGGCGCGGCACCCCGGGGTGCCGCTGCTGCTGTTCGGCCACAGCATGGGCAGTTTCGTGTCGCGCGCCTACCTGCTGCGTCACGGCCAGGGCTTGGCCGGGCTGGTGCTGTCGGCCACCGGCTACCGCCAGGCCTGGCTGGCGCGGCTGATGCGCCGCGTCGCCGGCCTGGCGGGCCGGCTGGGGGGACGGCTGCAGCCGAACGCCTTCATGAGCCGGCTGGTGTTCGGCAGTTTCAACCTGTCGTTTCTGCCGGCGCGTACCGCGGTGGACTGGTTGAGCCGCGATGCGGCCGAGGTCGATCGCTACCTGGCCGATCCCTTGTGCGGCTTTCACTTTACCCCGGCGCTGTGGCAGGACCTGTTCGGCGGCATCATCGCGCTGGAGGCCGGCGAGCAGCGCGGCCGCAACCTGCCGCGTTGCCCGGTGCTGCTGATGACCGGCAGCCGCGATCCGGTCAGCCTGGGGCACTGGGCGCTGCGGCAGCTGGCGCGCCGCTACCGTCGCGCCGGGCTCGACGACATCACGCTGCGGGTCTACCCCGGCGGGCGTCACGAGATGCTCAACGAAACCAATCGCGAGGCGGTGACCGCCGACATCCTGGCCTGGATGGAGCGTGTCGGCGTGGCCGGACGGACCGGCTAGCGCGCCCGCGGGGCGGCTTGGTGTTCTCGTTCCGTCTCATCTATTCTTCATAATAGCTGCCGGGTATGCCGGTATTCATCATCACGCCCACCCTGGCACCGCCTGCTCCCGGCCGTGCGGGTTCGCGTGCGCCGGGAGAGTCGACTTGTCTACGCTGTCGCCACCCTCCGTTTCCACCTTTGTTCCGCTCCCGCGCCGGGGCATGGGGCTGTGTGCGCTGGCGATGGGGCTGGCCAGCCTGGCCCTGGCCTGGCTCGGCATCTGGCTGCTGCGCGGGCCGGGCGACGTGGCCGCGATCTGGCTGGTCAACGGTTTTGCCATGGCGGTGCTGGCGCGGGCTCCGGCGACCGCGCGTCTGCCCTTGGCGCTGGCCTTTCTCGTCGGGGTGGGGCTGGCCAATGTGCTGGCCGACAACACGCCGCTGCTGGCGTTCGGGCTGGGCCTCGCCAACTTGGCCGAGGTGGCGCTGGGGGCGCTGTTGCTGCGGCTCATCCATCATGGCGAACCCTTCCTGTCGTCGCTGCGCCTGACGGCGCTGAGCCTGCTGGCGGTCGGTCCGTGCGCCGCCGTGGTGGGGGCCAGTGCCGGCGCGCTGGTGGTGGCGCTGGAGCTGGGCGTGCCGTTTGGCACCATCTGGCCGAGCTGGTGGTTCGCCGACGGCATGGGCGCACTGGTGCTGGTGCCCTTGCTGCTGCTGAGCGACCGCTCGCGCTGGCGCCAACTGCTGGCTCCGACGAAATGGCTGCGCGTGCTGCCGCTGGCGCTGCTGGTGGCGCTGACCTGCTACGTGGGCGTGCGCTACCTGCCGTACCCGTTCATCTTCGCCGAGATTCCGCTGATCGCCAGCGCCATGCTGCTGGGCCTGTTCCCCGCGACCCTCCTGACCCTGCTCGCGGCGGCGCTGATCGTGGCCGCCACGCTGGATGCCCCGGAGATGGTGCTGGCCGGCTTGCAACGCTGGGGCCCGGCCGGGTTCAACCTGCCGCTGGCGGTGACGGTGTCGCTGCCGGTGATGGTGGGGGCGCTGATGGATGCGCTGGAGCGTCAGCAGACGGCGCTCGAGCTCAGCCGCAAGGAACTCAGCGACACCATGCAGGCGGCGGCGATCGGCATGGCGCTGGTGTCGACCAGCGGCCACTGGATCAAGGTCAACCCGGCGTTGTGCCAGCTGTTGGGCTACCGCGAGGAGGAATTGCTGCCGCTGACGTTCCAGGACGTCACCCATCCCGACGACCTGGAGCTGGACCTGGCCAACGTCCACGCGCTGCTGGAGGGGCGCGCCGACACCTATCGCATGGAAAAGCGCTACCTGCGCCAGGACGGCCGGGAATTGTGGGCGCAGCTGGCGGTGTTCTATCGTGCGCGACCGCGATGGGCGGCCGCTTTACTTCGTGGCCCAGGTGGAGGACATCGACCAGCTGAAGCGGGCCCAGGAAGCGCTGCGCGAGAGCGAGGCGCGCTGGAACTTCGCGCTGTCCGGCAGCGGCCAGGGGGTGTGGGACTGGGATCTGGTGAGCGGCACGGTGTTCTTTTCCGATACCTGGAAGAGCATGCTGGGCTATGCCCCGGGAGAGATCGGCCAGGATATCGAGGAGTGGTGGTCGCGCATCCACCCGCAGGACGAGGAATGGGTACGCGTGGTGCTGCAGCGCATCGCGCAGGGGCGCGATAGCCGTTACGCCATCGAGTACCGCCTGCTCGACAAGCGCCACAACGCCCTGTGGATCCACGACCGCGGCGTGGTGATCGAGCGCGACGCCGCCGGCCAGCCGCGGCGGCTGATCGGCACCCACACCGACATCAGCGCCAGGAAGCGCGACGAGGCCGAGCGCCGACGCCAGAGCGAGCGCATGGCGTTGGCGGTGGCGGCGGCGCGGGTGGGCATCTGGGAGTGGCACATCGGCAGCAACACCTTGATCTGGGACGAGCGCATGTACGAGTTGTACGGGCGCCAGCCCGGCGACGGCGATCCGCCGCTGGAGTACTGGTACAACAGCCTGCACCCGGACGACAGCGAGCGGGCGCTGCAGGAAGTGGTGCTGGCGCAACAAGGCAAGAAGCCGCTCGATACCGAGTTTCGCGCGCTGTGGCCGGACGGACAGGTGCGCCACATCCGCGCCCTGGCGACGGTGCGCTGCGACGAGTACGGCGTGCCGGTGGCGATGACCGGCACCAACTGGGACATCACCGAGCAGCGCCGGCTGGCCGATGCCCTGGCCGAGGAGAAGGAGCTGTGGCGCGTCACGCTGCACTCCATCGGCGACGCCGTGATCGCCACCGATACCACGCTCGTGATCAATTACATGAACCCGGTGGCGGAGCGGCTGACCGGCTGGCGCCAGGCCGAGGCGCGGGGGTGGCCGCTGAGCACGGTGTTGGTGCTGCGCGATCAGGCCAGCGGCCAGCCGCTGGCCGACCCGGTGGAAGCCTGCCTGCACCAGGGCCAGCCGGTGTTTCTCCAGCCCGGCGCGGTCCTGATCGGCCGCGATGGCCGGGCGGTGCCGGTGCTCGATTCGGCCGCCCCGGTGCGGGCCGGCAACGGCAGCGTCATCGGCGCCGTGCTGGTGTTGCAAGACCTGCGCGACCTGCCTCCTTCGCGGCCCGGCGCCATCCCCCCGCCGCCGCCCGCCCGCTGAGGCGCCCCCCGCCGTCGCGCCATCCCTCTCGGTCATTTGCCCCTGGCGCAGCAAGCCCGGTCAGGTGCTGGTTTGACAACTTACTTACTAGTAAGTATTGTCGTGGCACAGGCTAACACGATAAAAAACCGCCACACCAACACGAGGAATTTCCCATGACGGCTTACCCGCGGCTCTTGGCCCCGCTCGATCTCGGCTTCACCACGCTGAAGAACCGTGTGCTGATGGGTTCGATGCACACCGGACTGGAAGAGGCGCCGCAAGGCTTCGAGAAGATGGCCGCGTTCTACGCCGAACGGGCGCGCGGCGGGGTCGGGCTGATCGTCACCGGCGGCGTCGGCCCCAACCCGGAAGGCTGCGTGGCCGAAGGGGCGGCGATGCTGGCGCATGAAGCCGAGGTGCCGCAGCACCGCCTGGTGACCGAGGCGGTGCACGCCGAGGGTGGCAAGATCTGCCTGCAGATCCTGCATTCCGGCCGCTACAGCTTCCAGGAGCAGTGCGTGTCGGCCTCGCCGCTGATCGCGCCGATCAATTTCTACAAGCCGCGCGAGCTCTCAGAAGACGACATCTGGCGCACCATCGCCGACTTCGCACGCTGTGCCCGTCTGGCGCAGCAGGCCGGCTACGACGGCGTCGAGGTGATGGGCTCGGAAGGCTATCTGATCAACCAGTTCATCGCCCGTGCCACCAACCAGCGCAGCGATGGCTGGGGCGGCAGCTTCGACAACCGCATCCGCTTCGCCATCGAGACCGTCAAGGCGGTGCGCGCCGCCACCGGCCCCAACTTCATCATCATTTACCGCCTGTCGATGCTGGACCTGGTGCAGGACGGCAGCACCTGGGACGAGGTGGTGCAGCTCGCCAAGGCGATCGAAAAGGCGGGGGCCACGCTCATCAACACCGGCATAGGCTGGCACGAGGCGCGCGTGCCGACCATCGCCACCATGGTGCCGCGTGGCGGCTTCGCCTGGGTGACCAAAAGGCTGATGGGGCAGGTCGGCATCCCGCTGATCACCACCAACCGCATCAACACCCCGGAGGTGGCGGAAGAGATCCTCGCCAGCGGCTGCGCCGACATGGTGTCGATGGCGCGGCCGTTCCTGGCTGACCCGGAGTTCGTCAACAAGGCGGCGGCGGGGCGGGGCGACGAGATCAACACCTGTATCGGCTGCAACCAGGCCTGTCTCGACCACATCTTCCAGGGCAAGCTCACCAGCTGCCTGGTCAACCCGCGCGCCTGCCGCGAGACCGAGCTGAACCTCGGCGCCGGCGGCGACGCCGAAGCGACTGGCGGTGGTCGGCGCCGGCCCGGCCGGACTGGCCTGCGCCACCGCCGCCGCCGAACGTGGCCACGCCGTGACGCTGTTCGACGCCGCCGGCGAGATCGGCGGCCAGTTCAACGTCGCCAAGAAGATCCCGGGCAAGGAGGAGTTCCACGAGACGCTGCGCTACTTCGCGCGCCGCCTCGAGACGACCGGGGTGGCGGTGCGTCTCAACACCCGCGTGCAGGCGGACGACCTCGAGGACTTCGACGAGGTGATCCTCGCCACCGGTATCGCGCCGCGCCTGCCCGCCATCCCCGGCATCGAGCACCCGAAGGTGTTGAGCTACCTCGACGTGCTGAAACACGGCAAGGAGGTTGGCCGAAGCGTGGCGATCATCGGCGCCGGCGGCATCGGCTTCGACACCGCCGAGTTCCTCACCCACGAGGGCACGTCGAGCTCGCTGGATGCTGTGGCGTTCATGCGCGAGTGGGGCGTCGACATGTCGGGCGAGACGGCCGGCGGCCTCGCGCCGCAGGGGCCGCAGCCGCATCCCAGCCCGCGCCAGGTCTACCTGCTGCAGCGCAAGACCAGCAAGGTGGGCGAGGGACTGGGCAAGACCACCGGCTGGATCCACCGCGAGAGCCTGAAGATGAAGCGGGTGCAGATGGTGTCCGGGGTGAGCTACGACAGGATCGACGACGCCGGGCTGCACGTGACGATCAAGGGTGAGGCCCAGCTGCTGCCGGTCGACAACGTGGTGGTGTGCGCCGGGCAGGACCCGCTGCGCGAACTCGTGGCGCCGCTCCAGGCCATCGGCAAGACCGTGCACCTGATCGGCGGCGCCGACGTGGCGGCCGAGCTCGATGCCAAGCGCGCGATCGATCAGGGGGTGAGGTTGGCGGCGGTGATTTGAGCGCTTGCGAATAAGAGCCGCTAGCAAACCCCTCTTGGCGTTGTTGCGCGGCCTTGCCGTACTAGGTGTACTGTCTGCGGCCGCGCGCCTAGCCAAGACCGCTACGCTGGGGTTTGATAGCGGCTCTGCATCGCCCTCGTCCCGATTCCGGCCCTGTGATGCTCGCTACGATTTCTTGCGCAAGCTCGGCTGGTTTCCTTCTGGGTAGGTTGGGTTGAGCGGAGCGAAGCCCAACAATCCGCCTCGGAAGGGGACGATGGGTTACGGCATGGCCGCCTTCACCCATCCTACGGAATCGGTGGACTGCGTACTGTCACGCCAGCGCAGCAGCTGCGCCGCCACCGCGATGGCGATCGAGGTCGGGTCCTTGGCGCTGATGCCGGGCAGGCCGATCGGGCAGACCATGGCGGCGAGCCGTTCCGGCGCGATGCCGCGCGCGGCGAGGCGGTGTTCGAAGCGGGCGCGCTTGCTCTGCGAGCCGATCAGGCCGAAGAAGCCCACGTCGTCGCGGCGCAGGATGTGCCAGGCCAGTTCCAGGTCGAGGTCGTGGCGGTGCGTCATCACCAGGTAGGCGCTGCCGGGTGCGGCGCGCGCCACTTCCTCCGTTGGCTCGTCGCTGACGATCGCGTCTACGTTGTCCGGCAGCGGGGCGGCGAAGGCGTCTTCGCGCTGATCGATCCAGCGGGTATGCAGGTCGCTGCCCGCCAGCACCCGCACCAGCGCCTGGCCGACATGGCCGGCGCCGAACAGCGCCAGCTCCCGGCGCCAGGCGCGGTAGCGCTGCTGCCAGTGCCCGTCGTCCGCGCCGCCGGACAGCCGCGTGGTGCTGTCGCCTTCCGTTTCCACCGTCCAGTCCGAACCCGCTGCGCCGGCGGCCAGCGCGCGCGCCAGCGTGGCGCCCTGGCGTAGCGCCTCGGCACGCCGGCGCCAGGCGTCGCGTTCACGTGCCGCAACGCGTTCGAACAGCAGCCACACCACGCCGCCGCAGCACTGCCCCAGGCTCGGCCCGAGGGCAAAGCGCAGGACCTCTGGCGCTTGTGGCGCGCTGAGCAGGCGGGCGCGGGCGTGGGCGATGGCTTCCCATTCCAGATGGCCGCCGCCCAGGGTGTCGGCGCTGTCCGTCAGGTTCAGCGCGAGCGTGGCGCCGGCTTCGCGCGGCGCCGAGCCGGCCACCTTGAGCACGCTCACCAGCTCGGCGTCGCCGTCGGCGAGCAGGGTGGGCAGGGCGGCGAGCCAGGGCGGCATGTCAGGCTCCCGGGCGGTAGCCGATGGCGTCGAGCGCATCGAGCACCGCCTGCGGCGTGGCCGGGGCGGCGAGCGGCACGCGCTGGCCCGGCGCGGCGCAGTAGCCCAGGGCGTCGCGGATGGCGAAGAACACCGACAGCGCCAGCATCAGCGGCGGCTCGCCCACCGCCTTGGAGTGGTGCAGGCCTTCCTCGATGTTGGCGTTGTCGAACAGCGTGACCGTGAAGTGCTCCGGCACGTCGTAGGCGGTGGGAATCTTGTAGGTGGACGGCGCGTGCGTGGCGAGCCGCCCGTCCGGCTGCCAGCAGAGCTCCTCGCTGGTGAGCCAGCCCATGCCCTGCACGAAGCCGCCCTCGATCTGGCCGCGGTCGATGGCCGGGTTCAGCGAGCGGCCGACGTCGTGCAGGATGTCCACCGCCAACAGCCGCGTCGCCCCCGACAGCGTGTCCACCGCCACCTCGCTCACCGCCGCGCCGTAGGCGAAGTAGTAGAACGGCCGGCCCTGGCGCGTGTCGGCATCGTAGTGGATCTTGGGCGTGCGGTAGAAGCCGGCCTCCCACAACGGCAGGCGGCGGCGGTAGGCCAGCGTCACCAGTTCGCTGAAGTCGAGCCGGTGTTCGCCGGAGCAGACCTGTCCCCCTTGAATTCGACCGTGGCGGCGTGGCAGCCGTAGAGCACGGCGAACAGCGCGGCCAGCCGGGTGCGGATCGCCCCGGCGGCCTGGCGCGCGGCCTGGCCGTTGAGGTCGGCGCTGGAGGAGGCGGCGCTGGCCGAGGTGTTGGGCACCTTGGCGGTGTCGGTGGCGCCGATGCGCACCCGCTCCAGCGGCAGCCCCAGTTCCTCGGCCACCACCTGCTGCACCTTGATGTGCAGGCCCTGGCCCATCTCGATGCCGCCGTGGCTGACCAGCACGCTGCCGTCGAGGTAGACGTGCACCAGCGCGCCGGCCTGGTTGTAGTGGGTGGCGGTGAAGGCGATGCCGAACTTGACCGGGGTCAGCGCCAGGCCGCGCTTGAGCACGGGGCTGGCGGCATTGAAGGCGGCGATGGCGTGGCGGCGTTCCGGGTAGTGGCTGTCGCGTTCCAGCTGGTCCACCAGCTCCGGCAGCACGTTGTCCGCCACGGTCATGCCGTAGTGCGTGGTGTCGCGCGGCGCCGCGCCGTAGAAGTTGGCGCGCCGCACCACCAGCGGGTCGCATTGCAGGGTGCGCGCGATGTCGTCGAGCACGCTCTCGATGGCGAACATGCCCTGCGGCCCGCCGAAGCCGCGGAAGGCGGTATTCGACACGGTGTGGGTTCTGAGGCGCAGGTTGTGCAGCGTCACCGCGTCCAGGTAGTAGGCGTTGTCGACGTGGAACAGCGCGCGGTCGTTGACCGGGCCGGACAGGTCGGCGGAATGGCCGCAGCGCGCCGCCAGGGTCAGCTCGAGGCCGTGCAGGCGGCCGCTGTCGTCGAAGCCGGCGTCGTAGTCGTAGGCGAAGTCGTGGCGCTTGCCGGTGACGGCGATGTCGACGTCGCGGTCCAGGCGCAGCTTGACCGGGCGGCCGGTGCGCTGCGCCAACAGCGCCGCCAGGCAGGCCCACTGCGCCGACTGCGTTTCCTTGCCGCCGAAGCCGCCGCCGATGCGGCGGCACTCGACCGTCACCGCGTGCGCCGGCAGCCCGAGCGCCTCCGCCACCAGTTGCTGCATCTCGCTCGGGTGCTGGGTGGAGCAGTAGAGCTGCAGGCCGCCGTCGTCGCGCGGCACGGCGTAGCTGACCTGCCCCTCGAGGTAGAAGTGCTCCTGGCCGCCCACGCTCAGCTGCCCCTGCAGGCGGTGCGGCGCCTGTTGCAGGGCGGCCGCGGCGTCGCCGCGTTGCATCTCCACCGGCGGCAGCACGTAGTCGGCGGCGGCGCGCGCGCTGGCGATGTCGAGGTGCGCCGGCTGCGTCTCGTATTCGGCCCACGCCAGCCGTACCGCGCGCCGCGCGATCTCGACGCTGTCGGCGGCGACGGCGAACAAAGGTTGGCCGAAGAAGCTCACCTCGCCCGCGCACAGGATCGGGTCGTCCGGCTCGATCGGGCCGCAGCTGGTGCCGTGGCACAGGTCGGCGGCGGTGAGCACGGCGCGCACGCCCGGCAACTGCCGCACCGTGTCGAGATCGAGCGCGCTGAGCCGGCCGTGGGCGACCTCGGCGCAGCCGAGCGCGGCGTGCAGCGTGCCGGGCAGTTCCGGCAGGTCGTCGGTGTAGCGGGCTCGGCCGGTGACGTGCAGCCGGGCGCTGTCGTGCGCATAGGGCAGGCCGACGTGGTCGTGCGCGGGCGGTGGTGGCGTGCTCATAGGGTTTCCTCCGGCGCGGGCAGCGCGATCGGCTCCAGCTCGTCGAGCCGCAGTGGCGTCATCCCCTGGCTGTCGAGCCAGTGCCCGCCACAGCAGCCGGCGTGCCAGGCGCTGGCGGTGGTCGGCGCGGCCGCGCAGGTCCGACAGCGGCGAAAAGTCGTGCTGCAGTTCGTTCATCGCCGCCTCCACCGCCACCGCATTCCACGGCCGCCCGATCAGCGCCGCCTCGGCCTGGGACGCGCGTGCCGGCACCGCCGCCATGCCGCCCAGGGCCAGTCGGGCGTCCTGCACCACGTCGCTGTCGTCGCGCGTGATGGCCAGCGCCAGGAACACCGTGGCGATGTCCTGTTCGTAGCGTTTGGACGCCTTGTAGGCGCGGATGAACGGGGCAGCGTTGGATGGCCTACGGCGCGGTACCAGTACGGCGCGCACGAACTCGCCCGACGCCAGGGCGTTGTGCTGGTAGCCGAGGTAGAAGTCTTCCAGCGCCAGCTCGCGTTCGGCGCCGAGCCGGTGCAGCCGCAGCCGTGCCCCCAGCGCGATCAGCGCCGGCATCGAATCGCCGATCGGCGAGCCGTTGGCGACATTGCCGGCCAGGGTGGCGGCGTTGCGGATCGGCGGCGAGGCGAAGCGCCGCGCCAGTTCGGCCAGCTCCGGGTACTCGGCCACGAGCGCGGCGAAGGCGTCGGTCAGCGTCACCGCGGCGCCGATGCGCAGCCACTCGGGATCGTGCTCGATGGTTTTCAGCTCGTCCACGTGCGCCAGCGCAATCAGCTCGGGCAGCTCGTGCAGCTGTTTGGTGACCCACAGCCCGAGATCGGTGCCGCCCGCCAGCAGCCGCGCCTCGGGGACGGCGGCGTACAGTTCCGCCAGCTCGGCCAGGGTGCGGGGGCTGCGCAAGCGGGCGCCGCCGGCGCGGTAATCGAGCGCCGGGGCCGTGGCCAGCGCCTGCAAGGCGGCGACGATCGGCTCCGGGTCGGGCAGGCAGGGCGGCGCGGCGCAGGCGGCGACGCCGGCGTCGATGATGGGGCGGTAGCCGGTGCAGCGGCACAGGTTGCCGGACAGCGCGTCGATCACCTCGGCGCGCCCGGCGCCGGGGTGCTGGCTGGCGAGCGCGAACAGCGACATCACGAAGCCCGGGGTGCAGAAGCCGCATTGCGAGCCGTGCTGCTCGACCAGCGCCCGCTGCACCGGGTGCAGCCCGTCCGGTGCCAGCGCGGCGAGGTCCTCCACCGTCAGCAGCGCCTTGCCGTCGAGCGCCGGCAGCAGCATCAGGCAGGCGTTGACGTTGCGCCAGAGCAGCTTGCCGTGGCGCAGCTCGCCCACCGCCACGGTGCAGGCGCCGCAGTCGCCCTCGGCGCAGCCTTCCTTGCTGCCGGTGGCGTGCCGCTCGTCGCGCAGGAATTGCAGGACGGTGCGGGTGGGGGGCTGCTGCTGCACCCGCACGATGTCGCCCTGGTAGTAGAACTGGATCGGCCGTTGTTCCATGCTGTGCTGTCCGCTGGGCTGCCGGGCGGCGGCCCGGTTTCTATAAAGATAGTCGGGCAGGCGAGGCTTGCCAGCTCGGGGCGCTGCCCGGCCCGGCTGCCGGGCGGCGGGTCAGTGGGGGACAGCGCCTCGGTAAACGTCGTGCGCCGTACCCGGCAAAAGATGAGCCACACCACCCGCACGGGACAAGCAACAGCGCCAGCGCCATGGCCAGCGTCGCCGGCGCGACGCCATGGACGTAGAGCACGCCGCCCGCCACCGCGACCGAGAGCGCGGCGCAGCCCAGGTAAGTCAGCCGTTTCATCGCCATGCCCTCCTGCGCTAAGAACCTGTTCCCGCTCTTGCTGCGCATCTCTGATCGGGGCTCATGTGCTGCTCGGAATCCTCATGTACTGCAGTACATTCCGGTTCCTGCGCTGCTCTTCACCCCGCTGAGGGCTGCTCGCGACAGATCGTGAACAGGTTCTCAGAGCCCGATACGCGCCCGCTTGAGCAGCGCCGAGTTGACGATCACCGACAGCGAACTGAGCGCCATCGCCGCCGCGGCCAGGATGGGGTTGAGCAGGCCCAGCGCCGCGACGGGAATCCCGATGCTGTTGTAGATGAAGGCCCAGAACAGGTTCTGCTTGATCTTGCCCATGGTGGCGCGCGACAGCTGGATGGAGGCCACCACGTCGCGCACGTCGTTCCGGATCAGGATGATGCCGCCGGTCTCCTTGGCCACGTCGGAGCCGGAGCCGATGGCGATGCCGATGTCGGCGGTCGCCAGGGCCGGCGCATCGTTGACGCCGTCGCCCACCATCGCCACCACCTCGCCCGCGTCGCGCAGCTGGCGGATCACCTTGGCCTTGTCCTCCGGCAGCACCTCGGCGATCACCTGCTCGATGCCGATCTGCCGGGCGATCGCCTCGGCGGTGCGCCGGTTATCGCCGGTCAGCAGCACGACCTTGATCCGCCGCGCCGCGAGGGCGGCCACGGCCTGCGCGGCCTCCGGCTTGAGCGTGTCCGCCACGGCGATCACGCCGATCAGGCGGCCGTTGTCCCCTACCAGCATGGCGGTCTTGCCGTCCGCCTCCAGGCGCGCCAGGGTCTCTGCCGCCGCGTCGATCGCGATGTTTTCCCGGGCGAACAGGCGGCGGTTGCCGAGCAGCACCGTGCGGCCCTCCACCACGCCCTGGATGCCGTGGCCGGCGATGCCGGTGATGGCGCCGGCCGGCGGCAGCGACAGGCCGCGCTGCCGTGCCGCCCTCACCATGGCCTGCCCCAGCGGGTGCTCCGAGCCGGTTTCCACCGCGGCGGCCAGAGCCAGCACCTGCGCCGCGTCGTGAGTGTCGAATGGCACGATATCGGTGACGTTCGGCTCGCCGCGCGTCAGGGTGCCGGTCTTGTCGAACACGATGGTGGTGAGCTTTTCCGCCCGCTCCAGCACCTCGCCGCCGCGGATCAGGATGCCGCCGTCCGCCCCCTTGCCGACGCCGACCATCAGCGCCGCCGGCGTGGCGATGCCCAGCGCGCACGGGCAGGAAATGATCAGCACCGCGATGAAGGCCAGCAGCCCTTGCGGGAAGTGGCCGGCCAGCCACCAGCCCAGGAAGGCGAGCACGGCGACGCCGACCACCGCCGGCACGAAATAGCCGGTGACGGTGTCGGCCAGGCGCTGGATCTGCGCGGTGCTGGCCTGGGCCTCTTCCACCATGCGGATGATCTGCGCCAGCGCGGTGTCGGCGCCGATGCGGGTGGCGCGGAAGGCGAACACGCCGGCGCCGTTCAGGGTGCCGCCGATCACCGGTGCGCCGGGGCGCTTCGCCACCGGCATCGATTCGCCGGTGAGCATCGACTCGTCCACGTTGGACTGCCCTTCGATCACCTCTCCGTCGGTCGGCACCTTCTCGCCGGGCTTCACCAGCACCGTTTCGCCCACCATGATGCTCTCGGCCGGGATGTCCGTTTCCACGCCGTCGCGCCGCACGTGCGCCGTGGCCGGCTTGAGGTCGAGCAGATGGCGCACCGCCGCCGACGACTTCTTCTTGATGATCTCCTCCATGTAGCGCCCGAGCAGCACGAAGGCGATGATCACCGCCGACACTTCGAAATAGACGTCGCGCTCGGCCACCTTGACCGGCAGGATGCCCGGGAAGAACAGCACCGCCACGCTGTAGAAGTAGGCCACCGAGGTGCCCAGCGCGATCAGGAAATCCATGTTGATGTTGCGGGTGCGGATGGCGTTCCAGGCGCCCTTGTAGAAGCTCCAGCCGCCGATGAACTGCACCGGCGTGACCAGCAGGAACAGCCACATGCCCCAGGTCAGCCAGGGCAGGGCCGGAATCGGTGCCCACGACAGCAGCGTGGCGCCGGCGGCGAGCGCCAGGAAGGCGCCGGCGCGCAGCATCGCCAGCGCCAGCACGCCGGTCAGCGCGATGGTGACCCGCGTCTTCATCGCCTTCAGTTCGTGCTCGGGCGACTCGAAGGTGCGCAGGCAGCTGTCGCTGCAGAAGTAATAGGTGCGGCCGCCGCGCTGGGTGCTGAGCGCGCTGGCCTTGTCCACCAGCATGCCGCAGATCGGGTCCTTGGCGCGGCCGCTGGCTCCGCTCGCTGCGGCCGGTGGCATCGCCGCGGCCGCGGGCGGGGGCGTGCTGGCGCCGCCGGTGGCGCTATCGGGGGCGTAGCGCTCCGGCGCGGCGGCGAACTGCTGCTGGCAGTGCGCCGAGCAGAACCAGTAGCGTTGCCCGCGGTACTCCTGGCTGGACTGGGCCGTGGCCGGGTCGATCTGCATGCCGCAGACCGGGTCGCTGACGCGTGCCATCGTCATTCTCCTTTCATTGCGCCGCTAGCGGCGGCCGTGCAGCCGCGTGTGCAGCCACGCGAACACCGTGCCGACCACGAAGCCCCATACCGTCAGCACGACCAGCGGGTAGAGGAAGACGGCGAGCGTGAACGGGGCTGGGCTGGCCAGCTTGTGAAAGTCGAGGCCGTGGAACAGGGCGTTGAGGAAGTCGATGCCCTGCACGGGCCACTGCCGGTAGAGAAGGGCGCACACGATGTAGCTGAACGCCATGGTGAGGGCCAGGGCGAGGCCGGTTTTCCAAGGGGGGAACAGGGCCATGGCAGACTCCTTGCCTGGTGAGGGTGGCAACAGGCCGGGCGGCGCCACGCATCGTCGCGGCATGAGCTTGCCGCCGACGGCAACACAGCACGCGCTCCGGTCATCCGGAGGGCGCGGACGCTACTGGTTGAAACGCTGGAACAACCGGAGCAGGAAGGAAGGGGGCGGGGCGGCCGGCCACGCCGCCCGGCGCGGCCGGGAGGCCTGGCCGTGGCGGCAGAGGGGCGGGAGGATCATGGGCAGCAGCAGCCACAGCAGCAGCACGGGGGTCGCCAAGGGAGCGGCCGGCGCCGGCTGGGAGGCGCTGGTCGCGCTGCCCAGGCTGGCGCACCAGGACTGGCAGGCGGCGTGGTGCGAGGCCGGCGCCGGAGCGGGCGCGTCCGACGGGGCGGCGTTCAGGACGGCCGGGCCCGCCGCCAACGGTTGCTCGGCCAGGCAGCCCTCGAGAGCGCCCGCCGCGCAGGCAAATACCCACAGCGCCAGCAGCAGGCGGCAGAGGAGCTGCAGGGGGCGGCGGGAGAGGAACATGGCGGGGCCATCGGCAGAGGGGTTTCCCTCACTATAGACACCGCGGCGGCGTGCATCGCGCCGTCTATCGTTCCCAATAGCCGGGGGTGTTGTAGGTCTTTTTCAGGTAGTCGATGAAGAAGCGCACCTTGGCCGGCAGGTGGCGCTGTTGCGGGTAGACCGCCTGGATGTCGTAGGCCGGCACCGCGAACGCGTCGAGCACGGTGACCAGTTCGCCGCGCTTCAGCTCGCCCTCGATCTCCCAGGTGGAGCGCCAGCCGATGCCCAGCCCCTGCTTCACCCAGTTGTACAGCAGCTCGCCGTCGTTGCAGTCCAGGTTGCCGCCGACCTTTACCGCCACCAGCCGGCCGTCCTTCAGGAAGGACCAGCCGCGCGGCTGGCCGCCCTGCAGGTTGAAGGCCAGTGCAGTTGTGCTGGGCCAGGTCTTCCAGGCTGTGCGGGACGCCGTGCTGCGCGAAGTACGCCGGCGTGCCGCACACCACGCGGCGGTTGCTGGCCAGTTTCACCGCGACGTAGTTGGGGTCGGTGACCTCGCCGATGCGGATCGCCATGTCGTAGCCCTCGCGCACCAGGTCGACCACGCTGTCGGTGAGGTTGAACGAGAGCTTCAGGTCGGGGTAGAGGGTCTGGAAGGTCTGGCCGAGCGGCGCCACGTGGCGGCGCCCGAACGCCGCCGGCGCCGACACCACCAGGTGGCCGCGCACCAGGTTGCGTCCGGCCAGCAGCGAGGATTCGATGTCGTCAAAATCCTTGAGCAGCTGGCGCGCCTGGTCGAGGAACTGCTCGCCGAGGTCGGTGAGGTGTAGGCCGCGCGTGGAGCGGTGCATCAGCTTGACGCCCAGGCGATCCTCCAGGCTGTCGAGGCGGCGCCCCATCACCACCGGCGTCACCCGCTCGGCCTGCGCCGCGGCGGCGAAACTGCCTTTTTCGGCCACCAGCACGAAGCTCTTGAGTTCCGTGTATCGGTCCATCCTCACCTCTCCTCGGGGGCTAGCGGCTTCGGCCAACCGCGATCAGGCCGTCGCCGGGCGAACTGGGCGAGGCCGCGTAATGCTTCATCGGCATGCGTCCCGCCTCGTGGGCGAGCCGTCCCGACGCCACGGCCAGGCGCATCGCCCGCGCCATGGCGACCGGGTCGCGGGCCTGGGCGATGGCGGTGTTCATCAGCACGCCGTCGCAGCCCAGCTCCATGGCGATGGCGGCGTCGGAGGCGGTGCCCACCCCGGCATCCACGAGCACCGGGATGGAGACGGCGTCGATCACGAGGCGCACGTTCCAGGGGTTGAGGATGCCCATGCCGGAACCGATCAGGCTGGCCAGCGGCATCACCGCCACGCAGCCGATATCTTGCAGGCGGCGCGCCTGGATCGGGTCGTCGGCACAATACACCATCACCTGAAAGCCGTCACGGACCAGCACCTCGGCGGCCCGCAAGGTTTCCGGCATGTTGGGGTAGAGGGTGCGCTCGTCGCCCAGCACCTCCAGCTTCACCAGCGCGTGGCCGTCCAGCAGCTCGCGCGCCAGGCGCAGGGTGCGCACCGCATCTTCTGCGGTATAGCAGCCGGCGCTGTTGGGCAGGTAGGTGTAGCGCTCCGGCGGCAGCACCTCCAGCAGACTGGGGGCCGCCGGGTCCTGGCCGAGGTTGGTGCGGCGCACGGCGACGGTGACGATCTCCGCCCCCGAGGCTTCCACTGCCTGCCGCGTTTCCTCCAGGCTGCGGTACTTGCCGGTGCCCACCAGCAGGCGCGAGGCGTAGGCCCGGCCGGCGATGACGAGCGGCTGCGGGGTGTTGTCCTGCGGTGCCATGTCAGCCTTCCCCTGCCACGCCGCCGGGCAGGTGCACCACGTGCAGCAGGTTGGTGCTGCCACGTTGGCCGAAGGGAATGCCGGCGATCACCACCACGGTATCGCCGGGCGCCGCGACCTGCTCGCGCAGGGCGGCGTCGCTGGCGTGGGCGATCATCTCGCCCACGTCCTGTACCTCGTCGAACGGCACCGGATGGACCCCCCAGACCAGGGCCAGGCGGCGCGCGGTGGCGAGCTGCGGGGTGAGCGCCAGGATCGGCGCCACCGGGCGCTCGCGGCTGGCGCGCAGCGCGCTGAAGCCGGAGGAGGTGAAGGCCACCGTGGCTGCGGGCTGCAGCAGCTCGGCGACGCGGCGCAGGGCGCAGCAGATGGCGTCCGGGGTGTTGGGCCGGGCCGGGGTGTGGCCGGCCGCCAGTTCGTGGCGCCAGGCCGGGTCGTGCTCCACCTCGGCGATGATGCGGTCCATGATGGCGACCGCCTCCACCGGGTACTGGCCGGAGGCGGATTCGGCCGACAGCATCACCGCGTCGGCGCCCTCGTACACCGCGGTGGCGACGTCGGAGGCTTCGGCGCGGGTCGGCACCGGGGCCACGATCATCGACTCCAGCATCTGGGTGGCCACCACCACCGGCCGGCCGGCGGCGCGGGCGGCGCGCACGATGCGCCGCTGCAGCACCGGCACCTGCTGCGGCGGCAGTTCCACCCCGAGGTCGCCGCGCGCCACCATGACGCCGTCGGCCAGCGCCACGATTTCCTCCAGATGCTCGATGGCGGCCGGCTTTTCCAGCTTGGCCATGATCCAGGCCTGGTTGCCGATCAGCGCGCGCGCCTCGGCGATGTCCTCGGGGCGCTGCACGAAGGACAGCGCCACCCAGTCGACTCCCAGTTCCAGGCCGAAGGCGAGGTCGGCGCGGTCCTTCGCCGTCAGCGGCGAGATCGGCAGCACCACGCCGGGCACGTTCACCCCCTTGCGGTCGGACAGCGTGCCGCCCACCAGCACCGTGGTGTCGGCGAAGTCGGGGCCGAAGGCCTCGACGCGCAGGCGCAGCTTGCCGTCGTCGAGCAGCAGCTCGGTGCCGACCTCGAGCGCGGCGAAGATTTCCGGGTGCGGCAGGGTGGCGCGGCCGGCGTCGCCCTCGGCGGGGTCGAGGTCGAGGCGGAAGCGGGCGCCGGGCTCGAGCAGCGCCTTGCCGCCGGCCATGCGGCCGATACGCAGCTTGGGGCCTTGCAGGTCGAGCAGCACGCCGATCGGGCGGCCGAGTTCCTGCTCGACCTCGCGGATCAGGCGCAGGCGTGCGGCGTGGTCCTCGTGGCTGCCGTGGCTGAAATTGAGCCGGAACACGTCGGCGCCGGCTTCGGCCAACGTGCGGATGCGCTCGAGGGTGGAACTCGCCGGCCCGAGCGTGGCGAGGATGCGGGCACGACGCTGGCGTCTCATGCGACCTCCCACTGGCCGATGACGGCGGCCACCCCGGCGCGGGCGACCTGGGCGTCCTCGCCGGCCTTGACGCCGGAAACCCCGACCGCGCCGATCACCTGGCCGCCGACGACGATCGGCTCGCCGCCTTCCAGCGGCACCACCGGCATCGCCAGCGCGGCGAAGCGGCCGTTGTTCACCATCTCCTCGAACGCCTTGCTCGGCTTGCCGCTGAGCACGCAGGTGCGCGCCTTTTCCGGCGCCACCGCGGCGCTCATCAGCGGCGCGCCGTCCATGCGCTGCAGCCACAGGGCGTGGCCGCCAGCGTCGCACACCGCGATGCTGACCGCCCAGCCTTGTGCCGTCGCCTCGGTTTCGGCGGCGGCGGCGATACGCTTGACCTCGTCCAGGGTCAGTGCCTTGGTGTCTCTCATCATCAGTCTCCTCTTCGAGTCCATCCCATTAGGCGGCTGCGCCTTCGCAGTTTGAGCGTCGGCGGACTGCGTGCGAATTTTCAATTCGCTCAGCGATGCGGAATCCTCATGTACTCCGTGTACATTCCGGTTCCTGCGCTCCGGCGACACTCAACCTGCCTTGGCTCGCTCACCTACTGGAATAGACTTTGTAGTTAATAATGGCTTGCCGCTCAGGTGAGCAGGATGGCGCGGAAGTCGTTCACATTGGTCAGCGTCGGGCCGGTGATCAGGGCGTCGCCCAGCGCTTCGAAGAAGCCGTGGCCGTCGTTGTCGTCGAGGCGGTCGCGCGGGCGGATGCCGGCGGCCCAGGCGCGCGCGAGGGTGTCGGGGGTGATGAAGGCGCCGGCGATCTCCTCCTGCCCGTCGACGCCGTCGGTATCGCCCGCCACGGCGTGGATGCCCGGCGCGCCGTTCAGCGCCACCGCCAGCGACAGCAGGAACTCGACGTTGCGGCCGCCGCGGCCCTGGCCGCGCACCGTCACCGTGGTCTCGCCGCCGGACAGCAGCACGCACGGCACCGCCGCCGGCTGGCCGCGGTGCTTCACCTGCAGCGCGATGCCGGCCATGACCTTGCCGACGTCGCGCGCCTCGCCCTCGATGCTGTCGCCGAGGATCAGCGCCGGCAGCCCGGCTTCGGCGGCGACCGTGGCGGCGGCCTCCAGCGCCATCTGCGGCGTCGCCACCAGGTGGGTGGTGACGCGCGCCAGGCGGTCGTCGTCCGGCTTGACGGTCTCGCCGTCGCCGGACTCCAGCAGGCGGCGCGCGCCGGCGGGCAGGGCGATGCCGTAGCGGCGCACGATCTCCAGCGCGTCGGCGCAGGTGGTGGGGTCGGCCACCGTCGGGCCGGAGGCGATGTCCATCGGGTTGTCGCCGGGGACGTCCGAGATCAGCAGGTTCACCAAGCGCGCCGGATGGCAGGCGGCGGCGAGCCGTCCGCCCTTGATCGCCGAGAGGTGGCGGCGCACGCAGTTCATTTCGGCGATCGTGGCGCCGGAGGTCAGCAAGGCGCGGTTGATGGCCTGCTTGTCCTCCAGGCTGACGCCGTGGCCCGGCAGCGGCAGCAGCGATGAGCCGCCGCCCGAGATCAGGCAGATCACCAGGTCGTCGGGCGTCAGGCCGCGCACCGTGTCCAGCAGGCGGCCCGCCGCGGCCAGCCCGGCGGCGTCCGGCACCGGGTGGGCAGCTTCGACGATCTCGATGCGCTGGCACGGCACGGCGTAGCCGTAGCGCGTCACCACCAGTGCCGGCAAGCTCACCCGGCCAGTGCCGCTCCAGCGCTTGGGCCATGGCGGCCGACGCCTTGCCGGCGCCGATGACGATGGTGCGGCCGCGTGGTGGTTCCGGCAGGAAGGGAGGTATGCAGTGCTCCGGCTGGGCGGCGTTGACGGCGGCGGCGAACATCTTCGCCAGCAGGTCGCGGGGAGGCGTGTTCATCGGCGGGTGTCCTTTGCTATCAGAGCTCACCGAGGTCGGTGAAACGGATCGGCTGCGCGCCTTTCCACAGCACGGTGCGGCCCATGTCCATCAACTGATCGGCGCCTTCGACCACGGTCAGGAAGTGGTTGCCGGCCAATTGGCCCATCTTGCTGGCGAACTGGCTGCTGCCGTAGGCGAACAGGATCTCGGTTTCGGAAAAGCCGCCCGGGTAGAGCAGCAGGTCACCGCGCGAAGGGTGGCTGGTGTGGTTCTCGAAGCCGAGCCCGGTGTCGAAGTCGCCGAGCGGCACCCACACCGCCTCGCCGCTCCAGCGCGAATGGATCACCTGGTTGGAGAAGGGCAGCAGCTTCAGGAAGGCGGCGCAGGTGCGCGGCGCGGCCTCCTCTTCCAGCCGCGCGACGAAACGGTAGGAACCGACATCGATGGACAGGTAACGCATGGGGTCTCCTGGGGGCTATGGGGCCGGTCGATGCCGGCCCTTCTTGGAACCTGTTCACGATCTTGCCGCGCATCCCTGATCGGGGCTCATGTGCACGCAGTGATTGGCTCAGCGATCGGGAATCCTCATGTACTGCAGTACATTCCGGTTCCTGCGCTGCTCTTCACCCTGCTGAGGGCTGCTCGCGACAGATCGTGAATAGGTTCTTACAACACTTATTGGCCGATCTCGAAGTTGGCCAGCTTCTCCAGCGCGCGCACCATCGCCGAATGATCCCAGCCGGCGCCGCCGTGCGCCGCGCAGGCGTTGAACAGCTCCTGGGCGGTGGCGGTGTTGGGCAGCGACACGCCGAGCTGGCGGCCGGTGGTCAGCGCCAGGTTGAGGTCCTTCTGGTGCAGCTCGATGCGGAAGCCCGGCTCGAAGGTGCGCTTGACCATGCGCTCGCCGTGCACCTCCAGGATGCGCGAGTTGGCGAAGCCGCCCATCAGCGCCTGGCGCACCTTGGCCGGGTCGGCGCCGGCCTTGGCGGCGAGCAGCAGCGCCTCGCCCACCGCCTCGATGGTGAGCGCCACGATGATCTGGTTGGCCACCTTGGTGATCTGGCCGTCGCCGTTGCCGCCCACCAGGGTGATGTTCTTGCCCATCAGCTCGAACAGCGGAAGGACCGTGGCGAAGGCGGCCTCGCTGCCGCCCACCATGATGGTCAGCGTCGCCGCCTTGGCGCCGACTTCGCCGCCGGATACCGGCGCGTCGAGGTACTCGCAGCCGAGCTCGTTGATGCGGCGGGCGAACTCCTTGGTGGCCACCGGCGAGATGGAACTCATGTCCACCACGATCTTGCCGGCGCTGAGGCCGGCGGCGACGCCGTTGGCGCCGAACAGCACGTCTTCCACGTGCGGGGTGTCGGGCACCATGGTGATGACGATGTCCGCCTGGCGCGCCACTTCGGCGCCGTTGGCGCAGACCCTGGCGCCGGCCTCGAGGATGGCCCCCGGGGTGTGGCCGCGGGTGTAGGTGAAGACGGTGTGCCCGCCGGCGATGAGGTGGCCGGCCATGGGGGCGCCCATGATGCCAAGGCCGATGAAACCGATGTTTGCCATGATGTAGTCTCCTGTTATGTTCCGGTTCTCTGCTGGGGGTCAGGCGACAAGGGCCTTGATCCAGCCCAGCCCGTCGCGGGTGCTGCTGGCGGGCTTGTACTCGCAGCCGATCCAGCCGTCGTAGCCGAGCTGGTCGATGTGACGCAGCAGCCACGGGTAGTTGATCTCGCCGCTGCCCGGCTCGTGGCGGCCGGGGTTGTCGGCGAGCTGGATGTGGGCGATGCGCGGCAGGTATTTCGCGATGGTGCCCGCCAGTTCGCCCTCCATGCGCTGGGCGTGGTAGATGTCGTACTGGATGAACAGGTTGTCCGAGCCCACCGCGTCGAGGATCGCCGCCGCCTGGGCGGTGCGGTTGAGGTAGAAGCCGGGGATGTCCCAGGTGTTGATCGGTTCGATCAGCAGGCGCAGGCCCGCCCGCTGCAACTGAGCGGCGGCGAAGCGCAGGTTGGCGACGAAGGTCTCCTGCAGCGTGTCCTGCGGCACCCCGGCCGGGGCGATGCCCGCCAGGCAGTTGAGCTGGGTGCAGCCCAGGGCGCGGGCGTAGTCGATGGCGCGGCCGACGCCGTCGCGGAACTCGTCGACCCGGTCCGGATGGCAGGCGATGCCGCGCTCGCCGGCTTCCCAGTCGCCGGCGGGCAGGTTGTGCAGCACCTGCACCAGGCCGTGGCGCGCCAGCTGCTCGGCCAGGACCTCCTTGGCGAAGGCGTAGGGGAAGAGGTACTCGACCCCCTGGAAGCCGGCCTCGGCGGCGGCCTGGAAGCGCTCGAGGAAAGGCAGCTCGGTGAAGAGCATGGTGAGGTTGGCGGCAAATTTCGGCATGGTGTCCTCCTGATGTCTGGGCGCGGCTCAGTCGAGCAGCGCGATGGCGGTCGGGGCGTCGGCGCCGCGGGCGGCCAGTTCTTCGAACTCGTTGACGGCGTTGATCTCGGTGCCCATCGAGATGTTGGTGACGCGTTCCAGGATGATCTCCACCACCACCGGCACGCGGAACTCTTCCATCCAGGCGCGGGCCTGGGCGAAGGCGGGCTGGATTTCCTCCGGCCGGCGCACGCGGATCGCCTTGCAGCCGAGGCCCTCGACCACGGCCACGTGGTCCACGCCGTAGCCTTCGGTCTCGGGAGCGTTGATGTTCTCGAAGGCCAGCTGCACGCAGAAGTCCATGTCGAAGCCGCGCTGGGCCTCGGCGGATCAGCCCCAGGTAGGCGTTGTTCACCACCACGTGCAGGTAGGGCAGCTTGAACTGGGCACCGACGGCCAACTCCTCGATCATGAACTGGAAGTCGTAGTCGCCGGAGATCGCCACCACCTTGCGCTCGGGGTCGGCGGCGCACACGCCCAGCGCGGCCGGGATGGTCCAGCCCAGCGGGCCGGCCTGGCCGCAGTTGATCCAGTGGCGCGGCCGGTAGACGTGGAGGAACTGGGCGGCGGCGATCTGCGACAGACCGATGGTGCTGACGTAGCAGGTGTCGCGGCCGAAGGCGCGGTTCATTTCCTCGTATACCCGTTGCGGCTTCATCGGCACGGCGTCGAAGTGGGTCTTGCGCTGCAGCGTGCGCTTGCGGTCCTGGCACTCGGCGACCCAGGCGCTGCGGTCGGGGAGCCAGCCGGCCAGCTTCATCCCCCGCGCCACTTCCAGCAATTGGTCGAGCGCCGCGCCGGCGTCCGAGACGATGCCGTAGTCGGGGCCGAACACCCGGCCGATCTGGGTCGGCTCGATGTCGATGTGCACGAAGGTGCGGCCTTCGGTATAGACCTCCACCGAGCCGGTATGGCGGTTGGCCCAGCGGTTGCCGATGCCGATCACGAAGTCCGACGCCAGCATTGTGGCGTTGCCGTAGCGGTGTGAGGTCTGCAGGCCGACCATGCCGGCCATCAGCGGATGGTCGTCGGGGATCGTGCCCCAGCCCATCAGGGTGGGGATCACCGGCACGCCGGTGAGCTCGGCGAATTCCTGCAGCCGCGCCGCGGCGTCGGCGTTGATCACGCCGCCGCCGGCGACGATCAGCGGGCGTTGGGCGGCGTTGAGCATGGCCATCGCCTTCTCGGCCTGTGCACGCGTGGCGGCCGGCTTGTGCAAGGGCAGGGGCTCGTAGGTTTCGATGTCGAATTCGATCTCGGCCATCTGCACGTCGAAGGGCAGGTCGATCAGCACCGGGCCGGGACGGCCGGAGCGCATGATGTGGAAAGCCTGCTGGAACACGCGCGGCACCAGCGCCGGCTCGCGCACCGTCACCGCCCACTTGGTGACCGGCTTGGCGATAGATTCGATGTCCACCGCCTGGAAGTCCTCTTTGTACAGGCGGGCGCGCGGCGCCTGGCCGGTAATGCACAGGATAGGTATCGAATCCGCCGACGCCGAATACAGGCCGGTGATCATGTCGGTGCCGGCCGGGCCGGAGGTGCCGATGCACACCCCGATGTTGCCGGCGCGCGCGCGGGTGTAGCCCTCCGCCATGTGCGAGGCGCCTTCCACGTGGCGCGCCAGCACGTGCTGGAAGCGGCCATCCTTCTTCATGGCCGAATAAAGGGGATTGATGGCGGCGCCGGGTACGCCGAACACGGTGGCAACACCTTCCTTGCGCAATACCGCCGCGGCGGCATCCACTGCTCTCATTCGGGCCATTTGTCTTCCTCCTGGGGTGGGTTTGCTTGACTGATGGTCACAGCATAGGGAGAAAGACTAAGTGGTTGAATTGCCGGGGGTCTCGGTTCTGTCGATACTTTTAGTATTTACTCGCCCGGCCGCGCCTCCCCGTGTCGGTGAAAACGCCGGTGCTGCTGTCGCGCACCGTGAACGCCGTGCGGCCGCCTTGCCGCCGCAGGCGTCGTCCTGCAGCGGGAGGCGTCCTGCGATGCGGGGCGCCCGCCCTTGCTGGCGATACCGCTCCAGCGCGTGCTGTCGGGGCGAGCGCTGTCATCGCAGGAAAGTGAGGCGTGTGCGTACAAAAATTGTATACGTATATAACTGAAATTGTTTTTAGTTGATGCTGGGTAGGCGGCTTGCGGCGTGTCTGCAGCAGGCTGGCCTCGAGCGCAGCGCAAGGCAGGAGGTGCGCACCGGCAACGCGTATCGTAGGTAACTATTGTATGTACACAAAAAATCATTGAATTGTGTACAAGGCAATTCTAGACTGTTGGCAACGATGGGCCGTCCGAGCTTGTCCCACTGGAAGGCGGAAGATGGGAAAACCGGCTTTCGCCGACCGAGGACGGGCTCCCGCCTACATACCAAGGAGACAACCATGCTGATACGCGTCATCAACCCCAATACCACCCGCAGCATGACCGAAAAGATCGGCGCGTCTGCCCAGCGCGTGGCCGCGCCCGGCACGCGCATCGTCGCGGTGAACCCGGACAGCGGTCCGGTCTCGATCGAGAGCCATTTCGACGAGGCGATCAGCGCGGTCGGCGTCGCCGAGGAGGTGCGCAAGGGCGAGCGCGAAGGGGCCGACGCCTACGTCATCGCCTGTTTCGGCGATCCGGGGCTGCTCGCCGCGCGCGAGCTGACGCGCGCCCCAGTGATCGGCATCGCCGAGGCCGCCTTTCACCCGGCGACCATGATCGCGACGCGCTTCTCGGTAGTCACCACGCTCGGGCGCACCGGCATCATCGCCGAGCACCTGCTGCAGTCCTACGGTTTCGCCCACCACTGCCGGCGCGTGCGCGCGGCCGAGATCCCGGTGCTCGACCTCGAGGACGACGGCGCCTGCGCGCTCGAGCGCATCGTGGCGGAATGCCGCCGCGCCAAGGCCGAGGATGGCATCGGCGCGATCGTGCTGGGCTGCGGCGGCATGGCCGATCTCGCCGACGAGATCCGCGAGGCGGTCGGCCTGCCGATCGTCGAAGGCGTCACCGCCGCGGTGAAGCTTGCCGAGACGCTGGTGAGCCTCCGGCTCGGCACCAGCAAGCACGGCGATCTGGCCTTCCCACCCGCGAAGCGCTTCACCGGGCAGTTCGAACACCTGAGCGCCCAGCCGGGTTCCTGAGCCTCTCCCGCCGAGGCTGTCGTCAACGGGGCCAGCATTTGCCGTCTCCGCCGTCTATTAACAACGGTATGAGCCTGCACGCGTCAGCGTGCCGGCCCCGGCCCCATCGGCACCACGACGACGCATCGCGAGGAGGAACCCTTCATGACCACCACCGCCCACAGCGCCACCCGCAGCACTCCGCAACCGGTCATCACCGGCGCCGACCCGCGCCTCTACAACGACGACCTCGCGCCGGTGCCGCAGAGCGCGCGCACCTGGAACGGCTACAGCATCTTCGCGATGTGGATGTCCGACGTGCATAGCGTGGGCGGCTATACCTTTGCCGCGAGCCTGTTCCTGCTCGGGTTGTCGGGCTGGCAGGTGCTGGCGGCGCTGACGCTCGGCATCCTGCTGGTCAACCTGCTGATGAACTGGGTCGGCAAACCCAGCCTGGTGCACGGCATCCCCTTCCCGGTAATGGCGCGCGTGAGCATGGGCGTGATGGGGGCGAACCTCGCGGCGGTCATCCGCGGCGTGGTCGGCATCGTGTGGTACGGCGTGCAGACCTACTTCGCCTCCAAGGCGGTGGCGACGCTGGTGCTGCTGTTCTTCCCCGGCGCCGTGGCGCTGCGCGACACAAGCTTTCTGCGGCTCGACCTGCTCGGCTGGGCCTGCTTCATGTTCATGTGGTTCTTCCAGCTGGTGATCTTCCAGCGCGGCATGGAAACGATTCGCCGATTCGTCGATTTCTGCGGCCCGGCGGTGTATGTCGTGATGTTCGTGCTGATGGGCTGGATTCTGTCGCAGGCCGGCCTCGGCGCGCTCGACCTGACGCTCGGCGACAAGGTGCTCAGCGGCAGCGAATCGGTCACCGCGATGGGCAGCGCGGTGCTGCTGGTGGTCAGCTACTTCGCCGCGCTGCTGCTCAACTTCGGCGACTTCTCGCGCTTCGGCAAGAACGAGCGCCAGATGAAGATCGGCAATTTCCTCGGCCTGCCGGTGAACTTCATCGTGTTCTCGATCATCACCGTGATCGTGACCGCCGGCAGCTCGACGGTGTTCGGCGCGATGATCATGGACCCGGTCGACATCGTCTCGCGCATCGACAACAAGGTGGCCGTGGTGATCGGCAGCCTGACCTTCGTCGTCGCCACGATGGGCATCAACATCGTCGCCAATTTCGTCTCGCCGGCCTACGACATCGCCAACCTCTTCCCCAAGCACGTCGACTTCAAGCGCGGCGGGCTGATCGCGTCGATCCTCGCGGTGCTGGTGTGTCCGTGGATCTTCGTCGACAGCCCGAAGGCGATCACGGTCTTCGTCAGCGTGTTCGGCTCCATCCTCGCCCCGCTGTACGGCGTGATGATGGCCGACTTCTACCTCGTCAAGAAGCAGGTGGTGCAGGAGGCCGAGCTGTACACGATGGCGCCCACCGGGCGCTATCACTACGACGGCGGCTGGAACAAGGTCGGCCTGGCGGCGCTCACGCTGTCCGGCACGCTGTCGGTCGGCTGGGAGCTGGCGACGCAATTTTTCCATCTGTTGCCCGAGAACAACTTCGGCTGGGTGATCGGCGCGCTGGCCGGCGCGCTGATCTACCCGGCAGCGATGCGCGCCGCGCGGCGCACCTGAGGCAACGGCAATCATGACACCGGGCACCGCATGGTGCCGGGCGCGCAACAATGCAGGAGAAACACATGGCCATCACCAAGGATTACCCCCGCGACCTGGTCGGCTACGGTCGCAACCCGCCGTACGCCAACTGGCCCGGCCGCGCCCGCGTCGCCGTCCAGTTCGTGCTGAACTACGAGGAGGGCGGCGAGAACTGCGTGCTGCACGGCGATCCGGCGAGCGAACAGTTCCTGTCCGAACTCTTCAGCCCGCCGGCCTTCCCGGACCGCCACATGTCGATGGAAGGCGTCTACGAATACGGCTCGCGCGTCGGGGTGTGGCGCTTCCTGCGCGAATTCGAGCGGCGCGGCCTGCCCTTGACCGTGTTCGGGGTCGCCATGGCGCTGGAACGCCACCCCGAGGTCACCGCGGCCTTCCGCGAGCTGGGGCACGAGATCGCCGGTCACGGCTGGCGCTGGATCCACTACCAGAACGTCGACGAGGCGACCGAGCGCGAGCACCTGCGCATCGGCATGGAGATCATCGAACGCCTCACCGGCGAGCGCGCGCTGGGTTGGTACACCGGGCGCGATTCCCCCAATACCCGCCGCCTGGTGGCCGACTACGGCGGCTTCCTGTACGACTCGGACTACTACGGCGACGATCTGCCGTTCTGGATGGAGGTGCAGAAGACCGACGGCGCGACGGTGCCACAACTGATCGTGCCCTACACCCTCGACACCAACGACATGCGCTTCTCCCTGCCGCAGGGCTTCTCGCACGGCGACGAGTTCTTCGACTACCTGCGCGACGCCTTCGACGTGATGTACGCCGAAGGCGACGAGCGTCCGGCGATGATGTCGGTCGGCATGCATTGCCGGCTGCTCGGCCGTCCGGGACGCTTCCGCGCCCTGCAGCGCTTCCTCGACCACATCGAGAAGCACGACCGGGTGTGGGTGTGCCGCCGCGTCGACATCGCCCGCCACTGGCATCAGCATCATCCCTACGCGCCGCAGGGCTGAGTTCCCGCCGTCGAAAGGAAAAAGCCGGCCGTCGCGAGACGGGCCGGCTTTGTTTTGGCCTGCGGGCGGCGTCGGGTGCCGTTGTCCTTAGAACCTGTTCACGATCAGTCGCGAGCAGCCCTCAGCGGGGTGAAAAGCAGCGCAGGAACCGGAATGTACTGGAGTACATGAGGATTCCGAGCAGCACATGAGCCCCGATCAGGATGCGCAGCAAGATCGTGAACAGGTTCTTAGCGCATTGCCCCGGTCAGGAGCAGGTAGCCCGGCAGCCAGCCGGTCAGCACGCCCTGGACGATGGCCATGCCGGCGGTGAGCCCGGCCACCGGTTTCTGCAGCGCCAGCAGCAGGAAGAACAGCAGCCACAGCACGGCCCACGCCAGCCAGGACAGGCCGAACCACCAGTCCCAGGTGGACGCGGCAAGGCGCAGGGTATCCACCGCCACCGGCAGCGCGGTGATCGCCACGAACAGGCTGAACCAGCCCAGTCCGCGGCCGTCGGCGCCGTTGTGGCGGTTGATGGCGACCCACAGGTAGGTGAAGGAAAACAGCAGGGAGAGGGCGCCCGCCTTGATCGACGCGGCGTTAGCCCCCTCGCCGAAGGCGAGCTTGAGGGCCACCAGCAGGGTGAGGCCGCCGGCGAACAGGTTGATCACGGAGATCTCCCTGTCGCCGATGCGGCCCAGCATCCACAGCCCGTTGAGAATCAGCACGGCTCCTACGTAGAGGAGCGCCAGACCGAGCAACATGGCGCGCTACCTTTCGCGGTTCGGCCAACCTGCGCCCGGAGCGCCCCCGCCTTGGCGGGCGGGGCTGGCGCGGACGCCGTCGGCAACGATGTCAGGCATGATCGGTGCTCCCGCTGCTCAGGCCACGCCGGGAATCACCCCGACGGTGTCGAGCTGGACTTCGTCGCAGTTGTGGCCGGGGCCGCTGCGGTCCACCACCAGGAAGTCGCACACCGCGTCGAGCGCCAGCAGCGGGTGGTGCCACACCCCGGTGCGGTAGTTGACGCCCTGGTCGGCGCGGGCGAGGAAGACCCGCAGGTCTGCCGCCGCCGGAGGCGCTCCCGCCGGGGCCACCACCACCAGGTAGGGGCGGCCGGACAGGGGAATGAAGGCCTGGCTGCCCAGCGGGTGGCGCTCCATCATCTCCACCCGGAACGGCAGCGCGCGCGGCTGGCCGCGAAAGATGGACACGATGGCCCGGCCCTCGGGCCCCGGCTCGACGCTGGCCAGGTCGTGGTAGCGCTCGGTGTTGCCGCCGTTGATGGGGAAGTGGCGCACCGCCTCCGACGCCTCGATGACGTCGCCGAAGGGGGCGAAGGCTTCCCGGCTGAGCGGCTCCACCCTGAGGTCGAGGGTCTTCATTTGGCCACCCGGCCCCACAGGCGCAGGCGCGAGACGCCGCCGTCGGGGAAGATGTTGAGGCGCACGTGCGTCACCGGGCCGAGGCTGGCCAGGTCGGTGAAGGTGTGCACCGCGTCCATCGACAGCTTCTGCTCTGGCAGCAGCACCGGCCAGAACATGCTCTGGGTGGTGGCGGACTGGTCGGTGCCGCCGCTGACGAAGGCCGCCTGCAGCGAGAAGGCATCGGGATAATTGCCTTTGTAGAAGGCGGTATCCAGCTCGATCTTCTCGATGATGCCGGGCGCGCCCAGTTCCAGCACGCACCAGTCGTTGCCCGGTTCGCGGCGGCGGCGGGTCTCCCAGCCGTCGCCCATGTTCAGGCCGCGGCCGGGCAGCAGCATATTGCTGGCGGAGGAACCGAAGCTGGCGTCGTTCCAGGCCACCGGGCGGCCGCCGTTTTCCAGCGCGACGAGGTCGACCAGCTGGTCCGGGCCGGCGCTCTCCAGGCCGCCTACCGGCTGGCCGTACACGCGCAGGCGGGCGATGCCGCCGTCCGGGTAGATGTTGACGCGCAGGTGGGTCCAGACGTCGCCGTTGGCGCATTGCAGCAGGTGATGGCTATTGGGGCCCAGCGCGGTGGCGGGCAGGATCTCGGTCCAGGCGGCGGCCTTCAGCGCTTCCACGTCGTCGCTGGCGGACACGGTGGCCTCGATCGACACCGCCGGCGGGTAGTTGCCGGTGAAGTGGCTGGTGTCCACGTCGAAACCGCGGATCACGCCCTTCACGCCGAGCTTCACCAGCGCCCAGTCATAGCCGGCCACACGCTTGCGGCGCGACTCCCAGCCATCCATCCACTTGCCGTTCTCGTCGAACTTGCCGGGAACGAACTGGGCCGGTTCCGGGTTGAGCATGCGCGAGACGTCGGCGAAGAAATCGTCGGACGCGTACAGGGCCTGGGCGCCCAGGCGCGGGTTGGCGAGGTCCACCGAGCGGCGCGCCCAATCGGGCAGCTCGGCGGGCGGGGCGATGACGGTGGGTCCGGTGGCGTGGGCCATGATGGGTTCTCCTTGCAGTGTTCAGTGAAAGTTCGTGAGGGACGCGCCGGCTTGGCGTGTCCCTCGGGGTGTCGAGCGCTCGATCAGAGGCGTGTCTGGGGCGCGGCTTCGGCCAACATTTCGGCACGGGCCGGGGCGCGCAAATCGACCTTGATTTCGCCGTTGAGCACCTGGGTGGCGCGTTCGCGGTCGATATCCTTTTCCCACACGCCGACCACCACGGTCGCCACGCAGTTGCCGATCATGTTGGTCAGCGCGCGCGCCATGCCCATGAACCAGTCCACCGACAGTACCAGCACCAGGCCGATGGCGGGTATGGCCGGGATGGCGCTCAAGGTGGCGGCCAGGATCACGATGGCCGAGCCCGGCACGCCGTGGGCGCCCTTCGAGGTCACCAGCGAAATGGCGAGGATGGTGAGGAGGTCGGTCAGCGACAGCGGCGTGTTGGTGGCCTGGGCGATGAACACCGCGGCCAGGGTCAGGTAGATCGAGAAGCCGTCGAGGTTGAAGGAGTAGCCGGTGGGGATCACCAGGCCCACGGTCGAATCCTTCACCCCCATCAGCTCGAGCTTGCGCATCACCTGTGGCAGCACGGCGTCGGACGAGGCGGTGCCCAGCACGATCAGCAGTTCCTCGCGCAGGTAGCCCAGCAGCTTGAAGATGTTGAAGCCGGCCAGGCGCAGGATGATGCCGAGGATGCCGACCACGAAGATGCTGCAGGTCAGGTAGAACAGCGCCACCAAGAGGCCGAGCTGCTTGAGCGAGCCGATGCCGTACTTGCCGACGGTGAAGGCGATGGCGCCCATCACGCCCAAGGGGGCGAGCTTGACGATGAAGCCGATCAGTTTGAAGAACACCTGGCCGAGGTGGTCGATGGCGACGGTCACCGGGCGGCCGCGCTCGCCGAGCGCCGCGACGGCACAACCGAACAGGATGGCGATCAGCAGCACCTGCAGGATGTCGCCCTTGGCGAAGGCGTCGCCGAAGGTGGCGGGAATGAGCTTCATGATGAAGTCCACCGCCGTCAGGTGGCCCACCTGGGACACCCGCTCGCTATAGTCGGCCAGCGCCGAGGCATCGAGGGTGTGGGGGTCGATGTTCATGCCCGCGCCCGGCCGCAGGGTTTCGGCCAGCAGCACGCCCAGCGCCAGGGCGAAGGTGGTGACGATCTCGAAGTAGAGCAGGGCCTTGACGCCGACGCGGCCGACCTTCTTCAGGTCGCCGGTGCTGCAGATGCCGTGCACCACGACGCAGAACACCAGGGGCGCGACCAGCATCTTGATGAGCTTGATGAAGCCGTCGCCCATCGGCTTGAGCTTGGTGGCGAAATCGGGCCAGACGATGCCGACGATCACGCCGAGAATCAGGGCGATGACGACTTGCCCGAACAGGGTCTTATGGAAGCGTTTGTACATGGTTCACCTCGCAAACCGGATCGAAAGGGGGTTGCCGTGCGCAACCGGGGTCTTGTCGAAGGGATGACGGGAGGGGGTGAGTTCCATGCTCACGGGGTTGTTGCGCAACGCCGCGGTGGCGGCATGCGCTGCTCTTGTTCGGGCCATCTGCTTCTCCTTGGTGTAAATAATTATTAGCTTGGTTGGGACAGCTTAGGGATAAAGCGCAAGCGCTTGAATTCCCTCCGGCATCGGTTCTGTCGATAGTTTTGCTATCGACTCCCGGCCGGTAGGCCTCTCCTCCCGAGCCGGCCGGGAGGGGGTGCTGAGCCACCTGGTGCTTGCCGAAGCGGGACGGATTCCGCGTCGGACGACTCACCGTTACCCGCCGGCCGGAGTACAGCGGCACCGGGGACGTGGTGTTATATTCTTTCTGACATGTTAGTTTGAATTTTTCGAGTTTTGCAACAAAAATGTCTTTATGGGTTTGCTTGGTGTGGCAGGTGGAATTTGCTGCCGGCGAAGCCTGATGTGACAATTGCCGCTCGACGAAATGGATGGGGACGAGAAACATGCAGGAGCCTGAAGGTTTGCTCTTGGCCGACAAGGCCTTCCTGGCGCTGCGGGAGCTGCTGACCGGCGGTGGCCTGCGGGCCGGGCAGTTCGTCTCGATGTCGGACCTGGTCGGGGTGATCGGGCTGCCGCTGGCGCCGGTGCGCGAAGCGGTCAAGCGCGCCGAGTCGGCCGGTTACGTCCGCGTCCTGCCCAAGCGCGGCGTGGCGGTGATGGAGGCGACGCCGGAGCTGGTGCGCGAGTGCTTCCACCTGCGCACCGTCTTCGACCAGGAGGGCGCCCGGCTGCTGGTGCGCCGGCACGCCGCGGACACGCTCGGCGAACTGCGGCAAAAGCATCAGCAGGTGCTCGACGCCGCGCGCGCCGGCATCACGCCCTCGCTGCAGCGCGAGGCGATGGCGGTGGACTGGGCCTTGCACAGCGCCCTGTCCAATGTTCTCGACAACGCCAGCATCCGGGAGATCTACGCACGCAACCGCGATCGCATCCTGGTGATGCAGCATTCCCGCCCGCTGCTGCCCGACCGCATCGTGCCGGCGATGCAGGAGCACCTGGCGATCATGGATGCGATCGCCGGCGGCGACGAGCAGGAGGCCGCCGGCCAAGTGCGCAACCATTTCCGCCAGACGCTGCGCTGGTGGGGCATCATCGACGCGGCCGAGGCGTCCTGAGTGTGACCAGCGCGCCGCTGCCCGCTTCGGCGGACGGCCCGCTTGCCGCTGGTGTCGCCACTCCTCCGTCCCTCCTTACCCACTTCCCCCGCGCCGCGGTCGCCAAGGCGGAGCCCGCGCTCCGGCCATGCCGTGTCGCTGGTCGGTCCCGCCGGCCCAGGTTGGCCGAAGCCGCTGCGGCCGGGTTCTCCGGGGCCCGGGGCGCCGGGCCGGCGCTCAGTCCGGCGCCCCGGCGGCGGCCCATTCGACGACCAGGCGGCGTTCGGCGTCGGTCATGTGCGTCAGGTTGCCGAGCGGCATGGTCCTGCTTTGCACTTGCGCGGCCAGGCGCGCGGCGTTGCGCTTGATCTCGGCCGGTTCGTCCAGCCGCACCCCGGCCGGCGGTGCCGAAAACCCGGCAAAGCTCGGCCGTGCGGCATGGCAGGCGACGCAGCGCTGCGCCAGGATGGCGCGCACCTGCTCCAGGTTGGCCGAAGACCGTTTTTCCCCGGCCGACAGCACGCCGGACAGCACGCCGGACGGCGCGCCGGCCAGCGCCACCAGCAGCAACAGCGCCACGCCGGCGGCGGGAAAGCGCCAGTCGACGATGCCACGGTGGCGCAGGTTGAAGAAGTGGCGGATCAGCACCCCGGCGGCGCCGATGCCGGCCAGCAGCGCCCAGCCGTAGCGGTGGCCGTAGGTGAAGGCGAAGTGCGGGCTGATCATGATGAACAGCACCGGCAGCGTGAAGTAGTTGTTGTGCACCGAGCGCTGCTTGCCGCGCCGTCCCGGCTCCGGGTCCGGCGTTTCGCCGCGTGTCAGGGCCGCCACCATGACGCGCTGGCCGGGGATGATGACGAAGAACACGTTGCCGGCCATCAGCGTGCCGATCACCGCGCCGCAGAGCAGATACACCGCGCGCGCCGCGAACAGCTGCGACAGCCCCCAGGCCAGTGCCACCAGCAGCAGGTAGACGCTCAGACCGAGCCTGCCGTCACGCCGTCCGAGCGGGCTGCGACACAGGCCGTGGTAGACCAGCCAGGCCCCGCCCAGCGTCAGCAACGCCACGGCCACCGCCAGCGCCGGGCTCAAGCGCGCCACGGCGCTATCGACCAGCATCACCTCGGCGCGCGCCAAATACAGCAGCGCCAACAGCGCGAAGCCCGACAGCCAGGTGGTGTAGGCCTCCCACTTGAACCAGTGCAGCCTGGACGGCAGCACGGCTGGAGCGACCAGGTACTTCTGCGGGTTGTAGAAGCCGCCGCCGTGCACCGCCCACAGCTCGCCGCCGACGCCGCGCCGCTGCAGTTCCGGGTCGGTGGGCGGGGTCAGGTGGTTATCGAGCCAGACGAAGTAGAACGACGCCCCGATCCACGCCACCCCGGCCACGAAGTGCAGCCAGCGCAGCAACAGCGCCAGCCAGTCGAGCAGGTAGGCAACCACGCTCAGCTCCCGCGGTAGCTGCTGTAGCCGTACGGCGCCAGCAGCAGCGGGATGTGGTAGTGCGCCGTGGTATCGCTGATGCCGAAGCGGATCGGCACCACGTCGAGGAAGGGCGGGTCGCCCAGGGCATGGCCCTGCGCGCGCAGGTAGTCGCCGGCGGCGAAGTGCAGCTCGTACACCCCCGGCTGCAGCGCCGCGCCTTCCAGCAGCGGGGCATTGCAGCGGCCGTCGGCGTTGGTGCGGGTAACCAGCAGCCGGCGTGGTTGCAGGCCGTCGATGCGGTACAGGCTCACGACCAGCCCGGCGGCGGGGCAGCCGCGCGCGGTATCGAGCACATGCGTGGTGAGACGGCCCATGGTGTGGCCTTTCTGTCGGTCATGACGATGCTGTCGGGAAAGCAGCGCAGTGGCCAGCTTCTATTATGGTTATAACCGCATGGTGATGATTCGCCGCGTTGGCGGCAGGAAGGACGCCATGGATAGCCCTGACAACCGGCGCTGGACGCCGGCGGACTTGTCGGCCCTGGAGCGCGACGCTTTCGTCGCCGCGCTCGACGGCGTGTTCGAACAGACGGCGTGGGTGGCCGAGCGCGCCTGGGAACAACGCCCGTTCAGCACGCGCTTTGCGCTGTGGCAGGCGCTGGTGTCCGCCATGCTGTCAGCCTCCCACGAGGAACAGCTGGCGCTGATCCGCGCCCACCCCGAACTGGGTACACGTGCCCCGCTGAGCGCGGCCTCGGGCGGCGAGCAGCAGGCCGCCGGCCTGCGCCAGGAGAGCGCCGACACCGCGCGGCTGGCCGAACTCAACGCCCACTATCGCGCGCGCTTCGGCCATCCCTTCATCGTCGCCGTGGCCGGGCTCGGCCGGGACGACATCCTCGCCCAGCTCGAGCAGCGCCTGCACGACCCCCCGCAACAGGAATTCGCCCGCTGTCTCGGCGAGATCGGCCGCATCGCCGCGCTGCGGCTGGCGCAGCGGGTGAGTAGTGCTTAGGCGTGCCGCCTCCGCCCCGCGGAGGCGTCCTTTCCCCGGTGAGGGGGCCGTCTGCAGGCAGCGGCTGCGCGGGTGGGCGTGCGGCCGGCTAGGCCGGCGTTTTCGGCGGCGAGGCGTCGCCGGTGGAAATGTCCCGGCCCACCCGACGCAGATGCTGCTCGACGTAGAAGGCCGCCGCCTGCTCGTCGCCGCTGACGATCGCCTCGTAGATCAGCTGGTGTTCCGCCACGTACAGGCTGATGCGTTCCTCGTCGTAGATCCCGTCGTCACGCAGCCGCTGCCACAGCGGCTGCTCCATGGCTTTCGCGATTTCGTCGGCGATGCGCACCATCAGCACATCGCCGGTCATCACGGCCAGCTGGCGATGGAACAGCCGGTCGCTCTCGCTCCACAGCGCCTGCTGTGCCTGGATGTCGATGTTCTTGACGTTCTTCATCAGCGCCAGGTAGTGCTCGGCCTTGTCGTCGCGCTGTCCGCGTCGTGCTGCCAGCCGCGCGATGGCGGGCTCCAGCAGCAGCCGCACCTCCAGCGTTGACAGCGGGCTGTCGTCGGCGCGTCGGTCCGTGTCGGCGAGCTGGGCCTGCTGCAGCCGCTGCAAGGCATCGGCACAGACGTAGGTGCCCGAGCCGCGGCGCGTCATCACCAGCTGCTGGTTCTGCAGCGACCCGATGGCCTCGCGTACGGCGGGGCGGCTGACGCGGAAGCGTGCCGCCAGCTCGCGCTCCGACGGCAGGCGGGATTCCGGCAGGAATTCGCCGTTGGTGATGCTGTGCTGGATTTGCTCGGCCACCTGCTGGTAGATCGGGCGCGGCTGGAAGTGGTTGGTCTCTTGCATGGTGGTCACTCAAATTGGTCTAAAAGCGGACATGAGTGTTGCGTATTGGTGACAAAGTTTACCAAATTCCCTGACGATGACGCGATAGGGTTGTGCCTTGCGTGGCTAATTGGTAATTTTTTTGACATAAACAGTGTGGTTGCTGTCCTACATCTGGCCAGTTTTGGATGGTTGATGTGAAAGCAACCAAAATCTGGTCGAAATTCTACCAATTCAGAGGTCTGACGCCCCATGAGCATGTCGACACCGCTACCGGTTCTCTCCGCCCGCCAAACCGCCGAGCTGTTGCCCTTCGATTCCTTGTGCCACGTGCTGGCGGACGCCGCCGAAGAGTACCAGGCCGGTCGCATCAGCAGCCCGGAACGCCAGGTGCTGCCGTTACAGGGGGAGGGCGTGCTGCTCTCGATGCCGGCCTCCGCCCACGATGTCGCCATGCACAAGCTGGTCAACGTCTGCCCGCACAACAGCCGCCACGGCCTGCCCACCATCCACGGCGTGGTCAGCGTCTACGACGCCGCCAGCGGCGTGCCGCTGCTGATCCTGGACGGGCCGACCGTCACCGCACGGCGCACCGCGGCGGTTTCGATGCTGGCGATGCGCTCGCTGCAAGAGGCGCCTCCGCGCCACGTTGCGCTGATCGGCACCGGCAAGCAGGCGGCCGGCCATGCCGAGGCGCTGGCGGCGCTGTATCCGGGACTGCGCGTCGACGTGCATGGCCACCAGAGGGCGGCCGCCGAGGCGTTCTGCCGCGAGCACGGCACGCTCGGCCTGGATCTGCAGCCGGCCACGGGGGACGTGGCCGAGGCGGCGCAAGTGGTGATCATGCTGACCACCAGCAAGGTTCCGGTGTACGACCAGCCGGCGCGTCCCGATCGTCTGCTGATCGGGGTCGGCGCCTTCCGTCCCGACATGGCCGAGCTGGGGCCGCACGCCATCGCCGGCAGCCAGCTGTTTTCCGACGACCCGGTCGGCGCGCGCCACGAGGCCGGGGATCTGATCCAGGCCGGGATCGACTGGTCCACCGTGGCGTCGCTGGCCGACGCCGTGGCCGGACGCTTCGACGCGGCCCGCCCGCGCCTGTTCAAGAGCGTCGGTACCGCCGCCTGGGATCTGGCGGCGGCGCGATGCGCGCTGGCCAACTGGCGCCTCGGCGTAGGCGAGGGGGCATGAGCCGCGCCGACGTCATCGTGGTCGGCGCCGGCGTGGTCGGCATCGCCAGCGCGCTGCAACTGCGCCTGGCCGGGCTCGACGTGCTGTTGCTCGACCGCGATCCGCCGGCGTCCGGCACCTCGTCCGGCAACGCCGGGGCGCTGGCGGTGAGCGAGGTGCTCCCGCTCGCCGAGCCCGGCGTGCTGCGCCAGGTGCCACGTTGGCTGCTCAATCCGCTCGGCCCGCTGGCGGTACGCTGGCGCCATCTGCCGGGTCTGATGCCGTGGCTCGGCCGCTTCGTGCTGGCGAGCCGGCCAGCGCGGGTGGCGGCGCTGAGCCGGCAGCTGGGACAGCTGCTGGCCCGGGTGAACCAGGACTACGCCCCGCTCATCGCCCGCTGCGGTCTGGAAGGGAGCTGGCGTCGCCACGGCGCACTGGCGCTCTATCCCGATCAGGGCGCCCTGCAGGCCGACCTGGCGCGCTGGCAGCGGCGCGGCGAGCAGGGCGTGCGCTGGCGGCGCTGCGACAAAGACCAACTGACACGGCTGGAGCCGGCCTTGCGTGCGCCGTGGCAGCAGGGGGTGCTGATTCCCGACTGGTCGCACGTGGACGATCCCTACTTGTTCAGCCTCGGCCTGTTCCAGCAGTTCCTGCGCGAAGGCGGCCGGTTCCTGCAGCAGCCGGTGACGGCGCTGCGTCAGCAGCACGGCGCCGTCAGCGGCATCACCCTGGCCGACGGCCGCGCGCTGAGCGCGGGGCAGGTCGTGGTGGCGAGCGGCGTGTGGAGCGACCGTTTCGCACGCCAGGCTGGCCAGGCGCTGCCGCTGGAGAGCGAGCGCGGCTACCACCTGACCCTGCCCAGGGCCGGCCGTCCGCTACGGCATTTCCTGCTCAACGCCAGTGAAAGCTTCGTCATCCTGCCGATGGCCGACGGCGGCCTGCGCCTGGCCGGCACCGTGGAACTGGCGCACCGCGACGCGCCGCCGGACTACCGTCGCGCCCACCTGCTGCTGGACAAGGCGCAGGCCATGCTGGGCGAACTCGGTACCGAGGGCATGAGCGCCTGGATGGGCAACCGCCCGTCGGTGCCGGATACCGTGCCGGTGATCGGCCCGTCCTCGCACCTGCGGCAACTGTTCTTCGCCTGCGGTCATGGCCATCTCGGCCTGACCCTCGCCGCCACCACCGGCGCGCTGCTGCGCGACCACCTCACCGGGGTGGCGGCCATTCCGCCAGAGTTCTGGCCCGACCGGTTTCGTTAGCGGCCCGGTCGGTGCCAACGCTGTCGCAATCAAGCTGTTGCTGTGCCCTTGTCGATTCAACAACCTCATCAGGATGCAAAACATGAAACACACCCTGCTCGTTACCCTGCTGGCCCTGGGGGGCATCAGCGCCGCTTCTGCCGCCGAGGTGGTGAAAATCGGTTTCATCGGCCCCTTGACCGGGCCGGACGCCCACTGGGGCAAGGACAACCAGAACTGTGCCCAGCTCGCCGTCGACACCCTCAACCGCAGTGCGCTGAGGATCAACGGCCAGCCGGTGCAGTTCGAACTGGTATCGCAGGACGACCAGGAAGACCCCAAGCAGTCCACCCTGGCCGCGCAAAAACTGCTGGATGAAGAAGTGAAGGCGGTGGTCGGCCCGTTCACGTCGGGCACCACCATTCCCGCCGCGCGCATCATCAACCAGGCCGGTCTGCCGCAGTTCTCGGTGGCGGTTAACGCCACCTACACCAACCAGGGCTACGGCAACGCCTTCCGCCTGAGCGCGGTGGACACCCGCATGGGACCGGCTATCGCCCAATACGCGCTGAGCGAATTGAAGGCCAAGCGCATCGCCATGATCGACGACCGCACCGCCTATAGCCAGGGCCTGGCCGACAAGTTCGAGGCCGAGGCCAAGCGCCTGGGGGCGCAGGTGATCCGCCGCGAATACACCACGCCGGGGCAGAACAACTTCAGTCCGATCCTGACCACGATCCGTGCCGCCAAGCCGGACCTGCTGTTCGTTGCCATGTCCGACAGCCGGGCGGCTCCCCTGGCGCTGCAGATGAAGCAGCTCGGCCTGTCCACCAAGGTGCTCAGTGGCGACATGATCCAGACCGATAACTTCATCAAGCTCTCCGGCAGCAACAGCGAAGGCTTCATGGCGGCGGTGGCCGGCAACGTGCTGGAAAAGCGCAGCCAGGGCCAGGACTTCATCAAGCGCTATCAGGCCAAGTACGGCAAGCCGCCCTTGTCCTACGGCCCGCAGCACTACGACGCGGTGATGCTGGTGGCGAAGGCCATGCAGCAGGCCAACAGCACCGAGCCCGGCAAGGTCACGGCGGCGCTGAAAAAGATCAGTTACGAGGGGGTGAACGCCAGCTACCGCTTCGATAGCCGTGGCGACCTGATCCAGGCGCCGATCACCGTCTATCAGGTGCGCCAGGCCAAGTGGGCGCCGGTCAAGGTGACCTTCTGAGATTTTCCCTGTTGTTGTCAGCTTGTGCCCGGCCTAGGCCGGGCTTTTTTTCGTCGTGGCGGCAGGTCGGGCGACGAGGCCCGGCACGGGGGCCAAGGGATCGTGAACAGGTGCCTAGAGATGCGGCTCGACCGCCTGCAGCAGGGTCTGTTCCGACAGCTTGCCGATCAGCGTGGCGACCTGCTTGCCGGAGCGGTCCAGCACCACGGTGTAGGGCAGGCCGCCGGCCGGGTTGCCGATGGCGCGCATCAGGTCGAGCGTGTTGCCGTCGCCCAGCACGATGGGATAGCTCACCCGGGTCGTGCGCAGGTAATTGCCGACCGACACCTTGTCGTCGAGCGCCACGCCGACCACCTCGACGCCGCGCGGCGCCAGGCGGGTGCGCACGGCGTTGAGCATCGGCATCTCCTCGCGGCAGGGCGAACACCAGGTGGCCCAGAAATTCACCACGGTGACCTTGCCCTTGTACTGGGTGAGCGCGGCGTTCTTGCCGGCCAGGTCGGTGAAGCGGGCGCGTTCCAGCGCTGGGTTGGCGGCGGCCGGCAGCGCTGTCAGCAGCGCGGCGCACAGTAGCGGCAGCACGCCGCGGCGCAGAGTGGTGGGTGTCATCGGATCATCCTGTAAAAACGTGGCAACAGCTTGGAGCGGGCGGCGCAGCCAGGGTTCGCCACGGGGGAGGGCGGTGTTTCGTGCTACACTTAAACGCTTGATTTCATAGCGGAGCCGGCATGTCCATCCTCGTCTGCGGATCGCTCGCCTACGATACCCTGCTGACCTTCGAAGACCGTTTCGACCAGCATATCCTGGCAGACCAGCTGCACAAGATCTCCACCACCTTCCGCGTGCCGACGATGCGCCGCGAGTTCGGCGGCTGCGCCGGCAACATCGCCTACAACCTCGCCTTGCTGGGCGAGCGGCCGCTGGTGATGGCCACGGTGGGCGAGGACTTCGACCCCTACCGCGAGCATCTGGCGTGCCTCGGCGTGGCGGACCGCCATATCCGCACCGTTCCCGGCCAGTATACCGCGCAATGTTTCATCATCAGCGATAGCGGCGGCAACCAGCTGATGGCGTTCCACCCCGGCGCGATGGAGCACGCCACCGACAACCACCTGTGCGAGGTCGAGAGCCCGGTGGAGCTTGCCATCGTGGCGCCGTCGGGCTACCACGGCTGCCTGCAGCACTGCCGCGAGCTGGCCGAGGCCGGCATCCCGTTGGTGTTCGATCCCGGCCAGGAGCTGCCGCTGTTCTCGCGCACCGAGCTGCGCGCGCTGGTCGAAATGGCCAGCTACGTCACGCTCAACGACTACGAAGCCGAACTGATGCGCGAGCGCGCCGGGCTCACGCTGGACGACATGCGCCGTCAGGTGCGCGCGCTGTTCATCACGCGCGGGGCCGAGGGGGCGGAGATCCACGTCGGCGACACGCTGCTCCCCATCCCGGCGGTGCCGCTGGACGGCCCCGCGCTCGACCCCTCCGGTTGCGGCGACGCCTTCCGCGCCGGCCTGCTGTATGGCATCCGGCACGGTCTCGACTGGCATCTGACCGGCCGCCTAGCCAATCTGTTGGGCGCCATCAAGGTGGTCAGCCGCGGCGCGCAGAACCATGTCTTCGATTGGGCCGGGCTGAAAGAGCGCTACCAGGCGGCCTATAACGAAGCATGGCCGGACTGAGCCCGCGCCGCTCCGCCACCCAGGGTTGAATAAGGCGCCTGTCATCCCCACCATTGTGCAATTCGACCCAAGATCATCCCAAAGGGGAAGACATGACCGTTCCTTACCTGTCCACCGCCCTGAAGGGCCCGTTGCTGGAGCTGGAAAGCCGCATCCTCGGCGCCCAGCCCCATATCGAGCACTGGTTCCGCAGCCAGTGGCACGCCCACCAGGTGCCGTTCTACGGCTCGGTCGACCTGCGCAACAGCGGCTTCAAGCTGGCCCCGGTGGACATGAACCTGTTCCCCGGCGGTTTCAACAACCTCAACCCGGAATTCACCCCGCTCGCGGTACAGGCCGCCACCAGCGCGGTGGAGAAGGTGTGTCCGGAAGCCAAGAACATCCTACTGATCCCGGAGAACCACACGCGCAACACCTTCTACCTGCAGAACGTGGCGGCGCTGGTGCACATCTTCGAGCAGGCCGGCCTCAAGGTCCGGTTGGGCTCGCTCAACCCGGAGATCACCGAGCCGACCGAACTGACCGCCGCCAACGGCGCCACGGTGCGGCTGGAGCCGATCGAGCGCCGCGGCAACCGCCTGGTGCTGGCCGACGGCTTCAGCCCGTGCGTGGTGCTGCTCAACAACGACCTGTCGGGCGGCGCGCCGGACATCCTGCAGAACCTGGAACAGACCCTGCTGCCGCCGCTGCACGCCGGCTGGGCGGTGCGGCGCAAGACCCACCATTTCAAGGCCTACGACCAGGTCGCGGACGATTTCGCGCGCCTGATCTCGATCGACCCGTGGCTGATCAATCCCTACTTCAACGCCACCAAGGGGCTGGATTTCCAGTCGCGCCAGGGCGAAGAAGCGCTGGCCGACAGCGTTTCCGGCCTGCTCGACAAGATCCGCGTCAAGTACCGCGAGTACGGCATCACCCATGATCCGTTCGTGATCGTCAAGGCCGACGCCGGCACCTACGGCATGGGCGTGATGAGCGTGAAGTCGCCGGACGAGGTGATCGGCCTCAACCGCAAGGCGCGCAACAAGATGGCGGTGGTGAAGGAAGGGCTGGAAGTGTCCGAGGTGATCGTGCAGGAAGGCGTGTACACCTTCGAGACGGTCAACGCCGCGGTGGCCGAGCCGGTGGTGTACATGATGGACCGCTTCGTCATCGGCGGCTTCTACCGCGTCCACACCGGGCGCGGCGTCGACGAGAACCTCAACGCGCCGGGCATGCACTTCGTGCCGCTGTCGTTCGAATCGGCCTGTCTGCCGGACAAGAGCGGCACCCCGGACTGTCCGCCCAACCGGTTCTATTCCTACGGCGTGATCGCCCGCCTGGCGCTGTTGGCCGCCTCGCTGGAGCTGGAAGCCACCGACCCCGACAACGCCTGAGCGCACTGGATCCCGCCTATGAAAATCCTGTTCATCGCCGACCCGCTGGACCACTTCAAGATTTACAAGGACACCACCTTCGCCATGATGGAGGAGGCGGCGCGACGCGGCCATGCGCTGGCGGTGGCCGAAGCGCGTCAGCTGTCGGTGGAAGGCGGACGGCTGCTGGTGGACGCGCGCGGCCTGACCCTCACCGGCGACAAGCACGACTGGTTCCGCCTCGCCGAGGTGCAGCGCCAGCCGCTCACCGCGTTCAGCGCGGTGATCATGCGCAAGGACCCGCCGTTCGACATGGAGTACCTGTACGCCTCGCAGCTGTTCACGTTGGCCGAAGCCCAGGGCGTCAAGGTGTTCAGCAGCGGCCAGGCGCTCAGGGACTACAACGAGAAGCTGGCGATCCTGAATTTCCCCGACTGCATCGCGCCGACCCTGATCTCCGGCGAGTCGGCCCGCCTGCGCGCCTTCGTGCGCCAGCACCAGGACGTCATCCTCAAGCCGCTCGACAGCATGGGCGGCGACAGCATCTTCCGCGTCACGCCGGACGACCCCAACCTGTCGGTGATCCTGGAAACCATCACCCAGCGCGAGACCCGCACCGTGATGGCGCAGCGTTTCATCCCGGAAATCCGCGACGGCGACAAGCGCATCCTGGTGATCGACGGCGTGGCGGTGGACTACTGCCTGGCGCGCATCCCGATGGCCGGCGAAACGCGCGGCAACCTCGCCGCCGGCGGTCGCGGCGAGGCGCGCCCGCTCACCGCGCGCGACCGCGAGATCGTGGCGGCGGTGGGGCCGGAACTGCAGCGGCGCGGCATCCTGTTCGCCGGTCTCGACGTCATCGGCGACTACCTCACCGAAGTCAACGTCACCAGTCCCACCTGCTTCCGCGAGATCATGGATCAGACCGGCATCAACGTCGCCGGGCTGTACATCGACGCGCTGGAGCGGCGGTGCGCGCACTGATCTCGCGGCTTCGGCCAACCTGTCTGGCCCTGTGTCTGCTGATCGGGCTCGCGGCGTGCAGCCGCGAGCCCGAACCGTTCCGCCAGGAAAGCTACGTGTTCGGCACGCGCGTCGAGGTCACCGTGCTGGGCGAGCCGGAGGCCCGCGCCCAGGCCGCGGTGGCGCAGGCCATGGCCGAACTCGACCGCCTGCACCTGCGCCTGCACGCCTGGAAGGGCAACGGCGAGCTGGTCGCCATCAACCGCGCCCTGGCGCGCGGTGAATCGGCGCCGCTGGCGCCCGACCTCGCCGAGCTGCTGCGCGCCGCGCAGCGCGACGAGGCGCTCTCCGACGGCCTGTTCTCGCCGGCGTTGGGCGGGCTGGTGGCGCTGTGGGGCTTCCACGCCGACAGTTTCGCCCCGGTCACGCCCGACCCGGCGGCGCTCCGGCAACTGGTCGAGGCCCGCCCGCGTATGGCCGACCTGAGCCTCGCCGACGGCCGCATCGCCAGCCGCAACCCGGCGGTGCAGCTCGATCTGGGCGGCATCGCCAAGGGCTGGGCGCTCGACCGGGTGCGCAACCAGCTCAAGGCCGCCGGTGTCCGTGCCGCGCTGATCAACATCGGCGGCAACGTCATCGCGCTGGGCAAAAAGCCGGACGGCACGCCGTGGAAGGTCGGCATCCAGCACCCGCGCCGCAACGAGGCGATGGCGGTGGTGGAGCTGGCCGACGGCGAGGCGGTGGGGACCTCGGGCGATTACCAGCGCTACTTCGAGCTGAACGGGCGGCGCCACTGCCACCTGATCGACCCGCGCGACGGCAGCAGCGACTGCCGCGCCCAGGCCGCCACCGTGGTGGTGGCGCCGGCCGCCGACGCCGGCCTGCGCTCCGATGTCGCCACCAAGCCGATTTATCTTGCCGACACCGCGCGCGCTTCTTACTATGCCAGCCGCTTCGGCATCCGCGACGTGCTGCTGGTCGATGGCCACGGCGAGGTCTGGCTGTCGCGCTCGATGCAGGCACGCCTGCACTGGCTGGGCGAAGCGCCACGTATCCATCTTCTGGGAGCCGCATGAAGCTGCAGGAAAGCCCGTTCAAGGGCAAGACCGGAATCACCCGGCTGATCAACGCCTTCGGGTACTCGCTGGACGGTCTCAAGGCCGCCTTTCGCCACGAGGACGCGTTCCGCATGCTGCTGCTGCTGGCCGTGATCCTGATCCCGCTGGCCTTCGTCATCCACGCCAGCGCGCTCGAGCGCGCCCTGCTGGTGGCCAGCTCGCTCGCCACGCTGATCATCGAGCTGCTCAATTCGGCGGTGGAGGCGGCGGTCGACCACACCTCGCTGGAGCGTCATCCGCTCGCCAAGCGCGCCAAGGACATGGGCAGCGCGGCGCAGCTGATCGGTCTGGTCAACCTGGCCGTGGTGTGGGGGCTGGTGCTGTTCGGCTGACAAGGTTGGCCGAAGCACGGGACAAAACGGCAGCATGCCTGGTGGCGCGCTGCCGTTTTTGCATTGGGCGGGACGGGAGCCTGTTTCAGTGGGAGAGCGAGCCAAAGCAGGTTGAGTGCCGCCAACGCACAGGAACCGGAATGTACACGGAGTACATGAGGATCATGGCTGAGCGAATCAGAGATTCGCACGCTCAGAGCATTGCCGGCGCTCAAGATGCAAGGGCGCAGCCGCCTAATGGATCAGGCTATCAATCGTCGAGGCGGCGGTACAGGTAGCCCGGCGTCACCCGGATCATGCCCGGGCCTTCCTTGACCTCGCCCTGCTTGCCGACCAGGAGCCAGCGCGAGTCGCGCGCGATCAGGTAGCGGTACACCGGCTGGCCGGCGTAGTAGAACAGCAGCTCGCGGCCACGAAAGGCATCCAGCGGCAGCAGCGGGCGTTCGTGCTGCATCAGGAACATCGCCAGCGCGTGGCTGTCGAGTGCCGCCAGCTGCTCGCGGTCGGCCACCATCATGCCGCAGAACGTGACGAGCAAGGAGACGGCCAGCAGCGGCCAGGTCGCGGAGGCGAAAGCCAGCAAGGTCAGCACGGCGCTGCCGGTGAAGTAGAAGCTGCTGTCGGCTTTCATGATCCGCCCTTTACCTCCAGCCCGCCTTGCAGGCACTGCGGCACAACACCCACCCCGGACAAACCGGGGAACGGGTACCCCGCCCTGTCTGCGCCGTGCCCGAAGCGTCGCCAGCGCCGCCGCAACCGCATTCCAGTGCGGCTTGCGGACATCTGCTCGAGGCGCTGCGGCTGTCAGTTGGAATGCGCGCGGCGTTCTGGCCCAATGGAAACGCCGCCTGGGGGCAGGCGGCGTTTTGCCCCGGAGGGCATTCCGGTCCGTCGCAGGTACCGTACTCGCCAGAACGAATCTGGCAGTGAAATCGGGCTGACTTCGCCCTTGACTCGAAGTATAAGCATTGCGCCGGGAAATGCTGAATAAAAGCCGGTGCCGGGTTATGACGAACGGGCGATATCGCGGGCCGACCGGGAATGAAAAACGCCACCTGGCGGTGGCGTCGGGGGTGAGGGCGGATGTGGCTCAGGCTTCCTTGGCTTCCGGCGGGGCGATCACCTCGCTGTAGCCACACTCCTTCTGCGGGCAGACCTTCTCGGTGCCGCGCCGCTTGGTGGTCTTGATGGTCAGGATCGGCCAGTGGCACTTCGGGCAGGGCTCGGCCACCGGCGGGTTCCAGGTGGCGTACTTGCACTTGGGATAGGTATTGCAGCTGTAGAACAGCTTGCCGTAGCGGCTCTTGCGCTCGATCAGGCTGCCCGTCTTGCATTCCGGGCAGGTCACGCCGGTGTCGCGCGGCTTTTCCAGCGGTTCGATGTGCTTGCACTTGGGGTAGTTGGCACAGCCGATGAACTTGCCGTAGCGGCCCTTCTTGATGTGCAGCGCGCCGCCGCATTCCGGGCAGGTGCGCCCCTCGATCACCGTCGGTTCTTCCGCCGCCGCCGCCGCGCTCTCGGCGGTCTCGCCGATGTCGCGGGTGTAGTCGCACTCGGGGTAGCCGGTGCAGGCGATGAAGCGGCCGCGCTTGCCGAACTTGATCTGCAGCGGCTTGCTGCACTTCGGGCAGGCCTCGTCCAGGCTCTCGGTGGTGACCTCGGCGCGCGACAGGCTTTCCTTCTCGCTCAGCTGCTTGGCCAGCCCCTTCCAGAACGTCTCCATCACCGGCACCCACTCGCGCCGGCCGTTGGCGATCTCGTCGAGCTGGTCTTCCAGCTTGGCGGTGAAGTTGTAGTCGACGTACTGGCCGAAGTGCTCGGTGAGGAACTTGTTGACGATCTCGCCGGTGTCGGTCGGCAGGAAGCGCTTCTTGTCGAGCACCACGTACTCGCGGTCCTTCAGCGTGGAGATGATGCTGGCGTAGGTGGACGGACGGCCGATGCCGAATTCTTCCAGCGCCTTGACCAGACTGGCCTCGGAGAAGCGCGGCGGCGGCTGGGTGAAGTGCTGTTCGCCGTAGAGTTTGTCCACCGGCAGCACGTCGCCCACCTCCAGCGCCGGCAGCTTGGCGTTGTCTTCGTCCTCGGCGTCGTCGACGTCTTCCTCGTACACCGCGAGGAAGCCGGCGAAGGTCTGCACCTGGCCGGTGGCGCGGAACACGCCCTCGCCGACGGTGATGTCGACGCTGGTGGTGTCGAACTTGGCCGGCGCCATCTGGCAGGCCAGGGTGCGCTTCCAGATCATCTCGTAGAGCTTGAACTGGTCGGTGGTCAAGAACGGCTTCATCGCCGCCGGGGTGCGCTCGATCGAGGTCGGGCGGATCGCCTCGTGGGCTTCCTGGGCGTTCTTCGACTTGTTCTTGAAGGTGACCGGGGCCTTGGGCAGGAAGGCCGGTTCGAACTGGCTCTCGATGTAGCCGCGGATTTCGGTCAGGGCCTCGTTCGACAGTACCACGGCGTCGGTACGCATGTAGGTGATCAGACCGACCGTGCCTTGGCCGATGTCGACGCCCTCGTACAGCTGCTGCGCCGTGCGCATGGTGCGGTCGGTGGTCATGCCGAGCTTTCGCACCGCCTCCTGCTGCAGCGTCGAGGTGGTGAACGGCGCGGCCGGGTTGCGGGTTTTCTTCTTCTTGTCGACGTTGCTGACGGTGGCCGGGTGACCGGCGAGCCGCGCCAGCGTGTCGGCCTGGATGGCCTCGCTCGGGATGTCGAACTGGTCGAGCTTGTTGCCGCCGAGCTCGAACAGCTTGGCGCCGAACTTCTGCCGGCCCTTGTGGCTGTCGAGGTGGATCGACCAGTATTCCTGCTCGGTGAAGGCGCGGATCTCGTTCTCGCGCTCGCAGATCAGGCGCAGCGCCGGGCTCTGCACGCGGCCGGCGGACAGCCCGCGGCGGATCTTCTTCCACAGCATCGGCGACAGGTTGAAGCCGACCAGATAGTCGAGCGCGCGGCGCGCCTGCTGCGCGTCGACCAGCTCCTGCGAGATGTCGCGCGGGTTGGCGATGGCGTCGAGCACCGCGTTCTTGGTGATCTCGTGGAACACCACGCGCTGCGCGGTCTTGCCCTTCAGCAGCTTCTTGTTGTTGAGGATCTGCACCAGGTGCCAGGAAATGGCCTCGCCTTCGCGGTCCGGGTCAGTTGCCAGATAGATGTGATCGGCCTCGGCCACCGCCTGGGTGATGGCGTCCACGTGCTTGGCGTTGCGCGGGATCAGCTGGTACTTCATGGCGAAGTTCTTGTCCGGGTCGACCGCGCCGCTTTTCGGCACCAGGTCGCGGACGTGGCCGTAGGAGGCGAGGACTTCGAAGTCCTGACCCAGGTATTTTTTCAGCGTTTTGGCCTTGGACGGCGACTCAACGATCAATAGGCTCGAGGGCATGTTTTGTTCAATCGTGAACCCGGCAGTCCCGGGCTGACATCTTGTGTATCTATCAAATAAAACAAGAGCGCAAGGGGGCGCTCTTGTCGGACGTGTCGTTAAGGCGTCGGAAGGGCGCGATGGTAAGCCTGTCGCAACGCCGTGACAAGCTCATTGCATGGTCGGTTCGCCGTTCACCACGTCGAGCAGCTCTTCGCCGAGCAGGATCGGCAGCTCGGCCTTCTGCACCCACAGCACCAGCAAGGTGACCAGTTTGGCCGAGGCGACGTTGACCTCGTCGTCGGGCATCGCCAGCAGGCGGTCGATCACCATCTCGCGCTGCGCCGGGGAGAGGGCGCCGTGGTGCTCGAGGAACTGCAGCAGGCCGCGCACTTCGGTCGGCAGGCGTTTCTGTTCGCTGTCGCTGTAGACGCGCAGGCCGTAGGACTCGTCCATCGCGGCGAAGGCACCCTCGTTGATGTTGCAGAGGATGTCGAGCCAGTCGAGGGCGTCGTTGATGTCGGTGTCCTCGAAGCCGGCGGCGGCGAGCGTGCGCATCACGCCTTCGCGGTCGTTGCAGGCTTCGGGGTCCTGGTATTCTTCAAACAGATAGGCAAGAACGTCAAACATGGTGCAGAGACTTTTAAGGATGCTGGCAGGGCGCGTCCCGCTTCAGGACAGGCGCTGGAAACGACCGCCCGGCAGGCTTGCCACCCGGCCTTCCAGTTCCAGCTCGAGAAGCATCGCGTAAACCTCCCCCGCCGTCAACTCGAGCCGCGCCGCCAGGCTGTCGACGTCGACCGGATCGTAGCCCAGCTGGACCAGCAGCGGCGTCTCCGCCACCACCGTTGCCGTGCCGTCCGCCACCGCCGTGTTGGTGCTGGCCGCCCCTGGTGCGTCGGGGGCGGGGCGGCCGATTTCGTCCAGCACGTCGTCCACCGTTTCCACCAGCTTGGCGCCGTCCTTGATCAGGCGGTGGCAGCCGCGCGCCTGCGGGTTGTGGATCGAGCCGGGAATCGCCAGCACCTCGCGCCCGACCTCGGCGGCGAGGCGCGCGGTGATCAGCGAGCCGGAGTTGACGTTGGCCTCGACCACCGAGGCAGCCGCGGCTGAGCCCGGCGATGATGCGGTTGCGGCGCGGGAAGTTGTGCGCCAGCGGTGCCGTGCCGAGCGGGAATTCCGACAGGATCAGGCCGCCTTCGGCCAACTGGTGGGCGAGCTGGCGGTGGCTGGCGGGGTAGACCCGGTCGATGCCGGTGCCGATCACCGCGATGGTCGATGCCGCCGTGCCCAGCGCGCCACGGTGGGCGGCGCCGTCGATGCCGCTGGCTAGCCCGCTGACGATGGTGTAGCCGGCCTGCGCCAGGCCGTGCGCGAACTCCTCGGCGGTCTGCCGGCCCTGCGGTGTGGCGTGGCGGCTGCCGACCATGGCCAGCATCGGGCGCGCCAGCAATTCGCGCCGGCCCCGGCCGAACAGCAGCGGCGGGGCGTGGCCGGCCTCGGCCAGCGCGGTGGGGTAGTCGTGATCGGCCAGGGCCAGCAGGAAACAGCCCGGCGCGTCGGCCCAGGCCAGCGCCGCCTCCACGTCGGCTGTCGCCACGCGGCCCGCCAGGGCGCGCGCCGCCTCGTCACCGAGACAACGCTGCAACTGCGAAAGGTTGGCCGAAGCCGCGGCGGCGGCGCTGCCGAAGGTGTCGATCAGGCGCAGCACGCCGACCGGGCCGATGCCCGGGGTCAGCGCCAGCAGCGCCCAGTCGGCGCGCTCGCGGCTCATTCCTCGTCCGGCGTGCGCACCACGTCGCCCACGCCGATCGGCACCGCGCTCTCCATCACCAGGCCGTAGGCGACGCGGTTGAACACGCGGTAGACGAACAGCGAGCCGGCTTTCTCGGTCGGCAGCAGCACCTTGGTCTCGCGGTTGTCCGGCGTCGTGACCTTGACCAGGCTGCCGTTCTTGAGGATGTCGAGCACGTGGCCGGTTTCCAGGCCGTCACGTTGTCCCAGGTTGATCGCCACGTTGTAGTACTGGGCCGCGCCGGCGACGCCGTTGGGGGTGGAGATGATCTTGCCCTGCACCATCTTTTCGGGCGGATGCGGCACGTAGCTGACGAAATAGTCGCGCGGCGCCTTGACCAGGCGGTCGCCGACCAGGATTTCCTCGGCCACCTTGCGCACCCGCAACGACTGTACCTGGTCGCCCATCTTCTCGACCGCCAGATCGCCGCCGTAAGTCACCTCGTAGCCCAGCGTCTCGCCGCTGTCCGGATCGCGCAGCGGCTTGTTGGGGCGGTACGACTGCCAACTGCCGCCCTGGTCGAGCCCCATGGCGTAGGCGCGGTCGCCGCTGCTCATCGCCACGTGTTCGTCGCTGCCGGCGACCAGGCGCGGTGCACGCGAGAAGCTGTCGATATCGACGATCAGCGGGCGCGACAGGAAGGGCTCGATGGCCTTGGCCGGGATGCTCGGCAGGGCGCGGTCCTGGTCCTCGATGCGCACCTGCGGCGACAGCTTCACCTCGCGGCGGTTGCGCTCCAGGCCGAGGCGCGGCTGACCGTTGACCCAGGTCAGCACCAGCACGTCGCCGGGGTAGATCAGGTGCGGGTTCTTCACTTCGTCGCGGTTCATCTGCCACAGGCGGGGCCAGTTCCACGGCTTTTTCAGGTAGCGGCCGGAGATGCCCCACAGCGTGTCGCCTTTGACCACCACGTAGCGCGCCGGGGCGTCAGGGCGCAGCGTCAGCGTGTCGGAAAAGGCCGGTGCCGCAAGGCCCAGAGCCAAGACTAGCGATATAATGCTTTTGCGCATGGAAAATGCCCCAATATTCATGGACGGGCGCGCCATTCCCGGCGCCCTCGAAGTAACGATATCTGCGTCAGACAGGTCTATTATCGACATGCTGATGGCAAAACTACAATCTGGAGTAACGGAATTAGATGGCGCTGCTAACTATTCTGCATTACCCGGACGAGCGTCTGCACAAAGTCGCGCGTCCGGTCGGCGCGGTGGACGAGCGCATCCGCCAACTGATCGACGACATGGCCGAGACCATGTACGAATGCAATGGCATCGGCTTGGCGGCCACCCAGGTCAACGTGCATGAGCGCGTGGTGGTGATCGATGTCAGCGAAGAGAAGTCGGCCCTGACCGCTTTCGTCAACCCGGAAATCGTCGAGCGTCGTGGCGATACCGTGTACGAAGAAGGCTGCCTGTCGGTGCCCGGCATCTACGACAAGGTGCACCGCTCGGAGTGGGTGCGGGTGCGCGCGCTCGACCGCAACGGCGAGCCGTTCGAGATCGAGACCGACGGCCTGTTGGCGATCTGCATCCAGCACGAAATCGACCATCTCGACGGCAAGGTGTTCGTCGACTACCTGTCCCAGCTCAAGCAGAGCCGCATCAAGGCCAAGATGAAGAAGCGCGAGAAGCACACGCTGTAAGAATCTGTCCCGATCTTGCTGCGCGTCCCTGATCGGGGCTCAGGTGCACTGCGTGCGAATCTATCGCCGAGCCAATCGAAGATTGGCACGCAGGGATTCGCTCAGCGATCGGAAATCCTCATGGACTTCATGTCCATTCCGGTTTCTGTGCTGCTCTTCACCCCGCTGAGGGCCGCTCACGACAGATCGTGAACAGATTCCAGGCCCGACCCGCGTTGGCCGAACCCCGGGGACACGCACACCGTGTCCCCTCGTTTTTGCAGGAATGCCATGAAACTGATTTTTGCCGGCACCCCGGAATTCGCCGCCGCCGCCTTGCAGGCCCTGCTCGACGCCGGGCACGACATCCCGCTGGTGCTGACCCAGCCCGACCGCCCCGCCGGGCGCGGCATGAAACTCAAGCCGAGCCCGGTCAAGGCGCTGGCGCTGCAGCACGGTCTGCGCGTCGAGCAGCCCTTGACGCTGAAGACCCCGGAAGCGCAGGCGCTGATCGCCGAGGTCGGCGCCGAGGTGATGGTGGTGGCCGCCTACGGTCTGCTGCTGCCGCAGGCGGTGCTCGAGCTGCCGGCGCAAGGCTGCCTCAACATCCACGCCTCGCTGCTGCCGCGCTGGCGCGGCGCGGCGCCGATCCAGCGCGCGCTGCTGGCGGGCGACAGCGAAACCGGCATCACCATCATGCAGATGGACGTCGGCCTCGATACCGGCGCCATGCTGTCGGTGCATCCGCTGCCGATCGCCGCGGACGAAACCGCCGCCACGCTGCACGACAGGTTGGCCGAAGCCGGCGCTCGCGCCATCGTCGACACCCTGGCGCGGCTCGACGAGATCAACCCGGTGGCGCAGCCGGAAGAAGGCGTGACCTACGCCCAGAAGCTCTCCAAGGCCGAGGCCGAGGTCGACTGGAGCCAGCCGGCGACCGACATCGCCCGTGCCATCCGCGCCTACAACCCGGTGCCCGGCGCCTTCACCCGTCTCGCCGGCGAACCCCTCAAGCTGTGGCTGGCCTCCGCCGAGGAAGGCCGCGGTGAGCCGGGCACGGTCCTGTCGGCCGACGCCGACGGCGTGCGCGTGGCGGCGGGGAGCGGCGTGGTGCGGCTCACCCAGCTGCAGGCTGCCGGCGGCAAGCGCCTGGCGGCACGCGACTTCGTTGCCGGCCGGCCGGATCTGACGGGGACCCGGCTCGGGGCTTGATATTCCAAGCCGGTGAACCATATCTAGGGTGGTGGATAACGCAAGGAGGCTGTGGCCATGACTTTCAACTGGTTCAAGACGACGCTGCTGATGGCCGCCATCGTGGCGCTGTTCGGCGTCATCGGAGCCATGATCGGCGGCAAGAGCGGCATGCTGCTGGCGCTGCTGTTCGGTGGCGCGATGAACGTCTTCGCCTACTGGAACTCGGACAAGATGGTGTTGCGCATGTACAACGCGCAGGAGGTCGATGCCCAGAGCGCCCCCGAGCTGTACGGCATGGTGGCCGAACTGGCGGGCCGCGCCGGGCTGCCGATGCCGCGCGTGTACGTGATCCATGAAGACCAGCCCAACGCCTTCGCCACCGGGCGTGATCCGGAGCACGCGGCGGTAGCGGCCACCACCGGCATCATGCGCATGCTCGACTACCGCGAACTGCGCGGCGTGATGGCGCACGAGCTGGCGCACGTGCGGCACCGCGACACGCTGATCTCGACCATCTCGGCCACCATGGCCGGCGCCATCTCGGCGCTCGCCAACTTCGCCATGTTCTTCGGCGGGCGCGACGAAGAGGGCCGTGCGGTCAACCCGATCGCCGGCATCCTGGTCGCGCTGCTGGCCCCCCTGGCCGCCAGCCTGATCCAGATGGCGATCTCGCGCGCGCGTGAATTCGAAGCCGACCGCGGCGGCGCCGAGATTTCCGGCGAACCGCTGGCGCTCGCCGCGGCGCTGCGCAAGATCGAGTACTACGCCCAGGGGCTGCCGATGCCCGCCGCCGAGGCGCATCCGGAGACCGCGCAGATGATGATCATCAATCCGCTCTCCGGCGGCGGCATGGACTCGCTGTTCCGCACCCACCCGCATACCGAGGAGCGCATCGCACGCCTCAACGAGATGGCGCGCGGCGGCGTCTAGCCGTATCATTCCGCGCAAACCGACCTACCCCGGGCCACAGCCGTGATACGCGGCTGTGGCCGGTTTTTTGGAACTGACCGCAATGCATCGAATCCAGCTCCTGGCCGCCGGCCTGCTCGAAAAAGTCGAAGGGGGCCGTACCCTGACCGAGGCCCTGGCCGACGCCCAGCGCCAGGCGCCCGATCTCACGCCGGCCGAGCGCGGCGCGCTGCAGGACATCGGCTACGGCGTACTGCGCCACCTGGCCGAGTGGCGTCGCGTGCTGCGCCAGCTGCTGCCCAAGCCCTTGCCCGAGCCGCAGCTGGAGCGTGTGCTGATCGTTGCCCTGCATCAGCTGGAATACACCCGTGCCGCTCAGTACGCCGTGGTCAACGAGGCGGTGACGCTGGCCGGACGGCTGGCGCGCGGGCGGTTCAAGGGGCTGGTCAACGCCGTGCTGCGCAACTACCTGCGCCAGCGCGACGAATTCAAGGCCGCCGTGGCGGCCGACGACGAGGCCCGCTACAACCACCCGCGCTGGTGGATCAAGGCCGTGCGGCGCCACTACCCGCAGGACTGGCAAGCCATTCTCGACATGGACAACCAACATCCACCGATGACCCTGCGCGTCAACCGCCGCCATATCGAACCGGCTGCCTACCTGCAGCGCCTGCGTGACGCGGGCATCGAGGCCGAGTGCCTGGGCGAGGAGGCGATCCAACTCGCCCGCCCGGTCGGCGTGCGCGAACTGCCCGGCTTTGCCGACGGCGACGTCTCGGTGCAGGACCAGGGTGCGCAGCAGGCGGCGTACCGGCTCGACCTGCATAACGGTCAGCGCGTGCTCGATGCCTGCGCCGCGCCGGGCGGCAAGACCTGCCACATGCTGGAACTGGCCGACCTCGACGTCACCGCGCTCGATGTCGACGAAACCCGGCTGGAGCGGGTCGCCGACAACCTTGCCCGCCTTCAGCTCTCGGCTCGCCTCGTCGCCGCCGACGCCGGCGATACGGCGAGCTGGTGGGACGGGGTGCCGTTCGATCGTATCCTGGCCGACGTGCCGTGTTCCGCCAGCGGCGTGGTGCGCCGTCATCCCGACATCAAATGGCTGCGCCGCCCTGGCGATTTCGCCGAGCTGGCGCGGCAGCAATCCGCCCTGGTCGATGCGCTCTGGCCGCTGCTCGCCAGCGGCGGCAAAATGCTATACGCTACCTGCTCGATTTTTCCCGAGGAGAACCGCGAACAGCTCGCGGCCTTCCTCGCGCGACATGCGGATGCGGTATGCCTCGACGACCAACAACTGCTCCCCAGCGAGCAACATGACGGCTTCTATTACGCGCTGCTTGCGAAGCGCTAGCCTTCTTATCTGGCTGATCGCCTGTGCCGTCCTGCCGGCATGGGCCGATTCCATTTCGGCCACCCGCTCCGAGGCCGAACTCCTCGATGGCCAGCTCGCCGTCAGCACCCGCTTCGACATCAAGCTCACCCCCGGCCTCAGCGATGCGCTGACCCAGGGGGTAGCGCTGCCGTTCCGTCTGGAATTCGAGCTGACCCGTCCGCGCAGCACAGCCTACCTGCTTAACGTCCGGGAGTGGTTCGAGCCGCATGCCGAGCTGCACTTCAAGATCGCCTACCAGTCGCTGACCAGCCGTTACCGCGTCAGCATCGGCAGTCTGTCGCGCTATTACGCGACGCAGGCCGAGGCCCTGAGCGCGCTCGGCGCGATCCACGGCTGGCGCGTGCTTGAAGCGGGGACGCTGAGCGGCGTGCCGGCCGACAAGGTCAAGGGGCGGGTGCGGCTGATGCTCGACATCGGCCAGCTGCCCAAGCCGTTCCAGCTCAACGCGCTGGGCAGCGCCGACTGGTCGCTGGGCTCGGGCTGGATCGATCTGAATGTGAAGGAAGGCGGCTGATGCGCTACGCCATGATCGCCATGGCCACCTTCGCCGCCATCCTGCTCTACCTCTTGGCGCTCGCTACCGGCAACACCTCCAAGCTGGCCGAGTACTACTGGTGGGTGTTCGGCATCAACGCGCTGCTCTTGGTGGCGCTGCTGGGCGTGGTCGGGCGCCAGCTGGTGCGCCTGCGGCGCCGGGTCAAGGGCCGCGTCTTCGGCGCCAAGCTGACCCAACGCCTGGTGATGATGTTCGCCGTGGTGGCGTTGGTACCCGGCCTGCTGGTGTATACCATCTCGACCCAGTTCCTCTCGCGCAGCATCGAGAGCTGGTTCGATGTGCGCGTGGAGTCGGCGCTGGATCGCGGGCTGGAGCTCGGGCGCAACGCGTTGGGCTACGTGCTGCAGGACGTCGGGCGCAAGGCGCGGGTGGTGCAGGACGATATCGACGCACTGCCGGACAGCGGTCTGCCGGCACGGCTGGAGCGGTTGCGCGAACAGCTTGGCCTCAACGAGGTTGCCATCTTCAACCGTCAGGGGCAGTTGCTGGCGTTCGCCAGCGGCGATCTGGCCGGGCTGCCGCAAACCCCTTCGCGCGAGGCCTTGCGTACGCTGCGGCCGCGCCAGCCGGTGCAGACCATCGAGAACGATCGGCGCAACCAGCTTGCGCTCAAGGTGCTGATGGCCTACCACGACCGGCATGATGAAACCCGCGTGATGCAGGTGATCCAGGCCGCGCCGGAAAGCATCGCCCACGATGCCGAGCTGATCGACACCGCCCGTGCCGACTATCGCCAGCTGCTGCTCTCGCGCGACGGCCTGCGCACCTTCTATACCCTGACCTTGACGCTGGCCTGTCTCTTGGCGCTGACCGCCGCGCTGGCGTTCGCGCTGTGGTTGTCGGAGCGGCTGTCGGCGCCGCTGTCCGAACTTGCGGCGGGGACCCGCGCGGTGGCGCAGGGCGACTTCTCCAAGCGCCACCCGGTGTACCGGCGTGACGAACTGGGCATTCTCACCACCATGTTCAACCGCATGACCCAGCAGCTCGACGAGGCGCGCCAACTGGCCGACGAGAACCGACTCAAGCTGGAGTCGGGCAAGCTCTACCTGGAAAGCATCCTGGTCAACCTGCGTGCCGGGGTGATGGCGTTCGACGACGGCTGGCGCCTGCGTGCCGCCAATACCAGTGCTTCGCGCATCCTCGGCGTGGACTTTGCCGAGTTGGCCGAAGCCCCGTTCCGCGAGTGGACCCGCTTGGTGCCGGCACTGGTGCCGCTGGTCGACAACGTCTGTGAGCATGCCGACAGCGAGCGCCAGCCCGAGTGGCAGACCCAGCTCGATTACACTACCGCGCAAGGGGAGCGTATCCTGCTGGTACGGGGGGCGCGCTTGCCGGAGGGTTCAGGCAGCGGCTACGTGGTGGTGTTCGACGACATCACCGAACTGGCACGGGCGCAGCGCGACGCCGCCTGGGGCGAGGTCGCCAAGCGTCTGGCGCACGAAATCCGCAACCCGCTGACGCCGATCCAGCTCGCCGCCGAGCGCCTGGCGATGAAGCTGGCCGACAAGCTGGAAGGCAGTGATGCCGATCTTCTGCGTCGAGCCACCGACACCATCGTCAAGCAGGTGTCCGCGCTCAAGGGCATGGTCGACGCCTTCCGCGACTACGCCCGCTCGCCGCGCATCAAGCTGGTGGCGCTGGATTTGAACCAGCTGGTACGCGAGGTGATGACGCTGTACGAATCCAATGCCGCTGTTAAGATGACGTTGTCTGAACAACCATTGATGATCATGGGGGATGCCGCCCTGTTGCGCCAAGTGTTGCATAATCTGCTGCAGAATGCGCAGGATGCGGTCCTTGACGTTGACATCCCGATGATTCACATTAGCAGCCGACAAGAAGGAAGAAGCGCGATCGTCTGCGTGCAGGACAACGGGGCCGGCTTCCCAGCCGACATCCTGCCGCGCGCGTTCGAGCCGTATGTGACCAACAAGCCCAAGGGTACAGGCCTTGGGCTGGCAGTGGTGAAGAAAATCATAGAGGAGCACCATGGTCAGATCGCACTGGGAAATGCCGGGCAGCAGGGCGCACGGATACTTCTCACCCTGCCATTGCTGGAGGCCTAATGCGTAGCAGCGACATTTTGATTGTGGATGACGAAATCGGCATCCGCGAACTGCTTTCGGAAATACTGCAGGACGAAGGGTACACCGTCGCCTTGGCCGAGAACGCCGAGGTGGCGCGACAACTGCGCAACCAGACCCGTCCGGCGCTGGTGCTGCTGGACATCTGGATGCCCGATTGCGACGGCGTGACCCTGCTCAAGGAGTGGGCCAAGTCCGGTCAGCTCAACATGCCGGTGGTGATGATGTCCGGCCACGCCAGCATCGATACCGCCGTCGAGGCCACCCGTATCGGCGCCTTCGATTTTCTCGAAAAACCGATCGCCCTGCAGAAACTGCTCACCACCGTGCAGCGGGCCGTCAAGTACGGCGACATGCAGGTCAACACCTCGCTCAACCTCGACAAGCTGGGAAAGAGTGAGCCGATCCAGGAGTTGAAACGTCAGCTCGAGCGGGTGGCCAAGGTCAAGTCGCCGGTGCTCCTGACTGGCGAGCCCGGGTCGGGCTTCGAGCTGGTCGCCCGGTTCTTCCACCAGGGCAATACCCCGTGGGTGACGCCGGCCAAGCCGGAGCAACTCGCCGACGCCCCGCTGGAACTCTTGCAGAAGGCCAACAACGGCGTGCTGTTCCTGCCCGAGATCGGCCAGTACAACCGCCGTATCCAGCAAGGGCTGCTGTTCCTGCTCTCCAAGCTGGACCGCTTCAACGTGCGCCTGTTGTGCTCGTGCAGCCGTCCGTTGCAGGAACTGCTGGTCGACCCGGAGTGCGACAACCGCCTGTTGACCACGCTCTCCAGCGTGATCGTGCCGATTCCGCCGCTCAGGGAGCATGCCGAAGACATCATCTTCATCGCCGAACAGATTCTTACCGAGCTGGTGGAATCCAAGCAGGTGTCGACGCACAAGCTCACCACTGCGGCGCTCAACGCACTGCGCCAGTACGACTGGCCGGGCAATCTCGAGCAGCTCAGGAGCATCATCAAGAGCTTGGCGCTGACGGCAGAATCGGTGGATATCGATGCACCCGAAGTCAACAAGGTGCTGGCGCAATTCCGTCACGAGAAGCCGGCGGCAGAGGAAACCGGCTTCGACTTCAACATGCCGTTGCGCGAATTGCGCGAGCAGCTGGAGCGTCGCTACTTCGAGTACCATATCTCGCTGGAAAACGGCAATATGAGCCGTGTGGCGCAGAAGGTCGGCCTCGAGCGTACCCATCTGTATCGCAAGCTCAAACAGCTCGGTATCAAGTTCGCGCGCAAGACCGCAGAAGAGTAATCCCCGACCGCCGGCGCTCCCGGCGGTTTCCCTGGCAGAATCGACCCCCCCATGACCGAACTGAGTGACCAGGCGCTGTTGCGCTACAGCCGGCATATCCTGTTGCCGGAACTCGATATCGCCGGGCAGCAGGCCCTGCTTGGCGCCCGTGCGCTGATCGTCGGCGCCGGCGGGCTGGGGTCCCCGGTGGCCCTGTATCTGGCCAGTGCCGGGGTGGGGCAGCTCACCATCGCCGACGACGACGTGGTCGAGCTGACCAACTTGCAGCGCCAGATCGTCCATGACATGGCAAGTCTCGGCCGCAACAAGGCGGATTCGGCGGCCCAGCGCATGCTGGCCCTCAATCCCGAGGTGATGGTGCGCGTCATCGGCGAGCGCCTCTCCGGCCAGGCCTTGGCCGACGAGGTGGCGCGCCACGATGTGGTGCTCGATTGCTCCGACAATTTCGCTACCCGCCATGCCGTCAACAGTGCCTGCGTGGAAGCGGGGGTGCCGTTGGTGTCCGGTGCCGCGGTGCGCTTCGACGGCCAGCTTGCCGTGTTCGATACCCGCCAGCCGGCCTCGCCGTGCTACCACTGCCTGTTCCCGGAAGAGGGCGAGGCCAACGACGGTCCGTGCGCGACCTTTGGCGTGCTCGCGCCGTTGGTCGGTGTGATCGGCAGCCTGCAGGCGGTGGAGGCCATCAAGCTACTAGCGGGGATTCCCGTCGCGTTGGGGCGGCTCACCCTGTACGACGCGCTGGAGAGTTCATTCCGCAGCATGAAGGTGCCGCGGGATCCGGCCTGCCCGGTCTGCTCCGGACGAAGCGCCGGTTCCGAATGAAAAAACCCGCCGGGAGGCGGGTTTTTTCATGGACACAGGCCAGGTGGTTCAGGACTGGAGCTGTTTCTCGATCAGCTGACGCACTTCCTTGAAGTCCATCACGCCGACGTAACGCTTGATGATGTGACCCTGCTTGTCGATCAGCATTGTGGTGGGGGCCAGCTGGATTTCACCAAAGGCCTTGGCGATGCTGCCTTGGGGGTCCAGTGCCACGAAGAACGGTAGCTGGTTCTTCTCGACGTAAGTCTTGACGTAGTTGGGGGGGTCGTAGCTCATCGCCACCGCCACGGTTTCAAAGCCGCGCGGCGCATACTGCTGGTACATCTTCTTGATTTCCGGCATTTCTTCGACGCAGCCGGGGCAACTGGTCGCCCAGAAGTTGACCAGAACCACCTTGCCCTTCAGCGAGCTGGTGCTGAGCTGTTGTCCCGTTATCGAGGTGTACTGCACTTCGGGAGCGCGGTCCTTGTTGAACAGCATGGTGTAGGCCAGCAAGCCGGCTACCAGCACCAGTGCCAACGCCATCAAACCTTTTTTCATGCCTTGTCTGTTCCGGTAATAGAAGCGAAAAGCGCTTGTTGGTCTTGCATCGCGGCCAGAAGTTCCTTGAGGTGGCCTTCCAGCGGTACCGCCTTGTCCAGCTTGGCATCGTACACCACGAAGGTGACGTCCGCCTCGGCCACGAGGGTTTCGGTGCCGGCCAGTTTCACCGCCTGATGCATCACCGCGCTGCGGTGGCCAATCGTCTTGACCGAAGTCTCGATGGCCAGCTCTTCGCCCATCGTCGCGGCGCGACGATAGTTGATATTGATGTTGACCACGACCAGCGCCAGTCCCGACTGCAGAAACCACGGCAAATCGCCGCACTCTTCGAAGAAGGTCCAGCGCGCTTCCTCGAGGAACTCGAGGTAGCGCGCGTTGTTGACATGGCTGTACAGGTCGAGATGGTAGCCGCGCACCTTGATGCGGGTGATGTGTTTCATCGCTTTGCCTTTATCGTGGAGCGGCCCGGCGGGGCGCTTCAGGCGTCCTGACCGAGGTCGAAGGGAACGAATTCGGCACGTTCCAGCGGCTTGTCGACGATGTCAGACAACACCGAGTGGATCTCCAGCTGGAACCACTCCTGGAACAGCTCCAGCGTCAGCGGAGTCGGCCACAGCGACTCGTCGTCGCACCAATCGGCCAGCTCGGCCTGGAACAGCTGCTGATACTGCTCCAGCACGGCCTGTTCGGCCGCGTCGTAATCATCGGCGCAGGGAATCAGCAGGGCGTTGCAATCACGGGTCAACGACGCCAGCGTGACGTTGTCGTTCAGCTCGCCCGGTAGTTGCTTGAGCCAGTCGAGAAAGGGAGGGCGCGGCCGGATGATGGCGACGCTGCGGTTGACTTCGTACATGACGATCCTTGTTCGGGTTAAGGGCTTGCCAGACGGCTATCCTGGGTGAACGCCCAGCGGCGCACGATTTCCAGCGCGCTGTATTTTTCCGCCAGCGATGGCGGGAAGGGGGCAAACGGGGCGGAGAGTCGGACGATATTCTTGGCGGCGTTGTCGAGCACATCGTGCCCGGAGCTGCGCCGCACGGTGACCGAACGCAGCGTGCCGTCGGCGTTGACCACGACGGTCAGCTCCAGCGAGCCGAAAATCTGCTGACGGCGAGCCTCGTCCGGGTAGTTGAGGTTGCCGATACGCTCCACCTTGAGGCGCCAGTCGTCAACGTAGCGAGCCCATTCCACGCCACGCGCCGTGATGCCGTAGACCCCCTTGGTGCGGCCGCTCTCGTCCGGACGGTTGACGGTGTCGTCATCCCCCTGCTGTCGTGCCACCACGCTCGCCTGGGCCAGCAGGGCCTGGGCGGTGATCGGGGGTGATGGTGGGGAGGATGGGGCCGGCGTGCGCACCGGGGCCTGCTTGTCGTTGGTGGGCGCCGTGAGCCGCTCGTTGGCCGCAGGGGGTTGCGGCGCGGCGGCGACGGCCTCTTGTTGATGGCGGGCCGGACCGGCGGTGCCAGGTGCTATGCGCTCGGGAACGTGACTCGCCAGTTTGCCAGGGGCCGGGGTATTGCCGGCGCCGACGGTGTTCTGTTCGGCCAGGCGCAGAGTGGGCGGGGGCGTTTTCTGGGGGCTTCCGCCAGCTTGATGCTGATGGTGCTGGTTTCCGGCAAGGGAATGGGACGGATCCAGGTGATGCGGCCGGCAGCGAACAGCAGCACATGCACCAGCACCGACACGGCCAGGGTGACGGTGAACAGCCAGGAACTGGCCGGCGGGCTGGGGGTGGCGCAGGTTACGGGGCATGGCGGCATTTTCTCACTGCGACCGAGTGTAGCATGCCGATACGACCGCGCGCCTCGCCTTGCGCGGCGGTGTCGCACGCACCCGACAGGATCAGGCTTCCAGCAGACTGCGCAGCATCCAGGCCGTCTTCTCGTGTACTTGCAGGCGCTGGGTCAGCAGGTCGGCTGTCGGTTCGTCGCTGGCTCGCTCCACCACGGCGAAAATGCTGCGCGCGGTACGGCACACGGTTTCATGGCCCTCGACCAGCTGGGTGATCATGTCCTGGGCTCGCGGTACTCCGCTGGCCTCGGCGATCGAGGTCAGCCGGGCGTATTCGCTGTAACTGCCGGGGGCGTAGTGGCCGAGGGCGCGGATGCGCTCGGCGATCATGTCCACGGCCAGCGACAGCTCGTTGTAGTGCTGCTCGAACATCAGGTGCAGGGTCTGGAACATCGGACCGGTGACGTTCCAGTGAAAATTGTGGGTTTTCAGGTAGAGCGTGTAGGTATCGGCCAAGAGGCGAGAAAGTCCCTGGGCGATGTCCTGGCGGTCTTGTTCGTTGATGCCGATATCCATGCTGATCCTCCTGTATGATGCCCGGTCGTCATGTCCCGAAAGAAGTGATGAAAACCTGGCTGAGCTGTAAAGACAGTGTGATTCGACTCACCCTGCATGTGCAACCCGGCGCGAAAAAGACCGATCTGGCCGGCGAGCATGGCGGGGCGCTTAAACTGCGCTTGGCCGCTCCTCCCGTCGAGGGCAAGGCGAATGCGATGTTGCTGGCCTGGCTGGCGGAGCGTTTCGAGGTGCCCAAACGCGACGTCGTGCTGCTGAGCGGTGACAAAAGCCGGCACAAGATCGTCGAGATCAGGCTGGGGCTGGACGAGGCTGCGGTCCTGGCTCGCCTCGGCCTGTAGTCTCACAGCCGTGGCTGGGGCCGATTGCCGTGGGCCTCAGTGCAGGTGATGAGAGCGATCCTTCGGCTCATCCACTCGAGTGTACTCGCCATCGATCACGTTGTCGGCAGCCGACGGCGGCATGGTGGGCCGTTTGATCGAGGGGCCCTTCAGCGGTAGCAGCAGCAGGAGTGCCAGGATGTCGCTGATCACGCCGGGGATCAGGAACAGCACGCCGGCCAGCAGGTAGCGCAAGGGCCACAGCAGGCTATAGAGTGGGATACGGTCGCCCTGGTGCATCAACGAGCCCAGTGTCAGCAACGCGCCCAACTGCTGGTTGCGCAGCATGGCGATGCCGATGAGCGCGGAGACGATGATCCACAGCATGGTGACGCCGCCCCCCCAGGCGTCGGTCATGGCCACCAGGGTGGCGATTTCCGCGAAGGGGTATAACAGTAGTAACAGTAAGAGTCCGCGCATCGAGTTCAACTTATGTCAGAAAATAAATGCTTGCTGGTGTTATGTAACACGCCCGACCATGCCACCGCCAGTCGGATCGCCCGGCAGTTGGTGGAGGAACAACTGGCCGCCTGCGTCAACATTCTGCCCGCGGTGCAGTCGCTGTACCGCTGGCAAGGACGGATCGAAGAGGCGAGCGAGGTGCCGCTGCTCGTCAAGACCACACAGCAGGCTTATGCCGGGCTGGAACGTCGGCTGGTGGAGCTGCATCCTTACGAGGTACCGGAAATCGTGGCCTGCGACATCGCCAGCGGTCTGCCCGCCTATTTAACATGGGTGGCAGGGGAGGTACTTTCAAGTACAGGACGCGGAACGTAAGTCCGTAACATGGCGGGAGGCGCTTGCCAACAGGATGAAACTGTAGAATCTTTCTGGTAATAGCCAGAAAATCGTTGACAGCGTGTAGTGGGCTATTTATAGTGTCGCTCTCTCGGGGGTCGTTAGCTCAGCTGGTAGAGCAGCGGACTTTTAATCCGTTGGTCGCAAGTTCGAATCTTGCACGACCCACCACCGAGGCTCGATGGGTCGTTAGCTCAGCTGGTAGAGCAGCGGACTTTTAATCCGTTGGTCGCAAGTTCGAATCTTGCACGACCCACCATCGACGCCGAAGGGTCGTTAGCTCAGCTGGTAGAGCAGCGGACTTTTAATCCGTTGGTCGCAAGTTCGAATCTTGCACGACCCACCAGATGCCGAAAACAAAAAGCCTAGTCGATCAGACTAGGCTTTTTGCTTTTTAACCCCGCAGATTGGTGTCACGCGTTGTGACGCTGTCAGCCATACCCGCAGCACGCAGACCTTCAATCTTCCATGAGCGCGCTCACTGCCTGATTTGTCCACAGCGAGATTTGGCCATCAGGCAATGTCGGCACGCGACGCCTTGGCATTGTTATGTCATTAGCTACTGTCGCATAATTCCGCGATATTCCCGTTAGAGAGAGTTGTCATGTTGAAGCGCACTGCTGCCTGCCTGTTGTTGTTGTCTGGACTGGTCTGGGCCCAGACGCCGGAAGAGGAGGTGCTGTCGGCCCAGATGGCGTACCAGCAGGCGAGCCGCAGCGCCGACGCGGCGCAGCGGCGTCTGGACGCGGCACAGCAAGCCAAAAAGCTGGCCGAGGCACGGCTGGCGGACGCCCAGAACGAACTGCAGCGGCGCGAGAAGGAAGTGGGCGAGGCGTCGGCTGCCGCGGAGAGTGCGGCGCGCCAGTTGCAGGCCTCCGAGAAAAATCTGAAACAGGCCTGGCAGCACAAGGAAGGCGCCTTGCGCTGACGGCGCGCATCAAAAAAGGAAGGGGGCGTCAGTGCGCCCCCTTCGTTGCGATCAGTGCTGGGTGAGCTGGCGGTAGCGTTCCAGGTCCGCCTGCATCTTCTTGGCCTGGCTGGCGATTTCGCTCTGCCGGCTGCTGATGGCGGCATCGAGGTTGGCGGCTTGCTGGCGCAGTACCCCGAGGTTGGCCGTCAGGGTGGGCTGGGGCGGCTTGCCGCCTTTCTGCAGCGCCTCGATCTGGCGCGTCTGCTGGGCGATGTTCTGCTGCAGCGTTTTGCGGTCGGCCAGCAGGCCGTTGAGTATGCTCTGCTGCACGGCGAGTTGTCTTTCCCGTTCGCTGCGCAGTTCGTCTGCCGACTGGTAGCTTTCGACGAGCCCCTTGTCGTAGCGGGCCTGGTAGCGCTGGCGCGCCGCCTCGGCCTGGCTGGCCGCTTCGCGAGCCTCGCGCGCCGTGCGCTCCTGGGGCGTTTCCACCGAGTGCGTGACGTTGCCTTGACGGTTGAGTTCGACCAGGCCGCGCGGCGTCTGCAGCGGCGGGGCATCGCTGTAGTGAACCTTGCCGGATTCGTCGACCCATTTGTAAAGCGTGCCGCCGGCCAGGGCGGTTAGCGGCAGCAGGGCGAGCAGTAGTCCGGCAAGACGTGGCATGATCAGTCGTTCACTCCATATTGGGCGCGATAGGCGCGTACGGCGTCCAGATTGGCCGCCAGCTCGGGGCTGTCTTCGAGGAAGGCCAGCAGGTCTTTCAGGGTGGCGATGGCGACCACCGGCAGGCCGTAGGCCTGTTCGACTTCCTGCACCGCGGACAGGGCGCCGCTGCCGCGTTCCATGCGGTCGAGCGCAATGGCGACCCCGACCGGTTCGGCGCCGGCGTCGCGGATCAGCTTGACCGACTCGCGCACCGAGGTGCCGGCGGAGATGACGTCGTCGATGATCAGCACGCGGCCCTTGAGCGGGGCGCCGACCAGCACGCCGCCTTCGCCGTGGTCTTTGGCTTCCTTGCGGTTGTAGGCGAAGGGCACGTTACGGCCGGCTTCGGCCAGCGCCATCGAGGCACCGGCAGCCAGTATGATGCCCTTGTAGGCCGGGCCGAACAGCATGTCGAATTCGACCTTGCCGTTCATTATCGCTTTTGCATAAAAACGCGACAAGTTCAATGTGGACAGACCATCGTTGAACAGGCCGGCGTTGAAGAAATAGGGTGATTTCCGACCCGCCTTGGTGGTGAATTCGCCGAACTTCAGTACCTGCTTGTCCAGCGCAAAACGAATAAAATCCTGGCGGAAATCGCTCATATCGACCTCTTTGAAACATTAACCATTTGAAAAACCTGCCTTTGGCGGGAAGGATAACACGGGAGACTGTCTTGCTTCGAATCGTTTCGGCCAACCTCAACGGCGTCCGCTCGGCGGACAAGAAGGGCTTTTTCGACTGGCTGGCCGGCAGCCAGGCCGACCTGGTGTGCGTGCAGGAGCTGAAGGCGCAGCCGGGCGATCTGTCGCCGCGCATGCAGGCCCCGGACGGCCTCACCGGCTATTTCCACTGCGCCGAGAAGAAGGGCTACAGTGGCGTGGGCATCTACTCGCGCCACGAGCCGGACGCGGTGGTGGAAGGCTTGGGCATCGACTGGATCGATGCCGAGGGGCGTTACCTGCAGCTCGATTTCGGCGAGCTGTCGGTGGTGTCGCTGTACCTGCCGTCGGGCTCCAGCTCGGACGAGCGCCAGCAGGTGAAGTTCGACTTCCTCGACGTGTTCATGCCGCACCTGAACGAACTGCGCGCGGCCGGGCGCGATATCGTGATCTGCGGCGACTGGAACATCGCCCACAACGAGATCGACCTGAAGAACTGGAAGGGCAACCTGAAGAACTCGGGCTTCTTGCCCGAGGAGCGCGCCTGGATGGGCGAGTTGCTCGGGGAGGGGGCTGGCACGACGTGTGGCGCCGGCTTTATCCCGAGGTGCCCGGCTACACCTGGTGGAGCAACCGCGGCCAGGCCTACGCCAAGGACGTCGGCTGGCGTATCGACTACCATATCGTTACGCCGTCGATGATGGAGCGCGCGCGCGCGGCGGCGGTGTACAAGGACGAGAAGTTTTCCGATCATGCTCCGCTGATCGTGGACTACGACAGGACGCTGTGATGTTCGACGACGAGGATATCTTCCTGCTCACGGTGCCGGGCTGGGGCAATTCCGGCCCGCAGCATTGGCAGACGTTGTGGGAGCGCAGCTACCCGCTGGCGCGCCGCGTGGAGCAGGAGAACTGGCTGTACCCGGAGCGCGACGCCTGGGTGGCGGCGCTCGCCCGTACGCTGGACGAGATCGACGGCAAGGTGGTGATCGCGGCGCACAGCCTGGGCTGCCACACCGCGGTGGCCTGGCTGTTGTCGGCGTCGCTGCTGGAACAGCGCAAGGTCAAGGGGCTGTTGCTGGTGGCGCCGCCGGCGCTGCCGATTACGCCGGAACGCGCGCTGGCCAGCGGCGAATTGCCGGCGGGGGCGCCGCTACCGGATTTCTCCGGTTTCGGCCAACCTTGGGCGCAGCGCCTGCCGTGCCCGGCGATCATGGTGGCTAGCCACGACGACCTGTTCTGCGAGTTTGCCGAAGCCGAGCGCATGGCCCAGGGCTGGGGGGTGACGCTGGTGGATGCCGGCCACGTCGGCCACATGGGCAGCACCGCGGGGCTGGGTAGCTGGCAGGAGGGGCAGCGCTTGCTGCAGCGGCTGATGCTGGCGTAGGGTGGGGCGAGCCCTCCTGGTGCCGGAGCCAGCAAAAAGCCATCCAGGGTGAAGCGGATGGCTTTTTTTACATCTTGGCAGGCTCAGCGTTCCACCGGCCGAGTGGGGTCGCTGCACCATTCGCTCCATGAGCCGGGATAGAGCCGGCTGCCGGTGAGGCCGGCGTGCTCCATCGCCAGCAGGTTGACGCAGGCGGTGACGCCGGAGCCGCACTGGTGCACCACCTCCGACCAGTCGTCACGCGCACCCAGCAACGCAATCCATTCCTGTTTCAACCTGTCCTTGTCCTTGAAGCGGCCGTCTTCGTCCAGGTTGCGCATGAAGAAGCGATTCAGCGCGCCGGGGATGTGGCCGCCGACGGGATCCAGCGTCTCGCCCTCGCCGCGGTAGCGTTCCGGGGAGCGGGCGTCCACCAGCACGAAGGCGGGTTCGCGCAGGTTGGCGGCCACCGCGTCGACTTTGACAGCCTGCGCCAGCGCGGGGTGGCTGATGTAGCGCTGGGTGTGGCGACGCGGCACGTCCCGCGTCAGTTCCCCCCCGATCGCCAGCCAGGCCGGCAGCCCGCCGTCAAGCACGGCGACGGCTTCATGCCCCAGCCAGCGCAGCAGCCACCGGGCGCGCGCGGCGAACATGCCGCCGGCGTCGTCGTACACCACCACCTGCCTGCCCGGCTTCACGCCGCAGGTACCGAGATCGACCGCGAGACGCTGCCCTTCGGGCAAGGGATGGCGACCGTTGCGGCCGGTTTTGGCCCCGGACAGGTTGTAGTCGAGGTTGAGATAGTGGGCACCGGGGATGTGCCCCTTGTTGTAGGCGTGATGGCCATGATCAGGGTCGCTGAGCTGGAAGCGGCAATCCAGCACGACGCGCTCGGCTGCCGGCAGGGCGGCGAGTTCGCTGGCGGAAATCAGCGTGGTAAACATGATGGCTCTCCATAAAGGGGGCACGGGGAAGACGTGGGGGAGGCGGCTGACGGCAGTGTCGCGCCCCGCTGGAACGAGCGGCGGACCGAGCTGCCAAAGACTCGACGATCAGCCTACCCAGAGCGGCGGGGTGGCGGCCAGCCGGGCGTCATGGCCGAGCCTCAGGGGACGGGGTTGAGTGCGGCGATCAGCTTGTGCGCCAGGTCCGGCTGGCCATGGTCGGCGCCGCTGCGGCGCGCCCCGGCCCAGATCGGACTGGGGAAATGGGCATCGTTCTGGAAGCGTGGGATCACGTGCCAGTGCAGGTGCGGCACCATGTTGCCGAGGCTGGCCAGGTTGATCTTGTCCGGCTTCATCACCTGGCGCACCGCGACCTCGGTGCGCAGCAGCCAGTCGAACAGGTGCTGGCGGTCGGCGGCGGCGAGGTCGCTCATTTCCTTGACGTGGGCCTTCCAGATGACGCGACAAAAACCCGGATAGCCGGGTTCGTCGACCAGCACCACCCGCAGGCGATCGTCCTCGAACAGGATGTTGCCGGCCGGCGAGGAGCAGAGTTCACAATACATGTCGGGGGAATCCGCGCTAAAAATTGAATGAGGGGAATGCTTCATTGTAGCGGCCGGCATCGCCGGCCGCTGTCGTACCGCGCCACACGACGGCTGCCGGGTGGGGCTCGGTGTCCGGCAGGGGTTACAGCCGGTAGGCGCTGACCACCTGGCGCATGCGTCCGGAGACCTCTTCCAGGCGCTCGGCCAGCGCCGCCGCCTGGGTCGCCGCGCTGCTGTTCTCCTCGGCCATGCGCGCCACCTGTTCCACCTGCTGGGCGATGGTGGTGGTCGCTTCGCCCTGTTCGCGGATCGCGGCGGTGATCTCGGCCACCAGCCGCACGCTGTGGCCGGACGACTCGGAGATGCTGCCCATCGACTGCTGCGCCGAGTTGGCGCCGGAGACGCCCTGTTCCACACGCGCCACGGCGTGCTGCATGCGCTCGACCGCGCTGCCCGACACGTTCTGGATGGCGCCGATGATGGTGCCGATTTCCTGCGTCGAGGCGGCGGTGCGTTCGGCCAACTTGCGTACCTCGTCGGCCACCACGGCGAAGCCGCGGCCCGACTCGCCGGCGCGCGCCGCCTCGATGGCGGCGTTGAGCGCCAGCAGGTTGGTCTGGTCGGCGACGTCGCGGATGACGTTGATCACCGAGGCGATCTCCTTGCTCTTGGCGTCGAGCTGGCGGATGTCTTCGGCGGCGGTGTCCACCGCGGCGGCGATGGAATGAATGTCGCTGACGGTCTGGCCGATCACCTGGCGCCCGCTCTCGGCGCGGTCGCCGGCTTCGCTGGAGAGCTGGCGGGCTTCGCCGGCGCGTTCCGCGACGTGGCTGATGCTGACGGTCATTTGCTCCACCGAGGCGGCCATGTGCGAGGACGACTCGCTCTGCGCCCCGGAACTCTTGGCGACCTGCTGCGAGGCGCCGAGCAGTTCGGACGAGGTCTGGCCCACTTCCTGCACGCCGGTTTGCAGGTTGCGCAGACTGTCCTGCAGGCGGGCGATGAGCTGATTGAAGGCACGCAGGGTCTGGCTGACTTCGTCGTTGCCGTGCACTTCGGCGCGGCGGGTGAAGTCGAGAGAGGATTCGATGGCGCTGATGGTGCCCTGGGCGTTGGCCAGCCCGACGCTGATCTGGCGGGCGATCAGCCAGCCCAGCAAGCCGGTCAGGAGCAGGATCGCCAGCACGGCGCCGCCGACGATGAGCTTGGCCTGCTGCACGGTATTGTCGGCGCTGTCGGAGCGCTGCTGGGCCTGTTGCACCTTGTATTCCAGTTCCTGGTTGAGCGCGGCCACGGTCTGGTCACCCAGTACCTTGAGCTGGTTGAGCTTGGCGTAGGCTTCGTCCTTGCGGTACAGGCCGGACAGTTCCACGGCCTTGTCCGCTTCCTTCAGATAGCCTTGCAGCGAGTTGGAAGAGGCCTTGAACAGGGCGAGGTCGCGCTCGTCGCTGCCGATCAACCCCTCGTAGTCCTTGAGCGCCTTGTTCAGCGCTTGACGCTGCTGCTTGAGCACGCTGTCCAGCTGCTGGATCTGGTTGGAGTCGGTGGTCAGGATGTGGTTGAGGATGCTGGTGCGCATCGCCAGCAATTCGATGATGACATTGTCCAGCTTGCGCAGGCTGGGGATGGTGTCTTCGTTGACGGTCTTGAGGCTCTGGTGAACGGTGCCCAACTGCTGCAGCGCCATACCCCCGATGAAGACGCTGCCGATGATGGCGGCTGCGATCAGGATCATCAGCCGGTGTGCGATTTTCATTCTCTCCCCTTTATTGTCGTGACGGTGCGGTGGACCGTCCGCGGGCCAGTATAGGCCATCTGCATGGTGTAATGAAGGGATTACCCAGGGGGCGGGAACGGCGCCCGGCGCGGCGGCGCCGGGTGATCTCGAGCAGGGGCCGGGCTGGATTCAGTCGCCGATAACGGCCTTGCTGTAGCTGGCACGCTCCATGTCGCGGACTTCGACGCTCAGCTGCACTTCGGCGCCGGGCAGCGTCAGTCCGGCGCGCTGCAGCACCGCCAGCAGACTGGCGGACAGCCCCTGTTTGCACTCCGGGGTGCGTCCGGAGAGGAGCGCCAGCGTGACGTGAGCAAAGGCGCGTGGCGCGGGTTCGATGCCGATGCGGTAGTGCTCCAGCCGGCAGGCCCGGCTCTTGATGTCGTTTTCAGCGAATTGTCCGGACTCGACCAGTTGGCGGTTGAGCGCCAGCAGGGTGCGGTCGGCGTCGAGCGTGGTGAGGTTGCTGCTGTAGTCGAGCGTGAGGTGCGGCATGCGGCGGCTCCGGGTGGGGGAAAATGTCATGATAGACGAGCCAGGCGCTCGGCGGGGCGGTGAGCGGCGGGGGGCGTCGACAATAAAAAAGCGGCCCTGGCAGGCCGCTTTTTCCTGGCGCGGAGCGCTTACAGCAGCACCCGCTCGATGCCGCCGTTGCGCGCCTTCTCGACGTACTCGGGCATCCAGTTTTCGCCCAGCACGTGCTTGGCGATCTCGATCACGATGTAGTCGGCCTCGGTGCCGGTGTCCTCGCCGTAGCGCGACAGGCCCTGCAGGCAGGACGGGCAGGAGGTCAGCAGCTTCACCGGTTTCTCCTGCGGCTGGCCCTCGGTCAGGAGCGCCAGGTCCTTCTCGATTTCTTCCTGCTTGCGGAATTTCACCTGGCTCGAGATGTCCGGGCGGCTCACCGCGAAGGTGCCCGATTCGCCGCAGCAGCGGTCGTTGAGCTTGACGCCGCCGCCGAGCAGGCTGTTGGCCACGTCGAGCGGCTGGTAGGCCTTGATCGGGGTGTGGCAGGGGTCGTGGTACAGGTACTTCTGACCGCTCACGCCGTCGAGCTTGACGCCCTTCTCCATCAGGTACTCGTGGATGTCGAGGATGCGGCAGCCCGGGAAAATGTCCTCGAAGCGGTACTGCGTCAGTTGGTCGTAACAGGTGCCGCAGCTCACCACCACGGTCTTGATGTCGAGGTAGTTGAGCGTGTTGGCCAGGCGGTGGAACAGCACGCGGTTCTCGGTGGTGATCTGCTCGCCCTTGTCGGCGTGGCCGGCCGAGGTCTGCGGGTAGCCGCAGCACAGGTAGCCCGGTGGCAGCACGGTCTGGGTGCCGACGTGCCACAGCATCGCCTGGGTGGCGAGGCCGACCTGGCTGAACAGGCGCTCCGAGCCGCAGCCGGGGAAATAGAACACCGCCTCGGCGTCTTCCGCCACCTGCGGGTTGCGGATCACCGGCACGACGTTCGGATCCTCGACGTCGAGCAGGGCGCGCGCGGTCTTCTTCGGCAGGCCGCCCGGCATCGGGCGATTGATGAAGTGGATCACCTGCGCCTTGATCGGCGCCTTGCCGAGCGTGGCGGGCGGCTGCTCCTTCTGCTTGCCGATCAGGCCGAACTTCTTGGCCGAGGTTGTGGCCGAGCCGCTGCGCCTTGTAGCCGATGTCGATCATGCCGACGCGCATCGCCTTGATGGTGGCGGGGTCCTTGACGGTGAGGAAGGTCATGCCGAGCGCGGTGCCGGGGTTGAACTTCTTGTTGCCGGTCTTCCTGAGGAAGTTGCGCATCGCCACCGAGACGTCGCCGAAGTCGATCTTGACCGGGCATGGCTTGACGCAGCGGTGGCACACGGTGCAGTGGTCGGCCACGTCGGACAGCTCGTCAAAGTGCTTGAAGCTGACGCCACGGCGGGTCTGTTCCTCGTAGAGGAAGGCTTCGGTGAGCAAACCGGTGCCGAGAATCTTGTTGCGCGGGCTGTACAGCAGGTTGGCGCGCGGCACGTGGGTGGAGCACACCGGTTTGCACTTGCCGCAGCGCAGGCAGTCCTTGACCGAGGCGGAGATCTGGCCGATGTCGGACTGCTCGAGGATCAGCGATTCGGCACCCAGCAGCTCGAACGACGGGGTGTAGGCGTTGGACAGGTCGGCGCCCGGCAACAGCTTGCCGCGGTTGAAGTGGCCGTTGGGGTCGACCTGCTGCTTGTAGGCGGCGAACGGCGCCATTTCCTCGGCGGTGAGGAATTCCAGCTTGGTGATGCCGATGCCGTGCTCGCCGGAGATCACGCCGTCGAGGCCGCGCGCCAGCGCCATGATGCGCGCCACGGCGTGGTGCGCGGTCTGCAGCATGTCATAGTCGTCGGAGTTGACCGGCAGGTTGGTGTGCACGTTGCCGTCGCCGGCGTGCATGTGCAGCGCCACGAACACGCGGCCGCGCAGCACCTTCTGGTGGATGGCCTTGATCGCGGCCAGGATCGGCGCGTCGGTCTTGCCGGAGAACAGCGTCTCGAGGTCGGCCAGCAGTTCCTGCTTCCAGCTCACGCGCAGCTGGAAGTCGCGCATCGCGATGAACACCGAGGCGGGGTTGGCCGAAGCCTCTTCCAGCGGGGCCTCCGGCCACTGCGTGCGGTAGTCGGCGAGCGGCGCGTCGAGGTGGTCGAGCAGCCACTGCCAGCGCGTACGCACGGCGCTGATTAGCTCCAGCGCGCTCTGGCGGCGCTCGCCGATCAGCTCGTCGGCCGACACCGCGCTGTTCTCGGCATCCACCGGCAGGCGGCCGTGGAAGTACTCGGTGAGCTGGTCCAAGAGGCGCACCTTGTTGGCGATCGACAGCTCGATGTTGATGCGCTCGATGCCGTCGGAGTAGTCGCCCAGGCGCGGCAGCGGAATCACCACGTCTTCGTTGATCTTGAAGGCGTTGGTGTGCTTGGCGATGGCGGCGGTGCGGGCGCGGTCGAGCCAGAACTTCTTGCGCGCCTCGGCGGTGACGGCGATGAAGCCTTCGCCGGCACGGGCGTTGGCAAGCTTGACCACGTGGCTGGCGGTTTCCGCCACGGCGTTCTCGTCGTCGGAGACGATGTCGGCGATCAGCACCATCTTCGGCCGACCCTTGGACTTGGCCTTGGTGGCGTAACCGACGGCGCGCACGTAGCGCCAGTCGAGGTGCTCCAGGCCGGCCAGCTGCACGCCGGCCGCCAGACCGGCGCCGCCGGCCTTGAAGTAGTCGGTGATCTCGACGATGGCGGGGGTGGCCTGCGCCACGGTGCCGAAGAATTCCAGGCAGACGGTGCGCGCGTGCTTGGGCATGCGGTGCAGCACGAAGCGCGCGCTGGTGATGATGCCGTCGCAGCCTTCCTTCTGGATGCCGGGCAGGCCGGCGAGGAACTTGTCGGTGACGTCCTTGCCCAGGCCGACCTTGCGGAAGGTACGGCCGGGGATCGCCAGCTCGCGACTCTCCAGCACGGTCTGGCCGTCGTCGGCCAGCTTGCTGATGCGGAAGGTGGCGGTGTCGATGTCGTGGATCTTGCCGAAGTTGTGGCCGAGGCGTTCGATGAACAGCCAGTTGCCGTCCGGGTCGACCATCTTCCACGAGGCCAGGTTGTCGAGCGCGGTGCCCCACAGCAGCGCTTTCTTGCCGCCGGCGTTCATCGCCACGTTGCCGCCGATACAGGAGGCGTCGGCCGAGGTCGGGTCGACCGCGAACACCACGCCGGCGGCGTGGGCGGTTTCCTCGACGCGGCGCGTCACCACGCCGGCGCCGCACTGGATGGTGGGGTGGCGGCCGGTGAGGCCGGGCAGGGTGATGTACTCGACGCCGTTGTGGCGGTCGAGCTTCTCGGTGTTGATCACCGCCGACAGGCGGTCGAGCGGCACGGCGCCGCCGGTGTAGCCGGTGCCGCCGCCGCGCGGGATGATGGTGAGGCCGAGTTCGATACAGGCCTTCACCAGCGGGGCGATCTCGGCCTCGCTGTCCGGGCACAGCACCACGAACGGGTATTCGACGCGCCAGTCGGTGGCGTCGGTGACGTGCGACACGCGCGCCAAGCCGTCGAACAGGATGTTGTCCTTGCGGGTGTGACGCGTCAGGCGCTTGAGGATGCGCGCACGCAGCTCGCGGGTGTCGTTGAACTGCTGCTCGAAGCGGGTCACGGCGTTGCCGGCGGCGGCCAAGAGCTGGCCCACCTTGTCGTTGCCGACGCGGCGCTTTTCCACTTCGGCGAGGCGATGGCGCATCGCCCCGGTCAGCGCCGCCAGGCGTTTGGGGTTGTCGAGCAGGTCGTCGACCAGGTAGGGGTTGCGGTCCACCACCCAGATGTCGCCCAGCACCTCGAACAGCATGCGGGCGGAACGGCCGGTCTTGCGCTCGCCGCGCAGCGATTCCAACAGCTGCCACATGTCCTCGCCCAAGAGGCGGATCATGATTTCACGGTCGGAAAAAGAGGTGTAGTTGTAGGGAATCTCACGTACGCGCTGGTGGGCGGTGGCGTTCATCGTGCTCTGGACTCGACAAGGTTTTGGATAATAACGACAAATTTTACCGCAATTGCTGCGCCGCGAAAAATGCCGCTCACGTCATGGTTATAGCGTCGTCGGCTATATGCGGCTGAATTGGCGATTGTCGGACAATGCGTACCTCGGGTTGAGGGGGTGGGGAGGCTCGCGATGCCACGGAGGCGGAGCGTCCTGGCGCTTGAGCTGCGTGCCGCGGGCGGCGTGGCGTGACGGCCGGCGCACCGCGTCGTGGTTCGTCCCTGGCCGGGAATGACACGGCGGCGAGACGCTGTTCTAGCGCTGCACCCGGCAAAGCCCGGCCACCACCGCAAAAAGACCTTGAACAGGCATCTAAGATGCAGGCGAAGGGCCGGGGTTCAGGCCCGGCCACTCTCCCGGCGACGCCTTATCGGGCCGGGCCTGGTGCGGCGTGGCGGGCGGCCAGGGTTTCGGCCAGCGCCAGCGCCTCGAACAGGCTGCCGGGGTCGGCACGGCCGCTGCCGGCGAGATCCAGCGCGGTGCCGTGGTCGACCGAGGTGCGGACGATGGGCAGCCCCAGCGTGACGTTGACGCCCTGGCCGAAGCTGGCGTGCTTGAGCACCGGCAGGCCCTGGTCGTGGTACATCGCCAGCACCGCGTCGGCCTGGGCCAGCTTGTCGGGGTTGAACAGCGTGTCGGCCGGCAGCGGGCCGATCAGGTGCATGCCGTCGGCGCGCAGCGTGGCCAGCACCGGTTCGATCACCTCGATTTCCTCGCGCCCCAGGTGGCCGCCTTCGCCGGCGTGCGGGTTGAGCCCGGCCACCAGGATGCGCGGGGCGGCGATGCCGAACTTGCCGACCAGGTCGGCGTGCAGGATCTGCAGCACCTCGCTCAAGAGCGCGGGGGTGAGGGCGTCGGGCACGGCGCGCAGCGGCAGGTGGGTGGTGGCGAGCGCCACGCGCATGCCGCCGCCGACCAGCATCATCACCACGCGCGGGGTATGGGTCTGCTCGGCGAGGTACTCGGTGTGGCCGGAAAACGGCACGCCGGCGTCGTTGATCACGCCCTTGTGCACCGGTGCCGTGACCATGGCAGCGAACTCGCCCGCCATGCAGCCGGCGATGGCGGCATCCAGGGTGGCGAGCACGTAGCGGCCGTTGGCGGCGTCGAGCACGCCGGGACGGCTCGGGGCCGCGAGCGGCACGTGCAGCACTTCCAGCGTGCCGGGCGCCGGCGCGGCCTCGCGCCGGTAGTCGGCCAACGTGAGCGGCAGACCCAAGAGACGCGCCCGTTCGGCCAGCAGCGTGCGGTCGGCGATGACCACGCGTCGGCTGGCGCCGGGGGCTTCGGCCAACCTCAAGACCAGCTCGGGGCCGATGCCGGCCGGTTCGCCGGCGGTGATGGCGATGACGGGCGGGCGGCTCACTTTTCTTCCAGGCGGTCGTCGACGAAGGCCGAGTCCCGCAGCTGGCGTACCCAGTCGAGGTAGGCCTCGTCGATCTTGCGCGCGCGGATCTGCTGCTTGACCATCATCTTCTCGCGATCCTGCGCCACGTCCTGGGTGCGCTTGCCTTCGACCTTGATCAGGTGCCAGCCGAACGGCGAGCGCACCGGCTGGGACACGGTATTCAGCGGCAGCGAGGTCATGGCCTGTTCGAAGGTCGGGACGGTGTCGCCGAGGTTGACCCAGCCCAGGTCGCCGCCGCGGGTGTTGCTGGCGTCTTCGGAGTAGAGCTTGGCCATTTCCTCGAAACTCGCCCCGCGCTCGATACGATCGCGGATCTGCAGCAGGCGCGTCTTGGCGTCGGCTTCGGAGACCGCCTCGTTGGTGCGCAGCAGGATGTGGCGCACGTGGTACTGCTCGACCATCAGCGGGGTATCGGCGCTGCGCTTTTCCTGCAGCTGGAAAATGAAGAAGCCTTGCTGGCTGCGGATCACGGTGGTGTGGCTGCCGGGTTGCATGGTTTCCAGCAGCTTGGTGAAGTCGAGCGGCAGGCTGGAGGCCGGACGCCAGCCCAGGTCGCCGCCCTTGAGGCCGTTGGGGGCGTCGGAGTAGGCCGCCGCCACCTTGGCGAACGGCTGGCCGGCGTCCAGCTCGGCCAGCGCCTTGTGCGCCTTTTGCGACTGGGCGTCGATCTGCTTGGCATCGGCACGCTCCGGCACGCTCACCAGGATGTTGGCCAGGCGATATTCGGAACGGTTGGCGGTCTGCTCGCTCTTCAGGACCTGCTCGACCTCGGTGTCGCTGACGTTCACGCGCGACTCGACTTCGCGCTCCTTGAGGCGGGACAGCAGTATCTGGCGGCGGATCTGCTCGCGGAAGGTGTCGAAGGTGACGCCTTCCTTGGCCAGCTGTGTCTTCATCGCCTCGAGCGTCAGCTTGTTCTGGCTGGCCAAGCGCTCCAGCGTCTGCTGCAGTTCGTCGTCGCTGACGCGTACGCCGTTGCTGGTGGCGTACTGCACCTGCACCTCTTCGGTGATCATCTGTTCCAGCACCTGGCGCGCCAGGACGTCGGGGGCCGGAGGCGTGACCTTGCGCGCCTCCAGTTCCATGACGGTGTCTTTGACACGTTTTTGCAGGTCGCTCTCGGTGATGGCGCCCTTGTTGACGACCGCGACGATGCGGTCCACCGCGCGTACCGGGGCCGCGTAGGCCGTGCCGAGGGTGGTGGCAATCAACAGGGCAAGCAGGGTTTTCTTCATGGTCATTGGCGTATGTCGTTGATTTTGCTGTAGCCGGGGATGGCCAGTCGCAGGGTGTCGAGCGGGTTGCTGCCGATACCGCCGAGGTCTTTCAGCTCGAGTTGCAGGAAGACGGCATTCTTGGTCGCCGTGCTGGAAGACACGTAGCGTTGGCCGACCACGCGGGCGGTCCAGCAGCCGTCGTTGTACTCGAAGCCGGCCAGTTGTTCCAGCGGCTTCTTGTCTTGCAGCGAGTAGTTATAGCGCGCCACGGCGTACCACTTCTTCGCCAGCGGCCACTGCCCGGCGATATCGACCTGGCGCAACGGGCCGGGAGTGCCGTCGGTACTGCCGACATCGGTGGAGCGGTCGTAGCGGTAGCGGATGCTGGCGGTCTTGCCGGGCGTGGGGGTGTAGAACAGCTGCAGGTTGTACTGCTCGGTCTTGCTGAGCTCCTGGTTGTGCTGGTACAGGCTGTCGAAGCGCCAGCTCGGGGTGAGCTGGCCGGCCGCGCTGAACAGCAGGTCCGAGCTCTGGGTGCTGCGCTCGGAGGTGGTGCCGTCCAGCGTCAGGTTGTCCCGGCTGAAGTAGAACACCTGCCCCACCGACAGCCGCAGTTGTTCGCTGCCGGTCTTGTCGTCGAGGTAACGGGTGGAGAGCGCCGCGGTGAGCTGGTTGGCGCCGTTGATGCGGTCGGAGCCGGAGAAGCGGTTCTCGTTGAACAGCTGGGCAAAATCGATGCTGTTCTCCGAGCTGTCGAAGTTGGGCAGGTCGTTCTGCTGCTTGCTCGGGATGTTCAGGTAGTAGAGGCGCGGCTCCAGCGTCTGGATGTAGTTGCTGCCGAACAGCGTGGTGGGCCGCTCGAAGTAAAGGCCGCTATCGGTGCTGAAGATGGGCAGGGTGCGCGTCACCTCGCGCGCTTGTTCGCTGCCGAAATTGTCCAGGCTGTAGCGGGTGTAGTGCACGCCGAGCTTGGGACGGAGATAGCCCCAGCTCTGGTCCAGCGACCAGGTCACGCTGGGGTAGCTGACCAGGCGGCTGCCTTCCTGCTTGGTGGGGTGGGTGAAGCGGGTCAGCTCGGCCTGCAGGTTGGCCGACAGGCCCGCCCCCAGTTCCTGGTTGGCGCTGGCGGTGAGCTGTGGCAGCCGGGCGTAGGGCACGTCGACCGGGGTGGTCGATTCCTGCAGCGTCTGGTAGCGCTGTGCCTTGAGCTGGGCGTTGAAGGTGCCGCTGTCCCACTCCGAGCCGTAACCGAGCCAGGCTTCGCGTACCAGGTTGGTTCCGGAGGCGATGTCCTGGCGGCTGCCGAAGTCGTTGAAGTAGTCGTCGTCGGAAACGTAGTTGGCGTTGTAGCCCAGGTTGAAGCCGGAGCCGAGGTTTTGCGAGTGCTTGGCACTCCAGGCGTAGCGGCTGCGCCCGGCCTCGTGGTCGTCCGGTATCTGCGTGGTGGCGATCTCGCCCTTGTAATCCGGCTGCAGGTAGCGGAATTCGGCGCCGAGCATGGCGCCGCGCTTGTCGTTGTAGCCTGGCGTGATCGTGGCGTCGTAGTTGGGCGCGATGTTCCAGTAGTAGGGGATGCTCAGTTCGGTACCGTTGCTGCCGGTCTTGAACGTGGGCGTCAGCACGCCGGACTTGCGGCCGCCGTCGAGCGGGAAGTCGATCCAGGGCGTGTACAGGATCGGTACGCCCTGGAATTCGAGCCGGGCGTTGTGGGCTTCGCCGACGTTGCTGCCGTAGTCGAGGTCGATGCTGGAGGCCTTGAGGTACCAGGAGTCGTCGCCCGGGCTGCAGGTATTGGCGCGCGCCTGCAGCAGGCGGTACTTGTCGCGGCCGAGGAATTCGGCGCGCTCGCCGTTGCCGCGGAAGGTGCGCAGGCCCTCGGCGGCAGCGAAGTCGGGCTGTTCGGCGGTGCCGGTGCGGTTGGCCAGGTCGTAGTCGAGCTGGGTGCCGGAGACGCGGCTGCTGGATTGAGTCAGCGTGAAGTGATCGCCGGCGCGGGCGCGGTTCTTGGCCTGGTAGTACTCCAGCCAGTCTGCGGTGAGCGTCTGGTCGTCACGGCGTACCACCACGTTGCCGCGGGCCTTGATTTCGGTGTCCATCTGGCCGCTGAGTTCGTCGGCGCTGAGCTGGGTCTGACCGGCTGCGGGCGCGGTGTTCAGTTCTTCTGCCTGGACCGACGAGAGGGAGAACGCGGCGGCGAGCGCCAGCGTCAGCGGGGTGGGTTGTAAACGTGCCATGCACAAAGCCATATCTCGGGGGCAATCAGCGGTATAAAATCGCACAATTCTATCAGCACCGCAACGAACCGACATGCAACGATTGGAACTGCTCAAAGGCTGGCTCGCCGGCCTCTATCCCGACACCGAGCTGACGGTGGAGTTCGCCGCCGCCGACGCCGACTTCCGCCGCTACTTCCGCGTCACCCTGCCGGATGGCACGAGCCGCATCGTGATGGATGCGCCGCCGGACAAGATGAACACCGACGCCTACGTCCAGGTGCGCGAGCTGTTCGCCATGGTGAACGTGCCGGAAATCCTGGTGCGCGACCGCGAGCAGGGTTTCATGCTGCTGGAGGACCTGGGGCGCGTGACCTATCTCTCGGCGCTCTTGCACGACGAGCGTCCGGTGGTGCACCAGCATCTGCTGCTGGAGGCCATCGATACCCTGATCGAGCTGCAGCAGGCGAGCCGCCCAGGTGTGTTGCCGGAATACGACGAGGCGCTGCTGATGCGCGAGCTCAACCTTTTCCCGGAGTGGTTCTGTGCCAAGGAGCTGGGGCAGCCGCTCAACTATGCCCAGCGTCAGCTGTGGGATGCCGGCGTCAAGGCGCTGCTGCCGGCACTGCTGGCGCAGCCCAAGGTGTTCGTGCACCGCGATTTCATCGTGCGCAACCTGATGCTGACCCCGGGCAAGCCCGGCGTGCTCGATTTCCAGGACGCGGTGTACGGTCCGATCAGCTACGACCTGGTGTCGCTGCTGCGCGACGCCTTCATCGAGTGGGACGAGGCCTTCGTGCTCGACTTGGCGGTGCGTTACTGGGAGAAGGCGCGTGCCGTCGGCCTGCCGGTGCCGACCGAGATCGACGCTTTCTGGCGCGACGTGGAGTGGATGGGGGTGCAACGCCATCTCAAGGTGGCCGGCATCTTCGCCCGTCTCTATCACCGCGATGGCAAGGACAAGTACCGCGGCGAGATTCCGCGCTTCCTCAAGTACCTGAAGAAGACCACGCGTCGCTACCAGGAACTCGCCCCGCTGTACCAGCTGCTGGTGCAGCTGGTAGGCAAGGACGAGGACGACGACAGCGTCGGTTCGCTGTTCAGCGCCACCCGCCTCGTGGCGGACGACGAATGAAGGCGATGATCCTGGCCGCCGGGCGCGGCGAACGCATGCGCCCGCTCACCGACCACACCCCGAAGCCCTTGCTGCCGGTGGGCGGCGAGCCGCTGATCGGCTGGCATATCAAGCGCCTGCGCGCGGCCGGCATCACCGAGCTCGTCATCAACCACGCCTGGCTCGGCGAGCGCATCGAGGCGGCGCTGGGCGACGGCGCGGCCTACGGCGTGGGCATCGCCTACTCGCGTGAAGGCACCGCGCTGGAGACCGCCGGCGGCATCGCCACCGCCTTGCCCTTGCTGGGTGACGCGCCGTTCATCGTGGTCAACGGCGACGTGCTGACCGATATCGATTTCGCCGCCCTGGCCGACGCCGCGGCACGGCTCGATGGCCGCGAGGCGCTGGCTCACCTGTTCCTGGTGCCCAACCCGCCGCACCATCCGGGCGGCGACTTCGGCTTGCTGGCCGATGGCCGGCTGTCGGCCAGCCCGGCCGACGGCGAGGCGCTGACCTTCTCCGGTATCGCCGCCTACCATCCCGCGCTGTTCGCCGCCACGCCGCCGCACCAGCCGGCCAAGCTGGCGCCGCTGCTGCGCGCGGCGATGGCGCAGGGCCGGGTCAGCGGCGCGCGCCACGACGGGCTGTGGCTCGACGTCGGCACCGTCGAAAGGTTGGCCGAAGCCGACGCCATCGCGCGCGGCTGGGACGGGCGGTGAGTCGACGCATCCTCGGCATCGACCCCGGCAGCCGCATCACCGGTTTCGGCGTCATCGACGTCATCGGCCAGCAGCGCCACTACGTCGCCTCGGGCTGCATCCGCACCCCGCAGGGCGCGCCGCTGGCCGAGCGCATCAAGGTCATCGTCGACGGCCTGTTCGGCGTGGTCGACACCTACCGGCCCGGCGAGGCCGCGGTGGAGCAGGTGTTCGTCAACGTCAACCCGGCCGCCACGCTGATGCTGGGACAGGCGCGTGGCGCGGTACTGGCGGCGCTGGTATTGAAGCAGCTGACGGTGGCGGAGTACACCGCGCTGCAGGTCAAGCAGTCGGTGGTCGGCCACGGCAAGGCGCCCAAGGAGCAGGTGCAGGCGATGATCGTGCGCCTGCTGAACCTGTCCGGCACGCCGCAGGCCGACGCCGCCGACGCGCTGGCGGTGGCGCTGGCGCACGCCAACCACAGCCACGCCGCCGTCGCCGCCTTCACCCGTCAAGGTCTCAGGGTCAAAGGCGGCCGGCTGGCCTGAGTTCTTGTGAATAAATCTGCTGCGCGTCCCTGATCGGGACTCATGTGCCCTGCGTGCGAATCTATTGCCGGGCACATCGAAAGATGTGCAGACAGCGATTCGCTCAGCGATGCGGAATCCTCATGGACTCCAGTCCATTCCGGTTCCTGTGCTGCTCTTCGCCCCGCTGAGGGCCGCTCGCGACGATTTCTTTCGCAAGCTCTGAGAACAGGCCCCGCCGCGGCCGGCTCAACAAGCCGTGCCGACTGTGGCAGCATGACGGCTTGACGCCGGTCTTCGGCCAACCTTCTCTCATTCTGGACACCCCATGATCGGACGCCTCACAGGTCAACTCATCGAAAAACTCCCGCCGCAGATCGTGGTGGACGTCGGCGGCGTCGGCTACGAAGTCGACGTGCCGATGAGCACCTTCTACCTGTTGCCCGCGCTGGGCGAGAAAACCACGCTCTATACCCACCTGGTGGTGCGCGAGGACGCCCACCTGCTGTTCGGCTTCGCCAGCAAGGGCGAGCGCGAAACCTTCCGCCAGCTGATCAAGGTCGGCGGCATCGGCGCCAAGATCGCGCTGGCCATCCTGTCCGGGTTGAGCGCCGACGAACTGGCGCTGGCGGTGGCCAGCGAAGACCTCAAACGCCTCTCCAGCGTCCCCGGCATCGGCAAGAAAACCGCCGAGCGCCTGGTGCTGGAACTGCGCGGCAAGCTCGCCACCGGCGGCGCCGTGACCACACCGGGCGGCCTGCCGTTCGCCACCACACCGGACGACAAGAGTGACATCGTCAACGCCTTGCTGGCGCTGGGCTACAACGACAAGGAAGCCGCCGCCGCCACCAAGGGCCTGCCGCCCGAGGTGACGGTGAGCGACGGCGTGCGCCTGGCGCTCAAGAGCCTGATGAAAGGGTGAGTCATGGACCAGGTGCTGCTGGTGACCGGCGGCGGGCGGGGCATCGGCGCGGCCACGGCCCGGCTGGCGGCCCGCCGCGGCTACGCGGTCGCGGTGAATTACCACCGCCACGCCGACGCGGCGCAAGCCGTGGTGGATAGCATCGTGGCCGAGGGCGGCAAGGCGGTGGCGATTGCCGCCAGCGTGGCCGACGAGGTGGACGTGCTGCGCCTGTTTTCCGAAACCGAGGCGAGCCTGGGGCCGTTGACGGCGCTGGTCAACAACGCCGGCGTGCTGGAGCGGCAGATGCGGCTGGACGAAATGAGCGTGGCGCGCTGGCAGCGCATCCTGGCCACCAACGTGCTGGGACCGCTGCTGTGCTGCCGCGAGGCGGTGAAGCGGCTGTCCACGCGCCATGGCGGGCAAGGCGGCGCCATCGTCAACGTCTCGTCCGCCGCGGCGCGGCTGGGCTCGCCCAACGAATACATCGACTATGCTGCCAGCAAGGGCGCCGTGGATACGCTCACCGTGGGGCTGGCCAAGGAGGTCGCGGCCGAGGGCATCCGCGTCAACGGCGTGCGTCCCGGCTTCATCTATACCGAGATGCATGCCGACGGCGGCGAGCCGGGCCGGGTCGAGCGCGTCAAAAGCGCGGTGCCGATGCAGCGCGGCGGCCAGCCGGAAGAGGTGGCCGCCGCCATACTGTGGCTGCTGTCCGAGGAAGCCTCGTTCACCACCGGCCACCTGCTGGACGTGGCCGGCGGACGCTGAAAGCCTGCCCCCGATCTGCTGGTCTTCATTCGATTTGCGGCGCTGGGGCGCTACGGCATTGACCCCGATTCGGGGAGGCGCATTGACTGCATGTCAACTCCGCTTCCTCCGCCATTTTTGCCTTGTCTCGCGCTAGCTCGCGAGATCGTGAACGGGCTTTAACAACAAGGAGCCGATATGGCCAACGTCGCGGTACTGATCGACGCCGACAACGTCTCGCCGGGCTGGATCGAAGACGTGCTGGAAGAGGCCGGCAAGCTCGGCGTGCTGGCGCTCAAGCGCGTCTACGGCGACTTCAGCCGTCACGACAAGGCCTGGCGCGAGCTGTGCGCGCGCTTCGCCATCCATCCCATCCAGCAGTTTCCCAACACCAAGGGCAAGAACGCGTCGGACATCACGCTGGTGATCGACGCCATGGACATGCTGCACTCGGGGCGTTACCAGAGCTTTTGCCTGGTCTCCAGCGACAGCGACTTCTCGCGCCTGGCCACCCGTCTGCGCGAGGACGGGCTGGAGGTGTGGGGCTTCGGCGAGGAGAAAACGCCATCGGCCTTCGTCAACGCCTGCAGCAAGTTCGTCTACGTCGAAGTGCTGGGCCGGGTCGACGAGGTCAAGACGGACGAGGTGGCGCTCAAGGGGGACGAGGCCGGCCGCGGCACCGCCAAGTCGCCGCAGCCGGCCCGTGTGCTGCGCCCGCTCGACAAGAAGCTGCGCGCCCAGTTCCAGAAGGGTATCGAGAGCATGGACGACGATGAAGGCTGGGCCGACCTGGGCGGCGTGGGCAGCCTGCTCGGGCAGTGGATGCCGGACTTCGACCCGCGTAATTACGGCTTCGCCAAACTGTCGGACCTGGTGGTGAAGTCAGGCTGGTTCGAGGTACACAAGGCCAGCAGCGGCCGGGGCGGGGTGTCGATCCGGCTGAAACCGGGCAATGGTGCGAAGAAGGCCGGCAAGTAATACCAGGCCGGCTCCGGCCTGAAAAAACCGCAGCGCTGCCCGTGCTGCGGTTTTTGTTTGCGGCCACCGTTGGCCGTGGCCTCAGTGGTGTTCGCGTTCCAGCCATTCCACCAGTTCCGCCACCGTCAGTTGCGGCAGCTGGTGTTGCGCGGCGTAGGCGTCCAGTGCGGCGCCGCGCATCATGCTGCCGTCCGGGTTCATCAGCTCGCACAGCACGCCGGCCAGCCGCGCCAGCTCCACCGCGGACTCGGTATGGCCGCGCCGTTCGCGTACGCCGCCGGCGCGGGCGACCAGCGGGTAGACATGGCCGGGGCGGGCCAGGTGCTCGGGGCGTGCGGCGGGGGCGATGGCGGCGCGGATGGTGGTGACGCGGTCGGTGGCGGAGACGCCGGTACTCACGCCTTCTGCCGCCTCGATGCTGACGGTGAAGGCCGTGCCGTAGCGGCTGCCGTTGTTGGCTACCATCGGCGGCAGCTGCAGGCGGGCGGCGTGTTCCGGCGTCAGGCACAGGCAGACGATGCCGCTGCAATCGCGGATCAGGCGCGCCATCTCCGGTACCGTCAGCGCGTCGGCAGCGAGGATCAGGTCGGCTTCGTTTTCGCGGTCGTGATCGTCGGCCACGATCACGGGCTTGCCCTGGCGCAGGGCATTGAGCGCGGCGTGGACGCGCAGGGAAAGGATGTCGGTATGGGTGTTCATGGAAACGGTCCTCAAGATGCTGGGTTGAGAAACACGCCTCCGGGCTGAAGGTTGTCGCAGGCAAATGCCCACGGAACCGCGTGCGCGCACGGCACGGCGGTGTTCATCTTCTTTCATCCGGACTGTTACCGTCGGCTCTGGCATCACACCAGATCTGCTGACCTTTTGCCGGGGAGGCAAAAGCGCTCGCGGGCTCGGCCCTGGGGCCATACCGCCGGTGGGGAATTGCGCCCCGCCCTGAAGACGTTGCCTGTGACCAACGCTGGCCGCAAGCGGGGCACAGTATAGCAGTGGTAACATCGCAGGATTGATGTTCAAGACCATGCCATGATCGAAACCGACAACCTGATCGGCGGCGCGCCCGAGCGCCGACTCGTCACCCAGCAGTCGCTGTCCGCGCAGGAAGAAGCGCTGGAGCGCGCGCTGCGCCCCAAGGCGCTCGACGACTACGTCGGCCAGAAGAAGGCGCGCGAGCAGCTGGAAATCTTCATCGAGGCGGCGAAGAAGCGCGGCGAGGCGCTCGACCACGTGCTGCTGTTCGGCCCGCCGGGCCTCGGCAAGACCACGCTGGCGCACATCGTGGCGCGCGAGATGGGCGTCAACCTGCGCCAGACCTCGGGCCCGGTGCTGGAGCGCGCCGGCGACCTGGCGGCGCTGCTGACCAACCTCGAACCGCACGACGTGCTGTTCATCGACGAGATCCACCGCCTCTCGCCGGTGGTGGAGGAAATCCTCTACCCGGCGCTGGAGGACTACCAGATCGACATCATGATCGGCGAAGGTCCGGCGGCGCGCTCGGTCAAGATCGACCTGCCGCCGTTCACCCTGGTCGGCGCCACCACGCGCGCCGGCATGCTCACCAACCCGCTGCGCGACCGCTTCGGCATCGTCGCGCGCCTCGAGTTCTACACCCCGGAAGAGCTGACGCGCATCGTCAGCCGCTCGGCCGGCCTGCTCAACGTGCAACTGGGCGAGGATGGCGCGTTCGAGGTGGCCCGGCGTTCGCGCGGCACGCCGCGCATCGCCAACCGTCTGCTGCGCCGCGTGCGCGACTACGCCGAGGTCAAGGCCGACGGCGTGGTCACCGCCACCGTGGCCGACGCCGCATTGGCCATGCTCGACGTCGACCCGGCCGGGCTCGACGTGATGGACCGCAAATTGCTTGCCGCCATCCTGGAGAAGTTCGCCGGTGGCCCGGTGGGACTCGACAACGTGGCGGCGGCGATCGGCGAGAGCTCCGACACCATCGAGGACGTGATCGAACCCTACCTGATCCAGCAGGGCTATTTGCAGCGTACCCCGCGCGGCCGCATGGCGACGGCGCAGGCCTACCAGCACTTCGGCCTGCCGTTGAAGGACTGAGCCCCGGCGAGAGCAAGCGACATGAGCGAGAAACTGATCATCAAGACCGGCAGCACCCTGCCCACGTTGGCCGAAGAGCAGGGCGATTTCGAAGACTGGATTCGCCGCGAGCTGCCCGACGCGGCCGACTGGCGCGTGGTGAACGTGGTCGCCGGCGAGGCGCTGCCGCCGCCGCAACACTGCGCCGGTGCGGTGATCACCGGCTCGCCGGCCATGGTCAGCGAGCGCGCGGCCTGGAGCGAGGCCACCGCCGCCTGGCTGCGCGCCGCGCACGCCGCGCGCGTGCCGCTGTTGGGCATCTGCTACGGCCACCAGCTGCTGGCCGACGCCCTGGGCGGCGAGGTCGGCTACCATCCGCACGGACCGGAAGCCGGCGCGGTCGAGGTGGAACGGCTGGCGGCGGCGGACACCGACCCGCTGCTGGGGGCGCTGCCGGCGCGCTTTTCGGCCAACGTGATCCACTGGCAGACCGTGCTGCGCCTGCCTCCGGGCGCGGTGGCGCTGGCCGGCAACGCCTTCGAACCGCACCAGGCGTTCCGCTTCGGCTCGGCCTGGGGGGTGCAGTTCCACCCCGAGTTCGACCAGCGCGCCATGCGCCGCTACCTCGAGCTGCTGCATGACCGGCTATGCGCTGCCGGACGCGATCCGCAGGCCCTGCTGGCGCAGGTGCGGCCGACGCCGGAGGCCGCCGGTCTGCTGGCGCGTTTCGCGGCCAGTCTGGTTGCGGCGGCGGCCTGAGAGGGCGCCGGGTGGCGAGGGCACGGACCCCGCCACCGCTTGGCCGCGGTGTTTCACCGTGACATCGAATCCACCGTACTGAGCACGTACAATGCGTGCCAGTCATGACGACTGACAACAAGGGGAATTTCATGTTCTTTGTATTGCTGGCGACAACGTTCCTGGTGGCGCTGGCCACCTCGCTGATCACCGCCAAGTTTTTCGATGGCGCGGTCAACCGCATTCTCAGCCGCATCGTCGGTGATGAAATGGCCGACGCCTGGCGCAAGTACCTGCTGTTTGCCATCGTGGTGGTCGGGGTCTCCGGCGGGGTGCGGCTGTGGGAGCTGGAAAAGTACGTCACCGCCAACCGCGAATCGGCGGCGCTGGAACTCAACGGCATGCGCTGGACGCTGGAAATCTACCGCACGCTGATCGAAACGCTGCAGTCGGTGGCGTGGATGATGCTGCTGTTCTTCCTGTGTTCGATGATCGCCTACGTCATCGTGCGCGCCATCGAACTCAAGCACGGCGCCCAGGAGTAGTTAGCCGGTCGTGAATACGACAAGGCCCCTGTCCGCGAGGCGCAGCAGGGGCCTTGTGCCTTCTCTGGTTCCTGGATCGTTACAGCGCCACCATGTTGTCGCGGTGGATCAGCTCCGGCTCCACCAGGTAACCCAGGATGCCCTCGATGGCGCGCGTCGGTTTCTGCATGATCAGCCGTGCCTCGTCCGAGCTGTAGTTCACCAGGCCGCGCGCCACTTCCACGCCGCTCTCGTCGACGCAGGCCACCGCCTCGCCGCGCAGGAAATCACCCTCCACCTTCAGCACGCCGATCGGCAGCAGGCTGCTGCGCTTCTGCCGCACCGCCAGCGCCGCGCCGCTGTCGAGCACCAGCCGCCCGGTCAGGATCAGGTGGTCGGCCAGCCACTGCTTGCGCGCCGTCATGCGGCTGGTCGGCGCCAAGAGCTGGGTGCCGATGGCCTCGCCGTCGGCCAAGCGCGACAGCACGTTGAGCTCACGGCCGCAGGCGATCACCGTGGCGGCACCGCTGCGCGCCGCACGCTTGGCGGCGAGAATCTTGGTGAGCATGCCGCCGGTGCCGACGCTGCTGCCGGCGCCGCCGGCCATCGCCTCCAGCTCCGGGGTGCCGGCCACCGCCTCGTGCACGAACTCGGCGTCCGGATTCTTGCGCGGGTCGGCGGTGTAGAGGCCCTGTTGGTCGGTCAGGATCACCAGCGCATCGGCCTCGATCAGGTTGGTGACCAGCGCGCCCAGCGTGTCGTTGTCGCCGAAGCGGATCTCGTCGGTCACCACGGTGTCGTTCTCGTTGATGATCGGCACCACGTTGAGATTGAGCAGCGAGGTCAGCGTGGAACGGGCGTTGAGATAGCGGGTGCGGTCGGTCAGGTCCTCGTGGGTCAGCAGCACCTGGGCGGTTTGCAGGCCGAATTCACGGAAGGCGCTCTCGTAGGCCTGGCACAAGCCCATCTGGCCCACCGCGGCGGCGGCCTGCAGCTCGTGCACGGCCTTGGGGCGGCTGCTCCAGCCCAGGCGCTGGCAGCCTTCGGCGATGGCGCCGCTGGAGACCAGCACCACCTGCTTGCCGCGCCGCTTGAGGTCGGCGATTTCGGCTGCCCAGCGCGCCAGCGCCGCCAGGTCCAGCCCTTTACCGTCGTTGGTGACCAGGCTCGACCCGACCTTGACCACCAGGCGACTGCCCGCATGAATGACCGATTGCATGAAACCCCACTCGCCACGAAGAAATCAGGTCCGCCAGTATGCCGCAACTTGCGCGCTATCCGAAAGGGCGCCGCTCGCCGGGCCGGCTCACAGATCCTCGCTGCGGCGGTACTCCATGGCCTGGTAGAACGGGGTCTGCAGTTCGACGCGGGTGACGCGGATGCGGGTTTCGCCGTGGTTGTCGCGCAGCACGAATTCGCGCAGTCGCGAGAACGGGCGGCCCGGCATCACCAGCAAGGCCGGGCGTCCGAGGCGCGGTTGTGCCGGCAGGTGCAGCGCCGGCTGGAACACGTCGTCCTGGTGGGTGATGGTGGGCAGCACCTCGACCGCTTCCGGCGCCGGCCCGAGCAACTCCACGCCGCATTCCACGTCGTTGCCGCCGAGCGGCGCCGCCGCCCAGCGCACCGCGCACAACAGGCGATTGTCCGGCTGCAACTGCGGCGCGAGCAGCAGCAGCTCGCCGGTCCGCAGCGGTTGCTCCTGCGGGTTGCCGCGCAGCAGAAAACCGAGCTGGCTCTGGTTGACGGCCTGGAACAGTGCCGGTGGAGCCGGCCGGCCCAGCACCGGTATCGGGCTATCCTCCACGGGCTCCACCGGGGCCGGTCGCAGCGTCAGCCAGATCGGCAACAACTGGGCGGTGAGGCTCAGCCATTGCTGGACCGGCTGGCGCGGCTGGCGTCGCCGCCTCGGCTGCGTCCACTCTTCGGCCAGCTTGCGCGCCACCTCCACGGTGAGGTCGGCGGGGATGGCCGCTTCGCTCGCCAACTGGCGCGCCAAGCCATCCGGCTGTTGCAGGGCGTCGATGATGTCGTTCAGATAGACCCAGAATTCGCCGCTCGCGGCCACTTGGGGTTTGAGCGGCAAGAAGTGGGGCGGGTCGTCACGAGCCGGGTCGACCTGGTAGCCGAAGCCCTGTGTCTTGGTGAGCCCGGTCAGCGGGATCAGCTCGATGCGCGGTGCCAGCCGGAAGATCAGCCGCTTGGCCGCCGCGATTTCGTTGTCGCCCAGATGCTTGCCGTCGGTCAGCCCCATCAGCAGTATCTGCCGATACACCACGGCGATGCTTTCCGCCGGGGCATGGCGGCGCTCCTGCCAGCCCGATTCCTCGGCGAGCTGGTAGAGCTGGTGGCAGTCGTGCCAGAAGTGGAGTGGCAGGTCGCTATAGCACTCCATGGCTAGTGTGACTTGCATGCGCGCGGTCAACAGGGCGAGGCACAGCAACTCCACCTTGGGCTGGTCGCGTTCCAGCAGTGAGCGCTTTTCCAGTCGCTCCACCAGGGTGCGCTTGAAGCCGGCGAACAGTGCATCGAACAGCGCCATGCCAAGGCGCGCCGCCTGGCGCGCCTTGGTCGAACTGACCACCTCGTCGCTGACGATCTGGGTTTCCAGTGCCGGGAAGAAACGATCGAGCGCCGCCAGGTAAAGCTTCAGCAGCTTGTGCCGGGTGCCGACCGCCACCTGGGTGCGGCTCAGGCTTTGCAGGGCGCCCAGCAGCAAGTGCCCGCATTCGTCGAGGCGAGTGTAGGGGAGGCGATCCAGCCAGTCGGCCACGCTGTCCGGCTGCAGGTCGACCAGCTTGGGGTCCATCAGATTATCCGGTAGGCGCAGTTGCATGGCCCTAGCCCCATGTCAATGGTAGGGTGATCTTGCAATGCTATTGGTATCGGTCGGCCTTGGCAATCGTTATGGCAGCGGCGGCGTGGCGCGTTCCGGCCTTTGCCCGGACTGCTGCAGCTCATCCAGCGTGTCGAGCGTGGCCTGGCACAGCAGCGTCATCTCCTCCGCCTCGATCACGTAGGGTGGCATGAAGTACACCGTGTTGCCGATCGGCCGCACCAGGCAGCCGCGCTGCAGCATGGCGGAGAAGAATGCCACGGCAAAATCGCTGCGCGCCGTATCGACCTCGAACGCCCAGATCATGCCCTGTTGGCGGAACTGGCGTACCTGTGGGTGGGCGCGCAAGGGGGCGAGCAGGGTATTGAAGCGCGCGGCCTTTTCCCGGTTGCGCGCCAGCACATCTTGCTGCTCGAACAGGTCGAGCACCGCCAGCGCGGCGCGGCAGGCCAGCGCGTTGCCGGTGTAGCTGTGCGAGTGCAGGAAGCCGCGAGCCACCTCGTCGTGGTAGAAGGCCTGGTAGACGCTCTCGGTGGTCAGCACGCACGACAAGGGCAGGAAGCCGCCGGTGATGCCCTTGGACAGGCACAGGAAATCCGGGCGGATGCCGGCCTGCTCGCACGCGAACAGCGTGCCGGTGCGGCCGAAACCCACGGCGATCTCGTCGGCGATCAGGTGCACCTGGTAGCGGTCGCACAGTCGGCGCGTTTCCTCCAGATAAGCAGGGTGGTACATCGCCATGCCGGCGGCACCTTGCACCAGCGGCTCGACGATCAGCGCGGCGATGCTGTCGGCCTGCTTGGCCAGCACGTTCTCCAGCGCCCGCGCGGCGCGGCGCGCCACATCCTCCGCTGCCTCGCCGGGCTGTGCCTGCCGGGCGTCCGGTGTCGGCACGCGGATGCCGGCCTTCAGCAACGGCGCGTAGGTCGACGAAAACAGCGGCACGTCGGTCACCGCCAGTGCGCCGACGGTTTCGCCGTGATAGCTGTTCTCCAGACTGAGAAAGCGCGTCTTGTCCGGCCGGCCGCTGTTCTGCCAGTAGTGGAAGCTCATTTTCAGCGCGATTTCCGTGGCGCTGGCGCCGTCCGAACCGTAGAAGGCGTGGCCGAGGCCGGTGAGCTGGCTCAGCCGCTCCGACAGCTCGATCACCGGGCGGTGCGTGAAGCCCGCCAGCATCACGTGCTCAAGGGAGTCGAGCTGGTCCTTGATCGCCGCCTTGATCGCCGGATGGCCATGCCCGAACAGGTTCACCCACCAGGAACTGACCGCATCCAGGTAACGATTGCCGTCGAAATCTGTCAGCCATACCCCTTCGGCACTGGCGATCGGCACCAGCGGCAGCGCTTCGTGGCGTTTCATCTGGGTGCAAGGGTGCCACACGGCCTGTCGGCTGCGCGCCAGCCAGTCTTGGTTGCTCATCGGGAGATGCTCTGTGCAATGTTCAATGCACGCGATGCTAGCACAGCCTCGGGGCGGAAGAGTGCGGGGCGAGGTGACGAAAAACGGCACTTTCTGTCGTGTGCCGTCCATGCTTGACGGCGGGCCTGGTGTTGGACTAGCCAAAATTCAAGGGCTTGGCTGGGCTGGCATGCAGATTGCAAGAATGGCCCTCGAAACGGAGTGACACGGACCAGAAATCGGCCGAAGGCTCCTTCAGCGCAGTCTGGCCGATGTCGGCCTTGATATTCAACTAACTTGGGGGTTCAACGATGAACAAATCCATGCAGCAGGGCTTTACCCTGATCGAACTGATGATCGTGGTCGCGATCATCGGTATTTTGGCCGCTTTGGCAATTCCGGCGTATCAGGATTACGTTGTTCGTTCCAAGGTTTCGGAAGGTCTGGAAATGGCCTCGTCGGCTAAAGTTACCGTGGCTGAGAACTCGGCAAACGGATCTGCCGACCTTGGGCAGGGCTATTCCTTCGGGGGCGCGACCGCCAATACTCAGTCTATTGCTGTAGCGAGCACGACCGGGGTTATTACCGTTACCATGACTTCGGCGGTCAAGAACATCGTGTTCAGCCTGACGCCGCAGGCCAGCGGTGCTGCCATCAGCGCGGGTACGGTGCCGTCTGAAAAACTGACTTGGCTGTGTGCCCCGGCAGACAGCGCCAACAACAAATACATGCCTTCGTCTTGCCGCAGCTAAGACTGTCTTTATTGAAAAGAGGGTGCTAGGCACCCTCTTTTTTATTTGGGGAACTCCGTGCAAAGACTGCCAACGCTACTGCTTGTTCTGGCCATTGTGTTGCCACTATTCAGCTGGTTGCACTATAGCCCCCTGCCTGACTGGTGGACTGATACCACCTGCATGGTATTGATTGCTCTAGCGTGGTTGGTACGTTTTCTGTTGCCACAGGCAGAGGCTGTGCCAGCAGGATTTCCATTGGCGCTTGTATTGGCCTTGGGCTGGCTGGTGGTGGCGATATTGTTGCCAGCGGGTAGCCATCAGGGAGGTCTTCTACTGGCAATGAAGGCATCTGGCTTCCTGGTCATGGCCTTTGCAGGAGGGTGCTTGGCATATAGCGAAGCACTGCGACACGGCAGGCAGCAATTTCTGCTGCTGCTTGCATGGGGTTTGCTGCTGGCCGCATTGACTCAAGCGACGCTTGGCCTGCTTCAAATGTTTGGTGTTGCCAGTTTGGGTCAAGGTTATGTGTTCTATTATCCCAATCAGCCAGGCTCTATGGTCCCTTTCGGCAATATCGCCCAGCGTAATCTGTTTGCGCATTTCCTGGGGTGGGGGATGCTGGCTGGTTGCTACTTAGTGGCGTGCAAACGTCTGCATGGAACAATTGGGCTACCAGCATTGGCCTTCCTTTCCTTGTTGATGGCATGGTCTGGATCCCGCCTGGTGCTGGCTTATGCTGGTGGTTTTGTTTTGCTTGCTGGACTTTGGTGGCTCCGGGCCCGCCTGGATCAAACCGTTCAGCGCTTTGCCCTAACGTTGATCGCGGCCACGCTGCTGATTATGCTGGCCCAGTTGTTTAATCACGAATTAGTAGGACTTATTCGCTCATCGGGTGCAGATATCCAAGTTGTTAGCGGGGCTGACCGTCTGTTGGATGCTGGCTTTGGGGCTAGGCGCCGTATTGAGTGGAGTAAGGCTTGGCAGGTGCTACAGGCTCATCCGTTATTCGGCGCAGGGTTTGGCAGCTATGCTTGGCAAAGTACGTGGTACGAAGCTTATGGTGGTTATCCCAAGGTTGTGGAAAGTGCGTTGTTCACGCACTCCCACAGTTTGATTTTCCAACTGATGGCGGAAACTGGCTGGATCGGATTGCTGGGGGCCTCTGCTATTCTGCTGTACTGTCTATGTCCCTATCTGCACAAGGAGGAGGCGACTCCCGATAATTTGCTGCTGAGCGGTATCGTGATGATCACTCTCGGTCATTCCCTGTTTGAATACCCGCTTTGGTATATGCCTTTTCTAACTGGCTTTGCCATCGTTTTAAGTCTGGCCCCGGGAAGGACTCTGCAAATTACCATCCGCCCCTTGATCCGAAATGTACTTGTGCTTTCCATTTGCTTGGGTGCCATAGTGTATGGGGTTACAGGGGTGCCGATGTTCTGGCGATTGGTGTACTGGCAAGTACCTTCAGGTATGGAGGACGAAGATAATGCCCGTATGCGCCAGCTGATTCCCTACCGGCAAAATCCGCTTTGGGCCACTGATGTCGATCTGGTTCTAAGCAATTATCTAGTCCCGTCGCGGCAGCAGTTGCCAACTCAATTGATGCTGTTCAGCGAAATGGCTCATTACCGGCCCTACTTTGAGGTGCTAGTTAAACTGGCTATGCTCGAAGCTTTGGACCAACAACCCGGCAAAGCACAGGCAACAATGTCAATGGCTCTGGCGGCTTTTCCCGATCTGGCAGGAAAAGCGAATCTGATGCTTTCCAGTTCAACGGAACCCGAATATGTACCCCTGAAGAACATGGTGGACAGGGCGTTGGTCGCCTACCGTCAAGGCGGTGCCGCCGCTGCTGCCAGCGCAGTGTCTAAAGCTGAGTATCGCCAGCCACTGTTCTGAATTGCTTCAGTACTGCGCCAAAGCCGGGCTTCCTTCCCGGCTTTTTCCTTCCCCGCCGCTTTGCGCTATGCTGCGCGCTTGTGTTCACTGACCCGACCCCCATGCTTTCTTCCCGACTGTTTCCCCGGCTCGCCCTGCTGAGTGTCTGCCTGATCGCCATCGTGCCGTTCGCCTCGCGCTTCCACTACGTGCCCTTGCCGCAGTGGTGGGGGAGATCAACGTGGTCTGGCTGACCGTGCTGGCGGCGGTGCTGTTGCTGCCCGGGACGCCGGCCTTGTTCGGTCGCGTGCCGCGCGCGGCCTGGTGGGCTTTGCTGGCGGCGCTGTGCTGGGGGTTGCAGCCGTGGCTGGCGCCGGTGCTGTTCCCCGGCATGAACTGGGCCACGGCGCTGGCCTGGGCGTGCATGGCCTTGCTGGCCTGTGTCGTGCTGGCGTTGCGTGAGCACTTCGGCCAACGTGAGCTGACCGTCTGGCTGGCCTGGGCCTTGCTGGCCGGGGCGCTGCTCCAGTCGCTGATCGGCATGGCGCAACTGACCGGGCTGGCCGAAGCCACAGGGGGGCTGCTGTTCTACGACCACGCCCATCCGACCAGCAACATCTTCGGCCACATCGGCCAGCGCAACCAGTTCGCCCATTACCTGATGTGGGGCGTGCTGGCGGGGTGTTATCTGCACGCCGCCGGGAAATTGCCGGCACGCTGGCTGTGGGGGCTGGTGGCATGGCTGGCGCTGTTGCTGGCCTGGGCCGGCTCACGCACCATCCTGCTCTACCTGCTGGCGCTGTCGGTGTTGGCGCTGATCTGGCACTGGCGTATCGGCGACACGGCTTCGCGGCGCCTGCGCAACGTGCTGTGGATCAGTTGCATATTGATCCTGGCGGCGCAGTTCCTGCTGCCGTGGGTGAACCAGCTGGTGTCGCTGCTGAGTCATGAAAGTGTGGGCGGGGCCTCGGGGCTGGAGCGGCTGGCGGCCAACGGCGACAGCATGGGCTCGCGCCGCTTCGCCGAGATGCACAAGGCCTGGCTGGTGTTCCGCTCGCATCCGCTGTGGGGCGTGGGCTGGTCGCAGTTCGCCGCCGAGAGCGTGCGGTTGCAGCCGCTGCCGCAGTTTGCCGCCGCCGGCTTCAATAGCGGGTTGTTCACCAATGCCCATAACCTGGTGCTGCAGCTGTTGGCGGAGATGGGCGGGCTGGTGACGCTGCTGGTGCTGGGGGGCTTTGTCTGGGCGGTGTGGCCGTATTTCCGCGAGCGGGCCGAACTGGAACACGTTCTGCCGTTGGGCGGTATGACGGTGACGCTGATCCACAGCCTGCTGGAATACCCGTTGTGGTACCTGTACTTCCTCGCCGTACTGGTGATCTTCGTGGCACTGGCGCCGGGACCGGGTGCCCGCCTGCCGCGCCTGGCAAGGTTGCCGCTGTGGCTGGGGGTGGCGGCATTGGGCTGGCTGTCGCTGACGGGGCTGACCCGCTACGACGAGCTGCTCGGGTTGTATACGCCGCTGGCCAACGCCAAGGCCAACGAAACGCGCGTGGCGCGGTTGGCTGAGATCGTCGAGACCGAACCGCTGTTCGCCTTCCACGCGCTCAACACGCTGGACAATTACCTGCAGCCGATGCGCGAGCAGCTGCCGCAAAAGCGGCGCTGGCTGACACGGCTGGCGGCGTTCCGTCCCTATCCGGACGTGTTGCTGAAGAAGGCCCAGCTGGAGGCGCTGGCGGGGGACGAAGGCGCTGCCGAGGCGACGCTCGGCTCCGCGCTGGCGTCGTTCCCCACCTACGCTCCCTCGTTCCTGAGCGAACTCGATCCGCGTGAGCCCGCTTGGGCCGGGCTGAGGCGGGTCACCGAGGCGGCGCGGCAAAAGCTGCCCCCGCAATACCGCTGAAGCGGCGGCTTCGCAGGGGGGCTGGGTACGAAGTCCGGAGCGTCGCATACCCGTCACTGAAGCGCATGGTTTGATGGGGCACAGCGCAAACGTCTTCACCCTTCCTACGGGCTACTACCCCGATTTACGCCGTGACAAGCAAAACGCCCCGCTGTGCGGGGCGTTGTCGTGTTCCATGATCAGGAGCTTCAGGCCTCGATGGTGGCCCGCTCGCTCAGCGCGGCTTTCATCTTGGTCAGTGCCTTGGCCTCGATCTGGCGGATACGCTCGGCCGAGACGCCGAACTCGGCGGCCAGTTCGTGCAGCGTGGCGCCACTGTCGTCGGCCAGCCAGCGCGCTTCGATGATGCGGCGGCTGCGGGCGTCGAGCGAGGAGAGGGCCTGCTCCAACCCGGCGGTCTGCAGGTGGTCGAAGGCTTTCTTCTCCAGCTGGCGCGTCGGCTCGTGGTCGGAGTCGGCCAGCCAGTCGATCGGGGCAAAGCCCTCGTCGTCGTTGTCGTCGGCCAGCAGGGCCACGTCCTGGCCGCTCATGCGGGTTTCCATCTCCCGCACTTCTTCCGGCTTGACGCCGAGGTCGTCGGCGATGACGCGCGCTTCGCTGTCGGTCAGCGCGGCAAAGCTTTTCTTCATGCTGCGCAGGTTGAAGAACAGCTTGCGCTGCGGCTTGGTGGTGGCGACACGCACCAGGCGCCAGTTGCGCAGGATGAATTCGTGGATTTCGGCCTTGATCCAGTGTACGGCGAAGGAGAACAGGCGTACGCCGCGGTTCGGCTCGAAGCGTTTCACCGCCTTCATCAGGCCGATATTGCCTTCCTGGATCAGGTCGGCTTGCGGCAGGCCGTAGCCGGCGTAGCCGCGGGCAATCGATACCACCACGCGCAGATGCGACAGCACCAGCTTTTTGGCCGCCTCCAGATCGTTCTGGGCATGCAGGCGGTTGGCCAGCTCGTTCTCTTCTTCTGCGCTCAACAGCGGCACGCTGTTCACGATCTGGATGTACTGCTCCAGGCTGCCGCTGGACGAGGGGACGGGCAAGGCGAACGTTGCGGTCATGGATTAACTACCTCCTTGATGGGTAGTGCAATGCTAGCACTCGCATTGGTCGAGTGCCAGCAGCAAAAAGTTCCAGTGGCGATGTATTTTTCAATCGGCCCGATAGCCGGCCTCTTTCGCCGTGAGGGACGCCTAGTGCGGCTCGATCTGACGCAGGTGATGATTGGACGCCAGCCGTGCGCCGAGCATCGCCAGTATGCCGGTGGCGGCGAGCATGGCCAGCAGTTCGAACGGTGTCAGCGTGCGCAGTTCCAGCCGTTCGTTGTAGAGCTGGGCAAATTCGCGTACCGCCGGGTTGGCCGTGGCCACCAGCCAGCTGGTCAGCCCCCAGGCGATCAGCCCGGCCAGGATGCCCTGCCACAAGGCGTGGTAGAGGAAGGGGCGGCGGATGAAGTTGTCGCTGGCGCCGATCAGCTTCGACACCTCGATCTCGTCGCGGTGCGCCAGAATCTGCATGCGGATGGTGTTGTGCGTTACCAGCACCAGGGCGAGGCCGAGCGCGGCGCCGAGAAACAAGGTCAGGTGGCGCACTAGTTCGACCATGCCGTAGAGGCGCTTGGCCCAGCTGGCGTCGAACTGGGCGGACTCGACCATCGGCAGGCCCGACAGCTCCTTCTGCAGCATTTCCAGCTCGCCGGGCTCGAGCGTCACCGGGGTGACCACGAAGGCGTCCGGCAGCGGGTTGCTGTCCAGGTCGGCCGCCAGGCCGTCGAGGCCGTTGCGCTTTTCCAGCCCGGCCAGCGCCTCGGCCTTGCTGACGAAGCTGACCGATTTCACCTTGGGGTTGCCGGCGAGCGAGCTTTTCACCGCGGCGAGGTCGGCGTCCTCGGCCGACAGTTCCATGAACAGCGAAATTTGCGGTGTGGCGGTGAGCTTGCCGACCCAGGCCTGGGTGCTCTCGATGCCGAGGTACAGTGCCAGCGGCAGCGCCAGCGCCACCGACAGCATCAGCAGGCTGAGCAGGCTGCCGAACGGCTGGCGCAGGATTTTGACCAGCGCCTGGCGGGCGCTCAAGAAGTGCAGGTAGAGAAAGTGCTTCATGCGGCGAACTGTCCTTCTCTCAGGCGGATGATGCGGCGTCCGTAGTCTTCCATCAGCGTCTCGTCGTGGGCCGAGATCACCACGGTGACGCCGACCTGGTGGAACGACTTGAACAATTCCATGATGTCGAGCGCGTAGGCGCGGTCGAGGTTGGCCGAAGGCTCGTCGGCGAGCAGGATGGACGGCCGATGCACCACGGCGCGGGCGATGCACAGCCGTTGCTGTTCGCCGCCGGAGAGGTGGATCGGCATCGCCTTCTCCTTGCCCAGCAGACCGACCTTGTCGAGCGCGGCGCGCACGCGTTTGGCGGCATCGCGGCGGTCGAAGCCGATGATGTTGAGCGGCAGCATGACGTTGTCGAACACCGGGCGGTCGAACAGGATCTTGTGATCCTGGAACACCAGGCCGATGTGCTGGCGCACGTAAGGCAGCTGGCTCGGACGCAGCTTGCTGAGGTTCTGGCCGTTGACCAGCACACCGCCGCTGGTGGCGCGTTCGATGCCGGCGATCAGCTTCAGCAGGGTGGATTTGCCGGCACCGGAGTGGCCGGCCAGGAACACCATTTCGCCGCTGTCGATGGCAAACGAGAGATTCTTCAGGGCCTCGTTACCCCCGGGGTAGCGCTTGGTCACCTGGTCGAACTGGATCATGCGGAAGAGTCCCCTTGCGGATAGATTAATTGGCCGAAGCCAGGCTGGATACAGAGCCATTCCAGCCGGCGAGCAAGCCAGGGCAGGGTGAGTGTTGCCGGTGCGCGGGAAGCGGAATGGCCACGGGATACGTCAGGATTCCGCCTCGCCGAGCGCATCGGAAGAGGCGCACGCGGTCCTCCGGCCCTCACGATGCCAGGGCGGAGCCGCCCGATGGAGCGGCTCTCAGTCGAACAGCGCGTCAACGTAGTCCTTGGCATTGAACGGGCGCAGGTCGTCGATGCTTTCGCCGACGCCGACAAAGCGCAGCGGCACCGGGTTCTGCTTGGCGATGGCGGCGATCACCCCGCCCTTGGCGGTGCCGTCGAGCTTGGTCAGGATCAGCCCGGTCAGGCCGAGCGCCTCGTCGAACACCTTCACCTGGTTGATGGCGTTCTGGCCGATGTTGGCGTCCAGCACCAGCATCACCTCGTGTGGCGCTTCCGGCAGGGCCTTCTGGATCACCCGCTTCACCTTCTTGATCTCTTCCATCAGGTGCAGCTGCGTCGGCAGGCGCCCGGCGGTGTCGGCCAGCACGATGTCGATGCCGCGCGCCTGCGCCGCCTTGATGGCGTCGAAACAGACCGCGGCCGAGTCGCCGCTCTGCTGGGCGATCACGGTGACGTTATTGCGCTCGCCCCAGGCGATCAGCTGCTCGCGCGCGGCGGCGCGGAAGGTGTCGCCGGCGGCCAGCAGCACCGACTTGCCCTGCGACTGGAAGTACTTGGCCAGCTTGCCGATGCTGGTGGTCTTGCCAGCGCCGTTGACGCCCGCCATCATGATGACATAGGGTTTGCGACCGGCGATGTCGAGCGGCTGCTCCAGCGGACCGATCAAGTCGTTCAACGAGTCCTTCAGCGCCCCCTTCAGTTCGGCGGCATCCTTCAGGCCCCGGAGCGAGACGCGCTCGCGCACGTCCTTGAGCAGGTGCAGGGTGGCGTCGACGCCCATGTCGGCGGTCAACAGCACCGTCTCTAGTTCGTCGTACAGGTCCTCGTCGATCTTGCCGCCGCCGAACAGGCCGGCCAGCGACTTGCCGAGCTTGTCGCGGGTTTTCGACAGGCCGGCCTTGAGCCGCTCGGTCCAGCTCGGTTTTTTCGGCGGCGCAGCCTCGGTCACGACCGGCGCGGTGACGGCGGGTTCCGGGGCCGGGGGGCGTCGGCGATGTGGGTCTCGGCGATGGCGGTGGCGTTGGTGGCGGGTGTTTCACTGCTGGCCGGGGTGGCCGGCGGCGCAGACTTCTTCTTGAAGAAACTAAACATGCTGGGCTGTAGTCAACTTATGGCATCGGATGGACCAAATTGTATCCTCAAATCAGGCATAGGGCAGATTCCGTGATTTCTAGAACCCTCTCGACTGTTGCGGGCGTGGTGTTTCTCGGGGTGTGCGGCGTGGTTTCGGCCGAACCCGTCGAGGCCGTGCTCGACAACGGCATGAAAATCGTGGTGCAGCGCGACGAGCGCGCGCCGGTGGCGGTATCGCAGCTGTGGTACCGCGTCGGCAGTGTGGACGAGGTCAACGGCCGCACCGGGCTGTCGCACCTGCTGGAACACATGATGTTCAAAGGCACGCCGACGGTGCCGGCCGGCGAATTCAGCCGCCTCATTGCCCAGGCCGGGGGGAAGGACAACGCCTTCACCTCGCGCGACTACACCGTCTACTTCCAGCAGCTGGCCGCCGACAAGCTGCCGCTGGCGCTCAAGCTGGAGGCGGATCGCATGCACAACCTGTCGTTCAAGGACAGCGATTTCACCAGCGAACTGCAGGTGGTCAAGGAAGAGCGGCGCATGCGCACCGACGACCAGCCGGCCGGCATCATGGCCGAAACCCTGTTCGCCAACGCCTTCGTCGCCAGCCCGGTGCGCTACCCGGTGATCGGCTGGATGGACGACCTCGATCACATGAAGCCGGACGACCTGCGCCAGTGGTACCGCCACTGGTACGGCCCGAACAACGCCACGCTGGTGGTGGTGGGCGATGTCGATCCGCAGGCGGTGATCGCCGAGGCGCGCCGCCAGTTCGGTGCGCTCAAGCCGGTGGCGCTGCCCGAGCGCCGGCCGCAGCTCGAGCCGGAACAGAAGGGCGGGCGCCGGGTCAGCGTCAAGGCGGTGTCGCCGCTGCCCTCCCTGACGCTGGCGTGGCAGGTGCCGCGGCTGGAGAAGGTCGATGCGCAGCGGCCGTATGCCTTATATATGTTGTCGGCGATTCTCGACGGCCAGGCCGCGTCGCGCCTGCCGCGCCGCCTGGTGCGCGAGCAGCGCGTCGCCACCGAGGTGTCGGCCGACTACGACATGCTCGGCCGCGGCGGGGCCCTGTTCACGCTCAGCGGGGTGCCGGCCCAGGACAAGACCCTGGCGCAACTGGAACAGGCCCTACGCCAGGAAATCGCCCGCATCGCCCGCGACGGTGTCAGCGAGCGCGAGCTGGAACGCGTGCGACTGCAGCTGCAGGCCGGGCGCATCTACGAGAAGGATTCGATGTTTGCCCAGGCCATGCGGATCGGCAACCTGGAAAGCATCGGCTTCTCCTGGCGCGACGACGCCACCATCGACGCCAATATCGCCAAGGTCAGCGCGCGGCAGGTGCAAGAGGCCGCCCGCACGCTGGTCGACGACCATCTGACTGTCGTGACGCTATTGCCGCAGCAGGGAGAGACGCCGCGTACGCCGGCCATGCCACAAGGGGATCAGACTCATGTCCGTTAAACTGCGCAAAAGCGTGATCGGCTGGCTGGCCGCCTCCATGCTGCTGAGTGGCATGGCGCAGGCGGTGACCATCCAGCACTGGAACAGCGCCCAGGGGGCCCGCGTCTACTTCGTCGAGGCCCATGCCAACCCCATCGTCGACCTGCGCGTCGAGTTCGACGCCGGCAATCGGCGCGAAGACCCGGCCAAGCCCGGCGTCAGCGACATGACCGCCAGCCTGCTCGACGCCGGCACCGCCAAGCGCAGCGAAGAACAGTTGCGCGAAGCGCTGGCCGATATCGCCTCGTCGCTGTCGGCGTTCGCCGAACTCGAGGGGGCCGGTATCACGCTGCGCACCCTGGCGCGTCCGGCGGTGCGCGAACAAGCCGTGGCGCTGGCGGCGGACGTGCTGGCCCGGCCCGTTTTCCCCGCGGCCATCCTCGAGCGGGAAAAGGCGCGCACCATCGAAAACCTGCGCCAGGAAGAGAACGACGCCGGTTTCCTGGCGCAGCGCGAGCTGACCCGGCAGATGTACCCGCAGCATCCCTACGGCATCAACGCCCGGGTGTCCGCGGCATCGCTCAAATCGATCACCCGCGCCGACCTGCTGGCGTTCTGGCGCAGCCACTACCAGCCGCGCTACGCCGTGGTGTCGATCGTCGGCGACCTGAGCCGGGCGGAAGCCGAAAGGTTGGCCGAAGAACTGCTCGCGGGGCTCGCCAACCGCCCGGGCAGCCTGCCCGCCATGCCGCCGGTGGCATTACCGCCCGCCGGCAAGACGGTCAAGCTGACCCATCCCGGGGCGCAGACCCACATGGCGCTGGGCATGCCGGTGATCACCCGTGACGATCCGGATTACTTCCCCCTGCTGGTCGGCAATTACGCGCTGGGCGGCGGCGGCTTCGACGCCCGGCTGATGAAGGAAGTGCGCGACAAGCGCGGCCTCACCTATGGCGTCAGCAGCAACTTCAGCCCGTATCAGCGCGCCGGCGAATTCGCTATCGGGCTCTCCACCCGCAACGACCAGGCCGCGACTGCCCTTAAGGTCACGCGTGACACGCTGCAACAGTTCATCGAGGAGGGACCGAGCGCGGCCGAGCTGGAGCAGGCCAAGGCCAACATCATCGGAGGCTTCCCCTTGCGCTTCGATAGTAACGGCAAGCTGCTGGGCTATCTCGGCGTGATCGGTTTGTACCAGCTGCCGCTGACTTTCCTCGACGATTACGTGAAGCACGTCGCGGCGGTCACGCCAGAACAAGTACGCGATGCCTGGCGACGTCGTATCCACCCCGAGCAAATGGCGACGGTCATCGTTGGGCCGAATTCCTGACCGTTACCAACGTGGCTGCTCCCGCCTGCGCACGGCCAGGGCCGGCGGAGGGGGCAAGCAGGGGCGCTGTGGGCGTCGCCGGCTGTGTCGATCGAGACCGGGCCCCAGTCCTTGCCGGTTGGCGATGTCGTCCCTTGATCGTCCACGCAGCGGTTAACTGATTAAAATTAAGGCGCCGAGCACCGGATCACGGTAAACTCTGCGCCTTGATTTTTTTACCGCTTTACCATGAGTCAAGCCAGAAACCAAGTTCGGATCATCGGTGGCGACTACCGTCGCCGGCAATTGTCGTTCCCCGACGCCGAAGGCCTTCGGCCAACCCCCGACCGCGTGCGCGAAACCCTGTTCAACTGGCTTGGACAGGAGCTGGACGGGCTCAACTGCCTCGATCTGTTCGCCGGCAGCGGCGCGCTGGGTTTCGAAGCCGCCTCGCGCCGGGCGCGGCGCGTGGTCATGGTGGAAAAATCGCGCAAGGTCGCCGACAGCCTCAAGGCCAATCGCCAGCTGCTCACGGCGCAGTCGGTCGAGGTCGTGGTGATGGATGCGCTGCATTACCTCAAAAGCTGCCGCGAGCGCTTCGACCTGGTGTTTCTCGATCCACCCTACCGTTCCGAGCTGCTCGAGCAAATCCTGCCGCTGCTGCCCGCCGTGCTCGCTGACGATGCGCGAGTCTACGTCGAGGCGGCCAGTTGGCCCGGACTCGACGGCTGGCAACGGATAAAAGAAGGCCGCGCCGGCCTGGTCCATTACGGGCTGCTCGGGTGGGACCGGCCAGAAGCAAGCCTGTAGCCCGCCGCGCCGGAGCTCGCTATATCCATATAACAGTGAGGACTTGCGGGCCGGCAAGCCGGGTGACAGAATTCAAACATGAAATACTTGAGGAAAATACTATGTCTTTGATGATTACTGACGAGTGCATCAACTGCGACGTCTGTGAGCCGGAGTGCCCGAACAACGCCATCTCGCAGGGCGAGGAAATCTACGAGATCGACCCCAACCTGTGTACCCAGTGTGTCGGCCATTACGACGAACCGCAGTGCCAGCAGGTCTGTCCGGTCGACTGCATTCCGCTGGATCCGAACCGCCAGGAAACGCAGGACGAGCTGTATCAGAAGTATCTGCGCATCAGCGGCAAGGCCTGATGCGACGCTAAGTGCCTGATGCGAAAAGAGAAGGGTTCGGTGGCAAGTCATGCCGCCGGACCCTTCGGTTTTTTATTTGCAAGAAAATGCGGTTTTTTCAAAAAAGGTGTTGACGGCCTTCGGAGCTGTCTATAATATTCGGGTCTCTTTCAGGAGGGATTCCCGAGCGGTCAAAGGGATCAGACTGTAAATCTGACGGCTCTGCCTTCGAAGGTTCGAATCCTTCTCCCTCCACCAGAATACTTTTAAACGTCTTGGCGGCGTGTAGTAAAGTCGTCCGTGATCGTGATGGGCGGGTGTAGCTCAATGGTAGAGCAGAAGCCTTCCAAGCTTACGACGAGGGTTCGATTCCCTTCACCCGCTCCAGGCGTTATATGTCAGTTTTAGGGCCCATGTAGCTCAGGGGTAGAGCACTCCCTTGGTAAGGGAGAGGTCGGCAGTTCAATTCTGCCCATGGGCACCACCCGCTTAATTTGTTTCGGATTCAGGAAATTTTGCCATGGCTAAGGAAAAGTTTGCGCGGACTAAACCGCACGTAAACGTCGGCACCATCGGTCACGTTGACCATGGTAAAACTACGCTGACCGCCGCTATCACCACCATTCTGTCGAAGAAGTTCGGTGGCGAAGCCAAAGACTACTCCCAGATCGATAGCGCGCCGGAAGAAAAGGCTCGTGGTATTACCATCAATACCGCGCACGTAGAATACGAAACCGAAAACCGCCACTACGCCCACGTAGACTGCCCGGGCCACGCCGACTATGTGAAGAACATGATCACCGGTGCTGCCCAGATGGATGGCGCGATCCTGGTGTGCTCGGCCGCTGACGGTCCGATGCCGCAAACCCGCGAACACATCCTGCTGTCCCGTCAGGTAGGTGTACCGTACATCATCGTCTACCTGAACAAGGCAGACCTGGTGGACGACGCCGAGCTGCTGGAACTGGTGGAAATGGAAGTGCGTGACCTGCTGTCGTCCTACGACTTCCCGGGTGACGATACCCCGATCATCATCGGCTCCGCTCGTCTGGCGCTGGAAGGCGACCAGTCCGAATACGGCGAACCGTCGATCTTCCGTCTGGCCGACGCGCTGGACAGCTACATCCCGACCCCGGAACGTGCGGTAGACAAGCCGTTCCTGCTGCCGATCGAAGACGTGTTCTCGATCTCCGGCCGTGGCACCGTGGTGACCGGTCGTGTTGAGCGCGGCATCGTCAAGGTCGGTGAAGAGCTGGAAATCGTGGGCCTGAAGGCCACCGCCAAGACCACCTGCACCGGCGTGGAAATGTTCCGCAAGCTGCTGGACCAAGGTCAGGCTGGTGACAACGTCGGCGTGCTGCTGCGCGGTACCAAGCGTGAAGACGTTGAGCGTGGCCAGGTTCTGGCCAAGCCGGGTTCGATCACCCCGCACACCAAGTTCTCTGCTTCGGTCTACGTACTGAGCAAAGAAGAAGGCGGCCGTCACACCCCGTTCTTCGCCAACTACCGTCCGCAGTTCTACTTCCGCACCACCGACGTGACCGGCGCTGTTAGCCTGGCCGAAGGCGTGGAAATGGTAATGCCGGGTGACAACGTGGAAATCACCGTGGAACTGATCGCTCCGATCGCCATGGAAGAAGGTCTGCGCTTCGCCATCCGCGAAGGTGGCCGTACCGTCGGCGCCGGCGTCGTTGCCAAGATCATCGCTTGATCTGAAAAGGTTTTAGGCCAGTAGCTCAATTGGTAGAGTATCGGTCTCCAAAACCGAGGGTTGGGGGTTCGAGACCCTCCTGGCCTGCCAATTAAGACCAGCCGGCGCTTGCGCGCCGGTTGGTCTTTTGTCGCATTCACGCAGAGAAAATCCCGCACATGGAAATGCAAGACAAAATCAAGCTGGCACTGGCAGGGCTGATCGTCGCTGTCGGTATTGTTGGCTTTTACATGATTCCGGAAACCCAGGGTGTGCTGCGGGTGCTGGCCTTTGTGGTCAGTCTGGCTGCGGCGGCTGCCGTGGTGTGGACTTCGGCGACCGGCAAGGCCTTCGTCGGCTACGCCCAGGAGTCGGTGGCGGAAGGTCGCAAGGTGGTATGGCCGACACGCAAGGAGGCCCTGCAGATGACGGGCCTGGTGTTCGTGTTCGTATTGATCCTGGCGTTATTCATGTGGCTGGTCGACTCGGGGTTGTCCTGGCTGTTCTATGACGTGCTTCTCGGTCGAGGTTAATAATGGCTAAGCGTTGGTATGTGGTGCATGCCTATTCGGGTTTTGAAAAGAGCGTGCAGAAGGCGCTGCGAGAGCGTATCGAGCGCTCCGAGGTAGCTGACCTGTTCGGTCAGGTGCTGGTGCCGGTAGAGGAAGTGGTTGACGTCAAGAATGGCCGCAAGTCCATCTCGGAGCGCAAATTCTTCCCTGGCTACGTGCTGGTCGAAATGGAAATGACCGATGAAACCTGGCATCTGGTGAAGAGCACGCCGAAAGTCACCGGCTTCGTTGGTGGTACCGCCAACCGCCCGGCTCCGATTTCCAAGAAGGAAGTCGAGTCGATCATGCAGCAAATGCAGGAGGGCGTGGAAAAGCCGAAGCCGAAGGTGTTGTTCGAGGTCGGCGAGAGGGTGCGAGTCATCGATGGGCCGTTCAACGACTTCAATGGTTCGGTCGATGAGGTGAACTACGAGCGCAACAAGATTCGCGTTTCGGTGCAGATCTTCGGGCGTGAAACACCGGTTGAGCTGGATTTCAACCAGGTAGAAAAGCTGTAATTCTGCTTGGCAGTTTGTTGGAGGGCATGTATAATCATGCCCTTTCGTCTGGGAAGCGGGCGCCTCGCCTGCGTTACTACCCGTATTAGGAGCTAAATCGTGGCAAAGAAGATTGTCGGCTATATCAAGCTGCAAGTGCCCGCTGGTAAAGCCAACCCGTCGCCGCCGATCGGTCCGGCGCTGGGTCAGCGTGGTCTGAACATCATGGAATTCTGCAAGGCGTTCAACGCCCAGACTCAAGGCGTCGAGCCGGGTCTGCCGATTCCGGTTGTGATCACTGCCTACGCGGATAAGTCCTTCACCTTCGTGATGAAGACTCCGCCGGCAACCATCCTGCTGAAGAAGGCCGCTGGTATCCAGAAGGGTAGCCCGAAGCCGCATACCGACAAGGTGGGTACCGTTACTCGCGCCCAGCTGGAAGAGATCGCCAAGACCAAGTCCCCGGACCTGACCGCTGCCGATCTGGATGCTGCCGTGCGCACCATCGCCGGTTCCGCTCGTTCCATGGGTCTGAAAGTGGAGGGTGTGTAATGGCTAAGGTTTCCAAGCGCCTGAAGGCTCTGAATGCCAAGATCGACGCCAACAAGCTGTACGCTGTTGACGAGGCTCTGTCGCTGGTAAAAGAAGCGGCTACCGCCAAGTTCGACGAGTCGATCGACATCGCCGTGAACCTGGGTGTGGATCCGCGTAAATCCGACCAGGTCGTGCGCGGCTCCGTGGTGCTGCCGCGCGGTACCGGTAAGTCGGTGCGTGTTGCCGTGTTTGCTCAAGGCGCCAACGCCGAAGCCGCCAAGGCTGCCGGTGCTGAAATCGTCGGTTTCGACGATCTGGCCGAGCAAATCAAGGCTGGTCAGCTGGACTTCGACGTTGTTATCGCTTCTCCGGATGCGATGCGCGTGGTCGGTCAACTGGGTCAGATCCTCGGTCCGCGCGGCCTGATGCCGAACCCGAAGGTGGGTACCGTGACCCCGAACGTTGCCGAAGCCGTGAAGAACGCCAAGGCCGGTCAGGTTCAGTACCGTACCGACAAGGCAGGTATCATTCACGCTACCATCGGCCGTGCTTCCTTCGAAGCCGAAGCCCTGCGTGAAAACCTGTCCGCTCTGGTCGACGCCCTGGTGAAAGCCAAGCCGGCTGCTTCCAAGGGCCTGTACCTGCGGAAAATCGCCGTATCCAGCACCATGGGTGTTGGTGTGCGCGTAGATACCAGCACCGTCAACGCTTAATGCGATGGTGCGGCAAACCTCTGGGTTTGCCATGACTTTGGGCCGGCGGGCGTTTCGCCCGCCGGATTGTCAAAGACCGTAGGAGCCGCAAGGCTTAATCGTCGCAAGACATCCTGCGCAGACGGTGTGCCCGAGTAGAAGGCTGTCAAAACGTCTTACGGGCCCATGTAGCTCAGGGGTAGAGCACTCCCTTGGTAAGGGAGAGGTCGGCGGTTCAATTCCGCCCATGGGCACCATCAGATAGTTCTGCTGTGTCTCCTGAACAGGTCGCCGCTGCAAAGCGGAGCGGTTCGCCGCTTCATTTCAGACTAGGAGCTAGACCTTGAGTCTCAATCTTGAAGATAAAAAGGCGGTAGTGGCCGAAGTATCTGCCCAACTGGTAGATGCCCAGACCCTCGTTATCGCCGAATATCGTGGCATCGAGGTTGGTAGCATGACCCAACTCCGTGCGAAAGCACGTGAGAACGGTGTGTATCTGCGCGTTCTGAAGAACACGCTGGTGCGTCGCGCCGTGGCCGACACCGCCTTCGCGGGCCTGGCTGACCAGATGGTCGGTCCGCTCGTGTACGGTATTTCGGCTGACCCGGTTGCTGCTGCCAAGGTGCTGCAACAGTTCGCCAAGCAAGATGACAAAATCGTCATCAAGGCAGGTTCTTACGATGGCAAGGTGCTGGACGCCGCTCAGGTAGCTGAGCTGGCCTCGATCCCGAGTCGCGAAGAACTGCTCAGCAAGCTTCTCTACGTTCTGCAAGCTCCGATGGCCGGCTTCGCCCGCGGCCTGGCAGCCCTTGCCGAGAAGAAGCAAGCCGAGGCGGCTTAATCAATCTGACTTATTCCGAATTCAGGAGAATTTCACATGGCAATTACCAAAGAAGACATCCTCGAGGCCGTTGGCGCCCTGACCGTTATGGAACTGAACGACCTGGTTAAGGCGTTCGAAGAGAAGTTCGGCGTTTCCGCTGCTGCCGTTGCCGTTGCCGGCCCGGCTGCTGGCGGCGCTGCCGCTGCTGAAGAGAAGACCGAATTCGACGTGATCCTGTCCGCTGCTGGCGACAACAAGGTCAACGTGATCAAGGTTGTACGTGCTATCACCGGTCTGGGCCTGAAAGAAGCCAAGGATCTGGTAGACGGCGCTCCGAAGGCTGTGAAGGAAGGCGTATCCAAGGCTGAAGCCGAAGAAGTGCTGAAGCAGCTGACCGAAGCCGGTGCTAAGGCTGAAGTGAAGTAATCTTCCTGACCGGAAGATGAGTGAGGCTGGCGGAGAAATCCGCCAGCCTTATTGCGCTTGTGATTGGCCGACACGAAGAAAGTAAAAGCCAGCAATCAATGCGTGCGTGGCTGCTGACTTTTGATTTCTTGCGCCACCCCATCTCGATGGAGACTCTATGAGTTATTCGTTTACTGAGAAGAAGCGTATTCGTAAGAGCTTTGCGAAACGCGACAGTGTTCTCGATGTCCCATTCCTGTTGGCGACCCAGATCGATTCGTACACCGAATTCCTCCAGCTGGGCGTGCCTATCGACCAGCGCAAGGAGGCTGGGCTGCAGGCGGCATTCAATTCGATTTTCCCGATCGTGAGCCACAACGGCTATGCCCGTCTGGATTTCGCACACTATATTCTTGGTGAGCCCCCGTTCGATGTTCAGGAGTGCCAGCTGCGCGGCATCACCTACGCGTCGCCGTTGCGCGCGCGTATTCGCCTGACTATCCTGGACAAGGAGTCCTCCAAACCGGTGGTGAAGGAGGTGCGCGAGAATGAAGTTTACATGGGCGAAATTCCGCTCATGACCACTAACGGGTCCTTCATCATCAACGGTACCGAGCGGGTTATCGTCTCCCAGCTGCACCGTTCCCCGGGCGTGTTCTTCGAGCACGACCGCGGCAAGACGCATTCCTCGGGTAAGCTGCTGTTCTCGGCACGCGTGATTCCTTACCGTGGCTCCTGGCTCGATTTCGAATTCGATCCGAAGGATCACCTGTACTTCCGTATCGACCGTCGCCGCAAGATGCCGGTGACCATCCTGCTGAAGGCGCTGGGCTACAACGAAGAGCAGATTCTCTCCGAGTTCTACAATACCGATACCTTCTATCTCGGCAACGACGGCGTCCACATGAAAGTGGTGGCGGACCGCCTCAAGGGTGAAGTAGCCAAATTCGATATCGTGGCGCCGGACGGCAAGCTGATCGTCGCCAAGGACAAGCGCATCACCGCCAAGCATATCCGCGACATCGTCGCGGCCAACCTCGACCGTATCGAAGTACCGTCCGATGCGCTGTTGGGCAAGATGCTGGCACGCGCCGTGGTGAATACCGACAGTGGCGAAGTGATTGCCCGTGCCAACGAGGAAATCAGCGAAGAGATACTGGCCAAGCTGGCACTCGCCGAGATTCCGCAGGTTGACGTTCTGTTCACCAACGACCTGGACCAGGGCTCCTACATTGCGCAGACGTTGCGCGTGGACGACATCCAGGATCGGCTGCAGGCGCGCGTAGCGATCTACCGCATGATGCGCCCGGGCGAACCGCCGACCGAAGACGCTGTCGAGCAGCTGTTCCAGCGCCTGTTCTTTAGCCCGGACACCTACGATCTGTCGCGCGTGGGCCGGATGAAGTTCAACACCCGCACTTATCAGTACAAGTTCGACGACAAGACCCCGGAGTGGTTCAAGACGTTGATCGGTGAGAAGTTCGCCGAGCGTCGCGACGTGGCCGACGCCACGCTGACCACCGAAGACATCGTGTCGGTGATCGCCATCCTGTGCGAACTGAAGAACGGCCGTGGCGAGGTGGACGATATCGATCACCTGGGTAACCGTCGCGTGCGTTCGGTGGGTGAACTGGCCGAGAACCAGTTCCGCGCCGGTCTGGTGCGTGTCGAGCGTGCGGTCAAGGAGCGCCTGAACCAGGCCGAGTCCGACAACCTGATGCCGCACGACCTGATCAACGCCAAGCCGGTGTCGGCCGCGATCAAGGAGTTCTTCGGCTCGTCGCAGCTGTCGCAGTTCATGGACCAGACCAACCCGCTGTCGGAAATCACCCACAAGCGCCGCGTTTCGGCCCTGGGCCCGGGCGGTCTGACCCGCGAACGCGCTGGCTTCGAAGTGCGCGACGTACACCCGACCCACTACGGCCGTGTGTGCCCGATCGAAACGCCGGAAGGTCCGAACATCGGTCTGATCAACTCGCTGTCGGTCTATGCCCGTACCAACGAGTTCGGCTTCCTGGAAACCCTGTACCGCAAGGTGATCGACGGCAAGGTGACGATGGAAATCGATTACCTGTCGGCGATCGAGGAAGGCCGTTACGTCATCGCCCAGGCCAACGCCGAGCTGGACAGCGACGGTACGCTGATCGACGAACTGGTGACTTGCCGCGAGAAGGGGGAAACCATTCTGGCGACGCCGGACCGCGTGCAGTACATGGACGTGGCCACCGGTCAGGTGGTGTCGGTCGCGGCCTCGCTGATTCCGTTCCTCGAACACGATGACGCCAACCGTGCCCTGATGGGCGCCAACATGCAGCGTCAGGCCGTGCCGTGCCTGCGCCCGGAAAAGCCGTTCGTCGGTACCGGCATCGAGCGCTCGGTTGCGGTCGACTCGGGCACCACCGTGGTGGCGCGCCGTGGCGGCGTGGTCGACTACGTCGATGCCAACCGTATCGTGGTCCGCGTCAACGACGAAGAGGCCTTGGCCGGTGAAGTTGGTGTGGACATCTACAACCTCACCAAGTTCACGCGCTCCAACCAGAACACCAACATCAACCAGCGCCCGGTGGTGAAGATGGGCGACAAGATCGCCCGCGGCGACGTGGTGGCTGACGGTGCTTCGACCGACCTCGGCGAACTGGCGCTGGGTCAGAACATGACCATCGCCTTCATGCCGTGGAACGGCTACAACTTCGAGGACTCGATCCTGATCTCGGAGAAGGTGGTGGCCGAAGACCGCTACACCTCGATCCACATCGAAGAGCTGTCGGTCGTCGCGCGCGATACCAAGCTGGGGCCGGAAGAAATCACCCGCGACATCCCGAACCTGTCCGAGCGCATGGCCGGCCGTCTGGATGATTCCGGCATTGTCTACATCGGCGCCGAAGTGGAAGCCGGCGACGTGCTGGTGGGCAAGGTAACGCCGAAGGGCGAAACCCAGCTGACCCCGGAAGAGAAGCTGCTGCGTGCGATCTTCGGCGAGAAGGCGTCCGACGTGAAGGATACCTCGCTGCGCGTGCCGACCGGCATGACCGGCACCGTGATCGACGTGCAGGTGTTCACCCGTGAGGGCATCGAGCGCGACAAGCGCGCCCAGTCGATCATCGACGCCGAACTGAAGCGCTACCGCCTCGACCTGAACGACCAGCTGCGTATTTTCGACAATGACGCCTTCAGCCGTATCGAACGCCTGATCATGGGCAAGGTCGCCAATGGTGGTCCGAAGCGTCTGGCCAAGGGCACCGCGATCGATCGCGAATACCTGGACGGCTTGCCGTCCAAGCACGACTGGTTCGACATCCGCATGGCCGACGAAGACATCGCCAAGCAGCTCGAGCTGATCAAGGAAAGCCTGGCGCAGAAGCGTGAAGAATTCGACCTCAAGTTCGAAGACAAGAAGCGCAAGCTGACCCAGGGCGACGAGCTGCCGCCGGGCGTGCAGAAGATGGTCAAGGTTTACCTCGCCGTGAAGCGCCGCCTGCAGGCCGGTGACAAGATGGCCGGTCGTCACGGTAACAAGGGTGTGGTATCGCGCATCCTGCCGGTGGAAGACATGCCGTACATGGGCGATGGCCGTCCGGTCGACATCGTGCTGAACCCGCTGGGCGTACCGTCGCGTATGAACATCGGTCAGATCCTGGAAGTGCACCTGGGCTGGGCCGGCAAGGGTATCGGCGAGCAGGTCAACCGCATGCTGCAGTCGCAGCGTGCCGTGGCCGACATTCGTGGTTACCTGGAGCGCGTCTATAACCAGACCGGCAAGCCGGAAGAGATCGCCGCGATGAGTGACGCGGAAATCCTCGACCTAGCGAGCAACCTCGGCCAAGGGCATGCCGTTCGCCACGCCGGTGTTCGACGGTGCCAAGGAAGCCGAGATCAAGATGATGCTGGATCTGGCCTATCCGGACGAGGACCCGCAGACCGATCTGCTGGACTTCAACGAGTCGAAGACGCAGATGACGCTGTTCGACGGCCGCTCCGGCGAAGCCTTCGATCGCAAGGTCACGGTCGGCGTGATGCACTACCTGAAGCTGCATCACCTGGTCGACGACAAGATGCATGCCCGTTCCACCGGTCCGTACTCGCTGGTGACCCAGCAGCCGCTGGGTGGTAAGGCGCAGTTCGGTGGCCAGCGCTTCGGTGAGATGGAAGTGTGGGCGCTGGAAGCCTACGGCGCCGCCTACACCCTGCAGGAAATGCTGACCGTGAAGTCCGACGACGTGACCGGTCGTACCAAGGTGTACGAGAACATCGTCAAGGGCGAGCACAAGATCGACGCCGGCATGCCGGAGTCCTTCAACGTGCTGGTGAAGGAAATCCGCTCCCTCGGCCTCGACATCGACCTGGAACGTTATTAATTAGGATTGCCGCGCTTCGGCCAACCTTGGCCGAAGCGCGGTCTCCTGACTGGAGACGCAATGAAAGCTCTGCTCGACCTCTTTAAGCAAGTTACGCAAGAAGAAGAGTTTGATGCGATTAAGATCGGCATCGCTTCACCGGACAAGATCCGTTCCTGGTCCTACGGTGAGGTCAAGAAGCCTGAAACCATCAACTATCGTACCTTCAAGCCGGAACGCGACGGGCTGTTCTGCGCCCGCATCTTCGGGCCGGTGAAGGACTACGAATGCCTGTGCGGCAAGTACAAGCGTCTCAAGCATCGCGGCGTGATCTGCGAGAAGTGCGGCGTTGAAGTCACCCTGTCCAAGGTGCGCCGCGAGCGCATGGGCCACATCGAACTGGCCAGCCCGACCGCACACATCTGGTTCCTGAAGAGCCTGCCGTCCCGCCTGGGCATGGTGCTCGACATGACCCTGCGCGACATCGAACGCGTTCTGTACTTCGAAGGCTTCGTGGTCACCGACCCGGGCATGACCCCGATGCAGCGCGGCCAGTTGCTGACGGAGGAAGACTTCCTCGACAAGGAAGACCAGTACGGCGACGACTTCAAGGCCATGATGGGCGCCGAGGCCGTGCGCGAACTGCTGCGCAGCCTGGACCTGAACAACGAGATCGAGACCCTGCGCCGCGAGCTCGAGGCCACCAGTTCCGACACCAAGATCAAGAAGATCGCCAAGCGCCTGAAAGTGCTGGAGGCCTTCTTGCGTTCCGGCATGAAGCCGGAATGGATGATTCTGGAAGTGCTGCCGGTGCTGCCGCCGGAACTGCGTCCGCTGGTACCGCTGGACGGTGGCCGTTTCGCCACTTCCGACCTGAACGATCTGTATCGCCGTGTCATCAACCGTAACAACCGTCTGAAGCGTCTGCTGGAACTGCGCGCGCCGGACATCATCGTGCGTAACGAGAAGCGCATGCTGCAGGAATCGGTTGACTCGCTGCTCGACAACGGTCGTCGCGGCAAGGCCATGACCGGTGCTAACAAGCGTCCGCTGAAGTCGCTGGCCGACATGATCAAGGGTAAGGGCGGTCGCTTCCGTCAGAACCTGCTGGGTAAGCGCGTCGACTATTCCGGTCGTTCCGTGATTACCGTGGGTCCGACCCTGCGTCTCCACCAGTGCGGTCTGCCGAAGAAGATGGCACTGGAACTGTTCAAGCCGTTCATCTTCCACAAGCTCGAAGTGCTGGGCTTGGCCTCCACCATCAAGGCCGCCAAGAAGCTGGTTGAGCAGGAAGTGCCGGAAGTCTGGGACATCCTCGAAGACGTCATCCGCGAACATCCGGTATTGCTGAACCGTGCGCCGACGCTGCACCGTCTGGGTATCCAGGCGTTCGAGCCGGTGCTGATCGAAGGCAAGGCGATCCAGCTGCACCCGCTGGTCTGCGCGGCGTTCAACGCCGACTTCGACGGTGACCAGATGGCCGTTCACGTGCCGCTGTCGCTGGAAGCACAGATGGAAGCCCGCACCCTGATGCTGGCCACCAACAACGTGCTGTCGCCGGCCAACGGCGAGCCGATCATCGTGCCGTCGCAGGATATCGTGCTGGGTCTGTACTACATGACCCGCGACAAGGTGAACGGCAAGGGCGAAGGCATGGTGTTTGCCGACACCAAGGAAGTGCACCGCGCCTACGAAACCCGCCAGGTTGAGCTGGCTACCCGCATCACCGTGCGTCTGCGCGAGTGGGAAAAGGACGAGCAGGGCGAGTTCCAGCCGGTGATCAAGCGCTACGACACCACCGTCGGCCGCGCGCTGCTGTCGGACATCCTGCCAAAGGGCCTGCCGTTCGAACACATCAACAAGGCGCTGAAGAAGAAAGAAATCTCGAAGCTGATCAACGCTTCGTTCCGTCGTTGCGGCATCCGCGACACGGTAATCTTCGCCGACCAGCTGATGTACACCGGTTTCGCTTTCTCCACCCGCGGCGGCATCTCGATCTGCGTCGACGACATGCAGATCCCGGCCAAGAAGGTCGAGCTGCTGGGCGAAGCCCAGAAGGAAGTGAAAGAAATTGAAGAGCAGTATCGTCAAGGTCTGGTGACCAACGGCGAACGCTACAACAAGGTCGTGGACATCTGGGGTCGTACCGGCGACAAGATCGCCAAGGCGATGATGGACGACCTCTCCACCCAGAAAGTGCTGGACAAGGAAGGCAAGGAAGTCGACCAGGAGTCCTTCAACTCTATTTACATGATGGCCGACTCCGGTGCCCGGGGTTCCGCGGCACAGATCAAGCAGCTGGCCGGTATGCGGGGCCTGATGGCGAAACCGGACGGTTCGATTATCGAAACGCCGATTACTGCCAACTTCCGCGAAGGTCTGACGGTACTGCAGTACTTCATCTCGACCCACGGTGCCCGTAAGGGTCTGGCGGATACCGCGTTGAAGACCGCCAACTCCGGTTACCTGACTCGTCGTCTGGTCGACGTGACGCAGGATCTGGTGGTGATTGAGGACGATTGCGGCACCACCAACGGCTTTGTGATGAAGGCGGTATTGCAGGGCGGTGACGTGATCGAAGCGCTGCGCGACCGTATTCTCGGCCGCGTTACCGCCAGCGACGTAGTCGATCCGTCCACCAGCGAGACCGTGATCGAAGCCGGCACGCTGCTCGACGAGTATCTGGTCGAAATGATCGATAGCCTGGGCATCGACGAAGTCAAGGTACGTACCGCCATCACCTGCGACACCCGCTACGGTCTGTGCGCCAAGTGCTACGGTCGCGATCTGGCACGCGGCAAGCGCGTCAACGCCGGCGAGGCAGTCGGTGTGATCGCCGCCCAGTCGATCGGTGAACCGGGTACCCAGCTGACCATGCGCACCTTCCACATCGGTGGTGCGGCATCCCGTTCGGCCGCGGCCAGCCAGGTGGAAGGTAAGTCCAACGGTACCGTGCGCTTCTCCAGCCAGATGCGCTACGTGGCCAACAATAAGGGCGAGCTGATCGTCATCACCCGCTCCGGCGAAGTGGTGATCCACGACGACATCGGCCGCGAGCGCGAGCGTCACAAGGTGCCGTACGGTGCCACGCTGCTGGTCAACGACGGCATGGTGATCAAGGCCGGCGCCGTACTGGCCACGTGGGACCCGCACACCCGTCCGATCATCACCGAGTATGCCGGCCGCGTGAAGTTCGAGAACGTGGAAGAGGGCAACACCGTCGCCAAGCAGACCGATGAAGTAACTGGCCTGTCGACGCTGGTGGTGATCGATCCGAAGCGCCGTGCCGGTTCGCAGTCCAAGATGCTGCGTCCGCTGGTGAAGCTGCTCGACGAGTTCGGCAACGAAGTGAAGCTGGCCGGTTCCGATTCGTCGGTCTCGATCACCTTCCAGGTCGGCGCCATCATTACCGTGCGCGACGGTCAGGAAGTGGGCAAGGGCGAGGTACTGGCGCGTATTCCGCAGGAATCGACCAAGACCCGCGACATTACCGGTGGTCTGCCGCGAGTGGCCGAGCTGTTCGAAGCGCGTTCGCCGAAGGACGCCGGCATGCTGGCCGAAGTGACCGGTACCGTTTCGTTCGGTAAGGACACCAAGGGCAAGCAGCGCCTTATCATCACCGATCTGGACGGCAACGGCTTCGAGAGCCTGATCCCGAAAGACAAGCACGTCCTGGTGCACGATGGTCAGGTGGTGAACCGCGGCGAACTGATCGTCGACGGTGCCGTCGATCCGCACGACATCCTGCGCCTGCAGGGTATCGAGGCGCTGGCGCGCTACATCGTCCAGGAAGTGCAGGAAGTGTATCGTCTGCAGGGTGTGAAGATTAACGACAAGCACATCGAGGTGATCATTCGCCAGATGCTGCGTCGCGTCGTCATCACCGATTCGGGCGATACCGACTTCATCCAGGGCGAGCAGGTCGAGCGTGCTGAAGTACTGGCGAAGAACGACGAGATGTTGGCCGAAGGCAAGGAACCGGCGCATTACGACAACGTGCTGTTGGGTATCACCAAGGCCTCGCTGTCGACCGACTCCTTCATCTCGGCAGCGTCGTTCCAGGAAACCACGCGCGTGCTGACCGAAGCGGCGATCATGGGCAAGAAGGACGACCTACGTGGCCTGAAGGAAAACGTGATCGTCGGTCGTCTGATTCCGGCCGGTACCGGTCTGGCCTACCACCGCAACCGTCGCCGTCATGCGCCGGGCGGCGAGGGCGGGGCCGACCAGCAGCTGCTAGAACCGCAAATGGAGACGCTCGAAGGCAACGAGTAATCGCCTGCTGTTGCTGAAGTGTTGAAAAAACGCTGTCCTTTCAACGGTTAACGTTGGAAGGCAGCGTCTTTTCATTGACGCTGCAAGACTGCTTAAAATATAATCCTCCGTCCTTCTGGGCGGCATGTTGCCGTCCATGACTCAACAAGGAACTGATAGTAATGCCAACCATCAACCAACTCGTGCGCAAAGGCCGCCTCGCTGAACAAGCGAAGAGCAAGGTGCCGGCGCTGGAGGCCTGCCCGCAGAAGCGCGGTGTGTGCACCCGTGTTTACACCACGACCCCGAAAAAGCCGAACTCCGCACTGCGTAAAGTGTGCAAGGTTCGTCTGACCAACGGTTTCGAAGTGATTTCCTACATCGGTGGTGAAGGCCACAACCTGCAGGAACACTCCGTGGTGCTGATCCGTGGCGGTCGTGTAAAAGACTTGCCAGGTGTGCGTTATCACACCGTTCGCGGTTCGCTGGATACCGCTGGCGTGAAAGACCGTAAGCAGTCCCGTTCCAAGTACGGTGCCAAGCGTCCTAAGTAAGTCGCTAGCCTCGGAACGTGAACGGCGGTGACATACCGTCGAGTAAGTGGTTGCTCCACTGGGCGCCATGAGCATCAAGCTCAACTGAATTGATTTAAGGAATTACCATGCCAAGACGCAGAGAAGTCCCCAAGCGCGAAATCCTGCCGGATCCGAAGTTCGGTAGCCAGGATCTCTCCAAATTCATGAACGTCGTGATGATCGACGGCAAGAAATCCGTTGCAGAGCGCATTATCTACGGCGCGCTGGACCAGATTGAAAAGAAAACCGGCAAGAATGCCATTGAAGTGTTCAATACCGCACTGTCCAATGCCAAGCCGGTTGTCGAAGTGAAGAGCCGCCGCGTAGGTGGTGCAAACTATCAGGTTCCAGTTGAGGTGCGTCCGGCACGCCGTATGGCGCTCGCTATGCGCTGGTTGCGCGATGCAGCCCGCAAGCGCGGTGAAAAATCCATGGACCTGCGTCTGGCCGGTGAACTGATCGACGCGGCCGAAGGCCGTGGCGGCGCCATGAAGAAGCGTGAAGAAGTTCACCGCATGGCCGAAGCCAACAAGGCGTTCTCGCACTTCCGTTTCTAAGTTAAACCCACCGAGAAGGTTTTGGCCGTGGCTAGGAAAACTCCTATCGAGCGCTACCGTAACATTGGTATCAGCGCTCACATTGACGCCGGTAAGACCACTACTACCGAGCGCATTCTGTTTTACACCGGTGTGAACCACAAGATTGGTGAAGTTCACGACGGCGCCGCCACCATGGACTGGATGGAGCAAGAGCAGGAGCGTGGTATCACCATTACCTCCGCCGCTACCACCACGTTCTGGAAGGGTATGGGCCTGCAGTATCCGGAGCACCGCTTCAACATCATCGACACCCCGGGACACGTGGACTTTACCATCGAGGTAGAGCGTTCCATGCGTGTGCTGGACGGTGCCGTGATGGTTTACTGCGCGGTGGGCGGTGTGCAGCCGCAGTCGGAAACCGTATGGCGTCAGGCCAACAAGTACCAGGTTCCGCGTATCGCCTTCGTGAACAAGATGGACCGTCAGGGTGCCAACTTCTTCCGTGCCGTAGAACAGGTGAAAACCCGTCTGCGCGGCAACCCGGTGCCTATCGTGGTGCCGATCGGTGCCGAAGATGGCTTCGAGGGTGTGGTTGACCTCTTGAAGATGAAGGCCATCATCTGGGACGAAGCGTCCCAGGGCATGAAGTTCGAATACGGTGAGATCCCGGCCGACCTGGTTTCCGTAGCCGAAGAATGGCGCGAGAAGATGGTTGAAGCCGCTGCTGAAGTCAGCGACGAGATGATGGACAAGTACTTGGGCGGCGAAACGCTGACCGAGGAAGAGATCGTCGACGGCCTGCGTCAGCGTACCCTGCGCTGCGAAATCCAGCCGATGCTGTGCGGTTCTGCGTTCAAGAACAAGGGTGTACAGCGCATGCTGGACGCCGTGATCGATCTGCTGCCGAGCCCGCTGGACGTTCCGCCGGTGCCGGGCGAGCTGGACGACGGCACCCCGACCACCCGCAAGGCCTCCGACGACGAGCACTTCTCGGCTCTGGCATTCAAGCTGATGAACGACCCGTACGTCGGTCAGCTGACTTTCTTCCGCGTCTACTCGGGCGTGGTGAAGTCCGGCGACACCGTGCTGAACACGGTCAAGGGCAAGAAAGAGCGTATCGGTCGTATCGTGCAGATGCACGCCAACGACCGTAAAGAGATCGAAGAAGTTCGCGCCGGCGACATCGCCGCTGCCATCGGTCTGAAAGAAGTCACCACCGGCGAAACCCTGTGCTCGCTTGATGCTCCGCTGATTCTGGAACGCATGGAATTCCCGGACCCGGTGATTCACGTTGCCGTTGAGCCGAAGACCAAGGCCGACCAGGAAAAGATGGGTGTTGCCCTGAACCGCCTGGCCAAGGAAGACCCGTCGTTCCGCGTGCGTACCGACGAAGAATCCGGCCAGACCATTATTTCCGGTATGGGTGAGCTGCACCTGGAAATTCTGGTTGACCGCATGAAGCGCGAATTTGGCGTGGAAGCCAACGTCGGTGCCCCGCAGGTGGCCTACCGTGAAACCATCACCAAGACTGTTACTGACGTGCAGGGTAAGCATGCCAAGCAGTCTGGTGGTAAGGGTCAGTACGGTGATTGTACGATCACTCTGGAACCGTCCGGCGAAGGTCAGGGCTACAAGTTCATCGACGAGATCAAGGGTGGTGTGATTCCTCGCGAATTCATTCCTTCCGTTGACAAGGGTATCCGTAACTCGCTGAACAACGGTATTTTGGCTGGGTTCCCGGTGGTTGACGTGACTGTACGTCTGACTTTCGGTTCCTACCACGATGTCGACTCTTCGCAGATCGCCTTCGAACTGGCTGGTTCTATTGCATTCAAGGAAGCCATGCGCCGTGCCGGTCCGTGCATCCTCGAGCCGATGATGGCCGTGGAAGTGGAAACGCCGGAAGAGTACATGGGCGACGTGATGGGCGACCTGAACCGTCGTCGTGGCATCGTTCAGGGTATGGATGACGACGGCCTGGGTGGCAAGAAGATCAAGGCTGAAGTACCGCTGGCCGAGATGTTCGGTTACTCGACCGACCTGCGTTCGGCAACCCAGGGTCGTGCTACGTACTCCATGGAGTTCAAGCACTACTCCGAGGCGCCGAAGCACGTCGCTGATACCGTCATGAACGCAAAGAAGTAATGCGCGCTGAGGTTGGCTGAAGTCCTCTTCGGCCAACCTGATCTGTTGTTCTTTAATTAAGGAATTTTGCAAAATGGCAAAAGAAAAGTTTGCGCGGACTAAACCGCACGTAAACGTCGGCACCATCGGTCACGTTGACCATGGTAAAACTACGCTGACCGCCGCTATCACCACCATTCTGTCGAAGAAGTTCGGTGGCGAAGCCAAAGACTACTCCCAGATCGATAGCGCGCCGGAAGAAAAGGCTCGTGGTATTACCATCAATACCGCGCACGTAGAATACGAAACCGAAAACCGCCACTACGCCCACGTAGACTGCCCGGGCCACGCCGACTATGTGAAGAACATGATCACCGGTGCTGCCCAGATGGATGGCGCGATCCTGGTGTGCTCGGCCGCTGACGGTCCGATGCCGCAAACCCGCGAACACATCCTGCTGTCCCGTCAGGTAGGTGTACCGTACATCATCGTCTACCTGAACAAGGCAGACCTGGTGGACGACGCCGAGCTGCTGGAACTGGTGGAAATGGAAGTGCGTGACCTGCTGTCGTCCTACGACTTCCCGGGTGACGATACCCCGATCATCATCGGCTCCGCTCGTCTGGCGCTGGAAGGCGACCAGTCCGAATACGGCGAACCGTCGATCTTCCGTCTGGCCGACGCGCTGGACAGCTACATCCCGACCCCGGAACGTGCGGTAGACAAGCCGTTCCTGCTGCCGATCGAAGACGTGTTCTCGATCTCCGGCCGTGGCACCGTGGTGACCGGTCGTGTTGAGCGCGGCATCGTCAAGGTCGGTGAAGAGCTGGAAATCGTGGGCCTGAAGGCCACCGCCAAGACCACCTGCACCGGCGTGGAAATGTTCCGCAAGCTGCTGGACCAAGGTCAGGCTGGTGACAACGTCGGCGTGCTGCTGCGCGGTACCAAGCGTGAAGACGTTGAGCGTGGCCAGGTTCTGGCCAAGCCGGGTTCGATCACCCCGCACACCAAGTTCTCTGCTTCGGTCTACGTACTGAGCAAAGAAGAAGGCGGCCGTCACACCCCGTTCTTCGCCAACTACCGTCCGCAGTTCTACTTCCGCACCACCGACGTGACCGGCGCTGTTAGCCTGGCCGAAGGCGTGGAAATGGTAATGCCGGGTGACAACGTGGAAATCACCGTGGAACTGATCGCTCCGATCGCCATGGAAGAAGGTCTGCGCTTCGCCATCCGCGAAGGTGGCCGTACCGTCGGCGCCGGCGTCGTTGCCAAGATCATCGCCTAATCGGAAAGCCCAAGATGCAAAGCCAAAAAATCCGCATTCGCCTGAAAGCTTTCGATTACAACCTGATCGACCGCTCCGCCCAGGAAATCGTTGAAACCGCCAAACGCACTGGCGCCGTGGTTAAAGGCCCGGTTCCGCTGCCAACCAAGATCGAGCGTTTCAACATCCTGCGTTCGCCGCACGTGAACAAGACTTCCCGCGACCAGCTGGAAATTCGCACTCACCTGCGTCTGATGGATATCGTTGACCCGACCGACAAAACCGTGGACGCGCTGATGAAGCTCGACCTGCCGGCCGGCGTCGATGTGGAAATCAAGCTGCAGTAAGCACGAGGGTTTGGCTGTCGCAGGTCTAAGTGCTTGCGATAGTTGAATTTTCTGTGATACATTAGCGGACTCGCCATTTTGGCGAGTCCGCTTTTGTTTTTATGAGCCGGTCAATCGTAATCGGCCCTGCAAAAGGAAATAAACATGAGTTTAGGTCTTGTCGGTCGCAAAGTCGGCATGACCCGCATTTTTGCCGAAGATGGTGCTTCCATCCCGGTAACTGTGCTGGACATGGCTGCCAATCGCGTCACGCAAATCAAAACCGCCGAAGTTGATGGCTACGAAGCTGTTCAGGTGACCTACGGTTCCTGCAAAGCCAACCGCGTCAACAAGGCTGAAGCTGGTCACTTTGCCAAGGCAGGCGTTGAAGCCGGTCGTGGTCTGGGTGAGTTCGTTCTGGGCGCTGAACAGCTGTCGCAGTTCAAGCCGGGCGATGCCATCACCGTCGAAATCTTCCAGGTGGGTCAACTCGTTGACGTTACCGGTACCTCCAAGGGTAAAGGTTTCTCCGGTGTGATCAAGCGTCACAACTTCTCCTCCAACCGTGCTTCCCACGGTAACTCGCGTTCGCACAACACTCCGGGTTCCATCGGTCAAGCGCAGGATCCGGGTCGTGTACTGCCGGGTAAGCGCATGGCTGGTCAGTATGGTAACGTGCAGAGCACCGTGCAGCGCCTGGAAATCGTCCGCATCGATACCGAACGTCAACTGATTCTGGTCAAGGGTGCAGTTCCGGGTGCCACGAACGGTGATGTCGTCGTTCGTCCTAGTGTGAAGGCGGGTGCGTGATGGAATTGAAGGTTATCAATGTACAAGGTCAGGCTGTAGAAGGCCTGCAAGCTTCCGAAGGTTTGTTCGGTCGCGAATACAATGAAGCTCTGGTCCATCAGGTGGTTACTGCGTTCTTGGCTAATGCCCGTAGCGCCAACCGTGCCCAGAAGACCCGTGCTGAAGTGAAGCACTCCACCAAGAAGCCGTGGCGTCAAAAGGGCACCGGTCGTGCCCGCTCCGGTATGACTTCCTCGCCGATCTGGCGTGGTGGTGGTCGCACCTTCCCGAACAGCCCGGACGAGAACTTCTCGCACAAGGTAAACCGCAAGATGTTCCGTGCCGGTATGGCCGCGATTCTGTCGCAGCTGGTTCGTGACGAGCGTCTGATCGTTGTCGACAACTTCGCGGTTGAAACGCCGAAAACCAAAGAGTTCGTCGGCCTGGTTAAGTCCATGGGGATCGAACAGGGTCTGTTCATCACCAACGAAATGGATGAAAACCTGTATCTGTCGTCGCGCAACCTGCCGAATGTGCTGGTGATCGAGACTCAGCAAGTTGATCCGTACAGCCTGCTGCGTTTCAAGAAAATCGTGATCACTCGCGACGCCGTGAAGCAACTCGAGGAGCAGTGGGCATGAATCAGGAACGTTTGTTGCAAGTAATCCTTGCTCCGGTTGTTTCCGAGAAGAGCACTCTCGTCTCCGAGAAAAACCAGCAAGTCGTGTTCCGCGTCGCTAGCGATGCTACCAAGCCGGAAATCAAAGCGGCTGTCGAGATGCTGTTCAATGTAAAAGTTGATGGCGTTTCCACCGTGAACGTCAAGGGCAAGGTCAAGCGCTTTGGTCGTACTTTCGGCCGTCGCAAGGACTGGAAAAAGGCTTACGTCAGCCTGGTAGCCGGTCAGGAAATCGACCTGACTGCGACTGCAGCTGAGTGAGGAGATAGAGCATGCCTATCGTTAAAGTAAAACCGACTTCCGCGGGTCGCCGTGCCGTAGTCAAGGTGGTTCACCCTGACCTGCACAAGGGTGCTCCGCTCGCCGCCCTGGTCGAAAAGAAGAATTCGACCGCCGGCCGTAACAATAACGGCCACATCACCGTACGTCATCGCGGTGGTGGTCACAAGCAGCACTATCGCATCGTCGACTTCCGTCGCAACAAGGATGGTATTCCGGCCAAGGTTGAGCGTATCGAATACGATCCGAACCGTACCGCGCATATCGCCCTGCTGTGCTACGCCGATGGCGAGCGTCGCTACATCATCGCGCCGCGCGGCGTGAAGGTTGGTGCCGTGCTCTTGTCCGGTGCTGAAGCTCCGATCAAGGCCGGCAACTGCCTGCCGATCCGCAATATTCCGGTCGGTACCACCATCCACTGCGTAGAACTGCAGCCGGGCAAGGGTGCCCAGATGGTGCGTTCCGCAGGTGCTTCCGCCATGCTGCTGGCGCGCGAAGGCGTTTACGCCCAGCTGCGCCTGCGCTCCGGCGAAATCCGCAAGGTGCATGTCGATTGCCGTGCCACCGTAGGTGAAGTGGGTAACGAAGAGCACAGCCTGCGCAAGCTTGGCAAGGCCGGTGCAACCCGTTGGCGTGGTATCCGTCCGACCGTTCGTGGTACTGCCATGAACCCGATCGATCACCCGCATGGTGGTGGTGAAGGTCGTACGGGTGAAGGCCGTGTGCCGGTTAGCCCGTGGGGCACGCCGACTAAGGGCTTCCGTACCCGTCGCAACAAGCGTACCGACAATATGATCGTACGCCGTCGCTATTCCACTAAAGGGTAATTGACATATGGCACGTTCGCAGAAAAAAGGCCCGTTTGTTGATCTGCACCTTCTGAAGAAGGTGGACGCGGCGCGTGCGACCAGTGATAAGCGTCCGATCAAGACCTGGTCGCGTCGTTCGACCGTCCTGCCGGATTTCATTGGCCTGACTATCGCTGTACACAACGGTCGCACCCATGTGCCGGTTTATGTTTCCGAAAACATGGTCGGTCATAAACTGGGCGAATTCTCCCTGACTCGTACCTTCAAGGGCCATGCCGCCGACAAGAAGGCGAAGAAGAGGTAAGGTGAAGCGATGAGAGTATCTGCACATTTGAACACCGTCCGCCTGTCGGCACAGAAGTGCCGTCTGGTGGCCGATTTGATCCGCGGCAAGTCCGTTGATCAGGCCCTGAACATCCTGGCGTTCAGCCCGAAAAAAGGCGCCGTGATTGTCAAGAAAGTGCTGGAGTCGGCTATCGCCAACGCCGAGCACAACGAGGGTGCCGATATCGACACCCTGAAGGTGGCTGCCATCTTCGTTGACAAAGGTCCGAGTCTGAAGCGTTTCGCTGCCCGTGCAAAAGGCCGTGGCAACCGTATCGAAAAGCAGACTTGCCATATCACGTTGACCGTGGGCAACTAAGGGGTAAGCAATGGGTCAGAAGATTCATCCGACGGGTTTCCGTCTTGCCGTTAACAAGAACTGGTCTTCCAAGTGGTTCGCGAACTCGCATGATTTCGCCGATATGCTCAAGCAGGATATCGACGTTCGCGCCTTCCTGAAGAAGCGTCTTGCTAACGCATCCGTGGGTCGTGTCACCATCGAGCGCCCGGCCAAGTCCGCCCGCATCACCATTCACAGTGCCCGTCCGGGTGTTGTGATCGGCAAGAAAGGCGAGGACATCGAGGTTCTGAAGAAAGAACTGCAGAAGCGCCTGGGCGTGCCGGTGCACGTGAACATCGAAGAAGTCCGCAAGCCAGAAATCGATGCTCAAATCATCGCCGACGGTATCGCCTCGCAGCTGGAAAAGCGCGTGATGTTCCGTCGTGCCATGAAGCGTGCCATGCAGAACGCCATGCGTATGGGTGCTCAGGGCATCAAGATCATGAGCTCGGGCCGTCTTAACGGCATCGAAATCGCACGTACCGAATGGTACCGCGAAGGCCGCGTGCCGCTGCACACCCTGCGTGCCGACGTTGACTACGCTACTTCGGAAGCCAACACCACGTACGGCATCATCGGTATCAAGGTATGGGTTTACAAAGGTGAGCTGAAGCCGGGTCAGGTTCAGGCCGCTCCGGTTGCCACCGAGAAGAAAACGAGAAAGGGTCCGCGCAATGCTGCAGCCAACTAGACTCAAGTACCGCAAACAGCAGAAAGGCCGTAACACCGGCATCGCTACTCGTGGTAACAAAGTCAGCTTCGGTGACTTTGGCCTGAAGGCTATCGGTCGTGGCCGTCTGACTGCTCGTCAGATCGAGGCGGCTCGCCGTGCGATGACCCGTCATATCAAGCGTGGCGGCCGTATCTGGATTCGTATTTTCCCGGACAAGCCGATCAGCTCCAAGCCCGCCGAAGTCCGTATGGGTAACGGTAAGGGTAGTACGGAATACTACGTGGCTGAAATTCAGCCTGGCAAGATGCTGTATGAAATGGATGGCGTTGCAGAAGAGCTCGCTCGCGAAGCCTTCCGTTTGGCCGCAGCCAAGTTGCCGATCCCGACTGTGTTTGTGACTAGACAGGTAGGTCAGTAATGAAAGCGTCCGAACTGAGAGCAAAGACTGATGCCGAGCTGAAGGTGGAACTGCTGAGCCTGCTGAAGGCACAGTTCGCGCTGCGCATGCAGCACGCCACCCAACAGCTTGCCAAGAGCAGTGAGCTGAAGAAAGTGCGTCGCGACATCGCTCGTGTTCGCACCGTTCTGAAAGAAAAGGCGGCTTGATATGAGCGAAACCAAAGTCGTACGTACGCTGACCGGTAAAGTGGTTAGCGACAAGATGGATAAGACTGTAACCGTACTGGTCGAGCGCAAGGTTAAGCACCCGATCTACGGCAAAATTATCCGCCGTTCCAAGAAGTTCCACGCACACGACGAGAACAACGAGTTCCGTGCCGGCGATACCGTTGTCATCAGCGAGTCCCGTCCGCTCTCGAAGAGCAAGTCGTGGGTTGTGACTGCCCTGGTCGAGAAAGCTCGCCAGGTGTAACGCTTGCAGAGGGGCTCGCCCCTCTGTATAATGGCCACTTCCCTGTCCATTCGGGCAGGGGTCGCCCTTTACGGGGTCCAAAACTGGCCGTTTGATACGCCGCAGATTTTTCTGTGGCGTTTCGTCTAACTGAACGCCGAAAAGCCGGCTGAAGGTTGACGAAAGTGACGGGTTAAGTTGGATAGAAAGGTAATCAAATGATCCAAATGCAGACCATGCTTGAGGTCGCTGACAACACCGGTGCGCGCTCTGTTATGTGCATCAAGGTGCTGGGCGGTTCCAAGCGTCGCTATGCAAGTGTTGGCGATATCATCAAGGTGAGCATCAAGGATGCTGCTCCCCGTGGTCGCGTCAAGAAAGGCGATGTGTACAGTGCTGTCGTGGTTCGCACGGCCAAGGGTGTACGTCGTCCGGACGGCTCGCTGATCAAGTTCGATGGCAACGCCGCCGTACTGCTGAACAACAAACTTGAGCCGATCGGCACTCGTATCTTCGGGCCGGTAACGCGTGAACTGCGTACCGAGCGCTTCATGAAGATCGTTTCGCTCGCTCCAGAAGTGCTGTAAGGAGGACGCATGCGCAAAATTCGTAAGGGTGATGAAGTCGTAGTAATCACCGGCAAGGACAAGGGTAAGCGCGGCACCGTTCTTCGTGTTCTGGACGAGAAGGTCGTTGTCGAAGGCGTGAATGTTGCTAAGAAGCATCAGAAACCGAATCCGGTTCGTGGTGTGGCTGGTGGCATCGTTGAAAAGACCATGCCGGTTGATGTGTCCAATGTGGCCATCTTTAACCCGGCTAGCCAGAAGGCTGATCGCGTAGGCTTCAAGACTCTTGAAGACGGCCGCAAGGTGCGCGTATTCAAGTCCAATGGCGAAGTTATCGGGGCCTAAGGAGTCAACATGGCACGTTTCTACGATTTTTACAAAGAAAGCGTAGTGCCTGAGCTGGTAAAACAGTTCGGCTACAAGTCGATCATGGAGGTTCCCCGCATCGAGAAAGTCACCCTGAACATGGGTGTAGGCGAAGCGGTGGCCGACAAGAAGGTGATGGAGCACGCCGTAGGCGACCTCGAGAAAATCGCAGGTCAGAAGGCTGTTGTGACCACGGCGCGTAAATCGATCGCCGGCTTCAAGATCCGCGACGCTTATCCGATTGGCTGCAAGGTAACGCTGCGCCGTGAGCGCATGTACGAATTCCTTGATCGCCTGGTGACCATCGCACTGCCGCGTGTGCGTGACTTCCGTGGCGTGTCCGGCAAGTCTTTCGACGGCCGTGGCAACTACAACATGGGCGTTCGCGAACAGATCATCTTCCCGGAAATCGAGTACGACAAGATCGATGCGCTGCGTGGGATGAACATCACCATTACCACCACGGCGAAGACTGACGAAGAAGCCCGCGCACTGCTGGCTGCGTTCAAGTTCCCGTTCAAGGGTTAAGCACATGGCAACACTTGCACTGATTAACCGTGAAGAGAAGCGCGCCAAGCTGGTCGCCAAGTTCGCCAGCAAGCGTGAACAGCTCCTCGAAATCATCAACAACCAGAGCCTCTCGGAAGAAGAGCGTTTCGCTGCACGTCTGAAACTTCAGCAACTGCCGCGTAACGCCAGCCCGGTTCGCCAGCGTCGTCGCTGTGCTGTTACCGGTCGTCCGCGTGGCGTCTTCCGTAAATTCGGTCTGGGTCGCAACAAACTTCGTGAAATCGCCATGAAAGGCGAGATCCCGGGCGTTGTGAAGGCCAGCTGGTAATAGGAGATACAGAATGAGCATGCATGATCCTATTTCCGATATGTTGACCCGCATCCGCAACGCTCAGCGTGCTTCCAAGGCTGCCGTATCCATGCCTTGCTCCAAGCTGAAGGTTGCACTGGCCCAGGTGCTGAAGGATGAAGGTTATATCGAAGACTTCGCCGTAGCCGGCGAAGAAAAAGCCCGTCCTGGATATCCAGCTCAAGTACTATGCCGGTCGTCCGGTTATTGATCGCATTGAGCGCGTATCCCGTCCTGGCCTGCGTGTTTACAAAGGCTCCACCGAGATCCCGAAAGTCATGAACGGTCTGGGTGTTGCAATTGTATCCACCTCCAAAGGTCTGATGACTGATCGCAAGGCCCGCGCAGCCGGTATCGGCGGCGAGCTTCTCTGCATCGTGGCGTAAGGAGAGGGTTGAATGTCTCGCGTAGCAAAGAATCCCGTAGCGATCCCGGCCGGTGTTGAAGTCAAGTTCAACGCCACCGAGGTGAGCGTCAAGGGCGCTCTTGGCACCCTCAGCACCGCTTTGTGCGGTGAGGTTGAAGTGAAACTGGATAACAACCAGCTGACCTTCGCGGCCAAGAACGACAGCAAGTTCGCACGTGCCATGTCTGGCACGTTGCGCGCCCTGCTCAACAACATGGTGAATGGTGTCAGCAAAGGCTTCGAGAAGAAGCTGACCCTGGTCGGCGTGGGCTATCGTGCCCAGGCTCAGGGTGATGCCGTCAACCTGTCTCTTGGTTTCTCGCACCCGGTTTCCCACAAGATGCCGGCCGGTGTGAAAGTGGAAACCCCGACTCAGACCGAGATCCTGATCAAGGGCGCTGACAAGCAGCTCGTTGGTCAAGTCGCTGCCGAAATCCGTGCCTACCGCTCCCCGGAGCCGTACAAGGGCAAGGGCGTACGCTATGCCGACGAGGTCGTGGTTCTGAAAGAGACCAAGAAGAAGTAATTGAGGCCCTGACATGGACAAGAAACAAGCTCGACTCCGCCGTGCACGCAAAACCCGTGCCCGGATTGCGGAGCTCAAGATGGTGCGCCTTTCTGTATACCGCACCAACTGCCACATTTACGCTCAGATCATTGATGAGACTGGTAGTCGTGTGCTGGCCAGCGCTTCCACTCTGGAAGCCGAAGTGCGCTCTGATCTTTCCAATGGTGGCAACCAGGCCGCTGCAGCCGTAGTCGGCAAGCGGATTGCCGAGAAAGCTAAGGCAGCTGGCATCGAAAAAGTCGCTTTTGACCGCTCTGGTTTCCAATACCACGGCCGTATCAAAGCGCTGGCCGATGCAGCTCGCGAAAGCGGCCTCGTATTCTAATTCGGAGTGAAGAATGGCTAAGCACGAAATGGAAGATCGTGGCGACGGTCTGATCGAGAAAATGATCGGCGTCAACCGCGTCACCAAAGTGGTGAAGGGCGGCCGTATCATGGCTTTCTCCGCTCTCACCGTAGTTGGTGATGGCGATGGCGGTATCGGCATGGGTAAGGGCCGTTCCAAGGAAGTGCCGGTTGCAGTGCAAAAGGCAATGGAATCGGCTCGCCGCAACATGGTGAAGATTCCCCTGAAGAACGGTACCCTGCATCACACCGTAATTGGTAAGCACGGTGCTACCACCGTGTTCATGCAGCCTGCCAAAGAAGGTACCGGTGTAAAGGCCGGTGGCCCGATGCGCGCGATCTTCGACGCGATGGGTGTTCGTAACGTGTCCGCCAAGGTGCACGGTTCGACCAACCCGTACAACGTCGTACGCGCAACCCTGGACGGTCTGAACAAGATCTTCGTTCCTTCGCAGATCGCCGCCAAGCGTGGCCTGACTGTCGAGGAAATCCTGGGGGTGGAGCATGAGTAACGCCAAGACTGTCAAGGTGACTCTGGTGAAGAGCCTGATCGGTCGCCTGGAATCCCACAAGGCCTGCGCTCGTGGTCTGGGTCTGAAGAAGATCAACCAGACTGTCGAAGTGCTCGATACGCCTGAAAACCGTGGCATGATCAACAAGATCAGCTACTTGTTGAAAAGCGAGGGCTAAGCGATGTTGCTGAATACCATTAAGCCGGGCGCGGGCGCGAAACACGCCAAGCGTCGCGTTGGCCGTGGCATCGGCAGCGGTCTGGGCAAGACTGCTGGTCGTGGTCACAAGGGCCAGAAGAGCCGCGCAGGTGGCTTCCACAAGGTCGGTTTCGAAGGCGGTCAGATGCCGCTGCAGCGCCGCCTGCCGAAGCGTGGCTTCAAGTCCCTGTCCGCCGGCAAGACTGCTGAGGTTCGTCTGTCCGAACTGAATCAGTTGCCGGTTGATGAAATTGATTTGCTCGCCCTCAAGCAAGCCGGCATCGTTGCCACCCAGGCCCTGGTGGCCAAGGTGGTGCTGTCTGGCAAGGTTGAGCGTGCTCTGAAGTTGCGTGGCGTGGCCGTGACGGCCGGCGCTCGCGCAGCTATCGAAGCCGCTGGCGGCAGTATCATTGAATAAGGCGCACGTACGTGGCGAATACTTCTCTAGTCTCTAATGGCAACAAGTTTGCCGATCTGAAGCGGCGTGTGCTGTTCCTGATCGGTGCACTGATCGTTTACCGCATTGGTGCGCATATACCTGTACCCGGTATCAACCCTGCCGAACTAGCGAAGTTGTTCCACACGTCGCAAACGGGCCTCCTCGACATGTTCAACATGTTCTCGGGCGGGGCCCTTTCCAGATTTACGGTATTTGCCATTGGCATTATGCCGTACATCTCGGCCTCTATTATTCTGCAGTTGGGCTCGGAAATCGTTCCGATGCTCAAGGAGCTTAAGAAAGAGGGCGACGCTGGACGTCGTAAGATAACCCAGTACACACGTTACGCGACTGTTTTGCTGGCGACTTTCCAAAGTTTCGGCATTGCAGTGATGCTTTATAAGCAGCCTAACCTGGTGGTGACTCCTCAGTGGGAGTTTTACCTGACGACTGTGGTTACGCTGGTAACCGGCACCATGTTCCTGATGTGGCTTGGTGAGCAGATGACTGAGCGCGGTATCGGCAACGGTATTTCGCTGATCATCTGTGCCGGTATTGCCGCCGGTGTACCTGCCGCCATCGGTAAAACACTGACCCTGACCAGTCAGGGTTCGTTGCCGATCCTGTTTGCCATTGTGTTGTTTGCATCGGTGATTCTGGTGACTTACCTGGTCGTGTTCGCCGAACGCGGTCAACGTAAGGTGCTGGTGAACTATGCCAAACGACAGGTTGGCAATCGCGTCATGCAGGGCCAGAGCACGCATATGCCGCTCAAGCTCAACATGGCAGGGGTGATCCCGCCGATCTTTGCTTCCAGCATTATCCTGTTCCCGGCTACCGTCATCGGCTGGTTCGGCAACACGGAAGGCATGGGCTGGCTGAAGTCCGTTGCAGACAAACTGCATCCGGGCCAGCCGATCTATGTCCTGCTGTATGCAACGGCGATCATTTTCTTCTGTTATTTCTACACGGCCTTGGTGTTCAACCCCAAGGAGACGGCAGACAATTTGAAGAAAAGTGGTGCCTTCATCCCGGGGATTCGTCCAGGTGAGCAGACTTCGCGTTACATCGAGAAGATCATTCTGCGGCTGACGTTGATCGGTGCGATCTATATCACGTTGGTTTGCCTGTTGCCTGAGTTCCTGATCCTGAAGTGGAATGTTCCGTTCTACTTTGGTGGGACCTCGCTGTTGATCATCGTCGTTGTGACGATGGACTTCATGGCTCAGGTTCAATCCTACATTTTGTCGCACCAGTACGAGAGTTTGCTGAAGAAAGCCAATTTCAAAGGCAATGCTCTTACCCGCTGATATACGAGTTCACACTGGGTTATATGGCTAAGGAAGATACCATTCAGATGCAGGGCGAGGTCCTGGAGACGTTGCCGAACGCAACCTTCAGGGTCCAGCTTGAGAATGGACACGTAGTGCTCGGGCATATTTCCGGGAAGATGCGGATGCACTACATCCGCATCCTTCCTGGCGATAAGGTCACGGTGGAGTTGACTCCCTATGATCTGTCCCGTGCCCGAATTGTGTTCCGTGCAAAATAATGCACTCGCTCTTTTTAGAGATTGAAAGGAACTGACATGCGAGTTCAGCCTTCGGTAAAGAAAATTTGCCGTAACTGTAAAATTATCCGTCGCAACCGTGTTGTTCGCGTGATCTGCACGGATCCCCGTCACAAGCAAAAACAAGGCTAATATTTGTTAGCCCGCGTTTTGCGTGATACAATCGCAAGCTTTTCAAGGTCTTAAGGCTTAAGGAAAGAGTATGGCCCGTATTGCAGGGGTAAACATCCCCAACCATGCGCATGCCGTTATCGGCCTGCAGGCTATTTACGGCATCGGTCAAACTCGTGCTCAGCAAATTTGCGCTGCAGCAGGTGTTGTTACCTCCACGAAAGTGAAGGATCTGACCGACGCCGAAATGGACAAACTGCGTGAAGAAGTAGCCAAGTTCACCGTTGAAGGTGATCTGCGCCGCGAAATCACCATGAGCATCAAGCGTCTGATGGACATGGGCTCTTACCGTGGCATGCGCCATCGTCGTGGCCTGCCGTGCCGCGGCCAGCGTACTCGCACCAATGCTCGTACCCGCAAAGGTCCGCGCAAGGCGATCGCCGGCAAGAAGTAATCTTAAGGAACACAGATAATGGCTAAAGCAAACACAGCTGTCCGTGTACGCAAAAAAGTGCGCAAGTCTGTTAGCGAAGGTATCGTGCACGTGCACGCTTCGTTCAACAACACGATCATCACTATCACCGACCGTCAAGGCAATGCTTTGTCTTGGGCTACCTCTGGCGGCGCTGGTTTTAAGGGCTCGCGCAAGAGTACACCCTTTGCTGCTCAGGTAGCAGCGGAGCACGCTGGTAAAGTTGCCCAAGAATACGGTGTGAAGAACCTCGAAGTTCGTATCAAAGGCCCGGGCCCGGGTCGTGAATCTGCCGTTCGCGCGCTCAACGCGCTGGGTTTCAAGATCACCAGCATCTCCGACGTGACGCCGGTGCCGCACAACGGCTGCCGTCCGCCCAAGAAACGTCGTATTTAATTCGGAGAGTGTGAGAACATGGCACGTTATATTGGCCCGAAATGTAAACTCGCGCGTCGCGAAGGTACCGACCTGTTCCTGAAGAGCGCGCGTCGTGCACTGGATTCCAAGTGCAAACTGGACAGCATTCCTGGTCAGCATGGCGCTCGCAAGAGCCGTCTGTCTGATTATGGTGTCCAACTGCGTGAAAAGCAGAAGATCCGCCGCATTTACGGCGTGCTCGAGCGCCAGTTCCGCAACTATTTCGCCGAAGCTTCGCGCCTGAAGGGCTCGACCGGCGAAAACCTGCTGAAACTGCTGGAATCCCGCCTCGACAACGTCGTATACCGCATGGGCTTTGGCTCCACCCGCGCCGAAGCGCGTCAGCTGGTGAGCCACAAGGCCATCGTGGTGAACGGTCAAGTTGTGAACATCCCATCCTTCCAGGTGAAGGCTGGTGATGTTGTTGCCATCCGCGAAAAAGCCAAGAAACAGGCCCGTATCGTTGAAGGCCTGGCTCTGGCCGAGCAGGGTGGTTTCCCGTCTTGGGTTTCTGTTGACCCCAAGAAGATGGAAGGTGTTTTCAAGTCGGCTCCGGAGCGTTCCGAACTGGCTGGCGATATCAACGAACAGCTCGTTGTGGAATTCTACTCCAAGTAATCGCTAGCTCTAGGGAATGACTATGCAAAACAGCGCTTCGGAATTTCTTAAACCGCGACTCATCGATGTGCAGCCGGTTTCGGCTACTCACGCGCGTGTATCGATGGAGCCGTTTGAACGCGGTTATGCCCATACTCTGGGTAATGCCCTGCGTCGCATTCTGCTCTCCTCGATGCCGGGTTTTGCACCGACCGAAGTCACTATCGCTGGCGTTTTGCATGAGTATTCCGCTCTTGATGGCGTTCGCGAGGATGTCGTTGACATCCTCTTGAACCTCAAGGGCGTGGTGCTTAAGCTGCATGGTCGTGACAGCGTCGTTCTTACTCTCAAAAAAGAGGGTGAGGGCGCTGTTCTGGCTGGCGATATCGAGTTGCCGCACGATGTTGAGGTGATCAATCCGGATCACGTCATCTGCCATCTGGCAGCTGGCGGCAAGATCGATCTGGAAGTGAAGGTCGAGAAGGGTCGTGGTTACCAGCCGGTTAGCGTTCGCGTTAACCAGGACGATAACCGCGCCATCGGTACCATTCAACTGGATGCTTCCTTCTCTCCTGTTCGCCGGGTGAGCTTTGGTGTGGAAAGCGCCCGCGTTGAGCAGCGTACTGACCTGGATCGCCTGGTGCTCGATATCGAGACCAACGGTGTGATCGAACCTGAGCAAGCCGTGCGTAACGCCGCGCGCATCCTGATGGATCAGCTGTCGATTTTTGCTGATCTGCAAGGTACTGCGGTTGAAGAAGTCGTTGAAAAGGCGCCGCCGATCGATCCGATCCTGCTGCGTCCGGTCGACGATCTTGAACTGACGGTTCGTTCGGCTAACTGCCTGAAGGCCGAGAACATTTACTACATCGGTGACCTGATTCAGCGTACCGAGACCGAGCTTCTGAAGACCCCGAACCTCGGCCGCAAGTCCCTGAATGAGATCAAGGAAGTTCTCGCGTCCAAAGGCCTGACTCTCGGCATGAAGCTGGAAAACTGGCCGCCGGCAGGGCTGGAAAAACCGTAAGGTTTGAGATTAAAGGACATTAACAATGCGTCATCGTTATAGCAATCGTAAACTGAACCGCACGACTAGCCACCGTCTGGCTATGCTGCGCAACATGGCTAACTCGCTGCTGCGTCACGAAGTCATCGTGACCACGCTGCCGAAGGCCAAGGAATTGCGCCGTGTGGCTGAGCCGCTGATCACGCTGGGCAAGAAGCCGTCGCTGGCAAACCGCCGCTTGGCTTTCGACCGCACGCGTGACCGCGACATCGTGGTAAAACTCTTCGACGTACTGGGTCCGCGCTACACCGCCCGCAATGGCGGTTATGTTCGCATCCTGAAGTACGGCTTCCGCAACGGCGACAACGCTCCGATGGCTCTGGTTGAGCTGCTGGATCGTCCGGAAGATGCGGTAGCAGTGGAAGAAGAAGCCGAGTAACCTTCGGGTGCTCTGAATAAAAAAGCCAGCGCAAGCTGGCTTTTTTATTTTCCGCTTCGCGAAGGCTAGAAAATGGATAGCCCGGTGCGGGTGGTGAAACGGTCGAGCGCTTCCAGCCCGATCAGCGAATTGCCCTGGCTGTCGAGCGCCGGGCTCCACACCGCCATGCTCAGCTTGCCGGGGATGACCGCCAGGATGCCTCCCCCCACGCCGCTTTTGCATGGTAGCCCGACCCGGTAGGCGAATTCACCGGCGGCGTCGTAGGTCCCGCAGGTGAGCATGATGGCGTTGACCTGCTTGGCCTGGCTGCGGCTCAGGCGCTGCTGGCCGCTGACCGGGGAGAGGCCGTGGTTGGCGAGGTAGAGGCCGGCGCGGGCGAGTTCGGCGCAGCTCATGGTGATGCTGCAGCTGTGGAAGTAGCTGTCTAGCGTGCGCTCTACCGGATTGACCATGTTGCCGTAGCTTTTCATGAAGTGCGCCAGTGCGGCATTACGGTCGCCGTGCTGTTGCTCGGACTGCGCCACCTCGAGATCGAAGGCGAGGTCGTCGGCGCCGCTTTCCTGACGCAAGAAATCCAGCAGCACCGCCTTGGCTTCGCCATACAGCGAGTTGGCGAGATCGGTCACCACCAGCGCACCGGCGTTGATGAAAGGATTGCGGGGAATGCCGTTCTCGTTTTCCAGCTGGATCAGCGAGTTGAAGGGGTTGCCTGACGGTTCCTTGCCAACGCGGGTCCACAAGTTGTCGCCAAGACGTCCCAGCACCAGCGACAGCATGAATACCTTGGACAGGCTCTGAATCGAGAACCGGGTGTCGCCCTGGCCGGTGGAGTATTGCTGGCCGTCGAGCGTGGCGATGCTGATGGCGAACTGCTGTGGGTTGATCTTGGCCAGGGCGGGGATGTAGTTCGCCACCTTGCCCAGTCCGAAATAGGGGGCGATGTCCTGCGCTATTTCATCGAGGAGGGTCTGATAATCCATGTGTCTTGTGTTGTCAGGGTGTGTTGTCGTTGGCGGCCCTGTGGCGGGCTCTTGTCGGCCCCCTCTCTGGAGTTGCCGTCAGAAAGTATAGCGTAGCTCAAGCACCTCGAAGGGGTCGCCCAGCTGCAGGATCCCTTCGTTGCGGGGTACCAGGTTGACGCCGAAGCAGATGCCCTCGGGCAGCTGGCGAGTCTTGATCAGGGTGGCAAGGGGCTCGCCGTCTGGCGACGGCATGCCGTTGTCAGGATTGACCGTGGTCAGGGTGCAGCGGGTGCAGGGTTTGGCGACGTCGAAGATCACCGCGCCGATGCGTACCACCTTCCAGTCGTCTTCTTCGTAGGGCGTGGCACCGCTGACAACCAGGTTGGGGCGGAAGTGGCGCTGGGTGACCGGCTGGGGCAACTGGGTGTTGAGTTCGTCGAGCGAGCTCTGGTTGACCAGCAGGTAGGGGTAACCATCGGCAAAGGACAGGCCGTGTTCGCTGGTCTTCTGCTTGCGATGGGAGTGGCGCCCCAGCCACAACAGGCGGCAGGGAATACCGAGGTAGCGGCTGAACCAGGCGTCGGTCCGCGGCGAGCCATGATAGGCGGTGAAATGGTCTTTCCAGACGCTGGTAGCGCTGGGGGTGTCGAATTCGGTGGCGAGCGCGGCGACGGGGGCCATGTCCGGGGCCTGGAACAGGAGGGCGCCGGGAATCGGCGTGCAGCGGATCGTGAGCAGTTGGGGATAGTCGCGTGCGGTAATGAAGCGCCCGGCCTCATCGGTCAGCAGCCACTCACGGTCGTGCAGCAAGCCCTGCCACGAGGCAAACGCCCGGGTGTACGGAATGCCGCGGGCGGATTTGAGGGGGTGGACGTACATGCTGGCCAGTTGCACGGATCTGCTCCTTAGGAATGTGCGTTGCTGCGGGGTGAATGGGGCCTGCCTAGCGTGCTCGGCTGCGGTGATGCCGGGCGTGGGTTGGCCATGGCCTGGCTGCTGTGTGGGCATCGGTCCGGTTTGGCCGCTTTCTTGCGATAGGGTTGTCGCGTCTCGCCGGATGACGTCATGGCGTTGGCTTCATGGCGCCTGGCCCGACCGGGCGGGTGCTGCCTGCGAGGTTAGCAGGCCGGAGCGCGCTCGGGTAGCGTGATCGGCATCCAGGCGGTACCGGCAGGTACCAGGCGGCTCAAGAATCCTCCTGCCAGGCCGATCAAGAAGGGGAGGTGACGCTCTGGCGCCTCGTGGCCGGCTGTCCCTGATCCGGCTCCAGGTGGCTGACGAGTGGGGTACTAGGGTTTTTCCTGAGAGCCTATGCTGAAGGCTTAGTAGTATCCTGAGGGGGGCTGACTGCTGCCAGGCAGCCTCCGATGTACCCGGCGGCCAGGGTTGGCCGAAGCCGTGTGCCGGCATAACCAGGGGAGAACAATGAAACAAGCAAATCATGGCTGGAGTCTGCGGGCAAGGTTGCTGGGGCTGCTGGGCCTGGTGGCCGTGCTGGTCTGTGTGCAGGGTGGCTGGAGCCTGCTCAGTGAGCGTGACAGCCTGCTGCAGGATCGCAAGGACAAGGTGCGCAATCTGGTCGAGGCGACGGTGGCGGTGGTGGCCAACTACGAGCAGAAGGCTGCCAGCGGGGCGCTGAGCGAAGCGCAGGCCAAGGCGTTGGCGGCGGCGGCGCTCAATGCCATTCGCTACGATGGCAAGGAGTACTTCTTCGCTTACGACCAGAATATGGTGTACGTGGCGCATGGCGCGCGCCCCGACAAGATCGGCCAGAGCGCCCACGGCATGAAAACGCCGGAAGGCGTCGACCTGGCAGCGCTGTTTCTGAAAACCGTGCAGGAGGGGCAGGGCAAGGGTTTTGCGCCTTACGTCTGGGACAAGCCGGGCTCCACGACGCCGCAGCCGAAGATATCGTACCTGACGGTAACGCCGGGCTGGCACTGGATGATCGGCACCGGGCTGTACCTGGACGATCTCGACGCGGCCTTCCAGCGGGCGCTGCTGGGCCTGGTGTTGCGGGTCGGCGTGGTGCTGGCGTTGCTGCTCGGGGGCGGGCTGCTGCTGGTGCGCAGCGTGCTGCGTCAGCTCGGCGGCGAGCCGGCGGCGACCGCCGCCATCGTGCGCCGTATTGCCGACGGCCAGCTGGATGCCTCGATTGCGCTCGCTCCGGGCGACCGCGACAGCCTGCTGGCGGCGGTGGCCGACATGCAGTCGCAGTTGCGCCAGCTGGTGCAGCGGATTGCGGAAGGGGCCAATACCATGTCCGGCATGAGCTCCCGGATCGCCGGTAACGCCGAGTCGGTGGCGCAGTCCTCGGGGCAGCAGAGCGGCGCCGCGACGTCGATGGCGGCTTCGGTGCAGCAGATGACGGTGAGCATCAACCAGATTGCCGAGCATGCGCAGGACGCGCGCCAGCTATCGCAGGCTTCCGGCACGCTGTCGCGTGAGGGTGGGGAGGTGATCGCCAGCGCGGTGGGCGAGATGCAGCGCATCAACGAGTCGGTGGACCAGGCGGCGTCGAGCATCGGCGAGCTGGCCCAGAAGACCCAGACCATCTCCAGCATCATGCAGGTGATCAAGGATATTGCCGATCAGACCAATCTGCTGGCGCTCAACGCGGCGATCGAGGCCGCGCGTGCCGGGGAGAGCGGACGCGGTTTTGCCGTCGTGGCCGACGAGGTGCGCAAGCTGTCGGAGCGTACCGCCCAGGCTACCCAGGAAATTGCCGGCATGATCGATGAAATTCGCCTGACTTCGGATGCTTCGCACAGCACCATGGCCGAGGCGGTACTACGCGTGAAGAGCGGGTTGCAGCTGGCGGAGCAGGGCGGTGAGGCGATTGCGCGCATCCGCGACAGCGCCCAGCAGGTGGTGCTGGTGGTGAACGATATTTCGCACTCGCTGAAGGAGCAGAGCGAGGCGAGTCAGGGGATTGCCCGCCACGTCGACGATATCGCGCAGAGCGCGGCGGTCAATGCCGACGCCTCGCTGGCGGCGTCGCATGCGATCGAGGAACTGCATGCACTGGCCGATACCCTGCGCGATCAGGTGGCGCGGTTCCGCTGGTAAGCGCGCTAGTCGCTGCGAGTAGGCCCGGCCAATGCCGGGCCTTTTTCATGCCTGTTGCCCGCGCTGGCGACGCCCGATCAGGATGGCCAGCATCAGCAGCAGGGCGGCCAGCAGCAGGACCGGGCGGTTGCCGTACTGCATGTAGGGGGTCAGTCCAGTGCGTCCCTGTACCATGCCGGACAGCACCTGGCGCGTGAACGGGGCGGCAATCGAGCCGATTTCGCCATCGGCGTGGATGATCGCGGTCATGCCGGTGTTGGTGGCGCGCAGCATCGGCCGCCCGGTTTCCAGCGCCCGCGTCTGCGATAGCTGAAGATGCTGGCTGGCGGCGTCGCTCTGGCCGAACCAGGCCAGGTTGCTGACGTTGGCGAGCAGGGTGGCCTTGGCGGCCGGGCCGATCAGCTCCTCGCCGAAGCTGTCTTCGTAGCAGACGTTGAACGCCACCTGCTGGCCGGCCATGGCGATCGGCGGCTGGTCGGCGCCGCCGCGGCTGAAGCCGGAGAGTGGCATGTTCATGAAGCGGTAAATCCAGCTGGTGATGCCCGGCAGCGGGATGAACTCGCCGAACGGCACCAGATGGTTCTTGGCGTAGTACGGCAGCCCCGGCGTGGTCGGGGCGATGACGGCGTTGAGGTAGCCGCGGCCGTCGTCGGTGCGGCGCGGCACGCCGAAGGCCAGGGCCATTTGGTTGCGCTCGGCGGTGGCCGCGAGCAGGCCGAGGAAGCCGGGGGGCAGTTCGTCGAGGAACACGGGCAGGGCGGTTTCCGGCAGGATCATCAGGTCGGCGCGGGTGTTGGCGACCTGGCGATAGTAACTGGTGAGGGTGTATTCGTAGATCGCCGGATCCCACTTCAGGCTCTGCGGGATGTTGCCCTGGGCCAGCGCCACGCGCAGCGGTTTGCCCACGGGCCGGGTCCACTCGATCGCCTTGAGTTGCTGGCCGCCGGCCCAGCACGCGGCGATCGTCAGCAGCAGCGCCAGGCGCCAGCGGTTGGCGAGGCGGGGCAGCACGATCAGGGCGCCGGCGCTGAACGCCACCAGCAGGGTGACGCCGTAGACGCCGGACACGGCGGCGTAGCCCGCCAGCGGGCTCTCGGTAATCTGGGAGTAGCCGGCGGTGCCCCAGGGGAAGCCGGTGAGCATCCAGCCGCGCAGCCATTCGGCCAGGGTCCAAAGAGCCGGGAACAGCACCAGCCAGCGCATGGCGGGGCGGCGGTCGATGCGGCAGGCGAGCCACAGCGCGAGGCCGGGGTAGAGCGCGAGGTAGGCCGGCAGCAGCGCCGTCATCGGCGCGGCGAGCCAGAACGGCATGCCGGCGATGTCGTGCAGGCTGTAGTAGATCCAGTGGAAGTTGGCGGTGTAGGCGGCGACCCCCCAGCTGTAGCCGAGCCAGAAGGCGCGCTGGGGGCGGCGTTGGGCCAGTTCGGCGAGCGCCGCTAGGGCGAGCGGCATCAGCCAGAACAGGCGGTAGGGGGCGAAGGCGAACAGCGTGGCGGCGCCGGCGAGCGCGGCCACGAGCAGGAGCAGTAAGGTGCGCATGGGTCAGGGTGTGAGCGGCTGGTCCTGGGTTTGCAGGCGTTCGACCAGCAGGGTGTGCAGACGGCGGCCGTCGGTGCGGATCACGGTGAAGCGCAGGTCGTCGCTTTGCACCGTTTCGCCGCGTTTGGGCAGGTGGCCGAACAGCGAGATCACCAGGCCGCCGATGGTATCGACGTCGTTGTCGGCAAAACCGGTATCGAAGTAGTGGTTGAAGTCGGCGATCTCGGTCAGCGCCTTGACGCGGTAGCGTTGGCCACGCACCGGGATGATGTTGTCGGCGCTGTCGTCGTTGTCGTATTCGTCCTCGATGTCACCGACGATCTGTTCGATGACGTCTTCGATGGTGACAAGGCCGGCGACGCCGCCGTATTCGTCGACCACGATGGCCATGTGGTTGCGCGTGGTGCGGAAGTCGCGCAGCAGCAGGTTGAGCGGCTTGGATTCCGGGACGAACACCGCCTGGCGCAGGATGTCGGCCAGCTTGAAGGTGGCGGGCTGGTGGAAGTAGCGCAGCAGGTCCTTGGCGAGCAAGATGCCCTGCACGTCGTCCTTGTCGTCACCGATCACCGGGAAGCGCGAGTGCCCGGTCTCGATGACGAAGGGCAGCAGCTTCTCCACGGTTTCATCGTGCCGGACCACGTCCATCAGGCTGCGCGACACCATGACGTCGCGCACGGTCAGTTCGCTGACCGACAGCACGCCCTCGATCATGCCGAGTGCTTCGGCGTCGAGCAGGTCGCGCTCGAAGGCCGAGTGCAGCAATTCGACCAGTTCCTTGCGGTCTTCCGGCTCACGCAGCAGCAGCGTCGACAGGCGCTCCAGCCAACCGGGTCTGCTCTTGCTGGAATCGTCCATGGTGTCAGGTTTTCTCCGCCGCGTAGGGGTCCGGATATCCTAGCTTGGCGAGAATGGCGGTTTCAAGCGCCTCCATGACCTCGGCCTCGTCGTCGTCTTCGTGGTCGTAGCCCTGCAGGTGCAGCATGCCGTGCACCGTGAGGTGGGCGTAGTGGGCCGCGAGCGGGGTGTCCTGTTCGGCGGCTTCGCGTGCCACCACCGGCACGCACAGCACCAGGTCGCCGAACAAGGGCATGCCGGGGAGGGTTTCGCCTTCGTTGAGGGCGAAGCTCAGCACGTTGGTGGCGTAGTCCTTGCCGCGGTAGTCGCGGTTGAGGGCGCGGCCTTCCTCGCTCTCGACCAGCAGCAGGCTGATCTGCGCTTTCTGCACGTCGGCCTGCAAGGCGGCGCGGGCCCAGCGTTGCAGGTCGGCGGCGCGGGGCAGGTCGGCGGCGTCGCTGCGGATATCCAGCGTCAATTCCAGGCGTTCGGCCAACCTTTGTCGCAGCGGGGTGCGCTTAGCTCTTTTCATCGGACTTGCTTTGCGTGAGTTCTTTCAGTTGATGGGCGTCGTAGGCGTCGACGATTTTCTGCACCAGCGGGTGGCGCACCACGTCATCGCTCTGGAAGTGATGGAAGTGGATGCCGCGCACGTGGCTCAGGATGCGCTCGACCTCGACCAGGCCGCTTTTCTGGTGGCGTGCCGGGTCGATCTGGGTGATGTCGCCGGTGATCACCGCCTTGGAGCCGAAGCCGATGCGCGTCAGGAACATCTTCATCTGTTCCGGCGTGGTGTTCTGTGCCTCGTCGAGGATGATGAAGGCGCTGTTCAGCGTGCGGCCGCGCATGTAGGCGAGCGGGGCGATCTCGATCAGGTTCTTCTCGAACAGCCGGGTCACCTTGTCGAAGCCCATCAGGTCGTAGAGCGCGTCGTACAGCGGGCGCAGGTAGGGGTCGACCTTCTGCGCCAGGTCGCCGGGCAAAAAGCCCAGCTTCTCGCCGGCCTCGACCGCCGGGCGCACCAGCACGATGCGCTTGATGGCGTCACGCTCCATGGCGTCCACCGCGCAGGCGACGGCGAGGTAGGTCTTGCCGGTGCCGGCCGGGCCGATGCCGAAGGTGATGTCGTGCTGCTGGATGGCCTTGATGTAGCTGTTCTGGCGCGGCGTGCGGCCGCGCAGGTCGCCACGGCGCGTCGCCAGCACCGGCGCTTCTTCTTCCGGCGTGGCGGCATGCTGGCGAACCTCGACCAGGCCAAGCTGGATGTCGTCGATCGACAGCTCCTGTTTTTCGGCCTGCAGGTAGAAACGGGTCAGTGCGGTGGCGGCATCCGCGGCGCGCGAGCCGCGGATGCGGAAGCCCTCGCCGCGGCGCTGGATCACCACGTCCAGCCCGGTTTCGATCTGCTTGAGGTTTTCGTCGAGCGGGCCGCACAGGCGCGCCAGGCGTTCGTTGTCGATGGGGTTGAAGCTTAGCTGTTCGGTTTGCAAGGGGGATCGGCTCCGCGGCGTTCAGCCGGGCAGGGGCTCGCGCAAGGCGTCGAGGTCTGCCGCGGTCAGGGTCGGAATGAATTCGGTGATGTCGTACTGGGCCAGGCCGGCCTGCGCGAACGGGTCTTCGGCCAACCTTTGTTCCAGCGCGGCCCGTTCACCGCGCGCCAGGATCACGCCGCCGTTGCGCGGCACCTTGCGCCCCGAGGCCAGGAAGGCGCCGTCGGCGTAGCCGCGTTGCAGCCAGGCGACGTGGGCGTCGAGCAGGGCGTCGACGGCGGAGAGCGGGGCGGTGTAGCTGAGGGAGACGATGAACATGGTTGGCCGAAGCGTGAATGGTATGGTTTAAGGATACGCCCGGCATGGGCCGGGCGGAACTCCTTCAGACGGTTTCGGTGGTCACGATTTCGCCCGCCAGCGAGTGCGGGCGCGCCTCGGTGATGCGCACCTCGATCATCTGGTTCAACAGGCGCGGGTTGCCGATGAAGTTGACGACGCGGTTGTTCATGGTGCGTGCCGCCAGCATGTTCGGGTCCTTCTTCGACACCGCTTCGACCAGCACCCGTTGCACCGTGCCGACCATGCTCTGGTTGATGGCGAAGCCCTTGGCCTCGATCACCTCGTTCAAGGCTTCGAGACGGCGCACCTTCTCTTCGTGCGGCGTGTCGTCCGGCAGATTGGCGGCCGGGGTGCCGGGACGCGGGCTGTAGATGAACACGAAGCTGAAGTCGAACTCGAGGTCCTTGACCAGCTTGAGCGTGGAGTTGAAGTCTTCCTCGGTCTCGCCGGGGAAGCCGACGATGAAGTCGGACGACAGGCACAGGTCGGGGCGGATGGCGCGCAGCTTGCGGATGATCGACTTGTATTCCAGCGCGGTGTAGCCGCGCTTCATCGCCATCAGCACGCGGTCGCAGCCGCTTTGCACCGGCAGGTGCAGGTGCGACACGAGCTTGGGCAGCTTGGCGTAGCAGTCGATGATGCGCTGGCTGAATTCGCGCGGGTGGCTGGTGGTGAAGCGGATGCGCTCCACGCCCGGCACTTCGTGCACGTATTCCAGCAGCAGCGCGAAGTCGGCGATCTCACCGTCGGCCATCAGGCCGCGGTAGGCGTTGACGTTCTGCCCCAGCAGGGTGATTTCCTTGACGCCCTGGGCGGCGAGGCCGGCGATTTCGGTCAGCACGTCGTCGAACGGGCGCGATACTTCCTCGCCGCGGGTGTACGGCACCACGCAGAACGAGCAGTACTTGGAGCAGCCTTCCATGATCGAGACGAAGGCGGCGCCGCCGTCGACCTTGGCGGGCGGGATGTGGTCGAACTTCTCGATCTCGGGGAAGGAGATGTCGACCTGGGCCGCGCCGCTGTCCTGCTTGGCGCGGATCAGCTCGGGCAGGCGGTGCAGGGTCTGCGGGCCGAACACCACGTCCACGTAGGGCGCGCGCTTGACGATGGTGTCGCCTTCCTGCGACGCCACGCAGCCGCCGACGCCGATGATCAGATCGGGCACTGGCGTCCTTCAGCGGACGGATGCGGCCGAGATCGGAGAACACCTTTTCCTGCGCCTTTTCGCGCACGCTACAGGTGTTGAACAGAATGACGTCGGCCTCTTCGGGGTTGTCCGTCTTGACCATGCCTTCGGCGTCACCGAGCACGTCGACCATCTTGTCGGAGTCGTACTCGTTCATCTGGCAGCCGAAGGTCTTGATATATACCTTCTTCATGGCAACAGCGATTCCAGCTAGGGTTATGGCCGGGCCAGGGTGCGCAGATCGTCGTCCGTCAGTACCCAGATCCGGTTGATGGCGCCTGACATATCGACCGTCACCCCCACGCGCCGGCCCACCAGTCCCGGCAGCTGGCCGGTCAGCAGGAAGCGGTTGTTCTCGTCGAGGATGCGTACGCCGGGCGCCAGCGGATAGGCGGTGCCGGACGGGATGAAGAGTCCGGTGAGTGCCTGCAGCCAGGAGCGCTCGGCCGCGAAGCTGATCTGCGCGCTGTCGGCGGCGTTGATTTCTCCGACTTGCAGGGTGGCGGGCAGCACGCGGCCGGCCAGGGCGCTCTGGGCGCACAGCAGGGTGACGAGGAGGGCGAGGAGTCGTGTTTTCATAGGCAAATGAACATGTTGCGCGAGTCTACCATAGACTCCCCGGAGGGAGGCGCCGGCCCGTGGCAAAGCGGGGTTTTTCCTGTCGGTCAGGATGGTTGCCGCTCGCGCCGCAACGGCAAGAGCAGCGCGCCGGCGGGCTTGTCCCATTATAATGCCAAGTACATGACGCGCCGGGATAGGGCTGGCGCGTTCCCCCTATCCTTCCCCGACCTGGAGCCCCATGACTCACCAGCGCCAAGCGCTGCGCCTGTCCGGTACGTTCGCCCTGGCGGGCGTGCTGTGGATCGTGCTCAGCGACCGTTTCCTGGCCTCGCTGCCGGTCAGCACGCAGACCCTGATGATGCTGCAGACCTACAAGGGGATGGGCTTCGTCGCCGGCATCTCGCTGCTGCTCTACTACCTGGTGCGGCGTGCCTTGAAGTCGCAGGCACAGCTGCTGGTCCAGCTGCGGCGCAACCAGGCGCTGTTCCAGGAGGCGCAGCTGAGCGCGCAGCTGGGCAGCTGGGAATACGACAGCGCGCGCCGCGAGTTCCTCTGGAGCGGCGCCGCCCGGCAGCTGCTGGGGCTGCCCGCCAGCGAGACGCGCACGGAGCGCGGCACCCTGCTGCAGCGGGTGGCGGCGGGCGATCGCGCGCGGGTCGCGACGGTGCTCGATGCGATGTTGGCCGAAGGCAGCGGCAGCGTCGAGTTCTGCCGTGCCGGCACCGGCGCGGCGCCGGTGTGGCTGCGGCTGCACTACCAGGTGCATCTCGACGAGGAGGCGCCCGGCCTGGTGCTGGGGGTGCTGCAGGACATCAGCGTCCAGAAGGCGCAGGACGACGCCTTGCGCGAGCGCGAGCAGCTGTTTCGCGGCACCTTCGAGCAGGCGGCGGTGGGGATCGCCCACCTCGGGCTCGACGGCCACTGGATCCGCGTCAACCAGCGCTTGTGCGACATCCTCGGCTACTCGCGCGAAGAGCTGCTGCGGCTGACCCTTCAGGACATCACCCATCCCGCCGACCAGGACAGCGATCTGGCGATGACGCGACGCCTGCTCGGTGGCGAGGTTCCCAGTTTTTCCATCGAGAAACGCTATCGGCAGCGGCGCGGCCAACTGGTCTGGGCTAATCTCACCGCGGCGCTGATGCGCGATGAAGGCGGGCGGCCTGAATATTTCATCTTGGTGGTGGAGGACATCTCGGCGCGCAAGCAATCGGAAGAGGCCCAGCAGCTTGCGCTGACGGTGTTCGACAGCATGCTCGAGGGCGTGATCATTACCGACCACCATCGCCGCATCCTGGCGGTGAACGCCGCCTTTGGCGAGATCACCCGCTACCCGGTGGAGGCCCTGCGGGGACGGACGCCGCCCTTGTGGCGCACCGCGCACCAGGATGCCGCGTTCTACCGCCGCATCTGGCGGCAGCTGCTCGCGAGCGGGCGCTGGGAGGGGGAGCTCTGGCATCGCAAGCGGGACGGCACGCCGTTTCCGCTGTGGCTGTCGATCAGCTGCGTGCGCGACGAGCAGGGCCGGCCGCGCCAGTACGTCTTCGTGTTCAATGACATCAGCCAGCTCAAGGACAGCCAGGAGCAGCTGGAGCGCACTGGCGCATTACGATCCCCTCACCGGGCTGCCCAATCGTCACCTGGCGCTGGCCCGGCTGGAGCACGCCCTGGAGCGGGCCCGGCGTCATGCCTTCCCGCTCGCGGTGATGTTCATCGATCTCGACCGCTTCAAGACCATCAACGACAGCCTCGGGCATCAGGCGGGCGATGAGCTGCTGGTGGCCATCGCGCAGCGCCTGCATCAGCGGCTGCGTCAGGAGGATACGCTGGCGCGCCTGGGGGGCGACGAGTTCCTGGTGGTGATCGAGGAGGCGCCGGTGCAGCAGGTCGCCAGCATTGCGCACGCCTTGCTCAAGGTGGTCGATCAGCCTTTCAACTTCTCCGGCGGGGGCGAGGCCTACGTCGGCGCCAGCATCGGCATCAGCCTCTACCCCGGCGACGGGCGCAGCGCCAGCGAGCTGATCCGCAACGCCGATGCCGCGATGTACCTGGCCAAGGCCCAGGGCAGCAACGCGTACCGCTTCTACACCGAGTCGCTGACGCGCGCCGCCAACGAGCGACTGAGCATGGAAACCAGCCTGCGCCGGGCGCTGCGGCGCGAGGAGTTCGTGCTGCACTACCAGCCCCTGGTCGAGCTGGCGAGCGGCAGGGTGCTGGGGGCCGAGGTGCTGGTGCGCTGGCAGCCGCCGGGGGCGGCGCTGGTGCCGCCGTCGCGCTTCATCCCGCTGGCCGAGGAGACCGGGTTGATCGTCCCGCTCGGCGACTGGGTGTTGCACGAGGCGTGCCGCCAGGGCAAAGCCTGGCTCGACGCCGGGCTGCCGCTGCTGCTGGCGGTCAACCTCTCGCCGCGGCAGTTCCTGCGTCACGATCTGGTCGGCCAGGTGCGCAAGGCGCTGCAGGGCAGCGGGCTGCCGCCGGCGCAACTGGAACTGGAGCTGACCGAGGGGGCGCTGATGGAACAGGCCGAGCAGGCAGTGAAGACGCTGAATGCGCTCAAGCGCCTCGGGGTGAGCCTGGCCATCGACGACTTCGGCACCGGCTACTCCTCGCTGGCCTACCTCAAGCGTTTCCCGCTCGACAAGCTGAAGATCGATCGCAGCTTCGTGCGCGACCTGCCGCGCGACAGCAGCGATGCCGAGATCGTCACCACCATCATCGCCATGGTGCGCAACCTCAAGCTCGAGGCGTTGGCCGAAGGGGTGGAAACGCCGCAACAGCTGGCGTTCCTGCGCCAGCTGGGGTGCGACAGCGGCCAGGGCTACCTGTTCAGCCCGCCGCTGCCGGCGGAGGCGTTCGAGCGCTGGCTGCGCGATGGCCGCGGTGTGATCGCGCCGCCGCCCTGAGGCGGGGAGGGGGCGGCCGGGTGGCGCTAGCGCCGCCCGATGCGGCTCAAGGTCTGCGACGGCGTTTCGTCGAACAGTTTCCGGTAGTCGCTGGAGAAGCGTCCCAGGTGGGTGAAGCCCCAGCTCATGGCGATGCTGGAGATATTGCGGCCGGAGCGGTCCGCCAGGATGTCGCGCCGCACCGCCTCGAGCCGGAATTGCTTGAGATAGGCGATCGGCGCCAGGCCGAAATGGCGCTTGAAGCCCTCGAACAGCTTGAAGCGCGACACGCCCGCCACGCGCTCGATGTCCTCCAGGTTCAAGTCCTCGTGCGCGTTTTCGTGGATGTATTGCCGGGCGCGCGTCAGATAGTGCGGACAGGACGGCGCCAGCATGCTGGCCAGTTCGTCCGAGTAGTTGTGCGGCTGCGACAGCAGCAGCCCCTTGATCAGGGCGTGCTCCAGGTCGTTCGCCATGTAGAGGTGGCTGAACAGCTTGCCAGTGCGCTCCATCTCGCTCAGCAGGTATTTGACCATGCGCCACCAGGCGGCCTGATCGCCGCTATGGGCATCCATGCCTGCCTGGAAGGTCAGCGGGGCATCGAGCGGGCGTTGCAGCAGGTTTTCCAGCACCTTGCGCAGGGCCGGGCGCGGGATGGCCACCAGGATCTTGCGGCAGTTGCCGGCGATGGTGAGGGCCTGGTTTTCATGCGGCTGCAAGATCAGGCCGTTGTTGCTGTCGGACAGCAGCAGGCGGCCTTCCGCCGACAGTTCCTGCTCGCCCACCAGCGGCAGGCTGATGCTGTAGCAGTTGAGCGGGGTATCCTCGCGCACGACCACGGTGACGTCGGTGCCGTACTCGACATAACCGAGCGAGGTGGCCATCGAGCGCAGCACGTTGCCGGCGTGGTGAAACTGCAGCCGTTGCGGGCAGCTCACTTCCAGCCCGTGCGGGCCGCAGATGCCGGCCATCCAGTCGCGCGCGCCGTCCAGGTCGTTACGCAGCGCGTGTATGCCAAGACAATCGCACTCGGCTTGCGTTTGCTTCTGTTCGCTCATGGCCACCCTCCGCCTACGCCTAGCATAGGGAATTTGGACGCAATTTCATAGACTTGGGCCGTACCCGCCAGGACGGGCACGGCCAGGGTGTCAGCGGCTGGTGTTGCTGTCGCTGAACTTCTCGTAGTAGAGGCGGGCGTCTGCCAGGCCCTGCGCGTCCAGCCACTGCTTGATCGCCTCGACCATCGGCGGCGGGCCGCACAGGTACATGTCGAAGGGGCGGGCGGCCAGCCAGCGGCGGTCGAGATGCTCGGGGATCAGCCCGGTCTTGCCCGCCCACTCTGGCGAGGGGTTCATCACCACGATCTGGTACGAGAAATCGGCGATGCGCTCGGCGTAGCCCGCCAGTCGTTCCAGTTCGCACAGGTCGCGCGCGTTGCTCACGCCGTAGTAGAGCCGCACCGGCTGGCCGCAGCCGCCCTGTTCGGCCAACTCGTCGAGCATGCCGAGGAAGGCCGACAGCCCGGTGCCGCCGGCCACCATCACCAGCGGCCGCTCCACCTGGCGCAGGTAGAAGGCGCCCAGCGGGGCTTCGAATTCGATGGTCTGGCCCGGTTGGCAGCGCTCGCGCAGGTAGTCGCTCATCGCGCCGTTGGGCAAGAGGCGGATCAGGAACTGCAGCTGGTTGCGCGGGTTGGGGCGGTTGGCGAACGAGTACGAGCGCCAGGCGCCGCTGCCCGGCACCTGCAGCCGCGCGTACTGGCCGGGCAGGAAGTCCAATTGCTGCGGGTAGGCGCTGGCGTCCAGGTGCAGGATCGCGGTGGTCTCGGACACCTGCCGTACCCCGCTCACGTTGGCCGAAAGCAGGCGGGTGCCGCCGGCGTGGCACAGGCTGGAGTTGAAATCGAAGTAGAACGAGGCGTCCGACTGCACCCGCGTCTGGCAGGTCAGCACCTTGCGGGCGGCGAGATCCGCCGCCGACAGGGTCTCCTCATCGACGTAGTCCTGGCTGTAGCGGCCTGCTTCGCAGCGGCCCTGGCAGGTGCCGCACACGCCTTCGCGGCAGTCGAGCGGGATGTTCACCCCGTGGCGCAGCGCGGCGTCGAGCAGAACTTCGTTGGGCCGGACGTCGAAGAACAGCGTTTTGCCGTCGGCAAAACTGAAGGCGACTTTGTGGCTCATGGCAGGGTCCTCCCGCTTACAGATGGTAGAAATCCAGCACCGCGTTGATGGTGTCGTTGAGCAGCAGCACGTGTTTCCGGACGATCTTCCAGCTCTCGCCCTCGGGGCGCAGCCGGTAGGTGACGCGGCCGAAGAAGTGCTCGGCGACGCCGTGGCGGCTATAGAAGGTGGTCCAGTTGGCCTTGACCTCGAGCTGGCCGTCCGGATGCTCGTCGATACGCACGTTACTGATCTGGTGCAGGGTGCGCGGCAGCGGCGTGGAAGCGGCCGACTTGCCGGTGCGCAGGCGGAACACGCGGTCTTCCAGGCCGGAGCGGTTACGGTAATAGATCAGCGACATGCCGCGCTTGGGGTCGGTGGTGTACTCGTGTTCGGAGTCCCACTGCGGCACGTGGAATTCGCTGTCTTCATCGAACAGATCGAGGTAGGCGTCCCAGTCCTGCGCGTCGCACAACTCGGCCTTGCGGTAAAGGAACTGTTCGATCGCATGCTGTCGTTGGCTCATGGTTCAAATCTCCTTGCTGTCGTTGCACTTCTGCTGCAGGCCCTTGAGCAGGAACTCGCGCCAGGCGCCGTGCTGGTTGACGTAGAGGCCTTCGTGGGTCAGTTCGGTGCCGGTCAGCACCGGCTGGATGCCCAATAGCTCGCTGTTCGGCGTGGCGCCTTGCAGCCACTTGTGGTGGCCGCGCGAAATGTCGTTCCAGCGCTCCAGGCGGGCCTGGAAGCCACGCTGCTGTTCGCGGAATTCCACCAGGTCGTCCGGCGTGCCCATGCCGGAGACGTTGAAGAAATCCTCGAACTGGCGGATGCGGTTTTCGCGGTCCAGGTCCGATTCGCCCTTCACGCCGATGCACTGGCTGATGATCTCGGTCTTGTTCCAGGCCACCGGGCGCACAATGCGCAGCTGCGAGCTGATCTGGTCCATGAAAAACAGGCTGGGGTAGATGTTGAGGTTGCGCAGGCGGTGCATCATCCATTCCGCCTTGGCCTGGCCGTGTTCCTCCACCAGGCGCGGCATCACGCTGGCGTAGCCGGGGCGCACCACCGGGTTGGGCATGTCGCTGAACAGCACGCTGTGGCCGTTCCGGAACGAGAACCAGCCGTCGTCGGTCTCGGCGTCGCCGGCGCCGAGCTTGCTGTAGTCGAGCGTGCCGCTGCCTGCCTCGCCCTTTTGCGCGTTGGCTCCCTGGCGGTGCTGCACCGTGGCCACGTAGTTGTAGTGCACGGTGCTGACGTGGTAGCCGTCCAGGCCGTTCTCGTTCTGCAGCTTCCAGTTGCCGTCGAAGGTATAGGTGGATTTGCCCGGCAGCACTTCCAGTTCGCCGGTGGGGGACTGCGCCACCATCATGTCGAAGAAGACGCGCGCATCGCCCAGGTAGTCTTCCAGCGTGTCGCGGCCGTTGGCGTCCAGGCTGATGAAGATGAAGCCCTTGTAGCTCTCGATGCGCGCCTTCTTCAGGCCGCGCGCGGACTTGTCGAAGTCCTCGCCGTATTCGCCCGGCGCCTTCACCTTCAGCAGGCGGCCGTCGTTCTTGTAGCACCAGGCGTGGAACGGGCAGGTGAAGGTGGATTGATTACCCTTGCTCAGGCGCGTCAGCGTGGCGCCGCGGTGCTGACAGGCGTTGATCATGGCGTTCAGTCCGCCGTTGCCGTCGCGCGTCACGATCATCGGCATGCGGCCGGCGCGCAGGGTGATGAAGTCGTGCGGGTTGGGGATTTCGCTTTCATGGCAAGCGTAGATCCAGTTCTTCTCGAAGATGAATTCCATCTCCAGCTCGAACAGTTCCGGCTCGGTAAACATCTCGCGCGCCATCCGGTACACGCCTTCCGCGGGTCGGAAGTCCAGACAGCCGCCGATGAATTCTTGCCATTGCGATGGGGTTTTTGCCGTGCTCATGATCAGTTCTCCTCCTGCCTTGTGATGGTCTTTTAATCACGCTAAGACCACGGCGATTGAATACCTGATCGGGGGGCGGGGCTATCCGGCTACTTGGCGTTCGCTATCCGTTTTTTTGGGCCGTCCTGCCGTCCTCCCCTCCTTGAGCGCTTCCGGTGCGTGTTCATGCCATCCGGGAGGTAGCCCCGTCGCTGCCCGCGCCGCACGGGCGCGTCCTTTGTCCTTCTCCTCTTCGCCGTCGTCCGCAAAAAAAGCGGATAGCCATTGACCAGTAGCCGGATAGCTCCCCGGCGCCAACGGGTATTCAATCGTCTCCAGCCAGAGCGCACCTCGCAACGGCCCGCGCCGGGCTTTGCTACGGGGTAGCGGGCGGAAGCGCAGGGCAGACGGGTTGATCGCCAAATGGATACCTTCCAGGTATCGGTCTGATGCTAAAACAGTATTGGATGGTGAAAAAATAACCTAATAAGCTGCTGTTTCAGTTGGTAATTTTAGCGATTGATACTTTAAAGACATGATCAGATCCATCGAGACCATCCTGGTCGATGTGCCCACCATCCGCCCGCACAAGTTGTCGGTGGCCACCATGAACACCCAGACCCTGGTGCTGGTGCGCGTGCAGTGCGAAGACGGGATCAAGGGCTGGGGTGAGGCGACCACCATCGGCGGCCTGAACTACGGCGACGAGAGTCCCGAGAGCGTCAAGGTCAACATCGACACGCACATCGCCCCGCTGCTGATCGGTCAGGAGGCGCGCAACGTCGCCGCGACGATGGCGCGGGTGCGCAAGGTCATCCAGGGCAACCGCTTCGCCAAGTGCGCGCTGGAAACCGCGCTGCTGGACGCCCAGGCGCGCCGCCTCGGCATCCCGCTGTCCGAACTCTTGGGCGGCCGCCTGCGCGACGCGCTGCCGGTGGCCTGGACCCTGGCCAGCGGCGACACCGCCCGCGACATCGCCGAAGCCGAGAGCATGCTCGAGCAGCGCCGCCACCGCATCTTCAAGCTCAAGATCGGCCTGCGCCCGGTGGCCGACGACGTCAAGCACGTGCTCGCCATCAAGAAGGCGCTCGGCGACGCGGTGAGCGTACGCGTCGACGTCAACCAGGCCTGGAGCGAACTCGACGCCGTCAACGGCATCGCCGCGCTGCAGGACGGCGGCGTCGACCTGATCGAACAGCCGGTGCGCGCCGAGAACCGCGCCGGGCTGGCCCGCCTGGCGCGCCAGTTCGCGGTGCCGGTGATGGCCGACGAATCGCTGCACGGCCCGCTCAGCGCCTTCGAGTTTGCCAAGGACGCCGACGCCGACGTGTTCGCGGTCAAGATCGCCCAGTCTGGCGGCCTGATCCCGGCCAAGCAGGTGGCCGATATCGCCCAGCTCGCCGGCATCGGCCTGTACGGCGGCACCATGCTGGAAGGCGCGGTCGGCACCGCCGCCTCGGCCCACGTCTTCGCCACCTTCGGCGAGCTCGCCTTCGGCACCGAACTGTTCGGCCCGCTGCTGCTGACCGAGGAAATCCTCGTCGAGCCGCTGCAGTACCGGGATTTCATGCTGCAGGTGCCGACCGGACCGGGCCTGGGCATCCAGATCGACCGGGACAAGCTGGCCACCCTGCGCCGGAAATAAATGACTCGCCGGGTTTCACCAAAAGATCAACAGGAAAGGATGGACGAGATGCTGTTCCACGTACGCATGGAAGTGAATCTGCCGCCCGCGATGCCGGCCGCCGAGGCCGCCGCGCTGAAGCAAGTCGAGAAGGAACAGGCGCAGGCGCTGCAGCGCGCCGGCAAGTGGCGCCACCTGTGGCGCGTCGCCGGGCAGTACGCCAACGTCAGCGTCTTCGACGTCGAGAGCGTCGACGAACTGCACCAGCTGGTATCGACCCTGCCGCTGTTCCCGTACATGACGATCGAGGTCACGCCGCTGTGCCGCCACCCCTCGTCGATCCGCGACGACGACCGCTAAGCCCCGAACCCCCACCCATTCAGCCCGAGACAAGGCCGTGAAATGCGTTCGGCCGGTTGAACGGAATGCCACAACGCATTGGCACGACGATATAAATGAGGAGTAGAGACATGACACACGCAGAAATCGACGCCCTGGTAAAAAGCTTCCTGGTCGACACCGCCACCGGCGAAGTCAACCCGCGCGTGCAGCAGATCGCGGTGCGCCTGACCAGCGACCTGTTCAAGGCCATCGAAGACCTCGACCTCAGCCCGAGCGAAGTCTGGAAAGGCCTGGAGTACTTCGCCGAAGCCGGCGCCACCCACGAACTGGGGCTGCTGGCCGCTGGCCTGGGCCTGGAGCGCTTCGTCGACATCCGCATGGACGAAGCCGAAGCGAAAGCCGGCCTCACCGGCGGCACCCCGCGCACCATCGAAGGCCCGCTCTACGTCGCCGGCGCGCCGAAGTCGGAAGGCTTCGCCCGCATGGACGACGGCAGCGAGGTGGAGCAGGGCGAAGTGCTGTTCATGCAGGGCACCGTGTACGACGCCGACGGCAAGCCGCTGCCGGGCGCCCAGGTCGAAGCGTGGCATGCCAACCTGATGGGCAACTACTCGTTCTTCGACAAGAGCCAGTCGGACTTCAACCTGCGCCGCACCATCGTCACCGACGCCAACGGCCGCTACCAGTTCCGCAGCATCATGCCGATGGGCTACGGCTGTCCGCCGCAAGGCACCACCCAGCGCCTGTTGAACCTGCTCGGCCGCCACGGCCGCCGTCCGGCGCACATCCACTTCTTCGTGACCGCCGCCGGCCACCGCAAGCTGACCACGCAGATCAACATCGACGGTGACGACTACCTGTGGGACGACTTCGCCTTCGCCAGCCGCGAGGGTCTGGTGCCGGCGGTGAACCGCATCACCGACGCGGCCGAGATCGACAGGAAGGGCCTGCAGAAGCCGTTCGCCTCGATCGACTTCGACTTCCGCCTCAACGGCGAAACCGCGGCCGCGCCGACCACCGAAGTCGAACGCAAACGCGCCAGCGCCTGAAGCGGGCGGGCGAAGAGCAACCGGGTGGTTCGTCAGAGCCCCCCGGTTTTTTGCCGTCGCCAACCCGGCTGGCCGGATCGGCTTATCCGAACCGGCCGGCACGGCACCCGCGCGAGTCCTTTCCCCGAACACCTAGTGGTACAGCATGCGAAACAATCTGCCGATCACCGATCACGAAGTGGCGCTCGATCCCCGCTGCCCGATCGTGACGAAAACCGATCTACAGGGAAAAATCCTGTACGCCAACCCGGAGTTCATGCGCATCAGCGGCTTCGCCGAGGAGGAGCTGCTGGGCCAGGACCACAATATCGTCCGGCACCCCGCCATGCCGGTGCAGGCGTTCGCCGATCTGTGGGCAACCATCCGGCGCGGCCAGACCTGGCAGGGCCTGGTGAAGAACCGCCGCAAGGACGGCGGCTTTTATTGGGTCAAGGCCCACGTCTCGCCGCTGCACGAGCAGGGGCGGCATGTCGGCTACATGTCGGTGCGCACGGCGCCGAGCGCGCTGGAAAAGCAGCAGGCCGAGCAGTTGTACCGCGCGCTCGAACGCGGAGCGGCGGCGTTTCCGGCCACGCCGCCGCTGCAGGCCCGCGCGCTGTCGTTCTGGCTAGCGGCGGCGCTGCTGGTGATGATGGCGGGCGTGCTGGGCGGCCTGTGGCTCGATCGTTCTCTGGCGCTGGCGCTCAATCTGGCGAGCATCACGCTGGCGGGCGGACTGCTGTTCTACGCGCTGCGGCAAGCCCGGCGCTCCGGCCGTCTCGTGCTGGCGGCCCTGGCCCAGTGGCGGGAGGGGCGCCTCGATCAGTCCGTTGTCCCGAGCGGCCCGCGCGAGTTCCAGCACATGTTCGCCGCGCTCGAGTCCACCCGGCTCCATCTGCAGGCGGTGGTGTCGGACGTGGTGGCGGTCAACCATCGCATCGACCGCACCTCGACCCATATCGAAACGGAAACCCAGCAGCTCTACCAGCAGAACACCCAGATCGCGCAAGGGGTGGCGCAGATCGCCGCCGCCATGGAGCAGCTGGCGGTATCGATCCAGGAAATTTCCACCATGACGCAAGAGGGCTCGGCGCACGCCAAGCGCAGCAGGGCGCTGGTGGCGGCGGGCAACCGTTTCATCGACGAATCGAAGTCGGCGATGGACGAGGCCGCCGGTGGCGCCTCAACGACCAATGCCGCGGTGCAGGAGCTGGAGGGCATTTCGGAGGACATCGGCTCGATCACCGACATCATCCAGAGCATCGCCCAGCAGACCAATCTGCTCGCCCTCAACGCCGCCATCGAGGCCGCGCGCGCCGGCGAGCAGGGACGCGGCTTTGCAGTGGTGGCCGACGAGGTGAGACAGTTGGCCGAAAACACCGCCGACAACACCGTCAACATCCGCGCCTCCATCGCACTCCTGAAAGAGAAAATCGCGCACATCATCGACGGCCGCCAGGCCGTCGGCGCCTGCATCAAGCGGGTGCAGCACAACATCCAGCAAACCGTCGACAGCCTGCAGCAGATCGATCAGGCCAGTGCCGGTCTGGAAACGGTCACCGCGGCCATCGCCAACTCGCTGCAACAGCAATCCAGCGCCTCGGCGGAGGTCGCGCAGAGCATGGAAAGCCTGGGCGCCGCCTCCGAGCAAAGCACGGTGAACATCGTCAAGAACCGCGAGATCGCCGCCGCCTTGCACGGCTTGTCCCGGGCGCTGACGAAATTGCTGGCCGACTTCGAGAAGAACCGATGAGTGCCGCCGCCATGCCTTCGTCCAGGCCAGAAACAGCGGCGCCGGGGCGAGTTGAGCCGGGCGACGCCATGAATCGTGCCGCCGTTGGTGATGTGGGAGGCGAAATGGCCGACAGCGCGCCGGGGCGGTCCGGGCCGGCGCGTCCGGACGCGCCCCGCGTTTTCCCTGAGCCGCCCGCCATGCACGATACCGATACGCCGTTCGAACGCGGCCTGGCGGTGATACAAGCCTTCGACCCGTGCGGCACGCCCTTGTCGGTGAGCGAGATCGGCCAGAAGACCGGCATACCGCGCGCGTCGGTCGCCCGCTGCCTGTATACCCTGCAGCAGCTCGGTTTCGTGCGCCCGAGCGCAGACAAGCGCTTCGCGCTGACGCCGAAAATCCTGACGCTGGGTTTCGATGCGTTTGCGTCCGTCCCGTTGCCGCGTGCCGCGCAGGCGGTGCTCAATCATCTCGCCGAGCTGACCGGCGAGAGCTGCATGCTGCTGGTGCCCGACCGGGGCGAGATGCTGTGTCTGGCCGAGGCCCCAGGCCATTTCTTCCACCACAGCCGCTTCGCCACGGGGGCGCGGGTGCCGATGACGTGCACCGCGTCGGGGCGGGTCATCCTGAGCGAGCTGGAGCCGGCGGCGCGCGACGCCCTGCTCGACGCCCCGCGACCACGCCACACCCCGCATACCGTGGTCGAGCGCCAGGCCCTGCAGCGGCTGCTGCCGGCGATTCGCAGCCAAGGCTATGCCTGGTGCGACCAAGAGTTCGAGCTGGGCCTGTGTACCTTGTCGGTGCCGATCCGCGATGACCTCGACGCCGCCCGGGCCACGCTCTGCCTGCACGTGCCGGCCTGCCGGGGGCGGGGCACGAGCTGCCGCAGCGCTACCTGGAGCCGCTGCGCGAGGCGGCGTGGGAGCTGTCGCTGCTGCTGAAATAGGCCGGGGCTGGTCGACTAAAATTCGGAAATCATCTTCAAGATGTCACAGGCATGCTACTTGTTTGAGGCAGCAATCTGGCGTCTAATCAGGTGACTCTCCCTCTTTTTCGTTGGCTGGCTTATCAATGCCATATGAACCTCGATTAAGTTCAGCCCGGACTATCTCCCACCCGCTTTCGATCCTGGCCATCGTGGGGCTCATGGTCGCGTTGCTCTGGTTTGTTCTCATCGCGGAACAAGACCGTAATCACGCCGATGTCGAGCGTCATGCCAAGACCGAGTCCGCCAATCTTGTCCGGGCCTTCGGGGAACACGTCGTTCGCACCTTCAACGAGGTCGACGAAGCGCTGCTGATCCTGCGCCAGTCATGGCTTGATGACCGATCCGATTTCGACCGGAAAGTCCAGTTGCTCCAGTCCACCTACCCCAAGTCACTGCTGGTCCAGGTCGCGGTCATCGGCCCGGACGGAAAGCTCGCGTATTCCAATCTGGACCCGCACGCGAAACCGGTCGATCTGAGTGACCGTGAGCATTTCCGGGTGCATCGTGACAGCAGCCAGGACCGGCTTTATATCAGCAAACCCGTCAAGGGGCGCATCTCCAGCCGCTACAGCATACAGGTAACCCGCCCCATCCTGGAGGAGCATGGCCACTTCGAGGGGGTGCTGGTCATCTCTCTCAGCCCCGACTACTTCGGGCAATTTTTTGCATCGATCGACCTCGGCCCACGTGGCTCTATCGGGCTGGTCGGAACGGACGGCATTTTCCGCGCGCGCGGAAGCAATCGGAAACTGGATAACCAGGCTGTCGGCACGGCGGTGCCTCCCGATCGTCCGTTTTTGCGCCCAAGTGCTCCTGCGCAAGGGAGCTTCGAAGCACTGAGTTCGATCGATGGGGTCGACCGGCTGGTGACGTATCGACGCCTGGATGACTATCCGATGGTCGTATCGATAACCCAGCCCGTCGAGGACATTTTCGCCGCGCATGAACAGCGCTGGTTCCGCTACCGCCTGCTCGCCGCTGTCATCTCGCTGTCCATGGTCCTGGGCGGTGCGCTGCTGGCCCGTGCGCTTTACATTCAACGTCAATTCCGCAGCCGATTGCTGTTCGTCAACGACAGCCTGCGTATTCTGAACGATATCGCCACCCAGTCGGGCGACACCCTGCAAGAGCAACTGCAGAAAGCCCTGGAACTTGGGTGCCGTCACCTTGGGGTTGAATTTGGCATCGTCAGCCATGTGCATGGAGGCCGCTACCGTGTCGAAAGCTGCTGTACGCCGCCGTCTGCCAACCTGAAGGCCGGCGATGAATACGAGCTCTCGCAGACCTGCTGTTCGATCACGCTTGATCGCGCGGATGTGGTGGCGATCCACCATATGAGCGATTCCGAGTATGCGGGCCACCCCTGTTTCGATGCCTTCAAACGGGAGTGTTATATCGGCACCCCGACGTGGGTCGGCGGCGAACTCTATGGCACCGTCAATTTTTCCTCTACGAAACCCTATGGCCGAACGTTTGATCGCAGCGATATCGAATTCCTGCGCTTGTTGGGGCGCTGGGTCGGCAGCGCCATTGCCGAGGACAGATCGATCAGCACGCTGAGATCCATCGCGACAACGGACGAACTGACGGGTGTGATGCGCCGAGGCCACTTTACGGAGATTGCCGAGAAAGAATTCGGTCGGACGAAGCGCTATGGGGGTCGACTGTCGATGTTCCTGATCGACCTCGACTACTTTAAACGCATCAATGACAGCTTCGGCCACTATGGTGGTGATGAAACCCTGAAGCGCGTCGCCATTGTTTTTCAGCAGGTGCTCAGGGGCAGCGACATTCTCGGCCGCCTTGGCGGGGAGGAGTTCGCCGTTCTGTTGCCCAACACCCCGGAGTCCGAAGCGAAAGAGGTGGCCGAGCGCCTGCGCCATGAAGTCGAAGAGAGCACGATTCAAGCGCTGAGCGGAGAAATTCGCGTGACCATCAGTATCGGTGTTGCAGAACTTGCCGCCGAGGACGACTTCACGGCCATCTACAATCGCTGCGATGCCGCGCTTTATGAGGCGAAGCGGCGGGGCAGAAACTGCGTCGTGGCAAAAGGTGTATGTCTGTAAGAAGGGGGCATTGGCAGCCCCGGCGGCCGGCCTGGAGAACCTGTCGGAGGAAGACGGCAACGTGGCAGGCTGATCTGTCGCCGTGCAGGGAGGAGCAGCGGAAAGTGTAGACGCGAACTGCCGCTCTGCGTCGTGCAGACCAAGTAAGGACAGGAATCGGTATGGATCGATGCGGAGCTTGAATGCCGACACGACGCCTACCGCAAGGCAGAAAAGCAAAAGGCCAACTCGTTTGAGTTGGCCTAAGGCTTTAATTGGTGGTGGCGAATCAGGGACTCGAACCCCGGACCTGCGGATTATGATTCCGTCGCTCTAACCGACTGAGCTAATTCGCCACGCTGCTTCGTTGCTTGTTGCGTCGAAGTGGGGCGAACTATACCGGGGCTGTTTGGGGCTGTCAACAGCTGGGGCGTATTTTTTGCCGAAACGCTTAGAACCTGTCTCCGATCTTGCTGCGCGGTCCCCGATCGGGGCTCAGGTGCACTGCGTGCCAATCTTCGATTGGCTCAGCGATCGGGAATCCTCATGGACCACGTGTCCGTTCCGGTCCCTGTGCTGCTCTTCACCCCGCTGAGGGCCGCTCGCGACAGATCGGGGGCCGGTTCTTACAGGGCGTGGCAGCGGTCGCCCTCGGTGAGGCCGATCCAGTCGATGCTCACCCCCTTGCCGAAGCCGATCACCTTGAACAGTTCACCCATCTCGTTGGGCGAGAGCAGCTTCTGCACCGCCGCGACGCGCGGGGCGTAGTGGGCGACGTCGTCCGGATCGAGCTGTTGCAGCAGCGCGGTGATGCCGGCGTTGACCAGGAACTGCGCCTGCGTGGTGTAGCCGATCAGGTCGAGCCCGGCGTCGGTGCCGGCCAGCGCCACGGCGGTGAAGTCGACGTGGCAGGTCAGGTCCATCAGGCCGGGCAGGTAGAACGGGTCGTCCACGGTGTGGTGGCGGTAGTGGCCGATCAGCGTGCCCATGTGGCGCTGCGGGTGGTAGTACTCGCGTTCGGGGAAGCCATAGTCGATCAGGAGGATGGCGCCGCGGACCAGGCGCGCGGCCAGGGTGGCGATGAAGGCGCGGTTGGCCGAGGCTGACTTCCGACAGGTAGCCGGCCGCCTCGGGGGGCAGCGCGGCGGCCACGGCGGCGAGGCGGGGATCTGCGATGGGGCGGTCTTCCCAGGCGAAGGCGCCGTCGCGCACGGTGACGCCGCGCTGTTGCGGCGTCGGGGTCCAGTGCAGCAGCTCGCAGGGCATGGCGTCGAGCACTTCGTTGCCGATGATGACGCCGTCGAACTGTTCCGGCAGCTCGCTCAGCCATTCGACGCGCCCGGCGAGGTGCGGCAGGGCTTCGGCCAACGTTTGCCGCTGGCGCTCGACCAGGTCGGCGGAGAGGTCGATGATGGCGTAGCGGGCGGGCAGTTGGCCGAGCGCTTCCAGCTCGGTGAGAATGTCGACGGCGAGACGGCCGGTGCCGGCGCCGAATTCGTAGAGCGTGCCGCCGGTCTGCGGCAGCAGCTCGGCCAGCTGGCGCGCCAGGGTGCGGCCGAAGTAGGGCGACAGCTCGGGCGCGGTGACGAAGTCGCCGGCGGCGCCGAACTTGCGGCTGCCGGCGCTGTAGTAGCCGAGGCCGGGGGCGTACAGCGCCAGCTCCATGTAGCGCGAGAACGGAATCCAGCCGTCGTGGGCGGCGATCTCGGCGGCGATGTGGCGGGAGAGCTCTTGGCTGACGGCCAGGGCGGCGGCGTCGGGGGCGGGTAACTGGGTCATGGCGTGGCTTGCGGTAGAATTGGGCGAATTGTCGGCCAATTCCGCCGTGCCGGAAAGGGGCGGGATGGGCGGCGACGCGACAGACAAGGGGAGTGGGGCGATGGGCGAGGGCAAGGTGGTGCTGATTACCGGCGGCGCGCGCCGGGTGGGAGCGGGCATTGCCCGTCATCTGCACGCGGGGGGCTCGCGGCTGGTGTTGCATTACCGCGGTTCGCGCGCCGAGGCGGAAAGCCTGGCCCTGGAGCTGAACGCGGTGCGGCGCGGTTCGGTGGTGCTGGTGCAGGCCGACCTGCACGATATCGCCGGGCTGCCGCGCCTGGTGGAGACCGCGCTCGAGGCGTTCGGCCGGCTCGATGGGCTGGTCAACAACGCCTCCAGCTTCTTCCCCTCCGGCATCGGCCATATCGACGAGGCGGTGTGGTACGACCTGATGGGCAGCAACCTGAAGGCGCCGCTGTTTCTGGCGCAGGCCGCCGCGCCGTATCTGAGAGCGAGCGGCGGCGCCATCGTCGGCATCGTCGACATCCACGCCGAGCGGCCGATGAAGTCGCACGTGGTGTACAACCTGGCCAAGGCCGGCCATGCCCAGCTGATCCGCAGTCTGGCGATCGAGCTGGCACCCGAGGTGCGCGTCAACGGCGTGGCGCCGGGCAGCAACCTCTGGCCGGAGGGCGAGTCGTTCTTCGACGAGGAGCACAAGCGCCGCATCGAGGCGAGCATTCCGCTGGCGCGCATCGGCACGCCGGAGGATATCGCGCGCGCGGTGAAATTCCTGCTGTTCGACGCCGCTTACGTCACCGGCCAGGTGCTGGCGGTGGATGGTGGCAGGAGCGTGGTGTTGTAGTGTCGGCCATGACAGGCGCCCCCGATTCGCGCTAAAATCGCCTGTTTTTCAATTTCTTAGCTGTTCCTTCCATGTCCGATATCCAAACCCTCGACGCCAAGGCGCAGAAGGCGCTGTTCGAGGCCAACAAGCTGGCCAAGCGGCTGCGCCACCACGTCGGCGACGCCATCAACGATTTCAACATGATCGAGCAGGGCGACCGCGTCATGGTCTGCCTGTCCGGCGGCAAGGACAGCTTCGCCCTGCTCGACATCCTGCTCGGGCTGCAGAAGTCGGCGCCGATCGATTTCTCCATCGTCGCGGTCAACCTCGACCAGAAGCAGCCGGGCTTTCCCGAACACGTGCTGCCGGAGTACCTGACGGCGATCGGCGTCGAGTACCGCATCGTCGAGGAAGATACCTACTCCATCGTCAAGCGCGTGATCCCCGAGGGCAAGACCACCTGCAGCCTGTGCTCGCGCCTGCGCCGCGGCATCCTGTACCGCGTGGCCGACGAGCTGGGGGCGACCAAGATCGCGCTCGGCCACCATCGCGACGACATGCTGCATACCTTGTTCCTCAACATGTTCTACGGCGGCAAGCTGAAGTCGATGCCGCCCAAGCTGGTGAGCGACGACGGCCGCCACATGGTGATCCGCCCGCTGGCGTACTGCCGCGAGAAGGACCTGGAGCGCTACGCTACGCTGCGCGAGTTCCCGATCATCCCGTGCAACCTGTGCGGCTCGCAGCCCAACCTGCAGCGCCAGGTGGTGAAGGAGATGGTCAACGACTGGGACAAGCGTTTCCCGGGCCGCCTGGAGAGCATGTTCCGCGCGCTGCAGAACGTGGTGCCGTCGCACCTGGCCGACACCGGCCTGTTCGACTTCGCCGGGCTCAAGACCGGGGACGCGCCGTTCGCTGACGGCGACACCGCCTTCGACAAGGAAGAATTCCGCGATCCGCCGCTGCCGGGCGACGACGAGTTGGCCGAAGCGCCGCGCCGCACCATCAGCATCCTCGATTCCCGTCCGAAGGAGACCTCCTGTGGCGGGTAGAGCGCGTCATCCGTTCCGCCGCCGCGTGCGCGACGGCGTGGACGCCATGCCGGAGGTGGAAATCTCCGAGGTGGACGGCATCCGTTCGCTGCACCTGGGCTCGGAGACGGTGCAAAGCTCGATGGACGTGGACGACCCGGTGCGGCTGGTGCTGTCGTACAGCCGCGCCATGATGGGCTTTCTGCTGTTCAATCCGGAGCCGCGCCACATCCTGCAGATCGGCCTGGGCGGCGGCTCGTTCGCGCGCTACATCGACTTCTACCTGCGTGATGCCAAGAGCGTGGCGGTGGACATCAACCCGCAGGTGATCAATGTGGCGCGAGCCTTCTTCGAGCTGCCGGAAGAGGGCGAGCGCTTCGAGATCGTCGAGGCCGACGGCGCCGACTACGTCAAGATCTTCCGCGGCTCGACCGACGCCATCCTGGTGGACGGCTTCGACGGGCTGCAGATCGTCGACGCGCTGACCACCGAGGCGTTCTTCGAGGACTGCAAGCGCGCGCTGGCGCCGGACGGCGTGTTCGTCGCCAACTGGTGGAGCGGCGACAAGCGCTACCACCAGTTCGTGGAGCGCCTGCTCGGGGTGTTCGAGGGGCGGGTGCTGGAGCTGCCCTCGGCCAGTCACGGCAACGTGGCGGTGATGGCCTTCGCCGGTTCGCCGGCGCTGACGCGTTTCGAGGGCCTGAAAAAACGCGCCGAGGAACTGGAGGCGCGCTTCGGGCTCGAATTTCCGGAGTTCGTCAGCCGGCTCAAGTCGACCAATCAGCATAGCGACAACCGCCTGCTGATTTAATAGAGGCTGGCGTATAATGACGCCGGTGTGGCGGGGCGGCGCTGGCCGGCCTGTCACGCCACCGGATCGATGTGGGCGGCCCTGGCCGCCCTTTGCCTTTTCCAGAAAGACCAGAACACCATGCAAGCTGCCCATCAGGCCCCGATCACCGACCGCAAGATCCGCTTCGCGCTGGTCGGTTGCGGCCGCATCGCCCAGAACCACTTTGCCGCGCTGGAGAAGCACGCCGAGCGCGCCGAATTGACCGACGTGTGCGACATCGACCCGGCGGCGCTGGCCGCCGCGGTGGCGCGCACCGGCGCGCGCGGCCACGCCAGCCTGGCCGCGCTGCTGGCCGAGACCCGGGCCGACATCGTGATCCTGACCAGCCCGTCCGGGCTGCATCCGGCGCAGAGCATCGAGTGCTCCGAGGCCGGCTTCCACGTCATGACCGAGAAGCCGATGGCGACGCGCTGGGAGGACGGCCTGGCCATGGTGAAGGCCGCCGACCGCGCCGGACGCCGCCTGTTCGTGGTCAAGCAGAACCGCCGCAACGCCACGCTGCAGCTGCTCAAGCGCGCCATGGAAGAGAAGCGCTTCGGCCGCCTCTACATGGTCAACGTCAACGTGTTCTGGACCCGGCCGCAGGAGTACTACGACTCGGCGGCCTGGCGCGGCACCTGGGAGTTCGACGGCGGCGCCTTCATGAACCAGGCCAGCCATTACGTCGACCTGCTGGACTGGCTGATCGGCCCGGTGGAGAGCGTACAGGCCTACACCGCGACGCTGGCGCGCAACATCGAGGTGGAGGACACCGGCACCGTCAGCGTCAAGTGGCGCTCGGGCGCGCTGGGCAGCATGAACGTGACGATGCTGACCTATCCCAAGAACCTGGAAGGCTCGATCACCATCATCGGCGAGAAGGGCACGGTGCGCGTCGGCGGCGTGGCGGTGAACGAGGTGCAGCACTGGGAGTTCGCCGAGCCGCATCCGATGGACGACGAGATCCAGAGCGCCAGCTACGCCACCACCAGCGTGTACGGCTTCGGCCACCCGCTCTACTACGACAACGTGATCAACGTGATGCAGGGCAAGGCCGATCCGGAGACCGACGGGCGCGAGGGCCTGAAGTCGCTGGAATTGCTGATCGCGATGTATCTGTCGGCGCGCGACGGCCGCCGCGTCAGCCTGCCGCTCGACTACTGATTCCAGTGGCCCGCCGCCGGCGGGCCGCTCCCGTTTTCACCGTGTTACCCGAAGCAACATCATGGCGGACGAAAAGAAAGAACCCTGGCTCAATTATCTGGCGCTGACCACCGTCATCCTGGCGGTGTGCGCCACGCTGTCCACCTTCAAGGGCGGCAGTTTCTCCACGCGCAGCGTCATCACCCAGGCCCAGGCCTCGGACCAGTGGGCCTATTACCAGGCCAAGAGCATCAAGAGCAACCTCTACGAGATGGAGCGCGACCGCCTGCAGCTGGCGCTGGACAACCTGCCGCCGCAGGTCGAGCCGACGGTGCGCGAGCGCTACGCCAAAACGCTGCAGCAGGCCGCCGAGCGCGCCGCGCGCTACAACCAGGAGCGCAAGGACATCGAGCAGAAGGCGCGCACCCTGGAGGCCGAGCGCGACAGCGCGCAGCGCCAGGGCAAACCGTTCGGCATGGCGGTGATCTTCCTGCAGGTGGCGATCCTGATCTCCTCGATCGCCGGCCTGTTCAAGAAAAAGGCCGTCTGGCTCGCCGCGCTGCCGGTGGCCCTGCTCGGCCTAGTGTTTTTCGTCGACGGTTTTTTCCTGTTTTTCTGATTGCGTGAGGGCACCCGCATGACCTATCTCGTTCACCCCACTTCCATCGTCGACGACGGCGCCACCATCGGCGCCGGCACCCGCATCTGGCACTGGGCGCACATCTGCGCCGGCGCGGTGATCGGCGAGCGCTGTTCGTTCGGCCAGAACGTGTTCGTCGGCAACGACGTCATCATCGGCGACAACGTCAAGGTGCAGAACAACGTGTCGATCTACGACGCGGTGACGCTGGAGGACGACGTGTTCTGCGGCCCCTCCATGGTGTTCACCAACGTCAACAACCCGCGCAGCCACGTCAGCCGCAAGCACGAGTACCGCCGCACCCTGGTGAAGAAGGGTGCCACCATCGGCGCCAACGCCACCGTGGTGTGCGGCCACACCATCGGCGAGTACGCCTTCATCGGCGCCGGCGCGGTGGTGACGCACGACGTGCCGGCCTACGCGCTGATGGTCGGCGCCCCGGCCTACCGCATGGGCTGGATGTGCGCCTGCGGCGAGCGCCTGTCGGACATGATCGGCGAGCACGCCTGCCCGGGCTGCGGCACCAACTACGACATCGGCGGCAATCACTGCACGCCGTTCTGATCCCCAGCAAGGCTTCGGCCAACGTTGGCCGAAGCCCGAGGAACGATTCCGATGAGCATTCCGTTCATTGACCTGAAAGCGCAGTACCAGCACCTCAAGGCCGACATCGACGCGCGTATCCACGCCGTGCTCGACCACGGCCAGTACATCATGGGGCCGGAAGTGGCCGAGCTGGAGCGCGAGCTCGCCGCCTACGTCGGCGTCAAGTATTGCGTCGGCGTGGCCGACGGCACCACCGCGCTGCTGATCGCGCTGATGGCGCTGGGCATCCAGGCCGGCGACGAGGTGATCACCACGCCGTTCACCTTCATCGCCACCGGCGAGATGATCGCGCTGCTCGGCGCCACACCGGTGTTCGTCGACATCGACCCGGACAGCTACAACCTCGACCCGGCCAGGATCGAGGCGGCGATCACGCCGAAGACGCGTGCCATCATGCCGGTGAGCCTCTATGGCCAGTGCGCCGACTTCGACGCCATCAACGCCATCGCCGCCAAGTACCATCTGCCGGTGATCGAGGACGGCGCGCAGAGTTTCGGCGCCACCTACAAGGGCAAAAAATCCGGTGCGCTGTCGACCATCGGCTGCACCAGCTTCTTCCCGAGCAAGCCCTTGGGCTGCTACGGCGACGGCGGCGCCTGCTTCACCGACGACGACGCGCTGGCCAAGGCGATGCGCGAGATCCGCGTGCACGGCCAGGACCGCCGCTACCACCACCCGGTGATCGGCCTCAACGGCCGCCTCGACACGCTCCAGGCCGCGGTGCTGCTGGCCAAGCTGCCGAGCTTCCCGGCCGAAGTCGCGGCCCGCGAGCGCATCGGTGCACGCTACTCCGAACTGCTCAAGGACGTCGCACGCGTGCCCAGGTTGGCCGACGGCTGTTCCAGCGTGCATGCCCAGTACACCATCGAGGTGGACCGGCGCGACGCGGTGGCGGCCACGCTCAAGGAGTTGGGCGTGCCCACCGCGGTGCATTACCCGATCCCGCTGCACCTGCAGCCGGCCTTCGCCGCGCTCGGCCAGGGCGTGGGCAGCTTCCCCGTGGCCGAAGCCGCCGGGCAGCGCGTCATGAGCCTGCCGATGCACCCCTTCCTCGACGAGCCCACGCAGGATGCCATCGTCGCCGCCGTGAAGAAGGCGCTGGCTTGAGCGCTGCCGAGCGATGCTGAAAGGCGCCGTACAACGGCTGGTAGCCGGCGGCTTCGCCCGCAACGTGGCGACGCTGACCGGCGGCGCGGCGCTGGCGCAGCTGTTGCCGCTGGTGTTCGCGCCGCTGTTGACGCGGCTCTACAGTCCGGACGATTTCGGCCTGCTGGCGGTGTTTTCCGCCTGGCTCTCCAATCTGGCGGTGATCGCCACCGCGCGCTACGACATGGCCATCGTGCTGCCCAAGGACGAGCGCGACGCCGAGCGCCTGATGACGCTGGCGCTGGCGATCAACCTGGCGCTGCTGGTCGTGCTCACCGCGCTGCTGCTGCCGGCGCACGGCTGGATCGCCGCCACGCTCGGCGCGCCGGCGCTGGCGCCGTGGCTGCTGGTGTTGCCGGGCGGGGTGTGGCTGGCGGGCAGCCTGCAGGCCTGGACCAGCTGGAACAACCGTCAGCGCCGCTACCCCGCCAACGCCCAGGGCCGGGTGATGCAATCGCTCGGGGTGACTCTGGCGCAGCTGGGCGCCGGTTGGGCCGGGCTGGGCTTTGCCGGCCTCATCGCCGGCTCGCTGGCGGGGCAGGCGCTGGCGCTGCTGGCGCAGGCGCGCGCCGATCTGGCTACGCGCCTGACCTGGCTGCGCGGCCACCGCCGCGCCGAACTGGCCGCGCTGGCGCGGCGCTACGCCGAGTTTCCCAAGATCAATACCCCGCACGCCTTCGTGGTGGCGTTCCAGGATTCGCTGATGCTGGCCCTGCTGACCTCGCTCGCCGGGCACGCCGTGGTCGGCCAGTACGCGCTGGTGCTGCGCGTGCTGAAGCTGCCGGCGGCGTTGCTGGGGCAGGCGGTGTCGCAGGTGATCTTCCGCGACCTGGCCGAGGCGCACGCCCACGGCCGCGCCATGACGCCGCTGTTGGCGCGCGCGCTGGCGGTGCTGGCCGGCGCCGCGCTGCTGCCGTTCGGGCTGTTGCTGGTGGCGGCCGAGCCGCTGTTCGGCTGGGTGTTCGGCGCCGGCTGGCGCGAGGCCGGGGTGATCGCGGCGACGCTGGTGCCGTACCTCGCGGCGGCCTTCGTCGCCGGGCCGTGCTTCATGGTGCCGATGGTGATCGGACGCCAGCGCGCCTCGTTCCTGTTCGTGCTGGCCGGCGTGGTGGTGAACATGGCGGCGTTCGCCGCGGTGTTCGTCGCCAGCCGTGACGCCCTGCTGGCCTTCAAGGTGATGTCCGGGGTGATGTCGCTGTATTTCGCGGCCTACGTGGCGTGGATCTTCCGCCTGTTGCGCCGCCTGGAGACTCATGGTGCTTGAACGATTGCTGCTGCGCCTGTACCGGCTGTGGCCGCGGCTGCGCGGCGCGCGCCTCGCGCCCGGGGCGCGCGTGCACCCGAGCGCGCGGGTGACGCGCTGGAGCGCGCTGTCGCTGGGCAAGAACGCGCTGCTGTACTGGCGCGGCGACGCCCTGATCGGCCTGCACGGCCGGCTCACGCTGGGCGCCGACAGCCACCTCGCGCCGTACTTCTACCTGCTGATCGGCGACCATCACCTGTATTTCGGCCACAACGTCGCGGTGGGGCCGCGCAGCCTGTTCTTCTGCCACTCCAACGGTATTCCGGCCGACGTGCCGGTGACGCCGTTCACCGAGTGCCACGTCGACGGCGACATCCGCGTCGGCGACAACGTGTTCATCGGCGCCGGCTGCATCGTGCTGCCCGGCTGCGAGATCGGCGACAACGTAGTGCTGGCGGCGGGCTCGGTGGCCAAGGGCCGGCTCGAGTCGGGCTGGCTCTACGCCGGGGCGCCGGCGAAACAGGTGCGCCGGCTGTGCTGACCGCCAACTCGCTGACGCTCCCCATGCTGCTGACCGCGCTGCCGCGCCTGGTGGCCGGCCGCACCGCGCTGCGCCGCCGCCTGCGCGACGAACTGGCGCGCTTGTTCGGCGTCGACGCGCGGCGCATCGTGCTGACCGACACCGGCCGTGCCGCGCTGGCGCTGCTGCTGCGCGCGCACGGCGTCGGTGCCGGCGACGAGGTGATCGTGCCGGCCTACACCTGCGTGGTGGTGCCGAACCAGATCCCGGCGCTGGGCGCCACGGTACGCTGGCTCGACGTCTCGGCCGCCACGCTGGGTTTCGACTGGAGCCGGCTCGACGCCGCCATCGGCCCGGCCACGCGCGCGGTGATCGTGCCGCACAACTTCGGCCCGGCCTGCCGCGTGCCGGACGCGCTGCGCCTGCGCCACCCGCGCGTGGTCTTCCTCGACGACGCCGCGCACGGCTTCGCCTCGCAGTGCGACGGGCAATGGCTGGGGACGTACCACGACGGCGCCTTCTTCAGCTTCGAATACTCCAAGAACCTGAGCGGCGGCATCGGCGGCTTCGCCTTGCTGCCGGAGGGCCTGGCGGCGGAAGAACCGCCGGCCGAGCCCGGCGCGCTGGATCAGCTGCGCCTGCTGGCCACCTTGACCGGCCATCTGCTGGCGGCGCGCTGCGCGCTGGCCGGGCGCGTCTGGCTGGCCCTGGCGCGCCGCGTGGGGCTCATCTACCGCTCGTCCGACGCCGAGGTGGCCGACGGCGTGGCGCACCCGCCGCGCGCGCTGCCGGCGCTCTCGGCGGCCTTGCTGCTGCCGCAATTGGCGGCGCTGCCGGCGCTGCTGCGGCACAAGCAAAGGTTGGCCGAACACTACCGCGCCGCGCTGTCCGCCGTGCCCGGCCTGACGCTGTGGCCGGGCGCGCCCGGCGCGCACTGGGTGCGCTACCCGTTCGCGCTGCCGCAGCCGGTGTCCGACAAGGCGGCGCTGGCGCGGCGCCTGAGCGCGGCATGCGGGCTCGCCATCGGCGTGTGGTTCGACGACGTGATCCACCCGGCGGGCTCGTTCCGCCACGGCTACCTCGCCGGCAGCGCGCCCGAGGGCGAGCGCCTCGCCGCCACGGTGCTGAACCTGCCGATGAACGTCGCCATCGCCTGCGACGCCGCGCTCGACGCCCGGCTCGCGCGGCTGGCGGCGGCGCTCGCCGCTTACCTGAAGGAAACCGCCGCATGAAGCTGCTGCTGATCGGCTCGGCCTCGGTGCACACCTTCCGCTACCTCGCCGGCATCGCGCCGCACGTGGCCGAGGTGCACCTCGTCACCAGCGGCGAGCTGCCCGAGCACTACCGTCCGGCCAACCTGGGGCAGGTGCTCGCCGTGGATTTCAGCCTCAAGGCGCTGGCGACGGCGCGGCGCATCGCCGCGCTGATCGACGAACTGCGCCCCGACATCGTGCACGTGCACCAGGCCAACAGCGTGGCCTGGCACGCGCGCCGCGCCCTGGCCGGCAAGGACGTGCGCTGGGTGCTGACCACCTGGGGCTCGGACGTGCTGCTGCTGCCGCAGCAGAACCGGCTGATGAAGGCGATGGTGGCGGCCAACCTGGCGGCGGCGGACGCGGTGACCTCCGATTCGCTGCACATGGCGGCGGTGATCCGCACCCTGGCGCCGGTGCAACGCCTCGACGTGCTGAACTTCGGCATGGACGCGCTGCCGGAGGCGCCCGATCTGGCCGCCAAGCCGAAGAACGTGCTGTCGTGCCGGCTGCACAAGAAGCTCTACCGCGTCGACGCCATCCTCAAGGGCTGGGCCGAGGTCGAGGCCGACCCGGCCTGGGACGACTGGACGCTGACCGTGGCCGCCAGCGGCGAACAGAGCGACTGCCTGAAAGGGTTGGCCGAAAGCCTCGGCCTGCGCCGCGTCCACTTCACCGGCTTCGTGCCGGCGCCGGTGCTGGCCGGGCTGTATCGCGCGGCGCGCGTGTTCGTCAGCGTGCCGGAGTCGGACGCCACCAGCATCAGCCTCTTGGAGGCGATGGGGCACGGCTGCCTGCCCATGCTGTCCAACCTGCCGGCCAACCTGGAATGGGTGCTCGACGGCGTCAACGGCGCCATCGTGGAAGACGTGGCGCGCCTCGGCGATGCCCTCAAGGCCACGCTGCGCCGCGCCAGTGACGATGCCGCGCTGGCGGAGGCGGCAGCGCTCAACCGCCGCCTGATCGCCGCCAAGGGCCTGCACCAGGACAATATGCGCCGCTTTGCGGCGATCTATCACGATTTGCTGGGAACCCGATGAGAGTCTGCCATCTCACCAGCGCCCACCCGCGCTACGACATCCGCATCTTCGTCAAGGAGTGCGCCACGCTGGCGCGTGCCGGCCACGACGTCACGCTGATCGTGGCCGACGGACTGGGCGAGGAAATCCGCGACGGTGTGCGCATCCACGACGTCGGCCCCAAGAGCGGCGGACGCCTCTCGCGCATGACCGGCACCGTGGAACGCGTCTACCGCGCCGCGCTGGCGCTTAAGCCCGAGGTGGCGCACTTCCACGACCCCGAGCTGATCCCGGCCGCGCTCAAGCTGCGCCGCGCCGGCATCAAGGTGGTGTACGACGTGCACGAGGACGTGCCGCGCCAGGTGCTGGCCAAGCACTGGATTCCCGGCGCGGCGCGGCCCTTGGTGTCGAAGGGGGTGGAGCTGCTGGAACACTACGCCGCACGCCGCTTCGACGCCATCGTCGCCGCCACGCCGCTGATCCGGCGCCGCTTCGCCGCGCTCGGCGCGCGCGCCATCGACGTCTGCAACTACCCGATCCTGGCCGAGCTGGTGCGCGACACGCCGTGGGAGGCGCGCCGCAACGAGGTGTGCTACCTCGGCGGCATCAGCCGCACGCGCGGCATCGCGCCGATCATCACGGCGCTGCCGTCCACCGCCTCCCGCCTCAACCTGGCTGGGCTGTGGAGCGAGACCGAACTCAAGGCCGAACTGCAGCAGCAGCCGGGCTGGGCGCGCGTCAACGATCTGGGCGTGCTCGACCGCGCCGGCGTGGCCGAGGTGCTGGCGGCGAGCAAGGTCGGCCTGGTGACGCTGCTGCCGACGCCGAGCTACGTCGAGTCGCTGCCGATCAAGCTGTTCGAGTACATGGCCGCCGGCCTGCCGGTGATCGCCAGCGATTTCCCGCTGTGGCGCGACATCGTCGACGGCGCCGGCTGCGGCCTCTTGGTCGACCCGAACGACGCCGCCGCCATCGCCAGCGCCATCAACCTGCTGCTGGCCGACGACGAGCGCGCTCACGCCATGGGCGAGGCCGGCAAGGCGGCGGTGCTGGCGCGCTACAGCTGGGCCGCCGAGGGCGACAAGCTGGTGGCGCTCTATCGCGAGCTGGCCGGGGTGCGGCATGAAGCGCTATCGCCAGTTGCTCGACCACCTGCACGCGCTGGCGCTGGGGCCGACCCTGCTGCTGTTCGGCCTGCCCTTGGGCAGCCTGCTCTACGGCCTGCAGCAACATACCTTCCGCCCGCTGCTGTGGGCGGCCTATTGCCTGGCGGCGATGCTGATGCTGATCGCGCCGATGTGGCTGTTCCGCCGCAGGCTCGCCGCCTGGATGGCCGACGACTTTGCCGGCTGGCGCCACGAGCGTGCGCGCGGCAAGTGGGCGTTCGCGCTGCGTCTGGGCCTGGTTTGGCGCGGTCTGCCGCTGGCGCTGTTCAGCCTGACCATGCTGATGCTGGGCTACGCCAAGCTGCCAACCCCGGCCGACGTGCTGTTCAACCTGGTGAGCTGGGGTGTCGCCGGCGTGGTGTTCACCAGCATGGACTGGAACGCCATGGAGCGCGCCTTCCGCCGCCGCCACCCAACCGACTGAAACCGACCGTGCGCATCCTCTACATCAACCATTACGCCGGCAGCCCGAAGCACGGCATGGAATTCCGCCCCTACTACCTGGCGCGCGAATGGGTCCGGGCCGGGCACGAGGTCAACCTGGTCGCGGCGGACTACTCGCACCTGCGCCAGCACAACCCGACGTTGGCCGAAGCCGACCGCGACGAGGACATCGACGGCATCCGCTATACCTGGTGCAAGACGCCGCCTTACGAGGGCAACGGCCTCAAGCGCGTGATCAACATCTTCCGCTTCCTCGGCCGGCTGATGGGACTGTCCGGGCGCTACCTCAAGGAATGGAAGCCGGACCTCGTGATCGCCTCGTCGACCTACCCGCTCGACACCGTGCCGGCGGCATGGATCGCGCACAAGACCGGCGCGCGCCTGGCGTACGAGGTGCACGACCTGTGGCCGCTGACGCCGGTCGAGGTGGGCGGCATGTCGCCCAAGCACCCGTTCATCCGCCTGCTGCAGTGGGCGGAGGACTTCGGCTATAAAAAGGCCGACACCGTGATCTCGATGCTGCCGTGCGCGCGCGACTACATGGTCGAGCACGGCATGGACCCGGCCAAGTACGCGGTGGTGCCCAACGGCGTCGACGTCGCCGAGTGGCAGGGCGAGCCTGCGCCGTTGCCGGCCGGGCACGTCCAGGCCCTGGCCGCGTTGAAGGAGCAAGGTCGCTTCATCGTCGGCTACGCCGGCGGCCACGGCCTCGCCAACGCGCTCGATTTCCTGCTCGAGGCGGCTTCATTGCTGCAACAGAATCCGGTCAGCTTCGTGCTGGTGGGCGACGGCCCGGACAAGGCGGCTCTGCAGGCGCGCGCGGCCGAGCTGGGGCTGGCCAACGTCCACTTCCTGCCGGCGATTCCGAAACGCGCGGTGCCGGCCTTCCTGGCCCGCTGCGACGCGTTGTTCATCGGCTGGCGCCGCCTGCCGATCTACCGTTTCGGCATCAACCCCAACAAGCTGTTCGACTACCTGATGGCCGGCAAGCCGGTGATCCACTCGGTCGAGGCCGGCAACGACCTGGTGCGCGAGGCCGGCGCCGGCATCAGCGTCGGCGCCGAAGACCCGGCCGCCATCGCCGACGCGGTGCGGCGCATGCTGGCGTTGCCGGCGGCCGAGCGCCAGCGCATGGGCGAGGCGGGCCGCGCGCACGTGCTGGCCCAGCACGATTACGCCGTGCTGGCGCGGCGCTTCCTCGCCGCCTGTCGCTGAGGCCCGCCATGAGCCAGCCGCACGTCCGCTTCGACTTCGCCGACGCCCTGCGCGGCCTGGCGATGCTCGCCGTGGTGCTGTTCCATTACACCCAGATTTTCTGGTTCAGCCGCGAGCGCGTCGGCCAGATCCTCGATCTCGCGCCGCTCGCCGGCTACCCCGGCGCCTCGCTGGCGCTGCCGGTCAACCTGGGCGCGGTCGGCGTCGGGCTGTTTTTGCTGCTCTCGGGGCTGCTGATCCCGTTGTCGCTGGGCCGGCAGGGCGCGGCGCGCTTCGCCGTGACGCGGCTCACGCGCATCTACCCGACCTACTGGGCCGGCCTCGCCGTCACCGTGCTGGCGCTGTGGCTGGCGAGCCGGCTGGGCGACGCCCCGTTCGCGGTGAGCGGGCGCGACGTGCTGGGGCACGCCAGCATCGCCTTCCAGGACATGCTGGGCGGGCGCAACATCGACCCGGTGATGTGGACGCTGAAGGTCGAGTTGTGGTTCTACGCGCTGCTGGGCAGTGCGTTCGCGCTGACGCGCCGCCGCCTGAAGGGGGCGATCTGGCTGCTGCTGCCGATCCTGGCCTTGCTGTGCCGCGGACCGGCATGGGGGACGGCGTGGCACGCCGCGCAGTATTATCTGGCTCCGGTGGTGTGCTACTTTCCGCTGATGTTCGCCGGCAGCTGGTGCTATTTCTGGCTGACCGGCCAGGCCTCGCGGCGTGAAACGGCCATCATGGCGACGCTGATGCTGGCGCTGTTCGTCTGGTTCACCGGCTGGCACTCGCTGGCGCTCTACCTGAGCTACGCTGTCGGCATCGTCCTGTTCGCGCTCGGCGTGCTGCGCCCGGCGTGGTGGCGGAACCGGCTACTGGCGCGCGTCGGTGCGGTCAGCTACGCCTGGTACGTGTGCCACTCCATCGCCGGCTACGTGACGATGACCGCGCTGGCGCGGCTGGGCCTGCCGTGGTGGCTGCTGGTGCTGGCGGCGCTCTGCGTCACCTGGTGGCTGGCGGTGGCGATCAACCGCTGGGTCGAGCTGCCGACGCAGCGCTGGGGCAAGCGGCTGGCGGAACGCTGGTAACGGGAGTCGGGTAGATGAGTAGGATGGGGGCAGCGCAGCGCAACCCATCACCTCGGCGATACAACGGGAATGACGGGGTGCGGCGGGAACGTCTTCACCCATGCTACGGGCTACGCCAGGCATGGTTTGGCGCGGCAGCGACCAGGATCAGGGCCGGGAAGGAGGCGACGATGACTGACAAGGTGTTCTGGCGGGAGCCCTACCGCACGGCGCTGATCACCCGCGTCGCGCGCGTCGACGGGCTCGACGTGGTGCTCGAGGCGACGCTGTACTTCGCCGAATCGGGCGGGCAGGAGAGCGACACCGGCACCATCGGCGGCTACCGCGTGCTGGCGGCGCGCTGGCAGGGGCGGGACCTGGTCTACACCCTGCCGCCGGGGCACGTGCTGGAGGAGGGCGACACGGTGACGGTCGAGATCGACTGGCCGCGCCGCTACGCCCTGATGCGGCTGCACTTCGCCGCCGAGATCGTGCTGGAACTGGTGACGCAACGTCTGCCCGCCATCGGCAAGATCGGCGCGCACATCGGCGAAGACAAGGCGCGCATCGACTTCACCTGGCACGAGCCGCTGACGCCGCTGCTGCCCGAGCTGATGCGCGAGGCGCAGGCCGTGATCGACGCCGACGCCCCCATCGTCAGCGCCTTCTCCGACGAGGCGGCCGAGCGCCGCTACTGGGAAGTCGCCGGCTTCGGCCGCGTGCCGTGCGGCGGCACGCATCTTAAGTGCACCGGCGAGGTCGGAGTGTTGCGCCTCAAGCGCAAGAACGTCGGCAGCGGCAAGGAACGCATCGAGATTTACGCGGCACCGCGCTGACGACACCGACGCAAGACAAGACATGACAGCGGCGGCCTCCGCGAGGCGTGGGCCGCCGCAGAGCAACAAGGCTAGAGATTATGAGCGAACAGAAATTCCTCCCCTTCGCCCTGCCCGACATCGGCGAAGAAGAAATCAACGAAGTGGTCGACGCGCTGCGGTCCGGCTGGGTCACCACCGGTCCCAAGACCAAGCAGTTCGAGGCCGACTTCGCGCACTTCCTCGGCGGCGGCGTCGAGGCGATCGCGGTCAATTCCGCCACCGCCGGCCTGCATCTGGCGCTGGAGGCGGTCGGCATCGGCCCCGGCGACGAGGTGATCGTGCCGAGCTACACCTTCACCGCCACCGCCGAAGTGGTGCGCTACCTCGGCGCGCATCCGGTGGTGGTCGACGTCGATCCGGTCACCCTCAACATCAGCCCGGCGGCGATCCGCGCCGCGCTCACCGCCAAGACCCGCGCGATCATGCCGGTGCACTTCGCCGGTCTCGCCTGCAACATGGACGCCATCCTCGCCATCGCGCGCGAGCACGGCCTCAAGGTAATCGAGGACGCCGCGCACGCCCTTCCTACCACCTATAAGGGGCAGCTGATCGGCACGCTGGGCTCCGACGCCACGGTGTTCAGCTTCTACGCCAACAAGACCATGACCACCGGCGAGGGCGGCATGGTGGTGTCGAAGGACAAGGACCTGATCGCGCGCTGCAAGGTGATGCGCCTGCACGGCATCAGCCGCGACGCCTTCGACCGCTACGTGTCCAAGACCCCGGCCTGGTTCTACGAGGTGGTCGCGCCGGGCTTCAAGTACAACATGCCGGACATCGCCGCCGCGATGGGCCTGCACCAGTTGAAGAAGATCGGCCGCTTCCATCAGCAGCGCGAGGCGATGGCGGCGCGCTACGACCGTGAGCTGGCCGGTCTGCCGCTGATCCTGCCGGCGCGCCCGGCGCTGGCCACCGACCAGCACGCCTGGCACCTCTACCCGGTGCGCCTGAAGCCTGAGGCCGGTGTCAGCCGCGACGATTTCATCGTGCGCATGGCGGAGAAGGGCATCGGCTGCTCGGTGCACTTCATCCCGCTGCACCGCCACCCGGTATGGCGCGACGACTACCAGCTCAAGAACGCCGACTTCCCGGTGGCCGACGCCGCCTTCGAGGCCGAGGTGACGCTGCCGCTCTATACCCGGATGAGCGAGGCCGACCAGACGCGCGTGATCGCGGCGGTCAGAGAGATTCTCGGCGCATGAGCGGGTCCGTCTTGCCGGCCTCCGGCCGCCCCGGCTCGATGGGCGCCAAGCGGCTGTTCGACCTGATCGCTGCCGGCGCCGGCCTGGCCTTGCTGGCGCCGCTGCTGCTGGCGATCGCGCTGTGGATCAAGCTCGATTCGAGGGGGCCGGTGTTCTTCCGCCAGGAGCGGGTGGGGCGCTTCGGCCAACCTTTCCGCATCCACAAGTTCCGCACCATGCGCGTCGACGCCGAGCGCCACGGCCAGCTCACGGTGGGGAGCGATGCGCGCGTCACCGGCGCCGGGCGCTTCCTGCGCAAGTCCAAGCTCGACGAGCTGCCGCAGCTGATCGACGTGCTGCTGGGCGACATGAGCCTGGTCGGCCCGCGCCCCGAGGTGCCGCGCTACGTGGCGCACTATCCGGCGGCGGTGAAGGCGCTGGTGCTGTCGGTGCGCCCCGGCATCACCGACTGGGCGTCGATCCGCATGATCGACGAGAACGACATCCTCGGCGCCGCGGCCGATCCGGAACGCGCCTACCTCGACGAGGTGCTGCCGCAGAAGCTCGATTATTACGTACGCTACGCGCAAAGCCACACTCTGGCCGGCGACGTGTGCATCATCCTCGCCACCCTGAAGAAGATCGTCCTGCGCTGACCATGATCGACAAGCTGCTTTCCTTCTCGCGCCATCACAAGATGGCGCTCCTGATGCTGATGGACGCGCTGCTGCTGCCGCTGGCGCTCTACAGCGCGGTGGTGCTGCGCTTGGGCGGGGTGTGGGACCCCAAGCTCACCCCCTACCTGTGGATCTTCGTGGTGCCGCCGTTGTGGGTGATCCCGATTTTCATCAAGCTGGGGCTCTATCGCGCGGTACTGAAATACCTCGACGACAAGATCGTCTACACCGTGTGCTACGGCGTCAGCCTGGCGGTGCTGGTGCTGGCGGCGGTGATCGTGATGGCGCGCATCGGGCCGTTCCCGCGCTCGTCCATCGTCATCTTCTGGGTGTTCGCCATGGCCTACATCGGCGGCAGCCGCTTCCTGCTGCGCGGCCTGGTGCGGCGCATCGACGCCGTGGACAGCCCACGCGAGCACGTCATCATCTACGGCGCCGGGCGCGCCGGCATCCAGCTGATGCTGGCGCTGCAGGCCGGGCGCGAGTACCGGCCGATGGCCTTTGTCGATGACAACCCGGCGCTGTGGCGCCACACCTTCCGCGGCCTCGCGGTGCACGCCCCGGCCGAGCTGCCGGCGCTCCTGGCCGACACCGAGGCCAAGGCCATCCTGCTGGCTTTGCCGTCGGTGAGTCGCGCGCGCCAGCGCGAGATCCTGGAGAAGCTGGAGTCGCTGCACGTGCCGATCAAGCGCCTGCCCGGCATGGCCGAGCTGGTGTCGGGCGAGGTGCGGGTGGAGGAACTGAAGCGGGTCGACATCGAGGACCTGCTCGGGCGCGACCCGGTGCCGCCGCGCCCGGAACTGCTGGCGCGCAACATCGAGGGGCGCGTGGTGATGGTCACCGGCGCCGGCGGCTCGATCGGCTCCGAGCTGTGCCGCCAGATCGTGCGCCAGCGCCCGGCGCGCCTGATCCTGTTCGAGCTGTCGGAGTTCGCGCTGTACGCCATCGACCAGGAGCTCAAGGCCCTGGCACCGCAGCTGGAATGCCTGCCGCTGCTGGGCTCGGTCACCGACTACGAGCGGCTGTTCCGCGTCATCGACGGCTTCGGGGTGCAGACGGTGTTCCACGCCGCCGCCTACAAGCACGTGCCGCTGGTCGAGCACAACCCCTTGGCCGGCATCCGCAACAACGCCTTCGGCACCGACGTCTGCGCCCAGGCGGCCGAGGACGGCGGGGTCGATACCTTCGTGCTGATCTCGACCGACAAGGCGGTGCGCCCGACCAACGTCATGGGCGCGACCAAGCGCCTGGCCGAGCTGTGCCTGCAGACGCGCCACGCGCGCGGCAGCCGCACGCGCTTCGTCATGGTGCGCTTCGGCAACGTGCTGGGCAGCTCGGGCTCGGTGGTGCCGCTGTTCAAGAAGCAGATCGCCGCCGGCGGCCCGGTCACCGTCACCCACCCCGAGATCACGCGCTACTTCATGACCATCCCCGAGGCGGCGCAGCTGGTGATCCAGGCCGGCGCCATGGGCGAGGGCGGCGACGTGTTCGTGCTCGACATGGGCGAGCCGGTCAAGATCGCCGAGCTGGCGCGGCGCATGGTCCACCTCTCCGGGCTCACGGTGAAGGACGAGAGCCGCCCGGACGGCGACATCGAAATCCGCTTCAGCGGGCTGCGCCCCGGCGAAAAGCTGTACGAGGAGTTGCTGATTGGCGACAACGTGCTGCCGACCGACCACCCGCGCATCCTGCGCGCGCAGGAATACCACCTCGACGAGGACGTGCTGACCGGTCTGCTGCAGCGCCTGCGCGACGCCTGCCTGCACCACGACGCCGACGCCGCCTTCCTCTTGCTGCAGCAGGCGGTGCACGAGTTCCAGGCCGCCGAGCGCACGCGCGACTGGCTGGCGGAACAGGCTGCCAGCGGCGTGGGGCCGGCGCGCTGACGGCGGACGGCAGATTCGGTTCGACAGACAGGGGGCAGGGGTGCGTTTTCAAGGCAGGCTCACGCGCTGGGACGACGCGCGCGGCTTCGGCTTCATCACCCCCAACGGCGGCGGCGCTGAGGTGTTCGTGCACATCGGCGCTTTCGGCACGGTGCCGCGCCGTCCCGCCGCCCATGACCTGGTCAGCTACCGCCAGGACTACGACGAGCGTCGCCGGCCACGCGCCGTGGAGGCGAAGCTGGTCGGCGTGACGCCTCGCCAGCAAGGGCAGGGGGCCGGCGGACTCGGGCTGGTCTGCACGGTGGCGGGCGTGTTCTTCCTCGGGCTGTGGCTGGCGCTTCTGGCCGGCCGGCTGCCGCCCTGGCTGGTGCTGGGCTACGCCGGCCTGAGCCTGGCCAGCTTCGTGCTGTACTGGCACGACAAGACGTCGGCGCAACGCGGCCAGTGGCGCACCCCGGAACGTCAGTTGCACCTGCTGGCCCTGCTCGGCGGCTGGCCCGGCGCGCTGGTCGCCCAGCGTGCCTTCCGCCACAAGTCCAGCAAGGCATCGTTCCGTCGCGTCTACTGGCTCACGGTCGGGCTCAACCTCGCCGGCCTGGGCTGGCTGCTGCTGAAGGGGCCGGCACTGGGGGCGTTGTCGCCGGGCTGAGTGGCGCTCGGCAAACCCTGCCGGCGGCGCTCCGCTCGCGTGCGAATCTTTCGATCCGCCCCGCACACACGTGCCGTCCGGCGGGTACTGTACGCGGCAGCGCCCCTTGTCGGAACCGTTGTGCTGGGTTGCGTTAGCGCCGCTAGCGGCGTTCACGGATGAAAAAGGTTGGCCGAAGCCGCTGTTGACGGGCTTCGGCCAACCTTTTGCCGTGGGGACTCCGCCGCGGCTTACACCGGCTGCGTCCGCAGCTCCGGCACGTCGACTGGTGCCGCGGCGGCCCGCGCCCCGTCATCCGCCGCGACGACGCGGTCGCGGCCCTGCTGCTTGGCGCGGTACATGCGGGCGTCGGCGATCTCCACCAGTTGCTGCCAGCTTGCCGCCTGGTCCGTCTGGCTCTCGGCCAGCCCGATGCTGGCGGTCAGCGGCGAGCCATCCGGACGCTGCCCGAGACCGTGCCGGCGCAGTCGCGCCAGCGCCTGTTGCGCCTGCTGGCGGTCGGTTTCCGGCATCAGCAGCAGGAATTCCTCGCCGCCCCAGCGCGTCAGGATGTCGCCGTGGCGCAGCGTGTCGTCGATGGCCTGCGTCAGGCTCTGCAAGGCGCGGTCGCCGGCTTCGTGGCCGTGGCGGTCGTTGATGCTCTTGAAGTGATCGAGGTCGATGAAGGCCACCGACAGCGGACGGCGCGCACGTTGCGCCAGGGTGAACTGCAGGTCGAGCATTTCCTCGGCGCTGCGGCGCGAGAAGCAGCCGGTCAGGGTGTCGCGCACCGCCTGGTTGACCAGCGCGATCATGAAGGCGAGCTGGCTCATCGACGCCAGCGTCGCCACGGCGCTGATCAGCGTCAGCAGCCAGAACGCGCCGCTGAACGAGGGCCAGTCGATCACCTGCCATTGCAGCAGCCAGGCCAGCCCGTCCGCGATCAGGATCGGCGAGGCGAAGGTGGCGCTTTCCAGCAGCGTCAGCGGAAAGATGGCGAAGCCCGCCAGCAGCACGAACGGCAGGAAGGCGTAGCCGGTGCCGATCGCCGCCGACAGCCCCTGCAGGTGGTAACGCGTCAGCAGCAGGTGCGAGGCGATGTAGAACAGGGTCGGAATGGCAAACAGCGTTGCCATGGCGCGGTAGGCGTGGCGCAGGGTACCGTCGCTGTGGTGGCCGAAGACCAGCCAGGCGAAGGCGACGGTGGCCATCAGGCGCATCCCGGCCAACTTGGCCGCCAGCTCCATCGGCAGCGCCACCACGTCGACCGCGATCCACAGCGGGGTAAGCAGGGCGAACAGCATGGCGAACAGGCGCGCCCGGTTGATGATGATCACGGCGCGGCGCTGCGCCATCAACGGCATGTGCTGCTGCGGGCTGATCAGCCATTCCGTTTCGTGCACGGTCAGTTCGCCGGGGAGCAGTCCCAGCAGGCGTTGCCACAAGGAGAGGGTGAGCTTCATCGTTGGGCACTCCGGGTGGTAAGCCGATCATTCTAGAGTGCCGTATCCGGAATGCTATTTGTCATAGATCAAGCCGGTGGCGATGCCTGCCCGGAACCGGCTGTCGGCGTGGCGTTTTGGCATCAGTCCGGCCGGCCGGTCGGCGCGCATGGCCAAGACGCCGACCGGCCGCGGTGTGCGTCGCCCGCCGCGCGTCGCATAATCGGGCCATCTCCCTCCCGACAGCGAAGGATTCACGCGATGGAATACCGCCCACTCGGCCGCAGCGGCCTCCAGGTCAGCCTCATCGGTCTCGGCACCATGACCTGGGGCGAGCAGAACAGCGAAGCCGACGCCCACGCCCAGCTCGACCTGGCGCTGGAGCACGGCATCAACCTGATCGACGCCGCCGAAATGTACCCGGTGCCGCCCAAGCCCGAGACGCAGGGACTGACCGAGCGCTACATCGGCAGCTGGCTCGCCAAGGGCGGGCGCCGCGACCGCGTGCTGCTCGCCACCAAGATCGCCGGCCCGGCGCTGCAGCCGCACAACCCGCGCCACATCCGCGGCGACGCCAACCACTTCGACCGCGCCAACCTTATCGCCGCGCTCGACGGCAGTCTCAAGCGCCTGCAGACCGACTACATCGATCTCTACCAGCTGCACTGGCCGGACCGGCATACCAACACCTTCGGCCGCCTGGGCTACCCCTGGCTCGACGGGCCGGACGGCGCGGTCGCCCCGGAAGAGACGCTGGCGGTGCTGGCCGATCTGGTGCGGGCCGGCAAGATCCGCCATCTCGGCCTCTCCAACGAAACGCCGTGGGGCGTGGCGCGCTTCCAGCAGGCCGCCGAGCGCCTCGGCCTGCCGCACATGGTCAGCATCCAGAACCCCTACAACCTGCTCAACCGCAGCTACGAGATCGGCCTGGCCGAATTCTCGCATCGCGACGGCATCAGCCTGCTGCCGTACTCGCCGCTCGCCTTCGGTGTCCTCTCCGGCAAATACCTCGACCAGGCCCGCCCGGCCAACGCCCGGCTCACGCTGTTCGACCGCTTCACGCGCTACACCCGGCCGCAGGCGCTGGCGGCGACAGCAGACTACGTGACGCTGGCGCGCCGGCACGGCTTGTCGCCGGCGCAGATGGCGCTGGCCTTCGTCAATTCGCGCCCCTTCGTCGCCAGCAACCTGATCGGTGCCACCACGCTGGCACAGCTGGAAGAGAACATCGCCAGCGCGTCGCTACGGCTCGACGACGAGGTGCTGGCCGGCATCGAGGCGATCCACGAGCGCTACCCCAACCCGGCGCCGTGAGCCGCGGACGTAGAAAAAGCAAAAGCCCGCTGATGCGGGCTTTTGTGCTTGGAGCGGGGCAGGCTCAGGCGGCGTGCCACAGGTCGATCAGCTCGCTCGCTTCCAGCGCCTTCACTTCGCTGCGGGCCTTGAGCCAGCCGGCCAGCTCGCCGCGCAGTTCCTCGCCGATCTTCACCGCGCCCACCGGGAACACCACCCCTTCCAGGTTGCAGCGGCCGTCGAAGTGGCCGCCGAAGCTCACGCCGGCCTCGTCCACGCGCGTCAGCCAGGCGTCGAGCAGGGCATCCTGACCTTCGCTGCTGAGATCGTCGGCCAGGGTGGCCACCAGGTGGAAGCCCAGTTCTTGGTAGTTGCCCACGCGCATCTTCTTGCACTGGCGGTTGTTGAGGCGCTTCAGGCGCTGGGCGGAATTCGGGTTGCGTACATCGCTCATGTCTAGACTCCTAGTATGGGGAAAACCGGGCATGGTAACAGATATAGAGTGCAGGGCTTAGCGGCTGTTCCGGTCGGCTCTCCTGCCGGGGCTGCCGGCAGCGCCGGGGCCGGAGGCGCAGACCGTCCCTCCGCCTCCCCGCCGCGCCCGCTTACAGCCCCAGCTCGTCCCACAGCTTATCGACGCGCTGTTTCACCGCTGCGTCCATCACGATCGGCGTGCCCCACTCGCGCTGCGTTTCGCCTGGCATCTTGTTGGTGGCATCGAGCCCCATCTTGCCGCCCAGGCCGGAGATCGGGCTGGCGAAGTCGAGGTAGTCGATCGGCGTGTTCTCGATCAGCACCGTGTCGCGCACCGGGTCCATGCGCGTGGTGATGGCCCAGATCACCTCGCGCCAGTCGCGAGTGTTGACGTCGTCGTCCACCACCACGATGAACTTGGTGTACATGAACTGGCGCAGGAAGCTCCAGCAGCCCATCATCACGCGCTTGGCGTGGCCGGGGTACTGCTTCTTGATCGACACCACCGCCATGCGGTACGAGCACCCTTCCGGCGGCAGGTAGAAATCGACGATCTCGGGAAACTGCTTCTGCAGGATCGGCACGAACACCTCGTTCAGCGCCACGCCCAGCACCGCCGGCTCGTCCGGCGGTTTGCCGGTGTAGGTGCTGTGGTAGATCGGGTTCTCGCGCATGGTGATGCGCTCGATGGTGAATACAGGAAAGCGGTCCTGCTCGTTGTAATAACCGGTATGGTCGCCGTACGGCCCTTCCAGCGCGGTATCGTCCGGATAGATGTGGCCTTCCAGCACGATCTCGGCGCTGGCCGGCACCTGCAGGTCGGAACCGATGCATTTCACCAGCTCGGTGCGGCTGCCGCGCAACAGGCCGGCAAACTGGTATTCGGACAGCGTGTCCGGCACCGGCGTCACCGCGCCCAGGATGGTGGCCGGGTCGCAACCCAGCACCACCGCCACCGGGTAGGGCTGGCCCGGGTTGGCGGCGCGGAATTCGCGGTAGTCCAGCGCGCCGCCGCGGTGTGCCAGCCAGCGCATGATCACGCGGTTCCTGCCGATCACCTGCTGGCGGTAGATGCCGAGGTTCTGGCGTTTCTTGTTGGGGCCGCGCGTTACCGTCAGCCCCCAGGTAATCAAGGGCGCCACGTCGCCCGGCCAGCAATGCTGGATCGGCAGGCGTCCCAGGTCGACCTCGGCGCCTTCCCAGACGATCTGCTGGCACGGCGCCTTCTTCACTTCCTTCGGCGCCATGTTGAGGACCTGCTTCAACAGCGGCAGCTTGTCCCAGGCATCCTTGAAGCCCTTGGGCGGTTCCGGCTCCTTGAGGTAAGCCAGCGTCTTGCCGATCTCGCGCAATTCGCCGATGTCCTCCGCCCCCATGCCCATTGCCACCCGGCGCGGGGTGCCGAACAGGTTGGCCAGTACCGGGTAGTCGAAGCCGTGGCCGTCGCGTACCGGCTGTTCGAACAGCAGCGCCGGGCCGCCGGCCTTCAGCACCCGGTCGCCGATCTCGGTCATCTCCAGATGGGTCGAGACCGGCACGCGGACGCGCTTGAGTTCCCCCTCGCGTTCCAGTTGGGCAATAAAATCGCGCAAATCGACATATTTCATGACGTGACCATGATCTAGCTCAAAAAACCATAATTAGAGTGTGGTTAATCTTACCTCCGAAGACGTCGCACGCTACTGCCGGTAGGCGGCAAAGTCAACGGTAGCAGATCGGGCGATCAGCAATCCACCAACCATCTTTGGAGAAAACCATGAAAAAACTTGCTATTGCCGTGATCGCCGGGCTGGTATCCGCCAGTGCCTTTGCTGCCCAAGGGGACATCCTGGCGCGTTTCCGCGTCATCAACATCGACCCGGACGTGAAGACCAGTGGTGTGGTGGCGGATGTGCACGCCGACGTCGACAAGCAGACCGTGCCGGAACTCGACTTCACCTACATGATCACCAACAACATCGGTGCCGAACTGATCCTGGCCACCGCGCGTCATGAAGTGACCTCCGATCTGGGCTCGCTGGGCAAGATCAACCACCTGCCGCCGACCCTGACGCTGCAGTACCACTTCAACCCGGAAGGCCAGATCCGCCCCTACGTCGGCGCCGGCATCAACTACACCCGCTTCTACAATAACGATCTGCATCTGCCGGACGGCACCAAGGTCAACGTTGACAAGAACAGCTGGGGTGGCGCCCTGCAGGTCGGCACCGACATCGCCGTCAACAAGGACTGGTTCGTCAACCTGGACGTGAAGAAGATCTACATCAAGACCGATGTCAGCGCCGCGGGTGCCGATCTGGGCACCCTGAAGATCAACCCGTGGGTGTTCGGTCTCGGCGTCGGCACCAAGTTCTGATCGCCAGACGGCAAGGCGCACCGCGTGGTGCGCCTTTTTTGTTGTGGCAACGGTAAAATAACCATTTTATGCCGTTGCGGAATTCCTCCATGTCCAACTGGGTTGCCCAAGCTGTCCGCCAGATCGAGGCGGACTTCCATCGTTCCAGCGATACCCATCTGATTCCGCTGGCCATTCCGGCTCTGCCGCAGATCCAGCTGTATTTCAAGGACGAGTCCACGCATCCCAGCGGCAGCCTGAAGCATCGCCTGGCCCGCTCGCTGTTCCTGTACGGGCTGTGCAACGGCTGGATTCGCCAGGGCACGCCGATCATCGAGGCCTCGAGCGGCAGCACGGCGGTCTCCGAAGCCTACTTTGCCCGTCTGCTCGGCCTGCCGTTCATCGCCGTCATGCCCAAGGGCACCTCGGCCGAGAAGGTCAAGGCGATCGAATTCTACGGCGGACGCTGTCATCTGGTGGACGATCCGGCCACCATTTACGACGAATCGCGCCGCCTGGCCCATGAGCTTGACGGCCATTACATGGACCAGTTCACCTACGCCGAGCGCGCCACCGACTGGCGCAGCAACAACAATATCGCCGAAACCATCTTCCAGCAGATGGCGCTGGAACCCCATCCTGTCCCGACATGGATCGTCTGCGGCGCCGGTACCGGCGGTACCTCGGCCACCTTCGGCCGTTACGTGCGCTATCAGAAGCTGGCTACCCAGCTGTGCGTGGTCGATCCGGAAAATTCGGTGTTCTACGACAGTTATCAGAGCGGCAACCGTGATTGCCGCTGCGAGGGCGGTTCCGGCGTCGAGGGCATCGGCCGCCCGCGCGTCGAGCCATCGTTCATCCCGACGGTGATCGACCGCATGATCCGCGTGCCCAACGTCGCCAGCTACGCCGCCATCCATTTCCTGCAGGAAGTCCTCGGCCGCCGCTGCGGCGGTTCCACCGGGACCAATTTCTTCGGCGTGTGCGAGCTGGTGACACAGATGGTGGCAGAAGGGCGCAGCGGCTCGGTGGTGACGCTGATCTGCGACGACGGCAACCGCTACCTCAACAGTTATTACGACAACGCATGGCTCGCCGCGGGCGGTTTCGACATCGCGCCGTGGCTGACGCGCTATCGGCGCTTCTTCGAGACGGGGCGCTGGTGAGGATTGGGCGTAAAGAGCAGATGGAGGGCAAGGTTGGCCGAAGTCCGGCTGGCCGCAGGCAAATGACGAGCGATAATGACGTTATGCATGAACAGACTCGGTTGAGCGAACGGGGCGTCTCATGTTGACACCCATACGCCATGGCGTACCGCAGCGGGCCCATATCGCCCGCTATCTGGCCCTGCTGCTGTTCGTCGTGATCGTGTTCGCCAGCTTGTACCCGTTCACAGGCTGGAGCTACAGCGGCCGCCCCCTGCTTGAGTTCCTGTTTTATCCGTTGCCGTACTACTTCCGCCTGTTCGACAACCTCGCCAACCTGGTGGTCTACATTCCCTACGGGTTTGGACTGGCGCTATCGTTCCGACCCCGCTGGCTGGGCTGGGTTACGGCGCTGCTGTTGTCGGGGCTGACCAGCTTCACGATGGAATTCATCCAGCAGTTCCTGCCGGAGCGCGTCGCCTCCAATCTGGACATGCTCTACAACGTCGCGGGTGCCTTCATTGGCGCCACGCTGGCGGTCAGCCCGCTGTTTCGCCACGCCTGGCACCATGTCTGGCGCTGGCGCCAGCGCTATTTCGTCGCCAGTGAACCCGCCGACTACGCGCTGGCCTTGATGGCGCTCTGGTTCCTCACCCAGCTCAATCCCTCCATCCCGCTGTTCGGCGTCGTGGTCATGCCGCTGGGCCTGCCGCAGCCCTTCATCTCGCCGCTCGACAACCCGTCACTGTTCCTTTTCCTGCTCGAAGCCGGCGGAGCCATGCTGCACCTGACCGCCACACTGCTGTTCGTCACCAGCTTCCTGAGCAAGCGGCGCTATATCGCCCGCAGCGTCACCACCGTCGTCGTGCTGGCCGTCTTCCTCAAGATGCTGGCTGCCGGGATGCTGCTCAAGCCGTTCGCTTTCTTTGAATGGATCAACAGCAACGTGCTGGCAGGCCTGGGGGCCGGGTTCCTGCTGGTGTGGCTGCTCACCCGCTTCGGTCGGGGGGTACAGCTGGTCGTGGCGCTGCTGGCGCTGCTGGCGACGCAAGTGATCTCCGCTCTTTGGCCGCTGTCCGCCAACGAACTCGACATGCTCACGCTGTTTCGCTGGGGCTACGGCCACCTTGCCAATATGAACGCGCTGGTGGAGTTCCTGTCGCGTCTCTGGCCGCTGGCGGCGGCACTCTGCCTGATCGGCGCCCTCTGGAACGTGCGACACATGCCGTCACTGCAGGCCAAGCCGAAGTAACTCCCCCAACTGGCGGATGTGCACATCGACATAGGATGGCCGACGCGCGCTAGGGCTGATCCACACCGTGCGCATCCCCAGGCGCTTGGCCGCCTTCAGATTGGCCAGCGAATCTTCCACCATGATGCATCGGGCCGGGTCCAGGCCTTCGCGCTGCAGCACGGTACGGAACGACCGAGGATGTGGCTTGGGCTGCAGATCCAGCCGCTCCACGCCATAGACGCTGGCGAAGTGCCGCCTGATCCGCATCCTCCTCAGAACACCCTCTACATAATGCTGTGGTCCGTTGGACAGCAAGATCTTGCGGCCGGGCAAGCGGCGTAGCAGTGCTGCCGTCTGTGCCTGCCAGACCAGCAACGTTTCCAGTTCGCTCATGGGGTGGGTGTCGCGCAGAAAGGTCTGCGGCGCGATGCCATGATGTTGCTCCAGGCCTTTCAGCGTCGCACCGTATTGTCGCCAGTAGCGTTGTCGCAGCTCCGTCGCGCTGTCTTCACTCATGCCCAGGTGGCGCATGATGAATTCGGTCATGCAACGATTGATATGTGGAAACACCGCTGCCGAGGCGTGGTGCAAGGTGTCGTCCAGATCAAAAATCCAGGTGGGCTTCAAGGTGTTATTCCGTCTCGGTGCAGATTCTGACTAGGAATTATGGACTGATTCGCCGCTTTATCGGGTCATCGGCATCGGTTCCGCAGACCGAATCACCCAGTTATGAGAGGCGCTTCGGGTGAGGGGCGAAAATTCTTACGCCTGAAATGCTCTTTGAAAACAGGTTATTGTGATCATTTTGCCCGGTTTCTGTCACTTTTCTGCAAAAAGGCGTTGACGGGGTGGGGGTCGGGGCGTATAGTTCGCCTCCTCAGCTGACGCAGCGACGGAAACGACGCAGTTGGCACCGCTCTTTAACAAACAGAATAACCGATAGGTGTGAGTGCTCGGCAAAGCCGACACTTGCACTGCAAGACAGGAAATACCTGATATTTCTTTGATCTTGCGTGCCAAAAATTGCTATGAGATTGAACTGAAGAGTTTGATCCTGGCTCAGATTGAACGCTGGCGGCATGCTTTACACATGCAAGTCGAACGGTAACAGGGGCTTCGGCCCGCTGACGAGTGGCGAACGGGTGAGTAATGCGTCGGAACGCACCGAGTAATGGGGGATAACGCAGCGAAAGCTGTGCTAATACCGCATACGCTCCGAGGAGGAAAGCAGGGGATCGTAAGACCTTGCGTTATTCGAGCGGCCGACGTCTGATTAGCTAGTTGGTGGGGTAAAGGCTCACCAAGGCGACGATCAGTAGCGGGTCTGAGAGGATGATCCGCCACACTGGGACTGAGACACGGCCCAGACTCCTACGGGAGGCAGCAGTGGGGAATTTTGGACAATGGGCGCAAGCCTGATCCAGCCATGCCGCGTGTCTGAAGAAGGCCTTCGGGTTGTAAAGGACTTTTGTCCGGGAGCAAATGCCGGTGGCTAATATCCACTGGAGCTGAGAGTACCGGAAGAATAAGCACCGGCTAACTACGTGCCAGCAGCCGCGGTAATACGTAGGGTGCAAGCGTTAATCGGAATTACTGGGCGTAAAGCGTGCGCAGGCGGTTGTGTAAGTCTGATGTGAAAGCCCCGGGCTCAACCTGGGAACGGCATTGGAGACTGCACAGCTAGAGTGCGTCAGAGGGGGGTAGAATTCCACGTGTAGCAGTGAAATGCGTAGAGATGTGGAGGAATACCGATGGCGAAGGCAGCCCCCTGGGATGACACTGACGCTCATGCACGAAAGCGTGGGGAGCAAACAGGATTAGATACCCTGGTAGTCCACGCCCTAAACGATGTCAATTAGCTGTTGGGGGTTTGAATCCTTGGTAGCGTAGCTAACGCGTGAAATTGACCGCCTGGGGAGTACGGCCGCAAGGTTAAAACTCAAAGGAATTGACGGGGACCCGCACAAGCGGTGGATGATGTGGATTAATTCGATGCAACGCGAAAAACCTTACCTGCTCTTGACATGTCCGGAACCTCGCAGAGACGCGAGGGTGCCCGAAAGGGAGCCGGAACACAGGTGCTGCATGGCTGTCGTCAGCTCGTGTCGTGAGATGTTGGGTTAAGTCCCGCAACGAGCGCAACCCTTGTCATTAGTTGCCATCATTTAGTTGGGCACTCTAATGAGACTGCCGGTGACAAACCGGAGGAAGGTGGGGATGACGTCAAGTCCTCATGGCCCTTATGAGCAGGGCTTCACACGTCATACAATGGTCGGTACAGAGGGTCGCCAAGCCGCGAGGTGGAGCCAATCTCATAAAACCGATCGTAGTCCGGATCGCACTCTGCAACTCGAGTGCGTGAAGTCGGAATCGCTAGTAATCGCAGATCAGCATGCTGCGGTGAATACGTTCCCGGGTCTTGTACACACCGCCCGTCACACCATGGGAGTGGGGGATACCAGAAGTGGCTAGGATAACCTTCGGGAGTCCGGTTACCACGGTATGCTTCATGACTGGGGTGAAGTCGTAACAAGGTAGCCGTAGGGGAACCTGCGGCTGGATCACCTCCTTTCTAGAGAAGGGCCGAGTCGAGTACTCACAGCCTATCGGTTATTCGCGTTAAGGGCATAGTTGGTCTGCGAAAGCGGATCGACGAAGGCAACTGGGTTTGTAGCTCAGCTGGTTAGAGCACCGTCTTGATAAGGCGGGGGTCGTTGGTTCGAGTCCAACCAGACCCACCATTTGACCTGTTGGGGGATTAGCTCAGTTGGGAGAGCACCTGCTTTGCAAGCAGGGGGTCGTCGGTTCGATCCCGTCATCCTCCACCACTCGACAGTGCAAACAAAAACGAACTCGATGAGTTTGGTTCTGTTTGCGTTGTTCGCGTGCCGCGCAAGCGGCTCAGCAAAAACGCCCGATCTTTAACAAACTGAAGAAGCCGAATTAACAAGACGGCGAGAAATGAGATGAAGTTAACTCTTCATCGAGTGACTTGCTGACTTTGGGTAATTTGATTGTATCTGTGCCATGTCGCCATATCAAAAGGGGCGGTGTGGTACGTCGCACAAACATTCACTGTCGTGGACGTGCTTGAGAGAACCGCAAGGGACTCCCAGGTCACTGAAATGATAGGGTCAAGCGACTAAGTGCATCTGGTGGATGCCTTGGCGATCACAGGCGATGAAGGACGTGTAAGCCTGCGAAAAGCTTCGGGGAGCTGGCAATAGAGCGATGATCCGGAGATATCCGAATGGGGAAACCCACCTAGCAATAGGTACTCCTTGCTGAACACATAGGCAAGGTAGAGCGAACGCGGAGAACTGAAACATCTAAGTACCCGCAGGAATAGAAATCAACCGAGATTCCGTCAGTAGTGGCGAGCGAACGCGGAACAGCCTGTACGTGTTATGGATTGTGTTAGTGGAAGGCCCTGGAAATGGCCGCCATAGTGGGTGATAGCCCCGTACACGAAAACGCATTCCAAGGACTAGGCGTACGAGAAGTAGGGCGGGACACGCGAAATCCTGTCTGAAGATGGGGGGACCATCCTCCAAGGCTAAATACTCGTGATCGACCGATAGTGAACCAGTACCGTGAGGGAAAGGCGAAAAGAACCCCGGGAGGGGAGTGAAATAGAACCTGAAACCGGATGCATACAAACAGTGGGAGCCTCGCAAGGGGTGACTGCGTACCTTTTGTATAATGGGTCAGCGACTTACGTTCAGTAGCGAGCTTAACCGAATAGGGGAGGCGTAGGGAAACCGAGTCCGAATAGGGCGCTTTAGTTGCTGGGCGTAGACCCGAAACCGAGTGATCTATCCATGGCCAGGATGAAGGTGCGGTAACACGCACTGGAGGTCCGAACCCACTAGTGTTGCAAAACTAGGGGATGAGCTGTGGATAGGGGTGAAAGGCTAAACAAACTCGGAGATAGCTGGTTCTCCCCGAAAACTATTTAGGTAGTGCCTCATGTATCACTTCCGGGGGTAAAGCACTGTTATGGCTAGGGGGTCATTGCGATTTACCAAACCATGGCAAACTCTGAATACCGGAAAGTGCGAGCATGGGAGACAGACGGTGGGTGCTAACGTCCATCGTCAAGAGGGAAACAACCCAGACCGCCGGCTAAGGTCCCAAATGATCAGTTAAGTGGTAAACGAAGTGGGAAGGCCTAGACAGCCAGGATGTTGGCTTAGAAGCAGCCATCATTTAAAGAAAGCGTAATAGCTCACTGGTCGAGTCGTCCTGCGCGGAAGATGTAACGGGGCTCAAACTGATAACCGAAGCCGCGGATTTGCACGTAGGTGCAGATGGTAGGGGAGCGTTCTGTAGGTCTGTGAAGGTGTGTCGTAAGGCATGCTGGAGATATCAGAAGTGCGAATGCTGACATGAGTAGCGATAAAGCGGGTGAAAAGCCCGCTCGCCGAAAGCCCAAGGTTTCCTACGCAACGTTCATCGGCGTAGGGTGAGTCGGCCCCTAAGGCGAGGCTGAAAAGCGTAGTCGATGGGAAACGGGTCAATATTCCCGTACTTTCGTATAGTGCGATGTGGGGACGGAGAAGGTTAGGTCAGCCAGGTGTTGGATGCCCTGGTTCAAGCCGGTAGGTGGAAGGAGTAGGCAAATCCGCTCCTTTGTTAACACCGAGACGTGATAACGAGGTTCTACGGAACCGAAGTGACTGATACCACGCTTCCAGGAAAAGCCACTAAGCTTCAGCTATACGAGAACCGTACCGCAAACCGACACAGGTGGGCAGGATGAAAATTCTAAGGCGCTTGAGAGAACTCAGGAGAAGGAACTCGGCAAATTGATACCGTAACTTCGGGAGAAGGTATGCCTCTTAAGGTGTAGGACCTCGCGTTCGAAGCCTCGAGAGGTCGCAGAGAATCGGTGGCTGCGACTGTTTATCAAAAACACAGCACTGTGCCAACACGAAAGTGGACGTATACGGTGTGACGCCTGCCCGGTGCCGGAAGGTTAAGTGATGGGGTGCAAGCTCTTGATCGAAGCCCCGGTAAACGGCGGCCGTAACTATAACGGTCCTAAGGTAGCGAAATTCCTTGTCGGGTAAGTTCCGACCCGCACGAATGGCGTAACGATGGCCACACTGTCTCCTCCTGAGACTCAGCGAAGTTGAAATGTTTGTGAAGATGCAATCTCCCCGCTGCTAGACGGAAAGACCCCGTGAACCTTTACTGTAGCTTTGCATTGGACTTTGAACAGACTTGTGTAGGATAGGTGGGAGGCTATGAAACCAGGACGCTAGTTCTGGTGGAGCCGTCCTTGAAATACCACCCTGGTGTGTTTGAGGTTCTAACCTTGGTCCGTGATCCGGATCGGGGACAGTGCATGGTAGGCAGTTTGACTGGGGCGGTCTCCTCCCAAAGTGTAACGGAGGAGTTCGAAGGTCACCTAGGTACGGTCGGAAATCGTGCTGATAGTGCAATGGCATAAGGTGGCTTAACTGCGAGACCGACAAGTCGAGCAGGTGCGAAAGCAGGACATAGTGATCCGGTGGTTCTGAATGGAAGGGCCATCGCTCAACGGATAAAAGGTACTCCGGGGATAACAGGCTGATTCCGCCCAAGAGTTCACATCGACGGCGGAGTTTGGCACCTCGATGTCGGCTCATCACATCCTGGGGCTGTAGCCGGTCCCAAGGGTATGGCTGTTCGCCATTTAAAGTGGTACGTGAGCTGGGTTCAAAACGTCGTGAGACAGTTTGGTCCCTATCTGCAGTGGGCGTTGGAAGTTTGACGGGGGCTGCTCCTAGTACGAGAGGACCGGAGTGGACGAACCTCTGGTGTACCGGTTGTCACGCCAGTGGCATTGCCGGGTAGCTAAGTTCGGAAGAGATAACCGCTGAAAGCATCTAAGCGGGAAACTCGCCTGAAGATGAGACTTCCCTGAGGGCTTGACCCTCCTGAAGAGTCGTTCGAGACCAGGACGTTGATAGGTCGGGTGTGGAAGCGCTGTGAGGCGTGAAGCTAACCGATACTAATTGCTCGTGAGGCTTGATCCTATCATTTGAGTGGCTTGGGCCACGCGGTGAATAGAGTGTGCGACGTACAATCGATTACCCAATTCGAAATGGAAGCTGAGAGGCTTCCAGGCTTCTTCCAGTTTGTTGACAGTTTATGTCTGGCGGCCTTAGCGAGGTGGTCCCACCCCTTCCCATCCCGAACAGGACCGTGAAACGCCTTAGCGCCGATGATAGTGCGGCATTGCCGTGTGAAAGTAGGACACCGCCAGACTCCCCTTACAAAAGCCCAGCTCATCCGAGCTGGGCTTTTTGCTTTGCACCGGCGGAATGCGTCCTCCACCGCGTGCACCTTCCCCCGCCTCTCCGCAGACGGCAAGAAAAAAGGCCGGATCACCGGCCTTGGTGCTGCATTTCCTGTTCGAACAATTCCGCCATCCGTCGTGCTGCACGGCACAACTCGGCTTCCGGCACCCCGGCGTATCCCAGTACCAGTCCCCGCCGTGTGGCCGGTCCCCAGAAATGCCGGGCGAGCGGACGCAGCCATAGTCTTTCGCGCGCGGCGACGGCGCTCAGCTGCTGCTCGTTCACCGTATCCGGCAGGCTGGCGACCAGGTGCATGCCGGCCTCGCCGGGGGAGAGCGGCAGCTGTTCACCCAGGCGCTGGTGCAGTGTTTCGCGCAGCAGTGTCTGGCGGATCTGGTAGAGCTCGCGCATGCGCCGGATGTGGCGCGCAAAGTGGCCTTCGGCGATGAAGTCGGCCAGTGCCGCCTGTATGGCGTAATGTCCTTCTCGGTATAAGCGGGCGTAGCTGGCGCGGAACGGATCGATCAGGGCTTCCGGCAGAACTAGATATCCCAGGCGCAGGCCGGGATACATGACCTTGCTGAAGGTGCCAAGATAGATTACGGCACCACCGTTGGCCAGCCCCTGCAGTGAGGCGAGCGGCTGCGAGTGGTAGCGGAATTCGCTGTCGTAGTCGTCCTCGACGATCCAGCTGCGGTGGGCTTCGGCCAACTTCAGTAACTCCAGGCGCCGTCCCAGCGTCATCACCACGCCACTGGGGTATTGGTGCGACGGGGTGGCATAGATCAGCCGTGGAGCGCGCGCGGGAGGGGCCAGGGCCGGGTTCAATCCTTCTGCGTCGACCGGAACCGGCACGATGTCGAGGCCGGCGGCGGTCATCGCCGCCTGCGCCCCGGCGTAACCGGGCTCTTCCAGCCAGACCGTGTCACCCGGATCGGCCAGCAGGCGGGCGCACAGTTCCAATGCCTGCTGGGCGCCCTGAGTGATCACGATCTGTTCCGGACGGCACAGTACCGAGCGTGACTGGCGCAGGTAATCGCACAGCACCTCGCGCAGCGCCGGCAGCCCGCCATCGTGGCAGTAGCCGAGCCAGTCGAGGCAGGGCTGCTTGTTGTGGCGCGACAACAGACGTTGCCATTGCTGCTGGGGGAAGGCGTCCAGTGCCGGGACGCCCGGTGCGAAGGCGCCGAGCACGCCTTGCGGCAGATTGCTGTGGCGACTCAGTTGCTCGCCGCGCTGGCTGAGGCCGGGCAGGCGGGCTTCTGCCGCGGGTGACGGTGAGTCGCGCCCGGTGAAGACATCCGAGATGTAGGTGCCCGAGCCGTGCCGGCTCTCCAGGTAGCCTTCGGCCTGCAGCTGGTCGTAGGCCGCGAGCACGGTGTTGCGCCCCAGTCGCAGCTCGCGTGCCAGCTGGCGCGAGGCCGGCAGGGTGCTGCCGCCCGATAGGCGTCCCTGGCGGATCCAGTCGCGCAGCTGATGATAGAGCTGGCGGTGCAGCGCTGCGCTGCCCTCGCGTTGGAGGACTTGCTGCAGGGCGTCGACGATCCAATCGCTGCTCAAGGTGGTTCCTTCATCGATAACAAAGTGGTTCTTTTGACGGGATGACTTTGCCTGTAGCCTGACTCCATGTCCACTCTGGGAAGAGGAGTCCGAGATGCTGATGGATCCGTGTGCGTTTTATGCGGCCAAGCTGGCCTACGAGATCGATTCGGCCGATGTCTACGCCATGCTGGAGCGTGGCGAACCGCTGTTGCTGATCGACGCCCGCTCGGCCGATGCCTATGCCCGCGAGACCCTGCCCGGTGCGCTCAGCCGGCCGCATCGGCTGATGACGGCGGAGAGCACCGCGGGTCTGCCGCGCGACCGCCTGCTGGTGACGTTCTGCGACGGCATCGGCTGCAACGCGTCGACCAAGGGGGCGCTGAAGCTGGCGGAGCTGGGGTTCCCGGTGCGCGAACTGATCGGCGGTGTCGATTGGTGGAAGCGCGACGGCTATGCGACCGTGACCGGCGAGCTGACCCGGCAAGCCGGGCCGAGCGGTCCGGCGGCCTGCTCATGCTGAGGGTGGAGCCATGAAGCGCTTTGATACGTGGTTGAAGGGAGCATGCAATGAGGTTCTGTGAGCCGATCACCTTGAATGGACGGTACGCCCGGCTGGAGCCGCTGACGCTGGAGCACCATGATGGTCTGGCGGCAGCGGTCCGCGACGGGGAGTTGTGGCGTTTGTGGTATACCGCGATCCCGACCCCGGACGGCATGCGCGCCGAGATCGAGCGCCGTCTGACGCTGTGGGAGCAGGGCAGCATGCTGCCGTTCGCGGTACGCCGACTCGACAGCGGCGAGCTGTGCGGCATGACCACCTTCATGAATGTCGAACAGGAACGGCGGCGCGTCGAGATCGGTTCGACCTGGTACGCGCAGAGCGCGCAGCGCACGGCGATCAATACCGAGTGCAAGTTGATGCTGCTCGCGCATGCCTTCGATGCGCTGGGCTGCATCGCGGTGGAGTTTCGTACCAGCTGGATGAACCAGGCGTCGCGTGCGGCGATCGCCCGGCTCGGGGCCAAGCAGGATGGCATCCTGCGCAATCACCAGCTGCTGGGCGACGGCGTTTACCGCGACACCGTGGTGTTCTCGATCATCGACCAGGAGTGGCCGGCGGTGCGGCAGCACCTGCGTTTCAAGCTGGATAGCCGGGAGGCGTGAGATGTACCTGCCCAAACATTTCGAGGCCCCGAGCACGGAGGCCATGCACGAGCTGATGCGCATGGCTCCGTTGGCCACGCTGGTTGCGTCGACGGCGGCGGGGCTCGAGGCTAACCACATCCCGCTGCTGTGGTCGCCCGATCCGGCCCCGTCGGGCTGCCTGCGCGGCCATGTCGCGCGCGCCAACCCCTTGTGGCGCAACGTCACGGGGGAGTGCGAGGCACTGGTGGTCTTCCACGGCCCCGACGCCTATGTGTCGCCGGGCTGGTATCCGAGCAAGCGCACGGACGGCAAGGCGGTGCCGACCTGGAACTACGTCGCGGTGCACGCCTACGGTCGGCTGCGCGTGATCGACGACCGGGACTGGCTGCGCGAAAAGCTGACGCTGCTGACGGCCGAGCACGAAGCCGGCATGGCGTCGCCCTGGCAGTTGAGCGATGCCCCGGCCGACTACATCGACAAGCTGTTGGCGGCGGTGGTCGGCATCGAGATCGTCGTCAGTCGGCTGGAAGGCAAATGGAAGGCGAGCCAGAACCAAGCCGCGGCCAACCGGGCGGGCGTGGCCGCCGGGCTGGCGGCGAGCGGCGACGCCGGAGCGGCACGGATGGCGGCGCTGGTGGTGGCGGGAACGGCGCGCTGAGCGAGCGGGCTGGAGAGGTCGATAGGTTTCACCGCTGGCTCGGCTCGGAGTAAAATACAACGTTTATTCCGCTGATCGATGTAGAGACCGATGAAACCCCATCCCCGCAATGCCCGCATCAAGGGCGAGCCGCAGCCGCCCAGCCGTTTCATTTTCGGCGACGCCGTGGACGAGGCCGGACTGGAGCCATGGGAGTACGTGGTCCACACCGGATCGCCCGCCTTCGTCTGCCGCCTGGTCGGCAACGACGTGACGCCGTTCGCCGGCCGCGACAGCACCGAGTTCGCCAGTGCCGTGCTGTTCGACGACGAGGAGCAGCTGACCCATTACGTCTGCAACAGCGGCTTCAGGCTGTTCGATTTTTCCTTCCGCGACGAGGTGCCCAGCGCCGCCCGCCTGCAGTCCATCTGCGACGAGGCGATGACGGTCTATCAGCGCCTGCAGCAGGTCTACAACGAGCGCGACATGGGGCCGAAGGCGCGCGAGATGCGGGTCGGGCCGAGCGAGCCGCTGCCGCCGGCCGAGCGCGCGCGCGCGATCCGTTCGCTGGCCGAAACCGCCCAGGCCGCGGTGGTCGACCCGGTGCGCCGGGTGCAGCTCTCCGCCGACGTGCAGATGGCGTTGGCGGGCGGCGACCAGGCCGTGTTCACTGAGGCCCAGCTGGCGTTGCAGGGCGAGGTGCCGGCGCGCCAGCTGCTGGTCGATACCGCGCGCGACTGCATCGCCTTCCCGGAGGTGGTGCGCCAGGACGGCAGCAGCGTGTCGTTCGAACTGTGGGCGCTGCCGCTGGCGTTTTCGCGCGCGCAGGGCGGGGTGTGGTGGCACTTCCCGCTGCTGGAGCGCATCGAGGGGGTGTTGGCGGATGCGCTGGACGTGCCGTCGCAGGCCATCCTGTGGGTGTCGCCGACCCTCTTCACGCTCGACATGCTCAACGAGCGCTCCTGCCAGAACCTGGTGCACCTGGCGCCGGTGATGGACAGCGGCTGCGATTTCGCCCCGGTCGAGCCGGAGCCGGCGCGCGCCACCTTCGAGGCTGCGCGCAAGACCCAGCAGCCGCAGCTGGTACTGGCGTGGATTCCGTTCATCGTCGAGCGCGGCGTGCTGACCGTGGAGCGCGTGCGTCAGCTCGGCCGCAAGGCGCTGGAGCTGACCATGCCGGTGGTGCAACAGGCCATCGCCAGCGAGATGGAGTACGGCGAGGCCGAGCTGTTCACGCCGTTGCCATGGTGGGAGGCGCTGTCCGCCGGGGTGCAGGCCTGGAACCGCAAGCGCCTGGGCATGACGGTGGCGTTGGTGGCGGCGGGCCATGGCGGTCTGCAGGAGCTGGAAGCCGTGGCGGAGTATCAGCCCGAGCTGCAGGGCTACGATGTCGGCCTCAAGCTGAAAGGCAGCGAGGAGGTCCTGGCCCATACGCCGTGGATGCTGGTGCCGGATGTGGCGCCGGACCGCGAGCTGTCGTTCCACGACCTGGCCTCCTGCCTCAAGGAAGCAGGGATTCCGCTGTCGGAGCGGGTGGCGCGGCTGCACTGAGACCGGGCGTTGCCGCCAAGGTTGGCCGAAGCCTGTCGTTCGGCCAAGCGGCAAAAAAAGGGGCCGGTCTCAGCCGGCCCTAATTCGCTTCACACCTGACAGGGTCTTACAAATTCATCAGCGGTCGATACCGCCCAGCAGCACATACTTGATTTCCAGATAGTCTTCGATGCCGTACTTGGAGCCCTCGCGGCCCAGGCCGGATTGCTTCACGCCACCGAACGGCGCGGCCTCGTTGGAGAGGATGCCGCTGTTGACCGCGACCATGCCGTACTCCAGGCCTTCGGAGACGCGGAAGATGCGGCCGATGTCGCGCGCATAGAAGTACGAGGCCAGGCCGAACTCGGTGTCGTTGGCCATCTGGATCGCTTCTTCTTCGGTCTTGAAGCGGAACAGCGGCGCCAGCGGGCCGAAGGTTTCTTCCTTGGCGACCTTCATCTGCGGCGTCACGCCGGTGATCACGGTCGGCTCGAAGAAGCTGTGGCCCAGGGCGTGGCGCTTGCCGCCGGTGACCAGCTTGCCGCCCTTGGCCAGCGCGTCGGCGATGTGCTCTTCCACCTTGGCCACCGCGTTCAGGTCGATCATCGGGCCTTGCGTCACGCCGGCTTCCAGGCCGTTACCCACCTGCAGCTTGGCGACGGCGGCGGCGAATTTCTCGGCGAAGGCGTCGTACACCCCGTCCTGCACCAGGATGCGGTTGGCGCAGACGCAGGTCTGGCCGGCGTTGCGGTACTTGGAAATCATCGCGCCTTCGACCGCGGCGTCGAGGTCGGCGTCGTCGAACACGATGAACGGCGCGTTGCCGCCCAGTTCCATCGACACTTTCTTCACGGTGTCGGCACACTGCGCGATCAGCTTGCGGCCCACTTCGGTGGAGCCGGTGAAGGAGAATTTCTTCACCGTGTCGGAGCCGGTCAGCACGGCGCCGATTTCGCTGGAGCCGCCGGTGATCACCGAGAACACGCCTGCCGGGATGCCGGCGCGGTGCGCCAGTTCGGCGATGGCCAGCGCCGACAGCGGCGTCTGGCTGGCCGGGCGCACCACCATCGGGCAGCCGGCGGCCATGGCCGGAGCGGCCTTGCGCGTGATCATGGCGTTGGGGAAGTTCCACGGCGTGATCGCGGCGGTGACGCCGATCGGCTCTTTGGTCACCAGGATGCGCTTGTCGGCGCCGGTGGACGGGATGGTGTCGCCGTAGATGCGCTTGGCTTCTTCGGCGTACCACTCGATGTAGCTGGCGCCGTAGGCGATTTCGCCCTTGGCCTCGGCCAGCGGCTTGCCCTGTTCGGCGGTCAAAATGACGCCGAGGTCTTCCTGGTTGGCCATCATCAGGTCGAACCACTTGCGCAGCAGGTTGGCGCGCTCCTTGGCCGACTTCTTCTTCCAGCTCTTGAACGCTTCGGCAGCGCCGGCCACGGCGCGCTCGGCTTCGGCGCGGCCCATTTTCGGCACGTGGGCGATGATCTCGCCGGTGGCGGGGTTAGTGACCGGGATGGTCTCGCCGTTGTCGGCGTCCAGCCACTCACCGTTGAGGTAGCACTGCTGCTTGAGCAGCGACGGGTCTTTCAGGTTCAGCATCATGTTCTCCGTGTGCGGGACGCTTCGGCCAACCTGGACAGGTTGGCCGAAGGGCAGGGCGGCTCAGGCGCGCAGGGCGGCGTCGAGCTTGGCCAGCGCTTCCTGGAATACGCTGTCCTCGATGGTCAGCGGGAACAGGAAACGTACCACGTTGGCGTAGGTGCCGCAGGTCAGCAGGATCAGGCCGGATTCCAGCGCCTTCTGCTGCACCTTCTTGGTGAACTCGGCATCCGGCTCGTGGCTGCCCGGCTTGTTGAATTCGACGGCGATCATCGCACCCAGACCACGCACTTCGGCGATCTGCGGCACGGCCTGTTTCAGACCGTGCAGTTTTTCCTTCAGTTCCTCGCCCAGACGGTTGGCGCGCTCCAGCAGCTTTTCTTCCTGGATCACGCCGATCACGGCCTTGGCCGCAGCCAGCGCCAGCGGGCTGCCGGCGTAGGTGCCACCGAGGCCGCCCGGGGCCAGGGCATCCATCAGTTCGGCCTTGCCCACCAGCGCGGCCAGCGGGAAGCCGCCGGCCAGCGACTTGGCCAGCGTCATCAGGTCCGGCGCCACGCCGAAGTGTTCCATCGCGAACAGCTTGCCGGTACGGGCGAAGCCGGCCTGCACCTCGTCGGCGATCAGCAGGATACCGTGCTGGTCGCACAGCGCGCGCAGGGCTTTCACCCACTCGGCCGGGGCCGGCACGAAGCCGCCTTCGCCCTGGACCGGTTCGAAGATGATGGCGGCGACGCGCGACGGCTCGATGTCGTACTTGAACAGACGCTCGAGGCTGGTCAGCGAATCGGCGATCGACACGCCGTGCAGCGCATTCGGGTAGAGACCGTGGTAAATGTCGGCCGGGAACGGACCGAAGCCGATCTTGTACGGAGCGACCTTGCCGGTCAGCGCCATGCCCATCATGGTGCGGCCGTGGAAGCCGCCGCCGAAGGCGATCACGCCGGAGCGCCCGGTGGCGGCGCGCGCCACCTTGATGGCGTTTTCCACGGCTTCGGCGCCGGTGGAGAAGAACGCGGTCTTCTTGGCGTAGTCGCCCGGGGTCAGGGCGTTGAGTTGCTCGGCCACCTCGACGTAGAGCTCATAGGGGACAACCTGGTAGCAGGTGTGGCTGAACTTGTTCAACTGTTCGGCCACGGCAGCCTGCACCTTGTCGTGAAGGTGACCGGTATTCAGGACGCCGATGCCGCCGGCGAAATCGATGTAGCGGTTGCCTTCCACGTCCCACAGCTCGGCGTTCTTGGCGCGTTCGGCGTAGAAGCCGCACATCACGCCGACACCGCGCGGAGTGGCGGCGGCTTTGCGTTGCTGCAGTTGTTGGTTGCTCATGAGGTCTCTCCTGTGTTCTGTGCCTGTGTGTCGGGCTGAGTGGGGTGGTCTCTACGGGTCCATGCCGGGGGCCCTGCGGCGACAGCGGCGTGCGCCGTCGTCGTGGGCCGCTCTGCTGAATCGGTCTGGGCCCGGCGAGCAGCACGGGTTGAGCAAATTCTAGACGGGTGTTTATTAAAAAGCTACGTTGTACTTAATAAATTAAACGGCAGGACGGCGCGAGTGTTGCGCTGCCGCCAAAGAAAACCGGCCGGAGGGAGCCGGCCGGAGGGTGTGCTGAGGAGCGTAAGCGTTTGTTTCGACAGGAAGAAGTCGGGGCCTGAGCCAAGCCGGTCGGGCGGTGCTCGAATCGTGCCACGGTGCAGGCACGCAGGCTGTGGCGAAAGGCAGGACCGGCCACCGTGCCTGGCGGTGCTAAACAAAGCGGGGCATCGCGCTGTACCGGCGCCGGCGCACCGCCCGCTCACCCCGCGGCACGCTGCGCCAGGGACTGTGAGGCTCAGCGCACGATGTAGGCGTTGACCTCGGCCAGTTGCTGCGGCCCCAGCTGGCCGGCGGCCTGCGCCAGCTGCAGCTTGGCGAGCAGGTAGTTGTAGCGTGCCTTGGCCAGCTGGGTCTGGTCGTTGTAGTACTCCTGCTCGGCCTGCAGCAGATCGAGGTTGGTGCGCACGCCGACCTCCTTGCCGAGCCGGGTGGAGTCGAGCTTGCTCTTGGCCGAGACCAGCAACTGCTGCTGCGCCTTGACCAGGGCCGCCCCGCTGGTGACGCCCAGATAGGCCTGGCGCACCTGCTCGCGCACCTGGCGGCGCGTCGCTTCCAGCTTGTCCTTGGCGCTGTTCTCGTTGGCCGCCGCCTCGCGCACCCGCGAGTTGATGCCGCCGCCGGCGTACAGCGGCAGCGTCAGCTGCAGCCCGACCGAGGAGGCACGGGTGTGCGCGGGGAGGGTGCTGTTGTCGGTGTTGTCCTTGTAGCCGGCGGTGAGCGACACCACCGGCAGGCGCTGCCCGCGCTTCTCGGTCAGATCCTGGCTGGCCAGCGCCAGGTTCTGCTCCTGTGCCTTGATGTCGAGGTTATTGGCCAGCGCCTGGGCGATCCAGCCGTCGAGATCGACGTTGGTCGGCTGATCCAGCGGCAGCGCCGGCGTGACGGCCTGCACCGCGAGCGGCTCGAGCCCGGTGAGACGCCGCAGGGCGTTGCGCTTGATCTCGAGATCGCTCTCGGCCAGGATTTCCTGCGCCACCGCGCCGTCGTAGCCGGCCTGCGCCTCGTGGGTGTCGGTGATGGTGGCGGTGCCGACCTCGAACGCGGTCTTGGCCTGCTCCAGCTGGCTGGCGAAGGCCTTCTTGGTGGCCTGGGTGGAGGCCAGCGTGTCCTGCGCCAGCAGCACGTTGAAGTAGGCTTGCGCCACGTCGACGATCAGCTGCTGCTCGCTGGCGGCGAAGCGGGTGTCGGCCAGGGCGCTGCTGGTCTTGCCCTTCTGGTAGCCGGTGTACTTGCTGACGTCGAACACGGGCTGCGTCAGCTGCACGCCGACGCCGTGCGTGGTGAAATTGCCGCCGGCGACGGAGGGCTGGATCAGGTTGGTGCGGCTGTAGTCGGCGCTCAGCGCCACCTGCGGCAGCAGCCCGGCACGGCCCTGTGGCGCTTTTTCGTGGCCGGCGTCGCGGTCGTAGCCGGCGGCGGCGAAGGACGCGTCGTAGCCGCGGGCCTGCTGCCAGGCCTCCATCAGGTCGAAGGCCTGGGCCGGCAGCGCCGCGGCGGCGATCAGCAGAGCGGTCAGGGTACGGATACGTGATGTCATTGCTGTTCTCGTCAAAGGCTGTTGCCGGAGCCTGTTCCGGATGATGTCGTTCTGCTTCGGGGCCGCCGTGCCGGTAGCGGCGTGGCGGGCGGCTTCCCGGCCGAGGCGTGCCATGCTCGTCATGCCTCGGCGCCTGCCGGCTGCGGTGCTGTGCCGGGCGCCTCCGCCGTGGCGCGCGCGACGTGGTCCTGCGCACGCGGCGCTGAGCGCTGCACCTTGAACCACTGCGCGTACAGTGCGGGCAGGAACAGCAGGGTCAGCACCGTGGCCACCAGCAGCCCACCCATGATCGCCACCGCCATCGGCCCCCAGAAGGTGCTGCGCGTCAGCGGAATCATCGCCAGGATCGCCGCCAGCGCGGTCAGCATGATGGGGCGGAAGCGGCGCAAGGTGGAACCGACCACGGCCTCCCAGCGCTCGATGCCCTCGCCGATGTCATGCTCGATCTGGTCCACCAGAATAACCGAGTTGCGCATGATCATGCCCGACAGCGCGATCACTCCCAGCATCGCCACGAAGCCGAACGGGGCACGGAAGGCGATCAGCGTCAGCGTCACGCCGATCATGCCGAGCGGCGCGGTGAGCACCACCATCAGCGTGCGCTGGAAACTCTGCAGCTGCAACATCAGCAGGGTCAGCACCACCACGATCATCAGCGGCGCCACCTTGGCGATGGCCTGCTGCGATTTCACGCTGGATTCGACCGAGCCCCCCATCTCGATGTGATAGCCCAGCGGCAGCGTGGCTTCCAGCTGCTTGAGACGGGGAGCCAGCGCCTGCACCACGTCCGCCGCCTGCACGCCGTCGGCGGTGTCGGCGCGTACCGTCACCGTCGGCAGCCGGTTGCGGCGCCAGATGATGCTCTCCTCCGGCTGGTACTCGATGCGTGCCAGCTGCGATACCGGGACGAAGCGCCCGTTCGCGGCCTGCACCATCAGGTTGCCCAGGCCGGCGACGTCGGTCTTCTCGGCCGGGTTGAGGCGCGCCTCGACGGTGATGGTGCGGTCGCCCTCGCGCAACTCGGTCACGGCGGCGCCGGAAATCAACAGCTGCAGTTGCCGGCCCAGGCTCTGGGTCGACACGCCGAGGGCGCGGGCGCGGTCCTGGTCGATCACCAGGCGCAGCGACTTGATCTGCTCGCCCCAGTCGTTGTTGACCTGGCGCGTGCCGGGCTGGCTGCGCAGCAGCGCTTCCAGCCGCGCGGCGATGCGTTTCACTTCCTCGTGGCGTTCGCCCATCACCCGATACTGTACCGGATAGCCTACCGGCGGCCCGTTTTCCAGCCGGATCACGCGTCCGCGCAGCGCGGGGAAGTCGCTGTCGAAGGCGCGCTCCAGGTCGCGCTTGACCGTTTCGCGCACCTTCTCGTCCCGGGTCATCACCATCAGCTGGGCGTAGTTGAGGTGCGGCATCTGCTGGTCGAGCGGCAGGTAGAAGCGCGGCGAGCCGCCGCCGACGTAGCTGGTGATGCTGTCGACGCCGGGGTGATGGGCGAACATCGCCTCCAGCTTCTTCGTCTCGCGCTCGGTGGCCTGGTAGCTGGCGCCCTGCGGCAGCCACAGGTCGACCAGCAGTTCCACGCGGTTGGAGGAGGGGAAGAACTGCTGCGGCACGAACAACCTGAACGCCCCCAGCGACAGCAGAAACAGCGCCAGCGTGGCGGCGATCACGCTCTTGCGGTGGTCGAGACACCATTCCAGCACGCTGCGAAAGCGCCGGTAGAACGGCTTGTGGTAGACGTCGGCGTGCTCTCCCTCGGCCTTGAACGTCGGCAGCAACTTGAAGCCGAGGTAGGGGGTGAAGATCACCGCCACCACCCACGACAGCACCAGCGCCAGCCCGACCACGGCGAACAGGCTGAACACGTATTCGCCGGCGTTGGACTTGGCCAGCCCCACCGGTAGGAAGGTGGCGGCGGTGATCAGCGTGCCGGTGAGCATCGGGAAGGCGGTGCTGGTGTAGGCGAAGGTGGCCGCCTGGTAGCGGTTCCAGCCCTGTTCCAGTTTCAGCGCCATCATCTCCACCGCGATGATGGCGTCGTCCACCAGCAGGCCCAGCGCGATGATCAGCGAACCCAGCGAGATGCGCTGCAGGTCGATGTTGAAGAAGTACATGGCGAGGAAGGTCATCGCCAGCACCAGCGGGATCGACAGCGCCACCACCACGCCCGAGCGCCAGCCCAGGCTGAAGAAGCTCACCGCCAGCACGATGACCACCGCCTCGATCAGCGAATGCATGAACTCGCTGATCGAGTGCCCCACCACCTTGGGCTGGTCCGACACCGGCGCGATCTCGACGCCGAGCGGCAGCGACGCCTTGACGCGTGCCAGCAACTGGTCGAGGTCGCGTCCCAGGCGCAGCACGTCGCCACCGTCCTTCATACTGATGGCGAGCCCCAGCGCCGGTTTGCCGTTGAAGCGCATGCTGAAGCCGGGTGGGGTGACGAAGGCGCGGTGCACGGTGGCGATGTCGGCGAGGCGGAAGCTCTGGCCGTTCACCGTGATCGGGGTATTGCGCACCGCCTCCAGCGTGCCGTAGGCGCCGCTCGGGCGCACCCAGATGCGTTCGCCGGCGGTCTCGAACACCCCGGCCGGCGTCACCGCGTTCTGCTCGGTCAGTGCGTTCCAGACGGTGCGGGTGTCGAGCCCCAGCGTGGCGAGCCGGCTGGTGGAGAGGTCGACGTAGAGGCGCTCCGGCTGTTCGCCGACGATGTCGACCTTGCCGACGTCGGGCAGGCGCAGCACTTCCTGGCGCGTGCGGTCGGCGTAGCGGCGCAGCTCCTCGGCGCTGAAGCCGTCGCCGGTGAAGGCGAGGATGTTGCCGAAGGTGTCGCCGAATTCGTCGTTGAAGAACGGGCCTTTGAGGTCGGCGGGCAGGTTCTGGCGGATGTCGCCGAGCTTCTTGCGCACCTGGTACCACTGCTCCGGCACCTTGTCCGGCGCGATGCCTTCGCGCAGGTTGAGCAGCAGCTGCGCCTCACCGGGCTTGGTGAAGCTCTTGACGTATTCCAGCCCGTCCAGCTCCTGCAGCTTCTGTTCCAGCTTGTCGGTGACCTGCTGTTCCATCTCGCTGGCGCTGGCGCCGGGCCACACCACCTTGACCATCATCGCCTTGAAGGTGAACGACGGGTCTTCCTTCTGCCCCAGCTGGGTATAGGCCCAGGCGCCGGCCAGCATCAGGGTGATCATCAGGTACAGCACCAGCGCCTGGTGCTTGAGCGCCCACTCGGACAGGTTGAGTCGTTGTTTCATGGCGGGCACCTCAAGGCTGGAGCAGGCGGACCGGCTGGCCGTCGCGCAGCAGGTGCACGCCGGCGCTCACCACCTGTTCCCCGGTTTTCAGCGCGCCGCTGACGCGGGCAACGCTGTCGTCGATGCCCTGCACGCTGACCTCTCTTCGGCCAACCTTGTGGCTCTTGGGATCGATCACCCAGACGTAGTGCCGGCCGTCCTGGTCGAGCAGGGCGGAGAGCGGCAGCTGCAGGTTCCGGTTGCTGTCCGGCGCCGGCAGCGTCACGGTCGCGCTCATGCCCAGCGCCAGCCCGGCGTTGGCGCCGTCGAGGCTGATGCGCGCGGCGTAGGTGCGGGTGGCGGGGTCGGCGTCGGCCGACAGCTCGCGCAAGCTGCCGTTGAAGGTCTGGCCGTCGGCCCACAGCTTCACCTGCAGCGCCTTGGCTGCCCGCAGCGCCGCCAGCGCGTTCTCCGGCACCTGGATCGCGACTTCGCGCGGACCATCCATGGCCAGCCTCAGCACCGGCTGGCCGGCGGCGACCACCTGGCCGGCCTCGGCGCTGACGCTGCCGATCACACCGTCGGCGTCGGCGACGAGCGTGGTGTAGGCGTTCTGGTTGCGGCTGCCGGTGAGCTGGGCCTGGGCCTGCTGCAGCTTGGCGCGCGCGGCGTTGACGGCGTTCTGCTGGCGCTCGACCTGGGCCGGGCTGATGAACTGCTTGCCCAGCAGTTCCTGGGAGCGCCTGAGGTCGGCCTCCTGCTGCGTGAGGTCGGAGCGGGCGGCGGCGAGCTGGGCCTGTTTGGCCGTGAGGTCGAGTTCGTAGTCGCTGGCGTCGAGCCGGGCCAGGAGCTGCCCCTTCTTCACCCGCTCGCCGGCATTCACCAGGCGCTGGGCGATCTTGCCGCCGACGCGGAAGGCCAGCGGCGTTTCCTGCCGGGCGCGGATGTCGCCGGCAAAGCGGGCGCCGGGCTGGGAGGCGTTGTCGCCGGCGGTGACGTAACGTACCGGGCGGATCTCTTCCTGTACTGTCGCCTCCTTGGCACAGGCGGCGAGCCCGAGCACCGCCACGGCGGTGAGGAGCCAGCGAGAGTGAGGTGTCTTCATCGTGTTGGGCCTTGCTTAGTTGTTGTTATGACTGGGGGCGCACAGGCCATTGAGGACCAGGTCGAGGGCCTCGGCCAGATGATGGCGCGAATTCTTGTAGGAATAACCGGCCCCCTCCGGCACCACCTTGCCGAACGAGTGCGCCCAGGTCATCGCCAGCACCAGCGGCGCCAGCAGGGCGTCGGTGGCGCTCTCAATCGGCACCGCGCGGAATTCCCCGTTGGCGATGCCGCGCTGCAGGATGCGGCCGACCATGCAGAGGCTGGGCTGGATCACCTCGGCGGCGTAGAACTGCGCGAGTTCGGGGAAGTTGGTGGCCTCGGCGATCACCAGCTTGCAGATACCCGCCAGCTCGGTGCAGCCCACCTCGTCCCACCACTTGAACATCAGCTGCTGCAGCAGCTCGGCGGCGCTGCCGCTGTGCTGCCGTTCGATCTCGGCGAATTCGGCGAAGCGCGACGACAGGTTGACCTGGATCACCGCCTTGAAGATTTCTTCCTTGTTCTGGAAGTACAGGTAGGGCGTGCCCTTGGTGACGTTGGCGGCGTGCGCAATGTCTTCCATCTTGGTGGCGCGAAAGCCTTTTTCGACGAACAGGCTCAGGGCGGCGTCGAGGATTTCCGACGGCCGGGCGTCTTTCTTGCGCTGCCAGCGCGGCAGGGTGGGTTCGCTCATGGTGATTGCTGAATGCTTGTTCAGTAGTGGAATGCAAATGTACTAAGCGCGGAGGCGGTTGGCAATTAATAAATAACAGTTCAGCAACGTGATTGATTACAATGCAACACTTCCCGTATCCCCTTACCCAGGAGACCGCACGTGACCGTATCCGCCACCGAGAAGGCGCTCATCCTCGCCGAGGCGCTGCCCTACATCCGCCGCTTCAACGACAAGACCATCGTGATCAAGTACGGCGGCAACGCGATGACCGACGACAAGCTGAAGGAGGACTTCGCCAAGGACGTGGTGCTGCTGAAGCTGGTTGGCCTGAACCCGGTGGTGGTGCATGGCGGCGGCCCGCAGATCAACGACATGCTGGAACGCGTCGGCAAGCACGGCGAGTTCATCCAGGGCATGCGCGTCACCGACCAGGAAACCATGGACGTGGTGGAAATGGTGCTGGGCGGCCAGGTCAACAAGGAGATCGTCTCGCTGATCAACCAGCACGGCGGCAAGGCCGTGGGCCTGACCGGCAAGGATGGCCACTTCATCCGCGCCCACAAGCTGTTCCTCAAGGGCGAGGGCGAGGGCGAGCAGATCGACATCGGCCGCGTCGGCGAAATCGACGTGATCGATCCGGCGCTGGTGTCGCTGCTCGACTCGCAGGACTTCATCCCGGTGATCGCGCCGATCGGTGTCGGCAGCGACGGCGAGGCCTACAACATCAACGCCGACCTGGTGGCCGGCAAGTTGGCCGAAACCCTCCATGCCGAGAAGCTGGTGCTGATGACCAACACTCCGGGCGTGCTGGACAAGAACGGCAAGCTGCTGACCGGGCTGACTGCCGAGAGTGTCGAGGCCCTGTTCGCCGACGGCACCATCCACGGCGGCATGCTGCCCAAGATCAGCTCCGCTCTCGACGCCGCCAAAAACGGCGTCAACTCGGTGCACATCATCGACGGCCGCGTCCCGCACGCGCTGCTGCTGGAAATCCTCACCGACGCCGGCGTCGGCACCATGATCCGTGCCAAGTAAGCGCGGCTGGGCAGCTATTCGTTCCGGATCATCTATAGTGGAGGCATAGTTCCAAAAAGCATTAGACGCGAGAACGCGAAGGCAAGTGAGCGGGGCCACAGACAGTACAGATAGTACGGCAAGTGCTCGCTGAGCGAATCTTGAAGATTCGCACGCTGTCTGCGTAGCGCCGCCGACAAAGTTATCGTGTTTAAGGCGAATTGGAACAACAGGTCCAAACGTCTGCAAAGGGGGATCGCATGCAAACCGTACGACAATTGCTCGACAGCAAGCCCAACCGGCAACTGATCTTCGTTAGTCCCGACGCCACGGTGTTCCAGGCCCTGCAGGTCATGGCCGAACAGAACGTCGGGGCGGTACTGGTGATGCACGCCTGCGACGTGCACGGCATCTTTTCCGAGCGCGACTACGCGCGCCGCGTGGTGTTGCAGGGGCGGACTTCGGCCGGCACCCACGTGCGCGAGATCATGACCAGCCGCGTGGTGTACGTGACCCCCGAGCAGACCGTGGACGAATGCATGGCGCTGATGACCGAGAAGCGCATCCGCCACCTCCCCGTGATGGAGGGCTGCGAAGTGCTGGGTGTGGTCTCGATCGGCGATCTGGTGCGCGCCACCCTCGAAGAGCAACAGCTCACCATCGACCAGCTGGTGCACTACATTCAGGGCGCACCGGCCAGCCCTCCCCGGATATAAGCGCACGGCAACCGGACGCCCGGCCTCGTGCCGGGCGTTCTGCTGCCGGCCTGACCCCTTTTCCTGTTGTATCCCCCCAACGCTTTTCTGCCGTGCCATCCCCGCGGGGCGCTGTCGCGCCTGGTTGTTTGCGGCGGCGGCCGGCCGCTGTCGTATTGCCATGAAGCGTCGTTCTGGCTCGGCGACGGCGTGGTGGCCGGTGCAAGACAGGGGCGTCCGATTTTTCCGCATGTCGGTTTTTGGCCGTTGTGGGGCGTTTTCTGTCTCGTTGCCGGGGGCGATCGCGCCTATTGTCGCGAAGCGCGCCGGCCGACGCTTTGCCGTCGCCGTGCGTGTAACCCATCGAAAAATTCGGAGGCAGACAATGAGCGACAATCGCGGTGTGGTGTATCTGGGGCAAGGTCATGTCGAGGTGCAATCCATCGGCTACCCGAAAATGGTCGATCCGAGCGGGCGGCCGATCGGCCACGGCGTCATCCTCAAGGTGGTGACGACCAATATCTGCGGCTCGGACCAGCATATGGTGCGCGGCCGCACCACGGCCGAGGTCGGGCTGGTGTTGGGCCACGAGATCACCGGTGAAGTGATCGAGATCGGCCGCGACGTCGAGACGCTGAAGATCGGCGACCTGGTGTCGGTGCCGTTCAACGTGGCGTGCGGTCGCTGCACCACGTGTAAGGAGCAGCACACCGGGGTGTGCCTGAACGTCAACCCGTCGCGCGCCGGCGGCGCCTATGGCTACGTCGACATGGGTGGCTGGATCGGCGGGCAGTCCGAGTACGTCATGGTGCCGTACGCCGACTTCAACCTGCTCAAGTTCCCGGACAAGGACAAGGCGATGGAGAAGATCCGCGACCTGACCTGCCTGTCCGACATCCTGCCCACCGGCTACCACGGCGCGGTGACGGCCGGGGTGAAACCGGGCTCGACCGTCTACATCGCCGGCGCCGGTCCGGTCGGTATGGCCGCTGCCGCTTCGGCGCGTCTGCTGGGCGCGGCGGTGACCATCGTCGGCGACATGAACCCCGAACGTCTGGCGCACGCCCGTGCAGTGGGCTTCGAGACGGTGGACCTGTCGCTCGACGCCACGCTGGGCGAGCAGATCGCCGCCATCCTCGGCACCCCCGAGGTGGATTGCGCGGTGGATTGCGTCGGCTTCGAAGCGCGCGGCCACGGCACGCACGCCCACGAAGAGGCCCCGGCCACGGTGCTCAACTCGCTGATGGAAGTTACTCGCGTGGCTGGTGCCATCGGCATTCCGGGCCTGTACGTGACCGACGACCCGGGCGCGACCGACGCCGCCGCCAAGCGCGGCAGCCTGTCGATCCGTTTCGGCCTGGGCTGGGCCAAGTCGCACTCCTTCCATACCGGCCAGACCCCGGTGATGAAGTACAACCGCAACCTGATGCAGGCCATCCTGTGGGACCGTCTGCCGATCGCCCAGATCGTCAACGTCAGCGTGATCTCGCTCGACGAGGCGCCGAACGGCTACCGTCAGTTCGACGGCGGCGCGCCGCGCAAATTCGTCATCGACCCGCACGGCACGCTCAAGTCGGCCTGATCGTTCCGCCATAAACCAAGCGGGCGAACGCAATGCGTTCGCCCGCTTTTTCTTTGTCTGGTGTTGTGGCTGTGGGCGGCGTCAGGCCGCCCCCGGCGCGATGCGCCGCGCCATCTGCTGCAGTGCCGGCGCGATGTCGCGCTCGAAGCGCTCCGCGGTGAACAGCGCCGCCGGGCCGCTCGCGTTCAGGCTCATCGGCGGCTGACCCGGAATCGGCGACGGCAGCGGCACGCCGACCGCCATCACCTCCGGCACGAACTCCCCGAACGAACTGGTGTAGCCCTGCTCGCGGCATTGTTGCAGTGCGGCGTCGAGGCGGTTCTTGATCGGCGGCCAGTTGCCGCCGTAGCGGCTGGCCAGTTCTTCGTCCAGCCGTGCCCGCTCGCTGGCGCCAAGCCCTGCATAGCAGGCGCGACCGATGGCGGTGGTGGCGACCGGCACGCGCGAACCGACCGTCAGCTGCACCGACACCCGCGCCGCACTGCGGCAGGTCTCCAGGTACACCATGTCGCTGCCGTCGCGCATCGCCAGGCTGACCGAGACATTGTGCGCCAGCGCGAACTCGCGCATCAGCGGCGCGGCGGCACGGCGCACGTCGTAGCTCGCCAGCACCACCGAGCCCAGTTCCAGCACCGCCAGCCCAAGTCGATAAAAGCCGCTGTCCGCTTCGTGGCTCAGGTAGCCCAGCTGGGTCAGGGTGTGGGTCAGCCGCGACACCGTGGATTTGGGCAGCCCGGTGCGGCGCGCCAGCTCCTGGTTGGACAGCCCGCTCTCGCCGGAGCGGAAGGCGGACAGCACCGTCAGGCCGCGTGCCAGCGCGGTGACGAACAGCCTGTCCTTGTCGTGCTCTTCCGTCATGGTGTTCTTCTTCCTGTGGGTTTTGGCGCGGCAAGCATAGCCTGCCTGCTCGTTGCGGCCAAGAAAACGCTTTACAAGCCAGCGCGGCGCTTGCTAGTCTATTTCACATAGTAAAACCAAATTCCGCATAGCGGAACAACGAAACCGCAAAGGAGAGTCGCCAATGGCCGCCCCGACCAGCCGTGCCCCGTTTTCCTGGGAAGATCCGCTTCTGCTGGAAACCCTGCTGACAGAAGAAGAGCGCATGGTGCGCGATACCGCCCACGCCTACTGCCAGGAACGCCTGATGCCGCGCATCCTGACCGCCAACCGCGAGGAGCGCTTCGACCGCGAGATCATGAGCGAGATGGGCGAGCTGGGCCTGCTGGGCTGCACCATCGACACTCACGGCTGCGCCGGCCTCTCCCACGTCGCCTACGGCCTGATCGCCCGTGAAGTCGAGCGTGTCGATTCCGGCTACCGCTCGGCGATGAGCGTGCAGTCGTCGCTGGTGATGCACCCGATCTGGGCCTACGGCACGGAAGCGCAGAAGGACAAATACCTGCCCAAGCTGGCGACCGGCGAGTGGGTCGGCTGTTTCGGCCTGACCGAGCCGGACGCCGGTTCCGATCCGGCCGGCATGAAGACCCGCGCGCGCAAAGTCGACGGCGGCTATCAGCTCAAGGGCAGCAAGATGTGGATCACCAACAGCCCGATCGCCGACGTGTTCGTGGTCTGGGCCAAGGACGATGACGGCGAAATCCGCGGCTTCGTGCTCGAAAAGGGCATGAAAGGTCTGTCGGCGCCGAAGATTCACGGCAAGTTCTCGCTGCGCGCCTCGATTACCGGCGAGATCGTGATGGACGACGTGTTTGTGCCGGAAGAGAACCTGCTGCCGGGCGTGAAGGGCCTGAAGGGGCCGTTCGGCTGCCTCAACAAGGCGCGCTTCGGCATCGCCTGGGGCGCCATGGGCGCCGCCGAGTTCTGCTGGCACGCGGCGCGCCAGTACACGCTGGACCGCAAGCAGTTCGGCCGCCCGCTCGCCGCCAACCAGCTGATCCAGCTCAAGCTCGCCAACATGCAGACCGAGATCGCGCTGGGCCTGTCGGCCGCGTTGCAGGTAGGGCGGTTGATGGACCAGGGCCGTGCCGCGCCGGAGATGATCTCGCTGATCAAGCGCAACAATTGCGGCAAGGCGCTCGACATCGCCCGCGTCGCGCGCGACATGCACGGCGGCAACGGCATCGCCGACGAATTCCACGTCATCCGTCACGTGATGAACCTGGAGGCGGTCAACACTTATGAGGGCACGCACGATGTGCACGCCCTGATTCTGGGCCGGGCCCAGACCGGGATTCAGGCGTTTGCCTGATAGGGAGCGGCCGCCGAGGCTCCACCCGGCGGCCATGGTCGTTCCTGTCTGTTCTTGAGGCCCGGCTTGTCCGGGCCCTTTTTTCTGCCGTGACAGCCCAGAGTGGATGGCCGACCGTCCGTTGCGGCCTGTTTCGGCCAACCTTTATGAAAGTTTGCAGAGCCTGTCCCAGTAGGCGTAGCTGCCTAATGGAGCAGGGTCTTACTGAGGAGATGACAATGTCTGGCGCCCTTTCCGGTTTCAAGGTTCTCGATCTGACGCGCGTATTGGCAGGGCCGTGGACCGGCCAGCTGCTGGCCGACCTCGGCGCCGAGGTGATCAAGGTGGAACGTCCCGGCCAGGGCGACGACACCCGGCAGTGGGCGCCACCCAGCCTGCCGGACGGTACCGCCGCCTACTTCCTGTGCGCCAACCGCGGCAAGCGCTCGGTCACCGTCGACATCACCCGTCCCGAGGGCCAGGCCATCGTGCGCAGGTTGGCCGAAGAGGCCGACGTGCTGCTGGAGAACTACAAGGTCGGCGGGCTGAAGAAATACGGGCTCGACTACGACAGCCTCAAGAGCCTCAACCCGCGCCTGGTGTACTGCTCGATCACCGGCTTTGGCCAGGACGGCCCCTACGCCGAACTGCCCGGCTACGACTACATCGTGCAGGGCATGAGCGGACTGATGAGCATCACCGGCCCGGCCGACGGCGAACCGCACAAGGTCGGCGTCGCGGTGACCGACCTCTTCACCGGCCTCTACGCCGCCAACGCGGTGCAGGCGGCGCTGCTGGCCAGGAGCCGCACCGGGCAGGGCCAGTACATCGACATGGCGCTGTTCGATTGCTCGCTTGCCATGCTGGCCAACGTCAACATGAACTGGCTGGTCGGCCGCACCGTGCCGCCGCGCCTGGGCAACGCCCATCCCAACATCGTGCCCTACCAGGTGTTCAAGACCGCCGGCGACGGCCACTTCATCCTCGCCTGTGGCAACGACAAGCAGTTCCGCGCGGTGTGCCAGTTGATCGGTCAGCCGCAACTGGCCGATGACGAACGCTTCGCAAGCAACCCGGCACGGGTACAATACCGCGAGCAACTGGTGCCGATGTTGGCCGAAGCCTTCCGCGCCCGCAGCCGCGACGAGTGGCTCAAGGCGCTCGACGAGGCTGGCGTGCCGTGCGGGCCGATCAACAACGTGGCCGAGGCCTTCGCCGATCCGCAGATCCGCCATCGCGGCATGGAAATCCATCTGGAAGACAGCGTCGGCCAGGACGTGCCGCTGGTGGGCTGCCCGATCAAGCTGTCCGGCACGCCGGTGGAGTATCATCGGGCCCCCCAAGCTCGGTGCCGACACCGACGAGGTGCTGGGCGCGCTGGGGTATGATGGTGAGGCAATTGTGCAACTGCACCAATCAGGAATAATTTAAACGCTTGTTTGATTTTTGACGGATGGCTGGATTCATTGCATCATGATCGCCATTGAATTCCAAACAGCATCAGGAGCGAGAAAACGAAGCCCGTCAGGGCGAGTTTCTGCGAAGCTAAGGCGAAGGCAAGTGAGCGTAGCCGACAAAGTTGTCGCTTCTAAGGCGAGTTGGAATAACGTCATGCGGATGAGCGAGGAGTAGCGGTGGAACGCGAATACATGGAATACGACGTGGTGATCGTCGGCGGCGGCCCTTCGGGGCTCTCCGCGGCGATTCGCCTCAAGCAGCTGGCGGCCGAGAAGGGCCAGGAGATCAGCGTCTGCCTGCTGGAGAAGGGCTCCGAGATCGGCGCCCACATCCTGTCCGGCGCGGTGCTCGAACCGCGCACGCTGAACGAACTGATCCCCGACTGGAAAGACAAGGGCGCGCCGCTCAACACCCCGGCCCAGAAGGACCAGTTCCTGCTGCTGACCGAGACCGAGTCGATCCAGCTGCCCACCCCGCCGCAGATGCACAACGAGGGCAACTACATCATCAGCCTGGGCAACTTCTGCCGCTGGCTCGGCCAGCAGGCCGAAGAGCTGGGAGTGGAAATCTACCCCGGCTTCGCCGCCGCCGAAGTGCTCTACCACCCGGACGGCTCGGTCAAGGGCGTGGCCACCGGCAACGTCGGCACCGGCAAGAACGGCGACCAGGACGGCGAGCCCGGCATCGAGCTGTGGGCCCGGCAGACCGTGTTCGCCGAAGGCTGTCGCGGCTCGCTCACCAAGACCCTGTTCGAGCGTTTCAAGCTGCGCAACGGCGCCGACCCGCAAACCTACGGCATCGGCATCAAGGAACTGTGGGAGGTGAAACCCGAGCTGCACCAGCCGGGCAAGATCACCCACACCGCCGGCTGGCCGATGGACACCGCCACCTACGGCGGCTCCTTCCTCTACCACCTGGAAAACAATCAGGTGGTGGTCGGCTTCGTGGTGGGGCTGGACTACCAGAACCCCTACCTGTCGCCGTACGAGGAATTCCAGCGCTTCAAGACCCACCCGGCGATCAAGGACGTGTTCGAAGGCGGGCGGCGCCTGTCCTACGGCGCGCGCGCCATCTCCGAAGGCGGGCTGCAGAGCATTCCCAAGCTCACCTTCCCGGGCGGGGTGCTGATCGGCGACACCGCCGGCTTCCTCAACGTGCCCAAGATCAAGGGCACCCACACCGCGATGAAGTCCGCCATGCTGGCGGCCGAGGCGATCGTCGAGGCGCTGGCCACGGCCCAGGAAGGCCAGCCGCTCGAGGCCGCCACGTACACCGCCAAGTTCAAGCAGAGCTGGCTCTACGACGAGCTCTACCGCGTGCGCAACATCCGCCCGGCGTTCCGCTGGGGACTGTGGCCGGCGATGCTCTACTCGGCGCTGGACACCTACCTGTTCCGCGGCAAGGCGCCGTGGACGCTGCACCATAAGCACGCCGACCACGAATGCCTCAAGCCCAAGGACGAGTGCACGCCGATCGCCTACCCCAAGCCGGACGGCGTGCTGACCTTCGACCGGCTGTCGTCGGTGTTCATCTCCAACACCAACCACAGCGAAGACCAGCCGGCGCACCTCAAGCTGAAGGATCCGACGGTGCCGATCCGCGTCAACCTGGAAAAGTACGACGCGCCCGAGCAGCGCTACTGCCCGGCCGGGGTGTACGAGATCGTCGGGCGCGAAGAGGGGGCGCCGCGCCTGCAAATCAACGCGCAGAACTGCGTGCACTGCAAGACCTGTGACATCAAGGACCCGACCCAGAACATCAACTGGGTGACGCCGGAAGGCGGCGGCGGGCCCAACTACCCGAACATGTGATCCAGCAAACCCGGCGTCATGCCGGGTTTTTTTATCCCCTTGCTCCTTGACAGGGGAGGGGAGCCATCGGCATGATGGGGCCATGCTTAAATCCTTTGTCACCTCCTACGTCTATTTTTATTGGTACCGCAGCTCATGGCGGCGCCAAGGGGCGTGTGTGCTCTGACAAAGCAAACCAACACACCAGATTCCCGACAAATGCCGCCGCGGTTCAGGCGGCATTTGTCTTTTCAGCTCCCGGCAAATGATCTCCCGAACCGCAGTCACCCGACTTCACTGGAGAACGAGATCATGAACCCCCGCCACGATGCCTTGCTCAGCGCCGACGCGGCCCTGCCGAGCCTGCCGGGCTGTGCTATCACCCTGTTAAGGGATGTGGAATTGCTGTCCGAGGGTGCCAACGGCGTGGCCGAACTGCGCGCCACCCAGCCCATGCCCGGCACCTTGCTGCTGGCGGAATCACGCCTGCCCGGCATCCGCACCGTCGCCATGCTGCTGGCTGCTTCTCGGCGCCGACACGACGGCAGCCATGCCCCGGCGCGTTTCAGCGATGCGGCCGACTGGCTGGCGGCACGCATCCTGCTCCTGGGCTTGAGCCATGTCGCGGTGAGCGCCGATACGCTGCCGCAACTGGACGAAGCCAACCGCCGCTTGGCGTTGCTGGCACAACGGCTGGGGCTGCCGTCTCGCCCGGCGGTGCCGGTGCTGATGACGGGAGCGGCGCAGGCCGAGGTGGCTGGGCCGAGCCTGCCGCTGTGGCTTGAGCGCTGCCGGGTCGAGGAGGTTATCCGCTTCTGCCGCGACGAGACGGCCAAGGTCCTGGCGCGCTGGAGCGCGGCCGGCGTCTAGCCCCGAACCGCTCAGGCTGGCGTCGCTGCGTTACCTTGCGCTACTGTCTGTGGCCGTGGGCCAGGACGGGACGGCTTTGCCGGCGTGCCGGTGGCCATCCGATAAAACAAGGAAAACGCATGGAACTGATCGACCACGAATTTGAACGCAAGCTCAACAACCTGACGCTGGCCGTCTACATCCTGCAGGCGCTCAGCCTGTTCGTCGGCGTGACGGCGATCGTCGCCATCATCATCAATTACCTCAAGCGTGACGACACCCGTGGCACGCTGTACGAGAGCCATTTCCTGTGGCAGATGCGCACCTTCTGGTGGGGATTGCTGGGGCTGGTGCTGGGCTACTTGACGGTGTTCCTGCTGGTCGGCTTCGTGATCCTGTTCGCGGTCTACGTCTGGCTGATCTATCGTGTGGTGAAGGGCTTTCTCAATCTCAATGACGGCAAGCCGATGCCCTTGTAAGAGCCTATCCCATTAGGCAGTTGCGCCTTCGCATCTTGAGCGCCGGCAGTGCTCGGAATCCTCATGGACTACGTGTCCATTCCGGTTCCTGTGCGCTGGCGGCACTCAACCTGCTTTGGCTCACTTGCCTACTGGAATAGGCCCTGAAGACAGGTTTTCTATGTTGCGCATGGTCAGTGCCTGCACTCTTTGGCACAATGCGCTTCCCCGAGTTCGAGTGCCGCCATGAATGCCGACGACCTTCTCCTGCTGGTGACGCGCCAGATGCCGTTCGGCAAGTACCAGGGCCGGCTGATCGCCGATCTGCCCGGGCATTACCTGGCTTGGTTCGCCCGCGAAGGCTTTCCCAAAGGGGAAATCGGCCGCTTGCTGCAGCTGGCCTTCGAACTCGATCACAACGGACTGTCGTCCCTTTTGGACCCCTTACGGAAACGGTAACAGCATGGCGATTCAATGGTTTCCCGGCCACATGAACAAGGCGCGCAAGGATCTGGCCGAGCGCGTCAAGGATATCGATGTGGTCATCGAAATGCTGGACGCCCGTCTGCCGGCGTCCAGTGCCAACCCGATGATCGCGCGCATGACGCGCGGCAAGCCGGCGTTGAAGATTCTCAACAAGCAGGATCTGGCCGATCCGGCCATCACCCAGGTCTGGCTGGATTACTACTGTTCCAAGCCGGGTACCCGCGCCATCGCGCTGGATGCCGGCGAGCGGGCGCCGGTCACCAAGCTGGTGTCGGCCTGCCGTGCGCTGGCACCCAACCGTGGTGGGCTGGAAAAGCCGTTGCGTGTGCTGATCTGCGGCATTCCCAACGTCGGCAAGTCGACGCTGATCAATAGCCTGGCCGGGCGGCGCATCGCCAAAACCGGCAACGAGCCGGGTATCACCAAGGGTCAGCAGCGCATCCTGCTGGCCGACGACTTCGAACTGGTCGACACCCCGGGCATGCTGTGGCCCAAGATCGAGGTGGAAGAGGGCGGCTACAACCTGGCCGCCAGCGGCGCGGTCGGCCGCAACGCGCTGGACGAGGAAGAGGTGGTGCTGGAGCTGCTGCGCTACCTGATGAAGCACTACACCACGCTGCTGCAGGAGCGCTATAACGTCGGCGATATCGAGGGCTGGCAGGATTTCGAGGTGCTGGAGCAGATTGGCCGGCGCCGCGGTGCCATGCTGGGCGGCGGGCGGGTGAATATCCAGAAGGCCGCCGAGATCGTGCTGACCGATTTCCGCGCCGGCAGCATCGGCCCGATCACGCTGGAGCGCCCGGACGAATGGAAAGCCTGGGAAAAGGCGGCGCGCGAGCGCGAGGCGGAGCGCCAGGCTTTGCGTGAAGCGCAGCGGCTGGAGCGGGAGCAACGCGCCAAGGGTTCGCGCTGAGCTTCTCCCATTAGGCGGCTGTACCTTTGCATCTTGAGTGCTGGCGGACTGCGTGCGACTCTTTTTAAAGAGTCGCGCAGCGATGCGGAATCCTCATGTACTCCGTGTCCATTCCGGTTCCTGTGCTCCGGCAGACACTCAACCTGCTGTGGCTCGCTCGCCTCCTGGGATAAGCTTCCATGGCGGCAGTTTTTGAATCAATGAACAACGGGTGCCCGAGGCACCCGTTTCGTTTTGGTCCGCTTGGCTCCTGGCCTAATCCTCGCCCTTCAGCAGCAGCAGGCCAGCCGCCGCGACGAGCAGCGTCAGCGCCTTGCCGGCCCAGGCGGTCCAGTGCTCCCCAGGCTCCAGGCAGGCTTCCTGCGGCCGTTCCGGGTTGTAGTAGACGCGTACCACCGCGCCGTTCGGGTACTTCGCCAGGACCGCTTCGGCCTGATCGCGGCTTTGCATCGCGCCGGGGTTGGGGTAGCGGCGGATGGTGGATTCGAGGGTGACGCCGCCGACGCTGTAGCGGTAGCGCAACTGCGGCAGATAGTCGTCGCGATTGCCGTCGCCGCCGTTGTGGGAGCGGATGTCGAGACGGCTCTCCACGATGGTGCCGCTGGCCGAGGGCCAGTGCGTGGCGTTCTGCCCCTTCTCGCCCAGTTTCCACAGGTAGACGAAAGCCGCACCGCCGATCAGCAGCAGCGCGAGCGGGATCAGGCGCATCACACCGATTCGCCCGGTTGTTCGAACCAGGTCTGCAGGATGGCCTGCGCCGCGACCTGGTCGAGCGCCGGCTTCTGCTTGCGGCCGCGCACCCCGGCTTCGTTGAGCAGGCTTTCGGCGATCAGCGAGGTGTGGCGCTCGTCGACCAGCCACACCGGCAGCCCGAAGCGGCCCTTGAGGCGGTTGGCGAAGCGGCGCGAGAGCCGGGTCAGGTCGTGCTCGGTGCCGTCGGCGTGCACCGGCAGGCCGACCACCAGTTGTGCCGGCCGCCATTCCTCGATCAGCTTGCCGATGGCGGCGAAGCGCTGCTCGGTGATTTCGGTGTCGATGGTGGTGAGTGGATGGGCGATGCCGAGCAGCGTCTCCCCCATGGCGACGCCGATGCGGCGTTCGCCGAAATCGAAGGCCAGCGTGGTTCCGTCAGGCATGGCCGCAATCGGTGGAGAGCAAGGTGGGGTCGAATCCCAGCAGCGCCATGGCGGCGTCGTAGCGTTCTTCGGCGGGCAGCGCAAAGATGATGTGCGGGTCGGCGTTGACCGTCAGCCAGCCGTTGTTGCGGATTTCCTCTTCCAGCTGGCCGCTCGACCAGCCGGAGTAGCCCAGGCTCACCATCATGGTGTCCGGGCCCTTGTTCTCGGACACCGCCACCAGCACGTCCTTGGAGGTGGTGAGTGCCAGCTCGTCGGTGACCAGCAGGCTGGTCTGCCAGTTGCCGACCGGCATATGCAGCACGAAGCCGCGCTCCGGCTGCACCGGTCCGCCGAAGTAGACCGGCTCGCCCTGCAGCGCTTCTTCGGTCAGCGGCAGGTCGATCTGGTCGAACAGCTGGGCCATGGCGATGCCGGAGGGCTTGTTGACGATGATGCCCATGGCGCCGTGTTCGCCGTGCTCGCAAAGATACACCAGCGAGCGCGCAAACAGCGGGTCGGTCATGCCGGGCATGGCGATCAGGAACTGATTGGACAGGGAGAGGGCTTCCATGAAGCCATTATGGCACAACTCGTGAGGGGCACCAGCGGGCGACGCCGCCGCCCGCCTGTCGTAAAATGCGCGCTTCCGCTCCCTTTGCTGCGAGGACGTCTTGCGTCTCACCCATATCAAACTGTCGGGCTTCAAGTCCTTTGTCGATTCCACCGCGATCCCGGTGCCGGGCCAACTGGTGGCGGTGATCGGCCCGAACGGGTGCGGCAAGTCCAACGTGATCGACGCGGTGCGCTGGGTGCTGGGCGAGTCGTCGGCCAAGCAGCTGCGCGGCGAATCGATGCAGGACGTGATCTTCAACGGCTCCAGCACGCGCAAGCCGGTGAGCCGCGCCTCGGTCGAGCTGGTGTTCGACAACGGCGACGGCCAGCTCACCGGGCCGTGGGGGCAGTACGCCGAGGTGGCGATCAAGCGCGTGCTGACGCGCCAGGGCGAGTCGAGCTACTACATCAACAACCAGCAGGTGCGCCGCCGCGACATCACCGACCTGTTCCTCGGCACCGGGGTCGGTGCGCGCGGCTACGCGGTGATCGAGCAGGGCATGATCTCGCGCATCATCGAGGCGCGTCCGGAGGAACTGCGCGCCTACCTGGAAGAAGCGGCCGGGGTGTCCAAGTACAAGGACCGGCGGCGCGAAACCGAGAACCGCCTGGCCGACACCCGCGACAACCTGGATCGTATCGGTGATCTGCGTCAGGAGCTGGAGCGCCAGGTCGAAAAACTGACCGAGCAGGCCGAGGTGGCGGCGCAGTTCCATGACTTGAAAGGGGCGCTGACCCACAAGCAGAACCTGCTGGCGCTGGCACGCCGCGAAGAGGCGGCGCGCACCGAGGCCGCCGCGCGCGCCGAACTGGCGCGCATCGAAACCGAGGAAGCGGCGCAGGAGGCGGCGCTGACCCATCTGGACACCGAGCTGGAAACGGTGCGCGAGCAGCACTTCGCCGCCAGCGACGCGGTGCACGAGGCGCAGCAGGCGCTGTTCGAGGCCAACGCCCAGCTGGCGCGCCTGGAAGAGGCGCAGCGCCACCGCGAGCAGAGCCGCGCCCGGCTCACGCGCGAACTGGCCAGCGCCAGCAGCGAGCGGCAAACGTTGGCCGAAAGCCGCGCCCTGGTGGCGGCCCAGCTCGACGACTGGTTGCCGCGCCACGAGGAGGCGCAGCTCAAGCTGGAGGAGGCGCAGCTGGCGCTGGAGGATGGCGCCGACGCGCTGCCGCGCGCCGACGGGGCGTTCCGCCAGGCCGACCAGGCGCTGACCCAGCTCACCAGCCAGCAGGCCAACCTGACGCGCGAGCGCGACCTGGGGCGCCAGCGCATCGAGCATTTGAACCAGGCGCTGCAGCAGCTGGCGACGCGCGAGGCGGCGCTGACGCGCGAGCTGGCCGACCTCAACCTGCCCGAGCCGGCGGCGCTGGCGGCGGCCGAGGCCGAAGTGGCGCGCGCCCGTGCCGCGCTCGACGCGGTGCGTGCCCGCGTGGTGGCCGACGAAGCCAAGCTGGCCGACCTGGCCGCCGAGCGCGAAAAGCTCGACGAGACGCTGGCTGAGCAGCGCGCCCAGTTGGCGCGGGCCGAGGCCGAGGCGGCGGCGTTGCAGGCGGTGCTGGCGCGCGAGGCGGCCGGCGAGCAACTGGCCGGCTGGCTGGCGCAGCAGGGCCTGGCCGAGGCGCCGGCGCTGTGGCAGTCGCTCGACGTCGATCCCGCCTGGCGCGTGGCGCTGGAGGCGGTGCTGGCTGAACGGCTGACCGCACGTGCCGGCCAGTTGCCGGATACCCTGCCGCCGGCCCCGCTCTGTCTGGTGGACAGCGCAATGCACGCCGTGTCGCGTGCTGGCCGGTCCTGGCCGGCACTGCTCGATTGCGTCAAGGCCGATGATGCGTTCGCGGCCGTGCTCGTCGACTGGCTCGCCGGCGTGTACTGCGCCGAGACGCTGGAGCAGGCGCTGGCGCGGCGCGCGGAACTGGCCGCCGGTGAATGCTGGGTGACGCCGCAAGGGCATCGTGTCGGCGCCGCCAGCGTCAGTTTCCACGCCGCCGCCAGCGACGACGGGGTGATGGCGCGCAAGGGCGCGCTCGACGCCGCGCTGCAACGTGCCGCCGAGCTGCAGCCGGCGCTCGATGCCGGCCAGCGCCGGCGCGAAACGCTGCAAAGCCAGAGCGCCATGTTGGCCGAAGCGGTGCGCGCCCAGAAGGGAGCGCTGACCCGCCTCGAAGCCGAGCTCAACGCCGTGACGCTGGAGCAGGTCAAGCTCGACCAGGCGGCGCGCCAGGGTGCGGCGCGGCTCGCCGCGATCGAGGCCGAGCGCCAGCGCATCGCCGACGAGCGCACCCATGCCGCGGAGGAGATCGACGAGGCCGGCATCGGCAGCGAGGAAGCGGCGCTGGTGCTGGAGGAGCTGGTGGAGGCGCTGGAAGACGCGCGGCTGGCGCGGCTCAACGCCGAGACCGGCTTGCAACTGGCACGCAACAAGACGCGCGACGCCGAGCGCCTGGTGCACGAGGCGCGCCTCGAACTGACCACCGCCGAGCAGAAGGTGGGCGAACTGGCGCGCCGCGCCAAGGAACTGGAAGAACGCGACGACCAGCTGGCTGAACGGCTCGAAACGTTGGCCGAAGAGGCCTTGACGGTGGACGAGGCGGTGCCGGAGGAGGCGCTGCAACTGGCGCTGGAACAGCGCGATGAGCGCGACACGCAACTGGCCGAGGTGCGTGACCGCCTCAACGGCCTGACCGAGCAACTGCGCCAGCTCGGCCTGCGCCAGCACGACGTCAGCGCCGCGCTGCCGGCGTTGCGCAACGCCCGCGCCGACTGGCTGCTGAAACACCAGGAGGCGCGGCTCGGCGTGGAGCGCTTCAGCGAGGAGCTGAAGGAAGCCGGAGCCGACGAGGCGGTGCTGTTGGCCGACCTGACCGACGCCATCAAACCGAACACGCTGGCGGCCGAGATCGCGCGCTTGGCGCGCGCGCTGGAAAACCTCGGTGCGGTCAACCTGGCGGCGCTCGACGAGCTGCAGCAGGCACGCGAACGCGGCGACTACCTGGCCAGCCAGTCCGACGACCTGCTGCAGGCGATGGCCACGCTGGAGGAGGCCATCGCCAAGATCGACGGCGAGACGCGCGACATGCTGCAGTCCACCTACGACGCGGTCAACGCCAAGATGAGCGAGTTTTTCCCGACGCTGTTCGGCGGCGGCCGCGCCGAACTGGTGCTGACCGGCGAGGACCTCCTGGACGCCGGGGTGCAGATCATCGCCCAGCCGCCGGGCAAGAAGAACAGCACCATCCACCTGCTCTCCGGCGGCGAGAAGGCGCTCACCGCGATGAGCCTGGTGTTCTCGCTGTTTAGCCTCAACCCGGCGCCGTTCTGCCTGCTCGACGAGGTCGACGCCCCGCTCGACGACGCCAATACCAGCCGCTTCTGCGACCTGGTCAAGCGCATGGCGGAGCGTACCCAGTTCCTCTACATCTCGCACAACCGCCTGACCATGGAGATGGCCGAGCAGCTGGTCGGCGTCACCATGCAGGAACAGGGCGTCAGCCGCATCGTGGCGGTGGACATCGTCGAGGCGCTACAGATGCGCGAGACCGCCTGAAAGCCCATTCCATCAGTCGGCTGCGCCTGCGATAGGCATCCTGGCCGTCAGATGCCCATCCCCAAAACAAACAGCCCGCCAATCAGGCGGGCTGTCGTGATTGCTACGGAGCGCGGGGCTTACTCGGCCTTGACGGCTTCGATCGCCACTTTCAGCACTACGTCGTCGGCGATGGCCGGCAGGAAGGTCTTCATGCCGAAGTCGCTGCGCTTGATGACGGTCTCGGCGTTGGCGCCGTAGGTCTGCTTGCCGGTCATCGGGTTCGGCTTGCCGCCGAACTGGGTGACTTTCAGCGTAACCGGCTTGGTCACGCCGAGGATGGTCAGGTCGCCCTTCAGTGCGGTCAGCTTGTCGCCGGCGAACTCCAGGTTCTTGGACTTGAAGGTGATGGTCGGGTACTGCGCCACGTTGAAGAAGTCCTTGCTCTTCAGGTGCTTGTCGCGATCCGGCAGGAAGGTCTGCAGCGAGTCGGCGTCGATGGTGATGTCGACCGCGCCTTTCTTGGCGGTGCTGTCGAGCTCGACCTTGCCGCTGGTCTTGGTGAAGGTGCCGGACTGGACCGAGAAGCCCAGGTGGTTCACTTCGTACTGGGCAAAGGTATGGGTCGGGTCGACGTTGTAGGTCACCGGGGCGGCGAGGGCGGCGGTGCTCAGTCCGGCCAGGGCGGCGGCGATCAGGGTCTGCTTCATCATGTCTTACTTTCTCCTGCTGGTTGCTTGGAACCTGCTCACGATCCTGCTGCGCGATCCCTGATCGGGGTTCATGTGCACTGCGTGCGAATCTATGGATTCGCTCAGCGATCAGAAATCCTCATGGACGCCATGTCCATTCCGGTTTCTGTGCTGCTCTTCACCCCGCTGAGGGCCGCTCGCGACGGATCGTGAACAGGTCCTACTTGGTCGCGGCCGGGAAAGCCACGCGGAATTTGATCTGCACTTCGTCGGCGACGGTGCCGGTATCGGTCCAGTCGCCTTCACCGATCTTGAAGGCCAAGCGGGACACCGGCATCACGCCTTCCACCACGCTCAGGGCGCCTTGCCGTTTCAGCGTGAACGGCGCGCTGACGTCGCGGGTGATGCCCTTGAGCGTGAGTTTGCCGGTCACCTGGTAGCGGTTGGGGCCGGCGCTCTTGATGCTGCTCGACACGAAGCGCGCGGTCGGGAACTGGCCGGCGTTGAACCACTCCTTCTTCTTGGCCTCGGCTTCCGCGTCGCGCGTCGGCAGGCTGATGCTGCCGGTCTGGATGGTGATGTCGGCCTTGCCGGCCTCCGGCTTGGCCGGGTTCAGCTCGACGTTGGCCGAAAAGCTCTTGAAACCGCCGTCGACCGGCGTGCCCAGTTGTTTCATGGCGAAGCCGATGCGGCTTTGGGTCAGGTCGGCCGGCGCGGCGAAGGCCAGCGGGGTCGCCAGCAGCAGGGCGGCGGAAATCAGCACTCTCATGTCGGGTCTCGGTAGCAAAGTTGTGAAGGTCAGGCGCGCGGCTGTTTCAGGCTCATGCGGAACAGCAGGCCGTCGCGGTCGATGAAGTGGTGCTTGAACGCCACCAGCACGTGGCCGGCCACGGCCAAGGCCAGCGTCCAGTTGAGCAGCTCATGCACTTCCTTGAGCTGGTGGGCCAGGGTCTCGTTGGCCGCGATCAGGTCGGGCAGCGGGATCAGGCCAAGGTAGACCACCGGGATGCCGTAGGCCGAGCTCATCAACCAGCCGGTCAGCGGCACCGCCAGCATCAGCGCGTACAGCGCCAGATGCCCGCCCTTGGCGGCCAGTTGCGCCAGCGGCGACATCGTCCCGGGCAGCGCCGGTGCCGGCCACAGCAGCCGCCCTGCGAGGCGCAATGCCAGCAGCGCCAGCACGCTGATGCCCAGCCACTTGTGCCAGCCGATCAGCTTGAACTTGGTCGGCGACAGCGGCATGCCGGACAGGGTCAGGCCCAGGCCGAACCCCACCATGATCAGCAGCGCCACCAGCCAGTGCAGCAGGATGGACGGGGTGGCGTAACGTTCAGGTCGATTCATTTTCTTGTTTCTCCAAAGCCTGGTTGAGTACCGTCTTCAACCCCGCCAGCTGGTTCGACCAGAGCTGGAGCTGGTCGCGGCTGCACTGGCTGAAGGCCTGGTGCATGTAGTCGCAGTGAGCCGGGAACACCTGGCGGAACAATTCCTCCCCGGCAGCGGTCAGTGAGATGAACACGCTGCGGCGATCCTCGGGCCGCTCCTGGCGCGTCACCACGCCTTTTTCGGCGAGTCGGTCGATCACGCCGGTCAGGGTGCCCTTGGTGATCAGGGTTTTTTCCGAGAGCTCCTTGCAGCTCATGCCCGGCGTGTTGCCGAGCGTGGCGATCACGTCGAACTGCGGCGGGGTCAGGCCGAGTTCGCGCACGTGACGTGCCGAGTACTGTTCGAACGCCTGGAAAGCGCGCACCAGCTCCCGAATGACGGGGAGAACGTCGGTCTTGTAAACGGTATCCACGGGCAGTCCTGTTTTGGTTCGTATTAGTTTAGTTCTAACTAGTACTAAATGACAAGTGCCACGCTTTCCCCGGTGCCAGCAGGCTGCTGGGACACGACGTTGGCGTGAATGGTTCGCCATGAACATGACAAATACGCGCCACCAGAGGCGAAAAGGGCCGGGGCGGATGACAAATCGCTATCGATTTGGCGGTTTTGCTATGGAAGGGACGAGGCGTGAAGTGGTAAGGTTCGGGTGAAACGATTGACAACGTGATAGCTGTGTCAAGCATCCCCTTCCGATATAATGCTTCGGGATTATTCGCCTTAACGCGGACGGGCTAATGAGCGAATTGCAGATAGGTTTACTGGCGTTGGGCGCGGCCGTGGTCGGCCTCGTCTACGGATTCAACGTGTTGCAGGAGTGGCGCTTTCGCAAGAAAACGCGCCAGGCCTTTGCGCGTCATCATGACGACGTGCTGTTGAACGTCCCCAAGAACAACGTGCGCGACGGCGTCAAGGCGACCCGGCTGGAGCCGGTGCTGGTCGACGCGGCCGGCGCCGACAACGAGCCGGAAGCACCGGGCTTCGAACCGGAACTGCCTCCGCTCGACCCCCACGACATCCCCGAACTGCCACGGCTGGACGACGATATCGACCTGGAAGAGGAGACCGATTTCGCCTTCGACTCGGCCGACCACCAGGCCCTGGTGGTGGCGATGCTCGACCCCTCGCTCGACTTCATCGCCGAAGTGGTGTTCCACCAGTCGCATGAACTGGCCGCGATGCCGCGCTTCAACGTCGCCAAGCGCGTGCAGATCATCGGCCGCACCGAAAAAGGCCTGTGGAAGCCGGCCGAGATTCTGCCCGGCACCCGTTACAAGCAACTCAATATCGGCCTGCAGCTGGTCGATCGCGGCGGCGCCGTGACCGAACAGGAGCTGGCGAGCTTCTGCCAGCAGGTGTCGCGTTTCGCCGACGAGCACAACGCCGCGGTCAGCTTCCCGCAGCGCCAGCAGAAACTGGTGGCGGCACGCGAACTGGACCGTTTCTGTTCCGAGGTCGACATGCTGATCGGCATCAACATCGTGCCGCGCCAGCCGATCGACGGCGCACGCCTGCGCAGCTTCAGCGAAGCCGGCGGACTGCAGCTGGAGCCGGACGGCGCATTCCACTACCTGGCCGATTCCGGCAACTCGCTCTACTCGCTGGCCGCCGCCGACCAGACGCCGTTCAGCTACCACAACCTGCTCGACCACTCCTTCGCCGCACTGACGCTGCTGTTCGACGTGCCGCGCGTGGCCGGGGGCGTCGAGGTGTTCGACCGCGCGCTGGAGTTCGCCCAGCAGCTGGCGCACGAGTTTGACGCGCAGCTGGTGGATGACAACCATCGCGTGCTGTCCGACGTTGGGCTGACCCGCATCCGCGACCAACTGCAGCATATCTACGGCAGCATGGACGATCGTGGCATCGCGCCGGGCAGCGTGGCTGCACTGCGCCTGTTTGCTTGAACCAGGATCTTCAGGAATGACCGGCCGGCTCTGATGCCGGCTTTTTTGCTATGGGTTTGACAATGTCGCAATCGAACGAGCGCGAACAGGCGGTGCAGCGCATCGCCGAACTGGTGCCGCTCTTGAACCGCTACAGCCGCGAATACTACGAACGGGATGCGCCGACGGTGCCGGACGCCGAGTACGACCGCCTGTACCGCGAGCTGGAGGCGCTGGAGGCGGCTCATCCCGAGCTGCACCGCGCCGACTCGCCGACCCTGCGTGTCGGCGGCGCGCCGCTGGCCGAGTTTTCCAGCGTGACCCATGCCGTGCCGATGCTGTCGCTGAACAACGCCTTCTCCGACCTCGATGCCGCCGACTCCGAGCAGCGCCACGCCGAGCTGATCCAGTTCGACGAGCGCGTGCGCAAGGCGCTGGGGGCGGCGGAGGTCGAGTACGCGGTGCAGCCCAAGTTCGACGGACTGGCGGTCAGCCTGCTCTACCGCGACGGCGTGCTGGTGCAGGGCGCCACCCGTGGCGACGGTTTTTCCGGCGAGAACGTCACCGAGAACCTGCGCACCGTGCGTGCCATCCCGCTGCGTCTGGCCATCGAACACCCGCCGGCGCTGCTGGAAGTGCGCGGCGAGGTGCTGATGCTCAAGCGTGATTTCGAGCAGCTCAACGCCGAGCAGGCCGCGCGCGGCGACAAGACTTTCGCTAACCCGCGCAACGCCGCCGCCGGCAGCCTGCGCCAGCTCGATTCGCGCATCACCGCGCGGCGCCGGCTGTCGTTCTTCGCCTACGCCATCGCCCAGGTCGAGGGCGCCGACTGGCCGACCTCGCACCAGGCCGAGCTCGACTGGCTGCACCGGCTCGGCATCCCGCTGGTGCCGGCCGACCTGCGCCCGGTGGTGCGTGGCGTGGCAGGGCTCGCCGCCTACTACGAGGCCATCCTGCGCCAGCGTGCCAGCCTGCCGTACGACATCGACGGCGTGGTGTACAAGGTCAACGACCGTGCCCAGCAGGAGGCGCTCGGCTTCGTCTCGCGCGCGCCGCGCTGGGCCATCGCCCACAAGTTTCCCGCCGAGGAGGCGCTGACCCTGGTCGAGGCGATCGAGGAGCAGGTCGGCCGCACCGGCGCCATCACGCCGGTGGCGCGTCTCAAGCCCGTCTTCGTCGGCGGCGTCACCGTCACCAACGCCACGCTGCACAACGAGGACGAGGTGCGGCGCAAGGACGTGCGCGTCGGCGATACCGTGATCGTGCGCCGAGCCGGCGACGTCATCCCCGAGGTGGTCGCCGTGGTGCTGGAGCGCCGGCCGATGCGTCCGGTGGCCAGTGGTGACCTGTTCAGCAGTGGCGACGAGCCGCAATATCCGGCCTACCGTCTGCCGACCACCTGCCCCGTATGCGGCAGCCACGTGGTGCGCGAGGAGGGCGAGGCGATTGCGCGCTGCTCCGGTGGCCTGATCTGCCGCGCCCAGCGCAGCCGGGCGATCCAGCATTTCGCCGGGCGCCGCATGATGGACATCGACGGCCTGGGCGAGCGCTACATCGACAACCTGGTCGAGTTCGGTTACGTCAACAGCGTCGCCGACCTCTACACCCTTCAGCTTGCCGATCTCTTGGAAATGAAGCGTCGCGCCGACGAGCGCGACGGGGTGGTGCCGGAAACGGTGCAGAAGGGCCAGATCGCCACCAAGTGGGCCGAGAACCTGCTCGCCGCCATCGCCGCCAGCCGCCGTCCGACGCTGGCGCGGCTGCTGTTCGCGCTCGGCATCCGCCACGTCGGCGAATCCACCGCCAAGACCCTGGCCGACTGGCTCGGGCGTCTCGCACTGATTCGCCGCGCCCCGGCACCGCTCTTGGCCGCGCTGCCCGACATCGGCGGCGTGGTGGCCGAGGCCATCGCCGACTTCTTCGCCGAGGACAACAACGAGACGGTGCTCGAGGCCCTGCTGCGCCATGTCGAACCTCGGCGACGAGCACGCGCCGTCGCCCAAGTTGGCCGAACGACTGCAGCCGGCGGCGTTGCTGGCGCGGCTCGGCATCCCGCGCCTGACCGAACTGCGCAGCCAGCAGCTGGCCGGCCAGATCGCCGGCCTCGCCGCCCTGGCGGCCTGCGAGCGGCGCGAGCTGATGCAGCTCGATTTGCCAGCCGACGTCTTCAACGCCCTGGCCGATTGGCTCGACGAGCCGGGCCGGCGTGCCGAGCTGAGCCAACTCGCCTCGCTGGTGGACGCTATCCTGGCCGACCTGCCCACGCAGCCGTCTTCGGCCAACCTGGTGCTGGAGGGCAAGACCCTGGTGCTGACCGGCACGCTGCCCACGCTGTCGCGCGACCAGGCCAAGGAGCTGATCGAGGCGGCCGGCGGCAAGGTGGCCGGCAGCGTGTCGAAGAAAACCCACTACGTGGTGGCTGGTGAGGCGGCGGGCAGCAAGCTCGCCAAGGCCGAGGAGCTCGGCGTGCCGGTGCTCGACGAGACCGGCCTGCTAGCGCTGCTGGAGCGGGCGGAGTGAGTCCGAAAACGGAGAACATCATGGCGGAGACGGTGGCGGAAGCGTTCGAGAGGGGGAACCGGCTGGCGGCGGCGGGGCAGTTCGAGGAGGCCATTGCCGCCTTCGACCGCTGTCTTGCTCTCGATGCCGATGACTGGCAGGCGCTGGCCAACCGCGGCAACGCCAGGGTGAAGCTCAAGCGCTATCACCTGGCGCTGGACGATTACCTGCGTGCCGCCGCGCTCAACCCGGCCTCGGGCAGCGTCAAATGTAATCTGGCGGTGCTGCTCAAGGAGCTGGGCGAACTGACGTTGGCCGAAAGCCTGCTGCGCGAGCTGCTGGCGGCACAGCCCGATCATGTCGATGCCTGGAGCAACCTCGGCGTGGTGCTGCAATATGCCCTGCGTTATGACGAATCAGCCGCCTGCCAGCGACGGGCGATCGAGCTGGGCGGGCCATCGCCTGGCCGCTACAACAACTTGGCCAACGCTCTCAGCTGCGCCCTGCGACTGGACGACGCGGAGGCGGCCTACCGTGCCGGGCTGGAATTGGCGCCGGACGACGCCGACTTGCGTTTCAACCTGTCAATCGCCCTGCTGTTGCAGGGACGCTACCTCGACGCCTGGCCCTTGTACGAGGCGCGCTGGTCGTCGGTATTGGTGCCGCGCTACCGCGAACGGCGCTGGCAAGGCGAGCCGCTGGGCGGACGGACGCTGCTGCTATGGGCCGAGCAAGGGCTGGGTGACACCCTACAGATGGCGCGCTTTCTGCCCGTGCTGCGTCAGCAGCAACCCGACGCTCGCCTGGTGCTGGCGGTTCCGCGCACTTTCTTGCGGCTGTTCGGGCAATTCGACCGGGTCGAGCTGATCGACCTCGACGCGGCCGCCCCCCGCACGATGTGCAGGTTCCGCTCATGTCGCTGCCGGGCGTGCTGGGCATCGAGCTGGAGACGCTGCCCACGGCGACTTACCTGCAGGCGCTGCCGGCCCGGCAGACGGGTCTTCCCGTTGCCGAGCCGGGGCGCCTGCGCGTCGGCGTGGTGTGGGAGACCGGCAGCTGGGGCGTCGGCATCGCCGACCACGGCCGGCAGAATAAATCGGTGCCGCTCGAACAGTTCTCTCGCCTGTTCGATATGCCGGGTGTCGACTTCATCTCGCTGCAGCTGGGCGAACTTCCCGCAGGGTTGGAGGAGGGTGCGGGCTCTGCCCATCTCCGACTTTGCCGATACCGCCGAGGTTATCGACCAGCTCGACCTGGTGCTGAGCGTCGACACCTCGGTGGTGCACCCGGCCGGCGCCATGGGAAAGCCATTGTGGGTGCTGATGCGGGCCGAAAGTGCGCCTTTCTTCATGGCCGGCGGCGAGTCCAGCCCCTGGTATCCCTCCATGCGCATCCTGCGTCAGCGCCATCCCGGCGATTGGAGTGAGGTCATTGCGCGTGCAGGTCAAGAATTGGCCGCGCTCGGCTCGGCAAAGCACGCCGCCACGGGGTAAAATCCCCCGATTCCATCAGAGAGCCGTAGAGATGAAGAAAATTACCAAAGCCGTGTTCCCGGTCGCCGGCATGGGCACCCGCTTCCTGCCCGCCACCAAGGCGAGCCCCAAGGAAATGCTGCCGGTGGTCGACAAGCCGCTGATCCAGTACGCGGTCGAGGAGGCCATCGCTGCCGGCATCACCGAGCTGATTTTCATTACCGGGCGCAACAAGCGCTCCATCGAAGACCATTTCGACAAGGCCTACGAGCTCGAAACCGAGCTGGAGTACAAGAACAAGCAGAAGCTGCTGGACCTGGTGCAGGGCATCCTGCCGCCGTCGGTCACCTGCATCTATATCCGCCAGACCGAGGCGCTCGGCCTCGGCCACGCCGTGCTGTGCGCCCGCCCGGTGGTCGGCGACGAGCCGTTCGCGGTGATCCTCGCCGACGACCTGATCGACGGCGAGCCCGGCGCCATGGCGCAGATGGTCGAGACCTTCGACGAGCAGCAGTGCTCGGTGCTGGGGGTGGAAACCGTTGCGCCGGAAGAAACCGGCTCCTACGGCATCGTCGAAGTGCAGCGCGATGCCAATGGCCTGCAACGCATCAGCAGCATCGTCGAGAAGCCGCACCCGGACGTGGCTCCGTCCAACCTCGCCGTAGTGGGACGCTATATCCTGACCCCGCGCATCTTCGACAAACTGGCCAAGACCCAGGCCGGTGCCGGCGGCGAAATCCAGCTCACCGACGGTATCGCCGAACTGCTCAAGGACGAAACCGTGCTGGCGCTGCCGTTCAACGGCGTACGCTACGACTGCGGCTCCAAGCTGGGTTACCTCAAGGCCACCATCAATTACGGTCTGAAACACCACGAGGTCGGCCGTGAATTCGCGGACTATCTCGCTACCTTCAACGCGCGCTGAGCGCTCCGCCCGACGGAACCAGCGCAGCCCCCGTTCGGGGGCTTCTTCTTTGAATGGAGACAACCATGCCCAACGTCGCCGAAGCCCGTGGCATCCTGAACAGCTCGGACATCCTGTTTACCGCCGAAGAGGTCGACGCCGCCGTCGACCGCATGGCGCTCGACATCACCGCCAAACTGGGCGACAGCTACCCGCTCATCCTCTCCGTGATGGGGGGCGCCGTGGTGTTCACCGGCCAGTTGCTGCCGCGCCTGATCTTCCCGCTCGACTTCGACTACGTGCACGTCTCGCGCTACGGCGACAAGACCCAGGGCGGCGAACTGGTGTGGCGTCAGGCGCCGAAGGAAGACGTGCGCGACCGCGTGGTGCTAGTGCTCGACGACATCCTCGATGAAGGCCAGACCATGGCGGCGATCCGCGACAAGGTGATGGAGATGGGCGCGAAGAGCTTCTACAGTGCGGTATTCGCCAACAAATTAATCAGCAAGGAAAAGCCGATCGCAGCCGATTTCGTCGGCCTCGACGTACCAGACCGCTACGTGTTCGGCTACGGCATGGACGTGCGCGGCATCTGGCGCAACCTGCCGGCCATCCACGCGCTGAAATAAGCAAGCTGTAAGCCCCGGCGCATTTTCCCGCCGTCATTATTAAGCCATAATGGCGGCACAATAAGCCTTGCGTGGCCGGCGCTCGCCAGCCACGCTCTTGCCAAGGGGAACCGCCATGCTAGCCATCATCGGCGGCAGCGGGCTTGCCACGCTGCCCATTCTCGAAATTACCCATCGCCAAGTGGTGCGCACACCCTTTGGCGACCCCTCTTGCGCACTCACCTTCGGCCGCATCGGACAGGAAAACGTCGTCTTCCTGGCGCGCCACGGTTTTGGCCACTCCATCGCTCCCCACGAGATCAATTCCCGTGCCAATATCTGGGCCCTGCACAACCAGGGTGTCAGGGGCATCGTCTCGATCGGTTCGGTGGGCGGCATCGCCGTCAACCTGGAAACCGGCATGCTGGTGGTGCCGGACGACATCATCGATTACACCTGGGGACGCAAGCACACCTTCTTCGAAGGGCCGGACAAGCCGGTGGTGCACGTCGATTTCACCCGTCCCTACTGCCCTCATTTGCGCGCCCGCCTGCTGGCCGCGGCCCAGGGTGCAGGGGTGCCGATCGTGGACGGTGGCGTCTACGCCGTCGCCCAGGGCCCCCGTCTGGAGTCGCCGGCCGAGATCCGCCGCCTTGAGCGCGACGGCGCCACCATGGTCGGCATGACGGGTATGCCGGAGGCGGCGCTGGCCAAGGAAATGGGCATTCCCTACGCCCATGTGTGCATGGTGGTCAACAAGGCGGCCGGGCTCCAGCCTGGTGCCGATGAGATCGTGTTCGATCCCGGCGTGCTGCAGCAGTGCAAGAGCCGCATCGATGTTTTGTTGGAAACGCTGCTGGGGTGCACCGGCTAGCCGGCGCAAGCACAGGGTGTGGCTAGTACCCCGCTCAAGAGAGGGCGGGGCAGGAGCCTCATCGGGAGGTTGGCGGCGGAGGGCGGCGATAGCCGTGGATACCCGCCAGCCCTGATGTGCCATCGCCCGGAGAGGTGCTGACACGGTGGCGTGCAGGCTCCCGTCATCCCTGGCTCATCATGGAGAAAACACTATGCCTTCGACACGGTATGAATTTTTTGCGAATCGTTTCCTGCATGGCGAGGATTCACCGTTCCTGTTGCTCGATGGCGATAAAACCATCCATTACCGCGAGTTTTTCGAGCGGGCCGTCCGCCTGCTGAACCATCTGGTCCGCCAAGGTGCGCGCCATGGCGACCGGGTCATCATCGGGCTGGAGAATCGCCCCGAATATCTCGAACTGATCCTGGCCCTCGCCTTGGGCGGGATGACGGCCTGCCCGGTCGATCCGGCGGTGAGCGTGGCCCAGTTGGACAAGGCCAAGCGTGTCGCCAATGCCTCCATGGTGATCACCTCGTACGACCAGCTCGCCTATGCGCTCGACACCTCCATTCCCGACTGCGTTCACCAAGGCGGGATGTCCGATCCGTTCCTGGTGGTCTTTTCCTCCGGCACGACCGGGGCGCCGAAAGGCATCGTTCAGTCTCTGGAAAATTTCTTCGCCGCCGCCAAGGTGTTTGCCGGCGCGGTCGGCCTGCAGCCCGGACAGGTGACCCTGCACAATTGGCCGATGTTCTATAACGCGGGCTTGTTCAACCTGTTTGCTTGCCCCTTGCTCTCAGGCGGTGTCATTGCGGTGGGGAAACGCTTTGCGGCCAAAAACCTGGGCGATTTCTGGGCCGACCTGGCACGATTCCGGCCGGATTCTCTCTACCTGTCGCCGACTATGGCGGCCACGCTCGCCAAGACGTACCGGTTTTTCTCGGCGGATCTCGAGCCCCTCCAGCGCGCGCGCATCATTTCCACCAGTTCGATCCTGTATCCGGCCATCAAGGAAGAATTCCTGCGCGTGCTGGGCGCGCCTTTGCTGCCGTGCTTCGGCATCACCGAGCTGGGCGGGTCGTTCACCATCGGCGACGCCGATAGTGGCCCGTTCTCGGTCGGGAAGGTCATGGCGGACGTGGGCGTGCAGATCGACGATCAGGCCGATGGCGAGTTGCTGGTGCAATCGCCCTATATGGCCCTGGGCTACCTCGCGGAAGGCGGTGGCATCAACTATTTCGACCGCCGGCAACCGTTCCGGACGGGCGACCTGGGCCATGTCAGTGATGGCGAACTTTATATTTCCGGTCGCAAGAAGGACTCCATCAAGAAGGGGGGCGAGATGATCAACCTCGCCGAGATCGAGGACATGGTCCACGCCACCCAACTGTGCGAAGAGTGCTATGCGGTTGGCAAGCCCGACCTGTTCTGGGGCGAAACCTACGACGTGTTCTTCGTGCCACCGGCCGGTGGCAATGCGCAGGCGATCAAGGACGAGCTGAGCCGCCTGTTCAATGCATCGTTGCCGCAGTCGCAACGGCCGGACCAGATTCATGCCGTGAGCGAGGTGCCGCGCACCTCGTCGGGCAAGCCGATCAAGCGGCTCATCAGCTACGAGGTAGCCCAGTGAGCGCATTGCTGACCACGCATGACCCCCGCACCGGACTGCCGGCGGCATCGTATCCCTGCGCCACGCCGGAGCAGGTCGCCCAGGTTTGCCGGCGGGCGCGTGATGCCTTTTTTAATCAATGGCGGGCCGTGCCGTCGATGGAGCGCGCGACGGCGCTACTCAGCGTGGCGGCGTTGCTGCGGGACCGGCTTGAGGAGTTTGCTGCCGCTGAAGCGCGCGATACCGGCAAGCCCCTGGATGTGGCGCGCGGCGAGGTGGCCGGTGCGGCGGGCCTGTGGGAGTACGCGGCGGCGCTGGCCCGGACCGAACACAGCGAGTGCCTGAGCACGGCCACGACCCAAGGGCTGGCCCTGACCCTGCGCGAGCCGATGGGCGTGGTGGGGCTGATCGTGCCGTGGAATTACCCGCTGATCACGGCTGCGGAGCGTATGCCCTTCGCCTTGGCGGCCGGCTGCTGCGTGGTGCTCAAGCCGAGCGAACTGGCAGCCGGCAGCCTGGCGTTGCTGGTCGAGGCGATGGCGAACAACCCCTTGTTCCCGCCTGGGGTGGTGCAGGTGCTGTTCGGCCAGGGCGATGCCGTCGGCCGGGCGCTGGTGGCCAATCCGGACGTCGACATGATCGCCTTCGTCGGCTCCACGGCGGCGGGGCGGGCCATCGAGTCGGCCGCCACGGCCACCGGCAAACGGGTGTCGGCCGAGCTGGGCGGCAACAACCACGTGCTGATCTACCCCGACGCCGACCTGCCGCGGGCGGCGCGGGCGGTGGTGGCCGGCGGTTTTCGCAACGGCGGACAGGCCTGCATCGCCGGCACGCACGTGCTGGTGGACCCGAGTGTTGCGGACGAGTGGGCGGTGCACCTGGAACAGGCGCTGCGCGAACGTTTCCCGGTAGGAGAGGCGGGGACGGCCGCGACGATCCAGCCCATGATTTCCGCCGCGCACAAGCAGCGCCTGCTGGACTTGATCGAACAGGCGCGGCCGGCCGGCTTCGTGCCCTTGCCGGGATCGCTGCTGGACGGGCCGGGCAACTTCCTGGGGCCGGTGGTGCTGGACCGGGTACCCTTGCACTCTCCGCTGCGGCAGCAGGAAATTTTTGGACCGGTCGTCACCGTGATGCGCGTCGAAGCCGATAAATTTCCGGCGATTCTGGCCGATAACCAGTATGGCTTGGCGGTGTATGTGTGGACGGCCGCCACGTCGGCCGCCCTTGCCGCCATCAGGCAGGTTCGGATCGGCCGTATCTGGGTCAACGCGGACCCCGAGTTCTGGCTGCCGGAGCTGCCGGTAGGCGGTTTTGCCGCCTCGGGTATCGGGCGGGAAGGCGGGGTCAAGGCGCTGGACACGTATTCCCTGCCCAAGTCGGTCCTCATTTTTTGATTGAACGGCCTCGGTCGTGAGCAATTCCACCTGTCGGGCCGGTCTCGCCACGACAGTGCGGGCAAACACTTAGGAGTGTGCATATGGGCCAGATTTCCCGCCCGCTTTCTCTGGTTGAAAAACTGAAGCAGGAGTCCGTGCAGGATTTCATCAACCGGTTTCTCTGGAACAAGAGCAACAACGCTCCTTTCGTGGTTGAACTGGATCCAACGACCGCCTGTAACCTGGCGTGCCATGACTGCATCAGCGCCAACCTGCTCAACCAGGGGGGGATAGACAACGAGCGTCTGCTGCGCCTGGCCGAAGAGTTTGCGGAGAGCGGGGTGCGTGCTGTAGTGCTGATCGGCGGCGGCGAGCCGATGGCGCACCCCAAGTTCGGGGCGCTGGTGAGCTCGTTGTACCAGTCCGGGGTCAAGGTCGGGGTCACTACCAACGGCACGCTGATGCATCGCTACATGGACGAGTGCATCACCATGACCAGCTGGCTGCGGGTATCGGTGGATGCAGGCAGTGAAGAAGTGTTCGCCGACTTCCGCCCGCACGCCAGTGGCAAGTCTCAGTTCAACCTGGTGATCGACAATATGCGGCGGATGGCCGAACGCAAGACCGGTCTCTTGGGCTATTCCTTCCTGCTGCTGTCGAAGTTCAATAGCGACGGCAGCCTGCTGCGCAGCAACGCCGTGGATATCGAAAAAGCCGCCCGCCTGGCCAAGGACATCGGCTGCGACTATTTCGAGGTCAAGCCGGCCTTCGACATGATGCACTTCCTGCAGCAGCAGGACCTGTCGGTGGTCGAGATGGTCAACCGCAACCTGAAGGCCATTCACGAGCTGGCCGACGACAACTTCAAGATCATCGCGCCGTTCACCCTGGAAGAGGCGCTGAAAGGCGTTGGCACGCAGATCAAGCCCTACAACCGCTGCCTGACCGCCGAGCTGCGCACGGTGATCACGCCGAGCGGCGCCTACGTGTGCCCGTACCACCGCGGCAACCTCAACATGCGCATCGGCGACGTCGCCAAGACCTCGCTGGAGGAGCTGTGGAAGGGCGATCGCCGGGCCCAGGTGATGACCCGAGTCGATCCGGCCAAGCACTGTACCTTCCACTGCATCCGTCACGAGTCCAATCTGCTGCTGGAGCGCATGGCGGCGGGCGAGGTGGTCGACACCGTACCGGACTTCGACCTGTTCATCTGACCGGGAGCTCCATGGAACCGTTGAGCCGCGAAGAAGTGCTGGCGCTGGGCTTCAGCCACGTCGGTGAAGGGGTGCGTGTTTCGCGCCGCGCCACGTTTTACGATATCTCCGGCGTGATCGGGGATGGCGCGCGTATCGACGATTTCGCCATCCTGACGGGCCATATCGAAATCGGCCGGCTGGTGCACGTATCGCCGTTCTGCTTTCTGGGCGGCACCGGCGGGACGATACGGCTGGGGGACGGGGTGGGCTTCTCCACCCATGTCAGTGTCTTTACCAAGAGCGACGACTATCAGCAGAGGACGGACGGCCCGCGCGACAAGGTTTGTGGCGACGTCGTAATCGGCGATTTCACGATCTTCGGTGCGCAGTGCGTGATCCTGCCGGGGAGCGTGGTCGGCAAGCACTGCTCGGTCGGCATCGGCTGCGTGGTGCACGATACGCTGCCCGATGGCGGCCGCTACGTCAGCATGGGTATCAAATCTGTGCGCCTGCCATGAGGGCGCTTTGTCGAGGGAATATGGAAACCATCAAAGCCTGGATTCTCGATTACCTGCAGTCCGAAGGCGTCGGTGATATCGAAGCCGACAAGCCCCTGTTCGAACAGATCGACTCGTTCAGCGTGGTCGGCTTTCTGCTGGCGTGCGACGAGCGCTTCAGCAGCTTTGCCTCCCTGCCGGTGGAGTCGCTCGGCACGCTGACCGTCGAGGAAATCGCCCGCCGGATCGAGGCGCAACAAGCTCCGGTGTGAGCCTGGAGTGGGGGATATCGCTCCGCATGAGAGGCGAGCCCCTTTCGAATGAGGCATGGTTTGATGCTGGATAAAAATACCTTCGACGCGGCATTGCGGCCTGGCGTGCGTGCCTCCCTCGCCGGCGCGAACCAGGCGCTGCGACGGGCCGAGGCTGAAACTTTCGGCCGCCTGCTCGATGAGCGGGGTGACTTTCTCCCCGGCGCCAGTTTCCGGCGTGATTGCCCGCAGTGCGGCACAGCGCACGAGCGGGCAGCTGTGCTGCTGCGGGCTCACGGCATGCAACTGGTGCGCTGCCCCGAATGCCGGCTGGTGTACAGCCGGGAGGTCATCGATCGCGACTTCGAACGGCAGCGCTATCAGGACAGTTCGGCGAGCCAGGCCAATCTCGAGCTCAAACACGACCCGTTCTATGCCGCGCTCGAGCGCGACAAGGCGGCCTACGTGGCCGGCCGGCTGAGTGAGCTGGCGGGGCCTGGTCGTCTGCTGGATATCGGCTCCTCGTCAGGCGCCTTGCTGCGCACGGCGGAAGAGGCGGGGTGGCAGTCCTTCGGCATGGAGATCAATCCAGCAGCTGTGCAAGCCTGCCGGTCGGCCGGGCTCTCCGCCGTCTGCGGCGAATACCCGTGCGCCCTGCCTGAAGAGTGGGGGCCGTTCGATGCAATCGCGCTGCTGGACGTGCTGGAGCATGTCGCCGATCCGCTGGCCTTCCTCGATCGCGTCAGCCAGGATCTCAAGCCGGGGGGCTGGCTGGTGGTGCAGGTGCCCAATTTCAGCAGCCTCCTGCTGACCATCGAGGGCGTGCATAACAACAATATCTGCCACGGTCACTGGAGCTATTTCGAGCCGGCGACCTTGCCGGCCCTGCTGGTGCACGCCGGCTTCGAAATGCGCTGGTTCGAAACCTACATCAGCGAGCTCGACCGGGTGCTGGCATACCCGGACGAGCAGGTCGCGGCGGCCTGGGAGCAACTGACGGGACAGACCTTGGCCGAACCCCGAGACCTTCAAGTCGAGCAATTGCACACCCGGATGCTGGGCTACAAACTGTTCGGCCTGTTCCAGAAAGTCGCGACGTGAATCTTTCCCGCATCCCCTTCGGCAAACCGTTCATCGTCGGCAAGGAGTTGTTCTACATCGCCCAGGCGGTGATGAGCAGTTCGATCGCCGGCGACGGCGCCTATACCCGCAAGTGCCAGCAATGGCTGGAAGAGCACCTCAAGGCACGCAAGGTCCTGCTGACCCACTCGTGCACAGGCGCCCTGGAGATGGCGGCGATCCTGGCCGGTATCGGCCCCGGTGACGAGGTGATCATGCCCTCGTTCACCTTCGTGTCGACGGCCAACGCCTTCGTCCTGCGCGGTGGCGTGCCGGTCTTCGTCGACATCCGCCCCGACACGCTCAACCTCGACGAGAGGCTGGTCGAGGCCGCCATTACCGAGAAGACCAAGGCGATCGTGGCGGTGCACTACGCCGGCCAGCCCTGCGCCATGGAGGCGCTCAAGGCGCTGTGCCGCAAGCACGGTGTGCGGCTGATCGAGGATGCGGCGCAAGCCATCCTGGCCCAATCCGACGGCCAGGCGCTGGGGACGATCGGCGACCTGGGGTGCCTGAGTTTTCACGAAACCAAGAACATCATCAGCGGCGAGGGCGGGGCCCTGCTGATCAACGATCCCGAGCTGATCGACCGCGCCGAGGTCATCTGGCAGAAGGGCACCAACCGCAAGGCCTTCTTCCGTGGCGAGGTCGACAAATACACCTGGGTCGACATCGGCTCCTCCTTCCTGCCCAGCGAGCTGACGGCTGCCTTTCTCTACGCTCAGCTGGAGCAGGCCAGGCGCATCAACGCGCATCGGCGCTCGCTGTATGACCGGTACATGGACCTGCTGACGCCGCTGGTGCGGGAAGAGCATTTCGCGCTGCCGATCAATCCGGGGGAGCACCCCGAGAACGGCCATATCTTCTACCTGGTCTGCCGGAGCGAAGAGAAGCGCGACGGCCTGATCGATCATCTGCGCAGCCAGGGCATTTCGGCGGTATTCCACTACGTGCCGCTGCATGATTCGCCTGCGGGCATGCGCTTCGGGCGGACGGCGGGCGGCCTGCCGGTGACCGAGCGCGTGTCCCGCTGCCTGGTGCGCTTGCCCCTGTACTCCGAAATGACCGTGGAACAAGTACGCCGCGTGTGCCAGGAAATCGGCGCCTTCTTCACCGCCGATGCGGCATCGCCATCCCCTTACTGAACTTACCTGACCGGGCCATCATGTCTCAAGCCAGCGCTTCCTCTCCGAGCCAATCCGCTCCCTACTACGTTTATGCCCCGCCATATCGCGAGACTTCCGGGGGGTGAGGGCGCTCCACTACCTGTGCCATGAGCTGAACCTGCGCGGACAGGAAGCCTACGTCATGCAAGGCGATACCTCGGCGACGCTACTTACCCCCGAGCTGACGCCCGAGATCTATCAGGCCCATCTCGGTGCTGGCCGCGAACCCATCGTGATCTACCCCGAAATCATTCAAGGCAACCCGATGCGGGCCGGGCATGTGGTGCGCTACCTGCTCAACGTGCCCGGCGCGCTTACCAATACCTCGCTGGGCGACCTGGGCTGGTCCGCCGACGATCTGCTCTATGTGCACGGCTACGACGTCCTGCCGGAGGGTTGGCAGGCCGGCTTGCTGCAAGTGCCGCTGGTCGACACGCGCGTCTACCATGCCGACGGAGTGGATGATGGGGAGCGGCATGGCCATCTGGTCTGGCTGAACCGCTATCTGAACAAGGGGGGCGAACCGTGGCCGTTGACGGCGGAGGCCACCGAGATTTCGTTCCGTGTTCCCAACCGTTCGCCGGCGGAGCTGGCCGCGCTCTATCGCGGCGCCGAATTGCTGTTCACCTACGAGCACTCCACCGCCTGCTTCGAAGCCTTGCTATGTGGCTGCCCGGTCGTCTATCTGCCCAACCCGATCATGCTGGAAAAACCCATGCACAATTACCTGGGCTCTGACGGCGTGGCATGGGGCGCAGGAGAGGAAGAGATCGCCCGAGCCAAGGCGACCGTTCGTCGCGTGCAGGAACAATACAAGGCGACGCAGGCCCAGTTCGGCGAGGAACTGGTGGCGTTTATCGAGACCACGCAGGGGCACGTGCGGGAGGCGGGGAACACGCCTAGCCAGAGCATGGCGTCCGCCACCCAGGTGGAGAAGCGCAAGCCGCGCATCGGCGTGCTGAGCCAGGACCCTCCCGACAGCGCGTGCTTCCGACTGCGTCTGGGCGACCCGCTGGCCGTGCTGGCCGATGCGATCGAGGTCCACTACTGGCGGTACACGGCCAGTGTCATGGTGGATGGGCAATTCCCGTTCGCCAGCGACCAGGACTTCATCGACGCCATGGACATGTTCATCGTGCAGCGCTCGGCGCTGCATCCGTCCACCGACGAACTGGTGCAACGGCTGCTGCAATCCGGCAAGCCTCTGGTGTACGAACTGGACGATTGGCTGCCGTCGCTGCCTATGAGCCACCCGCAATACGCCGAGTTCAAGCCCAGCTTCTCGCGTATCAAGAACATGCTGCCGCGCTTCCATCTGGTGACTGCGAGTACGCCGGTACTGGCCGAGATCGTCAGGGCCTACAATCCGAACGTCGCGGTCTTGCCCAATTACCTGAGCGCAGCGCGTCTGGTGGAGCCGCAGCTGGACGACCAGGCGGCCACGGTGACCATCGGTTTCGCCGGCACCGCAACCCACCGTCACGACCTTGCCCGTATCGGCAGCGCCCTGGCGCGGCTTGCGCGCGATTACGACGGCAAGGTGTCCTTCGTGTTCTGGGGCAGCATACCGCCGCAGATGGAAGGCGTGCCCGACGTCCGTTTCGTGAACGGGGGCGTGGAATACCAGGGCTATCTGCCGAAACTGGGCAGCCTGAAGATCGACATCGGCATCGCCGCGCTGGAAGAGTCCGAGTTCAACGCGGGCAAGTCCGACATCAAGTGGCTGGAATACTCCTCCGTGGGGGCGGTGTCCGTCCTGAGCGATGTGCCGGCCTACCACCACATCAAGGAGCTCGATCTGGGCGTGGTGCTGCCGCCGGATGACGAGGATGCCTGGTACGAGGCCCTGGCGGACTTGGTGGAAAATGCCGCCAAGCGGCGCGCACTGGCAACCCGCGCACGCGATTACCTGCTGCGCGGGCGCCTGCTGGAAGGGCAGATAGACCGTTTCGTCCAGGCCTGGAACCTGGTGCTGCCGGAGGCGTTGCGCATCGTGCTGCCGCCGTCGTTGGCGACGCCGCCTCTGGACAGCGTCGGCGGCGGCGATCTGGCGGTATTGCGCCAGTACCGCACATGGCTGCAAAACCACCATTTCCGCGAGGTGCACGCCGAACAGTTGGCCGAACGCATGGTCCTGGCTTGGTCGTCGCGGCCGGTGTTCAATCTGGTCACGGTCGTGAGCCGGCAGGAGCAGAACCGCCTGGCCGACACGGTTGACGCCTTGCAGCAGCAGCTCTACCCCCACTGGCGACTGATCGTGCTCGCGGACTGGGAGGCGCCGGATCCGGCCTTCCAGGAGCACGAACAGCTGGGCTGGCTGCAGCTCGATACGCTGGACGATCCGGATCTTTTGGCACGGGCCGTGAACAGCGTGGCGGCGGAAGTGCCCGCCGATTGGCTGATGTGGTTGCCAGTGGGCTTCCGCCTGGTCCCGCAGGCCCTGGTGCGTTTCGGCGAGGCCATCCACATGCATCCGGAATGGGCGGCCTTGTACTGCGACAGCGATATCGTTTCCCCTATGGGCGAGCGTTTCAAACCCCGCTTCCGTCCCGACTTTGCGCCGGAATATCTGCGCTCGATGGATTACATCGGCGACGCCGTGGCGGTGGCGACATCGGCATTGCTGGAGCGCGGCGGTTTTGAAGCCTACCCGGGGGCCTACTGGTTCGACCTGTTGCTGTGGCTGTTCGAGCAGCATGGACCACAGTCCATCGGCCATGTCGACGACATGCTGCTGTCGTTGCCTCCGGTCAAGCCGCATCCCCTGACTCTGCCGGCGCAACGCGTCGCGCTGGAGAACCATGCCCGGCGCCTGGGACTGGATGTGGAATTGGGCGACGGCTATCTGGAGGGAACGTTCCACTTCAACCTGCGTGTGCAGGGCGAACCGCTGGTGTCCGTGATCGTGCCCAACCGCGACAAGCTCGAGGTGCTGGAACCGTGCGTCGAAAGCCTGTTCGAGGGGAGCCGCTACCAGAATTTCGAGCTGATCATCGTCGACAACCGTTCGGAAGAGCCGGAAACCCGGGAGTACTATCGGGACATTTGCTCACGTTGGCCGGATCGGGTGCGCATCGTGGCCTACGACGCGCCGTTCAACTTCTCCGCCCAGTGCAACCTGGGCGTGGCGGAAGCCCGCGGCAGCTATGTGCTGCTGCTCAACAACGACACCGAAGTGGTGTTGGACACCTGGCTGGAGCGCTTGCTGGCCTGGGCGCAGCAACCGGGCGTGGGGGCGGTCGGCGCCCGCCTGACCTATCCGGAGGTCGGCCTGATCCAGCATGCCGGCATCGTGCTCGGCCTGCCCGGCGGTCTGCGTTCGGTCGCCGATCACGTGTTCGAGGGCGAAGACATCTTCTCCCCGGGCTACATGAACCGGCTGCTCACCGGCCAGAACTACTCGGCGGTGACGGCAGCCTGCCTGATGGTGGCCAAGGAACACTACCTGGCGGTGGGCGGCATGGACGATACCGCACTCACCGTGCTGTTCAATGATGTCGACCTCTGTCTCAAGCTCCAGGCCGCTGGCCTGCGCAATGTCTACAACCCCTTTGCCGTGATGGTGCACCATCACGCCCGCAGCATCGGGCGCCGCACGTCCGACCCTCGCGTGGCGCTGGAAGCGGCGGTACGCGAGTACGACGAACTGAACACCATGATGGCGCGCTGGCTGCCGCAACTGGCGCGCGATCCTGCCTACAACCGCCACTTGGCCCTGAACAGCCGCAAGATGATGCTGGAAACCAGCCGTGCCGCATCTTGGGACCCCGCCATCCCTGGCCGCCGGCGAGTGCTCGGTCTGCCCGTCAGCGGCGGCAGCGGCGAATACCGTGTCTGCATGCCGCTCAACGCGTTGCAGGCAGCGGGCCGTCTGGATGGCGACATCCTGCAGCCGAGCGGCAGCAGCGGCCTGCATGTGCTGTCAGTGGTGGAAATGGCCCGCCAGGCCCCCGATACCCTGCTGCTCCATACCGCCATCGGCGACGGCCTGGTCGAGGCGATGAAGAACTATCGCCAGTTCCTGCCCGAGATGCGCATTGTCTTCGGCATGGACGACCTGGTCGGTGCCATTCCGGAGAAAAGCTCGTTTTCGCGCCATTGGAAGAAGGTATTTCCGGATGCCCGCTCTCGGTTGCGCAAGGCCCTGGCCTTGAGTGACACCCTGATTGTGTCGACTGACCCGCTGGCGGAACACTGCCGTGGCATGATCGACGATATCGTCGTTATCCCCAATCGCTTGCAGAAGAGCCGTTGGGACGGATTGTCGTCTCTCCGTGGCACGGGCAAGAAGCCCCGCGTCGGCTGGGTGGGGGCAGCTCAGCATCGTGGTGATCTCGAGCTGATCGTCGAGGTAGTCAAGCAGACTGCCGATGAAGTGGACTGGGTGTTCATGGGCATGTGCCTGGCGGAACTGCGTCCGTACGTGGCAGAGGTACATCCCTTTGTCGCTTTCGACCTGTATCCAGAAAAGATGGCCAGCCTGAACCTGGACCTGGCCATCGCTCCGCTGGAAGTGAGCCCGTTCAACGAGGCCAAGAGTAACCTCCGCTTGCTAGAGTATGGGGTGCTGGGCTGGCCGGTGGTGTGCACCGATATCTACCCCTATCAGACTGGCGGGGCCCCGGTATGCCGGGTCGCCAATGAGGTTTCCGGATGGGTCGAGGCGATCCGTCAGCGGGTGCACGATTTGCCGGCTGCCTACCGCGCAGGGGACCAGTTGCGCGACTGGGTGCGACAGCATTATATGCTGGAAGAGCATCTGCACGATTGGCAACGGGCCTTGTGCTAGTCATATGCAGGAAAAATGCAAAAAGACGCTAAAGTTTATGAGAGGCGGGTCGATAACTTGAACAAGCCGGATGCACTGCCGAGCCAACCGACCCAAGGAGAATTGTCATGGCCCTGACCGTAAATACCAACATCGCCTCGTTGAACGCCCAACGCAACCTGAACAACTCGACCAGCTCGCTGAACCAGTCGCTGCAACGCCTGTCTTCCGGCCTGCGCGTGAACAGCGCCAAGGACGATGCTGCCGGTCTGGCGATCTCCCAGACCCTGACCTCGGCGATTCGTGGTAACAACCAGGCCATCCGTAACGCCAACGACGGCGTGTCGGTGGGGCAGACGGCGGAAGGTGCGCTCGGTCAGATCACCAACAACCTGCAGCGTATCCGTGAAATCGCCGTGCAGGCCTCCAACGGTTCGGTCAGCGACACCAACCGTTCGCAGCTGCAGAAGGAAGTGGACCAGCTGACCCAGGAAATTTCCCGCATCACCCAGACCACCCAGTTCAATGGCACTTCCCTGCTGTCGGGCGGTAGCGCATTGACCTTCCAGGTCGGCTCCTCGGGCTCGGCTGACAACCAGCTGACGATCAGCGCTTCCGACCTGACGTCGTTGCACAGCTATAATACGGCGCTGAGTGCTACGGTTACGATCGACGTGACCACCCAGGGTGCGGCTTCCGCCGCCCTCTCTGGCCTGGATGCCGACCTTTCTTCCGTGTCGTCCAGCCGTTCGGACTTCGGTGCCGTACAGAACCGTTTCGATGCAGTGGTCGCCAACCTGTCCAACTACGTTGAGAACTTGTCCAGTGCCAACAGCCGTATCGTCGACGTCGACTTTGCCGCGGAAACGGCCAACTTGACCAAGAACCAGATTCTGCAGCAGGCCGGTACCTCCATCCTGAAGACGGCCAACTCGACGACGCAGTCCGCTCTGTCGCTGCTCCAGTAAGGCAACTCGCCGCAGATGAGTTAAGAGATGGCCTCGGTTCCACCACCAGGCCATTTCTTGTTCCTTGAAAGGAGGTGAAGAGATGCAAATTTCCACACCATTGGTAAGTCCTCTTTCTCGCTCCGATGGGAGTTCGGCGCGGGCGGTTGCGCCACCTCCCCAGGCCTCTTCAGGCGAGACGGCTGGGGTGGCGGTTTCGCCTGTTTCGAGCCAGGCGGTCAGTGCCGTAGACAAAGAAAAGGAAACGTCGAATAGCCGTGACGCTACCAAGAAGCCGGTATCCCTCTCCGACTTACAGCCGGCACTACGCAAGCTGAATGAAGCTGTCCAGCATTACGATAGCGAACTGGAGTTTTCCGTCGACAAAGATACCGATATTTCAGTGGTCAAGGTGGTGGACAAGGAAACCCAGAAAGTCATTCGCCAGATTCCTTCCGAAGAGGCCATCAGTATTTCAAAGGCTATTGAAGACTTCAAAGGCTTGCTGATCAAGGATAAGGCATAGGGCTGGGTATAATGCCTGGTACTTGCCCTGCTCGATTGCGATGACAATGAAGGCGGCGCGGGGGTGCGTTACCGTTCTTAACGGCTTTGAAAGGTAAGAATCATGGCTTCCATTACGACGTCGGTTGGTGCCCTCGATGTCCAGAGCATCGTCAGTCAACTCATGACGATCGAGCAGCAGCCGATGACGGCGAGCCAGAGCCGTGTCTCAAAGTTCAATACGCAGCTCAGTGCTGTGGGTAAGATCAGTTCCGGCTTGTCCAGTTTACAGACAGCTATTCGCTCTTTGGCTTCGGGCTCGTTTTTGCAGTCTTACAAGGCCAGTTCAAGTGACTCGACAATCGCCAGCGTTGCGACCTCTGCTGCCACTGTAGCGGGCAGTTATGCCCTGAATATCACGAGCTTGGCACAGCCTCGGCAGTTGGTGTTTGATAAGTATGCCGATGGTACTGCCATCACCGATCCCACGGCAGCTATTGCTTCCGCTCCGGACAGCCTGACCTTTACCGTTGGGGGAAAAGCCACAACCCCAATCAGTCTGAGGGACAATCCCGGAGATTCCGTCACGTTGAACAGCATGCGGGACCGGATCAACCAGGCCGGCGTCGGCGTGACGGCCAATATCGTCAATAACAACGGCAACTACAAGTTGGTTATTACGTCGACCAACAGTGGGAGCGATAATGCCTTTTTGATTTCGGCCGGAGGGGCCGAGCCAGCTGATGCCAGTTCGCCGGCGTCATTGGGGGGCTTGACCCAGAGTACGGGTACCGCTAGTGCGATCAGCGAGTCCCACGCAGCTCAGAATGCAGCGTTGACTATCAATGGTGTCAGCGTGTCTGCAGCCAGCAATCACTTGACCGATGCGATTGCTGGGCTGACTCTCGATCTGAGCAAGACTGGAGAGGCCAGTATCAACGTGGTGCAAGATTCAGATGGCATCACTACGGCCTTGCAAGCGTTTGTCGATGCCTACAATCAGGTACATTCAGCCGCAGAGTCGGCGCGGACCGATAGCATGAAGGGAAACGCTTCGGTTCTGGCGATCGAGTCGCAGATGACCTCCATACTTGCTACGCCTGTGTCTGGGGCGAACCCCTATAATTCTTATGCCTATCTGGCTCAGGCAGGAATTTCGATCCAGAAGGACGGCACGCTGAAACTGGACAAGACAGCGTTCAATACGGCCCTGTCGGCGAATCCGGCTGCTGTCAAAAATCTGTTCGGCAATAGCAATAATGACGGTTTTGCCGATCGCTTCAATACGGTGATCAATCAATTACTGGGGCCCGATGGCATCATTGAGTCCAGCAAGAGTTCGATCAACAGTCGCATAGATTACGAGACGAATTACCAGACAGGTCTCCAATCGAAGCTCGATCGGTTGAAAGCGCAGTATACCCAGCAATATACAAATCTGAATGCGATTTTGGCCAAGATGCAGTCTGCGACCAGCAGCCTGGCAAACCTGCTTTCGTCATCATAGTCATCTTGAGGGTATGGATAGAGATGCTTAACAAACATGCGCTCAGGCAGCTTAACCAGGCATATGAGAAAGATGCGTTGGTTGCCGCAGTCTATGGAGCAAGCCCTGTTGGTATTGTTGTCCTTTTGTATAAAGGGGCAGCAAACGCCATAGCTCAGGCTGGTAATGCCATCAACATGCAGGACTATGCTTCAAAAGCCCGTCTTATCTCCAAAGCCATCGATATTCTTGATGGTTTACGCGAAATGACAAATCTGGAAGAGGGGGCGATGCTGCGCGAAACTTGAATGATTTATATCTTTATATGAAGGCTCGCTTGGCTCTGGCAGGGAAAAGCAATGACCAGGACATCCTGGCGGAGGTTCGTAGCTTGCTTGACACCCTCCTGCCTGCATGGGTTGAGCTGGATAAACGGGAATACTCGGGCGCTCCGGTTTCTGCCGTTGGCTGATATCAAGACAAGCGTATGCTGCGCATCACTCTGATGAAGGAGTGGGATCGGAATGGATGAGGACGTGGGATTGAGCTCTCCGGTAATGAAGCTTGCCCATATCACGGAAGCAATGTTGGCAGCCGCCAGCAATGCCGAGTGGGAACGATTTACCGAACTCGATATCGAGCGAGATGCCCATTATCGTCAAGTCATCCTTGAGGTCGATGTGCCTGCGCTAGCAAACAGCCCTGAATTGCGAGAGGTACTCGATACCGTCGTAACCCAAAGCAGGGAGATAGAAAGCTTGCTGGTCGAGCGCTGTACCGAGTTGCAGTACTCGCTGTCATTGACTAACCGGCAACAGAAGCTCCAGAAAATTTATCGTTAGGGCTCGGCAAGTTGGGCTTGGGCCACAGAGCACCCTGCTGTACTCTTAAGAGTAGCAAGATGTTATGAGTAGAGGCCTGACGTGTCTATTTGGACGATAGTATCCTTGGCGGTGTCTGTGGGTACCCTGATTGCTTTGGGGTACCTGTGGTGGCGCGCGAAACGCGATGGAGAGAGCAGCGCAAGGCTGACTGCTCTTCACCTCGATCACCTGCAGCAGCAACTCAGCATGCTGCAGCGTGACATGGAGCATCTGGCCAAGAGCAAATCCCTGCCCAGGCCGCAGAGCAAGGGGGAGGACTTGACCTCTACGCCTTACAATCAGGCTATCGAGCTTGTCAAACATGGCTTGTCGGCGGCGGAGGTGGCCGAGCGCTGTGGCATTTCCCGCAGTGAGGCCGAGCTGATCGTGTCCCTGTACCGCAATAATTCCACTTCATGATTTCCCCCTTTCTGGCAAAGCACTCGGCGCCGCGGCGGTTTCCGGTGTCCGGCTGCTGGGCGAAGGCGGCCGGCTGCTGCTGGAAGCCTCGGTACTGCCGGCCAAGGCGCCGTCCTTGAGTATTGGCGAACTGGTTTCGGCCCGGGTTGCTGAACGTCTGGACAATGGGCAGTTCGCCGCATTGATCAAGAATGGTTTGTTCACGTTGAATCTGCCCAAGGGCATGCAGCTCAACGGCGAGGCGCTCACGCTGCGAGTGGCCAGTTTGTCGCCAAAACTGACCTTCGCGCTGGTCGAGCAGGCTGCGGATAGTGAGGTGCCGAATGGTTCGGTCGATGTTTCGCTGAGCCCCGCCTCGCGTTATCTGACCGATCTGCTGCACAGCGCCAAGAGCGCGCCGACGCAGGCGGGACTGCAGCTGGATGCCTCGCGCCAGGATCCGGCGGATGTGGCCGCAGCACTGAAACAGGGGACCGACAAGAGCGGGCTGTTCTACGAGTCGCACGTCAAGGCTTGGGTCGATGGTCGTTTGTCGCTGGAGAGCCTCAAGGACGAGCCGCAAGCCAGGCTCGGGCAAAGCCTTGATTCGGCGCAGACGACTCCCTCTCCCCATGGCAAAGCGGCCTTGGCGGAGCTGGGTAACCTGGTGCAACGGCAGCTCGACACCCTGGAGAACCACCAGCTTCAACTGCAGGGGTGGGCCTGGCCGGGGCAGCCGCTGCAGCTGAGCATTCAGCAGGACGAGACGCGAGAGCGAGAGGCGGGCGGTGCAGAAGCGGTAGCGGCCTGGTCTACCCGTCTGGCGCTGGAACTTCCGGTGCTCGGTGGCCTGTCTGCCCGTATCCGTATCGTCGGCGGGACGGTACAGCTGTCTTTTGCCACCGAGGAGGCGGCGACGGAGCAGTTGATCCGCGACCATGCGCCTCGGCTCGAGGCGGGCCTGGGGGCTGCCGGACTGAATCTTGCAACACTGTCGGTGAGCCATGACGAAGCCGCCAGCTGATCCGGCGCGCCGCTCCGCCATCGCCCTGAGCTACCAGGACGGTGCACGTGCGCCAAAGGTGGTGGCCAAGGGCTACGGCGAGTTGGCCGAACGCATCATCGAACGAGCCCAGGAGGCCGGCGTATTCGTGCATGACTCGCCGGCGCTGGTGTCCTTGCTGATGCAGGTCGATCTGGATCAGCAAATTCCACCGGAGCTGTACCGGGCCGTGGCCGAGGTGCTGGCCTTTGTCTATTTTCTGGAGCACCAGGCGGCGGGCCGTGATTTCGAGTTCGACGCGTGGCTGTCGCAGCGCCCATCCCCCCCGCCTGAAAACTGATACCCCGGCTGGCTTGAACGGTCGGCTTTCCGTATGCTTGCCCCTTGTGTGCAATTTGAGCCCGCTGTGATCGACGGCAGGGCGCCATCGGCGTGTCATGCGCGGTCGTGACGCGTCAGCCGTTCAATCAACTGGGCTTCAGCCGGAGATGGATAGATGAAAGTAGGCTATATCGGACTGGGTATCATGGGCCGCCCTTGCGTGCTCAATCTGCTCAAGGCGGGACATCATGTCAGCGTGTGGGCGCGCCGGCGCGAATCGGCCGAGCCGCTGCTCGCTGCCGGTGCCTGCTGGTGCGACTCCCCGGCCGAACTGGCCGCCGGTGTCGAGCTGGTGGTGACCAATGTGTCCGACACTGCCGACGTGGAGGCGGTGCTGCTTGGTGACAACGGCGTGGCGCTGGGGGCCAAGCCGGGTCTGGTGTGCGCCGACATGAGCACGATTTCTCCAATAGGTGCGCGCAAGATCGCGGCCAGCCTGGCCGAAAAAGGCATCGACTTCCTCGATTGCCCGGTGTCGGGCGGTGAGGTCGGCGCCATCAACGGCACTCTGACCATCATGGTCGGTGGCAAGGCCGAGGCGCTGGAGAAGGCACGGCCGGCGCTGCAGGCGATGGGCAAGACCATCACCCATATTGGCGAGTCGGGAGCGGGGCAGGTAGCCAAGGCGTGCAACCAGATTGCCGTCGGCGTCGGTGTGGCGGCAGTGGCCGAGGTGATGAAGTTGGCCAAGGCGTGCGGCGTCGATCCGGCACCGGTGCGCGAGGCGCTGCTCGGCGGTTTCGCCCAGAGCCGGGTGCTGGATGTTCATGGCCAGCGCATGATCGACGACAACTACGCGCCGGGCTTCAAGGCCAAGCTGCACCTCAAGGACATGGGCATCGTGCTCGATACCGCGCGCGAATTGGGTATCAAGCTGCCGGAAGCGGAACGGGTGGCGGGCCTGATCGGCGAACTGGTCGAGAAGGGGGAGGGCGAGTTGGATTCGTCGGCCATCGCCCGGCTGATCTGGGAAAAGAACTGAGCCGGACGACGCGCTCGCTACAAATGAACAGGGCCCCAAGCGGGGCCCTGTTTGTTTCGTAGGGGACTCAGGCGACCAGCTTGCTCAAGGCCGCCAGCACGCCGCTGCCGGGGGCAGGGGTGCAGCACAGCTCGGGAATCTGGAAATCCACCGCCATCATCACCGAGAGTGCGGTAATCGTGATGATGGAGAAGAAGAACACCTGACGCGCCCACGCCCGGTCATCGGTACTGCTCTTGTAGCCTGACAGCGCCATCTTGAGCCACCACAGGCTGGTGGCACAGGCCACGGCGAGGTAGCCATAGCCGGCGTAGCCGCCGAAGGCCAGCATCACGGTGGCGGCGGCGAAGGCCAGGATGTAGAGCACGATCTGCTGCTTGGCGGCCGAGATACCCTTCACCACCGGCAGCACCGGGATGTTGGCTGCCTCGTAGTCCTTGAAGCGAAAGATCGCAATCGCGTACGAGTGCGGCATCTGCCACAGGCAGAACATCAAGAGCAGGATGGCCGCGCCCATGTCGAACTGGCCGCTGACCGCGCAGTAGCCCGCCACCGGCGGCACCGCGCCGGACAGGCTGCCCACCAGCGTGCCGTAGACCGACTTGCGCTTCATGTACAGGCTATAAACGCCGACGTAGATCACGAAGCCGAACAGCGCGCAGGCAAAGGCCAGCGGGTTGGTCCAGTGCCACAGCGTCCAGAACCCGGCGAGACCCAGCAGCATGCCGTGCATCAGGGCGGCCTTGAACGACATGGCGCCGGTGACCAGTACGCGGTTCCGGGTGCGTGCCATCTTGCAGTCGATGTCGCGGTCGATGCAGTTGTTCAGGGAACAACCGGAGGCGACCACCAGCGACAGCCCGATCACTGTGGCCAGGAGCAGCCCCAGGTCGGCATGGCCTCGCGCGGCGAGCAGGAAACCTCCCGCCGTCGAGATCAGGTTGCCGAAGATGATGCCCGGCTTGGTGACCTGCAGGTAGCGCTTGAGTTTCACGTCAGGCTCTCTCAGGGCATCATCAGCGCGTCGGCGCTGAAGATGATCCAGACCGACAGCCCCACCAGCAGCACGATCACCAGCGCGGTGAACAGGAAGGCGAGGGTGTTGACGCGGCCTTCGGTGGTGAAATCAAGGTGCAGGAAGTACTTCAGATGCACCAGGATTTGCACCACGGCGAAGCCGGCGATGGTCAGCAGCGTATCGTGCGGGTTCAGGTTGCCGTTCATCACCAGCCAGAACGGGATCACGGTCAGGATGACCGACAGCACGAAGCCCGTCAGGTAGGATTTGACGCTGCCGTGGCTGGCCGCGTGATCGTGAGCTTGGCTCATCAGATGGCCCCTTTCAGATAGACGACGGTAAAGACGCAGATCCACACGATGTCGAGGAAGTGCCAGAACATGCTCAGGCAGTTCAGGCGGGTCATAGCGCGGCCGGTCAGGCCGGTCTTGATCACTTCCAGCATCATCACCGCCATCCAGATCAGGCCGGCGGTGACGTGCAGGCCGTGCATCCCAACCAGGGCGAAGAAGCCGGACAGGAAGGCGCTCTTGTCCGGGCCGTGGCCCTCGGCGATCAGCGCGCCGAATTCGTGCAGTTCCATGCCGATGAACACGGCGCCGAACAGGAAGGTGACGGCCAGCCAGCCCAAGAGGCCGGCCTTGCTGCCCTTGTGGCCGCTGATCATGGCAAAGCCGTAGGTGATACTGGAGAACAGCAGGGCGAAGGTTTCCACGAGCACGTACTTGAGCTCGAAGATATCCTTGCCGGCGACGCCGCCGTTGACGTTGCCGAACAGCACCGCGTAGGCAGCGAAGGCGCTGGCAAACAGGATGCAGTCGGTCATCAGGTAGAGCCAGAAGCCCAGCTGGGTGCTGACGCCGCTGTCGTGATGCTCATGGTCGTGAGCGTGCGTATCGTGTAGTGCGGTTGCGTGCGAAGTCATGGCTGTTTACACCTGCTCCAGAGTTTTTGCCGGGTGCGGACGGGCCGTGCCTTGGTCGCGTTCGTCGTAGCGGTCGAAGTCGATACCCATCTTCTCGAAGCGTTCGCGTTCGATCGCTTCGATCTCGTCCGGCTGGACGTAGTAGTCGATATCGTTGTCGTAGGCACGTGCCAGCATGCTGCCGATGATGCCGATCAGACCCACGATGGCGAGCCACCAGATGTGCCAGATCAGGGCGAAACCGCACACCAGGGTGAAGCCCCCGATGTAGACGCCGGCCGCGGTGTTCTTCGGCATGTGGATCGGTGCGTACTGCTGCGGTACCTGGTAGGCCACGCCTTTTTCCTTCATGTCGGTGAAGGCGTCGATGTCATGCACCTGCGGCAGCTTGGCGAAGTTGTAGAACGGCGGCGGCGAGGAGGTGGACCACTCCAGGGTGTGGGCATTCCACGGGTCGCCGGTCACGTCAGCCAGCTGCTTGCGGTTGCGCAGGCTGACGACGATCTGCAGCAGCTGGCAGCCGATGCCCAGCGCGATCAGGACCGCGCCGATGCAGGCGGCGTACAGCCACGGGGTCCACAGCGGGTTGTCGGTGTGGTTGAGGCGACGGGTCATGCCCATGAAGCCCAGGATGTAGAGCGGCACGAAGGCGAAGTAGAAGCCGGTCTGCCAGAACCAGAACGCCGCTTTGCCCAGGCGCTCGTCCAGCTTGAAGCCGAAGGCTTTCGGGAACCAGAACACGAAGCCGGCCAGGTAGCCGAATACCGCGCCACCGATGATGGTGTTGTGGAAGTGGGCGATCAGGAACAGGCTGTTGTGCAGCACGAAGTCGGCGCCCGGCACCGCCATCAGTACGCCGGTCATGCCGCCGATGGAGAAGGTGACCATGAAGCCCAGGGTCCACAGTACCGGCGAGGTGAAGCGCAGGCGGCCGCGGTAGATGGTGAACAGCCAGTTGAACAGCTTCACGCCGGTCGGCACCGAAATCACCATGGTGGCGATGCCGAAGAAGGCGTTGACGTTGGCGCCGGAGCCCATGGTGAAGAAGTGGTGCAGCCAGACCATGAAGCCCAGCACCGAGATCACGCCGGAGGCGATGATCATCGAGGTGTGGCCGAACAGGCGCTTGCCGGCAAAGGTGGAGACCACTTCCGAGAAGATGCCGAAGGCCGGCAGAACCAGGATGTATACCTCCGGATGACCCCAGGCCCAGAACAGGTTGAGGTACATCATCGGGTTGCCGCCGGCTTCACTGGTGAAGAAGTGGAAGTCTAGGTAGCGGTCCAGCGTCAGCATGGCGAGCGCGCCGGTCAGGATCGGGAACGAGGTCACGATCAGCACGTTGGCCCAGGTGCAGGTCCAGGTGAAGATCGGCATCTGCATCAGCTTCATGCCCGGGGTGCGCATCTTGAGGATGGTCACCAGGAAGTTGATCGCTGTCAGTGTCGTTCCGATCCCGGATATCTGCAGGGCCCAGATGTAGTAATCCACCCCCACGCCCGGGCTGTAGGCCAGCTCGGACAGCGGCGGGTAGGCCACCCAGCCGGTACGGGCGAATTCACCCACCCCGAGCGAGAGGTTCACCAGTGCCGCAGCCGCCACCAGCAGCCAGAAGCTCAGCGAGTTCAGGAACGGGAAGGCGACGTCGCGGGCGCCGATCTGCAGCGGTACCACGATGTTCATCAGGCCGGTCATGAACGGCATGGCCATGAAGATGATCATGATCACGCCGTGGGCGGTGAAGATCTGGTCGTAGTGTTCGGGCGGAAAGATGCCGAGGTGGCCGTTGGTGGCCATGGCGAGCTGGGTCCGCATCATGGCGGCGTCGGCAAAGCCGCGCAGCAACATCACCAGCGCGACGATGATGTACATCACGCCGATTTTCTTGTGGTCGACCGAAGTCAGCCATTCTTTCCAGAGGTAGCCCCACTTGCCGAACTTGGTGATGGCGGCAATGACCGCGAGCCCCATCAGGCCGGCGCCCGAGAGCGCTCCCATAATGATGGGCTCGTGGAACGGTATGGCGTCCAGCGTCAGTTTACCTAACAACATTTCTGTATTTACTCCTTAACGACCGGCGTCTTGCACAGGCTCTTGGTGAGCGCGGCAAGCTGGATGGGGCTGAGTCCGGCTTCCATGGCGGTCTGATGGCCGGCCATGTACTTGTTCAGTACGCCGTAGAACAGGCCCGGGGTGACGGACGAGAAATGCTGCACCGGGTTGTTTTCACTCGGGTTCAGCAGTTGTGCGTAGCTGGTGGGGTCCAGCGGCTTGCCGCTGCGGACCTGCTTCACCCAGGCGTCGAATTCGGCCGGGGAGGCGGTGGCGATGGCCTTGAACTTCATGCCCGAGAAACCGGCGCCACTGTAGTTGGCGGACATGCCGTCGTAGCTGCCCGGTTCGTTGGCGATCAGGTGCAGCTTGGTCTGCATGCCGGCCATGGAGTAGATCTGGCCGCCCAGCTGGGGGATGAAGAAGGAGTTCATCGCGGCATCGGAGGTGATCTTGAAGTTCACCGGGGTGTTGGCCGGGAAGGCCAACTGGTTGACGCTGGCAATGTTCAGTTCGGGGTAGATGAACAGCCATTTCCAGTCGAGCGACACGACCTGGATGGTGATCGGCTTCTTGTCCGAGTCGAGCGGGCGGTACGGGTCGAGCTTGTGGGTGCTGTTCCAGGTGATGACGGCGAGGAAGGAGACGATGATGATCGGGATGATCCAGACCACGGCCTCGATCTTGCCGGAGTGAGACCATTTCGGGTCGTAGGTGGCGCTCTTGTTGCTGGCGCGATACTTCCAGGCGAAACCGAGCGTCATCAAAATCACCGGGACGACCACCAGTAGCATCAGCACGGTGGCTGTGATGATCAGCGATTTCTCGTCTGCGGCGATCTGGCCTTTCGGGTCAAGAATACCTCCCTGACAGCCGGAGAGCAGGGCGGCGGCGGCCAGCGGAAGCCCTCGTAAAATGCGTGGGTGTTTACTGTTTATCATCCTACGACCTTAGTGAATTGAAAGTGGCTTGTAGTCATTCCCTTCCAGGCCCACGTGACAGCATGCGCTGTCTTGTCGATCTGGCCGGGTAGAAAACGCGCACTCCGCCCAAGGCGGAATGACTTGGCCAAACGCCGCAGTCCCGGTCAAAACAGCACGCCGCGACGTAGCCGGCAACGGCTATTCCAACTTCGCGATGGCCCCGGTGATCACTTGATAAGAACGATTTGGCGATCGTTCAGATAGATGGCGTGACAGCAGAAATTCACTGTTCGACTTGCACGGGCTCGAGCCTGGAAGCGGGTGGAAAGACCTCTTGCGAGGTGGGTAGCCGCGCTCCTGGCGAGCCGTTGGCGACACGGCGATGCTTGTCGATTACTTCGCTTTAGATAAGGAAAAGCGAATGGAATGGGGTGGTCATTCCATCCTTAGGATCTGAACTGGACGGGTCGTATTGAAAGCCATTTTTGATGCTTGTTCAATAGCGCAGGCGCGGCGCTGGAGGCCGGAATAGCCCGGTTCGGATGGTGATGATGCGCGTCCCGTTTTGATGCGTTGCCGCAAGCGCCAGATATATTAGGGTTCTATGAATTTCGCATGTGTCCGAAACGAGGTGTGGCCTTGTTACAAACTGTTACAAAATTCTGATGAAATAATCGCCAACGGGGCTAGACAGGGAGAGACCCTGGGAATGACTCGCCGTCGCAATAACTGCTGTCCAGTGCAGATGGGCGGGAGAGGAGGCGGGCTCTGTCGTCTTCAGAGCCGTTCACAGGCAGGATGTTCCACTCTATCGGGCCGGGCGCCCTTGATTTGGATCAATAGTTGCTGGAAATGGCAGTGGCGTGGCCACGCCAGCATGAAAAAAGCCCCGACGGGCGGGGCTTTCCGAGACGTTGGCCGAAGCGGCGCGATGGCTTATTCGATGTTTTGAATTTGTTCGCGCATCTGCTCGATCAGCACCTTGAGTTCGACCGAGGCCTGGGTGGTTTCGGTCGATACCGATTTGGAGCCGAGGGTGTTGGCTTCGCGGTTGAGTTCCTGCATCAGGAAGTCGAGCCGCTTGCCGGCTTGGCCCCCGGCCTTGAGAATGCGGCGGACTTCGCTCAGGTGGGTGCTCAGGCGCGACAGTTCCTCGTCGACATCGATCTTCTGGGCGAACAGGGCGAATTCCTGCTTGAGGCGGTCTTCATCAACGCTCTCCAGTGCATCGCGCAGGCGGTTGGACAGCTTCTCCATGTAAGCGGCCAGAATCTGCGGCAGCTTGGGCTTGAGGCTGGCGACGATGGTCTCGATCGAGGCGACACGCTCCAGCAGTACCGCCTTGAGCTTCTCACCCTCGCGTTCGCGCGAGGCGTTGAAGTCGGCCAGTGCCTTGGTCAGGCTTTCCAGGCACAGCTGTTGCAGCACTTCGGGCTTGAGTTCGTTCGATTTCATCACGCCGGGCCAGCGCATCAGTTCACCCAGCGACAGGGTGTCGGCTTCCGGTGCGTTCTCTTTGATGGTGCGGGAGACCGCCAGCAATTGCTGCAGCAGCTCGTGGTTGACTTCCAGCGTGGGGGTGGCGTTTTCCAACTGGTTGAAGCCGACGCGGCATTCGAGTTTGCCGCGGGTGACCTTGGCGCCGATCATTTCACGCAGGGGGCTTCGATGACGCGCAGCTCTTCCGGCAGGCGCATCTGGACGTCCAGGTAGCGGTGGTTGACGGCGCGCAGTTCCAGATTGAGCATGCCACCGGGAAATTCCCTGCTAATGGCGGCGAAGCCTGTCATACTTAAAATCATGCTGAACTCCCGGTTAAACTGGACAAATATCAAGACCGGGCCCGAATTGCTTTGCTAAGCTCAATCCATGGCCCCGGACACTATAGCAACAGCCATCCTATGACTCAATCCAGGCAAGAAACCGCATTGCCGGCCGGCTACCGGCTGGCCGATTACACCATCGTCCGCCTGCTTTCCGTGGGCGGATTCAGCGTGGTCTATCTGGCTCTGGATGACGACGACCAGAAATTCGCCATCAAGGAATACCTGCCCGGCCACTTGGCGTGCCGCGGTGACAATGGCCAGGTGACGGTGCAGCACGAGCTTGACCAGGAGGCGTTCAACCTGGGGTTGAAGTGCTTCTTCGAGGAAGGGCGCATCCTGGCCGGGATCAACCACCCGAACGTGGTGCGGGTCGCCAATTTCTTCCGCGCCAACCAGACGGTCTACCTGGTGATGGAGTACGCCGATGGCCGTCCCTTGACCCGCGAGCTGGAGATTGCCGGCGGGCGGCTCGACGAGCGCCGTATCCGACGCTGGTTCGCCGCGCTCTTGTCCGGCCTGCGCGAGGTCCATCTGCACCGTCTGCTGCATCTGGACATCAAGCCAGCCAACATCTATCTGCGGCGCGGCGGCGGTCCGCTATTGCTGGACTTCGGCGCCGCGCGCCAGACGCTGAACCAGCGCAGCAGGGAGTTCGCCTCGATGTACACGCCGGGCTACGCCGCGCCGGAACAGTACAAGAGCGATATGGCGCAGGGACCATGGACCGATATCTATGCCCTGGGTGCCTGCCTCTACTCCTGCATGGGGGGCGGCACGCCGCAAGGGGCGAAGGAGCGGGCGGTGAAGGACTTGCTAGAACCGGCGTCCCGGCGCTTTGTGCGTCTTTATTCGCGCGAGTTGTGCGAGCTGGTCGATCGCTGTCTGGACATGGAGCCCGAGCGGCGGCCGGCGACCCTGATGGAGGTGCAAAAGCGACTGATGGACCCCCATTACAGTGAGCCTGTCGCCCTCCCCGAGTCGCAGGCGGTGACGCACAAGCTGGCCGGCTGGCTTCGCAGCCTGACGGGCAGTCGTTCTTCCTGAAAGTGTGTGCATGAAATTGTCGATCTTCCAGGACAGCCGCGTCGGCGGCCGTTCCTACAATCAAGACCGTGTGGTGATCGCCCACTCGCTGGAGTCGGTGTTGCTGGTGGTGGCCGACGGTATGGGCGGACACTTGCAGGGCGAGGTGGCGGCCCAGATCGCCATCGATCTGATGAGCGAGTTGTTCTACCAGCAGGCCACTCCGTCGCTGAGCCATCCCAACCGCTTTCTGGTCAACGCCATCAGTTCGGCCCATCAGGCGATTCTCGATTACGCCACCGAGCATCACCTGCCGGAGGTGCCCAGCACCACGGTGGTGGCGGCGGTGATCCAGCAGGACATGCTGTACTGGTGCCACGTCGGCGACTCCCGGCTGTACCTGCTGGACAACAGCGGCCTGCGCTTGCGCTCACGCGATCATTCGCAGGTGCAGCGGCTGATCGACCAGGGGCTGTTGACCGAGGAGGGCGCGCGCACCCACCCCGACCGCAACAAGATCTACAACTGTCTGGGGGCCTCTTCCGACCCGGACATCGACATCGGCGAGCGCCAACTGCTGTTCCCGGGGGCCTCGGTGCTGCTCTGTTCCGACGGTCTGTGGTCGCAGATCCAGGACGCCGAGTTGACCAAGGTGTTTGTCGGCCGTGCGGTGAGCCGAGGTGCTGCCGGCGCTGATGAACGTGGCCGAGCGGCGCGGCGGCCGGCACGGCGACAATCTGTCGGCGGTGGCGGTGACGCTGCTGGACGAGGCACTCGATGTCAGCCAGCGCAGCGATGTACTGGATACCCACCTGGCGCTGAGCCGGCGCCGCTCGTCGACGCCGGCACGGGTACAGGAAGAGGAGATGCATCGCGAAATCCTGGCCAGCCGGCCGGATAAACCCGTGTGAGAACCAGTTCCCGATCTTGCTGCGCATCCCTGATCGGGGCTCATGTGCTGCTCGAAATCCTCATGGACTCCAGTCCATTCCTGTTTCTGTGCTGCTCTTCACCCCGCTGAGGGCTGCTCGCGACAGATCGTGAACAGGTTCTGAGGGGGAGCGGGGTATAATCGCGTTTTTGATTTCGACGGACTGCGACCATGCGACCTTCTTCCCGCCCCAACGATGCCCTGCGCCGGGTGACTTTGACCCGCGGCTACACCAAGCATGCCGAAGGCTCGGTGCTGGTCGAGTTCGGCGATACCAAGGTGATCTGCACCGCCAGCGTCGACGAGAGCGTGCCGGGCTTCCTCAAGGGCAAGGGCCAGGGCTGGGTGACCGCGGAGTACGGCATGCTGCCGCGCTCCACCGGCAGCCGCATGCGGCGCGAGGCGGCCAGCGGCAAGCAGTCCGGGCGTACCCAGGAGATTCAGCGCCTGATCGGCCGCAGCCTGCGTGCGGTGGTCGACCTGGGCAAGCTGGGCGAGCGCCAGATCCAGATCGACTGCGACGTGATCCAGGCCGACGGCGGCACGCGTACCGCCAGCATCACCGGCGCCTTCGTCGCGCTGCACGACGCCATCAGCGGCCTGATCGCGCAGGGCAAGCTGCAGGAAAGCCCGATCCGCGATTTCGTGGCGGCGGTGTCGGTCGGCGTGTTCGAGGGGCGTCCGGTGCTGGACCTCGACTACCTCGAGGATTCCGCCTGCGAGACCGACATGAACGTGGTGATGACCGGCAGCGGTCATTTTGTCGAGGTGCAGGGCACCGCCGAGGGGGTGCCGTTCAGCCGCGCCGAACTGGACGCCATGCTGCGCCTGGCCGAGCAGGGCGTGGGCGAGCTGATCGCGATACAGAAGGCGGCCCTGGCCGGCTAGAGCCGAGACAGCGATGGACAGCAAAAACCGCCCGCGAGGCGGTTTTTGCTATTTGGGCTTAGCGAGGAAGCGGCGCAGGGCCGGCTGGAAGCTGGGGGCCGACAGCGCCATGTTGTCGGCACGGTAGCGCCAGCGCGCGTCCGGCGCCGAGCTCTGGATGGCGACAAGCCGTGGCTGGCCGGCAACCTCGAGCAGTAGCGGCGAGCCGCTGTCACCGGGCAACGTATCGCAACGGTGGGCGAGGCGGCCGTCGGCCTCGAGCCGGGTGGCGCGGCAGTGGCGGTGCAGCATCAGCTGGTCGGGGGCATCTTCCGGGTAACCGGCCTGGCTGACGCGCCAGCTGGCCTGGGTCAGCGCCTGGCGCAGGGCGGCGCGGTCACCGTCGAACGGCGTGACGGTGTGTTCTGCCGCGAGCAGGGGCGCGGCGAGCCGGACGAAGGCGAAGTCGTAGCGTGCCACGGCGGGCGGGACGATCAGGTCGCCTCCTTGGCGGATCAGCCCGCGCAACAGGCGCCGGTCGAGCCAGACGCGGCGGGCGGCGGTGTGGCGGGCGCTGTTCCGGCCGTCCAGCGCCAGGGTGAAGCGTCGCGCCGGATCGAGCCGGCCGTGGGGACCGACGAAGCAGTGCCCGGCGGTGAGCGCCACGTCGGGGGCGACCAGCGTGGCGGTGCACAGGTTGCCCGAGGCGGTTTCGATCTGGCCGATGGCTTGCCAGGGGCCGTGGTCCGGGTGCACGCGTACCCGGTCGTCGTGGCCGAAGAACAGGGTGCGCCGTTCCGCGCTCAGGGGGCCGGCGCCGGCGGCGGGAATCAGGCTGGCGAGCAGCAGGGCGGTCAGCAGTCGGGTAGACATGGCGATCCAATGCGAAACGGGGCGCCGTGGCGCCCCGTTGTGCTGGGTTGGAACAGGCCGCGGCCTGTTCCGGCTTAGTTAGCCGCAGCCGGCTTTTTCACCATCACTTTGTGATGCTTGTGGTGCTTGACGATCTTGTGATGCTTTTTCAGCGCCTGGGCTTTTTGTGCCGGGGCGGAAGCGGCCTTTTTCTCAACCATCGGCTTTTTCACGGCCTTCTTGGCGCGCGACTTGTGAATCTTCTTCACGGCCGGTTTGGCGGCCGGTTTCATCGCGGCCTTGGCGGCCGGAGCGGAGGCTTCGGCTTTCACCGCCGGCGAGGCCGGGGTGACCGGGGTGGCGGCGAAGCTGCCGATCGAGGTCAGGCCGAAGGCGGCGGAGAGGGCGAGCAGGGTCAGCTTTTTCATGGTGATACTCCTTGTGGAACCGTGAGGGTTCGAGTCTGTCGTGGTCTCGGTTGGCTGTGGGGGCCTTCCATGAGTTGTATCCTAGGCGCGCCCGTTTCCGGCGTCTGTGAGTGGAATGTTTCCCTGTGTAACGCTATGTACGCCCGCCGCGCCGGGCCAGCGTAGCACGAAGCGGGCGCCGCCCAGCGGGCTGTCTTCGATGCCGAGCGTGCCTTGATGCGCGCGCGCGATGCCCTGCACGATGGAGAGCCCGAGGCCGTGCCCGCCGCTGTCGCGGCCGCGGCTCTGGTCGAGGCGCACGAACGGCTCCAGCACGCGCTCGCGCTCCTCCGCCGGGATGCCAGGGCCGTCGTCGTCGACGCGCAGGCAGTAGCCGTTGCCGTCCTGTTCCAGCAGCACGCGCACCGTGTGCTGGGCGTAGCGGCGTGCGTTGCTGAGCAGGTTGTCGAGGGCGCGCGACAGCAGGTAGCGGTCACCCTCCAGCTCGATCTCGCCGCGGCTGTCGTCGCGCCAGTCGATGCCGCTGGCCAAGGGCGCCTGTTCGGCCAACCTTTCAGCCACCCATTCCCGGGCGTCGAAGCGGCTCAGCGTCAGCGGTACTTGCGGACGGTCGAGACGGGCGTGCAGCAGCAGTTCCTGCAGCAGCGAGTCGATGGCGGCGAGGTCGCGTTCGATGGCCTGGCGCGGCGGACTGTCCGGGTCGCCCTCCAGCAGCGCCAGGCGGTAGCGTAGCCGCGCCAGCGGCGTGCGCAGTTCGTGCGCGACGGCGTCGATCAGCGCCTTGCGCCCGGCCAGCAGCGCGCCGATGCTGTCGGCCATGCGGTTGAACGCCTCGCCCACGCGGCGTACCCCGGAGCCCGGCGGCAACTGCACCCGCGCGCTGAGGTCGCCTTCGGCCAGGCGCACGGCGGTCTGCTCCAGCTGCATCAGCTGGTTCCAGTGCGGGCGCAGCCACAGCAGCACCGGGATGCCGAGCGACAGGCCGACCAGCAGCAGCAGCACGTAATCCACCCACTTGAGCTGGTGCAGGAAGAACAGGTAGCGCAGCGGGCCCGCCACCAGCAGGAAGTTGCTGTTGGGGATGCGCTGCAGGAACAGGAAGTTGTCTTCCAGCATCACGATCTCGCCGCGTGCCAGCGCGGCGCGGGCGTCGTCGTCCAGGGTGTAGGCGGCGTCGCCCTCGATGCGCAGCGGGAAGGTCAGGCCGTGGTCGAACTCTTCCAGCGTTTCGCTCCACATCTCCGGCGGCACGCCCTTGAGTTCGCTCTGGATCATCGACAGCGAGGCGCCCAGGAGGTCGGACAGGTAGCGCTCGCCGACCTTGTCCACCGCCTGCTTGTAGACCACGCCCACCAGCAGCACGCCGCCGAGAAAGCACGCCATCAGCATCAGATAGAACTGCACGAACAGGCGGCGCATGGTTCAGTTCCAGCCGGCCGGGGCGAACAGATAGCCCTTGTTGCGCACGGTCTTGATGCGGAAGGGCTCGGCGGGGTTGTCGCCGAGCTTCTTGCGCAGCCGCGAGATGGCGACGTCGATGCTGCGGTCCAGCCCGTCATATTCCATGCCGCGCATCTCCTTGAACAGGACCTCGCGGTCCAGGATTTCGCCGGCGTGGCTGGCCAGCAGCCACAACAGGTCGAAGTCGGCGGTGGAGAGGGGGACGTGCTCGCTGGCCAGCGTCACTTCGCGGCTGATCGGGTCGATGCTGAGCTGGCCGAACTGCTTGCGCGTCATGGCGGCCGGCGTTTCGGCGGCGGCGGCCGGGCGGTGCTGGCGCAACTGGGCGCGCAGGCGCGCCGCCAGCACCGCCGGCGGCGTGGTTTTCAGGATGTAGTCGTTGGCGCCCAGCTCCAGGCCGAGGATTTGCTGCATGTCGCTGTCGAGCGAGGTCAGCATCACGATCGGGCCGGCGAAGGTGGGGCGCAGTTCGCGGCACAGCGTCAGGCCGTCCTTGCCGGGCAGCATGATGTCGAGCAAGACCAGGTCGGGTTGGGCGGCGGCGATGGCGGCGAGCGCGGTGTCGCCGCGTGGCTCGATCTGCACTTCCATGTCGTGGCGCGACAGGAAGTCGCGGATCAGCTCGGCCAGTTCGGCGTCGTCTTCGACAAAAACCAGGCGGTAGTTCATGGGCATTCAGCGAGGGGATGGGGATGGCTGGCAGTATCGTCCTTGTTCCGGCGCTTCTCAAGCCAGCGCCGGTGGCACCGTGGTGCGGCGGCGGACTCGGGGAGCGGTGGGATTGGTGCGGGGGGCGGCGGAGGGCGCCGTTCCCGGCTTCGGCCAACCTTGGCGGAGGCAGAGGTAAAAAAGCGGGCCACCGGTAAAGTGGCCCGCAACACCGTGGCGGGTGGTTCGGAGCGCGCCGCTTCAGGAGTACAGCTTCAGCAGCGTCGACTTCAATTCGGTGTACTTCTCCAGCGCGTGAAGCGACTTGTCGCGGCCGTTGCCGGACTGCTTGTAGCCGCCGAACGGCAGGTTCTGGTCGCCGCCCTCGTCGTAGCAGTTGATCCACACCGTGCCGGCGCGCAAGGCGCGGGCGAGGCGGTGGGCGCGGCTGACGTCGCGTGTCCACACCGCGGCGGCGAGGCCGTAGTCGCTGTCGTTGGCGATGGCGATCGCCTCGTCTGCCGTGTCGAACGGGATCACGGCGCACACCGGGCCGAAGATCTCCTCGCGCGCGATGCGCGCGTCGGGCGAGGTCTCGAACGCGGTCGGGGCGATGTAGTAGCCGGTGTCGGTGTGCACCGCGTGGCCGCCGAAGGCGAGTTTGGCTTCCTGCTTGCCGATGGCGATGTAGTCCAGCACGCGGCGGTACTGCGCCTCGTCGACGATCGCCCCCATGCCGGTGGCGGGATTGAGCGGGTCGCCCGGGCGATAGCCCTCGGCGGCCTGCTTCAGTTCCGCCATGAACTCGGGGTAGACGCCGCGCTGCACCAGCACGCGCGAACCGGCCGAGCACATCTCGCCCTGGTTGAAGAAGATGCCGCCGGCGGCGGCGCGCGCCGCCTGGGCGACGTCCGGGCAGTCGTCGAGCACGATGTTCGGCGATTTTCCGCCCAACTCCAGCCACACCCGCTTCAGGTTCGATTCCGCCGCGCACGCCATGATGCGCTTGCCGACCGCGGTGGAGCCGGTGAAGGCGAGGCAGTCGACGTCCCTGTGCAGCGCCAGCAGGCGGCCGGTCTCGCCGGCGCCGGGCAGCACGTTGAACACGCCGTCGGGGATGCCGGCCTGTTGTGCCAGCGCGGCGATGCGGATCGCGGTGAGCGGGGATTTTTCCGACGGCTTGAGCAGCAGCGAGTTGCCGGCGGCGAGCGCCGGCGCGAACTTCCAGCTCGCCATCAACAGCGGGAAGTTCCACGGCACCACCGCCGCCACCACGCCGATCGGCTCGCGCGTGACGGTGCCGTGCAGGTTCGGCGCCAGCGGGGGCACTTCGCCGCCGACCTTGTCGATCGCTTCGGCGAACCACTGCACGCAGTAGGCGGTGCCGGCGACGTCGACGCCCAGCGCATCGGCGATCGGCTTGCCGGTGTCCAGGGTCTCCAGCAGCGCCAGCTCGTCGGCGTGCTCGCGGATCAGTGCGGCGAACGTCAGCAGCACGGTCTTGCGTTGCAACGGCGCGAGGCCCGACCAGCGGCCGTCCTCGAAGGCGGCGCGCGCCGCGGCCACGGCCTTGTTCACGTCGGCTTCGCCGCACTCGGCGATGTCGGTCAACGTTTGCTTGTTGGCCGGGTTGACGGTGGCGAAGGTCTTGCCGTCGGCGGCGGCGACGTACGCGCCGTCGATGAAGGCGCGGCCCTCGAAGACCTGGCGCGCGGCCAGCGCTTGCCATTGCTCGTGGGTGAGGCGGGGCATAACACGTTCTCCTAAGTAGCGCGCCAGCCGCCGCCCCGGATCAGAAGTTGGCCGGCGTGTTGGCGCTGATGATTTCGGCCTCGTCCTGGCCGATGTTGCGGAAGCGGTGCGGCAGCGTGCTCGGGAAGTAGTAACCGTCGCCGGCGTGCAGCACGTTGACCTGGCCGTCGATGGTCAATTCGACGGTGCCGCGCACCACGATTCCACATTCCTCGCCTTCGCTGTGCGTGATCGCCTCCGGGCCGGTGTCGGCGCCCGGCGCGTACAGCTCGCGCAGCATGCGCATCTGGCGGTCCTGCACGGTGGCGCCGACCAGCAACAGGCGCAGACCGTTGTTGCCGAGGTCGGGCTGTTCGCCCGGCCGGAACACGTAGCGGTTTTCACGCGGCGGCTCGTCGAAGGTGAAGAAATCCGCCAGCGACATCGGGATGCCCTCGAGCAGCTTTACCAGCGAGCTGACCGACGGGCTGACCCGGTTCTGTTCGATCAGGGAGATCGTGGCGTTGGTGACGCCAGCCCGTTTTGCCAGCTCCCGTTGCGACAGCTTGTAGCGTTCGCGCACCAGCTTGAGTCGTGGTCCGATGTCCATGTTGTTTCCGAATGTTGATAATAATTGACGGCTTGTGTCAAATTATTTTTGACGATGTCGCCGAGGCGTAATGGGCCGGCAAAGTATATCACAACCCGCTTATCGCTTGTTGTGGTGCACAAATTTGACGCTATGCAGCACTGAAACGGGGCGTGAAAGGTGTGGCAACGATGGCGGTTAGGGAGGTGTGTAAAAATTTAATTGACGGTGCTTGTCAATTATATTTAACGAGCTTAGACTGAATTTAGCCCGATACGGCGTTCCGCCTGTCGGAACATGCCGCACCCACCCAAGGAGCACCCGATGCAGAACCGTTCGATCCGCCGCTTCGCCCCGCTCGCCGCCCGTGCCGCCGCCGCCGGCATGCGCCGCGCCGCTGCGTGGTGTCTGGCGCATGGTGCGAGTGGCGCGCGGCTGGCGCCGGGCGTTCTGGCGGAGTACCTGATTCACGCTCGCCGTGTGTTTGCGGCGGCGTTCACTGATCTCCTCTGTGCGGTGCCCTCTTTGGGCGCCGCTTTTTTATTCCCGCAACGCTGCAAAGGAGGCGCGCCGCCGTGTGACGGCGAGCGTGCGATCGCGATGAAACACCCTGTCATCGGAATTCCCTGCTGTCGCTGGTGGCTCAAGGAGTCCCAGTTCTTCCACCTGGTCGGCGAGAAGTACGTCCGCGCCGCGGTCGGTGCCGGCGGTCTGCCGCTGCTGCTGCCGGCATTGGGCGAGGCGACGCCGCTCGAACAAATGCTCGAGCTGGTCGACGGCCTGTTGTTCACCGGCAGCCCGTCCAACATCGAGCCGCACCACTATGGCGCGGCCAGCGTCGACGGCGACTTCAACGACCCCGAGCGCGACGCCACCACGCTGCCCTTGATCCGCGCCGCGATCGACGCCGGGGTGCCGGTGTTGGGCATCTGCCGCGGCTTCCAGGAAATCAACGTCGCGCTCGGCGGCACCCTGCACCGCAAGGTGCACGAGGAGCCGGGCATGCACGACCACCGCGACCCGGGCGGCACGCTCGACGAGATGTACGCGCTGGCGCACCCGGTGCGCTTCGTCGACGGCGGCGTGCTGCAGGCCCTCAGCGGCCTGTGTGAAGCCCAGGTCAATTCGCTGCACGGGCAGGGTATCGCCCGCCTGGCGCCGGCGCTTCAAGCCGAGGCGCATGCCCCGGACGGGCTGGTCGAAGCGTTCAGCGTCAAGGGCGCGCGCGGCTTCGCGCTCGCCGTGCAGTGGCACCCGGAATGGCAGTACCAGGACAACCCCCTGTCGCTGGCCATTCTCGAAGCGTTTGGCAAGGCTTGCGCCGCTCGTCGGGATCGACGCGGCTGAGACTTGCCCCAACACCCAAAAACTGAATCGCTACAAAGGAGGCAACCATGAGCGTTCTGAGCGAATGGCTGCGAGAACACCGAATTACCGAAGTCGAATGCGTGATCCCTGATTTCACCGGCATCGCGCGCGGCAAGATCGTGCCGAAAGAGAAATTCAGCGAAGAAGAGGGCATGCGCCTGCCCGAGATAGTGCTGGTGCAGACCGTGACCGGCGAGTACGCCGAGGGCATTTCCGCCGACACCGATCCGGACATGGTGCTGGTGCCGGACCCCAACACCATCCGCCTGGTGCCATGGGCCAAGGACCCGGTGGCGCAGGTGATCCACGACTGCTTCCACTTCGACGGCTCACCGGTCGAGCAGTCGCCGCGCCACATCCTGCGCCGCGTGCTCAAGCTGTACGAGGACAGGGGTTGGGAGCCGGTGGTGGCGCCGGAGATGGAGTTCTACATCGTCGACGTCAACCGCGACCCGGACCTGCCGCTGCAGCCGCCGATCGGCCGTACCGGTCGCCCGGAAACCGGGCGCAAGGCGTACTCGATCGACGCCGTCAACGAGTACGACGACCTGTTCGAGGAGATCTACGACTTCTGCGACGCGCAGAACCTGGCGATCGACACCCTGATCCACGAGGTCGGCGCCTGCCAGATGGAGATCAACTTTCTGCACGGCAACCCGCTCGACCTGGCCGACCAGGTGTTCCTGTTCAAGCGCACCGTGCGCGAGGCGGCGATCCGCCACAACATGTACGCCACCTTCATGGCCAAGCCGATGGAGAGCGAGCCCGGCTCGGCGATGCACATCCACATGAGTGTGGTCGACAAGCACACCGGCAAGAACGTGTTCTCCAACGCCGACGGCAGCCCGAGCGAGGCGTTCTTCCACAGCATCGGCGGCATGCAGAAGTACTTCCCGCAGGTGATCGCGCTGTTCGCGCCGTTCGTCAACAGCTACCGCCGCCTGGTGCGCCACACCGCCGCGCCGATCAACGTGCAGTGGGGCTACGACAACCGCACCTGCGGCATCCGCGTGCCGCACTCCGGCCCGGCCGGGCGCCGCATCGAGAACCGCCTGCCCGGCGTCGACTGCAACCCGTACATCGCGCTCGCCGCGACGCTGGCCTGCGCCTGGCTCGGCATCGTCGAGCGGCAGCAGCCGAGCGAGCCGCTGACCGGCGACGCCTACGGCCTGCCGTTCGCCTTCCCGCGCGGCCTCGACGAGGCGATCACCCAGTTGCAGCACTGCAAGCCGGTCACCGAGGTGCTGGGCGAGAACTTCGTCAAGGCGTTCTGCGCCGTGAAGGAAGCCGAATACATCGAATACGCGCGCGTGATCAGCCCGTGGGAGCGCAAGTTCCTGCTGCTGCACGTGTGAGAACGAGAAGGAGCGAATCATGAATCTGAATATGAACTTTGCCGAAGTACGCCAGGTCACGGAGCGCAAGGCCGGCCAGCGCAGCACGCGCGAGTGGCAGGTGCTGGACGCCGCGCACCATTTCCACCCGTTCTCCGACGCCGCCGCGCTCAACGCCCAGGGCAGCCGCGTCATCACCCACGCCGACGGCGTCTACCTGTGGGATTCGGACGGCAACAAGATCTTCGACGCCATGTCCGGCCTGTGGTGCGTCAACATCGGCTACGGCCGCGAGGAGTTGGCCGAAGCCGCCTACCGGCAGATGCGCGAGCTGCCGTTCTACAACACCTTCTTCAAGACTACCCACCCGCCGGTGGTGGAGCTGTCGGCGCTGCTGGCCGAGATCGCGCCGGACGGCTTCAACCACGTGTTCTATACCAACTCGGGCTCCGAGGGGAATGACACCGTGATCCGCATGGTGCGCCACTACTGGGCGAGCCTGGGCCAGCCGCAGAAGAAGACCATCATCTCGCGCGTCAACGGCTACCACGGCTCCACCATCGGCGGCGCCTCGCTCGGCGGCATGACGTACATGCACGAGCAGGGCGACCTGCCGATCCCCGGCATCGCGCACATCGAGCAGCCGTACTGGTACGCCAACGGCGGCGACCTGACTCCGGAGGAGTACGGCCTCAAGGCGGCGCGCGAGCTGGAGAAGAAGATCCTGGAACTGGGGGTGGAGAACGTCGCCGCCTTCATCGGCGAGCCGGTGCAGGGCGCCGGCGGCATCATCATCCCGCCGTCGACCTACTGGCCCGAGATCCAGCGCATCTGCGACCAGTACGGCATCCTGCTGATCGCCGACGAGGTGATCTGTGGCTTCGGCCGCACCGGCCACTGGTTCGGCAGCCAGTACTACGGCATCCGCCCGCACCTGATGACCATCGCCAAGGGCTTGTCCTCGGGCTACCAGCCGATCGGCGGCGTGCTGGTGCACGACACGGTCGCCAAGGTGATCGCCGAGTCGGGCGACTTCAACCACGGCTTTACCTACTCGGGCCACCCGGTGGCCTGCGCCGTCGCCGCCGAGAACCTGAGGATCCTCAAGAACGAACGCATCATCGAGAAGATGCGCGAGGACGTCATGCCGTACGCCCACCAGCTGTGGCACAACGCCTTCGACGACCACCCGCTGGTCGACGACGTGCGCACCCTGGGCTTCTTCTTCGCCGTGACCCTGGTCGAGGACAAGGCCCGCCGCCAGCGCTTCGCCAACGGCGGCGAGCTGGCGCTGCGCTGCCGCGATATCTGCTTCCAGAACAACCTGGTGATGCGCGCCACCGGCGACAGCATGATCTCGGCGCCGCCGCTCACCATGAGCCGTGCCGAGGCCAGGGAGTTCGTCGGCCTCGCCAAGAAGTGCCTCGACCAGCTCGCGCGCGAACTCGGTCGTCTGTAACCGCGGTCGGAGCGGGCCGCCCATACCATCGATTACAGACGGCCCCTCCGATTCGTCCGCATGTCTACACAGGAGAAAACCATGCGCCAACGCATGTTCAACGTCATCGCTGCCGGGGTGCTGGCAGCCGCCGCCGTGCCGGCCTTCGCCAACGGCAAGGTGCTCAACATCTACAACTGGTCGGACTACATCGCGCCGGACACGGTGAAGAACTTCGAGAAGGAAACCGGCATCAAGGTGCGTTACGACGTCTACGACTCGAACGAGGTGCTGCAGGCCAAGATCCTCACCGGTCGTTCCGGCTACGACATCGTGGTGCCGACCAACGCCTTCCTCGCCAAGCAGATCAAGGCCGGCGTCTACCAGCCGCTCAACAAGGCCAAGCTCGCCAACTACAAGAACCTCGACCCGGACGTGCTGGCGCAGGCCACCAAGTTCGACCCCAACAACGCCTACGCCGTGCCGTACTTCTACGGCATCAACACCCTGGCGATCAACGCCGGCAAGGTCAAGGCCGCCTTGGGCTCGACCCCGCTGCCGGCCAACGAGTGGGACCTGCTGTTCAAGCCCGAGTACGTCTCCAAGCTCAAGTCCTGCGGCGTGTCGGTGCTCGACAGCCCGGCCGAGGTGCTGCCGATCGCCGCGCACTACCTGGGCAAGAACCCCAACAGCAACGCCGACGCCGACTGGCAGGCTTCGGCCAACCTGTTCAAGCAGATTCGCCCCTACATCACGCGCTTCTCCTCGTCGGGCTACATCAACGAGCTGGCCAACGGCTCGCTGTGCCTGGTGCTGGGTTACGGCGGCGACCTCAACATCGCCAAGCGCCGCGCCGAGGAGGCCAAGAACGGCCAAGTGCTGCGCGTGCTGGCGCCCAAGTCCGGCGTGATGCTGTGGATGGACAGCATGGCGATCCCGAAGGACGCCGAGAACGTCGACAACGCGCTCGCCTTCATCAACTACGTGATGCGCCCCGAGGTGGCCGCCGCCAACGCCAAGGCGGTGAGCTACGCCACCCCGAACAAGGCCGCCAAGGGGCAGATCGAGGCCAAGTTCCTGCACGACGCCTCGATCTACCCGACTGCGGAAATCCAGCAGAAGAGCTTCATCCAGCTGCCGCTCGAGGCCAAGACCCAGCGCCTGCAGACCCGTCTCTGGACCGAAGTGAAAACCCGCAAGTGAGCTGAAGGTGCGGCCGCCCGCGCACCCGTGCGCGGGCGGCCGACCCGGAGGGGAAGAATCGTGAACATGGCTGAATCGTCCTTGCACCAGGCCGCCAAGACGGCCGGTGCCAAGTCCTACCTGCAAATCGTCGACGTCGTGAAGAAATTCGGCGACAACACCGTCGTCGACCACATCAACCTGTCGATCGCGAAGAACGACATCTTCGCGCTGTTGGGCAGCTCCGGCTGCGGCAAGTCGACGCTGCTGCGCATGCTCGCCGGCATGGAAACGCCGACCTCGGGCAAGATCATCCTCGACGGCGAGGATATCACCGCCCTGGCGCCGTACGAGCGCCCGATCAACATGATGTTCCAGAGCTACGCACTGTTCCCGCACATGACCGTGGCGCAGAACATCGCCTTCGGCCTGAAGCAGGACCGCCTGTCGCGCAGCGACATCGCCGAGCGCGTCGAGCGTATGCTGGAACTGGTGCAGATGAAGAAGTACGCCCACCGCAAGCCCTACCAGCTCTCCGGCGGCCAGCAGCAGCGCGTCGCCTTGGCGCGTTCGCTCGCCAAGCGCCCGAAACTGCTGCTGCTCGACGAACCGCTGGGCGCGCTCGACAAGAAGCTGCGCCAGCAGACCCAGCTCGAGCTGGTGAACATGATCGAGCAGGTCGGCGTCACCTGCATCATGGTCACGCACGACCAGGAAGAGGCCATGACCATGGCCGGGCGCATCGGCATCATGTCCGAAGGCCAGCTGCTGCAGGTCGCCACCCCGGGCGAAATCTACGAACACCCCAACTGCCGCTTCACCGCGGAATTCATCGGCGAGACCAACCTGTTCGGTGGCCACGTGGTCGAGGACGAGCCGGACCACGTCTGCATCCACTCCACCGAACTGCCGCGCCCGGTGCGCGTCGGCCACGGCATCACCGGCACCATGGGCATGCCGGTGTGGCTGTCGCTGCGCCCGGAGCGCGTCGGCGTGTCGCGGCGCCAGCCGGTGGCCGCCGGCAACTGGGCGGCCGGCACGGTGGGCGACATCGCCTACCTCGGCGGCTTCTCGATCTTCCACGTGCGCCTCGACTCCGGCAAGGTGGTCAAGGCCAGCGTGCCCGCCACGCACTGGCGGGAAGAGGCGGCTCCGACCTGGAACGAGCCGGTATTCGTCAGCTGGACTGACAACGACGCCGTGGTGCTGACGCAATGATGAGCCGACTCCTTTCGCTGCGGGATTCCCGCGCAGCGGCGGCGCGCCCTGCGCGCCGGTCCGCCTGGTGGCAGCGCGCCCTGCCGCGTGGTCAATCGCTGGTGACGGCGATTCCCTACGGCTGGCTGCTGTTGTTCTTCCTGGTGCCGTTCCTGTTCGTGCTGCAGATCAGCTTCTCCGACGTCGAGATCGCCTCGCCGCCGTACCGGGCGCTGCTCTCTCGTGCCGAAGACGTGGTCAGCCTGGCGCTCAACTTCGGCAACTACCGGTACATCTTCGGTGATCCGCTGTACTTCGACGCCTACCTCAGCTCGCTCTACATGGCCGGGGTGACCACGCTGATCTGCCTGGTGGTGGGCTACCCCATCGCCTACACCATCGCGCGCGCGCCGGAGGCCAAGCGCAACACGCTCCTGATGCTGGTGATGCTGCCGTTCTGGACCTCGTTCCTGGTGCGCGTCTACGCCTGGATGGGGATTCTCGACAACGAGGGCCTGCTCAACCAGGCGCTGCTGGCGCTGGGGCTGATCGACGAGCCGCTGCAGCTGATGCACACCCAGCTCTCGGTGCAGATCGTGATGGTGTACGCCTACCTGCCGTTCATGATCCTGCCCTTGTTCTCCAACCTGGTGAAGCTCGACGGGCGTCTCTTGGAGGCTTCGGCCGACCTCGGCTGCCGGCCGTGGCAGACCTTCCTGCGCGTCACCCTGCCGCTCTCCAAGAACGGCGTGATCGCCGGCTCGATGCTGGTGTTCATCCCGGCGGTGGGGGAGTTCGTGATCCCGGAACTGGTCGGCACGCCCGAATCGCTGATGATCGGCAAGGTGCTGTGGATGGAGTTCTTCGACAACAACAACTGGCCGATGGCGGCGTCGGTGACCATCGTCATGGTGGCGCTGTTGATCGCGCCGATCATTTACCTGCACAAGCGCGAAGAGAAAGCGCTGGCACGGGCGGCCGCGCGCTAGGAGAGATGACATGCAAAGCAAAGACATCAGCGGTTTCGGCAAGCTCACGCTCGGCGCCGGGCTGGCCTTCCTCTATGTGCCGATCCTGATCCTCATTGTCTACTCGTTCAACGCCTCCAAGCTGGTGACGGTGTGGGCCAGCTTCTCGACGCACTGGTACGGGGTGCTGTTCAACGACGACGCGGTGATCTCGGCGTTCGGCCTGAGTCTCAAGATCGCCTTTCTCTCGAGCGCGATGAGCGTGGTGCTGGGCACCATCGCCGGCCTGGTGCTGGCGCGTTTCGGTCCGTTCAAGGGCAAGAGCCTGTTCGCCGGCATGCTCACCGCGCCGATGGTGATGCCCGAGGTGATCACCGGTCTGTCGATGCTGCTCTTGTTCGTCGAACTGCAGCAGTGGTTCGGCTTCCCGGCCGAGCGCGGCATGCTGACCATCTGGGTAGGCCACGTCACGCTGTGCATGGCCTACGTCACGGTGGTGATCCGCTCGCGCCTGGTGGAGATGGACCGCTCGGTGGAAGAGGCGGCGATGGACCTGGGCGCGCGCCCGTTCAAGATCTTCTTCCAGATCACACTGCCGATCATTGCGCCAGCGATCGCGTCGAGCTTCCTGCTGGCGTTCACGCTGTCGATCGACGACCTGGTGATCACCGCCTTCCTGTCCGGTCCGGGCTCGACCACGCTGCCGCAGCTGATCTTCTCGCGCGTGCGGCTGGGGCTGAATCCGGAGATCAACGCGCTGGCGACGATGACGGTGCTGGTGGTGACGCTGCTGGTGGTCGGCGCCAACCGCATGATGGTGAAGGCGGAACGGCGCCGCGCCCGGCTCGCCGCCGCGGCCTGACGTCGCCTGCCTGCCCGCGGCACGCTCCCGGCGCCGCGGGTTTTTTTATCGCCTTTGACAAGGAGGAATCATGTTCGGGTCTTTGCAGTTTGCCGGTCAGGAACACGTCGATTCCTGGTACACCGCCAGTGCCGGTCAGCTCACGCCGAGGCCGCGCCTGAGCGAATCGCTTTCGGCCGACGTGTGCGTGCTCGGCGCCGGCTACACCGGCTTGTCGGCCGCGCTGGAGCTGGCCGAACGCGGCTACCGCGTGGTGGTGCTGGAGGGCGCGCGGGTGGGGTGGGGCGCCTCCGGCCGCAACGGCGGCCAGGTGCTGTCCGACCTCGCCTGCGGCATGAATCCGGTGCGCGACGCCCTCGGCCAGGAGGCCGCGCGCGAAATATGGAACATGACATGCGAGGCGGTCGCCCTGGTGGGCGAGCGCTGTGCCAAGCACGCCATCGACGCCGAACTGGTGTGGGGCTATTTTCACGCCGCACTCAAGGCACGCCAGCTGCGCGAGCAGGCGGCCTGGCAGGAGGAGGCGGCGCGCCGCTACGGCTACGACCGCTTCCAGCTGATCGGCAAGGAGCGCCTGCCGGAGATGGTGAACTCGGCGCGTTATGTCGGCGGCCTGTTCGAGCCCGACGCCGGCCACCTCCACCCGCTCAAGTACGCGCTGGGGCTGGCGCGCGCCGCCGAGGCCGCCGGGGTGCGCATCTTCGAGCACAGTGCGGTCGGCGAGATCGTGCCGGGCGCCACGGTGCGGGTGAAGGCGGGGCGGCACGAGGTGCGCGCCGAATCGCTGGTGCTGGCCGGCAACACCTACCTCGGCAAGATGGTGCCCGAGCTCGACCAGAAGATCATGCCGGTCGGCACCTACATCATCGCCACCGAGCCCTTGGGTGAAGCGCGCGCCCGGAGCCTGATCCCGACCGACCTCGCGGTGTGCGACGCCAACTTCGTGCTCGATTACTTCCGCTGCACGCGCGACACCCGTCTGCTGTTCGGCGGCCGCGTCAGCTACACCGGCATGACGCCGATAGGGCTTCGGGACGCCATGCGCCGCAGCATGCTCAAGGTGTTTCCGGGGCTGGCCGACGTCAAGGTCGAGTACGACTGGGGCGGCTTCGTCGACATCACCATGAACCGTGCGCCGCACTTCGGCCGGCTGCGCCCGAACATCTTCTTCGCCCAAGGCTTCTCCGGCCACGGCGTGGCGCTCACCGGGCTCGCCGGCAAGCTCATGGCCGAGGCGATCCACGGCGAGCCCGAGCGCTTCGACCTGTTCGCGCGCCTGTCGCACCGCCGCTTCCCGGGCGGCACGCTGCTGCGCACGCCGGCGTTGCTGCTGGCCACCAGCTACTACCGCCTGCGCGACTGTCTGTAAGCAGTTTCCAGGCCACACTGGTCAAGCGTTCTGCGTCGGCCTTCGACGACAGGAGATCGGTTAGCGAGGCTAATGTCACGTGTCAGGACGCTTATCCGGACTTCCCGTGAGCCATATCGTCACTGATTCTGGTGACGCCGAGTGGTATGGCATCGTCGGGTTTGGTTAGCGTCGCTAACGGTTTTGCAGCAAGGACGCGGCGGCTACAAATCCCGCAAATTCAAGCGCTTGGTTTAAAAATTCCCTTACTGATTATGAGCTTGTATTGCGAGTGTCGAGAGCTACTATTCCATTGGCGACGACAAAATCATATTTGATGCCAATGTGCGTATGGCTCTACCGGCCCATTTAAGAGGCGCTCGCCAGATGTGATCATCAATCATGAGGAGTTGCATCATGCAAGAAAAATCAAACGCGGAAACTGAAATCCACATCCTGTCGAAACAGGGTGGCAAGCCAATTACCATGACAGGCGATCTGACTTCGCTTCATGACAACCCGGGAAAAATCCACCAACTGCTGGATCTCCTCGAACTGCCGAAAGGTACCGAGGTAAGAGTCATCACCAGGGCGGCTTCGGTCATTGTGCGCTGATGCCGTGGCCCCTGCACAAGGGCGCTTGTGTAGGGGCCACTCTCCCAGGTAGGAATGCTTCTTCCATGTACAACGGTGTATCCGGCAGTCTCATCGGCGGACAACTGAAAAAAGATGTTTCGGTGGTCTTTTCTGAGGACAAGGCGACAATCTCCTACGCTTTGTGGGAAGTGGCGCTGCCCATGGCTTGGGTGAAGTCACACCCGGTGATCGATGATCTGCTCCACCGGAAAATCGCCCGCGCCGAGGCGCTTGCCCACCCGGTGGCCGAACCTCTCGTGTCCTTGCTCAATGCCCAGGGCTGTTTTACTTCACCGCCCAAGCCACGCTATTCGCTAAGGGAAGTGAAAGCCCTGTTCGATCCGCTTCGTTCCGAATGGTACGCCGCCTATTACGCGCATCCGGCCTGGCAACGTCTGCGCCATGGCCAAGCCAGTCGCAACGGCTTGCTCGCCTGGCTGATCCACAACTACCACATCTCGCGTGCGGCCGGCATTGTTGCGGCACGCATGGCCTCGCTCGGCAAGCATCCGGGCTGGTCCACATTCTTCCGGCAGGACGCGTTGGAGGAGTATTGGCATTGCGATGCCTATTACTCGCTCGATACCCCCTTGCTACATGATGTGGGGCCGGGGGAGATCAAAGCGTATCTGCCGCTGCCGTCATCATTGGCCTTTGAAGAACACACGCTGCAAGTCGCCGAATCCGATCCCTTGGGTCATGTGCTGATTGCCTATTTTCAGGAGTCCAGCATCGCCTTCGAGAGCGATAGCGACGATTTTTATCAGACGGTGGAACAGCAGTACCAGGTACAAGGCTTATTCACCCCGTGGAAGCAGCACATCCAAATCGATGTGGAGCAAGAGCATGCCGATGGACTTGGCCAATTATTGGCGTCCGATGCCGAAGTGGACGCCGCGCAACTGGAGCGGGCATTGAGCCATGCCTGGTTGGCCTTCTACTTCTTGCGCAGCGGCCTTGATGACATCCTGCAGCAGGATGACTCTGGGCGGTTACAACTGAGACAGCCACCTGTGCCGGATGCCGACCAAGATACCATGCTCGGATGCCTAGGTAGGCAGGTTCAGGCGATGGACATCTCTCCTCGGCTATCCGCCACGGACATGGCCCATCTCCACCATGGGCTTCATGCAAGTGCCTTTCGCGCGCTTGGCTTTGCGCGTGGCCACGACCAGCTCATCGCCTGCGGGCGATATGCGCAGAAACTCTCGCGCCGTTTGCCCGCAATGGATAAAACGCCTGCACCCGGGCCATGGTGTGTAGCCCTTGTCAATCATATGCAGGAGGCGGCGCATTGCCCGTCTACCTGGCTGATGCTGGCGAGCCTGCTGGCCGAACGCGTTCAGGATTTCAAGCTGGGGGGAGAGTGGGGTGCCGCGCTGGAGCGTGAGCTTGGCCGTACACTTGCGGTTCGCCGAGCGCCGGCCGCCCTGCTGCAACTGGATGAACTGATAGCTCGCTGCGCCGCGAACCACGATCGGGTACCGGCCAGTTTGCTCAATGTCTGAGCCTGTACACCATGAACCACTTTTCACTACGAGGCGACTACCGCGTGCAGAGCCGGCGCGACTACGCCCCCTCGGTGCTGGAGGGCGAATGGTATTGCGACCATGGCCTTGTCAGTAACGAACAAATCAATGGTGCCTTACGCCGCCATCCGCAATGGGCCGGCCATACCCGGGTTTCCCTGCTGCCCGTGCTGGTCAGCCGGCGCAGTGGAAAGTTTGCCAGCGAGCCTGACATCCTCTACAAGCGCGATCTGTTCATTCCCGAGCCCGGCGCCGACGGCATGCCGGCGGATATCGTCGACGTGCTCAAATCCCAGCAAAATTGGCTGAGCAGGGCCCGCTACATCAAAGCGTTGTTTCCCGACGATTTTCCTCGCATCTTCCGGTATCTGTGCCATCTTGAGCTGATCATCGCCAATGAATACATGCTGCATGAGGCTGGACATTTTCTCTCCTACGACGTGTTCACCAAACAACGTGACGGTTATTTTTTCATCGCCGGTAAAACGGCCTGGCCACTGGTTTATCTGGAAGAACTGCGCGCCGATCTCAATGCCTTCGGCTTTGCCGTCCAACTGCTGCCACAGGAGCAGGCGGCTCAAATCTTTCTCTACAATCTGATGCTGCGTTTCGGCGTGCACCGCGAAGGCCTGTTGAGTGCGCGACAAGCGCCATACGGACTCGTGCCTTATCTGTTGTTCTACTTGCTGTATCAACTGGACTTTATCGCTGTGCGGGAGTTGCGGGGGCGATATTGCTTGACCCTCGGCAGCCTCGATAGCCAAAACCTGATCGAGGTCATGCAGGCCTGCGCACTCCATGCTGAGCAGCAATTGAACACCCCGGAAATGGCGGTGAGGTCACCATTGGATCGTGCCATCGCAGCCGCCCGTTATGTGCGGCTGCGCCTGGATCACCATACCTTGACCCAGCGTTTCGCCTCAGTGATGAATCAGCAAGCGGCCAGCAAGGAGCAATCATGAGTAAATCCGACCCGAACCCTTATTCCCTCCCCCTGATTTACCGGTTCCACAAGACGATGGCGCATGTGCGCATCTGCCTGATAGGGTAGTGCCGGATATCATGCTGACGGCAACGGAGGGCGAGCAGTGGAATCTGGCGCACATTGCTCAAGCGCGGGCTGTCGTCTATGTCTATCCGGCAACCGGGGTGCCGGGCAAAGATCCCATCCCTGATTGGGACGCTATTCCGGGGGCACCAGGCTGCACCTTGCAGTCGCTCGGCTTTCGAGACCACTACCCTGAATTTCAGGAACTGGGTTACCCGCTCTTTGGCATCAGCGGCCAACGCTCGGAGGAGCAGGCCGAATTCAAACACCGTACCCTTTTGCCGCTGGTATTACTGAGCGATCCACAGTTTCAGTTGCGTGATCGGCTCGGTTTGCCCACTTTTCAGGCTCACGGCAAAGAGTTCTATAAACGCCTGGTACTGGTGCTGCGAGCCGGTAAAATCCACCGGGTGTTTTACCCGGTGTTCCCTCCTGACCAATGCGCAGCCATGGTGCTGGCGCGGCTAAAAGAAACGGGCTGACCATCCCGAGCGCAATGGCGATGCAGTGCCGATTCCGGAGCCCTATTGTACTTTTCGTGGGTATCCTGTTCGTTACTGGTCGAATTCCCATTGCGTGTCCGAAGCGCGCACCCGCTTTTCCGCTGCGAAGCGGCTGGACTTGCCAAGATGACCTTTCCGCCATGCTTGACCATGCCTTAGGTGGGATGGAATAATCTTCCGTTTTTTCAATTGCTTAGCAGTATTTGCCGCGAGTAGGGCATGGGGCACTTCAGGGCGGTGCGCTGACACCCCGAAGCGGCCGTCGCCGTCGTGCCAACGCGTCGAAACCGGGCAACAATCGGCCTACATGAACAGTAAAGAACACCTCGGCAGCGGTATCGAAAACCGCGCCCAGCAAGGAAATCCGGTCAAATTGCCGCCCCGGCGCCTGAGCGTGGCGCCGATGCTGGACTGGACCGACCGCCACTATCGCTTCTTCGCCCGCCAGATCACCCGGCACACCTGGCTCTACACCGAGATGGTCACCACCGGGGCGCTGCTGTACGGCGACGTGGCGCGCCATTTGCGCTATCACGAGTGCGAGCACCCCGTCGCGCTGCAACTGGGTGGATCGGAGCCGGACGAGTTGGCGCGCTGCGCCGAGTTGGCCGAAGAATGGGGCTACGACGAGGTCAACCTCAACGTCGGCTGTCCCTCGGAACGGGTGCAGAAGGGCGCGTTCGGCGCTTGCCTGATGGCCGAGCCGCAACTGGTGGCCGACTGCGTCAAGGCGATGCGTGACGCGGTCGGCATCGACGTCACCGTCAAGCACCGTATCGGCATCGACGCGGTGGAAGACTACGGCTACGTGCGCGACTTCGTCGGCCACATCGTCGAGGCCGGTTGCGCCACCTTCATCGTGCATGCCCGCAATGCCATCCTCAAGGGCCTGTCGCCCAAGGAAAACCGCGAAATCCCGCCGCTGAAATACGACTACGTCTACCGTCTCAAGCGTGATTTTCCCGACGTTGAAATCCTGCTCAACGGCGGGGTGAAGAGCAACGACGAGATCGCCCGCCACCTGCAGCATGTGGATGGCGTGATGGTGGGGCGCGAGGCCTACCACAACCCGTGGCTGATGGCGGACTGGGACGCGCGTTTCTACGATGACGCCCACACCGAGGCCACCCGCGACGCCGTGGTCGAGGCGATGCTGCCGTATATCGAGCAGCGTCTGGCCGAGCCCGGCACCCAGCTGCGCCACGTCGCGCGCCATATCCTCGGTCTCTACCAGGGCCTGCCGGGTGCCCGCGCCTGGCGTCGCATGCTGTCCGACGCCGCCTTGCTCAAGGGGGCCGCCGCCGGCCTGCTGCTGGCGGCGCGCGACGCGACCCGCCGCGACTGAAGCATGGCGAGCGGCAAGCGGCCGGCGGGACTCCCGCGTCCCTCCGGCCGTTATTTTTGCATCAGGGCTATGTCGCTTCTATCTTGTTTTTCTTGGTGTAAATAACCATTTATTAACAAATACTCAGCAAAAATTTCTAATTATAAGAAATTTTTCTGCTGAATTGACTGTTCCTGATTTTTCGCTTCCGATGCGCGCGTATCTATGGCTAAATCGCAGCCGGTAGCAGGTTTCACTCCAGGAGAACGCATGTTCGACCGTATCGTGCTGGCGAGCAACAACGCCGGTAAATTGAAAGAATTTTCCGCCTTGTTTGCCGAACTCGGCGTTGCCGTGCATCCGCAAGGCGAGTTCGACGTGCCGGAGAGCCCGGAACCGCACCACACCTTTCTGGAAAATGCGCTGGAAAAGGCCCGCCACGCCAGCCGCATCACCGGCCTGCCGGCGCTGGCCGACGATTCCGGCATCTGCGTCGAGGCGCTGGCCGGCGCCCCCGGCGTGCAGTCGGCACGCTTCGCCGGCGAACCGAAATCGGACGCGCGCAACAACGCGCTGCTGCTGGAAAAGCTGGCCGGCGAGCCCAACCGCCGCGCCTGGTATTACTGCGTGCTGGTGCTGGTGCGCCACGCCGACGACCCGCAGCCCATCGTCGCCGACGGCGTCTGGTACGGCGAGGTGATCGACAGCGCGCGCGGCGAGGGCGGTTTCGGCTACGATCCGTACTTCCTGCTGCCCGGCTACGGTCGCACCGCAGCCGAACTCGACGCCGCCGAGAAGAACCGCGTCAGCCACCGCGGCCAGGCGGTGCAGGCACTGATGGCCAAGCTCAAGGCGCTGGCATGAGCCAGGTGAATGACAAAATGGTAAGCCGCAACGCACTGGAAGCGAGATCGCGAAACCGAACGAGCCGCGACGAGACAGTACGAGAAGTACGGCGAGGGGCCGCGCAGTGACGGTGACAAAGATATCGCTTTCGGGGCTGAGCGGATTACGGGAACTGCCGCCGCTGTCGCTCTACCTCCACTTCCCCTGGTGTGTGCGGAAGTGCCCGTACTGCGACTTCAACTCGCACGAGGCCAAGAACGGCTTCGACGAGGACGCCTACGTCGCGGCGCTGCTCGCCGACCTCGAAAGCGCCTTGCCGGCGGTGTGGGGGCGGCCGGTGCACACCATCTTCATGGGCGGCGGCACGCCGAGCCTGTTCTCGGCCCGGGCGATGGACACGCTCCTGGCCGGCATCCGCGCCCGCGTGCGGCTCTATCCGGATGCCGAGATCACCATGGAGGCCAACCCCGGCACCTTTGAATCCGACAAGTTCAAGGGCTTCCGCGAGGCTGGCATCAACCGCCTCTCGATCGGCATCCAGAGCTTCGACCCGGCGCACCTCAAGGCGCTCGGACGCATCCACGACGGTGACGAGGCGCGACGCGCGGTCGATATCGCGCTGACGCACTTCGACAACGTCAACCTCGACCTGATGTACGCGCTGCCCGGCCAGACCCTGGAGCAGGCTCTGACGGATATGGGCACTGCATTGTCGTTTGGCGTCACGCATATTTCCGCGTATCACCTCACCATCGAACCCAACACGCTGTTCGCGCGCTACCTGCCGCCCAAGCTGCCGGACGACGAACTGTCGGCCGACATGCAGGAGGCGCTGGAAGCGCGCTTGGCCGAGGCCGGCTTTGGCCATTATGAAACCTCGGCCTTCGCCCGGCCCGGCCGCGAGTGCCGCCACAACCTGAACTACTGGCAGTTCGGCGACTACCTCGGCATCGGCGCCGGGGCGCACGCCAAGATCAGCGCCCACGACGGTATCGTGCGCGAGATGCGCTACAAGCAGCCGGCGGCCTACCTCAAGGCGGTGGCCGAGGGCCGGCCGGCGCAGAGCCGCGAGCGCATCGCCCGCGCCGACCTGCCGTTCGAATTCATGATGAACCTGCTGCGCCTGACCGACGGCTTCGAGCTGCGCCTGTTCGCCGAGCGCACCGGCCTGCCGCTGACGCACATCCAGCGCGAACTGGCCGAGGCCGAGGCGCAGGGGCTGATCGAACGCGGTCTGAACGAACTCAAGCCGACGCTGAAAGGCCAGCGTTTCCTCAACGACTTGTTAACCCTGTTTCTGAAAGAAGGAGAATGAGCATGGCAAAAGAAATCATCCACACCGATAACGCCCCGGCCGCCATCGGCGCCTACTCGCAGGCCGTCAAGGCCGGCAACACCGTGTACCTGTCGGGGCAGATCCCGCTCGACCCGGCCACCATGACCGTGGTGGAAGGCGGTTTCGCCGCCGAGGCCCACCAGGTGTTCAAGAACCTCAAGGCCGTGTGCGAAGCCGCCGGCGGCTCGCTCGACCAGATCGTCAAGCTCAACGCCTACCTGACCGATCTGTCCAACTTCGCCGTGTTCAACGAAGTGATGGGGCAGTACATGAGCCAGCCGTTCCCGGCGCGCGCCGCCATCGGCGTGGCCAGCCTGCCCAAGGGCGTGCAGGTGGAAGCCGACGCGGTGCTGGTGCTGGAATAAGCGCCCGCCCGAATCGGCAGTCAAAGCGGCCCTGGTGGCCGCTTTTTCTTTGCCTTCGGCCAACCTTGGCACGCAAAAAAGGCACCGCGCGGGTGCCTTAGGAGGGGGAGATCGCGACGCTCAGGCCTCGTTGCTGGCCAGCTCCGGTTCGCAGTCGGCGACGTCGCCGGCCGCCGGGCAGGCCGCCGCGGTGAACAGCACGTCGGTGGAGCTGTTGAGTGCGGTCTCGGCGGAGTCCTGCACCACGCCGATGATAAAGCCGACGGCCACCACTTGCATCGCCACGTCGTTGCTGATGCCGAACAGGCTGCACGCCATCGGAATCAGCAGCAGCGAGCCGCCGGCCACGCCGGAAGCGCCGCAGGCGGCGACGGTCGACACCACCGACAGCAGCAGCGCGGTGGGAAGGTCGACATGGATGCCCAGGGTGTGCACCGCCGCTAGGCTCAGCACCGAGATGGTGATCGCTGCGCCGGCCATGTTGATGGTGGCGCCCAGCGGAATCGATACCGAGTAGGTGTCTTCGTTCAGACCCAGCTTCTTGCACAGGTTCATGTTGACCGGGATGTTGGCTGCCGAGCTGCGCGTGAAGAACGCGGTCACGCCGCTTTCGCGCAGGCAGGTGAACACGAGCGGGAACGGGTTGCGACGCAGGGTCAGCGCCACGATCACCGGGTTCACCACCAGCGCGATGAACAGCATCGAACCCACCAGCACCAGCAGCAGCTGGCTGTAGCCCAACAGCGCGCCAAAACCGGTGGTGGCGATGGTGTCGGACACCAGGCCGAATACGCCGACCGGGGCGAAGCGGATGATGATCTGCACGATGCGCGACACCGCGTCGGCGACTTCGTTCAGCATCTGCTTGGTACTGTCGCTGGCATGGTTCAGCGTCATGCCCAGCGCTACCGCCCAGGCCAGGATGCCGATGTAGTTGGCGCTGGCGATGGCGTTGATCGGGTTGTCGACGATCTGGAACACCAGGTTGTTGATCACCTGGGCGATCCCGCCCGGCGGCGTGGTGCCGGTGGCCGCCGCCGCCAGGGTCAGCTGGGTCGGAAACAGGAAGCTGGCCATCACGCCGGTCAGCGCGGCCAGGAAGGTGCCGACCAGATACAGCGTCAGCACCGGGCGCATATTGGTCTGCACCCCCTGCTTCTTGCTGGCGATGGCGCTGGCTACCAGCACGAAGACCAGCAGCGGGGCGATGGCCTTCAGCGCCTTGACGAACAGGCTGCCGAGGAAGGTAACGGATTTGGCCGCTTCCGGCGCAGTCATGGCGAGTGCCATGCCGGCCAGCATGCCGAGCAGAATCTGCAGCACGATGCTGCCGCTCGTGATCCGGCTGAAGATGGAAGATTTCTGCTGCATAAGGTCCCTGTCGCAGATCGTGGGTTGGCAAGGGCGGACAGGATGCCGGCAGCGCTTTTGGAGCTGATGCATGACAGTCCGCTGATCGATGGCTTTCGGCTTTTCCGCAGTGAAAGGTGTGTGTTTTACGACGATAAAGCAATGGAAAACAAGCGCATCAGCGGATGATCATAACAAATTTCACTGATGAGAAAAAATGCAGCATCCGCTGCGCGCGGGTCCGCGCGGTAGCGTGTCATGACGCCGGCGCAGAACAGACTGTTTGGCGGCGTCATCTGTCGTGAGGCGAGGGGCTATGGCCTAATCAAGCATTTTCATTGCCTGCCGAGGAGTCGCGATGCGCCTGTTCCCCTTCCAGCTTGTCAACGTGTTTGCCGAAAGCCACTTCGGCGGCAACCCGCTGGCAGTCTTCACCGATGCCGAAGGGCTCGACGATGCGGCCATGCAGGCCATCGCGCGCCAGTTCAACCTGTCGGAAACGGTGTTTTTGTTCCCCTCCAGTAAGGCGGCGGCACGCCTGCGCATCTTCACCCCAAGTTACGAAATGCCGTTCGCCGGCCACCCCACGCTCGGCAGCGCCGCGGTGCTGTATCGGCTGGGGCGGGCCGGCGACGACTTCGTGCTGCAAACCGAGGCCGGGCCGATTCCGCTGACGCAGCGCGATGGCGTGTTCACGCTGCAGGCCAACGCCGCCACGGCACGCCCGTCCGGACTCGGCTTGGCGGATACCGCCGAGATGCTCGGGTTGGCCGAAGCCGACATCGTCGCCGCACCGGAATGGCTCGACACCGGCGCCGAGCAGCTGTTGGTGCGTATCGCCAGCCGTGAGGCGGTATTGGCGGCGCGCCCCGACCCCCAGTTGTTCATGCAGCGTGCCACGCTTCAGCCCGGGCGCAGCGTTGCCTACCTGTGGCACGAGAGCGACAACGTCGCCACGGTGCGGCTGTTCTTCGAGCAGCACGGCGCGGTGATCGAGGATCCGGGCACCGGTTCGGCCTGTGCCAACCTGGGCGGCTGGTGCGCGCTGAACGGGCGCCATCCTCTGGCCTGGCGCATCGAGCAGGGGCACGCCATCGACCGCCTCAACGTGCTGCAACTGTCGGTCGATGCGGCGGGCCGCGTGAGGGTGGGCGGGCGTGTCATTTTTGTCGCGTCCGGGGTGTTCGAGCTCCCCGATTCTTGACGCTGGCCCGGTGCACGGGCATCCTCGAGTCACGGCTCCAAACCAACGTTTAAATAGTGGGCTGACACGAGGAGAAAACACCATGAAAAACGCGACAAGAGCAACCCTGCTGGTCCTGGCCTGCGCGCTGCTGACACCGGCGGCCTGGGCGCAAAGCGCCGCCGGCACCTGGAAGACCATCGACGACGAAACCAAGCAGGCCAAGGCGCTGGTGCAGATCAGCGAGGGCGCCGACGGCCAGCTCTCGGGCCGGATCGTCAAACTGTTCAACAAGCCGGACGCCGTGTGCGAGAAGTGCGACGGCGCCAACAAGGGCAAGCCGATCAACGGTCTGACCATCGTCTGGGGCCTGAAGAAGGACGGTGAAGTCTGGAACGGCGGCGAGATACTCGATCCCAAGTCGGGCAAGGTCTACAGCGCTAAGATGAAGCTGGTGGACGGCGGCAACAAGCTGGAGGTGCGCGGTTTCCTCGGCGTGTCGCTGCTGGGGCGGACCCAGGTGTGGGAACGCCAGTAAGACTGCATGCCGACGCCCGACGAGGCGGATGACACCGCAGTGTCTTCCGCCTTTTTGTTTTTCGGTACAATCGGTCGGTGATGAGCACCTTTCCCGATATCGCCAGCCAGCCGCCCGCCGTGGCGCCCGCTACCGCCAAACGGCTGGAGAAGCTGGGCATTCGCCGCCGTTTCGATCTCGTCCTGCATCTGCCGCTGCGCTACGAGGACGAGACGCACCTCTACCCGATCGCCCAGGCGCCGTATGGCCAGGCGGTGCTGGTGGAGGGCGAGGTGGTGGCGCACGAAGTGCAGTACCGCCCGCGCAAGCAGCTCCTGGTGCAGCTCGAGGACAAGAGCGGCACGCTGATGCTGCGCTTCATCCATTTCTATCCCAATCATCTCAAGCAGCTGGCGCAAGGCAAGCGTGTGCGCGCGCTGGGCGAGGTGCGGCGCGGTTTTCGCGGCGACGAAATGGTGCATCCGAAAATTCGCGAGGTGCTCGAGGGCGATCCGCTGGCCGACAGCCTCACGCCGGTCTACCCCATCGTCAACGGCCTGACCCAGCCGGTGCTGCGCCGGCTGATCCATGCAGAACTGAAGACGCAGAGCCTGAGCGACACCCTGCCGGAGGCGGTGCGCGAGCAACACCGGCTGCTGCCGTTCGCCGACTGCATCCGCCTGCTGCACGCGCCGACGCCGGAATACTCCGCCAGCCAGCTTGCCGACCCGGCCTTGCCGGCCTGGCAGCGCCTCAAGTTCGACGAACTGCTGGCGCAGCAGCTGTCGATGCGGCTGGCGTACCGGGCGCGGCGGCGCGGCAAGGCGCCGGTGATCGCCGGCGACGGCCGGCTGCGCGTCGCGCTGTCCGCCGGCCTGCCATTCGCGCTGACCGCGGCGCAGCAGAAGGTGTTGGGGGAAATCACCGCCGATCTGGCGCAGTCCCACCCCATGCACCGTCTGCTACAGGGCGACGTCGGCAGCGGCAAGACCGTGGTCGCGGCGTTGAGCGCGCTGGCGGCGATCGAGGCCGGCTTCCAGGTGGCGCTGATGGCGCCGACCGAGATCCTGGCCGAGCAGCACTATCTCAAGCTCGCCGCCTGGCTGGCGCCGCTCGGCATCGAGGTGGCCTGGCTCAGTGGCTCGCTGCGCAAGAAGCAGAAGAGCGCGGCGCTGGAGCAGGTCGCCAGCGGCCAGGCGCGGCTGGTGATCGGCACCCATGCGCTGTTCCAGGACGAGGTGGTGTTCGACAACCTGGGCCTGTCCATAGTCGACGAGCAGCACCGCTTCGGCGTCGGCCAGCGCCTGGCGCTGCAGGGCAAGGGCGGCGAACCGCACCAGTTGATGATGTCGGCCACGCCGATCCCGCGCACCCTGGCGATGAGCTTCTACGCCGACCTCGACGTCTCGGTGATCGACGAATTGCCGCCGGGACGCACCCCGATCGTCACCAAGCTGATCAACAGCGCGCGCCGCGACGAGGTAGTGGCCTACGTCGACCGCACCTGCAGCGGCGGCCAGCAGGCCTACTGGGTGTGCCCGCTGATCGAGGAATCGGAAACGCTGCAGCTGCAGACCGCGGTCGACACCCACGCCCAGTTGGCCGAAGACCTGCCGCAATGGGGCGTCGGCCTGGTGCACGGCCGCATGAAACCGGCAGAAAAGGCGGCGGTGATGGCGGCGTTTGCCGCCAACGAGCTGCAGGTGCTGGTGGCCACCACGGTGATCGAGGTCGGCGTCGACGTGCCCAACGCCAGCCTGATGGTGATCGAGCACGCCGAGCGCATGGGCTTGGCGCAACTGCACCAGTTGCGCGGCCGCGTCGGGCGCGGCGCCGCCAAGAGCGCCTGCGTGCTGATGTTCGATACCCCGCTGTCGGAACTGGCCAAGGCACGGCTCAAGGTGATCTACGAAAACACCGACGGCTTCGAGATCGCTCGCCAGGACCTCAACATCCGCGGGCCCGGCGAATTCCTCGGCGCGCGCCAGAGCGGCCTGCCGATGCTGCGCTTCGCCGACCTGGAGCAGGATATCGAACTGCTGGAAGCGGCCAAGGAACTGGCCCCCGAACTGCTCAAACGTTGGCCGAACGAAGCCGCGGCCCATCTCACGCGCTGGCTGGCCGGGCGCGAACACTTCCTCAAGGCATGAAAAAAGGGCCGCTTGTAGCGGCCCTGGTCTTGTCCTGCGGCAACGCTCAGACGAACAGATGCACGCCCAGGTAGTAGAAGCCGATCGACAGCCCGATGCATACCGGCAGCGTCAGAATCCACGCCATCAGGATGCTTTTCAGCGTCGACAGCTGCAGGCCGGAACGGCCTACTACCATGGTGCCCGCCACCGCGCTCGACAGCACGTGGGTGGTCGAGGCCGGGGCCCCCACCAGGCTGGCCAGGCCGATCGCCAAGCCGGTGACGATCTGCGCCGACATCCCCTGCGAATAGGTCATGTCCTTCTTGCCGATCTTCTCGCCCACGGTCAGCGCGACGCGCTTCCAGCCCACCATAGTACCGATGCCCATGGCCAGCGCCACTGCAGCGATCACCCACATCGGGGCGTACTCGGTGGTGACCGTCAGGTCGCGCTGGATGCCCTTGAGCTGTTTCTTCTCGACGTCGCCGATGCTGGCGATCTTGGCGATCTTCTTGGCGCTGTCGGCCGGGCAGATCAGCTGGGTACGGATGGTCCAGCGCTGGCTTTCCGGCAACTGCTGGAAGCTGCGGGCCTCGCCGATCGCCGACAGCAGCGTGCCGGCGTACTGTTGCGTGGCCGCCGGGCTGCAGCTGAACGCCTGCGTCGGCTTGGCGGAGGCCGGGTACTGCGCCACGATCGCCGCTTCGTTGCGCTGGTACAGCTCCTTGAGTTGCAGCGCGGCGATCTTGGTGTGTTCTATCTGGATCGGGTCGCTGTCCAGGTTCACCACGAACTGCGCCGGCACGATGCCGATCAGCACCAGCATCACCAGGCCGACGCCCTTCTGACCATCGTTCGAGCCGTGCGAGAAGCTCAGCCCCATCGACGACACGATCAGCATGAAGCGCGCCCAGAACGGCGGATGCTTGCGGCCTTCGATCTGCTGGCGCTGGAACGGGCTCTTGTGGATGTTGCTGCGCGGCCACCAGTTCATCAGCAGGTAGAGCAGCAGGCCGGCCAGTCCGGCGCCGAACAGCGGCGAAAACAGCAGCGACATGCCGACGTCGATCGCCTTGCCCCAGTTGATGCCGGTGCTGACGTCGGTGCCGTTGATCAGCGAGTTGCCGATGCCGATGCCGAGGATCGAGCCGATCAGGGTGTGCGAACTGGAGGAGGGGATGCCGAAATACCAGGTGCCGAGGTTCCAGATGATGGCCGAGGCCAGCAGCGAGAACACCATCACCATGCCGCGGTTCGAGTTGACCGCCACCAGCAGGTCCACCGGCAACAGGTTGACGATGGCGTAGGCCACGGCCAGACCGCCGGTCAGCACCCCGAGGAAGTTGAAGATGCCCGACAGCATGACTGCCGCCTGCGGTTTCATCGACTGGGTATAGATCACCGTCGCCACGGCGTTGGCGGTGTCATGGAAGCCATTGATGAATTCGAAGGCCAGAACGAAGCCCAGTGACAGGATCAGGGTCAGGGCCACATGGGTTTCCAGCCCTGAAAAGATGTCCAGCATGATAAGTTTCAATAAGATGAAAGAAGGGCGGAATTGTTGGCTTTGGCCGTGGGAACGTCAAGTTTTTCACGCCGGGTGTGGCAATGGAGGCCGGGTGCGCCACGCCAACTTGACGGCGTCAAATCCAGCATTCTGTCATAGTCTCGCCACGGAGCATCCCCAAAGCAAAACGCCCCTGCAGGCAGGGGCGTGGCAAATGGCGTGAGGTAGCGGCAATCAGCCGAACTTGCCGGTGATGTAATCCTCGGTCGCCTTCTTCTTCGGTGTGGTGAAGATCGCATCGGTATCGCCGAACTCGACCATTTCGCCCAGGTACATGTAGGCGGTGTAGTCGGACACCCGTGCCGCCTGCTGCATGTTGTGGGTCACGATGGCGATGGTGTAGTCCTCTTTCAACTCGTGGATCAGCTCTTCGATGTGGGCGGTCGAGATCGGGTCCAGCGCCGAGGTCGGCTCGTCGAGCAGCAGCACTTCCGGACGCGAAGCCACGGCACGGGCGATGCACAGGCGCTGCTGCTGGCCGCCGGACAGCGAGTTGCCCGACTGCTTCAGCTTGTCCTTCACCTCGTTCCACAGCGCCGCCTTGCGCAGCGCCCATTCTACGCGATCGTCCATCTCCGCCTTCGACAGCTTCTCGTACAGCTTCACGCCGAAGGTGATGTTGTCGTAGATCGACATCGGGAACGGCGTCGGCTTCTGGAACACCATGCCGACCTTGGCGCGCAGCAGGTTGATGTCGACGTCGCGGCCGAGGATGTTGTGGCCGTCGAGCAGAATCTCGCCTTCCGCGTTCAGCCCGGGGTAGAGCTGGAACATGCGGTTGAAGGTGCGCAGCAGGGTCGATTTGCCGCAGCCCGAGGGGCCGATGAAGGCGGTCACCTTGCGTGAGGCGATGTCGAGGTTGATGCCCTTCAGGGCGTGAAACTTGCCGTAGTAAAAGTTCAGATTCTTGACCTGAAGCTTGATGTTGTTTTCAGCCATGTCCGTCAAGCCTTAATGCGATTGGGTTTTCTGACTGCCCATCCAGCGGGCAACGATGTTCAGCGCCAGCACGCTGAAGGTGATCAACAGCGACCCGGCCCAGGCCAGGGTGTGCCAGTCTGCGTAGGGGCTCATGGCAAACTGGAAGATCACGATCGGCAGGTTGGCCATCGGCTGGTTCATATTGCTGTTCCAGAACTGGTTGTTCAGCGCGGTGAACAACAGCGGCGCGGTCTCGCCGGAAATGCGCGCCACCGCCAGCAGGATGCCGGTCAGCACCCCGGCCTTGGCCGAGCGCAGCGTCACGTACAGCGTCACCTTCCACTGCGGTGCCCCCAGGGCCGCCGCGGCTTCGCGCAGGCTGCCCGGCACCAGCCGCAACATGTTCTCGGTGGTGCGCACCACCACCGGGATCACCAGGATCGACAAGGCCAGCGCCCCGGCCCAGCCGGAGAAATGGCCGACGCTGACCACGTACATCTCGTAGATGAACAGGCCGATCACGATCGACGGTGCCGACAGCAGGATGTCGTTGATGAAACGGGTCGCCGGCGCCAGCCAGCCACGTTGGCCGAACTCCGCCAGGTAGATGCCGGCCAGGATGCCGATCGGGGTGCCGATCAGGGTGCCGAACAGCGTCATCAGCAGGCTGCCGTAGATGGCGTTGGCCAGGCCGCCGACGCTGCCCGGAGGCGGCGTGCTACGGCTGAACACGTCGAGCGACAGTCCGCCCAGGCCCTGGTCGATTAGGGTCCACAGGATCCAGAACAGCCAGAACAGGCCAAACATCATCGCCATCATCGACGCCCCCATGTTGATGGCGTTGATGAGGCGGCGGCGGCGGTAAATCGATGGATCCATGGCAAAGCGCCCAGTCTGTCCCGGGTTCTCGGTCGCGGGGGACGGGATGGCCGCAGGGATATGTGTACGATCATTCATTATGATGCCTTCCCTTCCTGCTTTTTCAGGCGCAGCAACAGCATCTTGGAGCAGGCCAGCACGACGAAGGTGATGAAGAACAGAATCAGGCCGAGTTGAATCAGCGAGGACATGTACAGTTCGCCGCTCGCCTCGGCAAATTCGTTGGCCAGCGACGAGGCAATCGAGTTGCCCGGCTCGAACAGACCGGTGGCGAAATTCGACGAGTTGCCGATCACGAAGGTCACCGCCATGGTTTCCCCCAGGGCACGGCCGAGTCCCAGCATGATGCCGCCGACCACGCCGGTCTTGGTGTAGGGCAGCACCACGTAACGCACCACCTCCCAGGTGGTGGAGCCCAGGCCGTATGCCGATTCCTTGAGCAGGGTTGGCACGACTTCGAAGACGTCGCGCATCACCGAGGCGATGAACGGAATGATCATGATCGCCAGGATCAGCCCGGCGGTGAAGATGCCGATGCCCATCGGCGCGCCCTGGAACAGGAAACCGATCAGCGGCAGCTCGCCCAGGTTGTCGATCAGCATCGGCTGCACATGGTCGGCGAACAGCGGGGCGAACACGAACAATCCCCACATGCCGTAGATGATGGACGGAATGCCTGCCAACAGCTCCACGGCGATCCCCAGCGGGCGCTTGAGCCAGGTCGGGCACAGTTCGGTGAGGAACAGGGCAATGCCGAAGCTGACGGGCACGCCGATCAACAGGGCGATCAGCGAGGTGGCCAGGGTGCCGTAAATCGGCACCAGCGCGCCGAACTTCTGGGACACCGGGTCCCAGTCGCTGGTCATGAAGAACTGCCAGCCGAAGGCCTTGATGCTGGGCAGGGCGCCAATGACGAGAGAAATCAGGATGCCGACCAGCAGCGCCAGAACCAGGAACGCGAACATTCGCGTGACGTTCCGGAACAGCTTGTCGAGCATCATCTGACGGTTCATCCGCTGCTCGTTATTGTACTTTTCCATGTATGGCTCTATGTATTTCGATCCAGACAAAAAGCCGGGGAGAGTCGTCTCCCCGGCCTGATCGCCCGGCGTTGGCAGGGCGTAACCCCCATTGTGCCAGCCGCCGTCTGATATGGCGATTTACTTCCAGATGGCCTTGCCGCTGTTGTCGGTGATCTGCTTCCAGCTGTCGCGGATGGTGGCCTTGACGTTGGCCGGCATCGGAATGTAATCCAAATCCAGCGCGGTCTTATCGCCGTTCTTGTACGCCCAGTCGAAGAACTTCAGTGCTTCGCTGCCCTGTACCGGCTTGTCCTGTTTCTTGTGCATCAGGATGAAGGTGGCACCGGAGATCGGCCAGCTGGTCTTGCCCGGCTGGTTGGTCAGGATCAGGTAGAAGCCCGGGGCGTTCTTCCAGTCGGCGTTGCCGGCAGAGGCCTTGAAGCTCTCCTCGCTCGGGGCAACATAGGCGCCAGCCTGGTTCTGCAGCTGGCCGTAGGACAGCTTGTTCTGCTTGGCGTAGGCGTACTCGACGTAGCCGATGGCACCCTTGATGCGGGTCACGTAGTTGGCCACGCCCTCGTTACCCTTGCCGCCCACACCGGTCGGCCAGTTCACGGCGGTGTTGGAGCCCACTTTGCCGGCCCAGTCGCTGGACACCTTGGACAGGTAGTTGGTGAAGATGAAGGTGGTGCCGGAGCCGTCCGAACGGCGCACCACGGTGATCTTCTGATCCGGCAGCTTCACGCCCGGGTTCAGGCTGGCGATGGCCGGGTCGTTCCACTTGCTGACCTTGCCCATGAATATCTCAGCCAGCAGCGCGCCGGTGAACTTGACCTCGGCCTGCAGCCACGCCCGGCAGGTTGTACACCGGCACCACGCCACCGATCACGGTCGGGAATTGGGTCAGGTCCGACTTGGCCAGTTCTTCCGGCTTCAACGGCATGTCGGAAGCACCGAAATCAACGGTCTTCGACTGGATCTGCTTGATGCCGCCGCCCGAACCGATCGACTGGTAGTTCATGCTGTTGTTGCTGGCCGCCTTGTAGGCTTCGGCCCATTTTGCATACAGCGGGTAAGGGAAGGTAGCGCCGGCACCGGTAATGTCTGCGGCGAAAGCCGTTCCGGACACAACGGCCCCCGTCAGAACCAACGAGGCGGCCAGGCGAATGGACTGTTTCATGCTTACTCCGTGTGAGCGACACAGTTGACGATGGACGCATCCTAGTCCCCGTACTTTGCAGAAATATTACAAGTTGTCTTTTGGGTGCTGCCAGTGGGCGGTTTGACGCTCCTTTGATCGGGGATATAATGCGCGTCGAAATAATATGGGGGTGTTATGGCTGATAAGTTGGTGATTGGAAACTGGAAAATGCATGGGCGCCATGCGTTCAACGCGCAATTGGTGGCGCAATTGTTGGCGTCGGAGTCGGTCAACCGTTCCGGCGTCGCCATCGCGGTTCCCACTCCCTACCTGGTGTCGGTCGGATCCTTGCTCGGCGGGCAGGGCCTGGTGCTGGCGGCCCAGGACGTCAGTCGCTTCGCCGAAGACGGTGCCTTTACCGGAGAAAGCTCGGCCAACATGCTGGCTGACGTTGGCTGCCGCTACGTGCTGGTAGGCCATTCCGAGCGCCGTCAGTATCTTGATGAAGGCAGTGAGGCGCTGAGTCTGAAGTTGCGCAACGCCATCGCGGCCGGCCTCACGCCGGTATATTGCGTTGGCGAGACCCTGGCTGAGCGCGAAGCGGATCGTCATATCGCCGTAATCCGCGAGCAGTTGTCGGTGCTCGACGGCATCGACGGCGGGCAGGTGGTGGTGGCCTATGAGCCGGTATGGGCGATCGGTACGGGCAAGGTGGCCAGTCTCGAGCAGATCGATGAAATCCACCGTGAAATAAAAGCCGAATGCTTGCGTCGGCTCAAGGGCTCTGCTAATATTCGCGTCCTCTACGGCGGCAGCGTCAAAGCAGACAATGCGATGGCAATCCTGTCTCTCGATAATGTTGACGGGGCGCTGGTAGGGGGTGCATCCCTGGTTCCAGAGTCGTTTTCGATGATTTGCCAAACCGCTAGAAAATTGATATAGTATGGAAATTCTAAAAACGCTCGTTTGGGTAATTAATATCATATCCGCAGTAACAATTATTGTTCTTGTCCTGATGCAGCACGGCAAGGGTGCGGATATGGGGGCGGCGTTCGGCGCAGGTTCGTCCGGTAGTTTGTTTGGAGCCTCTGGTTCGGCAAACTTTCTGAGTCGCACCACTGCTGTTGCAGCTATTGTGTTTTTCTCGACCTGTCTTGCCTTGGTTAAGCTCTCTGCTGGTCCCTCTAGCGAGCTGGGTGTGATGGGTGGGCAAATTGAAAAAGTAGTGCCGCAACTCCCGGGCGGTGCCGCGAATCAGAAGCCTGCCGGTTCGAAGATACCGGAATAAAAGTTTAGTTATGTGCCGACATGGTGAAATTGGTAGACACGCTATCTTGAGGGGGTAGTGGCGAAAGCTGTGTGAGTTCGAGTCTCACTGTCGGCACCACCGTAAAAAACAGGCCACCGGGATTCCGGTGGCCTGTTTTATTTCGAGCCAAGGAGGGTCATACCTCCTTTTTTTGGGGGTATACGGGAAATGCTGCAAAATTACTTTCCCATTCTGTTGTTCGTCATAGTAGGGCTCTTGGTTGGTGTCGGCCCCATCCTGCTGGGGTGGCTGGTTGCTCCTAATCGTCCTGATCCTGAAAAACTCTCTCCTTACGAGTGCGGCTTCGAGGCCTTTGAAGACGCGCGCATGAAGTTCGACGTGCGTTATTACCTCGTAGCCATCCTCTTCATTTTGTTCGATCTCGAAATCACCTTCCTGTTCCCTTGGGCCGTCGTGCTGAAGGAACTCGGTGCGTTCGGTTTTGGTGTCATGGTGGAGTTCATTGCGGTTCTGACGCTCGGCTTCGTCTACATGTGGAAAAAGGGAGCCCTGGAATGGGAGTAGAAGGCATTCTCGAAAAAGGTTTCATCACCACTACCGCCGATAAGCTCATCAACTATACGCGTACCGGTTCGCTGTGGCCGATGACCTTTGGTCTTGCCTGTTGTGCGGTGGAAATGATGCATGCGGGTGCGGCCCGTTATGACCTTGACCGCTTCGGCGTGGTGTTCCGCCCGAGTCCGCGCCAGTCTGACCTGATGATCGTGGCCGGTACGCTGTGCAACAAGATGGCCCCCGCCCTGCGCAAGGTGTACGACCAGATGGCCGAGCCGCGCTGGGTCATTTCGATGGGCTCCTGTGCCAACGGCGGTGGCTACTACCACTACTCGTACTCCGTGGTGCGGGGCTGCGACCGAATCGTTCCTGTTGATGTCTACGTGCCGGGCTGTCCGCCGACTGCCGAAGCGCTGCTGTACGGCATCATCCAGCTGCAGAACAAGATCAAACGTACTAACACCATTGCCCGCTAAGGTAGAAACCCATGGCCTCCAAAATGGAAGCGCTCAAGTCGGTTGTCGAGCAGGTGCTGGGCGACAGGCTTGTCCAGAGCACGCTGGCGCTCGATGAGCTGACCATCGTCTGCAAGGCAGAAAACATCGTCGAAGTAGCCTCCCTGCTGCGTGATCACGCCGAGTTGTCGTTCGAGCAACTGATCGATCTGTGCGGCGTTGATTACAGCAGTTACAAGGACCAGCCCTGGGATGGTCCGCGCTTTGCCGTCGTTTCTCATCTCCTGTCCCTCAAGCACAACTGGCGCATCCGCCTTAAGACTTTCGCACCGGAAGACGATTTCCCCGTGGTGAATTCCGTCGTCGGCGTGTGGAATTCCGCCAACTGGTTCGAGCGCGAAGCGTTCGACCTCTTTGGCATCGTGTTCGACGGCCATCCGGACCTGCGCCGCCTGCTGACCGACTACGGCTTTGTCGGCCACCCGTTCCGCAAGGACTTCCCGCTGTCCGGCTATGTCGAAATGCGCTATGACCCGACGCAACAACGGGTGATCTACCAGCCGGTCACCATCGAACCGCGGGAAATCACCCCGCGCATCATTCGCGAGGAGACCTACGGTGGCTGAGATTCGCAACTACACGCTCAACTTCGGTCCGCAACACCCGGCGGCACACGGTGTACTGCGCCTGGTGCTGGAGCTGGATGGTGAAGTGATCCAGCGCGCCGACCCGCACGTCGGTCTGCTGCATCGCGGCACCGAGAAGTTGGCCGAAAGCAAGACCTTCATCCAGTCGCTGCCGTACATGGACCGTCTCGACTACGTCTCCATGATGAGCAACGAGCATGCCTACTGTCTGGCAATCGAGAAGCTGCTGGGGGTAGAAGTTCCCGAGCGGGCGCAGTACATCCGCGTCATGTTCGCCGAGATCACCCGTATCTTGAACCACCTGCTGTGGATCGGGGCCCACGCCATCGACATCGGTGCGATGACCGTGTTCCTCTACGCGTTCCGTGAGCGCGAGGACCTGATGGACTGCTACGAGGCCGTTTCCGGTGCGCGTATGCACGCGGCGTACTTCCGTCCGGGTGGCGTCTACCGCGACCTGCCGGATTCGATGCCGCAGTACACCGTTTCCAAGATCAAGAACGCGCGTGAACTGGCCAAACTCAACGAAGGCCGCCAGGGCAGCATGCTCGACTTTATCGACGCCTTCACCCAGCGTTTCCCGACCTACGTGGACGAGTACGAGACCCTGCTGACCGATAACCGCATCTGGAAGCAGCGTACCGTCGGCATCGGCGTCGTATCGCCGGAGCGCGCACGGAACCTGGGCTTCTCCGGGCCGATGCTGCGCGGTTCGGGTATCGAGTGGGATCTGCGCAAGAAGCAGCCCTACGACGTCTACGACCGCATGGATTTCGACATCCCGGTTGGCGTCAATGGCGACTGCTACGATCGCTATCTGGTGCGCATCGAGGAAATGCGCCAGTCCAACCGCATCGTCAAGCAATGCGTGGATTGGCTCAAGAAAAATCCGGGGCCGGTCATCACCGACAACTTCAAGGTTGCTCCGCCTTCGCGCGAAGGCATGAAGAGCAACATGGAAGAGCTGATCCACCACTTCAAGCTGTTTACCGAAGGCATGCACGTGCCGGAAGGCGAAGCCTACGCCGCGGTGGAACACCCCAAGGGTGAATTCGGCATCTACCTGGTGTCGGATGGCGCCAACAAACCGTACCGTCTCAAAATCCGCGCGCCGGGTTACGCCCATCTGGCGGCCCTGGACGAAATGTCGCGCGGCCACATGATCGCCGACGTGGTGGCGATCATCGGTACACAGGATATCGTGTTTGGGGAGATTGACCGCTGATGCTGTCCGCACAATCGCTTGCCTTGATCGACCGCGAGGTCGCCAAATATCCGGCCGACCAGAAGCGCTCCGCCGTCATGGGCGCTCTGCGCATCGCGCTGGAAGAGCGGCGTTCCACCGGTGAAACCCCGGAAGCCCGCTGCCTGAATCAAGAGGTGATCGAGTTCGTCGCCAACTACCTGGAAATTCCCCCGGTAGCTGCCTACGAAGTCGCCACCTTCTACAACATGTATGACATGAAGCCGGTGGGCAAATACAAGATCACCGTCTGTACCAACCTGCCCTGTGCCCTGTCCGGCGGCGTCAACGCGGCCGAGTACATCTCGGGCAAGCTGGGCATCGCCATCGGCGAAACCAGTACCGACGGCATGTACACCCTGGTGGAAGGGGAGTGCATGGGTGCCTGTGGCGACGCGCCGGTGCTGCTGGTGAACAACCACAGCATGTGCAGCTTCATGACGCCCGAAGCTATCGATAAAAAACTGGCGGAGTTGAAATAATGGCAGTCTTCGTCAATGGTGTGATTTTCGACGGGGTGGACACGGCCGCCGCCGATGCCTGGCGCCTCGATGCCTACGTGGCACGTGGCGGCTACCAGGCGCTGCGCAAGATTCTCGACAGCAAGCTGCCGCAGGAAGACGTGATTGCCGAGGTGAAGAACTCCGGCCTGCGCGGTCGTGGCGGTGCCGGCTTCCCGACCGGCCTGAAGTGGAGCTTCATGCCGCGTTCGTTCCCGGGCGACAAGTACGTCGTGTGCAATACCGACGAGGGCGAGCCGGGCACCTTCAAGGACCGCGACATCCTGCGCTTCAACCCGCACGCGCTGATCGAAGGCATGATCATCGCCGGTTACGCGATGGGCACCAAGGCCGGCTACAACTACATCCACGGTGAGGTTTTCGCCGAGTACCAGCGTTTCGAAGAAGCGCTGGAAGAGGCCCGCAAGGCCGGCTTTCTCGGCCAGAACATCCTCGGCACCGACTTCAGCTTCGAGCTGTACGCCCACCACGGCTACGGTGCCTACATCTGCGGCGAGGAAACCGCGTTGCTGGAGTCGCTGGAAGGCAAAAAAGGCCAGCCGCGCTTCAAGCCGCCGTTCCCGGCCAGCTTCGGCCTCTACGGCAAGCCGACCACCATCAACAACACCGAGTCGTTCGCCTCGGTGCCGTTCATCATCCGCGACGGCGCGCAGAAGTTCCTCGAAGCGGGCAAGCCGAACAACGGCGGCACCAAGCTGTTCTCGGTCTCCGGTCACGTCAATCGTCCGGGCAACTACGAGATTCCGCTCGGCACCCCGTTCTCGACGCTGCTGGAAATGGCAGGCGGCATGAGGGACGGCAAGAAGCTCAAGGCGGTGATCCCGGGCGGTTCGTCCGCGCCGATTCTGCCGGCCGAGATCATGATGAGCTGCACCATGGATTACGACAGCATCAGCAAGGCCGGCTCCATGCTGGGCTCCGGTGCCGTGATCGTGATGAACGAAGACGTGTGCATGATCAAGGCGCTGGAGCGTCTGGCCTACTTCTATCACGAAGAGTCCTGCGGTCAGTGCACGCCGTGCCGTGAAGGCACTGGCTGGCTCTATCGCGTGATCCATCGCATCGCCAACGGCGAAGGCCGTCCGGGCGATCTGGAGCTTCTGGATTCCGTTGGCAACAACATGGCGGGCCGCACCATCTGCGCCCTGGCCGATGCCGCGGTGTTCCCGGTTCGTAGTTTCACCAAGCATTTCCGTCACGAGTTCGAATACGCGATCGAACACGGAAAGACCTTGGTGGACCACAAATGGTGTTGAGCGATGCTAGAAATTGAAATCGACGGTAAGAAACTGACGGTCCCGCAGGGTAGCACCGTCATGGATGCGGCCCACTCGATGGGCACGTACATCCCTCACTTTTGTTACCACAAGAAACTCTCCATCGCGGCCAACTGCCGCATGTGCCTGGTTGAGGTAGAGAAGGCTCCCAAGCCGCTGCCGGCCTGTGCCACCCCGGTGACGGACGGTATGAAGGTGCACACCCACTCCGACATGGCCAAGAAGGCCCAGGCCGGGGTGATGGAGTTCCTGTTGATCAACCACCCGCTGGATTGCCCGATCTGCGACCAGGGCGGCGAATGCCAGCTGCAGGATCTCGCCGTGGGCTATGGCAATTCCGCTTCGCGCTACCAGGAAGAGAAGCGCGTGGTGGTGGGCAAGGACATGGGGCCGCTGGTTTCCGCCGAGGAAATGAGCCGCTGCATCCATTGCACCCGCTGCGTGCGCTTCACCGAAGAAATCGGCGGCTTCCAGGAAATCGGCATGGCCAACCGTGGCGAGTTCTCGGAAATCATGCCGTACCTGGGCAAGACCGTGGATTCGGAAATCTCCGGCAACGTCATCGACCTGTGCCCGGTTGGCGCGCTGACCTCGAAACCGTTCCGTTACAGCACCCGCGCCTGGGAACTGTCGCGCCGCAAGTCGGTGAGCCCGCATGATGGCCTCGGCGCCAACCTGATCGTCCAGGTCAAGGGCAACCAGGTGATGCGCGTGCTGCCGCTCGAGAACGAAGACGTCAACGAGTGCTGGATCGCCGACCGTGACCGCTTCTCCTACGAAGGCCTGAACAGCGCCGAGCGTCTGCAAAAGCCGATGATCAAGCACGACGGCAAGTGGCACGAAGCCGACTGGCAGACCGCGCTGGAATACGTGGTCAAGGGTCTGAACGGCGTGTCGCGCGATCATGGCAAGGACGCCATCGGCGTGCTGGCCAGCCCGCACAGCACCACCGAAGAACTGTTCATGGTGCAAAAACTGGCGCGCAGCTTCGGCGTGAACAACGTCGACTACCGTCTGCGCCGCTCCGATTTCCGCGCCGACGCCGCCCAGCAGGGGGCGCTGTGGCTGGGCTCCAGCATCGTCCAGCTGGCTTCGGCCAAGTCCGTGCTGGTGGTGGGCAGTACCCAGCGTCAGGAGCAGCCGCTCCTGGCCTCGCGTTTGCGTCAGGCGGTTAAGAAGGGCAGCGAGCTCAACGTCATCCACGTTGCCGACGACGCACTGCTGACCAAGCTCAACGCCAAGCTGATCGTGTCGCCGCAGGCGCTGGTGAACGCGCTGGCCCAGGTGCTGAAAGCCGTGGTGGCGATCAAGTCGGGTGAGAGCGCGATCGATCTGGCCGCCGTGACCGTGTCGGCCGACGCGCAGCGTATCGCCGATAGCCTGTGTGGCGCCGAGACCGCTTCGGTGGTGCTTGGCAACGTGGCTCAACATCATCCGGCGTTCTCCGAACTGTTGTCGCTGGCGCAGGAAATCGCCCGTCTGAGCGGCGCCCGCTTCGGCGTGCCGGCGGAGGCCGCCAACAGCGTTGGCGCCGAACTGGTTGGTGCCGTGCCGACCCGTGGCGTCTTCGGCGCGGCCGTATCGGCTGGCCTGAACGCCGGGCAGATGATCGCCGAGCCGCGCAAGGCCTACGTGCTGCTGAACACCGAAGTCGAATTCGACAGTTACAACCCGCAAGCCGCCGTCACCGCAATGAAGTCGGCCGAGACCGTGATCGCGCTGACCGCGTTCAAGGCCGAGGGCCTGCTCGACTACGCCGACGTGCTGCTGCCGATCGCGCCGTTCTCCGAGACCGCCGGTTCCTTCGTCAACATGGAAGGCCGCCTGCAGACCTTCAACGGCGTGGTGCGCCCGCAGGGTGAAGCGCGCCCGGCATGGAAGGTGCTGCGCGTGCTGGGCAACATGCTCGGCCTGTCCGGCTTCGAGTACACCAGTGTCGAAGAAGTCCGTGCCGAATGGCAGGGCAAGGGCGAGATCGCACCGAGTCTGAACAATGTGCTGGCCTCCGTTTCGGCCAACGTGCAGCCCGCCGCCTCCGCGCTGGTGCGCGTCGGCGAAGTGCCGCTGTACCAGGCCGATGCTATCTGCCGCCGCGCCTCGTCGCTGCAGGCGACGCGTGCCGCCGCCGTGCCGGTGGCGCATGCAGCGCAGAGCGTGCTGGACGCCGCCGGCGTGCAGTCCGGCGCCGTCGTGGTGCTGAAGCAGGGCGAGGGCCGGTGCGCGTGGCGATTGAAGTCGACGCCACGCTGCCGGCCGGCGTCGTACGCCTGGCCACCGCGCATCCGACCACCATCGCACTGGGCGGCATGTTTGACCCGATCGAGATCAAGCAGGGGTAAATGATGGAGTTCTTGCAAGGCATTCTTGGCAATGAGGCGGGGCTCACCGTGTGGACCCTGCTCAAGATCGTCGCCATCGTGGCGCCGATGATGGGTGCGGTGGCCTACCTCACGTTGGCCGAACGCAAGGTGATCGGTTACATGCAGGTGCGTATCGGCCCGAACCGGGTCGGCTACTTCGGCCTGCTGCAACCGCTGGCCGACGGCATCAAGCTGCTGCTGAAGGAGATCATTCTCCCGACCCAGTCCAGCAAGGGCCTGTTCCTGCTGGCGCCGGTGCTGTCGATCGGTCCGGCGCTGGCCGCCTGGGCGGTGGTGCCGTTCACCGACAAGCTGGTGCTGGCGAATACCAACGCCTCGCTGCTGTACATCATGGCCATCACCTCGATGGGCGTGTACGGCGTGATCATCGCCGGCTGGGCCGCCAACTCGAAGTATTCGTTCCTGGGCGCGCTGCGTTCGGCGGCACAGATCGTGTCGTACGAAATCGCCATGGGCTTCGCCCTGGTGGGCGTGCTGATGGTGAGCGGCAGCCTGAACCTGGTCGACATCGTCAACCAGCAGGGTCACGGCGTGGCTGGTGGCTCGGCGCTGTCGTGGAACTGGCTGCCGCTGTTCCCACTGTTCATCGTCTACCTGATCTCCGGTGTCGCCGAGACCAACCGTGCCCCGTTCGACGTGGCCGAGGGTGAGTCCGAGATTGTGGCTGGTTTCCACGTGGAATATTCCGGTATGGCCTTTGCCGTGTTCTTCCTCGCCGAATACGCCAACATGATTCTGGTCGCCGCAATGACCTCGCTGATGTTCCTGGGGGGCTGGCTGTCGCCGTTCCCGGTATCGTGGGGTGTGCTCGGTGCCTCCGGCTTCATCTGGATGGCGCTGAAGATCTCGCTGGTTCTGTTCTGCTTCCTGTGGTTCCGCGCGACCTTCCCGCGTTACCGCTACGACCAGATCATGCGTCTGGGCTGGAAGGTGTTCATTCCGGTCACGCTGGTTTGGGTATTTGTCGTCGGCGTGTGGATGATGAGCCCGTTGACGCTCTGGAACTGATACGGGTTAGGTGAAGAGCATGGATACGATTCGCAATTTTTTCAAAACGTTCTTGCTGGTGGAGTTGGTGCAGGGCCTGATGTTGACGGGTCGTCACTTCTTCGCACGCAAGATTACCGTGCAGTTCCCGGAAGAGAAGACGCCGCTGTCGCCTCGCTTCCGTGGTCTGCACGCCCAGCGCCGCTATGCCAACGGGGAAGAGCGCTGCATTGCCTGCAAACTGTGCGAGGCGGTTTGCCCGGCGATGGCGATCACCATCGAGTCGGAGCAGCGTGACGACGGCACCCGCCGTACCTCGCGCTACGACATCGATCTGACCAAGTGCATCTTCTGCGGCTTCTGCGAAGAGGCCTGTCCGGTGGATGCCATCGTGGAAACCCACATTTTCGAGTATCACGGCGAAAAGCGTGGCGACCTCTACTACACCAAGCCCATGCTGCTGGCCATCGGTGACAAGTACGAGTCCGAGATTGCCGCCCGCAAGGCGGCTGATGCCAAGTATCGCTAAGGGGGTGTGATGAGTTTTCCTACCGTCGTTTTTTATGTGCTGTCGGCGATCCTGATCTTCGCCGGGCTCCGCGTCATTACGGCCAAGAACCCGGTGCACGCTGCGCTGTATCTGGTGCTGGCGTTCTTTACCAGCGCCGGCCACTGGCTGCTGCTGGAGTCGGAGTTCCTCGCCATTTCGCTGGTGCTGGTCTATGTCGGCGCGGTGATGGTGCTGTTCCTGTTCGTGGTGATGATGCTCGACATCAACTTCGAGAAGCTGCGTGAAGGCTTCTGGAAGAATGCGCCTCTGGCCGGCACGGTCGGTCTGATCATGGTCGGCGAGATGGTGCTGATCCTGATGAGTCCGGAAGCCAGCCTCGGCAGCTACAAGGGTGCTGCGCCGCTGGCGGCTGACGCCAGCAACATCCGCGAACTGGGCCGCCTGATCTATACCACCTACCTGTGGCCGTTCGAACTGGCCGCCGTGGTGCTGCTGGTCGGCATGGTGGCTGCGATCGCGCTGACCATGCGCAAGCGCAAGGACACCAAGTTCGTGAATCCGGGCGATCAAGTCGTGGTTCGTCGCGACGACCGTGTGCGCCTGGTGAAGATGGCTGCCGTAAAACGTTCGGAACCGGTTGCTGAAGCCGAGTCCGCTGATCAACAGGCCTGACGGCCGAACAACATAAGGGAGGAAACGTGCTGACGCTGACTCACTTCCTGGTGCTGGCCGCAATCCTGTTTGCTATCAGTGTGCTGGGCATCTTTCTGAACAGGAAGAACGTGATCGTTCTCCTGATGGCTATCGAGCTGATGCTGCTCGCGGTGAACTTCAACTTCATCGCGTTCTCGCATTACCTGTCGGATACGGCAGGGCAGATTTTCGTCTTCTTCATCCTGACCGTGGCGGCCGCTGAGTCTGCCATCGGTCTGGCGATCCTGGTGGTGCTGTTCCGCAATCTGCAGACCATCAACGTCGAAGACTTGGGCAGCCTCAAGGGCTAAGACAAACCGGATACCAAACTACAAAGCACAAAGCATGGATATGAAAAGCTTATACCTGCTGATTGCACTCGCGCCGCTGGCCGGGTCTCTCATAGCGGGCTTGTTTGGATGGGCCATTGGACGTCGTGCCTCACACGTCGTGACCATTCTGGGGGTGGCCGTTTCGGCGGTCCTGTCGCTCAAGGTGCTGTCCGGCTTCATCTCCGGTCAGACGGAAGTCTTCAACGGCTCGGTGTACACCTGGCTGACCGTCGGTGGCCACGAGTATGCGGTCGGTTTCCTGGTGGATAAGCTGACCGCCATGATGATGGTGGTGGTGAGCTGTGTATCGCTGATGGTGCATGTCTACACCATCGGCTACATGCAGGAAGACCCGGGCTACCAGCGCTTCTTCAGCTATATCTCGCTGTTCACCTTCTCGATGCTGATGCTGGTGATGAGCAACAACTTCATCCAGTTGTTCTTCGGCTGGGAAGCGGTGGGCCTGGTGTCCTACCTGCTGATCGGCTTCTGGTTCAAGCGACCGACGGCGACCTTCGCCAACCTGAAGGCCTTCCTGGTCAACCGCGTGGGTGACTTCGGCTTCCTGCTGGGCATCGGCCTGGTGCTGGCACACTTTGGCGGCTCGCTGAATTACAGCGATGTGTTCGCTGCCGCACCGGCGCTGGCCAACAAGACCATCCAGATCTTCCCGGGCGTCGAGTGGTCGCTGATGACCGTGACCTGCATCCTGCTGTTCGTCGGCGCGATGGGTAAATCGGCCCAGTTCCCGCTGCACGTGTGGCTGCCCGATTCGATGGAAGGCCCGACCCCGATCTCGGCGCTGATTCACGCCGCCACCATGGTGACCGCTGGTCTGTTCATGGTGTCGCGCATGAGCCCGCTGTTCGAGATGTCGGATACCGCGCTGAACTTCGTGATGATCTCCGGCACCATTACCGCGCTGTTCATGGGCTTTCTGGGCATCGTGCAGAACGACATCAAGAAAGTGGTGGCGTACTCCACGCTGTCGCAGCTGGGCTACATGACCGTGGCGCTGGGGGCTTCCGCCTACTCGGCCGCGATGTTCCACGTCATGACCCACGCCTTCTTCAAGGCCCTGCTGTTCCTCGGCGCCGGTTCGGTGATCATGGGCATGCACCATGACCAGGACATGCGCAATATGGGCGGCCTGCGCAAGTACATGCCGATCACCTGGATCACCTCGCTGATCGGCTCGCTGGCGCTGATCGGCACGCCGTTCTTCTCGGGCTTCTACTCGAAGGACTCGATCATCGAAGCCGTGGCCGCCTCGCATCTGCCGTTCGCCGGCGTGGCCTACTGGGCGCTGATCATCGGTGTGTTCGTGACCGCGTTCTACTCCTTCCGCATGTATTTCCTGGTGTTCCACGGCAAGGAGCGCTGGATGGAGAACCACGGCGCGCACCACGGCCACGACGACGATCATGACGACGAGGAGCCGTCGACCGATCACCACCACGGCCTGGGCCCGAACGACAAGCCGCACGAGAGCCCGTGGGTGGTGACGCTGCCGCTGCTGGCGCTGGCGATCCCGTCGGTGCTGATCGGCTTCTTCGCCATCGAACCACTGCTGTTCGGCGACTTCTTCAAGGGCGCGATCACCATCGATGCGCTGAAGCACCCGGGCATGCACGAGTTGGCCGAAGAATTCCACGGTCCGGTGGCGATGGCGGTCCACGCGCTGAGCACGCTGCCGTTCTGGCTGGCGCTGTCCGGCGTGGTGGTGGCCTGGTTCTTCTACCTGAAGGCGCCGCAGATTCCGGCGGCCATCAAGCAGCAGTTCAGCGCCGTGCACAAGGTGCTGGAAAACAAATACTACCTGGACGATCTGTACTTCAACCTGTTTGCCAAAGGTTCGCGCGCGCTGGGCACCCTGTTCTGGAAAGTGGGTGACATGCTGCTGATCGACGGCCTGATGGTGAACGGGACGGCCAAGCTGGTCGGCGTCTTCTCCCGCCTGACCCGCAAGCTGCAGACCGGCTTCATCTACAGCTACGCCACCACGATGATCATCGGCGTGCTGGGGCTGATGACCCTGTGGTTCGCCGGGATCATCCTGCGCTGATGGTCGATACACTGGAATTGAATAACAACTTAGGTTTTGACTATGTTCACTAATCTGTTAAGTCTGGTGATCTGGACACCGATCGTGGCCGGGTTGCTGGTGCTGGCAACGGGAGGGGACCAGCGTGCACCGCTGGCCCGTTGGCTGGCCCTGGCCGGGTCGCTGGCCGGCTTCCTGGTGTCGCTGCCGCTGTATACCGGCTTCAACGACCTCAACGGCGGCATGCAGTTTGAAGAAATGCGGCCGTGGATCCAGGCGCTCAACATCAACTACCACCTGGGCGTGGATGGCATCTCGATGCTGTTCATCGTGCTCAACAGCTTCACCACGCTGATGGTGGTGCTGGCGGGCTGGGAAGTGATCGAGAAGCGCGTGGCGCAGTACATGGCCGCGTTCCTGATCATGTCCGGTCTGATCAACGGCTCGTTCGCCTCCCTCGATGCGATGCTGTTCTATGTGTTCTTCGAGGCGATGCTGATCCCGATGTACCTGATCATCGGTGTCTGGGGTGGTCCGCGCCGTGTGTACGCGTCGGTGAAGTTCTTCCTGTACACCCTGTTGGGTTCGCTACTGATGCTGGTAGCGTTCATCTACATGTACTTTCACGCCGGCAAGACCTTCGAGATCCTGGCCTTCCACGACATGAAGATCGCCCTGAGCGTGCAGATGCTGCTGTTCGTCGCCTTCTTCCTGTCGTTCGCGGTGAAGGTGCCGATGTGGCCGGTGCACACCTGGTTGCCGGACGCCCACGTTGAAGCGCCGACCGGCGGTTCGATGGTGCTGGCGGCGATCACGCTGAAGCTCGGTGCCTACGGCTTCCTGCGGTTTGCCCTGCCGATCTTGCCGGACGCTTCGCGCGAACTGGCCTGGGTGATGGTGGCGCTGTCGCTGGTGGCGGTGGTGTACATCGGCCTGGTGGCGCTGGTGCAGTCCGACATGAAGAAGCTGGTGGCGTACTCGTCGATTTCGCACATGGGCTTCGTGACCCTGGGCATGTTCATGTTCCTCGGCACCAACATGAACCAGTGGGCCGTCGAAGGCGCACTGGTGCAGATGGTGTCGCACGGCTTCGTGTCGGCCGCGATGTTCTTCTGCATCGGCGTGATGTACGACCGTCTGCACAGCCGCAACATCGCCGACTACGGCGGCGTGGCCAACAAGATGCCGATCTTCGCTGCCTTCATGATGCTGTTCGGCATGGCCAACTCCGGTCTGCCGGCCACCTCCGGCTTCGTCGGCGAGTTCATGGTGATCCTGGGTGCGGTGCAGGTGAACTTCTGGTACGCGGCGCTGGCCGCCACCACTCTGATCTTCGGCGCGGCCTACACGCTGTGGATGTACAAGCGGGTGATCTTCGGTGACATCGGCAACAGCCACGTCGCTGAGATGAAGGATGTGAACAAGCGCGAGTTCCTGGTGCTGGCCATCCTGGCTATCACGGTACTGGGCATGGGTCTCTACCCGCAGGCTTTCGTCTCCAAGATGCACCTGTCGGTGAATGACCTGATCGCGCATGTAGCGCAAAGCAAGCTGTAAGGCCACAAGGAAACCACAATGAATTGGGCTGATTTGAATCTGGTACCGGTGATGCCCGAGATCTTCCTGATCTCGGCACTGTCGGTCATCCTGTTGCTCGATCTGTTTATTTCGGATGCCAAGCGCGGCATTACCTACGGCCTCAGTCTGCTGACCCTGGCCGGTACGGCCGCGCTGCAGGTGTATACGTTCGAGCCGTACGCGCAGTACACCTTGTCCAACATGTTCGTGGCCGATCCGCTGGCCTCGCTGGTGAAACTGGCAATGTACGGCGCGACCGCGATGATCCTGGTGTATTCGCGCCAGTACGCCGCCGACCGCGACATGTTCAAGGGTGAGTTCTTCACCCTGGCGCTGTTCGCGCTGTTCGGCATGAACGTGATGGTGTCCGCCAGCCACTTCCTGTCGCTGTACATGGGCTTGGAACTGCTGTCGCTGTCGCTGTACGCGCTGATCGCGCTGCAGCGTGACTCGGTGCCGGCGACCGAAGCGGCCATGAAGTACTTCGTGCTGGGCGCGCTGGCTTCCGGTCTGCTGCTGTATGGCATGTCGATGGTGTACGGCGCGACCGGCACGCTGGAAATCGCCGCCATCGCCAAGTCCATCCACGGCGGTTCGGCCAACCAGCTGCTGCTGGTGTTCGGCCTGGTGTTCCTGGTGGCTGGTCTGGCGTTCAAGCTGGGTGCGGTACCGTTCCATATGTGGATTCCGGACGTCTATCAGGGCTCGCCGACCGCGATCACGCTGATGATCGGCGCGGCGCCGAAGCTGGCGGCCTTCGTGTTCATCTTCCGCATCCTGGTGCAGGGTCTGGATGGGTTGACCGGTGACTGGCAGAGCATGCTGGCGATCATGGCCGTGCTGTCGATGGCGATCGGCAACATCACCGCCATCGCGCAGACCAACCTCAAGCGCATGCTGGCCTATTCGACCATCTCGCACATGGGTTTCCTGCTGCTGGGTCTCCTGGCCGGCAACGAACAGGGCTATTCTTCGGCGCTGTTCTACGCTGTCACCTACGTGCTGACCACGCTGGCTTCCTTCGGCGTCATCATGGCGCTGTCGCGCGCCGGCTTCGAGTGCGACAAGCTGGAAGACCTGAAGGGGCTGAACAGCCGCAACAGCTGGTACGCCGCCCTGATGCTGCTGACGATGTTCTCGCTGGCCGGTATTCCGCCGCTGGTGGGCTTCTACGCCAAGTTCGCGGTGATCAAGGCCATCGTCGATATCGGTCTGGTCAAGCTCGCGGTGTTCGCCGTGGCGATGTCGCTGATCGGCGCCTTCTATTACCTGCGCGTGGTCAAGCACATGTACTTCGACGAGGTACAGGACACGAGCCCGATCGTGGTGCGTGGCGACATGCAGCTGGTGCTGTCGCTCAACGCCCTGGCCCTGCTGGTGCTGGGCGTGCTCCCGGAGCGCTTGATCGAAATCTGCGTCGAGGCGATGAAGCAGTCGCTGACCGTCCTGTAAGGAGTCATCGTGGAGAGCAGCGTCGCCACCGTATTGCTGGTTGCCGTGCTGGCAGCCAATCTGCCCTTTTTCATGCCGCGCATTGCCGGCGTGATCAAGGTCGAGTCCAAGCATGCCGGCTGGCGGCTACTTGAGCTGGTGGTGCTGTTCTTCCTGGTCGGCCTGCTGGCCCGTTTCCTGGAAGGCCGCCAGATGCCGGTGCACAGCCAGAACTGGCAGTTCTACGCCACCACGGCGGCCTTGTTCCTGGTGTTTGCCTTCCCGGGCTTTGTCTACCGTTACTTCTGGAAGAAGCGCCGCAGCTGAGCCGTTCCGCCTCCGAGAAAAACCCGACTGTACGCAGTCGGGTTTTTTCTTTTCCGGGCCCAACTGGGGCGAGGGGGGCGATTGGCTGCTGCTCTCTGGCCACCTCTCGGCTGACCGTCCTGTCGGGCAGGAAGGGCCGGGTGGCGATGGAGCAACGGCTGTTTCGGCGTTGGGGGTGTCATGCGGGGCCGGGGTGACTGCGGCGCGCGGTCTAGGCGGGTTCGCCGGGGGCGGTGGCAATCAGCGTGGCCATGGACCGGCAATCGGCCGTCGCGGTCGGGATGGAATGTCGCTCGGGCACCATCGCGTGCGTCGGAGCGACGGGGACGTAAAAAGCCGACCCATTGGGTCGGCCTGGTGCGTGACGGACGCGCGGCTCAATAGAAGCGTGACTGCCCGGCCGGGCGGGTCTTGAAGCGCTTGTGCAGCCAGAAATACTGGTCGGGTGTTTCGCGAATGCGTTCCTCGAGGAAGGCGTTCATGCGCCGGGTGTCGGCTTCGACGTCGTCGGTCGGGTAGTTTTCCCACGGCGGGTAGTATTCGAGCTCGAAGCGGTTGCCGACGCGGCGCGCGATGACCGGGACCACGTGTGCCTTGGCGAGCTTGGCGATGCGCGACAGGCCGGGGATGGTGGCGGCGTCGGTGTCGAAGAATTTCACAAAGAGCGAGTCGCGCGGGCCGAAATCCTGGTCGGGCAGGTAGAGGAAGGGCGCGTGGTCCTGGCGCATCGCCTTGATGATCGAACGCAGGCTTTCCTGGCGCGACACGATGTAGCAGTTGTCGTAGCGCTGGCGGCCCTTGTAGATCTGGGCGTCGAGTTCGCGGTTTTTCTGGTGCGAGTAGACGCTGACCAGCGGGATGTCCTGGTTCATGCGGTAGGCACCCATCTCGAAGGCGACGAAGTGCGGGTAGAACAGGATGACGTCCTCGCCTTTGGCGCGCAGGTCGGTGACGTAGTGCAGGTTCTTCACGGTGACCAGCTTGCGGATGCGTTCGGCCGAACTCCACCAGCACACGCCGTACTCCAGTGCCAGCCGAATCATGTGCTGGAAGTTGCGGCGGATCAGGCGCTTGCGCTCGGCCAGCGACATGTCGGGAAAGCACAGGCGCAGGTTGATCAGGCCGACGCGGCGCCGTTCGCGCGCCAAGGCGTAGGCGAGACTGCCGAGCAGCCAGGCGAGCGCGCCGATGAGCCACATCGGCAGCAGACGGAGCAGCCACAGCAGGGCAAAAACGATCTTCATTGTTGCTTGTTATCCTTGTTGCGGGGCGGGCGGGGTGACGCCGGCGGGGCATTTGTAACGGTTGTAACTCCACAGGTACTGGGCGGGGTAGCGGCGGATCAGGTTTTCGACGGCGCGGTTGAGCGTGGCGGCATCCTGCTCCTTGTCGCCGCTGAAGGCTTCCGGCAGCGGCTCGATGTGCACCGCGAAACCGGCTCCCTTGGGCAGGCGCTCGCCGGTGAACAGCAGCACTTCGACGCCGGAGACCTGCGCCAGGCGCGGCACCAGCGTCATGGTGTAGGCAGGTTGGCCGAAGAACGGCGCCCAGACTCCCTCACCGTTGCCCGGCACCTGGTCGGGCAGGATGATGGTGGCTTCACCGGCTTTCAGTGCCTTCATCAGCACGCGCACGCCGGCACCGGTGGCGGGTGCCGTCTTGCCCTTGCCGCGCGAGCGCCCGGCCTGCATCACCGGCTCCAGCCAGGCGAGCTTGGGCGGGCGGTACATGGCGGTGAGCGGGAACGGCAGGCGCGAGCTGATGTAGCGCCCGGCGATGTCGTAGCTGCCCAGGTGCGGAGTGACGAACACAATCCCGTGGCCGGCGGCAAGCGCGGCCTCGACGTGTTCCCAACCGTTGCAGTGGCGTACCATGGCGGCGATGTCATCGGGCTCGCGGCACCAGGCGATGGCCAGTTCCAGCGTGCCCTTGCCGGTTTCGGCTGCGGATTGTTTGACTAAGTCTTGGAAAACCTGATAACTTTTGCCGATTTGACTTGACCTAAGATTTTCCTCCAGTCTCGCCGCGAAGCGGGGGGACAGATGATAGGTAAGCCGTCCCAGGCAGGCCCCCAGCCCTTGCAGCCACGACAGTGGCAGCCGCGCGAGGAGGGATAGCAGAAAATGGACCAACGTTGCCATGACGGGTTCAGAATGAAAAGTGGAATCGGCCTATTTTATCATCCTTCAGTTTTAGGCTTTCTCCGGGAATGAAAAATCAATGAGCGAATACCTGTTTACTTCTGAATCGGTGTCCGAAGGGCATCCGGACAAAGTAGCCGACCAGATCTCCGACGCCATCCTCGACGCCATCCTGCGCGAAGACAAGCATGCACGCGTTGCGGCCGAAACGCTGGTGAACACCGGCCTGGTGGTGCTGGCGGGCGAGATCACCACGGCCGCCAACGTCGACTACATCAAGATCGCGCGCGAGACCGTCAAGCGCATCGGCTACGACAACGCCGATATGGGCTTCGACTACCGCGGCTGCGCCGTGCTGGTCGGCTACGACAAGCAGTCGCCCGATATCGCACAGGGCGTCAACGAAGGCCAGGGCCTCGACCTCGACCAGGGTGCCGGCGACCAGGGTCTGATGTTCGGCTACGCCTGCGACGAAACCCCGACGCTGATGCCGTTCCCGATCTACTACGCGCACCGCCTGGTGCAGCGCCAGGCCGAACTGCGCAAGGACGGCCGCCTGCCGTGGCTGCGTCCGGACGCCAAGAGCCAGATCACCTGCGTCTACGATGCCGAGACCGGCCTGCCCAAGCGCATCGATACCGTGGTGCTGTCGACCCAGCACGCGCCGGACATCGACCACAAGGCACTGACCGAGGCGGTGATCGAGGATATCGTCAAGCCGGTGCTGCCGCCGGAGATGCTGACCGCCGAGACCCGCTTCCTGATCAACCCGACCGGCCGTTTCGTCATCGGCGGTCCGCAGGGCGACTGCGGCCTGACCGGCCGCAAGATCATCGTCGACACCTACGGTGGTGCCGCGCCGCACGGTGGTGGCGCCTTCTCCGGCAAGGACCCGTCCAAGGTCGACCGTTCGGCCGCCTACGCCGGCCGCTACGTGGCGAAGAACATCGTCGCCGCCGGGCTGGCGCGCCAGTGCCAGATCCAGGTGAGCTACGCCATCGGCGTGGCGCAACCGACCTCGATCTCGGTCGACACCTTCGGCACCAACAAGGTGCCGAACGAGCTGATCGTCGAGTTGGTCAAGCGCCACTTCGACCTGCGCCCGAAGGGTATCATCCAGCAGCTCGACCTGCTGCGCCCGATCTACGGCAAGACCGCCGCCTACGGCCACTTCGGCCGCGAGGAGCCGGAATTCACCTGGGAGCGCACCGACAAGGCCGCGGCGCTGCGCGCCGACGCCGGGCTGTAATCCGCGTCGGATTTTCTGATGCCAAGAGCGGGCCGTGTGCCCGCTTTTTTCATGCGCGGAGGAGGGGGAACTGGCGGCCTGCCTGCTCGGCTAGCCCCGTTGCCGGGTGTGGTGTTGCCGCTGCAGTGCCGGCGCCTCCCTGTTCGGCCGGAGTGTTTTACGGGTACAATGCCGGGCTAAACCGAGGAGCGCTGCGAGAGGCTGTTCCCTCCCAGGCTCGGTTTCCGCATCAACGGCGCTCACCCTCATAACCCCGTGCCGGACGGGTTTGCGGGTGAGCCGCATCCCACCGGCCACATCGTGGAGTTCTTGATGAACGCTGTGGCTGATACCTTTACCGATTTCTACGTTGCCGATATGGCCCAGGCCGCCTGGGGCCGCAAGGAACTGGCGATTGCCGAGACCGAAATGCCGGGCCTGATGGCGCTGCGCGCCGAATATGGCGACAGCAAGCCGCTCAAGGGCGCGCGCATCGCCGGCAGCCTGCACATGACGATCCAGACCGGCGTGCTGATCGAGACCCTGGTGGCCCTGGGTGCCGACGTGCGCTGGGCTTCCTGCAACATCTTCTCGACCCAGGACCACGCCGCCGCTGCCATCGCTGCCGCTAATATCCCGGTGTTCGCCTTCAAGGGCGAGTCGCTCGACGAGTACTGGGAGTTCTCGCACAAGATCTTCGAATGGCCGGAAAACGAACCGGCCAACATGATCCTCGACGACGGCGGTGACGCCACGCTGCTGTTGATGCTGGGCGCGCGCGCCGAAAGCGACCGCTCGCTGATCGCCAAGCCGACCAACGAGGAAGAAGTGGCGCTGTACGCCGCCATCGCCCGTTACCTGGAGCAGGACGCCAACTGGTACTCCAAGCGCCTCAAGCACATCAAGGGCGTGACCGAGGAAACCACCACCGGCGTGCATCGTCTGTACCAGCTGCAGAAGGAAGGCCGCCTGCCGTTCCCTGCGTTCAACGTCAACGACTCGGTGACCAAGTCCAAGTTCGACAACCTGTACGGCTGCCGCGAATCGTTGGTGGACGGCATCAAGCGCGCCACCGACGTGATGATCGCCGGCAAGATCGCCGTGGTGCTGGGCTATGGCGACGTGGGCAAGGGCTGCGCGCAATCGTTGCGCGGCCTCGGCGCCACCGTGTGGGTGACCGAGATCGATCCGATCTGCGCGCTGCAGGCGGCGATGGAAGGCTACCGCGTGGTGACCATGGACGACGTGTGCAACCAGGGTGACATCTTCGTCACCACCACCGGTAACGTCGGCGTGATCACCCACGATCATCTGGTGAAGATGCGCAACAACGCCATCGTCTGCAACATCGGCCACTTCGACAGCGAGATCGAAGTCGCCAGCTTGCGCCAGTACCAGTGGGAAAACATCAAGCCGCAGGTCGATCACATCATCTTCCCGGACGGCCGCCGCATCATCCTGCTGGCCGAAGGCCGCCTGGTGAACCTGGGCTGCGCCACCGGCCACCCGAGCTTCGTGATGTCGAACAGCTTCACCAACCAGGTGTTGGCGCAGATGGAAATCTTCCAGCACGGCGAGAAGTACGGCAAAGAGGTCTACGTGTTGCCGAAGCACCTGGACGAGAAGGTGGCGCGCCTGCATCTGGAGCGCATCGGCGTCAAGCTGACCGAGCTGACCCAGCAGCAGGCCGACTACATCAGCGTGCCGAAGGAAGGCCCGTACAAGCCGGCGCACTATCGCTATTGATGTCGGGACGATGAAGGGCGGGCAGGGCAGCCCGCCTTTCTCGTCTAGTGCCGTGGGTCTATTGCTGCTGCCCGAGACCGGGCTGGTGACGTCCGCCACCCGCCGTGGCCGGCACGGAGCGAGCCTTGCTTGGGTTGGGCCGCCGGGTGAAATAGACTTGCCATGGCAGCAAACGAAACCATTCGGGAATAACGACCGCTTCGGCCAACCTTGGCACGGGGCGGCGACAGAGATCAGATCATGAGCACCAAGCCGCGTACCTTCAGTTTCGAGTTTTTCCCGCCCAAGACGGCGGAAAGCATCGCCAAGCTGCGTACCACGCGTCAGCAGCTGGCGCAGTTCAAGCCCGAGTTCTTCTCCGTCACCTTCGGCGCCGGCGGCACCACGCGCGAGGGCACGCTGGGGACGGTGCTGGAGATCCGCAACGAGGGCTACGCCGCCGCACCGCATCTGTCGTGCATCGGCTCCACCCGCGACAACATCCGCGCCATTCTCAACGAGTACCGCAGCCACGGCATTCGTCACATCGTGGCGCTGCGCGGCGACCTGCCGTCGGGCATGGGCGAGGCCGGCGAGTTCCGCTACGCCAACGAGCTGGTGGCGTTCATCCGCGCCGAACATGGCGATCATTTCCATATCGAAGTCGCCGCCTACCCGGAGTTTCACCCGCAGGCGCGCTCCGCCGAGGATGACCTCAACAACTTCGTGCGCAAGGTGCAGGCCGGCGCCAATTCGGCGATGACGCAGTATTTCTTCAACGCCGACGCCTACTTCCGCTTCGTCGACGAGGTGCAGGCGCGCGGCGTGGACATCCCGATCGTGCCGGGCATCATGCCGATCGCCAACTTCGGCCAGCTGTGCCGCTTCTCCGACATGTGCGGCGCCGAAGTGCCGCGCTGGTTGCGCCTGCGCATGCAGGCCTACTACGACGACACCGCCTCGATCCGAGCCCTCGGCCTCGACGTGGTGACCGAGCTGTGCGACCGCCTGCTGACGGGCGGCGCCCCTGGCCTGCACTTCTACACCCTGAACCAGGCCGGCATCGTTTCGACCATCTGGCAACGCCTGGGGTTGTGAGGGGGCGACGATCAACGAGACCTCGCCCCTGGTGGACGCCCGGCACGCGAGCGAGGCGCGCAAATCGCGCCTCGGGCAGGTGATCTTCTGGAGCCGCTGGCTGTAGCTGCCGATCTACCTCGGCCTGATCGTGGTGCAGGGGGTGTACGCCTGGAAGTTCCTGTCCTCGCTGTGGGAGCTGCTGCACAATCTGCCGGTGCTGACCGAAACCGAGATCATGCTGTCGGTGCTGGCGCTGATCGACGTGGTGATGATCGCGAACCTGCCGCTGATGGTGACGGTGGGGGGCTACGAGACGTTCGTGTCGCGGCTGCGCATCGACAACCATCCGGATCAGCCGGAGTGGCTGGATCACGTCAACGCCTCGGTGCTGAAGGTGAAGCTGTCGATGGCCATCATCAGCATTTCGTCGATCCATCTGCTGCAGACCTTCATCAACGCCAGCCAGCTGCCGGAACACACCATCAAGTGGCAGTTGCTGTTGCACCTGGCCTTCCTGGTGTCGGCGGCGGCGATCGCCTACACCGACAAGCTGCTGTACTCCACCGTGCACAGCAACAAGCACTGAACGCCTCACAAGCAAACGGCCCCGCGGGGCCGTTTTTTCATCCCGGAGCAGGGGCGGGGAATCGCTCTCCACGCGCTTGCGTCCGGCTGCCGACGTCAGACGCCACCGCCGGCCTGCCTGCGGCAGCCGGACGGCGAGCCCGCGACGCGCCCTGCTCAGCCGCCTTTCAGGTGGTCGAGCGGCAGGGCGGCGGTGCGCTTGAATTCCTTCAGCACGAAGCTCGACTTGACGTCCTGGATGCCCGGCTGCTGCAGCAGCTGGTCCATCACGAAGCGCGAGAAGTGCTCCATGTCCTCGAAGTAGACCTGCAGCAGGTAGTCCATCTCGCCGGTCATGGCGTAACAGTTGATGACCTCCGGCCAGCGCTGCACGGCGTCGATGAACAAGTCCAGGTTGCCGCGCTTCTCCAGCATCACGCGCACGAAGGCCTGCAGCCCCAACCCGATGCGTGCCGGATCGAGCAGGGCCACGTACTGGCGGATGACGCCGGATTCTTCCAGTTGCTTGAGCCGGCGCAGGCACGGCGAGGGGGAGAGCGCGATGCGTTCGGCCAACTCGACGTTGCTCAGGCGGCCGTTGAGCTGGAGTTCCGCCAGGATGCGCAAATCTGTCTTGTCTAGAGTCATGTCTGGCATTTTGTTCTCGTATCTTCGCTTAATAGTAAAATTTTATTTTAGTTATTAGTATTTTTTGGGTTTCTTTGCAAGGAAATTGCGAAGCAAATTGCCTAAAATGAGCTTGGAAGCATGTTGCATTTTAACAGTGGCGTCAGACCGCTGCAGTGCGTTTACCGAGGAGAGCATGCCATGTACACCGCCGATGCGGCGCTTGAGCGCGCGGACATGAAGTTGTCCGCCTTGCCGTCCGAGCTGGACATTCACCGGGCCGTGGTGCCGGATTACACCGACATCGAGAACCATACCTGGGCCACGCTGCTGGCCAACCAGTGGGCGGTGCTGCCGGGGCGGGCCTGCAACGAGTTCCTGGCCGGGCTCGCGCTGATCGATTTCCCCAAAGAGCATATCCCGCGCCTGGCCGATATCAGCGACCGTATCGAGGCGGCCACCGGCTGGCGCCTGACCCGGGTCGACGGCATCGTCCCCGACAAGGAATTCTTCGAGCTCCTGGCGCAGCGCATCTTCCCTTCCACCGACTTCATCCGCAAGCCCGAGGAGATCGGCTATACCCCGGCGCCGGACATGTTCCACGACCTGCTGGGTCACGCGCCGCTGCTCTCCAATCCACGCTTCGCCTCGTTCTTCGAGCGCTTCGGCCGCGCCGGCGTCAAGGCCTTCGAGAGTGAGCACCCAGGCCGCGTCTGGCTGCCGCGCATCTACTGGTACACGGTGGAGTTCGGCCTGATCCGTAATCCGGAAGGCCTGCGCCTCTACGGTGCCGGCATCCTGTCCTCGCCCAACGAGGTGCTCTACAGCCTGTCGGGGCAGACGCGCAAGGTCGATTTCGACATCGGCCTGGTCGCCGACACGCCGTACGACATTTGGCACATGCAGGACCAGCTGTTCGTGATCGACAGTTTCGATCAGCTGGAACACGAATTCGCGCGCTGGACCGAACAAAACGGTCTGGCCTGAGCGCGACTGATTGCCCCACACCCACCCGGATGGCCCCAGTAGAGGGCCCCTGAAGTAAAACAGAGGAGAAACCCGCAATGAAGATGGAAAGCCTGACCGGCAACCCGCTTGCCACCGACGGCTTCGAGTTCGTCGAGTTCACCGCGCCGCAGGAAGAAGAACTGGAGCATCTGCGCCAGCTGTTCCTGTCGCTGGGCTTCACCGAGATCGCCCGCCACCGCAGCAAGAACGTGCGGCTGTTCCGCCAGGGCGACATCAACTTCATTCTGAACGGCGAGCGCACCCAGCCCGCCAGCGAGTTCGGCAAGGTGCACGGGCCGTCGGCCTGCGCCATGGCCTGGCGCGTGAAGGATGCCGCCCGCGCCTACGACTACGCGCTGGCGCATGGCGGCGACCCGTACGAGCGCCCGATCGGCTGCATGGAACTGAACATCCCGGCGATCGAGGGCATCGGCGGTTCGGCCCTGTACTTCGTCGACCGCTACGGCGCCGAGCACAACATCTACGACGTCGATTTCGTGCCGCTGCCGGGCGTCGACCAGCACCCGGTCGGCGTGGGGCTGAAGGAGATCGACCACCTCACCCACAACGTGATGCGCGGCAACATGGACAAGTGGGCCGGCTTTTACGAAGGCATCGGCAACTTCAAGGAAATCCGCTACTTCGACATCGAGGGCAAGCTGACCGGGCTGGTGTCGCGGGCGATGACCAGCCCGTGCGGCAAGATCCGCATCCCGATCAACGAGTCGTCCGACGACAAGAGCCAGATCGAGGAATTCCTGCGCGCCTACCACGGCGAGGGCATCCAGCACATCGCGCTGTCCACCGACGACATCTACCACACGGTGGAAACGCTGAAGGCCGCCGGCACGCGCTTCCTCGATACTCCGGACAGCTACTACGACCGGACCGACGCGCGCGTGCCGGGCCACGGCGAAGACCTGGAGCGGCTGCGCAAGAACCGCATCCTGATCGACGGTGCGCCGGTGGACGGCGCCGGCATCCTGCTGCAGATCTTCACCGAGACGGTGATCGGCCCGATCTTCTTCGAGATCATCCAGCGCAAGGGCAATGAAGGCTTCGGCGAGGGCAACTTCAAGGCCTTGTTCGAGTCGATCGAGGAAGACCAGATCAAGCGCGGCGTGCTGAAGGCCGACTGAGAACGAGGGGCTGAATCGGCTGTGCCCTGCGAGGCCGGCCCGATGAGGCTCGCCGTACCACTGCTACGGCCCAGCCTTGCCACCCTTTTGGGGCGAACCGGCCGCGAGGCGCGGCATTGAGCGCAGGGAATCCCTGTGGGGCGATGGCTTGCCCCCGTTCCGCGCCGCCAAGCGTTGCCTTTCGGCCAACCTTCGAGGTTGGCCGAAGCCCGTGCCAGACCACACAGGAATTGCATCATGCGCAAATGGATCAGCTTTCCGCACCGCGAGGGCACCGTCTCGCGCCAGGCCCACGCCGACCTGCCGGCCGAGGGCATCTACGAACGCGAAGTCGGCCGCAGCGGCTTCTTCGGCCCGGCCACCCACCTGCACCACAAGCACCCGCCCACCGCCTGGAGCGCCTGGGAAGGGCCGTTGCGTCCGCGCGCCTTCGACCTGAACGAGCTGCCGCAGCAGGGCGGCATGCCGTTCGAGGCGGCGTCGGTGCTCAAGAACGCCCACTGCGACTTCCGCCTCTGGAGCGTCGACCAGGCCATGCCAGCGCTGTTCCGTAACGGCGACGGCGACGACGTGCTGTTCATCCACCAGGGCTCGGGCGAGCTGTTCTGCGACTACGGTCACCTCAGCTACCGCGACGGCGACTACCTCCTGATTCCGCGCTCCACCAGCTGGCGCATCGAACCGGCCGCGCACACCACGATGCTGCTGATCGAGGCCACCAACGGCGCCTACCAGTTGCCGGACAAGGGCCTGGTCGGGCCGCACGCCATCTTCGACGAAGCCATGCTCGACATGGCGCAGATCGACGACGCTTTCCGCGCCCAGCAGAGCGAGGACGAATGGCAGGTGGTGATCAAGCGCCGCGGCGCGCTCTCCACCGTGACCTACCCGTTCAACCCGCTCGACGCCATCGGCTGGCACGGCAACCTGGCGGTATGCCGCATCAACTGGCGCGACATCCGCCCGCTGATGTCGCACCGCTACCACCTGCCGCCGTCGGCGCACAGCACCTTCGTCGCCGAGCGCTTCGTAATCTGCACCTTTGTGCCGCGCCCGATCGAATCCGATCCCGGCGCTCTGAAAGTGCCGTTCTATCACAACAACGACGACTACGACGAAGTGATCTTCTACCACGCAGGGGACTTCTTCAGCCGCGACAACATCAAGCCCGGCATGCTGACCTTCCACCCCGCCGGCTTCACCCACGGCCCACACCCCAAGGCGTTCGCCAAGGCGATGAGCGAGCCGAAGACATTCACCGACGAAGTGGCGGTGATGATCGACGCACGCGACGCGCTGGAGCAGGGCGAGGGGATGGCCGGCGTGGAATGGAGCGGCTATGTAGACAGCTGGAAACCCAAGGCCTGAGAAGCCGCCCCCAAAGTTACTGCGCGGCCGTGATCTCGGGTTGGTAGGTGCTCGGAATCCTCATGGACTACGTGTCCATTCCGGTTCCTGAGCTCCAGCCGCCCCTCGCTGACGACCGCTCGTTACACTTTGAGAGCCGCTTCCGAGTCTATGTCCGGACAACGAGCAAGACGAGAACCCACCGATGAAACTCGCCACCTATCAGAACCACACCCGCGACGGCCAGTTGATGGTCGTCAGCCACGACCTGTCCCGCGCCGTCACCGTGCCGCACATCGCCGACACCTTGCAAGCGGCGCTCGACGACTGGAACGTCGTCGAACCGCAACTGCAACAGGTCTACCAGGCGCTCAACCGCGGCGAGGCCGCCGGCATCGAAGCCTTCGACCCCACGCGCTGCCACAGCCCGCTGCCGCGCGCCTACCAGTGGGCCGACGGCAGCGCCTACCTCAACCACGTCGAGCTGGTGCGCAAGGCGCGCGGCGCCACCGTGCCGGACAGCTTCTACCTCGACCCGCTGATGTACCAGGGCGGCTCGGACAACTTCCTGCCGCCGTGCGCACCGATCCCGCTGCGCGACGAGGCGTGGGGGCTGGACTTCGAAGGCGAGGTGGCGGTGATCACCGGCGACGTGGCCCTTGGTGCCGGCGTCGAGGCCTGCGGCCGCGCCATCCGCCTGCTGATGCTGGTCAACGACGTCACGCTGCGCAACCTGATCCCGAGCGAGCTGGCCAAGGGCTTCGGCTTCTTCCAGAGCAAGCCGGCCACCGCCTTCTCGCCGGTGGCGGTGACCCCGGACGAGCTGGGCGACGCCTGGCACGGCGGCAAAGTGCACCTGCCGCTGCTGGTCGACTACAACGGGCGGCGTTACGGCGAGCCCGATGCCGGCGTCGAGATGCAGTTCGGCTTTCCCGAGCTGGTGGCCCACGTCGCCAAGACCCGCGCCCTCTGCGCCGGGTCCATCGTCGGCTCCGGCACCGTCTCCAACCACGACCGTCGCGTCGGCAGCTGCTGCCTCGCCGAGCAGCGCATGATCGAGATCATCGACAGTGGCGAGGCGCGCACCCCGTTCATGAAGGTGGGCGACACGGTGCGCATCGAGATGCACGACGCCAGCGGCGCCAGCGTGTTCGGCGCCATCGAACAGACGGTGGTGGCGCATGACTGAGCGCATCCTGTACGACTATTTCCGTTCCAGCGCCGCCTACCGGGTACGCATCGCGCTCAACCTGAAGGAGCTGGACTACATCCAGGCGCCGGTCAGCCTGGTCAAGGGGGAGCAGCAGGGCGCCGCCTACCTGGCGCTCAACCCGCAGGGACTGGTCCCGGCGCTGTCCGACAACGGCGTGCTGCTGACGCAGTCCTTGGCGATCTGCGAATACCTCGACGAAGCCTACCTCGACACGCCGCGGCTACTGCCGCTGGAGCCGGTGGCGCGCGCCCGCGCCCGCGCCATCGCCCAGTCCATCGCCTGCGATATCCATCCGCTCAACAACCTGCGGGTGCTGAATTACCTCAAGGGCGAACTCGGCGTCGGAGACGAGTCGCGCAATGAATGGTATCGGCACTGGATCACGCAAGGCTTTGCCGCGCTGGAGCGTCTGCTGGCAGACACGGCCGGCAGCTATTCCGTCGGCGACAATGTCACGCTGGCCGACGTGTGCCTGGTGCCGCAGCTGTTCAACGCACGGCGCTTCGCCGTCGATCTGGCGCCGTATCCACGGCTGGTCGCCGTGGGCGAGGCGCTGGAGCGGCTGCCGGCCTTCGCCGCCGCTCACCCGTCGCGTCAGCCCGACACGCCGCCGGCCTGAGCGTGGCAAAGCGCATTGGAATGGCCGGTGCGGCCATGTCTGACCGTTTTTCATGCGATCGCCATTTGCATGACTTTCTCGCATTAGGGCTTGACGGCCATGTCATGCATCTGCTTTAATGCTGCTCTCTGACGGCGCAGTTAGCCGGATCGGGGCCAATTAGCTCAGTTGGTAGAGCAGCGGATTGAAAATCCGCGTGTCCTTGGTTCGATTCCGAGATTGGCCACCACTCGATTCTTCCTGTGGTAACAACGATCGGCAAACTGTGTTTTCATGGCCAATTAGCTCAGTTGGTAGAGCAGCGGATTGAAAATCCGCGTGTCCTTGGTTCGATTCCGAGATTGGCCACCAAATTCAAGAAAAAGCCCGAACGTCATCGTTCGGGCTTATTCGTTTCCGATCTACATTCAGCGCCACTGTCGGCGGTATTCCTCGGGTGTCAGTCCCATCAGGCGCTGGAACATGGCGATGAAGGCCGACGCGCTGCTATAACCCAGTTCCAGCGCGGTGTCCTGCACCGGGCGCCCGTCTTCCAGCAGGGCAATCGCCTGCAATACCTTGAGCCGTTGCCGCCAGGCGCTGAAGGACATCCCCAGGTCGCGATGGCAGCGCCGCGACAGCGTACGCTCGGTGCTGTGCACCTCGCCGGCCCACGCTGCCAGCGAGCGCGTGTCCCCCGGCTGCTGCTGCAGGGCATGCAGTACCTTGCCCAGCTGCGGGTCGTCTGACATCGGCAGGTAGCTGTCGTGGCATGGGCTCTCCGCCAGCTGGTCGAGCAGTACCTGGAACAGACGCCCCTCACGCTCGGTGCGGGGGTATTCCAGCTGCCCCCGCCGCAGAGTGTCGAGAATGGCCTGTATCAAGGGGTTGATCGCCAGGGTACATGCTTCCCGTGGCAAGTCGGCACACTGCGCCGGCTCCAGATAGAGCGAGCAGTAGCTCGCCTCGTAGCGGTTGCTCGCCACGTGTTCCAGCTGTGGCGGAATCCAGATGCCGTACTGCGGGGGCGCCAGGTAGTGACGCCCTGCCATCCCCACCTCCAGCACCCCGCTGAACGAATAGACGAACTGCCCCGCCGCATGGCGGTGCGGGGGGTACTCGCTGGCGCCCTCCAGGTGCACCACGCGGAAGGATACCGGCTGAGTCAGCTGTTCGAGCAGGGGCGGCAGTTGTTGGCGATGCGCCATATTGTCCAAAACTCCCTATGGGTTGTCGGAAATTCGTTATTTGATTGTAAACCGCCATCGCTACAATCGGGATATCTTCATCGGGGCCGGTGCTTTTGCGCCCCGACCATGACTTTGAGAATCGGAACTATCATGTCGACCGCTCGCAAACCGCTGGATGGCCTCGCCGCCGGATTGATGTTGCTGCTCTGCCTGTGTTGGGGAATGCAGCAGGTGGCCGTCAAACTGGCGGCCAGTGCCGTCAGTCCCATCATGCAGATCGGGTTGCGCTCCCTGCTCGCCGCCTTGTTGGTGGGCGCCCTGATGTGCTGGCGCCGGGAGCGCTTCTCCCTGCGCGACGGCCGGTTTCGTGCCGGGCTGGTGGCTGGCGCGTTGTTTGCCGGCGAATTCCTGTGCGTCTCGGTCGGGCTGATCTATACCAGTGCCTCGCACATGGTGGTGTTTCTTTATTCGGCGCCGATCTTTACCGCGCTGGGCCTGCACTGGCGCGTCAAGGGCGAACATCTGGAGCGGGCGCAGTGGGGCGGGGTGGGGCTGGCGTTCGCAGGCATTGCGCTGGCCTTTTCCAACGGCCTGAGCGGGCAGGGGGAGTGGGGGCGCATGCTGCTGGGCGATGCGTTGGGTCTGCTGGGGGGATTGCTTTGGGCCGCTACCACCATCGTGGTGCGCGCTTCCAGCCTGTCCGAAGCGTCTCCGTCCCAGACCTTGCTGTACCAGCTCACCGTGGCCTCGGTGCTGCTGCTGGCGCTGGGTGGTGGCACGGGGCAGTGGGCGACGCTGCAGATGAGTCCGATCGCTTGGGCCAGCCTGCTGTTTCAGGGCGTGATCGTGGCGTTTGCCAGCTTCCTTGCCTGGTTCTGGCTGTTGCGCCGTTACCTGGCGTCGCGCCTGTCGGCCTTCTCCTTCCTGACACCGCTGTTCGGTGTGGCATTCGGCGTGCTGCTGCTGGGCGAACCGCTCGACCCGCGTTTTCTCGTCGGCGCATTGCTGGTGTTTGCCGGCATCGTGCTGGTCAACCTGCGTCGCGCCTGAGCCGGCGCGATCTCGCTCGACGGGCCTGCCCGCCGGCAATAAAAAAACCCCGTCACGTGTGACGGGGTTTTGAGCGGACAAGGAATCTGCTTCAGGCGTTGACGCCCGGCTTGGTGGTCAGCACCACGGTGTCCAGCCCTTGCTCCGCAACGGCTTCCGGGGTGTCGGCTTCTTCTACTGTCTCGCCGTTCAGCACGCGGTTCATGCGTTCCACGTCGAGCGCGTTTTCCCACTTGGCGACCACCACGGTGGCCACGCCGTTACCGATCAGGTTGGTGATGGCGCGGGCTTCGGACATGAAGCGGTCTACCCCCAGGAGCAGCGCCAGGCCTTCCACCGGCAGCTTACCGTGCAGGGTGGCCAGGGTCGCGGCCAGCGTGATGAAGCCGCCGCCGGTCACGGCTGCAGCCCCCTTGGAGGTCAGCAGCAGCACGCCCAGCAGGCCCAGCTCTTCGCCCAGCGTCAGGTCCACGTTCACCGCCTGGGCGATGAAGATGGCAGCCATGGTCAGGTAGATCGAGGTGCCGTCCAGGTTGAACGAGTAGCCGGTCGGGATCACCATGCCCACCACCGGCTTGGCGCAGCCGAGGTTTTCCATCTTGGTCATCATGCGCGGCAGCGCCGATTCGGACGACGAGGTGCCCAGCACTAGGATCAGCTCTTCCTTGATGTAGGCGAGGAATTTCCACAGGCTGAAGCCGGTCAGCTTGGCGATGGTGCCCAGCACGATGAAGACGAAGGCGGCGCAGGTCAGGTACACGCACAGCATCAGGTAGCTCAGTTGCTTGAGCGAACCCACGCCGTACTTGCCGATGGTGAACGCCATGGCGCCGAAGGCTCCGATCGGGGCCAGCTTCATGATCATGCCGATGATGTGGAACATGGAGTGGGAGAATTCATCGAGAATGCTCACCAGCGGTTTGCCCTTTTCACCCATGGCCGACAGCGCGGCGCCCATCAGCACCGAGAACAGCAGCACCTGCAGGATATCGCCTTCGGCAAAGGCCGATACCACGCTATGCGGGATGATGTTCATGAAGAAGTCGATGGTGTTCATCGACTTGGCGCCGGCGGCGTACTTGGCCACGGCGGCCGAGTCCAGCGTGGACGGGTCGATGTTGAGACCGGCACCCGGCTTGAGCACGTTGACCACCACCAGGCCGATCACCAGCGCCAGCGTGGTCACCACTTCGAAGTACAGCAAGGCCTTGCCGCCGACGCGGCCGACTTCCTTCATGTCGCCCATCTTGGCGATGCCGACCACCACGGTGGTGAAGATGATCGGGGCGATCATCATCTTGATCAGCTTGACGAAGGCGTCGCCCAGCGGCTTCATCTTGGCGGCGAAATCCGGTGCCACGGCACCCAGCGTGACGCCGATGGCGATCGCCAGCAGCACCTGGAAGTACAGACGGGTGTAGAACGGTTTCTTCATGTCATTCCCTGTCGCAATCAACGATATCGTGTGTGAAGGTCGTGACCGGGGCTCGGTGAGGTGTGGCACGACCATACGATGATCGTAGCAGGCACATTAGCGTCGGCTAATTGGCGAAATCCCTAACGAAACAGAATGGCTGCCATTCCCAATCGGCATCGATACGTTGTCGTGCGTCATCCAGCGTGAACGAAACACCGGAAGGAAGGTGCTGGCGTGAAAGCATGGTGCGGCCGGGACAAGCGGCACCCTGCTAGAAGTAAAGACCATCCCGCCGCCGCCGGCAACGCGCGGGTGCCGCCCAAAACAAAACCGCCATGTCGGCATGACGATGGCGGTTGCGAGGGCGGGCGGGGCTGGCTTAGCCGGCGTGTTCGTCGCCCTTGTCGCGGCGCGCGCTGCCGGCCACCAGCGGGATGGCGAACAGGCGGCATTCCAGGGCGCCGTTATAGAGCGGCACGCGGCGTTTCACCTCGAGTCGGATCAGCTTGGCCAGGCGCAGGTCACCGGTGAAGAAGTACGCGGTCCAGCCGGCGAAGTGCTGCTTGAGCCAGTCTCCCAGCTGCGGGTAGAGCGCGGCCAGCGCGTCCTGTTCGTCGAGACGCACGCCGTAGGGCGGGTTGCTGACGATCAGGCCGTTCTCGCCCTGCGGGCGGGCGTCGAGCACCTCGCCGGTGTTGAGCGTGACGACCTCGGCCAGGCCTGCCGCCTGCAGATTGTGGCGGGCGATCGCGGTCATCGCGGCGTCGCGGTCCGAGCCGTGGATGGCAAGCGGGGCGAGCGGCTTTTCGGCCAACCCGGCGTCGAGCTGCAGCGCTTCCCACGCGACCGAATCGAAGTCGCGCAGACGCTGGAAGGCGAAGCGGCGGTTGCGGCCCGGCGCGCGCTGGAGCGCGATGTCGGCGGCTTCCACGAGGAAGGTGCCGCTACCGCACATCGGGTCGATAAGGGGCTGGCTGCCGTCGTAGCCGGCCAGCAGCAGGATGCCGGCGGCGAGGTTCTCGCGCAGTGGCGCCTCGCCGGTTTCCTCGCGCCAGCCGCGCTTGAACAGCGGCTCGCCGCTGGTGTCGAGGTAGATCTTGGCGGTGTCCGGGGTCAGGAACACCTGCACGCGCACGTCGGGGGTGCGGGTGTCGACCGAGGGGCGGCCGAGGCCGGACTGGCGGAAGCGGTCGCAGATGGCGTCCTTCACCGTCAGCGAGACGAAATCGAGGCTACGCACCTGCGAGCCGACGCCGTCGGTCTTGAGCTTGATGGTGCGGCTGACGTCGAAGAAGCGCGGCCAGTCCACCTGCATCGCCAGCTGGTTGACGTCGTGCTCGGAGGCGTAGCAGCCTTCGGCCACCAGCATCAGCACACGGCTGGCGGTGCGGCTGTGCAGGTTGGCGCGCATCATCATGCTGGCGTCGCCGCTGAAGCCGACCCCACCATCGGTTGGCTGGATATGCTGCGCCCCCAGAGCCGTCAGTTCGCCAGCGAGCACCTCTTCGAGGCCGCGCGGGCAGGGGGCGAACAGCGACAGCTGGACCTTGCGGCCGACCGTCAGCGGGGCGCTGGGCGCCGGCTGGCGCGGGCCTTCCGGACGCACTCCGCCGGCAAACGGCGTCGCGCGGCTTTCGCGTGCCGCCGGGCGCGCTTCGGCGTCGCCGGCGCGCTTGATGAAGCCGGGCTTTTTGGCGCCGGTCGGGCTCGGGGTGAACAGCGGGGCGTCGTCACCGGCTTCGGTTTCGCTGCGACCGGCATCGTAACGGGGGCGCGACTCGTGGCGCGCCTGCGGCGCCGGCCGATCATCTTCGCGGCGCGGAGCCGGGCTGGCGGTCTGGTCGTCCTGCTCCTTGGGCCGGCTGATGAAGGTCGGCTTTCTGGCTCCGGTCGGGCTTGGCGTGAACGGCAGCGCCTCGTCTTCCTGGCGGCTGTCCGCTTCGTGGCGGCGTGGCTGATCGGAGCGGTCGCGACCGAAACGCGGCGGCTCGTCGCCTTGGCGTTTGCCGTGCTTGGCGAAGCTTTTACCTTCACGGCGCGGCGCGGGGCGACGCTCCTGCCATTCCCCCTGGGAGCGGGATGGACCGGAACGCGGCTGTTCGGCGGTATCGCGCGGTTCATTCTTGCCGAACGCGGCGCTGTCCTTGCGCGACTGGCCGTAATGGCGCTTGTTCCGGTCGAAGCCCTGTTCCTGCCCCTCGCCCTGCTGGCGCGCTTGGCCGAAGCGCGGCTTGTCGCCGAATTGGCGGCGCTCCTGCTGGCCGAAGCCTTCGCCCTCGCGGCGCGGTCCCGGACGACGTTCCTGCCCCTCGCCCTGCTGACGCGGTTGGCCGAAGCGCGGCTTGTCGCCGAATTGGCGGCGCTCCTGTTGGCCGAAGCCTTCGCCCTCGCGGCGCGGTCCCGGACGACGTTCTTGCCCCTCGCCCTGCTGACGCGGTTGGCCGAAGCGCGGCTTGTCGCCGAATTGGCGGCGCTCCTGCTGGCCGAAGCCTTCGCCCTCGCGGCGCGGACCCGGACGGCGTTCCTGCCCTTCGCCCTGCTGACGCGGTTGGCCGAAGCGCGGCTTGTCGCCGAATTGGCGGCGATCCTGTTGGCCGAAGCCTTCGCCTTCGCGACGCGGCGGCTTGCCCTGGCCATGCGGCCGGCTGTCCGGCTTCCGGTCGAAATGCCGGCGCTCTTCCTGGCGCGGCGGCTTGCCGGCCGGGGCATCATTGCCGGTCGTGGGAGCGGCTTGAGCACTGGCGGTCGCGGTGGGTCTGGTCGCGGCGTACGTTGGCGCGTTGGCGGGAGCGGAAGCTGGACATGGAACATCTCGTGAAAATCAATCCCCTATTTTAAGCCAGATCGCCCGGCGGCGCTTGGAATTCCCATGCCCAATGCCGCGCTGCGTCTTGGTCGCGTCAGGGCTTTGCAGTACCATGTCCGGTTCGTTTCTCAGCAGGAAAAGCAGCATGGAAAGCGCCTTCGCCGAGCGCCTGATCGCCTGGCAGCAAACTCACGGACGGCACGGACTGCCGTGGCAGGTGAGCGATCCCTACCGGTTATGGCTGTCGGAAATCATGCTGCAGCAGACCCAGGTGAGCACGGTACTGGGGTATTACGCACGCTTTCTCGCGCGTTTTCCCGACGTCGCCAGTTTGGCTGCAGCGCCGCTCGACGACGTGCTGGCCCTGTGGAGCGGCCTCGGCTACTACACCCGGGCACGGAATCTGCATAAGGCCGCGGGCATGGTGATGAGCGAGTTCGGCGGGCAATTCCCGCAGCAGCGCAGCCAGATCGAGCGTCTGCCCGGCATCGGCCGCTCCACCGCGGCGGCGGTCGCCGCCTTCGCTTTCGGCCAGCGCGAGGCCATCCTCGACGGCAACGTCAAGCGCGTGCTGACGCGCTGCTTCGGCGTCGAGGGCTTTCCCGGGGAGAAGAAGGTCGAGCAGCAGTTGTGGGCGCTGGCCGAATCGCTGCTGCCAAATCAAGGCATGACCGCCTATACCCAAGGCATGATGGATCTGGGCGCCACCGTCTGTACCCGCAGCAAGCCGGCCTGTACCGTCTGTCCGATGGTCGATCGCTGCGTCGCCGCGCGCGACGGGCGCTGCGCCGAACTGCCGGCGCGCCGGCCGAAGAAAGTGGTGCCGACGCGGCGTACCGTGATGCTGCTGGCCGTGCACCAGAACCGCGTCTGGCTGGAGCGGCGTCCGCCCAGCGGCATCTGGGGCGGCTTGCTGTCGCTGCCGGAGTTCGAGACTTCCGAGGCCGTCGAGGCATGGCGGCGCGAGCGCGGCCCGGGCGACCTGTTGCCGGCCTGGCCCGAGCTGGAACACGTATTTTCGCATTTCCGGCTGATCATCACCCCGCAGCCGTTGCGGCTGGAGGCTCTGGACGGGCGCGTGGCGAAGGAAGAAAACGGCAGCTGGCTGGCGCTGGACGAGGCTCCCGATGCCGGGGTGCCGGCCCCGGTGCGCCGGCTGCTGCACAGGTTGGCCGAAGAGCGCTGAACCTTCAGCGTGCGATGTTGACGAAGAGGACGGCCAAGCGGCCGTCACGAGAATAGAGAATCATGGTTTCCGTAGTCCGTTCCGTAGCCGATACCCTGGCTGGTGCCGCCGATCCGCAGCGCTGGCTCGAGCACCTTTCCGCCTCGCAAAACGAGGCCGACCGCAGTGCGCTGGCCCGCGCCTTCAACAGCGCGCGCGAGCTGTACGCCGGCAAGCGCCTGACCCAGACCGGCGAGGACGTGTTCAGCCACGCCGTATCGGCCGCTGCCATCGTCGCCGACCTCGACCTGCTGACCGACGCCGTGGTCGCCACGCTGCTGTTCGCCGTGCCGGATTTCCGCGAAGACTGGCACGAATGGATGACGATCGAATTCAACCCCACCGTCGTGGTGCTGGTGGATGGCGTCAACCGCGTGCGCCGGCTCACCGAGATCGCCCGCATCGACAAGCTCGACACCCCCGAGGAGCGCGCGCGCCAAGCCGAGACCATGCGCAAGATGCTGCTCGCCATGGTGGCCGATATCCGCGTGGTGCTGATCAAGCTGGCCTGGCGCACCCAGACCATGCACTACCTGACCGAATGCCCCGAACCGGTGCGTCGCGCCATCGCTCAGGAAACCATGGACGTGTTCGCCCCGCTGGCCAACCGTCTCGGCGTGTGGCAGATCAAGTGGGAGCTGGAAGATCTGGCATTCCGCCATATCGAACCTGAAAACTACAAGAAAATCGCCAAACTGCTCGATGAGCGCCGCCTAGGCCGCATCGACTACATTGCGCGCGTGCTGGACACGTTGCGCGGCGAATTGCGCGCCGCCGACATCAACGGCGAGGTGGCCGGTCGACCCAAGCACATCTATTCCATCTGGAAAAAGATGCGCAAGAAAAACCTCGACTTCTCCGAGCTGTACGACATCCGCGCCGTGCGCGTGCTGGTCGAATCGGTGAAGGACTGCTACACCGTGCTGGGCCTGATCCACAGCATGTGGCAACCGGTGCCGGGCGAGTTCGACGACTACATCTCGCATCCCAAGGCCAACGACTACCGCAGCCTGCACACCGCCGTCATCGGCCCGGAAGACCGCGTCATCGAAGTGCAGATCCGCACTTTCGACATGCACGAACACGCCGAATTCGGCGTCGCGGCGCACTGGCGCTACAAGGAGGGAGGCAAGGGCGATGCCGCCTACGAGGAAAAAATCTCCTGGCTGCGGCAACTGCTCGACTGGCGCGAGGAGGTCTCCGACCGCTCCGGCCTGACCGACGCCTTCAAGACCGAGCTGTTCTCCGACACCATCTACGTGCTGACTCCCAACGGCCGGGTGCTGGCGCTGCCCAGCGGCGCCACCGCGATCGACTTCGCCTACGCCATCCATACCGACCTCGGCCATCGCTGCCGCGGCGCCAAGGTGGAAGGGCAGATCGTGCCGCTGTCCACGCCGCTGCAGAACGGCCAGCGCGTCGAAATCCTCGCGGCCAAGGAAGGCGGCCCCAGCGTCAACTGGCTGCACGAAGGCTGGGTCAAGAGCCATCGCGCCATCGCCAAGATCCGCCAGCACATCCGGCTGCAGAACGCCGACGCGGTGCGCGAGAGCGGGCGACAGCTGTTCGAGAAAGAGCTGGCGCGCCACCCCAACCTGCAACCCAACCTGGCCGCGCTCGCCGAAAAACTCGGCTTTGCGCGCATGGACGAACTCTACGGCGCGCTCGGCCACGGCGAGCTGTCGATCCGCTCGGTCGCCCAGGCGATCGAGAGCTTCGCCCCGCCGCCGCCGCCGGACATCGCCCCGGAAGACCTGGTCAAGCGCAGCAAGGGCGGGCACAACGCCGGCGGCATCCTGATCGAAGGCATCGACAACCTGATGACGCAGCTGGCGCGTTGCTGCAAGCCGGCGCCGCCCGACGCCGTGGTCGGCTTCGTCACCAAGGGGCGCGGCATCTCGATCCATCGCGCCAACTGCCTCACGCTCAAACGGCTGTCGGCCGATGCCCCCGAGCGCCTGATCGCCGCCGACTGGGGCGAGCAGAAGACCAGCGTGTTCCCGATCGACATAGAAGTGATCGCGCATGATCGCAACGGCCTGTTGCGCGATATTTCCGACGTCTTGTCGCGGGAAAAGCTCAATGTCATTGCCGTGAACACGCTCTCCAAGGATCTCAAGGCGCGGATGCGTTTCACCGTCGAGGTGCGGCAGGTCAACGACATCAACCGTGTCCTGTCTCATGTGCTTGATTTGCAAGGAATTCTTGAGGCTAGGCGAGTGTGATTCTGGCGTCAGTTGCAAATTTATACTGCACTGCACAAAAAATACTTGCGTAATCGATCACATGTGCCGATAATCGGTACTGCATCAGGACGTTACATGCAACGTGTGCGTTTTGGTGTTGTCTCCTCCATCCTCCTTCTTAGGTGGAACTTGGCGCAATCTAACGGTTGCGCTTTTTTTTGCCTTTTGCACAAGCCCCAGGTGGCATTTCTGGTGCTTTGAGACACCCGTTACAACACTTTTCCGAGCTCGCCTCACCTCGCCTTTTCTGTTGCCGCACAAGGGTTTGACAGTCCCCAGGCACTGTAATAGAATCCGGAACTTTCAAGAATTTACGATGGAAGAGCTCCATGAAGACCTTTTCTGCCAAGCCGCATGAAGTAAAGCGCGAGTGGTACGTGGTCGATGCCTCGGACAAGGTGCTGGGTCGCCTCGCGGCCGAAGTTGCCCGCCGTCTGCGTGGCAAGCACAAGCCGGAATTCACCCCGCACGTTGATACCGGCGACTACATCGTAGTCGTTAACGTCGACAAGCTGCGTGTTACCGGTGCCAAGGCACTCGACAAGAAATACTACCGTCACACCGGCTATCCGGGCGGTATCAAAGAGCGTTCCTTCACCGAACTGCAAAACCAGTTCCCGGAACGTGTTCTGGAAAAAGCCGTCAAGGGTATGCTGCCGAAGGGTCCGCTGGGTTACGCCATGATCAAGAAGCTCAAGGTATACGCCGGTAGCGAACATCCGCACACTGCTCAGCAGCCGAAAGTGCTGGAATTCTGATTTAGAGGCAAAAGATGAACGGTAAATATTACTACGGTACCGGCCGTCGCAAGAGCTCGGTAGCGCGTGTATTCATGCAAAAGGGTTCCGGCCAGATCATCGTCAACGGCAAGCCGGTTGACGAGTACTTCGCCCGCGAAACCGGCCGCATGGTGATCCGCCAGCCGCTGGCTCTGACCGAGCACCTCGAGTCGTTCGACATCAAGGTGAACGTGGTTGGTGGCGGCGAAACCGGCCAGGCCGGCGCCATCCGTCACGGCATCACCCGTGCCCTGATCGACTTCAGCGCCGAGCTGAAGCCCGCTCTGTCCCACGCTGGCTTCGTTACCCGCGATGCCCGTGAAGTCGAGCGTAAGAAAGTCGGTCTGCGTAAAGCACGCCGCGCCAAGCAGTTCTCCAAGCGTTAATCCGCTGCTGGACTGGATCGAAAAAGCCACCGCGAGGTGGCTTTTTTGTTTTGTTGCGTTGGCTGGTTACTCTACTTAGACTGTCGTCTTTGCGACATTGTTTTACAGCTACGAGGAGTTGGGCATGATCAAGGTGGGTATTGTCGGTGGCACTGGGTACACCGGGGTGGAACTGCTGCGTCTGCTGGCCGGGCATCCGGCGGCACACGTCACCGCGGTAACCTCGCGCAAGGAAGCCGGCATGCCGGTGGCCGAGATGTTCCCGAGCCTGCGCGGTCGTGTCGATGTTGCCTTCTCCACACCCGAGGAGGCCAAGCTGACCGAGTGCGACGTGGTGTTTTTCGCCACCCCGCACGGTGTTGCCATGGCGCAGGCGCGCGAGCTGCTGGAGGCGGGTGTCAAGGTGATCGACCTGGCCGCCGACTTCCGTCTGAAGGATCCCGCCGTGTTCCAGCAGTGGTACGCGATGGAGCACAGCTGTACCGACCTGTTGGCCGAAGCCGTGTACGGGCTGCCGGAAGTCAACCGCGAGGCGATCAAGGCCGCACGCCTGGTCGGCATGGCCGGCTGCTACCCGACCTCGGTACAGCTCGGCCTGCTGCCGCTCCTGGAAGGCGGCAAGCAGCTGATCGACGTCGACACCCTCATCGCCGACTGCAAGTCCGGCGTGTCCGGGGCCGGGCGCAAGGCCGAGGTCGGCACGCTGCTGGCCGAGGCCGGCGACAACTTCAAGGCCTACGCCGTCAAGGGGCACCGCCACTCGCCCGAGATCATGCAGGGTCTGTCGGCGATCCACGGCGCACCGGTCAAGCTGACCTTCGTGCCGCATCTGACACCGATGATCCGCGGCATCCATTCCACCATCTACGCGCGCATCCGCCCCGAGGCCAGTGCGACCGACTTCCAGGCCTTGTTCGAGCAGCGTTTCGCCGCTGAACCGTTCGTCGACGTGCTGCCGGCCGGCAGCCATCCCGAGACGCGCTCGGTACGCGGCTCCAACACCGCACGCATCGCGCTGCATCGGCCGGGTAACGGCGACCTGTTGATCGTGTTGGTGGTCGAGGACAACCTGGTCAAGGGTGCTTCCGGCCAGGCGGTGCAGGTGATGAACCTGATGTTTGGCCAGCCGGAAAACGCCGGTCTCGATATCGTCCCCTTGCTGCCGTAAGTACGGCGGACAGGGCAGGGACACGTCAGCAGTCGGAGGCTTTTTCGCCGCCGTGGATATGGGGTGCGGCTTTTGCACCCACCTGCCGTATTGAAAACTGGCCAGCCGGCCTAATATCCGACTAAAATAGTAGGATGAAAGCCGTGCTGACGGCATTTGTTTGTTTTGTGAGGTAAAAAATGACTGCTACGACCGAAATGCCGAGCCCGATCGCGTTCACCGACAGCGCCTGCTCCAAGGTGCGCGACCTGGTGGCGGAAGAAGGTAATCCGGACCTGAAACTGCGCGTCTTCGTGACCGGCGGTGGCTGTTCCGGTTTCCAGTACGGCTTCACCTTCGATGAAATCGTCAACGAAGACGATACCGCCATCGAGCGCGAAGGCGTCACCTTTCTGGTCGACCCGATGAGCTACCAGTACCTGGTCGGCGCCGAGATCGACTACCAGGAAAGCCTGGAAGGCTCGCAGTTCGTGATTCGCAATCCGAACGCCGAGACCACCTGCGGCTGTGGCTCGTCCTTCTCGGTATAAGCAATCCACGCTAAGATAATACCCGGGCTTCCGCCCGGGTTTTTTTATGTGGACTTCATGATCAAGCTGCCATCGATTGCCCTGCCCAAGGTCGAGTACACGCGTGAATTCGCCTTCAATGATGCCGATTTCGAACGCATCCGCAAGCTGATCTATCGCGAAGCCGGCATTGCCCTGAATCCTTCCAAGAAGGACATGGTGTACGGTCGCCTGGTGCGGCGCATCCGTGAACTGAAGCTCTCCAGCTTTGCCGCTTACCTCGACCAACTCGAGTCCGCCTCCGGACGCCGGGAGTTCGAGCAGTTCGTCAATGCGCTGACGACCAACCTGACGTTCTTCTTTCGTGAAGAACACCATTTTCCCATTCTCTCCGAGCACCTGAAAAAGAAGGCGCAGCAGGGGGAGCTCTCCATCTGGTGTGCCGCGGCCTCGACCGGCGAGGAGCCGTACTCGATCGCGATGACGGCGCTGGAGAGCGTGCCGGGGGCGCGCGTGTCGATCACCGCCACCGATCTCGATACCACGGTGCTGGAAACCGGCCGCAAGGGCATCTACCCCGCTGACAAAATTGCACGTCTGCCGGCTGGGCATGCCACGCGTTTTTTGACAAGCAGGGCGACGGCAGCTACCAAGCCAAGGCCGCGTTGCGCAGCATGATCAGCTTCTCGCGCCTCAACCTGATCGACAGCACCTGGCCCCTGCGCAAGCAGTACGACGCCATCTTCTGCCGCAACGTGATGATCTATTTCGATCGCGATACCCAGCTCGCCGTACTGAAAAAGTTCGCGCCGTTGCTGAAGCCGGATGGCCTGTTGTTCGTCGGTCATTCCGAAAACTTCTATTTTGCCGCCGACCTGTTCAAGCTGCGCGGCAAGACCGTGTACGAGCTGGCCGCCAATGGCGCTGGCCGTTCGGCTTGAACATGTGCCAGCGCCGCCCTAGCGCCCGGGCCGTGCCCGGTGGACATGCCCCCCTCTTTGCTTCCGTGAACGGGGTTCTACGATGAAGGTGGTGGTGTTGGGGGCGGGCATCATCGGCGTCTCGACGGCCTGGTTCCTGGCGCGTGACGGACACGAGGTGGTGGTGCTGGAGCGGGCGACCGGTCCGGCGCGCGAGACCAGTTTCGCCAATGGCGGACAGATCTCGGTAAGCCACTCCGAGCCGTGGGCGCAGCCGTCCACCCCATGGAAAGTGTTCAAGTGGTTGCTGCGGGAAGATGCTCCGCTGCTGTACCGGCCGCGCTTCGACAGCGCCCAGTGGGCCTTTGCGCTACGCTTTCTGCGCGAATGCCTGCCGCAACGCGCGCATCGCAACATGCTGTGCATGCTGGCGCTGGGGCGCTTCAGCCGCGACACCTTCGCGCTGATCCGCGAGGAAACCGGCATCGCCTTCGATCACCTGGCGCGCGGTATCGTGACGCTGTTCGAGTTCCGCCGGGATCTGGAGCAAGCCTTGCGCGCGGCCGAAACCATGCGCGAGTTCGGCGTCGACAAACGGGAGATTTCGCGCACCGAGCTGCTGCGGATCGAGCCTGCCCTGGCAGCCAGTGCCGACCGCATTGCGGCGGCCTGCTACTGCGACAGCGATCAGTCCGGCGATATCCACAAATTCACGTCGGGGCTGGCTGCGGCCGCAGCGGCCTTGGGCGTGGAGTTTCGCTTTTCCACCCGCATCAACGCCTTGTTGGCCGAAGGCGGCGACGTCGCCGGGGTGTCGGTGACTCGCCCGGATGGCTACTTCGAGACGGTGCGCGCCGATGCCTACGTGCTGGCGCTGGGCAGTTACAGCACACCGATTGCGCGCAGCGTCGGTCTCGCGCTGCCGGTGTATCCCGCCAAGGGCTATTCGGTCACTCTGCCCATCCGCGAGCCCGCGGCGGCGCCCACGGTGGCGCTCACCGAGGAAAGCTACAAGGTATTCATGTCACGGCTGGGAGACCGCCTGCGCGTGGCCGGCACCGCCGAACTCGCCGGTTACTCCTCGACGCTCAACCCGGTGCGCTGCGGCCTGCTGGTGCAACGCGCGCGGGCGTTGTTTCCTGACGCGTGCGACTGGGAAGGGGAGCTTCAGTACTGGACCGGTCTGCGGCCCGCCTCGCCGGGCAATGTGCCGCTGATCGGGCGTACCCGCTACCCCAGTCTTTATCTGAACACCGGCCATGGCACGCTGGGCTGGACTGAAGGTCCGGGCTCGGGGCGGGCGCTGGCCGACATCATCGGTGGGCGCCGCCCGCCACTGGATTTTCCTTTTACCGGCTGCTGATGAGGCACTGGCCTGGCTTGTGACGCACAGGCGAGGTCGATTGCCATGGCAGCGCAACTTGGCAGGATAGAACGATGCAGGACATGACCCCCTTTCAACTGTTGGGCGGAGCCGGCGTGGTACGCTGGCTGACCGACCGCTTCTACGACATCATGGACAGCGACCCCTCCGTGAAAGCGCTGCGCGATATGCATCCGGCCGACCTGACCGAGTCGCGCGACAAACTCTACATGTTTCTGTCGGGCTGGCTCGGCGGCCCCTCGCTGTACATCGAAAAGTATGGCCATCCGCGTCTGCGTGCCCGGCACATGCCATTTCCGGTCGACAGCGCCGCCCGTGATCAGTGGATGTCCTGCATGAGTCGTGCCATTGCCGACCTGGTGGTGGAGGAAGCGCTGAAAGAGAAGCTGCTGGAGGCCTTTTTCAATACCGCCGACTTCATGCGCAATCAGCAAGAATAAACGAATAATTGAAGATGAAATAACTACTTGAATGAATTTAGGGATGATCCATGCTGATATGAGTAGCGGCTTTCCGTCGACCTTGCAGGACGATCGCCATGAAATACTCGTTGTGCTGGATCTCTGTGCTGTGCGGCTGTTTTGCCATGCCGGCACTGGCGAAATGTCCCGAGGGCGCGTGGATGTGCGCAACGCCGGGAGCGGCCTATGCCGGCAAGAGCGAAAGCCGGATTGCTGCTACCGAGACGGTGGTGTTGCGCTCGGGCGCGTTCGCTCTGGAGCGGATCGATTCGCCTGGCGGGCAAAGTCTCGATCTGCGGCCTAGCTGGCGTCTCGACGAGGATACCCGCCTGTCGCTCAAGGTCACCAAGCACCAGACCGAGTTGCGCTTGAAGTGGCAGTGGTAGCGAACGATCAGCACAACGCCTTGTGCCAATAAAAAACGGCCCGCATGCGGGCCGTTGCCTTTGTCGGGCTCAGTGCGGCCGGTGGCCGCGCTCTATCATGACCCCGACCTGTTTTACTCCCGGCAAAATGCCGAGCTTGGTTACCGAAACCTTGACCCATGGCGCGCCGAAATCCTCGCGGATGACCTTGGCGATGTATTCCGCCAGCGCCTCGATCAGCAGGAAATGCTGCTCGGCCAGCGCCTTGCGCAGGCGTTCGACCACCACGCCGTAATGAATGGTATCGCCGATATCGTCACTATGGCACGGCACTTCGCTGGGGATGCCGATTTCCAGATCGATTTCGATGACTTGCGGGGCTTGCCGCTCCCATTCGTAGACGCCGATGACGGTGTCGGCGCGCACCTCGCGCAAGAAGATGATGTCCATTGGAGCGCGGCAGTTGGGGATTGCCGCCTGATACCGTAAAATTCGAAGTCTTGCATTTTAGTGGATATACGATGACCACGACAGCTTTTGCTTTTCTCGTGGCGGCCTACCTTATCGGTTCGCTGTCTTTCGCCGTGATCGTCAGCCGCCTGATGGGCATGGCCGACCCGCGCTCCTACGGCTCCGGCAACCCGGGGGCCACCAACGTGTTGCGCAGCGGCAAGAAGCTGGCCGCCGTGCTGACCCTGCTGGGCGACGGCATCAAGGGCTGGGTGGCGGTGGCGCTGACGCAGTGGCTCGGCCCGCGTTATGGCCTGGGCGAGCAGGCGGTGGGCATGGCCGCCATCGCGGTACTGGTTGGTCACATGTGGCCGGTATTCTTCGGCTTCAAAGGCGGCAAGGGGGTTGCCACCGCCGTGGGCGTGCTGTTTGGTTTCAACCTGTGGCTGGCGCTGGCCGCCGTGGCCACCTGGCTGTTCATGGCCGTCGTAGTGAAGATTTCCTCGCTGTCGGCGCTGACTGCAGCGGTATTGGCCCCGGTCTACGCTTTCTTCATCGTCGGGCCGCACAGCGTCTACTTCGGCAGTTCCATCATCATCGCCATTCTGGTGGTGCATCGTCACAAGTCCAACCTGATCAAGCTGCTGACCGGGCAGGAGGGCAAGATCGGCGAGAAGGCCGACGGCTCAGCCGGCAACGGATCCGGCGGACAGTAACTGTCAGGATGAAAAAAGCCGACGTAATGTCGGCTTTTTCATGTCTGCAACGCGTAGAGGGTCCGGTCCGGCGCCTATCCCTCCGACAGCACCCGCAGGTGCGCCACCACGCTGCGCGCCAGTGCCGACAGGTCGTAGCCGCCTTCCAGCACCGAGACGATGCGGCCCTCGGCGTGTTGTGCGGCCACCGCCATCAACTGCCGCGTCACCCACTCGTAATCCGCCTCCACCAGTCCCAGCGATCCCATGTCGTCCTCGCGGTGCGCGTCGAAGCCGGCCGAGATGAACAGCATCTGCGGCTGGAACTGGTGCAGTGCCGGCAGCCAGACGTTTTCCACCGCCTCGCGGAATTCGCGCCCGCCACTCCCGGCCTTGAGCGGCACGTTGTGCATGTTGGGGCCGAGCGGCTGGTCGCCGCAGTAGGGGTAGAACGGATGCTGGAACGTCGACACCATCATCACCCGTGGATCGTCACGGAAGATCTGCTCGGTGCCGTTGCCATGGTGCACGTCGAAGTCGATGATGGCGACCCGCTCCAGCTTGTAGTAAGACAAAGCATGGGCCACGCCGACGGCCAGGTTGTTGAAGAAGCAGAAGCCCATGGAGCGGTCGCTCTCGGCATGGTGGCCGGGCGGGCGCACGGCGCAGAAGGCGTTGGGCGCCTTGCCCTCGCACAGCAGGTCCACCGCCTTGACCACGGCGCCGGCAGCACGGAGCGCAGCCGGCAGCGTACCCGCCGACATCGCGGTGTCGGGGTCGATGCGGAAGGTGCCGACCGCGGGCGCGCAGGATTCGATGTATTCGACGTAGCGGGGCGGATGGATGCGCGCCAGCTGCTGGTCGGTGACCAGCGGCGCCTCCACCTCCTGCAGGAAATCGAATAGCTGCGACGCCATCAGTTGGTCGCGAATGGCGGTAAGCCTCTCCGGACATTCCGGATGGCCGACCCCCATATTGTGCAGCAGGCAGTCGGAATGGGTGATGTAGGCGGTCAGTCCGTTGTGCGGCAGGCGGTTTTTCAGCCAGTTGAACACGAGCGTTTCCTTGTTGCGTAGAATGGGACGCAATCTATGACTTTTTGATAAATAGTGCTCGGAACCTCCCGGAAATGCAATCTCTCGCCTTTGCTTATCGTCAACTAAATGCGTTGTTGCTCGGCAAGAGCGATGCCATCAAGCTGGCGCTGGCCTGCCTGGTCGCCCGCGGCCATCTGCTGATCGAGGATGTGCCGGGGGTTGGCAAGACCACGCTGGCGCAGGGGCTGGCGCGTGTGCTCGGGCTCGACTACCGGCGCGTCCAATTCACCAGCGACCTGTTGCCGGCCGATATCGTCGGCGTCAACATCTTCGAGCGCGAAACCGGCACCTTCCGCTTTCACCGCGGCCCGGTCTTCGCCCAGGTGCTGCTCGCCGACGAGATCAACCGGGCCTCGCCCAAGGTGCAGTCGGCCTTGCTGGAGGCGATGGAGGAGCGTCAGGTATCGGTGGACGGCGAGACACATCCTTTACCGCAGCCGTTTTTCGTCATCGCTACCCAGAATCCGCTCGAGCAGGTTGGCACGTTCCCCTTGCCCGAGTCGCAAATGGACCGCTTCCTGATGCGTATCGGATTGGGTTACCCGCCCCCACAGGCGGAGCGGGCCTTGCTACTCGGTGAGGAGCGGCGCCGGGTAATGGAGGAACTGGTTCCGGCCCTGGAGCCGCTGCCGTTGCTGCAATTGCAGGCGCAGGCCAGCCGGCTGACCGTGAGTCTGGCACTGGCCGATTATGTCCTGGCGCTGCTCCAGGCCACCCGGCAGGGGCGCCGTTTCGCCCAGGGGCTGAGCCCGCGCGCCGGGCTGGCCCTGGTAGCTGCCGCGCGGGCCTGGGCCTTGCTGGAGGGGCGCGATTACGTATTGCCGGATGACGTCAAGGCAGTGTTTCCTGCTGTCGCCGGTCATCGCCTGACGACCGCGCCACCGGGGGAGGGCCGGTGTCGGACGATGAGCTGGCCGCGTTGGTGGCGGGCGTTGCGATTCCGTAGCCACCTGCAGGCCTGGCTGGTACGCCGCCTGCCGCCTTCCGCGCAGTGGACGCTGCGCCATCAGCGTATCTACCTGCTGCCGACCTCATTCGGCTGGATGCTGCTGGGGGTGGCATTGGCAATCTGGGTCGGCGCGCTCAATTACGCGGTCAGTCTGGCCTATGCCTTGTCATTCTGGATCATCGGCCTGTTGTTGGTGTCGGTGCTGATGGCGTATCGGCAGCTGGCGGGATTGACGCTACAGGCCGGGACAGCCGACCCGGTGTTTGCCGGGGAGGTGACGCACTTTTCGGTACGGCTCGATAATCCCTCGGGCTGGTCGCGTACCTTGCAGGGCCACCTGGCCGGAAGTACCGGGCGCGCCTCGGCTTGCCAGTTGTCCCCCCACTCCAGTGTGTGGTTATCGCTGCCACTGGCCACCACGCAGCGCGGCCTGCTCGCGATGCCGGCGCTGGCTCTCAGCAGCGATATCCCATTCGGACTGATCCGGGCGTTTGCCTATGTCCGTTTGCGGCAGCAGGCACTGGTCTATCCCGTGCCACTGAGCGATGTGCTCGGCCCCCGGCAAGGTGCGAGCGGGGAGGGCGAGGCGGTGTCGACGGCGGGAGACGACGAGTTTTCCCATTTAGCGGCCTATCGTGACGGCGACACGCCGCGCCAGATCGCCTGGAAAGTTCTCGCCCGACGCGATGTCTTGACGAGCAAGCGCTTTGCCGGCGCGGTGGCGGGTGGCTGTCGCGTGCTGGATTGGCACGACTATCCGCCAGGGGACGATGCCGAGTCGCGGCTGTCGCGGCTGGCCTGGCGTGTGTTGGAGTGCGAGCGTGAACAGCACTGCTACCGGCTGCGTGTGCCGGGCGCGGAGGTTGGTCCCCAGCCCCATCAACGGGAACAGGCCTTGGCGTTGTTGGCTCGCTATGGAGAGACGCCATGACCGGGAGCGATGCGCTGCGCCGGGTGTTGCCGGTGTTGCTCACACTGGCGGTCACCGCCGCACCCCTGGTGCGCTACCTGCCGGGCTGGGTGGTGGGCTTGTCGGCGGCAATGCTGCTGGCACGGGGCATACTGCTGTGGCAGCAGCGCCAGTTACCGCCGCGCTGGCTGGTGGCACTAGCGGTGGCGGTGCCGCTGGTACTGCTGTGGCTGACCCTGCGCACCCTGATCGGGCGCGAAGGCGGCAGCGCTCTGCTGTTGTTGCTGGTTGGCTTCAAGGCCTTCGAGACCTTCAGCCTGCGCGACTGGAGGGTGTTGCTGGCGTTGGGTTTTTTCCTGGCAGCGACGCCCTTGCTGTTCGACCAGTCGCCCTTGGCGGCCGGCTGGCTGGTGCTGAGTCTGTTCAGCCTGACCTGGGCGATGGCGGCGCTGCACGGCAAGCAGCCGATACTCACCAGTTTGCGGGCCACGTTGCAGGCCTTGCTGCTTTCTCTGCCCCTGATGCTGGTGCTGTTCGTGGTGATGCCACGTCTGCCTGGGCCGTTGTGGAGCATTCCGGCTGCGAGCGCTACGGCCAGCAGCGGGTTGGCCGAAGACATGGCTCCGGGCAGCATCAGCCAGCTGATCCCCAGCAATGAACCGGTTTTTACTGCCGTCTTTGCCGGGGCTGCGCCGCCGAGGCGCGATTTCTACTGGCGGGTGATGCTGTTCGACCAGTTCGATGGCCGCCGCTGGTTCAATGCCGGGGCGGTAGACGAACCTGGCGGCCAGGTGCTGGGGGAAATTCTGTCAGTTACACCCTGACGGTGGTGCCGGACAAAGGGCGGGTGCCGGTACTCGACCTGCCGGGTGAGGTGGCGGAAGGGCTGCGCGAGCGTGCCGGCATGGTCTGGCGGCAGCCGCGTCCCAGCGACACCCGCATCCGCTACCGGACGGGCAGCCACACCGGTGCCCTGCTGGCAGAACCCCTGGATGCCAGCCATCTCGCCTACTACCGCCATCTGCCGGCAGGCAATGAACGCACGCGTGCCCTGGCGGCTTCGATACGGGCGCGCAGTCAGGGCGATGAGGGCTATATCCGGAGCCTACTGGAGCATTTCCGCCTGGAGAACTTCCGCTATACCCTGTCCCCGCCTCTGCTGGAGGGGGGCATCGTCGACCAGTTCCTGTTCCAGACGCGGCAGGGGTTTTGCGAGCATTACGCCTCGGCGTTCGCATTCCTGGCTCGTGCGGCAGGCATTCCCAGCCGCGTGGTGGTGGGGTACCAAGGAGGAGAATACAATCCTGCGGGGGGCTACTGGCAGATTCGTTCTTCCGATGCCCATGCCTGGGTCGAGGTCTGGCTGGCCTCGCGCCAGAGCTGGTGGCGTGTCGATCCAACCGCAGCGGTATCGCCGGACCGCATCGAGCAAGGCGTAGAACAGGCGGTACCGGCGGTGCGCGCCGCAGTGCCGATACTGGGTGGGCGGCCTCCCGCCTGGATCATGGCCCTGCGTCAGCACTGGCTGGCTGCCAACTTTGTGTGGCAGCAATGGGTGGTCGGCTATGATGCCGGCCGGCAACGCTCACTGTTCCGCTCGTTGGGCTTGGGGCCCGAGGTCGACACTGCTGCCGTACTCAAGGGGTTGTTGCTCGGCGCCGTGCTGGCGTTGCTGCCGCTCTGGTGGTGGTGGCGTAGCCTGCCGCCACGCGAGCCCTTGCTGGTGGGGTGGCTGCTGCTGGCGCAGCGCCTGCGGCGGGCAGGGGTGGCGGTGACGTCGGCAGATACGCCGGCCGAGCTGCTGCAGCGCGGGACGTCGCTGGGCGAGGCCGATCGCGAGCAATTGGCGGCCCTGCTGGATGCCTACGTCGGCTTGCGCTACCGTACCCGGGAAGAGGCTGCACCGCTGGCTGCACGGCGCTGGCTCAGAGGGGTGAGGCGTTTTCGCCCGTCGGCGAGGCGCTGAATGGCAAAACCCCGGCGCCCCGGGGTTTTTATCTGTTGCTGCTGCTGGGGAACCTGATTACAGCAGCAGGTCTTTGCCAATGCCCTTGCGACGCAGGATGCGACGCAGTTGCTCGAGTCCTTCGATCTGGATCTGGCGCACCCGCTCGCGCGTCAGGCTGAGGGTGCTGGCCAGTTCCTCCAGCGTGCAGATTTCATGGCCGTTCAGGCCGTAGCGACGCTCGATCACCATGCGCTGCTTGTCGTTGAGCTGGGCCATCCACTCGTGGACGAAGTTTTCCAGCTGGGTATTGTGCAACTGGATTTCCGGCTCGTCGTGCTGGTCGTCCGGAATTGACTCCCCGATCGACAGCATGGGGTCGATGTCCAGTGGCGCATCCAGCGAGGCCATCCGCTCGTTGAGGTTCATTACCCGGCGCACGTCTTCCACCGGCTTGTCGACCAGTTGAGCGATTTCCTCGACGCTGGGTTCTCGCCCGATCTGGCTTTCCAGGTGGCGCGAGGCGCGCAGGTAGACGTTGAGTTCCTTGATGACGTGCACCGGCAGCCGGATGGTGCGCGACTGGTTCATGATGGCGCGTTCGATGCTCTGGCGTATCCACCACGTAGCGTAGGTGGAAAAACGGAAGCCGCGCTCGGGGTCGAATTTTTCCAGCGCATGCATCAGCCCGATATTGCCTTCCTCGATCAGGTCGAGCAGGGCCAGGCCGCGGTTGATATAGCGTTTGGCAATGTTCACGACCAAGCGCAGATTGTGCTCGATCATTTTCTGGCGCGCTTCGAAGTCGCCTTGCACCACCAGTCGCGCCAAGGACTGCTCCTCCTGAGGGCTGAGCAGGGCATTGTTGCCGATATCGTTCAGGTAGATCTGGGTGACGTCGGCAATGTCGTCATAGGCGGATGCGGCTTCCTGCACTTCTTCACTGTCGGTTTCCGCGACAGTGTCGTCGCTAGCCTCTTCATCCGCGGCAATGTCGTCGTCGTCGAGAATGTCCAGGTCGTTGCTCATTTCTACCCCCTTCGCTGTGATCCGACGGGGACGCGTCCCTGTCAGGATGTGCTGTCAAGATATTGCAACGGGTCGACCGGTTTGCCGAAGCGGCGGATTTCAAAGTGCAGTTTCACTTGGTCCGCATCCGTATTTCCCATTTCGGCAATGGGCTGACCTTTCTTTACTGCCTGTCCTTCCTTGACCAGTAGCTGGCTGTTGTGTGCGTACGCTGAGAGGAACGTCTTATTGTGTTTGATGATGATCAGCTTGCCATAGCCCCTCAGGCCATTACCACTATATACCACCCTGCCATCCGAGGCGGCGAGAACAGGCTGGCCCATCCGCCCCGAGATATCCACTCCCTTGTTGGTGTCCGAGTAGCCGTGCAACACCTTCCCTTTCACCGGCCAGGCCCAGGCGATATCGCCATCGCCGCCTTTGTCCTGCGGCTCTGCCTTGGCCCCGTTTTCGGGCTTGGCCGTTCCTTGGGGCTCGGCCTTCGGCGTCGCCGGCACGATGGCGGGAGCTGCCGGCTTGGCCGCTGCCGGGGCGCTGCTACCCTCGCTTTGTGTCACCAGAGACTTGGCTGCTGCCTCCGAATAGGGCAACTTCAGCGCCTTGGGGTAGGCCTTGAGCGTTGTTTGCCCGTTCGTCGCCGCTGCCGGTGTAGCCGACGTCACCAGGCCTGCGCCAGCCGCCCTTGCAGGCTGTTTAGCTGGGGCGGTGTTGGTTTTGGTTGCCGGCTCGCTATCTGGCGGCGTCAGCCGCAACACCTGGCCTACCTTGATCTGATTGTCAGGCAGGTTGTTCCAGGCTGCGACGTCCTGATACTTGAGCCCGTTATTCAGCGAGATACGAAACAGGTTCTCGCCGGGTTGCACGATATGCGTCTTGGCCGCTTCCGTCCCGGTTTGCTCGGGTTTAATGCTGCCACCCTGCCGATACGGCGTGGTAACGGCGCCATTACCGCTTGGAGCAGGGGTGGAGACCGCAGGAGGCGGCGCACTTGTCGCGCCGGCCGGTGTTCTCGTCACCCCGCTTTCCACCGGGGCCGCCTCCTGGACCAGAGTACTGCAACCGGTGAGCAGCGCGGCCGTCAGCAAGGTGATCAGGGTCGGGACTTTTCGGTCAAGCTGGATTCGCATGCTGGTGATGTTATATGTCAATAAGTTAAAGTTTGTAAATCGCCGACCGGCAGCCCTGTGGCGTTTTTACCCGGTCAGCCACGACCGGGTAGAAGAGGAACGAATTTTACCGGGTCGAGCTTGGTTTTCTGCAGGCCCTGGGCGGTTTTCTCAATCAGCCAGAGGAATTGTTCGCCATCCCCCATCGGCATCACCAGCTTGCCGCCCTCGGCCAACTGGCTGACCAGGGCATCCGGGATGCTCTTCGCTGCGGCGGTCATGATGATGCCGTCAAAGGGCGCCGCCTCCGGCAGGCCAAGATGGCCGTCGCCATGTACCAGACGTGCGTGCACCAGGCGTGCGTTTCGCAGATGTTGTCTAGCTTTGTCCAATAGCGGCGCCAAGCGTTCCATCGAGAAGACCTGTGCGCCGGTTTTCAGTAGCACGGCAGTCTGATAACCGCAGCCGGTGCCAATTTCGAGAATTTTGCCGGGAGTGCGGCCCACGATCAGCAGTTCGGTCATTCGTGCCACCGTCAGCGGCTGCGAGATGGTCTGGGCATGACCTATTGGCAGCGACACGTCGTCATAGGCGCGGGTTGCCAGGGCCTGGTCGACAAACAGGTGGCGAGGGACCTCGTACATCGCTGCCAGCACCCGTTCATCGCGAATCCCGGCCTGGCGTAGCCGGTCGACCATGCGCATGCGGGTCCGGTCGGACAGCATGCCGTAATTCTGGCGCGTCGGTGTCAGCTGTGAAGCCATGTCTTGATTCCGTCCAGTTGGCCGTAGGCGGTCAGATCGAGCATCAGCGGTGTGACCGAGGCTTGGTTGTTGGCAAGTGCCCAGAAGTCGGTACCTTCCCCCGCGTCCTGCGCCGGACCGACCGGGCCGACCCAGTATACGGTATCGCCGCGCGGATTTTTCGCCTTAATAACCGGTTCGGCATAGTGGCGTCGCCCCAAGCGGGTAACTGTCATGCCCGCAAGCCGGTCAAGCGGAATGTCAGGGACGTTGACATTGAGTAGGACCGGGGCCTGAAACGGCGACGCCTGGAGGCGTTGCACCAGTTGATCGACCACCGCGGCGGCGGTGGCGAAGTGCGCCCCGCTCTTGCCGGCCAGTGATACCGCCACCGAGGGAATGCCGAGCAAAAAGCCCTCCGTCGCGGCCGCGACCGTGCCAGAGTAGATGGTGTCGTCGCCCATGTTGGGGCCGTGGTTGATGCCGGAAAACACCATGTCGGGACGAAAGTCCAACAGCCCCGTCACGGCGACGTGTACGCAGTCGGTCGGGGTGCCGTTGACGTAGAAGAAGCCGTTGGCGGCCTTGCGTACGCTCAGCGGCCGATCAAGGGTGAGGGAGTTGCTGGAGCCGCTGCGGTCGCGCTCGGGGGCCACGACCACCACCTCGCCATGCGGCGAGAGGGCTTCGGCCAAGGTGGCGATGCCGGGGGCAAAGTAACCGTCGTCGTTGCTGATGAGAAACTTCATGCCGTCTTCCTGGGGAACCCTGGTGATTGTATCGCTGCGTGGAGCCTGCTGAAAACCTTCCTGTCATGGCACCGGGTCGAAACAAGAAACCCGCCGAAAGGCGGGTTTCTGGGTCAGGCGTAGTAGCGTCGGCTGAATTCCAGCATGCGCTCGATGGGCACCCGTGCGGCGTCCATCTGTTCTGTGCTGAGGTAGTCGATGTGCGTACCACCGCCTTGCTGGGCGTGCTTGACGGCCTCGATGGTGTTCATCTTCATGTAAGGACAGGAGTTGCACTGGCAGCCGGCATAGATCGGCGCCTGGCGCAGGTCCAGATCCGGCCGGGCCTGGCTCATGTTGTACAGGATGCCGTCCTCGGTGGCGACGAAGATCACGGCGTCCGGACCTCCCTTGAACTGCTTGACCCAGTTCAGCATGCCCGAGGTCGAGCCGACGTAATCGGCGCGTTTGAGCACCGGCAGCGGGCTTTCCGGGTGGGCGATGAGGTGGGCTTCGCCGGTGACGGCATTCAGCGCTTCGTTGAGGGCGGCCTCATTGAACTTGTCGTGCACCTCGCATACCGCCGACCACAGCGGCATGTCGTAGCCGTACTGGTAGTTGAGGTAGGCGCCCATGTTGCGGTCGGGCGAGAAGATGACTTTCTTACCCTGCTCGTAGAGATGCGCGATAATGTCATCGACGTTGCGGCTGGTGACGATCCAGTCCGACAGTGCCTTGTGCTCGGCGCTGGAGTTGATGTACGACACATGGACGTAATCGGCATGCTCTTCGCGCCAGGCTTTCAGCGCGGCGACGTCGGTCTGGGTGACCAGCGAGCAGGTCGACCCTGCATCCGGCAGAATCACTTCGGCCTGGGGGTTGAGGATCTTGGCCGTTTCCGCCATGAAGCGGACGCCGGCGAACACAATGATGTCAGCCTCGGCTTCACGGGCGTAGAGCGACAATTCCAGGCTGTCCCCTACCTTGTCCGCCATCTGCTGAATTTCAGGCTGGGTGTAATAGTGTGCGAGTGTGACGACGCGTTTCGTCATGATGACCTTGGCTCCGGCCGCGCTGGGGAAGCTTCGGCATCTTCCTTTGACGCGGCGCAATGAAGGTTTGTATCTAAAGGGTAAAGATTAACAATATTGAGCCCGCCTTACCAGCCGCTACGTGCGCTTGATGCCAAAGGCAAGCCAGGTTGTGGCACAGGATGGTCCTTGTCAGGCCATGTCCCGCATGGTGGCGGGTTCTGGCGCGCTCGTCGGTCTGAGGGGCCGAGGAGAAGGGGCCGGGGTATGGCGGTTTGTCCACCACCTGGGCTGACAGTCCGGCCCGATGCCTGATTGTGGGGTTGGCGGTGCGCAGGCCCTCAATCGTCTTATGCCGCTTTTGTCGTGGTCGTAGCAGGACAGTGAAGGGTGTAGGCTCTGCGCATGTCGGGCTGGTGTGGTATATGTCGGTAGAGTGGCGCGCCATGCCCTGCGCCTCGGATTGGCATCACCGCGTTGCAGGCAGGGACGGTCCGGCTGGCCGAGTCTCAGCGCCGTTTGACGTATTGCTTTCACATCGATCACGTTACCTTGCAGGCCGAATGGACTCTGACGCCTCCGTGGGAGGCCGGGTTCCGGTTCAGATCAGCACATCGGATGGGTTGCCATGAAACCGCACTATCTCACTTCCCTGTTTTCTCCTCGCGCCGTCGCCGTCGTCGGCGCCAGCGATACCCCGGGCTCGATTGGCCAGGCGGTATTTGCGAGCCTGCTGGCGGGCAATTTCCAGGGCAAGCTGTTCCCCGTCAACCTCAACCACAAGGTGGTCGGGGGGATGCGGGCGGTGCCATCGGTACGGCTGATCGAGGGCGAAGTGGAACTGGCCGTGGTGACCACGGCGCTGAGAACCTTGCCGGCCATCCTGCGCGATTGCGGCAAGAAGGGCGTGAAGGCAGTGCTGCTGGCCAAGGAGTTCGCCGACAGCGAGCAGCTGGAGCGTGAAATTCTCAAGGAGTCGTTGTCGATCGCCCGGCACTTCGGCATCCGCGTGCTGGGTCCCAACGTGCTGGGACTGATGCGCCCGGTGGCGGGCTTCAACGCTTCCAACTACTCCAGCAAGGTACGCCCCGGCAACCTGGCGCTGGTATCGCAATCCAGCGCCCTGTGCACCGCGATGCTGGACTGGGCCGATAGCAAGGGCATCGGGTTTTCCAGCGTGATTTCGGTGGGGGAGGGGCTGGACGTCGATTTCGGCGAGATCCTCGATTACCTGGTGGCCGATACCTTCACCCAGGGCATACTGTTGCACGTCCACCACATCCATGATGCGCGTCGCTTCATCAGCGCGTTGCGTGCCGCCGCCCGTACCAAGCCGGTGGTAGTGATCAAGTCCGGCCGCTACGAGGATGACGTGACCGGCCTGACCCATTCCAGCAATCTGGTCGAGAGCGCCGACGTGTTCGACGCCGCACTGTCGCGTGCCGGTGTGCTGCGGGTGGGCTCGATCTCCCAGCTATTCACGGCCGCCAAGGTGCTGGCCGCCAGTTTCCGGGTGCAGGGGCGGCGTCTGGCCATCGTCACCAACGGCATCGGCCCGGGCGTGTTGGCGGCGGACAGCGCCTATCTCAACGGTGTGGAGCTGGCGAAGTTGTCGGAGCCGACCATGGAGGTGCTCAACGACGCGCTGCCGCGCAACTGGTCGCACGGTAACCCGGTCGACATCATCGGCGATGCCAGCCCGGTGCGTTTTCGCACGGCGGTCAAGGCCTGTCTCGATGACGCCAATGTTGATGGCGTGCTGGTCATCTTCACGCCGCAGGCCGGTACCGATCACCTGACCACCGCGCAGCTGATGGTGGGGCTGCAGCGCGAGTCGACCAAGCCGATCCTGCTGTCCTGGCTGGGCGACGCCAAGGTTTCGGAGAGCCGGGAACTGTTCAGTAAGGCCAAGTGTGCCCATTTCCGCGCCCCGGAGTATGCCGTGGAAGTGTTCCGCAACCTGGCCGCCTACCATCACAACCAGCGCTTGCTGCTGCAGACGCCGGGGCCGCTCGAGGGCAAGCAGGTGTCTCCCGACGTGGCGCGCGCGCGCACGCTGATCAATGCCGCCCTGGCGGAAGGGCGGGTCATCCTGTCGGAGCGCGAGTCGAAGGAGGTGCTGTCGGCCTTCAACATCCCGGTCAACCCGACCCGGCTGGCGCGCGACTCCGACGAGGCCGTGAGGTTGGCCGAAGAAACCGGCTACCCGGTGGTGCTGAAGATCGATTCGCCGGACATCATCTACAAGTCCGATGTCGGCGGCGTCGAACTCAACATCAGTAGTGCGGCGGCACTGCGAGAGGCATTTGCCTCCATCGTCGAACGCTGCCGCCAGGCCCGCCCCGAGGCGGCCATCTCGGGGGTGTCGGTGCAGCCGATGCGCAGCCGACGATTCGCGCGCGAGGTGATGGTCGGCGTGACGCACGACAACGCTTTCGGCCCGGTCATCACCTTCGGCGCCGGCGGCATCGCCGTCGAGGTCATGAACGACCGTGCGCTGGCTCTGCCGCCGCTCAACCACTACCTGGTCGAGAGCCTGATCGGCAAGACACGCATCGGGCAGATTCTCGGCCCCTTCAAGAACCTGCCGGCGATCGATATCGACCAGCTGAAAGAGGTGCTGTTGCGGGTGTCGGAAATGATCTGCGAATTGCCCGAAATTCGCGAGATGGACATCAACCCCTTGCTGGCCGACGAGCAGGGGGTGATGGCGCTGGACGCACGCATCATCGTGCAGAAGGGGTGCGCGGGCGGCAAGCCGTACCGTCACATGGCGATCATGCCGTATCCCTCGCACATGGTGGTGTGCTCCCGCCTCAAGGATCAGACCCAGGTGACCATCCGTCCGGTGCGCCCGGAGGATGCGCAGATGCAGCAGGAGTTCGTGCGCAACCTTTCCGAGGAAAGCCGCTACAACCGCTATATGTCCAGCATCAAGCAACTGTCGCAAAGCATGCTGGTGCGCTTTACCCAGCTCGACTACGACCGCGAGATGGCGCTGGCCATGACCCGCGAGACGGCGCAAGGGGAAGAGCAACTGGCCGTGGCTCGTTACGTTACCGACCCTGATAACGAGAGCTGCGAGTTCGCTCTGGAGGTAGCCGACCAGTGGCAGGGCAAAGGGATCGGCTTCATCCTAATGAGCGCGTTGTTCGACGCCGCCCGTGACCAGGGGCTGAAAGTGATGCGTGGCGAGGTGCTCTCCGGCAACAAGGGCATGCTCAAGCTGATGCACAAACTGGGCTTCTCCAGCGAGTACCATCCGGAAGACCGGGCACTGATGCTGGTCACCAAGGTGTTGCAGGCGTAGCCGGCCCCGACACACGGCCGGAATAAGCGCTTGCAAGATAAGGGAAAACTGCCCTAAAATCGTGGGCTTTTCTACGATACCGTTTTTATTCAAGGACAATCGACAATGGTAGTGATTCGTCTGGCCCGCGGCGGCTCCAAGAACCGTCCGTTCTACAACATCGTGGTGACCGACTCCCGCAACCGTCGCGACGGTCGCTTCATCGAGCGCCTGGGCTTCTACAACCCGGTTGCCAACGACAAAGAAGAACGCGTTCGCCTCGCCGCTGACCGTCTGAACCACTGGATCAACGTTGGTGCTCAACTGAGCGACGCCGTTGCCAAGCTGGTTAAAGAGCAAAAAGTAGCTGCCTGATTGCAGTCTGCTGATACACGCAGGGTTTGAGGCGCATGCGCAACGATGATCTCGTCTTGATGGGGTATGTGCGCGGCGCCTTTGGTGTTCGTGGCTGGGTGAAAATCCATGCCGACACCGGGTCCGCAGACAGCCTGTTCGACTACCCGGTCTGGTGGCTGGGGCGGGATGGCCAATGGTCATCCTATCGTTTCGAAGACGGGCTGGTCCAGCCCAAGGCGCTGGCCGCCAAGCTCGAAGGCGTCGGCAGTCGCGAGGCGGCAGAAGCCATGCGCGGCATGCAGATTGCCATACCGCGCAGCGAATTCCCGGAGACCGCCGACGACGAGTACTACTGGTCCGATTTGATCGGCCTGGATGTCGTCAACAAGGACGGTCAGCGGTTCGGTCAGGTTGCCGAATTGATGGAAACCGGCGCCAACGACGTGCTGGTGGTCCGGGAGGGCAAGCGAGAGTGGCTCATTCCTTTCGTTGGCCAGTTTGTGCTTGATGTCAACCTGACTGACAAGCGCATCACGGTGGACTGGAACCTCGACGACTGATGCAGATCGACGCTATCTCGCTGTTCCCCGAGATGTTCGACGCTGTTTCCCGCTTCGGCGTTAGCCGACGCGCGCTGGAGCAGAACATCTGGGGTTTTCGTGCCTGGAATCCGCGCGATTTCACCACGGACAATTACCGCACCGTCGATGACCGCCCCTACGGAGGCGGTCCCGGCATGGTGATGCTGATCGAGCCCTTGGAGGCCGCCATAGCTGCGGCCGAAGAGCGACAGCGTGAGGCTGGCGTGGCGCAGAGCCATGTGGTCTACCTGTCTCCTCAGGGGCGGCCGTTAAGCCACACCAAGGCGGTCGAGCTGTCGCAGCGACCCGGTCTCATCCTGCTGTGCGGGCGTTACGAAGGGATCGATGAGCGTCTGATCGAGCGCCGTGTCGACGAGGAAATCTCCATCGGCGACTACGTGTTATCCGGTGGCGAACTGCCCGCCATGGTGTTGATGGACGCCGTCGTCAGGCTGTTGCCGGGGGTGCTCAACGATGCCCAGTCGGCTTATGAGGATTCCTTCGTGGACGGCCTGCTGGATTGCCCGCACTATACCCGACCCGAAGAATATCAAGGCATGCGGGTGCCGGACATCCTGATGTCAGGTAATCATGCCTTGATCGCAAAATGGCGGTTGAAACAGTCGCTGGGAAGAACGTGGAAGCGTCGTCCCGACCTGCTGCAAAACCGCCCTTTGACAAAACAGGAGTCTCGGCTGCTGGCAGAGTACCAGCAGGAACAAGATCTCCCGAAAAACCAGGAGCATTGACATGGATCTGATCCAGCAACTCGAGCAAGAAGAAATTGCCCGCATCGGCAAAACCGTTCCGGCTTTCGCCCCGGGCGACACCGTCATCGTTCAGGTGAAGGTAAAGGAAGGTAACCGCGAGCGTCTGCAGGCTTACGAAGGCGTTGTGATCGCCAAGCGTAACCGTGGCCTGAACAGCTCCTTCATCGTGCGCAAGATCTCCGCCGGCGAAGGCGTTGAGCGTACTTTCCAGACCTATTCCCCGCTGGTTGCTTCGATCGAAGTGAAGCGCCGTGGTGACGTGCGTCGCGCCAAGCTGTACTACCTGCGTGGTCGTACCGGCAAGTCGGCACGCATCAAGGAAAAGCTGCCGGCCCGCAAGCAAGGCTAATCGCCTGGCCGTTGGCTATGATGAGAGCGCAAGGCATCCGCCTTGCGCTTTTTTTCGGGCTCTGTCATGTCTTATACCGCTGTGATCGCTGCGCCGTTTGGCCGCCTGGGCATCGTGGCACCGTTCCAGGTCGTCAGCTGCATCGAGTTTCTGGATGCCACGGTCCCGCTTTTGTCACCTGAGCCGGGTTCGCTCGCCGAGGAGGTGGAGCGCCAGTTGCAGGAGTACTTCCGGCATCCCGGCTTCCACTTCGACCTGCCGTGTCGGCCGCAGGGTACTCCGTTCCAGCAACGGGTATGGCAGGCAATTGCCTCGCTTCCTTCTGGCGCTACCGTCAGTTACGGTGCCATCGCCCAACAGCTCGGCAGCTCCGCCCGTGCGGTAGGGCAGGCGTGCGGCAACAACCCGTTGCCGATCGTGATTCCGTGTCACCGCGTGCTGGCACGTTCCGGCTTGGGGGGCTTCAATCATTCGAGCGCGGAGCAGACCTTGTCGATCAAGTTCTGGCTATTGAGACATGAGCAGCAACGCTGAACAGATCGACCTGTTCCTCGACCAGCTGTGGCTGAGCGATGGTCTGTCGCGCAATACCCTGTCAGCGTATCGGCGCGACCTGCTCAAGCTGGGGGCGCGTCTGGACGAAGAGGGTGGAGTGCGTTTGATCGAGGCGGGCGTGGCGGATTTGCAGCGCGCCTTGTTGCAGGGGATCGAACAGGAGAAGGCCACCACCCGAGCGCGACTGGTGAGTGCCATGCGTCGGTTCTACCAGTATCTGCACGCCAGTGGCCAACGCCCTGACGATCCGTCTGCCGCGCTCGAGCGTCCCAAGCACGGGCAGCCCTTACCCAAGAGTCTGTCGGAGAAGCACGTGGTCGCGCTGCTGGAGGCTCCTGATGTGGCTACGCCTCTGGGCTTGCGCGACCGTGCCATGCTGGAGGTTTTGTACGCGACTGGCTTGCGGGTGTCGGAACTGGTTGGCTTGACGCTACAGCAGGTCGATCTCACTAGCGGCGTTGTGATGACGCAGGGCAAGGGCGGCAAGGAGCGGCTGGTGCCGATGGGCGAGGTGGCGCAGGACTGGCTGGGGCGGTATCTGGCTACAGGGCGGCCGGCTTTGCTGACGGGGGTGCCTTGCGAACAGATGTTCGTCACTCGTCTCAAGGCAGGTATGACGCGCCAGATGGCGTGGCACCTGATTTCAGGGTATGCACGCCGGCAGGGGCTGCCGCCGGTCAGCCCGCACACGCTACGCCACGCGTTTGCCACGCATCTGGTCAACCATGGCGCCGACTTGCGCGTGGTGCAACTGCTGTTGGGGCATTCTGATATTTCCACCACCCAGATCTACACCCATGTCGCCAGGGAGCGCTTGCGCCAGCTGCACGAGCAGCACCATCCTCGCGGTTGAGCCAAGAAAAACGCCCGCAAGAGCGGGCGTGATCGAGACGGGTTGGGCTCTTGGAATCAGGCCGGCTCCGCCGCCAAGGGCGTCTTCTCGTCGAATTGCAACTCGACCTTGTCGTTGGCGTCGATGGTGACCGTCACTTCGCCTCCGTCCACCAGACGGCCGAACAGCAACTCGTCGGCGAGAGCCTTGCGGATGGTGTCCTGGATCAGGCGGGCCATCGGACGCGCGCCCATCAGCGGGTCGAAGCCGTTCTTGGCCAGGTACTGACGCAGCATGTCGGTGAAGTGGATATCCACCTTCTTCTCGGCCAGCTGGTGTTCCAGTTGCATCAGGAACTTGTCTACCACCTGCAGGATGATGTTCTCGTCGAGCATGCGGAACGGGATGGTGGCATCCAGCCGGTTGCGGAACTCGGGGCTGAACAGGCGCTTGATGTCGGCCATCTCGTCGCCGGTCTGCTTGGCGTTGGTAAAGCCCATGCTCGGCTTGGACAGCGACTCGGCCCCGGCGTTGGTGGTCATGATGATGATCACGTTGCGGAAGTCGGCCTTGCGTCCGTTGTTGTCGGTCAGGGTGCCATGGTCCATCACCTGCAGCAGGATGTTGTAGATGTCCGGGTGCGCCTTCTCGATCTCGTCCAGCAACAGCACCGCGTAGGGGTGCTTGTTGATGGCTTCGGTCAAGAGACCGCCTTGTTCGAAGCCGACGTATCCCGGTGGGGCACCGATCAGGCGTGACACCGCGTGGCGCTCCATGTATTCCGACATGTCAAAGCGCAGCATCTCGACACCGAGGAAGTAGGCCAACTGCTTGGCGACTTCGGTCTTGCCGACACCGGTGGGGCCGCTGAACAGGAAGGAGCCGATCGGTTTCTGCGGGTTGCCCAGCCCCGAACGCGCCATCTTGATGGCGGTCGCCAGGGCCTCGATGGCCTTGTCCTGGCCAAACACCACGCTGCGCAAATCGCGATCGAGGTTCTTCAACACGTTCTTATCGTTGGACGAGACGGTCTTGGCCGGAATGCGTGCGATCTTGGAGACGATGTCCTCGATCTCGGCCTTGTTGATGACCTTGCGCTGGCGCGACTTGGGCAGGATCTTCTGCGCCGCGCCGGCTTCGTCGATGACGTCGATGGCCTTGTCCGGCAGATGGCGGTCGTTGATGTAGCGTGCCGCCAGCTCGGCCGCCGTCACCAGTGCGCCTTGGGTGTATTTCACGCCATGGTGCGATTCGAAGCGCGACTTGAGTCCCTTGAGGATTTCTACCGTCTGTTCCACGGTCGGCTCGTTGATGTCGATCTTCTGGAAGCGCCGCGACAGGGCGTTATCCTTCTCGAAGATGCCACGGAACTCGTTGTAGGTGGTGGCACCGATGCAGCGCAGCGAACCGTTCGACAGGGCCGGCTTGAGCAGGTTGGAAGCATCCAGCGTGCCGCCCGACGCCGCTCCTGCGCCGATCAGGGTGTGGATCTCGTCGATGAACAGGATCGCGTGCGGGTCTTCGGTGAGCTGCTTGATGACGGCCTTGAGGCGCTGCTCGAAATCGCCACGGTACTTGGTGCCGGCCAGCAGCGCTCCCATGTCCAGCGAGTAGACGGTGGCGCGGTCGAGCACCTCGGGGACCTCGCCGTTGACGATACGGCGTGCCAGTGCCCTCGGCGATGGCTGTCTTGCCGACACCGGCCTCGCCCACCAGCAGCGGGTTGTTCTTGCGGCGCCGGCACAGGATCTGCACCGTGCGCTCCAGCTCGTGCTCACGGCCGATCAGCGGGTCGATCTTGCCTTCGCGTGCCAGTGCGTTGAGGTTCTGGGTGTAGTTCTCCAGCGCCCCGCCGACGTTGGCCGAGGCGTCTTCGGTTTCGCTCTCGCTGTTGTCGCGCTGTTCGTTGGGCGTCGGCTGCGAGCGCTGCTTGGTGATGCCGTGGGAGATGAAGTTGACCACATCCAGCCGGGAAATACCTTGCTGATGCAGGTAATACACGGCGTGGGAGTCTTTCTCGCCGAAAATGGCGACCAGGATGTTGGCCCCCGTTACTTCCTTCTTGCCGGACGACTGCACGTGCAGGATGGCGCGCTGGATCACGCGCTGGAAGCCCAGCGTGGGCTGGGTTTCCACCTCGGTCTCGCCGGGCACGGTCGGGGTATGTTCGTCGATGAAGTCGGTCAGCTGTTTTTTCAGCTGATCGAGATTCGCTCCACACGCACGCAGCACTTCTGCGGCGGACGGGTTGTCCGTCATAGCCAACAGCAGGTGCTCGACACTGATGAATTCGTGCCGTTTGCGTCGAGCGTCCATGAACGCCATGTGCAGGCTTACTTCGAGCTCTTGGGCAATCATCAGTTTTCCTCCATTACGCACTGGAGCGGATGCTGGTGAGCTTTCGCAAACTGCAACACCTGCTCAACTTTGGTCGCGGCGACATCTTTGGTATAAACACCACACACCCCGCGGCCCTGGGTGTGCACTTGCAGCATGATGCTTGTGGCCTGCTCCCGGTTCTTGTGGAAGAAGTGTTGCAGTATCTGTACCACAAAATCCATCGGCGTGTAATCGTCGTTCAATAACAAGACCTTATACATCGACGGTGGGCGTGTCTTCGCCCGCGACGCCTCCAGTTGGGCGTCGTCCTTGTACTGCGTGGACATGGCGGCTTTCAGCAATGAGGCATTTCACTTTTATTTTGGTTCCGCCGGGATTTTTTTCAAGGGGGGAGAATTCTTTTCACCTTGGACTTGACGCTCGGGCCGCGGTTGCGTAGAAATGAGTCTGGTGCTTGGCTTAATTGAAATGAATGAGGTTTGCCCTAGGTAAAACCGAAGCGCTTTTAAGCTTTTGTTGGTCGGCCTCACCAGCCTGTTAAATGCAAGGAAGTAAAATGGCAACTGGTATTGTCAAGTGGTTCAATGATGCTAAAGGCTTCGGTTTCATCACCCCGGACGAGGGCGGTGAAGACCTGTTCGCGCATTTCTCGGCCATCAACACGCAAGGCTTCAAGTCCCTGAAAGAGGGGCAGCGCGTGAGCTTCGACGTGGTGAACGGTCCGAAGGGCAAGCAAGCATCCAATATCCAGCCGCAGTAACCGCCATGGTTATCGCCGGTCTTGGTTAATGAGGCCGGCGCTGGATGAAAAAACCCGCTATAAGCGGGTTTTTTATTTTGGTGGCAGCACATTTAATTTAGACTAATTTACGTGTCTGTGCTTGCACTAATTGGCGGCGAATAGGCTGCTATTTTTTTGTCATTAGTCAATGGAAAAGGGCTTGCGCTTGGCAAGCCCTTTGCTCCCGCTATAGCGGGGGGATTACATGCGTGCAATCATCGCATCGCCGAAGGCGGAGCAGCTTACCTCGGTGGCGCCATCCATCAGGCGGGCGAAGTCGTAGGTCACGATCTTGTCGGCGATGGCGGCTTCCATGGATTGGATGACCAGATCGGCGGCATCTTTCCAGCCCAGGTGGCGCAGCATCATTTCGGCGGACAGGATCAGAGAGCCGGGGTTCACCTTGTCCTGGCCGGCGTATTTGGGTGCGGTGCCGTGGGTGGCTTCGAAGCAGGCATACTGGTCGGAAATATTGGCGCCCGGGGCGATGCCGATACCCCCAACCTGAGCGGCCAGCGCGTCGGAGATGTAATCACCGTTCAGGTTGCAGCAAGCGATGACGTCGTACTCGGCCGGACGCAGCAGAATCTGCTGCAAGAAGGCGTCGGCGATGGCGTCCTTGACGATGATTTCCCGGCCGGTATTCGGGTTCTTGAACTTGCACCACGGGCCGCCATCGATCAGTTCGGCGCCGAATTCTTCCTGGGCCAGCTTGTAGGCGACGTCACGGAACAGCCCTTCCGTGAACTTCATGATGTTGCCCTTGTGCACGATGGTGAGCGATTTGCGGTCGTTCTCGATGGCGTATTTGATCGCGGCGCGAACCAGGCGCTGGGTGCCTTCGATGGAAACGGGCTTGATGCCGATGCCGGAGGTTTCCGGGAAGCGGATCTTCTTGACGCCCATTTCGTCTTGCAGGAACTTGATGACTTTCTTGGCGGCTTCGGACTGGGCGGCCCACTCGATGCCGGCGTAGATGTCCTCGGTGTTTTCACGGAAGATCACCATGTTGACCAGTTCCGGCTGCTTCAGCGGCGACGGCACGCCCTGGAAGTACTGCACCGGCCGCACGCACTGGTACAGATCCAGTTCCTGGCGCAGGGCCACGTTCAGCGAGCGGATGCCGCCGCCGACCGGGGTGGTCATCGGGCCCTTGATCGATACCGAGTATTCTTTCAGTGCGTCGAAGGTTTCTTTGGGCAGCCACTCGTCCGGGCCATACAGCTTGGTCGATTTCTCGCCGGCGTACACTTCCATCCAGTGGATCTTCTTCTGGCCATCGTAGGCCTTGTCCACTGCCGCGTCGATGACCTTGATCATGACCGGGGTGATGTCGATGCCGATGCCGTCGCCTTCGATGAATGGGATGATGGGGTTGTTCGGAATCGGCTGACCCGGAATGATCTTCTGGCCAGCGGCGGGAACCTTGATGTGGGATGCACTCATTGTTTCTCCTTCTCCTTCTGTATTGACCTGTTGTCTGCCATTTCCCGGTGCCTTCGCCGTTCTGCACTGCGGGAGCGGTGCTGGCTACTCTTGCTGGTTAGCTCAACGGAGATGCACGCCGGGACAACTACCCGATTTCCCGATGTATGTAGCGCTTATTGTAGCCGAGCACACGCTTGGCGGGACATGATTGTCCTCAATTGAGCGGCATGAAAAAAACGCCAGGGGAGCCCTGGCGTTTGGTCTTGGCGGAAGGCTCGCGAAGCGAGCTTCCTGGTCATGCTGCTCAGGCGAGCGTGGCGGCCAGGGCGGCGTTGAGGGTGGCGCTCGGGCGCATCACCGCCTTGCACTTCTCGGCGTCGGCCAGGTAGTAGCCGCCGATGTCGGCGGGCTTGCCCTGCACGGCCTTCAGCTCGTCGAGGATGGTCTGCTCGTTGTCGGCCAGTGCCTTGGCGAGCGGTGCGAAGTGAGCCTGCAGTTCCTTGTCGGCGCTCTGCTCGGCCAGCGCCTGCGCCCAGTACATGGCGAGGTAGAACTGGCTGCCACGGTTGTCGAGCTCTCCGGTGCGGCGCGACGGAGACTTGTCGTTGTCGAGCAGCTTGCCGGTGGCCTCGTCCAGCGTCTTGGCGAGAATCTTGGCCTTGTCGTTGCCGGTCTTGATGCCCAGCTCTTCCAGGGATACGGCCAGGGCCAGGAACTCGCCCAGCGAATCCCAACGCAGGTGGTTTTCTTCCAGAAGCTGTTGTACGTGCTTCGGCGCGGAGCCGCCGGCGCCGGTTTCGTACATGCCGCCGCCCGCCATCAGCGGCACGATGGACAGCATCTTGGCCGAGGTGCCCAGTTCCATGATCGGGAACAGGTCGGTCAGGTAGTCGCGCAGGATGTTGCCGGTGACCGAGATGGTGTCGAGGCCGCGAGCGACGCGTTCGAGGGTGAAGCGCATGGCGCGCACTTGCGACATGTGGTGGATTTCGAGGCCGGTGAGGTCGTAATCCTTCAGGTAGGTTTCAACCTTCTTGATCAGCTCGGCTTCGTGCGGACGGTACGGGTCCAGCCAGAACACCGCCGGCATGCCGGAGTTGCGGGCGCGGGTGACGGCGAGCTTGACCCAGTCGCGGATCGGCGCGTCCTTCACCTGGCACATGCGCCAGATGTCGCCAGCTTCCACGTTCTGCGACAGCAGCACTTCGCCGGTGGCGAGGTCGACGATGTTGGCCACGCCGTCTTCGGCGATTTCGAAGGTCTTGTCGTGCGAGCCGTATTCTTCGGCCTTCTGCGCCATCAGGCCGACGTTCGGCACGGTGCCCATGGTCTTCGGATCGAAGTTGCCGTGCCACTTGCAGAAGTTGATCATCTCTTGGTAGATGCGGGCGAAGGTCGATTCCGGCATCACGGCCTTGGCATCGTACGGTTTGCCGTCAGCGCCCCACATCTTGCCGCCATTACGGATCATGGCGGGCATGGAGGCGTCGACGATGATGTCGTTCGGCGAGTGGAAGTTGGTGATGCCCTTGGCGGAGTCCACCATGGCCAAGCGCGGACGGTGTTCCTGGCAGGCGTGCAGGTCGCGGATGATCTCTTCGCGCTTGGAGGCCGGCAGGGTCTCGATCTTCTCGTACAGGGTCGCCATGCCGTTGTTGACGTTGATGCCCAGTTCGTCGAACAGCTTGCCGTGCTTCTCGAAGGCTTCCTTGTAGTAGATCTTCACGCAGTGGCCGAACACGATCGGGTGCGACACCTTCATCATGGTGGCCTTTACGTGCAGCGAGAACAGGATGCCGGACTGACGGCAGTCTTCCAATTCCTTCTCGTAGAACTCGCACAGCGCCTTCTTGCTCATGAACATGGAGTCGATGATTTCGCCGTCCTGCAGCGCAACCTTCGGCTTCAAGACGATGCTCTGGCCGCTCTTGGTGACGAGCTCCATCTTCACGTCACGGGCGCGATCTAGGGTGATGGACTTTTCGCCGTGGTAGAAGTCGCCGTGCTCCATGTGCGATACGTGGGTCTGCGACCACTGCTTCCATTCGCCCATGGAGTGCGGGTGCTTCTTGGCGTAGTTCTTGACCGCGGCCGGGGCGCGGCGGTCGGAGTTGCCTTCGCGCAACACCGGGTTCACGGCGGAGCCCAGGCACTTGGCGTAGCGGGCCTTGAGCGCCTTTTCTTCCTCGCTGCTCGGGTTTTCCGGGTAGTCGGGGAGGGCGTAGCCCTTGGATTGCAGTTCCTTGATGCAGGCCATCAGCTGGGACACGGAGGCGCTGATGTTGGGCAGCTTGATGATGTTGGTGTCGGGATCCTGCGTGAGGCGGCCCAGTTCGGCCAGCGTGTCCGGCACCTTTTGTTCGTCGGTCAGATAATCGGGAAACTCGGCCAGAACGCGCGCGGCCACCGAGATGTCAGCGGTATCGATATTGATGCCGGCCGGGCCGGTAAAGGTTTGGATGATCGGCAGGAAGGCGCTGGTTGCCAGCGCGGGCGCTTCGTCGGTGAGTGTGTAGATGATGGTCGGGCGTTCCGAAGGCATTACTCTATCTCCATGATTATTACGACGTCAGAGCGTAGCGCGGCCGGGCGGGTGAGGGTGCCGGCGCGACGAAAGGCAGCGGAAAGGCGGACGCGGTGCCGGGTTGCGGTGGTCGTCCGTAGGCTCTCGGGGGCTTTTCAAAAGCGAATTATAGCGCTCTGTTCTGTTGCGTATCCGAACTTTGATGTCGCTTTCTGTGTGGATTCGGTGTTCAAACGGTTGTTTGGGTGGAAGCTGTCCCGTATTCGGCACAAAATTGAAAATGTCGTCTTTAGAAAAATGGCAGGAATTTTCATTAATTCGCGGCAATTTTCTGTTAAGAGGCCTCGTTTTGCGCTGTAAACAGGGTGGGGCGTCTGGTGCGCGCCGACTCGCCGGAATGTGAATAAACGAAAACAGGGGTGTGCCGTCAGCTCACCCATTCGGGCGCTGTGCTCCGGTTCGGGTGCGAACAGTCACTGCCCGGCACCTGCCGCGCTTGTTATCATTCGCGCATTCCTGTGTTTTTACCGGTGTGCCGCCATGCCCCAACTGATCCTGTTCAACAAGCCTTACGGCGTGATTTGCCAGTTCTCGCAGCACGAGCTGCACCCCACGCTGAAAGACCATATCGACATTCCCGGGGTGTACCCGGCCGGGCGGCTGGATACCGACAGCGAGGGCTTGTTGCTGCTGACTGGCGATGGCGAGCTGCAGCACCGCATCAGCGACCCGCGCTGGAAGCAGCCCAAGACGTACTGGGTGCAGGTGGAGGGGACGCCGTCCGAGGAGCAGCTCGAGGCGTTGCGCGCCGGGGTGAACCTGGGCGATTTCATCACCCAGCCGGCCGAGGTGCGCCTGCTCTCCGAGCCTCCGCAGCTGTGGGAACGCAAGCCGCCGGTGCGCTTTCGCAAGACGGTGCCCGACACGTGGCTGGAAATCATCATCAGCGAGGGCAAAAACCGGCAGGTGCGGCGCATGACCGCCAAGGTGGGGTTGCCGACGCTGCGGCTGGTGCGGGTGGCGGTCGGGCCGTGGCGGCTCGATGGACTGCAGCCGGGTGAGTTCCGCCAGCTGGAGGTGTCGCTTGCCGATTTGCCGCGTGCGGGGCATGCTAAACCCGTCGGCAAGGCGCCCGTGCAGCAGCCGGGGCGGCAGGCCGCCGAACCGGCGCCTGCCCGCCGTGCGGCGCCGCGCTTCCGGTTTGCCAAGAAGTCCTAGGGCTCCCGTACGTTCGCCATGGCCGGCAGACTGGTGATTGACGTTGGCCGCACGAGGCGCGGCCTGCGCAGCAAAAGGCGAGCGTATGCAGATACCCGAATACTACAACCCCGTCGCGCGTGACATTGCCCTGGCGCTGATCGAGGGTTTCGACAAGCACTACCGGCTGTTCAGCGAGTGCAACCACCAGGCCAAGGTGCTGTTCGAGGAGGGGGACTGGCAGGGGGTGCAGCAGGCCATCCGCGACCGTATCCAGTTCTACGACGAGCGCGTCAGCGAGACGGTGGCGCGGCTGCATACGGTTTTCCACGCCGAGTTGCTGGACGACGAAATCTGGCAGCAGGCCAAGCTGTACTTCATCGGCCTGTTGACCAACCACAAGCAGCCGGAGTGCGCCGAGACCTTCTTCAACTCGGTGTTCACGCGCATTCTGCACCGCGACTACTTCAACAACGATTTCATCTTCGTGCGGCCGGCGATTTCCACCGAGTACATCGAGGCCGACCCGCCGTCCTACCGCAGCTACTATCCGCTGCAGTACGGCCTGCGCCCGGTGCTGCGCCAGATCGTGCGGGATTTCGGCTGGAAGCGGCCGTTCGCCAGCCTGCGCCGCGACCTGGGCTACGTGCTGCGCATGGCGCGCGATGAGCTGCAGGGACGTTGGCCGAAGCCCGAGGCCAATTTCCAGATCCAGGTCCTGTCGTCGGCGTTCTACCGCAACAAGACCGCCTACATCTTCGGCAAGGTGGTGAACGGTAATTCCAACTATCCATTCGCGGTGCCGGTGCTGCACGATGCCGACGGCAAGCTCTACCTCGATACCGTGCTGCTCGAGCCCTGGCGTATCGGCGTGCTGTTCTCGTTCAGCCGGGCCTACTTCCTGGTCGACATGGCGGTGCCGTCGGGCTACGTGCAGTTCCTGCGCTCGATGTTGCCAACCAAGAGCAAGGCCGAGCTCTATACCATGCTGGGCTTGCAGAAGCAGGGCAAGAACATCTTCTATCGCGACTTCATCCAGCACCTGCAGCATTCCAACGACCAGTTCATCGTGGCGCCGGGCATCCGCGGCCTGGTGATGCTGGTGTTCACGCTGCCGTCTTACCCTTACGTGTTCAAGCTGATCAAGGACGTGTTCGGGATTACCAAGGAAGTCGATCACGACACGGTGCGCGCCAAGTACCGTCTGGTGAAGCGCCACGACCGGGTGGGGCGCATGGCGGATACCCTGGAATTTTCCAACGTGGCGTTTCCCAAGGCGCGCTTCACCGAGGAACTGCTGCGCGAGTTGCACCAGCTGGCGCCGTCGCAGATCGAGGAGGACGAGCAGAGCATTGTCATCAAGCACGTCTACATCGAACGCCGCATGAAGCCGCTCAACCTCTACCTGCAGAACGCCTCGCCGGAGGAGAAGGCCGAGGCGGTGCGCGACTACGGCAACGCCATCCGCGAGCTGGCTTCGGCCAACATCTTCCCCGGCGACATGCTGTTCAAGAACTTCGGCGTGACGCGCTACGGCCGGGTGATCTTCTACGATTACGACGAGATCGAGTACATGACCGACTGCCACTTCCGCCGCATCCCGGAGGCGCCCAATCCCGAGATGGAGATGTCGGGCGAGGTGTGGTACCCGGTGGCCAAGGGCGACGTGTTCCCGGAGGAGTTCGCCACCTTCCTGCTGGGCGACGCCGAGGTCAGGAAGGTGTTCCTGCAGTATCACCGGGATCTGCTCGACGCCGGCTTCTGGCAGACCCGCCAGCAGCGCATCCGCGACGGCTACATCGAGGACTTCTACCCGTATCCGCTGGAGATGCGCTTCGTCAACCGCTTTGCTGCCGGCTTGGCGCCGCGCCGCATGCGTGTCGAGCCGGTCCAGGCTGCCGCGGTGTGAGCGCCGGGTGAGCGGAAAGAGCGAAGGGGGCGGCGTGCCGTCCCCTTCGCTGGCTGTGGGTGGTCGAATGGCTTAGTGATTCAAGAGGGGAGCGCTGCTGTCTTCGAAGTAGGCAACCGGCCCGGCGCTGGTGAGGCCGACATGGAAGCGCGACGTTTCCGGGAAAACAACCCCCGGGTGTTCTGCCGCCCGCACGATTTCAAACAGTACTTCCACTTCTTTGAACTTCTTGACGATCTCGCTATTGCCCTTGAGCCATTCCCGGATCGCCTCGGCTTGCGGGTGCTGACTTTCCAGCACCAGTTCGCCGTCCTGCCCTACCAGACTGAGCGCAGGCGGGATGGTAATGGTTCGTTGGGCCAGCTGCTGCTGTGCCAGGGCGACAAATCGGGATAATTGTTTGTTGGCCCGTTCACGGATACCGGCCAGCGAAACCGCCGAGCCTGAGTCCGCCTCGCCGAACAGTCTGGCCAACCCCGGGTTTGCCACAGCACTTTCCGACTGCATTATGTCGCTCTCCTTTACAAGTGGTGTATCCGGTTTTCATTGTAGGCAACGGCGCCTGATTTGCAGACCTAATTCAGCATCGTTTTCAAGGCGTAGAGCAGGTCGAGCGCCTGGCGCGGGGTCAGTTCATCGGGTTGCAGTTCGGCCAGCCGTTCCAGCGCCGGGTGCGGTTCCGGCTCGACGGCGGCGGTGGGCAGCGGTGCCGCAAACAGGTCCGGCTGCTGCGTCGCGGCGGACTGGTTTTCCAGCTCGGCGAGACGCCGCCGCGCCTCGCGGATCACCTTGCCCGGCACGCCGGCCAGCTGCGCCACGGCGAGGCCGTAGCTCTGGCTCGCCGGGCCGTCCTCGACGTGGTGCAGGAACACGATCTTGTCCTTGTGCTCGATGGCGGAGAGGTGCACGTTGGCGACGCCGGGGTAGTCGCTGGCGAGCCGCGTTAGCTCGAAGTAGTGGGTGGCGAACAGGGTGTAGGCGCGGTTCTTCTCGATCAGCGCCTTGGCGATGGCCCAGGCCAGCGCCAGGCCGTCGAAGGTGGAGGTGCCGCGCCCGACCTCGTCCATCAGCACCAGCGACTTGTCGCTGGCGTTGTTGAGGATGTTGGCGGTCTCGGTCATTTCCACCATGAAGGTGGAGCGGCCGCCGGCCAGGTCGTCGGAGGCGCCGATGCGGGTGAAAATGCGGTCGATCGGGCCGAGCACGGCGGAGTCGGCCGGCACGAACGAGCCGACGTGGGCCAAGAGCGTGATCAGCGCGGTCTGGCGCATGTAGGTCGATTTACCGCCCATGTTCGGGCCGGTGATCAGCAGCAGCTTGCGGCTGTCGGACAGGCAGGAGTCGTTGGCGATGAAGCGCTCGACCTCGGCTTCGACCACCGGGTGGCGACCCTCGATGATCTCGAGGCGCACCTCGTCGACGAATTCCGGTTCGACGTAGTTGCGGCTCTCGGCATGGCGGGCGAAGGCGGCCAGCACGTCGAGCGTGGCCACCGCCTGGGCGATCAGCTGCAGTTCGGCGATGTGCGGTGCCAGCTCGTCGAGCAGCGTCTCGTAGAGCTGTTTTTCCAGCGCCAGTGCGCGGTCGTTGGCCGACAGCGCCTTGTCCTCGAATTCCTTCAGTTCCGGCGTGATGTAGCGCTCGGCGTTCTTCAGCGTCTGGCGCCGGCGGTAGTCGTCCGGCACCTTGTCGCCCTGCGCCTTGCTGACCTCGATGTAGAAGCCGTGCACGCGGTTGAATTCGACTTTCAGCGAGGGGATGCCGGTGCGCTCCTTCTCGCGCGCTTCCAGTTGCAGCAGGAATTCGCCGCAGTTGGTCTGGATCGCCCGCAGTTCGTCCAGGTTGGCCGAAAAGCCGTGGTTGATCACGCCGCCGTCGCGCAGGAAGGTGGCGGGTTCGGGCAGGATGGCGCTCGCCAGCAGCGTGGCCACCGGGCTGTCGGCCGGCAGCAGCACGGCCAACTGGCGCAGCAGCGGGCTGTCGAGTTGTTCGGCCAACCCTTTCACCCCGGTCAGCGCCTTGAGCGAGTCGCGCAAGGCGGCGAGGTCGCGTGGGCGTGCCGAGCGCAGCGCCACGCGCGCGGTGATGCGCTCGATGTCGGCCACCTCGGCGAGTTGCTCGGCGACCTCGCCGTGGCGCGCCAGCAGCGCGCGCACCGCGCCGAGGCGCTCGCGGATCTTGCCGTGGCGGCGCAGCGGATGGTGCAGCCAGTGCGCTAGCTGCCGGCTGCCCATGCTGGTAGCACAGCAGTCGAGCAGCGAGCCCAGGGTGGGCGAGGGTTCGCCGCGGATGGTTTCGGTCAGTTCCAGGTTGCGGCGGGTGGCGGCGTCCATGCGGATCAGGTCGCTCTCGTCCTCCACCGCCAGGCTGGCGATGTGCGCCGGGTTCACTCCCTGGGTGGCCTTGACGTAGCCCAGCAGGGCGCCGGCGGCGCCGATCGCCACGGTCAGCTCTTCGGCGCCGAAGCCGGCCAGGTCGCGCGTGCCGAAGTGGCGGATCAGCGTCTCTTGCCCGGACTGCTGATCGAACTGCCAGGCCGGCAGCTTCTTCTTCGGGATCGAGAGCTGCTCCAGCAGCCCGACCTCGCTCTCGTCCGGCAGCAGCAGCTCGGCCGGCTTCAAGCGTTCCAGTTCGCTTGCCAGCTCGTCGACGCTGGTTTCCATCACCTTGAATTCGCCGCTCGCCAGCGACAGCCAGGCGAGCCCCAGCTTGCCGCGCACGCTGTTGAGCGCCAGCACCAGGTTGTCGCGCTTGTCGTCGAGCAGCGCCGAGTCGGTCAGCGTGCCCGGGGTGACGATGCGCACCACCTTGCGCTCCACCGGGCCCTTGGCGAGCGCCGGGTCGCCGATCTGCTCGGCGATGGCCACCGATTCGCCGAGCTTCACCAGCCGCGCCAGGTAGCCCTCGGCGGCATGGTAGGGCACGCCCGCCATCTTGATCGGGATACCGGCCGTGGCGCCGCGCGTGGTCAGGGTGATGTCCAGCAGTCGCGCCGCCTTTTCGGCGTCCTCGAAGAACAGTTCGTAGAAGTCGCCCATGCGGTAGAACACCAGTTTGTCCTGGTGCTCGCGTTTGATGGCGAGGTACTGCTGCATCATCGGGGTGTGCTGGGGTGTGGTCATGCCGAGTCCGTGGAAATCAGGAGCAGACGACCTGCGGGGCCGTCCGACGGGTAAAAGCGGGCATTCTACCGCAGTTGCCGCGGTGCTCCGAAGGGAGATGGCCCGGGTGGTCGGGTGCGACATCTAGCCGCAGACGGGGCGGCTTGCAAGAAAAATAACGTGGGTCTATGATTCATATCAAACTTTCAGAAATTACTGAAAATTGGAGAAAGATGAACCTGCCACCCCTGACCCAATCCTTCGTGCTGCATTTCGGCGAGATGGGCAGCCACTGGGGCATCAACCGCACCGTCGGCCAGATCTATGCCCTGCTGTACGTCTCGCCCAAGCCACTCAACGCCGACGACATCGTCGAGGCCATCGGTTGCTCCCGCTCCAATACCAGCATGGCGCTGAAGGAGCTGCAGGCCTGGCGCCTGGTCAAACTGCAACACCTGCCCAGTGACCGGCGCGAGTACTTTTCCACGCCGGACGACGTTTGGGCGATCTTCAAGACCTTGGCCGAAGAGCGCCAGAAGCGCGAGGTGGAGCCGACCCTGACCATGCTGCGCGGGGCGATCCTGGAGCGGCCGGGCAGCGAGGAAGAGCGCCACGCCCAGGCGCGCATGAAGGAGATGTACCAGCTCATCGAGCTGGTGACGAAATGGTTCGCCGACATCCGCGACATGGACGTCGAGACCCTGCAACGGCTGATGAAGCTGGGGGCGCAGGTGCAGAAGGTGCTGCAGTTCACCCAGAGCCTAGGCCGGCTGGCCGGCCGCGACGGCGGCAAGGAGGAGTGAGTCATGGAGTTCGATCCCGTTACCCTGGCCCGGATCCAGTTCGGCGCCAACATCAGTTTCCACATCCTGTTTCCGACCATCAGCATCGCCATGGGCTGGGTGCTGCTGTTCTTCAAATGGCGCTTCAACGCCACGCGCGACGAGGCCTGGATGGAGGCCTACGGCTTCTGGGTCAAGGTGTTCGCGCTGACCTTCGCGGTCGGGGTGGTGTCCGGCATCACCATGAGTTTCCAGTTCGGCACCAACTGGCCGGGCTACATGCGCACCGTCGGCAATATCGCCGGGCCGCTCTTGGCCTACGAGGTGCTGACCGCGTTCTTTCTGGAGGCGACCTTCCTCGGCATCATGCTGTTCGGCCGCTCGCGTGTGTCCAACCGCATGCACACCCTGGCCACCTTCCTGGTGGCGTTCGGCACCACGGTGTCGGCGTTCTGGATCATCGCGCTCAACTCCTGGATGCAGACCCCGGCCGGCTTCACCATGGTGAACGGCCAGGCCCATGTCACCAGCTGGCTGGCAGTGATCTTCAACCCGTCGATGCCGTACCGCCTGATCCACATGCTGCTGGCCTCGGGCCTCACCGTGGCGTTCCTGGTGGCGGGGCTGTCGGCCTACCGCTGGGGGCGCGGCGATCGGGGGCTGGCGGTGCGCCACAGCCTCACGACCGGCGTCTATCTGGCGGCGCTGCTGATTCCGCTGCAGATCCTCGCCGGCGACGCCCATGGCCTGAACACCTTCCATCACCAGCCGGCCAAGCTCGCGGCGATGGAAGGGGTATGGCACACCGAGCCCGGCGCGCCGCTGTTGCTGTTCGCGCTGCCGGACGAGGCGAGCCAGTCCAACCGCTACCAGATCGGCATCCCCAAGCTGGCGAGCCTGATCATCACGCACCAGCCGGACGGCGAGATCCGCGGTTTGAACGAGTTCGCCGGCCGGCACCCGCCGGTGGGCAAGGTGTTCTGGAGCTTCCGCGCGATGGTGGCGGTCGGCGTGCTGATGCTGGCGACGGCGTGGCTCGCGGCCTGGCAGCTGCGGCGCCGTGGCGAGCCGGCGGGCTGGACCGTCACGCTGCTCACTGCCATGACCTTCTCCGGCTGGCTGGCGACGCTGGCGGGCTGGTACGTCACCGAGATCGGGCGTCAGCCCTGGCTGGTGACCGGGGTGCTCAGCACCGCCGACGCCGCCTCGACGGTACCGGGCGGCATGATCATCTCCACCTTGCTGATGTACCTGGCGCTGTATCTGGTGCTGTTGGCGAGTTACGTCTCGGTGGTGTTCTATCTGGCGCGCAAGGCGGGCAAGCACGATGAGCTCCCGCTTTCGGCCAACCTGGCAGGAGAACAAGCATGAACGCGGAACTGTGGTTGCCGGTGGTATTCGCCGGCCTGATGGCGATCTCGCTGTTGGCCTACGTGATCCTGGACGGCTACGACCTGGGGGTGGGCATCCTGCTGCCGCTGGGTTCCAAGGCCGAGCGCGACACCATGATCGCCAGCATCGGCCCGTTCTGGGATGCCAACGAGACCTGGCTGGTGTTGGGCGTGGGGCTGCTGCTGGTGGCCTTCCCGCTGGCGCACGGCATCATCCTGGGTGAACTCTACCTGCCGGTGGCGCTGATGCTGCTCGGGCTGATCCTGCGCGGCGTGGCCTTCGACTTCCGCGTCAAGGCGCGCGACCCGCATCAGCCGTGGTGGAACGCCGCCTTCGCCGCCGGTTCGCTGCTGGCGGCGCTGAGCCAGGGCGTGATGCTGGGGCGCTACCTCACCGGCTTCGCCCCGGGTGCCATGGCGTGGGGCTTCGCGCTGCTGGCCGGGGTCGGCCTGGCGGCGGCCTACGCTCTGCTGGGCGCCGGCTGGCTGATCATGAAAACCCAGGGGGCGCTGCAGGCGCGTGCCATCGGCTGGGCCCGGCGCGCGCTGTACGGTACCGGGCTGGCGGTGCTGGTGGTGTCCATTGCGACCCCGCTGGCCAGCCAGCACATTGCCGCCAAGTGGTTCGTGCTGCCCGATTTCCTGCTGCTGTTGCCGCTGCCGCTGGGGACGCTGGCGCTGTTTGTGCTGCTCGCCCTGAGCCTGCCGCGGCTGGCACGGCGCCAAGCCGCCGGCAACGACACCCTGTGCTGGCTGCCGTTTGCCGCCACCGTGGGCATCGTGCTGCTGTCGTTCTGGGGCCTGGCCTACAGCGTGTTCCCCGACATCGTTATCGGTCGCCTCACCATCTGGCAGGCGGCCTCGAGTCCCGAGGCGCTGCGCGTGATCCTGTGGGGGGCGGCGGTGGTGTTGCCCACCATCATCGGCTATACCGTGTACGCCTACCGCGTGTTCTGGGGCAAGGCGGAGGGCTTGAGCTACTCGTGAACGGGGCCGCGGGCGGGGGCTTGGGACGTCCCAACCTGCTCCTCGAGCAATCGCTCCAGGAGCAGGTTGGGGCGGCGTCCCTGGCGTGTCACGGCGGCGGAGAGGCTGCCGCATTCCAGCACGGTCTTGAACAGGCGCAACAGGCGGAGGTCGACATCGCTGACCCGGGCGAGGGAGTGTGTCTTGCTGATGGGTGAGTAAAATCGAAACTTAACATAAGAAGAATGTGATTTAACTCGCCTTGCAGCTTGGTGCAAGCTAGGCACCGCTTCTTCCACTTCCTGTGCCACTTTACCGTTTCGGGAGCCGTGCCATGAATTCCCCCAGCCTGCCGTTCCGCCTGTCGCCGCCGGTCTCGATCTGCGTGCGCACTGGATGCCGTTCACCGCCAACCGCAATTTCCAACGCGACCCGCGCCTGATCGTCGCCGCCAGCGGCAACTACCTGACCGATGCCGATGGCCGCCAGATCTTCGACAGCCTGTCGAGCCTGTGGTGCTGCGGCGCCGGCCATGCCCGCAAGGAGATCGCCGAGGCGGTGTACCAGCAGCTCGGCACGCTGGACTACTCCCCGGCGTTCCAGTTCGGCCACCCGCTGTCGTTCAGGTTGGCCGAAAAGATCGCCAGCATGACTCCAGCGGGCCTCGACCACGTGTTCTTCACCAACTCCGGCTCGGAGTGCGCCGACACCGCGGTGAAGATGGCGCGCGCCTACTGGCGCCTGAAAGGGCAGGCCAGCAAGACCAAGCTGATCGGCCGCGCGCGCGGCTACCACGGCGTCAACATCGCCGGCACCAGCTTGGGCGGCATCAACGGCAACCGCAAGGCCTACGGCCAGCTGCTCGACGTCGACCACCTGCCGCACACGCTGCTGCCGCAGAACGCCTTCAGCCGCGGCCTGCCCGAGCACGGCATCGAACTGGCCGACGACCTGCTGCGCCTGATCGAGCTGCACGACGCTTCCAACATCGCCGCCGTCATCGTCGAGCCGATGGCGGGCTCGGCCGGCGTGATCGTGCCGCCGGCGGGCTACCTGCAGCGCCTGCGCCAGATCTGCGACCAGCACAACATCCTGCTGATCTTCGACGAGGTGATCACCGGTTTCGGCCGCACCGGTTCGCTGTTCGGGGCGGACTATTTCGGCGTGGTGCCGGACATCATGAACCTCGCCAAGCAGCTCACCAACGGCGCCGTGCCGATGGGCGCGGTGGTGGCGAGCAACGAGATCTACAACACCTTCATGAACCAGAACATCCCCGAGTACGCGGTGGAGTTCACCCAGGGCTACACCTACTCGGCGCACCCGGTGGCCTGCGCCGCCGGGCTGGCCGCGCTCGACATCCTGGAGCGCGAAAACCTGGTGGCGCGCGTCGCCGAACTGGCGCCGCACTTCGAGAACGCCATCCACGGCGTCAAGGGCAGCCAGCACGTGGTGGACATCCGCAACTGCGGCCTGGCGGGCGCGATCCAGCTCGCCCCACGCGACGGCGACGCCATCGTGCGCCCGTTCGAGGCGGCGATGAAGTTGTGGAAAAAAGGCTTCTACGTGCGCTACGGCGGCGACTGCCTGCAGTTCGGCCCTCCGTTCACCAGCACCCCGGCCGAGCTCGACCGCCTGTTCGACGCCGTGGGCGAAGCCCTCAACGAGGTGGCCTGAGATGACGGCGCGTCCCCAGGCTGTGCCCACGGTGCAGATCGACAACGACAAGGTGGTGGTGACCGAGTGGCGCTTTGCCCCCGGTGCCGAAACCGGCTACCACCGCCACGGCATGGAATACGTCGTGGTGCCGATCACCCACGGCGAGTTGCTGCTGCAAACGCCCGATGGCGAGCGGCGTGCGGCGCTGGTTCCGGGCCAGAGCTACACCCGCCAGATCGGCACCGAGCACAACGTGATCAACCCCTGCGCGCACGAAGTCGCGTTCATCGAGATCGAACTCAAGCCACGGTGAGCGCGTCGGCTGGCAGCAGGGCCAGCATGGAACAACGTCCTCTCCGGCAGCGAGAGGCCAAAGGGAGAGGGGCTGCGCACGCCCCGTCCCGACCCTATTTAGCGAGATAGAAACCGACCATGAGCATCCTCAATCATCTGATCAACGGCGAACTGAGCGCGGGCGGCAGCCGCACCACAGCGGTATTCAACCCCTCCACCGGGGAGGCCATCCGCCAATTGCCGCTGGCCGACGTCGCCACCGTGCAGCAGGCCATCGCCGCCGCCCAGGCCGCCTACCCGGCCTGGCGCAATACCCCGCCGGCCAAGCGCGCGCAGGTGATGTTCCGCTTCAAGCAACTGTTGGAAGCCAACGAAGCGCGCATCGCCCAGCTCATCAGTGAAGAACACGGCAAGACCCTGGAAGACGCCGCCGGCGAACTGAAGCGTGGCATCGAGAACGTCGAGTACGCCTGCGGCGTGCCGGAACTGCTCAAGGGCGAGTACAACCGCAACGTCGGTCCCAACATCGACGCCTGGAGCGACTTCCAGCCGCTCGGCGTGGTGGCCGGCATCACCCCGTTCAACTTCCCGGCCATGGTGCCGCTGTGGATGTACCCGCTCGCCATCGCCTGCGGCAACACCTTCATCCTCAAGCCGTCCGAGCGCGACCCCAGCTCCACCCTGCTGATCGCCCAACTGCTGCACGAAGCCGGCCTGCCCAAGGGCGTGCTCAACGTGGTGCACGGCGACAAGGAAGCGGTGGACGCGCTGATCGAGGCGCCGGAGGTGAAGGCACTCAGCTTTGTCGGCTCCACCCCGATCGCCGAATACATCTACGCCGAAGGGACCAAGCGCGGCAAGCGCGTGCAGGCCCTGGGCGGCGCCAAGAACCACGCCGTGCTGATGCCGGATGCCGACTTGGACAACGCCGTGAACGCGCTGATGGGCGCCGCCTACGGCTCCTGCGGCGAACGCTGCATGGCGATCTCGGTGGCGGTGTGCGTCGGCGACCAGGTGGCCGACGCGCTGATCGCCAAGCTCACCCCGCAGATCCAGGCGCTGAAGATCGGCGCCGGCACCACCTGCGGCTTGGACATGGGCCCGCTGGTCACCGCCGCGGCCCGCGACAAGGTGGTGGGTTACATCGACGACGGCGTGGCGGCCGGTGCGCAACTGGTGGTGGACGGTCGCGGCTATCGCGTCGCCGGCCATGAAAATGGCTACTTCCTCGGTGGCACGCTGTTCGACCGCGTCACCCCGGAGATGCGCATCTACCAGGAAGAAATCTTCGGCCCGGTGCTGTGCGTGGTGCGCGTCAACAGCCTGGAAGAGGCCATCGCCCTGATCAACGCCCACGAATACGGCAACGGCACCTGCATCTTCACCCGCGACGGCGAGGCGGCGCGGCTGTTCGCCGACCTGATCGAAGTCGGCATGGTCGGCATCAACGTGCCGCTGCCGGTGCCGGTGGCCTACCACAGCTTCGGCGGCTGGAAGCGCTCGCTGTTCGGCGACCTGCACGCCTACGGCCCGGACGGGGTGCGCTTTTACACCCGGCGCAAGGCGATCACCCAGCGCTGGCCGCAACGCGCCAGCCACGAGGCGTCGCAGTTCGCCTTCCCCAGTTTGTAAGACCCACACGGTGTGAACTTGATAAGCCCAACCTCGGTTGGGCTTCTTTTTTGCCGGCTTGAGGGGTGAAGGCGGGGCTAAGCCTTCCTGTGCAGCAGGCCGGCGTGCAGGTCCGCGCAGCTGTTGACACCCAGCATCGCCATATTGCGATCGACCTCGTCGTAGAGCAGGCGGAAGGCATGCGCCACCCCGGCCTCGCCGGCCACGGCCGCCGCGTAGTTGAACGGACGGCCGACGAACACGCAGCGTGCACCCAGCGCCAGGGCTTTCAAGACATCGCTGCCGCGGCGCACGCCGCTGTCCATCATCACGCTCATGTCCTGCGCCACGTCGACGATGGCCGGCAGCACGCGCAGCGGGGAGACGGCGCCGTCCAGCTGCCGGCCGCCGTGGTTGGAGACGATGATGCCGTCAGCCCCGTGCAGCCGTGCTTGCCGCGCATCCTCCGCGCTCAAGATGCCCTTGATGATCAGCGCCCCCTTCCACTGGCGGCGGATGCGCTCGAAGTGGGGCCAGCTCAGGTGGTCGCGCGCCGAGAAGTCGCGCAGCACGCTGGCGGAGATGATCGGCGCGCCGCGCGTGGCAAACGAGTTTTCGAAGTGCGGCATGCCGTGCTTCAGCAGGGTGCGCAGCAGCACCCCCAGCAGCCAGCGCGGATGCGTCAGCCCCTGGTACGCCAGCGCCAGACTGGGGCGCAAGGGGGTGGAGAAGCCGTTGCGTACGTTGTTTTCACGGTTGGCCGAAACCGGTATGTCCACGGTCAGCACCAGCGTTTCTACCCCGGCCCGCGCCACGCGCTGCACCAGGGCATCGATGCGTGCCGGATCGCCCGGCAGATAAGCCTGGAACCAGGTGCCCGGCGCCTGCTCGATGACCTCCTCCAGGGGGATCAGCGAGGTGCCGCTGAGGATGGCGGGGATATTGGCCGCCTGAGCGGCGCGGGCCAGCACGATGTCGCCGCGATAGGCCGACAGCGCGCTGATCCCCATCGGGGCGACGCCGAACGGCGCGGCATAGTGGCGGCCGAACAGTTCCACGCTCTGATTGCGTTGCGACACGTCGACCAGCGCCCGGGTCTGGAAACCGTAATCGCCAAAGGCGGCGCGGTTATCCTGCAGCGAGGCATTGTCTTCTGCCGCGCCGGCGACGTAGCCGAAGATGGGACGTGGCAGACGCTGTCTGGCCAGCGCCTCGAAGTCATCCAGGGCCAGCACGCCGCGCAAGGAGCGCGGCAGCCGGGCGGGCGCGCTGGCCGTCGCGCGGCATTCGGGCAGGGAGAGGGTAGGGGTGTGTGTCATGGTGGTCGGGGACTCCGGTTGCACTCGGTGGCGCCGCGTTCCGGCGCGACGCCGGCCTGACGCGGCAAGGTTGTCAGGAGCCAGACTAGACAATCCCGTTGATTCAATAAAGCGAATAAATTTCAGATTGTTTGTTCGCTTTTTTGATATATTTTTCCATCTCCAACCCTCGCCTTTCCCCTCCATGACCCTGAAGCAACTCGACGCCTTCTTCTGTGCCGCGACCTGCGCCAGCTTCGCCGTCGCGGCGGAACGGCTGCATCTGTCGCTCTCTTCGCTGTCGAAACGTATCGCGGAGCTGGAGCAATCGCTTGGCGAGAGCCTGTTCGATCGTAGCGGCCATCGCGCCGTGCTGACCCCGGCCGGGGCCCGCCTGCTGCCTCATGCCGCCGAGGTGCTGCAGTCCGCCGAACGGCTGGTGCTTGCGCTGGGCAAGGACAGCGGGTTGACCGGGCGCTGCCGTTTTGGTGTGGGCGAGCTGGCAGCGCTGACGTGGTTGCCCAGCCTGCTGGCGCAGGCCCGCGAGGCGTTTCCCCGCCTGGTGCTGGAGCCCTACGTCGACATCGGCACCGTGCTGGAACAACGCGTCAGCGACGGGGAGCTGGACTTCGCGGTGGTGGCGGGACGCTCGTCGCGCAGCACCGTGCTGTCGCAGCCGGTGGGCCAGGCCCATTTCCTGTGGGTGGTGTCTCCCGCCCTGGTGGGGGCGAGCCGGGTGCTGAGTGCCGAGCTGCTCTGCGCCCAGCCGCTGATCACCCTGCACCTCGGCGCCGGCACGACACGCCTGCTGGACGATTGGCTCGGCACCCAGCCGGTCGAGATTGAGCGACGGCTGACCTGCAATGGCTGGGGGGCGGTGGCGGGGATGCTGGTCGACGGTGTTGGGATCGGCTTTCTGCCGGAGGGGTGGGCGCATGCCCTGTCGCGGCGTGGCCAGCTGTGCATCCTGGAGAGTCAGCCGGCGCTGGCCCCACTCCACTACACCTTCCAGTCGCGGCGGGACGACACCCGCCTGGTGGTGCTGAAGCTGCGCGACATGGTAAGCCGCGTCGCCGATTTCTCGGCGACCAGCGGGCTGTTCTGAGCGGCGGTGGGTGCGGTGCCTGTTTCGAGGATGGCGCCGGATCAGCGGCGATATCGCTCCGGGTCGAGACCGTGGCGGTGCAGCTTGTCGTACAGCGTTTTGCGCGGCAGCTGTAACAGCTCGGCGGCCTTGATCACCTGGCCGCCGCTGCGGCTGAGCGCGGTCTCGATGCAGGCTTTCTCCGCCGCCTCCACCACGGCGGCGAGCGAGACCTCGCCGCCTGCCGCAGCGGGTGCCATCTCCGCCTCCAGGCCGTCGCCCAGGCCCAGGCAGTAGCGTTCGGCGATGTTGCGCAGCTCGCGTACGTTGCCCGGCCAATCGTGGCGCTGCCAGCGCGCCAGATCGGCCGCGCTCCACTCCGGCAGCGGGCGGTTGAAGCGGGTCGCGGCCTGCTGCAGGAAATACGCCATCAGGAGCGGGATGTCGGCATTGCGCTCGCGCAACGGTGGCAGGTCGAGGCGCGCCACGTTGAGGCGGTAGTACATGTCGCTACGGAACCGTCCGGCGTCGGATTCGGCCTTGAGGTCGGCCTTGCTGGCGGCAATCACCCGGCATTCCACTGGGATCGCTTCGTTGCCGCCCAGGCGCTCGATGGTGCGTTCCTGCAGCGCCCGCAGCAGCTTGACCTGCAGCGTGAGCGGCATGCTCTCGATCTCGTCGAGAAACAGCGTACCGCCGTGCGCCAGCTCGAACTTGCCGATGCGGCGCTTGGCGGCACCGGTGAAGGCGCCGCTCTCATGGCCGAAGATCTCGCTCTCGAACACGCTCTCCGGCAGCGCGCCGCAGTTGAGCGCGACGAAGCGGCCGCGCCGGCCGCTGGCGGCATGGATGGCGCGTGCCACCACCTCCTTGCCGCAGCCGGTCTCGCCGTTGAGCAGGATGTCGACCCCGGTGGGGGCCAGCGCGCTCACCAGCCGGCGCAGATTCTGCATCGCCGGGGTCTGGCCGATCAGCGGGGAGTCGCCGCCCGCCTGCAACTGCTCGCGCAGGCGGCGGTTTTCCTGCTGCAGCGCGCGCTTCTCCAGTGCCCGTCCCGTCACGTCGGCGAGCCGCTCGGATGGGAAGGGCTTTTCGATGAAATCGTAGGCGCCTTCGCGCATCGCCTGCACCGCCAGCGTGACGTCGCCGTGGCCGGTGATCAGGATCACCGGCAATTCCGGATCGAGGCGGCGTGCCTGTTGCAGCAGCGCCAGGCCGTCTTGTCCAGGCAGGCGCACGTCGCTCACCAGCGCACCGGGCGAGGCCTGTTCGAGCGCTGCCAGCGCGCTCTCGGCGTCGCCGAAGTCGGTCACGGCAAAGCCCGCCAGCCGCAGCGCCTGGGCGCAGCCGTGGCGCACCACCGGGTCGTCTTCGACCAGGAACACCGGCAGCGAGAGGTCGGTCATGAGAGGGGTTCTCCTGAAGTGGGGGCCGCCGGCAGGTCGAGCCGGAACACGGCGCCGGCACCGTCGGCGTTGCCGGCGGTGAGCGTGCCGCCGAAGCTCTCGACGATGGCCAGCGAGATGGCCAGGCCGAGGCCCAGCCCCTGGCCCGCCGGCTTGGTGGTGTAGAAGGGTTCGAATAGCCGCTCCAGCGCCTCGGCCGGCAGGCCGGGGCCGTGGTCGCGCACCGTCAGCCGCAACCGCGTGCCGTGACGCACGGCGTGGAGTTCGAGGCGCGGCGCGGCCTGGCCGGCCATGGCGTCGAGCCCGTTGCGCAGCAGGTTCACCAGTACTTGTTCCAGCCGCACCACGTCGGCCCAGGCCTGCAGTTCCGGGGCGATGTCGGTCGCGATCACCGCATCGAGTTCGCGCCGGCGCGGCTCGACGATCAGGCAGGCGTGCTCCACCGCCTGCGCCACGTGCACCGCGGCGGTATCGGCCGGCGCCTGGCGCGCGAACGACTTGAGCTGGCCGAGGATGCGGCCGAGGCGGCCGGTGAGCTGGCCGATCAGGGTGAGGTTGTCGCGCGCCTCGTCGTAGCGCGCCAGTTCGATCAGCTTCACGGCGTTGTCGGACAGGGTGTTGAGCGCGGCGAGCGGCTGGTTCAGTTCATGGGTGACCCCGGCGGCCATCTGCCCCAACACCGCCAGCTTGCCGGCCTGTACCGCGCTGTCGCGCGTCTCGCGCAGGATGCTTTCGGTGCGCTTGAGTTCGTCCACGCGCTGTCCCAGCATGGTGTTGGCGGCCTGCAGTGCGGCGGTGCGCTCGACGATACGCGCCTCGAGCCCGGCCTCGACGCGGCGCAGCTCGGCCTGGGCCGCGCGCCGTTCCGCCAGGCGGCGCCGGCGCTGCTGCCAATACACCGTCAGCGCCAGCACGAAGGCGGTGGCGAAACCCAGCGCGGCAGCGCCGCCGGCGGCGCTCTGGCGCGCTTCGGCCAACTCGCTGAACAGCAGCACGCGCCAGCCCAGCAGGCCGGCAGGATGGGACTGCACCAGCAGCTCGCGCCGGCCGTTCCCCAGCGGCAGGCGCCGCTGCTCGCCGTGGCCGCGCAGGGCGGTGTCGGCGGCGAGCGGTGGCAGGGGGTAGTCGCCGTACTGGCGCTCGGCATGTAGCCGGTGGCGTACCGCGGGCGGCAAGGGGGCGAGGGTGTGATATTGCCAGGCGGACTCGGTGGCGAGAAACAGCACACCGTCGCGGTCGGCCAGGGCGAGGTGGTCGCCGCTGGCCTGCCAGGCGCGTTCGATGCTGTCGAGCTTGACCTTGACCACCACCACGCCGATCGGCCCGGTCGGGCTGGGCAGCGGGGCGGCCAGAAACACCCCGGGCTCGCGGGTGGTGCTGCCGATGCCGTAAAAGCGGCTCGGCCGCCCGTTGATGGCGTCCTGGAAGTAGGGGCGGTAGGCGTAGGAGTTGCCGACCAGGCTCAGCGGCGAGTGCCAGTTGGACGAGGCCAGGGTGCGGCCGCTGCGGTCGAGCAGGAAGGCCTGCGCCACCCCGGCGCGCTGCTGCACCCCTTCGAGGTAGTGGTTCACCTGGGCCGTCAGCGCCGCATCGCCCGGCTGCGCCAGCAGCTCGGCCAGCCGCCCGTCCAGGCTCAGCACGTAGGGCAGGGCCTCGTGGCGGGCGAGCAGGTTGTCCAGGCTGAGGGCGTAGGCGCCCAGACGCTGGGCGTTGGCCTGGCGCTGCGCCGCCAGCTGGCCGCGCAGCAGCAGGGTGTAGGCCGTCAGCGCCACCAGCGCGCACAGCGCCAGCCCCGCCAGCGCCGTGAGCACGGTGCGATGGCGGGGCCGGTTCAGGATGGGCGGGGCGGAGGGAAGCGACAGGGCTGGCATGCCGTGGATTGTGCGGCAATCAATCCACGGCGGCCAGCTTCATCTCCGCCGCGGCGTGGCGCTGCTGCTCCTCCATCACCAGGCTCCCCAGCTCGCGCTTGAGCTCGTTGAACTCGGCGGAAGACGGATCGCGCGGGCGCGGCATGGTGACGCGCTGATCGCGCTTGATCGTGCCCGGACGGTAGGTCATCACCACGATGCGGTCGGCCAGGTAGATCGACTCCTCGATGCTGTGGGTGACGAAGATGATGGTCTTGCCGAACTCGGCCCAGATGCGCAAGAGCTCGTCCTGCAGGTTGCGCCGGGTGAGCGCGTCGAGCGCGCCGAACGGCTCGTCCATCAGCATGATCGGCGAATCCATCGCCAGCACCCGGGCGATCGCCACGCGCTGGCGCATGCCGCCGGACAGATCCTTGGGGAAGCGGTTGCGAAAGTCCTTCAGGTGCAGCTTGTCGAGCAAGGTGTCGACACGCTCCGCCATGGCGCCCTTGCTCATGCCCTTGACCTCCAGCCCGAAGGCGACGTTTTGCGCCACGGTCATCCACGGGAACAGCGCGTACTCCTGGAACACCATGCCGCGCTCCGGCCCCGGCGCGGTGACTGCCTGGCCGTCTACCCGGATCGAGCCGGAGGAGGGCAGCGAGAAGCCGGCGATGGCGTTGAGCAGGGTGGACTTGCCACAGCCGGACGGCCCCAGCAGGCAGACGAACTCGCCCTGCTTGATGGTGAGGTTGATGTCCTTCAGCGCCACCACGTCGCGTTCCTGGGTGCGAAAGACTTTCTGGACGTCGCTGACGACGATTTGCGGGTTTTGCATGGTGGTGTTCCTCAGTGTTCCAGGCCGCGGTGCCAGCGCAGCAGGTGGTTATTGAGCGCGTTCATCGCGCTGTCGAGCGCTAGCCCCAGCAGGCCGATGGTGATCATGCCGGCGATGATCTTGTCCGACCACATGAACTCGCGCGCTTCCAGGATGCGGTAGCCCAGGCCGTCGTTGACCGCGATCATCTCGGACACGATCACCACGATGAAGGCGGTACCGATGCCGATGCGCACGCCGGTCAGGATGTAGGGCGTCGCCGCCGGCAGCATCACGCGAGTGAACAGCGCCAGCCGCCCCACGCCCAGGTTGCGCGCCGCGCGCAGGTAGATGCCGTCGACGTGGCGCACCCCGGAGATGGTGTTCATCAATACCGGGAAGAAGGCGCCGATGGCGATCAGGAACACCGACGGCGGGTTGCCGAGGCCGAACCAGAGGATGGCGAGCGGGATGTAGGCGATCGGCGGGATCGGCCGCAACAGCTGCAGCATGGGGTTGAACAGGCCGTAGAGACGCGGGCTCGAGCCCATGGTCAGGCCCAGCGGCAGCGCTAGCGCGGCACCGACCACAAAGCCCACCACCACGCGGTACAGGCTGGCGATGGAGTCGTGCACCAGCTCGCCGGACAGCAGTGCTTCCCACCACTTGGCGGCCACCGCCGAGGGCGCCGGCAGCACGATGGGTGAAACCAGGCCGGCGCGGGCGCAGGCCTCCCAGACCAGCAGCACGACCACGGGGACGATGGCGCCGCGCACGAAGGATTTCAGGTGTTGTTGCATGATGATCCTCACTTCACTTTCAGTTCGTTCTTGGCCTGCTGCAGCAGGTCGAGCTTGACCCACTCCACCGCCTTGGGCGTCTTGGCCCAGTGGCCGATGCCGAACTTCTGCATGAAGTGGGTAGTGACGTCGAGGTGAAGCGGGGTGACGTCGTAGGTGTAATCGGCGTTGTCCATCGCGTCGCGGAAGTCCTCGGCGCTCAGCTGGCCCTTGAACAGGTTCTCGCGCACGTATTTCTCGGCCAGTGGCGGATTCTTGTTGAAGGTGCTGGTGGATTCGACGAAGCACTTCATCAGCCGGGTGGCGACGTCGCGCTTGTTGTACAGCTTTTCGCTCATCACTAGCGTGCGCACCGGCTCGCCCATCGGGGTGTCGTAGGGTTTCATCAGTTCACGCCCGAACTGCTTCCGGATCGCCTGCGACGACTGCGGTTCGGACTGGCTCATGGCATCGATCTGCTTGCCTGCCAGCGCCTGGTTGAGGTCGGGGTAGGAGAGGTAGACCAGCTGCACGTCCTTGCCGGGCTTGTCCGACCAGCTCAGGCCGTTCTTCTCCAGTTCGGCCAGGAGCAGCAGTTCCTGCGGGCTGCCACGCGTGACGCCCACCTTCTTGCCCTTCAGGTCGCGCAGGGTCTTGATGCCGGATTCGGCCTGGGCCACGATGCGCGTCCCGCCCTTGGCGAAGCCGGCCACGACGTAGATCGGCACGCCGTTGGCGCGGCCGGAAATCGAGGCGTCGGCGCCGGAGGCGGCGACGTCGACCTCGTCGGCGATGATGGCCGGCATGATGTCGGTGCCCTTGGCGAATAGGCGCTCTTCCAGCTTGATGTTGTACTTGCCACAGATTTCCTTCATGTACGACACGGCGCCGTAGTGGGCGAACTTGAGGTTGCCGAGGCGCACGGTGTCCTGGGCGCTGGCGGCCTGGCTCGCGGCCAAGGCGCAGAAAACTGCGATGGCGGTGGTATGACGCAGCATGGTTTGTCTCCTTCGGTGTTGTACTGAACAGGACACTCGGCGGTGTCCTTGTGGTACTGGTTTGCAGGAAGCGTGCCATGCGGCGATTTTTTGTAAGTTGTTGAATTGTTGTTATTTTATTTTTGACAGGCGTGGGGCGTGGGCGAAAGATCAGACAAGGGGAGGGGAGGTGTGCGGTTTTTCGCACAGGGTAGGGGGCCGTCTGGCTGGGTTATAGGCAATTCCTATAGGGGGCTGAGGTGTGGGGTTTGCCGGTTCCGCCCGGCGGACGGGAAGGGGAAATTTGCGTCGCCAAATTCCCCCTTCACCCCCAAAGGCGACCCCCACCTGCCGTGTGATCCCGCCGGGGCCCGGCTTTGTCGAGGCACCGCCGGAACTCGCGATTCGCTAGCGTCGAATCGCTCAGACAGCCGGCGGTTTAAAACCTCGACAAAGCCACCCGTCGGCACGGCAGAAGGGGGATCCGCTACTGGCGCATTGAGCGGGTTGATTTGATGCGGTGAAAAGACAAATCTGGAGGGATTCCGGCACGGTTGGCCGAAGAGCACGGCCAATGTCTTTGGCCAATGCAGTAGAGAATATCCTCATCTCTTCCTTCGCCTGTTATTCCCAAAGCTAAGACATGACCGATGCGCCCCATCGGCCCTTCTGCCGCGCCGGCTGGATGGCGGATGGCGAGGTTTTAAGCCGTGCGCTGTCTGAGCCGTTCGTCGTTAGCGAACGGCGAGTTTGCACGGCGCCTCGCCAGCCTCCAGCCAGACGGAAACAAGCGGCGGTGGGCTCGCCTTTGGGGGTGAAGGGGGAATTTGGCGACGCAAATTCCCCCTTCCCGTCCGCCGGGCGGAACCGGCCCCCCCTCACCAGCCATATAGCAATAGCCCATAACTTCGCCGAAAACGCTATTCCAGACCGTACCTCCAAACAACAACGCCCCGCCAGCTGACTGACGGGGCGTTGGAAATACGGAGGGAGAACGATCAGCCGACGTGCGGCGCCAGCGTATGCAGCAACTGCGCCAGCACCTTCGGGCTGCCGGCCACGATGTCGCCGGATTCCAGCCAGCCGTCCTCGCCCTTGAGGTCGGTGACGATGCCGCCGGCTTCCTGCACGATCAGGCTGCCCGCCGCGATGTCCCACGGCTTCAGGTTCAACTCCCAGAAACCATCGACACGGCCGCAAGCCACGTTGCACAGATCGAGCGCGGCCGAGCCCTCGCGGCGCACGCCGGCGGTTTTGCCCAGCACGTCCTTCAACATGCCCAGGTACTGGTCGATGTAGCTCTGGTCGGTCACCGGGAAGCCGGTGGCGATCACGCATTCGTTCATGGCAATGCGCTTGGAAACGCGGATGCGGCGGTCGTTGAGGAAGGCGCCGACGCCGCGCGAGGCGGTGAACAGGTCGTTGCGGTTGGGGTCATACACTACGGCCTGCTGGATTTGACCCTTGTGCATCAGGGCGATCGACACCGAGTATTGCGGGTGGCCGTGCAGGAAGTTGGTGGTGCCGTCGAGCGGGTCGATGATCCACTCGAACTCGGCGTTGCCCAAGCCTTGGGCGCCGGACTCTTCTGCTAGAATCCCATGCTTGGGGTAGGCGTCGAGAATGGTCGAGATGATGGCCTCTTCGGCGGCGCGGTCGATTTCGGAAACGAAATCGTTGTGCTGCTTCTTCTCGACGCGGATGGTGTCGACGTTGTGCGACGCGCGCTGGATGACGCTGGCGGCGCGACGGGCGGCTTTCACCGCGACGTTGAGCATGGGATGCATTGACGGCCTCTAGTAAAGACAACTACCCCGCCTTTCCCGGTAGGGAAAGTCGTAGTAGGAAACAATCTGGGTTAAGGAACGAAAAAACCCGGCTCATGGACGGGCTTTTGATAAGCCGTCTATTTTAATGCGAAATGGCGAATGAAGAAACCCGAAGTCCCTGATTTTTTGAAGAACATTCGTGTGGTGCTGGCGCGCCCCAGCCATCCGGGCAATATCGGATCGGCGGCGCGGGCGATGAAGACCATGGGGCTGTCGCGGCTCTACCTGGTCGAGCCCAAGACCTTCCCCAGCCCCGAGGCCGACACGCTGGCCTCCGGCGCGGTCGACCTGTTGCAGCAGGCGGTGGTGGTCGACACGTTGGCCGAAGCCTTGTCCGGCGTCACCGTGGCCTGCGCCCTGACCAGCCGCCGCCGCGAGCTGACCACGCCGCTCTCCACTCCGCGCGAAACCACGCCGGAGCTGGTGGCGCGCGCGCGCGACGGCGAACAAGTGGCGCTGGTGTTCGGCAACGAGACCTTCGGCCTGTCGATCGACGAGGTCGAGCTGTGCAACCGGCTGGTGACCATTCCCGGCAACCCCGAGTATTTCTCGCTCAACCTGGCGATGGCGGTACAGGTGATGACCTACGAGCTGTTCAGCCACACCGGCGTCGACGTCGACTACCTGCGCGCCGAAGCGGAGAGCGCGACGCGCGACGAGGTGGAGGGCTTCTGCGGCCACCTCGACCAGACCCTGGCCGATATCGGCTACTACGAGCGTCGCAACGGCGAGCGCCTGATGCGCCGCCTGCGTACCCTGTTCAACCGCGCCAACCTGCTGCGCGAGGAAATCGACATCCTGCGTGGCTTCCTGAAGCAGGTGCAGCGCGTGGCCCAGCGCGATGACGGCCAGCGCCAGCAGTAGCACTTTCTACCTGCCCTACGCGTACCCGGCGGTGCGCGACCTGGCCTTTCTCCTGACGGCGCCGGCGCCGTGGCTGACCGGCGCCGACATTCTGCCCGAGCGCCTGCTGGGCGACGCCGGACCGGCACTGTTGGCCGAACTCGACCGCGCCCCGGCGGCGCTGGTGGCCTGGCTCGCCGCCCGTCCCACCACCCGCCTTGGTCGCTACGCCGAAAATCTGCTGGCGTTCTGGTTCGAGCTCGCGCCGCACATCGAGTGCGTGGCGGCCAATCTGCAGGTGCAGAATGGCGAGCTGCGCACCGTTGGCGAATTCGACTTCCTGCTGCGCATCGACGGCGAGCCGTGGCACCTCGAAACCGCCAGCAAGTTCTACCTGATGCTGGGCGAAGGGCGCCATACCCTGGTCGGCCCCAGCCTGCGCGATGCCTGGGCGCTGAAGGCGGCCAAGCTGCAGGATCAGCTCGCGCTGTCGCGCCACGCGGCGGCGCAACCCTTGTTGCCGCCCGGCTTCGTCGGCTGCCGCACCGCGGCCGGGCTGGCGGGCTGGCTGTTCTATCCCCATGCCGTGCTGCTCGAGCCGCCGCTGGCCCCCGACCTCCTCACCGGCTGGGCGCGCCCGCTGCTGGCGCCGTGGCCGCGGCGCTCGCTGGCGTCGCGCTGGGTGTGGCTGCCGCGCTTGCGCTGGCTGGCGCCGGCGCGGGTGGACGAGGCCGAGACGCTGGACGAGGACGCGCTGCGCCGCCACCTGGCGGCGGCAGAGGCGCCACAGCTGGTGGCCGAGGTCTTGCCGTTGGGGGGCGGGGACTGGGAGGAAGTGGCGCGCGGTTTTGTCTGCCCGCCGAACTGGCCGCCGCCAGCGCGACTGGCCGAGTTGCTCGACACGGTGCAGGAACTGACCAATGGCAAGGCGGGAAGCGGGGGGCGCTGAACGCCATTCATGCCGCGGTGGCCGGTGGGCCGCCCGCTGACGCTAGGACCGCGGGGGCGCGGAAGGGCTCAGAACCTGTTTACGATCTGCTGCGCTTCGGCGATACGGCGTTAAAAACGACTTTGGAATGCTCATTTACTACTTGTAAACTCCGCATCCTCAGCTGTTTTTGCCTTGTCTCGCTCTAGCTCGCGAGATCGTAAACAGGTTCTCAGTGGTTCGGCGTCGGGTGGGCGTTGGCGCAGCCGGCGACCAACTGCTTGAGCTGCTCGGGCTGCTCCAGCTGGATGTGCTTGTGGTCCACCGCGATCCAGCCCTGCTGCTGGAACTTGGACAGGGTGCGGCTCACCGTCTCCAGCTTGAGCCCCAGGAAGCTGCCGATCTCCTCGCGGCTCATGCGCAGGATGAAGTCGTTGGCGGCGAAACCGCGTACCGTCAGGCGCTGCGACAGGTTGATGAGGAAGGCGGCCAGCCGTTCCTCCGCCTTCATATTGCCCAGCAGCATCATCACGTTGTGATCGCGCACGATCTCGCGGCTCATCAGCCGGTAGAAGTGGTGTTGCAGCGAGGGAATCTCCAGCGCCAGGTTCTGCATGCGGCTGAACGGCAGCTCGCACACTTCGCTGTCTTCCAGCGCGACGGCGTTGCAGCCGTGCACGTTGGCCGAAATCCCGTCCAGTCCCATCAGTTCGCCCGACATGTGAAAGCCGGTGACCTGCTCGCGCCCGTCCTGGCTGGAGATGCAGGTCTTGAAGAAACCGGTACGTACCGCGTACAGTGACTTGAAGCCCTCGCCGTTGCGAAACAGCGCTTCGCCACGTTTCAGGCGCCGGCTCTGGCGGATCACCGCATCCAGTCGCGTCATTTCCTCACGGTTCAGACCCAGGGGCAGACACAATTCGCGCAGCGTGCAGTTGGAGCAGGAGACCTTGAGGGCTTGCAGGGGAACAACAGTCGAGTCAGTCATGCGGCATGTCCGCTTCTGTTAAGTAAGCCTTGATGTTGGTCAAAGCGTTGGGCCTTGATGTCGGTCAAAGCGTTTCTGGGAGGTTTGCCGCAAATTTACCAGTCCACCACTGGTTTTTCCATCGCGAGACATCATGAACACCACCCACCCACCGTTTTCGCCCACACGTTGCGAGTTCGACCGCGCCCTGATCGCCCGTCTCGACGGCGCCGGCCCGCGTTATACCTCGTACCCGACCGCAGACCGCTTCACCGACGACTTCAGCGCCAAGGACTACCGTCACTGGCTGCAGCAGCGCAAGATCGGCGCCAACAGCCGTCCGATCTCGCTCTACGTGCATCTGCCGTTCTGCAACACCGTGTGCTATTACTGCGGCTGCAACAAGATCATCACCAAGGATAAGAGCCGCGCCGACCGCTACCTCAATTACCTGGAGAAGGAAGTCGGCCTGGTGGCCGACGTGCTGGGGCAGCGCGAAAAAGTCATCCAGCTGCACTTCGGCGGCGGCACCCCGACCTTCCTGTCGGATGAACAGCTGGAACGGCTGATGGGGATACTCCGGACCCGCTTCGAATTCTTGGCGGAGGGAGAATATTCCATTGAGATAGATCCGCGCAAGGTGACGCGCGACACCGTGCTGCATCTGGCGCGCCTGGGCTTCAACCGGATGAGTGTCGGGGTGCAGGATTTCGAGCCGCGCGTGCAGCAGGCGGTCAACCGCATCCAGAGCGAAGAAGAGACGCGCGTGGTGATCGACGCCGCGCGCGAGGCCGGCTTCCGCTCGGTCAGCGTCGATCTGATCTACGGCCTGCCGCTGCAGACCCAGGAGTCGGTGGCGGCCACGGTCGACAAGGTCATCGCCATGGGGCCGGACCGCATCGCGCTCTACAACTACGCCCATCTGCCGACGGTGTTCATGCCGCAGCGGCGCATCAACGAGGCCGACCTGCCGCTGCCGCCGGTCAAGCTCGACATCCTGCAGCACTCGGTGGAACAGCTGGCCGCCGCCGGCTACGTGTTCATCGGCATGGACCACTTCGCCAAGCCGGAGGACGACCTCACCGTGGCGCTGCGCCAGGGCCGGCTGCAGCGCAATTTCCAGGGCTACTCCACGCACGCCGACTGCGACATGATCGGCTTCGGCGTGTCCTCCATCGGCAAGGTCGGCCCCTGTTACAGCCAGAACGAGAAGGATCTCGAGAGCTACTACGCCGCACTCGACGAAAACCGCCTGCCGGTGCTGCGCGGCATGGTGCTGGACGGCGACGACATCCTGCGCCGCTCCATCATCCAGGCGCTGATGTGCCGCTTCGCGCTGTCGGTGGAAGCCATCGAGCAGGTGCACGGCATCAACTTCGCCGAGTACTTTGCCGCCGAGATGCCGGCCATCCGCGAGTTCCAGCAGCAGGGCCTGCTCACTTTCGACGGCGACTTCCTGATGGTTGAGCCCAAAGGCCGCTTCCTGATCCGCAACATCGCCATGGCTTTCGACCGCCACCTGCGCGAGCGCCAGACCAAGGCGCGCTACTCGCGCACCATCTGATCCTTTCCCTTCCCGCCACGGCCGCCTTGCGGTCGTGGCGCGCTCTTGCCGCGGCTCTTCGTTGCGCCGCGACGACGTCGCCCCGTGTCAGCCGATGCGCCGCCACAGCCGCATCGTGCTTTTTCTCCCGACTTCCGCACCGTGCTCTTGCAGCCAGGCCTGCGCCCGCTCGCGCCCGGCGGCAAACAACTGCTGCACCAGGCCGTGATGCGGCGTGAGCTTGCTCAGGCTGTCGAGCGCGCCGGTGGTAGCGTCCGCATCGATATGGTGCAGGCGCAGCTGGCGCAGGTGTCGCTCCAGGCGGCCCAGGCCGAACAGACTTCTGCCGGCTTCGCGCTTGGCGATGGCCAGCCCTTGCAACTCGGTATGCAGCGACGAGCCGAAGCTGATGTCGTTGAGGCGGCGCTCGACCGCGCCGGCACGCCCAGGCGTCTCCTCCCACTGTTGCGGCACCAGCGTCACCAGCACGATATCGCGGGCGCGCCCCTGGTAGGCCAGCGGAAACAGCGGCGGGTTGGCGGTGAGGCCGCCGTCCCAGTAGGCTTCGCCGTCGATGTGTACGGTGTGGTGCAGCTGCGGCAGGCAGGCGGAAGCCAGCAGGTGCTCCACGCTCAGCTCGTGGGCATGGAACAGCTTGAGGCGTCCGCTGTTGACGTGGGTCGCGGCGATGAACAGCTGGATCGGGGTGGTGCGCAGCCGGGCGAAGTCGATGCTGCTGGCGATCAGCTCGCGCAGCGGGTTGTAGTCGAACGGGTTGAGCTGGTCCGAGGTCAGGAAGTGCGACAGCTGCAGCAGCCCTTGCAGCGCCACGGGCGGGGCGTGCGCCGCCGGCCAGGGGTAGAGCGCCGACAGCCGTTGCCAGAACTGTCCCAGCGCCTCGCGCGCGCCGTCGTAACCACCCTCCATCCAGCCGTAGGCCAGCAGCGCCGCGTTCATGGCGCCGGCACTGGCGCCGCTCAGCGCGGCGGGGTGATAGCGGCGTGTTTCCAGCAGCCTGTCCAGTACGCCCCAGGTAAAGGCGCCGTGCGCGCCGCCGCCTTGCAAGGCCAAGGCGATCTCAGTGGTCTTCATGGGTGTTCCCTTTCTCGAAGAAGCCAGCCTGCTACAGGCTAGAGCCGTTCTGTTGCGGGGATGTGTTGCCGGGGAATCTGCAACGCTGGGTGAGAGGTGGCGGGGCCACTCAGGCGGGACTGGGTGGTCATAGCATGGCGCCGACCCGGTTTAGGCAAGCAAACTTCCGGCCATGTTCCGCAGAGGGGGCGATGTGTGGGGGATGCCGGCAGGGCAAAGTACGGCGGCAGACGTGGCCAGTCCGTCCCGGGCGATCGCCGCGGCCCGGTGGCGGGGAGCGCACAGGGCCGGAGCGGCCGATGCAGGGCGGGGAGAGCGGTGTCCGGTGCGGTGTCGCGCGGAGCGGCGCCGTGCCGGCGTCGAACCGGGTAGGGCGGCGGAGGGTGTTAGGAGACGGTGCCCGGCTCCAGCGGACGGGGCCGGCGGTGCAGGCGGACGATGGCCTCGCCGGTCGGCGCGGCGACGGCGGAGGCCAGCGTGAAGCGGTTGAGCGCCTCGAAGAAGGCGGTGAGGCCGACGTCCAGCGCCGACTTGAGCTGGCAGCCGCTGCGCAGCGCGCAGGGCGGCTCGGCGCAGTCGATCAGGTCACTCATGCCTTCCAGGGTGCGGATGACGTCGCCCAGCCGGTAGTGATCGGCCGGGCGCGCCAGCGCCAGCCCGCCGCCCTTGCCTCGGGTGGTGACCAGCCAGCCCTGCTGTGCCATGAAGTGCACCACCTTGACCAGGTGGTTGCGCGACACGGCGAAGCGCTCGGCGATTTCCGGGATGGTGACCGGGGTGTCGCGTTCGCGGTGGGTCAGGTACATCAATACCCTGAGGCCGAGGTCGGTGAAGCGGGTCAACTGCATGATTCGTTCTGTCTCGAGTGATGCGGGCAGGATACCCCTCCCACCCGCGCGGCACAATCAGCCGGCTATGGTATGCGAGCCGAACACTTCGTAGTGGATGCGCCCGCCGTCCACCCCGGCCGCCAGCAGCCAGTCGCGCTGCGCCAGCATGAACGCCAAGGGGCCGCACAGGTAGTAGTCGGCATCCGGCAGCAGCACCTGCTCGCGCACGGCGCCCAGGTCGACGCGGCCTTGCTGGTCATAGTCTTCGCCCAGGCGGTCTTCGGCACCCACTTCTTCGTAGAACACCACCTTGCTGACATTGTCGCATTCCGCCGCCAGCTGGTTGACGTGGCGCTTCATGGCGTGCACCGCACCGTTGCGACAGCCGTGGACGAAGGCGACGCGGCGCGGGCTTCGCGTCAGCACCAGATGGTTGAGCATGGCGAGCATCGGCGTCACGCCAACCCCGCCGCTGATCAGCACGACCGGGGTGCTGCGTTCTTCGTGCAGGAAGAAGTCGCCACCCGGCGGGGCCAGTTCGAGCTGGTCGCCTTCGTGCACGGTGTCGTGCAGCAGGTTGGAGATGCGTCCGGCCGGGGTGCTACCGTTGCCGGGTTCGCGCTTGACCGAGATGCGCAGGTAATCCTGGCCCGGTGCGTCCGACAGGCTGTACTGGCGCGGCTGCAGCAACCCCAGTTCCGGCACGAAACGCTTCAGCGTGATGTACTGGCCGGGACGGAAGCCGGGCACCGCGCCCTTGTCGGACGGGGAGAGGTAGAACGAGGTGATCTCGCTGCTTTCCGCCACCTTGCGGGTGACGGTGAAGCTGCGCACGCCGGACCAGCCGCCGCGGCTCAGCGCGCCGTCGGTGTAGAGCTGTTGTTCCGCCCCGATCAGCAGGTCGGCAAGCTGGCCGTAGGCCAGGCGCCAGGCTTCCAGCAACTCGTCGCTGGCGGCCTCGCCCAGCACCTCGCTGATCGAGGACAGCAGGTGATGGCCGACGATCGGGTAGTGCTCGGCACGGATGCCCAGGCCGACGTGCTTGTGGGCGATGCGCATTACCACCGGCGCCAGGACCGAAGGATCGTCGATGTGTTCGGCGTAGCCCAGTACCGCCAGCGCCAGCGCCTGCTGCTGCTGGCCGGCCTCCTGTTTGGCCTGGTTGAACACGTGCTTGAGTTCCGGGTTGTGGCTGAACATGCGGCGGTAGAAATGGCTGGTCAGGGCGACGCCGTGTTCGCGCAGAACCGGTACGGTGGCTTTGACGAGTTCGCGGTGCTGGCTGCTGAGCATGTGAAGTCCTTATAAGTTGTCAAAAAAATACATCTTATCGGCGATGCCTATATCAGAATGTTCTGATGCTGGACGCGCCGCCACTAAAGATGTATCAATAGTACATGTTTAAAAAGGGTGCTGTCACCTGGCACGTGCAGCGCCGTCGGCAAAAGGTGCGAATCATGCAACAAGGAATGGAACGTATTGCCCTGGTCACCATGCTGGTGTCGTTGTCGGTGTTCAGCGTCGGAGTCTACACCGCCTATTTCCGCGAAGCGGAGGTGGCGATGCCGCTGCTGATCGCCGCGCACCTGTCGCTGACGGTGGCGGCCGGCCTGTTCAAGGTGGGGGCGGTGGTGCTGATGGCCTGCCGCAAGGCGCGGCGGACGGCGTGACGAGGTTGGCCGAAGGGCTTCGGCCAACCTTGGGGATTTACTGGCGCGCGGTGCGCACGTTGGCCGGCGCCGGCTCTCCGCCATTGCTGCGGAAGGGATTGATGTCGAGGCCGCCGCGCCGGGTATAGCGCGCGTACACGGTGAGTTGCTGCGGCTGGCAGGCGCGCAGCACGTCGGTGAAGATGCGCTCCACGCACTGCTCGTGGAACTCGTTGTGCTGGCGGAAGCCGATCAGGTAGCGCAACAGGCTCTCGCGTTCGATGCGCGGTCCGATGTAATGGATCTGCACGCTGCCCCAGTCTGGCTGGCCGGTCACCAGGCAGTTCGACTTCAGCAGGTTGGAGCACAGCGTCTCGCTGACGATGTGCGACAGATCGGCCGAAAGCCGTGCTGGATCGGGGTGATAGTCGCTGACCTCGATGTCGAGGTCGTCGATGTACTCGCCGGCCAGCTCGTCGATCCGTTCTCGTGCAAAATCCTGCGGACTCGTCAGGCTGACGGCGACCGGGCCACCGGCCGCGCGCGACAAGTCCAGCGCGAGTTGGGCCTGCAATTGCGCCATGCTGTCGAGCCGGGTCTGGTTGTAGCTGTTCAGGTAGAGCTTGAACGACTTCGACTCGATCAGGTTCGGGGTGTCGGCCGGGATGCGGAAGGTGGCGATCGCCACCTGCGGCTTGCCGCGGGCGTTGAGCCACGACAGCTCGTAGCCGGTCCAGATGTCGACGCCGGCAAACGGCAGCGCCGAGCCGTCCACGCCGATCTCGTCGCGCTTTTGCTGGCGCGGAATCGGGAACAGCAGCTCCGGTGCGTACTGGTCCTGGTACTGCACGGTCTTGCCGAGCGGCGACTGTTCGGGGGTCTTGGTGTTGCTCGCCATCGTCTCGTTACTTTCCTTATTCCGGACAGGGCCAAGGCCGGCCCGGTCCCGTTGCTCAGTGTTCGCGGCGCATGAAGTCGCTGGGTCGGAAACCCTGCGCAAACAGCAGGCCGAAATACATCGCCACCCCGGCCATGATGATGGCCGACAGCCAGCCCACACGCTGCCACGAGTGGCCGTGCCAGTTGATCGGCAGCCACAGCGCCGCCACCAGCAGCGCCGCCATGCCACCCACCGCCACGCCCAGGCGCAGAAGGAAGGAGCGCCAGCCTGGCTGCGGTTCATACACCCCCTGCTTGATCAGCAGGTAGAGCAGCAGCCCGGCGTTGAGGCAGGCGCCCAGCCCGATCGACAGCGCCAGCCCCGCGTGTTTGAGCGGAAACACAAAGGCCAGGTTCATCAGCTGGGTCAGCAACAGGGTGACGATGGCGATCTTCACCGGCGTCTTGATGTTCTGGCGCGCGTAGAAGCCCGGCGCCAGTACCTTCACCAGGATCAGTCCCAACAGGCCGATGGCGTAGGCGATCAGGGCGCGTTGCGTCATCAGCGCGTCGTGCGCCGAGAACTTGCCGTACATGAACAGCGTCGCAATCAGGGGCTGGGACAGCACCGCCAGGCCGACCGTGGCCGGCACCGCCAAGAGCAGCGACAGGCGCATGCCCCAGTCCAGCAGCTTGGAGTAGTCGTCGGCGGAATTGTTGGCGGCGTGCTTGGACAGCGACGGCAGCAGGATGGTGCCGAGCGCCACGCCCAGCACCCCGGTGGGGAATTCCATCAGACGGTCGGCGTAGTACATCCACGACACGCTGCCGGAGGCCAGAAACGAGGCGAAAATGGTGTTGATCACCAGCGAGATCTGGGCGATCGACACGCCGAAAATCGCCGGCCCCATCTGGCGGATGATGCGCCACACCGCGGCGTCCTTCAGCGCCAGGCGCGGCCACGGCAGCATGCCCACCTGCCTCAGGTAGGGCAGCTGGTAGGCCAGCTGCAGGATGCCGCCGATGAACACCGCCCACGCCAGCACCAGCACCGGCGGGTGGAAGTAGGGCGCCAGCAGCAGGGCGCACAGGATGAACGAAATGTTCAGGAAGGTCGGCGTGAACGCCGGCACCGAGAAGCGGTTCCAGGTGTTGAGCACGCTGCCCGCCAGCGACGACAGCGAAATGAACAGGATATAAGGGAAGGTGATGCGCAACAGCTCGACGGTCAGGTCGAACTTGCCGGTGTCGTTGGCGAAGCCGGGCGCCGAGATCCAGATGATCCACGGTGCGGCCAGCATGCCGAGCGCCGTCACCACCAGCAGCACCAGCGCCAGCATGCCGGACACCGCGGCGAGAAAGTGCCGCGTCTCGTCCTCGCCGCGCTGCTGCTTGTATTCCGCCAGCACCGGCACGAAAGCCTGGGAGAACGCCCCCTCGGCAAACACCCGGCGCAGCAGGTTGGGGAGCTTGAACGCCACGAAGAAGGCGTCGGTGGCAAGCCCGGCGCCGAAGACGCGGGCGATGATGGCGTCGCGGACGAAACCCAGTACGCGCGACACCATGGTCATGCTGCTGACGGTGGCAAGAGCCTTGAGAAGGTTCATTGGGCGGAAAAACCGGTTGGGAGGATTTGCAAGCCGGCTAGTTTACGCGGGACGGATTGCTGTTGCAAAACCAGAGTATAGGGCTTAGAATCGCGGGTTTCAGATTCCGCTCATCAGGAGAAAGTTTCATGGCTAATAGCGCACAAGCTCGCAAGCGTGCACGCCAGGCTCTCAAGCAGCGCGCGCATAACGCCAGCCTGCGTACTGCGTTCCGTACCGCAGTGAAGAAAGTGATCAAGGCTGTTGAAGCCGGTGACAAGGCTGCTGCCAAAGACGTGTTCCAGGCTTCCGTTAAAGTGATCGACCGCATTGCCGACAAGGGCGTGTTCCACAAGAACAAGGCTGCTCGTCACAAGAGCCGTCTGTCCGCCCAGATCAAGGCCATGGCTGCCTGATCCGTCCGCAAGGACAGCGAATATGCAAAGGCCCCGCATCGCGGGGCCTTTTGTTTTTTGGAACCGTCGGCGCCGGCAGGGGGTCATACCTTCTTTTTTTGCCGATGACGCCCATGTCCATTCTGCGCTGGCTGCCGGGTTTGCCGCTCCTGCTGCCGCTGATGAGCCATGCCGAGAGCGCCGGGGAGGCGCTGGGCCGATGCGCCGCCTTGCCCGCGGCCGAGGCGCGGCTCGCCTGCTTCGACGCTGCCGCCACGGCGGCCCGGCCGCCTGCCGCCGTCCTCGCCACCGCTCCGGCCTTGGCGGAGCCTGCCATAAACACCACCGAAGCAATGCCCGCGCCTGCTGCCATTCCTGCTGCAGCGGAAGAGCGTGCCGAGTCGGTGCCGGAGAGTACGGCGCTGGCCAAGCTGTGGGACCTGGATCAGGACGCTCCGCACCGTACCTTCCTGCTGCGCGGCCACCGGCCCTCGTATTTCCTGCCAGGCTGGTACCAGGTCGCTCCCAACACGGCCCCGTTCACGCCGACGCACGGCGCCACCGCGCAGGATCTCGACCACACCGAAGTCAAGTTCCAGCTCTCGTTCAAGAGCAAGATCTGGCAGAACGTGCTGGGCACGCCGGCCGACCTGTGGTTCGGCTATACCCAGCAGTCGCACTGGCAGCTCTACAACAAGCCGCAGTCGTCGCCGTTTCGCGAAACCGACTACGAGCCCGAAGTCATGGCCAGCCTGCCGGTCGATTGGTCCGTGCTGGGCTGGCGGGTGCGGCTGCTGGGCGCCGGCTTCGTGCATCAGTCCAACGGCCAGAGCGACCCGTTGTCGCGCAGCTGGAACCGGGTGTACGGCATGCTCGGCATGGAGCGCGGTCCGCTGACGCTGACGGCGCGCGTGTGGCAGCGGCTGCCGGAGCCGGTAGAGAGCGACGACAACCCCGACATCCTGCGCTACTACGGCTATGGCGACCTGCAGGCCCAGTATCGCTGGAACGACCATACCCTGGCGGCGCTGGCGCGCTACAACCCGTCGTCCGGCAAGGGGGCGCTGCAACTGGGCTGGACCTTCCCGCTCGCCGGCCGGCTGCGCGGCTACCTGCAGTACTTCAATGGCTACGGCGAGAGCCTGATCGACTACAACCACCGTAACCAGGGCATCGGCTTCGGCCTGATGCTCAACGACTGGGCGCAGGGCTGACGGCGGCGCTCAACCCAGCAGCAGGGCGGCGCTGCGCAGCATTTCGCCTTCCTCGTCGGTGGGAATCATCCAGGCGCTGCGCGGGCTGGCCGACGTCGTCAGGCGGCGCGCTTGCGCCAGGTTGGCCGAAAGATCCAGCTCGAAGCCGAGCCAGGCCAGCTGCTTGACGACGCGGGCGCGGATTTCCGGCGAGCGCTCGCCGATGCCGGCGGTGAAAATCACCGCGTCCAGCCCCTTCATCGCCGCCGCCAGCGCGCCGATTTCCCGGACCACGCGGTAGCAGAACAGCTCGACCGCCTCGCGCGCCGCCGGCACGTGGCTGGCGAGCAGTTCGCGCATGTCCGCCGACAGGCCCGACACCCCCAGCAGGCCCGAGTTCTTGTAAAGCTCGCGCCGCACCTCGGCCACGCCCATGCCCTCGTGCTCCATCCAGTACAGCAGCACTTCGGGATCGAGCGCGCCGGGGCGGGTGCCCATCAGCAGGCCGTCCACCGCGGAAAAGCCCATGCTGCTGGCGACGCTGCGCCCCTGCACCATGGCGCAGGCACTGGCGCCGCTGCCCAGGTGACACACCACCACCTTGGCTTCGGCCAACCCCAGTTCGGGCAGGCGGCGCGCGATGGCAGCGTAGGAGAGGCCGTGAAAACCGTAGCGCCGCACCCCTTCGGCATGCCAGTGGCGGGCGATGCCGAAACGCGTCGCCACCTCCGGCTGGCTGGTGTGGAAGGCGGTGTCGAAGCAGGCGATCTGCAGCAGCCGCTCGTCCAGCGCGGTGAAGGCGTCGATCACCGCCAGGCTCACCGGCTGGTGCAGTGGGGCGAGCGCGACGAATTCCTCCAGTCCGGCGCGCACCTGCGGCGTGAGCCGGACCGGTTCGCTGAAGCGGTTGCCGCCGTGCACCACGCGGTGCACTACCGCCGCGACCGTCATCTGGCGGTCGGCCAGGGCGTTGATCACCGCCGCCACCGCCAGGTCGCGGCCGTTGCCGGCCAGCTCCTGGTGCAGCAGCGGCAGCCCCTTGCCATCGGTCAGCGTCAAGCGCCCGCCGTCCTGGCCGAAGTGCTCCACCAGCCCCTTGACCAACAGGCCGTGGCCGTCGGCGCCGTAGGCGCGGAACTTCAGCGTGGCCGAGCCGGCGTTGATCGCCAGGTGCACTTTCTTCATGCCAGCGGCTCCCGCCTTTGCTTGCCGTGCGCCAGCAGGTTTGCCACCGCAGTGGAGGCGAGCCGGCCGTTGGAGTCGTCGGCGCGGCTGGTCAGCACGATCGGCACGCGCGCGCCCATCACGATCCCGGCGGAGGCGGCGGCGGCGAGGTAGGACAGCTGCTTGGCCAGCATGTTGCCGGATTCCAGGTCGGGCACCAGCAGGATGTCCGGGTCGCCCGCCACCGGCGAGACGATGCCCTTGGTCGCCGCCGCCTCGCGCGAGATGGCATTGTCGAAGGCGAGCGGGCCGTCCAGGATGGCGCCGGTGATCTGGCCGCGGTCGGCCATCTTGCACAGCGCGGCGGCGTCGATGGTGGAGCGCATCTCCGGGTTGATGGTCTCCACCGCCGCCAGGATCGCCACCTTGGGGCAGGCGATGCCCAGGGCATGGCACAGGTCGATGGCGTTCTGGCAGATGTCGCGCTTGGCGGTGAGGTCGGGCTCGATGTTGATCGCCGCGTCGGTGATGAACAGGTAGCGCGGGTAGCTCTCCACCTTCATGATGAACACGTGGCTGATGCGGCGCTCGGTGCGGATGCCGCTGCTGCGCGCCGTGACCTCGGTCATGAATTCGTCGGTGTGCAGGCTGCCCTTCATCAGGATGTCGGCGTAGCCGTCGCGCACCAGCGCCACCGCCTGCTCCGCGGCGGCGTGGCTGTGCGGCACGTCGATGGTCTCGAAGCGCGTCAGGTCGACGCGGAGTTCCTCGGCCAGTTTCTTCAGCTTGGCCTGCGGCGCGATCAGGATCGGCCGGGCGATGCCGTGGTCGGCGCTCTCCACCGCGCCCAAGAGCGCCTCGCGGCTGCACGGATGCGCCACTGCCATCGGCAGCGGCCCGAGCTGCTCGGCTTGTTGCAGGATATCGTCGAAGGCTTGATCGTCATGCGTCATGCTCGGTGTCTCTCTCAGGCCATGATGTGGTAGCCGCCGTCGACATAGAAGGTGTCGCCGGTCAGCGAACGCGCCGCGTCGGAAATCAGGAAGGCGCAGGTCTGGCCGACGTCCTCGATGTCCACCAGGCGGTTCTGCGGCGCGCGCGTGATGGCGTCGTCGATCAGCTGGTCGAAATGGGCGATGCCGGAGGCGGCGCGGGTCTTCAGCGGCCCCGGCGACACCGCGTGCACGCGGATGCCCTGGCTGCCCAGTTCGTGCGCCAGATAGCGCGTGACGCTCTCCAGCGCCGCCTTGACCGGTCCCATGATATTGTAGTTCTGCACCACTTTGTCGGCGCCGTAATAGCTCATGGTGATCAGCGTGCCGCCGTGTTTCATCAGAGGTTCGGCCAGGCGCGCGGTTTCGATGAAGGAATAGCACGATACCTGCATCGCCTGCTGGAAACCGGCCAGCGACACATCGGTGACGCGCCCGTGCAGATCCTGCATCGGGCAGAAGGCGATGGAGTGGATGACGAAGTCCAGTTCGCCCCACTGCTGGCCGATGGCGTCGAACACCGCGGCGAGCTGGCCCGGCTGTTCCACGTCGAGCGGCAGCACCAGGGGGGATGCCAGCGTGTCCGCCAGCGGGCGCACGTACTTTTCGGCCTTTTCGTTGAGGTAGGTGACGGCGCACTCCGCTCCCTGCGCCTTGAGCACTTTGGCGCAGCCGTAGGCGATGCTGTGCTCGTTGGCGATGCCGATGATCAGGCCTTTCTTGCCGGCGAGCGGTGACTGGATGTTGTTCATGAGCTTCCCTTTTTCCTCTGACGCGTTCAGACCACAGCTTCGCCGTGTGGGATTGCGGTGGTGTGACGAAACAGTATTTTTGTGTTGCACTGGCAGTCAGATATAATCACCCGTTTGTGAACAGCTGCTTGCGTTGCGGAGGGAATGTCCCCATCTGAGCGGAAGCCAGTACTGGCAAGCGTTCACTGTAGCAAGAAACATGCCGTCTATGCCATTGTCAATGGCAGGTGAAGGAGAGAAACATGCCGATTTATGCATACCGTTGCGATGCCTGTGGGGTTGCCAAGGAACACCTGCAGAAAATGAGCGATGCGCCGATTGCCGCCTGCCCCGAGTGCGGCAGCCCAGACTACCGCAAGCAACTGACGGCGGCCGGGTTCCAGCTCAAGGGTTCGGGCTGGTACGCCACCGATTTCAAGAACGGCAGTTCCTCGGCGCCGGCCGGCGGCCACAGCTGCGGCACCGGCGGCTGCGGTAGCTGCAGTTGATGCCGCGTCTGCAGCTTAATTTCAAGGGGCACCTGGTCACGGGCCTGCTGATCTGGCTCCCGGTGGCGGTGACGCTGTGGGTGCTGAACCTGATCGTCGGCACGCTGGACCAGACCCTGACCCTATTGCCGGAGCACTGGCGTCCGGAAGCCCTGATCGGGTTTCACATACCGGGCCTGGGCGTGCTGCTGTCGGTGTTGATCCTGCTTGGCACGGGCATGCTCGCCGCCAACGTGCTGGGTCAGCGCCTGTTCAGCTTCTGGGATGCACTGATTTCGCGCACCCCGGTGGTGAAGTCGATCTACAGCAGCGTCAAGCAGGTCAGCGACACGCTGCTGTCGGATTCCGGTCAGGCTTTCCGCCAGGCCCTGCTGGTGCAGTTTCCGCACCAGGGCTCCTGGACCGTGGCGTTCCAGACCGGCACCCCGGCCGCCGACGTGGCTTCGCACCTGGACGGTGAGGAATACGTCAGCGTGTACGTGCCGACCACGCCCAACCCGACTTCGGGCTATTTCATCATGGTGCCGAAGAAGGACACGCGCGAGCTCGAGATGAGTGTGGACGCCGCGCTGAAGTACGTGATTTCCATGGGGGTGGTTGCGCCCCCAGGCAAGGACGAATAAGAGCCCATCTCATTAGGCGGCTGCGCCTGTGCATCTTGAGCGCCAGCAGTACTGCGTGCGAATCCATCGCTGAGCAAGGCAAAGATTTGCACACAGTGATTCGCTCAGCGATCAGGAATCCTCATGTACTGCGTGTACATTCCGGTTCCTGAGCGCTGGTGGCACTCAAGCTGCTTTGGCTCGCTCGCCTACTGAAATAGACTCTGGGCCTTGATACCGAATTTTTACGATTCAATTCAGGATATTATGCGAACCAATTACTGCGGGCTGATTGACAAGGCCTATCTCGGCCAGACCGTGACGGTGAAGGGCTGGGTGCATCGTCGTCGCGACCACGGCGGCGTGATTTTCATCGACCTGCGCGACCGTGAGGGTCTGGTGCAGGTGGTGATCGATCCGGATACCCCGGAAGCGTTCAAGACCGCCGACAGCGCGCGCAACGAATTCGTGCTGTCGATCTCCGGCATCGTGCGCGAGCGTCCGGCCGGCACCGCCAACGCCCACCTGGTTTCCGGCGAGATCGAGATCCTGGCCAAGGACATCGAGATACTGAACACGGCCGCCACCCCGCCGTTCCAGATCGACGACGAGAACCTGTCGGAAAACGTGCGTCTGACCCACCGCGTGATCGACCTGCGTCGCCCGGCGATGCAGAAGAACCTGCGCCTGCGCTACCGCGTGGCGATGGGCGTGCGCCAGTACCTCGACCAGCAGGGGTTCATCGACATCGAAACCCCGATGCTGACCCGCTCCACGCCGGAAGGCGCGCGCGACTACCTGGTGCCGTCCCGCGTGCACCCGGGCGAATTCTTCGCGCTGCCGCAGTCGCCGCAGCTGTTCAAGCAGCTGTTGATGGTGGCCGGCTTCGACCGCTACTACCAGATCACCAAGTGCTTCCGCGACGAAGACCTGCGGGCCGACCGTCAGCCCGAATTCACCCAGATCGACCTGGAGACCTCGTTCCTGGACGAGGACCAGATCATGGACATCACCGAAGACATGGCGCGCCAGATCTTCCGCGACGTGATGGACGTGGAACTGGGCGACTTCCCGCGCATGAGCTACGCCGACGCCATGCACTACTACGGCTCCGACAAGCCGGACCTGCGCGTCAGCCTGCAGTTCACCGAACTGACCGACCTGATGAAGACCGAGGAATTCAAGGTGTTCCGCGGTGCCGCCGACCTGCCTAACGGCCGTGTCGTGGCCCTGCGCGTGCCGGGTGGCGCGGCGCTCTCCCGCAAGGAGATTGACGACTACACCCAGTTCGTTGGCATCTACGGCGCCAAGGGGCTGGCCTACATCAAGGTCAACGACAAGAGCAAGATCAGCAACGACGAGAACAGCGGCCTGCAGTCGCCGATCGTGAAGTTCCTGTCGGTGAATGCGCTGAACGAGATCATGGCGCGTACCGCTGCCGACAATGGCGACATCATCTTCTTCGGCGCCGACAAGGCCAAGGTGGTGAACGAGGCGATCGGCGCGCTGCGCATCAAGATCGGCCACGAGCGCGGCCTGGCGGGCGGCTACTTCGTCAAGGAATGGCGTCCGCTGTGGGTGGTCGACTTCCCGATGTTCGAGTACGACGAGGACGACGACCGCTGGACCGCCTGCCACCATCCGTTCACCAGCCCGAAACCAGGCCACGAGGACCTGATGGACAGCAACCCGGGCGCGTGCCTGGCGCGTGCCTACGACATGGTGCTCAACGGCTGGGAAATCGGCGGCGGTTCGGTGCGTATCCACCGCGCCGAGATCCAGGAAAAGGTGTTCGCCGCCCTGAAGATCACGCCGGAAGAACAGCAGAACAAGTTCGGCTTCCTGCTCGACAACCTGAAGTTCGGTGCTCCGCCGCACGGCGGCCTGGCGTTCGGTCTGGACCGTCTGGTCACGCTGATGGCCGGCGCCGAGTCGATCCGCGACGTGATCGCCTTCCCGAAGACCCAGCGCGCGCAGTGTCTGCTGACCAACGCGCCGGGCGCGGTGGACGAGAAGCAGCTGCGTGAACTGAACCTGCGTCTGCGTCAGAAGGCCGAGAGCAAGGCCTGAGCCTGTATCTCACCATGACAAACGGGAGCCTTGGCTCCCGTTTTTTTTGGTGCTTGCAGCTTGTGCCTGGACGTCGTGCCGGCGTGCCGTGGTCGTCTCAGGCCTGGTGGGCAGGGCGGGCGGCTCGCTCGATCCACAACGGCAGCGAGGCGTAGCCGCTGGCCGGATAGCTCGCCCGCACCGGAGTCTTGCCTGCCACTGTTCCGATTCGCTCCGTTTGACTGAGCAGGGCTTCCATCACGATCCTCAATTCTAGCCGGGCCAGCGGAGCGCCGGGGCAGACATGAATTCCGGCGCCGTAGAGGAGGTTGTCGGCCGGATCGCGGTCAAGTCGGAATTCGTCGGCGTCGCCGAAGACGGTTTCGTCGCGATTGGCCGACGCCCATATCAGAGTGACGCGGTCGCCGGCTTTCAACTGGCAGCCGCCGATTTCCACATCCCGGGTGGCGATCCTGCGGTTGGCGATCAGGGGCGCATGGATGCGCAGGATCTCGTCGATGGCGGCCGGCAACAGCTCCGGCTGCCGTCGTAGCCGCTGCTGCAACTCGGCCCGTTCGGCCAGGTACTGGGTGAGAATCCCGACGCAGGAGGAAATGGTGGACAGCTCGCCGACCGTCCAGTTGCGCACGATGCTGACGATCTCGGCGTCGCTCAGTGTCCGGCCCTGCAGCGTTTCCCCGAGGAGGCGGCGGGTCACGTCATCGGGAGCCCGGTCACCCGCAGCCCGGCGGGCGTCGAGTTGCGCCCGGATGTAGCCGTCGAATTCGAGCGCGACGGCCGCCATGGCCGCGCGATCGGCCGCCAGGGTGGCTGCGCGATTGCGGTGGGTCCAGCGGCGCAGGGGGTCGTGCAGTGCCACCGGCCACCCCATGAAGGCGCACTGGATTTGCAGGGCGAAATCCTCGGCGAATTGGCCCATCAGTTCCACTTCACCCGCCGGCGGCAGCTCGCGCACCAGATCGGCGGCGATACGCCGGCACACCGGCTCGAATCGGGCCATGGCCTCGGGGGCAAAATAAGGTTCGATCAGCATGCGGTAGGCCGAGTGCTCGGGTGGGTCCATGCCATTGGGGATTGAGGGATAGCTGGAAACCGCGTTGCTGAAGGTCTTGGGGTCGGTCAGGGCCTGCATCACATCGTCGTGGCGGAACAGCGACCAGTTCAGGTACTCGCTGTAGGCTACCGGGCAACGATGTCGCATATCGTCGTAAGCCCGGATTTGGTCCTGGAGGACGGCAGGGGCGCGGGCATCCCAGTCGGGGCTTGGCCGTTGCGCCCCGGCGTCCCGAGGCGGTGTCTGCTTTGTGTTCATGTGTTCACCTTTCATTGCTGCGCTGAGTGGTGCCCGCCCGCCCCGATGAGGGAGCGGCATCGTCCATCGTGGAAGACTGGGGCTGCCGTGGCAAAGGGCTGGGTAAGGCGCCGGTCGGGGCCTGGTTGGCTTCCCGAAACGTGCCCGTCGACGCTGCGTAATGTTGAGTAATTTACTCGGATATTCGGCCGCAGCATTGACGCCGGTCAACGCTGTCCGGATCACTCACGAATTGACCGGCGGTGTTACCAGTGTGACCAGCGCTTGCCGTCACTCCGCCATGATCAGTGCCTCCGGGCAAGCCGTCCTTGCTACCCGTGCCCGGCGTCCTTTCCTGTCTTCAGGTGTGGACGTCGCGGTGGCCTGTTGCTCATGAGCGGAGGACCCGCCTTGGCGCCACTTGAAAAACCGCCGAGCGGGTACCACAACGATAAGACACCACTACGGTGACCATTATGATTGGCATTCGCTATCGGTATGATATGGAATTCCAATTGGCGGCGACCGTTCACCCTGATTTATAAAACCCCGCATTGACGATGGCCGCCCGCCGCTGGTGGACGGTCCATCCTGTGATGACCTGAAAGGAGCAATTCCATGGCTGTACTGGTAGGCAAACAAGCCCCGTTCTTCGATTGTGCCGAGAAGACCTTCGCCGCGGTTCAAGGCGATGGCCAGATCGTTGAAAACTTCAACTTCAAGAACGCTACCGCCGGCAAATACGCTGTGGTGTTCTTCTACCCGCTGGACTTCACCTTCGTCTGCCCGTCCGAGCTGATCGCCTTCGATCACCGCCTGGAAGAGTTCAAGAAGCGCAACGTGGAAGTGATCGGCGTGTCGATCGACAGCCACTTCACCCACGCCGCCTGGCGCAACACCCCGGTGGACAAGGGCGGCATCGGCGCCGTTGGCTACACCCTGGTGGCCGACATCCAGCACGAACTGTGCAAGGCCTTCGACGTGGAAGCCGACGGTGGCGTGGCGTTCCGCGGTTCCTTCCTGATCGACAAGTCGGGCGTGGTGCAGCACCAGGTGGTGAACAACCTGCCGCTGGGCCGCAACATCGACGAAATGCTGCGCATGGTCGACGCGCTGCAGTTCTTCGAAGAGAACGGCGAAGTGTGCCCGGCCGGCTGGAGCAAGGGCAAGAAGGGCATGCAGGCGAGCCCGGAAGGCGTGGCCGCTTACCTGGCGGAAAACGCCAAGGACCTGTAATCCGCGACGCGGAACACGGACCACGAAAAACCCCGCAGCGTGCTGCGGGGTTTTTTTACGTCCGGGTGCGGTGCCGTGCGCGTGGACGCCCCGCCTCAGGGCGCGCCCAGCACGGCGGCGAATTGCGCCAGCCAGGCGGGATGGGCCGGCCAGGCCGGCGCGGTGACCAGGCGGCCGTCGGTGACGGCGGCGGTCATGGCGATCTCCATGTACTCCGCCCCAGCCAGCCGCACTTCCGGGGCGCAGGCCGGGTAGGCCGACACCTTGCGGCCGCGGATGACGTCGGCGGCGGCGAGCAGCTGCGCGCCGTGGCAGATGGCGGCGATCGGTTTGCCGGTGTCGGCGAAGTGGCGTACCAGGCGCAGCACCTGGGCGTCCAGGCGCAGGTATTCCGGGGCGCGGCCGCCGGGCACCAGCAGGGCCTGGTAGTTTGTGGCGTCGATCTGCTCGAAGCTGGCGTTGAGGGTGAAGTTGTGCCCCGGTTTCTCCGAGTAGGTCTGCGCGCCTTCGAAGTCGTGGATCGCGGTCTTGACCTGCTCGCCGGCCTGTTTGCCGGGGCAGACCGCATCGACGGTGTAGCCCATCGCCTGCAGGGCCTGGAACGGGACCATCAGTTCGTAGTCTTCGACGTAGTCGCCGCAGATGATCAGGATGCGCTGTGCCATGTAGTTCTCCTTGGTGAGTGCCGCTCGGGCTTCTTCACTGTAGAAGGTAAAGTGCTGCGCCGGATAGTCGGCGTGGCGGGGCGTCTTCACGGGACAGGTTGGCCGAAGACAGGCTCAGAACCTGTTCACGATCTTGCTGCGCATCCCTGATCGGGGCTCATGTGCACTGCGTGCCAATCTTCGATTGGCTCAGCGATCGGGAATCCTCATGTACTCCAGTACATTCTGGTTCCTGCGCTGCTCTTCACCCCACTGAGGGCTGCTCGCGACAGATCGTGAACAGGTTCTCAGGACAGCGGCAGCTTGGCTCGCACCGTTTCCATCATGCGCGGCTGCACCTCGGCACGCGGGTGGATGCCGTCGGGCTGGAACTTGCTGGGATCGGCCTCGAAGTCGGTCATCAGGCGCGGGACGTAGTGCAGCCGGTATTTCCTGGCGAGCGTCTCGTAGACGGCGTGGAACTCGGCTCCGTATTTCGGGCCATAGTTGGGGGGCAGGGTCAGGCCGACCAGCAGCACCTGCGCCTTGCCCTGCCCGGCGAGACGGATCATCTGTTCCAGGTTGTGCTGCATCGCGTCCAGCGGCAGGCCCCTGAGGCCATCGTTGCCGCCCAGTTCCAGCACCACCACGTCGGGGCGGTGGCGCTTGAGCGCGGCGGGCAGACGCGACAGGCCGCCGGCGGTGGTTTCGCCCGACATACTGGCATTGATCACGCGATGGCGCGGTGCCAGACTGTGTTCCAGCAGTGTCACCCAGCCCTGACCGGGGGAGAGGCCGTAGCCGGCCGACAGGCTGTCGCCGAATACCAGTACCGTCGCCGCCTGCACCGGCAGGGCCATCAACAACAATGCGATCAGACGCAGATAACTGAACATGCTCACATCCATCGATGACAAGGCGGTTTTGTCCGCCGTGGGGATCGCCAAGCAGGTGGAGTTTCACGGCGAATCGCTGTCCATCCTGCGCTCTGCCAGTCTGACCCTGTACGAGGGCGAAAGTGTCGCCATCGTCGGGGCGTCCGGCTCCGGCAAGTCGACCCTGCTGTCGCTCCTGGCCGGGCTCGATCACCCGTCGGCTGGCGAGGTGGCGCTGTTCGGGCAATCGCTGACCCAGTTGTCCGAGGACGATCGCGCGCGTCTGCGCCGCGACAAGGTCGGCTTCGTGTTCCAGAACTTCCAGCTTATGCCACAACTCACCGCGCTGGAAAACGTCATGCTGCCGCTCGAACTGGCCGGCCGGCGCGATGCGCGCGAGGCGGCCCGCGCCATGCTGGAGCGGGTCGGCCTGGGGCAGCGCCTGCAGCATTATCCGCGCCATCTTTCCGGCGGCGAGCAGCAACGCGTGGCGCTGGCACGCGCCTTCGTCATCGAGCCCCTGCTGCTGTTCGCCGACGAGCCGACCGGCAACCTCGACCCGGCCACCGGGCGCCAGATCATCGACCTGTTGTTCCAGCTCAACGCCGAGCAGGGCACGGCGCTGGTGCTGGTGACGCACGACAGCGAACTGGCCGGGCGCTGCGACGCCATCTACCGGCTGGTGGACGGCAAACTCAACGGAGCCGGGCGATGACGTTCTGGGGGCGCTGCCTGCTGGCCTGGCGCTTCACCCGTCGCGAACTGGTGGCGGGCGAGCTGACCGTCCTCGGTCTGGCGCTACTGGTGGCGGTGGCGGCGATGAGCAGCGTGGCCTTCTTCTCTGACCGCGTCGAGCGCGCGCTCACCGACCACGCCAGCCAGTTGCTGGCGGCGGATCTGGTGCTCAACAGCCCGGAGCCGGCGCCGGCGGCGATCCGTGCCGAGGCACAGCGGCGCGGGCTGACGCAGGCCGAAAACATCAGCTTCCCCTCGATGGTGTTCGCCAACGGCCGGGCGGCGCTCGCCACCTACAAGGCGGTCACCGATCGCTACCCGCTGCGCGGCGAGGTCAGCGTCAGGTTGGCCGAAGGCGGGGTGAGAAGCGGGGCATTGCACCCGCTGCCGGGTACCGCCTGGGCCGATGCGCGCCTGATCAGCCGGCTCAAGCTCAAGCTGGGCGATGCGCTCGAGGTGGGCAACACGCGGCTGACGCTGGCGGGCGAGATCCTGCGCGAGCCGGACGGCACGCTCGACCTCTACAACTTCGTGCCGCGGCTGATGTTCAACCGCGCCGATCTCGCCGCCACCGGGCTGGTACAGCCGGGCAGCCGCCTGCGCTGGCGGCTGATGCTGGCCGGCGACAGCGCGGCCGTGGCCGGCTTCCGGGTCTGGCTCGAACCACAGCTGAAAAGCGGCATGCGCCTGGAGAGCGTCGAGGAGGCACGCCCCGAGATTCGCACCGCCCTGGAGCGAGCGCGCCGCTTCCTCGGCCTGACTGCCATGCTGACGGTGGCCCTGGCCGCCGCCGCGGTGGGCATGGCGGTGCGCCGTTACCTGGCGCGGCACTGGCAGCCGGTGGCGGTACTGCGCTGCCTGGGGCTCAGCGCCAACGAAGTATGGGGCTTGTTTGCCGGGCTGTTCCTGTTGCTGGGGCTGCTGGCCGGTGGGCTCGGCACGCTGGCCGGCTACGCCTTGCAAAGCGGGCTGATGCAGTTGGCCCAGCAGTGGGTCGGCGGCTTGCTGCCGGCCCCCGGACGGCTGCCGTGGCTGAGCGGGCCGCTGTCGGCGCTGGTGTTGCTGCTCGGGCTCGCCTTGCCGCCGCTCTTGAGCTTGCGCCGGGTGCCGCCGCTGGCGGTGCTGCGCGACGAGCTGCGTCCCTCGCCGTCGGGACGGCTCGCGCCGCTGGCGGCGGTGGCGGCGCTGCTGGCCCTGACGGCGTGGCAGGTGGGGGATCTGACGCTGGCCGGCTGGTTGTTCGGCGGCCTCGCCGGCTTTCTCGCCGCGGTGGCGCTGGTGGCGTTCGTCGCGGTATGGCTGATGCGCCGCCTGCCCACCGGCGTGGGCGTCGGCTGGCGTTTCGGCATCGCCAACATGGCGCGCCGGCCGTGGCTGGCGGTGATCCAGATCGTGGCGTTGTCGGTCGGGTTGATGGCGCTGCTGACGCTGACGGTGGTGCGTGGCGACCTGATCGCCGCCTGGCAACGGAGCGTGCCGGCGGATGCCCCCAACAAGTTCGCCATCAACGTCCAGCCGGCGCAGATCGAACCGTTCAGGAGCGCCTTCGTCGGCCACGCCTTGCCGGCGCCGGAACTAGCGCCGATGGTGCGGGCACGGCTCAGCGCCATCAACGACCGGCCGGTACGGCCGTCGTCCTACGCCTCGGAGCGGGCACAGCGCCTGGCCGAGCGCGAGTTCAACCTGTCCTGGCGCGCCACCTTGCCCAGCGGCAACCGTGTCAGTGCCGGGGAATGGTGGGGCGCGCGTGCGGCACCGCAGTTTTCGGTCGAGCAGGGTCTGGCCGAGACCCTGGGCATCCGCCTGGGCGACACGCTCACCTTCACCCTGGGCGGCAGCCCGTACTCGGCCCGCGTCACCAGCCTGCGCAAGGTGTCGTGGGACAGCTTCCGCGTAAATTTCTTCGTGGTGGCGCCGCCCGCCTGGTTTGCCGACCAGCCGGCCAGCTACATCACCAGCTTCCGCCTGGCCCCCGCCGACGAGGACTTCGTCAACCAGCTGGTGGCGCAGTTTCCCAACGTCACCGTGATCGACGTCAGTGCCATCCTCGCCGAGGTGCGCGCCATGGTCGACCAGCTGTCGCGCGCGATCGAGGCCCTGTTCGTGCTGGCGCTGGCCGCCGGCGTGCTGGTGCTGTGGGCGGCGCTGGCCTCGACCCGCGACGAGCGGCTGTTCGACGTCGGCCTGATGCGGGCGCTGGGGGCCTCGCGGCGCCAGGTCCGCAGCGTGGTGCTGGCCGAGCTGATGTGGCTGGGGGCCCTGACCGGGCTGATGGCGGCGCTGGGCGCGACGGCGATCGGCGCCATCGCCGCGGTGAAGCTGTTCAACCTGCCGCTGTTCGTCAACCCCTGGCTGTTGCCGCTCGGGGTGATCAGCGGCATGCTGGTGGTCGGCCTGGCCGGCTGGCCGCTGGTGCGGCGGGTGACGCGCAGCGCGCCGGCGGCGGTGTTGCGTGCGCTGTGAGCAAGAAGGTTGGCCGAAGCCGGTTCGCAAGCCATAAATCAGAAGAGGCCCGTTTTCCGCAAAGGGGGCAGGGCGAGGAGGAGCAGGAATGGATGCTGCGGTAGTGGCGGGAATGGCCAAGTGGCCCAACGTCCCGGCCGTCTATGGCTGGCTCAGGCTCGATGCGCGCGGCCAGTGGTGGCTGCGCGAGGAAAGGCTCGAGCACGCCGTGATGGCCGAATTCTTCAACCGTAACTACAGCCGGGACGCGCACGGCCGCTATTACGTGCAGAACGGTCCGCAGAAGGTGTACGTCGCGCTCGACAAGGCCCCGTTCGTGGCGCGGCTCGAGGGCGAAGGCTGGCGCACCGTGCCTTATACCGAAGACGACCGCTCGCGCACCGTCTACCTGACCCCGGGCGGCGAACTCTACCTGGAAATCGGCGGCGAGCTGGCGCTGGTGGACGACCGCGACCTGCCGGCCATCTGCAGCGCCTTTCCGGCGGATTGGGATGGCTCCACCACGCGCCTGCCCGCCTCACTCAAGGTGGCGGGGCAGGTGCTGCCGCTGGTGGTGATCGAGCCCGCCGCGCTGCTGGCGCGCTATGGTGTCGACTGCCACCCCGCCGCGCGCTAGCGACGGGGTTTCCTCGTCTCCTGTTCCCGGACCCCGGCGAGCCGGGGTGCGTTGCGGTAGGCGAACGTTGCCCGGAGCGGGTTATCGGCTATCGTGAAGTGACTGCCGCCGCGGTCTGTCCCTGACGGTCACCCCGGCGCTTGCCCGCGCCGACTTCTCCCTCGGTCCCCTCATCATCAGGAGCCTGTCCATGTCGCTTTCCATGTATCAAGCCTCGATCCCGGTCCTCATCCGTGGCATCACCAACCTCGCCGCCATCCTCGACAAGGCCGCCGCGCACGCAGCGGCGAAGAACATCGCGCCGGAGGTCTTGCTCAACGCCGGGCTCGCCCCCGATATGTTCCCGCTGGTGCGCCAGGTGCAAAGTGTGTCCGACACCGCCAAGGGGTGCGGTGCGCGCCTCGCCGGGGTCGAGGTGCCGAGTTTCGCCGACACCGAAACCAGCTTCGCCGAACTGGGAGAGCGCCTCGCCAAGACGGTGGCGTTCTTGCAAACCCTGAAGCCGGAACAGGTCGACGGCAGCGAGGAACGGCCGATCACCCTCAAGGTGCGCAGCCAGGAAATCCATTTCACGGGCCAGAACTATCTGCTGGGGTTCGCCCTGCCCAACTTCTATTTTCACTTCACCATCGCTTACGGCATTTTGCGGCACAACGGTGTCGACATCGGCAAGGCGGATTATCTGGGCAGCGTCTGAGGCTGTTTTAAGGCAGAGTACGGGCGCTGCCGGAGGCGTGCCAGTGAGCAGCCTGCAGCCGCGCGGCTCTCTGCCCTGAAGCATCGAGGGGCATTGGTACGGCCCGCCGGGCGTCATCCGTCCGGCGGGCCGTGTGCTTGATCGCGGTTACCGCTACTTCTTGACCCACTGGCCGTCCGCGGAGCGGACGTAGGCCCCCGGCGCGGCCTTCTCGATGGCTTTCTGGCCGGCCAGGGCCGCCACCTGGTCCAGGGTGGCGCCGTTCTTCTTGGCGATGGCGTCGTAGGCGGCGCGCCGCTTGGCGTTGATGTCCGCGGCCAGTTCCACCGCCTGCGGCGTGGCCTTGACCACGCCCAGGTAGCCGTTGGGCTGCTCCCCGACCAGCCCCTGCGACTTGGCGCCATCCAGATCCAGTGCCATGGCCAGTGTGCTGCAGACGAGCAGCAGCAGCGCCATCCCTCGTATCGTCGTCTTCATGGCGTGCTCCTAGAACAATGCGCTGTCTTCGCTGATGAGTTTATCGACATCCTTTTCCACCTTGAGGCGAATTTCGTGATCAATCTTCACGTTCAGATTGATCGTGATCGGTTCCTTGGGGGCCTCCAGTGCGACCCGGGGGGTACACGCGGCCAGGGGCAGCAGGGCCAGCAGCCAAACGGGGTTCATGATGAGTCCTCCAACGTCATGTCAGTGAGAACTCTCCGCCGGCTTTCGGTTCAATACCCGGCGGGAGAGTTCATCGCCGATACGCAGGCTGCGTAACAGCTCGAACAGATTTTCCCGATGCGTATAGTTTAGTACGACTGGTTGGCCATTTTGTTGCGGGTTCTGTCCCTTGATGGTCACCGCCGCGTCGAGCCAGCCGTCCGGCGGCATGTCCAGGCAGGCCTGGAAATCGTTGATCGCCAGATGGCCCAGCGTGTCCAGCGCCAGTTGCACCGCGCGGTTGGACTGGCCCATGGCGCCGACGCCGGCGGAGGGCTGGACCTTGAGCTCCAGTGGGCCTTCATTGCGGATCAGGCCCCCCTGCAGCGCCAGGGAATCTTTCATCAGCTGCAGCGGCAGCACCCCGCCCACGCGGCCGGCGAGTTGCACGGTCGGCTCCGGATCGTTTTGCAGGGCGGCCACCTCGGCCAGGTCGATGTGGCTCACCGTCACCGGCTGATACTGCGGCGAGGGCCATTGCAGGCTGGCGGCGTTCATCTGCCCGCCCAGTACCTCGGCGTGGACATCGGCGAGCTGCCAGGTGTTGAGGTCGGATTGCGCCGTGAGGCGGACGTTGCGCACGCGCGTGCCGAGGTCGAGTTCGGCCAGCGTGATCGGGCCGGCGCTGGCCAGCTTCAGGCCCGCCTGACCGAATGCGACATGCGCGCTGCCGCTGCCCCCCGTCGCCTGGATGCCGCCCCAGTCGAGCGCGACCCCGGAGGCCGCGAGCGTGCCTTGCAGCTGTCCGCTCCCCAGCCACTGCCAGCGTCCCTGGCCGGTGACACGACCTTGTTGCAGGGTGACCCCAAGGCCGCGACTCATGGCGGGCGACAACGGCGTGCTCAGTTCCAGCGTGCCTTGCACGCCGGTTTTCTTGCCTTGGGCAAGGCGCGTAGCGCTCACGGTAAGGGTGGATTGCCATGCCGGGATGCGCAGGCTGGCGCGGCCCTGCAGCCCGGCCGCGCTGAGTTGCCCGTCGAGCGGCGGCAGGGTTCCGCGCGTTGCCACGACGCCGTCGGCCTGCAGCCGCAACTCGCCGAAGACGCCTTGTGGGGATAAGCGCAGCGGCGTGCTGGCGCTGACGGCGATCGGTTTGACCAGGGTGCTGCCGATCAGCCCCTTGGCAAGCGTGACGCGGCTGCCACTATCCAGAAACCACTGGCCCTGTTGGCCGTGCCAGGGCAGGACCAACTTCAGCTCGCCGCCCTGGGTGTAGAACGGCAGCCGCGAGAGGCCATCCAGCGTACCTTGCCAGCGCTCTCGTTCGTAGCCGACCTGGAGAGTGCCCTGGAGCGGGAACTGGCCATAGTGGCCATCGAACTCGACCGGCGCCGCCCAGCGCGGCGGGCGCAGGCTGGCCACAGGCACGCGCAGCGCCAGCTTGAGGTCGGGCCGGCTCAGCGTGAGGCGGGCGGGAGCGCCGCTCAAGCCGCCGGCATCGATACGGCCCTGCCATGTCCCCGCGAGGTCGACGCCGGCGCTGTTGCCGATGAGGTCGAGCCGTCCTTGCCAGTCCCACTGGGCTTGCTGCCAGGACAGGCGGCTGTCGACAGTGTTGACGCGCAGATTCTGGTACTGCACTTCGGCGGTGATGGCGCTGTCGCCGCGCGCGGCCAGCGGCACGGTGAGGGGGCGGGGCCAGCTCAGGCGCAGCGCCCCAGGCAGCCGCAAGCTTGCCGGCAGCAGCTCCAACTGTTGCCGGCTCCAGCGCAGGGGCACCTCGCCGGCCAGGGCGGGGCCGGTGAGCGTCAGTCGGCCCGGGCCGTGTGCCGCCCCGGCTCCGGCGGTATCGAGTTCGAGGCGTACCTTGCCTTGCGGACCGCTCGCCAGCAGGTCCAGATGCAGCGACTGCACCCCTTGCAGATCGCCACTGGCGTGCAGTCCTTGCCGGGCTTGCAGGCTCCAGTCCGCACCGAGTGCCAGCGGTGCGCCCAGTTCGGCGTCGAGTTGCCAGCGCCGGGCGGCGAGGCGGGCCGATAGCGCCGCGTCGGCGCGTCGGGCCTGACCGGCATAACCCAGCTGCCGACCCTGAGCCTGCAATGATCCTTCCAGACGCTGTTCCTGCCACACGCCCTGGCCGGATACGGCCAGCGTGCCCAGTACCGGCGAGGAGAGGTCGGCTGGCTGTATCTGTCCTTGCAGCGTCCAGCGCCCGGAGCCGCGCTCGTAGAGCGCACGGGCCTGGCTGTGACGGAACTGCACCTGCGCCTGCCAGCGTTGCGCGCGCTGGCTCACCTTCACCGCTAGTGGCGGCAGGCCGGGCAGGACGAGGGCGTCGATGGCGAGGTCGAGCGGCGGCGTCCAGGGAGGCGGCGCCGGCTCCTGGAATGGTCCGGTGGCGCAGCGCGGCAGGCTCATACGGCTGACATGGAGCGTGAGCGGATACCAGCGCGTGACCCGCAGGCGTTCGCCCTGGGCCTGGACGCAGCCATTTTGCAGCCGCTGCCAGCCGGTCAGTTCCAGCCCGTCCTGCCAGCCCACTTGCTGGGCGCGCACGCCGAGGGCATAGACGGCCGCCGCCACCGCCAGCAGGAGGCCGAGCGGGAGCAGCGCCAGCACGATCAGCCAGCGATAGCGGTGCAAAGAAGATGTCAGTCCAGAACCAATGCCCATGTACCGCCCATCCGTTGCGGGGTTGGCGAGGGTGAAGAAATTTGAGGCGAGCCGATGCTCACCCTGCTTTTGATGATATACGCGTGGCGACGGTCTGTTGCGTGATTGAGGCCCCATGACTCCGCCACGCCGTTGGGGGGCAGGAGCGGGCGGCGGCCGGCTCAGGCGGCGGTGCCGGAATGCCGCGCGCGCCAACGGCAAACCCCCACCAGCACGCTGCCGAAGACCAGGTGGGTGAGCAGCGTCACGCCGCCGCGCGAGGCCGAGAACCAGGGAAAGAGCGTGGTGAAACCGTACAGGTTGACGCCATAGATGAGCGCTCCGTAGCCGGCGCCGGCAAGGAGCTCGACACCCGCCCGCCGGCGTCCGGCCAGCAGGCTTACCGGTGCCGCGTAGGCGATGGACAGGGCGAAGTGGATCAGCGTCGCCAGCAGCCACACGTCCCCGTGCCACGCAGGCACCGGGGTGAGCACGCTCACTCCCATGACGATGGCAGCCGTCAGGCGCGCGTCGCGCAGCAAGGTCGCCAGCAGGGGGACCGACGTCAGCCACCACAGTGCCAGCTGCGCCGCGGTGGCGACGCTGCCGGCCACGAGGCCGGCGAGCACCGCCGTGGCGGGCCACGTCCGATGACGACGGGGTGGATGGTGGTGCTGCATGTCCCTCTTTTCCTCGTCTTGGTCGTTCCTGGCGGCCGTCGCAGGAGGCAAACCGGGATGACGGCTCCGTCCCGGGAGGCGAGGGAGGAGACGGTTTCGACGTCGGACGGGCGTCGACCGTCGGCCGAAATCCGTATCCAGCCCCTTCCTTGCCTACGATGGGCTTAGCCGATGCGCGCCTCGGCGCTGCCGACGCCGACGAAGTCGACGAAGTCGACACGGACCGTGACCGGCAGCCCCACCGGGTGCATGCCGTTCCAGGCGCCAGTCGCCACGATGTCTCCCGCCTGCGCCCCGCCGACGTGGTCGATCCACCACGGCAGGCAGAAGAACAGGTCGTCGAGCGGCGGGCGGCCTTGTGTTTCGGCGCGCACTCCGCCGTTGGCCGAAACACGCACGGTGAGCGCGGCAAAATCCAGTTCGCGCCACTGCGGTATGGCGTCGCCGACGATCAGGCCGCCATTCACCAGGTTGTCGGCCAGGCTCCACAGCGGACCGGCCACCTTGGGGGCGGCCAGCCGGGTGTCGATCAGTTCGATGGCAACGTGGACGCTGGCGATCGCGTCGAGAATCTCGTCGCGGGTGTAGCGCGTGGCACGTGGCGGCAGGTCGCGGCCGAAGCGCACCGCGATTTCGGCCTCGATCCCCAGGCCAAGAAACGAGGCGGCGGGCAAGTGGGTGCCAGAGGCGGCGATGCGGTGCGGAAAGATCGGCGCGGCGGTGGGTTCGGCCTCGCGCGTCGGGGCGCCTACTTTCCATGCCGTGGGGCGGGCTTGGCCGACCAGGGTCTGCCAGATCGCCCGTTGCGTGGCGTAAGCCTGTTCGCGGCTGGCGGGGCCGGCGTCGGCGGCCACCGTCACGGCGCGATGCTCGCGGTAGGCCTGGAGCAGGGGAGCGGCGAATGTCGTGGTATCCATGCCCGGTATCATAGCGCGGCGGCGGCTGGCGCGGGTCGCCGCGAGGCGTTGCCGAGGGGACGAACTTGCCGCCCCCGGCCCGGTCCCATTCGGGTTCGCGGCGAAACGTGCGCAAGAGGCGGCATGGTATGATTGATGCTTTGCCAAACCTGCCGGACCCGCCGCCGGCCAGTCCATCCAACTTGATCTGAACATGATGCACAAGTTTTTCTTCCGCATGACTGCCACCCTGGCGGCACTGCTCGCGCTGTGGCTCGCCTGGGTGGTGGCCGTGCCGGTTCCGCTGCCCAAGGCGCCCTATAGTATCGCCGTCGGCGCCAACCGCACGCTGGGCCAGGTGGCGCGCGCGCTGGACCAGGACGGCATGATCCGCAACCGCTGGGTGATGGTGGCGCTGATGCGCATCAGCGGCACCGATCGCAAGGTGAAGGCCGGCCTGTACGAATTTTCCCGCCCGGTGGCGATGTGGGAAGTGCTGCGCCGCTTCGCCCAGGGCAATCCGGACCAGGCCAGCGTGACGGCGATCGAGGGCTGGACCTTCCGCCAGTTCCGCCTGGCCCTGGCCAGCGAGCCCGACCTGCAGCACGTCACCGCCAGCTGGAGCGACGAGCAGATCCTGCGCGAAATCGGCGCCAGCGAGGCTCATCCGGAAGGCCTGTTCTTCCCCAGCACCTATTTCTACGTCCCGGGCTCGAGCGATCTCGAGGTCTACCGCCGCGCCTACCGCACCATGCAGCAGCAGCTGGAGAGTATCTGGCTGGCGCGCCGTCCCGACCTGCCGTACGCCTCGCCCTACGAGCTGCTGATCATGGCGAGCCTGGTGGAGAAGGAAACCTCGCGCGAGAGCGACCGGGCGCAGGTGGCGGCGGTGTTCCTCAACCGCCTCAGGATCGGCATGCGCCTGCAGACCGACCCGGCGGTGATCTACGGCATGGGGGCCAGCTACCAGGGCAACATCGGCAAGGCCGGTCTGCGCCGCGACACCCCGTACAACACTTACACCCGCTCCGGCCTGACGCCGACGCCGATCGCGCTGCCGGGGCGCGCCGCGCTCGACGCCGCGGCGCATCCGGCGGACACGCGCGCGCTGTACTTCGTCGCGCGCGGCGACGGCACCACGCATTTCTCCGAAACCCTGGACGAACACAACGGCGCGGTGCGCCAATTCATCCTGAAGAAAGGCTCCTGATGCGGCGCGGAACATTCATCACGCTGGAAGGCGTGGACGGGGCCGGCAAGAGCACCCAGCTCGCGGCGGTGCGCGACTGGTTGGCCGAACAGGGCATCGACGCCGTGTTCACGCGCGAGCCCGGCGGCACGGTGCTGGGCGAGAAGCTGCGCGAACTCTTGCTGGCGGTGGACACCGAGGTGACGCTGGAGACCGAGACGCTGCTGATGTTCGCCGCGCGCCAGGAACACATCGCGCGCGTGATCGAACCGGCGCTGGCCGCCGGCCGCTGGGTGGTGTCCGACCGCTTCACCGACGCCACCTTCGCCTACCAGGGCGGCGGGCGCGGGCTGCCGTTCGCACGCATCGAGGCGCTGGAAGACTGGGTGCAGCAGGGGCTGCAGCCGGACCTGACGCTGCTGTTCGACGTGCCGCTCGACATCGCCGCCCGGCGCATGGCCGGTGGCGAGCGCGTGCTCGACCGTTTCGAGCAGGAGGCGGCCGATTTCCACGCCCGCGTGCGCGCGGCCTACCTGCAGCGTGCTTCGGCCAACCCGCGTATCGCGGTGGTCGACGCCAACCGTTCCCCCGAACAGGTGCGCGCCGAGGTCATGCGCCGCCTCGACGCCGTGCGGGAGCGCCGCTGATGCTCTATCCCTGGCAAGCCGCCGACTGGCAGCGCCTCAACCGCGAACGCGAGCGCCTGCCCAACGCCTGGCTGTTCACTGGCCCCAGCGGCATCGGCAAGCGGGCTTTCGCCGAACATTTGGCGGCCTCGTTGCTGTGCGAGGCGCCGCGCCCCGACCACGCTGCCTGCGGCCAGTGCGAGGCCTGCCGCTGGTTCGCCCACGGCAGCCACCCGGACTTCCGTCGTCTCACCCCGCTGGGCGACGACGAGGACGAGGCGAAGGAGGGCAGCAAGCCGACACGCAAGCTGCCGGTGATCAAGATCGAGGCGGTGCGCGAGGTGATCGATTTCGCCCACCTCACGGCACACCGTGCCGGACGGCGCATCGTGCTGGTGGAGCCGGCCGAGGCGCTCAATCCGGCGGCGGCCAACGCGCTCCTGAAGATCCTCGAGGAGCCGCCCGCCGAGGTGCTGTTCCTGTTGGTGGCGCACGCCCCGCAGCGGCTGCTACCGACCATCAAGAGCCGCTGCCGCGCTTTTCCGCTGACGGCGCCGACGCAAGGGGAGGCACTGGCCTGGCTGGACGCCGCCGGGGTGGACAACGCCCGCACCGAGCTGGCGCACCACGGCGGCACGCCGCTGTTCGAGCACGACGCGGCGCTGGCCAAGCTGCGCCAGCAGTTTCTCGACGGCCTGGCGCGGCCGACGCTGGCCGACGCCATTTCGCTCGCCGAGCAGATCGACCGCCACAAGCTGCCGCTGGCGCTGCCGCTGGAGTGGCTGCAGAAGTGGCTGCACGATCTGGCCGGTTTGAGGCTGGCGGGCCAACTCCGCTATTATCCCGATCATCAGGCGGCACTGCAGGCCCTGGCCGAGCGTGCCGATCTCGCCTTGCTGATGGGCTGCTACCAGAGCCTGATTCAGCTGGCCCCGTTCGGTCAGCACACGCTGAACGTACGCTTGCAGCTCGAAGCGCTGTTGATGGACTATCTGAACGTGTTCGCGGCCCGCACGGCCGCGCGCTGAAACCACTGCAAGGAAAGCCCGGCGCATGGAACTGGAGAAAGAGAACGTCGTTACCCGCCCGGACGGCAACCGCCCCGGCGTCATGTCGCTGCACATCAAGGAGCGCGGCGCGCTCTACGCCGCCTACATGCCCTTCCTGCGCAACGGCGGCATCTTCATCCCCACCGGCAAGGCGCTGGCGTTGGGCGAGGAGGTGTTCCTGCTGCTGACGCTGATGGACGACCCGCAGAAGGTGGCGGTGCAAGGCAAGGTGGTGTGGATCACCCCGGCCGGCGCCAACAACAGCCTGGCCCAGGGCGTCGGCGTCGAGTTCGCCGGCAGCGACGAGGGGCGCCAGGCGCGTAGCAAGATCGAGGCCTTGCTGGGCGGTGTGCTCAACTCCACCCGTCCCACCCATACCATGTAAGAACCTGTTCCCGATCTTGCTGCGCGTCCCTGATCGGGGCTCATGCGCTGCTCTTCACCCCGCTGAAGGCCGCTCGCGACAGATCGTGAACAGGTTCGAAGCGGCCCATGCCGCCGAGAGAACATAAGCGCCCGCCGTGCGGGCGCGCAGGATGCAACCATGCTTGTCGATTCGCACTGCCACATCAATTTTCCCGACCTCGCCGCGCGCCTGCCCGAGGTGCTGGCCAACATGCGCCACAACGGCGTCAGCCACGCCCTGGTGATCGGCGTCAGTCGTCCCAAGTACCCCGAGGTGCTGGCGCTGGCCGAGGCGCACGACAACCTGTACGCCACCGTCGGCGTGCACCCGGACGACCCGGACGCCGAGGAGTACAGCGAGGACGAACTGGTCGCGCACGCCGCCCACCCCAAGGTGGTCGGCATCGGCGAGACCGGGCTCGATTACCACTGGTGCCAGGGCGACCTTACCTGGCAGCACGAGCGCTTCCGCACCCACATCCGCGCCGCGCGCCGCGTCGGCCTGCCGCTGGTGATCCACACCCGCGAATCGGCCGCCGACACCGTGAAGCTGATGCGCGAGGAGAACGCCGGCGAGGCGGGCGGGGTGATGCACTGCTTCACCGAGAGCTGGGAGGTGGCGCAGCAGGCGCTCGACCTGGGCTTCTACATCTCGCTGTCCGGCATCGTCACCTTCAAGAACGCGCTGCAGGTGAAGGAGGTGGCGCAGAAGGTGCCGCTCGACCGCTTGCTGGTGGAAACCGATTCGCCCTACCTCGCGCCGGTGCCGTTTCGCGGCAAGACCAATGAACCGGCGTACGTGAAGCATGTCGCAGAACATATCGCCGAACTGCGCGGGCTGAGCTTCGAGGCGGTGGCCCAAGCCACCACCGACAATTTCTTCCGCCTGTTCGCCAAGATTCCGCGGCCGTGACCCGGTGCCTGACCGGCCCCGGCCTTCGGCCAACCCTTTGACCAGTGATTCCAGGAAACCGTCGAAACGAGACAACGCCGCCCGGCAGGACGGGGTTCTACAAAGCTGAGGCGCTGGCAAAAGAACGCCGCCGCTGTTGTCGTTTCTAGGTGGTACTGGAATGAAAGCGAGTAGTCGTGTCGAGTGTCGAACTGACCGTCCTCGGCTGCGGGTCCAGCTCCGGAACCCCGGCCATCGGCTGTGATTGCCCCACCTGCACCTCGCCGGACCCGAGGAACCGGCGCAGCCGCGCCAGCGCCTACCTGCGTGTCGGCGACACCGCTTTCCTGATCGACACCGGGCCGGACTTGCGTCACCAGGCGCTGCGCGAGGGCATCACCCGGGTCGACGCGGTGCTGTACACCCATCCGCATGCCGATCATCTGAACGGCATCGACGACCTGCGCGCCTTCTGCTACGTGAAAAAAGGGGCAATCACGCTGTTCGGCAACAGCTTCACGCTGGCCAACGTTCGTTCCCGCTTCGACTACGCGCTGCACGCGCCATCCAAGGCCTGGGACAAGCCGGTGCTGCTGACCGAGGAGGTGGGCGGCCCGTTCGGGTTCGGCGGCGTGACGGTGACGCCGATCCCGCTGATGCATGGCAGCTGGCCCTGCCTGGGCTGGCGCATCGGCGACGTGGCCTGGCTCACCGACCTGTCGGACATCCCCGAGCACAGCCTGGAGAAGCTGCAGGGGCTCGAGGTGCTGTTCCTCGACTGCCTGCGACGCGAGCCGTACCCCTCGCACTTGTGCGTGGCCGACTCGCTGCGCTGGGCCGAGCGCATCGGCGCCCGCCGCACCATCCTGATCCACATGACGCACGGCCTCGAATACCACGCGCTGTCGGCGGAGTGCCCGCCGGGGGTGGAAGTGGGCTACGACGGACTGAAGGTCAGCGTGCCGCTGGCTTGATCCTCTGCCCTGAAACGCTTCGGCCAACCTTCCCGCTTGGCCGAAGCGTTTGGGGGCCTCACTGCGGCGTCTGTCGCGCCTGGTACAGCTTCATCTCGCTCGTGACGAAGTGCCCGATCAGGGTGCGGTACACCGCCGCGGTGAGCTCCGGGTCGGAGCCCAACTCGCCCGCCAGCCGCGTCACGCGGCGTATCACCTGATCGACACGCTTGCCGCCCTCGACCTCGGCCGTGCTGTGCTTGAAGCCTGCCGCTTGCTGCACGTACAGTCCGCGCTCGGCGATCAACGCCACCAGCGCCTGGTCGATGCGGTCGATCTGCTCGCGCACCTCGTCCAGGTTCTGGCATTGGTAGATGAAATCCATGGCTACTCTCCTTCGATGTGAGTGTTTCGGCGCCGCCGCGACACCTTCCTTGAGAGGGGCTGTGGCCCGGCCCGGTATCGCTGCCGGTGCGACCGCCGCCAGTCGTGCGGCGCTCGGGGTCAGTAGTAATTCAACCCCATCGCCCCCTTGACCTCGGCGAGCGTCACGGCCGCCACCTCGCGCGCCTTGCCGGTGCCTTCCTTCAGCAGGGCGAGCACCGCCGCCGGATCGCGGGCGTATTCCTCGCGGCGGCGGCGGATCGGTTTCAGCAGCGCCTGCAGCTTGTCTTCCAGCCGCGCCTTGAGCACCGAGTCGCCCAGCCCGCCGCGGCGGTAGTGCGCCTTCAGCTCGGCCACGGCCGCGGCGTCGTCGTCGAAGGCGTCGAGATAGCTGAACACCACGTTGCCCTCGACCTCGCCCGGATCGTCGACACGCAGGTGGTTGGGGTCGGTGTACATCATCTTCACCGCCTGGCGGATCTCGTCCGGGCTCGCCGACAGCGCCAGCGCGTTGCCGAGCGACTTCGACATCTTCGCCTTGCCGTCGATGCCCGGCAGCCGTGCGCCGTGCTCCGGCACCACGGCGCGCGTCTCCACCAGCAGCTCCTGGCCGACGCTGGCGTTGAAGCGGCGCACGATCTCGTTGGTCTGTTCGATCATCGGCACCTGGTCGGCGCCCACCGGCACCACGGTGGCCTTGAACGCAGTGATATCGGCCGCCTGGGCAGCGGGGTAGGTCAGGAAGCCGGCCGGGATGTCGCGCTCGAAGCCGCGCTGCTTGATCTCGTCCTTGATGGTCGGGTTGCGCTCCAGCCGTGCCACCGTCACCAGGTTGAGGTAGTAGGACGCCAGTTCGGACAGTTCCGGCACCAGGCTCTGGATGAAGATGGTGCTCTTGGCGGGGTCGATGCCGACGGCGAGGTAGTCGAGCGCCACCTGCAGCACGTTGTCGCGCACCTTGAGGTAGTTGCCCATGTTGTCGGTCAGCGCCTGGGCGTCGGCCAGCAGCAGGAACTGGGTGCAATGCTCCTGCAGCAGGACGCGGTTACGCAGCGAGCCGACGTAATGACCCAGGTGCAACGGGCCGGTAGTACGGTCGCCGGTGAGGATGACGTCGTTCGGGCTGATGCTGTCGAGATTCATGCTGTGCTCCACTAGGGTTCAGGGAGACTGCCAGCAAGGAGGGGTGGAAAACGAAAACCCCGGAGCGCCTGCTGGCAGCTCCGGGGTTTTCGGGTGTACGCAACCGCGGTGCCGCCTAGGACAGGCGCCACCAACCAAACGAGAAAGCGATTGCGAACGAGGTATTCATGTTTTTCATCAAACCATGCACTCGGCGGCGGAGTCAAGTCGGATGTATCACGGGCCTTTTCAGTCGGTGGGCGGGCCAAAGCAGGTTGAATGTCGACGGGGTGCTGGAACCGGAGTCTACCTGAAGTACATGAGGATTCCGCAGCGTTTTGAGCAAATCGCTGCGTGCCAATCTTCGATTGGTTCAGCGATAGATTGGCACTCAGTCCTGCCGGCATTCGAGATGCGAAGGCGCAGCCGCCTAGTGGGTAGGCTCTAGAACCGTCGCGCCAGGGTGGCCTTGTGCATGATGGTCGAGGCGATCTCCTCGATCGACTTGTGCGTGGTGCTGATGAACGGGATGGCGTGGTGACGGAACATCGATTCCGCCTCGTTCACCTCGGAGCGGCAGTTCTCGATGCTAGCGTACTTGGAGTCGGGGCGGCGCTCGGAGCGGATGTGGTGCAGGCGCGCCGGGTCGATGGTCAGGCCGAAAATCTTCTGGCGGAACGGCAGCAGCATCTTGGGCAGCGTCGGGCTGCCCAGGTCTTCCGGGGTCAACGGGTAGTTGGCCGCCTTGATGCCGTACTGCAGCGCGAGATACAGGCAGGTCGGGGTCTTGCCCGAGCGCGACACGCCGACCAGGATCACGTCGGCCTCGTGCAGGTCCTTCAGCTTCACCCCGTCGTCGTGGTTGAGCGAGTAGTTCACCGCCTCGATGCGGTGATCGTACTGCGACTCGTTCATCATGCCGTGCGCCTTGCCCACCGACAGCGTGGCCTTCTGGTGCAGTTCCGCCTCCAGTTCGCCGATGAAGGCCTCGAAAAAGTCGATCACCAGCGCATGGTCGACGCGCAGCGCCTGGCGCACCTCGGCGTTGACGATGCTGGTGAACACCACCGGCTTCTGGTGATCGTCGGCGGTGCGCTGGCGGATCATCTCGGCCACTTCCTGTGCCTTTTCCACCGTGTCGACGAAGGGGATGGTCTCGCGCTTGAATTCGATGGTGTCAAACTGCGTCAGCAAGGTGTTGCCCAGGGCCTCGGCGGTGATGCCGGTGCGGTCGGAAACGAAAATGGCGGAGCGGAGGTGTGGCATGAATGCACCTGTCGAAAAAAATGGCGGAGAGTCGTGGGGCGATTATACCCGTCCGGCCGCCGCCGTCAGCGTTCTCACCGCGCAGCCCGGCGGCAAGGGGGCTAATCTCCCGCCCCGTTTGGCTTTACAGTAGTGTTAACACTACATGACAAAAGGCTTTTTCCCGCCGGGCGGGGGCGATGGTGCCAGAACGGCGGGATGGAAGTCCTTGATTAAGGGCAAATCCTTACCTTGTGCAATGCAAAAGACGCTACGCAAGCCGGGCGTTAATCGGCTAGAATGCGGCTTTCTATCGTCTCCAATCCAATACAGGAAGTGAAGTGATGGCAGAGAACTACGTCATCTGGTTCGAGAAGCTGCGCATGACCGACGTTGAACAGGTAGGTGGCAAGAATGCCTCCCTGGGCGAAATGATCAGTCAGCTGGCTAACTCGGGTGTCCGTGTACCCGGCGGTTTCGCCACGACGGCGGATGCCTATCGTGATTTCCTGCAGCACAATGGCCTGGCCGAGCGCATCAGCGCCGCGCTGGCCAAGCTGGATATCGACGACGTGACCGAACTGGCCCGCGTCGGCAAGGAAATCCGCCAGTGGATTATCGATACCCCGTTCCCCGCCAAGCTTGATGCCGACATCAAGGAAGCCTGGGACAAGATGGTGGCCGATTCCGGCGGCGCCGACATCTCGGTAGCCGTGCGCTCCTCCGCCACCGCGGAAGACCTGCCGGACGCCTCGTTCGCCGGTCAACAGGAAACCTTCCTGAACATCCGTGGCCTGGACAACGTCAAGGAAGCCATGAAGCACGTCTTCGCTTCCCTGTACAACGACCGCGCCATCTCCTACCGCGTGCACAAGGGCTTCGCCCATGACGTAGTGGCTCTGTCGGCCGGCGTGCAGCGTATGGTGCGTTCCGACTCCGGCGCCGCCGGCGTGATGTTCACCATCGATACCGAATCCGGTTTCGAAGACGTGGTCTTCATCACCGCTTCCTACGGCCTCGGCGAGACCGTGGTGCAAGGCGCCGTGAACCCGGACGAATTCTACGTTCACAAGCCGACCCTGAAGGCTGGCCGTCCGGCCATCCTGCGCAAGACCCTGGGCTCCAAGCTGATCAAGATGGAGTTCACCGACGCCTCGCAAGCCGGCCGTTCGGTCAAGACCGTCAACGTCGAACCGGCGCTGTGCAAGCAGTTCTCCATCAGCGACGCCGAAGTGGAAGAGCTGGCCCAGTACGCGCTGATCATCGAGAAGCACTACGGCCGCCCGATGGATATCGAGTGGGGCCGTGACGGCACCGACGGCAAGCTGTACATCCTGCAGGCCCGTCCGGAAACCGTGAAGTCGCAGGAAGACCGCAAGGACACCCTGCGCCGCTTCCGCCTGAAGACCAAGTCCACCGTGCTGTGCGAAGGCCGCGCCATCGGCCAGAAGATCGGCCAGGGCACCGTGCGCCTGATCAAAGACGCGTCCGAAATGGACACCGTCAAGGCCGGCGACGTGCTGGTGACCGACATGACCGACCCGGATTGGGAACCGGTGATGAAGCGTGCCGCCGCCATCGTGACCAACCGTGGCGGCCGTACCTGCCACGCCGCGATCATCGCGCGCGAACTGGGCATTCCGGCCGTGGTCGGCTGTGGCGATGCCACCGACGTGCTGCGTGACGGCATGCAGGTGACTGTGTCCTGCGCCGAAGGCGACACCGGCAACATCTATGATGGCCTGCTCGAAGTCGAGATCATCGACCTGGAACTGGACAAGATGCCGGAATCCCCGGTCAAGATCATGATGAACGTCGGCAACCCGGAACTGGCCTTCGACTTCGCGCAGCTGCCGAACGAAGGTGTGGGCCTGGCGCGCATGGAGTTCGTGATCAACCGTCAGATCGGCATCCACCCGAAAGCGCTGCTTGAGTTCGACACGCTGCCGGCCGAGCTGAAAGCCACCATCACCGACCGCATCGCCGGTTACAAGAGCCCGGTCGACTTCTACGTCGACAAGATCGCCGAAGGCGTGTCGACGCTGGCGGCCGCGTTCTACCCGAAAAAGGTCATCGTGCGCATGTCCGACTTCAAGTCGAACGAGTACGCCAACCTGATCGGCGGCCAGATGTACGAGCCGCACGAAGAGAACCCGATGCTGGGCTTCCGTGGTGCTGCGCGCTATGTGGCCGAATCGTTCCGCGACTGCTTCGAGCTGGAATGCCGCGCCATCAAGAAAGTGCGCGACGTGATGGGCCTCACCAACGTGGAAGTGATGATCCCGTTCGTGCGCACCCTGGCCGAAGCTGAAAAAGTGATCGAGATCCTGGCCGCCAACGGCCTGAAGCGTGGCGACAACGGCCTGCGCCTGATCATGATGTGCGAACTGCCGACCAACGCGGTACTGGCCGAGCGCTTCCTGGAGCACTTCGACGGTTTCTCCATCGGCTCCAACGACATGACTCAGCTCACCCTGGGCGTGGACCGCGACTCCGGCGGCCCGATCGCCTCGACCTTCGACGAGCGCAACGACGCTGTGAAGGCCATGCTGCACATGGCGATCCAGGCTTGCCGTAAGCTGAACAAGTACGTCGGCATCTGCGGCCAGGGCCCGTCCGATCATCCGGACTTCGCCAAGTGGCTGGTGGAAGAGGGCATCGAGACCATCTCGCTGAACCCGGACACCGTGGTCGAGACCTGGATTTACCTGGCCAAGGAACTGAACGCTTGATCGCTCACAAGCGCTGAGCGTCGATCATCACGCTAGCTTCAAAGCCGCCCCCTGACCGGGGCGGCTTTTTTATTGCCGTGCGGTGCCGTCGACGGTTTGGAGGAGGGGGCGATTCGTCGGGCAGTTGCCGTGCCGGGCACTATGCTGAAGTTGTACCCGCCAGGACGGGATCTTTCGTATCACCTAGGGAGAACAACATGAGCAAGCATGTCTACAAGATGGTGGAACTGGTCGGTTCCTCCTCCGAGGGCTGCGATGATGCCATTCGCACCGCTATCGCCAAGGCCGGCGCCACGCTCAAGCATATCGACTGGTTCGAGGTGCTGGAAACGCGCGGCCATGTCGTCGACGGAGCCATCGCCCACTGGCAGGTCACGATCAAGGTCGGGTTCCGCGTCGAGGATTGAGGCCCGGGTGAGGCGGCCGGCAGCTCAGCTGTCGCCGAGAATGGTGCGCAGGCGCGGCACCACCAGCTGCAGGAAGGCTTCGTATTTCTTCGGCATCGGGTGGCGGTAGGGGTAGACCAGAAACACCGGCCAGCCGGAAGAGCGCCAGCCGGGCAGCACCGGGACCAGCTCGCCGCGCGCGAGCTGCGGGCTGACCACGTACTGCGGCAACAGGCCGATGCCCACGCCGGCACAGGCGGCGTTGGCGATCACGGCGTACTGGTCGCACAGCAACGTCGGCCGGATGGCGAGCGAAACGAACTGGCCGTCCTTTTCCAGCCGCCAGTCGAGGCCGGTTTCGTTGTAGCTGTTGTGCAGCAGCTGGTGTTTGAGCAAGTCATCCGGCGTCTGCGGGATGCCGGCCCGCTCCAGGTAGGCCGGCGCGGCGTACAGCTCTTCCCAGACCAAACCGATCGATTTGGCCACCAGCCGGTCGTCGTGCACCGCCCGGGTGCGCAGGCAGAAGTCGAGGCCGGCCTCCACCGGGTCCTGCAGTCGGTTCTCGGCCACCAGCTCCATTTCCAGCGCGGGGTGGAGCTCGGCCAGCTCGCCCAAGAGCGGCGCCAGCAGGTACTGCGCGAACGACATGGTCGAGCTGACGCGCAGTGGGCCGCCGATGGCGCCCTGGGCTTCCTCGATGTCCGGCCGCACCTTGTCGAGCATGCTGCGCAGCTGCGCGGCGTGGCAGGCCGTGCGGCGCCCGGCCTCGGTCAGCGCCACGCGGCGGGTGTTGCGCAGCACCAGCACCGTCCCCAGATCGTGCTCCAGATCCTTTACCAGTTGGCTGATCCGGCTCTTGGCGCAGCCGATGGCCTCGGCCGCCGCGGTGAAGCTGCCGAGGCGCGCCAGGGCATCGAAGGCGAGCAGGGCGTCCGGGGAGGGGATGTGCGAGGTTGTTTTCATGTCAGAACAATGTGTTGCTGTTACCGCTATTTTTACTAGTTTAACGGCTGTCTATGCTTTGTGCATGGCTACTTTCTGAACAGTGAGGGCATCCTGTTCCGGGCTGTTCCCTGTGCGATCAGGGCCGGCCAGCGACCGATTTCTTCTGTGGCACCGGTTTCGCTGCGGCCTTCCGGCTGGCATCGCCGGTGTGCCCTGCTCGAGCTGCGCCTGCCGCCGTCGTCCGCGACAGAGCAGCGGGTATGCCGTCTACGTTCGACAATCGCCAGCCGTCTTTGCGACAATACACTTGTCTATTCAACTCGGCCACCTCAGCCTGGTGGCCGCTTTTGTCATTCTTCAAGGACCGTCATGCTGCCGTACCTGGCCCTGTCGCTCGCCATGCTGTTGTGGGCAAGCTCGTTCATCGCGCTGAAATACGTGTTTTCGGTATTCGACCCGATGGTGGTGCTGTTTGCCCGCATGGTGATCGCCACGCTTTGCCTGCTGCCGCTGATGCTGCGTCCCGGCGTACGACGGCGTTATCAGCAAGGCGACTGGAAGTGGCTTGCCGCGCTGGCGCTGGCCGAACCCTGCCTGTACTTCCTGCTCGAGGCGCGCGCGCTGGTGTATACCAGTGCCTCGCAGGCCGGGGTGATCACCGCCACGCTGCCGCTGTTGACCTCGCTTGGCGCTTTGCTGTTTCTCAAGGAACGGCTGGGGCGTACGGTCTGGTTGGGCATTTCGGTATCGTTCGCAGGTGTGTTGTGGCTGACGCTGACCGGTGAGCAGAGCGCCGACGCACCGAACCCCTTGCTCGGCAACGCGCTGGAGTTCCTGGCGATGGTGTGCGCCACCGGTTATATCCTGATCGCCAAGAAGCTGTCGGTACGCTACTCGGCGCTGGTGATCACTGCGGCGCAGACCGTGCTCGGCATGCTGTGGTTCGGCGCGCTGCTGTTCACGCCGTGGGTGACGCTGCCGCAGACCTTGCCACTGTGGCCGAGCCTGTGGGTGCTGTACCTGGGGGCGGGGATCACGCTCGGCGCCTACGGGCTCTATACCTGGTCGGTGAGCCGGGTGCCGGTGGCGATGGCGGGGGCCTTCGTCAACCTGATCCCGGTGTTCACGGTGCTGCTGGCCTGGATCATCCTGGGGGAGACGCTGTCGGCTCAGCAGCAGCTCGCCTGCCTGCTGGTGTTCGGCGGGGTGCTGATCAGCCAGCGCAAGCCGGGGGCGAGCGTCCAAACCACGCAGGCTTGATTCGCCACGCGGCGGGTCGCTACAGTTCGGCATGACAAAACGCTGAACAAGGAAACCCGCTTCATGACTCGAACCGTTTCGCTGACGGCCCGCCTGCTGGCTGGCGGCTTGGCGCTGCTGATTGGCACGGCCCAGGCCGCCGAATCGCCCTCCATCGCTCCCCAGGCCGCGCCGGTATCCGTCTACGCCGACGAACATGGCCACGGTTCCGAGCTGGCCCAGGTGAAGGGAGCGGTCGACGCCATTATCAACGCCAACCTGCGCTACATGCGGACGCACGCGCCGGGCTACTTCGAGCGCTTTGCCGACCAGCAGACGCCGCGCGCCACGGTGATTACCTGCTCCGATTCGCGGGTGCAGGCGGACGCCTTCTCCGCCGACGCCGTCAACGACCTGTTCATGGTGCGCGACATCGGCAACCAGCTCGCCACCGCCGAGGGATCGGTGGAGTACGGCGTGCGCCATCTGCACACGCCGCTGCTGCTGATCGTCGGCCATGCCGTGTGCGGTGCGGTGAAGGCGGCCTCCGGCGACTATTCCGGCATCGAGCCGGCCATCGCCAAGGAACTCGCCACCATCAACATTCCCAAAGGGATCGATGTCACCGACGGCGTGCTGCTCAACGTCAACAACCAGGTGGACGCCGCGCTGCTGAAGTTCGCGGGCGAGGTGGAGTCGGGCAAGCTATCGGTGATCGGCGCCTTCTACGACTTCCGCAACGATCTGCGCCAGGGCTACGGCAAGCTGGTGATCACCAACGTCAACGGCGAGACCGATCCGGCGCGCATCCGCGATCTCGTCAATAGCGGCCGCTTCTTCCAACTCGGCGCGGCGCAGCCGTAATGGCCCCTTGCTCTCCCGACGACACGCCCGGCTGCAGGCCGGGTTTTTTCATGCCAGCGCTAGCGCCGCCTCCAGCCGGATGGCGAGTTCCGCCGCCTGCTGTTGCAGCGCTTCGACGAAGTGTTCGGCCAACTGCGAGGAGGGGCGGTGCTCCGGGCGCACCACGCTGACGGTGAACGGAATCGAGACCGTGAAGCGGCGCATGGCGAGGCCATGCCCGGCGTAGTCGAGCGCGGTGAGCGGGTTGACCACGGCCACGCCGAGCCCGGCGCGCACCATGGCGCACACCGAGGCGGCGCTGTGCGTCTCCACCACCAGGCGGCGCTCGATGCCGGCCTGGCCGAACAGGCTGTCGAGCTGCTGGCGGTAGGGGTCGGTGGCGGAGAGACTGATGAAGTTCTGGCCCGCCAGGTCGGCCGGAGCGAGCGCCGTCCTGGCCTGCAGGGGATGGCCGTCCGGCAGTACGCACACCTCGTCGGCGCGCATCAGCGGGGCGATGCGGGTGCCGGCCGGGGCGGTGCCGTGCTCGGTCAGGCCCAGGTCGTGGCGCTGCGCCGACAGCCATTCTTCCAGCAGTGGCGACTCCTGCGGCACGATGGAGAGGCTGACCTCGGGGTAGACCGCGAGGAAGCGCCGGCACACCTCGGGCAACAGCGATTGCGAGAACGCCGGCAGGCAGGCAATGGAGAGCTGGCCCTGCTGGAACTGGCGGATCGAGGCGGCGGTGTTGCGGATGCGTTCCAAGCCGAAGTAGGAGCGCTGCACCTCCTCGAACAGCATCAGCGCCTGCGCCGTCGGCTGCAGCCGGCCACGCACGCGGTCGAACAGGGTCAGGCCGGTCAGCGTTTCCAGCCGCGCCAGCTCGCGGCTGACGGTGGGTTGCGAGGTGTGCAACAGGTCGGCGGCGCCGGTGACGCTGCCGGAGGTCATCACGGCCCAGAAGATTTCGATGTGGCGCAGGCTGAGGGACATGTGGTGGCATGGCGGTAGTGGATCAATCCATATCGTACATGAATGGATATGGTGAAAAACGATATTTTATGAAATGGCATCGCTCGGGCATGATGGCGGGTATGTTCCGGCACCCCATGCCGCTTCTTGACTGACCGCGCCGCGCTGCACCGTGGCCCAGGAGCTTTTTCGAATGACTATCCGCAATCCCGAGCTGCTCAATGCCGTCGCCCGCCAGTACGGCACCCCGGTATGGCTCTACGACGCCGCGGTGATCCGCGAGCGCATCGCCCAGTTGCGCGCCTTCGACGTGATCCGCTTCGCGCAGAAGGCCTGCTCCAACACCCATATCCTGCGTCTGATGCGCGAGCAGGGCGTGGTGGTGGACGCGGTGTCGCTGGGCGAGATCGAACGCGCCCTGGCCGCCGGCTTCTCTGGCCGCGGCGGCGAGCCGTCCGGCATCGTGCTGACCGCCGACCTGCTGGACCAGGCCACGCTGGCGCGCGTGGTGGCGGAGCAGATTCCGGTCAACGCCGGTTCCATCGACATGCTGCGTCAGCTCGGCGCGGCATCGCCGGGCCATCGCGTCTGGCTGCGCATCAATCCGGGCTTCGGCCATGGCCACAGCAACAAGACCAATACCGGCGGCGAGAACAGCAAGCATGGCATCTGGCACGAACAGCTGCCGGACGCGCTGCAGGTGATCCGCGAACACGGCCTCAGCCTGGTCGGCCTGCACATGCACATCGGTTCCGGTGTGGACTACGGCCACCTGCAGCAGGTGTGCGGCGCCATGGTCGAGCTGGTGGCCGGCATGGGGCATGACCTCGAGGCGATCTCGGCCGGCGGCGGGCTGTCGATCCCGTATCGCGACGGCGATGCGCGCATCGATACCGCGCACTACTTCGGGCTGTGGGACGCGGCGCGCAAGGAGATCGAAGTGAAGCTGGGTCATCCGGTGCGCCTTGAGATCGAGCCGGGCCGCTTCCTGGTGGCCGAGTCCGGCGCGCTGCTGGCCGAGGTGCGCGCGGTCAAGGACATGGGCAACCGCCACTTCGTGCTGGTGGACGCCGGCTTCAACGACCTGATGCGGCCGTCGATGTACGGCAGCTACCATGGCATCTCGCTGGTCGCGCAGGGCCGGCCGCAGCCGGCGGACGACGCGCTGGTGCCGACCGTGGTGGCCGGGCCGCTGTGCGAATCGGGTGACGTGTTCACCCAGGAAGACGGCGGCGTGGTGGTGACGCGCGATCTGCCGCCGTGCCAGGTGGGCGACTACCTGCTGTTCCACGACACCGGCGCTTACGGCGCGTCGATGTCCTCCAACTACAACAGCCGACCGCTGCTGCCGGAGGTGCTGATCGACGGCGATGCGGTACGCCTGATCCGCCGCCGCCAGACCATGGCCGAACTACTGGCGCTGGAAGCGGTGTAAGAACCTGCTCATGGTCTTGCTGCGCGTCCCTGATCGGGGCTCATGTGCACTGCGTGCGAATCTATTGATTCGCTCAGCGATCAGAAATCCTCATGGACTCATGTCCATTCCGGTTTCTGCGCTGCTCTTCACCCCGCTGAGGGCCGCTCGCGACAGACCCTGAACAGGTTCCCAAGCCCTGCGCGTTTTCCATGAAAAAGCCGTGCCACCCAGAGGAGGCACGGCTTTTTTGATTCTGAGCTCGGCTTTCGGCCAACCTTTTGCGCGGGCTACTGCAGTTCCTTCAGCAGCTCCTTCACCCGCACCACGCGCAGGCCGACGTCGTCGACTTTGACCTCGACGCGCAGCTTGTCCTGGCCGGCCAGCTTGTAGTTCTTCTTGCTCTGGATCAGCGTGATGATCTTCATCGGGTCGATCGGCGGGTTCTTGACGAAGCTGAGCTGGATGCCCGCCTCGCTGGCGTCGAGCTTCTGCACCCCGAGCCGGCGCGCCGCCAGGCGCAGGCGGTGGCTGTCGACCAGGGTCTTGACGGTCTGCGGCGGTAGGCCGAAGCGGTCGATCAGTTCCTCGTGGATGGCGTCGATGTCGGCTTCGCTCTCGCAGCTGGCGAGCCGCTTGTACAGCACCAGCCGCTCGTGCACGTCCGGGCAGTAGGCGTCGGGCAGCAGCGCCGGGCTGTGCAGGTTGATCTCGGTGGTGACGCCCAGGGGCGCGTCGAGGTCCGGCGTCTTGCCTTTTTTCAGGTCGCGCACCGCCTGCTTCAGCATCTCGGTGAACAGCGCGAAGCCGACTTCCTGCATCTCGCCCGACTGGCCCTCGCCCAGCACCTCGCCGGCGCCGCGGATTTCCAGGTCGTGCATCGCCAGGTAGAAGCCGGCGCCCAGTTCCTCGGACAGCTGGATCGCCTCCAGCCGCTTCTGTGCGTCGCGCGTCATGCCGTCCGGCGTCAGCAGGTAGGCGTAGGCCTGGTGGTGCGAGCGGCCGACGCGGCCCCTGAGCTGGTGCAGCTGCGCCAGGCCGAACTTGTCGGCGCGGTTGATCAGGATGGTGTTGGCATTGGGGATGTCGATGCCGGTTTCGATGATGGTCGAGCACAGCAGCAGGTTGAAGCGCTGTTGCAGGAAGTCGCGCATCACCTGCTCCAGCTCGCGCTCGCGCAGCTGGCCGTGCGCCACGCCGATGCGCGCCTCGGGCAGCAGTTCGGCCAGTTTCTCCTGCATGTTCTGGATGGTGTCGACCTCGTTGTGCAGGAAGAACACCTGGCCGCCGCGCTTCAGCTCGCGCAGCACCGCCTCGCGGATCACGCCGTTGGCGAGCGGCGAGATGAAGGTCTTCACCGCCAGGCGGCGGCTCGGCGCGGTGGTGATGGCGGAGAAGTCGCGCAGCCCTTCCAGCGCCATCGACAGCGTGCGCGGGATCGGCGTCGCGGTCAGCGTCAGCACGTCGACGTTGGCGCGCAGGCGCTTGAGCTGTTCCTTCTGGCGCACGCCGAAGCGGTGCTCCTCGTCGATGATGACGAGGCCCAGGTTCTTGAACTGCACGTCCGGCTGCACCAGCTTGTGGGTGCCGATGACGATGTCCACCGTGCCTTCGGCCAACCCTGCGAGCGCCGCCTTGCTTTCCTTGGCGCTCCTGAAGCGGGACAGCTCGGCGATCTTCACCGGCCAGTCGGCGAAGCGGTCGGAGAAATTCTGGAAGTGCTGTTCGGCCAACAGCGTGGTCGGCACCAGCACCGCCACCTGCTTGCCGCCCAGCACCGCGACGAAGGCGGCGCGCAACGCCACCTCGGTCTTGCCGAAGCCGACGTCGCCGCACACCAGGCGGTCCATCGGCTTGCCCGAGCACATGTCGGCGATCACCGCCTCGATGGCGCTGGCCTGGTCCGGGGTCTCCTCGAAGCCGAAGCCGGCGGCGAAGGCGTCGTAGTCGTGGTGGTTGAGCGAAAAGGCATGCCCCTCGCGCGCGGCGCGCTGGGCGTACAGGTTCAGGAGTTCCGCCGCGGTGTCGCGCGCCTTCTCGGCGGCCTTCTTCTTGGCCTTGTCCCAGGCCGGGCTGCCGAGGCGGTGCAGCGTCAGCTGCTCGGTGGCGCCGCCGGCGTAGCGGCTGATCAGCTGCAGCTGGCTCACCGGCACGTAGAGCTTGGCGCCGTCGGCGTACTCCAGCTGCATCAGCTCGGTCTCGCCCTCACCCAGGTCCATCGACACCAGGCCGAGGTAGCGTCCGATGCCGTGCTGCTCGTGCACCACCGGGTCGCCGACCTTGACCTCGGCCAGATCGCGCAGCATGGCGTCGGAGCCGGCACGGGCGCGCGCCCGGCGCGTGTGGCTGCGGGCCACGTGCTGATAGAGCTCGCTCTCGGTGACGATGGCGAGCTGCGATTCGGCCACGGCGAAGCCGCTGAACAGTGGCGCCACGGTGAGCGCCAGCTTCATCGTGCCGCCGGCAAATTCCGCCCAGTTGTCGACCGGCACCGGCTTGATGCCGTTCTCGCTGAGGAACTGGTACATGGTCTCGCGCCGCCCCAGGCTCTCGGCGGAGAGCAGCACGCGGCCGGGGTGGCCCGACAGGAAGTCGGCCAGCTTCTGCAAGGGGTTGTCGGTGCGGCGCTCCACCGCCAGCGGCGGCAGGCCGGACGGGGCGGGCTCGGCCGGGCACTCGAAGCGCGGATAGGGCTTGAGCGCGGCCATCAGTTCGTCCGGGCGCAGCACGATCTCGGCCGGCGCCAGCACCGGGCGCTCGGTGTCGCCGCGCGCCATCTGGTGGCGCTCCTGGACCTCGCGCCAGAAGGTGTCGGCCGCCCCCGCCACGTCGCGGTGGGTCACCACCAGCGCGTCCTGGCCGAGGTAGTCGAACAGCGTCGAGGTGGTATCGAAGAACAGCGGCAGGAAGTACTCGATGCCGGCCGGCGACATCCCGGCGCTGACGTCACGGTAGATGCGGCTCTTGGACGGGTCCCCCTCCATGCGCTCGCGGTAGTGCTGGCGGAAGGCGGTGATGCCGGCTTCGTCGCTGGGGTACTCGCGCGCCGGCAGCAGGCGGATCTCCGGCACCGGGTACAGCGTGCGCTGGCTGTCCGGGTCGAAGGTGCGCAGGGAGTCGATCTCGTCGTCGAACAGATCGATGCGGTAGGGCAGCGCCGAGCCCATCGGGAACAGGTCGATCAGCCCGCCGCGGATCGAGAACTCGCCCGGCGCCATCACCTGGGTGACGTGGGCGTAGCCGGCGGTGACCAGGTCGGCGCGCAGCTGGTCGGCATCGAGCCGGGTCTTGGCCTTGAGGAAGAAGGTGCGCCCCAGCAGGTAGCCCACCGGGGCCAGCCGCGTCATCGCGGTGGAGACCGGCGCGATCACCACGTCGCATTCGCGCTGGCGGATCTGCCACAGCGTGGCCAGGCGCTCGCTGACCAGATCGGCGTGCGGCGAGAAGTGATCGTAGGGCAGGGTTTCCCAGTCCGGCAGTAGCGCCACGCGGCAGTCCGGGGCGAAGAACGGGATTTCCGCCTTCAGCCGTTGTGCGCTCTGGGCGTCGGCCGCCAGTACCAGGACCAGCCGGCCCTGGCCGGCGAGACGGGCGAACAGGGCGGCGTCCAGGCCCTCGGGCAGGGGGGCGAGTCGGGTCTTCTGGCCGGCCGGCGGCAGCGGGGGAGGTGTGGTCAACATACGACTTCACAAGAAGGGGACTCGCGGTATTATACCAGCCTGTCATCCCGTACAGCCGGGCGCCATGCGCGGACGACACGACGATAACAACAGAACCCAGGGCCCGCCGGGACGGCGGCTCGCGACAAAGGATTTATGGTGAACAGAAAGGAGTGGCTGGCTTCCTGCCTGGCGCTGCTGGTATTTCTTCCCTCGCTGCTGCTGTGGCCGCACGCCGCCACCTCCGCGCCGGGGCCGGCCAGTTTCATTCCGCACGGCCTGTTCCTGCTGTGGGCGGTGCGGCATCCCGCCCGTTCCGTCTGGTTGTGGCCGCTGCTGGCCTGGGGGCTGGCGAGCCAGTGGGCCGGGCCGCTGTGGGCCGGCGGGCTGGCGCTGTCGCTCTATCTGGTGGCCGGGGCCGCCCGGCTCGCCGGCATCCACCACGCCAGGCTGACCCTGAACTCGCTCTCGTCGCTGCTGCGGCTGCTGTCGTCGCTGCTGCTGGCGCCGGCCGCGGCGGCGGCGCTGTTGCTGTGGGGTGTGCCGGCATTTTCCGGTGTCGGGTTGCCGCTGGCTCAGGCCCTGCTGCAATACGGGGCGCTCGCCCTGGCGCTGGTGCTGTGCGTGCCGGCCGCGTTCGCCGGGGTCGAATACAGCCGGCGCCGCTACCTCGAGTTGCTGCTCATCGCGCTGGTGACGGTGTCGCTGTTGGCCGCCGTGTTCGTTGCCGGCCACGTGTCCCTGGTGCCCATCCATCTCTTGCTCTACCCCTGCCTGTTGTGGGCGGCCTGCCGCGCCGGCATCGGCGGCGCGACGCTGCTGGGGCTGCTGATCCTGGTGCTGGCGGCGTTTCTCGACGGGCCGTCGTTCCAGCCCGTCCCCCTGCCGGCCAACGGCATCGTGCTGAACCTCGGCGCTGGTGCTGTCGGCGCAGCTGGTGGCGACGCAGTCGGAAGCGGCGGTACGCCGCATCCGGCAGCTGCAGGACTCGCTGGCGCGTTTCGAAGCCTGGCTGCGCAACAGCCCCAACGTGATGTCGCTGAAGGACCTGGAGGGGCGTTACCTGCTGGTCAACCGCGCCTACTCGCGGGCGCTGGGCAAGGCCCCGGCCGAGCTGATCGGCAAGAAGAGCGCCGATTTCCTGCCGCCGGAGGAGGCGCGGGCGACGGCCGAGCAGGACCGTCAGGTGTTGAGCGCGCTGGAGTCGCGCCAGTACGAGCAGACGCTGACGCTGGACGGCTTGCCCGGCGATTTCCTGGTGACCAAGTTTCCGCTGTTCGACGCCGACGGCCTGCCGGCCGGCATCGGCTGCATCGCCACCGACATTACCCAGAGCAAGCGCGAGCGGCAGGCCAAGCAGGAGGCGGAAAACCGTTATCACGCCCTGATCGAGCAGTCGCTGGTTGGTATCTACATCCTGCAGGACGAGTGCCTGGCCTACGTCAACGACAAGCTGGCGGAGATGCTCGGCTACCCGGGCGAGGAATTGCAGGGGGAGCGGATCGAGACGGTGCTGGCGCACGAGGAGCGCCAGCGGCTGCGCCAGCAGATCACCCAGCGCCTGAGCGAGAACATCTCCATCATGCACTTCTCGGCGCGGCTGGTGCGAAAGGACGGCCAGTTGCTGGACGTGGAAATCCACAGCCGGCTGTTCGAGTATCGCGGCCGCGCGGCCATCATCGGCGTGGTGGTAGACATCTCCGACCGGGTGCAGGCCGACGCCAACCAGAAGCTCGCCAGCAAGGTGTTCGAGAACGCCGCCGAGGGCATCCTGATCACCGGGGCCGACTACCGCATCATCGCGGTGAACCAGGCCTTCACCCGCATCACCGGCTATCAGTCGGAGCAGGTCATCGGGCGCGTGTCGCGCATCTTCCGCGACAATACCAGCTGGAGCGTGGCGATGCTGGACGGGCTGGCGCGGCACGGCCACTGGCAGGGCGAGATGCTGGACCGGCGCCGCTCGCACGAGTGGTACCCGGCCGAGCTGTCGATCTCGGCGGTGCGCGACGACGCCGGCGCGATCACCAACTACGTCGGCGTGTTCGCCGACATCACGGTGCGCAAGCAGGCCGAGGAGCGGCTGCAATTCCTTGCCAACCACGACCCGCTGACGCGCCTGCCCAACCGCAGCTGGCTGATCGCGTGCCTGGAAGACCGCATCCAGCAGATCGCCAGTTCCGGGCAGCAAGTGGCGGTGATGTTCCTCGACCTCGACCGTTTCAAACTGATCAACGACTCCTTCGGCCACCAGACCGGCGACGAGCTGCTGCGCGAGACCGCCAGCCGCCTGGAGCAGGTGGTGGGGGGCGCGGCCAGATCGCCCGCCTCGGCGGTGACGAGTTCACGCTGCTGGTCAGCCATTTCGCCTCGCAGGCCACCTTGTCGACGTTGGCCGAAGACATCCTGGCGGTGCTGGCGCAACCCTTGTGGCTGGAGGGGCAGGAGCTGATCGTCACCGGCAGCCTCGGCATCAGCGTCTACCCCCACGACGGCAGCGACGCCCGCACCCTGCTCAAGAACGCCGACGTGGCGATGTACCGTGCCAAGGAGGCCGGCAAGAACACCTACCAGTTCTTCGCTGCCGAGATGAACGCCCAGGCGATCGAACGGCTGCAGTTGGAGCGCGGCCTGCGCCAGGCGCTCGAGCGCGGCGAATTCGAGCTCCACTTCCAGCCCATCGTGGCGGCGGCGACGTATCGCCTGGAGGCGCTCGAGGTGCTGCTGCGCTGGCGCCATCCCGAGCTGGGGCTGGTGTCGCCGGTACGCTTCATCCCGTTGGCCGAGGAGACCGGCCTGATCCGCCCGATCGGCGACTGGGTCATCCGCCAGTGCCTGCCGCCAGTTGGCCGAGTGGGATTGCCTGGGCCTGCACGTGCCGCGCCTGGCGATCAACCTGTCGGCGCGCCAGTTCGAGCAGCAGGGGCTGATCATGCAGGTGGCCGGCGCGCTGGCCGAGGCCGGCATCGCCGCCGGCCGGCTGGAACTGGAAATGACCGAGAGCATGGTGATGCAGAACCCGAGCGAGGCGGTATCGCTGCTGGGCGAGCTCAAGGCGCTCGGGGTGCGGCTGTCGATCGACGATTTCGGCACCGGCTACTCGTCGCTGTCCTACCTCAAGCGCTTCCCGCTCGACACGCTCAAGATCGACCGCTCCTTCATCGAGGGGTTGCCGGGCGACGGCGACAACGCGGCGATCGCCGAGGCGATCCTGGCGATGGCGCGCAAGCTGTCGTTCAGCGTGGTGGCCGAGGGGGTGGAAACCGAGGCGCAGGCGGCCTTTCTCTGTGCCAAGGGCTGCCAGCTGCTGCAGGGCTATCTGTTCAGCCGGCCGCTGCCGGCGGCGGAACTGCCGGCCTTCCTGCAGCAGCGAAGCCCGCAGCCGCTGACGCGCGAGCGTGGCGCGATAGTGCGCTGAGGCGCGGCGATGGCGGTACAATAGCCGCCATTTCCGTTTTCAGGCTTTTCCCTCATGAGCAACAAGCGCCTCATCCACGGCTTCCACGCCGTCAACGCCCGGCTGTGGCAGAACCCCAAGAGCCTGCTCGAGATCTGGCTCGCCGGCGGCCGCCAGGACGCCCGCGCCCAGGCGGTGCTCGACAAGGCCGCGGCGGAAAACATCAAGCTGCACATCGTCGACAAGGCGCGCCTGGACAGCATGAGCGGCAACGCGCGCCACCAGGGCGTGGTGGCGATGATCGACGCCAGCCGCAGCTACGTCAGTCTGGACGACGTGCTGGAAAACCTGTCCGAACCGCCGCTGCTGTTGATCCTCGACGGCGTCACCGACCCGCACAACCTCGGCGCCTGCCTGCGCGTCGCCGACGCCATGGGGGCGCACGCGGTGATCGCGCCCAAGGACCGCTCCGCCACCCTGAACGCTACCGTGTCCAAGGTGGCCTGCGGCGCCGCCGAAGTGGTGCCCTACATCACTGTCACCAACCTGGCGCGCACCCTGCGCGACCTCAAGGACGCCGGGGTGTGGATCGCCGGCACCACCATGGAGGCCGACACCGACCTCTACCACTTCGACGCCGCCGGCCCGCTGGCCTGGGTGATGGGCTCGGAAGGCGAGGGCATGCGCCGTCTGACGCGCGAGCATTGCGACGTGCTGGTGTCGATTCCGATGTTCGGCAGCGTCGAGAGCCTCAACGTCTCGGTGTCGTCCGGCATGGTGCTGTCCGAGAGCCGGCGCCAGCGCGTGCTGAAGGGCGAGGCCAAAGCCTGAGCCTGCTCCCGCCCGGCCTTCGACACCCCCGCCTTGCGCGGGGGTGTTTCGTTTCGGCCAACGTTGAGCGGCGTGCCGCTCTCCCGGAACTTTTTGCGTTGGCGCGGTATCTTTCAAAATACCCTGTAGGGGTATATGATTCGAGAGAACCGAGAAGGAGAACCGCATGCACCGTCGTCGTTTCCTGGAGTTGTCGCTGGGGATGGCCGCCCTGCCGCTGATCGTGCGCCGGGCCTGGGCCGCCACCCCGCCCGCCATGCCGGGCATGGACCATGGCGCGCATGCCGGCCATGACATGGCCGCGATGGCAGGCGATGCCGGCGGCGTCACGCTGCCCGAAGGGCGGCCGCTGCCGCCGCTGCAGCGGCTCGTCAATCGTGGCGGCGCCGGACGCGTGAGCGGCGAATTGGTCGCCGCGCCGATCAAGCTGCCGCTGCTGCCGGGGCGCCAGCCGACCACGTTCTGGGCCTACAACGGCAGCGTGCCGGGGCCGTTGATCGAGGCCTACGAGGGGGACACGGTCGAGATCGCCTTCACCAACCGGCTCGCCCAGCCCACCACCATCCACTGGCACGGCATGCCGGTGCCGGCCGAGCAGGACGGCAACCCGCACGACCCGGTGCCGCCGGGAGCTTCGCGCCACTACCGTTTCACCCTGCCCAAGGGCTCGGCCGGCACCTACTGGTACCACCCGCACCCGCACGGCTACACCGGGCAGCAGGCCTACATGGGGCTGGCCGGGACCTTCATCGTGCGTCGTCGCGACGACCCGCTGGCGCACTTGCCGGAGCAGTTGCTGGTGCTGTCCGACCTCAAGCTGGATGGCGACGGCAGCATCGCCGCCAACTCGATGGCCGACCATCACGACGGCCGCGAAGGCCAGTTCGTGCTGGTCAACGGCGCGCTTCGGCCAACCCTGGCGCTGGCCGAGGGCGAACGCCAGCGCTGGCGCCTGTGGAACGCCACCAGCGCGCGCATCCTGAAGATCGCGCTGCCGGCGCACGAGGTGCACCTGGTCGGCACCGACGGCGGGGCCATCGCTTCGCCGCGCCGCATCGAGCACCTGCTGCTGTCGCCGGGCGAGCGCGCCGAGCTGGTGGTGACCGGGCGTTTCGGCGTCGGCCAGACGCCCGGCCTGGTGGCGCTGCCGTACGCGCGCGGCAAGGCGATGCACCCGGAGCAGGACGCGGTGCTGCCGCTCATGACGCTGAACCGTCACGGCCGCCGCGCCAGTGCGCCGTTGCCGGCCCGCCTCGCCGAGGTGCCGGCGCTGCCGGCGCCGGCCGTGAAGCGGCGCGTGGAGTTCTCCGAGAACATGGCCGATCCGAAGGCGATGTTCCTGATCAACGGCAAGACCTACGACATGGCGCGCATCGATTTCGAAGGCAAGGTCGGCCAGGTGGAAGAGTGGGAGATCGTCGGCAACGCCCACATGGACCACCCCTTCCACCTGCACGGCACGCAGTTCCAGGTGCTGGCGCGCACCGAAGACGGCCAGTGGCGTGACGAGCCGTTCCTGGCCCGGCACGACGTGGTCAACGTCGCGGCCGGCGAGAGCGTGCGGCTGCGCTTCCGCCAGGATCTGCCCGGCCTGCGCATGTTCCACTGCCACATTCTCGAGCACGAGGACCAGGGCATGATGGGGCAGCTGCTGGTGCGCACCTGAGTGGCCGCCGGCCTAAACTGATAACAGGGGGCGCCCTTTGACCGGGGCGCCGGATACGTCACAATGCCGGATTGCCTTTCCCTCCGAGGAGTCGTCATGCAGCAGTGCTGTGACCATGAACCCCCGGGCAGCGACAAGTTGGTCGTGCAGCCCAACAAGAGCGCCTTGCTCAAGCGCCTGGCGCGGATCGAAGGGCAGGTGCGCGGCATCAGCGGCATGATCGACGGCGACCGCTACTGCGTCGACGTGCTCACCCAGATCGCCGCGGTCAAATCGGCGCTCGACGCGGTGTCGCTGCAACTGTTGGAAAACCACATGAAGGGCTGCGTGGCGCAGGCGCTGCGCGCCGGCGACGCCACCGGCGTGGTGACCGAGCTGATCGACGTGGTGAAGAAGGTGCGCTGATTCCAAAAAGCATTAAGAACGCGAACGCGAAGGCAAGTGAGCGGGGCCGCAGATAGTACAAGTAGTACGGTAAGTGCTCGCTGAGCGAATCTCTGCGATAGATTCGCACGCGGTCCGCGCAACGCCGCCGCCAAAGTTATCGTGTCTAAGGCGCATTGGAATGACGCCGCCCAGGGCGGCGGGAGGTAAACATGGACAGGCTGGTGCGCGCGCTCATGCTCGCGCTGTGGTGCGGGCCGCTCGTCACGGTGGCGGCGCCGATTCCGTTCAGCGTTTTCATCCGGCTCGATACCGGCATGAGCGAGGCCGAGGTGCTCGAGCTCACCGGGCCGCCCGACTACGTCAGCGACGGCGGCTCGGTCCGTTACCGCACGCGGCACGGCTTTGCCTGGGGCGACCGCAAGTCCATGACCTGGTACGCGGATGGCGTCGAGCCTCATACCACCACCATCACCTTCCGCAACGGGCGGGTGAGCGATATCGAACGCTACAAGAAATTCTGAGAAAGGAAGCTTCATGGAAAAAATCATCCTGCACGTCGAGGGCATGACCTGCAACGGTTGCGCCAACAGCATCAAGAACGCCCTAGGTCAGCTGGAAGGGGTGCGCCAGGTGGAAGTGGACCTGGCGAGCGGCAAGGTCGAAGTGTTGTGCGACGCCGGCATGCCGACGCGCGGCATGCTGGCCGAGGCGGTGAGCGATGCCGGCTACGACGTGGTCGGCTGAGCGCTTGTGAATAAATCTGCTGCGCGCTCCAATCCCGGCCCTGCGATACTCGCCGTACCATTTGTACGGCTGCGCTTCTCAAGCCGGCCTTGGGTCGCTCGCGACGATTTCTTTCACAAGCGCCGCCCATGATTTGATCGTTTCGGCAACGACGCCACAGCCGCTGGCCCAAATCCATGGGGCGGCGGCTGTTTTTCGTTGCCCTGTCCGGTAAAGGTGCGTAGAATTCTGCGGTTCTCAACCCTTGCCTTTCTGCTACCGCATGGCGGAAAGGCTTTATAGCCACAAGGAGTTCACATGCGTCATTACGAAATCGTGTTCATCGTCCATCCGGACCAGAGCGAACAGGTTCCGGCCATGATCGAGCGCTACAAGGGCATGGTTCTGGCCGCCGAAGGCAAGATCCATCGTCTGGAAGACTGGGGCCGCCGTCAACTGGCTTACCCGATCCAGAAGCTGCACAAGGCTCACTACGTTCTGATGAACGTCGAGTGCCAAGCAGAGACCCTGGCCGAGATCGAACACGCGTTCAAATTCAACGACGCCGTTCTGCGCCACCTGACCATCAAGCTGGACCGCGCCGTGACCGAAGCGTCCCCGATGATGAAGGACGAGAAGGCCAAGAATCTGCTGGAACCGCAACAGCCGGCCGCCGAGGCTGAAGTCGCTGCCTGATCGCGACTCCACCTTGCAGAACCAGCTGGTACTGACCGCCGCTGTCGAACGCGAAGACGCCCTGAGATACACCCCCGCCGGCCTGCCGGTGCTGGAAATGTGGCTCAGGCATCAGTCCCGGCAGCGTGAAGCGGGGTTCGAAAGGGATGTGAGCTGCGAAGTGCAGGCACTCCTGATCGGCGAAGCGGCCCGGAAGTTTTCCGGCAGTCTGGCAGGCAAGATGGTCACCGTCAGCGGTTTCCTCAGCCAGCGCAGCCTGCGCAACCCGCGGTTAGTACTGCATATCGAACACGTTGAATTTGTAAAAGGTTAGTCAAAATGGCTCGTCAACTCTTCAAGCGCAAGAAGTTCTGCCGTTTCACGGCAGAAGGCATCAAGGAAATCGACTACAAATCCGTTGATCTCCTGAAGGATTTCATCGCCGAAAACGGCAAGATCATCCCGTCCCGCATCACCGGTACCAAGGCCCGTTATCAGCGTCAGCTGACCACCGCGATCAAGCGCGCGCGTTTCCTGGCCTTCCTGCCGTACACCGACCAACACTAAGCCGGGAAAGGATACGACAAGATGCAAATCATTCTGCTCGAAAAAGTGGCCAACCTGGGTCAACTGGGTGACGTGGTTAAGGTCAAGGACGGTTACGCTCGTAACTTCCTGATCCCGCAGGGCAAGGCCAAGCGTGCCAACGCCGCCAACCTGGAAGCTTTCGAAGCTCGCCGCGCCGAACTGGAAGCCAAGCAAGCCGAAATCCTGGCCGACGCTCAGGCTCGTGCCGAGAAGCTGACCGACGCTACCATCACCATCGCCCAGAAGGCCGGTGTGGATGGCCGTCTGTTCGGCTCCGTAACCAACGTCGACATCGCTGAAGCCGTGACCGCCTTCGGCGTGCCGGTGAAGCGTTTCGAAGTTCGCCTGCCGAACGGCCAGCTGAAGGCCATCGGTGAATACGACCTGGAAGTTGCCCTGCACCACGACGTGGTTGTGGCGATCAAGGTTGTCGTGGTACCGGAAGCCTGATTCCCAGTTATACCGGAATCGTTAAAAAGCCCGCACATGTGCGGGCTTTTTTCATGCTTGCGCGAGGGGCGCCGTAGCTCATTCGCCCTGCAGTACGAGGCGCGCCTTGAGGCCGGGGGCGCCTGCTTCGGCGATGGCCAGCAGGCGGTCGATATTGGGGTGCTTGCCGGGATTGAGCCGGGCGTCGGCGGTGTGCTCGGCGTAGAGCGCCAGCCCTTCTGCGGCCGCGGTGCGGTCGATGTGGCCGAAGCGCTGCACCAGCGCGTAGTAGACCTTGACCGAGCCGGCGGTACCGGGCTGGTTTTCCAGGCGAGCCTGCGGTTCGTCGTGTTCGTCGAGCAGCACCAGTGCGGCGATGCCGGCGGTGTCGGGCAGAGTGGCCAGAATGTCCTTGAAGCTGGCGGATGTGGTCATTGCTTTTTTCCTTGATGTCATCGGGGTGTCGGGGCGCTCGCTGCTGGCGCCAGCCCTGTCGGCGCTCAGCATGCCTCGAGTGGGATCTCGGCGGTAGTTTACCATCGTGTTGGCAGCAACCGTTTCGCTGCGGACTCTGCTCCGGAGGCGGTGCAGGGCGGTCAGTGAAGTCGTGGGCGTGGGCTCGTGGCAGCGTGTCGGTCGCCGTCAGCACATAGCCGCAGGGCGTTGAAGAAAGGACTGACGCGCTGGGGATGTGGGGATGTCTTGGCCGGCCGTTTACGGATTCCATGGCACGATTTTTGCTTAATAGGCTGTGGTTATCCAGCGTGCCGTCGCTTCGATGCGGGGTAAAGGGGAGGGTTGCACCTGTTTGGCGCCTTTTCCTGCGTCGTTATGGTGATGAATGCACCATGATAGTGCACGCAGCAGAGCCAAGTCTGCACTTCTGCTCGACAGGGCCGGAAGTGGAAGTAATAGAGGAGAACTAGAACGGCTCAGCCGTCATCTCGAGAAAGACAAGGTTGGCCGAAGCCGCTTCGGCCAACCTTTCGTTTTTTCCGGCCCGCCGTCTCGTCCCGAATGACCTTTCCGCCTCAGGGTTGTACGCCCTGCAGATAGCGCTTGCTCATACTGCGGAACAGCTCGGAGCCGGCTTCGCGCAGCATTTCGAACAGCACCATCTCGCGGCTCACCAGCACCGCGCCGGCGTCGCGCATGCGTTGCAGGCCGAGTTCGAGATCGCGCGCCGAGCGGCTCGTCACCGCGTCCGCCACCACGAACACCTGTTTTCCCGCCGCCAGCAATTCCAGCACCGTCTGCAGCACGCAGACGTGGGTTTCCATGCCGCACACGATAACCTGGTCGCGCGTCAGCAGCGTCTCCGGCAGGCAGTCGCCGGCGACGCAGGAGAAATGCCGTTTCGCCACCACGGGGGCGGCGGGGGCGGCCGCCAGCAGTTCCGGCACGGTGTGGCCGAGGCCCTGCGGATACTGTTCGGAAAACACCACCGGCAGGCCGGTGTCGTGGGCCACGCCGAGCAGCCAGCGCACCCGTGCCACCACCCCGTCGGGATCGATCACCGCCGGCACCAGTTTCTGCTGGATGTCCACCACCAGCAGCGTGGCTTTGTCGCGTTGCATCAGCATGTCGTCTCCTTTTCCCGAAGTGTCAGCCGTGAGCCTAGCAGCCGTGCCGCGCTGGCGGCAAGACCGCACCGGACCAAGGGCTATCCCTTGATGGGCCGAAGGATGAAATGTGGCACCATCGCGTTCATCGACACGATAGAACGCGTGCGGGCGCTGGCGGTCCGCTACGCAGGAGGAGACAGGGCCATGTTGCAGGGAGCGTATCGCGAGTTTCACCACCGCTTGCAGGAGCAGATCGAGCCGCGGCGGATCTACACCGATCCGCTCTCCACGCTGGCCTACGGTACCGACGCCTCCTGCTACCGGCTGACGCCCAAGATCGTGGTCAAGACCCAGTCCGAGGCCGAGGTGCAGGCCATCCTGGCGCTGGCGGCGGAACTCGCGCTGCCCGTCACCTTCCGCGCCGCCGGCACCTCGCTCTCTGGCCAGGCGGTCAGCGACTCGATCCTGGTGGTGGCGAGCTACGGCTGGAAGGGGCTGGAGGTGCTGGAGAACGGCGCGGCGATCCGCCTACAGCCGGGCGTGGTCGGCGCCGCCGCCAACGCCGCGCTGGCGCCGTTCGGGCGCAAGATCGGCCCGGACCCGGCCACCATCAACTCGGCGATGATCGGCGGCATCGTCAACAACAACTCCAGCGGCATGTGCTGCGGCACGGCGCAGAACAGCTACCAGACGCTGCGCGCGATCCGCGTGGTGCTGGCCGACGGCAGCGTGCTCGACACCGCCGACGCCGCCAGCGTGGCGGCGTTCCGCGCCAGCCACGCCGGCCTGCTCGGGCAACTGGCGGCGCTCGCGGCGCGGGTGCGGGACGACGCCGAACTGGCTGCCCGCATCCGCCGCAAGTACAAGATGAAGAACACCACCGGCTACAGCCTGAACGCCCTGGTGGACTTCACCGACCCGCTCGACATCCTCACCCACCTCATCGTCGGCAGCGAAGGCACGCTGGCCTTCGTCTCCGAGGTGACCTACCACACCGTGGTGGAACACCCGCACAAGGCCTCCGCCCTGGTGTTCTACCCCACCATCAAGGCCGCCTGTGACGCGGTGCAGGTGCTGGCGCAGCACAAGGACGTGGTGGCGGCGGCGGAGCTGCTGGACCGCGCCAGCCTGCGCTCGGTGGAGAACAAGGCCGGCGTGCCGGCGCTGATCAAGACGCTGTCGGAGGACGCCGCGGCGATCCTGATCGAGACCCGCGCCGCCGACCCGGCCGCGCTGGCCGCCAACACCGCGGCGATCGCCGGCTTCATCGGCCACATCGACACCCTGACCGGGGTGGCCTTCACCGACGTCGTCAGCGAGTACACCCAGCTGTGGAACATCCGCAAGGGCATGTTCCCCAGCGTCGGGGCGATGCGCGCCGCCGAGACCACGGTGATCATCGAGGACGTGGCGTTCCCGATCGAGCACCTGGCCGAGGGCACGCTGGCCCTGCAGGCGCTGTTCAAACAGTTCCACTACGACGAGGCGATCATCTTCGGCCACGCCCTGGAGGGGAACCTGCACTTCGTGTTCACCCCCAACTTCTCCGGTGCCGAAGAAGTCGCGCGCTACGAGGCCTTCATCGAGGCGGTATGCCGGCTGGTGGCGGTGGACTACGAGGGTGCGGTCAAGGCCGAGCACGGCACCGGCCGCAACATGGCGCCGTTCGTCGAGATGGAATGGGGGCCGGTGGCGTACCGCGTGATGCAGGAGATCAAGGCGATCTTCGACCCGCAGGGCATTCTCAACCCGGACGTGATCCTGACCAGCGACGCGCTGCTGCACGTCAAGGACCTCAAGCCGATCCCGGTGGTCGACGCCTTGGTCGACAAGTGCATCGAGTGCGGCTTCTGCGAAGTGATGTGCCCGAGCCGCGCCATCACCCTGACGCCGCGCCAGCGCATCGTCGCCAACCGCGAGATGGCGGCGCTGCGCAGCGCCGGGGACGCGCCGGACCGCCTGGCCGAGCTGGAAGCGCTGTACCAGTACGCCGGCGACGACACCTGTACCACCTGCGGCCTGTGCGAAACCGCCTGCCCGGTCGGCATCAACACCGGCAAGCTGACCACGCAGATCCGCCAGGGCCACCAGAGCGACACCGGCTGGGCGGCGGCGAACTGGCTGGCCGGGCACTACGACAGCGCCACGCGCGGGGCGCGGCTCGGCCTCAAACTGCTCGATGCGACCCACGCCGTGGCCGGCGACGCCGCCACCGGCGCCGTGATGCGCGGCCTGCGCCGCGTGTTCGGCCGGCGTGTGCCGCACTGGACACCCTTCTTCCCGCGCGCGGCGGCCAAGCCGCGCCTAGGCACCGGCGCCGCCGGCAGCGCGCGCAAGGTGGTGTACCTGCCGTCCTGCCTCACCCGAACTTTCTCCCCGTCCACCGCCATGCCCGACCCGCGCCCGCTCAACGAGGTGGTGGCCTCGGTGCTGGGCAAGGCGGGCTACCAGCTGCTCTACCCGGCCGGCTTGGACAATCTGTGCTGCGGCACGCCGTTCAAATCCAAGGGGGCGCTGGACGCCGCCGCCGCCAAGCTGGCCGAGCTCAAGGCAGCGCTGTTGGCGGCGAGCGACAACGGCCGCTGGCCGGTGATCGTCGACAACGGCGTGTGTACCGCGGCGATGCTGGAGGGCATCCAGGACGCGCGCCTGCGCATCGTCGACGTCACCACCTTCATCGAGACCGAGGCCGCCGCCCACCTGCACTTCACCCCGCTCGACGAGCACGTGGCGCTGCACGTGGTGTGCTCGATGAAGAAGCTGGGCCAGGGCGCGACGCTCAACGCGCTGGCGCGGCGCTGCTCGAGCCGGGTCACCGAGCCTGCAGGCATCACCTGCTGTGGTTTCGCCGGCGACAAGGGCTTCACCTATCCGGAACTGAACGCCTCGGCGCTGACCGGGCTGAAGGAGCAGGTGGGCGGCTGCTGCGGCGGCTTCTCCACCAGCACCACCTGCGAGATCGGGCTGTCGGAACACGCCGGCATTCCCTACCAGCACCTGATGTACCTGGTGGACCGCGCCACGCGTCGCCCCGGCTGAACGCGCCGAGAACCTGGTACCAGCCGCCTGCGGGCGGCTTTTTCGTGCCCTCCGCGCGCGCGGGACCCGTCCTGGCTGGGCGGGATGCGGTTTTTATGTCATGGTCGGACGCCGGGCTGGCGCGGCGCGATCCGCGGCGTTGCCCGCTGTTCCCTTATCGAGGAGATGCCATGAGCTACCCCATCCGCCGTGCCGACGTCGCCGACGCCCCCGCCTTGCAGGTCCTGTTCAGCTGCCCCTCGGTGGTGCGCAATTCGCTGCAGCTGCCGTATCCCTCGCTGTCGCACTGGCAGACGCGCCTGGCCGAGCTGCCGGACAGTACGCACGCGCTGGTGGCGTGCGACGCGGAGGACCGTGCCATCGCCTATGGCGCCGTGATGCGCCCGCCGCAGCTGCGCCGCGCCCACACCGCCTCGCTGGCGCTGGCGGTGCACGAAGACTGGCAAGGCAAAGGGGTGGGGCGCCGGTTGCTGGGGGCGCTGCTGGAGTACGCCGACAACTGGCTGGGACTGACCCGGCTCGAACTGCACGTCTACGCCGACAACGAGCGCGCCATCGCGCTGTACCGGCTGCTGGGTTTCGAGGAGGAGGGACGCTTGCGTGGTGATTCGTTCCGCGACGGCGAGTTCGTCGATGGCCTGCTGATGGCTCGCCTGCGCGGACCGCTGGGTGGGCGCGGCTGAGGCGCCGAAGGCCAGCGCCGGGCCCGTCGGGGGAAGCCGTCTGCCCAGGGCCCGGGGCACAAAAAAAGCGCCATCGAACCGTGGCGCCAATACTGACGGAGGAGAAAGACTGCGGTTTCAGCGCTTGCCGAAATGGTAGGGTGACAAGCGGTAGAACGGGTTCATCGGATGGTAGCCGGCGTAGGCCTTGCGCTGTTCGGCAAAGCGTGCCCGCAGCGTGCCGCCGAGGAAGGCCAGCGCGCCGCCCAGCATCGGCAGCAGCAGGAAATAGAGCAGGCAGAAAGCGATCAAGGTACGCATGGCGGGGTTCCTTCGATTGACTAAATACATTGTTCCAGCCTCGCGCGCCAGAGTCGTTCACGATCAGGACATTGTTATTGTGCATTGCGACATTTTTTCCGGGCGGCCCGGCGTGACCATGAAAAAACCCGCCTCGTTGCCGGGGCGGGTTGGCGTTGTCAGGTTGGCCGAAGCCGCTGTTACAGGTCCTGTCCCTCGACGATGCCGTCGTGGGTGGCGGCGTGGCGCGGCAGGATCAGGTTCAGCACGATCGCCAGCAGTGAGCACAAGCCGACACCGGCGAGCCCGAACGAGCCCAGCTTGATCTCCAGGCCGCCGATACCGGCGGTCAGCACCACCGAGATGATCACCAGGTTGCGCGGCTCCATCAGGTCCACCTTGGCTTCGATCAGCGTCTTCAGGCCGATCGAGGCGATGGTGCCGAACAGCAGCACCATGATGCCGCCCATCACCGGCATCGGGATCGACTGCAGCAGTGCGTTGAACTTGCCGAAGAATGCCATGGCGATGGCGAACAGCGCCGCCCAGGTCATCACCACCGGGTTGAAGTTGCGCGTGATCATCACCGCGCCGGTCACCTCGGCGTAAGTCGTCACCGGAGGCCCGCCGATCAGGCCGGCCAGGCACACGCCCAGGCCGTCGCCGGACAGCGTGCGGTGCAGGCCCGGGCTCTTGGTGTAGTCACGGCCGGTGACGCCGCCGATCGCCATCACGCCGCCGATGTGCTCGATGGCCGGGGCGATCGCCACCGGCAGCATGAACAGCGCCGCCGCCCAGTTCACCTCCGGGCTGTGGAATTGCGGCACGGCGAACCACGGCGCGTTGGCCAGCTTGGCGAAGTCGACCACGCCCAGCAGCGCGGCGACGATGTAGCCGACGGTGACGCCGGCCAGGATCGGCACCAGCTTGAACATGCCGCGCGCGAAGATCGACACCACGATGGTGGTGGCGAGCGATACCGCGGCCAGCAGCAGCGAGGTCTCGTACGGCATCACCTGCTGGCCGCCGGCACGGCCCATCGCCATGTTCGACGCGGCGTTCGCCACCGAGAGGCCGATGATCATGATCACCGGGCCGATCACCACCGGCGGCAGCAGGCGGTTGACCAGCGCCATGCCGCGCCATTTGACGATGGCGGCGAACACGAAATACATGAAGCCGGCACAGAACAGGCCGAACATGGTGGCGCCCATGCCCCAGGTCTGCATCGAATAGATGATCGGGCCGATGAAGGCGAACGAGGAGCCGAGGAAGATCGGCACCTGGCGGCCGGTGCACAGCTGGAACAGCAGGGTGCCGACGCCGGCGCCCAGCAAGGCCATGGCCGGATTGAGGCCGGTCAGTAGCGGGACCAGAACCAGTGCGCCGAAGGCGACGAACAGGATCTGGGCACCCGAGACGGCCAGTTTTACATGCTGGAACATGATGGATTTTTCCTTGTTATGCAAATAGCGCGGCAGTCGCGCCGGGTGTCAGACGGTGCAGTACATGACAGCCTGGGCGATGATGTTGTTCTGGTCCGCGGCGAGCCGGCTGTGCCGGCGGAATTCGCGCACCATCTCCTGCACCCGCTGGTAGGTCTCGTAGTTGGGACGAGCCTGGTAGGCGATGTCGATGCCGAGTTTGGCGGCCAGCTTCTTGATGGTGGTCGGCTTGATGCACACCTGCCGCTCGGGATCGCTGTAGGCCAGAAAGCAGGTCACCACCGGCCATTTCGCCGCATTGGCCCTCGGGTCGTGCCGGCACAGCGTCAGGACATCGACGAAAGCCTCGAAGTGCTCGGGCGAAAAATGGTGCAGCACGTCGTTGAGCGCCGCCACGAAAGGCAGGTGAACCTCGCCATACCCCAGGTAATGGCGGAACGCCATCTTCTCGAAGGTGCTGACGGTACTACAGCGGCCGATGATCTGGCGGCAGCACTCGATGACGGCGGCCGTGCTACCGGTGGAGATGGCCCGCTGTAGCACGGTTTCGGTCAGCCCTTCCCGGCACAGGCGGATCACAGCGTCGATACTGCGGTGCTTCTTGCCCAGTGCGAGCCAGTCAGGGTCGCTCAGGGCACCGGGAAAACGCAGCAGGAAGTCGTGATCAATCTGTTTGAACGCGTCCATGCGTCGCCTTTCGTCGTGGGGCCGGAGAGAGCAGACCGCACCTGGCCTGCCACGCGGCGCTGGCGGGCCATCGGTGCGTCAGCCGTGCTTGGTGCCGAAGATCTTGTCGCCGGCGTCGCCCAGGCCGGGGATGATGTAGCCGTGCTCGTTGAGGTGGCTGTCGAGCGAGGCGGCGACGATCTGCACGTCGGGATGGGCCTCGTTCACCACCTTCACGCCTTCCGGTGCCGCCACCATCACCACCGCCTTGATCTGCTTGCAGCCCTTGCGCTTCAACAGGTCGATGGTGGCGACCATCGAGCCGCCGGTGGCCAGCATCGGGTCGATGATGATGGCGATGCGCTCGTCGAGACTGTCGACGAACTTGTCGAAGTAGGGCACCGGTTCCAGCGTTTCCTCGTTGCGGTACAGCCCGACCACGCTGATCTTGGCCGACGGCACCAGGTCGAGCACGCCGTCGAGCATACCGAGGCCGGCGCGCAGGATCGGTACCACGGTGACCTTCTTGCCCTTGATCTGCTGCACCTCGATCGGACCGCACCAGCCCTCGATGGTGACGGTTTCCAGCTCGAAATCGCGGGTGGCCTCGTAGGCCAGCAGACGCGCCAGTTCCTGGGTCAGCTGGCGGAATTTCATGGTGCTGATGGCGCCTTCGCGCAGCAGCCCGAGCTTGTGCTGTACCAGCGGGTGGTGCACTACGGTGATGTTCATGCGGCTTCCTTCGCTCGTGAAAAAACAGCCGGGTCGTCCCGTTTCGGGATACCGGCTGTTTGGCATTGTGTCCGTGAACGGCAGGGTCGCTGTCGTTCACGCGGGATTAAACGGGTGTTTACACCATGACGCGATTTTAGCCCTTTTCCCACTGGTAAATCCACGGCAACAAGCCTTCCGCGGGCAGCGGGGCCGAGCACAGGTAGCCTTGCACCGCATCGCAGCCCAGTTCGCTCAGGAGCGCCAGGTCGGCGCTCTCCTCGATCCCCATGGCCACCGTGAACAGGCCGTGCCGCTGCGCCAGGAGCAGGTTCTCCTGCAGGATGGCGCGCAGGTGAGGATTGCTGCCGGCGCCGTGCACGAAGGCGCGGTCGATCTTCATCGTCGAGAAGTGCTCGCCGTTGAGGCGCGTCGCCAGGCCGCTGCCGATGCCGTATTCGTCGACGGCCACGCCGAAACCGCGCTCACGCAGCTGGCCGAGCTGCGGTTCGGCCAACTCCCAGTGCTGGCGCAGGGTGTTTTCCGACAGCTCAAGGATCAGGCTGGAGGACGGCAGGCCGGCGATGCGGCACTTGCTTTCCAGCAGCCCCGGCAGGTTGTGGTCGGTGAGCGACAGGGCGGACAGGTTGATCGACACCGTGAGCTTCCGGCCGTGATCGAGCCAGTCGCGGCAGGCGTACAGCGACTTTTCCAGGATCAGTTCGGTCAGTTCGCGGATCATGCCGCGCTCTTCCATGATCGGTACGAAGGCCACCGGCGACAGCACCCCCAGTGCGGGATGGCGCCAGCGCGCCAGGGCCTCGACCCCGAGCACCTTGCGCGAACGCAGCTCGACCACCGGCTGGAAGTAGGGCACCAGCTGGTCGTTGACCAGCGCCCGCCAGATTTCGTCGATGGACATGGCGCTGGCAGACATCAGGCGCTCGGTGGCGTCGTCTTGATAGGGCAGAAATTCGTCAGTCATGGCGTCGGGCGATGCGGGAGGCACATACAAGCTTTTCATTATATGACGAATGAAAAACCCTGTCTGGTGCGGGCAACAAAAAACCCGGTGCGGCGACCGGGTTGTGGCGTCTCAGGCGCATGGTCACGCCTGGGCGATATCCTTCAGCAGTTCCTGCAGTTCGCCGGACTGGAACATCTCGTACATGATATCCGAGCCGCCGATGAATTCACCCTTGACGTAGAGCTGCGGAATGGTCGGCCAGTTGGAGAAGTCCTTGATGCCCTGGCGGATTTCCGGATTCTGCAGCACGTCGACGGTCATAAAGTCGTCCACGCCGCAGGCCTTGACGATCTGCACGGCGCGCGCGGAGAAGCCGCACTGCGGGAACTGGGCCGAGCCCTTCATGAACAGTACGACCGGGCTGCTGGTGACGGTTTGCTTGATGGTTTCCTGGATATCCATGGATGGCAGAATCCTTGCGTTGGTTGAGGCTGGCGCTCCGGAACAGGCAACCCTGTCTGGCGACGCAATACCCGAGCGTTTCAATAGGTTATTTTACGGTCCAGCTGGCGGCGGGTCAATTTGCGCGCGGACACGGCGCTTATCTTGTCGCGCCGGCGGGGACATGAACCCTTCCGACAACTGATGGTACAGCGCGGGACTGATGCGGGCGCTGATGAAGCGTGCCAGCACGCAGGCCGCCATCAGGCTGATCACCATGCCATGGTTGTCGATCATTTCCATCATGATGATGGCCGAGGTGAGCGGCGCCTGCGTCACCGCGGCGAGGAAACTCGCCATGCACAGGGCGATGATGACGTGCTGGCCGGCGAGCGGAAAGAACCAGCTCGCCAGGTCGTTGCCGATGCCGGCGCCGACCGCCAGCGAGGGGGCGAAGATGCCGCCCGGCACGCCCATGAAGTAGGTGACCAGGGTGGCGCCGAAGCGCAGCAGCGGGGCGTGCCAGGGCAGGGTGGCGCTGCCGTCGATCAGGTGCGAGGTGGCGGCGTAGCCGCTGCCGAACGAGCTGCCGCCGCTCAGCCAGCCCATCAGCGCCAGCAGCAGCCCACACAGTCCGGCGAAGCGCACCGGGTGGGCGGCGCGCCAGCGCCACAGGCGGCACCCGGCGTAGCGTTGCGGCCACAGCATGGCACGGCTGAACAGCGCGCCCAGCAGGCCGCAGCCAATGCCGCAGACGATGATCGGCGTGACGATGGCGCTGCTCAGCGCCGGGATGTGCAGCGAGCCGAAGTAGCTGTAATTGCCCAGCAGCGAGATCGCCATCAGGCCGGAGAGGATGATGGTGGACAGCAGCACGCCGCTGGTGCGCGACTCGAGGCGCCGCCCCATTTCCTCCACCGCGAACACGATCCCCGCCAGCGGGGTATTGAAGGCGGCGGCGATGCCGGCGGAACTGCCCGCCAGGATCAGATCCTGCGGCCGGATGGCGCGGCCGTGAGGCAGCCAGCGGTGCGCGGCGTGCATGATGCTGGCCGCCACTTGCACCGACGGCCCTTCGCGCCCGGCCGAGATGCCGCCCAGCAAGCCGAAACAGCCGACCAGGATCTTGCCCAGGGCGATGCGCAGCGAAACCAGCTGGTGTACCGGCTGGCGCTCGCTGCTCAGGCGGATCGCGGCGATGGCCTGCGGAATGCCGCTGCCCTGGCTGCCGGGGAAGTAGCGCCGGGTCAGCCACACCGCCAGCATCGGCACCACCACCGGCAGCAGCCAGGCACACAGCGGGTTGAACGCCACCAGGCGCAGGAAGGCGTGCTGGGCTTGCTCGGACAGCACCGCGAAGCCCGCCACCACCAGCCCGGCCAGCGCGGCGGTAAGCCAGAGGGTGAGGCGGGTACGCCAGCGGAAGTGGTTGATCAGGTCGTGCAGCAGCACCAGGCGGCGGTCGCGGCGGCGCCATTGGGGGGCGATGTATGACATGGTGGTCGAATAACGCAGGCCGCCTCGCGGGCGGCCTGTTGTCGGGCGGGTGGATGAAAACCTATATCAGGGTTTCATCATAGACTCACGGCTTTTGTTTGGCCAGCACGGCGGCGAAGAAGCCGTCGGTGTTGTGACGGTCCGGACGCAGCGCCAGGTAGTCGCCCATCTCCAGCGGAATCTTCTGCTCCGCCAGCACGTCCGACACCGGCACCAGCGTGAAGTCGGGGTGCTCGGCCAGGAAGGCTTCGACGATGGCCTGGTTTTCCTGCGGCAACAGGCTGCAGGTGGCGTAGACCAGGCGTCCGCCGGCCTTCACCAGGCGGCTCGCCGAGGCGAGGATGGAGGCCTGCTTGGCGTTGAGTTCGGCCACGCTCTCCGGGCTCTGGCGGAATTTCAGGTCGGGGTTGCGGCGCAAGGTGCCGAGGCCGGAGCAGGGGGCGTCCACCAGCACCCGGTCGGCCTTGCCGGCCAAGCGCTTGACGCGGGTGTCGTTCTCGTGCGCGATCAGCTGCGGATGCACGTTGGACAGGCCGGAGCGGGCCTGGCGCGGCTTGAAGTTGGCGAGGCGCTTTTCCGACACGTCGAAGGCGTAGAGCCGGCCGGTGGAGGCCATCTGCGCGCCCAAGAGCAGCGTCTTGCCGCCGGCGCCGGCGCAGAAGTCCACCACCATCTCGCCGCGGCGCGCGCCGGTGATCAGGCCCAGGAGCTGGCTGCCTTCGTCCTGCACCTCGATGCTGCCGTCCTTGAACAGCGGGTGGCGGTTGAGTGCCGGCTTGCCCTTGAGGCGGATGCCGATGGGCGAAAACGGCGTCGGTTCGGCCTCGAAACCGTCGCGGCGCAAGGCCAGCAGGGCGTCGTCGCGCTTCATCTTCAGGGTGTTGACGCGCAGGTCGAGCGGCGCGCCCTCGATCATGCCGCGCCCCAGCGCGATGATCTGTTCCGGGGTGTCTTCGGCCAACCTTTCGATCACCCAGGCCGGCAGTTCGGCCTGCACCGGCAGTTCGTCCGGCAGCGTCTTGCCCTTGAGCTCGGCCACCCAGTTGCGTTCCTCTTCCTTCAGGCTGCCGCCGAATTCCTTCAGGTTGAGCCCGCGCACGCGCGCCAGCGTGGCCAGCGCCAGACGGCGCGGGGTGGGCTTTTGCGGTGCGATCACCGCCTTGAGCTGGCTGAAGCGGCGCAGGCAGGCGAAGGCGGTTTCGGCGATGACGTGGCGGTCGTTGGCGCCGAGATTGGCGTGCTCGCGGAAGTAGGCGCTCAGCACGGCGTCGGCGGGACGGTCGAAGCGGACCATCTTGCCGAGCACGGTTTCGATGTGGAAGAGCTGGGTCTGGTTGATCATCGTGGTTCCGTTAGGGGTTTTCCGACAGAGACCAGACGGTCTTGCCGTTGATGTCGATGCGGCGGGCGCGCTGGTCCAGTGTCTTGTCCTTGTCGATGCGCAGGATGCGCACCGGCAGGTTGGCAAAGTCCGGCGCCAGCCAGAATTCGGTCACGTCGTCGCCGTTCTTGGCGCGGAACACGACCACGCGCAGCGTGCCGTGGTCGGGCGGGTAGCGGGTTTCGCCAGCCGGCGCCAGCGGGTAGTCGTACACCTTCTTGCCGGTGGTGATGCGTTGTTGCGGCGGCAACAGGCTGCCGCCGGTCAGCGCCAGCTGGTAGCCCAGGCTCAGGATGTCCTGCGTGCCCGGGGCGAGTTCGGCCTGCTTGTCGCCGTGGTCGCCGTAGGCGAGGGTGTTGGCGCTCCAGTCGAAGCGCGCCGATTCGCGTTCGCTGTCGCCGCGCCAGGCCTGGTAGGCGAGCGGAGTCAGCCCGCGCTTGCCGACGCTGCCGCGCGACTGGTAGCGCAGGTGGGGGCCGATGATCGGCGTCAGGCGCGCGTCCAGGGTGTAGTTGGCGCCGCTGCGTTGCCAGCTGATCTCGCCGTGGCCGGCCATCAGGCTGCCGTAGTAGATCTGGTAGTCGACGTGCGAGTTGTCGGGAAAGCGGCGCGTCTTGGCGGCGCCCTTGGCTTCCAGAGCGGTGCTGTCGTCGGCTTGCGGCGGCGGCGCGACGGGTTCGCTGTTGCCGTTGGCCTGCTGTTCTGCCGGCGGCGCGGCCGGGCTGGGCTCGGCGGTGGCCGGCGCGTCTTTGGTGGCGGGGGCTTCCGTGGCGGCGGCCAGCATGTCTTTGGCCGCCGGAGGCGCTTCGGCGACGGGGGCGGATGCGGCATCGGCGCGGTGCGCGACGCGGGCGCGGTGGTGGCGCTTGACGCCCGGGGCGTGCGCGGCCGGGACGGCCACCAGCCCGTTGGATGGGGCCGCGGCCGGCGCGGGGCCGGCTTCCGGGGCCAGCGTCATCGCCTGCATCGCCACCGACAAGGGCTGCAGCTTGGCCGGTTCCGGCAGGCTCGCGGCGTGCGGCAGATGACCGGACAGCAGCACGCCCAGGTGCAGCAGCAGCGAGAGCGCCAGTGCCAGCAGCAGGGGACGGTAGAGTCGCATGGCTATTCGAGCGGCGCGCGAGGCAGGACGTTCCCGCCAAGCGCCCGGGCTCAGTTCAGGGAGGGCGAAATCAGGCATTGTCCGGCGTCCTGGGCGCGGCCTTTGACGCGGCCGTCGACGATGGCCAGCTCGCCGGCGACGAAGCGGCGCACCGCCTCCGGGTACAGCTGGTGCTCGATCTTCAGCACGCGCGCCGCCAGGGTGTCCTCGCTGTCGTCGTCCAGCACCGTCACCACCCCCTGCGCCACGATCGGACCGTGGTCTAGATCGGCAGTGACGAAGTGCACGGTGCAGCCGGCCACCTTGCAGCCCATGTCGATGGCGCGCTGGTGCGTGTGCAGGCCGGTGAACGAGGGCAGCAGCGAGGGGTGGATGTTCAGCATGCGGCCTTCGTAACGGCGCGTGAAGTCCGGGGTCAAAATGCGCATGAAGCCGGCCAGCACCACCAGGTCCGGGGCGTAGCCGTCGATCAGCTCGGCCAGCGCGGCATCGAACGCTTCGCGGCTGGCGAAGGCCTTGTGGTCGAGCGCGGCGGTGGGCACTCCGCGTTCGGCGGCCCAGGCGAGACCCGCGGCGTCGGGGCGGTTGCTGATCACCGCGGCGATGTTGGCACCGGGAATCTGCGCCTCGACGATGGCCTGCATGTTGGAGCCGCGCCCGGAAATCAGGATGACGATGTTTTTCATGGTGCTTGAACGTGGGCAAGCGTCCTTGCCGCAGTCAGTCTACCAAAGACAAACGCCGCCAGCCCGTCAGCCAGCGGCGTTGTGTTTCAAACGGGGACGCTCAGTTTACCTGGGTCTGGTGCTCGTCACCGTTGCGCGCGCGGATCACGCCGATGCGCGATACGGTTTCGCCCTGCTCGGTCAGGAAGGCAGCCGCGGCGTCGGCATCGGCCGCGTCCACGATCACCACCATGCCGATACCGCAGTTGAAGGTGCGATACATTTCCTGTGCATCGACATTGCCTTCCGCCTGCAGCCACTGGAACAGCTTCGGCAGCTCCCAGCTCTTGGCGTCGATCTGGGCCACGGTGTTGGCCGGCAGCACGCGCGGGGTGTTTTCGGTAATGCCACCGCCGGTGATGTGCGCCATGCCCTTCACGTTCAGCTGCTGCATCAGTGCCAGCAGCGGCTTCACGTAGATGCGGGTCGGGGCGATGATGGCTTCACGCAGGGTCTTGCCACCGTCGAACTCGGCGTCCAGCTGCGGCTGGGCGCGCTCGATGATCTTGCGCACCAGGCTGTAGCCGTTGGAGTGCACGCCGTTGGACTTCAGGCCCAGTACTACGTCGCCCGGCTTGATGTCGCGGCCGGTGATGACCTTGCTCTTTTCCACCACGCCGACGGCGAAACCGGCCAGGTCGTATTCGCCCACCGGGTACATGCCCGGCATCTCGGCGGTTTCACCGCCGATCAGTGCGCAACCGGCCTGCTCGCAACCTTCGGCGATGCCCTTGATCACGTCGGTGGCCTGGGGAACGTCGAGCTTGCCGCAGGCGAAGTAGTCGAGGAAGAACAGCGGCTCGGCACCCTGTACCAGGATGTCGTTGACGCTCATCGCCACCAGGTCGATGCCGACGGTGTCGTGCTTGTTCCAGTCGAAGGCGAGCTTGAGCTTGGTGCCGACGCCGTCGGTGCCGGAAACCAGTACCGGTTCCTGGTATTTCTTGGAGATTTCCACCAGTGCGCCGAAACCGCCGAGGCCGCCGAGGACTTCCGGGCGCATGGTGCGCTTGGCGAACGGCTTGATGTTTTCGACGAAGCGCGTCGCCGGCGTCGATGTCGACGCCGGCATCACGGTAACTGAGGGACGTGGTGTTCAAGGTCAGCTCACTTTCTGTTCATAATCTTGCTGCGCGGCCCGGGTCTGGGCTGCTGCGCCGTGCGACAGCCTCATTGACCGGTTCAGTCAATTCCGGCGTCTGTGCTCTTCCCCCCGCGAGGCCCGCGCACAGAGGAGTCCGAGTCGGCGCCAGGCGCCGGTTTCAGCTCCTGGGAGGCGCTCGCCGGGTGAAACAAACCGATTGGGGTATCCGCCGGCAACGGGTTTTCCGGTCGCGGGCGAAAAAAAGCGCCTGTATTTTAACCGAATTTTGCCGGGAACGCTGCTGTGCCGCCGCTTTTTTGCCGTCGCGGACGCGCTGTGGCGTTGCGAGTGTGGCCTGCGGGTTTCGCGACCCCGTCGGATCAGCGTAAAATCAGGCTTTTGACGACTTGCAGCCTATTTCAGCAAGCGAGCGAGCCAAAGCAGGTTGAGTGCTGCCAGCGCACAGGAACCGGAATGTACATGAAGTACATGAGGATTCCGAGCACTGCCGGCGCTCGAGATGCGAAGGCGCAGCCGCCTGATGAAATGGGCTACTTAATTCCGGCCCTGCGCTTATTTTGGACCAGCTGATTCTCGATCTCACGCCCACACCGCTTCCCGCCTTCGACAATTTCGTCGCCGAACGCAACCGGGAAGTGATCACGGCGCTCACCCATCCGGGCGACGAGCGGTTCATCTACCTCTGGGGCGAACCGGGTAGTGGCAAGACCCACCTGCTGCAGGCCTGGATCGCCCACGCCGAGACGCTGGGGCGCGCCTCGATCTACCTCGACGGCCAGCGCGAGCACCTGCCGGACTTCGCGCGCGAAGCCAGCTTCATCGCCGTCGACCACGTCGACGACCTGGCGCCGGACGACCAGATCACGCTGTTCTCGTTCTACAACTCGCTGAAAGAGGGCGGCGAGAGCCGCCTCTTGATGGCCGGGCGCCTGCCGCCGATGGCGCTGGCGGTGCGCGACGACCTGCGTACCCGCCTGGGCTGGGGATTGGTGTTCGAGGTCAAGCCGCTGTCCGACGCCGACAAGCTGGCGGCCTTGCACGCCCACGCCGCCGAGCGCCAGCTGGCGATTCCCGACGACGTGTTCCGCTACCTGCTCACGCACTGGCGGCGCGACCTCTCCAGCCTGATCGGCATGCTCGATCTGCTCGACCGTTACTCGCTGGCGCTGCGCCGTCCGATCACTGTGCCGCTGGTCAAGAATATCCTTCACACCGCCCCGACGGAACCATGAACCTCGCCCTTTTCGATCTCGACAACACCCTCATCGCCGGCGACTCCGATACCGAGTGGCCGAAATTCCTGATCAAGCGCGGCCTGCTCGACCCCGAGCACCACGCGCGTCAGAACGACTACTTCTACGAACAGTACAAGGCCGGCACGCTCGACATCTACGAATTCCTCGACTTCCAGCTGCAGCCTCTGACGCGCTTCAGCCGCGAGGAATTGGCCGCGCTGCACGCCGACTATCTGGAAGAGCACATCAAGCCGATCATCCCGCTGAAGGCGCGCGAACTCCTGGCCGCGCACGAGGCGCAGGGCGACGTGGTGCTGATCATCACCGCCACCAACCGCTTCATTACCGGGCCGATCGCCGCCGAACTGGGCGTCGAGCACCTCATCGCGGTGGAACTGGAAGTGGACGAGAACGGCCACTACACCGGCAAGCCCACCGGCGTGCCGAGCTACCAGGACGGCAAGATCACCCGCCTCAACGACTGGCTCGCCCAGCGCGGCGAAACGCTGGCGAGCTACGACCAGAGCTTCTTCTACAGCGACTCGCGCAACGACATCCCGCTGTTGTCCATCGTCAGCCACCCGGTGGCGGTCGACCCGGACGCCACGCTGCGCGCGCATGCCGAAGAAAAGGGCTGGCCGGTGATCACGCTGCGCGATTGAACAGTAGGCGGCTGCGCCTGCGCATCTTGAGCGCCGGCAATGCTCGGAATCCTCATGTACTCTATGTACATTCCGGTTCCTGTGCGTTGGCGGTGCTCAACCTGCTTTGGCTCGCTCGCCTACTGAGACAGTTTGTAAGATTAAGGCCGGGTAACCGGCCTTTTCTTCGCCCGCCGTTTCCGCACAGTCAGGCCAACCTTTTAAGAGAAGGAACGAGAGACATGGACAAGCTGGAATCCTTCCTCACCCGCGCCGAAGCCCTGCTGGCGCGCCTCGAGCCGCTGCTGCCGCCGGCCCGCCCTGAACCGGACTGGAGCGCACAGGCGTTCCGCTGGCGCCGCCAGGGTTTGGCCGGCTGGCTCGAGTCGGTGTCCGCGCCGCACAGCGTGCGCCTTTCCGACCTTACCCACATTGACCGCCAGCTCGCCCAGCTGGTGCGCAACACGCGCCAGTTCATCGAGCGCCGCTCTGCCAACAACGTGCTGTTGTCCGGCGCGCGCGGAACCGGCAAGTCGTCGCTGATCAAGGCGCTGCTGCCGGAGTTCGCCGAGCAGGGGCTGCGCCTGATCGAGGTCGACAAGGATCACCTCGCCGACCTCGCCCAGATCGTCGACCTGGTGGCCACCCGTTCCGAGCGTTTCATCCTTTTCTGCGACGACCTGTCGTTCGAGGAAGGCGACGACGGCTACAAGGCGCTCAAGACCGCGCTCGACGGCGGCCTGGCGCGCCGTGCCGACAACCTCTTGGTGTACGCCACCTCCAACCGCCGCCACCTGCTGCCGGAGCGCATGAGCGAAAACCGCCAGACCCAGCAGCACGACGGCGAAATCCACCCGGGCGAAGCGGTGGAGGAGAAGGTGTCACTGTCCGACCGCTTCGGTCTGTGGCTGTCGTTCTACCCCTTCGACCAGCGCGCCTACCTCGCGGCGGTGGGGCAGTGGCTGCAGCACTTCGGGCTGGCGATGGACGCCGAGGCCGAGCGTGCGGCGCTGCAGTGGAGCCTGACGCGGGGCAGCCGTTCGGGCCGGGTGGCGTGGCAGTTTGCCTGCGACTGGGCGGGGCGGGGGGAGGAAGAGCGACAGGCGGAGTGAGGGGTAACAATTAAACTAACTGCAGTCAAGAACCAGTGAGGGAGCCCAAAGCGTAGCTTTGGGCGTCTGGTTGACGGATTTGTTAGGGCATCAGGTAATCAGCCATTTGATCAGATCGTAAGCGGCGCTCGAAATAAGACTAATTACAATTGTCCCCGCCAATCCGATCAGCGCCCACGTAATGTTCTTCTTATTTCGATTGTGGGTAACGTTTGAGTTCAGCGGGCGGCAAAAACTTAATATTTAATGGTGCGCTGGGATGATTTTCAGAAACGATTTTGTCAACAACTTGCTGTTTGCCTACGCTCTACCTCAGTTGCTTTTACGCTGTAGTTAAGATGTGGGAAGAAAGCGTAGTTTTTTTCGTTCCAGTCGCGAAGTAGTGAATTGAACGCAATGTTAGATGCCTAGTTGGTAAGCAATGCTATTGTTTGACTTAGTTGTGGAATGCCAACTGCAACAGTTACTAAGTTTGACATTGCTCCTAGTGTATCCAAAATTCTTCTTCCCAACTCTGTATCAACTAGGAAATTTTTGTAAGGCTCATCAATATGAGCATGCCCGATGGTTGACTCGATGGAGTCAAGAAGAGGTAGGGCGCCAGTTATTTTATATTCTTCAATGCTAACAATTATCTTTCTAATATTTCTAGCCAAATACTTTTTGATATCATCAGAGAGGTTGCCACTTAATACCTCCTCAAGTAAGCCCAGTAGTCTCTCTCGAATAGGGCTAATCTCCCCGTCAATTAGTATTTTTGTATTCGATTTTACCTGCAAAAGATCGGACGCTAATCGCAAGTATGTAACCGAGTGCTGATCTATTTCATTTATGAATGTCTGCCAATTGGCGTTAAGATTTTGAACCATGAAAGCATGATTCACTTGGGTGGACCAATGAGACCACGTGTCCTGCTGGTTAGGGAAATTTTCTTTTATGGCCTGAATGATTGAGTCAGGTAGCTCCATTACCTTGCCAAGGCGTGATATTAATAGTGGATTGTTGTTTTCAACATCTAATAACTGCTCCCAAGCCACACGACAATTCACATGGGCAGAAATACTCTTGCCATTTTCAATGATGGCGAGTAAACGAGCGGCTGGATTGTCATAGTTCATTTTGCTTGATTTTCCGAAGGAGATTACTAGTCTAGCTATAGCTAGACGTCCTGAAATATATATTCATCTGAGTCATTATGGGCATGTTACACGTGATAAGCCCTGTAGATAAAGCATCTATGACTTTGGATATCCAAAAATCATACATTCATTGCATTGTGCCACAAGTTGTGAAGAACTGAGCTTGCCGGTCCCGCCCGGCTGGCGGGCAAGGAGGCTTTGCGTGGCCAAAGCCCCCTTGCATCCCCAAAGGCCACCCCGTTTGTGCGGCCTGCGGCTTCCCGTTCGGGGCCCGGCACTGGCGAGGCGAGCCCGTAACTAGCCGGGCGCTAGCGTCGCCCGGCGTCGAACAGACGGGCTCTTAAAACCCCGCCAGCGCCACCCAACCGGCGCACAAAAAGGGGCCGGGGCTCATTGGTGCGGTTGTGGTATCCCAACTAATGCGGAACTGCCGTCAACCTGTGATCGTTTAGAACACGTCTGTCGGCGGCTAGGGCTGGCCCCTTTGATCCCGCCGGGCGCAAGTTGGCTGGCAAGGTTTTAAGCTGGCGGCTGTTTGAGCGATTTGACGTTGGCAAATCGCGAGTTTCGCCAGCGCCTTGCCAGACGGCTTGTGACCGGGAACCCGGAGGGCGGGGATCGTGGGGGTGGCCTTGGGATTGTCAAGGGAATTGGCCACGCAATTCCCTTGACCCGCCAGCCGGGCGGGACCGGCAACCTTTCCCGATTGCCTATCCTCACCAAGCTCAACACGTTGGCCGAAGTCCCGTCTGAATGCGTGCTCAGTGTGCGGTTCTCAGATGCTGGTGGGTGCGTCCGTGACGACCCGGTAGCTGAGGTGCGTGGCGAGCGGCGAGTGGCTCACCGCCGTCTGCTCGACCCGGAGCTGCTCAGGCGTGAGCGGCTCGAACAGCCGCGCTCCACCGCCGAGAAGCACCGGCGCGAGGTGCAGGGTGAACTCGTCGACGAGGCCGGCGGCGAGGTACTGGCGGATGGTGTCCGCACCGCCGGAGATGCGCACGTCCTTGCCGGCGGCGGCGGTGCGCGCCTGGGCGAGGACGCTGTCGATGCCGTCGGTGACGAAGTAGAAGGTGGTGCCACCGGGCCGCACCCACGGTTCGCGCGCGGTGTGCGTCAGCACGAACACCGGGGCGCGGAACGGCGCGTTCTCGGGCCAGCCGACTTCGCCTTCGTCGAACATGCGCCGGCCCAGCACGTAGGCGCCGGCGCGCTCGAACACGTGATGCACCAGCGCGTCGTCGGGCGAGCGCTCGCCGCCGCCGCTGCCGAGGCGTTCGTGGAAGGTGGCAGTCTGGAACATCCACTGGTGCAGCCCGAGACCGCCGTCGCCCAGCGGGTTGTGCGGGTGGGCATGGGGCCCGGCGATGTAGCCGTCGAGCGAGACGGCAACGTCGAAGAATACTTTGCTCATGGGGCGGTCTCCTGCGGCGCGGTTCGGCCATCGTTCAGCCTATGCCACGGCGGCGGCTTCGGCCAACCTTTCCGTGTGCGGCCTCGACCGAGCGGAGAATCCTGCTAGAACCGGTACTTATCCGCCCCGTCCGACACAAAGCCGCCCCGACGCGCTATCATTCCGGCCATCCATCGCTTTCCGGTTCCCCCATGCAGTCCGATCACAAAATTATTCCCGTCGTCGCCGGCGCGCTGATGCGCCCGGACGGCTCGTTCATGCTCGGCAGCCGTCCCGAAGGCAAGCCCTACGCCGGTTACTGGGAGTTTCCCGGCGGCAAGGTCGAGCCGGGCGAGGCGCCGTTCGCGGCGCTGGTGCGTGAGTTCCACGAGGAGATGGGCATCACCGTCACCCACGCCACGCCGTGGCTGACCAAGGTGCATCACTACGAGCACGCCTCGGTGCACCTGACCTTCTACCGCATCTGGGCCTGGGACGGCACGCCGCAGCCGCACGAGGAGCAGGACTTCGCCTGGCAGCAGCCGGGGCACTACACGGTGGGGCCGATGCTGCCGGCCAACGGGCCGATCCTGAAGTCGCTGGAGCTGCCGGACGTGTACGCCATCAGCTGCGCGCACGAGATCGGCGTCGAGGCCTTTCTCGAGGCGCTGGAAGCGCGGCCCGAGCTGACGCTGATCCAGCTGCGCGAGCCGCAGTTGGGGCGCGACGAACTGGCGGCGCTGGCCGAGCGTGTAGCGGCCATCGTGCACCCGCGCGGCGGCAAGGTCGTGGTCAACGCCGACCCGGCCTGGCTGGCTGGCTGGCCGGTGGACGGGGTGCACCTGAACGGCAAGAGGTTGGCCGAAGCCACGGCGCGGCCGGCGTTCGCCTGGGTGGGGGCGTCGGTGCACTCGACTGCGGAATTGAACCAAGCCGCCGGGCTGGGGCTGGACTACGCCCTGCTGGGCCACGTCAAGGCCACCGCCAGCCATCCGGGCGCGGCGCCGCTGGGCTGGGACGGCTTCGAGTGCCGGCTGGCCGGCGGCACGCCGCTGCCGGTGTACGCGCTGGGCGGCCTGAGCGCTGCCGATCTGATCGATGCCCGCGCCCACGGCGCGCACGGCGTGGCGCTGATGCGAGGGGCGTGGCGATGACCCGCACTCAGCTGAAGTGGGCCACCATCGGCGTGGCGCTGGTGTTGCTGGGCGCGGTGAAGTTCGCGCTGATCAGCTGGTACCTGAGCCGTCCGGCGGAGGCAGCGGTGCAGGAGGTGGCGTGCGACCCGGCCCAGAGCAGCTGCCGTCTGCCCAACGGCATGCAGCTGCAGTTCGCCAGCCCGGCCAAATCGGGACAGCCGTTCCAGATCCGCCTCACCGGGGCGGCCAAGGAGGCGCCGGGAGCCGAGTTCAGCATGCGCGACATGGACATGGGCTTCAACCGCTATCGCTTCGTGGCCGCGCCGGGCGGCTGGCAGGCGCGCGTGACGCTGCCGATGTGCGTGAGCCAGCGCCAGGACTGGATCATGACGCTGGAGGTGGAAGGGCAGCGTTATCGCCTGCCGTTCCGTACCTCGTGACAACCTATTCATAATCCTGCGGCGCAGCCCTGATCGGGGCTCATGCGCTCTGCGTGCGAATCTTTCGCTGGGCACATCTTAAAGATGTGCCCGCAGAGATTCGCTCAGCGATCGGAAATCCTCATGGACTCCGTGTGCATTCCGCTTTCTGTGCGGCTTTTCACCCCGCCCAGGGCTACCCGCGACAGATTCTGAACGGGCTTCGAGGGTGCTGTACCCAACAAAAACGGGCCGTCTGGCCCGTTTCGTGTTTTTGCCGGATGGCTATCAGCGCAGCAGGAAGTCCAGCACCAGCCCGGCAAAGATGGCCGCGCCGACGCGGTTGTTGTCGAGGAAGGACTTGAAGCAGCGCTGGCGGTCGCGCCCGCGGATGGCGAAGTACTGCTGCACCATCAGCAGCGCGGAAACCGCCAGCCCGGCGTAGTAGGCGGCGCCCAGGTGCGCCTCCTGACCCACCAGCACCATCAGCGCCAGGAACACGGCGTGGCACAGCATCACCGCCGCCACGTCATAGTCGCCGAAGGTGATGGCCGAGGTCTTGATGCCGATCTTGAGGTCGTCCGGCTTGTCGGTGATGGCGTATTCGGTGTCGTAGGCCAGGGTCCAGAAGGTATTGGCCAGCAGCAGCAGCCAGGCGATCATCGGTACGTGACCGGTGAGCGCGGCGAAGGCCATCGGGATGCCGAAGGAGAAGGCGATGCCCAGATACGCCTGCGGAATCGGCAGAAAGCGCTTGGTGAACGGGTAGCTGCCGGCGAGGAACACCGCCGGCACGCTCAAGAGCAGCGTCAGCGGGTTGAGCGGCAGCACCAGCAGCAGGGAGATCAGCGACAGCCCGGCGGCCAGCAGCAGCGCTTCCTTCTTGCTCACGGCGCCGCGCGCGAACGGGCGCGCCTTGGTGCGTTCCACCTTGCCGTCGAAGTCGCGGTCGGCGTAGTCGTTGATGACGCAGCCGGCCGAGCGCATCAGGAAGGTGCCGGCGATGAAGATCGTCACCACCAGGGCGTCGGGGCGGCCGTTGCCGGCCAGCCACAGCCCCCACAGCGTCGGCCACAGCAACAGCAGGGTGCCGATCGGCTTGTCGATGCGCATCAGCTGGCTGTAGACGGTGAAGCGGTCGGCGAGGCGGGCGTTCATGGCAGGAATCTCTCCAGTGCCGGCAGGAACAGCTCGCACACGATCAGCGGGGTGTTCGCCAGCAGGAAGCGCGAGCGGCGCGCGGGGTAAAGGTTGGCCGAAGCCGGGTCGTGCGCCTGCGCCAGCGCGAACAGCGGGTGGGAGGCGTCGATCTCGCGGTAGGCCAGCGGCTCGCGCACGATGCCGGCGTGACCGCCGAACAGGGTGAAGCCGAGCGAGCGGCTGCCGCGTTGCAGGATCGGGTGCCAGGCCGGGCAGGCGAGGCGGGTGACGCTGCGCGCCACCACCACCGGGGTGTCGTCCAGCGTCAGTGCCACGTGACGGGCGTAGAGCGCGGCGCCGGCGGGCAGCCCGAGCAGTTCCGCCTCGTCGGCGTGGACGCGGTCGTCGCCCTGCGCCAGCACGCGGACGGCGAAAGCGTGGCCGCAGTGCATCAGCCGCTCGGTGAGCGAGCCGGGCTCGGTCAGGCAGCTCGACAGGGCCGGCGGCAGGGAGGGGGCGTGGCAGCCCAAGCGGTATCCGGAAGCATGGCGCGCATTATGCCAAAGCCGCCGAACGCTGTCCTGTTTCAGCCTGCGGCACGGCACGTGGTGTCGCGTGCGAGGGTTAACCCGCGGTCGTGCAGACGCGGTGATTTTGTTATGGTGGAAGGCCCGTCGCGGGAGCCGGCGGCGCCTGGCGTCTTGGGGGCTTCGGGATGGGCGGAAGCGCGTTCCCGGCTGACGCGGTGCAGATTTGCTCGGTGGGCGCCGGCCCCCGTTAGCCCGGGCGGGGGGCTTTACGCCACCCCCGCCGTGTCTCTACGTCCCGGCGGCTTCGGCCCGCTCGCCTGCTGGAGTGGGCGTTATCTCTGTTGACCTTGATTGGATCGAATCGTGATCGAAACCCTGATCTGGCTGATCGGCTACCAGCTCGCCGGCGAGCTGATCTGTCGCAGCCTGGCCTTGCCGCTGCCCGGTGCCGTACTCGGCATGCTGCTGCTGTTTCTGACGCTGTGCGCGAAGAAGGGCATCCCCGTCAGCCTGAACACGCACGTGCCGCAGCTGCTCGGCCATTTCTCGCTGCTGTTCATCCCGGCCTGCGCCGGCGTGATCGTCTACTGGTCGTTGCTGACGGCGCACGGCTGGTCGCTGCTGGCGACGCTCGCCGGCGCCACGCTGATCACGCTGCTGGTGCCGGCGGTGCTGCTCAAGCTGCTGCTGGCGCGCCGGCGGCGGGGGGCGCGGCATGAACGTCACCCCGGCATTGGAATGGCTGCGCGGCTCGCCGCTGCTGGGCCTCGGCCTGACGTTGGCCGCCTACCGCCTGGCGCTGTGGCTCAACCGCCGCGCCCACGGCCATCCGCTCACCAACAGCGTGCTGATCGGCAGCTTGCTGGTGATCGCAGTGCTGCTGGGCTGCGGTATCTCGCCGGCCGAGTACATGAAGGGGGCTCAGTTCATCCAGCTGTTGCTGGGCCCGGCCACGGTGGGGCTGGCGATTCCGCTCTACCACAATCTGTCGCGGCTCAAGCGCGCCGCACTGCCGTTGTCGCTGACCCTGCTCGCCGGCAGCCTTACCGGCATCCTCAGTGCGGTGGGACTCGGCGCGGCGTTCGGCTTGCCGCACGAAATCCTGCTGTCGCTGATGCCGCGCGCGGTGACCACGCCGATCGCCATCGGCATCGCCGAGCACATCGGCGGCATCCCGGCGCTGGCGGTGACCTTCGTCATCGTTTCCGGCATCTTCGGCGCGGTCATCGTCAAGCCGCTGTTCTCCCGGCTGCGCCTCGACGACGACCTGGTGATGGGGGTGGCCACCGGCATTGCGGCGCACGGCATCGGAACCGCGCGCGTGTTCCTGCTGTCGGAAACGGCGGGCGCCTTCGCCGGCCTGGCGATGGGACTGAACGGGCTGGTGACGGCGGTGCTGGTGCCGATCGTACTCGGCTTCATGCACCTTTAAGCGCGTTGACACCAAGCTGACATCCGGTCTGGTTACACTGCCCGTCTGCCTGCCCCGGCGCTATGCTGGAACGGGGCGATAACGACAAGGAGCGAGGAGGACGAATGGACCTGATTTTGTGGCGCCACGCCGAGGCCGAAGACGGCGCGGACGATCTGGCGCGGCGCCTGACGCGCAAGGGGCAGCAGCAGGCGCACCTGATGGCGGCCTGGCTGCGCGTGCGCCTGCCGCGCGAATTCACCCTGCTGGCGTCGGAGGCGCGCCGCTCGCAGCAGACCGCCGCCTTCCTGATGAAGAGCTACGAAGTGCTGCCCGAGATCAATCCCGACGCTTCGCCGGAGAGCGTGCTCGAGGCGGCCGGCTGGCCCGAGCCGGGCAAGACCGTGGTCGTGGTCGGGCACCAGCCCTACCTCGGCCGGCTGGCGGCACAGCTGATGTCGGGCCAGCCCGACCTGTGGAGCGTGAAGAAGGGGGCGATCTGGTGGCTCAACCACCGCGAGCGCCACGGTTTCGAGTCGGTGCGGCTCAAGGTCATGATGACGCCGGGCATGCTGACCAGCAGCGAGTAGGTTCCGCTCCGGTTCGGGCATGAACACAGGGCAGCGTCGGGCGACGCTGCCCTGTGTTCATATTGCGGCGCGGCTCAGCCCACGGTTTCGGCGAGGCGGGCGCGCAGGCGGCGCGCCACCGCCACCATGTGCGCCAGCGCCGCTTCCACTTCCGGCCAGCCGCGCGTCTTCAGGCCGCAGTCGGGGTTGACCCACAGCCGCTCGGCCGGGATCACCGCCAGCGCCTTCTCCAGTAGGGTCTCGATCTCCTGCTCGCCCGGCACGCGCGGGCTGTGGATGTCGTACACCCCCGGCCCGATCTCGTTGGGGTAGGCGAAGTCGCCGAAGGCGCTCAAGAGCTCCACGTCCGAGCGCGAGGTCTCGATGGTGATGACGTCGGCGTCCATCGCGGCGATCGCGGGCAGGATGTCGTTGAACTCCGAATAGCACATGTGGGTGTGGATCTGCGTGGCGTCGTCGAGACCGGCGCAGCAGAGCCGGAACGCCGCGCTGGCCCAGGCCAGGTACGCCGGCCACTCGGCGCGCTTCAGCGGCAGGCCCTCGCGGTAGGCCGGCTCGTCGATCTGGAGCACGCGGATGCCAGCGTTTTCCAGCTCGAGCACCTCGTCGTTCAGGGCCAGCGCGATCTGTCGGCACACCTCGCTACGCGGCAGGTCGTCGCGCACGAACGACCACTGCAGCATCGTCACCGGGCCGGTCAGCATGCCCTTGACCGGACGCGAGGTCAGGCTCTGCGCGTACACCGCCCAGCGCACTGTCATCGCGGCGGGGCGTTCGACGTCGCCGTAGATGATCGGCGGCTTGACGCAGCGGCTGCCGTAGCTCTGCACCCAGCCGTAGCGGGTGAAGGCGTAGCCGGACAGCTGTTCGCCGAAATATTCCACCATGTCGTTGCGCTCCGCTTCGCCGTGCACCAGCACGTCGAGGCCGAGCGCTTCCTGGCGGCGGATGGCGAGTTCGATCTCGCGGCGCATCGCCGCGTCGTAGCCGGCGGCCTCCAGCTCGCCTTGCTTGAAGGCGGCGCGCGCGGCGCGGATCGCGGCGGTCTGCGGGAACGAGCCGATGGTGGTGGTGGGCAGCAGGGGCAGGTTCAGCCAGGCGCGCTGCGCGACGGCGCGTTGCGGGTAAGGGCGGTGGCGCTGGCTGCTGCCGCCGGCGAGCGCCGCCAGCCGTGCCTGCACCGTCGGGCGGTGGATGCGCGGGCTGGCGCGGCGCGAGGACTGGGCGTGGTCGCTGCCGGCCAGTTCCGGCGCGATGGCGTCACGGCCGTCGCGCAGCCCGCGCTTCAGCAGCTTCAGCTCGTTGAGTTTCTGCACCGCGAAGGCGAGCCAGGTCTTCACCTCGACGTCGAGCGCGAGTTCCTGCGCCAGGTCCACCGGGCAATGCAGCAGCGAGCAGCTCGGCGCCAGCCACAGCCGCTCGCCCAGTCGTGCCCGTGCCGCTTCGAGCGGCGTCAGCAGGGCGTTGAGGTCGGCGCGCCACACGTTGCGCCCGTCGATCACCCCGGCGGACAACACCTTGTCGGCGGGCCAGTCGGCGAGGAAGGTGTCGAGCTGCTGCGGGGCGCGAGCCAGGTCGAGGTGCAGCCCGGCCACCGGCAGGGCTTTCAGCAGCTCGGCGTGCTCGGCCACGCTGCCGAAGTAGCTCGCCAGCAGCAGTTTCACCGGGGCTTCGGCCAACGTGTGATAGGCCGGAGCGAACGCCACCAGCCAGTCGGCCGGCAGGTCGAGTGCCAGGATCGGCTCGTCGAGTTGCACCCACTCGGCGCCGGCGCCTGCCAGCGCGGCCAGCAGCTCGCGGTAGCATTCGAGCAGCGCCGGCAGCAGGCGCAGGCGGTCGAACGCGGCGCGCTTGACCTTGCCCAGCCACAGCAGGGTCAGCGGCCCCAGCAGCACCGGCTTCGCCTTGAGGCCGAGCGCCTGCGCCTCGCCCAGCTGCGCCAGCAGCGCCGCCGGGTTGGCCGAAAACGCCGTGCCTGCATGCCATTCCGGTACCAGGTAGTGGTAGTTGGTGTCGAACCACTTGGTCATCTCCAGCGCCGGCTGGTGGGCGTTGCCGCGTCCCAGCTCGAAGTACTGCGCGGTGGTGAGGGCGGCGGCGTCGAAGCCGAAGCGCGCGGGCAGGGCGCCCACCAGGATCTGCGCGTCGAGCACGTGGTCGTACAGCGCAAAGTCGCCGACTGGCGCCAGCTCGACGCCGGCGCCCTTCTGCAGCAGCCAGTGGCGCTGGCGCAGCTCGCGTGCGCCCTTGAGCAGCGCGGCCTCGTCGATGGCCTGCTGCCAGTAGCTTTCCTGCAGTTGCTTCAGTTCGCGTCGGGCGCCGATACGCGGGAAGCCGAGCAGATGGATCGTAGTCATGGCAATGCTCCTGTGGAGCCTGCTCCATTAGGCGGCTGCGCCTTCACATCTTGAGCGCCGGCAGTGCTCGGGTCCTCATGGACTACGTGTCCATTCCGGTTCCTGTGCGCTGGCGGCGCTCAAGCTGTTTTGGCTCGCTCGCCTACTGAAGCAGGCTTGTCATCGATAGGGAAGTCAAAGGCAGAATCGAAAATCGTTGGAGCCAAGCATGAGCGGTTTTGCTGTATGATACAAACTCATTATTTTGACGTTTTGCATCGATTTCATTCATGAACAACAGTGCCCTGGAAATCCGCCATCTCAAGACCCTGCTGGCGTTGGCCGAAACCGGCAGCGTGTCGCAGGCGGCGCGGCGCGTGTTCCTGACGCAGTCGGCGCTATCGCACCAGCTCAAGCAGCTGGAGGAGCACTACGGCCTGGCCTTGTTCGAGCGCAAGAGCCAGCCGCTGCGCTTCACCCTGGCCGGCGAGCGGCTGCTTGCGCTGGCGCGCGAGCTGGTGGGCAAGGTGGCGGCGGCGGAGCGCGACCTGGTGCGGCTGCGCCAGGGGGAGGCGGGGGAGTTGCGCGTGGCGGTGGAGTGCCACACCTGTTTCGACTGGCTGATGCCGGCGATGGATACCTTCCGCCAGCACTGGCCGGCGGTCGAGCTCGATATCGTGTCGGGCTTTCATGCCGACCCGGTCGGCCTGCTGCTGACGCAGCGCGCCGACCTCGCCATCGTCTCCGAAGCCGAGGCGCAGCCCGGCATCGTGCACCAGCCGCTGTTCGCCTACGAGATGGTGGTGATCATGGCGCGCGACCATCCGCTCGCCGAGCGGCGCAGCTGGTCGGCCGCGGACTTCGCCGGCGAGACGCTGATCAGCTACCCGGTGCCGGACGACATGCTGGAGCTGGTGCGCAAGGTGCTGGCACCGGCCGGCGTCAACCCGGCGCGCCGCACCAGCGAACTCACCATCGCCATCATCCAGCTGGTGGCGAGCCGGCGCGGCGTGGCGGCGCTGCCGTTCTGGGCGGTCAAGCCCTACCTCGAGCGCGGCTACGTGGTGGCGCGGCCGATCGGTGCGGCCGGGCTCAACAGCGAACTCTACGCCGCGTTGCGCGAGGACGACGCCCAGAGCGCCTACATGCAGGACTTCCTCGCCACGGTGCGCGAAACCAGCTTCGCCACGCTGCCGGGGCTGTCGGTGTTGTAGTCTGCCTGGCAAACAAAACCGCCCGCGGTACTGACGGCGGGCGGTGAGGGGAAACTTCCCATTGCGGGGTCGGGATGGGCGAGGGCGCTCAGCCGTGGTTCATTTCCTCGCCGTGCGCCGCTTCCATGCCCAACTCCTGGATCTTGCGTGTCAGCGTGTTGCGGCCCCAGCCCAACAGGTGCGCCGCCTCCACCTTGCGCCCGCCGGTGTGCGCCGTGCCGCTGCGGATGCAGGTCTCCTCGAAGCGCCGCGTCAGGTCGTCAATAATGCCGATCTCGCCGGCGCGCAGGCGGCGCGCCACCTCGTCGGCCAGGCCCTTCATCCAGTCGCCGCCGAACACCGTGGCAGGGCTGGCCGCGGCCTCGCCGCCGGCTTCCAGCACCGGGTGCAGCGCCGGGTCGCGGATGTCGGCCGGCAGGTCGCTCAGCTCCACCGTCTGCCCCGGCGCCATCACCGTGATCCACTGGCACAGGTTTTCCAGCTGGCGCACGTTGCCGGGGAAGGGGTAATGGCGCACCAGCTCCATCGCCGCGTCGGACAGGCGCTTCGACTCTACCCCCAGGTTCTTGGCGCTGCGTAACAGGAAGTAGCGCGTCAAAATCGGGATATCCTCGCTGCGCTCGCGCATCGGCGGCAGGCGCAGGCGGATCACGTTCAGGCGATGGAACAGGTCCTCGCGGAACTGGCCGCTCTTGACCCGCTCCTCCAGGTTCTGGTGCGTCGCCGCGATCACGCGCACGTTGGCCTTGATCGGGGTGTGGCCGCCGACGCGGTAGAAGTGCCCGTCGGACAGCACGCGCAGCAGGCGCGTCTGCAGCTCGATCGGCATGTCGCCGATCTCGTCGAGAAACAGCGTGCCGCCCTCGGCCTCCTCGAAGCGGCCGCGGCGCGATGCCAGCGCGCCGGTGAAGGCGCCCTTCTCGTGGCCGAACAGCTCCGACTCCAGCAGGTCTTTCGGGATCGCGGCGGTGTTGAGCGCGATGAACGGCTTGCTGGCGCGCACCGAATGACGGTGCAGCGCCTCGGCCACGCGTTCCTTGCCGGTGCCCGATTCGCCGGTGATCAGCACCGTCACGCTCGACTGGCTCAAGCGGCCGATGGCGCGGAACACGTCCTGCATCGCCGGGGCCTGACCCAGCAAGGCCGGCATCTCCTCCTCGCCGTTCGGCGCCTCGGAGGGGCCGCGCGTCTCCGCCAGCGCCCGCTCGATCAGCGCGGTCGCCTGGTCGACGTCGAACGGCTTGGGCAGGTACTCGAAGGCGCCCCCCTGGAAGGCCGCCACCGCCGAATCGAGGTCGGAGTGCGCGGTCATGATGATGACCGGAATCTCGGGATGCTCCAGCTTGACCCGCGACAGGAACTTCAGTCCGTCGGTGCCGGGCATGCGGATGTCGCTGATGATGACGCGCGGGCTGGCGTCGTACAGCGCGTTGAGCGCATCGTCGGCGCTGGCGAAACTCTCGAAGCCGATGCCGCCGCGTGCCAGGGCCTTTTCCAGGACCCAGCGGATCGCCTTGTCGTCGTCAATGATCCAGACCGGGTTTGTATGCATGGTGTCCCTCTCGGTGTTGTAGAGCTGCCAACAAACCCCTCTTGGCGTTGTTGCGCTCGCGTGCGAATCTTTGATTCGCTCAGCAAACTCTTGCCGTACTGCTTGTACTGTCTGCGGCCGCGCGCCTAGCCAAGACTGCTGCGCGGGGGTTTGTTGGCCGCTCTTGAGTGTGAGCAGCGGTCGGGCTAGGTGCCCAGCGGCAGCATCACGGTGAAACAGGTGCAGCCCGGGCGGGACTCGAACTCGATGCTGCCGCCGTGCTGGTGGACGAAGGCCTGCGCCAGCGTCAGACCGAGGCCGGTGCCCTCGGCGCGCCCGGTGACCAGCGGGTAGAAAATGTGGTCGCGGATCTCTTCCGGGATGCCCGGGCCGTTGTCGATGATCTGCAATTTCAGTGCCAGGGTGTAGCGCTTGCGCGCCAGCGTGACCTGGCGCGCCACGCGCGTGCGCAGGATGATCTCGCCCTTGCCCTTCATCGCCTGGATGGCGTTGCGGGTGATGTTGAGCACCACCTGGATCAGCTGCTCCTTGTCTGCCACCAGCGTCGGCAGGCTGATGTCGTAGTCGCGCCAGATGATCAGCCCCTGCGGGTATTCGGCCAGCACGATGCTGCGCACCCGCTCCAGCACCTCGTGGATGTTGATCTCGCTCGAGACGTGGCGGCGATGCGGCGCCAGCAGGCGGTCCACCAGCGACTGCAGCCGGAGCGCCTCCTCCTTGATGACTTCGGTGTATTCCTTGAGATCGTCGCGTTCGCCCAGCTCGTGCTCCAGCAGTTGCGCCGCGCCGCGAATGCCGCCCAGCGGGTTCTTGATCTCGTGTGCCAGGTTGCGGATCAGTTCGCGGTTGGCCTGCTGCTGCAGCAGCAGTCGTTCTTCGTTGGCGATTTTCAGCTGCTGGTCGAGCGGGCGCAGCTCCACCAGCGCGCGCGAACCGTCGTTGTCGATCGGCGTGATCGACAGGGCGACGTGCAGCGGCTGCTCGTTGTGCAGCAGTTTCAGTTCGAGGTCGTGTTCGATGAAACTGACGTTGTTCTTGAACGCGGTATCCAGCGCCTGCTTCAGCGCTGCACTGTTTTGGAACAGTCCGGTCAGTTGATGGCGCAGCAGTTCGCGCCGTCCCAGTGCCAACAGGTTTTCACTGGCGGGATTGACGTAGTCGAGCGAACCGTCGGTCCGCACGATCAGCACCGGGGTGTCGAGCAGTTCGAGCCCGGCAAAGCTGGATGGTGTCATGGAAATCCGGTCGTGAAGAGTGTGTCCGCTATCCGTATAGCAATATCCACGCCAGCGCTGCAAGCGGACCCAAGCCTCTTTACCGGAATGCTATGCCTTATTTTGGTGCATTGGAAGCGGACTGCCCCAACTCGCGCCGCAAGGCTTCCACGTTCTTCTGGTGCTCGGTGACCTGGTTCTGCAGTTGCTGCACCCGGTCGAGGTATTTCTGGTAGTTGCGCTCGTTGCCAAGCCGGGTGGCCCGGCCTTCCTCCAGCGCCTTCTGGGCCTCGGCCAGCGCCTTCTGCTCGTTGGCCAGCTCCTGTTCCAGGATCTTGCGCCGGCCGTTGTCGCGCTGCTGCTGGGTGGCGTTGTCGACGTTGGGATAGCGGCCGCTGCTGAAGGGCGGCGTGCTGGGAGTGGTGGACGGCGCCGAGCTGCTCGACTTCGCCTCCTCGCTCGAATACGTCGACAACGGCGACAATTTCACCGGCACGCCGCCTTTCATCGGGGTATTCGAGAAGGTGACGTGACCGCTGGGGTCGACGTACTTGTAGATGGTCTGCGCCTGCGCCAGGCTGCACGCCAACAACAGGCCGAAAATCATGGTCTTCATGGGTGGGGGGAAACCTGCATGGTCTATCCTGATAGGTGATTTCATCATAAGCAAATCCGCGTCATCCGTCACATGGGGATAAGCCGGCGCCCGCCGGCGGGCCGTGCAGCTGGGCAGAAAAACAAAAAACGGCAGCCGAGGCTGCCGTTCGATTCGGGTACGGGCCGTGAATTACAGGCTGTAGTACATCGAGAATTCCACCGGGTGGGTGGTCATGCGGGTCAGGTTCACTTCCTGCATCTTCAGTTCGATGTAAGCGTCGATCCACTCGTTGGAGAACACGCCACCACGGGTCAGGAACTCACGGTCGGCGTCCAGCGCGGCCAGGGCTTCGTCGAGCGAGGCGCACACGGTCGGGATCAGCTTGTCTTCTTCCGGCGGCAGATCGTACAGGTTCTTGTCGGCGGCATCGCCCGGGTGAATCTTGTTCTGGATGCCGTCCAGACCGGCCATCATCAGCGCGGCAAAGCACAGGTACGGGTTGGCCAACGGATCCGGGAAGCGGGCTTCGATACGACGGCCTTTCGGGCTGGCCACGTGCGGGATACGGATCGAGGCGGAGCGGTTCTTGGCGGAGTAGGCCAGCTTCACCGGCGCTTCGTAGTGCGGAACCAGACGCTTGTACGAGTTGGTGCCCGGGTTGGTGATGGCGTTCAGCGCCTTGGCGTGCTTGATGATGCCGCCGATGTAGTACAGGGCGGTTTCGGACAGGCCGGCGTAGCCGTCACCGGCGAACAGGTTCACGCCGTCTTTCCAGATCGACTGGTGCACGTGCATGCCCGAGCCGTTGTCGCCGACGATCGGCTTCGGCATGAAGGTGGCGGTCTTGCCGTAGCTGTGGGCCACGTTGTGCACCACGTACTTCAGGATCTGGGTCCAGTCGGCACGCTGGGTCAGGGTGCTGAACTTGGTGCCGATTTCGTTCTGGCCGGCGGTAGCCACTTCGTGGTGGTGCACTTCGACCGGCACGCCCAGTTCTTCCAGCAGCAGCACCATGGCGGAACGCAGGTCTTGCGAGGAGTCGACCGGCGGAACCGGGAAGTAGCCGCCCTTCACGCCCGGACGGTGGCCCATGTTGCCGCCTTCGAACTGTTCGGCGGACGCCCAGGCAGCTTCTTCAGCCTGGATCTTGACGTGGCAGCCGGACATGTCGGCGCCCCAGGTCACGGAGTCGAACACGAAGAATTCCGGTTCCGGACCGAAGTAGGCGGTGTCACCGATGCCGGAAGCCTTCAGGTAGGCTTCTGCGCGCTTGGCGATGGAGCGCGGGCAGCGGTCGTAGCCCTTGCCGTCGGCCGGGTCGATCACGTCGCAGGACATGAACACGGTCGGCTCGTCGTAGAACGGGTCGATCTTGGCCGTGGCCGGGTCGGCCATCAGCAGCATGTCGGAAGCCTGGATACCTTTCCAGCCGGCGATCGAGGAGCCATCGAAAGCGTGGCCGTGCTCGAACCACTCTTCGCCGTCATCGAGGACGACGTGGGCCGGGATGGAAACGTGCTGCTCTTTACCGCGGGTATCGGTAAAGCGAAGATCTACAAATTTGACGTCGTTGTCCTTGATCAGTTTCAAAACGTCTGCAACCGCCATGGTGTTCTCCTGTTGGGCTACGTGCATCAGAGTATGCGTTGTACTAAGGGTTTGCGACTAAAACTAGCAGGAAGCGTGCCAGCCCGTTCCGGCGGGCTTGCCCATTGTGGCACAAGCCTCGCCGGACTTGCACGTGCCATGGCAGGCTCCGGTTTGGTGCGTCACATTATTGCCATGCTCGATATTGGTGCATTCGGCATGGTTTGCGCCGGAGCGGGGCTTTCCCGATAATCACTGTAAACAAATAATGTAATCCCCTTGCAAGGAGAGTGATGATGAGCAAGATCAACGAGATTCTGCACCGGGCCGGCGAGCGCGGCAGTTCCCAAGGGTTGCCTTATGCCGGCGCGGTGACGCCGGATGAGGCGTATGAACTGTTGCAGGGCATTCCCGAAGCGGTGCTGGTCGACGTGCGCAGCCAGGCCGAATGGCAGTTCGTCGGTGTGGTGCCCGACGCGCTGCGCATCGAATTGCGCAGCTTTCCCGGCATGGTGCCCAACCCGAATTTTGCCAATCAGCTGATGCAGCAGGTGGACAAGGAAAAGGTCGTGCTGTTCCTGTGCCGTTCCGGTGCCCGCTCCGACGAAGCCGCGCGCCTGGCCACGGCGTCGGGCTACGCCACGGTCTACAACGTGCTGGAAGGATTCGAGGGCGACAAGGACGCCGAGCAGCACCGCGGCCGGATCAATGGTTGGAAAGGGCGTGGTTTGCCCTGGATTCAGGGATAAATGGTTGATGTTTGTCGGGCTTCGCGGCAAAGTGCAGAGTTGAAAGAATTACCATTAATGACATCGCCGCGCGCTGCAAGCGTATTGGCCGTCGTTGAGCAATATCGAGAAAGCAGAATCATGACCGACCGTTACGCCGTCATCGGCAACCCCATCTCCCACAGTCAGTCTCCGTTCATCCATACGGAGTTCGCCCGCGCCAGCCAGCTCGACATCCAGTACGAGAAGCTGTTCGCCGAACTCGACAAGTTCGATCAGGTCGTCGCCGAGTTCGTCGCGGCGGGCGGCAAGGGCATGAACGTCACCCTGCCGTTCAAGGGCAACGCCTATCGCATGGCAACCGAACTGACCGCGCGCGCGCGCCGCTGAGGCGGTGAACACCCTGACCTTCCGCGACGGCAAGGTCTACGGCGACAACACCGACGGCGTCGGTCTGGTGCGCGACATCGTGGAAAACCTCGACTTCCCGATCGCCGGTCAGCGCGTGCTGATCCTGGGCGCGGGTGGCGCGGTGCGCGGTGTGCTGGCGCCGATCCTGGAGCAGAAGCCGGCCGCGCTGACCATCGCCAACCGCACCCTGATCAAGGCCGAGGCGCTGGCGCACCAGTTTGCCGCCTGGGGCGAGATCAACGCCACCGGATATGAAGGACTGGAAGGCAAGACCTTCGACCTGGTGATCAATGCCACCTCGACCAGCCTCAGCAACGAGCTGCCGCCGGTCCCGTACGGCGTGTTCACCGCCCGCACCCTGGCCTACGACATGGTTTACAGCAAGGGCCTGACGCCGTTCCTGAAGCGCGCCCAGTCGGAAAACGCCGGCATGCTGGCCGACGGCTTGGGCATGCTGGTCGAGCAGGCCGCCGAATCGTTCTCGATCTGGCACGGCGTGCAGCCGGAAACCCGCAAGGTCACCAACATGCTGCGAGACGTGCTGGCCTGATGCGTCTCCTGCTCAAGATCGGGGCGGCCCTGGTGGCCGCCCTTGTGCTGTATAACCTGTGGATTTTCGGGCACGTGCTGTACTGGCGCACCAACAACCCGTCCGCCAGCGCCTTCATGAACGAGCAGCTGGCGCGCCTGCAGGAAGAGAACCCGGACGCCGAGCTGCACCACAAGTGGGTGCCGTATCAGCGCATTTCGGCCAACCTCAAGCGCGCCATCATCGCCGCCGAGGACGCCAAGTTCGTCGACCACGAGGGCTTCGACTGGGACGGCATCGAGAGTGCCTTCGAGAAGAACATGAAACGGGGCAAGATTGTCGCCGGCGGCTCGACCATCAGCCAGCAACTGGCCAAGAACCTGTTCCTGTCCGGACACAAGACCCCCTGGCGCAAGCTGGAAGAAGCCATGATCACGGTGATGCTGGAAGCGGTGATGGACAAGCGGCGCATCTTCGAGATCTACCTCAACGTGATCGAATGGGGTAACGGGGTGTTCGGCGCCGAGGCGGCTTCCCGCTACTACTACCGCACCGGAGCCAGCAACCTGTCCGCGTCGCAAGCCGCCAGGCTGGCCGCCATGGTGCCGAATCCGCGCTATTACGACGAGCACCGCGGAGCGCGCGGCCTGGCGCGCAAGGCGCATATCATCCAGCGCCGCCTTTCCTACGCCGAATTGCCCTGATCCGGCGTGTTTTCCCCGGGTTTCCGGCTGGAACCCGGGGCCTTCACGTGCTAGAATCCCGCCTTTCTTTTCGTTTGGCCGTGCCGCGCACGGCATTAACGCATGGACTTACCCAGTTATCCTGTAACGAAATCCCGTTACTCTATTATCGAATAATCCCCGCCTTCAGGACCGCAGTGCGCGTGCACTTCCGCTGAGGCGGAAGGAGGCGTGCATGACGGTTGTCGAAAAGAAACAACCCACTGATCGTCTGCAGGAAAACCTGAGCCAGGTGCAGCGCCTGATCGAGCGCCACCGGCTGGTCGAAGACTTGGTCCATCGCCAGGAGATGGAAAAGCACGACCTGGTCGAGAACCTGGTTCACAAGCAGAACCTGGTCGAACTGCAGCACAAGCTGAGCCAGCTCCACCCCGCCGACGTCGCCCACATTCTGGAGGCGCTGCCGCTCGAAGACCGTTTGCTGGTATGGGATCTGGTCAAGGCCGAGCAAGACGGCGAAATCCTGCTGGAAGTCTCCGACGCGGTGCGGGAAACCCTCATCGAGTCGATGGAGCAGCACGAGCTGGTGGCCGCCGCCGAGCAGCTCGATACCGACGAACTGGCCGATCTCGCCGCCGACCTGCCGCGCCAGGTGGTGTACGAGGTTATGGGCAGCCTCGACGAGCAGGAGCGTGCCCAGCTGCAGTCCGCGCTGTCCTACGACGAGGACCGGGTCGGCGCGCTGATGGACTTCGAGCTGGTCAAGATCCGCGCCGACGTCAGCTGCGAGGTGGTGCTGCGTTATCTGCGCCGTTTCGACGAACTGCCGTCGCACACCGACAAGATCTTCGTGACCGACGAGGAGGGCGTTCTCAAGGGCGTGCTGCCGGTGCGCAAGCTGCTGGTCGCCGACCCGGACGCCCAGGTGCAGGAGGTGATGGCTACCGAGGTGGTAACCTTCCATCCCGAGGAAGAGGCCGCCGACGCCGCGCTGGCGTTCGAACGCTACGACCTGGTGACGGCGCCGGTGATCGACGACAAGGGCCTGCTGATCGGGCGCCTGACCGTGGATGAGATGGTCGACGTGATCCGCGAAGAGTCGGAAAGCGAAGTGCTCAACCTGGCCGGTCTGAAGGAAGAGGAAGACCTGTTCGCCCCGGTCATCGACTCGGTGAAGAACCGCTGGGCCTGGCTGGCGATCAACCTGTGCACCGCCTTCGTCGCCTCGCGCGTGATCGGCGCGTTCGAGGGGTCGATCCAGAAGATCGTCGCGCTGGCCGCGCTGATGCCGATCGTCGCCGGCATCGGCGGCAATTCCGGCAACCAGACCATCACCATGATCGTGCGCGCCTTGGCCATGGGGCAGTTGCAACCCGGGCAGGCGGCGCGGCTGTGGCGCAAGGAGCTGGGCGTCAGCGCCATGAACGGGCTGGTGTGGGGCAGCGTGCTGGGCCTGCTGGCCTGGGCCTTGTACGGCAACCTGGCGCTGGGCCTGGTGATGGTGGCGGCGACCACCCTTAACCTGATGTTGGCCGCGACCATGGGGGTGTACATCCCGCTGACCATGGAAAAATTCGGCAAGGACCCGGCGGTCGGCTCCAGCGTGATGATCACGGCCTGTACCGATTCCGGCGGGTTCTTCATCTTCCTCGGTCTGGCGACCCTGTTGCTGCTGTAAGCCCATCATGACCATCGACCAAGCCCTGCGCCGTTATCCCTTGCCGCGACTGGAGTCGCGGCTGCTGCTGATGCAGGTGACCGGCTTCACCCCGGCCAAGCTGGTCGGCTATCCAGAGCTGGAGCTGAGCCCGGTGCAGGAGGCGGCTTTTGTCGCGCTGGCCGAACGGCGTCTGAGCGGCGAGCCGATCGCCTACCTGCTGGGCGAGCGCGAATTCTACGGCCGCCTGTTCCTGGTCTCGCCGGCAGTGCTGATCCCGCGTCCCGAAACCGAGCATCTGGTCGAGGCGGCACTGGCCAGGGTGGGCCGAAGCCCGGCACAGGTGGTCGATCTGGGGTGCGGTTCCGGCGCGATCGCGGTGACGCTGGCGCTGGAGGCTCCGCAGTGGCAGGTGAGCGCGGTGGACGTGTCCGACGCCGCGCTGGCGATTGCGCGTCAGAACGCGGCGCGGCTGGCGGCACCGGTGACGTTCTTCCAGGGTAGCTGGTATGCTCCGTTGCCTCCGGCCGCGGTCTTCGACCTGATCGTGTCCAACCCGCCCTACATCGCCGCGGCGGATCGCCATCTGGAGCAAGGCGACGTGCGCTTCGAACCGCGCCTGGCGTTGACCGACGAAAACGACGGGCTGAGCTGCCTGCGCGAAATCGCCCGCGGCGCTCCGGAGCGACTGGTGCCGGGCGGCTGGCTGATGGTCGAGCACGGCTACGACCAGGGCGACGCCGTGCGTGCGCTGTTCCACGCCGTCGGTCTGGCCGAGGTCGAGACCCTGCCCGATCTGGCGGGGCTCGACCGGGTGACGCTGGGGCGCAAGGCAACCTGATGGTGCCGCGGGCCTGCCGCCTGTGGCCGCTGCTGCTCGTGCTGTCGGCCGCCATACTGGCGCTGTGGCCCGACTGGAACCAGCACCTCTTCCTGTTTTTGCACCAATCGGCCCGCCGGCTGCCGGGGGCGTTCTGGCGTCTCGCCAGCGTTTTCGGCGACTGGAAAACCGTGATCGCGTTGTTGCTGCCGCTCGCCTGGCGTCAGCCTCAGCGCTTGCCGGCACTGATCGCAGGGTCGTTCTTGGCGATTCTCCTGGCGATCTTGCTCAAGGCTTTCTTCGCGGTACCGCGCCCGCCGCTGGTTCTGCCGGCAGGGGCGGTGCAGTTGCTGGATGCCTTGCCCCGCAACGGGTCCTTTCCTTCCGGTCATGCCATGGCGTCGGCCTTGCTGGCAACGGCCTGGAGCGCCGACCCGAAGGCGGGGCGCTGGAGTACGGCATTGCTGATCGTGGCTGCGGCGCTGGTCGGATGGTCGCGCCTTGCGATTGGGGTGCACTGGCCGCTCGATGTGCTGGCCGGGGCATTGCTGGGCTGGGGGGTGATGCGGCTGGCGCTGCACCATGCCCGGCCGCAAGGATGGCCGGCGAGGGTGACGGAACGGCTGCTGCTGGTGCTGAGCGGGCTATTGCTGCTGGTGATGGCGTTTGCGGCCGTGCGAGGTTGGCCGAAGCATCATGAGGAATACGAGGTGAGGCTGGCGATCGGAACCGGCGTCGCCCTGCTGGGCTTGCTCCGGTTCCGGCGCTGAAGCAGGCGGCATGAAGGCCGCCCGGGATCAGTGGTGGTGGCCGTGTTCGCCGTGGGCGTGGCCGTGGCTGACTTCGTCGGCGCTGGCGGCGCGGATTTCCACCACCTTGGCGACGAAGCGGATGGTCAGGCCGGCCAGCGGGTGATTGGCATCGACCACGGCCTTGCCGTCGGCGATGTCGGTGACACGGAACAGCAGAACATCGCCGGTTTCCGGATCGTCGGCCTCGAACATCATGCCCACTTCGACGTCGGCCGGGAACACGTCCAGCGGTTCGACGCGGACCAGCTCTTCTTCCGGCGTGCCGAAGGCATCATCCGGCTCCATCTTCACGTCGATGGAGTCGCCGACCACCTTGCCTTGCAGTGCCTCTTCCACCAGCGGGAAGATGCCGTCGTAGCCACCGTGCAGATAGCTGATGGGCTCCTCGGTTTTGTCGAGGAGGGTATTGTCAGCGTCGAACATCTCATAGTGGAGGGTAACGACGGTATTTTTGGCGATTTGCATGAGAGTTGTCCGTGCAATAAATAGATAAATTCGACAGGCGCGGAACGCCTAGCGTTCCCTGCGCCTGCAGCAAACAGATGCTGGGCGGTACCGCCTGAAGCGTATTGTAAACCATTGCAGCACCCGCTAACCGAGAAACTGCCATGACTCCCCTGAGCCTCCTGGGCGGCATCACGCCCGAACAATTCCTGAAAGAATACTGGCACAAGAAGCCCCTGTTGATCCGTGGCGCGCTCAAGGAGGTCGGACCGCACGTCGATTTCGACTGGCTGGCCGAACTGGCCATGCAGGACGATGTCGAGTCGCGCCTGATCGAATTCAACCAGGGGCGCTGGAAGCTGGAGAGCGGTCCGTTCCGCCCCTCGCGCTTCAAGCGCCTGCCGGCCAGCGACTGGACCATCCTGGTGCAGAACGTGAATCACCACGTGCCGCATATCGATGAACTGTTGTGGCGCTTCAACTTCATTCCGTACGCCCGTCTTGACGACCTGATGATCAGCTACGCCCCCCCGGCGGCACGGTCGGTCCTCATTTCGACTCTTACGACGTGTTCCTGCTGCAGGTCGGCGGTCAGAAACGCTGGCAGATTTCCGCTCAGAAGGATGAGGCTTTCATCGAGGATGCCCCGATCAAGGTGCTGGAGCACTTCGAGGCGGAGCAGGAGTTCGTGCTGGAGCACGGCGACATGCTCTACCTGCCGCCGCGCTACGCCCATTACGGTGTCGCGCTGGAGCCGGGCATGACCTACTCCATCGGCTTCAGGGCGCCTTCGGTTCAGGAGCTGACCACCCAGTTCCTGGTATACCTGCAGGACCGGGCCTGCTTCGATGGCCGCTATGCCGATCCCGACCTCCAGTCGCAGACGACCGATCCAGCCGCCATCAGCGACGCCATGGTGACCCAGGTCGAGCGCATGCTGCAGCTCATCAAATGGGATGGCAGCACGGTGGGCGATTTCCTCGGCCACTACCTGACCGAGCCCAAGCCGCACGTGTTTTACGATGCGCCAGACGAGCCGCTCGAGTTCGACGAGTTTGTCGCACAGGCGGCCCTGGCCGGGGTGGTGCTCGACGCCAAGAGCCAGATACTGTTCCGTGGCGAAGCGCTGTACTGCAATGGCGAGCGCTTGGAGGTCGACGCAGCCGACGTGGCGGACTGGCAACGCTTCGCCAACGCCCGCAAGCTGGCAGGGCAGGCATTTTCGGATGCGATGAGCGATGTTCTCTATGAGGGCTATTTGTCAGGGTTTTGGCATATCGCCGACAGTGTTGCATGATTGCAACATGATATTGGTTGTTTTGCCTCAATGCTGGTTCGGAAGCGAATTGCTAGGTGGGGAAACCCTTGTTTGGAGCCGTTTGCTGCACTGCAAGAAAAAATTCATGGTGCTGTGGCCGTTTTGCCGGCCGTGCCCTCTGTACAGCCGTTTTTTTCATGCTACAATTTGCCCACTGAAAAATTTCAGTCGCTTCCGGTTAGCCAGGAGCGATTTTTGCTGAAAAATTGTTCTCATTACTTAAAGTCAAAGGTCTTAAAAATGAAACAGTCGCTCCTCGTTGCTGCCCTGCTCGCCGTTGCTCTGTCCGCTTGCGGCAAGAAAGAAGAAGCTCCGAAAGTAGAAGCCTCCGCTCCGGCCGTTGAAGCTTCCGCTCCGGCTGCTGCTCCGGAAGCTTCGGCTCCGGCTGCTGCTGAAGCCTCCGCTCCGGCTGCTGCTTCCGCTGCTCAGTAATCTGGTGCTGTTCAAAAAACCGACCCTAGGGTCGGTTTTTTTATGCCCGGTGCACTGCCGGCCATAAAAAAACCCGCTTCGCGCGGGTTTTTTTATGGTCAGGCGGGGCTTACTGGAGCTCGGCCTGCAGCTTGCCAAGCGCCGTACGGGTCTGCGCCGGCGGCAGCGGTTTGCCTGCCTTATCGGTGAGAGCAATCTGGGTCTTGCCCGGACTGTCTTCCTTCAGCTGTACCAGGAACTCCTCGTCTTTCGGCGCCGCCTCGTTCTTGTCGCCACTGCTCCAGAACGCGAGGCTCGACCAGAAACCGCCGGATTTCTCGGTCTTGCCGCTCTCCGCCTCACCCTTAACCGGTTTGACGTAGTAGATGCCCTGGGCGCGGTTGCGATCCGACACCGCCAGGCCGATACGGTCCAGCGCCAAGCCGACACGACGCCAGGCGCGGTCGAAGCCGTCGTTGACCGTCAGTGTGCCGTTCACGATCTGGCTGTTCGGGGCTTCCGGGGTCTGGGTCTGCTTGATCGCTTCCTTCGCTCTTTCCTCGGTCTGGCCGAGGCGGATCATGAAGCGGCCGAGCAGTTCGGCTTCCAACTGCGGATCGGCCGGACGCGGCTGCCACTTGGTTTCCGACTTGCCTTCGTCGACAAACACTTCGTACATGCCGCGATGCGAGAAGTACACCTCGGTCCCGGCGGCGGTCTTCTCGACGCGGATGCGGAACTTGTCGCGCTCGGCGGTGGAGTAGACGTTGCCCAGACCCACGGTTTCCATGAACTTGCGGATCACGTCGTTCGGCAGTTTGGCGCGGTTCTCGGCCCAGTCGGTTTCCATGATGCCCAGTTGCGGGTCTTCGGTCTTGATCACGAAACCATTGTCTTGCCAGAACGCCTTCAGCACCGGCCAGAGCTCCTCCGGCTGCTTGTGCTCGGCGACCAGCCAACGTTGCGAGCCAGCCCGTTCCATGCGCACGTTGTCGACCTTGGTGACGGCGGCCGACTCCGTGCTGGCCGGGGCTTTACTGCTGCCCTGGGCCTGGTTGAGCTCGTTCAGCGAGGCCACCCCCGAGCGCGGCAGCTCGTAGCGGTTCTGGATCTGCGGGGCGGTCAAATCAGGCGGAACCTCCAGCTTGTTGGTCTGGGTCGGTGCTTCCGACTTGTAGTCGAGCTTGTTCTGGAGCGGTTCGGAGGTACTGCAACCGGCCATCAGGCCGGTCAGCAGCAGAATCGCGGCAGGCGCGCTTCGTTTCATGCGTTCTCCCATTGAATGGGGGTTTTAGAGGACTTCCGCCTGCTGCATCGCGGCGCGGACGGCCGTGGTTGCAGCGTCGGTCAGCGGGGTCAGCGGCAGGCGCAGCCCGGCAGGGATCCGTCCCATCTGCTGCAGTGCCCACTTGGCCGGAATCGGGTTCGGTTCGACGAACAGCTGCTTGTGCAGGCCTTGCAGCTTGTCGTTGATGGCGCGCGCTCGGGCCGTATCGCCAGCGAGCGAGGCTTTGCACAGCTCGCTCATCAGCTTTGGCGCGACGTTGGCGGTAACGGAAATGACGCCGTGGCCGCCGCACAGCATGAAGGCCATGCCGGTGGGGTCGTCGCCCGAGTAGAGGGCGAAGCCTTGCGGCGCACGCAGCGCCAGGTCGCAAGCGCGGCCGATATCACCGGTGGCGTCCTTGATGCCGACGATGTTGGGAATCTGGGCCAGGCGCAGCGCGGTGTCGTTGTTCATGTCGGCGACGGTGCGGCCCGGCACGTTGTACAAGATGACCGGGATGTCGACCGATTCGGCAATGGCGCGGAAGTGCTGGTACATGCCTTCCTGGGTCGGCTTGTTGTAGTACGGCACCACCGACAGGGTCATGTCGACGCCGACCTTGCGGGCGTGCTCTGCCAATTCGATCGCCTCGGCGGTCGAATTGGCACCCGTACCGGCAACGACCGCGACACGTTTGGCTGCATGCTTGACCACCGCCTCGACGACGGCAATGTGCTCCTCGACGCCGAGGGTTGCCGATTCGCCGGTTGTGCCGACCGCGACGATGCCGTCCGTGCCGTTGTCAATGTGGAAGTCGACGAGACGCTTGAGGGATTCGAAGTCGACCTGACCATCCTCGTGCATCGGGGTGACCAGCGCGACCAAGCTACCGGTAAGCATAGTTCAGCCTATTTATTAGGGTTTCGAGAGGCCTTCGATTGTAGCGGAATTCCCCTGCATGGCAAAAGGGCGTGCGCCCGATCGGTGCTGTGATCGCGGAAGGGCGGGTGGATGTGCTAGAATCCTTCGTTTTTCCGATACTTACGGCGATCTGGCTGAAGGATCTACAGCGTGATTAGTACACAGAACATTACCATGCAGTTTGGCGCGAAACCTCTGTTCGAGAAGGTTTCGGTCAAATTCGGTGAAGGCAACCGTTATGGCCTGATCGGCGCCAACGGTTCCGGCAAGTCCACCTTTATGAAAATCCTGGGCGGCGATCTCGAGCAAAGCTCCGGCGAAGTGGCCATCGAGAATGGCGTGCGCCTGGGCAAGCTGCGCCAGGATCAGTTTGGCTACGAAGACCAGCGTGTGCTCGACGTGGTGCTGATGGGGCACACCGAGATGTGGGCGGCGATGAGCGAGCGCGATGCCATCTACGCCAACCTCGAGGCGACCGAAGACGACTACATGCACGCGGCCGAGCTGGAGGCGAAGTTCGCCGAGTACGGTGGCTATACTGCCGAGGCCCGTGCCGGCGAGCTCCTGCTCGGTGTCGGCATCCCGCTGGAATTGCACAACGGCCCGATGAGTGAAGTCGCTCCGGGCTTCAAGCTGCGCGTGCTGCTGGCCCAGGCCCTGTTCTCGGACCCGGATGTGCTGCTGCTGGACGAACCGACCAACAACCTGGACATCAACACCATCCGCTGGCTGGAGCACGTGCTGAACGAGCGCAACTCCACCATGATCATCATTTCGCACGATCGCCACTTCCTGAACGAAGTGTGCACCCATATGGCCGATCTGGACTACAACACCATCCAGATCTACCCGGGCAACTACGACGACTACATGATCGCTTCGACGCAGGCGCGTGAACGTCAGTTGTCGAGCAACGCCAAGGCCAAGGAACGCATCCAGGAACTGCACGAATTCGCCGCGCGCTTCTCGGCCAACAAGTCCAAGGCACGCCAGGCGACCAGCCGCCTCAAGCAGGCCGACAAGCTGAAGGCGGAGATGGTGACGGTCAAGCCGTCGAGCCGTCAGAACCCGTTCATCCGCTTTGAAGTGGAAGACAAGAACAAGCTGCACCGCCAGGCAGTATCGATCGAGGGCTTGTCCAAGTCCTTCGACAAGGCGCTGTTCAAGAATCTCGACCTGATCCTCGACGCCGGTGAGCGCCTGGCCATCATTGGCCCGAACGGTGCCGGTAAATCGACACTGATGAAACTGCTGGCGGGCGCGTACGACGCCAAGTTGGCCGAAGGTGTCGTGGCCGATGCCGGCCAGATCAAGTGGGCGGAGAAGGCGCAGGTAGGTTACTACGCGCAGGACCACGAGGCCGAGTTCGACAGCGACAAGACCCTGACGGAATGGATGCGCGAATGGGGTCAGGACGGTGACGACGAGCAGGTGATCCGCGGCACCCTGGGCCGATTGTTGTTCGGCGGCGACGACGTGACCAAGGCGGTGCGCGTACTGTCGGGCGGCGAAAAGGGCCGCATGCTGTATGGCAAGCTGATCCTGACCAAGCCGAACGTGATGCTGATGGACGAGCCGACCAACCATATGGACATGGAGTCGATCGAGTCGCTGAACATGGCCCTGGAGTCGTTCAAGGGCACCCTGATTTTCGTGTCGCACGACCGTCAGTTCGTCAGCTCGCTGGCGACCCAGATTCTGGAGTTGGACGGCAAGGGTGGCTACGAGCATTACACCGGCGATTACGAGTCCTACCTGAGCAGCAAGGGCCTGGAATAAAGGTAACCGTTTGTAAACAAAGCTTTGTCCCGTGAACGGGATAGGCTATATTTTTCGTGATGCGGTGCACTATGTGCACTGCATCACGCGTTTTGTACCAGAACAACAATAAAAGCCTATGGCGACCCTGGGTTAAGGGTGATGGTGGAGCCGACGTCCTGCCCAAGTTCGGGTTGCTAGTCTCACGTGTTATGAAGGGAATGCTATGCGTTTGCGAGGGAAAGTATCGATCATCACCGGTGCGGCCAGCGGCATCGGCAAGGCTACCGCCGAGAAGTTCGTCAAGGAGGGCGCCATCGTGGCGGTATGCGACTTGAACATCGACGCGGTCAATGCGGTGGTGGACGAGTTGAAGGCCGCCGGTGGCGAGGCGGTGGGTTATCAGGTGAACGTCACCAATCGGGGCCAGATCGCCGATATGGTGGGGGACCTGAAGGCGCGCTACGGCCGTATCGATGTACTGGTGAACAATGCCGGCATCGTGATGGATGCGCAGCTGACGAAGATGACCGACGAGCAGTTCGACAAGGTCATCGACATCAATCTGAAGGGTGTCTACAACTGTGCCAAGGCCGTGGTCGACACCATGATCGAGCAGGGTGGCGGCGTGATTCTGAACGCGTCGTCGGTGGTGGGGGTGTACGGCAACTTCGGCCAGACCAACTACGCCGCGTCCAAGTTCGGCGTGATCGGCTTCGTCAAGACCTGGGCCAAGGAGCTCGGCAAGAAGGGCATTCGCGCCAACGCCGTGTGCCCGGGCTTCGTTGCCACGCCCATCCTGAAGTCCATGCCGGAAAAGGTGATCCAGGCGATGGAAGAGAAGGTGCCGATGCGGCGCATGGCCGAGCCGTCGGAAATCGCCAACGTCTACGCCTTCCTGGCGTCCGACGACGCCAGTTACATCAATGGCGCGGCGATCGAGGTGACGGGTGGCCTGACGCTCTGATCCGGTCTCTTACGGGGATCGTCCAAACGCCCCGCCAGCGCGATGCCGGCGGGGCGTTTTGTTTTTGCAGTTCGGCCTAGTCGCTGTCGTGTTCGCTGGCGAGCAGCGCCGTGTCGATCTCGCGGCGGTGCAGGTGGGGGGCGAACAGTTCGATGAAGGTGTAGGCGAAGCCGCGCAGATAGGCGTCGCGGCGGATGCCGATCTTGGTCACGGACGGTTCGAACAGATGGCTGGCATCGATGGCGGTCAGCGCCAAATCCCGCTCCGGTTCGTAGGCCATGCTGGCGATGATGCCGACCCCGAGACCCAGCGAGACGTAGGTCTTGATCACGTCGGTGTCGATCGCGGTGAGCACCACGGTGGGGGTCAGGCCGGCGTCGGTGAACGCCTGGTTGATCTTGGAGCGACCGGCAAAGGCGAAGTCGTAGGTAATGATAGGATGGCGGGCGATGTCGGCCAGGGTGAGGGGGCGGTCCAGCTGGCTCAGTTCGTGGCCCTTGGGCACCACCACGCAGCGGTTCCACTCGTAGCAGGGCAGCATCGCCAGCTCTTTGTAGAGCGAGATGCCTTCGGTGGCGATGGCGAGATCGGCTTCGCCGGAGAGCACCATGTCGCAGATCTGCGTCGGACTGCCTTGCTTGATCGACAGGCGCACCTTGGGGCAGCGTTTGAGGAATTCGGCGATGGTGTGGGGCAGAGCGTAGCGCGCCTGGGTATGGGTGGTGGCGATGGTCAGTGCGCCTTCCGATTCGCGCGAGAACTCGTCGCCGACACGCTTGAGGTTCTGGGCTTCGCGCAGGATGCGCTCGGCGATGCGCAGCACTTCCTTGCCGGGTTCGGACACCGATACCACGCGCTTGCCGTTGCGGATGAAGACCTGGATGCCAAGCTCGTCTTCCAGCAGGCGAATCTGCTTGGAGATGCCGGGTTGCGAGGTGTGCAGTTTCTCGGCCGCTTCGGACACGTTCAGCCCCTGCTTGGCGACTTCGACCAGATAACGTAGCTGTTGCAGCTTCATGATGGACATCCGCGTTAAAACCAGAAGTAATTAAATACTAACACATTAGTCTTTTAGGAATATAAGGATGTTCGTTAGCATGGCAAAAGTTTACGTTCAGGTTTCTATGGAGTGCGTTTGATGACCCTTGAGGCAAAGCTGGCCCAGACCGAGGCCCTGCTGCAGGAAATCGCCCGCGATCATGCGCCGGCGGTGCTGGCCAACAGTTTCGGCGCCGAGGACATGGTGCTGACCGATTTGATCGCCAAGCTCCAGCTGCCGATCGGCATTTTCAGTCTGGATACCGGCCGTCTGCCGGCCGAGACCTATACCCTGATGCAGCAGGTGCATGAGCGCTACCCGGCCAACCCGGTGCAGGTCTATTTCCCCAACACCGCGGCGGTCGAGTCCTTCGTCAACGAATTCGGCATCAACGCTTTCTACGACAGCGTGGAGAACCGCAAGTCCTGTTGCCATATCCGCAAGATCGAACCGCTCAAGCGTGCCCTGGCCGGGCAGAAGGCGTGGATCACCGGCCTGCGTCGTGAGCAGTCGCCGACGCGTCAGGACCTGGGCGACCGCGAGTTCGACGCCGCCAACGGCCTGATGAAATTCAATCCGCTGATCGAGTGGAGCGAAAAGGACGTCTGGGCGTATATCCGCGAAAACCAGGTGCCGTACAATGAGCTGCACGACCGCCATTACCCGTCGATCGGCTGTGCCCCGTGTACCCGGGCCATCTCCGTCGGCGAAGACATCCGTGCCGGACGCTGGTGGTGGGAGAATCCCGAGAACAAGGAATGCGGCTTGCACGTGAAGCAGTCCGCTGTTTCCATCATCAAGCGCTGAACGGCCTAGAGACAGAGTAAAGCCACACCATGTACCGTTACGACGAAGTCGATTACCGCATTGTTCGCGAGCGCGTTGCGCAGTTTCGCGATCAGACCCGCCGTTTTTTGGCGGGCGAGCTGTCCGAGGACGAGTTCCGCCCCCTGCGGCTGATGAACGGCCTCTACATCCAGCGCCACGCGCCGATGTTCCGCATCGCCATTCCCTATGGCCACCTGGCGAGCCGCCAGCTGCGCAAACTGGCGCACATCGCCCGCACTTACGACAAGGGCTACGGCCACTTCACCACGCGCCAGAACATGCAGTTCAACTGGCCGGCGCTGGAGCGCGTGCCCGACATCCTGTCGGAACTGGCTGACGTCGAGATGCACTCCATCCAGACCTCCGGCAACTGCGTACGCAACACCACCACCGATGCCTTCGCCGGCGTGGCCGCCGACGAGCTGATCGATCCGCGCCCCTATTGCGAAATCATCCGTCAGTGGAGCACGCTGCATCCGGAATTCGCCTTCCTGCCGCGCAAGTTCAAGATCGCGGTGTCGGGGTCGGTCGACGATCGCGCCGCTACCCTGGTGCACGACGTCGGCCTGCACGTGGTACGGGCGGCTGACGGCGAAATCGGCTTCAAGGTGATCGTCGGCGGCGGCCTCGGCCGTACCCCGATTGTGGGCGAGGTGATCCGCGAGTTTTTGCCGACCCGTCACATCCTGACCTATCTCGATGCCATCCTGCGGGTCTACAACCGCTATGGTCGTCGCGACAACAAGTTCAAAGCACGTATCAAGATCCTGGTCAAGGCGCTCACCCCGCAGGGCTTTGCCGCCAAGGTCGAGGACGAGTGGCTGCACTTGAAGGATGGCGCGGCCACGCTGCGTGACGAGGATGTGGCCCATTACGCCAGCTTCTTCGGCGCGCCGGCCTACGAAACGCTGTCCCCCAACCCGGAAGCGTTTACCGCCAAGTTGGCCGAAGATCGCGCCTTTGCCCGCTGGGTGGAGCAGAATACCCGCACCCATCGCCAGCCGGGCTATCGCTCGGTGGTGCTGTCCCTGAAGAAGACCGGCGTGCCGCCGGGCGACATCACTGCGGAACAGATGGAAGCGGTGGCAGATTGGTCGGAGCGCTTCGGCTTCGGCGAGGTGCGCGTGGCGCACGAGCAGAACGTGATCCTGCCGGACATCAAGGAGAACGATCTTTACGAAGTATGGCAGCTGGCGCGCAGCCAGGGTTTTGCCACGCCGAATATCGGCCTCTTGACCGACATCATCTGCTGCCCGGGGGGCGACTTCTGTTCGCTCGCCAACGCCCGCTCCATTCCGGTGGCGGAGGCGATCCAGCGCAAGTTCGACGACCTCGATTACCTGCACGATCTGGGCGAGATCGACTGCAACTTCTCCGGTTGCATGAACGCCTGTGGCCATCATCACATCGGTAACATCGGCATTCTCGGCGTCGACAAGAACGGCGAGGAGTGGTACCAGATTACGCTGGGTGGCAGCCAGGGCAACCATACCGCCATCGGCAAGGTGATTGGGCCGTCCTTTGCCCAGGCCGACGTGCCGCTGGCCTTCGAAAAGATCATGAACCTGTATGTGGAGCAGCGCCAGGATGGCGAGCGCTTCATCGAAACCGTGCGCCGCATCGGCCTCGAACCGTTCAAGGAGCGCGTTTATGCGAAGCATCATTAAAGATGGTCTGGTGGTGACCGACAGCTGGGCGGTGCTGCGTCCGGACGAGAACGGGAAACTGCCCGAGGTGGCCCCCGAGCGCGATGTGATCGTGCCGTTCTCCGCCTGGAAGGTCGAGCCCTCGGCGTGGCAAAACCGCGCTGGGCAAGTGGCGGTATGGCTGGCGCCGGACGATGAGCCGGGAGAACTCGCCGGGCGCCTGACTTCCTTCCCGCTGTTGGCGGTTGACTTCCCGGCGTTCACCGATGGCCGTGGTTACAGCATCGGCCGATTGCTGCGCGAGCGTTACCACTATCGGGGCGAGCTGCGCGCACTGGGGGACGTATGGCAGGACCTGGTGCATTACCTGTGGCAGGTCGGCTTCAACAGCTTCGAGATCAAGGAAGGCAAGGCGCTGGAAGATGCGTTGAAGGGCTTTGGAACCTTTAGCGAGCGTTATCACTCTACTTGGCGCGAGCCAGAACCACTGTTTCGCCGACGCAACACCAATCACAAAAGTGTTGCGTAGTTGAAACAAAAAACCGGTGCAAGGTGTACGAATAACAACATTTTTGCGCCGGCTTGGTATTTTGGCGTCACCCGCATTATTGACAGGTCATGACCGGATTTCTATAGTGCGGTTTGAATGCATAAACACAGCTTTGGCAATCTTCCTGTTGTTTTGTAGTTTGCAGTAAGCTGATAGGCGCCATTGCGCTTCGTCGCACCAAGATGCGTATTGTTAAAGAGGGAATAACATGAACAAGCAGTTGAAACTGAGCGCGTTGGTTGCCGCTCTGCTGGTGTCCGCCAGTGCTTTCGCCGCCAAACCGGGCTACACCGCCGATCAAGCTACCGACGCGGTAACCCGCAACAACTACGGCGAGTGCTGGAAGAACACCTACTTCGACAAGGCCACCGAAGGTCTGGTCGAGTGCGGTGACAAGGAAGCCGCCAAGCCGGCCCCGACTCCGGTAGCCGAAGCACCGAAACCGGCCATGGTTGCTGTGAAAGAAAAAGTGACCCTGTCCGCCAAGGTTCTGTTCGACTTCAACAAGACCAATCTGCGCGCCGACGCCAAGAACGAACTGGATCCGCTGGTTAGCCGTCTGAAGGGCGACGCCAACCTGAAGTCGGTCGAAGTCGACGGCCACACCGACTACCTGGGTTCGGAAAAGTACAACCAGGCTCTGTCGCAGAAGCGTGCCGACGCCGTGAAGAACTACTTCGTGGCAGCTGGCGTACCGGCCGAGAAGGTGACCGCTGTCGGCAAGGGCGAGAGCGAAGCCAAGCTGACCGACGAGTGCAAGGCCAAGAAGTTCAAGAAGAAAGCCGCTCTGCAGGCTTGCCTGGAAGGCGACCGCCGCGTCGAGCTGACCATCGACACCTTCAAGGAATCCGTGATCCAGAAGTAATTCTGACCGGATCTCCCGCACGAAAAGCCCTGCCGAGCAGGGCTTTTTGTTTTTGCGGCAGTGCGGCGGAATGGCTGGACGCTCGGCATTGTCGACCGCTACAATCGGAAGTTTTCGGAATGCAGAACGGGTGATGCAGGTATTCCTTGGAGATCCTCGCCGTTTTGGCCTGCCGGCCTGCGCACTGACCATCGGTAATTTCGATGGCGTGCATATGGGGCACCAGAACATGCTGGCCCGCTTGCGCGCGGAAGCGGATGCCCGTGATTTGCCGGCAGCCTTGCTGACGTTCGAGCCTCATCCGCGCGAGTTCTTCGCCCGGAGCCAGCCGCCTGCCCGCTTGTCCACGCTGCGCGACAAGGTGCTGTTCCTGCGCCAGCTCGGCTTGATCGATTACCTGTTCGTCTACCGCTTCAACCATGGCTTTTCGCGCATGGCAGCGCAGGATTTCGTCGGGCAGGTGCTGGTCGAGCAACTGCAGGCCCGTTATTTGCTGATCGGCGACGATTTCCAGTTCGGTGCTGACCGCAAGGGGGACTTCCGGCTCCTGTCCGCCTGCCCCGGCTTTGTCACCGAGGCGATGCCGTCGGTGCTGGTGCAGGGCGAGCGTGCCTCGAGCACCCGGGTGCGGGAGTGCCCGGCGGGCGGTGATCTGGCCGCCGCCGAGCGCCTGCTCGGCCGGCCCTACCAGTTGTCCGGGCGTGTCATGCACGGCAAGAAACTGGGCCGTACCATCGGCTTTCCCACCGCCAACGTCCATCTGCCGCACCGCAAACCGGCGCTGCAGGGGGTGTTCGTGGTCGAGGTGGATACGCCGGACGGGCGCAAGGGCGGGGTGGCGAGCCTGGGGCTCAACCCCACCGTCAGCACCACGCCGGACTACAAGCTGGAAGTGCACCTGTTCGATTATGCCGGCGACCTCTACGGCCGGCGCCTGAGTGTGCGTTTTCTGAAGAAATTGCGCGATGAAGAGCGCTACGACAATTTGACTGAACTGGTAGCCCAGATCGAACGCGATGCTGCCAGTGCCAAAACCTATTTGACCAGTTTGCAGCGAGAGCAGGCATGAGTATCGATTACCGCAAGACCGTCAACCTTTTGGATACGCCGTTCCCGATGCGCGGGGATCTGGCAAAGCGCGAGCCGGGTTGGCTCAAGCGCTGGAGCGAGCAGAAACGCTACGACAAGCTGAGAAAGCTCGCTGCCGGGCGGCCCAAGTTCATCCTGCACGACGGCCCGCCGTACGCCAACGGTGACATCCATATCGGCCATGCGGTCAACAAGGTGCTCAAGGACATCATCGTCCGCTCCAAGACGCTGGCCGGCTTCGACGCACCCTACGTGCCGGGCTGGGACTGCCACGGCTTGCCGATCGAACTGATGGTGGAGAAGTTGCACGGCAAGAACATTCCGGCTGCCAAGTTCCGCGAGCTGTGCCGCGAGTACGCGCACGAGCAGATCGCGCGCCAGAAGAAAGATTTCATCCGCCTGGGCGTGCTGGGCGACTGGGACAACCCGTACCTGACGATGGATTTCAAGACCGAGGCGGACATCGTGCGCACCCTCGGCAAGATCTATGAGAACGGCTACCTGTTCAAGGGCGAGAAGCCGGTGCACTGGTGCATCGAGTGCGGCTCGGCGCTGGCCGAGGCCGAGGTGGAGTACGAGGACAAGACCTCGCCGGCGATCGACGTCGGCTTCAAGGTGTTGGACGGTGCGCGCCTGGCGGAAGCCTTCGGCCTTTCGGCCAACGTGGACAACGCGCTGGCCGTGATCTGGACCACCACGCCGTGGACGCTGCCCGCCAACCAGGCGGTGGCGGTCAACGCCGCGCTCACCTATCAGCTGTTCGATACGCCGCTGGGCAAGCTGGTGCTGGTGAAGGAACTGGCACCGGCCGCGCTCAAGCGCTACGGCTGCGAAGAGGCGCCGCTCTTGGCCGAAGCCGTCGGCGAGCAGCTGGAAGGGCTGCTGCTGCAGCACCCGTTCTACGAGCGCGTGGTGCCGATCGTCTGCGGCGATCACGTCACCACCGACGCCGGTACCGGCCTGGTGCACACCGCGCCGGCGCACGGCCTGGAGGATTTCCAGGTGGGTCTGGCCTACGAGCTGCCGGTGGAAAACCCGGTGATGGACGATGGCCGCTATGCCTCGACGACGCCGCTGTTCGCCGGGTTGTCGGTGTGGGAAGCCAATCCCAAGGTGATCGAGACACTGGCCGAGCAGGGCACGCTGCTGCATCACACCAAGCTGGCACACAGCTATCCGCACTGCTGGCGTCACAAGACGCCGATCATCTTCCGCGCCACGGCGCAGTGGTTCATCGGCATGGACAAGCAGGGCCACGGCGGCGAAGTGTTGCGCGAACGCGCCCGTCACGCCGTCGACGCCACCGAGTTCTTCCCGGCCTGGGGCCGCGCCCGTCTCGAGGCGATGATCGGCAACCGTCCCGACTGGTGCGTGTCGCGCCAGCGCAACTGGGGTGTGCCGATGACCTTCTTCGTGCACAAGGAAAGCGGTGAGTTGCACCCGCGTTCGGCTCAGCTCTTGGAAGAAGTGGCGCTGCGCATCGAGCAGCAGGGCATCGAGGCGTGGTTCAGCCTGGAGGCCAAGGACTTGCTGGGCGACGAGGCCGAGCAGTACAAGAAACTGTCCGATACCCTGGACGTGTGGTTCGATTCCGGCTCCACCCATTTCGCGGTGCTGAAGCAGCGCCCGGAACTGGCATGGCCGGCCGACCTCTACCTGGAAGGCTCCGACCAGCACCGCGGCTGGTTCCAGTCGTCGCTGCTGACCGGCTGCGCCACCATCGGCCGCGCCCCGTACCAGCAATTGCTGACCCACGGTTTCGTGGTGGACGGCAAGGGCCTGAAAATGTCCAAGTCCAAGGGCAACGTGGTGGCACCGCAGAAGGTCAACGACAGCCTCGGCGCCGACATCCTGCGCCTATGGGTGGCGTCGACCGACTACTCCGGCGAGCTGGCGATTTCGGACGAAATCCTCAAGCGCGTCACCGAGAGCTACCGTCGCCTGCGCAACACGCTGCGCTTCCTGCTGGCCAACCTGTCCGACTTCGACCCGCTGGACAACGCGGTGCCGTTCGCCGACCTGCTGGAAATCGACCAGTACGCCATCCTGATGGCCAAGGAGCTGCAGGAGAAGGTGACCGGCGAGCTGTATACCCGTTACGCCTTCCACCACGCGGTGCAGGAGATCGTCGGTTACTGCTCGGAAGATCTCGGCGCCTTCTACCTGGACGTGCTGAAGGACCGCCTGTACACCACCCAGGCCGACAGCCGCGCCCGCCGTTCGGCGCAGACCGCGCTCTACCACATCACGCGCAGCCTGCTGCTGTTGATCGCGCCGATCCTGTGCTTCACCGCCGACGAGGCGTGGGAGGTGCTGACCAAGAGCGAGGAAGAGAGCACGCTGTTCCACCTCTGGCACGAGTTCCCGCTGCCGGAGGTCGAGCAGGAAGCGGCGCTGGTGGCGAAATGGAACGTGCTGCGCACCTTCCGCGCCACGGTGAACAAGGACATCGAGGCGCTGCGTGCCGAGGACAAGCTGGGCTCCTCGCTGCAGGCCGAGCTGGACATCGAGGCCGACGCCGAGCTCTATCCGCTGCTGGCGTCGCTGGGCGACAGCCTGAAGTTCGTGCTGATCGTGTCGCGCGCCACGGTGCGCGAGGCCGAGCAGACGCGTGTGGTGGTGACGCCGTCGGAGCACGCCAAGTGCGAGCGCTGCTGGCACTACCGTGACGACGTCGGGGCCCACGCCGGCCACGACAACGTGTGCGGCCGCTGCGTGGACAATATCGACGGCAAGGGTGAGGCGCGTGTTCATGCCTGATAGCGCAGCTCTGGCCGCCGGCCGCAAGGGCTATCTGAAGTGGTTCGCGCTGGCGCTGCTGGTGATCGTGCTCGACCAGCTGAGCAAGGTGTACTTCAACAGCCAGTACCAGTTCGGCGAGGTGCGCGAGGTCGTCCCCGGCTTCTTCGGCTTCACCCTGCTGTACAACCCGGGCGCGGCGTTCAGCTTCCTGGCCGGCGCCGGCGGCTGGCAGAAGCATCTGTTCACGCTGCTGGCCTTCGCCGTGTCCGGCTGGCTGGGCTGGAGCATCGTCAAGGGCCATTTCAGTTGCCGCATGAACCTGGCCGCCGCCTTCATCATGGGCGGGGCGCTGGGCAACGTGATCGACCGGATGCTGCACGGCCACGTGATCGACTTCATCCTGGTGCACTACTACAACGCCTGGTACTACCCGGCGTTCAACCTGGCCGATTCGTTCATTTGTGTCGGCGCTGGGCTGATGGTGCTGGATGGCCTGAAAAAGCCGTCACGGTGATGGCCGGGTTGGCCGAAGGCGCTTGTGCCTGCCCCCGGGCCGGCCTGTACACGGGACGCTGGAAGGGCGATGCCTGGGCCTCGCGGCCCGAGCTGACGCGGTCAGCCGCGCCCTCCCGACCAAATTATGCTGCTGATAAGGATTAACCGATGACGAAGACCATCATGCTCGCCAACCCGCGCGGTTTCTGCGCCGGGGTGGATCGCGCCATCGCCATCGTCGAACGCGCGCTGGAACTCTACGGCGCGCCGATCTACGTGCGTCACGAGGTGGTGCACAACCGTTTCGTGGTGGACAACCTGCGCGACAAGGGCGCGATCTTCATCGAAGACCTGGCGGACGTGCCGCGCGGCGCCACGCTGGTGTATTCGGCGCATGGCGTGCCGCTGTCGGTGCGCCAGGAGGCCGAGGAGCGCGGACTGACGGTGTACGATGCCACCTGTCCGCTGGTGACCAAGGTGCACGTCGAGGTCAAGCGCATGCACCAGGCCGGCATGGAAATCATCATGATCGGTCACGCCGGCCACCCCGAGGTGGAGGGCACCATGGGCCAGGTGGACGGTGACATGTACCTGGTGGAAAGCGTCGCCGACGTGGCGACGCTGGCGGTGAAGAACCCCGACAAGCTGGCCTACGTCAGCCAGACCACGCTGTCGGTGGACGAGACGCGCGACATCATCGCCGCGCTGCGCGTGCGCTTCCCGGCCATCGCCAACCCGAAGAAGGACGATATCTGCTACGCCACGCAGAACCGCCAGGATGCGGTGAAGGTGTTGGCCGAACAGTGCGATCTGGTGATCGTGGTAGGCTCGCCCAACAGCTCCAACTCCAATCGCTTGCGCGAGGTGGCGGCGCTGAAGGGGGTAGAGGCGTACATGGTCGACAACGCCACGCTGCTGGAGCCGCAGTGGTTCGAGGGCAAGAGCCGTGTCGGCGTCACCGCCGGCGCCTCGGCGCCCGAGGTGCTGGTGCAGGCCGTGATCACCCGCATCCGCGAACTGGGGGCCGACAGCGTGACCGAACTCGACGGCGTCGAGGAGACCACGACCTTTGCCCTGCCGCCGGGGCTGCGCGCCGCTTCCTGAACGCGTTGCCCGCGCGCTCCCTCGCGAACAAAAACGCCCTGCTGGTCAGGGCGTTTTGCTTGTCTCGGCGCTGTCGACCGCGCCGGCGTAGTGCAGCCACTCTGTCAGGGTGCGGCCGGTATGACGGCGGTAGAGGCGGTCGATCTCGCCCTGTTGCTTCATGCGGGCGAGTACCGCATCCAGCGTCTTCGGCAGCTCCGGGTGGCGCGCCGCCAGCACGGCGTACACCGGCTGGCGCGCGACCACCGGATGCAGCGGGCGCAGCGGTAGCCGCAGCGTGGCGTTGCTCTGTTCGAACGCCAGCAGGTCGAGGAACACCGCGTCGACGCGCTTGCGGGCGATCAGGCGGTAGGCCTGGGTCGGGTCGGTGGCGGGCCAGTGCGCGGGCCTGGATGAAGGCCTGCAGCGGTTCGGGGTAAAGGTAGCCGGTGATCAGCGCGAGGCGGGCCTGTTCGAAGTCGGCGAGGCCCTGGTACTGCGCGAGCGGCGAGTCCTGGCGCACGATGGCGGCGATCTGCCAGTACTCGGTGGCCTCGTGCGCCTGCGGCAGGCTGGGCAGCTCGTTGTCGAGCACGAACAGCTTCATGTCGACCAGCCCTTGCTTGAGCTGTTCCGAGCAGCGGTTGTACTGCATTTCCTTGAACGCCACCGTGGGGATTCCCGCCTGACGCAGCGCCTGGCGATAGATGTCGATGCTGGGGCCGTAGGCCTGGCCGGTCCTGCTCAGCTGGGCGTAGGGTGGCCACTCTTCGAAACAGACGGTGAAGGTGCCGGCAGCATGGCTGCTGGCCGTGGCTAACACCAGCCAACACCAGAGGAAGGAGAGGAGTCTGCGCATGGGTTCCGCTCAGTGGTTTTGTGTGTGCCGGGGCGTGCCCGTATCCCCGCTGCGAGGCGGAGCCGGCCGTCCGGACAGCGTCAACAGCATACACGATGCCTGCGGGCACTTGAAATAGCGCCTTATGCCTCTACTTCCCCCACATTCCGTCAACAACTGTGAAACGACACCATGAGCGCACAGAAAGAAACCCTGGGCTTTCAGACCGAAGTCAAACAGCTTCTGCACCTGATGATCCACTCCTTGTATTCGAACAAGGAAATCTTCCTGCGTGAACTCATCTCCAACGCCTCGGACGCGTCCGACAAGCTGCGCTTCGAGGCGATTGCCAAGCCTGAGCTGCTGGAAGATGACGCCGAGCTGAAGATTCGCGTGAGCCTGGACAAGGAAGCCCGCACCGTCACCATCACCGACAACGGTATCGGCATGAGCCGCGCCGAGGTGATCGAGCACATCGGCACCATCGCCAAGTCCGGCACCAAGGCCTTCTTCGAGTCGCTCACCGGCGACGACAAGAAGGATGCCAACCTGATCGGCCAGTTCGGCGTCGGTTTCTACTCGGCCTTCATTGTCGCCGACAAGGTGACGCTGACCACGCGCCGTGCCGGCGCGCCGAGCAGCGAAGCAGTACGCTGGGAGTCCGAGGGGCACGGCGAGTACACCCTGGAGCCGGTGGAGAAGGCCGCGCGCGGCACCGAGATCGTGCTGCACCTGAAGGAAGGCGAGGACGAGTTCCTCAACGACTGGTCGATCAAGCGCATCGTGCGCACCTACTCCGACCACATCTCGATCCCGATCGAGATGAAGAAAGGGGCGAGCTTCGACGAGGACGGCAAGGAGGTGGTGTCGGACGAGTGGGAAAGCGTCAATGCCGCCTCGGCGTTGTGGACCCGTGCCAAGAACGACATCAGCGACGAGCAGTACCGCGAGTTCTACAAGCACACCGCGCACGATTTCACCGACCCGCTGGCGTGGAGCCACGCCCGCGTCGAGGGCCGTCAGGAGTACACCGAACTGTTGTACATCCCGTCGCGCGCGCCGTTCGACCTGTACGAGCGCGAGCGCAAGCAGGGCGTCAAGCTGTACGTGCGCCGCGTGTTCATCATGGAGGACACCGAGAAGCTGATGCCGCACTACCTGCGCTTCGTGCGCGGGGTGATCGACAGCAACGACCTGCCGTTGAACGTCAGCCGTGAAATCCTGCAGCAGAGCAAGGACATCGACGCCATCCGCGCCGGCTGCGTGAAGAAGGTGCTGGCGCTGCTGGAAGATCTCGCCGCCAACGACGCCGAGAAGTACGCCACGTTCTGGCAGGAGTTCGGCCAGGTGCTGAAGGAAGGCGTCGGCGAGGACTTCGCCAACAAGGAGCGCATCGCCAAGCTGCTGCGCTTTACCTCGACCCTGAGCGAAGGCGACACGCCGACGGTGTCGCTGGCCGACTACGTGGCGCGCATGAAGGAAGGCCAGGAGAAGATCTACTTCATCACCGCCGAGACGCTGGCGGCTGCCCGCAACAGCCCGCACCTCGAGGTGTTCAAGAAGAAGGGCGTCGAGGTGCTGCTGCTGACCGACCGCGTCGACGAGTGGGTGAGCGCCTCGCTGCACGAGTTCGACGGCAAACCGCTGCAGTCGGTGGCCAAGGGCGCGCTCGATCTGGGCAAGCTGGAGGACGAACAGGACAAGGCGGCGCAGCAGCAGGCCGAAGAGGCCGCCAAGCCGGTGCTCGAGCGTATCAAGAGTGCGCTGGCCGAGCGCGTGCAGGACGTGCGCGCCACCGCGCGCCTGACCGACAGCCCGGCCTGCCTGGTGGTGGGCGAGCACGACATGAGCGCGCACCTCGAGCGCCTGCTCAAGGCCGCCGGCCAGAGCGTGCTGCAGGCGGCCAAGCCGACGTTGGAGATCAACCCGGAGCACGTGCTGGTGAAACGTCTGGCCGAAGAGCAGGACGAGGGCCGTGCCAGCGATCTCGCCCAGGTGCTGTACGACCAGGCGCTGCTGGCCGAAGGCGGCAAGCTGGACGACCCGGCCAGCTTCGTCAAGCGCATCAACAAGCTGCTGCTGGAACTGTCTGCCTGATCTCGGGCTTCGGCCAACGTTGGCCGAAGGCGCCACCGCGACCGCTCTCCCGTCACCGGGAGGGCGGTTTTTACATGGGAGCCTGGCAGGCGTCGCCATCCTGGGCTAGTTAGAGAGGGCGAGCCCGGGGCGTTGCCGGGCAGGGAGAAGGGAATGCGGCTGGCTGTGGCACGGAATGGGACGGTGGCCTGCGCGACGCGTGGGCGGCTCAGGAGCCCCCGGCCCTGCGCTGGCGGGCCTGACAGGGGTAGGCCTTGCCGGCACGATGGCGGCGGGGCGCCGACGTGATCTACCGCCTGCTGGCCGACGCCGTGCTGTTGCTGCACCTGGGGTTCATCGTGTTTGCGCTGCTGGGCGGCTTGCTGGCGTGCCGGCGGCGCGGATGGCTGTGGTGGCACCTGCCGGCCGCCGCATGGGCGATGGCGATCGAACTGAGCGGCGGAATCTGCCCGCTGACACCGCTGGAAAACCGCTTGCGTGCGCTGGGCGGGGCCGCCGGCTACCCGGGCGGCTTCGTCGAGCACTACCTGCTGGCGCTGATCTATCCCGAGGCGCTGACCCGTGCGCTCCAGCTGGTGCTGGCCGGGCTGGTGCTGGCGGTCAATCTGGCGGTGTACGGTTACGTCATCCGGCGCTGGCGCCAGGGCACCCCGCCCGGCGGCTAGGCCCGGTTGCCGCGGTGTGGTGTCGATGTGGTGTGGTTTTGATGAAGGAGTGATGCGAAATGCAATTGGTCTGCCCGTCCTGCGGTGCCCGCAACCGTGTTCCCGACGAACGTCTGCTGGAGTCGCCCAAGTGCGGCAAGTGCGCCGGCGCGCTGCTCGCCGCCGCGCCGCTGGCCTTGTCCGATGCCGCCCTGCCGGGGTTTCTCGCCGGCACCGAGCTGCCGGTGCTGGTGGACTTCTGGGCCGGCTGGTGCGGGCCGTGCCAGATGATGGCGCCGCAGTTCGCCGCCGCCGCCAAGGCGCGGCCGACGCTGCGATGCGTCAAGGTCGACACCGAGCAGGCGCCACAGGCGTCGCGGCACTACCAGATCCGCAGCATCCCGACCCTGATCCTGTTCTGGCAGGGGCGCGAGCTGGCGCGTCACAGCGGCGTAATGCAGGCCGCCGAGCTGCTGCAGTGGGCCGAACGCCAGCTGCTGGCGGCGGGCGTGCGCTGAGCGCGGCGCTGGTGTTCCGCGCCGGTGCCGCGTACACTCGCCCGGCCTTCATTACCCGCGCGGGTACCTGTCTTCCCATGACCGCAGAACAACACTTGTCCAAGGACGATATCCGTACCCTCCCGAGCTATCCGGGGCTGGCGCCGACGGCGGTGAGCGTGGTGGCGAACGAGATCGAGATGGAAGCGGCGTATCACCAGCTCAGCGTGTGCCGCGTGCTCGGCTTCGATACCGAGTCGCGCCCGACCTTCCACAAGGGCGAGACCTCGAGCGGGCCGCACCTGGTGCAGCTGGCCACCGCCACGCACGCCTACTTGTTCCCGGTGGAGCGCCTCGCCGACCTGACGCGGCTGCGGATGATTCTGGAGTCGCCGGCGATCCGCAAGGTCGGCTTCGAGCTGGGCTCCGACGTGCAGCGGCTCCGCGCCAAGCTGGGCATCGAGTGCGCGGCGCTGGTGGACATCGGGCGGCTGTTCCGCCAGCCGGGCGAGCACCGTACCGTGGGCGCGGTGCAGGCGGTGGCGCGCCTGTTCGGCCAGTGTTTCCGCAAGTCGAAGCGCCAGTCGACCTCGAACTGGGCGAGCCCGGTGCTGAGCGAGGCGCAGTGCGTGTACGCCGGCAACGACGCCTATGTGGCGCTGCAGGTATACCACGAGCTGGAGCGACAGGGGCGGGTCTAGGGCCGCAAAAAGGGGCAGCAAAAAGCCGGGGAAAACCCCGGCTTTTGTTTGTCTGGTGTGCCGCGCCGGTTCAGGCCGTCGGCGGTACGGTGTCGACGAAGGACTGGCGTGCCGACAAACGCTGGTAGTAGTCGGCAAGGGTGGGGTGGCTGGCGCGCCAGTCCAGCGTGGCGAAGCGGAAGTCCAGGTAGCCCAGGCAGCAGCCGACCGCGATGTCGGCCAGTGCTATAGCCTTCGCCGTTGCACCACGGGCGTTCGCCCAGATCGTGCGCCAGCGCTGCCAGGCCGCGCTCGACTTTCTGCTGCTGGTGTGCCATCGCTTCCTCGCTCTGTTTCTCCGGCGGGCGGCGCCGTTCCATGACGATGGCGACGGCCGCATCACAGATGCCGTCGGCCAGCGCTTCCCAGCGCCGGGTGGCGATGAACGAGCGGTTGTCCTGCGGCAAGAGGCGCGACACCGGCGAGATGTTGTCGAGGTACTCCACGATCACGCGCGAGTCGTACAGCGTGTTGCCGTCGTCCAGCTCCAGCACCGGCACCTTGCCGAGCGGATTGTAGCGGGCAACTTGCGAATCGGCCTCCCAAGGCTGGTCGATCAGGATCGGGCAGTCGATTTTTTCGGCGAGCACGATCCGCACTTTGCGGGCGTAGGGACTGGTGAGTGACGCGATCAGTTTCATGGCATGAACAGGGTGCTTGGTCGTGGGGGAGCCGGTCGACGTCGACCGGCGGGTAAGCAGGCTTACTTTAACGTATCATCGTGCCGCCTCAAAGCGCTTTAGAGTCTATCCCAATTAGTCGGCTGCGCCTTCGCAGCTTGAGCGTCGGCGGTGCTCGGAATCCTCATGGACTACGGGTCCATTCCGGTCCCTGTGCTCCGGCGACACCCAACCTGCCTCGGCTCGCTCGCCTACTGGGACAGACTCTTAGCGGAGTTCCAGCTGGCCGTTGACCTGCAGTTGCAACTGGCTGCGGCCGGGCTGCCATTCGGCCGGGGCGACTTCGGCATCGGCGGCCATGGCCAGCGTCTTGCTGCGCATCAACAGCGGTACTGGCGGCGGCATCTGGTTGCCGATGGTGAGCTGGTGCATGTTGAGGGTGTTCTTGCCCAGCGCCTTGGCCGCGATCTGCGCCTGCTCCATCAGCGCGGCGATGGCTTCCGGAATCATGGCCTTTTCCGCGGCGTGGCGGGCGTCGTCGGACACCACGAACTGCACGCCTTCCAGCAGCATGTAGCCCTGCAGCTTGGCGATCAGCTCGCTGCCTTGCGCCATGTCGCGGGTTTTCAGCTTCAGTTCGGCACGGCCCAGCCAGCCGTCGATCTTGCCGCTCTTGTTGTAGGCGGGCCAGCTGTTGTAGCTGCCGCTGCTGACTTCGACGTTCTTGTAGCCGCGCGCGTCGCTCTGGGCGCGGTTGATGAGCTGGTTGAGGCGGTTAGCTAGCGTTCCCGGCTGCGGCTGGCGGTCCTGCACGTACAGCGTGGCGATCATCTGGTCGTTGGCGATCTCGCGCTGGGTACTGGCCGACAGGTTCAGCACGGTGGCGGCCGGGTCGGCCCGTTCGGCGGCCGGCGCCAGCGGGGCCAGCAGGAACAAGGGGGCGGCCAGGCTCAACAGGGTGGTGAGGCGGGTCATGGGGGCTCCTGTCTCGGGAAGGCGGGTAATGACAGTATCGCTCAGCGGCGCGGCACTGTCGTGACAAGAGACTATGACGATGGCGGGCGCGATGAGTTCAGTGCGGCGCCAACTGTGTCGGCCAACCCGATGCGTTCAGCCGCGCGCCAAAGCTTCGGCCAACCTGCAAAGGTTGGCCGAAGGGGCGGGGATCAGCCCAACAGCAGCGCGTCGTCGGCGATCGCTTCGCCGCGGGTGCGTTCGAACATCGCCAGCAGGTCGGGCACGTCCATGCGGGCGCGCTCCTCGCCGGACACGTCCAGCACCACCCGGCCCTGGTGCAGCATCACGGTGCGGTCGCCATGATCCAGTGCCTGGCGCATCGAGTGCGTCACCATCATCGCGGTCAGCTGGTTCTCGCGCACGATCTGGTCGGTTAGCTCCAGCACGAAGGCGGCGGTCTTGGGATCGAGCGCCGCGGTGTGCTCGTCGAGCAGCAGGATCTGCGACGGCCGCAGCGACGCCATCAGCAGGCTCACCGCCTGGCGCTGACCGCCGGAGAGCAGGCCCATGCGGTCGGACAGGCGGTTTTCCAGACCAAGCTTCAGCGTGGCGAGCTTGTCGCGGAACAGGCTGCGCAGCGAGGCATTCAGGGCGCCTTTCAGGCCGCGACTTTCACCTCGTTGCCAGGCGATCGCCGGGTTCTCCTCGATGCTCAGTGCCTCGCAGGTGCCGGCCATCGGGTCCTGGAACACGCGGGCCACCAGCCCGGCGCGCTGCCAGGCGTTGAGACGGGTGACGTCGCGCCCGGCGATCTCGATGCTGCCCTGGTCGACGATCAGGTCGCCGCTGATGGCGTTGAGGAAGGTCGACTTGCCGGCGCCGTTCGAGCCGATCACGGTGACGAACTGGCCCTGGGGGATGTCCAGCGAGGCCCCGCGCAGCGCCGGGTTCTCGATCGGGGTGCCGGGGTTGAAGGTTTTGTAGAGGCCGTTAGCGCGCATCATGAGCAGTGCTCCCCTTGGTGGCAGCCGAGCGTTTGGCGGCGAATTTGCGTTTGAGCGACGGCAGCACCAGCGCGAAACCGACCAGCAGGGCCGTGATCAGGTTGAGGTCCTGCGCCTGCAGACCGATGAAGTCGGCGTTGAGCGCCAGCGCGATGAACAGGCGGTACACCAGAGCGCCGAGCACGGCGGCCAGCGTCGCCACCATGATGGTGCGGCCCGGGATCAGCGTCTCGCCGATGATCACCGCGGCCAGCCCCACCACGATGGTGCCGATGCCCATCGAAATGTCGGCGCCGCCCTGGGTCTGCACATAGAGTGCGCCGGCCAGCGCGATCAGGGCATTGGAGATGGCCATGCCCAGCAGCACCATGCGGTCGGTGGCGACGCCCTGCGCACGCGCCATGCGGGCGTTGGCGCCGGTGGCGCGCATCGCCAGGCCGGACTGGGAGGCGAAGAAGGCGTCCAGCGCCAGCTTGGCGATCACCACGATCACGGCCAGCACCAGAGGCTGGATCAGGTATTGCGAGTCGGGCGCCCGGGCGATGAACGGGCTGAACACGGTGTCGGCGCCGATCAGCGGCATGTTGGGTGCGCCCATGATGCGCAGGTTGACCGAGTAGAGCGCGATCATCACCAAGATACTGGCCAACAGCTGCAGGATGTTCAGCCGCACGTTGAGCCAGGCGGTGATCAGGCCGGCCACGGCACCCGCCGCGGTGCCGGCCAGCGTGGCCAGCCACGGGTCATGGCCGCCGGCGATCAGGGTGGCGGCGACGGCGCCGCCCAGCGGGAAGCTGCCGTCGGCGGTCAGGTCGGGGAAATTCAGAATGCGGAAGGAAATCAGCACACCCAGCGCCACCAGCGCGAAGATCAGGCCGATTTCCGTGGCGCCCAGCAAGGCGATCAGGGACATGAAACGACACCTCGTGAAACGTTCGCTCCCCTGCCGGGCTTGTGGCCCGACCCGGGGAGAGGGAGCAGACTTCGGGTTGGCCGAAGTCACAAGACTGGCTTACTTGATGACTTCTTTGGCGGTTTTGATCAGCTCGGGCGACAGCTTGAGGCCCTGCTTCTCGGCCGCGGCCGGGTTGACCACCAGATTGAGCTTGGTGCCGACTTCCGGTGCGATCGCGCCCGGCTTCTCGCCCTTCAGGATGCGCACCACCAGTTTGCCGGTCTGGCGGCCCATGTCGTAGTAGTTCTGGCCGAGGGCGGCGACGGCGCCACGCTTCACCGTGTCGGTATCGGCAGCCACCAGCGGCAGCTTGCTGTCGACGGCGACCTTATACAGCGACTCGTAGGCCGACACCACGTTGTTGTCGGTGGTGGTGTAGATCACGTCGACCTTGCCGACCAGGCTCTTGGCGGCGGACGGCACGTCCACGGTGCGGGCGGCGGACGCTTCCAGCAGCGACATGCCCTGCTTGGCGAGTTCGGCCTTCAGTTCCTTGGCGACGATGGTCGAGTTCACCTCGCCCGGGCTGTACACCATGCCGACGTGTTTCACGCCCGGCTTCACTTTCTTGATCAGCTCGATCTGCGGGGCCAGCGGCAGAGCATCGGAGACGCCGGTAATGTTGGTGCCGGACGGCTTCCAGTCCTTCACCAGCTTGGCGGCAACCGGATCGGTCACGGCGGAAAACACCACCGGGATCGACTTGGTCGAGGCGGCCAATGCCTGGGCGCTCGGGGTGGCAATGCCGACGATCACGTCCGGGGTGTCGCCGACGAACTTGCGGGCGATCTGCGCGGCGGTGGCGGTGTTGCCCTGGGCGCTCTGGAACTGGTACTTCAGGTTCTTGCCCTGAACAAAGCCGGCGGCCTTGAGCTCATCCTCGATGCCTTTGCGGGCGGCGTCGAGTGCCGGGTGTTCGACGATGGCGGTGACCGCCACCGATTTCATCTCGGCGGCCAGCAGCGGGGCGGACAGGGCCGTGGCGACGGCGGCCAGCAGCAGGGTGCGGGGGAACGGCGACTTCATGGAGACTCCTTGTGCGGTATCGGGCCGAAACCGGGACTCATGTTGCGGCATCGTGGCAATTTTATGGCAAAGCACAAAAAAAATTTGCCGTACGCTCGCAATGAAATGTCTGAGTTGCTGTTGTTATTGTCAGAATATTGTCGGTTTTGCCGTGGAGCGGGAGTGAGGCTGCGCCCGGGGGGCGTGCCGTGGTGAATCATGGCAAAGTATTTTGTCTACAGTATTGTCTTTTCTTAGACAAAACCGCTGCCAGAGAAGTATTGACCAGGTGAAAGGATACGAAAAAGCGGCCCTGACGGGCCGCTTTGCCTTGAGGAGAAAGATGCTCTTTCGCCTCGGCTCTTACAGCGCGTGCGCCTTCTCCACCTGGCGCCAGTGGTGCAGCAGCGGCTCGGTGTAGCCGGACGGCTGGGCGCAGCCCTGGAACACCAGGTCGCAGGCGGCCTTGAAGGCGATCGAGGTGTCGAACGCCGGGGCCATCGGCTGGTAGGCCGGATCGCCTGCGTTCTGGCCGTCCACCACGGCGGCCATGCGCTGCAGCGTTTCCTTCACCTGCGCCTCGGTGACGATGCCGTGGCGCAGCCAGTTGGCGATGTGCTGGCTGGAAATGCGCAGCGTGGCGCGGTCTTCCATCAGGCCGACGTTGTGGATGTCCGGTACCTTGGAGCAGCCCACGCCCTGGTCGATCCAGCGCACCACGTAGCCCAGGATGCCCTGCGCGTTGTTGTCGAGCTCCTGCTGGATGTCTTCGGCCGTCCAGTTCGGGTTGGCCGCCACCGGGATGGTCAGGAGGTCGTCCTGCACGTCGAGGTACTGGCCTTCCAGCGCCTTCTGCACCTCCTGCACGTCGACTTGGTGGTAGTGCAGCGCGTGCAGCACGGCGGCGGTGGGCGACGGCACCCAGGCGGTGTTGGCGCCGGCTTTCGGGTGGCCGATCTTCTGCTTCAGCATCTCGGCCATCAGGTCCGGCATCGCCCACATGCCCTTGCCGATCTGGGCGTGGCCGCGCAGGCCGCAGTCGAGGCCGACCTGGACGTTGTTGCGCTCGTAGGCGGCGATCCACTTCGAGGTCTTCATGTCGCCCTTGCGGATCATCGGGCCGGCTTCCATCGAGGTGTGCATCTCGTCGCCGGTGCGGTCGAGGAAGCCGGTGTTGATGAAGGCCACGCGATGGCGGGCGGCGGCGATGCAGGCCTTGAGGTTGACGCTGGTGCGGCGTTCCTCGTCCATGATGCCGAGCTTGACGGTGTACTGCGGCAGGCCGAGCAGCTGTTCCACCTTGCCGAACAGCTCGTCGGCGAAGGCGACTTCGTCCGGGCCGTGCATCTTCGGCTTGACGATGTAGATCGAGCCGGCGCGCGAGTTGCCGCGGCGCTGCTGGTCGTGCAGCGCGATCAGCGTGGTCACCACGGCGTCCATGATGCCTTCCGGCACTTCGTGGCCGTCGCCGTCGAGGATGGCCGGGTTGGTCATCAGGTGGCCGACGTTGCGCACGAACATCAGGCTGCGGCCGTGCAGCGTCAGCGTGCTGCCGTCGGCCGCGGTATAGCGGCGGTCCGGGTTGAGGGCGCGGGTGAAGGTCTTGCCGCCCTTGCTCACTTCTTCGGTCAGCGTGCCCTGCATCAGGCCGAGCCAGTTGCGGTACACCACGACCTTGTCGTCGGCGTCGACCGCGGCGACCGAGTCCTCGCAGTCCATGATGGTGGTGATGGCGGCTTCCATCACGATGTCCTTGACCCCGGCGCCGTCCTGGGCGCCGATCGGGTTGCTCTTGTCGATCTGAATCTCGAAGTGCAGGCCGTTCTGCTTGAGCAGCACCGAGGTCGGCGCGGCGGCGTCGCCGTTGTAGCCGAGGAACAGCTCCGGCTGCTTGAGCGAGCTGGTGCGGCCGTCCTGCAGCTCGACCTGCAGCTGGCCACCGGTCACGCGGTAGGCCGCGGCCTGGTGGTGCGAACCGGTTTCCAGCGGCGCGCTGGCGTCGAGGAAGTCACGGCCGAAGGCGATCACCTTGGCGCCGCGCACCGGGTTGTAGCCGCCGCTGCGGCTGGCGCCATCGTCCTCGGCGATGGCATCGGTGCCGTACAGCGCGTCGTACAGGCTGCCCCAGCGCGCGTTGGCGGCGTTCAGGGCGTAGCGCGCGTTCATCACCGGCACCACCAGCTGCGGGCCGGCCTGCTCGGCGATTTCGCTGTCGATGTTGCTGGTGCTGATGCGGCCGTCGGCCGGCACCGGCTTCAGGTAGCCGATGGAGGTGAGGAACGCCTTGTAGGCGGCCATGTCCGCGATCGGGCCCGGATGCTGGCGGTGCCAGGTATCGATTTCGCTCTGCAGGCGGTCGCGCTCGGCGAGCAGGGAGCGGTTCTTCGGCGCCAGTTCGTGCACCAGGACATCGAAACCGGACCAGAACGCGGCGGAGCCGATGCCGCTGCCCGGCAGGACTTCCTGTTCGATGAAGGCGTGGAGGACGGTGGCAACCTGCAGTCGATGGCAAGGGGTTCGTTGGGTCATGACGTTACTCTCTCTCGTTTCCGTTGGGGCTGGTCCCCGATCAACCGGCCTGGGTTTTTCGTGGCGACACCAGGGGACTATTCCCTCTTAATTTGGCATAAATGGTATCGCGATGCGCTGGGATCAGTTTAGTGATGTTTATATGACAAAAAAAGACCTAAGATGCCATAGCATCTTTTACTTTTTGTGAGCTAATGGATACGTTCAAGCAACTCGAAACCCTGGTCGCGGTGGTGGCTCACGGCAGCCTGTCGGCGGCGGCGCGCATCGAGGGGGTGGTGCCGGCCGTGATCGGCCGCCGTCTGGATGCCCTGGAGGAGCGCCTCGGCGCCAAGCTGCTGGTGCGCACCACGCGCAGCGTCACGCTGACGCAGGAGGGCAGCGCCTTCTACGAGGAAAGCCTGCGCATCCTGGCCGAGTTGGCCGAAGCCGAGGCGGCGGTGGCGTCCGGCAGCGCGCGGGCGCGTGGTCACCTGCGGGTAAGTGCCCCGGCCGGTTTCGGCCGCCGTCACGTCGCCCCGCACGCCGCCAGTTTTCAGCAGCTGCACCCGGACGTGAAGGTGACGCTCGACCTGTCGGACCGCCTGGTCGACCTGGTGCGCGACCGCGTCGACTGCGCCATCCGGATTTCGGACCTCTCCGACTCCAGCCTGGTGGCGATCCGCCTGGCCGAAAACTATCGCGTGGTGGTAGCCGCGCCGAGCTACCTGGAGCGCCACGGCACGCCGCGCACGCTGGACGACCTGGCGCAGCACAACTGCCTGTCGCTGGGCGAGAGTCAGAGCCGCGGCTGGACCTTCACCCGCGACGGCGAGCCGGTCAATCTCAAGGTCTCCGGCACGCTGGAATGCAATGACGGCGCGGTGCTGCACGACTGGGCGCTGCAGGGGTACGGGCTTACCTGGCGCTCGTTGTGGGAGGTCAAGGACGATCTCTCCGAAGGGAGGCTGGTGACGGTGCTGGACAGCTTTTCCTCGCCGGATTACCCGGTGTACGCCATGGTGCCTCAACGCAAGTTCCTGCCGCTGCGGGTGCGCCACTTCATCGACCATCTCAAGGCCTGTTACGCCGCGCCGGGCTACTGGGGCTGAGCGTGGCGCTGCTCATGGTCGGCATGCCCGCTACGCCGCTCGTGGCGCCGACCTGGCGGTGTTTGGTGGTAGGGCACTCGGCTGCTCGCGGCGTCGTTCGCTGCGGCATGTGGCGGCCTAGCCGACACCTTCGCCGCGTGACGGAATAAGGTGTGAAATTGCGCTGGATCAATGGATCGGGGCGCAGTGTTTCCGATAGAGGGCGAAGGCTGCTATTTTGCGCGCCTGTTTGCCGGATTGCCGCAGCCTGGGCCGCGGCGGCTATGACAGTGGCGAAGTCGGTGGGTGAGTTTTACCTTGTCTGACCTTGGCATTGAGGTAATATCACGCCGTTTCGTCTTCGTGGCGGTGGCTTTATTGGCTATCTTCGCGCGTAGACGAGTTATTTTCGGAGCACCGTGTGCCCTGATCCATTCCTGCCATGCGCCCGCCACACTGCGGGCGCATGGCATTTGGCACACCGCGAACACTCGGGGACTGTTTGAAACATGAGCTTGATGCGCAAGAAGAGCGTGAGGGGGATGCTGTCTGCCGCCCACACCTCACAGGGGCTCCGCAAGGAGCTGTCCGCCTTTGACCTGACCATGCTGGGGATCGGCGCCATCATCGGCACCGGCATCTTCGTCCTGACCGGCACCGGCGCCACCGTGGCCGGCCCCGGCCTGGTATTGTCCTTCGTCATCGGCGCCATCGCCTGCGGTTTCGCCGCGCTGTGCTACGCCGAATTCGCCTCCATGCTGCCGGTGTCGGGTTCCACCTATACCTACGCCTACGCCACGCTGGGCGAGCTGATCGCCTGGATAATCGGCTGGGACCTGATGCTGGAATACCTGCTGGCGTCCTCCGCCGTGTCGGTGGGCTGGTCCGGCTACTTCCAGAGCCTGATCGCCGGTTTCGGCCTGCATCTGCCGGATGCGCTGACCGCCGCGGCCGGCGCCCGCCCTGGCGTGGAGACGGTGTTCAACCTGCCGGCCTTCGTGATTGCCATGCTGATTACCGCGCTGCTGGCGTTCGGCATCAAGGAATCGAAGAAGGTCAATAACGTGGTGGTGATGATCAAGGTGGCGGTGGTGGTGCTGTTCATCGCCATCGCGGTGTGGCACGTCAAGCCGGCCAACTGGAATCCGGCGCTGCCGTACGGCATGACCGGCGTGTTCCACGGTGCCGCCATCGTGTTCTTCAGCTTTCTCGGCTTCGACGCCGTGACTTGCGCCGCAGAAGAGGTGAAGAACCCGGAGAAGGATATCCCGAAGGGGGTGATCTGGTCGCTGGCGATCTGCTCGGTGCTGTATGTGATCGTGTCCGCCATCATGACCGGCATCGTGCCGTTCATGCAGTTCAAGGGCATCGATCACCCGGTATCGCTGGCGTTGCAGGTGGCCAAGCTCGACTGGTTCGCCGGCTTCGTCGATCTGGGCGCGATCCTGGGCATGCTGACGGTGATCCTGGTGATGACTTACGGCCAGACCCGCATCCTGTTCGCGATGTCGCGCGATGGCCTGCTGCCCAAGGTGTTTTCCGAGGTGCATCCGAAGTACGGCACGCCGTACAAGGCCACCTCGGCTGATCGGCACCCTCATTGCGCTGATCGCCGGCTTCGTGCCGCTGGGTACGTTGGCCGAGCTGGTGAACATCGGCACCCTGGCCGCGTTCTCGCTGATCGCCGCCGCCATCATCCTGCTGCGCAAGCGCGAACCGGACCTGCCGCGCAAGTTTCACTGCCCGGGCGTGCCCTACGTACCGGCGCTGGCCATCGTGTTCTGCGTGTTCCTGATGACGCAGCTCGCGGCGCTGACCTGGCTGTGCTTCGTGATCTGGCTGGTGCTGGGCCTGATGGTGTACTTCGGCTATTCGCGCCGCCGCTCGCTGCTGCACGTGCGTACCTGACCGAGGCGACTCTCCGTAGGCATCCAGGGCCGGCTTTTGCCGGCCTTTTTGTTGGGCTGCCGATGGCTTGCAGTCCAGCTGTCGGCCGGGTCCGCCGCTGGCCGACCCTTGGCATGAAGGCCGCGACGACCTTCTTGTGTCCGGTTGGGCGCGGCGAATAGCGGGAGTGTGCCGGGAGATGCGCTGCTGATTTGTTCGAGATCAGGGCGGCGTGCAGTGGCTGCCTGCCAGGATGTGGGGGCCCCCCGTTGCCCTCGTTGCGCCGGGAAGCAATGGATGAGGTGCCGCACGATATTATGTAGCAGTTGACCTTTTACATTAAAAACATAGGGTTAGCTATCTGCTCGTGAGACCCCGCCACTCCCTGGTGGGGCTTTGCACTAGAATGGCCGTGACCCACAACCAACCAATTTCGCTTCAAAACAGTGACTTACGGTGTTCCTCGCTCACAGCCGGCGACGCAGCGCCTTGCCAGCTCACTTGCTGCAAGGGAGGCATCGTCAAAAACAGCCGGTCGGTTTGCAATTTGTCGCAGCATACCTTCGGTCGTGTGCGGGTAGAGTAGTCGGTTCCAGCGTGTAGTAATCTCCGAGGCGCGAGCTAGGTTGGCGCGAATATTCCTAATTCGCTGGATGGAGAGGGAATGGCGGTCGCCATGCTTAATGATGGTCTCTGCCTCGGAATAGGCGTCCTGGTTATCGAAGAACGTAAGCCACTGTTCAATGAGCTGACGTGAACCAGGAAGCTGCAGCATCAAGACCGTGGCGAATTCATCCGCAACGTCTTCGTTATCGCCTCCGGGCAACCCCCACAGATTGAGCAGGGTATGCCCCAATTCATGGAATAAAATGCCACCTAGTAATCCCGGTTTGCCCTCACTACGGCTGATGATTTCGGAGCACAAGGTGATGTCTCCGGTACTCCCGTTGGAGAAGGCGTTGGCTGCGCCACATGGCCGGACAGTGATGTTGAAAGCTGGCGAGTCAAACCGCTGCTGTACTAGCGAATAGGCTTTCTCAAGTTGTGATTTGAGGTCCGCAGTAGCCTCATCTGACAGGTTGCGGGTCCGTCGAATCCCCACTGAGGCCTTTTTTCGACAAACATGGCGTAGCTGTTGTCGAGCACCAAGTAATGCGGGCCCAACTCGTGAACCCCTGCCCGAAAGGCAAACGGGACCATGCCCTTCTGTTTCCCATTGACCCGGTAAGGTTGGCGCAGCCGAAACAACTGCAGGTTTTGCTCGTCGACCACAAAGGCCGAAATGTCCCGATAGACTGCATTGCCCAGATTCACTTGAACATCGTAGACATCCCCCGGCATGTTCCCCCCCAAGGGCCATATCCAAAATTGCCCCGCCCCTATGGACACTTGCTGCTGAACAACCTCTGTCGTGAAGGTCCGCGAGATGGAGACTTCTGCGGTGGACGAGGGTGCCAAGCAGAGAAACAGGGCCAGAGCAGTGAGAAACCTGACAATACGACGCATACGGCCTCCAACGGGCAGCGAGACCGCATAATCATATGGAATATTTGTGGTGCTCACTAGAAAGTTATGGGACAAGGGCCTGAGCTCCTCCGCCGTACTGGTTCATCCGTCACAACATGACAAAGAACATGGACATTCCGGCATGTAAGCTTATATCGTATGGTTTATGCATAAAATACGTAGGACATAGTGACCATGGGCTTATCTATCAGGAAGAGTGTGGGTGTCGGCCCCTTCCGGTTCAATTTCTCTCCGTCAGGCATAGGGGTATCGGCTGGCATCCGGGGACTACGAGTCGGCACAGGGCCACGCGGCCATTACATCCAGATAGGAACGGGAGGCCTCTCCTATCGGGCGACCTTACCCGCCGGTGCCCGAGGAGCGTCGGGCAAGACACCTCAAGCGTCCCCGCCATTACCCCGCTTGCCCATCGGTACCACAACCTTTGAGAGTGGGCCCGTTTCCTCGATGCAGGACAGCTCAGCGGCCGCCCTGTTAAATGAACTGAATGGCAAGGCAAAGCGCCCGAACTATTGGAAGTGGGGAGCAGCGGCGGTGTTCGGCTTATTTCTACTCAATGGTGCCGATGCCTTTTTCTGGTTAGGGTTGGTTGCCGTCGGCTACCTAGCGATTCGCGACCAGGTAGCCAAGACGACCGTGCTCTGTTTTTCCCTGGACCGGCAGGGGGAACAGGCATGCGAACGCTTTTATGCAGCGCTGTCCAACGTGGCTTCTGCCAAAGGACTGTGGCGTATCAATGCTAAAACGCAAGTCCACGACCTCAAGTACAACGCCGGCGCCTCTAACCAGCTCGAGCGGGAGAAATTTGTCGCAAGCCGAGGTCTACCCCCCGATGTTCGTAGCAACATGGATGTTCCCGTACTGAAATCGAGCAAGCTAACTTTGTACTTCATGCCTGACCGCTTGTTGGTGCAGTCGAAGCAAGGGTTTGGGGCGGTGCCGTATCCCGAGCTTCGCGTTGCCGGAAATCTCGTGCAGTTTGTGGAGCATCAGACCTTACCTGGTGATGCCGAGGTGGTGGGGCAAACTTGGCAATACGTGAACAAATCAGGTGGGCCGGACAAACGTTTTAAAAACAATCCGCGCTATCCAGTTGCCCTGTACGAGCAAATTCAATTGGCAAGCCCGTCCGGACTGAATGAGGTGGTCATGACGTCTCGACAAAAGACAGCCATCTCGTTGGCCGAAGCCTTGGTTGAAATGCGGGCGCTAACCGGCCCTATCGTGGCTCTAAAACCTGCACAACCTGCCTCGCCCATCACGGAAACGGCCCCGGGAGAGGCCCGTCCGGTAGAAAGCCAAGCGTTACCGACTCCGGTGCCATCGCCACATAAGGGGGCGACTACTGCAGTCGAAGAAAACTTTGCCACCTTCCGTTTGAATCCAGCATCGCCTTCTCTGGACGTTTCCATTCCTCCTCCCCCACCATCCATACCACTCCGGTCCGAGACACGAGCAGTAGCCAGCCCACCGCTACGGGGTAGTTGGGTTCCTGCCGGACACCAAAAGGAGGTGAAGGGACTGCCCTTGCCGGGCGGAATGATTTATTTCGGCAGCAAGCTCAAGGCGAATGAGTGGCAAGTAGAGCCAGCTCTTCTTGACCCCAACTTGCCTGTCGCAAAGCAGCCTGTCGATGAAAGCCAAGCCCTGATGGGGTATTGGCCGAGCTATACCGACATTTCACCTGAGGCCCGGCGAGCCTACCTGCAATGGCTGGCCGGGGGGCGTCGTAATCCGAAGGCTTATATCGGGTATGTGTTCCTGTTCTTCTACGGGCTGGAACGCCGTGCCCTAGTCGATATCGGGACCGACCCTAGTGTCGCACATGAGATGGAGGGTATCGCAGCGGAGGTCCGGCGCCTGCTCGCCATCTATGGCGAGAACCACTCCTTCAACCGATATGCTACGACCTTCCTCGACTATCTGACTGCGGACAAGGTGACAGAAAAAAGCTATTTAGCGTCGCCTCCGGAGATTGTCGGCCGTTCCTATGAACTGCCTATTAGTTACCGAATCGCACTCGGGCAACTTGCTGTTGATAAGTCGCCCTTGCCGGCCACGTGGGCCTTGGCCTGGGTATTGGCGGACGCAAGCATTACTAAGCGAACCCCGGTTACGCGGTGTCCCGACATGTTTGCTGCCGTGTTCACGCAGCATTACGAACAAAAATACGGTGCTGGTTTTACCCTTTCCGTTAATCGCACCAAGCTAAGGGCCTCCTACTCGCCCGCATCGCAAGGGGTGCCGCGCAGTCAGTCGAAAGACATCGGCGGACTCCCCGACTTGGCTGCCGTGTCTGGTCCGGTGAAGAAACTCCAGGCACTGGTCGACCAATGTACCGAGGAACTTGACCCTTATAGTCGTTATCTTGGCCGAAACCCGGACCAGGCGGAGTCGCTGGAGGCCTTGCTGCTGCTTCCGCCCGGACTCTGGCCTGACAATGTTCGGGCCGAACTGACAGGCTTACAGGAACAAGTCGGTTCCGGCGTGGTGGTCATGAGTTTTGCTGAGCTGGCCAGAAAACTGAAAAGTGCTGGGGCTTTGTCGCGCGACAAGGTCGTAGGGTTGGCTCGAGCTCTGGAAAGCCTAGGCTTGGGTATGGAGCCGGATGTCTTGGCCGGAGCCAAAACCCCCAAGATCGAAGAACATATCGTGTTATTCAAGACGCACGCCGAGGACGGTAGTGCACGGTTGACTCCGGCCTATCATGCCGCGAGCGTCACCCTCGACCTCGCCTGCTCGGTGGCCATGGCCGATGGTCATGCCTCGGAGGCCGAGCTTAGTCTGCTTCACCGTCAAATTGAGTCCTGGGCGCATCTGAGTGCTGGGCATCAGCAGCGCTTGTGTGCCAGGGTGCAGCTGCAGGTCAAGCAACCGGCCACACTGGCCAGTCTCAAGAAAAAGCTGGAACCACTTCCTGTCGAGGCCAAACGCTCGATTGCCCGTCTCCTGGCGCATCTGGCGCAGGCCGATGGCATGGTCAGCCCTGACGAGGTCAAGTTGCTGGAGAAGGTCTACAAAGCGCTTCAACTGGATGAAAAACTCGTCTACGGTGATTTGCATGCGTCACCAGTCACGGCCAATACCACTCCGGTGACGGGGAAACCCGCTCAAGCCCAAACCACCCCGTCGGCCACGTTTGAGCTCGATGCCGAGCGTATCGCCGCGCTGCAAAAGGAAACCGAACAGGTGTCCATTTTGCTGGCGAACGTCTTTGTCGAAGAGCCCGTGGAAGTGCCAACTGCGTCATCAGCCCAACAACCAGGCGAGGAAGCCTCTGCGTCAGGATTGTTGGGACTCGATAGCGAGCATTCTGCCTTCTTGCGATTACTCATCTCTCGTGCTGAGTGGAGTCGTGCCGACTTGATGGATGCGGCAGCAGACCTGGAACTGATGTTGGACGGGGCCCTGGAGCGTATCAATGAAGCCATGCTTGACCACCTCGACGAGCAGCTTGCCGAGGGGGACGACCCTGTGGAAATCAACCAAGAACTTCTGGAGAAACTGCCGGCATGAGCACCATTCGAGCCAAGGACCGCGATGCGGTCATCCAATCCCTCCGTGCCGGCGTGGTACCCCGTGTTGGCCAACATCTCATCCAGGTGGGGCGCGTCAAAGAGCTCGCAGCCTTGATTCAGGACATTGAGCGTATCGCCGATGGTGGTTCGGGGTTCCGTGTCGTGATTGGCGAGTATGGCGCCGGCAAAACCTTCTTTCTGAACCTAGTTCGGGCCATTGGCATGGAAAAGAAGCTGGTCACTGTGCATGCGGACCTGAACCCGGACCGCCGCCTGCATGCCTCGGGCGGGCAGGCCCGCTCCTTGTACGCCGAGTTGACCAAGAACATGTCGACGCGTACGAAGCCCGATGGCGGAGCCCTTGCGGGAGTCGTCGAGAAATTCGTGGCCCAAGCCAAATCCGAGGCCAAGGACTCGGGGAATACCAGCGAAGATATCATTCGAACGCGCCTTGAGCCGTTGACCGAGATGGTCAATGGCTACGACTTTGCCGAGGTGATTGCCGCTTATTGTCGAGGCTTCGATGAGGGGAACGAGCAACTAAAAGCTGACGCCGTTCGCTGGTTGCGCGGGGAGTTCACCACCAAGACCGATGCACGCGCGGCACTAGGTGTCCGCACCTTCATCGATGATGCGTCAGTGTATGACCAACTCAAGCTACTGGCTCGCTTCGTTAAGCTGGCCGGATTCAGTGGCCTATTGGTGTGCCTAGACGAGCTGGTCAACCTGTACAAGCTGGCCAACACTCAGGCGCGCAACGCTAACTATGAACAGATTCTACGGATTCTCAACGACTCCTTGCAGGGGTCGGCCGAAGGCCTGGGGTTCGTGCTGGGTGGAACCCCCGAGTTCCTGATGGACACCCGCCGAGGTCTTTACAGTTACTCAGCCCTGCAATCCCGCTTGGCAGAGAACACTTTTGCCACAGCGGGACTGGTCGACTACTCCGGTCCAGTGCTGCGTTTGTCCAGCCTGACACCAGAGGACTTCTACGTCTTGCTGCAAAAACTCCGCCATGTTTATGCCTCGGGCGAACCGAGCAAGTATCTGCTGCCTGACGAGGGGATTCCTTCCTTCATGTCACACTGTGCTTCTCGTTTGGGCGACGCCTACTTCCGGACTCCCCGGACGACCATCACTGCCTTTATCAACTTGCTGGCGGTGCTTGAGCAGAATCCCGAGACTGAGTGGAAAACGCTGATTGGCGCAGTGGAGGTTGAGGTCGACAATGGCGGTGTGGCCGACCAGGCGGTAGATGATGACGATGAACTCGCCAGCTTCCAGCTCTGAGTCGACCGGCTTTGGTCTCCTCGATAGCCGGATTCAGCGCTGGATTTGGTCGGAAGGCTGGACCACGCTGCGGGACGCTCAGGAACAAGCCATTCCGGCCCTTATCGACGCGAACCAGGACGTTATCATCGCGGCGGCCACGGCCGCCGGGAAAACCGAAGCGGCCTTCTTCCCGATTCTCACCCACCTGCTGCGCCAACAGGGGAGCATGGGGTGCGTATTGTACATCAGTCCCTTGAAGGCCCTGATTAACGACCAGTGGGACCGGCTCACGGATTTGTGTGATTCGCTCGAAATTCCGGTGGTGGCTTGGCATGGCGATATTGCCGCATCGAAAAAGCAGAAGTTTCTAAAAACGCCGCAGGGCGTGCTGCTTATCACCCCCGAGTCGTTGGAGGCGCTGTTCGTGAACCGGGGTACGGCTATTCCGGGGCTATTTGTGCATCTACGGTATATCGTGGTCGATGAGCTGCATGCCTTCATCGGTGCCGAACGTGGCAAGCAATTGCAATCGCTGATGCATCGGGTTGAGCTCGCTGCCGGCCGTTCTGTTCCCCGTGTTGGGCTCTCGGCCACCCTCGGTGACATGGGGCTGGCCGCCGGCTTCTTGCGCCCCAAAGCCCCTGAAGCCGTCCGGATGATTGTTTCCCAAAGTGCCGGGCAGGAGCTCAAGGTGCTGCTCAAAGGCTACGTTGTTCCCGCTGTAGCGCCGCTAGTTGCCGGACAGGAGGCACCCGAACACGCAGCTTCCGGGTGCCAAATGGCGATTGCTGCGCATCTTTATAAAGTGCTCCGGAATTCGAACAATCTTGTGTTCCCAAACAGCCGGGGCTTGGTGGAAATCTACTCAGACTATCTCCGTCGATTATGCGAACAAGACGGAGTCCCCAACGTGTTCTGGCCCCATCACGGCAACTTGGCAAAAGAAATCCGGGAAGAGACAGAACAGGCCCTGAAGAATGGAGCGCGGCCCGCGACAGCTATCTGTACCACTACCCTGGAGTTAGGCATCGACATTGGCGCAGTCAAAAGCATCGCGCAAATTGGGCCGCCTCCGTCGGTTGCCAGCCTGCGCCAACGGCTCGGCCGTTCCGGTCGCCGCAAGGGAGAGGCCGCCATTCTGCGCGGGTATTGCATCGAACCCGAAATCACCAGCAAGTCGGGCTTCTCCGACCGTATCCATGAGGGGCTGCTGCAATCCATCGCGATGACTCGGCTCTTGATGGCCGGCTGGTTTGAGCCACCACGGACCGGCGGTCTACATGCTTCGACCCTGGTACAGCAGATACTGTCGGTCATTGCAGAAAAAGGCGGCGTGACCGCCACGACACTGTGGAGCACCCTAGTCGCAACCGGTCCTTTTGCGAACATTGAACGCGAAGACTTCATTGCGCTGCTGCGCCATCTCGGCGAACGTGGGCTTATCACCCAGGAAAGCTCGGGCTTACTGTTGCACGGTGAGCTAGGTGAAAAGCTGGTCAATCATTACGAGTTCTACAGCGCATTTGTTTCGGATGACGAGTTCCTCCTGGAGTGTAATGGCAAACTCCTTGGGGCAATGCCTCTGAATAAGCCCGTTGCGCCGCAGCAAGGTCTCATCTTTGCAGGGCGGCGGTGGCGCGTCATGGATATCGACCAAGAAGCCAAGCGGATTGTCGTTATGCCCGATAAAGGCGGGGCACCTCCGGCATTCGATGGTGGGGGAGCCTACGTCCATGACCGTGTACGGCAGGAAATGCGAGCGGTGTTGGGCAGTGCAGACCCCGTGTCCTTTCTGGACGAGACGGCTCAGGGACTACTTCAGGAGGCAAGGGACTATTTTATGTCCGCCAACTTGGAGACAGTCGCTCTTCTTGAGTCAGGTAGCGGCGTCTTGCTCCTGACTTGGTGTGGGGACTGGGTGAATAACACGTTGGCCTTGATGCTTGGACAACAGGGGGTGCAAGCCAGCAATGAGGGGGTCGCCGTTGTCGCACGAGAGGTAAAACTCAGCCAGCTGCGCGAAGCGATTCAATCCCTACTGACGCAGGGGCGGGCCAGCCCCTCTGAGCTGCTAGCGGAGACCAAGAACCTTGAACGGGAAAAGTGGGATTGGACCTTACCCGAAGCCGTACTCACGAAATCCTACGCCTCTTCTTGGTTAGAACTGGAACGGGCACGGCAAATATTGGAAAAGCTAGTGGAGACCGTTGCAGAGTAACCCAGTCCCTGAGGCAACCAAAGTGTTTTGCTGAGGGTATCATTCAAGCTACTTGGTCATCGAGAGGCCATTCTAGGGTGCTCAAAAATATTTTGTAGGGCGGGGGGCTGGGATAGCCCTCGATTGACCAAAAGTGTTGCTATACGTTTCGAAGGCCAATAAGAAAGGGCGTTAGCTCATCGCCAACGCCCTCTCAACAATCTTGGTGTCAGTCAAGCGGCTACTTGACTGATAAAAAACAGGCTATCGAACTTTCTTGGTGTGGGTTGGTTTCCATGTGCCAACTTGGCTTTGTGGAGAGTCTCCACGGAGCGAGAGGCACAGTCCGAAAATTACCGCCCAGACCAGAATTCGAGACCGGTTTTTAAAGAGCACATTGCATTTTTTCATCAAAGTTCCTTTGGCACTGATAGCCGCCAGGTGTATCAGTCAGGGCTCGAGATATGTTCCTGCATATCTCGAGCCCCTTTTTTACGGGCTACGCTTTCGAGCCCTGACCAATACACCCCGGCGGATGCAAGGAACTCCAATGCCGGGTAGTCTACATAAAGGCAATTATCTTTTCAATGCAAATGATTTTGTTAAGATATTATTTAATATGTTTGTGTAAACCTCAAAACCGGCATCCTCATAGAGCCTGCACAATCCCTCAAGAATCAGTCCGCTCCTCTCAGTCCTTTACACTTGCTGTGTCCTGCAAACACTTATTGTAAATCCGCGCTTTATTGGTATTTCCAACTGGTCGTTCTTAACCTGCCGCCTAGAATGAAGGTAGAACATTCATTCGATAGAGCGACAACATGAGCGATGACCGTTACCTGGCCCAGCTGCGCAGCTACTGGAAGAAGCGCCAGGCCTTTCCGTCGATGGCCAAGCTCTGCAGTGTGCTTGGTCTGGCCTCGACCTCTAGCGTGTTCGCCTTGGTGGGCCGGTTGGCCGAGGCCGGCTACCTGGAACGGACCGAGGGCCGCATCGCGCCGACCAAGCAATTCTTCGCCCGCGAGGTGCTAGGCACGGTACGTGCCGGGCTGCCCGAGGCGGTCGGCCAGGCGGAACCGGAACTGCTCAGCATCGACGACCATCTGGTTGATGACCCGAACCGCACCTTCCTGTGCCGCGTGTGCGGCGACTCGATGACCGGCGTGGGCCTGCTGGAGCACGATGTCGTGGTGGTGGAGCGCCATGTTCCGACCAAACCCGGCGATATCGTCGTGGCGCTGGTCGACGGCGAGACCACGGTGAAGACGCTGCGCCTCAGCGCCCACGGCCAGTTCTACCTGCAGGCGGCCAACCCCGCCTATCCGGACCTGCACCCCAACGGCAGCCTGGAGATTCTCGGCGTCGTCGTCGGTTCGTTCCGCAAACACCGACGATGACCCTCCGCTAGCCGCTATTCCCCTCATCACAATCCGCCACACGCCTCTCTAACTGAGGTGTCAGGGAGCTATTTACCCAAAACAAGGAGACCTGCCATGCCTGTCTGGAAAAGCCCGCCTGTCGACACGCAGCCGGAACGCACACTGATTGACTGGTGCATCGTGGAGAGTGACTTGGGAGAGCGGCACTTTGTGGGGCACAGCCTGGAGAACCACGATGGCCAGGTCAGTTCTGCCATCCAAAGCTTCGACCCGGTGACACGCACGGGGGTAACACTGAGCGGGCGCCGCTATCGGCTGGAGGGTCCTCCGGGTCAGGACCTGGATGCCCTCTACGTATGGGAGGCTTGGCGGACGCTCTATCAGGTCGCCAGTTGGTGCGATGTCACGGACCAGATGCTTCATGGCGACGAGTCGCGCCAGCAGTGAGCCACCAGCCTATCCGCTGCGCTTGACAAGGGACAGGCCTGGGCCCCAACACCTCTCTTTGGTAGGGGGAGGGGCGGCCAGACGGTTAGAGCCCTGCCACCTTGGCCCTTATGGTAGTCATCTTAGGACGGGCCACGACCCACGCGGCACTAGGCTTCAACGCGCTAAGGCGCTACGTATGTTGCTTAAATACAACATTCGAGTGCGGGCTACGTTTGGCAAGTTTTGGGGAGTTTTGAGAGGGAAATTCCCGCGAAAATCCCTTGAAAAATTCCGATATAGTGCCGCTGGTCAACGCGGGCCGCTCAGCGTCAGGCGGTATCCAACGGCAGAGGTTACCGCCCGCTTGACTCCCGTCATTTTTCGTGAATAGACACCAGGAGCTTGCCACCATGATTCAGCCCCCCACCACTCGGCGGCGGCGCCGCCCCGCACCCTACCTGCTGCCGACCCCGTTCTCGTAGCCCCCCAGCCCGGGGTGCGACGGTCGTTAACGCCGTGACCTCCTAAGCCCGTTCCCGCACGGGAGTCCCATGCTGCACACGCTGCTGAGTGCTGGCAGGGAGGCGTATGCGCCGGTGACGGGAATCGTCAACTGTCGATAGCCATGGCCTCGACAGTGGGGACGTATTTTGCCCGCGTTGGTGAAAACGAAGAGAACCTAACCAGGATACGACCGTGGCCCAGCATTACCTCCTCTCGGCCGAGGCTCGCGACATCTCGCTCCGTGAGGTGCTTTCCCTGTCGGACGAGGAAGCCCGCCTCCGCTTTGCCGAGATGCGTTGGCATCATCGAGACAAACAGGCTTGCCCGCACTGCGGGGTCCTCGACCGCCATCGTTACCTCCGCGTGCAGAAGCGCTGGCGCTGCCGCCACTGCGACAAAGCCTTTTCGGTGACCTCCGGGACGGTATTCCACCACAACAAATTGCCCTTGCAAGTGTTGCTAGGGGCGGTGGTGCTCTATGCCAACGCCGTCAAGGGCCTGTCTGCCCTGCAAATGTCTCGGGATTTGGATATTCAATACAAGACGGCCTTCGTGCTGCTGCACAAGCTGCGCGAGACCCTATGGCTAGGACGGGATACCACCCCGTTGAAGGGCGACGTTGAAATCGACGGGGGCTATGTGCACACCTATGTGCGCCCGAAGAACGAAAAGAAGGACCGCGTCGATACGCGCAAAGCGGAGCACCAGAACCCCTTGAAGTGCGTGGTACTGGTGTTGAGGGAACGCAGTGGGGAAAAGAAGCGTGGGGCGACGCGCACCCGGACCTTTGTACTGGAAACCGAAAATGAAAGGGACATCCGCGCCATCGCGCTGGCCCATATCGAGAAAGGGGCGCGGATCTTTACTGACCAGGCACCCGGTTACATGTCCCTCGAGTCGCATTGGGAGCACCTGGTCGTGAACCACGACCAGGAGTTTCGCGCCAAGGACGGTGCCAATGAGAACCAGTCGGAGTCTTATATCGCACGTTTCCGCCGGCTACTGATGGGCCAGATTCACCGGCTGAAGCGCAAATACCTGGATGTCTACGCGAATGAAGTGGCGTTCCGCGAGGACCACCGGCGTGTCTCGAACGGCACCTTCGTCTGGACCCTGCTACGCCATTGTCTGCGGCGGGACGTCTCTCGTGACTGGGCGGGCTATTGGCAGGGCAATCATCGGGTACACGACTCAATCCAAGTTTTTGCTTAGACCGACCAGCCGGGCCCACTGGGCGTGTCGTGTCGCTGCACGATACCGCGTTTGCTGAGGGAGTTCGCTTGCCGGGCAATGCGGTTGCTCAATCCATTCCATCCCCCCGCCTCCAACGTCACCCCCTGGGATAGCAAGATGGCGTCGGTGAGCTGAACGGTCGACATCGCCGTACCCGCCAGGCGCAGCGTGCGCAAGAGGTGCCGGGTCAACTCCGTGCCCGGCAACAAGGTTGGCCGGGCTTGGCGTATCGGCTTCAACGCGTCGAGGTTCACCTTGGGGGCGCAGAGGCGCAGGGCACTGCCGAGGGCGTCCAGCTTTGCATTGGCCTCCGCCCATTCGGGCCGTCCTTCCTTGGCCAGGAACTGCACTTCGCCCAGCAATCGCCGATATCGCTCCACCAGTGCAGCGCTGGTGCGTTGAGGTGACTAGACAAGCGCCAGTGATGCCCATTGGCCCTCCTCCTGCGTTTGTAGCGCATGTAGGCGGCGAATCAGGCCGCGATAGGTGAGCTGTTTCAGCGCGTTACGAACCGCCTGGCGGAAGGTCGTCCAGTCATCGGGTGACGCCAGCGTCAGGTTCAACCGTTTGGCCATCTCCAGCACCAGCACACCGGTCAACACCGGCTGCCCCTCCGCCTCCCGCAACACCCGCAAAGCGGTGCGTGAGATATCGCCCCACTTAGCCCGGTGAGTCTTGGGCCAGGTTTCTCTGGCCTCCAACGAGGGCGGGGCCTGAAACAGGGTTTGCAGGGCGATATCGAGGGTGGCGATATCCTGGCAGCGCGCGGCGATATCGTGCTCGAGCACCGCAATTTCAGACTGCAGGCGGGCCACGGCGGCTTGGTGCTTGGCCAGCTTGCGTTGCAGGCCTTTGACTTCCCCAGCCAACCTGGCGCGTTGATGTTGCAGCCCGTACTGGGCCATGGGCTGTCCCATTGTGACTCTCCTCTACGTGGACAGGCAGCCCTTCGCTACCTACCTCGTATAGGAGAATTCCCGCAGAAAACTTAGATTTCTGCCAAGGTCAACTGCTACATAATATCGGTGCCGCAACGAAAAACCCCCGCCGTGGCGGGGGTTGCTTGACACAGACGGCAGGGTCGAATTGCCGTTCAGTCGAACGCTTGGATCTTAGTGGAACTGTTCTTCTTCGGTCGAGCCGGTCAGCGCGGTCACCGAGGACTTGCCGCCCTGGATTACCGTGGTGATGTCGTCGAAGTAGCCGGTGCCGACTTCCTGCTGGTGCGAGACGAAGGAGTAGCCACGATCGCGGGCGGCGAATTCCGGCTCTTGCACCTTCTCGACGTAGGCCGACATGCCGCGCTTGGCGTAGTCCTGCGCCAGGTCGAACATGTTGTACCACATGGAGTGGATGCCAGCCAGGGTGATGAACTGGTACTTGTAGCCCATGGCGCCCAGCTCGCGCTGGAACTTGGCGATGGTGGCATCGTCCAGGTTCTTTTTCCAGTTGAAGGACGGCGAGCAGTTGTAGGCCAAGAGCTTGCCCGGGTGCTTGGCGTGTACGGCTTCAGCAAATTTGCGGGCAAATTCCAGATCCGGGGTACCGGTTTCGCACCATACCAGGTCGGCGTATTCGGCGTAGGCGATAGCGCGGCTGATGGCCTGCTCCAGACCTTTCTTGGTCTTGTAGAAGCCTTCTGCAGTGCGTTCGCCGGTCAGGAACGGCTTGTCGTTCTCGTCGTAGTCGCTGGTCAAGAGGTCGGCGGCTTCGGCGTCGGTACGGGCGATCACCAGGGTCGGTACGCCGTAGACGTCAGCGGCCATACGGGCGGCGATCAGTTTCTGTACGGCTTCCTGGGTCGGTACCAGTACCTTGCCACCCATGTGGCCGCACTTCTTCACCGAAGCCAGTTGGTCTTCGAAGTGCACGCCACCGGCGCCGGCGCGGATCATCGCCTTCATCAGTTCGTAGGCGTTCAGCACGCCGCCGAAACCGGCTTCGGCATCGGCCACGATCGGAGCGTAGTAATCGACGAAGCCGGCATCGCCTTTTTCCAGACCCTTGGAGTGCTGGATTTCGTCGGCACGGGTGAAGGCGTTGTTGATGCGCTCGACCACCTTCGGCACCGAGTCAACCGGGTACAGCGACTGGTCCGGGTACATCGCGGAGTATTCGTTGTTGTCGGCGGCGACTTGCCAGCCGGACAGGTAGATGGCCTTGATGCCGGCTTTCACCTGCTGCATGGCCTGGCCACCGGTCAGCGCGCCCAGACAGTTGATGTAGGGCTCGTTGTTGACCAGGTTCCACAGTTTTTCAGCACCGTTACGAGCCAAGGTATGTTCCACCTGGACGGAGCCGCGCAGGCGCTCTACGTCGGCGGCGGTGTAGCCGCGCTTGATACCTTTCCAGCGCGGATTTTCGTCCCAGTCTTTTTGGATGGCGGCAATGCGTTGTTCGCGAGTGGTCATGCTTGAATCCTTCTCGATTACGTTTCTTAGTAAACCGGTAAATTCAGCCGGCATTCCTCTGGCTATGATGAATCGGTTTTACCGTCACCTTTTATTGACAACGTGTTTTGCCCGTTGTCGTTTCCGACCGCCGAAGCCTATTCCGTAAGGGAGACAGACCTGCTGGTCGTCGTGTGCTGTGAGTCCATTTAAACATAAAAAAACGTAATGTGTGCAGTGCAGCACAAAAAAATCCTTTGTTTTCAAAAGGTAACAAAACTGACAAAAAACGAATGAAATGCCACGCTGTTTTTTTCCGTTTCCGAAAGCAAAAGTTCCCAAACGAGCGGTTGCTTGGTTCGCTTGCGCGTCAACCGCGCTCTCTTGAAATTTTCGCCAAAGCCCCTACCTAGCGTCAGGTCATCCTCAATCGCCTAGCTAACAAGGGAATCGTCATGCAGGAAAACCAACAGAATCCGGTTAACGAGGCCGTGGACAGCGCCGCCGCCCAGGCTCCCGCCGACAGCGCGGTCGAGCCGACCACGGAGGCGCGCGTTGCCGCACTGGAAATCGAGTTGGCCGAAGCCCGCGAGCAGTTTCTGCGCTCCCGCGCCGAAATGGAGAACCTGCGCCGTCGTACGGCCGAAGAGGTGGTGAACGCACAGAAGTACGCCATCAACAAGTTTGCCAACGAGTTGTTGGCGGTGAAGGACAGCCTGGAGATGGCGCTGGCCGACCAGAGCGGTCAGTTCGACAACCTGAAGTTCGGCGTCGACCTGACGCTGAAACAGCTGGTGTCGGCCTTCGACAAGGCGCAGATCAAGGAAATCAACCCGGTGGGCGAGGCGCTCGACCCGCACCGCCATCAGGCCATCAGCACCGAGGAAGCGGACGCCGAACCCAACACCGTGCTGCGCGTGATGCAGAAGGGCTACCAGGTGGCCGATCGCGTGCTGCGCCCGGCCATGGTGGTGGTCGCCAAGGCCAAGAGCCAACAGTAAAAAGGTTGGCCGAAGCCCTCTTGAAAACGTGGGCATAGCCATTACCTATCCAGTCAACAGGCGCTGACTATCGCGATTGCGGTACGCCGTAAAGAGTCAAGGAAAGGAATTAAACATGGGCAAAATCATTGGTATCGACCTGGGCACCACCAACTCCTGCGTGTCGGTGATCGAGAACGGCCATCCGAAAGTGATCGAGAACGCCGAAGGCACTCGCACCACCCCGTCCATCATCGCCTACATGGAAGACGGCGAGATCCTGGTCGGCGCCCCGGCCAAGCGCCAGGCGGTGACCAACCCCAAGAACACCCTGTACGCCATCAAGCGCCTGATCGGCCGCCGCTTCGAAGAAAAAGAAGTGCAGAAGGACATCGACCTGATGCCGTTCGAGATCACCAAGGCCAAGAACGGCGACTCCTGGGTCAAGGTGCGTGACCAGGAACTGGCTCCGCCGCAGATCTCCGCCGAAGTGCTGCGCAAGATGAAGAAGACCGCCGAAGACTACCTCGGCGAAGAAGTGACCGAAGCCGTGATCACCGTGCCGGCCTACTTCAACGACAGCCAGCGCCAGGCCACCAAGGACGCCGGCCGCATCGCCGGTCTGGACGTCAAGCGCATCATCAACGAGCCGACCGCGGCCGCGCTGGCCTTCGGCCTCGCCAAGCAGGAAGGCGACCGCAAGATCGCCGTGTATGACCTGGGCGGCGGCACCTTCGACATCTCGATCATCGAGATCGCCGACGTGGAAGGCGAGCACCAGTTCGAAGTGCTGTCGACCAACGGCGACACCTTCCTCGGCGGTGAAGACTTCGACCAGCGCCTGATCGACTACATCGTGACCGAGTTCAAGCGCGAGCAGGGCGTGGACCTGAAGAACGACGTGATGGCGCTGCAGCGTCTGAAGGACGCCGCGGAAAAGGCCAAGATCGAGCTGTCCTCGGCCTCGCAGACCGAAGTCAACCTGCCGTACATCACCATGGACGCCACCGGTCCGAAGCACCTGGCGATGAAGATCACCCGCGCCAAGTTCGAGAGCCTGGTGGAAGACCTGATCGCCCGCTCCATCGAGCCGTGCCGTGTCGCCCTGAAGGACGCCGGCGTGTCGATCAACGACATCGCCGACGTGATCCTGGTCGGCGGCCAGACCCGCATGCCGAAGGTGCAGGAAGCGGTGAAGGAGTTCTTCGGCAAGGAGCCGCGCAAGGACGTGAACCCGGACGAAGCCGTGGCCGTCGGTGCCGCTATCCAGGGCTCGGTACTGTCCGGCGACCGCAAGGACGTGCTGCTGCTCGACGTGACCCCGCTGTCGCTGGGTATCGAGACGCTGGGCGGCATCATGACCAAGCTGATCCAGAAGAACACCACCATCCCGACCAAGGCGCAGCAGACCTTCTCGACCGCCGACGACAACCAGACCGCGGTAACCATCCACGTGCTGCAGGGCGAGCGCGAGAAGGCCTCGGCCAACAAGTCGCTGGGCCAGTTCAACCTGTCCGACATCCCGGCCGCGCCGCGCGGCATGCCGCAGATCGAAGTGACCTTCGACATCGACGCCAACGGCATCCTGCACGTGTCGGCCAAGGACAAGGGCACCGGCAAGGAAGCCAAGATCACCATCCAGGCGTCCTCCGGCCTGTCCGAGGAAGAAATCCAGCGCATGGTGAAGGACGCCGAGGTTAACGCCGAGGAAGACAAGAAGCTGCACGAGCTGGTACAGGCCCGCAACCAGGGCGAAGGCATGATCCACTCGGTGAAGAAGTCGCTGGCCGAGCACGGTGACAAGATCTCGGCCGAAGAAAAAGCCGCCATCGAAGCCGCGCTGAAGGAAGCCGAAGAAGTGGTGAAGGGCGACGACAAGGACGCCATCGACGCCAAGGTTCAGGCGCTGATGACCGCTTCGCACAAGCTGGCCGAGCAGATGTACAGCCAGGCCCAGGGCGAAGCCGGTGCCGAACAGCCGGCTGGCGCCGGCAACAAGGACGAAGGCGACGTGGTCGATGCCGAGTTCGAAGAAGTGAAGGACAAGAAGTAAGCGTTCTTGCGCCTGGAGCCCGCCGCGACGCCGCCATGCGCCCAGCGTCGGGCGGCTCTAGAGAGGCACAGGGTTCCGGGGGCTTTCCTCTGGCCTCTGTGCCTTTCCTGTTTCGGAACCCCCTTTTCGGCCAACCCTGGCGGATGGCCCCAAGGTAGAACAGCATGTCCAAACGTGATTATTACGACACTCTCGGCGTGAACCGCGATGCCTCCGACGACGACATCAAGAAGGCCTATCGCAAGCTGGCGATGAAGTACCATCCGGACCGCAATCCGGACAGCAAGGACGCCGAGGACAAGTTCAAGGAAGTCAAGGAAGCCTACGAAATCCTGTCCGACGGGCAGAAGCGGGCGGCCTACGACCAGTTCGGTCACGCCGGGGTCGACCCCAACGCCGCCGGCGCGCGCGGCGGCCAGGGCTTCGGCGATTTCGCCGACGCCTTCTCCGACATCTTCGGCGATATCTTCGGCGGGCGCGGCGGTGGCGGCCGCTCCAACGTGTACCGTGGCGCCGACCTGCGCTACAACATGGAAATCTCGCTGGAAGAGGCGGCGCGCGGCTGCGAGAAGCAGATTCGCATTCCGTCGCACGACAACTGCGACGTCTGCCACGGCAGCGGCGCCAAGCCGGGCACCCAGCCCAAGACCTGCCCGACCTGCGGCGGTCACGGCCAGGTGCGCGTGAGCCAGGGCTTCTTCTCGATCCAGCAGACCTGCCCGACCTGCCACGGCAGCGGCAAGCAGATCACCGACCCGTGCCACAAGTGCCACGGCGCCGGCCAGGTCAAGACCCACAAGACGCTGAACGTGAAGATTCCGGCCGGCGTCGACGAGGGCGACCGCATCCGCCTCTCCGGCGAGGGCGAGGCCGGGCAGAACGGCGGCCCGTCGGGCGACCTCTACGTGGTCACCCACATCAAGGCGCACCCGGTGTTCCAGCGCGACGGCATGGACCTGCACTGCGAGATGCCGATTTCCTTTGCCACCGCGGCCCTGGGCGGCGAGGTGGAGATTCCCACGCTGGACGGCATGGCCAAGGTCAAGATCTCGTCCGAGACGCAGTCCGGCCGCCAGTACCGCCTGCGCGGCAAGGGCATCAAGTCGGTGCGCGGTTCCGACTACGGCGACCTGCTGTGCCACGTGGTGGTGGAGACCCCGATCAATCTCACCGAGCGCCAGAAGGAACTGCTGCGCGAGTTCGAGGCGATCAGCCAGGGCGATACCGCCATGCACAACCCGCGCGCCAAGTCCTTCATGGACAAGTTGAAGGACTTCTTCGGCTGAACCCGAAGGCATGGCGATAAAAAAACGGCGACTCGATGAGTCGCCGTTTTTCTTGCCGGGAAACGCTTTACGCCGACTGACGCGCGGTCTTCAGTGCCGGCTCGCCGCCTTGGCGGTGGTAGCCCAGGGCATAGTAGAGCACCACCAGCAGCACCAGCCAGCCCGGGCCGATCACCAGCGCGATGCGGGTGTCCGGGAAGTAGGCCATCAGACCCACCACCAGCACCAGGAAGGCCAGCGCGATGTACGAGCCGTACGGGAACAGCGGCATGCGATGCTCGAGGGCCGACAGCTGTGCCGGGTTCAGGGTGCGGCGGAACTTCAGCTGCGACAGCAGGATGATCGCCCAGGTCCAGATCGCGCCGAAGGTCGAGATCGCGGTGAGCCAGGTGAACACTTCCTTCGGCGCCAGGTAGTTGAGCAGCACGCCGCCCAGCAGCATCACTACCGAGATCAGCACGGCGGCGTTCGGCACGCCGTTCTTGCCCACCTTGGCGAACATCGGCAGCGCTTGCCCTTGCTGCGCCAGGTTGTACACCATGCGGCCGGTACTGAAGATGCCGCTGTTGCACGAGGACAGCGCGGCGGTCAGCACCACGAAGTTGATGATGCCGGCGGCGGCCGGGATGCCCATCTTCTCGAAGGTCATCACGAACGGGCTGCCGCTGGTGCCGATCTGATCCCACGGGTAGATCGACATCACCACGAACAGCGCGCCGACGTAGAAGATCAGGATGCGCCAGAACACCGAGTCCACGGCACGCGCCAGGGTCTTCTTCGGGTTCTTGGCTTCGCCGGCGGTCAGGCCGATCATCTCGACGCCCAGATACGCGAACATCACCATCTGCATCGACATCAGGATGCCCTTGACGCCGTTGGGCATGAAGCCGCCGTGCGTCCACAGGTTGGCGATGCCGGTGGCGATGCCGCCGTTGCCGAAGCCGAACACGATCATGCCGAGGCTGGAGATGATCATCAGCACGATGGTGACGATCTTGATCAGCGCGAACCAGAACTCGAATTCACCGTAGGCCTTGACCGCGATGAAGTTGACCGAGCCCATGAGCACCAGTGCCGACAGCGCCCAGATCCAGTGCGGCACGTCCGGGAACCACACGCCCATGTAGACGCCGACCGCGGTGATTTCGGCCATGCAGGTGACGATCCACAGGAACCAGTAGTTCCAGCCGGTGAGGTAGCCGGCCAAGGGGCCGAGGTAGTTCTGCGCGTAGCGGCTGAAGGAGCCGGCGACCGGGTTGTGGATCGCCATTTCGCCCAGCGCGCGCATGATCAGGAAAATGGCGAAGCCGCCCAGCGCGTACGAGATCATGATCGCCGGGCCGGCCATCTTGATCGCGCTGGCCGATCCCAGGAACAGGCCGACGCCGATCGCGGCGCCGAGCGCCATCAGGTTGATATGCCTCTCTTCGAGGCCTCGGTGCAAGTGGTCTTGCTGGTTCTGCATCAGGTTTCTCCATCTTTGAGCGGGGAAGGGCGTCCGGGCCGATCTGGCCGCGGCGCCGCCTTATTTCGTGCAGCACTGAGCGGCTGCTTGTTATGGACCGGGCGAGCGCAGGTGGGCGCTCGATGCGGTCTTGTTCGCTGGAATTGGTGTCCAGCGAGAAGGCATAGTATAAAAACTAATATCGTAAATTTTTCACTATATATTTCTATTTTATTAGTATAAAAAACTTAAATTTTTGAACTTTGCAGGTTATGTTGTAATTTGCATTTTGCCGGTGGCGGCTCTGCAAGGGCTCCGTGTCGTAGCCACCGGCGGGCGTGGCGAAGCGCGCCCGCCACACCATAAGGAGAGGGTGAAATGGGGTAGGGCAGGCCGGGGAGAAGCGCCCCGGCGTCGTGCTATCAGGGCTGGGGAGTCGAGCGCCGTCCTGCCCCGTAGGGCAAGACATGCGGTAAAGGGGGCGGCGCGGCGAGGGGTTTCAGTGGCGCGCGTTGTCCTCACCCGGCTGGGCGGAGGGCGGGGCCGTGCGCTGCAGCGCCTGCTGGCGGTAGGCGGGCAGCTCGCCCAGCTTGATGCCCTCCGGCGTGTCGCGGTGCTTGGCGTGGCCGACGCGCTGCGAGCGGTAGATGCCGGTGTGCCCGGAAAACAGGTAGCTCACCACGCAGGCGATGCTGGCGTAGACGCCGATCTCGCTGCCGAAGAGTTCCATCGCCATCAGTGTCGAGGCGATCGGGGTGTTGGCGGCGCCGGCGAACACCGCGACGAAACCGATGCCGGCCAGCAGGGGCAGGGGCATGCCGAGCAGCGGCGCCAGGGCGTTGCCGAGCGTCGCCCCGATGTAGAACAGGGGGGTGACCTCGCCGCCCTTGAAGCCGCTGCCCAGCGAGGCGACGGTGAAGGCCATCTTGGCGGCGAAGTCGTATGGCGCCAGCGGTTGCTGGAAGGCTTCCACGATGGTCGGAACGCCAAGCCCGATATAGCGGTCGGCGCCCAGCAGGTAAACGGCGGCGGCGATCACCATCCCTCCCAGCAGCGGTCGCAGCGGGGCGTAGCCGATGCGCTGCTTGATCCAGCCGCCCAGGCCGTGGGTGAGGTCGGCGAAGACCTTGCCGGTGAGACCGAACAGCATCCCGGCGATCACCGTCGCCGCCAGCCCCCAGGCCGATAGCGGCGGGATGAAGGGGATGACGTAGCGGGTGTGATGCACGCCCCACAGCAGGCCGACCTGGTCGGCCACGATCGCCGCCACCATGCAGGGCAGGATGGCGTCGTAGCGCAGCCGGCCGATGGCGAGCACTTCCAGCCCGAAGATGGCGCCGGCCAGCGGTGTGCCGAACACCGAGGCGAAGCCCGCGCTGATGCCCGCCATCAGGATGATGCGGCGATCCTCGTGGCGCAGCTTGAACAGGTGGGTGAACTGGTCTGCCAGCGCCCCCCCCATCTGCACCGCCGTTCCCTCGCGCCCCACCGAGGCGCCGAACAGGTGGGAGAGCACGGTGCCGCCCAGTACCAGGGGCGCCATGCGCAGCGGGATGACCCTCTTCGGGTCGTGGATCTCGTCGATCAGCAGGTTGTTGCCGGCCTCGACGCGCTGCCCGAAGCGCAGGTAGAGCCAGCCGACGCCGAAGCCGGCTAGCGGCAGCAGCGCGATCAGCCAGCGCTGCGCGACGCGGGTGGCCGTGGCCCAGTCGAGGGCAAACAGGAACAAGGCGGAAGCGGAACCGGCGAGCGCGGCGACGGCGCTGGCCAGCAGCAGCCATTTGCCGAGGTAGGGCAGCAGGTCGATCTGCTCGGGACGTTGGGCGTGTTTCATGCGTGTTCAGTGAGTGTGGGCTGGAGGCACAAACCTGGACAGGCGGCGGGCTGTCGGATACGTACCTACACCTCCTGCCGGTCGAGGAATCCGTGTAGGCATCATCAGCCCCGGGGGCGGTTACAAGGAGGCATGCCATCTCCTGTCGCGGAATTCTACCGGCAAGCCGCATTGCAAACCATCCCTACGCGAGGCGGAAGCGAGCGGCCAACTCGGCGTAAAATGAAAGTATCGAAATCACTGGCCGGCGCATGCCGGCACGGACAAGAGGTTGGCCGAAGCATGGATATCTTTCACAGCACGTGGTTCTGGGTGGTGGTGATCGGGGCGCCGCTGGTGTCGGTGATCGGCACCCTGGCGCGCTTGGCGCACAAGGAACCGCCGATCAAGCTGCCGCCGGGCGTGGTGCCGCAGCCGTACAAATTCGACGACGAGGAAGAGGGCGAGGACGACGATTGGGGCAAGAAGCCGGCACCGGCTGCCGGAGAAAAAAAGAACGAGGCCGAGGGCCCGAAGAAGGGCACGGATCGTCCGCGCTGAACAGCCTGTTCTCCCCGCCGGCTGGTCGGGTGGCGGCGGGCTTGTTAAGCTAGCGCCTTTGCGTGCCCGCCGCCACCCCGGGCGCCTTGCCACGTTCCGACAGGACTCGAATCACGATGATTTTCGCCAACCGTTTCTTTCCCGCTACGCGCCTGCGCCGCATGCGCAAGGACGATTTTTCGCGCCGCCTGATGCGCGAGAACGTGCTCACCGCCAACGACCTGATCTACCCGGTGTTCGTGCTGGAAGGCGCCAACCGGGAAGAGGCGGTGGCCTCGATGCCGGGCGTGGTGCGTCAGAGTCTGGACAAGCTGCTCTACACTGCCGAGCAGGCGCTGGAGCTCGGTATCCCGATGCTGTCGATTTTCCCGGTGATCGAGACCGGCAAGGACAACGCCGGAGCCGAGGCGTACAACCCGGACGGCCTGGTGCCGACCGTGCTGCGCGAACTCAAGGCGCGCTTCCCCGAGTTGGGGCTGATGACCGACGGCGCGCTCGATCCGTACACCATCCACGGCCAGGACGGCATCATCGACGAAGCGGGCTACGTGCTCAACGAGGAAACCATCGAGGTGCTGATCAAGCAGGCGCTGTGCCACGCCGAGGCCGGTTCCGACGTGTTCGGCCCGTCCGACATGATGGACGGCCGCATCGGCGCCATCCGCGAGGCGCTGGAAGAAGCCGGCCACATCCACACCAAGATCCTGGCCTACTCGGCCAAGTACGCCTCGGCGTTCTACGGCCCGTTCCGCGACGCCGTGGGGTCTTCGGCCAACCTCGGCAAGGCCGACAAGTCGACCTACCAGATGGACCCGGCCAACCTCGAGGAGGCGATCCAGGAAGTGGCGATGGACCTGGAGGAGGGCGCCGACATGGTGATGATCAAGCCGGGCATGCCCTACCTCGACGTGATCCGCCGCATCAAGGACACCTTCCGCGTGCCGACCTACGCCTACCAGGTGTCGGGCGAGTACGCCATGCTCAAGGCCGCGTTCCAGAACGGCTGGCTGAACGAAGAGAAGTGCATGATGGAAAGCCTGCTGGCGTTCAAGCGCGCCGGCGCCGACGGCATCCTGACCTACTTCGCGCTCGACGCGGCACGCCTGCTCAAGCGCTGAGCCTTCGGCCAACGTTTCCTTCCCGACCCGCCCGCGTGGCGGGTTTTGTTTTGGCGGGACCGGCGCCGCTAGGCCGTGCCTGCCATCGGACCGGGCGGCCGGCGCCGTCTCGGACAGTGACAGCCACCCCGGCCAAATCGCCGGCAACTGTGTCTGATCATGGCCGCGACGCTGGTCTAGAATGGGGTCAGAACGATGACGGCCGGATGGCGGCGATCCCGCCCGGCCCCACGCCGACCACACAGGGAACGTGCACGATGAACCATACCTACCTCGCCCATCTGCAGGCGACGCTGGCGCAAATCCGCGCCGACGGCTTCGAGAAACCCGAGCGCATCATCGCCAGCCCGCAGGGCGCCGACATCGCGCTGGCCAACGGCCACCACGTGCTCAACTTCTGCGCCAACAACTATCTGGGCCTCGCCGACGACGCGCGCCTGATCGCCGCGGCCAAGCAGGGGCTCGACGACTACGGCTACGGCTGCGCCTCGGTGCGCTTCATCTGCGGCACGCAGCAGGTGCACAAGGACCTGGAAAAAGCCATCGCCGACTTCCTCGGCACCGACGACACCATCCTCTACTCCAGCTGCTTCGACGCCAACGGCGGCGTGTTCGAGACCCTGCTGTCGGAAGAAGACGCGGTGATCTCGGACGAACTCAACCACGCCTCGATCATCGACGGCATCCGCCTGTGCAAGGCCAAGCGCTTCCGCTACAAGAACAACGACATGGCCGATCTGGAAGCCCAGCTCCAGGCCGCCGACGCCGCCGGCGCGCGCTTCAAGCTGGTCGTCACCGACGGCGTGTTCTCGATGGACGGCATCATCGCCGACCTCAAGGGCATCTGCGAACTGGCCGACCGCTACGGTGCCATCGTCATGGTGGACGACTCGCACGCGGTCGGTTTCATCGGCGAGCACGGCGCCGGCACCCCGGACCTGTGCGGCGTGGCCGACCGCATCGACATCTACACCGGCACTCTGGGCAAGGCGCTCGGCGGCGCGTCCGGCGGCTACGTCTCCGGGCGCCAGCCCATCGTCGACCTGCTGCGCCAGCGCTCGCGTCCCTACCTGTTCTCCAACACCCTGGCCCCGGCCATCGCCGCCGCCAGCCTGAAGGTGTTCGAGATACTGAAGAGCGAAGGCGCCGAATTGCGCGCCCGCCTCAAGCGCAACGCCGAGCTGTTCCGCCACGGCATGAGCGCCGCCGGTTTCACGTTGATCCCCGGCCAGCACCCGATCATCCCGGTGATGCTGGGCGACGCCAAGCTGGCCGGCGAAATGGCCGCCGCGCTGTTGGCCGAAGGCGTGTACGTGATCGGCTTCTCCTACCCGGTGGTGCCCAAGGGCAAGGCGCGCATCCGCACCCAGATGTCGGCCGGCCACACCCCGGAACAGGTGGAACAGACCGTGGCGGCCTTCATCAAGGTCGGCCGCGAACTGGGCGTGATCCGCTGATTTTCGAATGACTCCCATGCCGATCCCGAGCGCTACAGCCGCCAGACGGGATCGGCCTTAAAGGCCGGTCGAAGCGATCCTTCGGCCGCCCTCGCCACAGGATGACACCATGAAGGCGCTTGCCAAACTGAAGGCCGAACGCGGCCTGTCGATGACCGACGTTCCCGTGCCGGAAATCGGCCACAACGATCTCTTGATCAAGATCACCAAGACCGCCATCTGCGGCACCGACATCCATATCTGGAACTGGGACGAGTGGGCGCAGAAGACCATCCCGGTGCCGATGCACGTCGGTCACGAGTACGTCGGCGTGGTCGCCGGCATCGGCTCGGAAGTGCAGGGCTTCACGCTCGGCCAGCGCGTTTCCGGCGAAGGCCACATCACCTGCGGCTACTGCCGCAACTGCCGCGCCGGGCGCCGCCACCTGTGCCGCAACACCATCGGCGTCGGCGTGAACCGTCCCGGTGCGTTCGCCGAGTACCTGGTGATCCCGGCCTTCAACGCCTTCCCGATCCCGGACGACATCTCCGACGACCTGGCGTCGATCTTCGACCCGTTCGGCAACGCGGTGCATACGGCATTGAGCTTCAACCTGGTCGGCGAGGACGTACTGATCACCGGCGCCGGCCCGATCGGCATCATGGCGGTCGCCATTGCCCGCCACGTCGGCGCGCGCCACGTCGTGATCACCGACGTCAACGACTACCGCCTTGAACTGGCCCGCAAGATGGGCGCCAGCCGCACCGTCAACGTCGCCACCGAGGACCTGAAGACGGTGATGGGCGAACTGCACATGACCGAGGGCTTCGACGTCGGCCTGGAAATGTCCGGCAACCCGCAGGCCTTCCGACAGATGCTGGAAACCATGAACCACGGCGGCAAGATCGCGCTGCTGGGCATTCCGCCCGAGAACACCGCCATCGATTGGAACCAGGTGATCTTCAAGGGCCTCGAGATCAAGGGCATCTACGGCCGCGAGATGTTCGAGACCTGGTACAAGATGGTGGCGCTGCTGCAGTCCGGGCTGAATCTGGACCCGATCATCACCCACCATTTCAAGGTCGACGACTTCGAGCAAGGCTTTGCCGCGATGCTGTCCGGGCAGAGCGGGAAGGTGATCCTCGACTGGCAGGGGGTGTAGGGCGAGCCAGAGTAGACTATTGCGATGGACCAGTAAGCTCAGTGAGTAGCCCGATCCGCCCTTCCACCGCACCGTCTGGATGGTAGCTGGCGGGGTTTTAAGCCGTCGGCTGTTTGAGCGATTCGACGGTAGCGAATCGCGAGTTCCGACGGCGCCACGCCAGTTGCCAGCCAGACGGAAACAAGCGGTGGTGGGCTCGCCTTGGGAGCGTCGAGGGGCTTGGCGACGCAAGCCCCTCGACCCGCCTGCCGGGCGGGACCGGCAAGCCCGGTGTGGCTGGCGGCTCTACCAACGGGCAGCCACAGTGGGCTTAACTGGACAGCATTTTTTCACGCTAACCCTATTTCCTGCGCACGGCAGGCCGTTTTGGCCTGCCGTTTGCTTTTCCCGCTCCACGGTAATCGGTAGAATCGGCCTTTACCCTTCACTCGTGATACGCGACATGCTCACTTTCCAGGAAATCATCCTCACGCTGCAGAACTACTGGAACCGTCAGGGCTGCGCACTGTTGCAGCCGTACGATACCGAAGTCGGTGCCGGCACCTCGCACACCGCCACCTTCCTGCGCGCCCTGGGTCCCGAGCCGTGGGCGGCCGCCTACGTGCAACCGTCGCGCCGCCCCAAGGACGGCCGCTACGGCGAGAACCCCAACCGCCTGTTCCAGCACCACCAGTACCAGGTGGTGATCAAGCCGTCGCCGCCCAACCTGCAGGATCTCTACCTTGGCTCCTTGAGGGAACTGGGTATCGATCCGACCGTGCACGACATCCGCTTCGTCGAGGACGACTGGGAAAACCCGACGCTGGGCGCCTGGGGCCTGGGCTGGGAGGTATGGCTCAACGGTATGGAAGTGACGCAGTTCACCTACTTCCAGCAGGTCGGTGGCCTGGAGTGCAAGCCGGTGCTGGGCGAGCTGACCTACGGCCTGGAGCGTCTGGCGATGTACCTGCAGGGCGTCGAGAACGTTTACGACCTGGTGTGGGCGCGCATGCCGGACGGCCGCGAGCTGAGCTACGGCAACGTGTTCCTGCAGAATGAAGTCGAGCAGTCCAAATTTGCCTTCGAGCACAGCAACGTCGCGCTGCTGTTCCAGCAGTTCACCGACTACGAGGCGGAAGCCAAGCGCCTGCTCGACGCCGGGCTGCCGCTGCCGGGCTACGAGACCATCCTCAAGGCCGGCCACACCTTCAACCTGCTCGACGCGCGCGGCGCCATCTCGGTGACCGAACGCGCCGCCTACATCGGACGCATCCGCAACCTTGCCCGTCAGGTCGCTCAGGCCTACTACGACTCGCGCGAGGCGCTGGGTTTCCCGATGTGCCAGAAGGCCTGACCATGAAGACGTGGGTCGGACTCTGTCTTGCCGCGCTCGCGCTGTCCGCGCAGGCGGCGCCGCTCGCCGACTGGTCGGTGTACCGCCAGGGCGAGGCGCTCGAACTGGCGGTGGACCTGGCGTCCATCTGGCGCGAAGACGGGCTGATCCATTTCGTCAACCAGGAGCGGTTTGCCGAGCGCCAGTACGAAAAAGGCTACGACGTGAACTTCCACATCCGCCGTACCACCGGTTATGCCGATTGTGCCAAGTACCAGTACGCCTTCGTCTCCTCGGCCTACTACACGGCGTCCAACCGCCACGTCTGGTCGACGCTGTACCCGCTGCCGCGCTACAGCTGGACCTGGCAACCCGTTTATGAAAACTCGGTGGCCGATGCCATGATGCGCGTCATCTGCGCCGCCGGCAAAACCGCTTCCAGCAAGAAATCCAACAGACCATGAACCCGACCCTGCTGATCGAACTCCTCACCGAGGAACTGCCGCCCAAGGCCCTGCCCAAGCTGGCGGCAAGCTTTGCCCAGACCATCACCGACGAACTGAAAAAACTGCAGTTCGTCGCCGCCGACGCCAGCGCCCACGTCTTCGCCTCGCCGCGCCGCCTGGCCCTGACCCTGCCCGCGGTGCTGGCGGTGCAGCCGGATCAGACCATCGTCAAGAAAGGCCCGGCGGTCGCCGCCGGCATGAAGGATGGCCAGCCGACCCCGGCGCTGGCCGGTTTCGCCCGCTCCTGCGGCGTCGAGGTGAGCGAACTCTCCACCATGAGCGACGGCAAACAGGACGTCTACGCCTACCGCAGCGTCAAGGCCGGCCAGCCGCTCTCCGCCGTACTGTCCGACATCGTCGCGCTGGCGCTGAAGAAGCTGCCGGCACCCAAGCTGATGCGCTGGGGCGATTCCGAACACCAGTTCGTGCGCCCGGTGCACGGCCTGGTGTTGCTGCACGGCAGCGAGCTGATCGCGGGCGAGGTGCTGGGGCTCGAGAGCCGCCGCGCCACGCTGGGCCATCGCTTCCTGTCCGCCGGTGAAGTGACGCTGCCCGATGCCGACAGCTACGCCCGCGTGCTGTACGAGCAGGGCAAGGTGGTGGCGAGTTTCGAGGCGCGCCGCGAACTGATCCGCCATCGCCTGGCCGAAGCCTCGGCCAAGCTCGGTGCCGTGATCGCCGCCGAGCAGGCGCTGGTCGACGAGGTGACTGCGCTGGTGGAATGGCCGGTGGTACTGGAGGCCGGCTTCGAAGCCGAATTCCTCAAGGTGCCGCAGGAGTGCCTGATCCTGACCATGCAGCAGAACCAGAAGTACTTCCCGCTGCTGGACGCCCACGGCAAGCTGATGAACCGCTTCCTCTTGGTATCCAACCTCGAGGCGACCGACCCGTCGCACATCATCCACGGCAACGAGCGCGTGCTGCGCGCGCGTCTCTCCGACGCCAAGTTCTTCTTCGAGCAGGACCAGAAAGTCCGCCTCGAATCGCGTCTGCCGCGCCTGGCCGACGTGGTTTACCACAACAAGATCGGCAGCCAGCTCGAACGCGTCGAACGCCTGCAGAACCTGGCCGGCACCATCGCCGGCAAGCTCGGCACCAACGTCGACGACGCCCGCCGCGCCGCCTACCTGGCGAAGGCCGACCTGGTGTCCGACATGGTCGGCGAGTTCCCCGAACTGCAGGGCATCATGGGCATGTACTACGCCCGTCATGACGGCGAGCACGAAGCGGTGGCCGCCGCCATCGAAGGCCACTACCACCCGCGCTTCGCCGGCGACAGCCTGCCGCACGGTCCGGTGGCGCTCTCCGTGGCGCTGGCCGACAAGCTGGAGACCATCGTCGGTATCTGGGGCATCGGCCTGGTGCCGACCGGCGACAAGGATCCGTTCGCGCTGCGCCGTGCCGCGCTGGGCGTGCTGCGCATGGTGCTGGATACGCCGCTCGACCTGAAGCAGCTGATCGTCGACACCCACGATTCGTTCCCGGCTAACAAGCTGTCGGCCAGCGTGGCCGACGAGGTGTTCGCGTTCTGCCTCGAGCGCCTGAAGAACTTCCTCGCCGCCGACTACAAGGTGGACGAAATCGACGCCGTGCTGGCGCTGGAACCGACCCGTCTCGACGAGGTACGCGCGGTGCTGGCCGCCGTGGCCCAGTTCAAGCAGTTGCCGGAAGCCGCCACGCTGGCGGCGGCCAACAAGCGGGTGAAGAACATCCTGAAGAAGGCCGAGGGTGAAGTCGGTGTGGTCAACCCCGCGCTGTTGGCCGAAGACGCCGAAAAGGCGCTGTATGGCGCCGTGCAGCAGCTGGCGCCGCAAGTGGATGCGCAGTTCGCCGCGCACGACTTCGCCGGCGCGCTGGCGCAGCTCGCCAGCCTGAAGGCCCCGGTCGACGCCTTCTTCGATGGCGTGATGGTGATGGCCGACGACAGCGCGGTGCGCACCAACCGCATCGCGCTCCTGGCGCGCCTGGCCGAGCTGTTCAACCGCGTGGCGGACATCTCGCTGCTGGCCGACTGAGTCTGCCACCGCGTGGCGTGGACCGGCCGGCTGGCGGGTCCACGCCTTTGGCCGTTTTACCGACAGAAAAAACCTGCCATGAAACTAGTCATCCTGGATCGTGACGGCGTGATCAACAAGGATCGCGACGATTTCGTCAAAAACTCGCTGGAGTGGGAGCCGCTCGACCATAGCCTGGAGGCCATCGCCAACCTGACCCAGGCGGGCTGGCGCATCGTGGTGGCGACCAACCAGTCGGGCATCGGTCGCGGCTTGTTCGACCTGCACGCGCTGCACGCCATGCACACCAAGATGCACCGCCTGGTCAACCAGGCCGGCGGACGCATCGACGCCGTGGTGGTCTGTCCGCATACCCCGGACGACAACTGCGAGTGCCGCAAGCCGCTGCCGGGCATGGTCAAGGAAGTCTCCGAGCGCTTCAACGTCAAGCCCGATGGCCTGCCGATGGTTGGCGACAGCCTGCGCGACCTGGAGGCGATCGCCGCGATGGGCGGCCAGCCCATCCTGGTCAAGACCGGCAAGGGTGAAAAGACCTTCGAGAAGGGCGGTCTGCCCGAGGGCACGCTGGTGTTCAACGACCTCTACGACGCTGCCGAATACCTGATCCAAACGCATCACTGACTGTTTTTCACGAGGGCATAGCGCCGTAATGTTTATCTGGATTCGTACCCTGGTCTACTGGGTGGGCCTTGCCTTCCTGACGACCTTCTGCTTCCTGCTGATCCTGCTGGGCTGCGTCGCGCCGCACCGCGTGCGCCACAGCTTCGCCCAGGCTTGGGTGAAAGGGTTGCTGTGGCTGCTCAAGCACGTCTGCGGGCTGAGCTACAAGGTGGTCGGCGCCGAGAACATCCCCGATACGCCGTCCATCATCTGCTCCAAGCACCAGTCGGGCTGGGAGACGCTGGCCCTGCAGGCGATCTTCCCGCCGCAGGTGTTCGTGGCCAAGAAGGAGCTGCTGTGGATTCCGTTCTTCGGCTGGGGCCTCGCCTTGCTCGATACCATCGCCATCGACCGCTCGGCCAAGACCAAGGCCAGCCAGCAGATCGTCGAGCAGGGCCGGCAGCGTATCGCCAAGGGCTACTGGATTGCCGTGTTCCCGGAAGGCACGCGCACGCCCCCGGGCGTGCCGGGCCGCTACCAGCAGGGCGCGGCGCGCATGGCCAAGGCGTTCAACGTGCCGATGGTGCCGGTGGCGCTCAACGCCGGCGAGTTCTGGCCCAAGAATTCGTTCCGCAAGTTTCCCGGCGAGATCACCGTGGTGATCGGCAAGCCTATCCTGCCGCAGGACAAGAGTTCGGCGGCGATGACGCGCGAGGCGGAAGAGTGGATCGAGGCTCGCCAGTTGGAAATCGGCGGCGTCGGTCCGTTCGCCCACCCCGACCAGCGCAAGCGGCGGCTCGGTGATTCTCAGCCTGCCTGAAGGCAACATCCCGGTTGCGCTGATCCGCCGCGCGCGCCAGAGCATCGGCATCCGCGTGCGGGGAGGGCGGGTCGAACTGATCGCCCACCCGGCGGTGCCGATGAGCCTGCTGCAGGCGGTCCTGGACAAGCGCCGCGACTGGATCCGCCAGCACTGGCTGGAACAACAAAGGCGTTGTGCCGAACTGGCGGCGCAGCCGCGGCAACTGCGTCTGGCCGGGGAGCCGCTCGACATCGTTCATGTTGCCGGGCAGCGTCCGGCGGCGCGCATCGACGGCCGGGTCCTGCAGGTGGCCGGGGTCGCAGCGCATGACCGCGAGCGGCTCGATGCCACCGTCGCCGCCTGGCTCAAGCGCGAGGCGGCGCGCCGGTTTCCCTCCCGGCTCGCCGAGGTGGCGCGATATAGCCGCCGCCAGCCGGCCTCGCTCTCCTTGTCCTCGGCCCGCACGCGCTGGGGTAGTTGTTCCGCCAGCGGCGCCATCCGCCTCAACTGGCGGCTGGTGCAGGCGCCGCCGCACATCCTCGACTACGTGCTGGCGCACGAACTGGCGCATCTGGTGCACATGAACCACTCCGCCGCGTTCTGGTCGGAAACCGAACGGCTGTTTCCGCACTGGCGCACGGCGCGGCAATGGCTGAAGCAACACGGCGATACCCTGTTCGCGTTCGGCTGATCTGATTTCTACGGAAGGAAAACATCATGCGTCTGCTGCATACCATGCTGCGAGTCGGCAATCTCGAGCGTTCCCTAGCGTTCTATCAGGAGGTGCTGGGCATGCGCCTGCTGCGCCGCAACGATTACCCCGAAGGCCGTTTCACCCTGGCCTTCGTCGGTTACGGCGACGAGTCGGCGCACACCGTGCTGGAGCTGACCCACAACTGGGATACCGACAGCTACGAGCTCGGCAACGCCTATGGCCACATCGCCATCGAGGTGGACGATGCCGCCGTCGCCTGCGACATGGTGCGCGCCAAGGGGGGCAAGGTGGTGCGCGAGGCGGGCCCGATGAAGCACGGTCATACCGTGATCGCCTTTGTCGAGGACCCCGACGGCTACAAGATAGAGTTCATCCAGAAGCATCACTAAGCCGGGTGTGGCATGGCTTCGCGGCCATGCCAACCCGTTTTTCGGCACCGATAGCACCGAGGCTGAAGGGGATCTTCCTCCCGACCGCTGACCGGTCTCGCCAACCGCCGTTTGCTGCACGACCGCCTGGCGCAGGCGTTTGCCAAGAGCGTGCGGCAGCACAGCCATGGCGCTCTGCTGTTCATCGATCTGGATCATTTCAAGACACTCATCGCGGAGAAGATCCGCATCGCGCTCAACCAGCCCTATGTGCTCAAGGGTCAGCCGTACCGCAGCTCGCCTAGCATCGGCATCAGTCTGTTCCTGGGGGAGCAGAAAACCCGGGACGAGCTGCTCAAGCACGCTGACATCGCCCTGTACCGGGCCAAGAAGGCGGGACGCAATACCGTCCGCTGTTACGACGTCACCGCCGTGGCGGAACGGGGAAGCGGAGCGGGGCAGCCGATTGCCTGAAGTGCCGGCGACCGTCGTGTCCGTGCGGTGCGGAACTTTCTTCCGCCTGGGCGGCCGGACTCAAGGCGCAGCACCGTGCGGCCTGTGCGCCGGTTTCATTGGCCGACGGCGGCCTTCTGCCCGGACAGCGGCATCGTTGTCTCCGGGGCGTTCACCTTCACCTTCCTCGCCCAAGACTGATTCAGGGCCGGAGAGTCTTTATTTTTTCCAGGAGATACGATGACCCGGAAACTGCTGGCGTCTGCCTTGCTGTCGCTGTTGCCTGCGCTGGCGCAGGCCGCCGAGCTCGACGGCGCTTCGCTGAGCCTGCTGTGGGCGCTGCCGTTCTGCGGCATCCTGCTGTCGATTGCCTTGTTCCCGATCTTTGCTCCAGGGCTCTGGCATCACCACTTCGGCAAGATCACGGCGCTGTGGAGCGTGCTGTTCCTGTTGCCGTTCACCCTGGCCGTCGGCCCAGGCAGCATGGCGTCCCTGGTCGTGCATGCGCTGCTGGCCGAATACCTGCCCTTCATCGTGCTGCTGCTGGCGCTCTACACGGTGTCGGGCGGCATTCTGCTGTGGGGCAACCTGCACGGCTCGCCCCGGCTCAATACCGCCTTGCTGGCAGCCGGTACGCTGCTGGCGTCGGTGATGGGCACCACCGGCGCGGCCATGCTGCTGATCCGCCCCTTGCTCAAGGCCAACGACAACCGCCGTCACAACGTGCACGTGGTGGTGTTCTTCATCTTCCTGGTGGCCAACGTCGGCGGCGGGCTGACGCCGCTGGGCGACCCGCCGCTGTTCCTCGGCTTTCTGAAGGGGGTGGATTTCTTCTGGACCGTCCGGCACATGGGGCTGCCGGTGCTGGCGGCGGCCCTGGCGCTGCTGGCCGTGTTCTACCTGGTGGACAGCTACTACTACCGCAAGGAGGGCGTGCTGCCGCGCGACCCGTCGCCGGACACGCCGCTCAAGCTGTACGGCCAGTTCAATTTCCTGCTGATCGCCGGGGTGGTCGGGGCGGTGCTGCTGTCCGGCCTCTGGAAGCCGGGGCTGAGCATCGACGTTCTCGGCACGCCGCTTGAGCTGCAGAACGCGGTGCGCGACCTGATCCTGCTGCTGATCGCGCTGCTCTCCCTGGCGCTGACCCCGCGCCAGGTGCGCGCCGGCAACGATTTCAACTGGGCGCCGATGCTCGAGGTGGGCAAGTTGTTCGCCGGCATCTTCATCACCATCGTGCCCGCCATCGCCATTCTGCGTGCCGGCAGCGACGGGCACCTGGCGGCGCTGGTGGCGCTGGTCTCGGGCGAGGATGGCATGCCGGTGAATGCCATGTACTTCTGGCTGACCGGGCTGTTGTCGAGCTTCCTCGACAATGCGCCGACCTACCTGGTGTTCTTCAACCTTGCCGCCGGAGATGCCCAGCTGCTGATGAAGGAGTTGCCGCAGACGCTGCTGGCGATTTCGATGGGGGCGGTGTTCATGGGCGCGATGACGTATATCGGTAACGCGCCCAATTTCATGGTCAAGGCGATCGCCGAGCAGCGCGGGGTGGCGATGCCCGGGTTCTTCGGCTTCCTGCTGTGGTCGGGCGTCATCCTGCTGCCGCTGTTTGCGGGGCTGGCCTGGCTGTTTTTCTGAGCTGCCGGGCACCGCTCGCCTCATGGCGTGGGGTGTTGCCGGCTTGGGGCTGGCTTGAGGGGGGCGACAATCCCGCGTAAGCTAGCCGCTTTTGGCGCGTCAGCGCCGCGCTAGTCCTGGACTTTCTTCTTCATGCATATCCACATCCTCGGAATCTGCGGCACCTTCATGGGAGGTCTTGCCGCCATCGCCCAGCAGGCCGGCCACAAGGTGACCGGTTGCGACGCCAACGTCTATCCGCCGATGAGCACCCAGCTCGAGGCCATGGGCATCGAGCTGACCCAGGGCTTCGGGACGGAACAACTGGCCATCGGCGCCGACGTGTACGTGATCGGGAACGTCGTCAAGCGCGGCACGCCGCTGATGGAAGAGATCATGAACCGCGGCCTGCCGTACATTTCCGGCCCGCAGTGGCTGGCGGAGAATGTGTTGGCCGACAAGTGGGTGCTGGCGGTGGCCGGGACGCACGGCAAGACCACCACCAGCTCGATGCTGGCGTGGATTCTGGAGGACGCCGGTCTCGCGCCGGGCTTCCTGATCGGCGGCATCCCGCAGAATTTCGGCATCTCGGCACGCCTGCCGGGTGCGCCGGCGCTCGATCCGGCGAGCCGCAGCCCGTTCTTCGTGATCGAGGCCGATGAGTACGATACCGCCTTCTTCGACAAGCGCTCCAAGTTCGTCCACTACCATCCGCGCACGGCGGTGCTCAACAATCTGGAATTCGACCACGCTGACATCTTTGCCGACCTGGCGGCGATCCAGACCCAGTTCCACCACTTGGTGCGCACCGTGCCGGGTAACGGCCGCTTGATCAGCAATGGCCGCGAGGCGAGCCTGGACGAGGTACTGGAGCGTGGCTGCTGGACGCCGGTGGAGCGCTTCGGCGTCGAAGCCGGCTGGCAGCTGGCCAACGTGGACGAACAGGGGCATTTCGATGTGCTGCTGGGCGGCGAGTTGCAGGGGCGGGTGCGCTGGGACCTGCTGGGCGAGCACAACCGCCTCAACGCGCTGGCCGCCATCGCCGCCGCACGCCATGCCGGTGTCGCGGTGAAGGATGCCATCGATGCCCTGGCGCGTTTCCAGAACGTGAAGCGGCGCATGGAAGTGCGCGGCGTGGCGGCCGGTGTCACGGTGTACGACGACTTCGCGCACCATCCCACCGCCATTGCCACCACGCTGGAAGGCTTGCGCCGCAAGGTTGGCCGAAGCCCGATCCTGGCCGTGCTGGAGCCGCGCTCCAACACCATGAAGCTGGGCACCATGAAAGCGGCACTGCCGTGGGCATTGACGGAGGCTGACCAGGTGTTCTGCTACGGTGCCAACCTGGGCTGGGATCCGGCCGAGGCGCTGGCGCCGCTGGGCGACAAGGCGGCGAGCTTCAACGATCTGGAGCGGCTGATCGCGGCCATCGTGGCCCAGGCCGAGCCGGGAAGCCACGTGCTGGTGATGAGCAACGGCGGTTTCGGCGGCATTCACCAGAAACTGCTGGATGCGCTCGCCGTACGTTAAAGGCTGAGTGGCACGCCCGGCAGCGCGCGGGCTATTCCATATCAGAACAGGGGGCCGCATGGCCCCCTTGTCATTTCAGCTTTGCATGATCAGCTGGTTGCCGCCGCGTGCCTGGGCGACCTGCAGCGCCAGATCCATTCTTTCCAGCATCGCCTTGGGCGAGCGTTCCTCCTGCCGCAGGCTGCTGCCGCCGATGCTGGCGGTGTGATGCTCTTCCTTACCATTGCGCACCAGCGTCAATTGCGACAGTGAGCGCAGCAGGCGCAGGGCGAAGAGCTTGCTGCCATCCAGCGTGGTGTTGGGCAGAATCATCACCAGGGCGCCGTCTTCGCGTTTGGCGATCAGGTCGCTCTCGCGCGAAGCCTGGATGCACAGGCTACTGGTCAGCTGGTGCAGGTGAGAGAGGCTGTTGTCGTTTTCCTGATCGGTCTTCTGGTCAGGTTCGTCGAGCCGCAGCAGCAGGCCGGCGAGGGGGCTGCCATAGCGGTGGGCGCGCCCCACCTCGGTCTGGGTATTGCTCATCAGCGAGCGGATACCCATCACGCCACTGATCGAATCTTCCATCTCGTGTTGCTGGATTTCTTCGCGCAGCGTCTTGACCAGCTTGAGGGTGCGGTTGAGCAGCTGGCGTTCGTAATCGAGCAACTGGCCGAGAATCTTGTTTTCCGACTGGTCGCTGAAGCTGACCACCAGCAGAGGGCGATCGATCTGCGGCAGGCGGCGCATCAGCAGCGAGACTTGGAAGGGGCGGCCGCTTGACGAGCGTAGCAGACAGGGATGGTTGTAGAGCATGCCACGCTGTTCCAGCGCCTGCATCAGCGTCCGTCCATCCGGATCGTCGGCGAGGAAGGGGAAGAACGGCTGGCCGGCCAGCTCGTTGTAGGGTATCCCGAGCAGGATGGACGACAGCTGGTTGGCGTGAATGATGCGGCTATCGTCGGCATCGATCAGCAGCACCCCGCCGGGCAGGGTGTCGATGAGGGGTTGCAGGACTTCTTCGGGTAACTGCATGGCATCGTCCATAAAAGGGCTGTTGTCGTCCCGCCAGCCTCGGCCGAACCGTATCGCGCCGCGATGGCGTATCCGGTGCGGGCCCTTGCTACGGCTTGCTCACGACGCTTTCCGCGCTGGCTTCAGGGTTCGAGGCAATTCAGTGCCCGTGCCGGGACGACGCGGTTACGTCCGGTTTCCTTGGCCTGGTACAGCGCCAGGTCCGCGAGCTTGAACAGCCGGCCGATCAGCAGCGGCCTGTCCTGCGGGCTCCAGCAGGACACACCGATGCTCAAGGTGACCCTGATCCTGTCATCATGATAGCTGATGATCAGTTCGGCGATCTTGCGTTTGACCTGTTCGGCCAGTTCGATGGCTTGGGCATAGTCGCAATGCGGCATCAGGATGGCAAATTCCTCCCCGCCCAGGCGTCCCAGTTGCTGGGTCTCGCCCAGGCAGCTCTCGCAGGCCATGGCGACCTGCTGTAGCACCAGATCGCCGGCATCGTGGCCGTAGGTGTCGTTCACCAGCTTGAACATGTCCAGATCGATGATGGCCAGGCCGAGCGGCGTTCCTTGGCGCAGCGCCTGGCGATAGGCTTGCTGCGCCTGTTGCAGGAAGTGCGGGCGGTTGGCGACGCCGGTGAGGTCGTCGTGGGTGGCCCGTTCGTACAGTTCGTGCTGCATTTCCTGCAGCTGCTTCACCAGGCGTTCCGTTTCCTGCTTTTCCCGCTGCAGCTGCTGGTTGTGGCTCATGCGCTCGCTGATGTCGACCACGCTCATGACGATGCTGTGGTGGTCGTTGAAGCGCACCCGGCGCATCGAAACCTGGGACCAGAAGATCTTGCCGCCGCCGTCTCGCAGCTGGATTTCACGGTCGCTGATCCCCAGCCCCTGGTCGAGCAGGCTCTCGCAGCCTTCGACGTCGGCCGGGTCGGCTAGCAGACTGAGGATGCTGCGCCCGATCAACTCCGAGATGTGCAGGCCGAACAGGCGGCCGGCCGCCATGTTGGCGGTGGTGACCTCGTGTCTGTCGGGATGCAGGATCAGCACCCCGACCTGGATGGTATCGAGCAGCGCCTGGAGGTCCTGGTGCGTCGAGGCGAGCTTGTGCAGTTTCTTCTTCAGGTTGGCATTGGACAGCGCCAGCAGTGCGGTGTGCTCGTCGAGCTGCCGCCGCTCCCGGCGTGCCTGGTGGTGCAGACGGTTGCCGACGATGCCGAAGAAGACCAGCAGAGCGCTGAGCAGCGTGCTGCCCAGCAGCAGTAACGGCAGGCTGCGATCGGTGCTCCAGGTGCCTCGGGTCGAGACGGCCACCGTAATGCGCAGCGGGATGGAGGGGACGACGGCGCTCGCCTCCATGTGGGGCGCAGGCAGCAGCGTCAGCCACTGGGCCAGACGTCGCCAGGTCGAGAGGGTCTGGGTCGGGGCCGGGGTCGACTGGATGAGCAACTGGCCGGCGCGGTTGAACAGGCGGATCTGGCTGCCGGGCGTGTCACGCAGCAGCGCCGGCAGCCAGTCGGAGGCATTGAAGCTGCCGTAGTAGCTTGCGCGGCAGACGCCGCTGCGGTTGCAGGCCGGCAGCAGGAACGGGATGCGTTTGCTGACGGAAAACTGCAGGGGGGCGGGAGGAGGACGAACGGAGCGCCATCGGCGGGGTCGGAAACGAGCCGCCGTGCCAGGGCCTGAATGTGGAGGGGGGCGGTTGGAGCTGCCGCTCAGCGCGCGCGGCGCGCCTTGCGGCGGGATCAGCCAGAGTTCGTCGAGATTGTCGATTGGCGCTGGCAGCGCACTCGCCTCCCGCTCCAGCGCGCGTTGCTGCAGTGCCGTCCGGAGCAAGGTGAACTGCTGTTCGAACTGGATGCTGGCCAGGTTGAGCTGGGCTTGGGCCATGTTTTGGGCATGCTCTTCGATCGAGCGCGAGCGTGCGTGAAACAGGGCTGCGGTCATGAGCCAGATCAGGGCCAGTGCAGCACAGCAGCAGGCCGAGCAGAAGCGTGCGCCACTCCCGGCTGAGCCGGCGGCCGTAGGAGGGCTTCGGATCATCCGTGGTTAAGGTGAGGTGCATGAATCATCCCGACGCAATGATGTAATCATCATAAGTCGTTCCGTCCTGGTTGGGAATTGCGCGTGCCGAGTAAACCTTTTTTAAAGATAGACGGTTATTTTTAAATTGTTTTTTGATGTTGAATCAAGGCGAGGTGACGAATACCGGAGGAAGGGGATCAGCGTTCCTGGATGGCGCGGCGGTGGCGGCGGAACACCCACTTTTCCCATTGCAGATGGCTGGTTTTGTCAAAGGAGGGGCGGATGTCGGCTTGCAGCAGGTAGCCGGGCTGATCGGGCGAGGGCTCGCAGGCATCGATGCTGCCCGCTAGGCGCAGGATGAGGGCCGAGTCGCTGTTGGGGTAGAGCGTCAGCAAGACCGGTTCGCCGACTGGATAGGCGTGCTCGGAATGCCAGGCGATGGCGTCGAGGCCGAGCCGGCAGGGGGTGATGGCGGGGCGTACCGGGTAGCGCGAGGCGAGTACCAGTTCCAGCGTCAGGTCGATCTTGGCTTCCAGCCGCAGCAACAGCGGGTCGGCGTCGTCGGGGACTTCACCCGGCGAGGCGAGCAATTGCAGCGCCAGCCGGGTTTCGCGGTCGAGCCGGCCCTGGTAGGCGGTGTCGGCCAGGCGCTGGCAAGACAAGGGGAGGTCGGCATCGAAACTGGCGGTGGCCAGGGTGGGTAGTCTGCTCATGCGGTGTTCCTCCCTTTGCTCGGTCATGCGAACAGGTTGACGACTCCTTCCAGGCCGACATGGTTGAGCGCCACGTCGGCCTGGGCGCGTACCACCGGCTTGGCCTTGTAGGCCACGCCGAGGCCGGCTTCGGCCAGCATTTTGAGGTCGTTGGCGCCGTCGCCCATGGCGATGACCTGATCCGGCGCCAGCCCCAGCTCTTGGCGTACTTCTATCAGCAGTCGCGCCTTGGCGCTGGCATCGACGATGTCGCCTTTGACGTGGCCGGTGAGCTTGCCGTCGACCACTTCCAGCACGTTGGCGAAGGCGTAGTCGAGCCCCAGCTCGGCTTTCAGGCGCTCGGTGAAGAAAGTGAAGCCGCCCGAGACCAGCATGAAGCGCACGCCGTTGGCCTTGCAGGCGGCGAGCAGGGTGTCGGCGCCGGGCGTCAGCCTGACCCTTTCACGATACACCGTTTCCAGCGCGCTTTCTTCCAGCCCGGCCAGCAGCGCCACGCGTTCCTTGAGCGAGGCGGTGAAGTCGAGTTCGCCGCGCATCGAGCGTTCGGTGACTTCCGCCACCAGGTGCTTGACCCCCACCATGTCGGCGATCTCGTCGATGCATTCGATGGTGATCAGTGTGGAGTCCATGTCCGACACCACCAGGCCGAAATCGGCGAAGCGGCGCCCGCTCGGGACGAAGGCGGCGTCCAGGTTGTGCTGTTCGCAGTAGGCGATGATGTCGGCGCGGCGGGCGGGGTCGACGCCGTGCAGGCGGGCCACGCTGTCGGAAACGCGTTCGATGTCGGTGGTGCCGCTCAGCTCGGCGACGGCGGCGAGCGGGCTGGCGGAGAGGAGCGGGGCCTGGAGGACGAGGGTGTAGGGCGAAGACGACATGGTTCGAGGATCGGTTGCAAGCGAATCTTTGATTATGCCACGCGTTCGGCGCATTCCAAAAAGCATTGGCCACGCGAGTGCCAGGACGCGACCAGGGCTCGCCGGGAAAGCGGCGATGCGTACGCTGTCGGGGCAACACCGCCGACAGGGGAGGCGCTTTCTGGGCGAAGGGGGATCAGTCGTCCTGTGGCGGCCGGCTCCACCACGACAGCAGCCGGTCGAGCGACAGCTGGCCGGGGCCGCTGCAGGCGATGACGGCCAGCAGCATGCCCCAATAGTAATGGAACTGGCGCGTGGTCTCGGTCAGGCCGGGGTAGCTGATGACCGCGGTCAGGTTGACCACGAACAGGCCGGCGGCGGCGAAGCGGCCGGTAAGGCCGATGGCCAGCAGCGACGAGAACACCAGTTCGCCGAAGGTGCCCATCACCGCCGCCACGGCCGGCGGCAGCAGCGGTACGTGGTATTCCTCGGTGAACAGCAGCAGGGTGGTGTCCCAGTCGGCGATCTTGGTCAGGCCGGAGGAAAAGAACACGTTGGCGACCCACAGCCGCAGGAACAGTAGCACCAGCGGCCGCAGGCCGTCGGCGAGGTGGAGCAGCGGAGATGCCAGTTGCTCGACGCGCTGGATCAGGGTTTTCATGGCAGTTCTCCCGCAGGCAGCGTGATGGAGGACAGCAGATTACGTTGCAGTAGCTGGCCGAGCAGGGCTTGCAGATCGAACGAAGGGCCTAGTCGCAGTGCCGCGTCGGTGGCGGCTTCCAGCGTGACGCCCTGCTGCAGCGCCAGCAGGAAGGCTGCCGGGGCCGAATCCAGGCGCTCGACGCTGACCGTGCCGGCCGAACGCGTCACCAGCGCGGTTTCGGCGCTGTCGCCGAGGCGCTCGGGGAGGGGCACGCCGCTGTCGGGCTGGTGTGCCAGCCAGAGGGTGGCGATGGGCCAGGACGAGGCGACGACGGCGACGTCGTCGGCCAGCTCGAAGCGCAGTTCGCCCCAGCGCTCCGGCTCCAGCGTGGCCAGCACTGCTAGGTCCGGCGTGGTGGCGTCGGCGGCGTAGTAGCTGCGGTGCACCCGCCACTCCAGCCGCGCCACGTCGGCCAGGTAGGGCAGATGCCGGACGTGCTCGAAGCTGTCGAGGAAATCGCCCAGAGCGGCGCCGTAGCGGTGCAGGTTGCCGGAGTGCGAGGCGTGATGCTTGACGTACTCGCGCGCCAGCGCGCGGAAGAATTCCTCGCCGACCAGTTGGCCCAGCACCGGGTAGGCGTAGGCCAGCGTGTCGATCAGCCCGACGCGGTAGTTGTTGCGGTACACCGCGAGCCCGGCCGCGGACAGGCCAAGGTTGGCCGAAGGGGCGTGCCGCTCGGGGGCGGCGATGGCCTCGAGCAGCGCGCTCGACCAGTCAGTCCACGAGGTCATGGTGTCGCTCCTGCAGGATGGCCTGGGCTTTGGCCGCCTCGCCGCACAGCACGTCGAGCGGCGGGATGTCGATGTCCCATTCGATCAGCGTCGGGCGCGGGCCGAGCCGCGCCACAGTGGCGCGGTAGAGCTGCCACACCGCTGCGTAGACCGGCTGGCTGTGGGTGTCGACCAGCAAGCCGTCGCGCTCCGAGTAGCCGGCGAGGTGGATTTCGCCGATGGCGTCGGGCGGCAGCGCGGCGATCACCGCGTCCACATCGGTGCCGAGGTTGACCTGGTTGACGTAGAGGTTGTTGAGGTCGAGCAGGATGCCGCAACCGGTGCGCTTGACCAGCTCGGCCAGGAACTCGCCCTCGTGCATCTCGTTGCCGGGGTATTCGACGTAGCTCGACAGGTTTTCCAGCAGGATAGGGCGGCGCAGCGCGTCCTGGGTCTCGGCGACGTGGGCGCTGACGGCGTCCAGCGCATCGCGGGTGTAGGGCAGCGGCAACAGGTCGTTGACGAAACGCGTGGCCGAGTGGTTGAGGCACAGGTGCTCCGACACCGCCGCCGGGTCGAGCGCGTCGACCAGCCGCTTCAGCGAGGCCAGGTGCCCGGCTTCAGGGCGTTGCGGCGAGCCCAGCCCGAGGCCGACGCCGTGCAGCGACAGCGGGTAGCGTTCGGCCACGCGGTGCAGCATGGCGAGCGGCTGGCCGCCGTCGAAGAAATTCTCGCTGTGCACCTCGACCCAGCCCAGCTCGGGTTGCTGCTGCAGCACCTGCTGGTAGTGCGGGGAGCGCAGGCCGATGCCGGCGCGGCAGGGGAGTCGGGTCTGGGTCATGGCGGGCTTTCGGGAGGGGGAGGCTTCGGCCCCGCGTCGTGATGGGCGCCGGGCCGAAGGCCGGGAGGCTTACTTCTTGCCCGGCTGCAGGCTGCCGCCCATCTTGTCGCAGCTGCCCTTGGCGACGAATTTCCAGTCGTTCGGGTCGTTGTCGACCTTGGCCCGGCCGGCGCAGGAGTGGGTGCCCACCACCGAGGCGCAGTCGTTCTTGCCGGCTTTGGCGACGCCGAAGCATTTTTCCTTCTCGGCGGCCACGGCGGGGGCGATGGCGCCCATGGCGACGACGGCGCCGAGGGCGGAGGCGATCAGGGCACGGGATGCAGTCATGGTGTTTCTCCTAAGTGATGGGTGGGGTAGGCGATCCGGCCGGTGGCCGGACTTGAGCGTTGGTCGTGCCGCCGTGGTGTTTCTTACAGAATATTGCCGGGCGGTTGCGACGGGGCTGTTGATTGGTCAGCTCAGGCGGGCATTCATTACAGGGATACACGAAAAAAAGATCAAGCGGGGCGAGCCGACAAGGAAAAAGCCGGAACATCCGGCTTTTTGGGCATGGGCAATCCCATCCTCAACGAATGTTCAGCACCTTGTGGGTCTGCACTGACAGCCGCCATTGCGGCTGTGCCATGCAATAGGCGATGGCGGCGCGGGTGTTGGCGGCGACGTCGGGGCCGTCCATCGGCTGCAGGTAGAAGTTCTGAAAGGCGAGCCCGGCTACGCTCTCCGGCATCAGCATCGGCTGCGGATAGACCAGCTTCAGCTCGTGGCCGGAGGTCTGCAGCAGCGGCGCGCCGGCCTTGGGGCTGACGCACAGCCAGTCGATACCGGGCGGGGCGGCCACGGTGCCGTTGGTTTCCACCGCGATTTCGAAGCCGCGCGCGTGCAGCGCGTCGATCAGCGGCGCATCGAGCTGCAACAGCGGCTCGCCGCCGGTACAGACCACGAACGGCGTGCCGCCGACGCCGGCCGGCCATGCGCCGGCGATGCGCTCGGCCAGTTGCTCGGCGGTCTTGAACTTGCCGCCGTCCGGGCCGGTGCCGACGAAGTCGGTATCGCAGAACTGGCAGATGGCCTTGGCGCGGTGGCGTTCCTTGCCGCTCCACAGGTTGCAGCCGGCAAAGCGGCAGAACACCGCGGCGCGGCCGGCACTGGCGGCCTTCGCCCTGCAGGGTGTAGAAGATTTCCTTCACCGTGTACATGCTTTCCCCCTTGCTACAGCAGCGGCCAGCGCATGTTGTCCTTGAACAATACCGAGACGCCGCGCTCGTCGCGCTCCATCAGGTCGACGCGCGCCAGTTCCGGCACCAGCGGCGACAGCTCGGCGTGCACCCATTCCGCCACCGAGGCGGGGTGGCCGTTGCGGATGCCGGCGAGGCGGTCGAGCGGGTTGTGGTCGAGCTGGCGGTAGACCGGCTTGAAGCGGTCCTTGACGTCGCCGAAGTCGAGCAGCCAGCCCATCGCGCCGTCCAGCTCGCCTTGCAGCATCAGCCGGATCAGGTAGCTGTGGCCGGTGTAGTTGCCCTCGGCGTCGAACGGCACTGCGCTCTCGAAGTGCTGTTCCTTCCAGATGCGGAAGGTGCGGCCGTCGAACTGGCTGCCGGCGGTGTGCGTCTCGCGCACCTCGACCCAGGCCAAGCCGGCGAGATCGGCCGACAGCTCGCGATAGATCCACTGCGCCAGCACCTCGCTGGTGGGGTTGGCGAGGCCGGGGATGTCGTTGAGATAGCGGTGGTTGAGGCGCAGGAACAGCCGTCCCCAGGCCGCCGCCAGGTCGACGTGGTTGGCCGAAGCCGCGTCCGCCACCAGCCGCACGCCGAAGCCGTGGCCGTGCAGGCGGCCGCACTTGTGGCCGGCGGGCACGTGCGGCAGCTGGTGCGCCGCCTCGAAGCCGGCGTTGAGCCAGACCAGGCGGGTGCCGTTGTCCAGGATCACACCGCGTTCCGGTGCGCTGGTGAGCGTCAGGCTGTGCGGAAAGCTCAGTTGTTCCGACAGGTGTTCGGCGATGGCCAGGTCGTCCACCGTCGCCATGCGCTGGTTGAGCGAGGCATAGTTGAGCGGCTGCACCGCGCGCTGCAGCGTCTCGGCCAGGCCGGCCTGGTTGGTGTGGATGTTCTCCACGCGCAGCTGCACGCGGAAGCTGTGGCCGTGCAGGCTGGCGAACTGCGGCTCGAACCAGTCGGCGGGCAACTGGCGCGCGGCTTCGAAGCGCGCGCCGGCGAGAAGGTAGGATGCGTGCATGATCAGCCCTGGCGGAAACGTTCGACCAGCGGGTCGGCGACGCCGGCCTCGGCAAAGCCCTTGGCGCGCAGTTCGCAGGCGGCGCAGTGGCCGCAGGGCGGCTGCTCGCCGTTGTAGCAGGTGTGGCTGAAGGCCATTGCCGCCATGGCCCCGACCTGTTGCGCCAGCCGCACCGTGTCGGCCTTGGACAGGTACATCAGCGGGGTGTGCAGTTCCACGCGGGCATCGAGGCCCAGGCGCAGCGCCAGCTCCAGCGCCTTGAGCGTGTTCTCGCGGCAGTCCGGGTAGCCGGAGTAGTCGGTCTGCGCCACGCCGGTCACCAGGTGGCGCGCGCCGCGGGTGTAGCCGAAGGCGGCGGCGAAATTCAGGAAGATCAGGTTGCGGCCCGGCACGAAGGTGTTGGGCAGCGCGGTGTCGTCGTCGGCGCGGGCGCCGCTCTCGGGCTCGATGCTGGCGTCGGTCAGCGCGTTGCCGCCGATGGCGGCGAAGGTGTCGATCGGCAGCACGGTGTGCGGCACGCCGGCCAGCGCGGCGATGGTGCGTGCGCTGTCGAGCTCGACGCGGTGGCGCTGGCCGTAGTCGAAGGTGACGGCTTCCACGTTGTCGGCGCCGAAGCGCTGCAGCGCCCAGTACAGGCAGGTGGTGGAGTCCTGGCCGCCGGACAGGACGACGAGGGCTTTGTCGCTTGAATTCATTACGGTTTCCATCGAAAGACAGTCGAGGTCACGCGGCACGCGGGATCGGTCTCACCCGGCACCGGCGGCGTCCCCGCAAGGGGCCGGCCGAACCCGCTAATGTAGCAGAAACGCGCCGTTTCGGCCAGATGACGGGGGTATCGCCGGCCCCTTGATTTCGTTATGGCCTATGCCCGCGGGGTCTGCCGCCATGGGGCCGCTCGGAACCCGTTCCCGATCTGTCGTGGGGGGGCTCAGCGGGGTGAAGAGCCATGCAGAAACCGGCATGTACGGGAGGACCTGAGGATTTCGGTGCGCTGAGCGAAAGATTCGCACGCGGTGCACATGAGCCAGATCGGGGCTGCGCAGCAAGATCGGGAACGGGGTCTCAGCCGTGCAGCGTGTCGCCCATGACCTGCCACAGGCCGGCTTCGCCGCATTGCGCCACGTTGAAGCGCAGGTGGCGGCTGGGGGTGCCCGCCGGGCTGAAGTAGCGCCCCGGCGCCAGCAGCAGCGAGGCGGCGCGGGCGCGTTCGACCCAAGCGTCGAGATCGCGCCCGGGCGGCGCCTCGGCCCACAGCAGGAAGCCTTCCGCCGGCTCGTGCCACAGCGTGAAGCCCAGGGCCTTGAGGCGGGCGATGGCGTCGGCGCGCAGCGGCTCCAGCCGTTTGCGCAGGCCGTCGACGTGTCGCCGGTAGCGCCCGCCGGTGAGCAGGCGGTAGACCAGCGTTTCCACCGCTTCCGGGGTGGTCATGCCGCTGATCAGCTTGATGTCGGTGAGGCCGGCGATGCGTCCGGGATCGGCGGCGATGTAGCCGCAGCGCAGGTTGGCCGACAGCGTCTTGGTGAAGCTGGCGAGGTAGATCACCCGCGACAGTCCGTCGAGCGCCGCCAGCCGCACGCCGGGGCGCGCTTCGAAGTCGGCGTAGATGTCGTCCTCCACCGCCAGGCAATTCCACTGTTCCAGCAGCTTGAGCACCTGGTGTGCCACCGGCAGCGTCAGGGTGCTGCCGGTCGGGTTGTGCAGCGCGCTGACGGTGAGGAACAGCCGCGGCCGGTGCTGGCGCAGGGCTTCGGCCAACCTTTCGGTGTCCGGACCGTGCGGGGTGCGCGGAATGCCGACCACGTTGACGCGCGCCAGCCGGAGCGCGGCGTGGAAGTTGTAGAAGCCGGGGTCGTCCACCAGCACGGTGTCGCCCGGCGTGGTGACGAGGCGCAGGATCAGGTCGAGCGCATGGGTGGCGCTGCTGGTGGTGACGAGCTGCGCCGGCGACAGCGTCAGCCCCTGGGCCTCCAGTTTCTGCACCAGCGCCTCGCGCAGTGGCAGGTAGCCCTGCGGGCTGCCGTAGCCGACCAGGCGCGGCGCGGCCTGGGAGAGGGCGCGCCACTCGGCGGCGAGTGGGCCGTCGGCCAGCCACGCCGCGGGCAGGCAGCCGACGCCCGGCTGCCAGCGCCGTTGCCCGGACAGGTTGAGCCGCATCAGCTCCACCTCTTGCGCCAGCGCACTGTCGGCCGGGTGCGCCTCGTGCCCGTGCGGCGTGCTGCGCTGGCCGGCGACGAAGTAGCCGGCGCCGTGGCGGGCCTGGATCAGGCCGCGCGCCACCAGCCGCTCGTAGGCCTCGGCCACGGTGAAGCGGCTCACCGGGTAGCGCTCGGCCAGGGCGCGGATCGACGGCAGGCGCGCACCGGCCGGCCACAGCTGGCGGCGGATGTTGTCGCTGCAGAAGTCGACGATCTGCGTGGTCAGCGGCACGGGCTGCGTGGCGGCGATCGGCCAGTTGTCGGCGCAAACTGTCATGGTGGTATGGCCTGTACAGTGGGGAAGTGATCGGTGTAACTGTCTGGATTATGGCAGACAGTTTGGCGTTACGCTCAAGGCTCTTCAACCTGGGGAGTGCATCATGAGCACGACGGCATCGCAGCCGCTGGCCGGCCTGTTGTGGGGGCTGCTCGGCGTGGCCTGTTTCAGCGGTACGCTGGTGGCGTCACGACTGGCCTCGTTCGAGCTCGACCCGATCTTCATCGGCTTGGGCCGCGCCTTGCTGCCCGCCGTGCTGAGCGGGCTACTGCTGTGGCTGACCCGTGCCGCGCCGCCGACCGGGGCGCAGTGGCGCCGCTTGGCGCTGGTGGCCGGCGGAGTGGTGATCGGCTTCCCGCTGTTTTCCTCGTTGGCGGTGGCGCGGGTGCCGGCGTCGCACGCCGCGGTGTTCGGCGGCCTGCTGCCGCTGGCTACCGCCGGCTTCGCCACCTTGCGCGGCGGCGAGCGGCCGCACCCCTTGTTTTGGCTGTTCGCGCTGGCGGGCAGCGCGCTGGTGGTGGGCTACGCCTGGTGGCAGAGCGCGGGCGGCTGGCAGGCGGCGGACGGCCTGATGCTGATTGCGATCCTGCTGTGCGGCGTCGGCTACGCCGAGGGCGGCCGGCTGGCGCGCGAACTGGGCAGCTGGCAGACCATCTGCTGGGCCTTGCTGCTGGCGGCGCCGTTCCTGCTGCTGCCGGTGTGGCTGACGCGCCCGGCGGCGATCACCCATTGGCAGACCTGGGCCGGTTTCGCCTACGTCAGCCTGGTCAGCATGTTCATCGGCTTCTTCATCTGGTATCGCGGCCTGGCGCTGGGCGGTGTGGCGCGGGTCAGCCAGGTGCAGCTGTTGCAGCCCTTCGGCATGATGCTGTGCGGCATGCTGGTGCTGGGCGAAGAGCTCAATACCGGCATGCTGCTGGTGACGGCGGGAGTGGTGCTGTGCGTGGCGCTGGGACGCAAGGCGGTGTGAGGTGCCGCCATGACAAAGGTTGGCCGAAGCCCGTTCTGACAGGGCTTCGGCCAACCTGCCGGCGCGCTCAGTGCGGCAGGCGGTGCAGTAGCGCTTCGGCCACGGCTTCCGACGAGGCCGGATTTTGCCCGGTGATCAGCAGGCCGTCTTCCACCGCGAAGGAGTGCCAGTCCGGCCCGCGCTGATACTCGCCGCCCTTGGCTTGCAGCGCGTCTTCGAGCAGGAAGGGCACCACGTCGGCCAGTCCGACCGCCTGCTCTTCGCTATTGGAGAAGCCGCTGACGCGGCGGCCGGCCACCACCGGCTGCCCCTCCGGGGTGAGTGCCCCGAGCAGGACCGCCGGGGCATGGCACACCGCGGCGACCGGCTTGCCCTGCGCCAGGAAGGCGGTGATCAGGGCCTGCGAGGTGCCGTCGTTGGCCAGGTCCCAGAGCGGGCCATGGCCGCCGGGGTAGAACACCGCGTCGAAGTCGTCGGCGCATACCGCGTCCAGGCGCAGCGTTGCGGCCAGTTTGGCTTGCAGCGCGGTGTCGGCGTTGAAGCGTGCGGTGGCCGGCGTCTGCGACTCGGGCAGCGCGCTCTTCGGGTCGATCGGCGGCTGGCCGCCTTTGGGCGACGCCAGCGTCACCGACACGCCGTGGTCGACCAGCGCGTAGTACGGCGCGGCGAACTCTTCGATCCAGAAGCCGGTTTTATGGCCGGTGTCGCCCAACTGGTCGTGACTGGTGAGAACGAACAGAACCTTGCTCATGATCGACCTTTCTCAATGTGACACGGCCAGCGCCAGATAGTCGGTATAGCCCTCGGCGCCGCCGCCGTAGAAGCTTTCCGGGCGCGGCGGGTTGAGTTCGGCGCCCTGCGCGAAGCGCACCGGCAGGTCCGGGTTGGCGATGAAGGGGCGGCCGAAGGCCACGGCGTCGATCAGCCCGGCGCCGATCAGCTCCTCGGCCTTGTCCACAGTGTAGCCGCCGGCGGCGACGATGGGGTGCGGGTAGGCCGCCCGCACGGCGCGGCGGAACTCGTCCGGCCATTTCGGACCGCCGGCCCAGTCCGGCTCGGACAGGTGCAGGTAGGCGATGTGGCGCTTGGCGATCTCGCCGATCAGGTACAGCGCCATCTCCTGCTGGTCGATTTCCGACAGGCCGTTGAACACCCCCAGCGGCGACAGGCGGATGCCGACGTGGGCGGCGTCCCATTCGGCAATCACCGCGTCCAGCACTTCCAGCACCAGGCGCGCGCGGTTTTCCACGCTGCCGCCGTACTGGTCGGTACGCTGGTTGGCCGCCGGCGACAGGAACTGGTCCAGCAGGTAGCCGTGCGCGGCGTGGATTTCCACCAGGTCGAAACCGGCGCGGCGCGCGTTGTCGGTGGCGCGGCGGTAGTCGTCCAGCAGGTCGGCGATCTCGGCGGTTTCCAGCGCGCGCGGGGTCGAGGTGGGCGCGCGCACCAGCTCGCCGTTTTCATCGCGGATGTTGGTGTTGCTGTCGGCCCGGATCGCCGACGGCGCCACCGGCGCCTCGCCGTTCGGCTGCAGGCTGGTGTGCGAGATGCGGCCGGTGTGCCACAGCTGGATGGCGATCTTGCCGCCGGCGGCGTGCACGGCGTCGTTGATCTCCTGCCAGGCGCGCACCTGTTGCTCGCTGTAGATGCCCGGCGCCCCGGCGTAGCCCTTGGCGGTGGGCGAGATGTGGGTGCCCTCGTTGATGATCAGGCCGGCGCCGGCGCGCTGGCGGTAGTACTCGATGGCGAGCGGCGTGGGCAGGTCATCCGGCTCGGTGTTGCGCAAACGGGTCAGCGGCGCCATCAGCACGCGGTTGTTCAGGGTCACGGCGCCAAGGCGCAGCGGGGTGAGCAGTTTGTCGGCTTGCATGGGGAGTCCTCTGGCTGAATTGGGGTTACTGGTCGAATCCGAAGCCCTGCTGGCGGGCCACCGGGGCCACTTGCGGGAAATACACCTGCTGGTAGTAGCGCGCGGTATTGCTGCTCCACGGCTCGCCGTCGTCACGGCCGATGCGCTGCCAGTGCGCGGCCAGCTGGGCGTCGTAGGCGGCGATGTGGCCGGGCAGGTCGGCGGCGTTGTACCGCTCGCGATGCGCGAAGCTCGCCAGCGGCAGGCGCGGCTTGATGTCGCCGGCGTCGGCGGCGTAGCCGATGGCCACGCCGGCCAGCGGGAACGTGAGTTCCGGCAGTTGCAGCAGGTCGATCATCGCCGCCGGGTTGCGGCGGATGCCGCCGATCGGCACCACGCCGAGGCCGGCCGAGCGCGCCGCGGTCATCAGGTTTCCCAGCGTGATGCCGGCATCCACCGCCGCCACGGCAAACCCCTCCACGCTGTCGTGGATCACCTGTTGCTTGCCGGCCCGCTCCACGCCGAGGCGGGTCTTGTAGAAGTCGGCCACCACGGTGATGAACACCGGCGCCTGCGCGATCCACGGCTGGCCGCCGGCCAGCTCGGCAATCTTCTGGCGGCGCGCCGCATCCTGCACCACCACCAGCGACACCTGCTGGCCGTTGATCGAGGTGGGGCCGTGCCAGGCCGCCTGGATGATGGCGTCCAGCACCTCGGCCGGCACCGGCTTGTCCTGGTAGCTGCGGATGCTGCGGTGTTGCTGCATCTGTTCGAGTGTCGCGTTCATCGATCGCTCCGTCGTTTCGAAAAGATTAGACCGGTCGTCTAGTTTCTGGGTCAAAAAAACCGCCTGCTCGCCGGCAAACGGTATCGCTCTCAGGCCGCGCTGCAGGGCAGCAGCAGGCCTTGGGTATGGATCATCGCGGCCTGCAACGGTCGCAGACTGTGTTGGGTCTTGTACATCAGCGCCGCGCCCAGCCACAGGCTGTAGAGCGCGTAGGCGGTGTCGTCCGGCGGCAACTGCGGCTTGATCGAACCGTCGGCCCGGCCCTCGCGGATACAGGCCGCCAGCCGCTGCACGATGGCCAGCATGCCCTCGTCCAGCGCCACGCGCATCGGTTCGGACAAGTCCGACACCTCGGCCGCCAGCTTCACCGCCAGGCAGCTCTGCGCCTCACAGCGCGCGTGGTTGTCCAGCCACTGCTGGAAGTAGGCCAGCAGCCGCTCGCGGCCATTGCCGACGCTGCCGTCGGTCAACAAGCCGCCGACACGCTCGCGGTAGCCGCTGAAGTAGCGTGTCAGCATCGCCACGCCGAAGTCCTCCTTCGACTTGAAGTAATGGTAGAACGACCCCTTGGGCACCCCCGCCTCGGACAACAGCTCGGTCAGGCCCAGCGCGGTAAAGCTGCGGCCATGGATCAAGCCCTCGCCGGTGGCGAGGATGTGTTCGCGGGTATCGGGGTGGTGTCGTTCTCGTGCCATGCTCGAACTCTATAACAAGTAGACCGGTTGGTCTAGTGTTTTTTGGAAAGGCTGGCGGCTGTTTGTTGTTCTGCGCAAATATAGTCGTAGACGATTTATTAAAGTCGTAGACAGATTATTAAAGTCGTAGACAGTGCCTGATTTGAACGAAAGCTCGCCTTGCGACGGGGCTAAGTGTCCTCTGAGTGAGTAAGCCCTTCTACCCGGCTGCAACCTCCACCAACCAGGGGAAGAGAGGTTTTACTCAGCAAGCGCTGAGCAGCCAGTCTCGAAATGCAGTCAAGGAGGGGAGCGAGGCATTTCTCGGGGGGTAAACCAGGTAGTAGCTGCGTGGGCTGGCGATGGCTTCACCAATGGTGATGAGTTCTTTGCGTTGCAGTTCGTCCGTTATCAGGGCCTGTGGCACCAGGCCGATGCCGATGCCTGCCCTGACCGCCTGGATCAAGTGGGACGTGAGTTCGAAGCTCGGCCCCAGACGCATTTGGCGATGATCGAGGTGATAGTGCGAGAACCACTCGGCCCAGGCCTGAGGATTGCTGGCGACCGTCAGCAAGGTCTGCTTCATGGCCCAATCCGGCGTTATCTCTTGGCTGTCTTCAACTCCGGACGGATCGACAATGGCAACGAGAAATTCGTTGTATAGCCGATGCGCCATCATCCCGGGCCAATCGCCGGTGCCGACGGTGATGGCGGCATCGATCTCGCTGGTATTGAAATCGATATCCCCTATTCGCGAATGGATGTGGATCGTCACTCCAGGGTGGCTTGCATAGAACTCATGCAGGCGCGGCAACAGCCATTTGGACCCGAACGTCGGCAGCGTTGCCAGGCGTAGTGCCCCGGTCCCTGATTGCGAAGACATGGCTTGCAAGGTCGCGCTACGGATGCGTCCCAACGCTTCGCTCAACTCCAGGTAGTAACGACGTCCCACATCGGTCAGCCTGACCGATCTTCCTTCGCGCCGGAATAACTTGAGCCCCAGATGCTCTTCGAGCGCCTGCACCTGGCGGCTGATGGCGCTCTGGCTGAGCGATAGCTCTTCCGCCGCACGCGTGTAGCTCTCATGTCGAGCCGCGGACTCGAATACCAACAGTAGCGACATCGAGGGTGTCAGGCGACGATGATTCATGAGTTTTACTCATTCTTTTGCTGTGAAATTGTCGTTTGTTGCCGCGAAGTGGCTCAGGGATACTAGCACCATTGTGGGAAAGCTACTCCCATCTCATGCAGACAGGTCAAGGTTTTTCCTGGACTCATCACTACGGTTGCCGCTATGTCGATTGCACTACTCACCCAAACAGACACAGAACTGCCCTCAACGACTCGTGCGTTTCTCGACGCGCTCAAGGCGAGTGGGTTTGTTGGAGAGATCAGTGCCGACTACGGCACTCGAACGGTGCTGTCGACGGATAACTCCATCTACCAGCGCCTGCCCCAGGCGGCGGTTTACCCTGCCGATGCCCACGATGTGCAGCGCCTGGCGGCTCTCATGGATACGCCGTCTTATCGGGATGTGGTGCTCACCCCCGTGGTGGCGGAACGGGCACCAATGGGCAATCGCTGACCCATGGCGTGGTGGTCGATCTCTCCCGTCACATGAACCGCATCCTGGAAATCAATGCCGAGGAACGATGGGTGCGGGTGCAGGCAGGGGTGGTCAAGGATCAGCTCAATGCGGCCCTCAAGCCGTATGGACTGTTCTTCGCCCCCGAGCTGTCCACGTCCAACCGGGCGACGATCGGCGGAATGATCAATACCGATGCGAGCGGGCAGGGGAGCTGTACCTACGGCAAGACCCGCGACCATGTCCTGGCGCTTGATTTTGTGCTGATGGGCGGCGAGCGCCTGCATGGCAGGCCACTTGATGAGCAAGAACTGGAACAGCAATGTGCTCGTCAGGACCGCGTGGGCAAGGTGTACCGTACGGCGCGCCAGATCAGCGAAGAAAAAGCGGCACTGATCGAAGCCAAGTTTCCCAAACTCAACCGCTGTCTGACCGGCTACGACCTGGCCCACTTACGCGAGCCGGATGGACGCTTCAACCTCAACAGCGTGCTCTGCGGCGCCGAGGGATCGCTGGGTTTTGTCGTCGAGGCCAAGCTCAATGTGCTGCCGATACCGAATTATTCGGTGCTGGTGAATGTGCGCTACGGCAGTTTCATGGATGCGCTGCGCGACGCGCGCGCCCTGTTGGCCCTTCAACCGCTGTCGATCGAAACCGTCGATTCCAAGGTATTGCTGCTGGCCATGCAGGACATCGTCTGGAATAGTGTGGGTGACTATTTTCCTCAGGACAAGGACCGCGAGACCCTGGGGATCAACCTCATCGAATTCAGCGGCGATGATGCCGAGCAAGTGAATGCCCAAGTGGCCGATTTCATCGCTCACCTGCGTACGGACACGACAGTAGAACGCCTGGGCCATACCGTTGCCGTGGGGCATGCCGAAGTAAAGCGGGTGTACGCCATGCGTAAGCGGGCAGTCGGCCTGTTGGGCAACATCCAGGGCGAAGCGCGTCCACAACCTTTCGTGGAAGACACGGCGGTGCCGCCGGAGAATCTGGCGGATTTCATCGCTGAATTCAGGGCGCTTCTGGATCAGTACAAGCTGCAGTACGGCATGTTCGGTCACGTCGATGCCGGCGTGCTGCACGTGCGGCCCGCGCTGGATATGAAAGATCCGCAGCAAGCCGCACTGGTCAGGCCGATTTCCGATGGCGTCGCCGCGTTGACGCAACGCTATGGCGGGTTGTTGTGGGGTGAACATGGAAAGGGTGTGCGCTCCGAGTACGCTCCGGCATTTTTCGGCGAGCTTTACCCGTCTTTGCAGCAACTGAAGGCGGCGTTCGACCCCTATAACCAGTTCAATCCGGGCAAGATCGCCACGCCGCCAGCCAGCACGATCCAGCTTTTGACGATCGACGAGGTGACCACGCGTGGGGAACTCGATCGGCAAATCGATGAGCGCGTCTGGCAGAGCTATGGAACCGCCATGCATTGCAACGGCAACGGCGCTTGCTACAACTTCGACCCCGATGATGCGATGTGCCCCTCATGGAAGGCGACACGCGACCGTGTCCATTCCCCGAAAGGGCGGGCGTCGCTGATGCGTGAATGGTTGCGTCTGCAAGGACAAGCCGGGGTGGGTGTGCTAGAGGTCGCGAGCCAGCGCCAGTCCTTTGTCGGAAGCTTCTTGCGGCGCTGGCGCAATAGCCGGGCCGCGCGGCAAGGCAGCCCGGATTTCTCGCATGAGGTATACGACGCCATGGCGGGTTGCCCGGCATGTAAATCCTGTACCGGCCAATGCCCCGTCAAGGTCAGCGTACCCGAGTTCCGCTCGCGCTTTCTGGAGCTGTACCACCGCCAATACCTGCGCCCTTTGCGCGATTACATGATCGGCTCGCTGGAATACAGCATGCCGTATCTCGCCAAGGTGCCGGCTCTCTACAATGGCCTGATGAGCCAAACTTGGGTGCGCAAACTCCTCACCCGGCATGTCGGCATTGTCGACAGCCCGCTGTTCAGCCGCTTCAAGCTGGCGGATACACTGCGCCGCTGGGATGTCCAGCCGGCCACGCCCCAGGCCATGTCCAGGCTGTCGAGTGAGCAGCGTGCCCGTAGCGTCATCCTGGTGCAGGATGCCTTTACGCGTTACTTCGAGACGGAGCTGTTCAGTGCCTTCATCGAGCTGGCCGCGCGTCTGGGCTATCAGGTGTGGCTTGCCCCGCTAAGCCCGAACGGCAAGCCGCTGCATGTGCAGGGCTTTCTTCACGCCTTTGCAAAAGCAGCGATACGCAATGCGCGCCAGTTGCAGGAAGTCGGCCAGTTCGACATCCCTCTGGTCGGCCTGGACCCCGCGATGACGCTGACCTACCGGCAGGAGTACGCCAAAGTGCCGGAAATGGGGACGCCGCCGCAGGTTTTGCTACCGCAGGAGTGGTTGCAGCAGGCATTGCCGGAGGCCGTCACGCAGGTCGGCACCCGCTACCGCTTGTTGCCCCATTGCACGGAAAAGACCAATGCACCGGACAGCAACCGGCAGTGGGAGCAGCTATTCAAGCGCCGCGGCTTGCAACTGCTGGTACAGCCGACAGGGTGCTGCGGCATGTCGGGCACCTATGGCCACGAAGCACGCAATGTGTCGACTTCCGAGATCATCTTCCAGCAATCGTGGGCCGCTCATGTTGACGCTCCGGCGAGTGAGGGCGAGGCGCTGGCGACCGGCTACTCATGCCGGAGTCAGACCAAGCGCTTTGCCGGCCGTCAGCTTCGCCATCCGCTGCAAGTCTTGCTGGATGAGGTGCGGGGCGGTGGGCGGTAGGGCGGTAGGTAAGTGGCTTCTAAGACTTGAGCGGGATCCTGCATACGGCTAGCCCTGCACGTCATTGTCTTCATAACAAATGCCCGTATTCTTATAGGCGGGCTCTGTTCATGAATTCAATAATGTCGATAGCGTCCGTCAAGGTGGTGTAAATTTCAGGGCCGAACTCTGGTCCGGTTTTCCAGGTTTACACGCCCAGTAGCGGGGTGTTGTCTGGCAGGCCCTCTGCAGGCTCCGCCATGGTGTGCTGCGGCCTGCATTTACACCACTTCCGTGGACTCTATCCTCGACCGCCGCGGCCGGTCTGCACATACTGTGGACAGGCCGGCCCTCGGTGGGGGCGGATTCAACCGAGGATGCAACAGCGTGGTGAAATCGTTGGACGCCTGTGTCGCGTGATGTCGGGTACCCCGGTGGTTGCTATGCATGGCGGGCGGCTTCGCAATCACCCCGAGCACGGCAGGGCTGGCGCTTGCTTGACTACATCAAGCCGCCCTGGCTCGAAAGCGGTGGCGACGATGGTGATTCGCCATCGACCATCGGTAAAAGCCTTGTTTAGCCAGTTCGACAACAAACAGATAGACAAGCACCATGCCACTCAGGATGAAAAAAAGCGGGCGGGCGGCGGTTCAAATCGGAAATGGACCCCTAATGGTGTGAACGGTAATAGCATCGCGACGGCCACCACCAGTAGCGATGTCGCCGTCAGAATCGGGTTGGCACGACTTTTCAGGGGGTTCCCGCGGGTTCGGATGATGAAAATCACCAGCACCTGGGTACACAGCGATTCGACGAACCAGCCCGTTTGAAACAGCTTTTCGTCCGCGTGCAAGACAGCCAGCATCACGTAGAACGTCATGAAATCGAACACTGAACTAATCGGCCCGATCACCAGCATGAAGTTGCGGATGAAACTCAGGTCCAACACTCGCGGGCTGGCAATTTCCTCGGCATCAACCTCGTCGAGCGGGATCGGCACTTCCGAGACGTCGTAAAGGATGTTGTTGAGCAGAATCTGTGTCGGCAACATCGGCAGGAAAGGCAGAAACAGCGAAGCGCCGGCCATGCTGAACATGTTGCCGAAGTTGGAACTGGTTCCCATCATGATGTACTTCATGATGTTGCCAAAAGTACGACGCCCTTCCAGTACCGCCTCATGCAGCACATGCAGATCGTGTTTCAGCAGGATCATGTCGGCCGCTTCCTTGGCGACATCCACCGCCGAATCGACCGAGATACCGACATCTGCCGAATGCAGCGATGGTGCATCGTTGATGCCATCCCCCAGGTATCCGACCACATGACCGCGCGCCTTGAGTGCCTGGATCACGCGATCCTTCTGGGCTGGATTGACTCGACAGAAGAGGTTAGCCGTTTCGACCCTGGCACGCAGGGTGTGGTCGTCGATCTGCTCGATTTCCTTGCCAGTCAGAAGTCCCGTGACAGGTATGTTGAGTTGGGTGCAGACATGCCGGGTGACGAGATCACTGTCGCCCGTAACGATCTTGATGGTCACCCCTGCGTTTTCCAGTGCCTTGAGTGCCGAGGCGGCGCTCTTTTTGGGCGGGTCGAGGAAGGCGGCAAACCCGGCCAGTACGAGTTCCGTTTCGTCACTCAGCACCGCGTGGGGATGATCCTGTGCCACCTGGCGCCAGGCGATACCCAGCACGCGGAAGCCTTCCGCCTCGAGGGCGTGGTACTGGGTCTGAATCACCGATCGGGCGGACTCATCCAGCGGGCGCTGGAGTGGGCTACCTTGCGTTTCATAATGGGTGCACAGGCCGACTATTTCATCGGCCGCTCCCTTCACTACCAGCCACCGGTCTTGGCCGTTATCCAGCAGCACCGAAACACAACGACGCTCGAAGTCGAATGGGACTTCATCCACTTTTTTCCAGGACGTCACGTCGACATGTTGGTGGTTGAGGATAGCTTCATCGAGAGGGTTCTTCAGGCCGCTTTCGAAGAAACTGTTCAAATAGGCGAGTTCCAACACCCGCTCGCTCGATTGGCCTTCTGCATCGACATGCCGTTCCATCGTGATTTTGGCTTCGGTCAGCGTGCCCGTTTTGTCCGTACACAGCATGTCCATCGAGCCCAGGTCCTGAATGGCCGCGGGTCGTTTGACGATCATGTGCTTCTTGGCCATCCGCAATGCGCCACGCGCCAAGGTGACCGAAATGATCATCGGTAAGAGTTCCGGCGTCAGGCCCACGGCGAGCGCTACGGCGAACAAGAATGAATCCAGCCACGGCTTGTGAAACCAGAGATTCACGAGCAATACGAACAGCACCATCAACACCGTCAAGCGCATGATCAGCATGCCGAAGCGGCGCGCGCCCAGCTCGAACGATGTCGCGGGCGCTTGTCGGGAGATGCTGTCCGCGATTTCACCAATGGCGGTCGCTGTGCCGGTCTTGACTACGAGGATACGGGCGCTGCCGCTGATGACCGAAGTGCCCATGAATACCGCATTGGTCGCTTCCTGAATTTCAGTGGCCGTAGCAGGGAGCTCGCCAGGGTGCTTCTCTACTGGGTAGGTCTCCCCCGTCAGCAGCGCCTGCTTGACGAAGAAGTCGCGTGCTTCAAGAACGCGTCCGTCGGCAGGGATCAAGTCGCCGGCCGACAGCAACGCGAGATCGCCGGGAACGACTTGAGCTACCGAAATCTCCTTGCTCTGACTATCACGTACCACGATGGCGCGAATGGAAACAGATTGCCGTAGCTTATCGGCAGCCTGGTTGGCACGGTGTTCCTGCACAAAGTCCAGCGTGACGCTCAGCAGCACAATGAAGCTGATGATGAGGAAGTTTGTGACCTCTCCGGTAAAAGCCGAAACAGCACTGGCTACGAGGAGGATGAGGACCAGAGGGTTCTTGAAGCGGCTGAGGTACTGCCGTAGCAACGATTTTTCGTCTCGTTCCCGGAACAGGTTGGGGCCGAATTGGGCAAGCCTCTTTCTTGCCTCTGCACTGGACAACCCGGCATTGAGCTTGGAAAGATGGTCAGGTTCACCCGTCAGCGACTCAAGCCACCACGCCTTAGATTTCATAGAGCCGCCTTGGTATCGTCTGCTCATTCCCGCAAAACGCGGGGGTTAGTGTACGAGAACGAAGTCAATGAAGCCTCGCTCCACGGATGTGGACACCAATCGCACCCGTACTAGTTGCCCAACTTTCAACTCGGGCAAGTCGCCAGTCAGCCGCCCCTCCGCCGGCGGTTCAAAAATACGCACCCAACTGCCTTCGTCCCCGCTGCCGGTTATCAGGGCATCAAAGCGTTGTCCGATTCGCGAATGCAGCAGCAGAGCCGCTTCAGATTTGCGGAGCTGTCGCTCCACCTTTCGTGCGGCGTCTTCTTGCATGGTGCAGTGCAAGGCCAGTTCGTCCAGTTCATCATTGGAGTATGGCGACACGCTACCGGCCAGTGCCGCCTTAAGCAGACGTAATGTGATCAAGTCCGGGAAGCGCCGATTGGGTGCCGTAGAGTGCATGTAGTCCTGCACGGCCAGGCCAAAGTGACCGATAGGTGGCCCATGGGGCCGCTCTACCACGTATTCTCCCGAGCCCATCAGTTTTACGATCACGAGCGAAAGATCGGGAAAGCGCAGCGGGTCGGTCTTGTGTTGAAGAGCGAGAAAGGCTTCGAGCGCCTGGCCATCAGGCTGGCTGGGAAGCTGCGCGTTATAACCGTTGGCCACGCTGACGATGCGCTGCCAGCGTTCGGGCGAGCGCACCACCCGCCGCAGAGAGGCACTCCCTTGCTGAGCCAAGAAGCGTGCTGTGCAGCCGTTGGTGGCGATCATCAGTTCTTCGATCAGCTGACGTGCCCGGTTTTGCTCCTGCTGTTTTATGTCGGTGATTTGTTCGCCATGGAATACTGCCCTGGGTTGGAAGGTTTCAAATTCCAGGGAGCCCTGTGCACGTCGCAGCACCCTTAATTTTTGGGCAAGCTCATCCTGCATGCGCAACTGGGTGTTCATCCCCGTGATGCGTTGCGCCGCGGCGGGCAACTCGCCAGTCCCTTCGATCCAGGCGGAGACATCGTCATAAGCGAGCTGGGCCTTGTTGCGAACCAGGGCGCGGTAAATGGTCGGGTGGACCAGGACACCGTCGCAGGTGAACTCCATCTCGGTCACTAGGGCCAAGCGGTCTTCGTCGGGGTTGAGGGAAGTTAGATCGGTGCACAAACGTTCGGGCAGCATATGAAAAACGCGTGCCGAGGTGTAAACGGAAGTGGTGTTGACGCGGGCATGCTCGTCAATTTGTGATCCCTTTGTGATGAGTGCATCAACGTCGGCAACCGCTACGAATACCCGCACCGAACCTCGTGCCAGGGGCTGGATTGCCGTCAGTTGGTCAAGGTCACGGGAGTCGTCGTTGTCAATCGAACACCAGAGCAGCGCCGTCAGGTCCCGAATATGGCTATCCGACTCCCGGGCGGGCCCTTTCAGCCTGGCGAGTTCCTGCTGTACGCCGCGAGAATACTCTGGGTCAAGTCCGCGGCTGAACATTGCCAACGTGGCAATCGTGATGAGGTTTGTTCGGTGATTGCTTAATGCGTGACGCATCTTACCCCCGGTGGTCGTCATGCTCTATTCCACCATGAACGCGTGGCTGTCTTGGCTGGCCACCAAACAAACGACTTCCCTCAGCTGAGGCGGTCACGTGACTCATCAGTGGCAGGGGAGGGCCGACATCCGTCCAGAACCCTGCGATGGCGGATGGGGGCACAAGGCAAGCCGCCTGCCGAGACCAAGAATTGAATCCTTATTCGGCAAGACTGAAACATCCCATACTAGAAAAACCGCCTGCTCGTCCTGTCCATGGATCAAGCCATCCATCGCGGCAAACCGATCAGGAAACCATCAAGGCATCTTGTCCGAGGTGTGTTTCTTGCCCTGTTTCGCGGCTTTCTTCTCCTTGGGCGTCATGATGGGTGATTTCTTTGCTTCCTTGTTGCCTTGTCTGATCTTGCCCATGGTGAAACTCCTTGTGGATATCGATGTGTACACTGATCCTGATGCAGTATAGGACGCGCTACGGGCAGCACCATTTGGGGGGAGGGGGGCGGAGGTCGCCGGTTTCGAAACCAAGGGCACAATGCCGGCTTTAGCGCAGGCTCCGATTGCTTCTTCATGAATGTATTCGGAAGGCCCCGCAGAACCGGTGGCCGACGTTGTCGGTACGCTGTCGATACGACACGGCGTCAACGCCGGCCCGGCCTGCCGCGATTTGGCCTTACTGGGTGGCCCGGCCGGCCGAGCGGTCGTCCCAGCCGCTCGGCCGCGACAGTTCGAAGTTGGCTTCCGAGCGGGTCCGGCTGTACCACTTGCCGCCCATGCGGGCGATGATGTCGAGGCGGGCCGGGTCGACGCGGCCGCGCTCGTCCAGTATCGACTCGTCGATATGCGCTAGCAGCACTTCGCCCAGAATGATGTGGCACGACGGCTTGTGTTCTGGGTAGGGGTACAGCGCGGCCATCCTGCATTCGAAACTGACGCTGGCGCCGTCGACGCGCAAGGGCTGGACGTGTTCGGCCGCTTGGCTCGGGATGTGACAGCGCTCGAACTCGCTGATGCCGTGCTTGTAGCCGAAGGCGGTGGCGTTCATCTGGTCTGCCATGGCGAACGGCACCAGGTTGACGACGAACTCCCCGGTTTCCTGGATGTTGCGGACGGTGTCCTTGGGACTGCCGTCGCCTTGCACCAGGGGGGACAGCATCACCGTCGGCGGCGTCCCGGTCACCACCTGGAAGAAGCTGAACGGCGCCAGGTTGCTGATGCCCTGGGCCGAGCGGGTGGATACCCAGGTGATGGGGCGTGGGGTCACGGTGGCGGTGAGCCATTGGTACGCCAGCAGCGGATCGGTCTCGGTGAAATCGATAATCATGGTGTTGACTTGGTTGCGGGCAGGCCGGCCGAGGCGGTCGCCCTGCCGGGTAGGCAAGTGAAGGGAGGAGCGATAGCGGTAGCAAATATCGGCGCCGGTCGTCGGCCGGAGGCCCGCTCTCATCCCGGCCACAAGCATCATAACGGGAAAACGGGATGCGTGGCGGCGCTGCGGCCTGCGCGTGCTGATCCGGCATAGAGGAGGAGGGGGCCGCTGTGCCCCATGGCGACGCGCGGCGGCCTCCGGCTAGCGGGTGAGGCACCACCTCCCGGGGCATTGCTGCGCCAGTGATGCCAGATGGAGGAGGCTCAGAGCCTGACGACGATCAGCTCCGGGTCGTCCGCATGCTCGATCAGGATCTTCTTCACCCGGGCTTGCCAGAGTTCGGCGAATTCATGGGCTTCGGCCAACGTGGCGGTGCCGGCCATGATCCGCTGCAGCAGGGGGCCACTGAGTGGGCTGGGAGGCACCCGGCCGAGGTTGACGCCAAGCTGCACGGCGGCGCCGTTGTCCTGGCGCTGGAAGCGGACCTCGCCCTCGATCGCGGCATCGAAATGCAGCAGGTCGTGCCGCTTGAAGCGTCCCCCGATGCCCTTGAACCCTCCCGGACCGGCGGCACCGGTGATCAGGCCGATCACGCTGGCGATGACGCCAGTCACGCCCTCGTCCTGCGACTTGGCGAAGCTGACGTCGATCTCGCCGCGCTCCGGCACGTCGTCGGGGAACAGCACCTGCAAGGCGCGCCTCGCCATCAGGTAGGCGCTCGCCACGGTGGGGCAGGAGTGGCCGGCCAGGCGCACGGCATCGACGTAGTGATAGGTCAGCATGCCGTCGCTGCTGGCGCCGAGCAGGCCGGCCAGCTTGTCGTGAACCAGAATCGGGGGAACGGCGTCGAAAAAGGCGGGATAGCTCATGGTGGCGATACTCGGTGTGACAGTGACAACGGGGAGGTCGATGGCGATGCCGTGCGGCATCGCGAGCCGGCCTCCGTTCCTAGCAGGATAGGAGGCCGCTTGCGCTTAGCCAATGGTGTAACCGCCATCGACCACGATTTCCTGCCCGTAGATGTTTTTGGCCGCATCCGACGCCAGGAACACCGAGGTCTCGGCGATGTCGTCGGGTTGGCCGAACGCCCCGGGGATCAGCCCGGCGGTGACCTGTTCCGCCACCTGGCCGAGCACCTCGGGCGGGAGACCCACCGTGCCCCACAGCGGGGTGCCGATGGGGCCGGGGGCGATGCAGTTCACGCGGATGCCTCTGGGCGCCAGTTCCGCCGCCAGCGTCTGCGACAGCGACTTCAGCGCCGCCTTGCTGGCGCTGTAGATGGCGAGCCCGGGAAAGCCGACCTGGGTGAGGAAGGTGGTGATGAACTGGATCGTTCCGCCCGGGCGGATGTGCGGCAGAAAGAGCCGGGCGGTTTCGGCGGCCCCGAACAGGTTGACCGAGAATTGCGTGTTGAACGCCTCGGCGCTGCTGTCCGCAAACGGCACCACGCGCGCGATGCCGGCGTTGGGGACCAGGATGTCGATCTTGCCGACGTGCCCGGTGGTTTCCTCGACCAGCCGCTGCAAATCCTCCTGGCTCGTCACGTCGCCGGTGACGGCGATCACCTGTCCGGGATGCGCCGCCGCCAGTTCCGCGAGCGCCTCGGCGTTGCGGGCGAAGGCGACCACGTTGGCGCCTTCCTCCACGTACCGCGTCACGATCGCGCGTCCGATCCCGCTGCTGGCCCCGGTGACGACGGCCACCTTGCCTTGAAGTCTGTTCTGCATGTTCGGTTACTCCGCTGATGTTGGTGAGGTGATAGTGGCGAAGCGGCGCGCTGTTTTCATTGACTGCCATCAACCGACTCGAGATCCGGCCGCCGCGCCGGGAGGGCGCGCCCGGCCCGGGCGTGACCGTCGCGAAAACCTTTCTCACCAGGGAGGCATGTGCCACGCTGAAAGGGCCGGCCATCGAGCGAAACCGGGGAGGGTAAAAATCATGTTCGACAAGGACCGTTTCATCCAGAACTGCCTGAAGGCGGTGGCCGACGGGCAGGGGGCCATTCGCGAGCTGGTGCAGGAGGCGGTGGCGGATAGGCAAGGCGTTATGGCCGGGTTGGGCGAGCCGCAGCATGCCGGCATTACCCCGCTCTATGCCGGCCCGGAACTCACCATCCTCAACTTCGTCTGGGCGCCGTGCATGAGCCTGATGCCGCATAACCACCAGATGTTTGCCGTGATCGGCATCTATTCCGGCCGTGAAGACAACGTGTTCTGGCGCCGCACGGCAGGCAGCATCGAGGCGGCCGGGGCCCAGTCGCTCGGCGCCGGCGAGGTGGCGACACTCGGTCGCGACATCATTCATTCGGTGCTGAATCCCATCGGCAAGATGACCTGCGCCATTCACGTGTACGGCGGCGACTTCTTCCATCCCGCCCGGCCGAGAAGCGAATGGGACCACGAAACGCTGATCGAGCGCCCCTGGGACGTGGAGCGGGTCAAAACGCTGTTCCGCGAGGCCGAAGCGCGTTTCAATGCCCCCGGGCCTGAGCGCACCCTTGGCGCTGCCCGCTGCGGCGACGGCGGCGCAAGATGCGCTACAATTTCGGCCAACGTGCTGCGTTCAGCATTGACCGATGACCGAATCAACGAGAGTGCTTGATGAGTAACGAATTACAGGTTGTGGACATTCAACCGGGCGACGGCAAGGAAGTGGTCAAGGGTGCCTTGATCACCACCCAGTACAACGGTTTTCTCGAGGACGGCACCAAGTTCGACTCCTCGTACGATCGCGGCCGCCCCTTCCAGTGCGTCATCGGCACCGGGCGGGTGATCAAGGGCTGGGATCAGGGCCTGATGGGCATGAAGGTCGGCGGCAAGCGCAAGCTCTTCGTGCCGGCCCATCTCGCCTACGGCGAACGGCAGATCGGCGCCCACATCAAGCCCAACTCCAACCTCATCTTCGAAATCGAGCTGCTGGAAGTGTTGACGCGAGACGACTGAGGGCGTCCCGGCCGGCCTCCCGTAAGGGTCGGCAGCGCCCTCCTTTCCCCCGCTGATCCGGCCGTTTCGCCCCGGCATCGCGCGCCTCCGACGTGGCCGGGGGCGCGTCAGTCAACGTCTTCTTTGATGTAAATCAGCTTCTGTCGCGAGGGTTTTCGACAGCGTGATATATTGCTGTATATTACGCTCGATCGACATTTCAACTCGGAGACCGAGATGCCTCTCTCGTTGACGAAACGCCTTCTGGCCGCCGCCGCCATCGTTGCCGTCACCGGCCTGGTGCACGCCGGCGAGCTCACGGTGTCCGCCGCCGCCAGCCTCACCAACGCCTTCAAGGACATCGCTCAGGGTTACGAGACCAAGTATCCGGGTTCCAAGGTGTTGCTGAACTTCGGCGCCTCGGGCGCGCTGCTGCAGCAGATGGCCAAGGGCGCCCCCGTCGACGTGTTCGCTTCGGCCGATCAGGAAACCATGGACCAGGCCGTGCAGCAGAAGCTGGTGGCGGCGAGCGAGCGGCATGATTTCGTGCGCAATAGCCTGGTGCTGATCGTGCCCGGCGACAGCAAGCTGGCGCTCAAGCGGCTGGAGGACCTGAACCAGGGCAGCGTGCTGAAGATCGCCATCGGCAACCCGGCCAGCGTCCCGGTCGGCCGCTACACCCGGCACGCGCTGGAGTCCGCCGGGCTGTGGCCGGTGCTGGAAACCAAGGCGGTCACGACCCAAAACGTGCGCCAGTCGCTGGACTACGTGGCGCGCGGCGAGGTCGATGCCGGTTTCGTCTACGGCACCGACGCCGCCATCATGAAGGACAAGGTGAAAGTGGCGTTCTCGGTGCCGCTCGACCTCGCCATCCGTTACCCGATCGCCAAAACCGCCGGCAGCGCCAATAGCGACGAAGCCCGGCGTTTCGTCACCTACGTGCTGTCCCCGGCCGGCCAGGCGGTCCTGGGCAAGTATGGTTTCTTGAAGCCCTGAGCGAGGACACATGGAATCGGCATGGACGGCGCTGGCGCTGTCGTTGAAGGTGGCCGGCTGCGCCACGCTGCTCGACCTGCTGCTCGGCGTGGGCGTGGGCTTCCTGCTGGCGCGGGGGCGTTTCGTCGGGCGTGACCTGCTCGACACCGTGCTGACCCTGCCGATGGTGATGCCGCCCACGGTGCTGGGCTTCTACCTGCTAGTGCTGGTGGGACGGCGCGGCTGGCTGGGCGCCTGGCTGCACGACAGCTTCGGCATCAATCTGATCTTTACCTGGCAGGGCGCGGTAATCGCCGCCTCCCTCGTGGCGTTTCCGCTGGTGTTCAAGCCGGCCCGGGCGGCGTTCGAGGCGGTCGACGGCCAGCTCGAGCAGGCGGCGCGGGTGCTGGGCGTCTCGGAGGCCGCGATCTTCTTCCGCGTCACCTTGCCGCTGGCCTGGCGCGGCATCCTCGCCGGGCTGCTGCTGGCCTTCGCCCGGGCGCTGGGCGAGTTCGGCGCGACGTTGATGGTGGCGGGCAGCATCCCGGGCAAGACGCAAACCTTGTCGATCGCCGTGTACGAGGCGGTGCAGGCCGGGCAGGACGACGTGGCCAATACCCTGGTGCTGATCACCTCGGTGGTGTGCATGGTGGTGCTGCTGGCGGCGGGCCGTCTGGCCCCCGGCCGCATCGCCAACCAGTAGGAGAGCGGTGCATGCAGCTCGATATCGATATCCGCAAGACCCTGCATTCCGGCAAGCGCACCTTCCAGTTGCAGGTCCGCTTTCAGTCGGTGAGCCAGCGCATCGTCATCTTCGGGCCGTCCGGTTCGGGCAAGAGCCTGACGCTGAAGGCGATCGCCGGGCTGATGCGGCCCGACCACGGCCATATCCGCCTCGACGGCGAGACCCTGTTCGATGCCGCCGCCGGCATCGACCTTGCGCCGCAGGCGCGCAAGGTGGGCTACCTGTTCCAGGACTACGCGCTGTTCCCGCACCTGAGCGTGCGCCAGAACATCGGCTTCGGCCTGAAGCGCGGCTGGTTCAACCCGCGCGCTGCCGAGAAGAGCGAGGCGGTCGATTACTGGCTGGAGGCGTTGCATCTGAGTCACCTCGCCCACCAGATGCCCGGCGAACTGTCCGGCGGGCAGCGCCAGCGCACCGCGCTGGCGCGGGCGCTGGTGGCCGAACCCCGGGCGCTGCTGCTAGACGAGCCGTTTGCCGCGCTCGACCCCCTGTTGCGCCAGCGGATGCGGGAGGAGCTGGACGAACTGCAGCGCCGCCTGCAGGTGCCGATGGTGCTGATCACGCACGATCCGGAGGACGTGGCGGTGTTCGGCGAGCAGGTGCTGGCGCTGCACGACGGCACGATTGCGCCCCCCGAGGCGAGCCAGCCGCCCGGCGTGCTGCCGGCCTGAGCGTGTTGACCCGCGTTCCCTCTGCCCGGCGCCGGCGGACGGGCCGGCTGCGCTGTCCCATGACCTACCCACCCACCTCGACAACAGAAAGGCTCGCGACATGAGTGCTCTTTCTCTCTCCACGGCCACGGCGCCGCTGCCCCGTGACGAGTCGGCGTTGTTGGACCGGGCGATCGCCGGCGTGCTGCGCCATGCCCAGGACGGCGACTTGCCGCTGTTCGCCTGGACCCTCGGTCTGCCGCAGCCGGCGCTGCTGGCGATGCTGGCGCAGCGCTTCCCCGAGCTAGACCGTCTGGAGCCGATGCCGGAACCGGATTACGCCAGCATCCGCGCCGCGACGCCCGCCGGCTTTGCCGAGCTGGTCGCCCTGCTGGGGGCGCACCGCGCGCCCGATGTGCCGGAGGCGGAGGCCGAGTGGCTGGCGCACGCCGTGGCGGCGGCCTGCTTTGGCGAGCGGCCGTTGTCGGTGGACCTGGGGCTGAGCGGGCGAGAGGCGGTGTCGCGGCTCCTGGGGCGCTATTTCCCGTCGCTGTCGCGACGCAACCCCGCCCGCCGGAGCTGGAAATCCTTCCTGTTCGCCGAGCTGGCGGCCTCGCGTGCTGGCGCGGCGGCGCCGGGAGGTGCTACGGGTCTGGGGCCGCGTGCGGGCTTTTCCGATTCAGACAGGCGAGGGTGCTAGCAAGCCATGGACACGAAAGACAACAGCATTGCCTTGTGCGGTTCGGTGTGGATGACGGTGGGCGGCGAGAATTTCGGTGGGGCCGGACGTATCGAATTGCTGGCCAAGATCGCCGAATGCGGCTCCATCACCCGGGCCGCCAAGGCCATCAAGATGAGTTACAAGGCGGCGTGGGACGCCATCGACGCCATGAACAACCTGGCCGGCGAGCCGTTGGTGGAGCGGCTGGTGGGCGGCAAGGGCGGCGGCGGCACGCGCCTGACGCCGCGCGGTGAGCAACTGGTGGAGAACTTCCGCATCATCGAGCGCGAGCACCGCCGTTTCATCGAGCAGCTGGGGAGACAGGCCGACAGCCTCGCCGACGATTATGTTCTGATCAGGAGAATGAATATGAAAACCAGCGCCCGCAATCAGTTCCTGGGCAAGGTCGTCGCCGTGAAGCATGGCGCAGTCAACGACGAAATCGAGCTGGAAGTCACGGGCGGTCAGAAGATCGTGGCCACGGTCACGCATGAAAGCACCGAAGGGTTGGGCTTGCGTCCGGGGGCCGAGGCGTTTGCGCTGGTGAAGTCGTCGTCGGTGATCGTGCTGACCGATGGCGAAGGCGCCCGCTTCTCCGCGCGCAATCGTCTGAGCGGCACCATCGCGCGCATCGTACCCGGAGCGGTGAACACCGAAGTGGTGATCGATCTGCCCGGCGGCATCGCCGTGGCCGCCATCGTCACCAACGACAGCAGCCAGGCGCTCGACCTCGCCGTGGGCAAGACCGCCACAGCGATCTTCAAGGCGTCGAGTGTGATCCTGGGGGTGCCGGCGTAAGAACCTGTTTGCGATCTGCTGCGCTTCGGCGATACGGCGTTAAAAACGACTTCGGAATGCTCATTTACTACGTGTAAACTCCGCATCCTCAGCCGTTTTTGCCTTGTCTCGCTCTAGCTCGCGAGATCGTAAACAGGCTCTAAGCGTCGGCCGGGCTGCGCTCAGCCCACCATATCCTGCGGCTTGACCCAGGCGTCGAACTGCTCCGCCGTCAGGTAGCCGCTGGCCAGCGCCGCTTCCCTGAGCGTCAACCCTTCCTTGTGCGCCTTCTTGGCGATGGCCGCCGCCTTGTCGTAGCCGATGTGTGGGTTGAGCGCGGTGACCAGCATCAGCGATTTCTCCAGCAGCTCGTCGATGCGCGCGCGGTTGGGCTCGATGCCGACCACGCAGTGTTCGTTGAAACTGGTCATGCCGTCGGCCAGCAGCCGCACGCTTTGCAGGAAATTGTGGATGATCAGCGGCTTGAACACGTTCAGCTCGAAGTTGCCGCTGGCGCCGCCGATGTTCACCGCCACGTCGTTGCCCAGCACTTGGGCGCAGGCCATGGTCAGCGCCTCGCTCTGCGTCGGGTTGACCTTGCCGGGCATGATCGAACTGCCCGGCTCGTTTTCCGGGATGCTGATCTCGCCGATGCCGCAGCGCGGTCCGCTGGCCAGCCAGCGCACGTCGTTGGCGATTTTCATCAGCGCCCCGGCCAGCGTCTTCAGCGTGCCATGCGCGTGCACCAGCGCATCGTGCGCGGCCAGCGCCTCGAACTTGTTCGGCGCGGTGACGAAGGGCAGGCCGGTGTCTTCGGCCAGCCTTTGCGCCACGCGCACGGCGAATTCCGGATGCGCGTTGAGCCCGGTGCCGACGGCGGTGCCGCCGAGCGCCAACTCGCACAGGTGCGGCAGCGCGTCTTCGAGATGGCGCCGGCAGTGTGCCAGCTGCGCCACGTAGCCGGAAAACTCCTGCCCCAGCGTCAGCGGCGTGGCATCCTGCAGGTGGGTGCGGCCGATCTTGACGATGTCGGTGAACGCCAGCGACTTCTCCGCTAACGTCCTGGCCAGCGCGTCTAGCGCCGGCAGCAGACGCTGCTCCACCGCCGCCACCGCCGCCACGTGCATCGCGGTGGGGAACACGTCGTTGGACGACTGGCCGCGGTTGACGTGGTCGTTCGGGTGCACCGGGCGCGCCTCGCCGCGCTCGCCGCCCATCAGCTCGCTGGCGCGGTTGGCCAGTACCTCGTTCATGTTCATGTTGGATTGCGTGCCCGAGCCGGTCTGCCACACCGCCAGCGGAAACTCGTCCGGATGCTGCCCGGCGATCACTTCGCCGGCGGCGGCCTCGATCGCCCCCGCCAGCTTGGGAGCCAGGAGGCCGAGCTCGGCGTTGACCCCGGCCGCGGCACGCTTCACCTGGGCCAGCGCCTCGATCAGCTCGGGCGGCATTTTCTCGCTCGAGATACGGAAGTTTTCCAGCGAACGCTGGGTCTGGGCACCCCACAGCCGCTTGGCCGGGACGGCGATCTCGCCGAAGGTATCGCGTTCCATACGGACGGACATGACAGTCTCTCCTGCACGAGAAGCAATTTTCCGAACCTGCTTCACGATATGTCGAGAGCGGATCGTGGATCGAGGTAGAGCGTAGGATGGGGGAGCGTAGCGAAACCCATCGTCGATGAACGCCGGCTGGCGCTCTCCGGTCTGCGGGATCGCGCCCAGAGACGTCCAGCAAGATCGTGAACAGGTGCTTCATGAAGCCTAGCAGCCTGTCATGGGGGCGACAAGGCAGAAGCCGGGGCCGGAACGGTGTTACAATCGGCGGCTGGGCCGCTAAGACCAGCCGTATCGCGCTCCCGTCGGACGGCTGCTCTTGGCGGCTCCCGCGGCCAGCCCGCTGGCCACTCGTCATCACCCCACGTTTTTGCGAGACAGCCTCATGACCATCATCCGTCAGGAAGACTTCATCCAGAGCATCGCGGATGCCTTCCAGTACATCAGCTGCTACCACCCGAAAGACTACATCGACGCGCTGTACAAGGCGTATCAGCACGAAGAAAGCCCGGCGGCCAAGGACGCCATGGCCCAGATCCTGATCAACAGCCGCATGTGCGCCGAAGGCCGCCGCCCGATCTGCCAGGATACCGGTATTGCCGTGGTGTTCCTGAAAGTCGGCATGAAGGTGCAGTGGGACGCCGAGCTGTCGGTACAGGAGATGGTCAACGAAGGCGTGCGCCGCGCCTACAACAACCCGGACAACAAGCTGCGCGCCTCCGTGCTGCTCGACCCGGCCGGCCTGCGCAAGAATTCCAAGGACAACACCCCGGCCGTGGTGCACTTCGAGATCGTCGAAGGCGACGGCGTCGAGGTAATCTGTGCCGCCAAGGGCGGTGGCTCCGAGAACAAATCCAAGTTCTACGCGCTCAACCCATCCGACTCCATCGTCGACTGGGTCATCAAGACCGTGCCGACCATGGGCGCCGGCTGGTGTCCGCCGGGCATCCTCGGCATCGGCATCGGCGGCACCCCGGAAAAGGCAATGCTGCTGGCCAAAGAATCGCTGATGGACCACGTCGACATCCACGAGCTCAAGGCCAAGGCCGACAGCGGCGCGGAACTGACCAAGGTCGAAGCGCTGCGCCTGGAAATCTTCGAGAAGGTCAACGCGCTGGGGATCGGTGCGCAGGGTCTCGGCGGTCTCACCACCGTGCTCGACGTCAAGATTCTGGACTACCCGACCCACGCCGCGTCGCTGCCGGTCGCGATGATCCCGAACTGCGCCGCCACCCGCCACATCCATTTCCACCTGGATGGCAGCGGCCCGGCCCACCTCGAAACGCCGAAGCTGGAAGACTGGCCGGAAATCACCTACGACACCAGCAATGGCAAGCGCGTCGATCTGGACAAGATCACCAAGGAAGAAGTGGCGAGCTGGCAGCCGGGCGACGTGCTGCTGCTCAACGGCAAGATCCTCACCGGCCGCGACGCCGCGCACAAGCGCATGGTTGACATGCTGAACAAGGGCGAGAAGCTGCCGGTGGACTTCACCAACCGCTTCATCTACTACGTCGGCCCGGTCGATCCGGTACGTGACGAAGTGGTCGGCCCGGCCGGCCCCACCACAGCCACCCGCATGGACAAGTTCACCCGCCAGATGCTGGAGCAGACCGGCCTGCTGGGCATGATCGGCAAGGCCGAGCGCGGCCCGGCGGCGATCGAGGCGATCAAGGACAACAAGGCGGTGTACCTGATGGCCGTCGGCGGCTCCGCCTACCTCGTCTCCAAGGCGATCAAGGCCTCCAAGGTGGTCGGCTTCGAAGACCTCGGCATGGAAGCCATCTACGAGTTCGAAGTGAAAGACATGCCGGTCACCGTGGCGGTGGATTCCTGTGGCACCTCGGTGCACAACACCGGCCCGGCCGAATGGCGCGTCAAGATCGGCAAGATTCCGGTCGCCACCGCCTGATGGCGAGTTGTTGAACGCACGCTGAACTCTTCGGCCAACGTTGGCCGAAGGGCAAATCCACACCCCCGCTTGCGCTGCAGGCGGGGGTGTTTTGTTTGGGGTGGGGCTCAGTCTGTTGGCAGATGATGATTCTGCGGTGTGGAGGGGGAAGGGACTGCTTGGGGATGGGCTGCCTACTCTTCCGGCATAGGTGGTGATGTGGCAAGCTGTCCAGATGGTGACGTAAAAAATACGTTTTTATTGGACGTCTACTTCTAGTTATGCGCGTTACCAACCAGCATGGATTTAAGTATGAATTCAAAATACACCGGGCAGTGTCTTTGTGGCGCAATCCACTATTCAATCGATGTCGAGCCATTATTTTCTGGAAACTGTCACTGCAAAGACTGTCAAAGGGCTTCAGGTAGTGCGTTTATTCCTGCAATGCTTTTTCCCGAGAAAGACGTTGTTGTTTCCGGCGAGGCAAGCTATTTCGAGTCAACGGCCGACAGCGGAAATGTGCACAAAAGAGGGTTCTGCCCGAATTGCGGCTCACAATTATTCGCAAAGTTCAGCAGTCTTCCCGGCATGCTGGGTATCAAGGCGGGCACGTTGAACGAAGCATCGCACTACGTACCCAAGTTAGACTTCTATGTGGCAAGTGCCGCAACGTGGGATTTTATGAACCCCCAGCTCCCTAAAAAACAAGGCGCAGCTCAGGGTTAGAGAGCGTGTGCATAACAAGGCGTTCAACACGGACAGCACGGTAGGTTGGGCTTCATGAAATGAAGCCCAACGTTCGCCATATCTGTCTTGGACGATGGGCGATGCGCTATCAAAGAGGTGGATGCGGCTGCGCACTTGATCAAGCAGCTTGCGAAGAGGTGTGGATATGACGTATTTCCCGGTAGTTATTTCGCACTCCTATGCCATAAATAGTTCTGTGGCAATCATGGCCAGCATGATTGTTGCCATGCATTCTGGATGATGACGTAAAAAATACGTCTTCTAGCTTGAGTACACCTGGGCACCACATCGCCAAATCTAATTGCCCCAAACCAAGAAGGACGCTCGTCATGAAAATCACTGTTGAAACCACAGTCGCGGCCCCCATCGAGAAAGTTTGGCACGCATACACAACTCCCGAGGATATCAAGCAGTGGAACGCCGCGTCTGATGATTGGCACACCACCTCGGCCACAGTGGATTTGCGCGTCGGCGGCATCTTCTCGTCACGAATGGAAGCCAAGGATGGCAGCGTGGGGTTCGATTTTGCCGGAACCTATACCGCTGTGGTGGCACACAAACTGATCGAATATTCCTTTGGCGATCGCACCGCGCAGGTTGAATTTGCTGATAGCCCAAAAGGTGTTGTGGTTTGCGTGACTTTCGATAGTGAGCCATCGCATTCCATCGAACAGCAACGTGACGGGTGGCAGGCTATTTTGAATAATTTTACTCGTCATGTTGAAACAGCCAGGAAGCCGTAGGCGTATGTGTTGCCTAACGCCTCTTAATATGGACTCCAAGAGGCTGCGTCCATCGGCTGCCGCTCATGCCAAACGTCGGATATTCACACAAAGGGGCGCTGTATGTTCTCCCATATCTTTATCGGCGTGAGTGACATCGACCGCGCATTGGCTTTTTATGAACCGCTCATGGCGGCCCTCGGCATCAAGCTTCGCTTTTGTGATCGAAGCCGCCCTTGGGCGGGTTGGCAGCGCCCTGACGAGCCTAGGCCGCTCTTCCTGATCGGCTCTCCCTACAACCAACAGCCCCACTCGCCAGGCAACGGTCAAATGGTGGCCTTTCTCGCTGAAAGCCGGCCAATGGTTGCAGAGGCCTATAAAGCCGCGTTGGCTAACGGAGGCTTATGTGAAGGCGCTCCTGGCCTAAGGCCCGAGTACCACGAGCATTACTTTGGCGCCTACTTCCGCGATCCTGACGGCAACAAAATCGGCATTGCCTGCCACTCGCCTGAGCCGGCGTCTGCAGCCTGACAGGCTGGTGGGAGCGACAAGCTAGGGAGGAGAGCATGAAAAAATTGGATTCGACCGAGGGCCATCCCGCATCCGAGCTGATCGACCAACGAATCGCCGAACTCGGGGACTGGCGCGGGGCGGCCTTGAGCCGGATGCGCCAGCTCATCAAAGAGGCCGACCCGGACGTCGTGGAGGAGTGGAAATGGATGGGCACACCCGTATGGTCGCACGACGGGATCATCTGCACCGGCGAGTCTTACCAGTCGATCGTGAAGTTGACCTTCGCCAAGGGGGCGTCGCTGCAGGACCCAGCCAAGCTCTTCAACTCGAGCCTCGACGGAAACACAAGGCGCGCGATTGATATCCATGAGGGAGAGGAGATCGACGCGGATGCGTTCAAGGCGCTCATCCGAGCCGCGGTCGACTTCAATGTCTCCGTCGTGAAGGCAAGGCAAAGACGGGCGAAGTAGGCTAACTGTGCACCGCCATAGTGCCGTATTCGTCGCGTTGAGCCGGTAGATTCAGCCCTTTTTTCAGATGGCTCCTCGTTTCGAGCCGTCATGACCAAATACCGCCCAAGGAGTCTCCATGAAGCTTTATTCGCTTTTCCTGCTGATGGCCACCGCCACGGTGTTCAGCCCCGGCCCAGGTGTCGTGATGACGCTCAGCAATGCCCTGCGCTATGGCATGCGCGGCACCTTTGGCGGCATTCTGGGGATTGCCTGTGGGGCGCTGGCGGTCGCGGCGATTTCGGCCACCAGCCTCGGGGTGCTGCTTGCCGCTTCGGCGCTGGCTTTTACCGTCCTCAAGCTCATCGGTGCCGCTTATCTCATCTATCTCGGTATTCGGCTTTGGCGGGCTCCTCCGTTCCGGTTCGCGGAGCAGTCGGTACACGAGGCGAGTTTCGGCAAGCGCTTTCTTGAGGGGCTATCCCTGCAGCTCACCAATCCGAAGGCGATTTTCTTCTTTCTCTCGGTGTTTCCCCAGTTCATCGATCCGGCGAGGAATTACCCGATTCAGTTTGCCACGCTGGTGCTGACCTACAGCTCCCTGGTTGTCGTCATTCACTGTTCTTACGCGCTGTTTGCCAAGCGTGCCAAAGGCTGGCTGGTGTCCGAACGCGGTGGCCGCATGGTCAACAAGACGGCCGGGGTGACATTCGTGTGCTTCGGCGCCGCACTGGCCACTGCCAAGCGCTGACGTACCACTCTCCAGCCCCCGCCACTAACGAGTGTGAAGGGGAGTGTGGAGGTTTCAATGGCGTCCTACTCGCCGTAGAGGTCTAAGCTGGTAGTCACGACCATTCACCGTCGTGCTGAGACTCGGTTAGGAGACGCACCATGGCAAGCATTCAACGGATCACCCCCTGCCTGTGGTTTGACGACCAGGCCGAACAGGCGGCTGGGTATTACACCGCCATCTTCAAGAACTCACGGATCGTCAGCCTGACCCGCTACGGCGAGGCGGGGCATGAGATTCACGGCCGGCCGGCGGGGTCGGTCCTGACCGTGGAGTTCGAGCTGGATGGCCAGGCCTTCACCGCCCTCAACGGCGGCCCGGTATTCACCTTCAACGAGGCCGTGTCGTTCCAGGTCAGCTGCGAGACGCAGGATGAGGTGGACTACTACTGGGAGAGGCTGTCCGCCGGCGGGGATGAGGCGGCGCAGCAATGCGGCTGGCTCAAGGACCGGTACGGTGTGTCCTGGCAGGTGGTGCCGACGGCGCTGCCCAAGATGCTGAGCGATGCCGATTATGCAAAATCCGAGCGCGTCATGACCGTCCTGCTGCAGATGAAAAAGCTCGACATCGCCGCCTTGCAGCGCGCCTACGCCGGGGTGGCTTGATTGGAAACGCCCCCGCCGGCGGAGAGTGTGCAGCCTCGCATTTCATCCGTTGACTTCCCCGTGAAGTTGGCCGATGACGTCGCATGCGGGCACGTGCCGCTTTGACGGGCCAGAGGGGTGAACCGGCGCTAAACTGGCATGCCCATTGGCTGGTCGCTGTGTCGCTGTTGCCAGCTGCCTAACGTTCATTTCCCAGGAGCAGAGAATGGCCCAGTACACCGCCGAAGTCCTTTGGCAGCGCGGCGAGCAGGATTTCCTCGGCAACCGTTACAGCCGCCGCCATGTTTTGCGCTTCGACAGCGGCGTGGAAGTGCCCGGTTCGTCGTCCCCGCACGTTGTTCCCGTCCCGATGTCCGACGCCTCCGCCGTCGATCCGGAGGAAGCATTTGTGGCCTCGCTGTCGAGCTGCCACATGCTGTGGTTCCTGTCGATCGCCGCCAGGCGCGCGTTCTGTGTCGAGCGCTACTTCGATGCGGCCGTCGGCGTCATGGCCAAGAATGCGGCTGGCAAGATGGCCATGACGATGGTTACGTTGCGGCCGGAGGTGACGTTTTCCGGGGAGCGTCTCCCCACGCGGGAGCAGCTCGACCAGATGCATCACGAGGCGCACGAGGAGTGCTTCATCGCCAACTCGGTCAAGACCGAGGTGCGTTGCGAGCCGGTGTACGGGGAGCTGTAAGCGGGCGCGCCAGCCATCGTCAAGCCAGGGAGAAAACCATGAAACCGCGAATCAGCATGCTGACGCTGGGTGTCGGCGACCTCGACCGTGCCACCCGCTTCTACGAGCAGGGGCTGGGTCTGCCGCGCTACCCGATGGAGGCGGCCGGCGTCGCCTTCTTTGCGCTCCACGGCACCTGGCTGGCCCTGTATCCGTGGACGGCGCTGGCCGAAGACGCCACGGTGCCGGCCGAGGGTAGCGGTTTTCGCGGCTGTGCCCTGGCCCACAATGTGTCGACGCGGGAAGAGGTCGATCAGGTGCTGGAGCAGGCGGTGAATGCCGGCGCGCGATTGGTGAAGCCGGCACAAGATGCCTTCTGGGGAGGCTATAGCGGCTATTTCGCCGATCCGGATGGCCATCTCTGGGAAGTGGCATGGAATCCGTTTATGGCGATCGGTCCGCAGGATGTGTAAATCGTCAGCATCATGGTCTTGGTGCTGATAGAAGCCACGTCTGGCGAGGCCGCGCAGCGCGGCCATGAGCCTGAAGAGTTGGACATTGAAGGAGCTACATCATGATTTACCATGGAAGCTGTCATTGTGGGCGGATCGCCTTCGACGTGGAGGGCGATCTCGGCCAGGTCATGTCTTGCAACTGTTCTATCTGTCGCCGCAAGGGGCGCTGATGTGGTTCGTGCCGCGCCAGCAACTGCGCTTGCTGACGCCGGAGGCGGACATGAGCACCTACACCTTCAACAAGCACGTCATCCAGCACCATTTCTGTCCGACCTGCGGCATGCACCCGTTTGGCGAGGGACGCGACCCGGCCGGGAACGCGATGGCGGCGGTCAACGTGCGCTGCCTCGACGACGTCGATCTGGACACGCTCACGGTCAAGCACTTCGACGGTCGGGCGCTGTGAGCGCTGGCGCAGCTTGCGCCACGGGCGGGCTCGCGCCTATGCTGCCGGGTTGCCATTGATCGGGATTCGCATGGTTGTGATCGCCAAAACCCTCGCCTTGTACATCGCCACGGCGCTGGCCGAAATCATCGGCTGCTATCTGCCGTATCTCTGGCTGAAGAAGTCGGCGCCGGCCTGGTACCTGCTGCCGGCGGCGCTGAGCCTGACGGTGTTCGCCTGGCTCTTGACCCTGCATCCCCAGGCGGCGGGACGGGTTTACGCCGCCTACGGCGGGGTCTACGTCGCGGTGGCGCTGGGCTGGCTGTGGGCGGTGGACGGCATCCGTCCCTCGCTGTGGGACGTGGCGGGCAGCGCGGTGACCCTGGCCGGCATGGCGATCATCCTGTTCGCGCCGCGGCCGGGCTGAGGGCCGGGTACTTGATCGGGGAGGGAGGATACGATGCCGGTGTATATCGTCAGATTGGGTAGCGAGCGGCGGCAGGACGAAGGGTTGCGCATCGGCACGGTGCGGCGCCCGCCGCGGGGTGTGCCGAAGAGCGAGTTCGCCACGCAGAACTGGTACGACGTGTGGTACCCGAACCCGGCGCCCAGCGCGGAAACGGTGAAGTTGGCGCAGCAGGCCAAGACGGACCGCGACTGGGCGGCCTTCATCAAGCAGTACCGTGCCGAGATGGCGACGCCGGAGAACAGCCGCACGCTGGATCTGTTGGCGGCGCTGTCGCACCACAGCAGCTTCTCCGTCGGCTGCTACTGCGCCGAGGAGGCGCATTGCCACCGCTCGGTGCTGCGCCTCTTGCTCGCCGAGCGCGGCGCCGACGTGCACTGACGCGCACAGGTTGGCCGAAGACGGCGCCAAGACCGCGGGCCGGCGCTTGCCGGGCGGCGCGCCCTGGGCCACCATCACGGGTTTTCTCCGTGGAGTGGCCGATGGCCCTGTTTCTCAAAGCCCTGCTGGGCTCGGCGGCGGTGCTGCTGATCGCCGTGCTGTCGAAGAGCAAGCACTACTTCATCGCCGGGCTGGTGCCGCTGTTCCCCACCTTTGCCCTGATCGCGCATTACCTGGTCGGCTCCGAGCGCTCGGTGGGCGAGCTCAAGACCACCATCGTGTTCGGCATGTGGTCGCTTATTCCCTACTTCGTCTATCTGGCGGCGGTATACCTGCTGGCCGACCGCCTGCGCCTGGGCTGGGCATTGTTCGTGGCGGCGCTGTGCTGGGCCGTGGCGGCGTGGGGGCTGGTGCTGGCGTGGGGACGCTGGCACGGCTAGCCGGCGGCGGGACTGCCTCGGGGATCACGCCGTGGGCGGCCGTTCCGCCAGATAGCTGGCAATTTCCTCTTCGATCCAGGTGCTGAAATCCTGCTGCTTGGTCTGCGAGCTCTCGCGTTGCGGCCAGACCAGCCAGTGCGGGTAGGGATAGGGCACGCTGATGTCGGTCAGCTGCACCAAGTCCCCGCGCTGCAGGGCGCCGTGCACCAGGCTGCGCCGCTCCAGCGCTACCCCCATGCCGAGGCGCACCGCCTCCAGCACCAGGTTGGAGTCGTTGATCCACAGCGCGGCGTTGCCCGGTTCGGCCACGCCGGCGGCACTGCACCAGGGGAGCCAGGATTCCACGGTGCGTACGATGGGGCCGGAGACGACCTCCTGCACCGTTTGCGGCAGGCGGCCGTCGTTGAAGGCGGGGGAGGCCACCACCACCAGTTCGTCGTCGAACAGCCGCTTCTGCGCCAGCCCTTCCCAGCCGCCCTGGCCCATGCGCACGCCGATGTCCACCAGCCCCTGGCGCAGGTCCTGGATATCCAGGCTGGCGCGCAGGCTGACGCGGTAACGCGGGTGGCGCGCGTAAAAGCTCGGCAGGCGCGGCAACAGCCAGTGCACCCCGAACGAGGGCAATACCGCCACCACCACCTCATCCACGCGTGGCCGGGCGCGCACCAGTCGTGTGGCCTCGGTGATTTCCCCCAGCCCGATGCGGATCTGCAGGGCGTAGAGCCGACCGTCCTCACTCAGCTTGAGGCCGCGCCCCTCGCGCGTGAACAGCGCCACCCCCAGCAGCTCTTCCAGCTGCTTGATCTGCTGGCTGATGGCGGAGTGGGTGACGTGCAGTTCGTCCGCCGCCAGGGTGATGCTGCCGAGGCGGGACACGGCTTCGAAACTGCGCAGCGCGGGCAGGGGGGAAGTGTGCTCATGTAAGTAAAACTAACATGAAAGACAAATAAATATCGATTTTTTCTGCCTCTTCTGGCGCTTATAGTGAACCCAGAACGTCAACCGGAGAGCGATCATGGAACATCATCTACGTGTCGAATTGGCTAGTCAGGAACTCTTGGCGATCGAATTGCCGTCTGCAGTCGAGGTCCGCGCCGTGTCGGGCTACCATTGGCTGACGGTCGATGGACTGGACGTCTACCTCGCGCCCGGAGAGCGGGAAACGGTTCCGGCCGGGAAAATCCTGGCCGAGGGGCTGGGCCAGCTGGAGTTCTCGCCGTCCTCAGCACTGCCGGCTCGCGGCGCAGAGGACCGTGCCGCGCAGGGGACGATGCTACTGGGCAAAGTCTGCTTCTGACAGGAGAAAACACGATGCAATTGATCGGCATGCTGGATTCGCCCTATGTGCGCCGGGTGGCCGTCTCGCTGCGGCTCATGGGGGTCGGGTTCGAGCACCAGGCGGTCTCGGTGTTCCGCACCTTCGAGCAGTTTCACAGGATCAACCCGGTGGTGAAGGCCCCGACTCTGGTCTGCGACGACGGTACGGTGCTGATGGATTCGACGCTGATTCTGGACTACGTCGAAACCTGCCTGGCCCCGGCCAAGAGCCTGATGCCGGCCGGGCCTGCCGGGCGCCAGTGTGCCTTGCGCCTGATCGGGCTGGCGCTGGCGGCGTGCGAGAAAAGCGTGCAGATCGTCTACGAGCGTCAGCTGCGCCCGGCCGAGAAGCAGCACCAGCCCTGGCTGGAGCGCGTCGAGGGTCAGGTGCTGGCGGCTTACGGCGAACTGGAGCGCGAATTCGCGCGTGCGCCGTTAGCCGCCAGCGCGGAGGGGATCGACCAGGCGGGCGTCAGCGTCGCGGTGGCGTGGCGCTTTACCCAACTGATGCTGCCGGACGTGGTCAAGGCGGCCGATTTCCCGCGACTGCAGGCGTTTGCCCACCAGGCCGAGCAATTGCCCGCCTTCGTCGACACCCCGCCGCTCTAGTCCCGGTTGGGGTGCCGGCCGTGATGGACATTCCACAGTCTGTCCACTAGTCCCGGTCCCTCAGTGAGCGAAGCTCTGCGTGCCAATCGCCGATTGGCGCGAGAGCGTCGCCCGCCGTCCGCCCTGGCCCTGCAAGGGGGCTTCACCGGCTCATGACTCACAATCCACCGCACTGCCTGGATCAGAACTTCCAGCGAGCCGTGACTTCGGCCGTACGCGGGGCGCCCGGCATGTTGTAGTCGTTGGCACCGCTGTGAGCGGAGATGTAGTACTTCTTGTCGAACACGTTCTTCAGTGTGAAGTTCACCTCCAGCGACTTGCCGCTGTAGCCGGTGCCGAGGTCGAAGCGGGTGTAGCCCGGCAGCTTGACCAGGTTGTCCGGCGATGCATAGCGCTCGCCCTCGTAGCGCAGGCCGGCGTTGACGTTGAAGCCACCCGGCAGCTTGCGCTTGACGAACAGGTTGGCCGAATGGCGCGGCGTCAGCGCCGGTTTGTTGCCCTGGAACGGCGTGCCGATCTTGGTCTTCTCGGTCGACTGGGTGATCTCGCCGTCGAGGTAGGCGTAGCCCGCGATCACATCCCACAGCGGGGTGAGGGCGCCGGCCACCGCCAGTTCCAGTCCGCGTACGCGCTGCTCGCCCACCGACAACGCCTTGTTGCTGTCGCTCGGGTCAGCGGCCTGGATGTTGCTGCGCGTCATCTCGAACACCGAGGTGGTCAGGGTGAGGTTGTCGAACAAATCGATCTTGCTGCCGACCTCGTAGTTGATGGTCTCCTCCGGCTTCAGCTGGTCGCTGTTCTGCTTGAAGGTGAACGAATCGGCGATCGGCTGGAACGACTGGCTGGCCGAGGCATACAGCGACACGCGTTCGGTCGGCTGGTACACCACGCCCAGGCGTGGGCTGATCGTGTTGTCGGTGCGTGCCAGGTCCTGGTTCTTGCTGGTTTTGTCGTCGCGTGTCTGCGTCAGGTGGTCGTAGCGCGCCCCGGCGAGTGCTTTCCAGTGCTCGCTCAGGCTCACCAGGTCCTGCAGGTAGAGCGCAGCGATGTCGATGTCGGTGTCGTTGTCGTTGCCGGGCGCGGCACTGGTGTTGATCGCCGGCAGTTCGATCAGCTGGGGATTGAACAGGTCGTAGGTGGCGGCGTTCTTGCGCGTCCACAGTTTCTCGGTCTTGTGCTGCTTGCCCACTTCCAGTCCGTACAACAGCGTGTGCCCGGTCTGGGCGAGGTCGAGATCGTGGCTCAGCTCCAGCTGATTGTAGAAACCATGCTCGTCGCGCAGCCGCTTGGTGCGGTCGATGGTGACCTTGTTGGTGGTCTCGTTGACGCTGGCGATGGTGGTGTAATTGCGGTCCAGCGAGAAGTCATAGGTGCGGAACACGTTGTGCAGTTTCAAGCCGCTATCGAACTGGTGGTCGAAGGTGCCGGTGAAGCTGGTGACGTCGCTCTCGTTGGCGGTCTGGTCGCGACCGTTGGCCGAACCGTAGTAGGTCTCGATCGGCACGTCCACCGGCTTGCCCTTGTAGCCCGGCACGCCCTGGTCGGCCAGGCGCTTGTCCTGCAGATAGTCGGCTTGCAGCAACAGCGTGGTATTGGGCGAGAAATTGAACTGCAGCGACGGCGCCACCGCCTCGCGCTTCAGGAAAGACTGGTTGCGGAAGCCTTCCGAATCCTCCACAGCGCCGGTCAGGCGGAAGCGGGCGAAGTCGTCGTCGCTGTTGGCGCCGACGTCGAACGACAAGCGCTGCTTGCCCTGATCGTCCAGGCTCACCGCCAGCTCGTGTACCGGCTCGGCCAGCGGCTTCTTGCTGATGCGGTTGATCAGGCCGCCCGAGCTGCCGCGCCCGTACAGTACCGAGGACGGTCCCTTCAGTACCTCCACCCGCTCGACGTTGGACAGATCGCGGTAGTACAGCGCGTCGTCGCGCACGCCGTCGACGTACTGGTCGTTGATCGCCGAGAAGCCGCGAATGCTCACCTGGTCGCGTTGTGCATCGCCGACACTGAAGCTGACGCCGGGCACGTTGGCCAGCGCGTCCTGCATCGAGCTGGCGTTCTGGTCCTTCAGCACCGCCGCCGGCACCACGTTGACGGTCTGCGGCACGTCCTTGAGCGGGGCGGCGATCTTGGTGGCACTGGTCGAACTGGCGCGGGTGTAGCTGGTGGCCGGATCGGCGTCCTGGCTGGCTTCCACGCGCACGGCGGGCAATTCGGTATCGGCCAGCGCCGGCAGAGCGCCGAAGGTGCCGATCAGGGAAATGAGGGTGGATAGCGTCTTCTGCTTCATGATTTTGCTTTGGGTTATGGTCCGTAAACAGTGCCGGCGGGGCCGGCCGAACGATCGAACACGAGCATCCCGGAACGTCACGGCCTCCTCGTCGTACCGCGTCAGGCAACAGCAGCCCCTCCTCCCTGCCGGGGCGGGTGGAAACGGGGTGTTGCCTGGGGTTTGGATGCCTCGATTGATGCGGTGCAGGAGCCGAGGTTTTAAGGAGGCGAGACGGTTATGGCGACTCGGGTTGGTGGGTCCGTTACTCAAATATATTAATGCGAATCATTATCATTACATTTTTTTACAAAAGCAATAGGAACTTTTCGTTCGAATGGCCAACGTCGTTTTTTCCGGCATGGCAGCCGCCGTGCCGGGTTGTCGGACGAGGAGGCCTCCATGGCCCTGGTGCTCACGGTGGGTCGGCGGACATCCGGCGCAACGCTCCGGCATGACATGAGCCGTTCGCGCACCCCTTGCTCTTGTTTTTCGTTCAGCCGGGTGTCATGCTCGCCCGATAATGACGCGGGTTCGATTATCGGCTGCTGTTTTCCCTGATGGCGTCGTGCCGAAAAGGGAGGCAAGGTAAGCGAATACGGTGTCCCATACGCCGGGGGAGGAACTCGATGACGATAAGAACACGCCTGATCGTGCTGCTGCTGACCGCCTTGCTGGGCTTGGCGCTGGTAGCGGTTTTCGGCTACCGCGGCATGCTGTCCTCCGGGGCCTCGATGGCCGAAGTGGGCGAACAGCGCATGCCGGCGGTGATTGCGCTCTTGGATGCGCGCTCCAACTTCAACCGCACCCTGTTGCGCAATCTGCAGGTGTCGGTGCGCGCCACCGACAATTCGCTGGAGTCGCGCAAGCTGTTTGCCGACACCTTCAAGGGCAAGCAGCAGGCGCGTCAGTTGTTCGACGACGCGCTCAAACGCTACGCCGCCTTCCCGCGCAGCGAGGAAGAGAACAAGCTGTGGCACCAGTTCGGCCCGCTGCTGCAGGAGTGGCAGCGTACCGACAAATCGCAGGACGAGCTGCTCGACAAGCTCGCCAAGGGCGTGACGCCGGAAGAGCAGTACGCCATCTTCCGCGAATTCTACGCCAACGCCCAAGTGCAGCTGCCGGTGGTGGAGGGCATGGACGAGCTGTTGCGCAAGATGGTGGAGGTCAATGACCGCCTGGCCCAGACCAGCGTGGAGCAGGCCAATGCCGCCTCGCGCCAGAGCCTGCACTGGATGATCGCGGTCAACGTGTTCGCGCTGCTGTTGTTGCTGGTGAACGGTACCTCGGTGCTGGCGGCGGTATTGCGCCCGCTCAACCGGGCACGCCGCACCGTGCTCGCCATCGCCGAGAGCAACGATTTCACCCAGCGTATCGACGTCAAGAACAAGGACGAGGTCGGGCAGATGGTTAGCGCCCTCAATAACCTGATCGGCCGGGTGCAGGAGTCGTTCCGCGAGATTCAGCAGAGCCAGGCCGACATCCGCCTCGCGGTGAGCGGCCTGTCGGCGGCGTCGGAACAGCTCGCGGCCAGCTCGGCGCAGCAGAACAGCTCGACCGGGGCGATCGCCGGATCGGTGCAGGAGATGACCGGCAACATCCACGGCGTGGCCGAGCACGCCGACGCGGCGATGCAGCTGTCGCTGGAGGCCGGCGAGGTGTCGCGCCAGGGCTGCCAGGTGATCGCCCAGACCACCGACGGCATGGCCAGTATCGCCGACAGCGTCACGGCGGCGTCGAAGGTGATCGAGCAGCTGGGGCAGGAGTCACGCCAGATCAGCAGCGTGGTGCAGGTGATCCGCGACATTGCCGACCAGACCAACCTACTGGCGCTCAACGCCGCCATCGAGGCGGCGCGCGCCGGCGAGACCGGGCGCGGCTTCGCCGTGGTGGCGGACGAGGTACGCAAGTTGGCCGAACGCACCGCCAAGTCCACCGCCGACATCGGGGTGATGGTGACGGCGATCCAGAACGCCGCCAACGGCGCGGTCGAGGAGATGCGCCAGGTGGTGGAGCAGGTGGGCGAAGGGCGCGCCCTTGCCAGCGGCGCCGGCCAGCATATTGCCGAGATCGAGGGGCAGGCGCAGCGCGTGGCCGATGCCGTGGCCGATATCACCCGCATCCTCAAGGTGCAGGGCGAGGCGAGCGAGGCCATTGTCCATCACGTGCACACCATCTCGGACATGGCCGAGCAGAACCACGCCACCTCCAACGAGACCGCCGACAACGCGCGCCGGCTCGACCAGTTGGCGGCGCGGGTCGGCGAGACATTGCAGCGCTACAAGGTGTAGCGCATTGGCCCTGTGGTTGGCCGAAGCAAAAAGCCGGAGCGGGTGCTCCGGCTTTTTTTGCGCCAACCATGCGATTTCCGGCTCAGCCTCGGCCGTGCTGCTGTTCCAGGTCCGACAGCAGGATGTTCAGCGCGTCGGACGACTTCCTCAGCTCGACCAGCGATAGCGCCAGCGACGCCATCATCAGCAGCAGGCTGACGCCGAAGGTGTACTGCGCGCTGATCGCCATCTGCACGTAGATTTGCAGCATGGTGACCACGCACAGGAACAGGCTGCCCACGCCGAGAAACTGCATCCACTTGATCAGGTTGATGCGGCTGCGCAGGTTGCCGATCTGCTGGATGATCTTGTCCTCGGGGTTGTCTTGGTAGTCGTTGAACAGGTGGCGGATGATGCTGGCCAGGCCGAGAAAGCGGTTGGTGTACGCCAGCAACAGCAGCGAGATGGCCGGGAACAGCAGGGCCGGGGTGGTCAGGGACAACGGGGTGTTCATGCCAGCTCCTGGTTCCACGGCGTGGCCGGCAGCGCGGCGAAGGTTTCCTTGATGCCGCGTCCCCAGGCGGCGCGCAGCTCGCGGAAATAGCCGTCGTCCTCGCCGATGCGCAGCGGCGAGCGCGGCGAGAAATCGTCGTTGCGGTGCCACATCAGGTGGATCGGCAACGCTACCGACAGGTTGGAGCGCATGGTCGAGTCGAGCGAGATCAGCGCGCAGCGGATGGCTTCCTCCAGCGAGGAGCGGTAGTTCAGCACGCGATCGAGGATCGGCTTGCCGTATTTGGTCTCGCCGATCTGGAAGCAGGGCGTGTCCGCCGTCGCCTCGATGAAATTCCCCTGCGGGTAGATGTTGAACAGGCGTGGCCTCTCGCCGGCCAGCTGGCCGCCGAGCAGGAAGCTGGAACCCAGGTCGACCTGGCCGTCGCCACCGCCGTCGCGGGCGATGACCTCGCGCAGCGTCTGGCCCACCAGCACCGCCGCATCGTACAGCGAGCCGATGCTGCGCAACGAGTCCGGCCCGTCCCGGCGGCTTCTCAGATCGAGCAGGCTGGCCACGCTCTGCGAGGTGGCGAGGTTGCCGGAGGTCAGCATCACCAACCGCAGCCGGTCGGCCAGCTCGAAGGGATACATTTTCTGGAACGTGGCGATATTGTCCACGCCCGCGTTGGTGCGGGAATCGGAGGCGAAGATCAGGCCGCTCTCCAGGCGCATGGCCACACAGTACGTCATGGTCGGGAAATCCGTGAAGGCCGGGAAGTGACCCTCGGTCGGACTTCCCGGTTGCAAGCGTTAATGGTCGTGTTGTTCTACCGCCGCGTGGGCGTGCATGGTTTCGCCGGCGCCACCGCGGCGCATGCCGCGCACCGGGCAGGCGTCGAGGTAGTCGAGACCGACCGCCAGTTTAAGGTGATGATCGCCCGGCGTACACCGGTTGCTGATGTCGAACCCCAGCCAGCCGCCGTCGGCGTAGACCTCGGCCCAGGCATGGCTGGCGGCATGCTCGACCGTCCCGCTCAGCAGATAGCCGCTGACGTAGCGCGCCGGGTAGCCCAGGCGACGGCAGGCGGCGATGAACACCTGAGTGTGGTCCTGACACACCCCGGCCCCCAGGGCCAGCGCGGCGGCGGCCGTGGTGGTGGCGTCGGTCACCCCGGCGGTGTAGGGCATCCGTGCCAGCACCGTCTCCGCCAGCGCCGCGAGGCGCTTGGCGGCCTTGCCCTCGGGTCTGGCGGCCTGGCGCGCCAGTTCCTCGATCGCGGCGTCGGCGCCGGTGAGCAGGGTTGGCCGAAGAAACACGCGCGGATCGAGGCGGCAGGCATCGTCGTCCCAGCCGTCGGGGCCGGTTTCGACCACCCCTTCCGCCACCAGCTCGATGCTGTCGTGCGGCGCTTCCAGCGTCATCAGGTGGGTGATGTTGCCGAAGGCGTCGACGCTCTGGCTGGCCGGCCCCGGCAGCGTCAGGCGCCAGCTCAGCACCTGCTGATGGCGGCTGGAGCGCGGGGTGAGGCGCAGGTACTGGGTGCTGCGCGAGGCCGGCTCGGCGTACTGGTACCGCGTGCAGTGGCGGATGGAGAGCTTCATCACGCCGCCTCCAGGTAGGCCCGCTGGATCGACTCGCCCAGCCGGTTGATCTCGCCCAGCATGCGGCGCAGGAACGGGTGCATCCCCTCGTCGAACACCTCGTCCATCGCCGTGAACTCCAGCGCGGCGTTGAGTTCGGTGGCGAGGCGCCGCGCCGGCCGGCCGTTGTCGCCCTGGATCTGCGCCAGTGCCTGGCGAATTTCGTCGAAGCAGGCGCGCAGGCTTCTCGGCATGTCCTCGCGCAGCAGCAGCAGGTCGAACACGCGCTTGCCGTTGAGTGTGTCGCGGTAGGTCTCGTGGTAGGCCTCGAACGCCCCCAGCCCGCGCAGCAGCGTGCTCCAGGTGTAGTAGTCGGTGCTGTCGGCGCTCTGCTGGTCGGGCAGCAGGTGGCTCTTCACGTCGAGCAGGCGCGCGGTGTTGTCGGCGCGCTCCAGAAAGATCCCCAGGCGCAGGAAATAGAAGGCATCGCTGCGGCGCATGGTGCTGTAGGTGGCGCCGCGGAACAGGTGGGCGCGCTCCTTGACCCAGTCGAAGAACAATTGGAAATCCTCGCCCTGTTCGGCCAACTTGCGGCCCTCCAGCCAGCTGGCGTTGAGCGACATCCACATGTCCGAGCTGATCTTGCCGCGCACCGCGTGGGCGTTTTCACGCGCGCTGCGCAGCGCCGACAGGATCGAGGCCGGATTGGAGAGGTCGTAGGCCATGTAGTGCAGCACCCGGCTGGGTTCGGCCGTGCTGTGGCGGCTCTGGAAATCGTCCAGCCTCCCGGTCAGCGCCAGCGGCGCGCTGATCTCGGCGCCGCCGTTGTGCGAGCGCGGCATCAGCGAGATGGCATGGCTGACTTCGAGCAGGCGGGCGAGGTTTTCCGCCCGTTCCATGTAACGGCCCATCCAGAACAGGTGGTCGGCAGTACGCGATAGCATCATGATTCAGTCCTCCAAAACCCAGGTGTCCTTGGTGCCGCCGCCCTGCGACGAGTTGACCACCAGCGAGCCGGCCTTCAGCGCCACCCGCGTCAGGCCGCCGGGCACCATGGTGATGTCCTTGCCACTCGACAGCACGAATGGCCGCAGGTCGAGATGGCGCGGCGCGATGCCGGCCTCGACGAAGGTGGGGCACGACGACAGGCACAGCGTCGGCTGGGCGATGTAGCCGGCCGGGTCGGCCGAGAGCTTGTCGCGGAACAGCTGCTTTTCCGCTTCGCTCGCCACCGGGCCGATCAGCATGCCGTAGCCGCCGGCGCCGTGGACTTCCTTCACCACCAGCTCGTCCAGATGCTCCAGCACGTACTGCAGGTCTTCCGGCTTGCGGCACTGCCAGGTCGGCACGTTGTTGAGCAGCGGTTCTTCGCCCAGGTAGAAGCGGATCATCTCCGGCACGTAGGGATAGATCGACTTGTCGTCCGCCACGCCGGTGCCGATGGCGTTGGCCAGGATCACGTTGCCCTGGCGGTAGGCCGAGAGCAGACCGGGTACGCCGAGCATGGAGTCGGGGCGGAACGCCAGCGGGTCGAGGAAGGCGTCGTCGATGCGTCGGTAGATCACGTCCACCTGCTTGTGGCCGGCGGTGGTGCGCATGTAGACGTGGTCGTCGCGCACGAACAGGTCGCGCCCCTCCACCAGCTCCACCCCCATCTGCTGCGCAAGGAAGGCGTGCTCGAAGTAGGCGCTGTTGTAGTGGCCGGGGGTGAGTACCACCACGGTGGGGTTGTCGATCCGGCTGGCCTGGCGCAGCGTCGACAACAGCAGCGCCGGGTACTGGTCGACCACGCCCACGGCGTGGCGGGCGAACAGCTCGGGGAACAGCCGCATCATCATCTTGCGGTTTTCCAGCATGTAGGACACGCCGGACGGCACGCGCAGGTTGTCTTCCAGTACGTAGTACTGGCCGTCGGCGTGGCGGATGATGTCGACCCCGGTGATGTGGGCGTAGATCTGGTCGGGCAGATCAATGCCCTGCATTGCCGGCTGGTACTGGGCGTTGGTGAACACCTGCTCGGCCGGGATGATGCCGGCCTTGACGATGGCGTGGTCGTGGTAGATGTCGTGCAGGAAAGCGTTGAGCGCCTTCACCCGCTGACGCATGCCGGCCTCCAGCGCGCGCCATTCGGCCGCGGGCACGATGCGCGGGATGGTATCGAACGGGATCAGGCGCTCGGCGCCGGACTCGTCGCCGTACACCGAGAAGGTGATGCCGACCCGGTGAAAGCGCTGGTTGGCCTCCTCGCGCTTGCGCGACAACGCTTCCGGGGTCTGGGCCTGCAGCCATTCGGCAAAGCCCTGGTAGTGGGGGCGGACCGCGCCGCTGGAGAGCAGCATTTCATCGTAGTGGGACGAATGGGGCAGCGTTAGGGCGTGCATGGGAATCTCCCTTGTCTTGATGTTTTTCGGGCGGGCCAGCTGGAGAGATGGCATGGCCCTGAACAGGACTTAGCAAGCCACGTGCCATGACGGAGGGGAATCCGGCGGGAGCCGGCGGAGCACATGCACCAGAACAGCGTCATGCGGCACCGCGAATGGGATTCGGGTCGTTCAGCGAGCCACCGTGGTGCGGTGCGGGGAAAAGGGCTTCGGCCAACCTGGGCCGGTGGGAGCAGGGGGTCAGCCGTTTTCGTCGATCAGCACGTCGGTGCCGAGTTCGGCCTGCTGGAACAGTTCGATGACGTCGGGGTTGCGCATGCGTACGCAGCCGAGCGAAGTCGGGGTGCCGAACGCGACGTGCTCGCCGGCGCCGTGGATGTAGATGGCGCGGTCGTAACTGTCGACGTCGCCACCCTGATTCTTGCCCGGCTCCATGCCGCACAGCCACAGGATGCGCGTCAGGATCCAGTCCTTCTCGGGGTATTGCGCGTGCAGCGCCGGGGTGTACTTCCACGGCGTGACCTGGCGCCGGAAGATGATGGTGTTTTCCTCGGCGCCGTCGCCGATCTTCTCGCACACCCGGTGCCAGCCGCGCGGCGTCATGAAACTGTTGGCCAGCTCGCCGACGCCATTGCGGGCGGTGGACACGCTATAGCGGTGTTGCATCAACCCCCAGCCGTCGTAGAAGGTTAGCGACTGCGATTTCACCCCGACCACGATCCACGGCTTGCCGTACTGTTGCGGGTTGGGGTGTGTGGGCAGCAGGGGGCCGGCGCTTTGCTGCGCCAGGATGAAGCCGGCCTCGGCGGGCGGCGGCGGGGTGTTCTCACCCTCGGCCGCCTGCAGCAGGGCAGACGCCAGTGCCAGCCCGGTGGCCAGCACCAGCTTAAGCCGGTTCATGCTCGACGATCTCCACTTCGGTACCGCACGGCACCAGCTCGAACAGCTCGATGATGTCGCTGTTGCGCATGCGCACGCAGCCGTGCGAGCCGGGGTGGTCCAATTCGACCTGGTCCGGCGTGCCGTGCAGGTAGATGTAGCGGCGCATGGTGTCGACCGGGCCCAGGCGGTTGCGTCCCGGTTCGAGCCCGGACAGCCACAGGATGCGGCTCAGGATCCAGTCGCGTTCGGGCTGGGCGGCGTACGCCTCTGCACTGCAGATTTCGCCGGTCCAGCGACGCGCCTTGAACACCGCGCCGACGGGCATGCCGGCGCCGATCTTGGCGCGCACGATGTGACGCCCGCGCGGCGTCTGGTAGCTGCCGCTGCGCTCGCCCGCCCCCAACGCGGCGGTGGATACCGGGTAACGGCGCAGCACGCGGCCGTCGTCGTCCCGCAGCGTCAGCGCCTGTTCGGCGATTGAAACACGAATCTTCATCGTTCCCTTCATGCTCGGCCGGCAGCACGGCGCTGCCGGAAAAACTCGCTCAGCAGCCGGCCGCAGGCCTCTGCTTCTATCCCGCTAAACAGCGCCGTCTGGTGATTCAGGGCACGCTCTCCAAACAGGTTCAGCACGCTGCCGGCGGCACCGATCTTGGGGTCACGTGCGCCATAAATCACCCGGTCGAGCCGGCTATGCAGGATCGCCCCGCCGCACATCGGGCAGGGCTCCAGCGTCACGTACAGATCACAGCCGCTCAGGCGGTAATTCCCGAGCGTCGCGGCGGCCTCGCGCAAGGCCACCATCTCGGCGTGGGCGGACGGGTCGTGGCTCGTCACCGGGCGGTTGAAGCCACGGCCGATGACGCGGCCTTCCTTCACCACCACCGCCCCCACCGGCACTTCGCCTGCGGCCGCGGCGGCTTCGGCCAACCTCATTGCCTCGGCCATGAAATGCTGTGCTTCTTCGGCCGGCGGCGGCAGGCGCACCGGGGCGTGATGGTGCAGCGCCCATGTCAATTGGGCACGATCATTGTCGTCGAGTTCCTGCCAATGCACACCGCGCGCCGCCGCTTCCAGCGCGAACAGCAGGCGCTGCGTCACGGTATGGCCGGCCGCCTTCAACAACAGAAAGGTATGCACCACTCCCTGGGCGCGCAAGGCCTCGCGGCTGGCGATGCCCAGCGCGGCCAGGTGGTGGAGGGTATTGGGGGGAAGAGGGGGCGAGCTCAGTAGCGTCATGGCGCCGATTATAGCGTCAGCGCCGGTTTGCTCACAGGCGGGCCCAGAGCTTGCGCGCCGCTCGCCATAGCAGAAACAGCTGGGCTCCGCCCAGCAGCATCCGGCGCAGGCGCTTGCTGGGAATGACGCCGCCCAGTGGGCCCAGCACCGGGCCGAGTCGCCGCAGGTTGCCCCAGGTGCGCCAGCCTTCTCCTGCCAGGCTCATCGGCCGCTTGATGGCTTTCAGCTCCATGCGCAGCTTCAGGCGCAGCGCCTCGCCCTTCATCAGCAGCAGCTCTTTCTTGATGGCGCGTTGTTGTGGAGTCATCGCTCACTCGCGTCCGTTGAGGGCGTCCCAGTCCTTGCGCACCTCGGCCAGCGTCGTGGCGAACGGTGCGGATTGCCGGCTCAGACGCCGCTGCAACTGCAGCAAGGCGGCGGCCCCGAGAACGGCAAACAGGATGGTGAGCAGGCCGAGTAGCGTCACGCGCCACTCGGGGGTGAGCAGCACGACGAACAGCAGCGCGGCCATGAGGCCGATGAGCAGGCAGATCAGTGCCGCAACCCCGATCAGGGTATTGCGCAGCAGCTGTTCTTTCTGTTCCTCGGCCTCCAGGCCGAACAGCTCGGCCCGGGTCAGCGCCAAGGCCACGAATCCGCCCAATAGCGAGCGCAGCGAGCCCGGGCGGGGCGGTGTCGGAGTATGTTCCGGCATATCGGGACGGACCGGCTCAGCGGCGGGAAACCAGCAGGCCCAGCAGGAAGCCGAGCACGGCGGCGATGCCGATCGACTTCCACGGGTTCTCGTGCACGTACTGGTCAGTCGCCTTGGCCGCCACCTTGGCCTTCCCGACCACCACCTGCTCGGCCTCGGTCAGCTTGGCCTTGGCTTCCTTCAGCTTGTCGGCCAGGCGCTGGCGCAACTGCTGGGCCTTCTCGCCGCCTTCGTCGCCAGCGGCGGTGAGCAGATCCTCAGTGCTGGACAGAACGTGGCGGACATCCTGCAGCAATTGTTCCTTCTCGGCGGCAAATGTTTGCTCGTTCATGGTGATCCTCCTGGTGCGTGGTGAAACGGGAAGAGGAAGGACGTGGCGGTTCCGCCACTCCCTTCAGCATCGAAACATGCGATTACCCTAACAGTCTATGACATCAGGCGTCGAGTCCAAGTGGTTCGGGGGCGATAACATCACCGATGTTGTCGGCCAACGGGCAAGAAAAAGCCCTGCGCAAAGGCAGGGCCATGGTGTTCATGCTGTAAAGGGAGAGGGCTTATTCCCACTCGATGGTCGCCGGCGGCTTGCCGCTCACATCGTAGACCACGCGGTTGAGGCCGCGCACTTCGTTGATGATGCGGTTGGACACCTTGCCCAGCAGGCTGTACGGCAGTTCGGCCCAGTGCGCGGTCATGAAGTCGCTGGTGATCACCGCGCGCAGCGCCACCACGTAATCGTAGGTGCGGCCGTCGCCCATCACGCCCACCGACTTCACCGGCAGGAACACGGCGAAGGCCTGGCTGGTGAGGTCGTACCAGTTCTTGCCGGTCTTCTCGTCGATGGTGTTGCGCAGCTCTTCGATGAAGATGGCGTCGGCGCGGCGCAGCAGGTCGGCGTATTCCATTTTCACTTCACCCAGGATGCGCACGCCGAGGCCCGGGCCCGGGAACGGGTGGCGATACACCATGTCATGTGGCAGACCGAGCGCTACGCCCAACTGGCGCACTTCGTCCTTGAACAGGTCGCGTAGCGGCTCCAGCAGCTTCAGGTTCATGTCGTCCGGCAGGCCGCCCACGTTGTGGTGGCTCTTGATCGCGTGCGCCTTCTTGGTCTTGGCGCCGGCGGATTCGATCACGTCCGGGTAGATGGTGCCCTGGGCCAGCCACTTGGCGTTGGTGAGCTTGCCCGACTCGCGCTGGAACACCTCGACGAATTCGGCGCCGATGATCTTGCGCTTCTTCTCCGGGTCGGTCTCGCCGGCCAGCTTGCCCATGAACTGTTCGGTGGCGTCGACATGGATCACCTTCACGCCGAGGTTCTGCGCGAACATTTCCATCACCATCTTGCCTTCGTTCAGGCGCAGCAGGCCGTGGTCGACGAAGACGCAGGTAAGTTGTTCGCCGATGGCGCGGTGGATCAGCGCGGCTGCCACCGAGGAGTCCACGCCGCCGGACAGGCCGAGGATGACTTCTTCGTCACCCACCTGCTCGCGGATCTTCTGGATCGCCTCCTCGATGTAGTTCGGCATGGTCCAGGACGGCTTGGCGCCGGCCACGTGCAGCACGAAGCGATGCAGCATCTCGGTGCCGCGCTTGGTGTGGGTCACTTCCGGGTGGAACTGTACGGCGTAGAAGCCGCGGTCCTCGTCGGCCATGGCGGCGACCGGGCAGGACGGGGTTTCGGCGATGACCTTGAAGCCGGCAGGCAACTCCACCACCTTGTCGCCGTGGCTCATCCAGACGTCGAGGTAGCCGTTACCGGCGTCGTCGATGCGGTCTTGCAGGCCTTCGAAGACCTTGGAGTGGTGGCGTGCCTTGATCTCGGCGTAGCCGAATTCGCGCTTGTCGCCGGCTTCCACCTTGCCGCCCAGGGTCTGGGCCATGAACTGCATGCCGTAGCAGATGCCCAGCACCGGCACGCCCAGTTCGAAGACTTTCGGGTCGGCCTGGTAGTCGGACTCGTACACCGAGTTCGGACCGCCGGACAAGATAATGGCCTTCGGATTGAACGCGCGGATCTCGTCGATCGGCATGTCGAACGGATGCAGTTCGCAATACACGTGGGCCTCGCGAACGCGGCGGGCGATGAGCTGACTCACCTGGGAGCCGAAGTCGAGAATGAGGATCTTGTCCATGCCTATCCTTGATAATGGAGAACGGGCCTTGCGGCCCTCAATCGTCTAATAGATGTCAGTATCGGCTCAACGCCCGTCGCCGTTGAGCTGTCGTTCCGGTGCACGCTGGCTGCGCTCCGGGATGCGGTCGCTGCGCGCCAACAGCAGCAGGATTCCCATCAGCACCATGCCCAGCGACAGCACGTGGCTCAGACGCAGGCCGGCCGAGTCGTACAGGTAGACGGCGGCACCGCCGTACATCAGCATCGGGCTGGTGACCATCGACGACTTGTTGAAGCCGTCGATGACGAAGAGGATAACCCCGGCCGTCACCAGCAACAGGGCGAGCAGGGTCGAGGTTTCCGGCAGCAGGTAGGTGCTCTTCAGAAACCACAGCGAGCCCAGCGTGATCAGTACGATCGGTAGCGAAACACTGGTTTTCATGGCTTACCCCCGGTCCCGCAGGAAACGCTGTTTCTCGCGGTCGAGTTCGCGTTCCTTGGCGCTGTCGCGCTTGTCATGCAGTTTCTTGCCCTTGGCCAGCCCGATTTCAGCCTTGATCATGCCCTTGGTGTAGTGCAGGTCGAGGGCGACCATGGTGTAGCCGGCTCGCTCGACCTTGCCGATGAACTTATTGATCTGGGCCTGGTTCAGCAGCAACTTGCGGTTGCGTGTCGGGTCGGGCTTGACGTGGGTCGAGGCGGACTGCAGCGGCGAGATATGGCAGCCAAACAGCCAGAAGGCGCCATTCTTCCAGATGACGTAGCTCTCCTTGAGCTGCACCCGGCCGGCCCGGATCGCCTTGACTTCCCAGCCTTCCAGCACGAGGCCGGCCTCGAGCTTTTCCTCGATGAAATAATCGTGGTAGGCCTTGCGGTTGTCGATGATGCTCATGGGCATGTGAGGGTAAGAGAATCCGGTATTCTATCAGATACCGGTGCTATCGCTAAAGTCGAGTCATTTCAGCGGTTTGGCTCCGTTGGGCCTGGCAGCGTCCAACTCGGACATGGCGGGGGAGGCGCGCTTGGTGTACCTTTACTCTTTTTGCGTTTTCCCTTGCCATGCTGGTTGTCGAAAAGAATGTCCTGGTGCCCCATACGGTAGAACAGATGTTCGCCTTGGTGGACGATGTCGAGCACTATCCCCGCTTCCTGCCCTGGTGCGGAAGGGCCGAGGTTCATGAACGTGTGGGCAACCAGCTGGTGGCCAGTCTGCATATCGACTATCTGAGAATTCGGCAGCATTTCACCACCCGCAATGTCAATGTCGATGGCGAGACGATCAGCATGGAACTGGTCGAGGGGCCTTTCGAGCATCTGCAGGGACGATGGCATTTCCACCCGCTGGGCGAGATCGGCTGCAAGATCGAGTTTCGCCTCACCTACCGCTTTTCCAGTCATCTGCTGGAAAAACTGATCGGACCGGTATTTGGCCATATCTCCGGTTCGTTGGTGGATGCCTTCATCAAGGAAGCAGACCGGATTTACGGCGATGACTAATACCATCGAGATTGAAGTCACGTACGCGCGGCGCGAGCGCCAGCAGATCATCACGCAGACCGTTGCGGCAGGCACCACGGCGCGTCAAGCGGTGGAGCTCTCGGGTATTGCCGGGCAGTTCCCCGAGATCGACCTCGGCTCATCTCCAATTGGGGGTGTTCGGCAAGGCGGTGAAGGAGGATTTCGTCCTGCGTGCGCATGATCGGGTGGAGATCTACCGTCCCCTGATTGCCGACCCCAAGGAGGTGCGGCGGCGTCGCGCCGAGGCCGGCAAGGCCACGAAGAAGGGTGGCGGCCCGGTGGCAGAGTGAGCCCCCAAAGTAAAAACGGCCCGTTTGGGCCGTTTTTTGTTGGATGAACGCCGTCAGGCAGCAGGGGGGCTTCTTCCGCTTCCGCGGAGCAGACCCGGTTCTTGCCGCTGATCTTGGCCTGATACATGGCCTGGTCCGCCCGTTCGATCACGTCGGTATCACGCTCGCCCAGATGCCATTTCGCTACCCCGGCGCTGAAGGTAATCAGCAGGCGGTCGTTATTGGCGAGAAAGAAGGTCTTGGTCAGCTCGCGCTGCAAGCGCTGGATGGCCTGGATGGCCTCGGGGGGCGGCGTGTCCGGCAGCAGAATGACGAATTCTTCGCCGCCGAAGCGCGCCACGATGTCAGAAGGCCGCATGGTATGGCGGGTCACGTTGACCAGGTGCTTCAGCGCATCGTCGCCGGTCAGGTGGCCATAGTGGTCGTTGAGCTGCTTGAAGTTGTCGACATCGATCAGCGCTACCGACAACGGGCTGTTGGTGCGTTCGGCGCGGCTGATCTCGCGCTGGAAGTGCTCGGCCAGTCCGCGCCGGTTGTAGGCGCCGGTCAGCTGGTCTTCCTTCACCTTGGCGCTGGCCGCCTCCAGGGCGATTTCCAGTTCCTTGATGCGTTGCTCGGCCGACTCCACCTGTTCGCGCGAGGACAGTAGCTCGTCACGCGACCTGACCAGGTTGAGCTGCATCGTCGAGGTGTCCTCCATCAGCGAACTGATGATGGGGGTGAGTTCCTCGACGTTCTGGATCTGTCTCAGCCGCGTGCTGTGCGTGCTGATCTTGCTGTGGAACTCGTCGGTGCTGTCGGTCATGCTGGCCAGCCGCGACACGAAGCGATCCAGCAGATTGCGCAGCGAGCTGGCCGCCTCGTCGAGCGAGTTTTTCAGCGCACCCTGCTTGCGGATGACTTCCTTCAGGCTGGTTTCCAGCTGGTAGATCTGCTGCATCGACAAGGGTTCTTGCGAGAGCACTTCCTGCAGCGTGGCGATCTGACCGACCATGAAGCTGTCCGAGCGGTTGACCTCGGCGATATTGTCGAGCAGCAGTTTGAGCAGGTTCGACAGCCCGGTGACCAAGCGCCCTTCCTGCTGGGTGTAGAGCTCGACCTTGATCATGAAGGCGCGCAGCCGCGGCAGCAGGCTGTTGAGCGTGGCCTCGTCGCCGAGTTGCTCCACTTCGCCGATCATGGCTTCGAGATTCAGCACCAGCTCGGGGTAGGGCTGCAGGCGCGGCTCCAGGCCGTGCTTCAAGGCAAAGCACAGGATGCGCTGCCAAACCGTCCAGCTCGGGGGGAGGTCGGCGTCCGCCGTCGTCTCGTCTGAAGGCAGTATTTCCTCCGAGACCGGCTCGCGATCTCGCAACGGGGTATTCCAGGTCTGGATCAGCGAATGCAGTTTCTTGTTGAGCTCCTGCGGCTGTTTGCCGTAGGTGATCAGCAGCCGTTCCAGTCCGGCTTGCTTGAAGTGCTGCGGGAAATCGGTCTGGCGCAAATCCCAGCTCTTGATCAGGTTCTCGATCAGGCTGCCCCATTCCTGGGCAAGCTGCTGGGTGGTCTGGCTCTGTCGGGCAAAATCGATCACCAGTTGCGGAACCTGCTCCCAGTGGGACGCTTTGATGAGCAGTTGCAGGCGTTGCAACATCGCCTTGGCGGCAGCGTTGTCGTTGGGCAGGCTCTCCAGCGCGCGAAACAGCTGGGTAGCAAGCTTGTTTTCCCGCTCTGCCGGAGCCTTGGCGAGCTCCTGGTAGACGCGCTCGTAATTTTCCGGGGTGGGCAGTAGTTTGCGGGTGCTGAGTTGTTTCAGCGTTTCGCGGGCGACTTCGATGGGGTTGTTTGTTGTCATTGCCCAGATCCTGGAGCTTTTATCGCCAGCCATCATCGGTGTTGGTCATGAATGCGTGAGGTTGAGCCCAGCGGCCACCGTCATTGTCGGGGTGGCGATTTACCGTTCGGGTCCAATAACTGGAAAAATACCTCACCTTGGCGGATCATGCCAAGCTCATTGCGCGCGCGCTCCTCGATGGCGTCGGTGCCCCGCTTGAGGTCACCCACTTCGGCATCGAGGGCGGCATTGCGTGCGATCAGGGTCTGGTTGATCGCACGCTGTTCCTGAAGTTGTTTGTCCAGCTGCCAGACCCTGAGCCAGCTACCCTTGCCGAACCATAACGGCCATTGCAGGGTAGTGATCAGGACGACCAGGACCAGGGTCAGCCAGCGCATGCAATCACTTCAGGTGGTAGAAGGCCGAACGGCCCGGGTAGTAGGCGGCATCACCCAGCTCTTCTTCGATACGCAGCAGCTGGTTGTACTTGGCCATGCGGTCGGAGCGCGACAGCGAACCGGTCTTGATCTGCATGCAGTTGGTGGCCACGGACAGATCGGCGATGGTGCTGTCTTCAGTTTCGCCGGAGCGGTGGCTCAGCACGCTAGTGTAGCCCGAACGCTTGGCGAGATCGACGGCCTTCAGGGTTTCGCTCAGGGTGCCGATCTGGTTGACCTTGACCAGCAGCGAGTTGGCCAGCCCCTGCTGGATGCCTTCGGCCAGGATGGTCGGGTTGGTCACGAACAGGTCGTCGCCGACCAGCTGTACGCGCTTGCCCAGACGTTCGGTCAGGATCTTCCAGCCGTCCCAGTCGTGCTCGCTCATGCCGTCTTCGATCGAGATGATCGGGTAGTTGTTGGCCAGCGTTTCCAGGTAGTCGACAAACTGCTCGGAGCTGAGCGACAGGCCTTCGGCGGACAGGTGGTACTGGCCGTCCTTATAGAACTCGGACGAGGCGCAGTCGAGCGCCAGCATCACGTCCTGGCCGGCCACGTAGCCGGCGGCGTCGATGGCGTCGAGGATCAGCTTGATGGCGTCTTCGTGGGTGGCCAGGTTCGGGGCGAAGCCGCCTTCGTCGCCGACGGTGGTGGAGTAGCCCTTCTGGTCACACAGCTTCTTCAGCGAGTGGAAGATCTCGGCGCCACAGCGCAGGGCTTCGCGGAAGGTCGCGGCCCCCACCGGCATGATCATGAATTCTTGGATGTCCAGGGTATTGTTGGCGTGCGCGCCGCCGTTGATGACGTTCATCATCGGCACCGGCAGGGCCATTGGGCCGGCACCGCCGAGGTAGCGGTAGAGCGGCAGGCCGGCGTCTTCGGCGGCGGCGCGGGCCACGGCCATCGATACCGCCAGCATGGCGTTGGCGCCCAGGCGGCCCTTGTTTTCGGTGCCGTCGAGTTCGATCAGGGTCTTGTCGATGAAAGCTTGGTCGGAGGCATCGAGGCCGATGATGGCTTCGCAGATCTCGGTGTTGATGTTTTCCACGGCCTTGAGCACGCCCTTGCCCAGGTAACGGCTCTTGTCGCCGTCGCGCAGTTCCAGCGCTTCCTTGGCACCGGTGGAGGCGCCGGACGGCACGGCGGCACGGCCCATCACGCCCGATTCCAGCAGCACGTCGGCTTCAACCGTCGGATTGCCGCGCGAATCGAGAATCTCGCGGGCGATCACATCGATGATCGAACTCATGTCTGTTCCCTTTGTTCTAGGTGTGTTTAGTCAAGCAAATGCTTCGGCCAACCGTAATGGTTGGCCGAAATGTAGTCAAATGGTTACAGTGATTGTTCTGGCAGCGGGCCTGCTTTGACCAGCGCGTCGATGCCCTTGAGCGTGGCCAGCAGCTCCTGCATGCGGCCCAGCGGCCAGGCGTTGGGGCCGTCGGACAGTGCCTTGCTCGGGTCGGGGTGGGTTTCCATGAACATGCCGGCGATGCCGGCCGCGACGGCGGCTCGCGCCAGCACCGGCACGAACTCGCGCTGCCCTCCCGAGGCGGTGCCCTGACCGCCCGGCAGCTGCACCGAGTGGGTCGCGTCGTACACCACCGGGCAGCCGGTCTCGCGCATGATGGCAAGCGAGCGCATGTCGGACACCAGGTTGTTGTAGCCGAACGAGGCGCCGCGTTCGCAGGTCATGAAGCGGTCTTCGGACAGGCCCGCCTCGCGCGCGGCGTCGCGTGCCTTGTCGATGACGTTCTTCATGTCGGAAGGGGCCATGAACTGGCCCTTCTTGATGTTGACCGGCTTGCCGCTTTGCGCCACGGCACGGATGAAGTCAGTCTGGCGCGCCAGGAAGGCCGGTGTTTGCAGCACGTCGACCACGGCCGCTACGTGCGGTACCTCGGCTTCGGTGTGCACGTCGGTCAGCACCGGCACGCCGATCTGGCGCCGTACCTCCGCCAAGATGCGCAGGCCCTCGTCCATGCCGAGGCCACGGAACGACTTGCCGGACGACCGGTTGGCCTTGTCGTAGCTCGACTTGTAGATGAACGGGATACCCAGCGCGCTGGTGATTTCCTTCAACTGGCCGGCGGTATCGAGCGCCATCTGCTCGCTCTCGATCACGCAGGTGCCGGCAATCAGGAAAAACGGCTGGTCGAGGCCGACTTCAAATCCGCACAGTTGCATCGTTTACTTCCCTTGCTGGTGAGCCAGCGCCGCCTTCACGTAAGCGATGAACAGCGGGTGGCCGTCACGCGGGGTGGAGGTGAATTCCGGGTGGAACTGGCAGGCGAAGAACCACGGATGGTCCTTGATCTCAATGGTTTCCACCAGCTTTTCATGACCGGCAGAGCGGCCGCTGATGGTGAGGCCAGCTTCTTCGAGTCGCGGCACGTAGTAATTGTTCACTTCGTAGCGATGACGATGACGCTCGACGATGCTTTTGGCACCGTAGATGTGCGCCGCCAGCGAGCCCTGCTTCAGGTCGCAGGCCTGCCCGCCCAGGCGCATGGTGCCGCCCAGGTTGGAGTTCTCGTCGCGCTTCTCGATCTTGCCGTCGTGGTTGACCCATTCATCGATCAGCGCTACTACCGGGTATTCGGTTTCGAGGTCGAATTCGGTGGAGTTGGCGCCCTTCAGTCCGGCTACGTCGCGGGCGTACTCGATCAGCGCGATTTGCATGCCGAGGCAGATGCCCAGATACGGGATCTTGTTTTCACGGGCGAACTTGACCGCCTTGATCTTGCCCTCGACGCCGCGCTTGCCGAAGCCGCCCGGCACCAGGATCGCGTCCATGCCCTTCAGCGTGGCGCAGCCGTCGCGCTCGACTTCTTCCGAGTCGACGTAATGGATGTTGACCTGGCTCTTGGTGTGGATGCCGGCGTGCTTGAGCGCTTCGGACAGCGATTTGTACGATTCGGTCAGGTCGACGTACTTGCCGACCATGGCGATATTGATCTCGTGTTCCGGGTGCTCGATGGCGTCGACGATGCGGTCCCACACCGACAGGTCGGCCTTGGGCAGTTCCAGCTGCAGCTGTTCGCAGATGATGTCGTCGATGCCCTGGGCGTGCAGCATGCTCGGCACCTTGTAGATGCTGTCCGAGTCGTAGCAGCCGATCACGGCATTTTCTTCGACGTTGCAGAACAGCGCGATCTTGCGCTTCTCGTCTTCCGGCAGCTCGCGGTCCATGCGGCACAGCAGGATGTCCGGCTGGATGCCGATCTCGCGCAGCTCGCGCACCGAGTGCTGGGTCGGCTTGGTCTTGATCTCGCCGGCCGCCGCGATGAACGGCACGTAGGACAGGTGCACGTACAGCGTGTTCTTGCGCCCGAGGTTGGAGCGCAGCTGGCGGATCGCTTCAAGGAACGGCAGCGACTCGATGTCGCCCACGGTGCCCCCGATCTCGACGATGGCGACGTCGGCATCGCCAGCGCCTTCGTGGACCTTGTGCTTGATCTCGTCGGTGATGTGCGGGATCACCTGCACGGTACCACCGAGGTAGTCGCCGCGGCGTTCCTTGGTGATGACGGACTCGTATACCTGGCCGGTGGTGAAGTTGTTGCTCTTCTTCATCTTGGCGTGGATGAAGCGCTCGTAGTGGCCAAGGTCGAGGTCGGTTTCGGCGCCGTCTTCGGTCACGAACACTTCGCCGTGCTGGAACGGGCTCATGGTGCCCGGGTCCACGTTGATGTAGGGATCGAGCTTCAACATGGTGACCTTCAGGCCACGGGACTCGAGGATGGCAGCGATAGACGCCGCGGCAATGCCTTTGCCGAGGGAGGACACCACGCCGCCGGTGACGAAGATGTACTTGGTCATGGGAACACGCTTGTAACGGAATCCCGGATTTTAACCTGAAACGGACGAGAGTTGAACCGTCATGTGGCGCAAGCGGTGTTGTGCCGCCAAGGCGGCGCCGGACGATTTTTGCTGCCTGCCGCCGTGGAATGCGGGTATAATTCCAGGCAATCATTCTGGGTATGAGAGCAAGGTGCCGCGCCAACGGTTCTTCTTGCGTATCTTCCTGTTTCTATGTTATAAAGCCAGCTTTTACCGGTTTTGGGAGTTTAACCATGGCGCGAGTTTGCAAAGTCACCGGCAAGCGTCCGATGACCGGGAACAATGTTTCCCACGCCAACAACAAGACGAAACGTCGTTTCCTGCCGAACCTGCAATATCGCAAGTTCTGGGTAGAAAGCGAAAACCGCTGGGTGCGTCTGCGCGTATCCAACGCTGCACTGCGTACCATCGACAAGTTGGGCATCGAAGTTGTCCTGGCCGATCTGCGCGCACGCGGCGAGATCTGATAGCAGCTCATCAAGATAGCGACTGAGGTATACCATGCGCGATAAGATTAAACTGGAATCCACCGCCGGCACTGGCCACTTCTACACCACTACGAAGAACAAGCGCACGATGCCGGAAAAGATGGAGATCAAGAAATTTGATCCCGTTGCACGTAAACACGTGACCTACAAAGAAACCAAGCTGAAGTAATCTGCTGGTCTTCTTGATAAAGAACCCTTCGCTGGTGCACGGCGAAGGGTTTTTTGTTATCGGCTGTTTACCAAGGCCGCCGCTACCCGTGTGGGGGAGGGCGGCCTTGTCGCGTCAGGCGAGCGGACGGCGGGTGGCGATCAGGTAGTTGACGCCGGTGTCGTTGCCCAGCACGTAGGTGCGGGTCAGCGGGTTATAGCTCATGCCGGAGATGTCCTCGAGCTCGAGTCCTGCATGGCGGGCGATGCGGCCGAGCTCCGACGGCTTGATGAAGCGGCCGTATTCATGGGTGCCGCGCGGCAGCATGCCGAGCAGGTACTCGGCTGCCAGTACGGCCAGCAGGTAGGACTTGGCATTGCGGTTGAGGGTGGAGAAGAACACCCAGCCGCCCGGCTTGACCAGCTGTGCGCAGCTGCGGACCACGCTCTCCGGGTCCGGCACGTGTTCCAGCATTTCCATGCAGGTCACCACGTCGAAGTGCGACGGCAGCTCCTCGGCCAGCGTTTCCACCGCCACACAGCGGTAATCGACGCTGACGCCGGATTCGAGGCTGTGCAGTTGCGCGACCTTCAACGATTTCTTGGCCAGATCGATGCCGGTCACGCTGGCCCCTTTCTGCGCCATGCTTTCGGCCAGGATGCCGCCACCGCAGCCGACGTCGAGCACGGTCTTGCCGGCCAGTTCGGCACGGCTGTCGATGTAGTCGAGCCGCAGCGGGTTGATTTCGTGCAGCGGCTTGAATTCGCTTTCCTTGTCCCACCACTTGTGGGCCAGCTGGCTGAATTTATCCAGTTCCAGTTCGTCGACATTACTCATCTGCTTTACCTTGCTAGGATACGGTTGCGCCAGTCGGCGGCCTTGGTCATCAGCGCTGCTTCGTCCAGCGTGGTCAGAACGCGGTTGTTCAGCAGCGTCTCGCCCTTGACCCAGGTGTGTGTCACCTGTTCGCGGCCGGCGGCATAGACCACGTGCGAGATGGGGTCGAATGCCGGGGCGGTCTCGATGGCGGACAGGTCGAGGGCGATCAGATCGGCCTGCTTGCCGATCGCGATGCTGCCGACCTTGTCGTCGATGCCGAGCGCCTTGGCGCCGTTGAGGGTGGCCATGCGGATGGCGGTGGCGGCGGGGACGGCAGTCGGGTCGAGCGTGCCCACCTTGGCCAGCAGCGCGGTCAGGCGGGTGTCGGCCAGCATGTCGAGCTTGTTGTTGGAGGCTGCGCCATCGGTGCCGATGCCGACGGTCACTCCAGCATCCAGCATCTTCTTCACCGGGGCGATGCCGGAGGCGAGCTTCATGTTGGAGGCCGGGTTGTGGGCGACCGCGACGCCATGGCGCGCCACCAGCTCGATTTCCTCGTCGTTGAGGTGCACCATGTGCGCGGCGATCAAGCGCGGTGACAACAGGCCCAGTTCCTTCAGGCGCGCCAGAGGGCGTTGCTGGCGTTCCTTGACGCTGCCCTCGACTTCGTCGGCCGTTTCATGGATATGGCAGTGGATCAGCATGTCTTCCTGCTCGGCCAGCATTGCGACCTTGCGGAAGGTGTCGTCGGAAACGGTATAGGGGGCGTGCGGCGCGAGGGTGAAGGTGACCAGCTCCTCGCCCAGGAATTCGCGGCGCTCGGCCAGGCTTTTACTGATGTAATCGTCGGCGTTGGCGCCGTAATTGGTCGGGAACTCCAGGATGGAGCAACCGACGAAGGTGCGCATGCCGGACGCTAGCCCGGCGCGGGCCATGGCGGCATGATAGAAATACATGTCGTTGATGGTGGTGGTGCCGCCCCGGATCATTTCCGCCATCGCGATCAGTGCGCCGTCGAACACGAAGTCGTCGCGCACATGCTTGCCTTCGGCCGGCCAGATATGGTTGTTCAGCCAGTCCATCAGGGCTTTGTCGTCTGCCAGGCCGCGCAACAGCGTCATGGCCGAGTGGCCGTGCAGATTGATCAGGCCCGGCATCAGCACATGGTGGGGCAGATCGACGTGTTGTGTCGCAGAAATCGCCGCCAATTGGTTGGCTGGTATTATTGCCTCGATTCTGCCATTCTTGATGGCTATGACATGATTTTCAAGCACTTCGCCGTCGCGTTCGACGGTGATCATCCAGCGCGCGCTGACCGTCATGTCATACTGTGGTCGTGTCATCTTTGCTCGAACTGCCTATCCTTGGTATAAGTTCTGCGGATTGTAGGCGCGTGAAACAGGCAAGGCAATCGACGGGTAGGGGTATACTCCCTCTCGAATTAGGTAAACGTGTCGATAACTATTAAATACCGGGATCTGACCCCGCTTGAGCTTGATGGACCAGAAAAACATGACATCGTCGCGCCAGTCAGCCGTTAACCAGACCGTGGCTTCGCGCTTTTCGCTGCGGGTGGTGGTGCTTGTTGCCGTTATTCTTGGTCTGCTGATTCCTGCGTCCATCATCACCGTGCTGGGGTTCGGGCTGCAGCGCGACAACATGGTGGCGCAGCTGGAAACCGATCAGCGCCGTTTGCTCGACATCGTGGCGCTGGGCATGCAGGAGCCGCTGTGGAACCTCAGCCGGCAGGCCGGTAGTCCGCTGATCGCCTCGGTGATGGAGGACAGCCGCGTCATTTCGGTGCGGGTGACCGATACTCAGTCCAACACCGTTTTCCTCTACGCGCTGCGTAGCGAGCGCCGTATCGGCGGCGTCTCCTTCGTTCAGAAGCCGGTCATTTACCGTGGCGAGGAAATCGGCCAGGTCACCATCGAGTTCGATACCGAGCACCTGACCATCGCCCAGAGCAATCAGCTCAAGAACCTGCTGATGATCCTGTTCGCCCAGCTGGGGCTGTCCATTCTGCTGATTGTCGGCATTCTGCATTCCCGCTTCCTCAAGCCGATGCGCACCCTGACCGAGCAGGCGACGCATCTGGCCGAATTGCACCTCGACACCCCCTTTCTCTGGGAGCGCAAGGATGAGATCGGCCGGCTGGGGCGCCACCTCGAGTGGACGCGAGCCGAACTTAAGCGCCTGATCGACGAATTGCGCGCCAAGACCCTGGCGCTGGAGTCGGACATCGCCCGGCGGCGCGAGGTGGAGGATGCCTTGCGCCGTTCCGAGAACAAGTACCGCGAGCTGTTTTGGTCCAATCTAGACGGCATCGTGATCAGCTCGCTCGACGGCCAGGTGATCGATGCCAACCCGGCTTTCCTCAACCTGATGTGCTACAGCCTCGACCAACTCAAGTTGCAGAACTTCTGGTCGCTGATCGCGCCGGAGAGCGAGGGGATGGAGCGCTTCAACCTCGACAACAAGGTGCTGCGCTTCGGCTATTGCGATGAATTCGAGGCCAGCTACATCAACCGCTTCGGCAACGTGGTGCCGGTCAGCGTCAAGACCGTGGCGATGCGGGATTCCTTCGGTCGCATCAACGCGGTATGGCGCATGGTGCGCGACATCTCCGAAAAGCGCGTGGCTGAAGAGCGCATGCAGCTAGCGGCCAAGGTGTTCGAGAATACCGTCGAGGGCATCATGATCACCGACGCGGACAAGCGCATCCGCAGCGTCAACAGGGCGTTCAGCCAGATCACCGGCTTCGGCCAGCAGGAAGTGCTGGGGCAGAAGCCGGACATGCTGTCTTCCGGCCGTCACGACGAGACCTTCTACGAAGCGATGTGGAGTGCCATCAACGAGCATGGTTCCTGGCAGGGCGAGTTGTGGAATCGCCGCAAGAACGGTGAGGTCTACCCGGAGTGGCTGGCAATCAGCGCCGTGCGCAATGCGGTGGGCGAAATCACCCATTACGTGGCGATTTTCAGCGACCTGTCCGAACGCAAGGCCGCCGACGAGCGCATCCAGTTCCTGGCGCATTTCGACGTGCTGACCGGCTTGCCCAACCGCGCGCATATCCAGGATAGGGTCGAGCTGGCGATCCAGAACGCCACGCGCGACAACGAGCGGCTGGCCCTGCTGCTGCTCGACCTCGACCGTTTCAAGACCATCAACGAGTCGCTCGGCCATTCGGCGGGCGACGCCTTGCTGCAGGTGCTGGCAGAGCGTATCCGCTCGACCTTGCTGACGGGTGAAGTGGTGGCACGCCAAGGCGGCGACGAGTTCATCGTGCTGTTGCCGCTGATCGCCGATCCCGGCAGTGCGGCACTGGCCGCCGAGCGCATCCGCGAGGTGCTTGAGCCGCCGGTCGAACTGTTCAACCACTCGATCTCGATCACGCCGTCGATCGGCATCAGCGTGTTCCCGGACGATGGCCGTGACTTCGAGACCCTGGTGCGCAACGCCGATGCCGCGATGTACCACGCCAAATCGGCCGGCCGCAACAGCTACAAGTTCTACACGGCCGACCTCAATGCACGGGCTCGGGAAATCCTTGAGATCGAGAGCCAGCTGCGCTACGCGCTGGATCGAGACGAGTTCGTGCTGCACTACCAGCCGCAGGTCGACCTGAAGACCGGGGAAATCATCGGTGCCGAGGCGCTCATCCGCTGGCAGCATCCCGAGCTGGGCCTGCTGGGGCCGGTACGCTTCATCGAGGTCGCCGAGGAGCGGGGCTTCATCGTCCAGATCGGCAACTGGGTGATCCAGGAGGCCTGCCGCCAGCTGGCGCAGTGGCGCCGCCAGGGACTGCCGCGCATCTCGCTGGCGGTCAACCTGTCCACGCTGCAGTTCAGGCAGCAAGACCTGGCCGTACACCTGCAGCGGGCACTATCGGCGCACGGGCTGGTGGGCAGTGATCTGGACGTCGAGGTGACCGAGAGCGTGATCATGGACGATGTCGAAACCACCATCCATACCATCGACCGCATCAAGAGCATGGGGCTGCAGCTTTCCATCGACGACTTTGGTACAGGCTACTCCAGTCTGTCCTACCTTAAGCGTTTCAAGGCGGACAAGCTGAAGATCGACCGTTCCTTCGTGCGTGACATTCCGATGGATGCGGACGATTCGGCTATTGCCCGCGCCATCATCAACATGGCCAAGAACCTCAACATGACGGTGATTGCGGAAGGGGTGGAGACCATCGAGCAGTGGAAGTTCCTCGACCGCGAGGGCTGCCATGCCGCCCAGGGTTACCTGCTGGCGAAACCGGTCCCGGCCAAGGAGTTCGAGAAGCTGCTGGAGAAGGGCGTCCTGCTGCCGGAGCGACTCACCTCCAGCGCCTGATAGGGCAGCATCCTCCGCCTGTCGCCACGGTTGAAGCCGTGAGGGTGCCGGAAACTAGCTGTTCTTCGGGGTGAGTTGCTTGCATTGCCGAGAAGTCATTTGCTGCTCGCCCTGCGTATCTGGACTTTGCCGAGACGCTGGCTCCAACTCCTCCTGCTTGAGTCGCCTGGCTCCTGCGTCCAGGGGAACGATTGACAGGCCAGTGCTTTGTCAGCTCACCGGCAGAGCATAGACGCAGACCTTCCACCACTCACCGAAATGTTGAAGTTCCAGTTCCTGTTTGCATTCGGGATCATCGTTGAGAATGTGCTGGAAACGGTTATCTATCGCCTGTTCTGCTTCCCGTGAGAATGTCACAACCAAAACGCACGACCCATTCGAGGCGAATTCGGGCGACCTTTCATACTTCAGCTTGTCGACGTCAACCTGTACCTCGGCATATTGAGTGTGGTCCATCGTCGAGCGGCCTAGTTCGGCGGAATGGAATAACGATTCGCACTTCAGTTCCACTAGGTCACCAAACCACTGTCCCACGTCATTTTTACACTCAAGAGCAAAGTCGACCTTTTTGTTCGGATTTTGATATATGTGCTTCTCTCGGTGAACGTTGACGACGCCTGGGATCGATTCGAAAAAAATTGCCATCTCGACCTGAACCCAGCCTTCGGCCCCACCCTTCTGCAAAAGTGCCTGTAGATACTTGTTGTATGCCTGGCCTTGCTGAGTTTGCATATTCTGGTTCTTGATAAGGCCATACATCCAAGCACCGACCTGCTTTTCCATTCCCATGTGCTGGTTCTCCAGATGATGTGTGGACTACTTCACTAGAAATTCCGAGCCAAACGTGAGCAAAGATTTCGGGATCAGTGTTAAGCATTAGCATGCTAGGGCATTGATTGCTGCCAAAAATTTTGCTCATTCATACTAGTGCAATGGCAAAAAATATACTAATAACATATTTCTTGTGCGCTACTGGGCTACCTGCCTTAACAAGCAGGGAGCCTTAACCAAAGTTTTAGGAGGATTCATGGGTATCGTTCGTGACTTCGTAAACAGCCTCGACAACTCAAAAGAAATTGAGCAGGCCCTCTCTGAAACGCTGACTGTCCTTTCTCGACTTGCCGAAGCGCGTCTCGCCACATTCCGCGATGAAATGAACAAATCCTGGACCAATGGTGATGAGAACATGGCACCGGGTACATTGAAGGACTTTATCGACGAACAGACGCACGTCATCATCAGCGATGACACTGCGGGCTTGAGGAAAAGTGTCACCGACCTCGTCACCAAAGCTACAAAACTTGGTACCAAGGACGACGAACAAGGAGCCCGTATTGCCAACTTTATCGGCGATGTCATCTCCGACGGCCTAGACGTTATCCTGGGTAGCGGAACCGCCGGTGAAGATACCCTCAAACGGTATGTTATCTACCCAGATAACGGATTCCTCATGCGTATGGATGTGCGCTACTGGCGCTGGCACCTCTCGGCGAACAGCTTGAAGTCGCGCACGAGAAGTGTCGTGGCCTATCGGGTCCAGTACGGTGTACTCGACTATGCAAAGCTCGACTCTATCTTCATTGCGCACTGGTTCGGCAAGCTCCGTGGTGACAGTCAAGAAATCCTAAAGCTGCTTGAAGAAGCACAGAAGATTCTCGCCACCTATAAGGCCAATCAACCTCAGCCAAGAGTTGCTGGCTTGATGGCATCCAATCATGCCCCCTCAAGTCAACTCGAACCCCATGGCATGGGTGAGATTCTGGCCGCGCATCGCACCCTCTTGGCCGAGCGTGGAGTCACGCCGCCGTCGCAATAACGGCTAGGTCTACTCGCGTAAGAAAATGGTGCGCGAAATCAGCGTGCCATTGTTGCTCAATTTTCCCGCTTCATCCCCAATTCCAACACTGTACTGTATGTAAAAAAGCCCCGACTTAAAGTCGGGGCTTTTTCTGAGAAAGCACTCGATTGTTCACCTAAATGCAGTAATTTGCACGAACTCTGCAAACCTACAAAAGGTCGTATCGGCGTGCTTATTCCGCGCGCATCTGCGGGAACAGGATGACGTCGCGGATCGACGGGGCATCGGTCAGCAGCATCACCAGGCGGTCGATGCCGATGCCGCAGCCGCCGGTCGGCGGCAGGCCGAATTCCAGCGCGCGGATGTAGTCGGCGTCGTAGTGCATCGCCTCGTCGTCGCCGGCATCCTTCTGCTGCACCTGGGCCAGGAAGCGGGCAGCCTGGTCTTCCGGATCATTCAACTCCGAGTAGCCGTTGGCGAGCTCGCGGCCGACCACGAACAGCTCGAAGCGCTCGGTGATGCCGGGGTGCTTGTCCGAGCCGCGCGCCAGCGGCGACACTTCCACCGGGTAGTCGACGATGAAGGTCGGATTCCATAGCTGGCTCTCGGCGCATTCTTCGAACAGCGACAGCTGCAGGCCGCCGATGCCGTCGGTTAGTACCGGCTTGCCGCCGAGGCGGGCGATCTCTTCCTTCAGCCAGGCGCGGTCGTGGAGTTGCTCGTCGCTGTAGTGCGGGTTGTACTTCTTGATGGCGCCGACGATGGTCAGGCGTTCGAATTTCGACAGGTCGACCGTCTTGCCCTGGTACTGGATGTGCAGCGTGCCGAGAATGTCCTTCGCTAGCTTCTGGATCACGCCCTCGGTCATTTCCATCATGCGCTGGTAGTCCGAGTAGGCCTCGTAGAACTCCATCATGGTGAACTCGGGGTTGTGACGCGTGCTCATCCCCTCGTTGCGGAAGTTGCGGTTGATTTCGAACACGCGCTCCAGGCCGCCCACTACCAGGCGTTTCAGGTACAGCTCGGGGGCGATGCGTAGGTAGAGCGGCATGTCGAGCGCGTTGTGGTGCGTGACGAACGGCTTGGCCGTAGCACCGCCCGGAATCGGGTGCATCATCGGCGTTTCGACTTCCAGGTAGCCTTCGTCCACCATGTAGGAGCGGATGCCCTGGACGATCTGCGAGCGCTTGGTGAACACGTCACGCGATTGCTCGTTCATGATCAGGTCGAGGTAACGCTGGCGGTATTTCTGTTCCTGGTCGGTGAGACCGTGGAATTTCTCCGGCAGCGGGCGAATGTTTTTCGACAGCAGACGCACTTCACTTGCCTGGACAGTCAGCTCGCCGGTCTTGGTCTTGAACAGCGTGCCGCGGGCCGCCACGATGTCGCCCATGTCCCAGTGCTTGAACTGGTCATGCTGCTCGAGGCCGGTCTTGTCGTTCGATACGAAGATCTGGATGCGGCCGCTGCCGTCCTGCAGCGTGGCGAAGCTGGCCTTGCCCATGACGCGCTTGAGCATCATGCGGCCGACCACCGCCACCTCGATCTGTTCGCCTTCCAGCTGTTCGCGCTCCTTATCGTCGTGCGCATCGTGTAGTTGGCGCGCCATGTGGCTACGGCGGAAGTCGTTGGGGAAGGCGACGCCCTGTTCGCGGATGGCCTTCAGCTTCTGGCGGCGTTCCGCCATGATCTGGTTCTCATCGAGGGCGGGGGCAGTTTGTTCGTGTTCTGACATAGTGACTCCAATGGCAATCTTTTATCTGGGGCGGAGGGTGCGGTTCCGCCCCGTCAGCAAGGCGGGCTTAGACGCCCTGCTTGAGGCTTTCTTCGATGAAGCCGTCGAGGTCGCCGTCCATCACGGACTTGATATTGCCGACCTCGTAGCTGGTGCGCAGATCCTTGATGCGCGACTGGTCGAAGACGTAGGAGCGGATCTGGTGGCCCCAGCCCACGTCGGTCTTGGTGTCTTCCAGCGCCTGCTTGGCTTCGTTGCGTTTTTTCAGCTCCAGTTCGTAGAGCTTGGCGCGCAGCATCTGCATCGCTTCGTCGCGGTTGCGGTGTTGCGAGCGGTCGTTCTGACACTGCACCACGATGCCGGTCGGGTTGTGCGTGATGCGCACCGCCGAGTCGGTCTTGTTGATGTGCTGGCCGCCGGCGCCGGAGGCGCGGTAGGTGTCCACGCGCAGGTCGGCCGGGTTGATCTCGATCACGAACGAGTCGTCCACTTCCGGGTAGACGAATACCGAGGAGAACGAGGTATGGCGGCGGGCGTTGGAGTCGAACGGCGAGACGCGCACCAGGCGATGCACGCCGACTTCGGTGCGCAGCAGGCCGTAGGCGTATTCGCCACTGATCTTCAGCGTGGCGCTGGTGATGCCGGCCACTTCGCCCTCGGATTCTTCCAGGATTTCGACCTTGAAGCCCTTGCGCTCGGCGTAGCGGGTGTACATGCGCAGCAGCATGCCGGCCCAGTCTTGTGCCTCGGTGCCGCCGGCGCCGGCCTGGATGTCCAGGAAGCAGTTGTTCGGGTCCATCGGGTCGTGGAACATGCGGCGGAATTCGAGCTGGGCCAGCTTGGCCTCTGCCTCGGCCAGGTCGTCCTGCACCGCGAGAATGGTGTCGGCGTCGTTTTCTTCGCGCGCCATGTCGAACAGGTCGCGGCTGTCGTTGACGGTGCCGCTGATGTTGTTGATGACCAGCACCACGTCTTCCAGCTGCTTGCGTTCGCGGCCCAGGTCCTGGGCGCGCTTGGGGTCGTTCCAGACGTCGGGGTCTTCGGTCAGACGGACGACTTCTTCCAGACGGTCACATTTGCCGTCGTAGTCAAAGATACCCCCGAATGGCGGTGGCACGGCTCGCCAGATCTGCAATCTTGGCGTCGATCTGGTTCAGAACTTCGACTTCGATCATCTCAACAACTCCCAATTCGCTATACGTAAAAACAGAAAATGCCGGCCCGATCAAAGACAAAAAGCGCACCTCGCGGTGCGCTTTTGCATGAACCGGGCTAATGCTATCAGAGCAGATGGGCAACGCCCGCGCGCTCTTCTTCCAGTTCGGCCAGGGTCAGGTTCATGCGTTCGCGGCTGAACTCGTCGATCTCAAGGCCTTGAACAATCGTGTATTTGCCATTTTCGCACACAACCGGGAAGCCGTACATGACGCCTTCCGGAATGCCGTAGGAGCCGTCGGACGGGATGCCCATAGTCACCCACTTGCCGTTGGTGCCCAGCACCCAGTCATGGATGTGGTCGATGGCGGCGTTGGCTGCCGAGGCGGCCGACGACAGGCCGCGTGCTTCGATGATGGCGGCGCCGCGCTTGCCCACGGTCGGCAGGAACACGTCGCGGTTCCAGGCTTCGTCGTTGATCTTGGCCTTGAGCGATTCGCCGTTCACGGTGGCGAAGCGGTAGTCGGCGTACATGGTCGGGGAGTGGTTGCCCCAGACCAGCATGTGCTCGATGTCGGATACGGCGGTACCGGTCTTGGCCGCGAGCTGCGACAGGGCGCGGTTGTGGTCAAGGCGCAACATGGCGGTGAAGTTTTTCGGATCCAGATCCGGAGCGCTGTTCATGGCGATGTAGGCGTTGGTGTTGGCCGGGTTGCCGACGACCAGCACTTTCACGTTGCGGTCGGCGTGGTCGTTCAGCGCCTTGCCCTGAACGGTGAAGATGGCGCCGTTGGCTTCCAGCAGGTCCTTGCGTTCCATGCCTTTGCTGCGCGGACGGGCGCCGACCAGCAGGGCGACCTGAGCATCCTTGAAAGCCACGTTCGGGTCGTCGGTGGCGATCATGCCGGCCAGCAGCGGGAAGGCGCAGTCTTCCAGTTCCATCATCACGCCTTTGACGGCGGTCTGGGCCTGCGGCAGGTCCAGAAGTTGCAGGATGACGGGCTGGTCTTTACCGAGCATTTCACCGCTGGCAATGCGGAACAGCAGGCTATAACCAATCTGGCCGGCTGCACCGGTCACGGCAACGCGTACAGGGGCTTTCATCAGGAGGCACTCCTTTATTCGACGTGAGATGTGAGGGAATGTTGCTGCGCAATAAATGGCTGCGACCAAGAAGTCTACCACGAGGTCCGGCGCTTGTGGCCGTGGATTCCCCATCACTTTTTCTGATATCATCGATAATGACTTATGTCTTATATAAGACTTCTATTTACGCTTGATTTGTTTGGTGATAAAAAGTACACAACATGAATCGCAACCAGCTCCGCCGCCGGCCGTTGTATGAACAAATCAAGTCGCTCCTGCTGCTGCGAATCAATGACGGCGAGTGGCAGGTGGACGAGGCGCTGCCCAGCGAATGGGACTTGGCCGAAGAGCTGTCGGTTAGCCAGGGCACCATCCGTCGGGCCTTGACCGAACTGGTCCAGGATGAAGTTCTGTACCGCCAGCAAGGCAGGGGGACATTCGTCGCTGAGTCCGTCAGTGATTGGGGTGATGCCTTGCTCAGTGCTCCGGGCGCGATGGGGGCGGGCGGTGCCGCTCCGCTGGTCGAACTGCTGAGTTGCTCCCGTGCCAATGCTTCGGTGGAGATGGCCGAGGCCCTCGGGTTGCGTCGAAGCGAACCGCTATGGCGATTGAGGCAGTTGTGGCGCTATCAGGGGCAGCCGATCGCGCTCGACGATGCCTACCTGTCGTGCGAAAAGTTCGAAGGGCTCGACGCCCGATGGCTGCGGCAGTTCGGTGGCGGGGTGTACGCCACGCTGCAGCGTCGCTACGGGGTCAGGGTGATGGTGAAGTCGGTGCAGTTTCGGGCCGAGCTCCTGCCCCGGGAAGAGGCCTCGCTGCTGGGGCAGGTGACCAGCATCGAAGTGCCGGCCTTGTCGCTGCTGCGACTGTCGGTGTCGATGACCGGAGAGCCGGTCGAATGGCGCCAGCGTTACTGCCTGACGCAACAATTCGCCTATGTCGTCACGCCCTAGATCAACGGCAAAGCAGGGATTTCTTGCGGTGGGCCGCGGATCCCATAATTGGGTAAAAACGACAGGATTTTGTAAAAACCGGCCAAGCCGGTGAGGGTTTTTGATAAAATTCCGGGTTCATGTTGCACCTGCAGCAAGCGAGTCGACGCAGTGGGGTGCAGCGTGAGAGTCGAATCGACGGTCGTGCGCTTTACAAAACAAAATGCGATCGTCACTGGGCGGCTTCAGTCATGAAGCCACGGTATAACCACTTGGTTAAAAAAAGCATCCAAGGAAGCCATATGCAGAAGCAACGACCAAAGCACTTGGATCTGGCCAAGATCAGGCTACCCATCCCGGGTATCGTCTCGATCTTGCACCGGATCAGCGGTGTCGCGCTGTTCTTTTCTCTCCCTCTCTTGATTTACCTCCTCCACGGAACCCTCAGTTCGGCTGAAGCATTCGATGCCTACCGTGCCGTGGTCTCCCACCCCCTGATGAAGCTGGTTCTGATTGGTCTGCTGTGGGCCTTCATGCACCATTTCTGCGCTGGCATTCGCTTCCTGTTCCTGGATGTGCATAAAGGCCTCGAGCTGCAAACCGCTCGTGCTACCGCCAAGTCCGTGATCGTTATCAGTCTTGCCCTGACTGTCATTCTGGGGGTCGTTCTATGGTAAACCGCATCGTCGTCGGCGCTCATTACGGTCTGCGCGACTGGGTTCTGCAGCGCGTCACTGCCGTGATCATGGCGATCTACACCTTCGCGCTGGTGTTGTTCCTGTTGGCCATGCCGTCCAGCTATGAAGGCTGGAAAGCATTCTTCGGCCAGACCTGGGTGCAGGTGCTGACCCAGACCACCCTGCTGGCCGTGTTCATGCACGCCTGGGTTGGTATCCGTGACCTGTGGATGGACTACATCAAGCCGGTTGGCGTGCGTCTGACGCTGCACGTGCTCACGCTGGTATGGCTGGTGTCCTGTGTTATTTACTCGATTAAAGTGGTATGGGGGCTGTAATGGGCGTACCTGTTCGTCGGTTTGATGCTGTCATCGTTGGCGGCGGTGGCGCAGGTCTGCGTGCGGCCCTGCAATTGTCCGAGTCCGGCCTGAAAACGGCTGTGCTGTCCAAAGTATTCCCGACCCGTTCGCACACGGTTGCGGCGCAGGGTGGCATTTCCGCCTCGCTCGGCAACGTGCAGGAAGACCATTGGGAATGGCATATGTACGACACCGTGAAGGGGTCGGACTGGCTGGGTGACCAGGATGCCATCGAATTCATGTGCCGCAAGGCGCCCGAAGCCGTGATCGAGCTCGAGCACTTCGGCATGCCGTTCGACCGTCTGGAAAACGGCAAGATCTACCAGCGCCCGTTTGGCGGCCATACCCAAAACAATGGCCAGACCCCGGTGCAGCGCGCCTGTGCCGCGGCCGACCGTACCGGCCATGCCATGCTGCACACGCTGTATCAGCGTAACGTGCGCGCCAATACCCAGTTCTTCGTCGAATGGATGGCGTTGGACCTGATCCGCGACGCCGACGGCGATGTGGTCGGTGTGACCGCGCTGGAAATGGAAACCGGCGAAGTGTTCATCCTGCACGCCAAGGCGGTGCTGTTCGCCACCGGCGGTGCCGGCCGTATCTACGCCGCGTCGACCAATGCCTTCATCAATACCGGCGACGGCCTGGGTATGTGCGTGCGTGCCGGCATTCCGCTGGAAGACATGGAGTTCTGGCAGTTCCACCCGACTGGTGTGGCCGGCGCCGGTGTCCTGATCACCGAAGGTGTGCGCGGCGAAGGCGGTATCTTGCTGAACGCCAACGGCGAACGCTTCATGGAGCGCTACGCGCCGAACCTGAAAGACCCGGCTCCGCGTGACTTCGTTGCCCGCTCGATGGAGCAGGAAGTGCTGGAAGGCCGTGGCTGCGGTCCGAACAAGGACTACGTGCTGCTCAAGCTGGATCATCTCGGCCCGGACATCATCAAGCAACGTCTGCCGGGTATCCGCGAGATCGCCATCAAGTTCGCCGGCGTCGACCCGATCAAGGAGCCGATCCCGGTCATCCCGACCTGCCACTACATGATGGGCGGTATTCCGACCAACTACCGTGGCGAAGTGGTGATCCCGCAGGGCGACAACCCCGAATCCCGCGTCAACGGCTTCTTCGCTGCGGGCGAATGCGCCTGCGCCTCGGTGCACGGCGCCAACCGCCTTGGCACCAACTCGCTGCTCGATCTGGTGGTATTCGGCAAATCGGCTGGCGACAGCATGGTCGAGTACATCAAGAACGAGATGCCGACCTGGAAGGATCTGCCGGCCGACGCTGCCGATCGCTCGCTGGCTCGTATCGCCCGTCTCGACGGTCAGACCAACGGCGAAGAAGTGGCCGACGTGCGCACCGCGATGCAGCGCACCGTCCAGGCCCGTGCTGCCGTGTTCCGCAACGCGGACAACCTGTCCAAGGGCGTGACGGAAATCCAGCAGGTGGCCGAGCGCGTGAAGCGCACCCAGATCAAGGACAAGTCCAAGGTCTTCAACACCGCCCGCGTCGAAGCACTGGAACTGGAAAACCTGATCGAAGTCGCCGTGGCGACCCTGATTGCCGCCGACGCGCGCAAGGAGTCCCGTGGCGCCCACGCTCACGCCGACTTCCCGAACCGCGACGACGAGGTCTGGATGAAGCATTCCCTGTACTACGGTGACGAACGTCGCCTGAGCTACAAGCCGGTGCACACCAAGCCGTTGTCGGTGGACTACATCCCGCCGAAAGAGCGTACTTTCTAAGCGGCAAACGGAGATTCAACATGAAGAAAATGCGTTTTTCCATTTACCGCTACGATCCGGACAAGGACGCCAAGCCGTACATGCAGGATTACGAGGTCGAAATCGGCCCGAACGACGTGAAACTGCTGGACGTCATCGTGAAGCTGAAGACCATGGACGACACCCTGTCGTTCCGCCGCTCCTGCCGCGAAGGCATTTGCGGTTCCGACGCCATGAACATCAACGGCAAGAACGGCCTGGCCTGCATCACCGATATCGCCGACCTGGCGGAACCGATCACGCTGCGTCCGTTGCCTGGCCTGCCGGTGATCCGCGACCTGATCGTGGACATGACCCAGTTCTTCAAGCAGTACCACTCGATCAAGCCGTACGTGGTCAACGACAGCCCGCGTCCTGAGCGCGAGCGCCTGCAGTCGCCGGAAGACCGCAAGGAGCTGGACGGCCTGTATGAATGTATCCTGTGCGCGTGCTGCTCGACGTCGTGTCCGTCGTTCTGGTGGAACCCGGACAAGTTCGTCGGTCCGGCCGGCCTGCTGGCCGCCTACCGTTTCATTGCGGATACCCGCGACGAAGCGACCAGCGAGCGTCTGGATAACCTGGAAGATCCGTACCGCCTGTTCCGTTGCCACTCCATCATGAACTGTGTCGACGTCTGCCCGAAGGGTCTCAACCCGACCAAGGCGATCGGCAAGATCAAGGATCTGATGGTAAGGCGTGCGGTATGACCGACTTTGATCCGGTCGAACTGAAACGGATCCGTTGGCATTCCCGTCGGGGGCTCTTGGAGCTGGATCTGGTGCTGGAGCGGTTCCTCGCCCAGCGCTTCGATTCGCTCTCCCCGGCGGAGATGTCCGCCTACAAGGCGCTCCTCGAACTGCCTGATAATGATTTTCTGGATGTCGTCAACGGCAAGACGGACCTCAACGACCCCGCCATCATGCAGATCGTGGAGATCCTGAGGGCGATCTGACGGCCGGCCTGCAAGGCGCACCGATTACAACGACCATAAACCAGACTGGGAGAATTGCTGTGGAAAGCAACCGTAAAGTGACGCTCACTTACAACGAAGGAAAAGACGCTCTGGAACTGCCGGTGCTGGAAGGCACGCTGGGTCCGGACGTGGTGGACATCCGTTCTTTTGGCAAGACCGGGATGTTTACCTTTGACCCGGGTTTCCTGGCGACCGCCAGCTGCGAATCCAAGATCACGTTCATTGACGGTGACCTGGGCCAGCTGTACTACCGCGGTTACCCGATCGAGCAACTGGCCGAGAAGAGCGACTACCTGGAAGTCTGCTACCTGCTGCTGAACGGCGAACTGCCGACCGCCGAGCAGAAGGCCGATTTCGACCGCAAGGTGTTGCGTCACAACATGCTGCACGATCAGATCCTGACCGTGTTCAAGGGCTTCCGCCGCGATGCTCACCCGATGGCGGTAATGGTTGGTGTGGTCGGTGCCTTGTCGGCGTTCTACCACGATTCGCTGGACATCAACGACGCGCACCACCGCGAAGTGTCGGCGCATCGCCTGATCGCCAAGATCCCGAACATCGCTGCTCAGGCCTTCCGCTACAACAAGGGTCTGCCGTTCTCCTATCCGAAGAACGGCCTGTCCTACGCCGAGAACTTCCTGCACATGATGTTCTCGACCCCGTGCGAAGAGTACAAGGTGAACCCGATTACCGCCCGCGCGCTGGACCGCATCTTCACCCTGCACGCCGACCACGAGCAGAACGCGTCGACCTCGACCGTGCGTCTGGCCGGTTCGTCTGGTGCCAACCCGTTCGCGTGTATTGCCGCCGGTATCGCCTGCCTGTGGGGTCCGTCCCACGGTGGTGCCAACGAAGCCGTGCTGAAGATGCTGGACGAGATCGGCAGCGTGGACAACGTGGCCGACTTCATGCAGGGCGTGAAGGACAAGCGCTACAAGCTGATGGGCTTCGGCCACCGCGTGTACAAGAACATGGACCCGCGCGCCAAGATCATGAAGCAGACCTGCGACGAAGTGCTGAACGAACTGGGTCTGCACAACGACCCGAAGTTCAAGCTGGCCATGGAGCTGGAGAAGATCGCTCTGTCCGATCCGTACTTCATTGAGCGCAAGCTGTACCCGAACGTGGACTTCTACTCGGGTATCGTGCTGTCGGCCATCGGCATTCCGGTGTCGATGTTCACCCCGATCTTCGCGCTGGCACGTACCGTGGGCTGGATCAGCCACTGGAACGAGATGATCTCCGATCCGCAGCAGAAGATCGGCCGTCCGCGCCAGCTGTACACCGGCGCAGAACGTCGCGATTACATCGCGGTCGAACAGCGCTGAGTCATCGCTAGGTGAGAAGTTGGCCGAAGCTTCCTTCGGCCAACTTTTCTTCCGCGGGGTGAAAATTCCGTAGCAACGTGGCGACACGAGCCTTGCGGCAATGGAGATCGGTGCACCGATGCGCCATTTCCCCAGTGCTTTTGTAACGTCAGCGGCACCGGGCGTTGCAGGTCTAACCGAGCAACACAGCAACACAGACAAAATAAAGGGTCGAACAATGATGCAATCCATGTACAGTCATTCCTACCTGTTCGGTGGGAATGCACCGTTCATCGAGGAGCTGTACGAACAGTACCTCGCGGATCCGAACGGGGTGTCGAGCGAGTGGCGCAGCTACTTCGACAAGCTGGCACAGGCCCCGGGCGCCGCCGAGCGTGACGTGCCGCACCAGCCTATCCAGGAATCCTTCATCCAGCTGGCCAAGAAGCCGGCACTGGGCCAGCGCAGCAGCGCGGCCACGGATTGGGAGTCGATGCAGAAGCAGGTCGCCGTGCTCAAGCTGATCTCGGCCTACCGCGTGCTCGGCTCGCGCCAGGCCAACCTCGATCCGCTCAAGCGCATGGATCAGGCCACCATCCGCGAGCTCGATCCGGCCACGCACGGCCTGACCGACGCCGACATGGCGGTGCTGTTCAACGCCGGCTCGCTGGTCGGCCCGAAGAAACTGCCGCTGTCCGAAATTCTGGCCCGTCTGAAGCAGACCTACTGCGGCAACATCGGCCTCGAGTACATGCACATCACCACCTCGACCGAAAAGCACTGGGTGCAGACGCGCTTCGAGGGGGACCTGTCGACGCCGCGTTACGACAGCGACAAGAAAAAGCGCATCTTCAAGCAGATCACGGCTGCCGAGACGCTGGAGCGTTACCTGCACACCCGTTACGTGGGCCAGAAGCGCTTCTCGCTGGAAGGCGGCGAATCCACCATCGCCGCGCTGGATCACCTGATCCAGAGCGGCACCAGCCAGGGCGTGCAGGAACTGATCATCGGCATGGCCCACCGTGGTCGTCTGAATGTGCTGGTGAACACGCTGGGCAAGCTGCCGCGCGACCTGTTCGCCGAGTTCGAAGGCAAGGCCATGACGCAACTGGCCTCCGGCGACGTGAAGTACCACATGGGCTTCTCCAGCGACATCCCGACCGCCGATGGTCCGATGCACGTCTCGCTGGCGTTCAACCCGTCGCACCTGGAAATCGTCAACCCGGTGGTGGAAGGTTCGGTTCGTGCCCGTCAGGATCGCCGCAAGGACAGCGCCCGCAAGCAGGTGGTTCCGGTGCTGATCCACGGTGACTCGGCCTTCGCCGGCCTAGGCGTCAACCAGGGGACCTTCAACCTGTCGCAGACGCGCGGCTACGGTACCGGCGGCACCATCCACATCATCATCAACAACCAAGTCGGCTTCACTACCTCCGACACCCGCGACATGCGCTCCACGCTGTACTGTACCGACGTGGCGAAGATGGTCGAAGCACCGATCTTCCACGTCAACGGCGACGACCCGGAAGCAGTGTGCTACGTGATGCAGGCGGCGCTCGACTACCGCATGACCTTCCAGAAGGACGTGGTGATCGATCTGGTGTGCTACCGCAAGCTGGGCCACAACGAGGGCGATGACCCGTTCCTGACCCAGCCGATGATGTACAAAAAGATCGCCAAGCATGCCGGCGTGCGTGCCATGTACGCCGAACGCCTGGTGGCCGAAGGCGTGTTGAGCGCGGAAGAGGCGGACGGTTTCATCCGCGCCTACCGTGACGCGCTGGACAAGGGCGAGCACGTCGAGCAGACCGTGCTGACCAACTATCGCCGCGAACACGCGCTGGACTGGACCCCGTACCTGGGCACCCACTGGGCTCACCCGACCGACACCTCGCTGCCGCTGGCCGATATCCAGCGCCTGACCGAGAAGTTCACCACGGTACCGGAAGGCTTCAAGCCGCATCCGACGGTGCAGAAGGTGCTGAATGCCCGCGTCGCCATGGCCGCTGGCGAGCAGCCGGTCGACTGGGGCATGGCGGAAACGGTGGCGTATGCTTCGCTCGTGACCAACGGCTTCGGCGTGCGTCTGTCCGGTGAAGACTCCGGTCGCGGCACCTTCTCGCATCGTCATGCCGTACTGCACGATCAGAACCGCGAGCGTTGGGACCAAGGCTCTTACGTGCCGCTGCGTAACATGTCCGACAACCAGGGCGAGTTCCTGGTGATCGACTCGATCCTGAACGAAGAAGCGGTAATGGCCTACGAATACGGCTATTCCTGCACCGCTCCGGATCAGCTGGTGATCTGGGAAGCCCAGTTCGGCGACTTCGCCAACGGCGCCCAGGTGGCCATCGACCAGTTCATCACCTCCGGCGAAACCAAGTGGGGTCGTCTGTCTGGCCTGACCACCATCCTGCCGCACGGCTACGACGGTCAGGGCCCGGAGCACTCTTCCGCCCGTCTGGAGCGCTGGCTGCAACTGTGTGCCGAGCACAACATCCAGATCGTGATGCCGTCCGAAGCTGCACAGATGTTCCACGTGCTGCGCCGCCAGGTGCTGCGCCCGTATCGCAAGCCGCTGGTGATCTTCCTGTCCAAGCGCCTGCTGCGCTACAAGGACGCGATGAGCCCGGTCGAGACCCTGACCCAGGGTTCGTTCCGCCCGGTGATCGGCGACGCCGGCATCCAGGATCCGAAGAAGGTGAAGCGCGTGCTGCTGTGCGCCGGCCAGGTGTATTACGACCTGGTCAACGCCCGCAAGGAGCGTGAGCTGGAGCAGGACATCGCCATCGTGCGCATCGAGCAGCTCTATCCGTTCCCGACCGAGCAGGTCGCCGCCGAACTGGCCAAGTTCCCGGCGCTGAAAGAAGTCATGTGGGTGCAGGAAGAGCCGCGCAACCAGGGCGCCTGGTACCAGATCCGCCATCGTCTCGAGGGCCTTCTGGGCGCCAAGCAGACGCTGTCATTCGCCGGCCGCCCGTCGTCCGCCTCGCCCGCCGTTGGCTACATGAGCAAACACGTTGCCCAGCTCAAGGACTTCCTTGACGAAGCAATGACGCTGAACAAATAACACACCCTGACAGTGCACACGGGGGAGGGCTCCCCCGTCAACGGAGAAGACAATAATGTTGATCGAAGTGAAAGTTCCTCAGCTGCCGGAATCGGTTTCCGAAGCCACCCTGATGACGTGGCACAAAAAGGTCGGCGAGTTCGTCAACCGCGACGAAAACCTGATCGATCTGGAAACCGACAAGGTCGTGCTGGAACTGCCGGCTCCGCAAGCCGGCGTCATCGTGAAACTGATCGAGCAAGACGGCGCCACGGTGACCTCGGGCCAACTGATTGCCCAGATCGACACCGAAGCCAAGGCGGGTGAGGCTGCTCCGGCTGCCGCTGCTGCGGCCCCTGCGGCTGCAGCTCCGACCGCTGCTGCCGCGGCACCGGGTGGCGCGGCCATGCCGTCCGCCGCCAAGCTGGCCGCCGAAGCCGGCGTGAACCTGGCCGACGTGAGCGGCTCCGGCCGTGACGGCCGTATCCTGAAGGAAGATGTGGCTGCCGCTGCTGCCAAGCCGGCTGCCGCTCCGGCCCAGTCCGGCCCGGTAGTGGCTCCGACCGCTCCGGCTGCCGGTGTCGCTCTGGCCTCCACCCCGGCCGTGAACGTGGCCAGCCTGACCTCCGGTCGTCCGGAACAGCGCGTGCCGATGTCGCGTCTGCGCCAGCGTGTGGCTGAGCGCCTGGTGCTCTCCCAGCAGACCAACGCCATCCTGACCACGTTCAACGAAGTGAACATGAAGCCGGTGATGGACTTGCGCAACAAGTACAAGGACCGCTTCGAGAAGGAACACGGCATCAAACTGGGCTTCATGGGCTTCTTCGTGAAGGCTGCCGTGGCCGCGTTGAAGAAATACCCGATCGTGAATGCCTCGGTCGACGGCAACGACATCATCTATCACGGTTACTTCGACATCGGCGTGGCCGTGGGCAGCCCGCGCGGCTTGGTGGTGCCGGTGATCCGTAACGCTGACCAACTCTCCCTGGCCGAGATCGAGAAGCAGATCGCCGACTTCGGCAAGCGTGCCCAGGAAGGCAAGCTGACCGTGGAAGAGCTGACCGGCGGTACCTTCACCATCTCCAACGGCGGTACCTTCGGTTCGATGATGTCGACCCCGATCATCAACCCGCCGCAGTCCGCGATCCTCGGCATGCACGCTACCAAGGAGCGTGCTGTGGTCGAGAACGGCCAGGTGGTGGTGCGCCCGATGATGTACCTGGCGCAGTCCTACGACCACCGCATCATCGACGGCCGCGAAGCCGTGCTGAGCCTGGTGGCGATCAAGGACGCGATCGAAGATCCGGCCCGCCTGATCCTCGACCTGTAAGGTCTTGCCTGCCCGGGATCGAGCGTTCCCGGGCATTACGAATGTGCGTCGCCGTTTCTTGCAGAGACGGCGACACGGAGCCGGCCCTGGCAGTCTGTTTGGACCGGCCTCCGCGAAACAGGGGAATTCAATGAGTCAGCAGTTTGACGTCGTCGTCATCGGCGGCGGCCCCGGCGGCTACGTGGCCGCCATTCGCGCAGCGCAGTTGGGCTTCAACACCGCTTGCGTCGACGCCTACAAGAATCCGGAAGGCAAGCCTTCCCTCGGTGGTACCTGCCTGAACGTAGGCTGCATCCCGTCCAAGGCCCTGCTGCAGTCGTCGGAAAACTTCCACGCCGTGCAGCACGACTTTGCCAAGCACGGCATCACGGTGGACGGCGCCAAGATGGACGTCGCCGAGATGCTCAAGCGCAAGGACGGCATCATCACCAAGAACGCCGGCGGTATCGCTTTCCTGTTCAAGAAGAACAAGGTTGCGAACATCCACGGCCTGGCCAGCCTGAAAGGCCGCCAGGGCGAGCGCTGGGTGATCGAGGTCAGCGACAGCGGTGCCGTGGTGGATACCCTGGAAGCCACCCACGTCATCATCGCCACCGGTTCCAACCCGCGTCAGCTGCCGGGCCTGCCGGTCGACAACCAGCTGGTGCTGGACAACGCCGGTGCCCTGGCGCTGAGCGCCACGCCGAAGCGCCTGGGTGTGATCGGCGCCGGCGTGATCGGCCTGGAAATGGGCTCGGTATGGAAGCGTCTGGGCGCCGAGGTGACCATCCTCGAAGCGATGCCGACCTTCCTCGCCGCCGCCGACCAGCAGATCGCCAAGGAAGCCTTCAAGACGCTGACCAAGGACACCGGTCTCGACATCAAGCTGGGCGTGAAGATCGGCGAGATCAAGACCGCGGCCGACAGCGTCACCGTCAACTACGAGCTGAACGGTGAAGCCTTCAGCGCCGAATTCGACAAGCTGATCGTGTCGATCGGCCGCGTGCCGAACACCGCCGGTCTGGGCGGCGAGAGCGTCGGTCTGCAGATGGACGAGCGTGGCTTCGTGGTGGTGGATGACCACTGCCATACCAACCTGCCGAACATCTGGGCCATCGGCGACGTGGTGCGCGGCCCGATGCTGGCGCACAAGGCGTCGGAAGAGGGTGTGGCCGTGGCCGAGCGCATCGCCGGCCAGAAGCCGCACGTCGACTTCGGCGTGATTCCGTGGGTGATCTACACCTCGCCGGAAATCGCCTGGGTCGGCAAGACCGAAGAGCAGCTCAAGGCCGAAGGCATCGAGTACAAGAAAGGCACGTCCGGCTTCGCGGCCAACGGCCGCGCGCTCGGCCTCGGCCAGGCGCAAGGTACCGTCAAGATCCTGGCTTGCGCCAAGACCGACCGCATCCTCGGCCTGCACATGATCGGCCCGATGGTGTCCGAGCTGGTCACCGAAGGCGTGGTGTCGATGGAGTTCAAGGCGGCCAGCGAAGACCTGGCACGCATCGTCCACGCCCATCCGTCGCTGTCCGAAGTGGTACATGAGGCGGCGCTGGCGGCAGACAAGCGCGCGCTGCACGGCTAAAACGGCTTTCAGCCGGCGACGGTGTCAAGACGCTGTTGCGCGCACGGCGGGCGGATTTTATATTCGCTCAGCGCTTCGGAACCCTTATGTACTTGATGTACATTCCGGTTGCTGCGCTCCGAGCGCCTCGTCTTGTCTCTGCTCGCCGAGTCTGAACTCTCGTCTTGCGCTGGATTGATTGACCCATCCGCCCGTGATGCGGGCGGTAAATTTGCAGAATCCCAGGCATAGCAAGGTTGGCCGAAAGGCCTGCCGACTATCCACCGAAAGGAAACCATAGATGAACCTGCACGAATACCAAGCGAAAGAGCTGCTGGCCAAGTACGGCCTGCCGGTGCAACAAGGCATTCTGGCTCACACGCCGGAAGAAGCCGCCGCTGCTTACGACAAGCTGGGTGGCAAGTTTGCCGTTGTGAAGGCCCAGGTCCACGCCGGTGGCCGTGGCAAGGCCGGTGGCGTGAAAGTGGTGAAGAGCCGCGAAGAAGCCGCCGAAGTCGCCAAAACCCTGATCGGCACCAATCTGGTGACCTATCAGACCGACGCGGCCGGTCAGCCGGTCAACAGCGTGCTGGTGTGCGAAGACATGTACCCGGTACAGCGCGAACTGTACCTGGGCGCCGTGGTTGACCGCGGTTCCCAGCGCGTGGTGTTCATGGTTTCCACCGAAGGCGGCGTGGAAATCGAGAAGGTCGCCGAAGAAACCCCGGAAAAGATCATCAAGGTCGAAGTGAACCCGCTGGTCGGCATGCAGCCGTTCCAGGCGCGCGATTGCGCGTTTGCCCTGGGCCTCTCCGGCAAGCAGGTTGGCGAATTCACCAAGCTGATGCTGGGCGCCTACGAAGCCTTCGTGGCCAACGATTTCGCGCTGTTCGAAGTGAACCCGCTGGCGCTGCGTGAAAACGGCGAACTGGCTTGCGTCGACGGCAAGATCAACCTCGACTCCAACGCCCTGTACCGTCACCCGGAACTGCTGGCCCAGCGCGACAAGTCGCAGGAAAACGAACGCGAAGTGAAGGCTTCCGAGTTCGACCTGAACTACGTAGCCCTGGAAGGCAACATCGGCTGCATGGTGAACGGTGCAGGTCTGGCGATGGCCACCATGGACATCATCAAGCTGAAGGGCGGCCAGCCGGCCAACTTCCTGGACGTGGGCGGTGGCGCCACCAAGGAGCGCGTGATCGAGGCGTTCAAGCTGATCCTGGCCGATACCTCGGTGAAGGGCGTGCTGATCAACATCTTCGGCGGTATCGTGCGTTGCGACATGATTGCCGAGGCGATCATTGCTGCCGTGAAGGAAGTGAATGTGACAGTGCCGGTTGTTGTGCGCCTGGAAGGCAACAACGCCGAGCTGGGCGCCAAGATCCTGGACGAATCCGGTCTGAAGCTGACCTCCGCCCAGGGCCTGAACGACGCAGCCGAGAAGATCGTTGCTGCCGTCGCTGCCCTCTAATCACCTGCACCGCATAAGGATTTCAAAATGAGCGTATTGGTCAACAAAGATACGAAAGTGCTGGTGCAAGGTTTCACCGGCAAGAACGGGACTTTCCACGCAGAACAAGCGCTGAAGGTCGGCACCAAGGTCGTTGGTGGCGTGACCCCGGGTAAGGGCGGTTCCGAGCACCTGGGCCTGCCGGTGTTCAACACCATGAAGGATGCCGTACGCCAGACCCAGGCTGACGCCTCGGTGATCTACGTACCGGCAGCATTTGCCAAGGACTCCATCCTGGAAGCCGTGGACGCCGGCGTGAAGCTGATCGTCTGCATCACCGAAGGCGTGCCGACCCTCGACATGCTGTACGTGAAGAAAGCCGTCGACGAAGCCGGCATCCGCCTGATCGGCCCGAACTGCCCCGGCATCATCACCCCGGGCGAGTGCAAGATCGGCATCATGCCGTGGCACATCCACAACCCGGGCCGTATCGGCATCGTGTCTCGCTCCGGCACCCTGACCTACGAAGCCGTGGCGCAGACCACCGCCCTGGGCCTGGGTCAGTCCACGTGTATCGGTATCGGCGGCGACCCGATCCCGGGCACCAGCCACATCGACGCGCTGAAGCTGTTCCAGGACGATCCGGACACCGACGCCATCGTGATGATCGGTGAAATCGGCGGTTCCGCCGAAGAGGAAGCGGCCGAGTTCGCCAAGGCCTACGTGACCAAGCCGGTTGTGGGTTACATCGCCGGCGTTACCGCGCCGAAGGGCAAGCGCATGGGCCATGCCGGTGCCATCATCTCCGGCGGCAAGGGTACCGCCGAAGAGAAGTTCAAGGCTTTTGAGCAAGCTGGCATCGCCTACACCCGCAGCCCGGCCGAAATCGGCAAGACCATGTTCGAACTGCTGAAAAGCAAGGGCATGATCTAAGTCGTCACGACTGCCAGATCCAAGCAAAACGCCACCGGAGACGGTGGCGTTTTTTTATGGAAAAACGAAACCGGCGGGCTGGCCGCCGGCTCTTCTTTTCTAGATGGATTTTCCGGCCCTGCCGTGTCTGCCGCCGCAGGATGTCTATCCGCTTGCCAGGGGCTGCGTGGCCGGGAGCCGGCGAGGTCATGGCAAGGGCCGGAAGACGGGGGTCAAGTCTTGATCATGTCGTAGCCGAGCTTGACGATCAGGATGGCTAGCAGGCACAGGAACAGCGTGCGGATGAACGCGGTGCCGCGTTTCATGGCGATGCGGGTTCCGACCCAAGCCCCCACCATGTTGCTCAGTGCCATCGGAGCGGCGACGCCATACAGCACCTTGCCGGTGGGGACAAAAAAACACAGTGCGGCAATGTTGGTGGCCAGGTTCACCAGTTTGGCGGAGGCGGAAGCCTGCAGGAAGTCGAAGGCAAAGCAGCGGATGAACAGAAAGATCAGGAAGCTGCCGGTGCCAGGGCCGAATAGTCCGTCATAAAAGCCGATCGCCCCGCCGACCAGCAGCGACAGCAGACGCTCGCGCCAGCCTACCGAGAGCGGGCGCCGCACCGCGCCGAAGTCCTTCTTGAAAAAGGTATAGAGCGCCATGGCGACGATGAGCACCAGTACCAGCGGGCGCAGCACCGCCGTCGGTACCGCCGATACGGCGGCGGCGCCCAGGAACGCCATGGCAAAGGCGCTGAAGGCGGCTGGCAGCACCAGGCTCCAGGGAATCGCTACTCTGCCGATGAAGGAGCGGGCCGCGAGCGAGGTGCCGCAGGCCGACGCCAGCTTGTTGGTACCGAGCAGTGTGGCGGACGGCACGGCAGGCAGGATGTTGAACAACGCCGGAATCTGGATCAGGCCGCCACCACCGACGGCGGCATCGATCAGTCCGGCACAGAAGGCAAAACCGCATAGCAAGGTCAAGGTCAGCATGGTATCGCTCTGAACGAGGTGATGGCATGGCCCTGGCGGCAAGATGCCAGCAACCGATTGGCGGCGAGTATAGAAGAGCAGCCCGGATTATGTTGCAATATCGTGTTGCGTTAATTGCAATGAGAGAGGGCCGATGCAGCTACCCTTGCTGTGGGAAATCAGTGTGTTCTGTACCGTGGCTGAAAAGCGCAGCTTTGTCGCCGCCGCCCGGCTGCTGGGGCGCTCTCCCAGCGCCGTGACGCGGGCGATTCAGGCCTTGGAATACGAGGTCGGCAGTACTCTGCTGCAGCGCTCGCAGAAATTGGTAAGCCTGACCGCGGCGGGGGAGAGTTATTACACCTACGCCAGGCAGATGCTGGATTTGCAGGTGGAAGCTCAGGAGGAACTGGCCGGCCTCGGCGCGGCGGCGCAGGGCTGGATACGGTGTGCCGCACCGGAAAACCTCGCCATCGGCGTGTTGCCGGGGGTGATCGCCGAGTTCGCCACCCAGCACCCCGATGTGCGCATCGATGTGCGTTTCAGTGACGAACTGCTGGACCCGATCCGGGAAAAGCTGGATTTTGCGATACGCGGGGCATTTCCCCAAGACAGCGAACTGATCGGTTTCCCCTTGTGGGATTACCGCCGTCATCTGTTCGCCAGCCCGGACTACATTCGCCGGCGTGGGCTACCGGTATTGCCCGACGAACTGGTGGAGCATGAGCTTATCGTGCACACGGCGCCTCGCATCCTCAAGGACTGGTATTTCGTCTCGGAGGGGAGGCAGTTCCGCAGCAAGGTAGAGCCCCGCTACCGTTTCAATTCGGGCGTCGCGGTGCATCAGGCGGCGCGGCATGGCGTGGGGATTGCCCGATTGGCCAGCTGGCTGGCGGCGCCGGCGGTCAAGGAGGGGACTCTCGTCAAAGTCTGCCCGGATTATCGGGTGACCTCTTCCCGTGGCCAGGATCCGCAAATGCATGCTGTCTATGCGACCAGCGGGCAGCCCAGGCGGGTTCGGCTGTTTCTGGAGTCGCTGCGCGCCTGGGCGAGCAAGGCGGACTCTCTCTTGTAAAGCCTGGCTCGCCCGTCTTTCACGGGAAGGCGCCGCGCTGGAGGGCGGGAGCGCTGCTGCCAGGAGGGGCAAGCCCCGGTCTCCTGGCGCCAGCCTTGTTCAATGCGGGCGGCTCCATTCGCCCTTGCTGCTGAACGGCAGCGTGCCCAGGCCGTTTATATCTTGCAGCTGGCCGTTGATTTCATAGTCGAGCGTGCTGTCCGGGTGTTCAAGCAGGCGACCGACCTGTTTCAGCCAGTGGCGGGTGCTGGTGTGCAACTCGACCTTGACCAGGCTTTCGCTCAGCGCCGCGACCTGGATCGCCTGGGGGCTGACCCCGCGTGCCAGTTTCTCGCCGCCGACGGCGACGTCGAATACCAGCCCTTTCGCCGAGAGGGCGTAGTTGTTCGGGTTCTGCAGCCGCAGGGTAAGGGTGAAGGTCTGCTCGAACAGCGTGCTCTTGCCGGGCTCGATGTCGGCGATCGACACCTGCGGCTTTTGCCAGGAGAGAGTCGAACAGGCAGCCAGCAGCAGGCTGAGCAGCAGCAGTTTCAGGGTTTTCATCGTGCTTCCTCGTCTATTCCAGGCTACCCAGCATGTCGCGCGACATCTGGATCCAGGCACGCGCGGCGTGTGAGAGATAGACATCCTTTTGCCAGATCAGTGCCAGGTGCCAGATGATCTCCTTCTCGTCGAGCGGGATGACGTCGAAGGGACGCCCGTACAACCGGGCCGCCACGCTTTCCGGCAGCAGCGCGATGCCGAGGCGGGCTTCCACCATGGCGGCGATGAAGTCCCAGTGGGCACTGCGTCCGGCGATATGGATGGTTTTGCCCAGGCGACGAAAGCCTTGGCTGACCAGGGTGGAGAGCGAGAAGTCTTCGGGGTAGAACACGATCGGCTCGTCGGCGATGTCGGCGAGCTTGATGTTGCGTTGGCTGTGCCAGCGCGACTGGTCCGGGGCCACCAGGCACAGGCGGTCACGCACGAAGCTGAAGGTATTGAACACCTGGCGATCGACCGGCAGCACCGCTACGCCGATTTCCAGCTGGCCGGAACGGATGTTGCTCTCGATCGAGCGCGCACCGTATTCGACCATCTTCAGTTCGACGTTGGGGTAGTGAGCGCGGAACGAGCTGACCACCGGCGCGAAGAAGGCGCCGCCGACCATCGGTGGCAGGCCGACGATGAGCTCGCCGCGGGTCAGCGCCGAGAGGTCCGACAGCTCGGTTTTCAGGCGGCTCATGGCGGCCAGCACATCTTGTCCGCGCTCGTAGGCGACCTTGCCGGCGTCGCTCAGCTGGAAGCTGCGTCCCTCGCGGATGATCAGCGGCACGCCGAGTTCTTCTTCCAGGTGCTTGACCATCTTGCTGATGGTCGGCTGGGTCACGAACAGGGCATCGGCGGCGCGGGTAAAACTTTGACGGCGCACTACTTCAATGAAATAACGCAGCGCTTTGATGTCCATGTTGGTGCATTCCGTTAGTGAATGGTAACGATAATTTTAATTCATTTCTAGAATGGATTACGGCTCACTATACTACGAGCTCTCCCTGTGTGTTGTGTGTGTTGTGCAGCAGGAGGGTGTGTGGGGTCGGCGCGGAAGACTGTCGCTGATCTTCCTCCTTGCTGTGAGTCGATACCTGCCAGCGCTGTTGCCCTTCTGGGGCATGCTTCAGCCGGGCACAGCCTGGCAAGGTTAGACTTGAACGAATATTGTTCTGGCCCCATGTTTGGGGACAGGACGGGTGGCATAGCCACCCTGGATCTGTGCATTGCCGCCTTGCGGTAGTGTGGTCAGGTTCCGCAGGGCGCTGCTTTGCGGGCGTTTTATTGTAGTTCCTCCATTACTGAGCGTTTTTAAGGCCGACTATTCGTCGGCCTTTTTTTTGCCCGCCGCTGGCGAAAACAAAAAACCGGAGGACACGCCTCCGGTTGGATTGTCATGCCGGGTGCGGCGATCAGCTGGCTTTTGGGTTGATCAGGATTTCCACACGGCGGTTCTTGGCGCGGCCTTCGGCCGTGGCGTTGCTGGCGATCGGCTGGTTCTGGCCGTAGCCGACAGGGTTGATACGGCTGCCGGCGACGCCACGCGATTGCAGGAAGCCCGCGACGGACTGGGCACGGCGCTGCGACAGCGTCTGGTTGTAGGCCGCGTTGCCGGTGTTGTCGGTGTGCCCGGCGACGGTGATGGTGGTATCCGGGTACTGGGTCAGCACGTTGGAGACATCGGTCAGCGCCGTGCGTACGGAAGGCTGCAGCTCGGCGCTGTTGACGGCAAAGGTGATGTTGTCCGGCATGGTCAGCTTGATCTGGTCGCCGACGCGGTCGACGCCGACCTGGGTGTTGGCCAGCTTGTCGCGCAGCTGTTTTTCCTGGTAGTCCATGTAGGCGCCCACGCCGGCGCCGACGATGCCGCAGCCCAGCGCCGCGTTGCGTGCGCCCTTGCTGCCGTGGGTGGCGGCACCGGCAATGCCACAGGCGGCGGCGGCGCCGAGGCCGTACATGGCGGTCTTGCTCATCTGGCTTTGGCCGGTCTGCGGGTTGGTGGTGCAGGCGGCGAGGCCGACGCTCAGGGCGACGGCGGCGGTGAGCAGGGTTTTCGAGTGTTTGAACATGAGTGCCTCCACGGAGTAACAGTCGGGAATCGGGACAGGCGTGCGCGTGGCGTGACCTGGGGGTGATGGCAGGGTGGGTGCAGCCGCTAGCACGGGACGACCGGCTTGCCGCGGCGCTGCCTGGGGCCAACTTGGGCGGGATTATAGACGCAGGGTTGCCGTGAATCCCGGCGTCTTAACAATTGTTAAACAATCACTTGATTAGCGTAACCCGGGCGCGAGCCGCGCCTGGGCCCTGGCCCGGACTCAGACCAGGCTCGGCGGACTGTCGAGAACGGAGCGCTCGCCGGTCTGCAGCCGCCACAGCGCAGCGTAGCTGCCGTTTTGCGCCAGCAGACTGTCGTGGGTGCCGGACTCGACGATGGTGCCGTGCTCCATGACGTGGATGCAGTGGGCGTGGCGTACGGTGGACAGGCGGTGGGCGATCACCAGGGTGGTGCGGGTACGCGAGATGACGTCGAGTGAGCGCTGGATGGCGGCCTCGGTTTCGTTGTCCACCGCGCTGGTGGCCTCGTCCAGCACCAGTACTGGCGGATTCTTCAGGATGGCGCGCGCCAAGGCCAGGCGCTGGCGCTGGCCGCCCGACAGTTTCTGGCCGCGCTCGCCGATCTGGGTGTCGTAGCCCTGCGGCAGGCGTTCGATGTAATCGTGTGCTTCCGCCGCCTTGGCGGCGGCCACGATCGCCTCGCGGCTGACCTGGCCCAGGCCGTAGCCGATGTTGTCGGCCACGCTGCCGTCGGTCAGGAACACGTCCTGGCTGACGTAGCCGATGGCGCGGCGCAGGTCGGTCAGGTCGAGCTGCTGGATGTCGTGACCGTCGAGGCGGATCTGTCCGGCCTGGGGCTGGTAGAAGCGCAGCAGCAGTTTCACCAGCGTGCTCTTACCGGAGCCAGTGGCGCCGACGAAGGCGACGGTCTGGCCGGGCTCGATGGTGAGCGTGACGTCCTGCAGCGTGGGGGCGTCGGCGTAGGCGAAGGATAGTGCGTCGAATTCCAGCCGTCCGGCGACGTGTTCCGCTGCGAGATGACGGCCCTCGTAGGGGATGGTCTGGGGCGTGGCCAGCACCCCCAGCACGCGCTCGATCGAGGCCATCGAGCGCTGGTATAGGTCGGCGATGTCGGCAAGCCCGGTAAGCGGCCACAGCAGGCGCTGGGTCAGGTAGACCAGCACCGAGTAGCTGCCGACACCGATTTCGCCGTGGGTCGCCATCCAGCCGCCGTAGACCAGGGTGGCGACGAAGCCCGCCAGGATGGCCATGCGGATCACCGGGGTGATGGCGGCCGAGAGCTGGATGGCGCGCGCGTTGGTGCGGCGGTAATGCTCGCTGGCGTCGTGAATGTGGGCGGCTTCGAACTCTTCGGCGGTGAAGGCCTTGATGGTGGCGATGCCGAGCAGGTTGTTGTTGAGGCGGCCGTTGATGACGCCGGCGGCCTCGCGCACCTCGGCGTAGCGCGGCGCGAGGCGGCGCTGGAACCAGAAGGTGCCGTACAGGATCAGCGGCACCGGCAGGAGCGAGATCAGCGCCAGTTTGGGTGCCAGCAGGAAGAATACCGCGCCGACCATCAGCGAGGAGCAGAACACCTGGATGATGCTGTTGGCGCCGCCGTTGAGAAAGCGCTCCATCTGGTTGATGTCGTCGTTGAGGATGGCCATCAGCTTGCCGGTGCTCTTGTTCTCGAAGTAGGCGAGTGGCAGCTTCTGTACATGGCGGTAGGCCTCCAGCCGTAGTGCGTGCTGCAGGCTTTGTGCCAGGTTGCGCCACTTGACCTCGTACAGGAACTGGAACAACGATTCGCCGCCCCAGATCAGCACCGTCAGCAAGCCCAGCAGCAGCAACTGCTGCATGGTGTCGGTGATGCCGAAGCGTGCCAGGAACGAAGCTTGCTTGTTGACCACCACGTCGACGGCGACGCCGATCAGCACCTCGGGCAGGATGTCGAAGAACTTGTTGAGCACCGAGTACAGTGCGGCGAGGCGGGCATCCCGCCGGTACTGGCGCGCGTAGTCGAACAGTCGCGAAAGGGCGTTCATGGTATCGTCCGGGGAGCGGTAGACAGCGATTCTACTGCAGTACATAACAGATAGATAATGACCCAGGGAACACAGAAAATGACTGAAACGAGCAATCATCCGACGCAGCGCGAGCTGGTGATGTCGGTACTGATGATGCCCGATATGGCGAACTTCTCCGGCAATGTGCACGGCGGCGTGCTGCTGAAGCTGCTGGACCAGGTGGCCTACGCCTGTGCCAGCCGCTACGCCGGCTGCTACGTGGTGACGCTGTCGGTGGACCAGGTATTGTTCAAGCAGCCGATCCACGTCGGCGAGCTGGTGACGTTCTACGCCAGCGTCAACCACGTCGGCCGTACCTCGATGGAAGTCGGCATCAAGGTGGTGGCCGAAGACATCCAGCAGCGTACGGTGCGTCACACCAACAGTTGTTACTTCACCATGGTGGCGATGGAGCAGGGCAAGCCGGCGGCGGTGCCGGCGCTGTCGCTCGATACCGAGACCCATCGCAAGCGCTTCCGCGACGCGGAGATCCGCAAGCGCATGCGCATGGAGGCCGAGGCGCGCATGAACGAAGCGTTGTCCTGAGCAAGACTGAAAACCAGAGGCCGCTTCGCTGTTAGAATCGGCCTCTTTTTCATGGTGAGTGCGCCGTGTTCGACCTGATTGCCACCGATCCCCGTTTCTACGTCATCGCCAAGCATCCCGGCGTGAGTTTTCATCGTCAGGGCGACGAGGCCGGGCTGATGGAGGCACTGCGCGCGCAATTGGCCGATGACGCCTTGTGGCCGGTGCATCGTCTTGACCGGCTCACCTCGGGGCTGTTGCTGGTGGCGCGCTCGGCCGAGGTGGCGTCAAGGTTGGCCGAAGCCTTCGCCGCACGCGAGATCGAGAAATATTACCTGGCGCTGTCGGACCGCAAGCCGCAGAAGAAGCAGGGACTGGTGCGGGGGGACATGGTCAAGGGGCGCGGCGGTGCCTGGCGTCTGCTGCCGTCTTCGGCCAACCCCGCCATCACCCAGTTCTTCAGCTTTTCGCTGGCGCCGGGGCTGCGGCTGTTCATCCTGCGTCCGCACAGCGGCAAGACGCACCAGCTGCGCGTGGCGCTGAAAAGTCTGTCAGCTTCGATCCTGGGGGACGAACTGTACGGCGGCACGCCGTCCGACCGGGGCTATCTGCACGCCTACTCGCTGGCGTTCCACCTGGATGGCGCACGCTTCCACTTCGTCTGTCCGCCCCGGCACGGTGCGCAGTTCCTCTCCGAGGCGTTGCAGGCCGCTCTGCAAAAACCGGAGTGGCAATCCGAGGCGCTGCCCTGGCCGGTTCTCAACTCCCCAGCCTGAGCGGTTGGGCGAAGCGTTCCAGAACGATGTCGTTGCGTTGGCAGTCTTCCTCGAAGGCCGCGCTGGCCAGATAGCGGTATTCCTGCTGTCGTGCCGCACCGATCGGGTCGCTGCAGTCCTCGGCCGGCAGCCCCGGGTGGCACATGATCAGGCCGCCGTCTTGGCAGCGCTGCAGCCAGCGCCGCATCAGACCGGGAAAATCCGCCTCCGCCGTCAAGGAGTACAGCCCGCCGAACCAGCCTGGCGTGCTCAGGCCGCGATGCCGGGCCATGCCGGTGAAGCCGACGCACAGCGCCTTGAGCACCATCCCCTTGCCCGGGCTGTCGCCGCTGTCACCGAGCCGGTCCGGTGCCCGCAGATAGGGTCGAGCCCGGCCGTTCCAGCGCAGCGCCACGGCCTCGAGCAGCGCGTCGCGTACCACCGGCAGGGCATGAACGTGCTGGTGGCCGTCGAGGTAGTCCGGGAGCCGGCCAAAATGCTCGGCGAAGGCGTCGATCTGGCGCAGCAGTGTAGCGCGCAAGGCCGGGCGCGACAGCAGACGGAGCTGGCTGTAGAGCAGCCAGTGGCCGAGCGGCCGCGCGCTGTCGTCGAACGGGTGGGTCAGGTTGCAGTGCAGGCCGATGTCGGCATCGGGGGCTCGTTGCGCCAGCTCACCGGCCAGCGCCGGCCACAGCGGCGACAGGCTGAACACGCTGGTGGCGCTCAGGCGGCGGCGTTCCAGGAGCTCGAGAATCCCTGCGCTGATGGCGGGCGACTGCGCGAAATCGTCGGCGCACAGGGTCAGGCGGCGGCTCATGCCGGATGCTTCCCGGCAAAGGCCCACAGCTTGCTCAGCGCGAAGGTGAACACGGCCACCAGCACCAGCACCAGCAGCAGGGCGCTGCGGTAATCCAGCGCGGTGAAGCGCAACAGCACGAAGTACAGGGCCTCATTCAATCCGAAACTCAGGCTGGCCACGCCGAAAAAACGCGGCAGCGACTGGCGGTGTGGGACATGGTGGGCCTGGAAAGTCAGCCGGCGGTGTCCCCAGTAGCTGATCTGGAATGCCAGCAGAAAGGCGGCGACATTGGCCGCCAGCGGCGGCAGGCCCAGCGGCACCAGCCACAGGCTGACGATGACGAAGTGCGCCAGCATGGCGCTGACGCCGACGCAGCCGAATACCAGCAGTTCACGTTTCATGGTGCGGGGCGTGTTCCTTGTCGGCCGGGGAGACGATACGGCTGATCAGGTAATTCGGACGCTGCTTCACTTCGTCGAAAATCCGTCCGACGTATTCGCCGAGGATGCCTATCGAGAGCAACTGGATGCCGCCGAGGAAGGTCACCGCGACCGCCAGCGTCGGCCAGCCGTGCAGCGGGTTGCCGTAGACCAGGGTGCGGAACACCTCGTAGAAGGCGTAGCCGATCGCCACCAGCGAAATGGCGCTGCCGACCAGGGTCCAGATGCGCAGCGGCATGGTGGAGAACGAGGTCAGTCCGGTCAGCCCGAGATCGAGCAGGCGCTTGAAGTTGAAACTGCTCTGGCCTGAACGGCGGGCGTTGGTATGGGTCTCCAGCCCGAGCCGGGTGAAGCCGACCCAGTTGTACAGCCCTTTCATGAAGCGGTCGCGCTCCGGCATGGCGCGCAGGGCGTCGAGGATGTTGCGGTCGAGCACGCGGAAGTCCTGCGTGTTTTCCGGAATCTTCAGCCGAGCCCCGGTATTCAGCAGGGTGTAGAACACGCGGGTGAAGCAGCGCTTCGCCAGGCTCTCGCCTTCGCGGCTGGAGCGTACGCTGTACACCATGTCGTAGCCGCGGCGCCAGTGCGCCAGGAATTCCGGCACCAACTCGGGCGGATGCTGGAAGTCGCCGTCGATCAGCACCGCCACATCCCCCCCGGCCTGGTTGACCCCGGCGGTCAGCGCGATCTCCTTGCCGAAGTTGCGCGACAGCTGTACCAGGGTCACCGGCAGAGGGGCCGTTTCGCTCAGTACTTTTTCCACCGTGGCATCGCGGCTGCCGTCGTCGACCACGATCAGCTCATGGCGATAGCCATGCTCCTTTAGCAGTCCGTGCAGCGTCTGCAACAGCGGCACGATGTTCTCGGCCTCGTTGTAGGCCGGGATGATGCAGCTTACCAATGGATCAGCGGGGCGCTCGGCCGCGTGCAGGCCAAGCAGGTAGGGAGGAACGATCTCTTCCTTCATGTCGGGCTCCGGAGAGGCTCAGTGGCTGGCGCAGCGAGGCGTGGCGGCTGGTGTTCGCGCAGCAGCAGGATAACGTCTTTCAGGTTGCGGAAGCGGCCGATTTCTTCGAAGCCGGCCCGTACTGCCGGCGGCAGCTCCGCGACTTCCTTGGCGTCGACGGCGATGTAGTCGCGCGTCGTATTGTGCAGCAGCGCCTCGAAACGTGCCGAATCGGTACTGCTGCGGGCGCGGCCGGCGGAATAAAACTCCGCCGAAAACTCGCGTCGGCGGTCCCAGTACAGCAACTGGCTGTCCGGGCTCGGCTGTTCGTGCTGCCAGGCTTCGATCAACCGTTTCTGGCTGCGTCCGACCGCCTCGGGCCGCAGTACGAAGGCGGCGGTGGCTGCCAGCGCGATCACGGCGCTGACCAGACCCAGAGCCGGTAGCCAGCGGCCGCGCTGTGGCAGGTCCGCACGTTGCCACAACTCGGCAAACAGCAAGGCAAAGCCCGGCAGCATCGGCATCGAATAGGGCCAGATGATGTTGCCGGAGAGGCTGAAGAACAGCAGCGTCATCACGGTCCACAGGGCGGTGTACAGCAGCCAGCCGTCCTGGTCGCGACACAGGGCCGGCAGGCGGCGGCGCTGGCGTGCCAGCCAGGGCAGCATCGCCAGCGACCACGGCAGCAGGGCAGCCACGGTATAGGGCCAGATCATGCCGTGCGGGGTGGCGTGGGCGAAGCCGTAGCGGTCGCCTTTCCAGCCCGGATCGAGGAAGCGGGAGACGTGCTCGCCCATGATGAAGTAATTGAGGAAGCCCGGGGTGCGGTGTTCCGCCAGCAGGTACCAAGGGGCGGCGATCAGCAGCGTGAGCACGAGACCGCCGAACCAGGGCAGATGCTGCCACAAGGGTTTCCATTGCTTGCGGACGATCACCCACAGCCCGATCGGCATCGCCGCCAGTACGATGGCGACCGGCCCCTTGGCCAAGAGTCCGACCCCCATGCCGACGAAGAACAGATAGCCCCAGCGCCGGCTATGCTGGGCCAGCGCATGCCAGAAGGCGGTCTGGATCAGGGTGACGGAGAACATCAGCGCCGGGTCGGTCATCACCGTGCCGGCCGCGAGGAAGAACAGCAGGCCGCTGGCGAGTACCAGCACGCAGGCCAGAGCGGCATCGCGACCGCTGCGTGCGGCGGCCAGCGAGGCGGTCAGCGCCACGGTCCCGATGGAGAGCAGCAGGGCGGGCAGGCGTGCCGCCAGCTCGTTCACCCCGAACACTCCCATGAACGCGGCAGACAACCAGGTGGAGAGCGGCGGCTTGGCCCAGAACGGGATTTGGTAATCGTGCCACAGCGTCACCCAGTTGCCTGTTTCCAGCATCTTGCGGGCAATCTCGGCGTAACGGGCTTCGGTGGTGTCATTGAGCGGAATCAGGGCCATGGCCGACAGGCGCACCACGATCAGCGCCAGCAGCACATAGAAGGCTTGGCGCTGCCAGCCGGGTCGAGAAGTGGGTTTCATCCTGTATTTCTGGTGTCGTCCGGGTACTGCCTGGGCAGGTCGGCCCGGCAGGATTTGTGTGTTTTGAGAAAGCGCAATTCTACCCGATGTTGGCGTCATTCCCTTAAGGAATCCTGACGATGATACAACGGCCCTGGGGGCCGATAGCGATCTGCGCGGCCGTTTTCCTGCAGCGCTTGCCGGAGCAGATGGAGTGGAGTAGTCTCGCCTGGCCATCCGGCAATGCTTTTCAAGGTGCTACTTCCATGAACACGTTGGCTTGCTTGACCCGGGCAGGGGCCAACCGCAATAGCCTGCCCATGAACTGGTACACCCTCGACGTCGTCCTCGCCGACGACTTCCCCCGCGCCTGAGTTTCTCCGCCGCCGCTCGGTGGCATCCGTCTTTTCCCCGTATACCGTTTAAACTGAAGACAGAGGCTGTCGCTCTCGTCGCGCCTGGCGTTGTTGCGCCCGCGGCCGGCCGACAGCCGGGAGACTCTCATGGCACGTCGCATTCCCGAACCGTTCCGCATCAAGATGGTGGAACCGATCAAACAAACCACCCCCGAACAACGCCATCAAGCACTCGTGCAGGCCGGCTGGAATCCCTTCTTGCTGCGCGCCGAAGACGTCTATATTGACCTCCTGACCGACAGCGGCACCGGTGCGATGAGCGACCGGCAATGGGCCGGGCTGATGATGGGCGACGAAGCCTATGCCGGCAGCCGCAATTTTTACCACTTGGCCGATACGGTCAGGGAGGTGTTCGGCTACGCGCATACCATTCCGACGCACCAGGGGCGAGGGGCCGAGCAGATTTTGTTCCCGGAACTGGTCAAGCGCGTCAAGGGTACGGCGCCGGTGTTCCTGTCCAACTACCACTTCGACACCACCAAGGCGCACGTCGAGATCGCCGGTGCCCGCGCCATCAATGTGCTGACGCCGCAGGCCTTCGATACCGAGACCGCTTACAACTGGAAGGGCGATTTTGACCTGCCAAGGTTGGCCGAAACGATCGCCGAGGTCGGTGCCGACAACGTGGCCGGACTGATCGTCACCATCACCTGCAACAGCGCCGGCGGCCAGCCGATGTCGATGCACAGCATCCGCGAAGCCAGCAAACTGGCGCGTGCCCACGGCATCCCGGTTATCATCGACGCGGCGCGCTTCGCCGAGAACGCCTGGTTCATCCAGCAGCGCGACCCGGATTACGCCGGGCATGCCATCGCCGACATCGTGCGTGAGATGTTCAGCCATGGCGACATGTTCACCATGTCGTCGAAGAAGGACGCACTGGTCAATATCGGCGGCCTGTGCTGCTTCAAGGACGATATCGAGCTGTTCCACGCGGTGCAGGTGCGCTGTGTGCCCATGGAAGGTTTCGTCACCTACGGTGGCCTGGCCGGTCGTGACATGGAGGCCATGGCGCTGGGGCTGAAGGAGGGCATGGACCAGGACTACCTGAGCTACCGGATCGGCCAGGTGGCCTACCTGGGTGAGCGGCTACGCGCGGGCGGCGTGCCGATCCAGACCCCGACCGGCGGACACGCGGTGTTTGTCGACGCGAAAAAGCTGTTGCCGCATATCCCGGCCGAGCAGTTCCCCGCCCACGCGCTGGCGTGCGAGCTGTATCTGGAGGGCGGCATCCGCGGTGTCGAGATCGGCTCGCTGCTGCTCGGGCGCAATCCCCAGACCGGCGCCCAGGAGCCGTCGCCATTCGAGCTGCTGCGTCTGACCATTCCGCGCCGGGTGTATACCAATGACCACATGGACTACATCGCCGACTGCCTGATCGACGTCAAGCGGCGTGCCGCCTCGATCCGCGGCTTGCGCTTCGATTACGAGCCGCCGATTCTGCGCCACTTCACTGCACGGCTGCGGCCGGTTTGAGGCTGGAATGAAAACGGGGAGCCTGGCTCCCCGTTTTTTTGATCCGGCACAGCGCTCAGCGTGCCACCGGCTCGGCGCTGATTTCCACCGTGGCACTGGAGCCGTCCAATACCCGGCGTGGCTCGCGGCTGGCCAGGCGCAGCTCGCCATCGACGAAGACCCGTGCCTCCACGACGTAGCGCCCATCGGCCTGGATGGCGTGGCGGTCATAGCACAGCGAGAACCCGGCGGGGAAGGCGGGGGGCTGTTCCAGGTATTGTTCCGCCAGAACGCGCGGCGGAGCATCGCTGTGGCTGACATCGAGCAGGGTCACACGCACCATGCTGCCAGCGCGCTCGAGCGGGCCGCCCGCCAGCGACACGGTGCCGTTGAGGTAGGCGGGCGTATAGCCGCCCTGCGTGGCGCAGCCGCTCAACACCAGTGCGGCCAGTCCCAGCAGGGCGTGTCGGCGCTTCATCTCAGTTCTCCACCGGGGTCAGGGCAGGGGTGCCGAGCAGAACCTGGTTGCCTTCGGCCGAGCGCCAATCGCCCTGCACCCGCCACTGCTTGCTCTTGTCTTCCAGGTGCAGATACCAGTGGTTGGCCGGCGCGGGCTTCACTGTGCCCTGGTAGACGTTGTCGCTGACGCGGTGCAGTGTGATGTGCTGGTCGAAGTCGTCCTGGGCGGGGTGCAGGAGCTGCAACTCCAGCTCGGCCGGCAGCGGCTGCTTGCTGCTGGTGATGACGCGCACCTGGCGCATGTCGTCACTGAACAGAACCTGGGCCGACAGCCCCATGGCCTTGGCCACCTCATCGCGATGCAACTGCTTGTTGATCTCCTTGCCTTGCTGGTAGTAGTCGTCCACCACCATGCCGTCGTCGCTCTTGATCGCGATGCCGAAGGTGACGAAGGCCGCGATCACGACGATAGCTGGGCCCGCCATCAGCAGCCATGGCCAGCGCTCCCGATACCAGGGACGCGAAACATTGAGGGCCTTCTGCATCTCTTATTCTCCGATGAAACTTGATTTTTCTTCCACGCGCAGCGCCTGATCGTCGGCGGACTGGATCACGAAGTGGATTTCGTGGCTGCCCTTGGTGGCGTATTGCGGGTCGGCCTCGACACGTACCGGCACGGTTTCGGTTTCGGTACCCTTGACCGTGATGATCGGCTTGTCGGTTTCCAGCTTGATTCCCGGCAGGCCCTCGACTGTGAGCTGGAAGCGCTGGGTTCGTTCCGAGACGTTGATGATTTTTACGCTATAGCTGTTCTCCAGCCAGCCTTCGTCGGTTTCCCTGACCAGCGAGGCGCGGTCACGGATAATGTCCACCTTGAACGGCTTGCGTTGCGAGAACGAGACGACGGCAGCGATCAGAATGGTGAGCAGAAGCAGCGAGTACAGCACCACGCGCGGCCGTTTCAGGCGCGAGACGATCTCCTTCTCGCTGTATTTGCCTTCCAGGGCATTTTCCGTGGTGTAGCGGATCAGGCCACGCGGGTAGCCCATCTTGTCCATGACCTCGTCGCAGCCGTCGATACAGGCGGCACAGCCGATGCATTCGTATTGCAAACCGTTGCGGATGTCGATGCCGACCGGGCAGACCTGCACGCAGATGCTGCAGTTGATGCAGTCGCCCAGCCCTTCGCTGCGCGGGTCGAGGCCTTTTTTGCGCGCGCCACGCGGTTCGCCGCGCTTCTCGTCGTAGGAAATGATCAGCGTATCGGCGTCGAACATGACGGCCTGGAAGCGGGCGTACGGGCACATGTACTTGCACACCTGCTCGCGCATCATGCCGGCGAACAAATAGGTGAAGCCGCCGTAGAAGAACATCCAGAACGTTTCCCACGGACCGTAATTGAAGCCCGGCGCGGCGGCGACCAAATCCCGGATCGGCGTGAAGTAGCCAACCAGGGTGAAACCGGTGACCAAGGAGAACAGCACCATCAGCGTATGCTTGGTGAACTTGATGCGGAACTTGGTGAGGTTCATCGGCTGCTTGTCGAGCTTCATGCGCTTGTTGCGGTCGCCTTCAACCCATTGCTCGATCCACAGCATGATCTCGGTGTACACCGTCTGCGGACAGGAATAACCGCACCACAGCCGACCCGCGATGGTGGTCCAGGCAAACAGACCGAAGGCGCTGCATATCAGGAGGGCGGCGAGATAGACGAAGTCCTGCGGCCAGATGGTCAGCCCGAACAGGTGGAACTGGCGGTTGACCAGGTCGAAATGCACGGCCTGGCGACCGTTCCACATCAGCCAGGGAATGCCGAAGAAGACGAGCTGAGTGCCCAGCACGAACACGATGCGCCAGTTGTTGAACAGGCCTTTGACGCTGCGCGGATAGATTTTCTGACGCTCTTCGTACAACGACACTTCCGTGGTGTCCTGTGCCGCATTCTTCTGCGTGGCACGTTGCTCCACCTTGATGGGGATATCTTTCAGTGATTCGGGCATCGTGATTTCCTGCGAAAAGATTTTGGGAAAGCGGTGTATACCGATTTGCCGAAAGCTTCTATTAAAAATTTTATATTATGTTTGCATACTAAGCATTGGTGCCAAGCAATACTGCCCGCGACGAGCGGGCAGTATTGCGAATCAAGACTTACTGAGCCTTGGTGTTGTTGGACAGCCCCCAGACGTAGGACGCCAGCAGGTGTACCTTGCCTTCGCCGAGGAAGTCCTTCCAGGCCGGCATCTGGTTGTTGCGACCGTTGGTGATGGTCTCGATGATGGTCTTTTCGGTACCACCGTACAGCCAGATGTTGTCGGTCAGGTTTGGAGCCCCCATGGCCTGGTTGCCTTTGCCGTCCGGGCCATGGCAGGCCGCGCACACGGCGGAGAAGGTCTCCTTGCCGCGAGCCGCGCGGTCGGCGTCATGTTTCTTGCCGGACAGCGACATCACGTAGTTGGCCACGTCCTTGACCTTTTCCTCGCCGAATGCCGCACCCCAGGCCGGCATCTGACCGTGACGGCCGATGGTGATGGTCTCCTCGATCTTCTGCGGCGTGCCGCCATGCAGCCAGTCGTTGTCGGTCAGGTTCGGGAACCCCTTGGCGCCGCGGGCGTCAGAACCATGGCACTGCACGCAGTAGGTCTGGAACAGGCGCTTGCCCATGGCCTGGGCTTCCGGATTGGCCGCCACGGTCTGGATGTCCTGCTTCAGGAACTTGTCGTACAGCGGCTGGTACTTGGCTTCGGCCTGGCTGCGCTCCTCGTTGTACTGGCCGACCGACGTCCAGCCGCGGATACCCTTGAAGGTTCCAAGGCCGGGGTAGAGCACCAGGTACACCGCGCCGAACACCAGGGTGATGTAGAACAGCATCATCCACCAGCGCGGCAGTGGGTTGTTGTACTCCTCCAGGTCGTCGTCCCAGACATGGCCGACGGTCTCGACCTTCTCGCCCTTCTTCAGGTTGGTCTTGGACTGGCTGAAGAGCAGGTAGGCGAGGCCTACGATGCCGACGATTACCACGACGGCGATGTATACGCCCCAGAAATCACTTACGAAATCACTCATTGTTTTGCTCCGTTGGAGGCCGGCGAGTCCTTGCCGGCCTCCTGCACCTTGTCGTCATCGAGGAACAGCTGGTTGGCTGCCTCCTCGTACCGTTTCTTGGATTTCTTGCTGTAGGCCCCCAGCAGGATCACGATGAACACGACGAAGCAGAACACCGTGAACAGGCTGCGCCCCAGATTGGTCCAATCCATGGCTTAACGTACGTTCTTGAGTGCAAGACCGAGACCTTGCAGGTAGGCGATGACAGCGTCCAGTTCCGACTTGCCTTGCGCCTGGGCGGTTGCCTCGGCGATGTCCTTGTCGGTGTACGGCACGCCTACCTTGCGCAGTGCGGCCATCTTCTTCGGCAGCACTTCGGCGTCGACCAGGTTCTTGGCCAGCCACGGGAAGGCCGGCATGTTGGATTCCGGTACCACGTCGCGCGGGTTGGTCAGGTGCACGCGGTGCCATTCGTCGGAATAGCGGCCGCCGACACGGGCCAAGTCCGGGCCGGTACGCTTGGAACCCCACAGGAACGGGTGGTCGTAAACCGACTCGCCGGCCACGGAGTAGTGACCGTAACGCTCGGTTTCGGCACGGAACGGGCGGATCATCTGCGAGTGGCAGACGTGGCAGCCTTCGCGGATGTAGATGTCACGCCCCGCCAGTTGCAGCGCGTTGTACGGCTTGACGCCGGCGACCGGCTCGGTGGTGGATTTCTGGAACATCAGCGGTACGATTTCCACCAGGCCGGCCACGCTGATCACCAGGACGGTCAATACGATCAGGTAGCCGACGTGCTCTTCAACCAGTTTCTGAATCTTTTCCATGTTCTTCTTAACCCTTTCCGCTTAAGCGTGTGCCGAGGCGGTGACGGACGGGATCTTGGCGTCAACGGCGCGACCGGCAGTGACGGTACGGAAGGTGTTGTAAGCCATGACCAGCATACCGGTCAGGTACAGGGCACCACCCAAGAGGCGGACAAAGTGGTACGGGTAGGTGGCCTTGACGACTTCGGCGAAGGCGTAGGTCAGGGTGCCGTCCGGGTTCAGTGCGCGCCACATCAGGCCCTGCATCACGCCGGAAATCCACAGTGCGGCGATGTACAGCACCACGCCGACGGTAGCGAGCCAGAAGTGAGCTTCGATCAGCTTGACGCTGTGCATTTCTTCACGGCCGAACAGGCGCGGCAGCAGGTAGTACATCGAGCCGATGGTGATGAAGCCGACCCAGCCCAGAGCGCCGGAGTGCACGTGGCCAATGGTCCAGTCGGTGTAGTGCGACAGGGCGTTCACGGTCTTGATGGCCATCATCGGGCCTTCGAAGGTGGACATGCCGTAGAACGACAGCGAGACCACCAGGAACTTCAGGATCGGGTCGGTGCGCAGTTTGTGCCAGGCGCCGGACAGGGTCATGATGCCGTTGATCATGCCACCCCAGGACGGTGCGAACAGAATCAGCGAGAACACCATGCCGACGGACTGGGTCCAGTCAGGCAGGGCGGTGTAGTGCAGATGGTGCGGGCCGGCCCACATGTAGGTGAAGATCAGCGCCCAGAAGTGCACGACGGACAGGCGGTAGGAGTACACCGGGCGACCAGCCTGCTTCGGTACGAAGTAGTACATCATGCCGAGGAAGGCGGCGGTCAGGAAGAAGCCCACGGCGTTGTGGCCGTACCACCATTGCACCATGGCGTCGACGGCACCGCTGTACACCGAGTAGGACTTCCACATCGTCACCGGGATTTCCAGGTTGTTGACGATGTGCAGCAGCGCCACGGCCAGGATGAAGCCACCGTAGAACCAGTTGGCTACATAGATATGCTTGACCTTGCGGATGGCGATGGTGCCGAAGAACACGATGGCGTAGGCGACCCAGACGATGGTGATCAGGATATCGATCGGCCATTCGAGCTCGGCGTATTCCTTGCTGGACGTGAGTCCCAGCGGCAGGGTGATGGCCGCGGCCAGGATCACCAGTTGCCAGCCCCAGAAGGTGAAGGCAGCCAGTTTGTCCGAGATCAGCCGGACGTTACAGGTGCGTTGCACCACGTAGTACGAGGTGGCGAACAGGCCGCAGCCGCCGAAGGCGAAGATGACGGCGTTGGTGTGCAGCGGGCGCAGGCGGCCGAAGTGGAAGTAGGGCCCAAAATTGAGCTCCGGCCACACCAGCTGGGCGGCGATGACGACGCCCACCAGCATGCCAACAATGCCCCATACGACGGTCATGATGGCAAACTGGCGCACCACCTTATAGTTATAAGTGGATTGCGATTCCATTTACGATTCTCTCCAAGGTTGCTAACTCAGAACTTTTTTACAATCCGTGGCGACTTGAAGCCCGGTTTTCCGTCCCCATGTGGAAAGGGACTTCAACTCGCTGAAATTCCGAACTTGAGATAAATCAAGGGCATGATCGTTGCCCGGGGCGCGCCACTGCTCGCTCATGGCGGCAACAGACGCAGTTTCCCCCTTTATTTATCTGATCATTCTAAAACAATTGCATTGGCCGGACCAGCCGTGGCTTGTGCTTTTGGCGCCTATCGTCCGGCATTTCGGTCCGCGGAATTTCCCTCCCGGGTGCTCTCACCCGATGCTGCGACTGTTCCGGATTATATTGTCATCAGGCAAGGGACCTTTGATTTGGATCAACTCGGCTTGCCGGGCAGCATTCCGCGCAGTGCGATGCTAGAATCGGCGCTTTTCGCCATGACAGGTAATTCGCCATGACCGTGCCCGTCCGCTACCAGATATCCCCCTCTCGCCCGAAGCCCATCTGTTCGAGGTCGTCATGACGGTGGCGCGCCCGGCCCGCGAGGGGCAGATCGTGCGTTTGCCGGCCTGGATTCCGGGCAGCTACCTGATCCGCGAATTCGCCCGCCAGATCGTGACGCTGCAGGCCGAGTCCGCCGGACAGGCGGTGGCGTTGACCCAGCTCGACAAGCACAGCTGGCAGGCGGCGCCGGTGGCGGGGACCTTGACCCTGCGCTATCAGGTCTACTGTTTCGACCTGTCGGTGCGGGGCGCGTACCTCGATGGCGAGCGCGGCTTTTTTAACGGTAGCAGCGTGTTCCTGATGGCGGAAGGCTACCAAAGTAGCCCCTGCGAGGTGGCGATCCTGCCGCCCGCGGGCAAGGCATTCGCCGACTGGCAGCTGGCCACTAGCCTGCCGGCGCACGAGGTCAAGAAAAAATCCGGGTTCGGTGTCTACCGCGCAGCCGATTACGACGAGCTGATCGATCACCCGGTGGAGATGGGGGCGTTCGAACGGGTCAGCTTCAAGGCCTGCAGCGTGCCGCACGAGTTTGTCGTCGCCGGCCGTTTCCGTGCCGACCTCAAGCGCCTGGCTCGCGACGTGAAGAAGATCTGCGAATGGCAGATCAATCTGTTCGGCCAACCTGCGCCGTTCGAGCGCTACGTGTTTCTGCTCTACGTCGGCAAGGACGTCTACGGCGGGCTGGAGCATCGCGCCTCGACCGCGCTGTTGGCCAATCGCGACGACCTGCCGCAGGCGGGCGACAAGACCATCGGCGACGGCTATCTGCGCCTCTTGGGGCTGATCAGCCACGAATACTTCCACAGCTGGAACGTCAAGCGCCTGAAGCCGGCGGCATTCTCCCCTACGACCTGAGCCGGGAAAACCATACCCGCCTGCTGTGGGCGTTCGAGGGGGTGACTTCGTACTACGACGAGCTGACCCTGGTGCGCTGCGGGCTGATCGACGAGAAACGTTACCTTGGCCTGCTCGCGGAGACCATCAGCGGCGTCGAGCGGGGTGCCGGGCGGCGCAAGCAGACCCTGGAAGAATCCAGCTTCAACGCCTGGACCAAGTACTATCGTCAGGATGAGAACAGCCCCAACAGTCTGGTCAGCTACTACACCAAGGGTGCCTTGGCGGCCTTGGCATTGGACTTACTGATCCGGCGCGAGAGCGGCGACGCCAAGTCGCTCGACGACGTGATGCGCGCCCTGTGGCAGAAGTGGCTGGCCGACGGCCAGGGTCTGGCCGAGGACGAGTGGGAGCGCCTCGCGGCAGAGGCCACCGGACTCGATCTGCGCGCCTTCTTCGATCGTGTGCTGCGCTCCACCGTCGACCTGCCGCTGCCGGAGTTGCTGGCAAGCCAGGGGGTGGAGATGGCGCTGGCGCCGGCCGAGGGGGCGAACGACCGCGGTGGTGTGGTCGACGCGCTGGCAGGCAAGCCGGCGCGGGCGGTCCTGGGCGTGCGCAGCGCCAGCGACCCGCTCGGGGTGAAGCTGACCCACGTGCTGGATGGCGGCGCTGCGCAGCAGGCCGGCCTCTCCGGCGGCGACGTGGTGGTGGCGCTCGACCGCCTGAAGGTGGGCGATCTGGACAAGGCGCTGGCGCGCTTCCAGCCGGGCGAGACGGTGAAGCTGCACGCCTTCCGGCGCGACCAATTGATGACGTTCAACGTGCTGCTGCAGGCGGCCCCGGCCGATACCTGCCGGCTGTTGCTGAAACCTGCCGGCGCGCGCTGGCTCAAACACTGAAACACGGATTCCGCCAGGCCCGCCATCGCCGGGCCGAATTGTCGCTGCGGCGCTATCCCGCCGCAGTGGTGTCTGCGCGGCTGGCCGACCACGCCAGCGAGCAGCAGCAGGGCGGAATCACCTGAAACGGCCCTTGATTAGGTGAAGACATGGCCCAGCAACCCGAAGTGAAATACCTGAAACATTACCAGGCTCCCGCGTTCAACCTGGACCGCGTGGACCTGAAGTTCGACATCTTCGACGAGGTGACGCGCGTCTATTCGCGCCTGCTCGTGCGGCGCCATAGCGGTCATGACGATACCGAGCTGCGGCTCGACGGCTGCGCCAAGCTGGTGGCGGTGACGCTCGACGGCGAAAGGTTGGCCGAAGGGCGCTACCGCCTGGGCGACGAGACGCTGGTGATCGCCGACGTGCCGGACAGTTTCATCCTGGAGATCGAGACCGAGCTCGATCCGGCCGCCAATACCAGCCTGATGGGGCTCTACGCCTCCAACGGCAACCTGTTCACCCAATGCGAGCCGGAGGGCTTTCGCAAGATCACCTATTACCTCGACCGTCCGGACGTGATGTCGAAGTTCACCACCACCATCGTCGCCGACAAGCAGAAGTACCCGGTGCTGTTGTCCAACGGCAACAAGGTGGGCGAGGGCATGGTCGACAAGAAGCGCCACTGGGTACGCTGGGTCGACCCCTACCGCAAGCCGGCTTATCTGTTCGCGCTGGTGGCGGGGCGGCTGGCGGTGCGGCGCGACAGCCACACCACCCCGGGCGGGCGCCAGGTGACGCTGGAGGTGTGGACCGAGGCGGCCGACCAGGACAAGGTGACGCACGCCATGGAGTCGCTGAAACGGGCGATGAAGTGGGACGAGGAGCGCTTCGGCCTCGAGTACGACCTCGACATCTACATGATCGTGGCGGTCGGCGACTTCAACATGGGGGCGATGGAGAACAAAGGCCTCAACATCTTCAACACCAAGTACGTGCTGGCGCGCCAGGAAAACGCCACCGACGACGACTTCCACAACGTGGAGGGCGTGATCGGCCATGAGTACTTCCACAACTGGACCGGCAACCGCGTCACCTGCCGCGACTGGTTCCAGCTGTCGCTGAAGGAAGGGCTGACGGTGTTCCGCGACCAGGAGTTCTCGGCCGACATGTCGAGCCGCGCGGTGTGCCGCATCAGCGACGTCAAGCAGCTGCGCGCCTTGCAGTTTCCGGAAGACGCCGGCCCGACCGCGCACCCGATCCGTCCCGAGTCGTACATCGAGATGAACAACTTCTACACCATGACGGTGTACGAGAAGGGCGCCGAGGTGGTGCGCATGTACCAGACCCTGCTGGGCCGCGACGGCTTCCGCAAGGGCATGGACCTGTACTTCAAGCGCCACGACGGCCAGGCCGTCACCTGCGACGACTTCCGCGCCGCCATGGCCGACGCCAACGGCGTGGACCTCGGCGCAGTTCGCGCTGTGGTACAGCCAGGCCGGCACCCCGCTGTTGAGCGTGAGCGGCCAGTACAGTCCGGCCGAGCAGAGCTACACGCTGACGGTGAAGCAAAGCTGCCCGGCCACGCCGGGGCAGCCCGACAAGCAGCCGTTCCACATCCCGCTGGCGCTGGGCCTGTTGGGCGAGGACGGCGCCGACCTGCCGTTGCGGCTGGAGGGCGAGAGCGACGCGGCGGGCACCTCGCGCGTGCTCGACGTGACGTTGGCCGAACAACGCTTCGTGTTCGTCGACGTGCCGGCCGAGCCGGTGCCGTCGCTGCTGCGTGGCTTCTCGGCGCCGGTGCGGCTCGACTTCGCCTGGCGCGACGACGAACTGGCATTCCTGATGGCACACGACAGCGATCCGTTCTGCCGCTGGGAGGCGGGCCAGACCCTGGGGCAGCGCCTGTTGCGCCAGCAGATCGCCGAGCGTCAGGCCGGGCGCCAGGGCTCGTCGTCCGAAACGCTGGTGGCGGCGTTCCGCGCCGTGTTGAAGGACCATGCCGCCGATCCGGCGTTCAAGGCGCTGATGCTGACGCTGCCTGCCGAGGCCGAGCTGCTGGAACTGGTCGACGATGCCGATCCGGTGCTGATCCACGAGGGGCGCGAGGCGATGCTCGACGGTCTGGCGCAGGCGCTGCGCGGCGAGTGGCACGAGGCCTACGATCTCTACCAGACCCGCAGCTACCGGCCGCAGGACGCCGGCAAGCGCGCTCTGAAGAACCTCGCGCTCGCCATGCTGTGCCGTCTCGACGACGTCTGGCCGGCCGAAGCGGCGGAAACGCAGTGCCTGCAGGCCGACAACATGACCGACCAGATGGGGGCGCTGTCGGCGCTGCGCGACCGCGCCGGCGCGGAGCGCGATCACTGCTTCGGCGAATTCGCCCGGCGCTGGCAGGACGACGCGCTGGTGATGGACAAGTACTTCATGCTGGTGGCGAGCTGCCAGCTGCCGGACACGCTGCCGCGCGTGCGCGAGGCGCTGGAACACCCGGCCTTCTCGCTGAAGAACCCCAACAAGGCGCGTGCGCTGCTGGGCAGCTTCGGCCGCAACCAGCTGCACTTCCACGCCGCCGACGGCTCGGGCTATCGTTTCCTGGCCGAGCAGGTCGCCGCCATCGACGGCTTCAACCCGCAGGTGGCGAGCCGGCTGGTGCAACTGTTCAACCGCTGGAAGAAACTCGAGCCGGTGCGCCGCGGCCTGATGAAGGCCGAGCTGGAGCGTCTGCTGGCGTTGCCGCTGTCGCGCGACGTGTACGAGATCGTGTCGAAGAACCTGGACGCCTGAGTCCCGCAAGCCCCGGTTCTCGCGGACGGCACCAAACCGTACGGCCCATGGCCGTGCGGTTTTTTTGTGCCCGGCGTGGATGGGCTCAGGCCGCGTTCTGGCTCGGAGGCGACGGGGCAGTGTTGAGGCGGGAGCAAACCCCGTACAATCCTCCGCATCCTGTTTGTGGCCGATTTCATGACCCACCCCAAAACCACGCCACCCAAACCCGGGCTGCATCCGCGCAACGCGCATCGTCAGCGCTACGATTTCGCGGCGCTGATCGCCGCCTGTCCGGATCTGGCACGCTTCGTCGCCCGTAATGCCTACGGCGACGACAGCGTGGATTTCGCCGACCCGGCGGCGGTGAAGATGCTCAACCGGGCATTGCTGGCGCACCATTACGGCATCGCGCACTGGGATATTCCACCCGGCTACCTGTGTCCGCCCATCCCCGGCCGCGCCGACTATATCCATCACCTGGCCGACCTGCTGGCCGCCAGCAACGGCGGGGCGTTGCCGGCGCGCGTCAACGCGCTCGACGTCGGTGTCGGCGCCAACTGCGTCTATCCGATCATTGGCCGCGCGGTGTACGGCTGGCGCTTCGTCGGCTCGGACATCGACCCGCTGGCGCTGCGCTCGGCGCAGGCCATCGTCGACGCCAACCCGGTGCTGGCCGGGGCGGTCAGGCTGCGCCGCCAGGCGTCTTCGGCCAACGTGTTCCGGGGCGTGATCAAGCGCGACGACCGTTTCGACCTCACGCTGTGCAACCCGCCGTTCCACGCCTCGGCGCAGGAGGCGGAGGCGGGCACGCGCCGCAAGCTCACCAACCTGAGCGGCAAGCGGCCGGCCAAGACCGTGCTCAACTTCGGCGGCCAGCATGCGGAATTGTGGTGCGACGGCGGCGAAGCGGGTTTCCTGCGCACCATGGTCAGCGAGAGCGCCGGCTTCGCCCGGCAGTGCTGCTGGTTCTCGTCGCTGGTGTCGAAGGAGGCCAACTTGCCGGGCCTGTACCGCGCGCTCAAGCAGGCCGGTGCCCGCCGCGTCGAAACCATCGCCATGGCGCAGGGACAGAAGACGAGCCGGCTGGTGGCGTGGAGCTATCTGGACGAGGCGGGGCTGGCGGAATGGCGCGCCGCCCGCTGGGCGCGCTGAGAGCCTGTTTACGATCTGCTGCGCGTCGGCGATACGGCGTTAAAAACGTCTTCGGAATGCTCATTTATTGCTTGTAAACTCCGCTTCCTCAGCCGTTTTTGCCTTGCCTCGCTCTAGCTCGCGAGATCGTAAACAGGCGCTGAGGGCTCATCCGTCCCGCTCGTCCGCCGCGCCTTGATCTGGCGCATTGGCCAGGGGCTGGCGCCTATGATAGAAACCGCAGCATACCGATTTTGCTGAAAGACCCTATGAGCGCGCTCAACTTCGATCTGGACACCGCCATCGACGCCCTCGCCGAGCACGGCTGGATCGTCATCCCCCACGCCCTGCCGGCGGAGCTGACCGCGGCGCTGCGTGAATCCTGCCTGGCCGTGTGGGAGGAGGGACTGTTCCACGAGGCCGCCACCGGCCGCGCCGACGGCCGAGCGCGGCGTGCCGAAATCCGTTCCGACTCGGTGCTGTGGCTCGACCAGGTGGCCGCACAACCGGCGGTGGCGGCGTACAACGCGGCGATGGACGAGGTGATGTGGGGGGTCAACCGCGGCCTCTACCTGGGCTTGGCCGAGCTGGAGTCGCACTTCGCGGTCTATCCGGCAGGCGCGTTCTACAAGAAACACCTCGACCGCTTCCGCGACGACGACGCGCGTACCCTGACCACGGTGTTCTACCTCAACGAAGGTTGGCCGAAGGACGCGGGCGGGCAGATCCGGCTCTATCTGGACGACGAATGCCAGGAGTTCGTCGACATCGAGCCGGAAGCCGGCACGCTGGTGCTGTTCCTGTCCGACTGTTTCTGGCACGAAGTGCTGCCCGCCCGCCAGCAGCGCCTGTCGGTCACCGGCTGGTATCGCCGTCGCAGCGGCAGCGTCCCCTGGTAGCGGGTTGGTCGCCTGCCGCGCCGGCCGAACGTGCCGCAGAAGCAAAGCCGCTCCCGTGCTAAAATCGATCGCGATCACCGAAAAATAAGCAAGGGATGAAGCGATGTCTGGCAATAGCATGGGCCTGCTGTTTACCGTTACCTCTTTTGGCGAAAGCCACGGACCGGCCATCGGCTGCGTCGTCGACGGCTGCCCGCCCGGCATGGAATTGTCCGAGACGGACATCCAGCAGGAGCTCGACCGCCGCAAGCCCGGCACCAGCCGCCACGTCACGCAGCGCCGCGAACCGGACACGGTGGAAATCCTCTCCGGCGTGTACCAGGGCAAGACCACCGGCACCCCGATCGCGCTGCTGATCCGCAATACCGACCAGCGCTCCAAGGACTACGGCAACATCGCCGAGACCTTCCGGCCCGGCCACGCCGACTACACCTACTGGCACAAGTACGGCATCCGCGACCCGCGCGGCGGCGGCCGCTCCTCGGCGCGCGAGACCGCGGTGCGCGTCGCCGCCGGCGCCATCGCCAAGAAATGGCTGAAAGAGCAGCACGGCATCGTGATCCGCGGCCACATGAGCCAGGTCGGCGAGAAGCTCATCCCGTTCACCAGCTGGGAGCATGTTTCGGCCAACCCCTTCTTCGCCCCGGATGAAGCCATCGTGCCGGAGCTCGAAGCCTACATGGATGCGGTGCGCAAGAGCCTCGACTCGGTCGGCGGCAAGGTGCGCGTGGTGGCCGAGAACGTGCCGGTGGGCTGGGGCGAACCGGTGTACGACCGCCTCGACGCCGACATCGCCTACGCCATGATGAACATCAACGCCGTCAAGGGCGTGGAGATCGGCGCCGGCTTCGCCTCGGTGGCGCAGCGTGGCAGCGAGCACGGCGACGAGCTGACGCCCGAGGGTTTCGCCTCCAACCACGCCGGCGGCATCCTGGGCGGGATTTCCACCGGCCAGGACATCGAGGTCAACATCGCCATCAAGCCGACCTCCAGCATCGCCACGCCGCGCCGCTCCATCGACAAACAGGGCAACCCGATCATGGTCGAGACGCACGGCCGCCACGACCCGTGCGTGGCCATCCGCGCCACGCCGATCGCCGAGGCCATGCTGGCGCTGGTGCTGATCGACCACGCCCTGCGCCATCGCGCGCAATGTGGCGACGTGCACGTCGATACCCCGCGCATTCCGGGCCGGATCGGCTAGAGTGGTATGAGGCTCGATGCCTCATGCATAGCGTGCGGTTTTCAAGGATGTTCTGATCATGCTGAAAAATCTGCTGGGTAGCCTGACGGGAGGCTCCTCCAAGGAGGTGGAGGCCGCTCCCGCCGAGGCGGTCTCCGCTCCCGACACCGAGATGACCCTGGCGGCGCGCGGGCAGCCGGTCACCCTGCCGCCGACGCTGGGCTTCGTGTCCCATCAGCCGATCATGGACCGGCTGCAGCACGTGGTGGCGTACGAGTTCGCCGTACGCAAGGCCCAGCAGGCGGCGATGACCGGCAAGAAGCAGTGCGAATTCGATCGCCTGATGCTCTCCACGCTGCAGAACATGGACGTGTTCCGCCTGCTGGCGTACCGCCGCGCCTTCGTCAACATCTCCATTGCCTCGCTCGACGAGCCCCTGCTCGACGAACTGCCGGCCAAGAGCGTGATTCTGGTGCTCGACCCGATCAGCGACGAGCCGCTGACCGAGGCGCTGCTGCCGCGACTGGATGCCCTCAAGCAGAAGGGTCTGCGCTTTGCCGTCGAGCCGGCGCGCTACGACAGCCAGGCGCTGGCCGAGCGCTTGCAGCCGGAACTGTTCAGCCGCATGGACTTCATGGTGCTGGATTTCGCCGCGCCGTCCACGCGCGTGCTGGCGCCCATCCTCGACCAGCTTCCCAAGCGCTACCCGCAGGCGCGCTGGCTGGCGCGCAACGTCGGCACCGCCGAAGAGCTGGACGTTTGCCTGCACGCGCCGGGCAGCCATCGTTTCGCGCTGTTCCACGGCTCCTTCGTCACGCTGGTTCGCGGCATGGAAACCGGCAAGAGCGATGCCAGCCAGGTCCGGGTGCTCGAACTGATGCGACTGTTGCGCGCCAACGCCGATACCCGCGAGATCGAGGCGCAGTTCAAGCTTGATTCGGTGCTGTTGTTCAAGCTGCTGCGCTTCATCAACTCGCCGGTCAACGGCCTGAGCCGGAAGGTGCAGAGCATCGAGGAAACGCTGATGCTGCTGGGGCGCGACACGCTGTTCAAGTGGCTGTCGATGCTGCTGTTCACCGCGCGCAAGGACGACGGCCGTTCGGTGGCGCTGCTCGAGAAGTCGCTGATCCGCGCCCGCTTCATGGAAAAGCTCGGCGCCTACCGGGGCAACAAGCTGGAAGCCGAGCACCTGTTCCTGACCGGCATGTTCTCCTTGCTGGATGCCCTGCTGAATATCCCGTTTCCCGACACGCTGAACGCGATCGAACTGCCGGCGCCGGTGCGCGAGGCCATCGTCAACCACAAGGGGCTGTTCGCGCCGCAGCTGCTGTTGGCCATGGCATGCGAGCAGGGGGACACGGCGCGAGTGCATACCATCGCCAAGATGCTGGAGTTCGACGACGAGCTGATCAACCGCTACCACACCGACGCCGTCCTGTGGACTCAGGAGGTGCTGCACCAGAGCGAGGTGCACAGCAACGTCGAGGCGGTATGAGCGACAGTGGTGTCGCCATCCGCGCCAAGCAAGAGGCCCGGCAGATTGCCGGGCCTCTTGTCATTTGTCGGAGGGGTTATCGCGTGGCGTCGTCGGGGTAGCCGGCCGGATTCTGCTGCTGCCAGCGCCAGCTGTCGCGGCACATGGCTGCCAGGTCGCGGCTAGCGCGCCAGCCCAGCCTCGCCTCCGCCTGTGCCGGGTCGGCGTAGCAGCAGGCGATGTCGCCGGCGCGGCGTGGCGCGACGCGGTAGGGGATGTCGCGTCCGCTGGCGTGGCTGAAGGCGGCCACCAGCTCCAGCACCGAGTAGCCGCGTCCGGTTCCCAGGTTCAGTGTCAGCACCCCGTCGTGGGCGCTCTCCACCGCGCGTGAATGGGCGACGGCGAGGTCCACCACGTGGATGTAGTCGCGCACCCCGGTGCCGTCGGGGGTCGGGTAATCGTTGCCGAAGACGTTCAGCGCTTCGAGCTTGCCCACGGCGACCTGGCTGATATAGGGCATCAGGTTATTGGGGATACCGTTGGGGTCTTCCCCGATCAGCCCGCTCTCGTGCGCCCCCACCGGGTTGAAGTAGCGCAGCAGGGTGATCTGCCAGCCGGGCTCGGACGCCGCCACGTCACGCAGCACCTGTTCCATCATCAGCTTGCTATGGCCGTAGGGGTTGCTCGGGCCGAGCGGAAAGTCCTCGCGGATCGGCACAGTGTGCGGATCGCCGTAAACGGTGGCGGAAGAACTGAACACCAGGCGGCGGACACCGGCCTCGCGCATGCACTCGAGCAGGCACAGCGTGCCAGCGACGTTGTTGTGGTAATAGGTCAGCGGCTGGGCGACCGATTCACCCACCGCCTTGAGCGCGGCAAAGTGGATGACCGCGTCGATGTCGTACTCGCGGAACACGCGGGCAAGTGCCGCGCGATCACGGATATCCGCCTGGTAGAAGCGTGGCGCCTTGCCGCTGATGCGCGTCACCCGCTTGAGCGCTTCGCGCTTGCTGTTGCACAGGTTGTCGATGGCGACGATATCGTGCCCGGCGGCGAGGAGTTCGACGCAGGTGTGCGACCCGATGTAGCCGGCGGCGCCGGTAACCAGAATGGTGGCCATGCTTGGCTTTATTTCCTGCTTGTCTGTTCAGAGGGGTATTTTATGCGGAAACGCCACCGTGGAGGGGGTTGTGTGGCGTAAAACGAAAAATCCTTTTATTATCAAATATTTGATTTTTTTGTCTGACGGGGGGCTGCCGTTTTGGCGCCTATCCATGTCCATCCGTATCCCCATGCGACTGCCCCGGCTCCAGTAGGCAATCCTGCCCTATGATTGGACTGCCCCGGCTGAACTGGGCTGGGGATGGAATCGGATTATCGAGGTGGCCGACAACCGGGTGGGCGATGCACCGATGTGGTCGGAGGGGAAATAGCAGCACATCCTGCTTCAGGGTTTGGCCGCAACGCCAATTTTAACCGACAGCTGGCAGACCTCGATTTGTGCTGCCATGTTAATGGCCACCTAAATTAATTATTTATTGATAATTGCTCTAAAAAGCGCTCCAACACCAGATTAGGCCGCCTGCCTTTGCGTGTAACCACACTAAGTGGTACGTCATAGTGAAGACGATGAGGGTGGAGCGTTCTCATTATTTCCTGCGTCACCCACGTATTGGCATAGTGGTCTGGAAGAAAGCCGATAAAACTGCCTGTGAGAATCAGAAAGGCGATGCCCTCCCGATCAGATGCAGTCGCTGTGCAGTTCAATGTCTGATGAGTGTCTATGGCATCCGCTGGCAGTCGGTAGCTAGGGGCCACAGCATCGGCATTGCGTAGTTCCTCGTCCGTTATCTCCGCATCAGGACGCCCAAAAAATGAATGCTCCCGGCTGCAATAGAGGAAGGAGCGTTCTTCGTAGAGTGGCATGTATTCCAGTCCCGCCAAGGGGCTGATCAATGGGACCACACCCACATTGAGGTGCCCATCAAGAACCCCAAGCTCAATATCGCTAGGTGTCATCATCCCGATATTGATATGCACGCTAGGACCTTGTGCTCGCAGCGCCTTCAAGGCTTGGGTGATGCGCATGTGCGGCTGGGTCACCATGTTGTTGATGATGCCGATGTTGAGCTCGCCGCGCAGCTGGCGGTGCAGCTGGTTGACCTCGCTGCGGAAACCCTCGATGGCGGCGAGCAGGGTCTGGCTCGCACGCAACACCTCGCGTCCCTCGTCGGTGAGGGCAAAGCCGGCCCGGCCGCGTTGGCACAGGCGCATTCCCAGCCGCTTCTCCAAGTCTCCCATGTGCAGGCTGATGGCCGATCGGCTGATGCCCAGCACCCCTTCGGCGGCTGTGAAGCTGCCACATTCCACCACGGTCTTGAATAGACGGAGCAAACGGATTTCGAAATCGCTTACTTGGCTAAGTGTCTTCTTTGCGGTCATTTGGTGAGAAAAACCTAATCTAAACGTAAATACGATGCTATTTAACTCACCATACAACCTGATGCAACCTATTGATGTCAACACATCAACCACTGGGAGCCATGTATGAACTCTCCGATTGTGAACTCGGCCGTTGCCGCAAGTGCCCTTGAGCTATCTCTGGCTAGAAGTAAGGAAAAAATCCATGTAAATCAGTAGCTTGAAGATGTTATGGCGAAGTGTTTTTTAGATCAAAAAACTAACTTTAGAACAAAGTCAGGGACGGAAACCGGCGTTTCCAGGGAAGGAAAAAACAAAAAAGCACTTGATTCCTCAAGGGCTTAGTTGTGTTGACTGGCGGAGAGGGAGGGATTCGAACCCTCGGTACGGGAACCCGTACGCCTGATTTCGAGTCAGGTACATTCGACCACTCTGCCACCTCTCCGCGGTCAATGAGAGGCGAATTATATGGATGAGATTCGGCTCTGTCAACAGTCTGGTATCGTTCTGCCTTTCCCCGTTGTGCTTGGTACACTGCTCGCATGAAACCCGGCCGATGCCGTCGGCCCCCTACCTTTATATCCCGACTGACCACAGTCGCTTCAGCAGCAGAGGACAGTGTGAAACTAGCGTCCCGTCTCGACAGTATTTCCCCGTTCCAGGTCATGGCCATCCTGGAGAAGGCCCGTGCCTTGCAGGCGCAGGGGCACGATGTGATCCATCTCGAAGTGGGTGAACCGGACTTCGCCACGCCGCCCGCCATCGTCGAAGCAGGACGACAGGCCCTGGCCCAGGGAGATACCTTCTATACGGCAGCACAGGGGCTGCCCGAACTGCGCCAGGCGATTGCCGGCTTCTACGCCAGCCGTCATGGCGTGGAGCTCGATCCGGCGCGCATCATCGTCACGCCGGGAGCCTCCGGCGCCTTGCAGATCGCGCTGGCCTTGCTGGTGGAAGAGGGTAGCGAGGTGGTGATGGCCGATCCGACCTACCCCTGCAATCGCCACTTCGTCAGCCTGCTGGGCGGGGTGCCGCGCGCGGTGGAGGTGGGGCCCGAGAGCCGCTACCAGCTCACGGCGGCACAGTTGGATGTCGCCTGGAACGAGCGCACGGCGGCGGCCATGGTGGCGAGCCCGGCCAATCCCACCGGTACATTGCTGGGCGCAAGCGAGCTGGCCGAGCTGGCCGAGGTATGCCGCCGCCGGGGTGGCGCTCTGATCGTCGACGAGATCTATCACGGCCTGACCTACGGCGTGGACGCGCCGAGCGTGCTGCAGGTGGCGGACGAAGCCTTAGTGATCAACAGCTTCTCCAAGTACTTCCAGATGACCGGTTGGCGCCTGGGCTGGCTGGTGGTGCCGCCGCAACTGGTGGAGCCGGCGATCCGGCTGGCGCAGAACCTGTTCCTGTGCCCGCCGGCGCCGGCGCAGCGTGCGGCGCTGGCGGCGTTTCAGCCCGAGACGCTGGCCTTGTTGGAGGAGCGGCGCGCCGAGTTCGGCCGGCGCCGCGACTTCCTGCTCGAAGCACTGCCCAGCCTGGGCTGGCGCATCCCGGTACAGCCGGAAGGGGCGTTCTACGTCTACGCCGACGTCAGTGCGGTGACCGATGATAGCTTTGGCTATTGCCAGCGTCTGTTGGACGAGGTGCTCGTGGCGATCACGCCGGGAGCGGATTTCGGCGCCTACCACGCCGAGGGGCACGTGCGGGTGGCCTACACGACGGGCATCGACCGCCTGGCCGAAGCGGTACGGAGGATGGCGCGCGCAGGCTGAGTAGCAGGGGGGCGGAGGCAATCCTCCTGCCCTCTGACGGCAAGCCGATGAAGTTCAAGTGCTATTTCACACTATTTTTGTTTTTTCTGGATTTTGTTATTTATTTTGCTAGATCAACAAAAAAATGCTTTTAATGGCGCTTGGGCGGGAACTCTGACGTTCTGAAAGGTTCTCTCTCTTGACGGGTGGGCGTGGCTGTCGGCCGTGCCCGCATCGATGACCCCGCCGTTGCCCTACGTTAACGGCCTCGACCACCCAGGGAGGAAGCCCATGCACGCCACGTCCTTCATCCACGACCTTGCCGTGATCATGCTGATAGCCGGCCTGGTCACGGTGTTGTTTCACCGCCTGCGTCAGCCGGTGGTACTGGGCTATATCGTGGCCGGGGTGATCATCGGCCCATACACGCCGCCGTTCGCTCTCATCCAGGACGAAGCCACGGTCAAGATTTTGGCCGAACTTGGCGTGGTGTTCCTGATGTTCTCGCTCGGGCTCGAGTTCAGCCTGAAGAAACTGGCCAGCGTCGGCGTCACCGCGCTGTTGGCGGCGCTGACCGAAATCGTGGCGATGGTGGCCATCGGCTTTCAGATCGGCAAGTACTTCGGCTGGGCCACGATGGATTCGGTGTTTCTCGGTGCCATGCTGGCGATCTCGTCGACCACCATCATTGTCAAGGCGCTGGACGAGCTGGGGCTCAAAAACGAGCGCTTCGCGCAAATGATTTTCGGCATCCTCATTGTCGAGGATATTCTTGCTATCGGCATGATCGCCTTGCTGTCCGGCATCGCCATCAGCGGACGGGTCGAGGCGGGAGCGGTGCTGAGCACGCTGGGCCAGCTGTCGCTGTTCATGGTGGTGGCGCTGGTGTTGGGCATCCTGATCGTGCCGCGCCTGTTGGCCTACGTGGCGCGCTTCGAGAGCCGCGAGATGTTGCTGGTGACGGTGCTCGGGCTGTGCTTCGGTTTCTGCCTGCTGGTGTTGCAGCTGGAGTACAGCATCGCGCTGGGGGCGTTCCTGATCGGGGCGATCATGGCGGAGTCGCGCGAGCTGAAGCAGATCGAGCACCTGGTCGAGCCGATCCGCGACATGTTCAGCGCCATCTTCTTCGTCGCCATCGGTCTGTTGCTCGACCCGGCGGTGCTGCTGAGGTACGCCTGGCCGATCGCGTTGATCACCGGGGCGGTGGTGGTCGGCAAGGTGGTTACCTGCAGCCTCGGCACCTTCGTCGCCGGCAACGACGGTCGCACCGCGATGCGGGTGGGCATGGGGCTGGCGCAGATCGGCGAGTTCTCCTTCATCATCGCCGCGCTCGGTCTCTCCCTGAAGGTAACCAGCGATTTCCTCTACCCGGTGGCGGTGGCCGTCTCGGCGTTGACGACCCTGTTCACCCCCTATTTGATCCGCGCCGCCGAACCGTTTGCCGGGCTGGTGAACCGGCTCTCGCCCGAACCGGTTAAGCGCGGGCTGGGGTATTACACCGCGTGGTTGCAGAGCATTCAGCCGCAAGAGGAGCGCGCCGAACTGCTGGCCATCGTCCGCCGCATCGTGCTGCACGTGCTGGTCAACCTGTGCCTGGTGACCGCAATCTTCCTGGCTGCCGCCTACTTCGGACCGGAGTGGCTGGCTGGTCGCGGCGACACACGCCTGGTCAACGCGCTGCTGTGGAGTGCGGCGCTGCTGTTGTCGGTGCCGTTTCTGGTGGCGATCTACCGCAAGCTCAAGGCGCTGGCGATGCTGCTGGCGGAGCTCTCGGTACGGCCGGAGATGGCCGGCCAGCTCACCACGGCCTCGCGGCGCGTGATCGCCGAACTGATCCCGGTGGGGGCGCTGATCGGCATCCTGCTGTTCCTGTCAGCGCTGAGCGTGAGCATCCTGCCGCCGAGCGAGGTGCTGCTGGTGATCGTGCTGGCGGTGGGGGCGGTAGCGGTGCTGTTCTGGAAGCGCCTGATCCAGCTGCACTCGCGGCTGCAGATCGCCTTGTACGAGACGATGCACCCGCCGGCCCCGTGATGGCGGGAAATAAAAAACACGGCAGCCGGTGAACTGCCGTGTTTTTTCGCAGGCTAAGGTTGGCCGAAGGCTTCGGCCAACCTTGTCGACACGATCAGTTGTTCTGGATCACGATCTTGGGGAACTTGCTGGAGAAGTCCTGCGCCTTCTCGCCGACCTTGACCGCCACGCGGCGCGCGATGGCCTGGTAGGCGGCGGCGATCGGGCCGTTCGGGTCCGCCACCACGCTCGGCTTGCCTTCGTCCACCGCCTGGCGGATGGCGAGGTCGAGCGGCAGCGAGCCCAACAGCTCGACACCATACTCCTCGGTCATCTTGGCGGCGCCGCCGCTGCCGAAGATATGCTCGGCGTGGCCGCAGTTGGAGCAGATGTGGATCGCCATGTTTTCCACCAGGCCCAGGATCGGCACGCTCACCTTCTCGAACATCTTCAGCCCTTTGCGCGCGTCGAGCAGGGCGATGTCCTGTGGCGTGGTGACGATCACCGCGCCGGTCACCGGCACCTTCTGCGCCAGCGTCAGCTGGATGTCGCCGGTGCCCGGCGGCATGTCGATCACCAGGTAGTCCAGATCGTCCCAGCGTGTGTCGTTGAGCAGCTGCTGCAGCGCCTGGCTCACCATCGGGCCGCGCCAGACCATGGCCTGGTCGGTGTCGACCAGGTAGCCGATCGACATGGTCTGCACGCCATAATTCACCACCGGCTGCAGCGATTTGCCGTCGGTTTCCGGTTTCCGCCCCTGCAGGCCCATCATCAGCGGTTGCGACGGGCCGTAGATGTCGGCGTCCAAGAGGCCGACGCGCGCCCCTTCGGCCGCCAGCGCCAACGCCAGGTTGACGGCGGTGGTGGATTTGCCGACGCCGCCCTTGCCGGACGCCACGGCGATGATGTTCTTCACGCCCGGCAGCAACGGCACGCCGCGCTGGGCGGCATGGCTGACGATCTGGCTGCTGACGCCGACCTTGATGCTACGGCCTTCGGCCAACGGCGCCAGCGCGTTCTCGAAAGCGCCGCGCACGGCGTCGAACTGGCTCTTGGCCGGGTAGCCCAGCACCACGTCGAGCGCGATCTCGCTGTCGCTGACGCGCAGGTTCTTGACCGCCTTGGCAGCGGTGTACGGTTTGCCGGTGTTGTCGTCGATCAGGCCGGAGAGGGCCTGGAGTACCTGGGTATCTGTCAGTGCCATGGTGTCGGAAGAGTCGGAAGTGGCGGCGTCGCGGCCGAAGAGTCGGGTCAGTTTCTGGAACATGGCCGGGGACCGGGTTGAAAATACCCGACCAGTTTACTCGAATTCTGCCTTGCGCGCAGGGCATGGGCGGGCGTTTGACGCCGGTGCGCTAAGGTGCCGCCGCCCGCTGCGAGCCGTCGGCATTTCGGCGCAGTCGGAGCTAGCCGTGCGCTGCGCGATGCATTAAAATGCCCCTCACACGTCGTACCCGCCACGGACTACCGCCGTGGCGCCCCCTGAAGAGGCCGGCCCGTTCCACAAGAACGAGCCGGCCTCTTCCGTTGTGCCTCCATGGAAACGCGGCAAGGCCTTGGCCCGCTCCAAGGCGGCCGGTCCTGCTGTTATAATCGATCGCTTGAGATTCGAACCAGGGACCCCCGAATGACCTCCCCACGCAAGATTCTGGTGACCAGCGCCCTGCCGTACGCCAACGGCGCGATTCACCTCGGCCACATGGTCGAACACATCCAGACCGACGTCTGGGTGCGCTTCCAGAAAATGCGCGGCCACGCCTGCCATTACGTCTGTGCCGACGACACCCACGGCACGCCGATCATGCTCGCCGCCGAGAAGCAGGGCATCACGCCCGAGCAGCTGATCGAGCGCGTCAAGGCCGAGCACCTGGCCGATTTCACCGGCTTCCACATCGGCTACGACAACTACTACAGCACCAACAGCCCGGAAAACAAGCACTTCGCCGAGCACATCTACCGCACGCTGCGCGCCAACGGCAAGATCGTGTCGCGCACCATCGAGCAGCTGTTCGATCCGGAAAAGCAGATGTTCCTGCCGGACCGCTTCGTCAAGGGCGAGTGCCCCAAGTGCGGCGCCAAGGACCAGTACGGCGACAACTGCGAGAGCTGCGGCGCCACCTACAGCCCGACCGACCTGAAGAATCCGTACTCGGCGGTGTCCGGCGCCACGCCGGTGCTGAAATCGTCCGAGCACTACTTCTTCCGCCTGGGCGATTGCGCCGATTTCCTCAAGGCCTGGACCGCCGGTTCCAGCGTGCGCGCCGATGGCGAAACCCAGCCGCACCTACAGCATGAATCCCTCAACAAGATGAACGAGTGGATCGAGGGCGGCCTGCACGACTGGGACATCAGCCGCGACGCCCCGTACTTCGGCTTCGAGATTCCCGACGCACCGGGCAAGTACTTCTACGTCTGGCTCGACGCCCCGATCGGCTACATGGCGAGCTTCAAGAACCTGTGCGAGAAGAGCGGCCTCGATTTCGACGACTACTTCCGCCCGGATTCCGACGCCGAGCTGTACCACTTCATCGGCAAGGACATCCTGTACTTCCACGCCCTGTTCTGGCCGGCGATGCTGAAGTACTCCGGCTACCGCGCCCCGACCGGTGTGTTCGCCCACGGCTTCCTCACCGTGGACGGGCAGAAGATGTCCAAGTCGCGCGGCACCTTCATCACCGCCAAGAGCTACCTCGATTGCGGCCTGAACCCGGAATGGATGCGCTACTACGTCGCCGCCAAGCTGAACGCCCGCATCGAGGACATCGACCTGTCGCTCGACGATTTCGTGGCGCGCGTCAACTCCGATCTGATCGGCAAGTTCGTCAACATCGCCAGCCGCGCCGCCGGCTTCATCACCAAGCGTTTTGGCGGCCGTCTGGCGGAGAGCGTATCCAGCTCCGTGCTGGCGAGCCCGGTGTGCCATGCCGCACAGTGCGAACACCCGCTGCTGCAGCAGTTGGCCGAAAGCAGCGCGACGCTGGCCGCCGCCTACGAGGCGCGTGAATACGCCCGCGCGCTGCGCGACGTGATGGCGCTGGCCGACGAGGTCAATGCCTACGTCGACGCCAACAAGCCGTGGGAACTCGCCAAACAGGAAGGGATGGAGGCGCGCCTGCACGAAGTCTGTACCGTGCTGGTCAACGCCTTCCGCCTGTTGGCCATCTACCTCAAGCCGGTGCTGCCAAAGCTGGCGGCCGACGTCGAGGCCTTCCTCAACATCGCCCCGCTCACGTGGGACGACGCCGACACCCTGCTGCTCGGCCACACCATCAAACCGTACCAGCATCTGATGCAGCGCGTCGAGGCGGCTCAGATCGACAAACTGATCGAAGCGAACAAGCAAAGCATGGACCAACAAGCTGCTCCGGCCGAGGCTTCGGCCAACTATGAGCCGCTCGCCGACACCATCACCATCGACGATTTCGCCAAGCTCGACCTGCGCGTCGGCAAGGTGCTGGCCTGCCAGTTCGTCGATGGTTCGGACAAGCTGCTGCAATTCACCGTCGACCTCGGTTTCGAGACGCGCAACATCTTCTCCGGCATCCGCCAGGCCTACCAGGAGCCCGACAAGCTGGTCGGCCGCAACGTCATCGTGGTGGCCAACCTGGCGCCGCGCAAGATGCGCTTCGGGGTGTCGGCCGGCATGATCGTCTGCGCCTCCGGCAACGACGACACGAGCGGGTTGTTCCTGCTCGATACCGACGATGGCGCCCAGCCGGGGATGCGCATCGGCTAAATAGTTGTTGTGTAAAAGAAAAATTAGGGTATACTGACCCATTGACGCCTTGCCAGCCTCTTTGAAGCTGACAAGGCGTTTTCCATTCTAGAAGTCATCAAGCTGTCATCTCACGCTGCTACAGTGTGTCCATTCAACTGGGAACGTCGTGTTCCTGCCGTTGTCTATTGATTTATGTTGAGATTTCGTGAAAAGTTAAGTGTTGGCATGACAATGTTGTTGTTATTGAAAACAACAAGGAGAAAGTAATGCGTGTAAGTCAATTGCAGCCAGGCTGCAAAATTGTCGAGCGAAAAGACGACGGCCATGAGATCCGTTACGAAGTGATCAGTATCCGCCAGATCGGCAAGCAGTTCGAAGTGACCTTCCGGTCGGTGCTGGGTATGGCCAGCGCCCTCTATTCGGCCAACGCCTTCATCCCGACCGCGGCCTGATCGCCGCCGCTGACGGCCCCTTGGGGCCGCCTCTCGGGATCGCCCCCAAACCCCGTTCGCGCTTGGCGCCAACGGGGTTTGGCGTTTCAAGGGCATTGCCATCGCTCGTGGCGACTGCTATCAACAGGACAGGGGGAAGGAGACGGACATGAGACAAATGACACGGCTGCTGCGCATTCATGGCAGGGTTCAGGGCGTGTGTTACCGCGACGGCGCCGTCGCGGAGGCGTCCCGTCTTGGGGTCAGCGGCTGGGTCCGCAACCGCCGCGATGGCACGGTCGAGGCATTGATCAGCGGCGAGCCGGAGAACTTGCTGGAATTTGTTACCTGGGCGCGTAACGGCCCGCCAGCGGCCGAGGTCAGTATGGTCGAGGTACAGGAGTGCGTGGTGGACGCTTCGCTGGAGGGTTTCAGCTGCTGGCCGACTCTCTGAGGTGGAGGCTGGGGAGGGCGTGTTTCGGCCTTGAAGCATGAGGTTGACGATTTTTTTTCGAAAAACGCTTGACCGATCTGTAACCGAAGTTTATAGTTCGTCTCCTCGCTGCACGAGACGCTTCGCAAAGAAGTGCTTCGCAGCAACAGGTTTCTGACGCGGGGTGGAGCAGTCTGGTAGCTCGTCGGGCTCATAACCCGAAGGTCGTAGGTTCAAATCCTGCCCCCGCAACCAACATAAAGCCGTGAATTCTGCCAAGAATTCACGGCTTTTTGCTTGGGCGTCTGTTTTCGTTTGCTCCGCCCGCTGCCGCTACTCACTTCCTTCCCCTGACAGATTGCCTCCCCGCGTCGCGGCCAGCGAGTCCGGCAGCCGTGCTGCTGCTCGCCGCGTGGCGCGGGGCCGACGCCTCGATCTGCCGCTGGAGCACTGTGGGCCGGGTGTCGTAATGCTTCGTCTCCCCGGCCTCCTTCCGCCACCGTCAATGAATCTCGAATTGCCCCGCCAGTCTGGCCAGCTGGCGCGACTGGCTGGCCAAGAGGGTGATGACCTGGCCGGCTTCCTCGACATGCTGGTGTGATTCGGCGATCTGGGTGGCGACGTCGCCCATGCGCGCCGACAATTGCGCGGCGGAGGCCGATTGCTGGCTGTTGGTCATGGCCACGTCCTTCATCATGTCGTTGACCTGCAGCGTGGTGTCGCGCACGGCGGCCAGTTGCTGGGCGGTGCTCTGCTGCGTGGCGACGCCGGCGCGGGTCGCCTCGGTGACGGTCTTCATGGTGGCGATGGTACCTTCTGCCGCCTGGTGCACATTGTCGACCAGGGCGTTGATCTGCTCGGTACTGGCGCTGGTGCGTTCGGCCAGCTTGCGTACTTCATCCGCCACCACGGCGAAGCCCCGGCCGCTTTCGCCGGCGCGCGCCGCCTCGATGGCGGCGTTGAGTGCCAGCAGGTTGGTCTGTTCGGCGATGTCGTGGATGGTCTGGGTGACCTGGCCGATGGCGTTGATGGCGTCGGACAGGGAGCGGATGGTGTCCTGCGCCGTTTCCACCGCCTGGGCGGCGTCTAGACTGCAGGAGCGTGAGCGCGCCATTTCCTGCTCGCCCGACTGGATCGCGTCGCGCGAGCGGGCCGACAGCTGTGAGGTATCGCTGGCATGTTGCGCGACTTGCTCGATCGACGAGGACAGCTGCTCGATGGCGCTGCTCATTTGCGTCACGCTGTGATTGCCGGCCTCCATGCGCTGCCGGATGTCGTTCAGGCTGTCGTTCATGTCGCCGGTGCCGGCGGCGAGGGAGCGGGCATTCATCTGCAACTCGTCGATCATCACCTTGAGATGCACCTGCATGTAGGCGAGGGTCTCTTCCAGATCTCCGCATTCACCCAGGCGATGGATGGCCAGCTCGTTGTTCAAGCGGCCTTCGGCGATGTCGTGGCACACCGCGCGCAGGCGGGCAAAGCGCCCGGCCCGCTGCCGCTCGAAGGCTACCCAGCCCGCCAGGGCCAACAAACCGCCGCTGGCCAGGGCATAGTCGACGGGCGAACTGCCGCGCCAGGCGAAATAGCCCAGTATGAGGCTCGTCAGTGCGCCGAAAGCCATGCGTACGCGCGTTTCCCGTATGCCGCCTGGACGGGGCTTGACCAGTTTCTGGCCGGCCGCCAGTTCGGCGTACCACTGCTCGGCGTGACGAATGGCCTCGCGTGAGGCCGGGCGGCGCACCGACATGTAGCCGACGGTGCTGCCTTCCTGGCGTACCGGGATGACGAGGGCGTCAACCCAATAATGGTCGCCGTTCTTGCAGCGGTTCTTGACGTAGCCGCGCCAGGGTTGGTCGGCTTTGATCGTGCGCCACAGGTCCTCGAACAGCACCGCCGGCATCTCCGGATGGCGCACGATGTGGTGATGGCTGCCGAGTAGCTCCTCACGGCTGAAACCGGATACCTGCACGAACAGGTCGTTGGCGTGGGTGATGACCCCCTGAGGGTCGGTACGCGTGACGATGATGCCTTCGGTAAAGGGCTTCTCGACGCTGCTGATGGGTAGATTCACTTTCATTCCCGCCACCTTGTTTGATTCATTGTTCTGGCTGTTCCATTTTGGTTGGCCGAACGATAGGGGCGGTGACATCGTCATGGTATGACCTAGATCAACTCAGACGCGCTTTCGCTTTTCATGTAATTACATGTTGCCAATGGGGTTTTTATTGTTAACAACAAGCGTGATTTAGGGGAGGCGACGAGGGGGGCGAGAGAAAAACCGGGCAGGAGGCCCGGTTGTTCAGCACCGCGCCGGGTCGCGGCGGAATACCCAGTGCCGCGCATCGGAGGCCTGGTCATCGAAGGCGTAGCCCTCGTAATCGAATGCTTTCAGCCGCTCCGGATCGGTGACGCGATGTTTGGCGGCCCAGCGCGCCATCAGTCCGCGCGCGCGCTTGGCGTAGAAGCTGATGATCTTGTATTGGCCATTCTTCCAATCCTGGAACACCGGAGTGATCACGGTGGCCTCGAGTTTCTTCGGCTTGACCGCCTTGAAGTATTCTTCGGAAGCCAGGTTGACCAAGACCGGAGCAGGGGCTTGGGCCAGACGGTGGCGCAGGGCGTCGGTCACGATGTCGCCCCAGAATTCGTACAGGTTCTTGCCGCGCGGGTTGGCGAGACGGGTGCCCATTTCCAGGCGGTAAGGCTGCATCAGGTCGAGCGGCTTGAGCACGCCGTAGAGCCCGGACAGCACGCGCAGATGCTGCTGCAGGTAGTCCAGTTCGTCCTCGTCCAGCTCGTTGGCATTGAGCCCTTCGTAGACGTCGCCCATGAAGGCGAGTACGGCCTGCTTGGCCTGGCCGGGCGTGAAAGGGCGCGCCCACTCGGCGTAGCGGCCGGCGTTGAGCACGGCCAGCGGGTCGCTGATGCCCATCAGCTGGCCGATTTCGGCCGGGCTGTGCTCACGCAGCACCTCGATCAGTTCGGCACTGTGGTCGAGAAAGTCCGGTTGGGTATAGCGCTCGGTGCGGGGCGGGGTGGCGTAGTCCAGCGTCTTGGCCGGGGAGATCACCATCAGCATGGGTGGGAGTCCTCGTGGTTCCGATGAGGCGATTGTACCGGATGTGCGTCGCCCGTACGGCGCGACAGCCGTGATCCGGCGCCGGAGAGACGCTAGAATGCCGGCAGTCGAGAAACAGGAGATCGGGCAATGCGGGTGCTGGTGCAGCGGGTGAGCGAAGCGGAGGTCAGGGTGGATGGCGCGGTGAGCGGGGCGATCGGGCCAGGTTTGCTGCTGCTGGTCGGCGTGGAGGAGGTGGACGAGCAGAGCGACATCGATTGGCTGGTGCGTAAGATCGCCCAGTTGCGTATTTTCAACGACGAGGCCGGAGTGATGAACCGCTCCGTGCTCGACGTGCGGGGCGAGGTGCTGGCCGTGAGCCAGTTCACGTTGTTCGCCAGCACCAGGAAAGGCAACCGCCCTTCCTACAGCCGTGCCGCGCGGGGCGACATCTCGGCGCCGATGTTCGAGCGCTTCGTGGCGACGTTGGCCGAAGCCTTGGGCAAGCCGGTGGCGACCGGGGTGTTCGGCGCCGACATGAAAGTGGGGTTGGTGAACGACGGTCCGGTGACTATCTGGCTGGACAGCCGGCAACAGGAGTGAGTCCGTACCGGCCTTCTTGCCCCACGAAAACAGCCCCGCTTTGCGGGGCTGTTTTCGTGGGGCATTGATTCCTGAACGCGCGCGGAAATTTCGGCAGCCGTCCAGTGTGGCGGTGGGGGCCGCGGCAAGGAATCGTCCGCACTGCCGACCCGGAGCCAGCAGCGCAGACGTCTGGGCGTTACAGACCCTGCAGGCGGACGCGCTGGCCCGGTTGCAGCGAGACCACTTCGTCCGAGCCATTCCAGCGTTGCAGGTCGCTGTGACGCACGCCGAACTTGCGGGCGATGCTGAACATGGTATCGCCGCGCTGCACCACGTATTCGGCGGGCACCGCGCCGGTTGCTGCCGTGGCGGTGGACGCGACCCGCATCAGGCTGTCGCGCGAAGCGGCGGCCAGGTAGCCCGTGCCGGCCGGGGCTTTGAGCTGCAAGGTCTGCCCCAGGCGGATGTCGTTGTCGGCCAGGCCGTTGAAGGCTTTCAGATCGCTGACCGTCAGATTGTAGCGACGCGCAATATTGTAGAGCGTGTCACCCGAGGCCACGATGTAGGTGGTGGCAACGGCCGGGGTTGCGCTGCTCGCGACTGCCGGGCCGGTTTCATTAGCCTTGCTGTTGGCGACACTCGCCTCGCTGGCCTTGACCACCGGGGTATTGCTCGGAGCGGCGGTGTTGCCGGCGACGCTGACTTCGCTGGCTTTGACCTGCGGTGTGCTGCCCGGTGTCGCGGCGTTGGCGGCGACGCTGGCCTCGCTCGGCTTGCTCTCCGGGAGGCTGCTCGGGACGGCGGTGGAGGTATCGCGTACGGCGCCGGTATTTTCCGCGGCTGTCGCCGACGGAGCCACAGGGATGGCGGCGGTCGTGGCGCGCACGGTCAGTGCGACGGGCTGGACGCCGCCACTCGGGGGCGTGCCGACCCCGACTGCCGGGCTGGCGCTGGCGACCAGCGTTGCTGTCGAAAGCGTGCCGGCCACGGTAGTGTCGCCGCCGCTATCGGTATCGGTGGTGGTGCTGTTGAGGTCGGCATTACCTTTCAGCGCCACCAGCAACGGCTTGCCGGCGCTGATGGTGGAACCCTTGACGCGGTTCACGGCCTGCAGCTGGGCCGGGCTCATGCCGTAGCGGTCGGCCACGGCGGCCAGGTCTTCATCGGTGGCCGGGGTGTAAACCTGCCAGCTCAGCAGCGGCTTGTCCCACTTGTTGAGGTTGGCTTCGAATTTGTCGACGCGGTTGGCCGGGATCAGCATCTGGCGCCCGGCCTTGTGGGCGTAGACCGGCAGGTTGAAGGCCGGATTGAGTTCCTTGAACTCGCTCACCGACATGCCGGCCATTTTGGCGGCGACGTCCAGGTCCATGTGGCGACCGGTGGAAACCGCGACGAAATAGGGCTTGTTGGGGAATTTGTCGAGCTTCAGGCCGAATTTGTCAGGGCTGGCGAGCAGGTTGCGCACCGCCAGCAGCTTGGGTACGTAGTTGCGCGTCTCGTTCGGCAGCTTGAGGTTTTCGTAGGTGGGCTCGAGGCCGGCGGCCTGCGCACGGGTGATGGCGCGTGTCAGGTTGCCTTCTCCCCAGTTGTACGCGGCGAGTGCCAGGTTCCAGTCGCCGAACAGGCTGTGCAGGTAATCGAGGTAGTCCAGCGCGGCGGAGGTGGAGGCGGTGACATCGCGGCGGCCATCGTACCACCAGGTCTGTTCCAGGCCATAGTGGCGCCCGGTGGAGGGCATGAACTGCCACAAGCCGGAGGCGCCGACCGGCGACTGGGCGGTGGCGACGAAGGCGCTCTCGACCGCCGGCAGCAGGGCGATCTCGGTCGGCATGCCGCGCCGTTCCACTTCGTTCATGATGTGGAACAGGTATTTGTGACTACGTTCGAGAATGCGGCTGAAGTATTCGGGGCGGGCGGCCAGGCTGCGTTCGTGGCGGCGCACCAGTTCGGCGTTGACCTCGTCAAGCTGAAAGCCCTCGCGCACGCGCTGCCAGACGTTGTCGCCGTTACGCAGCAGGCTGGAGTTGAGCAGCATCATGTCGAGGCCGGTGGCCAGGCCTTCGTCCACCCCGATCGACTGGCGGAAGGCGCCCGAGTCTTCCGCGTGGACTACCGGGGCGGCGGAAAATACAAATGACAACGAAAGTGCCAATGGTGTGATTCTTTTCATTTGGCGGGCCTGAAATCAGAAATTCTGGCCGATGCTATCGGCCAGAAAACGGGGTGTCAACACGAAAAAGCAAATAATTTCATGAGCTTTCGTCATATTTGACCAAGCTCATGAAGCGTGCCATGACCGCATTTCCTATAGGGGGAATATAGCTTTTTTCTGTTTTAACGAAAGCTGTTTTTCCACTCACGCAGCACGGCGAAGACAGCCGCCGGCGTCGTCAGGGGAGCGCCGGCTTGCTGGGCTGCGCGGCGCGTCACGGCGTCGACCTCGGTGCGCAGAAAAGGATTGGTGGCGCGCTCCTTGTCCAGCGTCGACGGCAGCGTCGGCTCGCCTGCCGCAAGCGTGGCCTGGTCTTCGGCCAACCTTTGCCGGATGGCGTCATTATCGGGCTCCACCGCGGCGGCAAAGCGCAGGTTGGACAGGGTGTACTCGTGCGCCGGGTAGAGCCGGGTGCTGTCGGGCAGCGCCGCGATGCGGCCGAGCGAGGCGTGCATCTGCTCGGGCGAGCCCTCGAACAGCCGGCCGCAGCCGGCGCCGAACAGGGTATCGCCGCAGAACAGCCGGCCATCGGTCAGGTAGGCCAGGTGGTCGAGGGTGTGGCCGGGCACTTCCAGCACGTCAAACTGGGCGCCCAGCAGCTCGAACCGAGAGCCGTCCATCACGGCTTCGTTGACCTGGGCGATCGATGCCGGGCCGATGATGCGCAGGTGCGGGTAATGCCGCGTCAGTTCGGCCAGGCCGCCGACGTGATCGGCGTGGTGATGGGTCACCAGCACCGCCTCCAGCGCCAGGCCGTGCGCCGCGAGATGGGCCAGCACCGGCGCGGCGTCGCCCGGGTCGACCGCAACGGCACGGCCGGCTTGCTGCAAAAGCCAGATATAATTGTCGGAAAAGGCGGGCACGGGCGTGACGGTGAACATGAGTAGAGGTCGTCCTTCGATGATGGAATCATTTGGCCACTGGCTCACCTCTAGCGAGCTGGGACAGTATCTGCTCTCCAGGGAGCAGGCGTTCTACGACCGCACCGTGGCTGATGCCTTCGGTTTTCGCGCGGTGCAGGTGGGTCTGCCGCAGCTGGACTTCCTCGCCGCCAACCGTATTCCCTGGAAGGGCCGGGCCGGTCAGGAACCTGGCGCCGACGTGCGTTGTCTGCCCGAGCAGTTGCCGTTCGAGAGCCGCAGCCTGGATCTCGTGGTGTTGCCCCACATCCTGGATTTTAGCATCCATCCCCATCAGGTATTGCGCGAGGCCGAGCGCGTGCTGATGCCGGAGGGGCGGGTGGTGCTGACCGGCTTCAACCCGGTATCGCTGTGGGGCGTGCGCCGCTTGATAGAGGGGCGGCAGCAGGTGCCGTGGAACGCCCAGTTCCTGTCGCTGGTGCGGATCAAGGACTGGCTGACGCTGCTGGATCTGGAACCGGAAGGCGGCAGCTTCATGGGCTATTGTCCGCCGTTCGCGCGGGCCGACTGGCTCGAGCGCTTCCGCTTCATGGAGAAGGCCGGCGATCGCTGGTGGCCGCTGGCGGCCGGGGTGTACGGCATCCAGGCGATCAAGCGGCAGCGCGGCATGCGCCTGATCATGCCGCAATGGAAACCGGCCAAGGCCGCGAAAGGCCTGGCAGTGGCGGGGGGCAACGACCATCGCCACTCCGCCGGCCATCACACTAAAGAAAGCGTATGACCCAAGACATAGTCGAGATCTACCCCGATGGCGCCTGCAAGGGCAATCCCGGCCCCGGCGGCTGGGGGGTGCTGTTGCGCTTCAAGGGGCGCGAAAAGGAACTGTTCGGCGGCGAGCAGGGCACCACTAACAACCGCATGGAGCTGACCGCCGTGATCGAAGGCCTGGCGCAGCTCAAGCGTCCCTGCAAGGTGGCGGTGTACACCGACTCGCAGTACGTGCAGAAGGGCATTTCCGAGTGGATTCACGGCTGGAAGAAGCGCGGCTGGAAAACCGCGGCCAAGGAGCCGGTCAAAAACGCCGACCTGTGGCAGAAGCTTGACGCGCTGCAGACTGGACATCAGATCAGCTGGCACTGGGTCAAAGGGCACGCCGGTCACGAGTTCAACGAACGCGCCGACCAGCTCGCCAACCGCGGCGTCGAGACATTGAGCGCCTGAACCTAATCTTTTCGGCCAACCTTAAGAACCTGTTCCGGATAGATCGCGAGCGTCCCGCTACGGGGGCAGAGCAGTGCAGAAAGCGGAATGTGCATGCCGTACATGAGAACTTCTGCGCGCGGTGCGACTCTCTGCGTGCAAATCTTCCGATTTGCCCAGCGACAGATTCGCACGCATGGCACCTGAACCCCGCTCAGGGGACGCGCAGTAAGATCATGCACAGGTTCGTGGGGGCCTAGCAGCACAGAGCACTTATGAGACAGATTATCCTCGATACCGAAACCACCGGCCTCGAACCGTCGCAGGGCCACCGCATCATCGAATTCGCCGGGCTGGAGATGGTGAATCGCAAGCTGACCGGGCGCTCGCTGCACCTCTATATCCATCCCGAGCGCGATATCGACCCCGATGCCGAACGCGTGCACGGCATCTCGCTCGACTTCCTGGCCGACAAGCCGCGCTTTGCCGCGGTTGGCCCCGAGATCGCCGACTTTCTGCGCGACGCCGAGCTGATCATCCACAACGCGCCGTTCGACGTCGGCTTCCTCAACGCCGAGTTCGACCGCATCGGCATCGAGCGCGTTTCCACGCTGTGCGCCAGCGTCATCGATACCCTGGTGATGGCGCGCGACCAGTTTCCCGGCAAGCGCAACAGCCTCGATGCGCTGTGCGACCGCTTCGAGATCGACCGCTCCAACCGCACCCTGCACGGCGCCCTGATCGACTGCGAACTGCTGGGCGAAGTCTATCTGTGGATGACGCGCGGCCAGAACAGTCTGGTGATGGACATCGATCTCGATGTCGGCGGCGGCGCCGATCTGGGGGCGCTCGAGTTCGAGCGCAAGCCGATCACGATCCTCCGCCCCAACGCCGAGGAGCTGGCCGCACACGCGACCTATCTCGACGACCTCGACAAGGCGGTCAAGGGCACCTGCCTGTGGCGCAGCCTGGAATCGCCGCCCGCTGCGGAGCCGCAGGCATGAGCCGCTATCTCGCACTGGTGCCAGCCGCCGGCTCCGGCTCCCGCTTTGGCGCGCCAAGCCCCAAGCAATACCTGCAACTCGACGGCAAGCCGCTGATGTGGCACACCCTGGCGACGCTGGCCGCTGTGCCGGCCATCGAGCGCGTGGCGCTGGTGATCTCGCCCGGCGACGAGTGGTTCGACAGCTATCGCTGGGACGACATCGCCAAGCTCGAGGTGCATCGTGTCGGCGGCGCCAGCCGCGCCGAGAGCGTGCAGAACGGCCTCGCGGCGCTGGCTGCGGCGGACGACGACTGGGTGCTGGTGCACGATGCGGCGCGCTGCTGCCTCAGCGTGGCGGCGGTGGAGCGCCTGATCGCCACCCTGGCCGACGACGCCGTGGGCGGTCTGTTGGCGCTGCCGGTCGCCGATACCGTCAAGCGTGCCAACGCCGAGCAGCGCGTCAGCGCCACGGTGCCGCGCGAACGGCTGTGGCTGGCGCAGACGCCGCAGATGTTCCGCGCCGGCCGCTTGGCCGAAGCGCTGGCCAAGGGGCCGGTCGACATCATTACCGACGAAGCCTCGGCCATCGAGCAACTGGGCCTGCAGCCCCGGCTGGTGGAAGGCGAGGCGCAGAATTTCAAGGTCACCTGGCCGCGCGACCTGGCGTTGGCCAAGGCCTTGCTCGCCACCCGGCGCGGCTGAGCGCCGATCTCATCAAGCGGCGCTGCTTTCGCCGCGTGGGCGCTGGAGATGCCCGGCGCGGGCGCCTCTCGTGAAGAGATGCGTTCCGTCACGATCCTCATGGACACCGTGACCATTCCGGCGCCTGCGCTCCGGCGTCACTCAAGCTGCTTGAGCCCGCCTGCGGGAAATGGGCCCTACACGAAAAGGATAATGTACAGATATGTTTCGCATTGGACAGGGTTATGACGTTCACCAGTTGGTGGAAGGGCGCCCGCTGATTCTTGGCGGGGTCACCATTCCCCATGACAAGGGGCTGCTCGGCCATTCCGACGCTGACGCCCTGCTGCACGCCATCACCGACGCGATTCTGGGGGCGGCGGCGCTGGGCGACATCGGTCGCCATTTCCCTGATACCGATCTACGCTTCAAGGGAGCGGACAGCCGCGTGCTGTTGCGCGAGGCCATGGCGCGGGTACGCGCGGCGGGCTGGCAGGTGGTCAACGTCGACGCCACCCTGATCGCTCAGCGTCCCAAGCTCGCTCCGCACATCGATGCCATGTGCGCCGCCATCGCCAGCGATCTTGGCCTGGCCGTCACCGCCGTCAACGTCAAGGGCAAGACCAACGAAAAACTGGGCTATCTGGGGCGCGGTGAGGCCATCGAGGCGCAGGCCGTTTGCCTCTTGATGCCGGCGTGATGCCCGTTGGCAATTTGTCCGACAATTCCTGCCCCATATGGGATAATTAGGACAGGACCATTACATAGAAGACCGAGGAGGCCACGATGCTTACCCAGAACCAGCTCAAACTTGCCGTCGCCCAGAAGGCGCTGGAATTCGTCCCCGACAACTGCATCGTCGGTGTGGGCACCGGCAGCACCGTCAACCTGTTCATCGAGGAGCTGGCGACCATCAAGGGGCGCATCAAGGGAGCCGTCTCCAGTTCCGAGGCCTCCACCGAGCGGCTCAAGGCCCACCATATCCCGGTATACGACCTCAACACCGTTGACGAGGTACCGGTGTACATCGATGGCGCCGACGAAGTGAACCACTACCTACACATGATCAAGGGCGGCGGCGGCGCGCTGACGCGCGAGAAGATCGTCGGCGCGGTGGCCAACGAATTCATCTGCATCGCCGACGAAACCAAGTACGTCGACGTGCTGGGCGGCTTTCCGCTGCCGGTGGAAGTGGTGCCGATGGCGCGCAGCTACGTGGCGCGTGAACTGGTCAAGCTGGGCGGCCACCCGGAGCTGCGCGAGCATTTCGTCACCGACAACGGCAACATCATCCTCGACGTATACCGTCTGCACATCTCCAAGCCGGTGGAACTCGAGGAGACCATCAACCAGATCGCCGGCGTGGTCACTTGCGGCCTGTTTGCTCGCCGCCGTGCCGACGTGCTGATCCTCGGCCGCCAGAGCGGGATCGAGGTTCTGCGCTGATTGTCATCCCCGTGTCACACCACGCGCTTATCCTGTAGCGTTACCGCTATTCGTACGAGAGAGTCATGGCTGAACATACGTCCAAGCAGTTTGACCTGGAACTGGAAACCATCCGCACCCGCGTGCTGCAGATGGGGGGGCTGGTCGAACAACAAATCCAGTCCGCCGTCGATGCCTTGATGGCGGCCGACATCGAGCGGCTCGACAAGGTGGTGGCCGACGATGCGCTGGTGAACTCGCTCGAGGTCGCCATCGACGACGATTGCCAGCACATCATCGCGCGCCGCCAGCCGGCGGCCAGCGATTTGCGCATGGTGATCACCGTGATCAAGACCATCACCGACCTGGAGCGCATCGGCGACGAAGCGCAGAAGATCGCCCGCCAGGGCAAGATCATCCACCAGTCGGAGCGTTACCAGCTGCCGCGCTTCCGCGAGGTGCGCAAGATGGCCGACGTGGCACTGGCCATGCTGCGCCGCGCGCTTGACGCCTTCGCCCGCCTCGACGCCACCGCGGCGCTGGAACTGGCCCAGGAAGACCTGATCCTCGACGAGGAATTCTCGGCCGAACTGCGCCAGCTCATCACCTTCATGATGGAAGACCCGCGCACCATCAGCATGTCGATCGACACGCTGTTCATCGCCAAGGCGATCGAGCGCATCGGCGACCACGCCAAGAACATTTCCGAGTACGTGGTCTACCTGGTCAAGGGCAAGGATATCCGCCATACCTCTCTGGAAGAGATCAAGCGCGAGACGCAAGCGGGCTGACACGCCGTGACGTTGCAGCGACAATGGCGGTAACATTCGTGTTACCGCCATTTTCATATCCAACCCAAGAACAAAAGGGGTGATCTTGACCAGTCCAACGCCCCCCATGATGTGCTCGCCACGGTCGATCTGGGGTCCAACAGTTTCCGTCTGCAGGTCTCCCGCGTGGTGGAAGATCAGCTCTACACCCTCGATACCCTCAAGGATACGGTGCGCCTCGGCGCCGGCCTGAGCGACGACAAGACCCTCGACGAGGATACCCAGGAGCGTGCCCTGGCTTGCCTCGCTCGCTTTGGCGAGCGCCTGCGCGGGCTGGGGCCCAAGCAGGTGCGCGTGGTCGGCACCAATACCCTGCGCGTGGCCAAAAATGCTCCCGCTTTCATCGCGCGCGCCGAGACCTTGCTGGGCTTCCCGATCGAGATCATCGCCGGGCGTGAGGAAGCGCGCCTGATCTACCTCGGTGCCGCCCATTCGCTGCCCGCCACCAAGGAGCGCCGCCTTGTGGTCGACATCGGCGGCGGTTCCACCGAATTCATCATCGGCAGCCAGTTCCGCGCGCTGGTGACCGAAAGCCTGCCGCTGGGCTGTGTCAGCTACAGCCGGCGCTTCTTCGCCGACGGCAAGCTCAATCGCAGCAATTTCCAGGATGCCATCATGGCGGCGCGCGCCGAGGTGCAGCGCATCGTCCACGAGTACCGCCCGGAAGAGTGGCAGCTGGCGGTGGGGACCTCCGGCACCGCCCGCGCGCTGCGCGACGCACTGGAGATCAACGATTACTCCGCCGACGACATCACGCTGTCGGGGATGGAGCGGCTCAAGGCGGAACTGATCCGCTTCGGCAACCTCAAATACGTCAACCTGAACGGCCTCAAGGCCGACCGGGTGCCGGTGATCGCCGGCGGGCTGGCGATCATGATCGCCATCTTTGAAGAGCTGTTGATCGACAAGATGATCGTCGCCGAAGGCGCCTTGCGCGATGGCGTGCTCTACGACCTGCTGGGCCGTCATCGGGAGAAGGACATGCGCGACACCACGGTAGCCCAGTTCAAGCGCCGCTATCACGTCGATCTGGCGCAGTCGCAACGCGTGACGGCGTTGGCGGAACGGCTGTGCGGCATGCTGTGCGGCGTCGAATGCGATCCGGATACCCTCAAGCGCCTGCAATGGGCCGCACGCCTGCATGAAATCGGTCTCACCATCGCGCATACCGCCTACCATAAGCACTCCGCCTACATCCTGCAGAACGCCGACATGCCGGGCTTCTCCAAGCGCGAACAGGCGACGTTGGCCAGTATCGTGCTGGGGCAGCGTGGCGACATGGGCAAGATGATGTCGCTGTTGTCCGAGCCCGGCCACTGGCAGGCGATGGTGGCGCTGCGGCTGGCGGTGTTGTTCTACCGCAGTCGCAACGATGTCGTTTTGCCCGACGTGTTGGAGCTGCGCCAGACCTCGCGCGGCTTCGAACTGACCCTGGACAAGGCCTGGCTCGTCGCCAACCCGCTCACCGCCAGCGCCTTCAAGCAGGAGGTGAAGCAGTGGGACAACGTCGGATTCACCCTTGATATCGTGCGAGCATGAAGCGCTATGAACGGCTGAAGGGCAAGGTACCTACGCTGGGCGAGGCGCCGGGCACGCTGATGGCGGTGGGCGAGCCCGCGCTGGACCAGCCCCGCATCGCCCTGATGGAGTACGGTCCTTCGGCGTTGCGCGAGACCACCTTCGCCTCGCTGCAAGAAGGGCTCGCCTACCGGCCTGGCGAGCCGGTGCTGTGGCTCAATGTCTACGGTCTGCACGAGCCCAAAGTGATGCGCGCCATCGGCGAGCGCTTTGGGCTGCATCCGCTGGTGCTGGAAGACATCCTCAACGCCCGCCAGCGTCCCAAGGTCGAGGATTACGGCGATTACCTGTTCATCGCCAGCCGGGTGTACCAGTTTCCCGGTGAGGGCAATGGCCGGCTCAAGCACGACCAGATCTACCTGGTGGTCGGGCGCCACTTCGTGCTGAGCTTCCAGTCGCGTCCGCTCGGCGTGTTCGAGCCGGTGCGCGAGCGCCTCCGCACGGCGCGCGGCCTGATCCGTTCGCGCGGCGCCGACTACCTAGCCTATTCGCTGCTCGATGCGGTGGTGGACGACTATTTCGGTGTCCTCACCCAGTTCACCGAGTACGTCGAGCAGACCGACAGCCAGCTGCTGGTCGGCCGCGATGCCAGCATTCTGCGGCGTATCCAGCGCCTGAAGCACGATTGCCTCCGACTGCGTCGTTCCATCCTGCCGGTACGCGAGGTGCTCACCTCGCTGGCGCGCGGCGATTACGGGTTTTTCCAGCCGGAAACCCAGATCTACCTGCGCGATGCCTACGACCATACCGTGCACGTGATCGAATCGCTGGAGATGTCGCGCGAACTGGTGGGCGACATGCTCGATCTTTACCTCTCGACCCAGTCCAATCGCCTCAACCTGCAGATGCGGGTGTTGACCGCCTTGTCGATGATCTTCATGCCGCTGACGTTGATCGTCGGCATCTACGGCATGAATTTCGACTACATGCCCGAGTTGCACTGGCACTACGGCTATTTCCTGATCCTGGGGCTGATGCTGGTGCTGGGAGCGGGATTGTACTTCGTGTTCTGGCGCCGCAAGTGGTTGTGACGCGCGCCTGTCCCCGCCGCCAAGGCCCTGCCCGTGCAGGGCTTTTTTCATGTGGCGGCGGTAAATTCCGCTTGCCTTCATATACCCTATGGGGGTATATAATGGGTAAACCGCATTCATGGAGCGAGCGATGAGCCGGACCCAGCTGACCCTGCCGATCGAAGGCATGACCTGCGCTGCCTGCGCCAACCGTATCGAGAAGGTGTTGAATCGCCTCGATGGGGTCGACGCGCAGGTCAACTTCGCCAGTGAAACCGCCCGGGTCGAGTTCGACCCGCAGCAGCAGACGCCGCAACGGCTGATCGAGCGCATCCGCCAGAGCGGCTATACGGTTCCCGAGGAGCGGCTGGAGCTGGATATTGGCGGCATGACCTGCGCCGCCTGCGCCAGCCGCATCGAGAAAGTCCTGAACCGCCTGCCCGGCGTGCACGCCAGCGTCAATTTCGCCACTGAAACTGCCGTGGCGCACTTTCCCGCCGGGGCGGTGGGAGAGGACGCGATCATCGCCGCGGTGCGCAAGGCGGGCTACAGCGCGGCGCCGCGCGCCACGGCTGGCGACGTAACCTTGGCCGAAAAGCATCGCCAGTGCCTATCTCAAGGAGCGGCGCTGGTTCTGGCTGGCGGCGCTGCTGACCGCGCCCTTGTTGCTGGAGATGGTGACGATGCTGGGCGGCGCCGCGCACGGCATGCTGCCGCGAGGGGTGCAGCTGGTGCTGGCGACGCCGGTGCAGTTTCTCGCCGGCTGGCGCTTCTACAAGGGCAGCTGGCACGCCCTGCGTGGCGGCGGGGCCAATATGGACGTGCTGGTGGCGCTGGGCACCAGCATGGCCTACCTGCTGTCGGCGGTGGTGACGCTGGCCGGCTGGCACGACCAGCATGTGTATTTCGAGGCCGGCGCGGCGGTGATCACGCTGGTGTTGCTGGGCAAGCTGCTGGAAGCGCGCGCCAAGGGCAAGACCTCGGGCGCGATCGAGGAACTGATCCGTCTGGCGCCGAAAACGGCGCGCGTGGAGCGCGACGGCCAGCTCCAGGAGGTGGCGGTGACGCTGCTGCAGCCGGGCGACGTGCTGCTGGTGCGCCACGGCGAGCGTATCGCCGTGGACGGCGAGGTGATCGCCGGGCACGCCGCCGTCGACGAGAGCATGCTCACCGGCGAGAGCCTGCCGGTGACCAAGGGGGTCGGCGATGCCGTGTACGCCGGTACCCAGAACCAGGACGGCATGCTCACGGTGCGTGCCACCGGGGTCGGCAGCCAGACCCAGCTCGCCGACATCGTGCGCTTGGTGAGCGAGGCGCAAGGCTCGAAGGCGCCGATCCAGCGCCTCGCCGACGTTATCTCAGGCGTGTTCGTGCCGGCGGTGGTGGCCATCGCCGTGGTCACGCTGCTCGTCACCGGCTGGCTCACCGGCGACTGGGCGCGTGCGCTGATCCACGCCGTGGCCGTGCTGGTGATCGCCTGCCCGTGCGCGCTGGGGCTGGCCACGCCGACCGCGGTGATGGTGGGCATCGGCAACGGGGCGCGGCGCGGCATCCTGTTCCGCAACGCCACCGCGCTGGAGACGGCGGGGCGGCTGACGGCGCTGGTGGTGGACAAGACCGGCACCCTCACCGAGGGCCGCCCGGTGGTGACCGACGTGCTGCCCCTGACGGTGCCGCGCGACACCCTGTTGCAGCTGGCCGCGAGCATCGAGGCCGGCTCGGAACACCCGCTGGCGCGTGCCGTGCTGGACTTTGCCGAAGAGCAGGGGCTGACGCGCCTGCCGGTGCAGGATTTTTCGGCAGAGGTCGGCCGTGGGGTGGAGGCCGAGATCGAAGGTTACGGCCGTCTGCGGGTTGGCGTGCCGGACTGGCTGGTCGATAGCCTGCCGGAGGCGGCCAGCGCGTTCTACGCCGAGGGCAAGACGGTGATCGCGCTGGGACGCGAGGGCACCTTGATGGGACTCCTGGCGATCGCCGACAAACTGCGGCCCGGTTCCGCCGAGGCCGTCGAGCGCTTGCGTCGCCTGGGGGTGAAGGTGGTGATGCTGACCGGCGACAAGGCTGCCACCGCTGCGAGCATCGCCGCCGCCGCCGGCATCGCCGAGTTCCGTGCCGAGGTGAAGCCGCAGGACAAGGCCGCGGCGGTGGCCGAGTTGCAGCGCGCCGGGCACAAGGTCGGCATGGTTGGCGACGGTGTCAACGACGCCCCGGCACTGGCGGCGGCCGACGTCGGTTTCGCCATGGGGGCCGGCTCCGACGTGGCGATCGAAACCGCCGACGTGACGCTGCGCCAGGGCGACATGCGTCACGTCGCCGACGCCATCCGCCTGTCGCGCCGCACCCTGGTCAAGATTCGGCAGAATCTGTTTTTTGCTTTTGTTTATAATGTTTTAGGAGTGCCGCTGGCCGCGCTGGGCTGGCTGAATCCGGTGATCGCCGGGGCGGCAATGGCGGCCAGTTCGGTCTCGGTGGTCAGCAACTCGTTGCTGCTGAGACGGTGGAAATGATTGCCTCATCGGGAGGCGAGAATGGAAGAAGTCGTGGTGAAACTGGTGGGGCATGGCGGGCAGGGTGACGAGCGCCGGGTGGCGACCCTGTTGACCCGGGTGCCCGGCGTGGCTCAGGCCGAGGCGGGGCTGACGGGGGGACAGGTGCGGGTGTTGTTCAACCCGCACCTGCTGACGAGCGCCAGTCTGCTCGCGGTACTCAACAACGCCGGCTTCGACGCCGTACTGTGACGCGCCTTACAGTTCGATCGTCACGCCGGCCTTGAGCCGCTCCACGTGCAGGTGCGGCGGCAACACCGCCCGGATTTGCTGCATCATGCGCTCTTCCTCGCCGGGGTCGAGATGGCTGATCCACAACTGCACCGCCGGTGGCAAGGGGTCGACCAGCGATGCCAGTAGCGACGGCGCCATGTGGCCGTAGCGTCGTGCCTGCGGCAGGTGGTCGTCGTCGTAGGTGACCTCGCACAGCACGTCGGACAGCGACGGCACGTGGGCGATCCATTGCCAGAACGCCGGGCAGGGGCCGCTATCGCCGCTGAACGCCAGCGCACGCCAGTCGCCTTCCACCAGCCAACCCACCGCCGGAATGCTGTGCTCGGCCGGCAAGGCCGTGGCGATAGCGCCGGGCAGGGCGACCGGGTCGCCGACCTCGATGGCCTGCAACCGCACGTGAGGGTTTTCCGGACTGGGGGTGACGGTGTAGTCAGGCCAGATCACGCCGTTGAACAGGTGTTGCTTGACGGCGTCGAGCGTGGCCTGCTGGCTGTAGACGGTGATGCCGGGTCCGGCGTGGCCGGCGTGCACGTCGGCCAACAGCGGCAGGAAGCCGCAGTGATCAAGATGACTGTGCGACAGCAGTACGCGCGTGATGCGCAGCAGTTGCGCCACCTCCAGCGAGCCGACGCCGGTGCCGCAGTCGATCAGCGTGTGGTCGTCGAGAAGGAAGCTGGTGGTGTGGGCGGGGCGGCCGATGCCGCTGGAGGCGCCCAGGATGGAGACTCGCATCGCCGTGCTCCGACAGGGAAGTGAAGTCCCGATTGTAGCCGACATGCCGGGAGCGGACTAATTCGTCCGGCATGTCGGCTCAGGCCGCGTGTCCCGTCGCCGCTTCCAGTTGCTGCCGCAGCAACCGGCTCAACTGTTCCAGCAGCCACGACAGCAGCAGCATGGCCAGGATCAGGCTGGCGGCGGTCGGCAGTTGAAACAGCGACAGCGCCAGATAGAGCTGCTGTCCCACCCCCGCACCGACGATGCCGAGCACCGCCGCCGCGCGGATGTTGTTCTCGCCGCGGTACAGCGCGTAGGCCAGCCATTGCGCCCACACTTCCGGCAGCAGGCCGTAGCAGAACGCCGTCAGCCGCCCGGCGCCGAGCACGCGCAAGGCCTGCTCCGGTGCCGGAGGGGCGTTCTCCAGCGTTTCCGCGAACAGCCGTCCCAGCACGCCGCTGGTGTGCAAGGCCAGCGCCAGCACCCCGGCCGCCGGCCCCAGGCCGACCGCCAGCACCGCCAGCGAGGCCCACAGCAGATCGGGGATGCCGCGCAGCAGGTTGAGCAGCAGCCGCGCCAGCGCCTTGACAGGTTGGCCGAAGCGCCCGGACGCCGGCAGTGCCAGCAGGGCGGCGCCGGCAAACGCCAGCGCGGTGCCGAGGAAGGCCATCGCCAGCGTTTCCAGCGCGCCGCGCGCGATGTCGGCGAGGAGCGCCGGGCTGGCGTCGGGCGGCAGGAATTCGCTGGCGAAGCGCAGCAGGCTGGTGCCATCGAAACCGGCCTCGCGCCACGCCGGCAGCAGCCAGGCGACGCTGGCCAGCGCCGCCAGCACGGCGGTGCCGGCCAGCACGGCGCCACCCTGGCGGCTCTCCAGCAAGCGGCGCGACAGCCGGCTGACGCCCTCGGTCCCCACCACGATCAGCAAAAAGACCAGCAGCAAGGTGCTGACTTCGCCGCCGTTCATCATCTTGATCGAGGTGTCGAGCAACTGGCCGATGCCGCCAGCGCCGACGAAGCCCATCACCGCCGAGGCGCGGATGGCGCACTCCCAGCGGTACACGCTGTAGCTGACCAGCTCCGGCAAGGCCTGCGGCAGCAGCCCGTAGCCCAGCACCTGGGTGCGTCCGGCGCCGGCGGCACAGAGCGCCCGGGCCAGGGCGCGCGGCTGCGATTCGAGGATTTCGGCGTAGACCTTGCCCAGCATGCCGCCGTAGGCCAATCCCAGCGCCAGCACCGCCGGCAGTGAGCCGAGTCCGACGGCGCGCACGAACAGCAGCGCCCAGACGATTTCCGGCACCCCGCGCAGCAGCACCATCACGCCGCGCAGCAGCGACTTGCCGGCTTCGGCCAACCTTGACGGCGCGGCCGCGGTCAGCGCATGGCGGTCCAGCGCACGGGTGGTGGCGAAGGCCAGCGGCAGCCCGACCAGCATCGCCAACGCCAGCCCGGCGGTGGCCGCCGCCAGGGTGGTGACGCTGGCACGCATCACCTCGCCGAGAAAGACCGTGTCGCTGGCCGGCGGCAGGAAGCCGGCGACAAAGCCGGCCAGGGTTTTCAGCGTGGCAGCGTCGAACAGCTGCAGCGGGTTGAAGCCGGTCAGCGGCAGGGTCGGCACGAGCAAGGCCAGCAGCAGCGCGCCCCACAGCAGGCGCGGCAGCAGCGCCGGGTCGCGCGGGTGGCTCAGCATCGTACCCCCCGCGGGAAGCCGGGTTCGGCATCGGCCGGGAGGGTATCGTCTTCGGCCAACCTTTCGCCGGCGTACAAGGCCTGGATCAGCCCGCCATGCACCTCGGCGCGCGGCAGATCGAACAGGATGCGGCCGCCCTGCAGGCCGATGATGCGCGGGAAATGAGCCAGCGCCAGGTCGACCGAGTGCAGGCTCATCAGCAAGGTGGCGCCGCGGGCGCGGGCATCGTCGGCGAGGCGTTTCACCGTCTCCTCGGCCAGGCGCGGATCGAGCGCCGACACCGGCTCGTCGGCCAGCATCAGGCGTGGCGCCTGGTACAGCACGCGCGCGATGCCGACCCGCTGGCGCTGCCCTCCAGAGAGCTGGTCGCAGCGCGCCCACAGCTTGTCGGCCAGGTCCACGCGCTGCAGCACCTCTGCCACGCCGGCGGCGTCGTGCGGCCTGAGCAGCGCCAGCAGCGAGGCCAGCGCACCCTGGCGCCCCAGCCGTCCGGCGGCCACCGCGTTGACCACGCGCTGCCGCGCCGGCAGCGGCGGCGCCTGGTAAACCGTGCCGATGTCGGCTTGCAGGGACTGCAGCTGGCGCGGCGCGCAACGCCAGGGGTCCTGCCCCAGTACGCTGACCGTCCCTTGGCTTGGGCGATAGACGGTGTTGGCCAGCAGCAGCAACGACGACTTGCCTGCGCCGGACGGGCCGATCAGCGCCGCCTGCTCGCCGTCGCCCAGCGCCAGGCTGACGTCGTCGAGGATCGTCGACCCGCCTAGGCGCAGGCCGACACGTTCGAACGTCAGGCTCACTTCAGCAGGCCTGCTTCCTTGGCCGCGGACTCGATGCCCTTGTAGTTGGCCGCCTTGGTCGGGATGAACTTGCTGGCGCGTTGCAGCTCCAGGATGGCCTGCTGTTCCGGATTCTTCGGATCGAGCTTGAGGAAGGCCTTGGTGATCTTCTGCTGCAGCTTGGCGTCGAGGTTGCCGCGCACGGTCCAGTTGTAGTCGTAATAGGCCGGGGTGGTGCCGATCAGCTTGACCTTGGCCGGGTCGATCTTGCCGGCTTCCACCAGCTTGTCCCACACCGAGGCGTTGAGCACGCCGCCTTCCACCTTGCCGGAGGCCACCCAGGCCACGGTGGCGTCGTGCGCGCCGGAGTAGGCCACGTTCTTGAAGAAGGTTTCCGGCTTGATGCCCTGTTTCTGCAGGAAGTAACGCGGCATCAGGTGGCCCGAGGTGGACGACGCCGAACCGAAGGCGAAGCTCTTGCCCTTGAGGTCCTTCAGCGAGTTGATGCCGGCCTCGGCGTTGGCGATGTACTTCGAGGTGAACTTGCTGTCTTCCTCGCGCTGCACCAGCGGCACCACCTTGCCGCGCTGGCTCGCCTGCACGAAGGTGAAGCCGCCGAGCCAGGCCATGTCGATCTTGTCCGAGGTCAGCGCGGTCACCACCGCGGCGTAGTCGGTCACCGGCACGAACTGCACCTTCATGCCCAGTTCCTTCTCCAGGTAGGCGCCGAGCGGAGCGAACTTGCGTTGCAGTTCGGTCGGGGCCTCGTCCGGAATGGCCGACACCTTGAGCACGGCCTCTTCGGCGGAGGCCAGGACGGAAACGGCCAGCAGGGCGCCGGCCATAGCAAACTTGATGGCTTTCATCGGGGTAAATCTCTCGTGTCTTGCGGGCGATAAACCGCAGGCATCAAAAAGGCCAGTCTTGCCGACTGGCCGCGGGTGGCGGGCTAAAGGCCGCCGAGTGGCGAACCACTCCAACATCCAACAACGAAATTCTAACGCGACTGGCGCCGTCCGAACCAGACAAACAGCACCATGCCCAGCACGATCATCGGCAGGCTCAGCCACTGGCCCATGCTGATGGTGTAGGACTGGCCGAAGATGCCGGCGTCCGGCGAGCGGAAAAACTCCGCCACGAAGCGGAAAAAGCCGTAGCCGATCAGGAACAGCGCCGAGACCTGGCCGCGCGCGCGCGACTTGGCGCTGAACCACCACAGGATGATGAAGAGCGTGAGTCCCTCCAGCGCAAACTGATACAGCTGCGACGGGTGGCGCGGCAGGGCGCCGTACTGCATCAGCTGCGCCATCAGTTCCGGCGACTGTTGTGCCTGCGCCAGATCGTCGAGGCGGGCCTGCGGAAACAGCATCGCCCACGGCGCATCCGGGCGGGTGACCCGGCCCCACAGCTCGCCGTTGATGAAGTTGCCGATGCGGCCGGCCGCCAGACCCAGCGGCACCAGCGGCGCGATGAAGTCGGTCAGCTCCCAGAAGCTGCGGCCATGCTTGCGCGCAAACAGCAGCATGCCGACCAGCACCCCGAGGAAGCCGCCGTGGAACGACATCCCGCCCTTCCAGACCATCAGGATTTCCTGCGGATGGCTGAAGTAATACGCCGGCTGGTAGAACAGCACTTCACCCAGCCGCCCCCCAGCACCACCCCCAGCACCCCGTACATCAAGAGGTCGTCCAGCAGCTTGGGAGTAAGGAAGGCATGACCCTGCTTCAGGCGGAGGTTGCCCAGCCCGATGAACAGCAGAAAACCCAACAGGTACATCAGGCCATACCAATGAACGGCGAGCGGGCCAAGCTTGATCGCCACCGGGTCGAACTGGGGATGAATGAACATTTGTCAGCGATGTGCGTTTGCGGTAAAAGAGAGATGACGAAATTATACGGAAAGCGTTCCCCCGCGTCGCGCTGCAAGCAAGGCAGCCCACGCGGCCGTTCGGCATTCTGGCACCCGATGTCCGGACTGCGTCGCGGCTACCCGCCGCTGGCGTCCCTGGCGAGCCGGCTTTCCGCTACCGATTGAGACTGAAGGATTCGCAATGCCCCAATACCGTTCCCGTACCTCGACTTCCGGCCGCAACATGGCGGGTGCCCGCGCCCTCTGGCGTGCCACCGGCATGAAAGACGACGACTTCGGCAAGCCGATCATCGCCATCGCCAACTCCTTTACCCAGTTCGTACCGGGCCACGTTCACCTGCAGAACATGGGCCAGCTGGTGGCGCGGGAAATCGAAAAGGCCGGCGGCGTCGCCAAGGAATTCAACACCATCGCCGTCGACGACGGCATCGCCATGGGGCACGGCGGCATGCTGTACTCGCTGCCCTCGCGCGACCTGATCGCCGACAGCGTCGAATACATGGTCAACGCCCACTGCGCCGACGCGCTGGTGTGCATCTCCAACTGCGACAAGATCACCCCCGGCATGCTGATGGCCGCGATGCGCCTCAACATCCCGGTGGTGTTCGTCTCCGGCGGCCCGATGGAAGCCGGCAAGGTGCAGTGGGGCAACGACATCCGCAAGCTGGACCTGGTCGATGCCATGGTCGAAGCGGCCAACAGCGCGGTATCCGACGAGGACGTCGACCGCGTCGAACGCTCCGCCTGCCCGACCTGCGGTTCCTGTTCCGGCATGTTCACCGCCAACTCGATGAACTGCCTGACCGAGGCGCTGGGCCTCAGCCTGCCGGGCAACGGCAGCCTGCTCGCCACCCACGCCGACCGCAAGGAACTGTTCCTCAAGGCCGGCCGCACCATCGTCGAACTGGCCCGCCGCTACTATGAGCAGGACGACGAATCGGTGCTGCCGCGCGCCATCGGCTCCAAGCAGGCGTTCGAGAACGCCATGAGCCTGGACGTGGCCATGGGCGGTTCCACCAATACCGTGCTGCATCTTTTGGCCGCTGCCAACGAAGCCGGCGTCGACTTCAAGATGGCCGACATCGACCGCATCTCGCGCGCCGTGCCGTGCCTGTCCAAGGTGGCCCCGGCCACCCAGAAGTACCATATGGAAGACGTGCATCGCGCCGGCGGCGTGGTGGCCATCCTCTCGGAGCTCGACCGCGCCGGCCTGATCCACCGCGACGTGCCGACCGTGCACAGCAAGACCCTGGCCGAAGGGCTGGAAGCCTGGGACATCCGTCGCAACGCGCCGGACAGCGAAGCGCACCGCTTCTACCGCGCCGCGCCGGGCGGTGTCGCCACCACCATCGCCTTCAGCCAGAGCATGCGCTACCCGACGCTGGACGACGACCGCGCCGAAGGCTGCATCCGCGACAAGGAGCACGCCTACAGCCAGGACGGCGGCCTAGCCGTGCTGTACGGCAACATCGCCGAGCGCGGTTGCATCGTGAAGACCGCCGGCGTGGACGACTCCATCCTCAAGTTCACCGGCCGGGTGCGCATCTTCGAAAGCCAGGATGCCTCGGTAGAAGCGATCCTGGCCGACCAGATCGTCGCCGGCGACGTGGTGCTGATCCGTTACGAAGGCCCGAAGGGCGGCCCGGGCATGCAGGAAATGCTCTATCCGACCAGTTATCTCAAGTCGAAGGGGCTGGGCAAGGCGTGTGCACTGCTGACCGACGGCCGCTTCTCCGGCGGCACCTCCGGTCTGTCTATCGGCCACGTCTCGCCGGAAGCGGCCGAAGGCGGCGCGATCGGGCTGGCGGAAGAGGGCGATACGCTGGAAATCGACATCCCGAACCGCACCATCCGCCTCGCCGTCTCCGACGAGGAACTGGCGCATCGCCGTGCCAAGATGGAAGCGCGCGGCAAGGACGCCTGGAAACCGCTGGACCGTCAACGCACGGTAAGCGCCGCGCTGCGCGCCTACGCGGCGATGACCACATCGGCCGACACCGGCGCGGTGCGCGACGTGTCGCAGGTGGAGCACAAGTAAGTAGGGCGGATGTCCCGCAAGGCGGGGCGATCCGCCGCCAGCCTGGCAAACTTCGGCCCCTCGATTATCGAGGTGGTCAAATTGTTTGGCAGCAACAGAACGGCAGCTCGGATGAGCTGCCGTTTTTGTTTTTCGGCTCGTCCCAAAGGAACTGTCGCTTGTCCCCGTCTCTTCGGTTCCGTGCCTAGAATGGGGAGGAGGGAGTCTTGCCCCATGCCGGCTGGTGAAGGATATCGGTTCTTGCCTCTTGGATTAAAGAGATGATGAACCTCGCCGGTGGTCGCTTCGTGTGTGGAATGCACCACGCCGGAGGCAGGAACATGCATGAATCGGATTGGCGGGAACGATGGCTCAGGAACGACAGCGGTGGTCACGACAAGTGACGGAGAGCAGCAATGCGCTGGATCTGGAGACCGGTGTGTTCACGCTAGATAACCCGCGAGAGATCGCCCTGTCGCTGATGCGGTCGGCCGAGCGAAGCGACCGGCGAAAGGCAGACCCCTTCCGCTCGGCGATGTCGATGCTCTCTTTCTATATCAACCGCGCCGGGCGCCAGCTCTCCGCACCGCAGCGCCAGCTTCTGGAGCAGGCGAAGGACGAACTGCGCGCACTCTATGGGAAGCCGCGTCGGCAGTCGTGAAGCTGGCATCTCTTTCCCGACGGGCAGTGCCAATCTAAACCATTGCCTGTTGCCGGGGAGTCAGAAGAAGTATCAGGCCTTAGAGCTTGTTCATGATCTGTCGCAAGCCGCTCTCAGCGGGGTGAAGAGCAGTGCAGTAACCGGAATGTACGGGAGTAAATGAGGATTTCCGCTCGCGGAGCGAATCCCGTTGTGCCCATTTTCGAGGTATCCAGCGAAAGATTCGCACGCAATGCACATGAGCCCGGTCAGGAATGCGCAGCAAGATCGTGAACGGGTTCTGGGTCCCTCTGGGCATACGTCAGTATCTGTTGTCGCATGGAGTCACTTTCGTGGCGGAGTTGTTGCTTCATCAGATTTTTGCGCGGGGTATCGTTATGCCATGGAACTTTTTTGGACGCGGCCGCTCTGAACTCGACTGACACAATCGTGCTGTCTGCGAGGCGCAGAGATAACATGCAAACAATTCACAACCGAACATGGAAATGTTCGGTTTTGTTTTTGTTGAACAAGAAATGAAGAATAAATTGGTGCATTGCACAAATTTATTCGCCCCCGCTGTTGCACTGCAATGGTGCCGTTCCCGATGTGTCCGGGTAACGGTGCATGACGGGCCGGGTTCTTGCTGCGGCCGGCGAAACGCCAGATGGGGCAGGGTTTTCAGCTTACTTTAAACAAAGTGAGGCTGATTTGATGAAAATCAAGGGCTTTGTCGGGAGGAAAGGCGGGGAATAGGCAAAAAAAATGCGCGGACATTTGTCCGCGCCAAGTCTACAAAGGAGAAATAGAGGAGAAACTATCAAGAAGCAATTGCTGCGTCTCAACAAGGACAGATTATCCAGATTGGTGCGGGGGCTGTCAACAGCAAAGTGTTGCAATGCACGAAAAAGATGCTTCGATGTCGCACATTGGAACATCCAAGTGTTACTAATCGAAAATCGAGTGGCCCTCTCCCCGCTGGCCTGCCGCTGTGCGACAATCTTTCCTTTTATCCCTGACGCAGGATTTCCTCATGTCCATGCTGCATCCCGCTCTCCCCGATCCCCGCCTGTACCCTGATCCCATGCCCAGCAACATGCTGATTCATTACACCCTGTCGGTGTTGAATGCGGCGTCCGATAGCGACCGGGAAGCGTGCCGGGCCTCGCTCAAGCAGGCCGTGGCCGACATCCTGGAGCGCGGCGATGTGCTGACGCTGTCGGTGGCGCTGGCGATGGTGCCGTCGCAGGCCGCCTACCGTGTGCTGTGGGAAGCCCTGCGTGCCGCCGCCGAGCAGCCGGAAGGGCGCCATGCCGTGATCTTCGCCGTACCGCTGGTACTGGTGGCCGGGGCCAAGCCGGAGGCGACGTTGCCGGCGCGCATCGAGGATGTGGACGGACTGAACGCGCTACTCCGCGAGCATGGCGTGTTCGCGCCGGGGGCCGAGGTGTTCTTGTCGGGCAAGCTGCTGCACCCGGACACGGTGGCCGGCATCTCCTCGGCACAGCTCTACCGCTTCACCCGCTCGCTGGTCGATGCCGCGCGCGGCCTGCCGCTGGAGCTCGAACCGTCCGCCGTCACGGTCAGAAACGATGGCGTGTTCCTGCGTTACCTGATCGGCGTGGCGATCCAGGAGGAGGGCGAGCCGGCCCCGGTCAAGCTCGGTGGTGCGGTCGGGCCGTGGGGCATCCCACTGATGAAGTTCCTCGGCGAGCAGCTGAAAACCGACGGCGTGACGCTGTTCCCGATCGCACGTCCGCCGCAGGCGCTGCTGCAGGCCATAGTGGCGGGCGGCAGCGCGCGCCAGGAAGTGACGTTGCAGGCTTTTGCCAGCAGCATGATCCGCAAGCTGCGCGATATGGGGCAGGAGCCGGTGGCGGTGTTGTCCGCGCATGAGAATGGCGAGCTGCGTTGCACCATCTCCGCTCCGGGCGACGAAAAGAACTGGGAGGGCTTCGTCTGGCAGCTGTCGCCGCTGGATTCGGTGCCGCTGATCGCGTCGCAGTTCTGCGAACTGATGGCCGAGTGCCGGGTGAGCGACGTGCGCGTGGTGCCGCAGGTACAGCCGGATCAGCAGAACGGCATTCCGCTGTTCCTGACCGCCGACGATATCCCGGCGCCGGGTTCGACGCTGCAGTAATGATGTCTCGGGACATGAGCCGGATTCATGCTCATGTCCCGAATTGCTCATACCAATGGGCCGCGCATTTGAGGTAAAATCGCGCATCTCGATTAACCCTTTGATTGGAAGAGTCAAAGATGTTTGCAGCCGATCTGACGATCGCCAAGTACGATCCGGAACTGTCCGCGGCGATGGACGCCGAATACCGCCGTCAGGAAGACCATGTCGAACTGATCGCCTCCGAAAACTACGTCAGCCCTGCCGTGATGGAAGCCCAAGGCTCCGTCCTGACCAACAAGTACGCCGAAGGCTACCCGGGCAAGCGCTACTATGGCGGCTGTGAACACGTCGACGTGGTGGAGCAGCTGGCGATCGACCGCCTCAAGGCGCTGTTCGGCGCCGAGTACGCCAACGTGCAGCCGCACTCCGGCTCGCAGGCCAACCAGGCGGTGTACGTGTCGGTGCTGAAGCCGGGCGACACCATCCTCGGCATGAGCCTGGCGCACGGCGGTCACCTGACCCACGGCGCGTCGGTGAACATCTCCGGCAAGCTGTACAACGTGGTGCCGTACGGCCTGGACGAGAACGAAGTGCTGGACTACGACGCCGTCGAGCGTCTGGCGCGCGAACACAAGCCGAAGATGATCGTGGCCGGTGCTTCCGCCTACGCGCTGGAAATCGACTGGGCGCGTTTCCGCAAGATCGCCGACGAAGTGGGGGCCTACCTGTTCGTCGACATGGCTCACTACGCTGGCCTGGTGGCCGCCGGTGAGTACCCGAGCCCGGTGCCGTTCGCCGACTTCGTCACCACCACCACGCACAAGACCCTGCGCGGTCCGCGCGGCGGCGTGATCCTGGCCAAGGCGGAATACGAGAAGGCGCTGAATTCGGCGATCTTCCCGTGCCTGCAGGGCGGTCCGCTGATGCACGTCATCGCCGCCAAGGCCGTGGCCTTCAAGGAAGCCGCGTCGCCGGAGTTCAAGGCCTACGCCCAGCAGGTCAAGCAGAACGCCAAGGTGATGGCCGAGACCCTGATCGAGCGCGGTCTGCGCATCGTGTCGGGCAAGACCGAGTCGCACGTGTTCCTGGTGGATCTGCGTGCCAAGAGCATCACCGGCAAGGACGCCGAAGCCGCCCTGGGCCGCGCCCACATCACCGTCAACAAGAACGCCATCCCGAACGACCCGGAAAAGCCGTTCGTGACCTCCGGCGTCCGCATCGGCACCCCGGCCATGACCAGCCGCGGCTTCGGCGAGGCGGAAGCCAAGCTGCTGGCCAACCTGATCGCCGACGTGCTGGAAGCGCCGAACGACGAGGCCGTGACCGCGCGCGTGGCCGGTGAAGTCCAGGCGCTGTGCCAGCGCCTGCCGGTGTACGCGGCCAAGTAAGCCCATCGTCACGCCTGTGTGATACTGAAAGCGGCCTTCGGGCCGCTTTTGTTTTTTCGGGCAGGGGTTTAAGGCGGCCCGGTGGTGTCCGGTGCTCGTCCTGGTGGGCCGATTGGAGTAGGCCCGAACGAGGTGGAGCGGCACGGCGGCACCGCGCGGCGACGCGCTCTCTTGACGAGCGTCAGAAACGGTGGCGTTAACGCTCCCGACCTTTGCTGATACCATCGTAGGATTATTACTAGCCAGGTCGTCACATCATGAAATGTCCGTTTTGCGGCAACGCCGACACCCAGGTGATCGATTCACGCGTCAGCGAAGACGGCACCAGCATCCGCCGCCGCCGCCGCTGCCTGGCGTGTGAAAAGCGGTTTACCACCTTCGAAACCGCCGACGTGCGCATGCCGCAGGTGGTGAAGTCGGGTGGGCATCGTTCCGAGTTCGATGTCGAGCGGGTGCGCACCAGCTTCCTGCGTGCGCTGCACAAGCGCCCGGTGCCGACCGCGCTGGTCGACGACGCCATCGACCGTATCTGCCACCGCCTGCTGCAACTGGGCGAGCGCGAGGTCAGTTCGCGCCAGATCGGCGAGATGGTGATGAATGAGTTGGCGAAACTGGATAAAGTAGCCTATATCCGTTTTGCCTCGGTATATCGCAGTTTCCAGGACGTCTCGGAGTTTTCCGAGGCGATCAAGGAAATCCAGAAATCCTCGTGAGAGAGTCCATGACGTTTTCCGCGGTTGACCACGCCATGATGGCGCAGGCACTGAGGTTGGCCGAACAAGGCCTGTACACCACCACGCCGAACCCCCGGGTCGGCTGTGTCGTAGTGCGTGACGGCGAGGTCGTGGGCGAGGGCTGGCATATCGCGGCCGGCACCCCGCATGCCGAGGTGCACGCCCTGCGCATGGCGGGCGAGCTCGCGCGCGGCGCCACCGCCTACGTGACGCTGGAGCCGTGCAGCCACTATGGGCGCACCCCGCCGTGTGCCAAGGGCCTGATCGAGGCCGGTGTCGGCCGCGTGGTGGCGGCGATGCAGGATCCGTATCACGAAGTGGCCGGGCGTGGCCTGGACATGTTGCGCGCTGCCGGCATCGTGGTGGCGGTGGGCTTGCTGGAGGCCGAGGCGCGGCGCCTCAACAAGGGTTTCTTGTCGCGCGCCGAGCGCGGCCGGCCGTGGGTGACGCTGAAGGCGGCGGCCTCGCTGGACGGCAAGACCGCTTTGTTGAACGGCGCCAGCCAGTGGATTACCGGCCCCGATGCGCGGCGCGACGTGCATCGCCTGCGCGCCCGTTCCTGCGCCATCCTGACCGGCAGCGGGACGGTGCTGGCGGACGATCCGCAGCTGACGGTGCGCGAGGTGTTTACCCCACGCCAGCCGCGGCGGGTGGTGGTGGATAGCCGGTTGCAGACGTCGCCTGGGGCGCGCATCTACCGCGACGGCGAAACCATCCTTGCCACGGCGGTCGCCGACGCGGCGCGCCACCAGCCTTACCTGGAGCAGGGGGTGACGGTGTGGGCGCTGGGCGATACCGCCGGCCGGGTCGATCTGGCTGCCTTGCTGGTGCGCCTGGCGCAGGAAGGCGTGGGTGAGCTGATGGTCGAGGCGGGGGCCGGGCTCAACGGCGCCTTGCTGCAGGCCGGGCTGGTCGACGAGATCGTGCTGTACCTGGCGCCGACGCTGCTGGGCGACGCGGCGCAGGGTTTGTTTGGCTGGCCGGCGCTGGAGTCGCTGGCCGGGAAAAGGAATGTGGTGGTCCGTGATCTGCGCATGGTGGGTCAGGACGTGCGACTGGAGTTGGCAATACCGTCCTGCTGAGGGTGAGTGGCGGGTCGGGCAATGAGGGAAGTGGCAGCAGCACAAAAAATCAAAACATAAAGGAGGATGACGATGAAACTGGCAGCAAAGCAGCTGGAGCATGTGTCCCGACTGGTGTTGAAAGCCCTGGGTTGCAAGGAAAAAGAAGCCGGCATAGTCAGCCGGCACCTGGTCGAGGCCAATCTGCGTGGCCACCCCAGCCACGGCATCGGCATGCTGCCGTTTTACGTCTCCAGCGTCCGCAACAAGACGCTGCGTCCCAACCAGGCGGCCCGGCTGGTGCGTGACGCCGGGGCGATCCTGCAGTTTTCCGGCGAGCGCGGCTTCGGCCAGCGCGTCGCACGCGAGGCGGTGGATGCCGCCATCTGGCGCGTGCGAGAAACCGGGGTGGCCCTGCTCACGGTGCGCAACACCCATCACATGGGGCGCATCGGCTGCTACGGCGAGCAGTTGGCCAACGCCGGTCTGGTCGGACTGTTCTTCGTCAACGTCACCGACGTGCACACGCCGATGGTGTCGCCGTTTGGCGGGACCGCCGGGCGCTTCGGCGGCAATCCGATCTGCATCGCCTTTCCGGGCACCGACAAGCACCCGGCCTTCATCCTCGATTTTGCCACCAGCCGGGTGTCCTACGGCAAGACGCGGGTGGCCTATCTGGCCGGGCAGCGTTTCGAGGAGCCGGTGCTGCAGAACCATGCCGGCCATCCCTCCCATGACCCGCGCGTGATGTGGGAGGAGCCGCAGGGCACGCTGCGGCCGATGGCGCACCACAAGGGCGGCGGCTTGCTCGCCGCCACCGAGTTTCTCGCCGGGCTGCTCTCGGGCGGTGGCACCTCGCAGCCGGAGCGGCCGCGCCAGGGTGGCATCCTGAACCAGATGACGGCGTTCGTGGTCGACCCGGCGCAAACCGGCTCGCTGCCGTGGCTGCAGGCCGAGTACGATGCCATGACCGAGTACATCAAATCGTCGCCGGCGCAGGAAGGTGGCGACCCGGTGCAGATGGCGGGCGAGCCGGAAGCGCGCCGGCGTGCCGATCAGCTGGCGAATGGCATCGAGTTTTCCGACAATGAATGGAATGTCATCCGCACCGCCGCGCTCGAGGCCGGGGTGATGGCGCATCAGCTGGACGAAGCACAGGAGCTGGCATGAAGGACATCGAGGACGCCCTCGAGGCGTACCTGAACCTGATTCACCGCAAGGGGGCCACCGAGCAGGTGGTGTCGGAGCGCCGCCAGCTGTTGAAGAAGCTGACGGCGCTGCTCGACGGCCACCCCAAGGACATCGAGTTGTTCCGGCAGGCGGTGGACGTCTACCTCGAGCGCTGCCCGCACGAGGACCGGGTCACCGCGCTGACCTGCGCGCGCGAATACTATTACTTCTGGCTGGGCGACATAAAGAAGCTGGCCGAGCTGACCTCCCGTTCCGGCTTCACCATCCACAACCCGCGCATGGACATCGCGGCCTCGCTGGACGAGCTGCTGCAGCGCATGAAGCAAGCGAGTTTCGACCGCTTTCCGCCGTCGTTGGAAATCTACCTCGGCAAGCTGTTCGAGGGGGGCATGAAGGAGCGCCAGATCGCGCCGCGCGAGCAGATTCTCAAGGCCATGCTGTACCTGCTCGACGGCCAGCCCTACAAGCCGGAAAACTACCGCATCGTGGTCGACGCCATGCTGTTGCAGCTGAAGTTCGACGACAACGAGTCGCGCGTCGCCTTCCTGCAGCTGGCGCGCGAGTACTTCTACTACTGGCTGTCGTTCCCGCCCGCCGCCGAACGCAGCACCATGATGACCCCGTTCTGAGCGGGCGTTGCCTCCGTCCGCCGCTTCCTGTCGCTGTCCTTCCTCGCAGTGAGGGTGCGTAGCCCCGCTTGGGGCCTTTGCGTACGGAATGCGGCATTGCGCCGCGTTCTCGTTTCCCGTGCGGTTTGGAATTACACTGTCCGGCACGACACCGGGAGCCGCCATGACCACCCTTTCCGCCTATTCCGCGCTCGCGGAACGCTTTACCCGCCTCTACCGTTACCACCACCTCCACGCCATCGCCTCGTGGGACCAGGCCACGATGATGCCGGCCAAGGGCAACGAAGCCCGGGCCGCGGCGTTGGCCGAGCTGCAGGTGCTGATCCATCGCACCCTGACCGAGCCCGGCCTGGCGGGCCAGATCGCCGCCGCCGAGGACGAGCCGCTGGATGACATGGCGCGCGCCAACCTGCGCGAGATCCGCCGCAGCTGGGAGCAGGCCAACCTGCTGCCCGAGGCGCTGGTGGAGGCCAAGGCGCTGGCCGGCTCGCGCTGCGAACACGCCTGGCGTACGCAGCGCCCGTCCAACGACTGGTCGGGCTTTCTCGCCAATTTCCGCGAGGTGGTGCGGCTGTCGCGCGAGGAGGCGCAAAGGTTGGCCGAAGCCACCGGGGTGCGTCCCTATGACGCGCTGATGGACAAGTTCGAGCCCGGCATGAGCAGTGCGGAGATCGAGCGGGTGTTCGAGGAAGTGAAGGGCTGGCTGCCCGGACTGATCCGGCAGGTGCGGCAACGCCAGGAAGGGGAAACGGTGCTGGCCCCGACCGGGCCGTTTGCCGTCGAGCGGCAACGCGCGCTCGGGCTCGACGTGATGAAGCTGCTCGGTTTCGATTTCGACGGCGGCCGGCTCGACGTCAGCGTGCACCCGTTCTGCGGCGGCGTGGCCGAGGACGTGCGCATCACCACGCGCTACCGCGAGGACGACTTCGTGCAGAGCCTGATGGGCATCGTGCACGAGACCGGGCATGCCCGCTACGAGCAGGGACTGCCGCGCGACTGGCTCAGCCAGCCGGTGGGGCAGGCGCGTTCGATGGGCATCCACGAAAGCCAGAGCCTGTCGTTCGAGATGCAGCTCGGGCGCAGCCCGGCCTTCCTCGAACTGATCGCGCCGCTGGTGCGACGGCATCTGGGCGAACAGGAGGCGTTCTCTTCGGCCAACCTGGCGCGGCTCTACACCCGGGTGCAGCCCGGCTTCATCCGCGTCGACGCGGATGAGCTGACCTACCCGGCGCACATCATCCTGCGCTTCGAGATCGAGCGCGCGCTGATCGAGGGCGAGATCGAGGCCGAGGACATCCCGGCGTTGTGGGACGAGAAGATGCAGGCCTACCTCGGCGTCGACACGCGCGGCAACTTCCGCGACGGTTGCCTGCAGGACATCCACTGGACCGACGGCAGCTTCGGCTATTTCCCCAGCTACACGCTGGGGGCGATGTACGCCGCGCAGTATTTCGCCGCCCTGCGCCGGCAGCAGCCGGACTTGGACGCACAGATCGCCGTCGGCAATCTGGCCCCGGTATTCGATTGGCTGGACCGGCACATCTGGTCCCAGGGCAGCCGTTGGGAGACCGGCGAACTGGTGGAACGCGCCACCGGGGAGGCGCTCAATCCGGCCTATTTCCGCGCCCACCTGGAGCGGCGCTACCTCGGCTGAGCGGTGCTGGTCTGATGAATGAAAAACCCGACGCCACGGCGTCGGGTTTCAGGCTGCAGGCCACGTGTTTTGATGCGTTTTTACAGGACCCGGCAGAGCCGGGCCTCGCCACGTAAGTATTTAATTCCGGCCACTGCCCGTCGCTTCCCGATCCCTCGCTGAGCCAATCGAAGATTGGCACGCAGAGATTGGCTCAGCGCTAGATTGGCGCGCCGTCCGCCCTTGCCCTGCAAGGGCGCCTCGCTACGCTCGCGAGGATTGGCTGGCGGTTGCTTCAGGCGGGCTCTACCACCGGCTGGCACACCGCAACCCACTCGCCGCCGACCACTTCGGCCAACCTTTGCGGGCTGATGCGTACCGCGGTGTGCACGCCGCCGGCCGCCGGCATCACCTCGTCGAAGTCCCTGAGCGATTCGTCCAGATAGACCGGCAGCGGCGTGGCCAGGCCGAACGGGCAGACCCCGCCGACCGGATGCCCGGTCAGCCGTTCCACATCCTCGCCCGGCAGCATGCGGCCCTTGCCGAAGGTCTCCTTGAACTTGCGGTTGTCGATGCGGGCATCGCCGCGCGCCACCACCAGCACCACGCGCTCGTCGGCGAGGTGGAAAGCCAGCGTCTTGGCGATACGCCCCGGCTCGACGCCGTGCGCCTCGGCCGCCAGCGCCACGGTGGCGGTGCTGGTGTCGAGTTCGATGATGGGAATGTCGTGCCCGGCGCGGGCAAAGAAATCGCGGACGGATTGCAGGCTCATGGACGTCTCGGCTGGCAGGTAGGGAGCCGTCCATTATAAGGGCAAGGTGACCGAGTGCAGGAGGGGCGCGGCGGCAAAGGCCGCCCCCGTGGATGGCGAAGCGGTGTTACACGGTCGCCGTACCGATCTTCTTGACCACCTTGCGTCCCAAGAGCGAGGCCAGGAGGCCGTTGACGAAACGGGCCAGCCGTCCGCCGGCGTCGGCTTCGGCGGACAGGCCGCCGAGCGAGACGGTCTGCAACAGGCCGCTCTCGTGGATCAGCTCCATCGCGAAGTGCGCTTCGCGATAGGTCAGCCCGCCCAGGTGGGTCGGATCGTCGCGTCCCAGGTCGCGGCCGTCCATGACGTCGATATCGAAGTGCACGTGCAGCCCGACCACCCCCTGGCCGACCGCGGCGATGGTTTTCGGCATCAGGCTCGCCGTGCCGTGGCGGTCGATCTCGTCGATGGTGATCAGCCGCACGCCGTAGTCGTCGAGCAGCGCCTTGTCCTCCAGGCTGGTGTGGCGCACGCCGATCAGCACGGTGTTTTCCAGGCTCGGTCCGCGCTTCTGCTTCTTCAGTGTGAGCAGCCGGTCGATGTTGCCACGCGAGGTGAACACGATGGCGCCGGCGTCCTGGCCCGCGACGTGGCCGACCGGGATCGGCGTGTCGTGCCAGGTGCCGCCGCTCAGGATCAGCGGAATCTGCCGGAAGGAGCGGTAGAACAGGCCGTACAGGTCGTCGTTGTCGACCGGCGCCTTCCAGAAGAAGCTGTCGGCACTTTTCTTGCCGTGCTCGACGCATTCGTGCCCGATCGGCTCCAGTTCCTCGCACAGGCCGTTGAGCAGCAGGTGGCTCGCGAGCGGCTCGCAAGCATCGGTCAGCTTTTCCACCAGGTTGAACAGCTTGATCACGGTCGCCTTCGCCGCTTCGGCGCGGTGCAGGCGGTATTCTTTTGCCACGTAGGGCGAGGTCATCGCCATCAGGAGCGCGCCATAGTCCAGCGTGAAGGCGACGCTGTCGCCCAGTCGGTAGGTCGCCTCTGCCGCGCTGGCGTCGACGATCAGATGGTCGCTGCTGGCACCCAGTACCTGCAGACGCTCGTCCGTGGGACGCAGTCCTTCCGGTGCGATGTCCTCGCGTCCCATGGCCAGGATCAGCCGGCGCGCAGGGCGGTCTTCGCCGTCGAACACCGGGCGGCGGCCGAAGGCGTCCTCGCCGGACAGGCCGTAGGGGCGCGACGGCTTGGTCTTGGCTTCGATCACGTCCGCCGTCAGGGTGTAGGTGTCCTTGTGCAGCTTTTCATACAACCCCGGCGGCGTGGGCGACTCGGCCAACATGATGCTGGCCCCCAGGCGCAGGTGGTTGATGCCCGCCGGCAGCTGTCCCTGTTCCAAGAGCGGCAGCGAGAAGGTGTTGCCGCCGGAGACGATGGGTAGCTCGATGGCGTGGCGACGGCGGATTTCATCGGCGAGATAGGCCAGGTTGGAGAGGTTGTCGACAGTGGGCTGGATGCCCCCGACACAGGCCAGGTTGGCCCCGATACCGATCAAGCGCACGCCGGGCAGCGCCAGAATCTGCTCGACGTAGTCCATGGTCTCGTGGGGCAAAATACCCTCGCGCAGGTCGCCCAGGTCGATCATCAGCACCACGTCGTGCACCACGCCGAGTTGCACGGCCGCGCGCGACAACGCTTGCAGCGTCTGCAGTTCCGAGTTCAGGCTGATGTCGGCGTGGCGAACCACCTGTTCCACTTCGTCGATGGCCGGGGCGCGGATCAGCATCAGCGGTACGGCGATGCCGTCGCGCCGCAGCCGCACGATGTTGTCGAGACGCGAGTCGGCGATCTGCGCCACCCCGCCGCGCACCATGGCGTGCGCTACGCGGGGCGAGCCGCAGGCCGACTTGGTGACGCCGGCAACCTGGATGCCCTGCGTCCGGCAGGCCACGACCAGCACGCTTGTGTTTTCTTCGATGCGATCAAGATCGATGATGATGCGAGGACCTGCCATACCTGTGCTCCACTGCGTTGAACGTCGAATCGGTTACGGTGCGGTTGGCGTTATCAGCTACCGTAGATGTCGAAGTTGAAGTATTTCTTCTGCACCTTCTGGTACACGCCGTTGCCGCGGATGGTCTCGATCGCCTTGTTCAAGCGCTCGCGCAGCGCGTTGTTGCCCTTCTTCACGGCGATGCCGGCACCGTAGCCGAAATACTTGGTATCGGAAATCCCCGGTCCGGCGAAGGCGTAGGCCGGCGCACCGCCGCGCTTGAGGAACTCGGTGTCGGCCACAACCTGATCGACGAATACGCCATCTAGCCGCTCGGTCTTCAAGTCGAGAAAGGCCTCGGTGACCTTGCCGTAATTGACGATCTGCACTCCCTTCTTGCCCCAGTGGTCCTTGGCGTAGCGCTCCTCGGTCGAGGCGCGCAGCACGCCGATGCGCTTGCCGCTGAAGTCGTCCTTGGTGACCTTGACCACGCCGTTCTTGGTGACCATGCGGCTCGGCGTCTGGTAGTAGCGGTTGGTGAAATCGACCGCCTTCTTGCGCTCGTCGGTGATCTGCATCGAAGAGAGAATGGCGTCGAACTTGCCGGCATTGAGGGCCGGTATCAGACCGTCCCACTCCTGCGGCACGATCTCGCAGGTCGCTTTCATCGCCTCGCACAGCGACAGCGCGATATCCACGTCGAACCCTTCCAGATGACCGTCGGCCGCCTGCTTGGCGAAGGGTGGGTAGTTACCGTCAATGCCGAATCGGATCGTTTCCGCCTGGGCCATCAGCGGGACCATGGACACAGCCAGCAACAGCGATAGTGCAGTCTTTCTCATGTCATTCTCCTCCGGTTCTCTTTGGTCGCTCCCCCTTTTGGTGGAGGGTGGCGGGTTCAGAGTGTCACAAGGGGGAGGGGGGCTCAATAGCCCTTTTTCTGATCAATAAATGACTTTGGCATTGATGTTTTTTGCATTTGGCTGCAAGGCTTGCAGAATGGAGAACGGCCAAAAATTGTATTTTGTATACAAAAAAAGGGTGTCGTGTTTGTCTTGGGTGATGTCGCAAATCCGTAATGCAAAATGAAGGTAAATGGGGGGGAGGTCAGTTCGGCAGCAAGTGGTGTTTAGTAGGGAATATACCTGCAGACACAGGTGAACCATGTGGAGTCTCAATCGGTAACGGCAGAAGGTTGGTTAGCATGAGCATGCAGCGGGCAACGTTTAGGCTTATTCTGCTGCGCAATACCTGATGGTGGAACTGTCATGATGTCGCCCGCCGCAAACCTTTAGTCTGCGAGAAACATGCCTTACTGAAATTAAGCAGCCAGCTTCCACGACGTTATCCCGGTAGCCTTCGGCTTATTGTTGACGATTGTTCGCTAGCAAGATAAAGACCACAACAGCCAGCGTTGACCACCAATAGTTCTTGAATAAATAAAATAGTGCAGTACCAAATCCAATCAGTAATGCCAGGGTCCGTACAAAAGAAATTGTGCTGTGCAAGAAAATTTTTCTGGCCGGAGGCATAACTGTAGTGTCGAATGGCGTTTGAGATAGGGTGGTAACATTTTTCCACTCGGTGGTAGCGGGGGTATTAGAGGCATCGCTTTGATTAGCCAGTGCCAGTAAGCAACGATACTGCCAGTACTGAATTTTGTCATGCCATGCACCCAGTGCATTTTGTTCTTCTCTGCTGAACGTCCAGAATGGGCTATTATCATTCTTGCCATGGGTGAAGTTTTGATACCAACTATCCAGACGATTCAAGAGCTGTAGCAGCATATGGCCGTATATGGACGCTGGGTTATAGGGAGTCAGCGGCAATGCTTGCCATTCGATACTCACGGTATATGGCCCGATATATGGTTGGCAAGGCGCAGCCTGCCACGACCGCCAAATGCGGCGTACTTCTTCCAGTGGGCTATTCATTACCTGTTCCAGGCATTGGGCCTTCAGTTCGCTCCAGTCCGTGGTATTGATCTCCGTCCAAGGAGGCGATAATGGCTTTTGCCAGTAAGTATCGATTGGAGCCGCCCAGTGGGCACAATGCGGGTAATGGCTGCTAATGCTAGTAAAAAGCACAGGTTCTTTTTGCCTTATCCATAACTCCGTTTCTTCACCACCTAAACACAGTAGTGCACCCAGGGAAGGAGGTGACTCAATATGTGGAAAATATGCCAGTAAACGTTCGTCGTTTAGCAAAACAAGGCGCGAAATGCCTCGCTGGCGCATGAAAAGCAATGGGATGGACTCCTCCCTCCTGATACGGCATCAACGTGCCAGACTGGAGGCGTCAACAAACCAGTCAAAACGGAACGAGGAGTCCACCATGAAGATTATGCGCATCGGCATCGATTTGGCCAAAAACGTTTTCCAGATTCATGGGGTGGATGCTCATGAGCACCCTGTGTGTCGCCGGCAACTGCGTCGTCATCAACTCCTGGAGTTCTTCCAGAAACTCGAACCCTGCCTGATCGGCATGGAAGCCTGTGCCGGTGCGCATCATTGGGCACGTCAGCTCCAGGCAATGGGACACACGGTCAAGTTGATTGCCCCGCAATTTGTGAAGGCTTATCTGAAGGGCAACAAGAATGATGCCAACGATGCAGAAGCGATTTGCGAAGCGGTCAGCAGACCGGGAATGCGTTTTGTACCGATCAAAACGATTGAGCAGCAGGATCTGCAGGCATTGCACCGCATTCGGACCGAACTGATTCACCAGCGGACCGCCAAGGTCAATCAGATTCGCGGCTTGCTGACTGAGTATGGAATCGTGATCGCGGTGACCGTGAAGCAATTGCGTCAGGCGTTACCACTCATCCTGGAGGATGCAGAAAACGGCCTCTCGGCGTGCTTCCGTCATCTGCTGGATGGTCTGCGCGAAGATCTGGTGTATCTGGACGAACAAATTGCCATCGTAGATCAGGACATGGTACGCCAAGCCAATGAAAATGCGATGGCCAGAAAGCTGCAGCAACTACGCGGTATTGGCCCCATTACCGCCACTGCACTGGTGGCCGCCATTGGCAACGCCAAGGACTTCAAGCGGGGGCGGGATCTTGCTGCGTGGCTGGGACTGGTCCCTGCTCAGCACAGCAGTGGCGGCAAAGACCGGTTACTGGGGATCAGCAAGCGAGGTAATACCTATCTGCGCACTTTGGTCATTCACGGGGCGCGAGCGGTCGTTCGCGCCGCTGCGACACAAACAGATCGCCTCAGTTGCTGGATTCAAAGCCTGTGCGCCCGTCGCAACAATAATATTGCCGCGGTCGCCTTGGCCAACAAGACGGTACGCCTAGCCTGGGCGCTGATGACGCGGGAAGCGGATTACGACCCAGATTATGGGCAGGCAGGAGACACAGTGTCCTGAGCATTCGGGTTGGACAGGGCCTCGGCAACGAGATGATCAACGCTTAACCCATCTTCACGATTGCGCAGCATGAAGCAGTGATGGCGAACAGGTCGAACCGGCGTCGGAAGAACCCGAAAACTGGCCAAGTGCGAACAGCACGACAAAGCAATAGGGATCTGGCGCGCGGATAGCCCATTATGGCCCGGGCAATTAAGCCCAACTCAGAGGCCGGATATACGTAAGCAGTCGATCCGAACTCCAGAGCTGTGAAATGTGTGCAAACCGGGAGGAGTCCATATACAGCCATTGAATATAGTCCGCTGTCCACAGTGGCCCTTCTTGGTCACGAAACTGAATCGCCACGTCAGCAAATGCGGCATGCTGATGAAAATCTTCCAGTGTTAAACGATCAGCCAAAAAGGCATTTCCGTAAGCACAAAGGGCCACCGCGCGGCAATCGGCTTCACACAGACTCATACAAAGCCATTCCTGAGTTCAGTTCGCCGTACTTAATAGTGATTTTTGTCATGGCATCCGTTGCCGATGGCTGCTTTCTCATCGCTTATCGCTGTTAGCCTCGCCATGTCTAGGCATGCTGTCTTTATATGGGGCAAAGGTGGATATATGGTGGCCAACGTTTACTCGGCTTCGCGATACCAGATGGTGGCGCCGTAGCGGGAATCGGGGTAGTCCGGCATCACGTCGCCCGCTGCGAAGCGCTGCCGCGCATTCGGCTTGGCGGGAGTCCACCAGAGCCCTGCCTGCGGGCAGGGCTGGCCAGCTTCGACGCGACCACTGCTGGGTTTGTCCTTGGGATAGAAGCCTTCTGGCGGTACGGCGATGAAGCGGTTGGGTATGCGGCGGATCAGCGTCCAGGTGTCGGGCACGACGTCTTGCTCATCGATCCAGTCGCCATACTCGTCTTTCGTTAGCCCTTGCCTGACCTCGATTTCGGCTTCTCCAGGTAAAGTACCCCGCCCGACGTGCAGAAACTGGGCTGCCACATTGTCCACATTGGGCAAATAGATGCCACATTCGGGTACCTTGTCGCCGGGACGGATCACCACGGTGGGGTCCAGTTCATACAGCGGAATGTATTTGGGGAGGCAAATATCAGCCCCTCCCAGCACGCCCTCCAGAACTCCATTAAGCTTATTGAAGTCAAGGCTCCAGCTTAAATCACCAGCTTGCCATGAGCCACTGAGCGTTGCCCCAGTCGTGCTATCAAGCGGGATGGCCTTGTAAAGTGCATCCCAAAACGCCGTGCCCAGCTGTTTCGGCATCCAGCTGGCGTCGAACTCGCCAATGCCCTTGTTGATGTAGTCGCCCTGGAAGTCCAACCCCCCCGGAATGCCTGCGGGTCGTCGTGGCTGCGCAGGATGCAACCTTTGATTAGCCTGTCACGACTGTTGCGCAGATTGGGTAGCACCCGCCCGCCCCAGACGATGTCCGGTTGCAGGCTGGTATGACGGCGGCGCAGGTCGGCCGGTGCCTGTTGCATATAGTCGTCCAGGCATTGCTCTCCGAGTTTTACTGCTTCGATCATCGCGTCGCGAATATTGCAAAAGTGCTCCAGCGAGGTCAGGTATTCCAGCAGGTAGCATTCCTGCGGGTGAAGTTGGGCCATGGTATTGATGTCCTGTCTAGTTGCCGTACCAGTTGTGGGTCAGGCGAGGAATGCCGATAAAGGCATCGCTGTCGCTGGGAAACTCGCCGTCGGTGTAGCCCCAGCCGGTAGGCTGGCGCTTGCCGGTGTATTCCTTTTGAAGCTGCGTTGGGTCCACCACGATTTGTACGCTGCCGCCTTGAAGTTTGATCAACTCGTCTGCTTCGGATGCCTGTAGTCGCTGCGCGGCCTTCCCACACTTTGAGCGGGGCACCGGGTGGCACGGTGTAGGTGACGTATTCGCCGTTGTCGTTCCAGCCCTTCCATACCGCGAAGCGCCGTCGCCAGTCGGCCTTGCTCTTTAGCGCCTTGAATTCGGCCTCGCGCATCCAGCAGTAGCTGTTGTCGTTGGACTTGGGGTCTACCACCCGGTAGAGGGTTTCGCCGGGCATCACCTCGCTGGCTCGCATGCTGTTATCGAAGGTATTGAATTTGCGTTTTAGCGTGCCGTTGGGACTGTTTTTTTCGATATTGGGCCAGCCGGCGCGGATTTTGTCGTGAGCCGAAAGAGGTAGATTTCTAAGCGGTCGAAATGCAACTTTTTCTGTGATATCCGCCCACTCGGGTTTGTGCTGACGGATCAGCGCCGCCTCGGTGGCTTCATCGATGCGCCGGAAGGTGTGCGGGTTGGTTTTATCCACCACCGCGCGGTAGGCTTTGTCGCCCTCGATATCCAATCGACGCGCCAGCCGCCCCAGCGTTTCATTCAGCGGTCCGATGGCTTTCTTCAAGCCGTCATTAGCCTTGTTGCGCACGTCGGCAATCAACTGGATGGTGTTTTGTACCGGTTGCTTGATTGATGCCGGTCCCCAGTCCGCCGCCCGCTGCAGGATGGCTTTGGCAACCCCAGCCAGTTTGTCGTAGGCCGTCAGCAGCTGGTTCAGCTTGATCTTGGCCTGCAGCTTACGTACCTGCTCGGCAAGGTAACGGTAGGGGTTATAAATGCGCAGCACACTCAGCGTCTTGCGTACTGCTGGCTGGTCTAGCAGCTTGTTCAGGCCACCAATGGCTGATTCAAAGGCCTTCTTGTCGGCGATTTTCCCGGCCATGTTAAAACCGGCCTTGCGCAGGTACAGGAACATCACCTTGCACGCACCCTTGGCAAAGGAGCCCAGTACAGGGAACAGGCCGACCAAGGTCAGTGCCAACGCTACCCAGGCACCGGTGTTGTTGCTGTCTTTCGAGATGTTGCGGCAGTTCGCCACCAGGTCGCGCACATCGCAGATCTGGTCCACGAAGGGGATCATGGAGATCAATGTGCCGGTGACGACTTGGCCAGTGCTCTGATTGTCGTTGAAGTCTCCCTGGATCACCGCCCAAATCCATAGGCCAGTTGCCTGCAATTTGTCGCCGGCACTATCTAGCCAACTCTTGGGGGCGCTTTGAAACCAGGCCAGAGCCTGTTCCAGCTCATCCATTACGTATTCCCTCCATTACCGCCAGCGGGTAATTTTTGTTCAATCTGTTGCTGCAGCAGGGAGAGTGGATCTACTTCGGCTTCCGGTTTCGGTGGCGGCAATTCGTAAGACACTTGCGCAGGTTCCAGCGGGACAGCCTGGTGGCGTTGGCCAACCCCGGCCTGGTCCAAGGTGCCGGCCAGAGTCATACCGCCATCGAAGCGGATTTTGTATTTGGCATCAGCAATGGGCTTGCCTTCTGCATCCATCAGGCTGGCGGCAATCCAGTGCTTGCCGGGTTGGGGGAGTGGCGGAAAGCTGACGGGCAGAGTGGCCGGTCCAGTCAGCGCATGATCCGCCCCTTTGATGCTGACGGTATCCGGGCAGTGGATGTCGATATTGCCGCCCGAAAGCCGGATGTAACCGCCGCCGCTGGTGAGCAGGATTTCTTCTTTGGCGATCACCACTACCTTGCCCTTGCAGGAGGTGATGGTCACATCCCTGTCTGCAGTCAGCTCCATGGCGTCGCTCTGCGCCTGGACCTGCACCTTGCCCTTGGCCGCGATCAGCTTGAGCGCAATCCGGTCCTTCACCCCGGCGACGAACAGGCTGATGTGCTGCCCCACGTTGTGCAGCCAGCGCCGGCCCGAGGTCTGTTGGGTATCGCGCTGGGCGATTTGGTCGAGATTGGTGCCGGCGGCCAGGGTGAGGCTGTTGTCGGTCGTTGCGGCGAGGCCGGCCGGGGCGCTGAGGATCATCAGTGGCTGCTGGCCGGCTTGAGCCAATCCCTCACCTGTTGGAGCGATGTTGGATTCTTTATGACTGAGCGAGGTAGCGGAGCGTCGCGAAGGAATAGTGTTAGTTCCGGCTTCCCACGCCTTCAGCGCCGCGGCGTGGTGCTGCAGGTGGCCGTCGGCTTTCTTCGCTCCCTTGCCGTTGTCCGGCTGAATCGTCTCCGGCCCGATTTCAACGGTATCGGCCAGCTGCGCGGTAGCGGTCTCGCCCAGCGATTGGCTCAGGCTCAGCGCGGCGTCGAGCTGGTTCTGGGCGCCGTCGCGCGCCAGTTGTTTGCCACCAGCACCGTTCTGCGCTTCGGCGCTGAGTAGCAGGCCGTGGCCGGCGCGGATCGCGCCGTGGCGGTCGGTGCGCAGTTCGAAGCCGTCGCCACGCGGGGTGGCCTTGCCGTCGGTTCGGGGGTGGACTAGGTAGCCCTGGTTGAGCTGGGTGGCGCCGTGTTCGGACGACAGTTTGGCGCGCACTTCGCCGGGGGTGTCGTCGAACAAGAGTTCGTTGTACTGGCCGCCGTGGTGCTCTTTCGACTTGATGCCGGACAGGGTCTTGTTGGCCGGCAGGTTGCCGGCGCCGCTGAAGGCGGGCGGCGGGTGGCTGCCGTTGTACAGCACACCGGTGATGACCGGGCGGTCGATGTCGCCTTCGAGGAAGTCGACCAGCACTTCCTGGCCGATACGCGGGATGAACTGGTGGCCCCAGCCGGCGCCGGCCGCGGGCATGGCGACGCGCAGCCAGCAGCTGGAGGTGTCGTCGAGGTTGGCGCCGATCGTCGGGTGTTCGTCGGGACGCTGCCAGTGGAACTGCACCTTGATGCGGCCGTGGGCGTCGGTGTGGATCTCTTCCCCCGCAGGCCCGACCACGGTGGCGGTCTGGGCGCCGCGCGCAGTGGGCTTGGCCAACGCGGTGCCGGCGTAGGCCGGGGTGAGCGGCAGGCCGCGGCGCTGGGCGCTGAAGGTGGTGTGGTACGGAACGTCGCTTGCCGACGTGTCGGCCCCCGCGCCGGCGGTCGAGGTTGGCCGAAGGCTGGGCGGCAGCGCCCGTGCCAGGTCGGTCGGCAGGTTGTTGCGGGCGGTGAAGGTCTGGCGCGTGACGACGAATTCGCGCTGTTCGGGAGCGTCCCCCTCGTGCGCCGGGTGGTCGTCGAGGCGGAACCACTGCCCGGCGGCGAGCCCGCGCACCGAGCCGCCACCGTCGAAGCGCTTGGCCTGCGCGTCGTGCGCCTGCTGGCGCAGCCGGGCGTAGTGGGCGAGCTGGTCGGCATCGCCGGCGTAGTAGGGGCCGGGGACGTCGTAGTCCTGCAGGCTGCTTTGCAACCGCGTCCCATCGGAGCCCTGCTCGACGGCGCTGCTATCACCGCTGTGGACGGTGGCGACCGGCTGGTAGTCGAAGCTGGCCAGCGCCACGCCGCCACTGACGATCTGGCGCGTGCCGTCCCAGCGGGTGAGGCCATCCTCTTCTTCCGTCGCATCGCTGCGGTGGAAGCGCACCCGCTCCACCCCGGCGGCCGGCGGCGAATACGGGTCGTCGAAGGCGACGAGCTGGACCTGCGGGAGAGCCCCTCGCGACGCGGCGCGACCTTGCTCGCTCGCTCCCTCTCCATGCTCGAAGCGCCAGGCCAGCCCTTCCTCGTGCAGCAGGCGCACGAGGAAGTCGTAGTCGCTCTCGCGGTATTGCAGGCAGTAACTGCGGGAGGGCAGCTCGCCCACGAGCACGAAGTCGAGACGCTGCACCGCCGCGAACACCGGGTTGGCGGCGGCGTGTTCGGCGAACACCTGGCGCACGATATCGGGCACCGAGAGGTCTTGGAACACCCGGCTGGTGCGGCGCAGGCGCAGCAGCGCGAACGGCGGTTCGACGGTGAGGGCGTACTGGGCGAAGCCGCCGTCGGCCCCCAGGCTGTCGACAGCACTGACCACGCCGCCGCGCACCTGCTCGGTCCCGTCCGCCCCGGCGAGACCGAGCCGCACCGGGACGCCGAGCAGGCTCTTGAGTTCGAGCCCGGCGTCGGGCGACAGGCACTCGATGCGGTAGCGGTAGCGGTCGGAGACGGCCTCGTCGCCGTGCACGGCGAGCGGCAGCAGCGTCTCGCCCCAGCGCTGGCCGTCGCCCAGTTGCAGGGTGAGGAGGCGCTGCTCCTGGCTGAAGGCGGCGGCGAAGCTGGCAAGGAGTTCAAGGGCGCTCACGGCATCCATCGGGAGTCAACCGTTGAACGAGATACGAACTGCATGCAGTTTTTGCTTGGTGTCGGCACGGACGGTAATTCGTATGGACGAGATGCCGCTTTCGACCAGCAGGCTTTTCACGACCATCGCCCTGGCTCTGGCGGCAGAAGAGGCATTGCCAACCTCACGTCCATTACAAAAGCCGGTGACGACGATTTGTTTGGCGATGACCAGAGCCGGTGCCAGGGCGCGTACTTGCTGCTCGGTAACCGGGGTCAGCTTCGAGCTCATCTTCTCGAAGGGAATCAGAGTCGGGTCTTTGGCGATGGTTTTGTTGCCGGTTTCCTCAATGACTTTCGTGGTGGCCTGGTCCAGTTCCGCCGTGACCTTGGCCACAATAGTCTTTCCTTGCGGGTCTTGTGCCGCGGCCGCATTCATTGCCGCATTTTGAGCCGCCTGCTTGGTTCCGGCACAGCCCATGAGCAGGGAGGCACAAATAGCGAGAGAGGCAATTTTGTAAAACATGAATTTCCCTTTCAAAATCAAAGACCCGCATGATTACCAACGCGGGCCTTTATCTACATCAAATAAATTAAGCGATGACTTTATTGGCGGTCAGATCCCAGCCTGCGCTGACATTGCCGCCACCGGCGCCGTCGGCACGTTTCTGCTGGGTGTAGGTCCACTTGATCTTGCCGTAGCTGAAGCTGACCTTCTCGCTGGGGAAGCCGGCATCGTTGGCCGAGCCATTCGGCTCGACCTTGGAGACCAGCACCTGTTCCATCTTGATCTCCATGTACTTCACCTTGTCGCCGCCGGCGCGGCACAGCTCGATGGTGACGTCCTTGATGTGCTTGCCGGTGCAGCATGCTTCGTAGATCTTCGGGCTGGCCTTGTCCAGGAAGTGGGTGATTTCGTACACGCCGTGGTTGACGCGTTCGGCAGTGGCGCCACCGGCCGAGCTGGCCGTGGCCTGGGCCGGCTGCTCGATCAGGTGGGAGAAGGACTGGATTTCGATCCAGTCTTTGTGTTGATCGTCGGTGCTTTCGCCTGGAATTCCGTCGATTTTCAGGAAGGCGTCAAAAGCCATTGCATTCTCCTTGGATAAATAAAAATGGAAGAGCTACTTCCAAAGCAAATACCTCGCCCCCTGTCGGCACCGAATGCCGACAGGGTGGTGAGTCGTCGTGGCGTTAGCCTGCCGGCTGAGGCAGCTCGGCAACCAAACGCAGGGAAATGGTGAGTTCATCCAGCTGGAAATGCGGGCGCAGGAAGGCCGCGGCGCGATAGACGCCCGGCTTGCCAGGGACTTCCACCACGTCTACACGGGCCTCCCGTAGCGGGTATTTAGCCTTGGCTTCCTGGCTGGCGGAGTCGTCCAGCAACACGTACTGCGCCAACCAGGTGTTCAGGAAGTCCTGCACGTTTTGGCGTGAGGCAAAGCTGCCGATCTTGTCGCGCATGATGGATTTCATGTAATGCGCAATACGCGATACGGCGAAGATGTAGGGCAGCTGAGTGGAGAGGCGTGCGTTGGCGTTGGCCGCATCGGTGTTGTAGGTCTTGGCTTTCTGCACCGATTGGCCGCTGAAGAAGGCGGCGTAGTCGGTGTTTTTGCAGTGCACCAGCGAGATGAAGCCAAGGTCCGACAGCAGCTTTTCGGTGCGATCGGTGACGGCCACTTCGGTGGGGCACTTCAGCGCGACCTCGCCGTCATCGGTCTTGAAGGTGTGTGCGGGCAGTCCTTCAACCAGACCGCCGCCTTCCACACCACGGATCGCCGCCAGCCAGCCGTACTGGGCGAAGGCATCTGTCAGGCGTGCGGCGTAGGCATACGCAGCGTTGGTCCACAGGTATTTGCCGTGATGGCTGCCGTCGACGTTTTCTTCAAAGTCGAATGCTTCTACCGGCACGTTGTCGCGGCCATATGGCAGGCGGCCGAGCACATGCGGCAGTACCAGGCCGACGTAGCGTGAATCTTCGGACTCGCGGAAAGACTTCCACTTGGCGTATTCCACGGTGTCGAAGATCTTGGTCAGATCGCGTGGCTTGCCGATGTCGGTAAAGCTTTCCAAGCCGAACAGGCCGGGGGAGGCGGAGGAGATCAGTGGGGCATGCGCCGAGGCTGCAACATGGGACAGCTCATCCAGCAGGTAGAAGTCTTCCGGGTGGCGGGTGAATTCGTAGTCGCCCACCAGGGCGGCGTAGGGTGCGCCACCGAAGGTGCCGTACTCTTCCTCGTAGATCTTCTTGAACAAGGCGCTCTGATCGAACTCCGGCGAGGCCTTGAAGTCCTTCACCAGATCCTTCTTGGAGGCATTGAGCACCTTGATCTTCAGCATGGTGCTGGTTTCCGATTCCGCCACCAGATACTTGAGGCCGCGCCACGAGGCTTCCAGCTTCTGGAACTCGGGGTGGTGCATCACCTCGTTGAGCTGGGACGACAGCAGGGTGTCCAACTCGGCGATGCGGGCATCAATGCTGGCGGACAGATCGCGCGATACGGTCACGCAGCCTTCCAGCACCTGGGCCACCAGTTCGCCGATCAGGTCGCGGGTATGGTTTTTTTCGCTGTCGTTGGTGGCGATGCGGCTCTGCTTGATGATGCTGTCCAGCAGACTACCGGCATCGACGACATTCGGGCTCGCCGCCGTGTCCAGTTGTTGTACGCTGTTCATGGCTTACTCTCCGGTGTTGTCGCTTTGGGTGGCTTGGCTGATCTGGCGCAGTTTCTCGGTGTCACGCACCACCTCGTCCAACAGCTCTTCCAGCTTGTCGTTGCCGGCCAGCTTGTTGCGCAGGTCGGCCAGGCGGGTGCGGGCTTCCAGTAGCCGCTTGAGCGGTTCCACCTGAGCCACCACGCTCTGCGGCTCGAAATCGGCCAGCTCGTTGAAGTTCAGCTCCATCGCCAATTGGCTGTTGTCGTCTTCCAGCTTGTTGTCGACCTTGATAGCCAGTGCGCGGAGCCATGCCCTTGAGGACTTCGTCGAAGTTGTCGCGGTCGATCTGCACGAACTTGCGCTCCTTCATCTTGGGCAGCGGATTCTTGCTGTGACCGGAATAGTCGCCCAGCACGCCTAGCACGAAGGGCAGTTCCTTGGTCTCGATGGCGTCGCCAATTTCGACGTCGTAAGTGATCTGCACACGCGGGGGGCGGACCCGCGACAGTTTTTTCTGGGTGCTTTCTTTGCTCATGGTGTGCTCTCGAAAAGATGGTCTGTCAGGGTTGAACGGCGTCAGGCGATGCTGCGGGCAAGGCTGGTGACAAGGTCGCGCAATTGCGCGACGCTAAGACCCGGGTCGTTCAGGCGCCGTCCTAGGATGTAGGAGGCCTCGGCGTAGGATTGATGGCGGCGCCAGGGTGCCTGCTCATCGCTGATGTCCACGACAAAACGTTGGTCCAGCCGTTCGCCCCAGCATTGCGCCACGATGTGGGCATCCAGCGAGCGTGGCTGCAGGGCCAGGAAGCGTCCGTCTGGTCGGTTGATCAGCAGGCACTGGGTATCGTCGGCTCCATGAGCACTGGCAGCGGCCTGGTACAGCGATAGCCACGTGGCGGCGGCTAGCATGTCTTCGCCATCGGTAGCCGGCAGCGGTAGCAGATAGGTCTGTACGCACAGACTGTCACGGAAGCGGTGCTGTAGCTGGCTGTGGAACATGAAAGCTAGCAAGGTGGCTTCCAGCGTATGGCCGGGCTGGCGGGCGAGCAGCCCTTCCAGTTGGTGCGCCGGGGTGATGGTCAGATGGCGGGACAGCAACTGCTCGGCCAGGGCGACATCGTCGTTCGAGGCCACGCCGAACAGCGCCTGCGCTTCTAGAAACTGGCGGCAGGCGACCATTTCCACCGCGTTGTCGATGGCGCTGGCAAGTTGATCTTTCAGGCCGGAAAAGAACAGCTCGCAAGTGAGCAGCAGCACGGCCAACGGTGGCAGCGTCAGACTGGCGGGCAGCTGGGTGACGGCCACTAGCGGGTAGTTGCGTCCGCTTTCGTCGTGGCTGGGCTGGATCACACCGAGCGACAGCCAATCCTGATCCCGGCTGCGCAGCACGAAGCAGGAGGGGGGCATGGCACGGTAGCGGGCGACGGCCTCTGCGCCGGGGGAGAGCAGGCTGATGCTGTCCGCCAGCAGGTGGTCCAGCTGTGCCGCCGCCGGATGGGTGGCATTGATGCGGATGAAATCGGCACGGCGCGGCAGTTTGCCGAAGATGCAGTACGATGCCGCAGTTTCCTGGGTGCGTTTGAAAGTGAAGCTCAAGACAATGGCCTCGTTTACAACGTTACGCGCTCGGGCAACGTCAGCTTGTTAAGACGGGCCAACTGCAGCGGGTTGACGCCGCTGAGTACCCGGAAATTGACACGCACGCTCTGCGTATCCCCGTCGGCCTTGCGCAGCGTCCAGACTAGCTGGGTGCCATCCGAGCCATCCTGTACGACTTTGGCTCCGGCCAGCAGGCGCATCAGGCCCATGCCGCCCGGGTGGTTGGCCACCACGCTGCTGGCGCCGGTGTAGGACAGCACCTGGATGCGCGCGCCGGCCGTCTGGCTGTTGCCGCTCCAAGTGAAGGTCTGCCAGATTTGCGGGCCATTGCGATAACGCAGTTCCTGACCATCGATATCGAAGAAGATCTCTGAGAGCCCCGGCGTCGGTTGCGGTTGCAGCTCGAAACGGAGGCTGTCACCCTCCTGCAACGGGCCGTTGGCCAGTGCGGACAGGCTGCTTACACCGCTGAGGAAGGCCGGGTTGAACTTGATTCCGAGTTCGCCCCAGGCGCGTGGCACCAGCATGTCGCCTTTTTTCTGGACCAGGCCGGCCAGGTATTTGTTGATGAAGCGATCCAGCGTGCCGTCGTTGGCCTTCAGGAAACGGTTGATCTCGGCAATGGAGGCCGTGTTGCCGGCATCGCTGAACGGGTATTTGGCCGCCAGCTGGCGCCATTGCGGCAGGACCTCCGTGGCCCAGGCCTGATTGATGTCGGCACTGACAGGGCCGAGCAGGGCGCTGTAGGAGTGACTGAGCGGCCGCACCAGCATCGGACGCACCAGGCTGACGGTGTCGGGCGTGCTTTGCGCCAGCAAGGCGTTGTCGACATAGGCGATGCTGTCTGCCAGTTCCGAGCCGTTGTTATTGAAGGTGGCCTGCAGAGTGGCACGTGCCAGGGAGCCCGGGTCGTCGGTGCTGGCAATGGCACCCAGCTTGGCTTTCAGTTTGGCCAGTTGCTCCAGGTAGCCATTGATCGGGGCGTTGTCGCCTTTCACCAACTGGGCCACCCCGGCAAACTGCCGGCCCACTTCGCCGTAGAGCTTGTCCTTGGGCGTGTTCTCGCCGCTGCCGCCTTTCAGCAGCACAGCGGTTTTTTCCAGCACCGACTGCTTGGCATTCTCCAGCGAACGGTTGAGCTCGGACGGGTTGTCCCATGCCGTTTCCATCGCCGCTCGTACCAGGATCAGCTTGATGGGCGAGGTTTCCCGGTCAGACAGGCGAGTCATGGCCGAAGCGGACTGTGCCGGGCTGGTGAAATCGCGCACCGTGACACCCTGCAGGAAGCGTTTCCAGCTGTCGATATAGGCGGCGCGGTATTCTGCCTCCAGTGCGGTGCGGTTTTTCTCGTCGTCGCCATCCTTGCCCAGGTTGTCCTGGCTGGTGGCTGCCAGTACCCAGTCGTCGCTGCGGATTTCGCCCTTGCTCGCCTCCTCGATGGCGCCTTTCACGTACTGATCCCATGCCTCGCGAGTAAACGCGCCTTCCACCATCTGGCTGCCTGCCATGATGTCCAGGTCGCGGTTGTTGAGAATGCGGGCTACGGTCAGCGGTGCAAAGCGGGTGTTGGCTCGAGCGCGGATTTCATTGAATACCCGCTCTTCGGCCGACATGCGCTTGAAAGAGCCGCGCAGCACCTCGCGTGCCTGGTTGACCACGCGCAGGTTGGGCGAAATCGGTGGCAGGTCCGGTGCCTTTAGCTGGCTGATGTAGAACGCCAGCAGCTTTTCGGCGACCGTCATGATCTCTTCGGTGCTGTATTGCCCGCGCTGGGCTTCCAGATAGGGGCGCCAGTAGCGTGGCAGTTGGTCCGCCAGGTGTGCCGGCTCCATGCGCTGAGGCTGGTACAGCATCAGATAGGTTTTCAGCGCGTTGTAGCTGGCATCCAGCTGTGGCGATTTGGCCGGGGCCTGGGTCGGGCGCTCCGCGGATGCTTCCGTGGCGGCCGCGACGGCTTGCGTGGCCGCGGCCACTGGGGCTGCCGACGGCTGGACTGCCGCGACGCGAACCGGTGATGTCCAACTGGCTCGGCGCAGACCGAAGCCGGCTGTCTGCCAGTTTGTCGCCACAGGCTGCAGGGCATGGTGTGGCCAGAGGGTAGTCCGAACGTGGTAGTCGTCGCTCGATAGGGTCACTGGGCGTCCCCGGTATTCTTCGCGAATGACGCCTAATTGGATGTTCGGCAGCGGCTTGCCTTGCAGCCGAGGGCGGTATTGGGGCTTGGGTTTTGTCGGCGTGGTCACAGGGGAGGGCGTTGGCGCAACTGGCTTGGCTTCCTGTGCCGCGGGCGGAGGCACCGGCTGCCGCTGGTCGAGGGCGAGCAGGGAGGTTTCCAGGTTGCGCTGAACCGGCATCAGCATCAGGGTCTTGATGCCGGCAAAGTATTCACTGCGCAATGCGGCTTCCAGCGGCTTGCCCTGATAAAGACCCACGCCGATCTGCCAAGGGGCACCTTCGGTACGGTACGCCTGCAACTGCTCCAGGCGGGTTTGCAACTGCTGCAGTGCGCGCAGCTTGTCGTACAGTTGGCCGGAAGCCGCCAGCTTGCGGGCGGCTTCCCGTTCCTGGCTGATTTCCGCCAGCAGTTGCTGGTTGCCGATGTAGGACCAGCTCCACAGGCCTGCCAGTACGCTGAGTGTCAGCACGCCGGCCGCCATGGCTGCCATGCGCCAGCGGCTGCCGCTGTGCCGGGTCTGCCGGGAGATCAGGTGCTGGTCCGGAAACAGTACCTTGCGAAACAGGTCGCCCAGGAAAAAGCTATACGAGGCCGGGGCCTGACGTTTGTCGCCCTGTCTTGCAACCAGGTCGAACTGACCCTGAACCCGGTTGGCCGCCACGATACGCGGCGTGCCTTCCTGCAGCGCGCTGGTAAAGTAGAAGCCGCGTAGCAGGGGGCGGGCGTGATAGGGGTCGTCCTCGTACAGCAGAGTTACGAATTTCACGACGGCTTCTTTCAGGCCGTGAAACTCGATCGGGAAAGCGAAGTGTGCCGGACGAACCTGATCGCCGCGATATTGCAGCAACTTCTCCTCGCCGGCCTGCACCAGACCGCAGTGAAGCAACTCGAATTGCTGGGCGGCGACGGTGGAGGCATCGAAGCCGTTGCCCTGGTGGGCTGTCAGCGTGCAGCCCCACACCCCGGCGCGCTCTTCTTCCGGCATGTCCTGGAAGAACTCGGCGAATCCACCCAGCAGATCCAGTTTGGTAAACACCAAGTAGACGGGGACGTGCAGCTCGAACGTGCTGCAGACCTCGTGGATGCGTTCCCGTACCTGACGGACATACAGCGAAAAGCCTTCGCTGTGGTGCTGGGCCAGTTCGGGCAGGCTGATGGCGACCAGGATGCCGTTCACTGGCGCTTTGGTACGATGTTTTTTCAGCAGTTTCAGAAAAGCGAGCCACTCGCCTCGATCCTCGCTCTGGGTCGCGTAGCGGCCGGCGGTATCGAGCAGCACCCCTTCGGTGGAGAAGAACCAGTCGCAGTTGCGCGTGCCGCCGACCCCCTGGATGCCACTCTTGTCGCTGAAGGGGAAGGTGAGGCCGGACTGCAGGATGGCCGAGCTTTTGCCGGCGGCAGGGTGGCCGATGATCATGTACCAGGGCAGCTCATACAGTGCCGCATTGCCACTGCTGTTGCCGAGTTTCGACTTCTTCAGGGTGTCGATGGCGGCCAGTAGTCGCTGGCGCAGCAGGGTGACTTCGGCGCGCTTGTCGGAGCCGGCGTGGATCACGGCATCGTCAGCCTGCTGGCGCAGCATTTTCTCCAGCAGTCCGCCGGCGCGCCGGGCCAGAAGTTGCCCGATCAGCAGGCTGGTCACCCAGAGCAGCATGATCACGACGATGCAACTTAGCCGGGCCTCTAGGGTTTCCAGCCCCATCCATTCACCCAGGAACCAGATCAGGGCGATCAGGATCAGGAATCCGATCGCCGATGCCACCTTGGCATAGCGACGCCAACCTTTTTTCAACACCTCTTCACCTTCCTATTCGTTTATTGCTGCCGGGCCAACAGCTGCTTCAGCGAGCCGCTGCGTTCGATATGGCCGTAATCCTTGAAACTCCAGTTACCGCCCCAGGTCAGTCCCGCCGCCGTGGCTTCTTCCCCCAGGGCAAGGTAGGCCGACATGGCCCAGGGGGCGCGCTCCGAAACCACGACTTTCCCGTTTCTGACGGGCGCCAGATCGACGGCCAGGCCGTACTGGTGCTTGCTCTGTCCACCTTTGGCCTTGGTGACCAGCGTGCCTTGTCCCGCCAGGGCATCCTGACGCTCGGGGCTGCGGTAACCCTCCAGCAGGGTCATGGGAAAGCCACGTGCCTCCAGACGTGCCATGACGCGCAGCACCGTCTGAACGAACGCTGCATCGAGCTTGTTCCAGTCTCGGTCCGCCCGGTTCAGTCGTGGCTGTTCGCTGATGGCATCCCTGAAAGCCTCCGGGGGCAGAGGAGGGGGAGGCACCAACTGCTCCTCCTGCAAGGTCAGCTTGATGCGAGAGCTGTTCGTGTATTCATTAGGGATGAATTCCGACGAGCGGTGCATTTCTCTAAAAAATAAAGCCAGTACGACTGGCATGGTGGCCAAAGATAGCGAAACAAGGGGTAATTTGGCAATGACAAAGTACTTTTTTATATGTTCTTTTGCATTGTTTATGTGGTTCTTGGCTGCGCGTGGCGATGTCTTGTTGCATAAATTTTGAGCGCTGGTCGTAGTCGTCAGTGTTGTGGCTATGTGGCCTTTCTCTTTTGTATGTTGTTCATTTATTGGCGATTTTTTGCTGAAAAAGCGAATGCCAACCCATGCGACCAGGCATATCAGCAACATGGCTGTCGCTGGTGCGAGGTAGATCTGCACTGAATCTAGCCCGTTCATGTGCCTGCTATGTGTAATGCCCATGTTGTTAACTGTGTTTTTATAGGTAAAAATACTAATAAATTTAATTTTATTCATATTTTGTATAAAAAATGCTTTTCAATTATCATGTCTAATTGGCATGATTTCCAGAGGTAGCTGACAGATGCAGCATTGCAAGGCCGGGTTGTGGCGTCATGCCAGGGGGTTTCTGGGGGGGCTGGTGCCTGCCGTATTGCTCATGTCCGGGTGTGCTTCGAACAAGGAAGTACAAGTGTCCGGGGAAGCCGCTGCGCAGCTGAACCGCGACGGTCGCGGCAAGCCTCTGTCGGTCGTGGTGCGGGTCTATCAGCTGAAGTCGGATCAGGCGTTCAACCGCTTGAGCATGGAGGCGCTGGCGACTGCCAAGTCGGACAAGGAGTTGCTGGCATCCGAACTGCTCGACATGCGCGAGATGACGCTGCTGCCGGGTACGCGCGTTACGGTGTCCGGTTTCGTGGTGAACCCCGAGGCCTCGCACATTGGCCTGGTGGCCCTGTTCCGCCAGCCGGACCGGCATTTCTGGCGCTTGCTGTACGACGCCGATGTCGTGCGCAGCAAGGGGCTGCAGTTCGCGGCGGAAGACTGTTACCTGCGTGCCGTCAAGCCTCCGCCAAAGCTGTTGCCGGGGCAGCCCAAGTCGCTGCAGGTCGATTGCCGCTAGGCCAGACGTTTGCCTAGCGTGTTGGTTTTGGATGTGTTGGCCAGTGCAGAGTGCCTGGCTCACCGGATTGATTGAAGATGCAACAAGCTAAACGTGTGTTGTGGGGCGAAGGCATGTTTCTGCGCCCGCAGCATTTCCAGCAGCAAACGCTGTTTCTCGAGCAAGATGCCGTCAGCCGCCAGCAGTTGCTGTGCCGTCATACGTGGGGTGTACAGCAACTGCGGCTGGACGAACAGGCGCTGAAGGGGGGCATGGTGCGGGTGGATGCCCTGGGCATCCTGTTCCGCGATGGCCTGCTCTATCAGACCCCGCAGTCCTCGCCATTGCCTTTGTCCCGGGACCTCTCGACTCTACCGCAACTGGGCGTGGCCACGACGCTGTATGCCTGCCTGGCCGATCTGCAGGCCTATGGCGGCAATGCCCGCACTGGCGAGCAGGCCGGCAGGCCTAGCCGTTATCAGAATGGCGGCTTGGAGCTGGCCGATCTCTACACCCAGGCGCTCCCGGCCGAAGTGGCGACACTGGAGCCCGACGTGCGCCTGATGTTCGAAGAAGAGAACCGCGACGGCTACGATGCCATTCCACTGTGCCGTCTGCAGAAGGATGCCACCGGCCAGTGGGGCGTGGCGGGCGATTTCCTGCCGCCGCTGCTGACCATCGGTGCGGCGGGAGAACTGCCGCAGTTGGTGCGGCGCCTGCTGGATATCCTGCTGGTGAAAAGCCAGGCGTTGACGGGGGCACAGCGCGAGCGAGCCAAGAGCGTGATGGAATTCGGCTCCAGCGACATCAGCGCCTTCTGGTTGCTGCATGCCGTCAATCGCAACTTTGCTCGTTTGCGCCACCTGTCGCTGAGCAACCCGCTGCACCCGGAAGAGCTGTACATGGCGCTGGCAGAGTTTTGTGGCGAGCTGCAGACGTTTTCCACCCGCTATGCGCTGGTCGACATACCTGCCTACCGCCATGACGCTCTGCATGCGGTGTTTGCTGCTTTGGACCTGCAGATACGGGAGTTGCTGGAAACCGTCATCTCGGCACGCTATGTCGTCATCCCGCTGCATTCCCCGAAGCCGTCCTTCCATATTGGCCGGCTGGAGAGCGACCGCCTGCTGGACAACGTCGACTTTTACCTTTCGGTACAGAGCGAACAGCCGGCCAGCCAGGTCATCGACAACGTGCCGCTCAAGTTCAAGATCGGCGCACCGGACGATGTCGAGAAGATTCTTAACTCCGCGATGCGCGGGGTGGCGCTGAGTCACGCGGCGCAAACGCCTTCCGCCGTGCCGGTGCGAGTGGGAAATCATTACTTTTCGCTCCAGCCGCACGGTGACATTTTTGCCCGCATGTTGCAGTCGCGCAGCATCTGCATCTACGTTCCGCAAACCTTGTCCGGGCTGACCCTGGAACTGATCGCCGTTTTCCGTTGAGGCCAACATGAGTCAAGCCGTCGTAACCACAACAGCCAACGAGTCCACCATCAACGTGGCCAGTACCGGCCCCAGCCTGCGCGAGATGCTGGAAGACGGCGTGTACCTGCTGTTTCTGCTGAAAGACGGCAACGCGCCGGGCAGCAGCGTGGAGTTCAACCGCCGTATCGACCAGTTCCTGCTGCAGTACGAACGCAACGCCCGCAATTTCGGCAAGTCGGTGGAGGCTATCGGCCAAGCCAAATACGCGTTCTGTGCCTTGTTGGATGAGATCATTCTGTCGTCCGATTTTTCGCTGCGCGACGAGTGGGAGCGCATGCCGCTGCAACTGCGTCTGTTTGGCGAGCATCTGGCCGGGGAAGGTTTCTTCAACCGACTGGAGCAACTGCGGCTGGAGCCGGCACGACACATCGAGGAACTGGAGGTGTACTACACCTGCCTGCTGCTGGGCTTCCAGGGACGTTATCTGCTGGAGGGCGAAGAAAAACTCGGCTACCTCACCCACAAGCTGGGGCAGGAAATCCAGCAGGTACGGGGTGGCAAGGCCGAATTCGCACCCAATTGGCAGCTTCCGCAACGTTTCCAGGCCTATGTCCGCCATGAATTGCCGCTGTGGTTGTACTTCGCGCTGCTGGCCTTGGCTGGCGCCGCGATCTGGGGGACTTACCATTGGTTGCTTGGTCGTCAATTGAGCAAATTGTTCGGAATCTGAGCGATGAATGCCCCCTCACTGCGGCATACCCAGATACTGCCTTCGGTGTTGGATCGTCTGCTGGACGACCGGCCCGATCTCAGCCATGGGACCGAGCACCTGCTGTTCGAGCTGCCTCAGTTCCGCCGTGCGCTGGCGCGCGATCTCGAAGCGCTGCTCAATACCCGCGTCATGGCGCAGCCGGAACTGTTCGAGGCTCATGCCCTGGCGGGAGACAGCATGCTCCAGTTCGGCATTCCCGACCTGAGCGGTATCAGCCTGCTGAATCCCGACGACCGCGAACTGTTACGTGAGCAACTGCGCCGCGCCATTGAAATCCACGAGCCGCGTTTGTCTCGCGTCAGGGTGAATCTGGATGCGCCGAGGGAAAGGGAGCGGCACCTGCGTTTCCGTGTCGATGCGGTACTGAAAGTACACCCGCACCGTCCCCCCGTGAGCTTTGACGCTACGCTGCAACTGTCGTCCAACGTTTACAAGGTTCAGGGCTGAAAAGCCGCCGTCTTCCCATGGATCTTTCCTCCTTGCTTGCCAGCTTCGCCGCCGCCTTCAGCCAGGAGCAGCGCCTCCTCACCCTGCAACTGGGCGACGGCCAGCGCTGGGGCGAGACGCTGCTGCCGCTCGCCGTGCACGGCGACGAGGCCGTCTCCGACCGCTACCGCTACCGCATCGAGTGCCTGTCGCCCGACGCCGGGCTCGAACTCAAGAGCCTGCTCGGCGTCCCGGTGCGGCTCGGTCTCGCCGGGGCGGACGGGACCGAGCAGGTGCGCGGCGGCGTGGTCAGTGCTGTCGACAGCCTGGGGGCCGACGGCGGCTTCGCCCAGTACGCCCTCACCGTCGAACCGCCGTTCGCGCTGCTGCGCCTGCGCCGCACCAGCCGGGTGTTCCAAGACCTCTCGGTGCCCGATATCGTGCGCCAGGTGTTCGCCGAACACGCCGCCGCCAACCCGGTGTTCGCGGCGGTGCAGCGTCTCGACTTCGTGCTCGTGGGCGAGCTGCCCTCCCGCAGTTACTGCCTGCAATACCGCGAGAGCGACTACGACTTCCTCGTGCGCCTGCTGCACGAGGAAGGGCTGGCCTGGCGCTTCGAGCATGGAGAGGGAGCGAGCGAGCAAGGTCGCGCCGCGTCGCGAGGGGCTCTCCCGCAGGTCCAGCTCGTCGCCTTCGACGACCCGTATTCGCCGCCGGCCGCCGGGGTGGAGCGGGTGCGCTTCCACCGCAGCGATGCGACGGAAGAAGAGGATGGCCTCACCCGCTGGGACGGCACGCGCCAGATCGTCAGTGGCGGCGTGGCGCTGGCCAGCTTCGACTACCAGCCGGTCGCCACCGTCCACAGCGGTGATAGCAGCGCCGTCGAGCAGGGCTCCGATGGGACGCGGTTGCAAAGCAGCCTGCAGGACTACGACGTCCCCGGCCCCTACTACGCCGGCGATGCCGACCAGCTCGCCCACTACGCCCGGCTGCGCCAGCAGGCGCACGACGCGCAGGCCAAGCGCTTCGACGGTGGCGGCTCGGTGCGCGGGCTCGCCGCCGGGCAGTGGTTCCGCCTCGACGACCACCCGGCGCACGAGGGGGACGCTCCCGAACAGCGCGAATTCGTCGTCACGCGCCAGACCTTCACCGCCCGCAACAACCTGCCGACCGACCTGGCACGGGCGCTGCCGCCCAGCCTTCGGCCAACCTCGACCGCCGGCGCGGGGGCCGACACGTCGGCAAGCGACGTTCCGTACCACACCACCTTCAGCGCCCAGCGCCGCGGCCTGCCGCTCACCCCGGCCTACGCCGGCACCGCGTTGGCCAAGCCCACTGCGCGCGGCGCCCAGACCGCCACCGTGGTCGGGCCTGCGGGGGAAGAGATCCACACCGACGCCCACGGCCGCATCAAGGTGCAGTTCCACTGGCAGCGTCCCGACGAACACCCGACGATCGGCGCCAACCTCGACGACACCTCCAGCTGCTGGCTGCGCGTCGCCATGCCCGCGGCCGGCGCCGGCTGGGGCCACCAGTTCATCCCGCGTATCGGCCAGGAAGTGCTGGTCGACTTCCTCGAAGGCGACATCGACCGCCCGGTCATCACCGGTGTGCTGTACAACGGCAGCCACCCGCCGCCCGCCTTCAGCGGCGCCGGCAACCTGCCGGCCAACAAGACCCTGTCCGGCATCAAGTCGAAAGAGCACCACGGCGGCCAGTACAACGAACTCTTGTTCGACGACACCCCCGGCGAAGTGCGCGCCAAACTGTCGTCCGAACACGGCGCCACCCAGCTCAACCAGGGCTACCTAGTCCACCCCCGAACCGACGGCAAGGCCACCCCGCGTGGCGACGGCTTCGAACTGCGCACCGACCGCCACGGCGCGATCCGCGCCGGCCACGGCCTGCTACTCAGCGCCGAAGCGCAGAACGGTGCTGGTGGCAAACAACTGGCGCGCGACGGCGCCCAGAACCAGCTCGACGCCGCGCTGAGCCTGAGCCAATCGCTGGGCGAGACCGCTACCGCGCAGCTGGCCGATACCGTTGAAATCGGGCCGGAGACGATTCAGCCGGACAACGGCAAGGGAGCGAAGAAAGCCGACGGCCACCTGCAGCACCACGCCGCGGCGCTGAAGGCGTGGGAAGCCGGAACTAACACTATTCCTTCGCGACGCTCCGCTACCTCGCTCAGTCATAAAGAATCCAACATCGCTCCAACAGGTGAGGGATTGGCTCAAGCCGGCCAGCAGCCACTGATGATCCTCAGCGCCCCGGCCGGCCTCGCCGCAACGACCGACAACAGCCTCACCCTGGCCGCCGGCACCAATCTCGACCAAATCGCCCAGCGCGATACCCAACAGACCTCGGGCCGGCGCTGGCTGCACAACGTGGGGCAGCACATCAGCCTGTTCGTCGCCGGGGTGAAGGACCGGATTGCGCTCAAGCTGATCGCGGCCAAGGGCAAGGTGCAGGTCCAGGCGCAGAGCGATGCGATGGAGCTGACGGCGGATAAGGATGTGGCCATCAGCAGCCTGAGCGCCAGCCAGCTGTTCAACGCCAAGAAAGAAGTGCTGCTGACTTGCAGCGGTGCCTACATCCGCATCAAGGACGGCAAGATCGAACTGCATGCACCGGGCAAGGTGAGCTTCAAGGGCGGCAGCCACGACTGGAGCGGGCCGGCGAAGATGTCCCCGACACATCCATCCTTTCCACAGCATGCACCGGCATTCCCGCTCAGCATCAAGGTGGACCAGTCGCCGCTGGGGGTGAAAAGCAGCTGGAGCGGCATGCCCTACAAGCTGTATGCCGATGGCGCCTTGCAGGGCCAAGGCGTGATAGACGAACAAGGGCACATTCAGGTGCCGCACCGCGTACTGGTACAGAAATACAAGCTGGAACTGGCTAATGGCGTGGTGTACGACATTCCAGTTGCTGTGGATTACCACAACCCGGCGCAGGGTGAGGCGGCGAATGCCGGTTTTCACAAACACACTGCCGGAGCTGCACCAGACGGCGGCCGTAACAAGCTGCAGGCATCGGCACGTGAAGATTTTCTGGCGCTGTTCAAACCGGCCGGCAAGGGCGAATAAGCATGGGAAACAAAATTACGACGCCGGTTGCGGCCAACCAGGGCCTGCAATGCACCATCACTCCGCCGTGGTTCGTGCAGCAATCGGAATACTGCCCGCTGAACGGTACTTTCGACTTCCTGATCAATGGTGAGCGCGCGTTTGCCGAGGTGCACAGCGCCATCGCCCTGGCCAAAAAGTCGGTGTACATCATCTGCTGGGGCTTCCAGCCGTCGATGTATTTCGTACGCAAAGGGGCAGAAAACATCCGCTATGACGAGCTGCCGGAAGCAGTGCCGGCACAGATCGGAAAACTGCTGGAATACAAGGCCCGCAACAATGTGCAGGTCAAGGTGCTGTGCTACGCCTTCGAGGACATTCCCGCTCGGGCGGCCACCATGGCACGGGAAAGCGCCAAGGGTGCCAGGGGGGCGTAGGTGGTGCTGTTGTCGGTGCGGAAAAAGGCGCCGCCACGGATGACAAGACCTACGTCAACGTCACCGGGGTAAAGGCAGGTCTGGGAGAGTCCAACACCCCGGGACGGCACAATCTGCGCCTGTCGGATCAGCCCTCCACCAGCACCGATCAGATGCAGGAATACGATATTGCGTGGTACGAGCGCTACGACCACAAGCAGGAAAAAGCCGACATGGCGCGCAATGCCAAGCAGGCCAAGTCGGACGTCACCATGCAAAATCTGCAGTTCTACAGCCGGGACTTCACCGATCAGGATCGAGCGTTCCTGCTGGCGCATGACTATACCGACAAGCATGTCAGCCGCACGATGCGCTATGTGCTGGCGGGTACTCCCAGTCACCACCAGAAAACCGTGCTGGTCGACATCGAGAGCCCGGCTGATCACCTGGCCTTCGTGATGGGGCACAACATGCTGGATGCCTACTGGGATACCAGCGCGCATAGCATCCAGAAGCGCCAACCTCATGCCCCCTGGCTGGGGCCAAATGGCCTGCTGCCACGGCAGGACTTGTCCAGCCGTCTCAGTGGCCCAGCATGTGGCGATGTATATCGCAACTTCCGGCAAGCTTGGCAAAAGGCAGCCGGGCAGGCGCTGCCGGAGATCGATACCAGCCACTACCCGCTGCACGACAAGCGCGGTCAGACATTGCAATGCCAGATCGTGCGCACCCAGCAACAGGTGCGCAGCCAGGGCAAGGCGGTGGAAGACATCAAGCAGGCTTACCTGCAGGCGGTGAACAACGCCACCCAGAGCATTTACATCGAAAACCAGTACTTTCGCTGGCCACCGCTGGCCGATGCCATCTGCCAGGCGGCACAAGCTCAGACTGGCGGTGGGCGCGACCCGGGCAAGCACGGCTCGCTGCACCTGTTCGTGGTGACCAACAGCAGCAACGACGGCATGGGTTCCGGCACCCTGAAAAGCTACCAGATGCTGGACAAGCTGGGCCGTGCCGACACCATTCCCGGTGTGGCGCGCACCAAGCGCATCGAAAACCTGGATGCCGGCATCCGCCAGGCAGAAGGCCAGGCACGGCGCGCCGCCGCCGGCCTGCCCAACCCGGTGCTCTACCCCGGTGGCAAGTACCCGCCAGCCTGGCAAAAACAGGCCGAGCAATACCGCCAGGCGGAGCAAAAAGTGCAGGAGCTGAAGCGGCAGCGCGACGAGCTGGCCGACAAAAGCAAGAAAGACCACGAAGTCATCACCCCGCAGGAAGTACCCGGCCTCAAGGTGCATATCTGCACCCTGGTGCCGCCGGACACCCCGCCGTCGCCCGACAGCTACTACGTGCAAATGGTCTACCCGATGACCGCGCGTCGCGTCAAGCGCGAAGGCAAGCAATGGCAGGAGGTGTACATCCACAGCAAGCTGATGATCGTCAACGACACTTTCATGACCCTGGGCAGCAGCAATATCAACACCCGCAGCATGCAGGTGGACAGCGAACTCAACCTCGTCCACTGCAACCCGCAGGTGGCGCGGAAGGCGCGCCTGGACTTGTGGAATATCCACACCGCTGGCAAGGGCGCACAGGCGGATGTGGGGCAGGCGTTCAATTCGTGGAGGGATATCATCAAGGAAAACAAAGACCGCGAATCTGTTCGCAAACAGCTCCCTTACGCCTCGCTGCGCGGCTTCCTGCGTACCGACCCCACCATCTCGGACAAGGACTAGCCCATGCGCCACCTGCTACTCCTCTCCACCCTGCTGCTGGCCGCCTGTGGCGGCAGCACCATCAAGAGCCCGGACATGGACACCATCAATACCCTACCCACCCGGCTGGAAGAACAGCTGGCCTTTAGCTGCACCTACGAGCAGGCGCGCACGCCGAAACGCGACCCGGAAGCCGAGCAGCTGTTCCAGCATGCGCGCTGGCTGCAGAAGAAAAATCTGCTGAAGAACGATGCGGCGAAATACCCGGCCTTCGAGCGGCTGTACCGTATTGCCGCCGCCTGGGACCACGACAAGGCGGCACACAACCTGCTGCTGATGCTGATGCGTGGCCAGAGCGCCAGCGAACTGCCGGTCACCGAGAGCGTGGATCTGGTGCAGGGGCTGGTGGATCGCGGGCTGCCGCTGGGTTACTACGACATGGGCGTGTTGCTGTACCAGGGTCATGGCGTAAAGGGGAGCGAAGGACAGGCCTTGCAGTACATGCGGCATGCAGCCGATCTGGGGAGTCCGGATGCGCAGTATTACATCGGCGACAAGCTTTTCATGATGGGCTCTGGCTATCCGGAAGCCTTCAAGGCAGGACTCGATATGAAGCGCTGCGCGGCAGACCAAGGACACAGCGAAGCCGCTATCGAGTATGCGACCAACCAAAAAAATGACAAAAACTACCCCGTAGCTCTCAAGTATTACCAGTTGGCAGTAAAAGCCGGTGATGAAACAGCGGCCTTCAAGCTGGGGAAGGTATTTCTCGCCCCTCCGCCCAGCGACGAACTTGATTACTTGGCGCTGGCCAAGGACGAAGAGCGCTCCCGTCGCTACAACATCCTGTCCGACATCCTGGGCCGCTACTCCTACCTCCACCCTACGGTAGAAGACATCGACGATATTGTGCCCTTGCCACCGGCCAAGCTGCCGCCGTGGGATGGCAAGATCAAGTGGTTGACGGACTGGGAAAGCAATGTGCCGCCGCCGCTGCCTGGCGAAGCACGCATTGCCGAGATGGCCAAGGCCAAGGGCTTGAACCCGGCCACCGGCATACCTGTAACCACTACGGGGCAGCCATGAGTTTGCGTCGTCCATGCCACCGGCTCCTGCCGCTGCGGCCAACGTTGGCAGAGGCCCGTCAGCCGCAAGTCTCCAGCGCGCTGATGGCCATTGCCAACCATCTGGAACAGCAGCTTGCCTGTACCCGGAGGTGGCTGCCAGCTTTCTAGACGTGAAGTACCCGCACTACCTGCAGCCGATGCCGGCGGCCACCGTGGTGCAGTTTGAGTGCGATGCGCAGCGGCCGGAGATCGGTAAGCGCTACTGCAGCGGGCCTCATACGCAGATTAGCTTTTGAGATACTCGTGAAGGTAATAAAAATGAATAGATGGTTGGTTTGTTTATGTTGTGCCTTGAATATGCTCATTATAAAGCCAGCAATTGCAGGGGATGTGATGCTCAGTCAACTCGCGGGTAGGTATGTATTGTCTGACAGTAGCTGGGTGCCAAGTAGTTTGATTTTGTCACCGTCTGGTAATTTTGCGTGGTATATGCAGAGTTATGGTGAGCATTGGGTAAGTGGATCCTGGAGTGTGAAAGAAGGAAATATTATTTTGCGAGCGGATGAATATAAGGGGAAAGCTGTTTATAAAAAAACCGCCGCTGACAGTGCGCCGGCAACACCCAGAAAAGATAGCGGGCATACTCTTGCTGCGTATGTCGTAGGTGTTGGCCGTAGAGGAATGGAAAATAGCGAAGTTCTTTTTGAGAACGACAAGGGGCAGCGGCAGTCATCACAACAAACCAAGCTGCCAGGTTTTTTTGTGGCAGAGCTGCCTGAAAATTGGGGAGTGTGGCGTCGTATTGGATTACGCCAGGGAGGGTCTGAGCAGCCCTGGCAGTGGTTTTCGGCCAGTGACTCGGATCGGGCTATCAATATGATGAGTTTCAGGTTGGTAAATGCAAACTTGGTAGCCCCAGTTTTTCGTGAATCCAAGTTGACGCTAGCGGGGGGCGGCAATTTGGAGATGTCGCAGCCAGCGCTGGATTTGCCGATTTCTGAATATGAAACTCTGGAATATCGTAAAGAGAGTAAGCAACTGAATGAGCAGCAGCTTGTTGGGCGCTATAAGGCAGTGGATTTTTCCTATGAGCCAGAATTGGTATTGAAAGAGGATCATACAGCTACGTGGAAAACCATGAATCGGGATAAGTACATTCTAGAAGGGGTGTGGAGTGTTGATAATGGTTTCTTGAGAATGACGAATCACATGCCTAGTGAAGTTCCTGTTTATCATCTAATGGCTAAAGAAGAACTTAATGTTGTAAAGCAGGCGCTGCCTGACGAGTTGATAGCGATTGTCGGTATTCCCAGGGTTGGCGGGTCAGATGGTATAGAGACCAAATTTGAAGTAAATGGAAAGGTTGTAGGTAGTGCAGTAAGCGATAGAACCGGCGATGCCATCCTGAAATGGAAAGGCAATGCCGACAAGTGGTCACGGGTGGCGGTGCGGCGTGCAAAGAGTCGCGATCCTTGGGTTTGGTTGGAAATGCCCATTGAGCGGCGACAGGATCGTATTGTGGGTATTGCCATTAATGATAGAGGGTTGACTAAGCCGATGGTGCCGGAGCTGATTTTCGGGCAGGCGGAAGATGGCACATTAATAGCTCGCGAGCCACTAACAATGACAGTGGTGCAATATGAAAAAGTGGCGAATTGATATTGATAATGTGATTTGGTACTGAGCGCGAATAAGAATTTAGTGGCTAGTTGTTTGGTTGAGAATTGAAAAAATATTATTTGCTGGGCGATTAGATGCTCGAATCCCTCCTCCCCTATTACGAACGCGAGCTCGGCCATTTGCGCGAGCTGTCGGGCGAGTTTGCCCGCCGTTACCCCAAGATCGCCGGCCGGCTGCAACTGGAAGGCGACCAGTGCGAAGACCCGCATACCGAGCGGCTGATCGAGGCGTTCGCCTTTCTGGCGGCGCGCGTGCACAAGAAGCTGGACGATGACTACCCGGAGGTGGCTACCAGCTTTCTGGACGTGCTGTATCCGCATTATCTGCAGCCGATGCCGGCGGCCACCGTGGTGCAGTTTGAGTGCGATGCGCAGCGGGCGGAGATCGGCAAGCGCTACCGTGTCGAGCGTGGGCAGGCCGTGCAGGCGCCGTCGATCCAGGGCGTGAGCTGCAAGTTCCGCACGGTGTATCCGGTCGATCTCTATCCTTTGCAATTGCAGGAGGCGAAGCTGGAGCTGACCAGCGGCTCGCCCTATTTGCGCAGCCTGGCGCCGGATGCGGCGGCGGTGCTGACCCTGCGCTTGCAGACCCAGGGCGGGGTAGGGGTGGATGCCATCGATCTGCAGTCGCTGCGCTTTTTCCTGGATGGTGAGCCAGCGCTGATGCATCTGCTGTACGAGATGCTGCTATCCAACGTACTGAGGGTGCAGGCTGGCGACGGTAGCGAGAATCCGGCGCGCACGCGTGTCCTGAACGCGGATTGCCTGCAGCCGGTGGGCTTCGGTCGCGACGAGGGGATGCTGGAATACGACGAGCGCTCGTTCATGGGCTACCGGCTGCTCTCTGAGTATTTCTGCTATCCGGACAAGTTCCTGTTCGTCGATCTGTTGGGGCTGGCCCCGGTGGCGGCGCGGCTGAGCGGTGATACCGTGCTGCTGCGTCTGCATCTGCGCGATTACCCGGACAGCGAGCGCCATCACCGGCTGCAAAGCCAGTTGCAGCCTTCGCATCTGAAACTGGGCTGCACGCCGCTGATCAACCTGTTCGTGCAGCCGGGCGAGCCGATCCGTGTCACGCATCAGAAGGCCAGTTACCCGGTGCTAGCGGATGCGCGCAAGCAACAGGCCTACGAGGTGGTGCAAATCCGCCGCGTGGTGCGTGTGGAGAAATCCGGCGAGGGCGACAGCAGCGAGGAGGTGCCGCCGTTCTACGCCACGCGCCATGGCAGCGGGCCGGCGCCGCGTTTTTACTGGCATGCCAGCCGCGAGCCGTCGGTGCGGCAGGGTGACCGTGGCACCGACATGGCGCTGCACCTGGTGGATCTGCAGTTCGACGCGGTGCGCCCGGCCGGCGAGGTGCTGAGTCTGGACTTGCTGTGCAGCAACCGCGATCTGCCGGAGCAGATTCCTTTCGGCGGCAGCCAGGCTACCCAGCGCACGGATTTCCAATTGCCGGGGCATTCGGTGGTGAAGCGGGTGCGCTTGTTGCGCAAGCCCGGTGCCAGCCAGCGCAGTCCGTTGGGACGGGCGGTGCAGTGGCGCCTGATCTCGCACCTGTCGCTCAATTACATGTCCATCGTCGATTCCGGACGCGAGGCGCTGCAGGAAATGCTGACGCTGTACAACCTGGGCGATGCGGCGGCCAATGTGCGGCAGATTCAGGGCATTGTCGGCATCCGCAGCGAAGCGGTGGTGCAGCGTGTCAACGGCCGCCATTTCTCCGGTTTCGTGCGCGGCACCGAGATCACCCTGACGCTGGATGCCGATTACTACGTCGGCGGCAGCGTGTACCTGTTCGCCTCCCTGCTGGAGCGGTTCTTCGCGCTGTACTGCGCGCCCAACAGTTTTACCCGCCTGCGTGTCAGGACGGTGCAACGTGACGAGGAGGTGGCGGCATGGCCAGCCCGAGCCGGCGAAGCCCTCGTGATCTGAAGCTGGCGCTGGCCAGGGATGCCAGCCAGTTCGGCTTTTTCCAGGCGGTGCGTCTCCTGGGCTTGTGCGAAGGTTCACGCCGCCAGCGGCGCACGCTGCCGGCGCAGTTGCGCTTCCGCACCCTGGCGTCGCTGTCGTTTCCGGCCAGCGAGCTGGTGCAGTACCAGCCAGCGGCGGCGGAGGGCACGGCTCCCGCCGAGATGACGGTCAGCTTCATGGGGTTGACCGGGCCCAGCGGGGTGTTGCCGACGGCGTATACCGAGCTCTTGCTGGAGCGGCGGCAGCAGTACCGCGATACCACCCTGCATGCCTTCTTCGACCTGTTCAGCCACCGCGCCATCGCCTTGTTCTACGCGGCCTGGCGCAAGTACCGCTTCTGGCTGGCCGAGGAGGCCGGCGAGCAGGATGGCTTCAGCCACAACCTGCTGGATCTGGCCGGGGTCGGTTTGGGCCGGTTGCGTGGGCAGGCGGCGCAGGACGGCCTGCTGGATGAGCGGCTGTTCATTTATTACGCAGGCCTGTTGAGCCAGAAGCCGCTGTCGGCCCTGACGCTGCAGACTTTGGTGGAGGGGCTGTTCGGCACCCGTGCCCAGTTGCAGCAGTTCGCGGGGCTGTGGCTGGAGGTGCCGTTGGCCGAACAAAGCCAGCTGGGTGGCCAGTCCTGCGAACTGGGGGTGTCACTTTTCGCCGGCGAGCGGCAGTGGGATCGTCAGACCAAGCTGCAACTGCGCCTGGGGTGTTTGCGTCGTGCGCAATTCGAGGCCTTGCTGCCGGGGGAGATGGAGCTCGCGTCTTGCAAGCGCTGATGCAGTTTGCCGTGGGGCACCAACTGGCGGTGGATGTCTGCCTGGTGCTCGACAAGCGCGATGTGCCGTCGGCACGGCTGGATGCCGATGCCCCATTGCGGCTGGGGGCCAGCAGCTGGCTGGGGGCGCGGGCAGCCGACCCGGACGACATGCGCTATGCGCTGTTGCACTGAGCCTTGCCTGGCATGGCGCCTAGCCTGACCCGGCCTTATTCACTTTATCTGATGGAAACACTATGTCGGTATCCCTGAAATCCCTGATCGAGCGCCTGACGCCGCTGGCGCGGCAGAGTGTGGAGCAGGCCGCCAGTCGCGCCTTGTCCCGCACCCACTACGAGATCGAGATCGAGCACGTGCTGTTGATCCAGCTTGACCAGGACATGAATGCCGCGCGCGCCGCCTTGCAGGCGGCCGGCATCGATCTGGCCGATTTGCAACGGGGGCTGGAAGCCGCTCTGGATAGCTTCCGCACTGGTAATACCCGCAACCCGGTGCTGTCGGCCTGGTTGCCCAAGTGGCTGGAGAAAGCCTGGCTGCTGGCCAGCGCGGAGTTCGGGCAGGAGAGCGTGTCCACGCTGGATCTGCTGTTGGCGCTGTTGCGTGATGAATCGCTGCGTCCGGCGGTGCAAAGCGGCTGCCCTGCCTTGTTGCGTATCGAGGCGGGTCGTTTGCAATCGGCTTACGCCGCGCTGCGCCAGCATGGCGGGGAGGGCGGCGGGCCGGTGGCGGTCACCGAGCCCGATCAGCCGGCGGAGATGCCGGCCGGCAAGGTTCGCGGCAGCGCGGCACTCGATAAATACACCATCGACCTGACCGCCCAGGCGCGTGCCGGCAAGATCGATCCGGTGCTGGGGCGCGATGGCGAGATCCGCCAGATGATCGACATCCTGATGCGCCGCCGACAGAACAACCCCATCCTGACCGGCGAGCCCGGCGTGGGCAAGACCGCGGTGGTGGAAGGGCTGGCGCGCAAGATCGTGCACGGCGAGGTGCCGCCGGTCTTGGCCGGTGTCTGTCTGCGCACACTGGACCTGGGGCTGTTGCAGGCCGGTGCCAGTGTGAAGGGGGAGTTCGAAAACCGTCTGCGTCAGGTGATCGACGAGGTGAAGGCGAGCCCGGTGTCCATCATCCTGTTCATCGACGAGGCGCACACGCTGATCGGCGCCGGCGGCGCGGCCGGTCAGAACGACGCGGCCAACCTGCTCAAGCCGGCGCTGGCGCGTGGCGAGCTGCGCACCATCGCGGCGACCACCTGGGCCGAGTACAAGAAGTATTTCGAGAAGGACGCCGCCTTGGCGCGCCGCTTCCAGGTGGTGAAGGTGGAGGAGCCGGCGCCGGAGGTGGCGGTGCAGATGGTGCGCGGGCTGACGCACGCCATGGCCACCCATCATCAGGTGGAAATCCTCAACGAGGCGGTCGCCGCCGCCGTGCATCTGTCGAGTCGCTACATCACCGGCCGCCAGTTGCCGGACAAGGCCATCAGCGTGCTGGATACCGCCTGCGCCCGCGTGGCGCTGTCGCGCGCCGGCAAGCCGGGACCGATCGAGGACGTGGCGGTGCTGATCGCCAATGCCGAGCGCGAGATTGCCGCCTTGCAGCGCGAGGAGGGCCACGCCGAGCGTATCGCCGAGCTGGAGGCTCGGTGCGGCGAGTTGCAGGCCGACCTGGAGCGCCTGCACACGGTCTGGGAGGCGCAGCAGCAACTGGTGGCCGAGATCGACGAGCTGAAACAGCAGCAGGGGGAGGTTAAGCCGGCCAAGGGCAAGAAGGTCAGCCCGCTGCAGGCCAAGCGCCAGGGTTTGCGTGAGCTGCACAAGCAGCAGCCGCTGGCGTTCGAGTGCGTCGACGAGAGTGTGATCGCCGACGTGATCGCCGGCTGGACCGGTATCCCGCTGGGGCGCATGGTCAGCAACGAGCTGGCTCAGGTACAGCAGCTGGCGCGGCTGTTGGGGGAACGGGTGATCGGCCAGGATCACGCGCTCGAGCAGATCGCCGAGCGGGTGCAGATTGCCAAGGCCGGCCTGGAAGACCCGGGCAAGCCCAAGGGGGTGTTCCTGCTGGTGGGGCCATCCGGCGTCGGCAAGACCGAGACCGCGCTGGCGCTGGCCGAGGCCTTGTACGGCGGCGAGCGCAATCTCATCACCATCAATATGTCGGAATACCAGGAGGCGCACAGCGTGTCCGGGCTCAAGGGCTCACCGCCGGGCTACGTCGGCTATGGCGAGGGTGGAGTGCTGACCGAGGCGGTACGCCGCAAGCCGTATTCGGTGGTGTTGCTGGACGAGGTGGAGAAGGCGCATCCGGACGTGCTGGAGCTGTTTTTCCAGGTGTTCGACAAGGGGGGCTGGAGGACAGCGAAGGGCGCGAGGTGGATTTCAAGAACACGATCATTCTGTTGACGTCGAACGCCGGTACCGAGCTGGTGATGCGGGCCTGCGAGCACGGTGTGACGGTGGAAGGCGAGACGCGCGAGCCGACGCCGGACGATCTGGTGGAAATCCTGCGACCCACCCTGCAGCAGGTGTTCAAACCGGCCTTCCTGGGGCGCTTGGCCATCGTGCCGTACTTCCCGATCGACGACGAGGTGTTGCACGCCATCGTGTGTCTGAAGCTGGACAAAATCCGCCAGCGCATCGCGGACAACCACGGTGCCAAGGTGGAGTTTCCGGATGAGCTGGCAGGCGTCATGGCGGCGCGTTGCCTGGACGTGGACAGCGGTGCGCGCAACGCCGACGCCATCCTCACACGCACGTTGCTGGCACAGATTTCGAGCGACCTGCTCGCCCGCATGGCCAGCGGCAAACCGGTGAAGAAGATCGCCGTGGCGCTCAAGGGCGAGCAGCTCAAGGTTCGCATCAGCTAGGGGGGCAAGATGCTGAAACTGCTGGCCGTACTGGCCCTGATCTTCCTGCTGTGGTGGGGGGCGTTGTGGCTGCTGATTCCAGTGGAGTGGCAGCAGATCAGCCCCACCGTCATGTTGCTGGCGCACCTGTTGCCGCCCTTGCTGCTCACCGCCTTGGGGTATGCCTGGCGATTGCATCAGGAAAAACGCGAGCAGGCCGCCGCCCAGGCGCAAGCCGAGTCGGAGGCCGCGGCGCAGCAGGCCCGGCGTGACGAAGCCCGGGAGACGCATCTGGCCGCGCTGCGCGAACGGCAACAGATGGTGAGCTGCCGCTGGTTGTCGGTGCAGGCTGTAGTGCAGAGAGAGGAGCCGGCCTGGCTGGACGAGTTGCCACCCGCCTGCCAGTGGATGGTGCGGACGCGCGACGAGTGGGAGCTTGGCGACGAGGTGCTGGACGGCCTGATGCCGTGGCTGGAAGAGAGCTTGCAGGCCTTGTACGCCGAGCTGCCGGGGGCCGCCTCGCTGCCGCTGCTGTTGGAGGTGTTGCCGCGGGTGTCGGGGATCGAACAGGTCGGCCGCGTCAGGCAATGCCAGGAGGTGGCGTGGCTGACCGCTCAGGGGGAGGGGCCCCTGCCCACCAGCGATTGCCGTTTCCTGCCCGGCAGCGGCACCGTGGCCGACCGCGTGATGCAGTTCCTGGCGCAAGACCCGGAGTTGCCGGGGGCGGTGGTGCTGGCAGCTGACGCCCCACCGGCCTGGCCGGATGAGGAGGAGCCGGATGCGGCGATTCGGGCCCAATGGCTGCAACTGGGCCGCCCGGGGGCCGCCGTGGTGCTGTTGCTGTTCTTGCGCGACGGGCTTGCCGTTTCGACTGACAGTGCACTGGAAGCAGGGCGCGACCCTTATCTGCCGTATTGGGAGCGCGAGGGCGTGACGTCTCCCGCCGGTTGGGGGCGAGTGCCGGAACACACCCGGGCGGCGCTGGCAGCCTTGCCGCACCTGGCCCGCCTGGCCCAGTCCAGCAGCGGCGAGGTGCAGCGGCAGGGCGCCTTGCAGCTGACACGCCAACTGCAGCCCTTGCTGGACAATGCACTGGTGAATGCCGCGCTGCTGGACTATCCGTTCAGCGCCGAGGAGGCCGACCCGCAGCGCAACTTGGCCGACAGCGTGGCCTGGCTGGTGCACAACTGCGGCGATGTCGAGGTGGGTGGCACGCGCTTGGCCGCCATCGCCGGCAATCTCACCCGTTACCAGGTGGGCCTGCACCCCATCGATGACGCCAGCAACCTGGTGCGTGACTGGGGCGATGTCGGGGCCGCCGCGCCGGCCATGCTGGCGGCACTGGCGGTGACGCACAGCGCCCGGCTGCAGGTACCCGCCGTCATCACCCAGTTTCACCATGATCACGTTGCGTTGGCGCTGGCCCGGCCGGCAGTACAGGAGAACCTCGCATGAAACGCGTCATTCGTCTGGGGGACCCGACCAGCCACGGCGGCACGGTGGTGAGCGCCGCCTCCAGCACGGTGCTGTTCGGCAAGCCGGTGGCCTTGCTGGGCGATCAGGTCACCTGCCCGCAGCAGGGGCACAGCAACTGCACCATCGTGGAGGGCGATAGTAGCTGGCTGGTCGGCGGCAAGCCGGTGGCGCTGGAAGGCCACAAGGTCAGCTGCGGCGCCACGCTGATCGCCACCCTGCCGGAGTTGGGCAAGGGCTAGTCCGTTCCGTTTTCCTTTTTCTTTCCGAGATATCACCACAACGATGCAGAACCCTTCTATTGCGCTTTTGCTGGCCCCCTTGCCGGGCGGTCATCCCGCCGGGGAAGACCTGGCTTATTCCCCCTTGTTCGACCAGATCCGCGAGGCCCGGCGCAGCGATGATCCGTTGCTGTCCCAAGGCGACTGGGAGCAGGCCTTGAAAGTGGCCGAATGGCCCAAGGTGATCCGCCTGTGCGAGGAGGCCCTGAGCCAGCGCAGCAAGGATTTGCAACTGCTGGTTTGGTATGCCGAAGCCCAAGTGCAGGTACATGGTCTGGCCGGGCTGGCGCAGGGGCTGGCCGCCTTGGCCGACTGGCTGGAGCATTACTGGGAGAGCGGCTACCCGGAGTTCGCCCCGCATGATCTGGATGAACGGGTGGGCAAGCTGGAGTGGCTCAACCTGCAACTCGGCGTGGCGACCCGCGGTGTCCCGCTCATCAAGCCCGAGCATGGCGGTTACAGCTGGCAGCAGTGGAGGCAGTCCCGCGAGGTGGATAATCTGGGCCTGAAAGATCCGGAGGCGAAACTGGTGGCGTTGGCCGAGGGAAAGCTTGCTGGCGAGGACTTCGACAAGGCAGCCACCTTGTCGGGTCATGCCTGGTTCGCCAGCCAGGCCGAGCTGCTGTTGGCGTCGCTGAGTGCCTACGAGGCATTGGACAAGCGACTCGATGAGCGTTTCGGCGATGAAGCACCGAGTCTTGCCGAGGTGCGCAACGCCATTTACGCCTGCCAGGAGCTGGTGCTGCGTTACCGCCAGCAACTGGGCGGCGCTGCGGCGGTCGCTACCCCCAGCGCCGTGCCTTCCCATACTGCGCTGCCGGAGAACACCGCCATGCCTTCTGCCATTCCGACAACTCCATCAGTGACGGCACCGGAGCCCACTTTCGACGGCCAAGTCCGTAGCCGCCAGCAGGCGGTACAGATGTTGACCGAGGTCGCCCGTTACTTTCGTCACAACGAACCGCACAGCCCGGTGGCGTTGCTGGCCGAGCGTGCTGCACGCTGGGCGGAAATGAGCCTGGAAGAATGGCTGCAGCATGTGGTGAAGGATGACTCGACACTGCGCCAATTGCAGGAGCTACTGGATATCAACCACAGCTGAACGGCCAGGACGGCGGTGTCACGATTGGCGAAAAGCCCACCTTCAGGTGGGCTTTTCGCTGGTGTTGCTCTTGTCTTTGCCGGAACGTTGCCGGGCCGCACCTACCAGTTGCTCTCGCGCTCCGGCGTGGCGGTGATCTGGTGGATAGAGAGGTCCGCGCCGTTGAACTCTTCTTCCTCGCTCAGGCGGATGCCGACACTGCGCTTGAGCAGGCCGTACACCAGGTAGCCGCCACCGAAGCCGACGGCGATGCCACCCAGCGTGCCGATCAACTGCGACACCAGGCTGACGTGGCCGGCGCCGCCCAGCCAGGGTTGGCCGAACAGGCCGGCGGCGATGCCGCCCCAGGCGCCGCACAGGCCGTGCAGTGGCCATACGCCCAGCACGTCGTCGATCTTCCAGCGGTTCTGCGTCAGTGTGAAGAGCTGGACGAACAGCGCGCCGGCGATGGCGCCCACCACCAGGGCGCCGGCCGGGTGCATCAGGTCGGAACCGGCGCACACAGCCACCAGCCCGGCCAAGGGGCCGTTGTGGATGAAGCCGGGGTCGTTCTTGCCGAGCCACATTGCGGTCAGCGTGCCGCCCACCATGGCCATCAGCGAGTTGATCGCCACCAGGCCGGAAATGCCTTCCAGCTTCTGCGCGCTCATCACGTTGAAGCCGAACCAGCCGACGATCAGGATCCAGGCGCCCAGCGCCAGGAACGGGATGCTGGACGGCGGGTGCGCGGCGATGCGGCCTTCCTTGCTGTAGCGGCCGCGGCGTGCGCCCAGGTTCAGCACGGCGGCGAGCCCGATCCAGCCGCCCACGGCGTGCACCACCACCGAGCCGGCGAAGTCATGGAAAGGTTGGCCGAAGGCGTGCGTAAGCCAGTCCTGCACGCCGTAGTGGTTGTTCCAGGCGATGCCCTCGAAGAACGGGTAGACGAAGCCCACTAGCAGGAAGGTCGCGGCCGATTGCGGATGGAACTTGGCGCGCTCGGCGATGCCGCCGGAGACGATGGCCGGAATGGCGGCGGCGAAGGTGAGCAGGAAGAAGAACTTCACCAGGCCGTAGCCACTTTCGGCGTTGAGCGCGCTGGCGGGCTGGAAGAAGTGCACGCCGTAGGCCACGCCGTAGCCGATGAAGAAGTAGGCGATGGCGGAGACGGCGAAGTCGGTGAGGATCTTCACCAGCGCGTTGACCTGGTTTTTCTTGCGCACCGTGCCCAGTTCGAGGAAGGCGAAGCCGGCGTGCATGGCCAGGATCATCACCGCCCCCAGCAGCAGGAACAGCACGTCGGAAGTCGAGGAGTGAGTCATGAACGGTCCCAAAGATATTTTTGTGCTTCGCCTTGTAGCAAAAGCAGTGCCAATTCATGGTGCACGTGATGCATGACGGGGCATGCCTGCACCGGATTGGCGTATCGGGACGATGGGAGGGGATAGGAAGGCGTCGCGACGAGAGAATTTCACGGCGACTCAAGTCAAATCGCACCAAATGAGATCACGTCATGGTGCACGTGACTTCATTTGGTGCGTTCTGTTTTGGTGCGTCGGCATCGTTTCACCGATGCCATGGCGGTCAGGTTAGTCGGGGATGGGCAGCGCCAACGTTTCCTTGACCTCTTCCATCACCACGTAGCTGCGCGACTCGTTGGCGTGCGGCAGCTTGAGCAGGATGTCGCCCAGCAGTTTGCGGTACATCGACATGTCCGAGATGCGCGCCTTGAGCAGGTAATCGTACTCGCCGGACACCAGGTGGCACTCCATCACCTCCGGCAGCTTCTGCACCTCGCGGCGGAAGGAGTCGAAGATGTCGCCGGACTTGGCGGCCAGCTTGATCTCGACGAATACCAGCAGCGAGGAGTTCATCGCTTGCGGATTCAGGCGGGCGTAGTAACCTTCAATTATGCCGTCACGCTCCAGTTTGCGTACCCGTTCGGTACAGGGCGTGGTCGACAGGCCGACCTTGTCGGCCAGTTCGGTCATCGACATGCGGCCGTTGTTTTGCAGGTATTTCAGTATCCTCAAGTCGATCTTGTCGAGCGGGCGCTCCACTACTTGTTTGTCTCTCATAATTTCCTGTGCATTGTCTATATTTTGTTGAATTTATTTGTTTTTTTGTAAAAAAACAGTAAATAAAACTGCCTTAAAGTAAATATACTACCGGAAATCACTAAACGTTCAAACCCTACGTCGGGAGTGTAGAGAACATGAAGGTTATCGTGCTGGGCGGTGGTGTCCTGGGTGTTTCCACTGCATGGTATCTGGCCAAGGCTGGCTGCGATGTGACCGTGATCGAGCGCCAGGACGGCGTCGCACTGGAAACCAGCTTCGGCAACGCAGGCCAGATTTCTCCGGGTTATTCCGCCCCGTGGGCCGCACCGGGCATTCCGCAGAAAGCCGTCAAGTGGCTGTTCCAGCGTCACGCCCCGCTGGCCTTCAAGCCGGACGGCAGCCTGTACCAGTGGCAGTGGATGAGCAAAATGCTTGCCAACTGCACCGAAGCCGCCTACGCCACCAACAAATCTCGCATGGTGCGACTCGCCGAGTATAGCCGCGACAAGATCAAGGAACTGCGCGCCGAGACCGGGCTGGCCTACGAAGGCCGCGAAATGGGCACGCTGCAGGTGTTCCGCACCCAGTACCAGCTCGACGGCATGGCCAAGGACATCGCCGTGCTGAAGGAAACCGGCGTGCCGTTCAACGTGCTCGACCGCGAGGGCTGCGTCAAGGCCGAGCCGGCGCTGGGGCGGGTCAAGGAAAAGATCGTCGGCGGCCTGCAACTGCCCAACGACGAAACCGGTGACTGCCAGCTGTTCACCTCCCGTCTTGCCGAACTGGCGCGCGCCAAGGGCGTGAAGTTCCTGTTCGGTCAGACCATCGACGCCATCCAGCACGACGGCAAGAAGATCACCGGCGTGCGCGCCAACGGCGTGGAGCACCGTGCCGACCACTACGTGGTGGCGCTCGGCAGCTACTCGCGCGATCTGTTGAAGACGCTGGACATCGACATCCCGGTCTACCCGGTCAAGGGTTACTCGCTGACGGTGCCGATCACCAACGCCAGCGCCGCCCCGGTGTCCACCGTGATGGACGAAACCTACAAGGTGGCGATCACCCGCTTCGACAACCGCATCCGTGTCGGCGGCATGGCCGAACTGTCCGGCTACGATCTGAGCCTGAACCCGCGCCGCCGCGAAACGCTGGAAATGGTGGTGGGCGATCTGTTCCCCGAAGGCGGCAACATCCCTGCGGCCGAATTCTGGACCGGCCTGCGCCCGATGACGCCGGACGGCACGCCGATCATCGGCGGCAGCCGCTTCGCCAACCTCTCGCTCAACACCGGCCACGGCACCCTGGGCTGGACCATGAGCGCCGGTTCCGGCAAGGTACTGGCCGACCTGATTATGGGTGTGAAGCCGGAAATCAGCGTCGACGGCCTGTCCATGCAGCGTTACGCCAAAGGCGGCGAAAAGCTGGTGGTACCGACCGCCCGTATCGTCACCAGCCACTGAGGTTCGCATGCGTCCGTTGATTGCCTCGATCCGACTCGAGCACTTTCGTCACAACTATGAACTGGCGCGCCGCCAGCACGGCGGCCGCGCGCTGGCCGTGGTCAAGGCCAACGCCTACGGCCACGGCGCGGTACGTTGCGCCCAGGCCGTGGCCGACATCGCCGACGGCTACGCCGTGGCCTGCCTGGAAGAGGCGCTGCAATTGCGCGAAGCCGGCCTGACCCTGCCCATCCTGCTGCTGGAAGGGGTGTTCGAGGCGGCCGAATTGCGCGAGGTGGAGCAGCATGGCCTGTGGCTGGTGGTGCAGAGCCAGCAGCAGCTCGACATGCTGCTCGCCAGCCAACCCGCCAAGCCCTACCGGGTGTGGCTGAAAATGGACTCCGGCATGCATCGTGCCGGTTTCTTCCCGCAGGACTACGCGGCCGCCTACCAAAGGTTGGCCGAAAGCGGCAAGGTGGACGGCATCGTCAAGATGACCCACTTCGCCCGCGCCGACGAACCGGCGCTGTCTGCCACTGCGCAGCAGATGGAAACCTTCGATGCCGCCTGCGCCGGTCTGCCGGGCGAAGTCAGCGTGGCCAACTCCGCCGCCATCATGGTGCACGAGCGCACCCGGCGCGACTGGGGCCGTCCCGGCATCATGCTGTACGGTGCCACCCCGCTGCCTGCCGGCTACGCGCAGGATGCCGCGCTCAAGCCGGTGATGCGTCTCACCAGCCGGGTGTTCGGTGTGCGTGAGCTCGCTGCCGGCGAGCCGGTGGGCTACGGCGCCACCTTCGTCACCGAGCGTCCGACCCGCGTCGGCCTGATCGCCTGCGGCTACGCCGACGGCTACCCGCGGCTGGCCTCCACCGGCAGCCCGGTGGCGATCGACGGCGTGCGCTCGCGCATCATCGGCCGCGTGTCGATGGACATGATCACCGTCGATCTGACCGACTTGCCGGCTGCCGGCATCGGCAGCGAGGTCGAACTGTGGGGCGACAGCGTCAACGTCAACGAGGTGGCGGCTCAGGCCGGCACCATCGCCTACGAGTTGCTCTGCAACGTCAAGCGCGCCCATTTCGTGTATTGCTGAATTGTAAAGTCGTGTGCACTCTGCTTAACCCGGTCATTTGGCCGGGTTTTTTTTGACTCTTCCCAAAGTGACCCGTGAAGCGGCAGGCGCCGCCGGGGCGGGCCGCAGCCAAAAGGCATAGGGCGGCGGCAGTGTGGTTTGATACACTGCCACGGCAAGGCGGCCGCGCCGCCTCCCGTTCACCGAATCAAGCCGTTCAACCATGTCTAGAAAACCGCGCCTACGCTCCGGAAGCGGCGTCACCATGCACGATGTCGGGCTGGCCGTCGGCGTCAGCGCGATCACCGTATCGCGCGCGCTGTACTCGCCGGAGCGCGTCTCCGATACCCTCCGCAGCAAGATACTGGAAGCCGTGGAGCGGCTGGGCTACGTGCCCAACCGCTCGGCACGCGCGCTCGCCTCGGCGCGCTCGCAGACCGTGCTGGTGTTGATCCCCTCGCTGACCAACACGGTCTTCATCGACACCCTGGCCGGCATCGAGGACGTGTTGCGTCCCGCCGGCTACCAGATGCTGATCGGCAATACCCACTACAGCGCGGGCGAAGAGATGCAGCTGCTGCGCGCCTACCTCGAGCACCAGCCGGACGGGGTGCTGGTGACTGGTTTGTCGCAGCCGCCGGAATTCGCCCAGACCCTGGAGCGGCAGGGGATTCCCGCTGTGTACATGATGGACCTCACTGCGGATGGTCGCCGTTGCGTCGGCTTTTCCCAGGAAGACGCGGGCGAAGCGATCACCCGCCACCTGCTGGAGCGCGGGCGCCGGCGCATCGCCTTCATGGGGGCGCAGCTTGACGAGCGCGTGCTCAAGCGCCTGGACGGCTACCGCAAGGCGCTGCACGCCGCCGGCCGCTACGACGCGGCACTGGAAGATCTCGACCCGGCGCCGTCCACGATGCAGATGGGGGCCGATGCGCTGACGCGCTTGCTGCGGGCCCATCCCGATTGCGACGCCGTGTTCTGCTGCAACGACGACCTCGCCATCGGCGCGCTCGCCGCCTGCCAGCGGCTCGGCCCGGCGGTGCCGCAGCGCATGGCGATCGCCGGCTTCAACGACCTGCAACCCGCCGGCTGGGTGACGCCGCCGCTGACCACGGTGGCCACGCCGCGCTACCGCATCGGCACCGAAGCGGCCAGGCTGCTGCTGGCGAGCATCGCTGGCGAAGCCGATGCCGTGACCTGTCATGACCTGGGTTTCACTGTCATGCCGCGGGCCAGCTCCTAGCAGCCGAAACCGTTTCCAGTCGTACCGGCTGCCTGCGCCGGCGTGGGCAGTTTTGCAACACCTGCTCGCACTCGGTCTGCGGCATGAAGCAAATTCTTGCCTGCTTCGATTTGTTAGCGCTAACATCCGAAAAAACAGCCAACGCCCGCGCTCACCGCAGGCGTTTTTCTCAATCTGAAATGTTAGCGCTAACATGAAAATGCCGAACATCGTGGTCATGGGGGTTGCCGGTTGCGGCAAGAGCAGTCTCGGCGAGGCTCTGTCCGAAACCCTCGGCGCCACTTTCATCGAAGGCGACGCCTTTCACCCCGCCGAGAACATTGCCCGCATGTCCGCCGGCATCCCGCTCACCGATGCCGACCGCGCCAGTTGGCTCGGCGTGCTGGCGGCACGGCTTGCCAGCGGACGGGCAGGGGGAGAGCGCATGGTGCTGGCGTGCTCGGCGCTCAAACGCCGCTACCGCGACGCCTTGCGCGAGGGAGACCCCGGGCTGCTGTTCGTCCACCTGAGCGGCTCGCGCAGCCTGATCGCCGAGCGCATGGCCGCTCGCTCCGCCCATTTCATGCCGCAGAGCCTGATCGACAGCCAGTTCAGCGATCTGGAGGCGCTGCAGCCGGACGAGCAGGCCATCGTCTGTGACATTCAGCAACCGCTCGCCAGCTTGCGTGATCGCGTGCTCGAGCAGTTGCACAGCAAGTAGCACCCAAACACGTCATAACTACACGGAGGAGAACACAATGACGACCCACAACACCACCGCCCGCGTGCCGACGCGCCGCTGGCGCATCGGTGCCCTGCTCGGCATCGGCGTGCTGGTCAACTATTTCGACCGCATCAGCCTGTCGGTGGCGGCGCCGCAGTTGCAGCAGGAGTTCCACCTCACTACCGGGGACATCGGGCTCTTGTTCAGCGCCTTCTTCTGGGCCTACGCCTTGCTGCAGATTCCTACCGGGGTGGTGCTCGACCGTTTCGGCGTCACCAAGGTCGGGCGCTGGGGGGCGTTCCTGTGGGGCATCGCGGCCACGCTGACCGCCTGTGCCGGCGGTTTCGGCGGCGTGTTCGCCGCACGAGCCCTGCTGGGGGTGGCCGAGGCGCCGGGCTTCCCGGTCAGCTCGAAGGCCACCGGCTACTGGTTCCCGCGCCGCGAGCGCGCTATGGCGACCGCGCTGTTCGACGCCGCCGCCAAGTTCTCCAACGTGATCGGCGTGCCGCTGGTCGCCCTGACCGTGGTGCATCTCGGCTGGCGCTGGGGCTTTGGCCTGTCAGCCCTGTTGAGCCTGTGCTACTTCCTGGCCTTCTACCTGCTCTATCGTGACCCCAGCGCCGACAGCAAGCTGTCCAAGGCCGAGCACGATTACATCGTCCAGGGTGGTGCCACGCCGGAAGGGGTAAGCCAGGAGAGTTCGCTCAACATGCTGGGCTACCTGCTCAAGCAGCGCAAAATCTGGGGGCTGTCGATCGGCTTTGCTGCCTACGGCTACGTGTTCTACCTGTTCCTGACCTGGTTGCCGGGCTACCTGGTGCAGGCGATGCACATGAGCATCCTCAAGTCGGCGACGTTCGCTGCCGTCCCCTGGCTGTTCGCCACGCTGTCCGATCTCTTGGTGGGCGGTTGGCTGATCGATCACCTGATCGCCAAGGGGCATGACGAGACGCGGGTGCGCAAGGGTGTGCTGGTGGCCGGCATGCTGTGTGGCCTCGGCCGTGTTCGGCGCCACCACCACCACCGATCCTTACGTCGCCATCGTCTGGATCACCATCGCGCTGAGCGGCCTGGCCGCCGCGGCGCCGGTGGGCTGGTCGCTGCCGTCGCTGATCGCCCCGCACGGCGGCACCGGCACGGTTGGCGGCATCATGAACTTCGCCAACAACATGATGGGCGCGGTGGCGCCGATCGTGACCGGCTACATCGTCGGCGCGACGCAGTCGTTCTCCAACGCCTTCCTGGTGGCGGGCGTGGTGCTGGTGATCGGCGTGTTTGCCTTCGTGTTCCTGCTGGGCAAGATCGAGCCGATTCCGGAGCCGGGCAAGGATGCGGTGCGCCGTGTCGGTGGGACCGCCAAGGCCGGCACCCCTTCCGCTACGCGCTAGAGGCGTGAAAGCGTCCTGCCCCGGCTGTGGGCGAGACGCTTCGCAAACGCACAAGGCCGCCCGGTGACGGGCGGCCTTGTGCGTTCCGGCTTGAGTATCAAGAGTCGCTAACAAAACCCAGCGCAGCGGTCTTGGCTAGGCGCGCGGCCGCAGACAGTACAAGGTAGTACGGCCAGGCCGCGCAACAACGCCAAGAGGCTTCTGTTAGCGGCTCTAGGGGGGTCAGCCCTTCTGCTGGCGATAGGCCACCACCGCCTGCACCAGATCGGCGATCGAGCGCGCGCCCATCTTGTCCATCATCTTGCCGCGGTGCGCTTCCACCGTCTTGATGCTGATGCCGAGGTCGTCGGCGATCACCTTGTTCATCTTGCCCTCGATCACCTTTTCCAGCACCTCGCGCTCGCGCACCGTGAGCGAATCGAGCCGTTCCGCCATCTTGCTGAGGCTGGCGGTGCTGTCGAGGCGCTGCCGGCAGGCCGCCAGCGCGCTGTCCACGGCGTCGAGCAGGGCCTGCTGGTTGAACGGCTTTTCCAGGAAGTCGTGGGCGCCGCGCTTGACCGCCTGCACCGCCATCGGCACGTCGCCGTGCCCGGTAATGAAGATCACCGGCCACGGGTTGCCGCGCCGGCCCAGTTCCTCGAATAATTCCAGTCCGCTCATGCCGGGCATGCGGATATCCACGATCAGGCAGCCGGCGCCGGACGGCACCACCCGGCCCAGGAAAGCTTCGGCGCTGCCGTGGCACTCCACCTGGTAGTCGTGGCTTTCCAGCAGCCAGAGCAGGGAGTCGCGGAACGGTTCGTCGTCATCGATGATATGGATGGGCGCTTGCTTGGTCGTGTTCATGCTTCGGTCACCGGCAGGGTCAGGCGGAAAATACTACCACCGTCCGGGTTGTCTTCCACCCAGAGTTGACCCTGATGGAATTCGATGATGGTGCGGCAGATGTTGAGCCCCATGCCCATGCCTTCCTTCTTGGTGGTGAAGAAGGCGTCGAACAGGCGCTCCTTGAGATCCGCCGGCACGCCGTGGCCGCGGTCGGCGATGGCGACCTCGACCCGGCGCGGATTGAGCACGTCGGCGCTGACGATGAGCTGGCGCCGGGCGGGTTCGGTGTCCTGCATCGCCTCGATGCCGTTCTTGATCAGGTTGAGCAGCACCTGCTCAATCAGGATCGGGTCGACGCAGACTTCCGGCAGGCGTGGCGGCAGTTGCAGGTCGATGGTGGCGGCGTAGCGGCGCGCCTCGATGTCGGCGATGGCGAGCGTGGCCTCGACGATATCCGTCAACTGGCAGGGCTTGCGGTCGGGTTCGCTCTGTTTCACGAATTCGCGCACGCGGCGCACGATCTTTCCGGCGCGTTCGGCCTGGGCGGTGATCTTTTCCATCACCGGCAGCAGCGATTCGGCGCTGGCGCGGCCCTGGCGCAGCCGTTCGATGCAGCCGGCCTGGTAGTTGGCGATGGCCGACAGCGGCTGGTTCAGCTCGTGGGCCAGGGTCGAGGCCATCTCGCCCATGGTGACCAGGCGCGAGGTGGCCTGCAGCTTTTCCATCTGCTGTTCGTAGCGCTGCTCCGCCTCGTGCTGCTGGGTGATGTCGGTGAGGATCACCATCAACGTCGGCCGGCCGTCCACCCAGCGTACCTGGCGGCGCCGCGCCGACAGCCAGCGCGGCGGGTTGGCCAGCTGCAGCTGGAGGTCGAGTTCGGAGCGTTCGGCGTCGCGCATCAGGAAGGCCAGGCGCAGGTCGCAGCAGCTCGCGCTCTCCTCCTGCCCCAGCACGTTGTCCGGGTCGAACCACTGGCGGTAGTGCTGGTTGCAGAACAACAGCTCGTGGCTGGCCGGGTCGACCACCGCCACCGCGGCGTCCAGGCCCTCGATGACGGTGACGAAACGCTCGTGCGAGGCCTCCAGCCGTTGCTTGGCCTCCTGGCGCTCGGTGATGTCGGTCATCGCCGTCATCCAGCCGGTGTGCTGGCCATCGTGGTCGATCAACGGCGAGATCAGCAGATTGACGTGGATTTCCTTGCCGTCCTTGCGGCGGATCTGGGTCTCGAGGCCATCCTGTGGCGCGTTGCCGGTCAGCGCGGCCGCCATGTGGCGCTGGTGCAGTTCGGCGGCTTCGCCGGAGCGCCAATAGGGGTAGGGCGGCAGCTGGCCCAGCAGTTCCTGCTCGTGGTAGCCGGTGATGTCGCAAAAGGCCGGGTTGACGTAGGTGATGCGCCCTTCGAGGTCGATGGCGCGCAGCCCCACCACCAGCGAATCTTCCATCGCCTTGCGGAAGGTGGATTCCTGCCAGAGCGCTTCCTGCGCTTCCTTCTTGGCGGTGATGTCGCGGCCCGAGACGTAGATCACGCCGCTCTCCGGCAGCGGGCTCAGCGCCCACACGATCCAGTGCGTGGCGCCCTCGCGCGTCAGCACCCGGGTCTCGACGTAGCGATGGCTCTGGTCGGCGCCGAGCATGTCGAAAAAACCTTCCTTCAGCATGTCGCGCTCGCTGGGGTGCAGGTAGCTCAGGAAGGAGGTGCCGATGAGTTGCTGTTGCGAGTAGCCGAGCACGGTTTCGAACGCCGGGTTGACCTCGAGCAGGGTGCCCTCCGGGCTGATGATGCCGAGCAGATCCTGTGACAGGCGGTACACCCGGTCGCGCTCTTCTTCGGCGCTGACGCGGCGGCGGATATGACGGTTGAGGCTGAGCAGACTCATCAGGGTGAGCAGGGTCAGGCCGACGATCAGCCCCAGTTGCAGGACGCGGCTCGGGCTGGTCGCCGTCTTTACCGGGCGGGCGATGATGGCGAGCCCGGTGCCGGGCAGGTCGAGCTTTTCGGAGAGCGTCCCGCTCAACCGCTGCTGGGCGTTGTGGCCGATGTCACGGCCCTCGGCGTCGATCAGCTCGAGCTGGTATTTCTCGGCAAACCACGACGGAGGCAGGCGGCGGATCAGCGTGCCGGTGTTGAACACGGCGATCATGGTGCCGACAAACTGGCCGTTGCGCAGCACCGGCACGTGCAATTCGATGCGCCATTGGCCGTCCGCGCTCTGGTAGGGCCGGCTGTAGACCGGCCGGCTCTCGATGCGCGCCTTGACGAAGGCGTCGGCGCTGGGGCCCGAGAGGCCGTCGCCCAGCGTCAGCGGGCCGTCTTCATAGGGGGCGATCCAGCGCAGGATCATGCCGGTGTCGGCGCGCACCACCGCCAAGAGTTCCGGGGTGTTGCCGATGAATTGCGCCGCCTGGAGTTGGAAGCCGCTTTCGTCGAGATCGTCGCGCCCCGCTTCGCGCGCGAGTTCGGTGAGCTGGTTGAGATTGTCTTCGAGGTGCAGTTGCAGCGTCTGTTCCGCCCACAGCGCGTCGCGCGCCAGCGCGGTACGCAGCTGCTCGGCTTCGCGCGAATCAAGCGCCCACAGCATCACCGCCATGGTCAGGAAGAACAGCACGATGCTGGCGTTGGGGAACAGCCGGTACCAGCTCGGGCGCTGGCGCTGGGCGGTGGAGTGGTAGCGAAGCATGCGTAAGGTGTCCGGACGAGGTGGTCCTGTACCACCGGCGTGGTGCCGGCAACAGAACGTGAGTGTAGGCCAAGCCGACGCCGAAGATAAGCCGGGTTAGCCCGCAGCGTCGGGCTTGTTGATTGGCGTGCGCCCCGTTAAGCTTGCGCTCCGGAGAAAAGAGACAATGAAAACAACTATTTTGAAGCGCGCTCTGATGCTGGCGGGGTTGCTGTGGGCGACGCTGGCCGGCGCCGTCGAGCCGATCCGCATCGGCGTGCCGGGGGCGTATACCGGAGGGTCCTCGCCGATGGGACTCAGCATGCGCAACGGCATCCGGCTGGCGGCGCAGGAGATCAACGCCCGTGGCGGCGTCTTGGGGCGGCCGCTGCAGCTGGTCGAGCGCGACGACGGCGGCAACGCGCTGCGCGGCCGGCGCGTCAACGCCGAGCTAATCCGTCAGCCGGTGGTGGCGACGGTCGGCCTGGTGAATACCGCGGTGGCCGAAGCGGTGGTGGGGCTCTACCAGGAGGCGCGTGTGCCGCTGGTGATTGCGGTGGCCACGGCGGCAAAGCTGACCCAGCCTGCGCGCGACGGCTATGTGTTTCGCGTCGCGCTGTCCGACACGGTGCAGGCGCGGCTGATCGCGCGCGAGGCGGTGGAACGTGCCGGCTATCGCCGCATCGCCATCTTCGCCGACACCACCCGCTACGGCGAGCAAGGGGTGATGGAACTGACCGCCGCGCTGGCGCGCTACGGCGTGCGGCCGGTGGTGGTGGAACGCTTCGACCTGCACGAGCGCGACATGGACGAGCCATTGCGCAAGGCGGCGCGCCAGGGGGCCCAGGTCATTCTGACCTATGCCATCGGCCCGGAGCTGGTGGAAATCGCCAACGGCATGGCGCGGATGGACTGGCAGGTACCGCTGATCGGCAGCTGGACGCTGTCGATGTCGAATTTCATCGACAACGCCGGTCCCAACGCCGACGGCACGCGCATGGTGCAGACCTTCATTCCGGAGGGGGCCGGCGGGCGGCGCAAGGCGTTCATCGACGCCTACCTGGCGCTGAGCCATGGCCGGCGCATTGCGTCGCCGCCTTCCGCGGCGCAGGGCTACGACGCCATGTTGCTGCTGGCGGCGGCGATCCAGCAGGCCGGCAGTACCGACCGGGCCGCGATCCGACGGGCGCTGGAGCAGCTGCAACGGCCGGTCGACGGCGTGATCACGCGCTACCGGCGTCCGTTCAGCCCGACTAGTCATGAGGCGATCGACGAAACCGTGCCGGTGATCGGCAAGGTGGCGGGGGGAAGTGGTGCATGCCTATCGCGAGGACAGGCTGAAGGGCATGAAGTAAGTCTGTGTGAGTTGCTGCCGCGTTCGGCCAACCTTAGAAGGTTGGCCGAAGCGTTTTTAACGCGGCGAACCCTGGTTCTTGAGGTAGCTTTCCAGCGCGTTGCCGGCCGACAGGATGTGGAAGCGGATGAACTCGGCCGCTTCCTCGGCCGCGCCTTGCTGGCACAGCTCCAGCAGCTTGGTGTGTTCGGCGTGGGCGCGTTCCATGGTCTGGGTGAACAGGATCTGCATGCGCGTGTAGCGATCGGTCTTGTTGTGCAACTGCTCTATCAGCGCCAGCGTGTTGGGGCGCTTGGCGGCACGGTACAAGGCCAGGTGGAAGCGCGAGTTCAGCTCGCCCCAGTGGCGGATGTCGTTGGTCTGCAGCGCGATCTCGAACTGCTTCAGGGTGTCGGCGGCCATGGCCAGGTCGGCCTTGGTCTGGCGCGGTATGGCGGCGCGCAGCAGCGAGCTTTCCAGCATGGCGCGGATGTCCAGCAGTTCCAGCACGTCGTCCAGCGACAGTTTGGATACCAGGGCACCCTTGTGGTCGATGATCTGGATCAGGCCTTCGGCCTCGAGCTGGCGCAGCGCCTCGCGCACAGGCACCCGGCTCACGCCGTATTCATTGGAAAGCGCTTCCTGGCGCAATTGCTGGCCGTCGGCAAACTCGCCCGACAGGATGCGTTGGCGCAGGGATTCGGTTACGGCACTCGTCAGCGTCTGGCGCTTGATCGGCTGCAGGGTGGTCATGGGGTGGAAGCTCTGTCAGTCAATCGGATACATACAAATGTATTCAATTATTACGGAGCGGGGCAGGGGAGACAAGTGAAACTGCGGCCGGCAGGAGCACGTGCAACAAAAAAACCGGCCCTCGGGCCGGTTTTTGCAAGACTGGGGTGGATAATGGGACTCGAACCCACGACAACCGGAATCACAATCCGGGACTCTACCAACTGAGCTATATCCACCGCCGTAAGCGGTACGACTGAAGCTGGCGCTTCAATCAGGAATTTTGGGGTGGATAATGGGACTCGAACCCACGACAACCGGAATCACAATCCGGGACTCTACCAACTGAGCTATATCCACCACTGTCTTACTGCTGTACTACTGGCGCGCCCGACAGGACTCGAACCTGTAACCCCCGGCTTAGAAGGCCGGTGCTCTATCCGGTTGAGCTACGGGCGCATCCTGCACCGAGTGCGCGGAGTTTCTGGTCGGGGTGGAGGGATTCGAACTCTCGACCCCCTGATCCCAAATCAGGTGCGCTACCAGGCTGCGCTACACCCCGACGACAGAGAGCGCAACTATACGGATCGAGCATAATGCTGTCAATACCCGTTGAGCTTAGGGGGTGAAAAATGAGAAAATGCCGTTTTTGGTTGGTTTGGTTTCGGGACAGAGCATGACGGCACAACTCATTGATGGCAAAGCAGTAGCAGAAAAATTGATCGGGCGCGTACGCGAAGGCGTGGATGCACGCCTCAAGGCGGGCAAGCGTGCTCCGGCACTGGCCGTCATCCTGGTCGGCGACGATCCGGCCTCCGGCGTGTACGTCGGCAACAAGAAGCGCTCGTGCGAGAAGGCCGGCATCCGCTCGGTGGCCTACGACCTGCCCGCTTCCACCTCGCAGGAAGAGCTGCTGGGGATCATCGACCAGCTCAACGCCGACGCCAGCATCGACGGCATCCTGGTGCAGCTGCCGCTGCCCAAGCAGATCGATCCGCAGTCGGTGATCGAGCGCATCGACCCGAAGAAGGACGTGGACGGCTTCCACCCCTACAACATGGGCCGTCTGGCGGTGAAGATGCCGCTGCTGCGTCCGTGCACCCCGCGCGGCGTGATGACCCTGCTGGAAGAGTACGGTATCGATCCGAAGGGCAAGAAGGTGGTGATCGTCGGCGCGTCCAATATCGTCGGCCGCCCGCAGGCGCTGGAAATGCTGCTGGCGCGCGCCACCGTGACGGTGTGCCACAGCGCCACCACCGATCTGCCCAAGGAAGTGTCCGAGGCGGACATCGTGGTGGCCGCGGTGGGCATCCCCAACTTCATCAAGGGCGAGTGGGTCAAGCCGGGTGCGGTGGTGATCGACGTGGGCATCAACCGCCTCGACAGCGGCAAGTTGTGCGGCGACGTGGAGTTCGCCACCGCCAGCGAACGTGCCGCCTTCATCACTCCGGTGCCGGGCGGCGTGGGTCCGATGACCGTGGCCACCCTGCTGCAGAACACGCTGGATTCGGCCAACCTGAACGCCTGAGGCCTTGCGGGCAGGAGGGCGCCGGGTCGTATCGGCGGCGTGACGGTGCGGGGCGCTGGTTTATCCCCTTCGCGTGCACTGCCCCTGCCGTGAGACATGCGGTGTTGCCTGGCGCGCGGAATGCCGCCGCCGGCACATCGGCTTTCGTTTCTGGGAGTGAACAATGAGTCATAACAAGAATTCGGCCACGCTGCTGATCAGCTGCCCCGACAAGAAGGGGCTGGTGGCGGCCATCGCCAACTTCCTGATGACCTACAACGCCAACATCATGCATGCCGACCAGCATCAGGATGTCAGCGAAAACCTGTTTCTGATGCGCATCGAGTGGAGCCTCGACGGCTTCACGCTGCCGATGGAGAGCTTCGCCGCGGCGTTCCAGCCGATTGCCGACAAGCACGGCATGACCTGGCGCGTGTCGCTGTCGAGCCGCAAGCCGCGCATGGCGATCTTCGTTTCGAAATACGAACACTGCCTGGTCGACCTGCTGCACCGCTGGCGCATCGGCGAATTGAACTGCGACATTCCGCTGATCATCTCCAACCACGAGGACTGCCGCCGCATGGCCGAATTCAACGGCATCCCCTACCACGTGGTGCCGGTGACGCAGACCAACAAGGAAGAGGCCGAGGCGGAGCAGTGGCGCTTGCTCGAGGAAGCCGGGGTGGACGTGATCGTGCTGGCGCGCTACATGCAGGTGCTGTCGCAGCGTTTCGTGGAACGTTTCCCGAACCGTGTGATCAATATCCATCACAGTTTCCTGCCGGCGTTCGACGGCGCCAAGCCCTACCATCGTGCGTTCGCGCGCGGGGTGAAGCTGATCGGCGCCACCAGTCACTACGTGACCGAGGTGCTGGACGATGGTCCGATCATCGAGCAGGAGGTCACGCGCATCTCGCACCGTGACGACGTCGAGGACCTGGTGCAGAAGGGGCGGGATCTGGAAAAGGTGGTGCTGTCGCGCGCGGTGCGCTGGCACCTGGACGATCGCGTGTTGTCCTACAGCAACAAAACCGTGGTGTTCGATTAAGACATGCGTATCCTCTTTGACGATGCCCTGGACTTGGTGCGTTTCCGTGTCCGGCCGCTACAGCACTACCAGTATGCGTTCTGGCAGCCGGCGCTGTTGTTGACGGCGCTCGGTATCATCGCCAGCGCCGGCGCCGACGGCCTGGGTGACAACGTCGAGGGGCGCGTGGCGTTCTTCCTGCTGTTCACCTGGCTGGAGACGCTGTTGTTCACCCAGTTCATGGGGCTGTGGCTGCGCCTGGGCAAGTGGAAGCCGAGCGGTTCGTTGTTCGGGCTGGTGGTGGCGGCCAACAGCGTGCAGATTCTCGAGCCCCTGACCAGCTGGCTGCCGGACGACGCGGCGCTGATCGGGGCCTTCGCGTTGTCGGTGCTCACCATTACCATCCTGGTGCATGCCCTGACCGCGGTATCCGGGGTGTCGCGGCTGCGCGTGCTGGTCGGCGTGCTGCTGTTCTCGCCGCTGGCGATGATGCTGATGGGCTCGACGCTGTCGCTGGCGGCGTCGCTGGACTGGGTGCAGGTGCCGCCCGAGCTGGGGCTCGAGCTGAACCAGGGGGATGCGGCTCAGGGGGCTTCCGACGGCGGCGACGCCAACGCGATCTGAATCGCTTCGGCCAACTTGGCCCGTTCCAACGGCGCGTTCACCATGGTGTGAAACGCGCCGTTGTCGTATAGGGCGAGCGCCGGCAGGTGGAATAGCTCGAATTCGTGCGCCAGCGCGCTGCTCACGGCGATGTCGACGTAGCACAGCTGGCGGATGCGGGGCGGGACCAGCCGGGGCAGGCGGGCGTGCCACACCCGGCAGGCGCCGCAATGGGGTTGGCCGAACAGCACCAGCGTGGCCCCGGGCAGGGTGGGAAGGATGTGGTGAAAGCGGAACTCGTCGAGTTCCAGCCAGGGCAGGGTGGCGCTGCTCATTCCACCTTGGCGATGTAGCGCGCCAGCCCGAGAAAGGCGCGCAAGGCCTCGCCCTTGGGGGTGGTGTCGCTGCGCACGCGGGCGTAGCGGCGCAGGATGGCGCGCGCGTCGTGCATCAGGTCGAGCTCGCTGTCCGGCGAGGTCACCAGGGCGATGCGCTCGACTTCGCCCTGCGGCTTGACCTCGGCCCTGGGCGATCGCCAAGTAGACCTTGTGCGCGGCGTGCGGGGTGATGTGGTCGAACAGGTACAGCATCGAATTGATGCGCAGGCCGGTTTCTTCGCGTACTTCGCGGATTAGTGCCTGCGAGCGCAGTTCGCCACGGTTGGCCTTGCCCCCCGGCAGCTGGTAGCGCCCTCCGCGCGTCGCAGCTACCAGCACCCCGTCCGGCATCTCGATGATCGCCGTGGCGCGCCGCGCCAGCGTTGGCGGCAGTCGCTGCTCCGGTCTTCTTGCTTCCTGTATCGTCATTTCTCGTGATTCTTTGGGTTATGTCGGACCGCTCGCCGGCGGCCTGTCGCCATCCCGGGTGGACCGGGTGGCGTGGTTGCGTACCGGCTCAGCGCCGGCCGCCGTCCTTGCTTTTTTTGCCGGGGCGTACCGGGCGCGGGGTCTGGGCGGGTTTCGCCGTCTCTGCCTGTTCCGCCGCCACGCTCTCCTGCTCCATCTGCCGGCGCATGGCGGCAAAGAAGCGGTAGATCGCCTCGACCGCCGGCGAGATGCCGGCAAGCCATTGCTCGCGCTGTCCGGCGTCGGCATTGTCCACGTAGGGGCGCATTTCCGGATCGGGGTGGTGTTCGAACGCCAGCGCCATGATCGGCACCAGCGCCTCGGCCTGCTCTTCATCCTCGAACAGCAAGCCCCAGTCCTCGTTCATCAGCTCCATGCCGGCGGTGAAGCCCTGTGCCCAGTCGTTGCCGTGCACCACACCGTGCTCGTCCGGCTCCAGCCAGGGGTGGAACTCGCGTCCCGAGTGCAGTGTGTCGGCGATGTCGAGCCAATGGCCCATCAGCAACGAGACGAACTGCTCCAGCGCCTTCTGCGAGCTGAAGGCGGTCTCGTCGTCGAAGGCGTCGCCCAGGATCAGCGGCAGCACCTCGCTCGGCTTGATCGGTTCCGGCCCGCACAGCAGGGCGGCGAAGAAGCCGTCGAGCTGCTCCAGGCCCATGCAGTGCTGGGCGCGAAAGCGGGCCAGGGTGGTGGCCAGGTTTTGGTAGTCGCGGTCGGTGAGGGGTTTGTGGCTCATGGTGATCGGCGTCGCTAAAGGATGGCTATTATCGGGCAAAACAGCCGTTTGAGGCGGGGTGGCGGCAAAACAATGGCGGACCGGTGTGAAAGCGCGCTGCGAGTGCGGCACAGTCCTTGGCGCTGCCCGCCCCAGGGGCCGGCAGCCAACCCGTTGTTGCGTCGGGAGGCTGCCGTGAGCGGCTTACTGCTCGCTGTCGCTCTTGGTCGCGTTGCGCGCGTCGTAGTAGGCCTGATTGGCGAGGTAGTGCTGGCGGCGCGCTTCCTTCTTGGCGGCGCGCTCGGCCTCTTCCTCGGCCTTCTGGCGGGCGGCCTCGGCTTCGCGCGCCTTCTTGGCCGCCTTGGCGGCTTCGCGGGCGGCGGCTTCGGCCGCTTCCATCTCGTCCATTTCCTTCCTGGACTTGCACGGACCGGTCTTCTCGAACCAGGCCACCGACTCGACGTGGGCGGTGTGCGGGAACATGTTAATGATGCCGGCCGCCTTCAGCGTGTAGCCCTTGGTGTTGACCAGGATTCCGGCGTCGCGCGCCAGCGTCGCCGGGTTGCACGAGACGTAGACGATGCGCTGCGGTGCGGTGTCGTCGGTGAGGGCCTTGAGCAACTGTACGGCGCCGTCGCGCGGCGGGTCGACCAGCATCTTGTCGAACTTGCCGAGCGCGGCGAAGCTCTCCTCGGTGACGTCGAACAGGTTGGCCATCTCGTAGCTGACCTTGTGCTCGAGGCGGTTGTGGCGGGCATTTTCCACCGCGCGCTTGACCAGCGCTTCGCTGCCTTCCATGCCGTGCACGTCGGCGCCGGAGCGGGCGATCGGCAGGGTGAAGTTGCCGATGCCGCAGAACATGTCGGCGATGCGCTCGCCGGGCTGCGGGTCGAGCAGCCTCAAGGCGCGCGTCACCATGACGTTGTTGATCTCCGGGTTCACCTGGGTGAACTCGGTGGGGTAGTAGGGCATCTCGACGCTGAAGTCGCGCAGCGTGTAGGTGAGCTTGGGCGCGTCGAGCGGGTAGAGCGGATAGCAGGTGTCCGGCCCCTTGGGCTGCAGCCAGATCTGCAGCGGACGGCCCGGTTGCGAGTGGGTGTCGGAGAAGCGGCGCAGGATGGCCTCGTCGGCAGCGCTGATGGCGTCCATGTTGCGGAACACCAGGATGTCGAGCTTTTCGCCGACGGCCACTTCGATCTGCGGCATGCGGTCGCGGATCGACAGCGTGTAGATCATTTCGCGCAGCGGCACGATCAGCGCCGAGATGTGCGGCGGCAGGATGTGGCACTCGCTCATCTCGGCGATGTAGCTGGAGCGTTTCTCGTGGAAGCCGACCAGCACGCCGCCTTTCTTCTCGACCAGGCGCGCCGAGAGACGGGCACGGTGGCGGTAGCCCCAGGCCGGGCCGGCGATCGGTGTCAGCATGCGTTCGGCGCCGACCTTGCCGATGTGCTTGAGGCTGTCTTCCAGCACGCGCTGCTTGATGGCGACCTGGGCCGAGAATTCGACGTGCTGCATCGAGCAGCCGCCGCAAACGCCGAAGTGCGGGCAGCGTGGCGTGGTGCGCAGGAAGCTTTCTTTCAGTACCGCGCAGGTGTCGGCGTTCTCGTAACTGGGTTTCTTGCGATAGGAGCTGTAGCTGACGGTTTCGTACGGCAGCGCCCCATCGATGAAGATCGTCTTGCCCTCTACATGGGCGACGCCGTGCCCTTCGTAGTCGAGGGATTCGATCAGGGCGACTGGTTGGGATGGATTCATCGTTTTCCGTGTCAAATCAAAACGGTAAAACGGTAATTTTCGCAAAATACGCCGTGCCGCGCTGGGTTTTTTGCAAGCGGGTGCACGGCGGGGTTTCTGCTAAAATGGCGCGACCGGATAATTGATGGAACGAATGGGTATGGTGGGTGCAAGGAGTAAGCGGGTTGTCGCGGCGGCAATGCTGGTGGCCGCGGCGTTGGCGCGGGCCCAGGTGCCGGCGCCGGATGTGCTGATCAACGGCAGCGGCTTGCACGTGGTGATCAACCTGCCGCAGACCCGGCTGTTCGTGTATCGCGACGGTACGCTGCTCAAATCCTACCCGGTGGCGGTGGGCAAGATGCTGACCCAGACGCCGACCGGCACCTACGCCGTGACCGGCATTTATCCCAAGCCGATCTGGTACGTGCCGAAGTCGATCCAGGAGGAAATGAAGCAGCAGGGCAAGCCGGTGCTGACCTCGGTGCCGCCGGGGCCGGACAATCCACTCGGCAACGCCTTCGTGCGCTTTGGCGACCCGCGGCTGGGGCTCGGCATGCACGGCACCAACGTTCCCACCAGCGTGCCGGGCTTCCGCAGCCACGGTTGCGTGCGGCTCAAGAACGAGGACATCGACGAGCTGGCCAGCACCGTGTCGCCGGGAGCGGCGGTGACGGTGGCCTACCAGACCGTGTTGTTGAATGAGGATGCCGCCGGCGAGCTGTGGCTGACCGCGCTGAAGAATCCGTACAAGTACGACGATCCGTCGTTCAAGCAGCTGGCCCAGGTGCTGCTGGCGTGGCAGTCCAGCCGCCAGGTGGCGGTGCACGGCAAGCGGGTGGACGTGGCGCTCAGGGAGCGCAACGGCAAGCCGGTGTGCCTGAGCTGCAAGTCGGCCGACAAGGCCCGCATCAGCGGCGAACTGTCGGCCCTGCGCTGGCTCAGTGGCGGCAGCAAGGCGCCGGAGCTGGCGCCGGCCGAAACGGCTCCCGCCGCGCCGGAGGCGCTGCCGGAGACGGTCAACAAACTGGAGCCGCGCCCGGCGAAAAAACCCGCCAAGGTGTGAGAACCACCGTTTTGAGCCAACCAGCCGCTGCCCGTCGGGCCGCGGCTTTTTTCATGCCGTCGTGTTGCGGCTCTGGCTGGCCAGCTCGCCGACGCGCACCAGCGCGCGCTCGAAGGCGTCGCTCCACGGGTAGCAGCAGGAGAGCCGCAGGCAGTGGCGGTAGCGTCCCTTGGCCGAGTAGATGGTGCCCGGCGCCACGGTGATGCGCTCGGCCAGCGCGGCGCGGAACAGCTGCTGGGTGTCGATGGCGGAGGGCAGTTCCACCCACAACAGGCAGCCGCCCGAGGGCGAGGTGGCGCGCGTGCCGGCCGGGAAGTGGCTGGCTACCATGCCGCGCAGCCGTTCCATCTGGCTCATGAAGTGGCGGCGCAGGCCGCGCAGGTGGTGGTCGTAGCCGCCGCTCTCCAGGTATTCCGCCACCGTTTCTTCCAACAAACGCGGCTGGCCCAGCGTGCTGGCCACCTTGAGCCGCGTGACTTCCTTCAGGTAGCGCCCCGGCGCGATCCAGCCGATGCGAAAGCCCGGCACCAGCGTTTTGCTGTAGCTCGAGCACAGCAGCACCCAGCCGTCGCGGTCGTAGGCCTTGACCGCGTCCGGCACCGCCTGGCCGTAGAACAGCTCGGCGTGCGGGGTGTCCTCGATCAGCGGCACGCGGTACTGGTTGACGAGCTGGGCCAGGCGCTTCTTGGCCTCCAGCGGCATGCTGCAGCCGAGCGGGTTGTGCACCGTGGGCATGGCGACGATGGCGTTGAGGCGCTGTTCCGACAGCAGCAATTCCAGCGCGTCGAGCGACAGCCCGGTGGTGGGGTGGGTGGGGATCTCGATCGCCGACAAGCCCAGGCTCTTGAGCAGCGGAACCAGCGCGAAGTAGGTGGGCGACTCGAGACCGACGGTGTCGCCCGGCTTGCACACCGCGCGCAGCGCCAGCGACAGCGCCTCGGAGCAGCCGTTGGTGATGACGATATCCTCGGCCGCCAGCACGCAGCCCCAGCTCACCACACGCTGGGCGATCTGGCGTCTGAGGCGTGCCGAGCCGGGCGGGAAGGGGTAGTCGGTGGCGAGTTCGGGGTGCTGGCGGATCAGCTGGTTGAGGATCTGCTTGACGCGGCCGGTGGGGTAGAAGTCGCTGCCGCGCGGGCTGGCCAGCGACAGATCGATGAAGTCTTCGCCGGTCTGCGCCGCCATGAAGGCCTCGATGTGGTCGAGCACGTCGTCGCTGGTCGGCAGCGCCGTGCTTTGGCGGCGCATACGCGGCAGCGGCAGGTTGGCCGAAGACTTGACGTAGAAGCCCGACTGCGGCCGCGCCTCGATCACGCCACGGTCTTCCAGCGCGCGGTAGGCGGCGAGGATGGTGGACGGGCTGACCTTGTGCATGGCGCAGGCCTGGCGCACCGAGGGCAGGCGCTCGCCCGGGCGCATCACGCCGTTCTGGATCAGCGTGATCCATTCGTTGACCAGTTGCTGGTAGAGCGGCTCGTGATTCATGGGGGCTCCGTTGACGTCAAGCGGTACAGTTGGCGGCTGACTCGACCATAACAGTTGGGAATTGTCCAAACTGTTATGGTTGCAATACGATTTTTTTGAATCTGTTATTGTAATGGCGGGCTCGCTACCATGTCTCCATCGAAAAACCTTGTTTTTTTGCTGGAACCCGCATGAACTTCGTCCCGCTGACGCTTTACCTGATGGTGATGACCATCACCCCCGGTCCCAACAACCTGGTGCTGGCTTCGTCCGGCGTGCGCTTCGGCTTCAGCCGCACCCTGCCGGCGCTGCTCGGCATGGCGCTGGGGCTGGCCTGCCAGATCGCCATCCTGGCGGTGGCGCTGGGCCATATCAAGGAACTGATGACCGACCTGCAGCTGTGGCTGGCACTGGCCGGCTGCAGCTACTTGCTGTGGCTGGCGTGGCAGATGACGCGTGCCGGCCAGCCCGGTGAAGCCGGCGACACGGCGCGACCGATGGGTTTTGCCGGCGGGGTGCTGTTCAACTGGCTCAACCCCAACGTCTGGCTGATGGGCGTCAACCTGGCGCTGCTGTTCCTGCCTTCCGGCATGCCGCTGTGGCAGGCGGGCGGCCTGTTCGCCGTGGTGGCCTTCATGGTGGCGCTGCCGTGCATCGGGGTGTGGGCCTGGGGCGGGGTGGCGCTGGCGCGCTTCCTGCGCTCGCCGCGCCGGCTGGCGGCGTTCAACTGGATCATGGCGGGCCTGTTGGCCGGGATGGCGCTGTGGCTGGTGGCGGACAAGCTGCCGGCGGGGGCGCTGGACGGCGTGCCGTTCGTGTGAGGGGGCCAGAGCCTGCCGCTATCATCGAGCCCGCGTTTGCGGGCTTTTTTGCGGGCAGCGTACAATAGCGCTTTCGTCTTTTCGTCAGACCCTGGCCATCATGATCCGTACCCGTTTCGCCCCCAGCCCGACCGGCTTCCTGCATATCGGCGGCGTGCGCACCGCGCTGTTTTCCTGGGCCTACGCCCGCAAGAACCAAGGCACCTTCGTGCTGCGCATCGAAGACACCGATCTCGAACGTTCCACTCCGGAATCGGTGAAGGCCATCCTGGACGGCATGCACTGGGTCGGTCTCGACTACGACGAAGGCCCGTTCTACCAGACCCAGCGCTTCGACCGCTACAAAGAGGTGATCCAGCAATTGCTGGCTTCCGGCCATGCCTATTACTGCTACTGCAGCAAGGATGAGCTGGACGCCCTGCGCGCCGAGCAGGAAGCCAAGGGGGAAAAGCCGCGCTACGACCGCCGTTGGCGCCCGGAACAAGGCAAGACCCTGCCGGCACCGCCGGAGGGGGTGCCGCCGGTGGTGCGTTTCAAGACCCCGCTCACCGGCAGCGTGGCGTGGGACGACGCGGTCAAGGGCCGCATCGAATTCCAGAACGAGGAACTGGACGACCTGATCATCGCCCGCCCGGACGGCAGCCCGACCTACAACTTCTGCGTGGTGGTGGACGACTGGGACATGAACATCACCCACGTCATCCGCGGCGACGATCACGTCAACAACACCCCGCGCCAGATCAACATCTTGCAGGCGCTTAACGCGCCGCTGCCGGTGTACGGCCACCTGCCGATGATCCTCAACGAGGACGGCCAGAAGATGTCGAAGCGCCGCGACGCGGTGAGCGTGGTCGACTACGCCGCCAAGGGCATCCTGCCGGAAGCGCTGCTCAACTACCTGGCGCGTCTGGGCTGGGGCCATGGCGACGACGAGTTCTTCTCCCTGGAACAGTTTGTCGAATGGTTCGACCTGAAGGACGTCAGCCCCTCGGCCAGCCGCTTCAACAACGAGAAGTTCCTGTGGCTCAACGCCCAGCATATCAAGGCCGCCGACAACCTGCGCCTGGCGCAGCTGATCGCCCCGAAACTGGCCGAGGCCGGCATCGACCCGTCCAGCGGCCCGTGCCTGAGCGACGTCATCGCGCTGGTCAAGGAGCGTGTGCAGGATCTCAACGCGCTGGCCGCCGAGTGCGATTACTTCTACAAGAAGCGCGAGCCGGCCGCCGCCGACGTCGAGAAGCACCTGGCCGACGACAGCAAGGCGCGCATGGCGCGCTTCGCCGAGCAGCTCGCCGCACTGCCGGAATGGAACGGCGAGGCGATCCATCACCTGTTCAAGCCGTTCTGCGCCGCCGAAGGCATCAAGATGGGCCAGCTCGGCATGCCGTTGCGCGTGCTGGTGTGCGGCACCACGCAGACGCCGTCGGTCGACGCCGTGCTGGCGCTGATCGGCAAGGACGAAGTGCTGCACCGCATGGGCTGAGTGCTGGCCAGAAGCGCCGCGTCTTCGGCCAAGGTTGGCCGAAGGCATGCTCAGATGACCCCCGCCGCTCCGAGAGGAGGGCGGGGGTTTTTCATTGCGGGGTACGCACGCGGCGGCCCTGTCTCATGCCAGGAAGAGAAAAACGGCCGCATCGTGTCACGGCATGCACTTGCAGTTTGGATTTTGCAGGCACCCCACTATAACTATTGAACATGGAGAGCCGTGATCGCCGCGACGGCGGCGGAACGGCTTGCCGGGAAGAATGCGCGCCAGCCCGGCGCCCCGGTAACGGGGCCGGCCGCTGTCGCTGAAACCATCGGGGGAGCACCATGTTCGACGCGACGTATCGACGTTCACTGTTGTGGCTGGCCATGGGGTCGGCATTGGCGGCGCTGCCGGGGGCCGCCATGGCGACCCATTCCTGGGGCGGCTACCACTGGGCGCGCACGAGCGCCCAGTTCACCTTGTCGCTCGGCAACAACCTGACCGCGGCGGACTGGGTGAGTTATCTCCATCAGGCGTCCAGCGACTGGAACAGCCCGACCAGTTTCGGGGCGAGCTCGACCCCGCTGCTCACCGCCGTCGTTGCCGGACAGTCGACGAAACGGTGCTCGATGGTCAGCGGCACCACCCAGGTGTGCAACGGCAAGTACGGCTACAACGGCTGGCTCGGGCTGGCCTCGATCAACATCACCGGCGGCACCCACATCACCCAGGGCACCGCCAAGATGAACGACTCGTACTTCAACCTGGCGACCTACAACAATCCCAACGAGAAGCTGCACGTGATCTGCCAGGAGACGGCGCATACCTTCGGTCTCGACCACCAGTCCACCGACGGCAGCTCGCTGAACACCTGCATGGACTACTTCTCCAACACCGGCAGCAACGCCGGCAGCACGCTGAGCACGCACCCCAATGCCCATGACTTCGAAGAGTTGAACATCGTCTATGCTCACCTCGACAGCACGACTACCGTTGCCGCGACCACGGCGGCCTCGGCGGGGGTCGATATCACCGACGACCCGCGCAGCTGGGGGGCCTTGGTGCGCCAGTCGGTGAACGGCCGCAGCTCGCTGTACGAGCGCTACAACACGGACGGGTCAAAGACGGTGACCCACGTGTTCTGGACGGTGGAAGCCGCGGCCAAGTGTCCGAGCTGTGACCACCGTTTTGAGCATCATGACTAGACCGGCATGCTGAATTTCCGCCGCTCCGGGAGAGGGCTGCGGCGTGCCGACTCCTTGGGCGGCGGTGGCGTGCGAGCCGCCTGCTGCCGTTGCCCGCTGCGCGCCGTTTTCGGTAACGGGATTGCCTCCGCCCGGAGCGCGGGTGCCGGTGCGCCTTGCGGCAGGTGGAATTACCTCACCTCAGGAGACCGACCATGAAAGGCAACAAGGCCGTTATCGCGGCGCTCAACAAGCAGCTGGCCGGCGAACTCACGGCGCGCGACCAGTATTTCATCCACTCGCGCATGTACCACGACTGGGGGTTCGGCAAGCTGTTCGAGCGGCTGAACCACGAAATGGAAGAGGAGACCGGGCACGCGGCCGGGCTGATCAACCGTATCCTGTTTCTCGAAGGCACCCCGGCGATGAGCCCCGGCAAGCTCAACATCGGCAAGGACGTCGAGAGCATGCTGGCCAACGACCTCAAGCTGGAGTACGACACGGTGGCCTTGCTGCGTGCGGCGATTGCCGTGTGCGAACAGGAGGGCGACTACGTCAGCCGCGAGTTGCTGGAGGCCCAGCTGGACGATACCGAGGAGGATCATGCCCATTGGCTGGAGCAGCAGCTGGGGCTGATCAAGCTGATCGGCCTGCCCAACTATCTGCAGTCGCAGACCTAGGGCGCGGCATTCCCGGAGTCGACCTTGAATTTGTGACCTGCTGCATTAGCTTTAAAGTAATGCGTGCAGTTTTTTGTCACCCGGAGGGAATGCCGTGAACCTGATGAATGCTCCCAAAATGATCTGGTCGTCGCATGAGGGCTGGCCGGAGTTGGCCGGGCAACACCCTTCCGTGATGGCAACCTTTTTCAAGGTGGTGCTGCCGTTGTCGCTGCTGCCGGTGGCGATGATCCTCTACGCCGCCACCTGGCACCGCGCGGTGTACGCCCCGGATACCACGCTGATGAGCTGGGTGTGGATTTCGCTGGTGTTCCTGGTGGTGGAGTGGGGCTGCGTGTTTGCCATGGGCTGGCTGATCCAGTCGGTGGAAAGCCGGGACCACCCGCTCGAGTACCGCGACGGCTTCCGCCTGGCGGCGTATGCGCCGATCCCCATCTGGCTGTCGTCGCTGTCGCTGTTCGTGCCGTCGCCGGCGCTCAACGTGGTGGTCGCCCTGCTGGGCCTGCTGGCCTCCGGCGGACTGATCTATCACGGTCTGGACGGCTGGTTCCAGCATGACGAGTCGGTGACCACGCTGTCGCGCGCCTACACCATCTTTTCGTTCGGGGCGCTGATCTGGGCGCTGGTGGTGGCGATTCTGGTGGTGCCGCTGCTGTGACGCGCTAGCATTCCGAGCGGGATCGAAGGCCAGGGATATGTCCCTGGCCTTTTGTCATGGGCGGCCTGGGGTCTCGGCGCAACACCACGGCAGGAAGCGCAAGGCGGAAGGCCCGGCAGGGGTCTTCCGCCATTTCTTTGGCCGGTGCGGCCTCGTTCGGTCCTGCCCCGGCGGCGTGGATTAAGCCGGCCGTTGGGGCATGCCACCCGAAGGTGGCTTCGGCCAACGTTGGCCGAAGCGGGCGGGCAATGCCGACGTGGCGAGAGGAGGGCGGAGGGGGCTCCCGCTGCGGGGGCGGGTCCGGCAAACGGCCATCGGCGTGGTTGGTCGACTTGGTCTTGGAGTGCCAAAGTCGCCTCATCCGCCTCGTATCTGGCCATGTGCCGGCCCCGCGCAGCGCGTAATAAAGAGCGTGAGCAGGTTCTCAGGGGACAACCCGTACCTTGATGCTGCTGCTCATCGCCGGGCCGAACGATTGATGCGCGCCGTTGGCGAACTGCAGCGTCAGGGTGTGCTCGCCTGGTGGCAGCGTCAGCTCGGTTTCGGTCTGGCCCTTGCCGAAATGGCGGTGGCTGTCGTCGGTGGCGACCACTTCGTTCAGGGGCACGGGGCTGCCGTCGATGATCAGGTGGTGATGGCCGGTGCCGGGTTTCATGCCGCCGGCGGGGGCAATCGCCATGCCTTCGACGCCGAAGCGTACCTTGAACGGGCTCTTCACGGCCGCGCCATCGGCCGGTTCGACGAAGTAGACGCGTTCCGCGGCCAGCGCCGTGGCGGCGGCGAGGGACAGGCTCAGGGCCAACAGGATTTTCTTCATGGTGGGGTCCGTTACGGAGGGTGGGTAACGTTTCGTTGTATGCCAGGATGCTGGTTGAGGCAACGTTGGCCGTTCTGGCTACCCGCCGTCCGGAGTGCCTGTTCGGGCTGGACAACATGACGCCGGCACGGCAGGCTGGGCGTTTTTCCTGTTTCTGATGCCACCATGCTGACCCGCCAAGACCTTCCCGCGCTCACCGCCGGTTTCGTGACCGTGCTGGTGGGGTATACCAGCTCCGCCGCCATCGTGTTCGAGGCCGCCCGCAGTGCCGGCGCCAACCCCGCCGAGATCAGCTCGTGGCTGATGGCGCTGGGGCTGGCGATGGGGCTGACCTGCATCGGCCTGTCGCTGCGCTACAAGGTGCCGGTGGTGACGGCGTGGTCGACGCCGGGCGCGGCGCTGTTGATCACCAGCCTGTCCGGGGTGAGCCTGCCGGAGGCGATCGGCGCCTTCGTGTTTTCCGCCGGACTGATCACGCTGTCCGGCGTCACCGGGCTGTTCGAGCGCGCCATCAGCCGCATCCCGCTGCCGATGGCCGCGGCGATGCTGGCGGGCATCCTGGTGAAGTTCGGCATGAACGTGTTTGGCGCGATGCAGGCCAACCTGCTGCTGGTGCTGCCGATGTTCGTCGCCTACCTGGTGCTCAAGCGTCTGCTGCCGCGCTACGCGGTGGTGCTGGTGCTGTTGCTGGGCGGGCTGATCGCGGCGGGGCAGGGCGGCCTGCATCTGGGCGGCGTGGCCTTGGCGCTGGCGACGCCGCTGTGGACCACGCCGGTGTTCTCGCCCGGCGTGCTGCTCGGCGTGGGGCTGCCGCTGTTCGTGGTGACCATGGCCTCGCAGAACGTGCCGGGCGTGGCGGTGCTGCACTCGGCCGGCTATCGTCCGCCGATCTCGGTGCTGATGACCGGCACCGGGCTCGTCAACCTGGTGCTGGCGCCGTTCGGCTGCTTTGCCGTCAATTTGGCGGCGATCACCGCCGCCTTGTGCATGAGCCGCGAGGCGCACGAGGACCCGGCGCGGCGCTACCTCGCCAGCGTGGCGGCCGGCGGCATCTACCTGCTGCTTGGCGTGTTCGGCGCCACCGTCGGCGCGCTGTTCGCGGCCTTTCCCAAGGAGCTGGTGCTGGCCATCGCCGGGCTGGCGCTGTTCGGCACCATCGCCGGCGGCCTGACCACGGCGATGAGGGATGACACCGAGCGCGAGCCGGCGCTGATCACCTTCCTGATCACCGCCTCCGGGGTGACACTGTTCGGCGTCGGCTCGGCGTTCTGGGGGCTGGTGGGCGGCACGCTGGCCTTGCTGGTGCTGAACGCGCGGCGCGGCTGACGGCCGGGTTGCGTGCTTCGGCCAACGTTGGCCGAAGAGGGCGCTCAAGGAGCGCACTTCGCCGGCTTGGCTATAGTGCTTGCAAGGCCGGCCGTGCGGGCCGGCTGCCGAACGGGGGAGTGGGCATGGAATTGGATCGTGAGCGCTTGGACCAGGCGGTGACGCGCGGCGTGATCAGCGCGCAGCAGGCGGAGGGACTGTGGCAGTTCCTGGCGGAGAGCGGCCACGACACGCCGAGCTTCCGTTTCGTCCATATCCTCTATTACCTGGGCGGGCTGATCGCGATCGGCGCCATGAGCCTGTTCATGACTCTGGGCTGGGAGCGCTTCGGCGGCGGCGGCTTGCTGCTGATCTGCACTGGTGTACGCCGTGGCCGGCATCGCGCTCACCGAGTGGCTGCTGCGCCGGCGGCTGCCGATTCCGGCCGGCATCACCGCCACCTTCGTGGTGGTGCTCACACCGCTCGCCGTGTACGGCCTGCAGCAGCTGCTGGGCTGGTGGGCCGGACCGTTCACTTACCGCGACTACCACGTGTTCATCGACGGGCGCTGGCTCATGATGGAGTTGGCCACGCTCGCCGCCGGCGCCGTTGCCCTGTGGCGCTACCGCCTGCCGTTCCTGGTGATGCCCGTCGCCGTCACGCTGTGGTACATGAGCATGGACCTGACGCCGTTCCTGGCGGGCGACCCGGACGTGGGCTGGGAATTGCGCAAGCTGGTGTCGCTGTGGTTCGGCCTGGCGGTGGTGCTGCTGGCGCTGTGGGTGGATATCCGCAGCCGCCGCGACCAGGACTTCGCCTTCTGGCTCTATCTGTTCGGCGTGATGGCGTTCTGGTGCGGCCTGTCGCTGCTGCGCTCGGACAGCGAGCTGGGCAAGTTCTTCTACCTGTGCGTCAACCTGGGGCTGATCGTGGTGGGAGCGGTGCTGTCGCGCCGGGTGTTCGTGGTGTACGGCGGGCTCGGTAGCGCGGGCTACCTCGGCCACCTGGCCTACGACGTGTTCAAGGACAGCCTGCTGTTTCCGTTCGCGCTGACCCTGCTCGGCCTGGGCGTGGTGGCGCTCGGCATCGCCCGGCAGCGCCACGAGGCGGCGATCAGCCAGTGGCTGCGCCAGCCCCTGCCGCGGCCCTTGCGCGAGCTGATCGAGCGGCGCGGCTGAGGCGCGTCCTAGCCGCCGGCCTGCTGTCGCGCCAGTTCGCCCAGCCGCACCAGCGCCGCCAGGAAGCGCTCGTCCAGCGGCTGGCAGCACGACAGCCGCAGCGCGTTGCGGTAGCGCCCGCTGGGCGAGTACAGCGGGCCGGGCGAGATGCTGATGCGCTCGGCGATGGCGGCGTGGAACAACGCCACCGTGTCGCACGGCTCGGGCAATTCCACCCACAGTAGGAAGCCGCCGGAGGGGCGGGTGGCGCGGGTGCCGGCGGGAAAGTGGTCGGCGATCAGCGCGCGTACCTTGTCGACGTGCACGGCGTAGCGGCGCTTGAGCGCGCGCAGGTGATGGTCGTAGCCACCCGATTCCAGGAACAGCCCCAGCGTCTCGCTCAATACCAGCGGCTCGGCGATCGAGGTGGCGAACTTCAGCTTGCGGATGGCCTCGGTGAAGCGGCCGCCTTCCAGCCAGCCGACGCGGAAATCCGGCGCCAGCGTCTTGGTGTAGCTGGCGCACACGATCACCCAGCCGTCGCGGTCGAAGGCCTTCACCGCCGGCTGCAGCGAGTCGGCAAACTGCAACTCGGCGTACAGCGCGTCCTCGATCAGCGGCACGCGGTACTGGTTCGCCAGCGCCGCCAGCCGTTTCTTGTTCTCCAGCGGCATGGTCGAGCCCAGCGGGTTGTGCACGTTGGGCATGGCGATCACGGCGTTGAGGCGACCCTCGGCCAGCAGCCGTTCCAGCGCGTCCAGCGACAGCCCCTGTTGCGGGTCGGTGGGAATCTCCACCGCCTTCAGTCCCAGGCTGGCGAACAGCGGCAGCAGGTTGAAGTAGGTGGGGGATTCGATGCCGACGGTGTCGCCGTGGCGCGTGATGGCGCGCAGCGCCAGTTGCAGCGCCTCCATGCAGCCGTGGGTGAGGACGATGTCGTCCGGCTGCAGCGCCATGCCCAGTTCCAGCCCGCGCCGGGCGATCTGGGTGCGCAGCCGCTCAGATCCCGGCGGCAGCGCGTAGGTGCTGACCAGTCCGGGGTTCTTGCGCAGCAGCTGGCCCATCAGCCGTGCCAGCTTGGCGCCGGGGTAGAACTCGCCGCCGTGCGGGCAGGCCAGCGCCATGTCGATGTAGCCGGGGGTCTGCTGCGCCTTGAGCGAGGCGCCGATCAGGTCCAGCACCGCGCCGTCGGTACCGCGCGCCGGACCGGCGGCCTGCGCGGCGCGGCGCGCCGGCAGCGGCAGGCGCGAGCGCACGTAATAGCCCGACTGCGGCCGCGCCTCGATCAGGCCGCGGTCCTCCAGCACGCGGTAGGCCGCCACCACGGTGTTGAGGCTGAGACGGCGGCTCTCGGCGGTGCGCCGCACCGACGGCAGGCGCGAGCCGGGCGGCAGCGTGCCGCGGCTGATCGCCAGCGACAGGTCTTCCGCCAGTTGCTGGTACAAGGTGAGGTTGGCCGAAGCGAGCGTTTCCATGGCGAGGCAGGATCGTAGACGGTGACAGAGCCCATGATAGGCGAAGGTGACAGAGTGATGGAAGAACAAACTGTCACCATGACAATTTGCCATTGTTGCGACTGTATCAAGGTGCGGCGACTCATTAGCATGGTGGACAGACCCACTCAATGAAGGAGCGCCGCCATGCTCGAACTGCCCTTGCTGACCTATTTCGCCGTGATGTCGATCACCCCCGGCCCCAACAACCTGATGCTGGCCGCCTCCGGCGTCAATTTCGGCTTTCGCCGGACCGTGCCGCACATGCTCGGCATCAGCTTGGGCGTGGCGCTGCAGCTGTTTATCACCGCTGCCTTGCTGGCCTACGTGCTGAACGGCCTGGGTTCGTTGCGCCTGCCGCTCGGCGTGGCCGGCTGCCTCTACCTGCTGTGGCTGTCCTGGTGCATCCTGCGCGCCGGCCGTCCCGAGGCCGATAGCGAGGCCCGGCCGCTGGGCTTCCTGGGCGCCGCGCTGTTCCAGTGGCTCAACCCCAAGGCCTGGGTGATGGTGATCAACACCTCCATCCTGTTCGCGCCGCAGGCCGGCCAGGTGCTGTGGACGGCGGCGCTGCTGAGCCTGGCCTGCGCGCTGGTGAACCTGCCCTGCATCGGGGTGTGGGCCTGGACCGGCGACCGGTTGCGCCGCTGGCTGGACGGCGAGCGTGCACGGCAGGCGTTCAACACGGTCATGGCCGTGCTGATGGCCGGCACCGCGCTGTGGCTGTTGGGCGACGAGATCCGCCACGCCGGCCTGCTGTGAACGATGTCCGTTTTTGGCAGGGTGTTGTCCGTCGGCGGCCTCGTGGCAAGGCCGGGCGATGGTTATGCTGAGGGCTGTTTCCTACAGGAGCCCAAACCCATGAGCAAGCCGAAGACCGCCCTGCTGGTGATCGACGTCCAGCAATCCTTCCTGCACCGCCCGTACTGGGACGAGGCCGAGCTGCCGGTGTTCCGCCATCACCTGCAGGCCTTGATCGCCGGGGCCGAGGCGTGCGGCGTGCCGGTGGTCAACATCCTGCACGAAGACGGCGACGGCCCGTTCTCCGCCGCCTCCGGCCTGGTCACGCCGCTCGACTGGCTGACTCACGTACCTGCCGCCACCTTCGTCAAGCACGTGCACAACGCCCTCATTGGTTCCGGTCTGAAGGAGTGGCTGGACGAGCGCGGCATCACCCGGCTGGTGATCAGTGGCATCCGCACCGAACAGTGCTGCGAAACCACCACCCGCGTCGCCTCCGATCTCGGCTACCAGGTGGATTTCGTCACCGACGCCACGCTGACCTTCGCCATGACGCACCCGGTCAGCGGCCGCCGCTACAGCGCCGCCGAGATCCGCGACAAGACCGAGCTGGTGCTCGCCGGCCGCTTTGCCCGCATCGCCAGCGTCGACGACGCGCTGACGGCGCTGTGAGCCCGATCCCCCGATACGGAGCCAAGATACGGAGCCAACACCATGCTGGAACTCAGACCGAGCTGTGAACACTGCAACACCGCGCTGCCGCCCGACTCGCCCGAGGCGCGCATCTGCAGCTTCGAATGCACCTTCTGTGCCCGCTGCGTCGACGAGGTGCTGGGCAATGTCTGCCCCAACTGCGGCGGCGGCTTCGCGCCCCGGCCGATCCGCCCGGCGCGGGACTGGGGACGTGGCAACCACCTCGGCAACTACCCCGCGGGCGAGAGGGTGGTTTACCGCCCGGTCGACGTCGCGGCCCACGCGGCCTTCGTCGCGTCGCTCCGTGCGCTGCCGCCCGAGCAGCGCTAGAGGGAGAGTCCCATCATGATTCAGGACCTGTTTCGGCCAACGCCTTACCAATCCCGGCCGTTGGCTGCGCGTGGCGTGCTGGCGGCGCCGGGCGGCTGGCGCCTCAAGCTGTACGATATCGCCTATGACAGTCTGCCGCTCGACGAGGCCCGCTTCGCCGCCGGGGTGGACGGCGCGCTGGCCGGGCTGCCGCAGCCGGCGCTGACGGCACAGCGTCCCGGCGTCGGCGCGCTGATCCGCCACGCCGGGCGCGGCATGGACTATCTGGTGTTAGTCTATTGGGATAACGACAACGAGTGTCTGGTGCGGGTCCAGGTGCGCGACGAGAACGGCTGGCGTGCGGCGCGTGCCGAGTCGTTCTGCGTGTGGGATCTGCAGGTGATCTGGCACGAGCGCGAGGCCTGCGTGCGCCATCTGCTGAGCGACGCACCGAACATGGACGGGTATCTCGCCGATACCCTGTAATCAATCGACTGGAGGCGACATGCCGTTGACCGACATCGCTCAGGCGCTGGCCATCGTGCTGGTGTGGGGCGTCAATTTCGTGGTGATCAAGTGGGGCGTGGCCGACGTGCCGCCACTGCTCCTGGGGGCGCTGCGCTTCACGCTGGCGGCGTTGCCGGCGGTGCTGCTGGTGCGCCGCCCGGCGGTGCCGTGGCGCTGGCTGACGGCCTACGCGCTGACCGTCGGCGTCGGCCAGTTCGGTCTGCTGTTCTCCGCCATCAAGCTCGGCATGCCGGCCGGCCTCGCCTCGGTGGTATTGCAGGCGCAGGCCTTCTTCACGCTGCTGTTGGCCTCGCTGGTGCTGGGCGAGCGCTGGAAGGCGGCGCAGCTGGTCGGCCTGTTGTGCGCGCTGGCCGGGCTGGCGCTGATCGGCGTAGGCAAGGGCGGCAACATGACGCTGATCGGCTTCGCCCTGACCGTGGCGGCGGCGTTGAGCTGGGCCGCGTCCAACGTGGTGGTGCGCCTGATCGGCCGCGCCGGCTACCGCGTCGAGCCGCTCGGCCTGGTGGTGTGGTCCAGCTTGATCCCGCCCGTGCCGTTCCTGCTGCTGTCGTTGTGGCTGGAAGGCGGCGAGCGCATCGCCGCCGCGCTCGGCCATTTCTCGCTGTCGTCCCTGCTGGCGGTGGCCTATCTCGCCTTCGTCGCGACGCTGTTCGGCTACGGTCTATGGAGCCGGCTGCTGGCGCGTCACGCCGCCAACAAGGTCGCGCCGTTCTCGCTGCTGGTGCCGGTGGTGGGGCTGATCGCCGCCAGCCTGCTGCTGGGCGAGCGCTTGAGCGCGGGGCAGGCGGTGGGCAGCCTGCTGCTGTTGGGGGGGCTGGTGATCAACGTGCTGGGCGAGCGCCTGCGGGACTACTGGCGCCAGCGTGAGGCCGCCGGTGCGTGAGGTCTGTTTCCTGCTGACGCCGGGCTTCCTGCTGCTCGACCTGGCCGGCCCGGCCGAGGCGTTCCGCATCGCCAACCAGTTCGGCGCCGAGTTCGCCTTGCGCTACCTCGGCGTCGGCGGCAGCGTCACCTCTTCGCTGGGCCTGCCGCTGGGTGGCATCGAACCGCTGCCGGAGACGCTGGCCGACGGCACGCTGCTGGTGATCCCCGGCGTGACCGGCTCGGCCGAGGTGTACGACTGCGACGAGGCACGCCAGATGGCGCGCTGGCTCGCCACCCATGTGGACCCGCACCGTCACCTGCTGGCGACGGTGTGCTCCGGCGCCTTGCTGGCGGCGCGTGCCGGCCTGCTCGCCGGGCGCGACTGCACCACCCACCACGTCCACCTCGAACACCTGCGTCAGTTCGACGCCAGCGCCAAAGTGCGCGAGAACCGCGTGTTCGTCGAGGACGGCCCGGTGTTCAGCAGCGCCGGGGTTACCGCCGGCATCGACCTCGCGCTGCACCTGATCGCCCGTCTGGCGAAGCCGGCTGTCGCGCGCGACGTGGCGCGCCACATGGTGGTGTACTTCCGCCGCTCGCCGCAGGACCCGGAGCTGTCGCCCTGGCTCAGCCACCGCAACCACCTGCACCCGGCGGTGCACCGCGCCCAGGATCTGATCGCCGGCGAGCCGGAGCAGGCCTGGAGCGTGGAAACGTTGGCCGAAGCGGTGCACGTCAGCCCGCGCCACCTGGCGCGGCTGTTCCGCCAGCACGCCGGGGTGTCGGTGCACGACTATCAGCAGCAGATCCGCCTGGCGCGGGCGCGGCAATGGCTCGCCGCCGGGCTGTCGCGCGAGAAGGCGGCGCTGTCGGCCGGCTTCTCCTCGGCGCGCCAGCTGGGGCGGGCCGAGCGGCACGGGGCGTAAAACCGCACTGCCGGCTCAAGTTTTTTGCCGCAGCGCCGATAAACCGGTTGACGCTTCATGACGTTGATTCATACCATCCGGTCAAAATAATCTTCGGTAATTGCTATGAAACCTGCCTCGCTGCTTCCCCTCTCCGTGTTGACCCTGGCGCTCGCCCTGAGTGCCTGCGCCGCGCCGCGCCAGACGACCGCCGCCGCCGGCAGCGATCCGATCAGCGGGGCCGGTTACGTCGGGGCCGGCATCGAGCCGGAAGCACCCAAGGTCGTGGTGAAGGAAGTGAACCCCTACCAGCCGGTCACCATCCGCGTCACCGGCGTCGGCGCCGCACCGCTCGGCACCACGCTGAGCCCGTCGCAGCGCAAGCTGCTGGGGCTGCGCGCCGCCAAGCTCGACGCCTTCCGCGCCGTCGCCGAAGAAGTGCAGGGCATGAAGCTGGTCGGCAACAGCTCGGTCTCCAACATGCTGGCCACCAACGACGCCTTCCGCACCTACGTCGACGCCTACCTGCGCGGCGTCAAGGTGCTCTCCAACACCATGGCGCCGGACGGCACCACCGAGGCGGTGGCCGAGATCGTGCTCGACAACGACTTCTACCGCGAATACAAGAAGGCGCTGGACCGCAGCGGCAGCGTGATGAAGGCGGCGCAGCAAAGCGCGGTCGACGGTGTCGCCTGCACCGACGGCAACTGCGGTGCCAGCCGTTACGACAGCAACTTTTATGTAGCGCAGTGATGAAGCTGCTGCGCCGCACCTGCCGCCTTGCCGCCCTCGTGGCGGCATTTGTTTTGCCGCTGGCGCCCGCCGGTGCGGCCAAGCTGCTGGGCACCGGCATGGCCACGCTCGACAACGGCGTGCCGGCGGCGCGCGAACTGGCCATCCAGGACGCCGTGCGCCAGGCCGCCTTGACGCAGGGCGCCAGCGTGCAGTCGACCGAATACGCCGACAACGGCCAGCTCGGCGACAGCACCCGGCTCACTGCCGCGCCGCTGTCGGGAAAAGTGACGGTGCTGCGCGAATACCAGCGTGACGATCTCTACTACGTCGAGGTCGAGGTCGACACCGACGCCATGCGCGCCGCCCCGCAACGCTGTGCCCCGTCCGGCGGCAGAGAGCTGAAGCGGCGCGTGGTCGCCACCTATTTCAACGTCGAGCACCCCGCCGACGCCTCGGACATGCCGGAGCTGGCTACCCAGCTGCCGGTCGAGCTGGCCCGCCGCCTGCCGGTGGGCGGACCGTTCCTCGCCAGCGCCGCGGGCCAGGTCTCGGTGCTGGCCGATCCGCGCCTGGCCGAGCCGCAGGCCGGTGCCGACACCGTGCGCGAGATCGGACGGCGCGAGGGGGCGCAGTTCGTGATCGCCGGGCGCGTGCTGGATACCGCGGTCGCCGCCAAGGGGCTGCGCGCCTCACTGTTCGACGGCGACCACGGCGGCGAACAGGGCGTGTTCTACAACGGCCCGTTCTCGGGCCTCTTGGGCGGCGCGGTGCGCTATCGCCCCACGGTGCGCCAGTTCGACGTCGAGGTCTGGGTCTACGATGCCCTTACCGGCGGCCTGCTTGCCAATCACCACCTCAGCACCAGCGGCACCGGCCAAGTGGCGCCACCGGCGCCGCGCCCGTTCGGTTCCACCGCGTTCTGGCGCAGCGACTACGGGCACGCGGTGGACAAGCTGCTAGAACGGGCCGTGCAGCAGACCGCCGACACCGTCGCCTGCATCCCGTTCACGGCGCGCGTGGCGCGGGTCGACGCCGGCAAGCGCGTCTACCTCAACGCCGGCGGCCTGGCCGGCCTCGCCGTGGGCGATCGCCTGCTGCTCTACAAGCCGCAGCCGGCCAGTCCGTTGCGCAGCGCCGGCTCGACCGGCGAGCTGGGCATCGCCGAAGCGCTGTCCGGCACCGTGGTGCTGACCCAGGTGCAGCCGGGGCTGTCGATCGGCGTCGTGCAAAACGCCCGGCTCGCGGTGGAAGAGGGCGATTACCTGCGCTTCCTCCCGCCACGCTGAAACGACTCCATCAGCGGGCGACGGGAGCACGAGCCCGGTGCCGCCGCCGACGGCCCGCCGAGAACCGTGCCTGCGGTCATGGTCGATGAGCGGCTCGATGGTCTGGACCAGCCGCCGGTCGAGCGCCGCCAAGACGGACGGCGGCAACTTCTCTCCCACTTGCGAAGCGCTGTCGAGACGCGTTACGACGTTTCATCGCGGACGGCCGTTGGGTGCCATGCCAACAGCCTGTCTCGCGAGCCTTGGGCCATCGGGTGATGGCCCGCAAGACTCTCTGATCCGTGGCCGCATTTCCAGCCACATTGCACCGATGCTCACCTCAAACCCGACATAAAACGGCTTCCGGCCTCTGCGCCGGGGCCGTTTTTGCTCGCGGCACTTCCCAAGACCGAAACCCCGCGCCGGGGTTGCCGGAATCGCTCCCTCCCATGTCTCAATGCGCTGCGCCCCCTTAAGGGGCATGGCAGCGCTGCAACAGCACTCTTTATCTTCATCGATAACAATACGAATGATGTTGATTATCATGTAGAATGCCGCGCACTACACACGGCCGTGCCGCGGTATCGCCGCCGGCTTGCAACAACTTGGGAGAAATAACAATGACGGCTCCATTGCCGCATCGAGCAATCGCTAAGGCCAACCGCAAGGCCGACTTTCCAACCATGGCCTGGCATACCTTGCTGCTGTTCTTCATGGGCTTCGCCCTGGTGACCGGCCTGCGCCTTGCGTTCGACCACGCCAAGGGCGGCTGGCGTGCTGCGCTGGAGCCCATCATGCTGCAAGGCGACGTAGTGCGCTGGCACGTGTGGGCGTCGATCGCTCTGACCGGCCTTGTCGCCGGCTACATCGCCTTCCTGGTCAAGGCCGGGCTGGCTGCGCGCTGGAAAGTATCCAAGGTGATGCTCAAGGCTCCCGTCAAGGCGGCGCGCTGGCAGGCGATCAACCGTGCGGTGTACTGGCTGGGGCTGGCCACCTTTGTGGTTGCCGTCCTGTCCGGCATCTGGCTGTACTTCCTGCCGTTCTTCGGCTGGCTGGAACTGGTCGGCTACGTGCACGAGATCGCCAGTTGGGCGCTGGTCGCCTACATGCTGATCCACGTGATCGCCCAGTTCGTGATGGGTGGCATCTGGCAGTTACTGAAGATATTCATCCCGCGGTTCGACCTGCTGCAAGCCGGCGCAGTGATGGGCGTGGCGGGGGTCTCCGGCGCACTGGGCTTCGCCGCTCTCGACTGGAGCGCGACGCGCGACCTGGTCGCCGCCAAGGCCGACACCGCGCCGCTAGTCGACGGCAAGCTTGACGACGCCGTGTGGCAGAACGCACAGAAACAGATGGTTTACACCTCGCACGGCTGGAACGTGGCCGGCGGCGAAACCCCGATCGAGGTGCGTGCCGCCGTTCACGGCGACCGCATCTACATCGCCACCTCCTGGCCGGACGACACGCGCTCCTACATGCGCCTGCCGCTGAAGAAGACGGCGCAGGGCTGGGTCCGGATGATTGGTGACGACCCGCGCCATACCTACGACGGCGCCGACACCATCGACTACTACGAGGACAAGTTCGCGATTGCGATCAGCCCGAAGCAGAACCCCTTCGGCGGCGGTTGGCACTTCGGTCCGGATCCGTTGCCGGGCGTCAAGAAGCCACTACAGGGCCGTGGTTATCACTTCACCGACGACGGTAGCGTGGTTGACCTGTGGCACTGGAAAGCCAGCCGCACCGGTGCCACCGGCCAGGCGGAAGACTCGCTGTTCGGCCCCCCGGTGTCCTACGACCCGGTCAAGCATGAGGTGCGCTACCCGGCCGGCTACATGAGCGACAAGAAGGACAAGGACAGCGGCTATCAGGACAACTTTGCCAAAGGTCCGCACGGCTGGTCGGTCAACTGGCCGAGCCGGATCGTCACACCCAAGTACCTCCCCAGGGATTTGACCAAGCTGCAGGCCCGCCTCGGCACCAGCCAGTCGCCCTACGAGTCGCACGGCTCCGAATTCAACATGGGGCCTGACGAGATCGTGCCCTATTCCAAGGAGCTGGACGACAAGATTCCGGTGGGCACCCTGATCCCCGCACTGTACTGGAAGAAGCCGATGAGTGGCCCGGCGGGTGATGTCGCGGCGCGTGGCTATTGGCAGAACGGCCGCTGGACAGTGGAGTTCTCACGCAAGCTTGATGCACCGGATGCGCAGGATGTGGCGATCAAGGACGGCGTCTACCTGTGGTTCGCGGCGTTCAACCATAACCAGACCCGCCACAGCTGGCACATTCTGCCAGTGCGCCTGCGGCTGCCTCACTAACCCCGCTCCGGCTTCGTCGCCGGCCAGCGTGAGCGATGGCGGGGCCGACAACATCCGAAACCTCATCACGGCGGCAGGCTGCCGCCATCATCAGGAAAGCCGAGCATGGCCCGTATCGAACTCAAGGACTGGCCCATCCCGCTGGAGAACGGCGGCGAAACCGTACTGGAAACCATGCTTGCCCATGGGGTGCCGTTTCCCTACTCCTGCGCCAGCGGTGACTGCGGCGCGTGCAAGGGCCGGGTGCTGTGTGGCGAGGTCGCGCACGACAGCGCCCCCGCCGGCGTCCTCTCCGCCACCGAGCGTGCCGACGGCTACGTACTCGCCTGCCGCTGCACGCCCAAGAGCGATCTGCGCATCGAGGCGCTGGACGAACTGGTCGCGTTGCCCGCGGCGCGGCGCCAGCGTGGCTGGGTCGTCTCCCGGCAACACCGTCAGGGCGACGTGGTGGTGCTGCGGGTGAAGCCTGCCAAACCGGTGCACTACCTTGCCGGGCAGTTCTTCTATCTGAAATTCGACAACCTGCCGCAGCGCGCGTACTCGGTTGCCTCGCTGCCCGGCGCCGACGAGCTGGAATTTCACGTCCGCTTGGTGGAAGGAGGCAAAACCTCCCGCTACGTGAGCCGTGACAACCTGGTCGGCAGTGAGGTCACGGTCGACGGCCCGCACGGCCACGGCTACTGGCGCCAGAACCACGGCGGCCCGATTGTCGCCATCGGCGGCGGTACCGGGCTGGCACCGGTGTTGTCCATCATCGGCGCCGCGCTCGCCGCGAACGCGCACCGCCACGTGCACCTCTACTACGCGGCACGCGTGGAAGCGGATGTGTACTGGGAAGCCGAACTTGCCGCGCTCGCGCGCCAGTACCCAAACCTGCGCGTGGACTGTGCGCTGTCACGTGCCGAGCCGTCGGAGCGGGGGCCGTTGCCGCGCCGCTACCAGCGCGTGACGGCAAGCCTCGCACAGGACTGGCCCAGCCTTGCCGGCGCCAAGCTTTACATCGCGGGCCCGCCGAAGATGGTCGAGGCGGTCGCCGTCACCGCGCGCGAACTGGGGCTCGCCGCACGGGATCTGCACACCGACCCGTTCTCGGATGCCGCCGACCACAAGCTCGACGGTGCATTCACCAGCTGGCTGCGCCGCTTTGCCGGGCGCTGGCGCCGCCCGCCGTTCGAGCTAGCAGGCTTGGCAACGCAGGAGGGGTGATCAAGCTCTTCGGGAGCATAGCGTCTGGGCACGGTTGCGGCCGATCGACTCCTTGTGGGCCCCCTCCAGGCCGTGGGGCAGTGCTGCTGCCGGGCGTTTGATTTGTTCCGAACTCAAACCTGATTCATGCCGGCTTGATAATCATTCCTATTGTGATATAGTAGCTAATGATATTTATTCTCAATAAAACCCACGGAGCAGGAGCCTGATCTTGAAAAAGCAGCTGATGTTTGCCGCGGTGCTGGCGGCGTTTGCCGGTTCGGCGATGGCGGAAGAAATCGTGGTGTACAGCGCGCGTGCCGAGCAACTGGTGAAGCCGCTGGTCGAGGCCTACAAGAAGGAAACCGGTGTCGACGTGAAGCTGGTTTCCGACAAGGAAGGCCCGCTGATGGAGCGCCTGCGTGCCGAAGGCAGCAATAGCCCGGCGGACATCCTGCTGACGGTGGACGCCGGCAACCTGTGGCAAGCGTCGAAGATGGGCCTGCTCAAGCCGGCCAGCTCCAAGGTGCTGGAGGCCAACATCCCGGCCCACCTGCGCGACCCGAAGAACGAATGGTTCGGCCTGTCGATCCGTGCCCGCACCCTGTTCTACAACACCCAGAAAGTGCAGCCGGCCCAGCTCTCCAGCTACGAGGACCTGGCCGATCCGAAGTGGAAGGGCAAGCTGTGCCTGCGCACCTCGAAGAAGGTTTACAACCAGTCGCTGGTGGCGATGCTGCTGAGCGAGCATGGTCCGGTCAAGACCGAGAAGATCGTGCGCGGCTGGGTCGACAATCTGGCCACCGACGTGTTCGCGGACGATACCAAGATGCTGGAGGCGATCGCCGCAGGGCAGTGCGAAGTCGGCCTCGCCAATACCTATTACTACGGCCGCCTGATGAACAAGAATCCCAATCTGCCGGTCGGCGTCTTCTGGGCCAACCAGAAGGGCAAGGGCACCCACGTCAACATCTCCGGCGCCGGGGTGGCGAAGTACGCCAAGAACGAGCGCGGTGCGGTCAGGTTCATCGAGTGGCTGTCGTCCGACAAGGCGCAGAACCTGTTCGCCGACGTCGACATGGAGTTCCCGGTCAACCCGAAAGTGAAGCCCGACCCGAAAGTGGCCGCCTGGGGCGCCTTCAAGCACAACCTGATCAACGTCTCCAACGCCGGGGCGCGCCAGGCCGAGGCGGTGATGCTGATGGACCGGGTCGGCTACAAATAAGCGCCGGCGGCGGTCCGCTTGCCAAACCGGCGGGGCTTCCCGCCGGTTTTTGCCTTTTGGGCGCGGTGCGCCGTGCCGGGTGTCCCGCGTGGGGCTTTCGCGGGATAATTGCAAATCCTTATCATTTCCTGAACCAATCCATGCTGTCTTCCGCGCGCCGCTGGCGCCCCGTGGCGGCCCTGGTCAGCCTCGTCACCGTCATCCCGCTCTCGGTCATCCTGGCGGCGCTGGCGGTCCCGGACGGGGCGGTCTGGGCTCACCTGCAGAACCACCTGTTGCCGGAACTGCTGCGCAACACCTTGTGGCTGGTGCTGGGCGTCGGCAGCGGGGTGTTGTTGGTCGGCGTGCCGCTGGCACTGGCTCACCGCGCTCTACGAGTTTCCCGGCCGCCGCTTCTTCAACTGGGCGTTGATGCTGCCCTTGGCCATGCCGGCCTACGTCATGGCGTTTTCCCAACTGGGGCTGTTCGACTTCACCGGCCCGCTGCAAAGCTGGCTGCGCGCCGTCACCGGCGATTCCAGCTGGGTGCCGTCGCTGCGTTCCAGCGGCGGTGTGGCGCTGGTCATGACCTTGGCGTTCTACCCCTACGTCTACCTGCTCGCGCGCAACGCCTTCGCCAGCATGGGACGGCGCGCGCTGGAGGTGGGGCAATCGTTCGGGCTGTCGCGCGTCAAGGGTTTCTGGCACGTGGCGCTGCCGATGGCACGGCCGTGGATCATCGGCGGCGTGACGCTGGCGTTGATGGAAACCCTGGCCGACTTCGGCACCGTCGCCATCTTCAATTACGACACCTTCACCTCGGCCATCTACAAGGCCTGGTTCAGCCTGTTCTCGCTGCCGGCAGCCAAGCAGCTGGCGTCGCTGCTGGTGCTGATGGTGTTCGTGCTGGTGTGGCTGGAGCAGCGCGCGCGCGGTCGGCGCGCCTATACCCAGACCGGCCGTGCCGCACCGTTGCCGCGTTTGCGGCTGACCGGCTGGCAGCGCTGGGGCGCGACGCTGTGGGCGGGGCTGGTGCTGCTCTTGGCCTTCGTGCTGCCGTTCGGCCAACTGGTGTGGTGGGCGTGGCAACTGGCGGCGGAGGAGTTCAACGCCGACTTGCTGGGCTACGCGCTGCGTTCGGTGGCGCTGTCGCTGATGGCGGCCGTGGCGGTGGCCGTGGTGGCGCTGGCACTGGCCTACGCCCAGCGGCGCGACCCACACCCCGCCAAGCGGCTGTTGGCCAAACTGGCCACGCTGGGCTACGCCGTGCCCGGCACGGTGCTGGCGGTGGGGGTGTTCGTGCCGGTCGCCTGGCTCGACAACCTGCTCTTGGACTGGTTCGGCGGCGCGCTCGGTCCCGACGTCACCGCCATCTTCAAGGGCACGCTGCTGGTGATGCTGCTGGCCTATGTGTCACGCTTCCTGGCGGTGGGCCATTCCGCCATCGATAGCGCAATGGGGCGCATCACCCGCAGCCAGGAAGAAGCGGCGCGCAACCTCGGCTACGCCGGCTGGGGGCTGCTGCGCCACGTGCACCTGCCGCTGTTGAAGGGCAGCCTGTTTACCGCCGTGCTGATGGTGTTTGTCGACGTGATGAAGGAAATGCCGATCACGCTGATGACCCGTCCGTTCGATTGGGACACCCTGGCCGTCCGGGTGTTCTCCTTTACCACCGAAGGTCAGTGGGAGCATGCCGCGCTGCCGGCCGTCGCCATCGTGCTGGCCGGCTTGGTGCCGGTCATCTTGCTGTCCCGTCAGAAAGACCCGCTCTGAATCATGACTGCCTTGCTTGAATTGGATACCGTCAGCCAGGCCTACGGCGCCACCACGGTGGTCGAGGCGATGAGCTTTGCGCTGCAGAAGGGCGAGATCGCCTGCCTGGTGGGCAGCTCGGGCTGCGGCAAGACCACGGTGCTACGCTGCATCGCCGGTTTCGAGCCGGTGAATGGCGGCGAGATCCGCCTCGACGGCAAGGTGATTAGCCGCCGCGATTACCTGTGCCCGGCGCACGAACGCGCGATCGGCATGGTGTTCCAGGATTACGCCTTGTTCCCGCACCTGACCGTGGCCGGCAACGTCGGCTTCGGCCTGCGCGCGCTCGGGCGTGGCGAGCGCGCGGCACGGGTGACCGAAATGCTCGGGGTGGTCGGCCTCGCCGGTCTGGCCTCGTCCTACCCGCACGAGTTGTCCGGCGGCCAGCAGCAGCGCGTGGCGCTGGCGCGCGCCCTGGCGCCGCGGCCGCGCCTGTTGCTGATGGACGAGCCGTTTTCCAACCTCGACGTCGACCTGCGCGAGCGCCTGTCACGCGAGGTGCGCGACATCCTGAAACACGAAAACACCACCGCCATCCTGGTCACGCACGACCAGAACGAAGCGTTCGCCATGGCCGACCGTGTCGGGGTGATGCAGGGCGGGCGGCTGCTGCAGTGGGACACTCCGTACCGGCTCTACCACCAGCCGGCCACGCGCTACGTCGCCGACTTCATCGGCCAGGGCGTGTTCCTGCCCGGCCGCGTCAGCGGGCCGCAATGCATCAGCCTGGAGATCGGCGAATTTTGCGGGATGCTGCCGCTGGATTTCGCAGTGAACGACCGGGTGGACGTGCTGTTGCGTCCCGACGATGTGCAGCACGACGATGCCAGCCCGATGACCGCCATCGTCGAATCCAAGGTGTTCCGCGGCGCCGAGTTCCACTACACCCTGACGCTGCCGTCCGGCCAGCGCGTGCTGGCGCAGGTGCCGAGCCATCACAACCACGCCGTGGGCGAGGCAATCGGCATCCGCCTCGAACTGGACCACCTGATCGCCTTCCGCCACGGCTGAGGCGACGAACAGGCGCAGGCCGCGTCTTAGGCGCATCGGCATGGGCATGCGTGGATAACAAGGTTGGCCGAAACGCCATTCCCCGCGTTAGGCCAACCTTTCCTTTTCGCCGGGCCCGTCTAGCTGGCCTGGTTCTTCAGCCGGAACACGCCGATCCCCAGCAGCATGAAGGCTCCACCGCACACCCGGTTGAACAGCCGGGCGCGCCCATCGGTGGTGAACCAGCCCTTCAGCGAACGCGCCAGCAGCACATAGCTCAGGTGTGACAACACGGTGCAGGCAGCAAAGGTCGCCGTCAGCACCAGGAACTGCTCGGCTACCGCCTGGTCCGGACGCATGAACTGCGGGAACAGCGCGGTGAAGAACAGGATGCTCTTGGGGTTGGTGATCGACACCAGGGTCCCGCGCAGAAACAGCTGACGCGGCGACTGCATGGCCGGCACCGCCGCCGAAGTGCTCTGGGCGAACAGATTGGCACGGCTCTTCCACTGGCGCAGCCCCAGATAGATCAGGTAGAGCGCCCCGCATACCTTGAGCAGCAGAAACAACGTTGCCGAGCTTTTCAGCAGCAGCCCCAGTCCCGCCATCGCCGTGCCCGAGACGACGAACACGCCGAGCACGTTGCCGCTCGAACAGATCAGCGCGCGCCGCGCGCCCAGGGTCAGCGAGTTGGAAATCGCCAGCAGTACCGCCGGCCCCGGGCTGAGGGCGGTCGCCAGGGCCACAGTGCTGTAGAGCAGCCAGGTTGTAAGGGTCATCGTCATGGTCTCCTGTCGTGGTCAGTTGTCGATGCGGCGCAGGTTGGCCGAAGCCGCGCCTCCGGCCGCCGTCCATGACGATATTCTACCAGCTCTGCAGCACCAGCTTGCCGACCATGCTGCCGGACTCCAGCAGGCGGTGCGCCCGGCGCAGGTTCTCGGCGTTGATCGGCGACCACGTCTCGCTCAGCGTACCCTTGACCCGGCCGCTGTCGATCCAGCCCGCTACCGTCTCCAGCAGGCGGTGTTGCTCGATCTGGTCGGGCGTGCGGTACATCGGACGGGTGAACATGAACTCCCATACGTGCGTTGCGCTCTTGAGCTTGAGCTGATCCTGCGCCAGGGGGCCACGGTTTTCGACGATGGTGACGATGCGCCCCTGCGGCCGGATCGCCTCACCCATCGTCTCCCAGTAGCCGTCGGTATCGGCGGCATTGAAGATGTAGTCGACCTGGGGGTGTCCGTGCAGCGCCAGCGCAGGTATCAGGGGTTGATGGCGATCGAGCACCAGATCGGCGCCGAGCTGGCGGCACCAGTCGGCGCTGTGGGGCCGACCGGCCGTGGCGATCACCGTCAGCCCGGCCAGCTTGGCAAACTGGATCACCAGCGAACCGACGCCGCCGGCGCCGCCGATCACCAGCAGGCTCTTGCCGGCGTCGGCGCCGTTCGGATCGAGGTCGAGCCGAGCGAACAGGCCCTCGTAGGCGGTAATCGCGGTCAGCGGCAGAGCCGCGGCGGCGGCGAAGTCGAGCGCGGCCGGCTTGTGGCCGACGATGCGCTCGTCGACCAGCTGGTATTCGCTGTTGCTGCCCTGGCGCGTGATGTCGCCGGCGTAGTAGACCGCATCGCCGGGCTGGAACAGGGTGACGTCCGGGCCGACGGCCTCGACCACGCCGGCCGCGTCCCAGCCCAGCACGCGCGGGCTGGACTCCACCTTGTCCTTCGGCGAGCGTACCTTGGTGTCGACCGGGTTGACCGACACGGCCTCGACCCGCACCAGCAGGTCGTGCCCCTGCGCTGGCGGGCGTGGCAGCTCGACGTCGAGCAAGGCTTCCGGATGGTCGATCGGCTGGTAGCGGGTGAGGGCGACGGCTTTCATGACGCAGGCCTTTCTGGAGAAATGACGATGTACGTCCATTGTGAAATCGGCAGATTTTTTGATAAATAGGGTGTATTTTGAGTATTTATCAAAAAAATAAAGCGAATGGAGCCACTCAGCGATCTGCACATCTTCTGCGCCGTGGTCGAGCAAGGCAGCCTGGTCAAGGCGGGCGAACGCCTCCGTCTGTCCAGCGCCGTCATCAGCCGGCGCCTGATCAACCTCGAGGCGCGCCTCGGCGTGCGGCTGTTGCAGCGCACCACCCGGCGCCAGGCCCTGACCCCGGAAGGCGAGCTGTATTACCAGCGCGGCCGCGCGGTTCTGGATGAGCTGGCCGAAACCGAGGCCCTGTTGATGGCGCGCCAGCACCAGCCGTCCGGCGTGCTCAAGGTCACCGCCTCGGCCTCGTTCGGGCGCCAGCACCTGGCGCCGCATCTGCCGGCCTTCCTCGAACGCTACCCGCAACTCGAGGTGCACCTGCTGCTGACCGATGCCGTGCTCGACCTGGTCGACGGTGCTCTCGATCTGGCGATCCGCATCGGCCAGCCCGACAAGCCGGGGCTGGTGGCGCGCCCGCTGTGCGTCAACCGGCGCATCCTGTGCGCCGCCCCCGGCTACCTGGACCGGCAGGGCGAGCCGCGGCACCCGGCCGAGCTGGCCCGGCACAATTGCCTGTTGCTGGACGAGGTGGGCACGCGCAGCCGGGTCTGGTCGCTCGACGGGCCGCAGGGGCCCACCGAGGTCGAGGTGCGCGGCAACCTGGTCAGCAATCTGGGCGACGCCGTGGGCGAGGCCTGTCTCGCCGGCGGCGGCATCGCGATTCGTTCCACCTGGGCGGTCAGCGACGCCCTCCGTACCGGACGGGTGCGCCAAGTCCTGCCCGGCTATGCGCTGCCGGCACAAGAGGTGTTGGCCATCTACCCGAGCCGGCGGCACCTGTCGCCCAAGGTGCGCGTTCTGATCGACTTCCTGCTGCAGACCTTCGGTGATCCCCCGTACTGGGACCAGCAACTGGACGCCCAATGAAAAACGCGGCCATGGGCCGCGTTTTTCATTGCCTGTTTCCTGGCGCCGGGGTTCAGCCGGCGAGCCAGGTGCCCGGATGGCGTTCCAGCCAGTTGCGGATCGCGCGGGCGTCGCTGACCCTCGCCGACGGCGCGCCGGCGGCCAGCAGCACGATGATCAGCGGCTGCGAGCCGACGGTGGTTTGCAGCACCATGCAGCGCCCGGCTTCCTGGATGTAGCCGGTTTTCTGCAGCGAAATGTCCCAGTCGCCCTCACGCACCAACGCGTTGCTGTTCTTGTAATGCAGCATGCGGCGCGAACCCGACATCACCTCATGCTCCTGCGTGGTGGTGAAGGTGCGGATCAGCGGGTAGCCGTTGGCGGCCCGGACCATGCGCGCCAGGTCCATCGCCGTGGCGGTGTTGCGCACCTCGAGCCCGGTCGGGTCGTAGAACACTGTGTTGTTCATGCCGAGCGTGCGCGCCTTGCGGTTCATCTGTGCCACGAAGGCCTGGGTGCCGCCGGGGTAGGTGCGCGCCAGCGCGGCAGCGGCACGATTCTCCGACGACATCAGCGCCAGCAGCAGCATTTCGCGGCGCGGCAGAGTGGTGCCCACAGACAATCGCGACGAGGTGTTCTTCAGCCGGTCTATCTCATTCTCGGTGATGGTGATCGGCTCATCCATCGACAGCCCGGCGTCCAGCGTGACCATCGCCGTCATCAGCTTGGTGATCGACGCGAACGGCAGCGGCAGATCGGTATTTTTCTGGTACAAGGCTTCGCCATTGGCGCCGTTGAGCACCAGCACCGTGTGCGAATTCAGGTGCGGCGCGCCGGTCATGTTGGCGGCGACCTGAATGCCTCGAATCCCGGCGCTATCGGCGTGGGCGGCAAGCGGCATGGCGAGAGCGGCGGCCACCAGCCAACCCGCAAAATTCCTTAACATTATCAACTGCTCCCGTACGTCATAAGGGGGTGGAACGAACACTTTTATTTTAAACAATCCACCGCGGCCGTGTGGCGGTAAATTGCCAAAAAATACTGACTCTTCCGTGGCTCGGGAGTTTCTCGCCACACTCTTGTAAAATGAAGGTCTCAAGCGCCTAAACCGAGAGCAGCATGATCGTCACCTTCCCCGATAGTCCGTTCAAGCTCCATCAGCCGTTTCCGCCCGCCGGCGATCAGCCGGCCGCCATCGCGCAGCTGGTGGAAGGGCTGTCCGACGGCCTGTCCTACCAGACCCTGCTCGGGGTGACCGGCTCCGGCAAGACCTTCACCATGGCCAACGTCATCGCCCGCACCGGGCGGCCCGCGATCATCATGGCGCACAACAAGACGCTGGCGGCCCAGCTCTATTCCGAGATGCGCGAGTTCTTTCCCGAGAACGCGGTCGAATACTTCGTCTCCTACTACGACTACTACCAGCCGGAAGCCTACGTTCCCAGCCGCGACCTGTTCATCGAGAAAGACTCCAGCATCAACGAGCACATCGAACAGATGCGCCTGTCCGCCACCAAGAGCCTGCTGGAGCGGCCCGACTGCGTGATCGTCGCCACCGTATCGGCGATCTACGGTATCGGCGACCCGTCCGACTACCACCAGATGATCCTGCATCTCAAGGAAGGCGAAACCATCGCGCAGCGCGAGATCATCGGGCGCCTGGTGGCGATGCAGTACGAACGCAACGACCTCGACTTCACGCGCGGCACCTTCCGCGTGCGCGGCGACGTGATCGACATCTTCCCGGCGGAATCGGCCGAACTCGCGCTGCGCGTCAGCCTGTTCGACGACGAACTGGAAACGCTGACGCTGTTCGACCCGCTCACCGGCGTTACCCGGCAGCGGGTCGGGCGCTTCACGGTGTTTCCGTCCAGCCACTACGTCACGCCGCGCGACACCGTGCTGCGCGCCTGCGAGAAGATTAAGCTGGAACTGCGCGAGCGCGTCGATTTCTACCAGCGCGAAGGCAAGCTGGTCGAAGCGCAGCGCATCGAGCAGCGCACCCGCTTCGACCTCGAGATGCTGTACGAGATGGGCTTCTGCAAGGGCATCGAGAACTACTCGCGGCACTTCTCGGGCCGTGGCCCGGGTGAGCCACCGCCGACCCTGATCGACTACCTGCCCAAGAACGCCCTGATGTTCATCGACGAGAGCCACGTCACCATTCCGCAGATCGGCGGCATGTACAAGGGCGACGCCGCGCGTAAGCTGAACCTGGTCGACTATGGCTTCCGCCTGCCGTCGGCGGCCGACAACCGTCCGCTCAAGTTCAACGAGTTCGAGCGCATGATGCCGCAGACGGTGTTCATCTCGGCCACGCCGGCCGACTATGAAGCCGGCCATGCCGGCCAGGTGGTGGAGCAGGTGGTGCGCCCCACCGGCCTGATCGACCCCGAGATCGAAATCCGTCCGGTGGCGAGCCAGGTCGACGATCTGCTGTCAGAGATCACCCTCCGGGTGGGGAGCAACGAGCGCGTGCTGGTCACCACGCTCACCAAGCGCATGGCCGAACAACTGGCCGACTACTACACCGAGCACGGCGTCAAGGTGCGCTACCTGCACTCCGACATCGACACCGTCGAGCGTGTCGAGATCATCCGCGACCTGCGGCTCGGCATGTTCGACGTGCTGATCGGTATCAACCTGCTGCGCGAGGGGCTGGACATCCCCGAGGTCAGCCTGGTGGCCATCCTCGACGCCGACAAGGAGGGCTTCCTGCGCTCCGACCGCTCGCTGATCCAGACCATCGGCCGCGCCGCGCGCAACCTGCACGGCAAGGCGCTGCTCTACGCCGACCGCATTACCAACTCGATGCGGCGCGCCATCGACGAGACCGAACGACGCCGCACCAAGCAGATCGCCTTCAACACCGAGCATGGCATCGTGCCCAAAGGGGTGGAGAAGAAGATCAAGGACATCATCGACGGGGTGTACAGCGCCGAGGCCGAGAAGAAGAAACTGGTCGACGACGCGCGCGTGGCGATGATGGACGAGAAAGCGCTGGCCAAGGAAATCAAGCGCCTCGAAAAAGATATGCTTGAAGCCGCGCGCAACCTGGAGTTCGAGAAAGCCGCCGGGCTGCGCGACCAGCTCAAGACGTTGAAGGAAAAGGCCTGGATCAACGAGCTGTAAGGTGTCACGGTAATCCCGGCCGGTGCGACTGTCCCCACCGGGCGGGGAGGGGCAATCCGCCCGACCGGCTAGCAAGTTTTTTTACAAATAGTTGGACGCCGGATGAAATACTCCGTATAACTGCGGGTGCAGGATCTTCAAGCGGTGGATTTGTCGTTATATTGCGGTGGCCAAACTGGTACTTCAGTTGTTTCATATTCCTCTTCCTTGATCTTCGTGTTCCCGAGCAAATGCTCATAATCAGCTTTAAGGAATGACAATATGGAAACCGGTACCGTTAAATGGTTTAACGACGCAAAAGGCTTTGGCTTCATCTCCCCGGATGCAGGTGGTGAAGATCTGTTCGCCCATTTCTCCGAGATTCGCGCCGATGGCTTCAAGTCGCTGCAAGAAGGCCAAAAGGTGAGCTACCAGTCCGGCAAGGGTCAAAAAGGCCCGCAAGCCACCAATATTCAGCCGCTCTGATTCGATCAGAAAGCGCGAAATTAAAGAAGCCCCGCTCTGCGGGGCTTTTTGCATTCCGGCGTTTTGACGGTATCAGGCCGACGCCGCCCATCATCGCCGCTGCAGTTCGGCGGTCGATGGTGCTTTCCCATGCACTGTGCCTTCTTCTGGTGGCCTGGCCGTTCGGCGGCCCGGTCTTGCGTCTGACCGTTATGCCTCTACAATCTCGCCTTCAAACAGCCCCATCCCCTGTTAAGATACGGATGCCATGGTTATGGCATGGGCCGATTTGGAGACATTTGTTAGGCGTGAACATGAGCGGGACAACAGGAAAAACGATTGCGCCAAAAGAGGTCATCAACCTTCTCATGGTCTGCCACGGCAATATCTGCCGCTCGCCGACGGCGGAGGGTGTGATGCGCGCCAAGGTCGAGCGCGCCGGCTTGGCGGCGGCCATCCTCATTGATTCGGCCGGCACTCACGGTTACCACGTCGGCGAGGCGCCGGACCAGCGCAGCCAGCAGGCGGCCCGCCAGCGGGGGTACGACCTGTCGACACAGCGTGCGCGCCAGGTGACCCGGGCCGACTTCGAGCGCTTCGATCTGGTGTTGGCGGCCGATCAGCGCAACCTTGCCGCCCTGCGTCAGCTGTGCCCACCGGGCATGCAGCACAAGCTGGCCTTGATGCTGGCGCCGCTTGGCCCCAACCAGGAAGTGCCCGATCCCTATTACGGCGGCGCCAGCGGTTTCGATCGCGTGCTCGACCTGCTCGAGGCTGCCTGCGACGGCTGGCTTGCACGACTGCAGCAGGCTGAAATCCAGCCCTGAAGCCGGATGGTCTGCCGCCATCTGCGGTCTGATGCTGCTATCATCAATAAACAAGAAAAACGCTATGGGAGATCGTCCCAGGCATTGCTTCGGCCAACCCCGCCCACCTGGTGCGCGCTCCGGTCATAAAAGGAAATTCATGGGGATTCCGCCGAAAGTGGTCAACGCCAAACCAACAACCATTGACGTCGCACCCAGTCACTCGGCCGACATCATCCTGGCGCGGCAGCCTGGGCGTGCGCCCTTGCTGCGGCAGAGCGTCATCGTCATCGGCTCCTCGACCGGCGGCACGGAAGCCCTGCGAGCACTGCTGACGGTGCTGCCCGAGGGGATGCCACCGATCCTGGTGGCCCAGCACATGCCGGAGATGTTCACCAAATCGTTCGCCGCCCGGCTCGATTCCTTGTGCAAACTGCGCGTGAAGGAGGCCGAGGACAACGAGCGGCTCCAGGCCAATACCGTCTACATCGCCCCGGGCCACTCTCACCTGCTGTTGCAGGCCGTACCGGCCCTGGGTTTGGTCGCCAGTCTCAACGCCGGCCCACCGGTCAACCGTCATCGCCCTTCGGTCGACGTGCTGTTCCGCTCCGCGGCCAACGTCGCCGGCAAGAACTGCATCGGCATCATCCTCACCGGCATGGGGCGTGACGGCGCCAGTGGCATGCTCGAACTGAAGCAGGCGGGTGCCTACAACATCGCTCAGGACGAGGCCAGCTGCGTGGTGTTCGGCATGCCCAAGGAAGCCATCGCGCAGGGCGGAACGCACGAGGTGCTGCCGCTGACCTCCATCGCCGCGCGCTTGCAGGCACTGGTACAGCAGCGACCGCCGCAGTCATAACAGGACAATCATGACGTTTTTACCCATTCTGG